>NZ_CP152044.1:0-3713673 GCF_038630825.1 Bacillus sp. FSL K6-0923 | reverse complement strand
AAGGCTTCTCCCCCCTCCTTTTCTTTTTAAAATGACCAGTATCAAACTGTTATAGAACACGAAAAAGAGCAAATGGTCATTACCATTCGTGCACATACATTGTTGAAAACAAATAATATAGTAGAAAAACGTCTTTTCGACAAATTACACAGTCTGTGGATAAACAATTCAACAAGCTGTGTAATATCTTTCCACAGGTTGTCCACAGTTTGTGGATAACATAAATAGGTCAGATAATTAATTAAGAGTTAAAACACAAATATAATATCAAAATAAACACGATGGCGCAATGGGTGTCACAAACTTATCCACACACTTTACATCCTGTTGAAAATTAATTATCCACACCGGTTATTTGTGTGAAAAAAATGTCGATAATGAATGTGGATAGTCTAAATATGCCGGAAAAATATCCACACCCTTGTTTTGGAGGCCTTTTAGGAGGAAAAAGAGAATAAAATGTTAGAAACTAAAAAAGAAGGTTTCTTCGTTTGATAAATTATGTTATGCTTATAAGGTTGATAATAAGAGTTTTATCGTTGATATTGACAATCGATGGGTTACACAAATATAATGAGTTAGACTGTCTTAAACAGCTATTCCTCAGGGAGGTGTCATAAATGAAAAGAACGTTTCAACCAAATAACCGTAAGCGTAGTAAAGTTCATGGCTTCCGCAGCCGTATGAGTTCTAAGAACGGACGTCTAGTTTTAAAGCGACGCCGCAGCAAAGGTAGAAAAAAATTATCAGCTTAGGCCACTGAATAATGTCAGTGGTCTTTTTTACATAAAATCGTAAATGAACTGTCAGTTTTTATCGGAGTGGAAGAAAACATGAAGAAGCGAAACAGGCTAAAAAAAAATGAAGAGTTTCAAAAAGTGTTTAAAAAAGGTCAATCAATGGCGAATCGTCAATTCGTTATTTACCAGCTGGATCAACCAAATCAAGATGAACTGCGTTTAGGATTGTCTGTCAGTAAGAAGATAGGTAATGCAGTGATGAGAAATCGAATTAAACGACTGATCCGCCAGGTGTTTTTAGAGGAAGGTCATAAGTTAAAGCAAGAAAAAGACTACATTGTCATTGCAAGAAAACCAGCAAGTGAATTGACCTTTGAAGAAACAAAGAAGTCTCTCCAACATTTATTTAGAAAATCCGCTGTTTATCAACAACAACCGAAAAAGTCTTCGTAATAGAAACTTTCGTTGAATCAATTTTTAAAAGCGCTTCCTTCATCTAGTGAATTAAAATGAAACCACCACTTTGTAATGAAAAAATGTTACCATACTGATTAGGTGAGTCACTTTCGTAATCAATTCCAACTTAAATAAAGTTTGAAGTAATGGGAGGAATCTTGTTGAAAAGGCGATTATTACTAATATTTAGCTTGATTGGCGCATTGGTTCTATTGGCAGGATGTACACAAATTAATGAACCAATCACATCAGATAGTAAGGGATTCTGGAACTCTTATATTGTTTATCCGCTATCTCAATTAATCACGTACATGGCAAATTTGACTGGTGAAAACTACGGGGTTGCGATCATTATTGTGACACTGTTAATCCGCTTGCTCATTTTACCATTAATGATTAAGCAGTTAAGAAGTACAAAAGCAATGCAAGCATTGCAGCCTGAATTGAAAAAGCTTCGTGAAAAATATAGCTCTAAAGATCAAAAAACTCAGCAGCAGCTACAGCAGGAAACAATGGCCCTTTTCCAAAAAAATGGCGTCAATCCATTAGCTGGCTGTTTCCCGATTTTAATTCAGATGCCAATCCTAATCGGTTTTTATCATGCGATTATGAGAACAGCAGAAATTAAAAAGCATACATTCTTATGGTTTGACTTAGGCAGTCCAGATCCATTGTTCCTATTACCGATCATTGCGGGGGTAGCTACTTTCATTCAGCAAAAACTGATGATGGCTGGAAATCCTTCGGACAACCCTCAGATGGCGATCATGTTATGGGTTATGCCGATTATGATCATTGTATTTGCTATTAGTTTCCCAGCAGCACTTTCATTGTACTGGGTTGTAGGTAACATTTTCATGATCATCCAAACATTAGTGATTAAAACTCCTCAAGTAAAATTAGATACAAAAGAAAAAGCTGGCGGGAATAAAAAATGAAGGAAATAACTGCTGTCGGTCGTACAATCGAAGAAGCAGTAGATTCCGGACTTAAGCAAATTCAGCTTCTAAAAGAAGAAGTAGATATCACAATTGTGGATGAAGGAAATAAAGGGTTCTTAGGATTATTTGGCAAAAGACAAGCTGTAGTCAAGTTGATAGAAAAGAGAAATGCTCTTAAATTAGCTACACAGTATTTAGATAATATTGTTAAATCAATTGATCCTAAAGCGAAAATTATTTCCAAACAGGAACCGAAAAAGATTTCTTTCCACATTGATGGAGATAAAACGTCATTAATGATTGGAAAAAGAGGACAAACTTTGTACTCTTTAGAAACCTTGGTACAGCTAGTGTTTAATCGCTATTCTGATCAGTATCATCATATTACCATCGATATTGGAGATTATAGGAAGAAGCGACAAGAAGCACTTGAACAATATGCCGTCAAGATGGCAAACAAAGTTTTAAAAACGAAGAGAAAGGTTCATTTTGAACCAATGCCTTCGAACGAACGAAAAGTAATTCATGATACGATTGCTACTTTTTCTAAAGAACTAGCAACGGCATCGGAAGATACAGGCAGTAAGCGTCATGTAGTGGTGCTGTATAAAAAATAACAGAAAGACTAGAATTCAGCAAAGCTGGATTTTAGTCTTTTTTTATTGAAAAATTGTGTTTCTATAGAAGATTCATCCTTTATTTCTAAAAAGTTAGGATGTAATTCGAGTGGAAAATGTCATTTTTACAAGTAAACAAAGGCATCAGGGCGTTTAAATTTATTGTGTTTCGGTGTAAGATGTGAAGATAAGTTTAGAACGTCGTTATTCACATGTGGATAAGTTAAGTGTTAAAATAGATAGGATGCAAAGCTGTGGATAATTAGATAGAGGATACTTTCACTTCGCTTTCATTTATGGTATCTTTAAATTTTGGATTAAGCGTTTTTGATATAGAGATGGACAACGTCCATTTAATAGATAAAAGACTGTCTATTAAAGTAGAGAAAGAGGTGATTGAGCGATGGATACAATTGCAGCCATTTCGACACCGATGGGTGAAGGAGCAATTGCGATTATTCGTTTAAGTGGGCCTGAGGCGGTACAGATCGCTGATCGGATGTATAAAGGGCCTAAGGAGAAAAAACTTGTATCAGTGGATTCTCATACCATTCATTATGGTCATATCGTGGATGCAAGGACTGATCAAGTAATAGAAGAGGTCATGGTGTCAGTACTTCGAGCGCCAAAAACATTTACGAGAGAAGACGTTATTGAGATTAACTGCCATGGCGGAATTGTAACGGTCAATAAAGTATTGCAGCTTGCTTTAAGAGAAGGAGCAAGATTAGCGGAGCCAGGTGAGTTCACAAAGCGTGCTTTCTTAAATGGAAGAATAGATCTATCGCAAGCAGAGGCTGTCATGGACTTGATTCGGGCAAAGACGGATCGAGCGATGAATGTAGCAATTACTCAAATGGAGGGACGTCTCTCCGGTTTGGTTCAGCGACTGCGCGGCGAGATCCTGGAAACACTGGCGCATATTGAAGTCAATATTGACTACCCTGAGTATGACGATGTGGAAGAAATGACACACCGCGTCTTAGTGGAAAAAGCGACATCGGTCAAAAAAGAAATTGAGTCGCTTCTCTCGACTTCCCAGCAAGGGAAAATCCTTCGAGAGGGCTTATCCACTGTCATTATAGGAAGGCCGAATGTTGGCAAGTCTTCCTTGCTGAATAGCCTTGTACAGGAAACAAAGGCCATTGTCACAGATATTCCTGGAACTACGAGAGATGTTATTGAGGAATATGTGAATGTAAGAGGTGTACCTCTCCGTCTAGTCGATACTGCGGGTATACGTGAGACAGAGGACATTGTTGAGCGCATAGGGGTTGAACGATCTAGACAGGTCTTAAAAGAAGCTGACCTGATTTTACTTGTGCTCAATTATAGCGAAGAATTATCAGAAGAAGATATTAAGCTTTTTGAGGCTGTCTCAGGTATGGATATCATCGTGATTGTGAATAAGACAGACCTTGAGCCTAAGCTTGATGTAGAAAAGGTCAAGCAGTTAGCAAAGGATCGTCCGGTGGTCACTACATCATTATTACAAGAAAAGGGCATTGATGAGCTTGAAATGGCGATTCAATCTTTGTTCTTCACTGGATCAATTGAAAGTGGAGATTTAACGTATGTAAGTAATACAAGGCATATTGCCTTACTTCAGGCAGCAAAAAAATCAATTGAGGATGCTCTTGAAGGAATTGAAATGGACGTACCAATCGACATTGTTCAAATAGATTTAACACGTTGCTGGGAACAGCTCGGTGAAATTATAGGAGATGCTGTTCATGAAAGCTTGATTGATCAGTTATTCTCTCAATTCTGTTTAGGAAAGTAAAGGGAGGAACATAAGAAATGGGTTATGAAGCTGGCAATTATGACGTCATCGTCGTGGGTGCCGGTCATGCTGGGGTTGAGGCTGCTCTTGCTTCTGCAAGACAGGGCGCTAAAACACTTGTATTGACTATCAACCTCGATATGGTTGCTTTTATGCCATGTAATCCGTCCGTAGGCGGTCCTGCAAAAGGGATTGTCGTTAGAGAAATTGATGCATTGGGCGGAGAAATGGCACGAAATATAGATAAAACGCATATTCAAATGCGCATGCTGAATACGGGGAAAGGACCTGCTGTTCGTGCTTTAAGAGCGCAAGCAGACAAGTTCCAATATCAGCATGAAATGAAAAAAACAATGGAAAATGAACCGAACCTGACAATGCTTCAAGGTATGGTGGATCATTTAATTGTAGAAGATGATGAATGTAAAGGTGTCGTTACACAAACAGGGGCTAACTATCGTGCGAAGTCTGTTGTATTAACGACTGGGACTTTCTTAAAAGGCCGCATTATTTTAGGGGATCTATCGTATTCAAGTGGTCCTAATAACCAGCAGCCATCGATCAAATTATCGGATCACCTAGCAGAGTTAGGATTCGATTTGGTTCGCTTTAAAACAGGAACACCTCCTCGAGTGAATAGTCACTCGATTGACTATAGTAAAACAGAAATTCAACCAGGTGATGACGTTCCGCGGGCGTTCTCCTATGAAACGGTTGAATATATAACAGACCAACTGCCATGCTGGTTAACATATACGAGTTTAGAAACACATCAAATTATTGATGAGAATCTTCACCGTTCTCCAATGTATTCAGGTATGATTAAAGGAACTGGTCCTAGATACTGTCCTTCCATTGAAGATAAAGTGGTTCGTTTCAATGACAAACCGAGACATCAAATTTTCTTAGAGCCAGAAGGTCGTAATACGCAGGAAGTGTATGTTCAAGGATTATCTACAAGTCTTCCAGAGGATGTACAGCAGCGCATGCTTTCTACCATCCCAGGGCTCGAAAATGTACAAATGATGAGAGCGGGTTATGCCATTGAGTATGATGCAATTGTGCCTACTCAGTTGTGGCCTACACTCGAGACGAAGAAAATTTCTGGATTATATACAGCTGGCCAAATTAATGGTACGTCTGGCTACGAGGAAGCAGCAGGTCAAGGAATTATGGCAGGTATTAATGCAGGAAGAAAAGCATTGGGTAAAGAAGAAGTCATTTTAAGCCGATCTGATGCATATATCGGTGTTCTCATTGATGATCTTGTCACAAAGGGAACAAATGAACCTTACCGTCTTTTAACATCCCGTGCAGAATATCGTTTGCTTCTTCGTCATGACAATGCGGATTTAAGATTAACTGAACTGGGCTATCATATTGGATTAATATCTCAAGAAAGATTCCAAGCATTCCAGCAGAAAAAAGAAGCCATTGAAGCAGAGAAAAAACGTCTATATTCAGTCATCATCAAACCTACAGCTGAGACACAAGAATTTATTCGTTCACTTGGTGGAAGTGAGCTGAAGGACGGTATTCGTGCAAGTGATTTAATGAAGCGTCCAGAAATGAACTATGAATCAGTTGTGAAGTTAGCTCCTGCTGAAACACCGCTACCTTCTGATGTGTGTGAGCAGGTAGAGATTCAAATTAAATACGAAGGTTATATCGAAAAGTCACTCCAACAAGTTGAAAAGCTGAAAAAGATGGAGAACAAAAAGATTCCTGATCGTATTGATTATGATGCAATCAAAGGAATTGCAACTGAAGCGAAACAAAAACTGAAAGAAGTCCGACCGCTTTCTGTTGCACAGGCTTCTCGTATTTCAGGCGTTAACCCTGCTGATATTTCTATCCTTTTAGTATATTTAGAGCAGGGACGTATTGCGAAGATAGCAGAATAGAAAGGATGTCGGCATGAACATTGAACAATTTACAGCAGCACTAGAGGAGAAAGGGATGACTCTTTCTCCTGTGCAGCTTGAACAATTTGAAATTTACTTCCGCATGCTTGTAGAATGGAACGAGAAAATGAATTTGACGTCCATTACTGAAAAGGAAGAAGTGTATTTAAAGCATTTTTATGATTCCATTTCCGCATCATTTTTCATTGATTTTCACAAAGTGACGACGATTTGCGATATTGGAGCTGGTGCTGGTTTCCCAAGCATTCCTCTTAAAATTTGCTTCCCTCATCTACATGTGACCATTGTTGATTCTCTTCAGAAACGAATTACGTTTCTTAATGAGTTAGCAAAAGGGTTAAACTTACAAGATACTACTTTTTATCATGATCGTGCGGAGACGTTTGGACAACGTAAGGAAAAGCGTGAAAGCTATGATCTTGTCACTGCTAGAGCAGTTGCGCGTTTATCCGTCTTGAGCGAACTATGTCTGCCCCTTGTAAAAAAGGAAGGGTTGTTTGTGGCATTAAAAGCATCTGCTGCTGATGAAGAAATGCAAGCAGGAAAGAAAGCCGTTACTGTCCTCGGAGGAGAGGTTGTTGAAAAGCATTCCTTTGTTCTTCCTTTAGAAGAAAGCGAACGGAACATCATTGTCATTGAAAAGAAAAAGCAAACACCAAAAAAATATCCTAGAAAACCAGGAACACCTAATAAATCACCAATAGAAGGTTGATCATGTAAAAGGTCGATTTTTCTTCAATATTTAAGATTTTACAGAAGGAAAAAACATGAGAAAATAGAATTATAAAAAGGTAGTTTTTAAAGGTGGTGTAGGTTCATGAAGCATTCACTCTCACGCTTCTTCGGGCTTGGTGACAAAGAACATCCTGAGCGTGAAACCGAAATAGAGGCAGAGATTGCTGAGCATGATACATTAAAGGAAGAGATACAGGAGCTCCCGGTCGACACAATTATGCCAAACCGTTTTCAGCCACGCACCATTTTTTCAGAAGAAAAGATACATGAGCTGGCCACGACGATTCATACCCATGGCATTATTCAACCTATTGTTGTCAGACCGACAGAAGAAGAAGGAAAATATGAACTGATCGCCGGCGAAAGACGTTGGAGAGCGGTACAGACTCTTCATTGGGAGAAAATCCCCGCTATTATAAAAGATTTTACTGATACGGAAACGGCATCTGTGGCATTGATTGAAAATTTGCAAAGAGAAGAGCTGTCTGCTATTGAAGAGGCTCATGCCTATGCACGTCTTTTAGAGCTTCATGATTTAACACAGGAAGCGCTTGCTCAGCGTTTAGGTAAGGGACAATCAACTGTTGCAAACAAATTAAGACTTTTAAAGTTGCCTGAAGAGGTACAACAGGCCATTTTAGAGAAAAAAATCTCTGAAAGGCATGCACGTTCACTTGTACCCCTAAAGCTTCCAGAATTACAAATCGCGCTATTGCAGGAAATCATCGAAAAGCAGCTGAATGTAAAACAGACTGAAGAGCGTGTAGTGAAAATGCTTGAACAAAAAACAGATCGCAAACCGAAGCCAAAACGTAAGGCGTTTAGTCGTGATACACGAATTGCGATGAATACCATTCGTCAGTCTCTCCATATGGTAGAAGACAGCGGGCTTAAAATAAATACCGAGGAAGAGGAATTTGAGGAATATATCCAATTAACAATTCGCATTCCTAAATAGAAAAAAGCTGATGAGAGCCACTCGTCAGCTTTTTTTGTTGACTCTACATTATATTTACTTATTAATCATAAATTGGTAAAATGTGATTTTCATAGAAGAAAGGAGGTGACACAACTCGATGAAAATGAAAAAGATGAATTTTGTTATTATTTGTTATTTACTATTTTCTTTTTTTCTTTTTACAAATGAAACAACCACATTTGCTGTGAATTCGCCAACCGTTCCTGCAGAAGAAAGTCCACTGACCAAAAAAGAACTGAACGTCCTGAAGAAACAAGGTGCTGTTTCGAAAGAGATCACTTTAGATCAATTAAATCATGATCATGAGTCTCAGGATGACACAATTGACTTGATTTCAGCTGGCGATCATTTGAAGGATTATGGCTTACAACAAAACAAGCAGGATGAGTTTGTGACGGATGAAAAGCCGCACACCATCAAGCGCCTTTTAGGAAAGCCGTATCCTGGTACTGATATTTTGCCTAAAAAAGGGGATATATTGGTGACAAACACTGATGCTTTGAAGGGAATCGTTGGACATGCAGGTATCGTCATTAATGAGAAAAGCTTTGCTTCTATTCCCGGGTTTCGACAGCATCCTCAGATTGATTCCATTCTTAACTGGTTTCGCTATAATGCCAATACAAAGGTCATTCGTATTAATCAAGAAGACACAGCAGACCTGGCAGGAGAATGGGCACGCGATTATGTGAAAGCTCATCCAAAGGCTCGTTACTCCATCACCATGTCAATTCAATCGCTGGACCCGACTTATTGTTCAAAGATTGTGTGGCAGGCCTATGCTAAAACAGGCGATGCTGTAGGACATGCGACATTTACCATTAAGACCCCCTATGGATTCTTAAAAAAGAGAAGCTATAAAACGGTGACCCCTAAGATTATTGTGAACGAAGGCCGTACAATTGGCGGATTACATTTTTGACAAGTGCCCCTCACTTTTGATGGAAGTGAGGGTTTTTTATGCACATCTTTTTTGAAAAAAGATATATTGATATATTTTTCAATGCGTTTAGGTTCGTCTTTTCATGTACGAAAATAGACATTTGCTGACGAATATATAATGGAGAAACAAAAAAAGCAAACGTTTCATACTTTTTTTGATAGAATAGGAAGTATGAATGAATGAGAAACTTGTTAAGTTGAAAGTGGGTGACATCGTGGGAAAAATCATAGCGATTACCAACCAGAAGGGCGGCGTTGGGAAGACGACAACTTCTGTTAATTTGAGTGCGTGTTTAGCATACATAGGTAAACGAGTGTTGTTAGTTGATATTGATCCGCAGGGCAATGCCACGAGTGGTATTGGGATTGAGAAGGCCGACGTAGAGAAGTGCGTGTACGATATTTTAGTTGATGATGCAGATGTTCTTGATGTAATTAAGACGACAGAGGTCGAAAATCTTGATGTCATTCCTGCGACGATACAGCTTGCAGGGGCTGAAATAGAGCTTGTGCCTACGATTTCACGTGAAGTGAGATTGAAGAGAGCACTTGAATCTGTTAAGCAAAATTATGATTATATGATTATTGACTGCCCGCCATCACTCGGATTACTGACGATTAATGCGTTAACAGCATCCGATTCCGTTTTAATCCCGGTACAGTGCGAATATTATGCGCTTGAAGGATTGAGCCAATTGTTAAACACCGTTCGTCTCGTGCAGAAGCATTTAAATACGGATCTTGCCATTGAAGGTGTCTTGCTGACAATGCTTGATGCACGAACAAATCTTGGAATTCAAGTCATCGAAGAAGTGAAGAAATACTTTAGAGATAAAGTCTATCAGACCGTGATTCCGCGAAATGTGAGACTGAGTGAAGCGCCTAGTCATGGGAAACCGATTATCTTGTATGATCCACGTTCAAGAGGTGCAGATGTCTATTTAGACTTAGCAAAGGAAGTGGATGCGAATGGCTAAAGGTCTTGGAAAGGGTATTAATGCATTATTTAACACTGTAGACTCAAATGAAGAAACGGTTGAAGAAATCAAAATAAAGGAATTGCGTCCAAACCCATATCAGCCAAGGAAAACGTTTGATGAAGATGCATTGTCTGATCTCAAAGAATCCATTCAGCAGCACGGTGTTTTACAGCCCATCATTGTTCGTAAATCGATTAAAGGATATGACATTGTAGCAGGTGAACGTCGTTTCCGTGCAGCACAGCAAGCTGGTCTGACAACGATTCCTGCGATCGTCAGAGAATTTTCAGAAACGCTCATGAGAGAGATTGCCCTTTTAGAAAACCTGCAACGCGAGGATTTATCTCCATTGGAAGAAGCGGAAGCCTATGCTTCTTTGCTAGATCACCTAAGTGTGACGCAAGAGGAATTAGCGAAGCGATTAGGGAAGAGCAGACCGCATATTGCGAACCATCTCCGTCTTTTGACTTTACCGGATGAAGTACAAAAGCTGATTGCAGATGGAACGTTATCGATGGGGCATGGAAGAACATTGCTTAGCTTGAAAAATAAAAATAAGCTGGCGCCATTGGTAAAGAAAATCGTGGACGAGGGGTTAAACGTACGTCAGGTTGAGAAACTTGTTCAGCAGTTAAACGAAAATGTTCCACGTGAAACAAAGAAAAAAGAAGCACCAAAGGATCGAATGTTGAAAGAAAGAGAGTCTTTCTTACAAAACTACTTTGGCACTTCAGTGACGATCAAGAAACAGAAGAAAAAAGGGAAAATAGAGATTGAATTTCTCTCCAACGAAGATTTAGAAAGAATCCTGGAATTGCTTTCTACGAGAGAAGCATCAGAGTGACCATCTTGATACGAGATGGTCTTTTTTATATTCTCCCAGTGATATTTTGAATAGGTGCGAAAAGAGAACGGTTTTTTTCTCTCGTCCAATCCATTTGATCAATATGAGATAGACTTTCAGAAAGTGTATTGGCCATAGACATGACAAGATGAAGGCGTGTGTTTTGAAGAACGAAGTATTCCATAAAGCCGCTCACATTGACGATCCCATTAATATGAATATCTCCTACCTCTGGCAGCTCCTTTTGTACACCCGCTCCAGGCTTTAACGGTCCATCTCCAATTTGGAAGGAGCCTACACTTTTCACTCTTCCTAAACAAGCATCAATCGCTACAATAAACGGATGTTTATGAGCTTGTTCAATTTCAGCGAGCTTTTCTTTTAAATTGACCGCATGAACTGGATCAGAGAGCGTTCCATATACATGAAGCTTTTTCAAATCAAGACTTGAAAGCTTTGTACCAACAAGTGGACCTAGAGAGTCGCCAGTTGAGCGGTCTGTTCCAATACAAACGATGGCAACGGGTCTTTTTCCTGCTTTCTGAAGATGCGAGAATAAAATACTTTTAAGCTGTTGAATGGCGTTTGTATCCGTATGGGACACGTATTCTTTCACCCTATTTCTAAAAAAAAGACCGTTCTTGCTATTCATAGGTCTCACTTCCTTGTCATAGTAGTTAGTAACAGTATACGGAAACAAGCTTAATTCTATACCTATGAGGTGATGATTGTGTGGAAGGCTGGTTCAAGGTGGACGCTTTTAATTTTAGGAAGCTTAATAGGAGCGGGGTATGCTTCCGGCCAAGAAATTTGGCAGTTTTTTGGCATTGATAGTGGACTAGCCATTCTACTGTTTACATTGATGTTCATGCTGTCTACCTATGTGGTGTTAAAAATCAGTTATGAGGTACGTGCCGATCACTTTGTGCCAGTGTTAGAGCGACTTGTCGGTCCATGGCTGGCTAAAGTGTATGACGTTTTAATTGTCCTTTATTTATTCACGACAACGACAGTCATGATTGCCGGTGGCGGAGTGACGCTCGAGATGTATCATGTGCCATTTTGGGTGGGTATCGGTGCATTTTGTTTATTTTCATTTATGATTTTTTTCTGGGATGTGAAAGGGCTCTTATCTGTGAATGCTTTCATTATACCAATTTTGGTGGCGGGGCTCATCTATGCGTTTGTTTTTTATTATATGAACCATGATCATATGTGGCGGATCGATTTTGGGCAGCAGTATAATTGGCCTGCCAGCATTGTCTTTGCTTCTTTGAATATCTTATCTGTGGTCGCAGTGCTGTCTTCGGTTGGAAAAGAAATGAAGGGCCTTGGCGAGGCAAAAGTGGCGAGTATATTAAGTGGCCTGATTTTTGGGGTCATCTCGTACGTGTATAACGAAATACTGGTTGATATTTCTGGGAGCCTATCAGCAGAAGGCATTCCTTTGTTTACAGTATTAGAAGGAGCGCCGACATCATTGTTTGTGTTTATGACTGTTGTCCTTTGTCTAGCCATTTATACGACGACAGCGGCAGGTTTATTTGGTTTATCGAGCCGAATGCTCTCTTTTGTACCATTGCCCCGCTGGCTGGTTGTGCTCGTGATGCTTCTGTTGATGGCACCTTTGACATCTCTTGGGTTTGCCGATTTAATTGCTTTCTTATATCCGATATATAGCTTGCTGAATCTTTATTTGCTTGTGTGTTTAATGCTATATCCGATTTTAAGTAAAAAGATATTTTCTCGCCCTAAAAATTATATTGATAAAATAAAATAAGCACCTCTCTTTGTCAGAGCTGTGCTTATTTTATCCGAATAGAGTCAATGGCGTCTTTGATATCATCATAGACTGGCATTTGCTTGAGACGCTGAAGGCGTTCCTCTAATTCTGAAATGGCTTGTCCTTTTAAATGCTGGGAGATGTGTTGTTTGACAATGGTCGTCTGATTGATCATGTCTTCGGTTTTAGACAATTGATACTCCAAGTGCACACGAGTGTTTGCTAATTCGTCATGCAGCCGCATTTTGAGCAGGCGTTTTAGATCCTTTCGCTGTCCTTCTCTTCGTATGGCCTGAATTGCGGCTATTTCTTCTGGGGACTGCGTTTGTGTTTGTGGTGCCGATTGATTTTCAAATACAGACATGGATCGGCGGGCACTCACATTTTGCAAGAAACGCTGGGCGTCACTAGGAGGTTTATTTTGATTGATCATGCGGCGACTCCTTTCTTAATGAATACCCATTTGCATCGCAAGGCGCCTATCTGCCTTGGCGTAATCATCACCCATTGTGTACATATGTCTTGAAAGGGTAGAAAGTTCTTGTTCGTAATCTCTCAAGGTGTATAGGGCATTCAGTTGTTTTTCATGTGAATAAAAGGAGGAATGATGTTGTTCCATCCTGACTTCTTCTATCAGTGCTTCCACATCACTTGGACTTAATAAATCATAGTGGCCAAAGCCTACGAGTCCTTTGAGCTCTTGTTTTACATGCTGGACGGCGTCTTTTACACTTTCATCGATCCCATCGATTTTATCAAATATAGTGTGTACTTCATGTTCAATCACACTTTGGAGATCGTAGGATGAATTTTTCAGTAAATGGGATTTTATGATAATTTCTAGACCACTTTGTGCATATGCACGTCCAGAATGGATTTCTTGCAACAGCATAGCTGTAAAACTTGTATTATGATCAAGCTGTTCATCTAAAATTCGGGCAGATCCATTTTTGTGGAATGAATACCCATTTCCTTTTAAGCTCCCAGAAATAAGCGCTAAAAAAGCATTTGTATCAAAGGATTCGTTCCATTCTATATTCATAGACGCAAAAGCTGATTTTAAAAAGGTGTCAATTTCTCTTTGTTTATATTTAACAGGTTCTTGGACATCGCCTTGCTGCTGTGGCGGCACGGTGTACTTCACTTGACCAACTCCATGATCATGACGATTGAGTAAACCTACATAATGACTAGGTTGAATATATTCAGTCAAGATCCGTGTATATTGACCTTGCTGCGCTTTCTGCTGAATCGAAGGCGCCAGACTGCTCCATATATTGGGGCTATCAAAGGTGACGGCTTTTTTGACAGCTGACTGTTCTGTTGCAACATAAGCACAAACAGCACCGGCAAGGGCTTGTCCAGTGAGATAGATACCTGCATTGGGATGCTTCTGACTGACTTGCTCTATGTATTCCTTCCCTTTAAAAAAGACATGATCTCGATTGACATCAAGGGACTTCCTTTCAATGGGATAGGCATAATCCGTTTTAAGCAATGACTGTGCCGCGGTGTGTACATCTTGTGGCGAGGTCACCGGCATTTGCTTTGGCATCGGACAGTGAAAAGCGACGATGAACTCATCTGATTGTTCCGGCTGCATCGTTAAACCATATAATTGATGATCGACCTTGAGAAAATCATGGACAGTGAGCATTTGCTGACCTATTTCTATCGTATGGTGCTGCTGGTAATTATCTATGTTTCCAGCATGATCGGATATGATTTTATATTCTTTATCAGTTAATCTATCCTTTCGATTGACCATCGTACCTGCTCCCTCACATAACATTTATGCAGATATCATAAATCAAAAAATATGGAAAAACCACAGCGTTCTACCAATAAAAACCTTTTGACCTACAGTGTTTGTGACAATATTGAAAAAAAGCGGAGTTTAAGTAACTATTGGTCACAAATGAAATGATCTAAAAGAAGGGTTTTTTCTATAAAAAAGAAAAGGAGGAACGATTGAAAGAGGGCCTTTGTTTTGTGCATTGCTCTTCATCGCCGTTTTTTTGTACAATAGATTCAATGAAGTGAGCAAGAGAGGTGAAAGCTGATGGCAGACAAAGCGTTTGGGTTGCATGACGTCGTTGAAATGAAGAAACCCCATCCATGTGGTGTCAATCGGTGGAAAGTGATTCGGTTGGGCATGGATATTCGCATTAAATGTGAAGGTTGCGGGCATAGCGTCATGATCCCAAGAAGAGACTTTGAACGAAAATTGAAGAAAATTCTCGTCAAGCATGAGGAGCCAACTGTTTAAGTAGGCCTCATGCTTTTTTAATGAAATTCGTCTTTTGTATAGAAGAATTAGATGCAAATTCCCGTTTTAAAGCATTGATTTATTCTTTTTGGCAATGTTTCTTCTATTGATAATGCATAACGGTTAGCTTGTCTTTTCATGTAAACCTACTTATAATTGCTCTAGGTTCATATTACGCAGTATAACGAGCACGTTTGATATAGAGGAGATGAAAGAATGGCTTTAACAGCTGGTATTGTTGGCTTACCTAACGTCGGGAAGTCAACGCTATTTAATGCAATTACACAGGCTGGAGCGGAGTCTGCTAACTATCCGTTTTGTACCATTGATCCAAACGTCGGAATTGTAGAAGTTCCAGACGAACGTTTGCAAAAACTAACAGAATTGGTGCAGCCGAAAAAGACAGTTCCGACTGCTTTTGAATTCACTGATATTGCGGGTATTGTCAAAGGGGCTTCAAAAGGTGAAGGTTTAGGGAATAAATTCCTTTCTCACATTCGTCAAGTAGATGCGATCTGTCACGTAGTGAGAGCTTTTGCAGATGATAACATCACACACGTATCAGGTAAGGTTGACCCTGTGTCAGATATCGAAACCATTAATTTAGAGTTGATTTTGGCTGATTTAGAAACAGTTGAAAAACGTTTGGCTCGTGTCAGTAAGCTTGCAAAACAAAAGGATAAGGAAGCGGTAGCTGAATTTGATATTTTGTCGAAGCTAATGCACGCATTTGAAGCTGGGAAATCGGCAAGATCTGTAGAATTTACAGATGAGCAGCAGAAGCTTGTGAAACAGCTTCATTTACTCACATCTAAACCAGTTCTTTATGTAGCAAATGTGAGTGAGGATGAAGTAGCAGATCATGACGGCAACGAATATGTGCAGCAAATCCGTGAGTTTGCTTCTGGTGAAAATGCTGAAGTCATCGTTGTTTGTGCGAAGATCGAGTCTGAAATTGCAGAGCTTGAAGGAGAAGAGAAGCAGATGTTCCTTGAAGAGCTTGGTATCAAAGAGTCAGGTCTAGATCAGCTGATTCAAGCATCTTATTCACTTCTTGGTTTAGCTACTTATTTCACAGCAGGTGAGCAGGAAGTACGCGCTTGGACGTTTAAAAAGGGAATGAAGGCACCGGAATGTGCTGGAATCATTCATACGGACTTTGAACGTGGGTTTATTCGTGCTGAAACGGTTGCATATGAAGATTTACTTGCTGGTGGAGGTATGTCTGCTGCAAAAGAGGCTGGAAAAGTCCGTCTAGAAGGTAAAGAATATATAGTGAAAGATGGAGACGTCATTCATTTCCGTTTTAATGTATAGGTTCTTGTCATAGGCCAAGTAATTTGTTATAATATACAATTGTGAGTAATATAATTTATTGCTCCTTGCCCGTATAGGGCCGCTTAGACCAAAAGGAGGTGCAATCAGATGAGAAAGTACGAAGTTATGTACATCATCCGCCCAACAGTTGACGATGAGGCTAAAAAAGCAGTTATCGAGCGTTTCAATAACGTGTTAACTTCTAACGGTGCGGAGATCACTGGAACAAAGGATTGGGGTAAACGTCGTCTCGCATACGAAATCAACGATTTCCGTGAAGGCTTCTACCAAATCGTAAACGTTCAATCTGACGCTGCAGCAGTTCAAGAATTTGACCGCTTAGCTAAGATCAGTGACGATATCATTCGCCACATTGTTGTTAAAGAAGAAGTATAAATCATTGAAATATATATTTAAAGGTGGTCTTTCAATATGCTAAACCGTGTTGTATTGGTCGGAAGACTAACAAAAGACCCTGAGCTTCGCTACACGCCTAATGGTGCGGCTGTAGCCACGTTTACTCTAGCTGTGAATCGTACGTTTACGAATCAATCTGGAGAGCGTGAAGCCGATTTCATTAACTGTGTTACTTGGAGAAGACAAGCCGAGAACGTGGCTAATTTCTTGAAAAAAGGAAGTCTTGCCGGTGTAGACGGTCGTTTGCAGACAAGAAACTATGAAAATCAGCAAGGACAGCGTGTCTTCGTGACAGAGGTTCAAGCTGAAAGTGTTCAATTTCTTGAGCCTAAGAGCGGCGGTGCTGGTTCAGGTGGATACAGCGGCGGTGGTAATAGCGGAGGCCAGTATTATGGCGGTAGCCAAAACGATCAGAATCCATTTGGAAATGAACCAAGTCAAAATCCATATGGCAATCAAAGCAACCAACAAAATCGTAATCAGGGAAATAGCTTCAATGATGACCCATTTGCGAATGACGGTAAACCGATTGACATCTCCGATGATGATTTGCCATTCTAATTGATCTGAAAAAACTAATGACTAAAGGAAAGGTGTGAAAACAAATGGCAGGTGGACGCAGAGGCGGTCGTGCGAAACGTCGTAAGGTATGTTTCTTTACTTCTAACGGTATCACGCACATCGATTACAAAGATGTTGATCTTCTTAGAAAGTTTGTTTCTGAGCGTGGTAAAATTTTACCTCGTCGTGTAACAGGAACTAGCGCTAAGTATCAACGTAAATTGACATTAGCGATTAAAAAATCACGTCAAATGGCATTACTTCCATACGTTACTGGTGAGTAAGTCGTTGACTTAAAAGCGGAGAGCCTCGAGCTCTCCGCTTTTTTTATTGTCTCAAGGAGATCTCAGCCGAACTGACTAGAGCTGTTTTTGGCGGGCACCTTAGGGGAAGTATGTAAAAGAGAGTAAAAGTGACAGTTTGTTCTATACAAATATGGGGTCGATCTGTCATATTGGTAGTCTAGAAAATAATTGCAGTCAGGGCGTGGGAAGATGATTGAATTTAGGAAGGTATCGATGCAATTTTCAGATGAGCGTTATGCCGTTGAATCCGTTGATTTAGAGATTCAAAAGGGTGAGTTTTTTGTGTTCATTGGACCTAGTGGGAGCGGGAAAACGACGACATTGAAAATGATCAATCGTCTCATTTCTTCTACAGAAGGTGAGATTTACATAAAGGGTCAAAAAATAAATGATTATGACCTGTATGAGCTGCGCTGGGATATTGGGTATGTTCTGCAGCAAATTGCTCTTTTTCCTCATATGACCATTGAAGAGAATATCGCTGTAGTACCAGAGCTCAAACAATGGAGCCGGTATGAGATCAATAAGCGAGTGGATGAATTGATGCAGATGGTTGGGCTTGATCCAGCTATATATCGACATCGGAAGCCGTCAGAGCTATCTGGTGGACAGCAGCAGCGTGTCGGTGTGGCACGTGCACTTGCAGCTGATCCTGAGATTGTCCTGATGGATGAACCCTTTAGTGCGTTAGATCCATTAACAAGGGAGAAATTGCAGGATGATCTGCTTGATTTGCAGCACCGTATTCAAAAGACCATTGTCTTCGTGACACATGATATGCAGGAGGCGATGAGGCTTGGTGATCGAATTTGTATCATGAAGGAAGGGAAAGTGGTGCAGATTGGTCGTCCAGAGGAATTGGTTCAACACCCAGTCAATGCTTTTGTTCGGGAGTTTGTCTCCGGGGCTGCTCGCCATGCGGGGCATCATGCGTTTGAGCTAGAAGTCTTGGCTAGACCAATGGCTCACGAGGCTCTTTTAGGCTATGAAGTGATCACAGCACATGCCACGCTGGATGAGGTCTTATCCCAATTGGCAAAGCATGAGGAATTGGCTGTGGAAAAGGATGGGGAGCGAATTGGACTAGTGAATCGTCAAGCTGTGATTCAGTTTTTAGCTGATTCACCTAGTGAGAGGGGCGAGTCACATGAATGATTGGATCAATGTGTTATTGGACCGAAAAGAACAATTGGGTCACGCCTTACTTGAGCATATTCAAATTTCGTTTATTGCTTTATTTTTAGCCATTTTGATTGCCATTCCCTTAGGTATCTATTTAACGAGGGTGCCAAAGCTTGCAGAGTGGGTGATTGGGGTGACGGCGGTCTTGCAAACAATCCCGTCACTTGCGCTGCTTGGCCTGCTGATTCCTCTCGTTGGGATTGGGCAAGTGCCTGCGATTATTGCGCTTGTCGTTTATGCCCTACTCCCTATTTTAAGAAATACATATACAGGTATTCAGGAGGTCGATCCTTCCCTGAGAGAAGCGGCGCTTGCCATGGGAATGAATCATCGTAAACGGTTATTAAAGGTGGAACTGCCTCTGGCCATGCCAGTTATCATGGCAGGTATCCGAACCGGGATGGTTCTCATTGTGGGAACTGCCACTCTTGCCGCACTGATCGGAGCTGGGGGATTAGGAAGTCTGATTTTGCTGGGAATTGACCGAAATGATATGTCACTCATTGTCATTGGCGCTATACCAGCAGCCTTACTCGCACTCTTATTTGATGTGGTGCTGCGTACGTTTGAGAAAATTTCTTTTAAAAAGACTGTGATTTCTGTGACGGTTTTTGCTGTGATTGCAGGAGCTATTGTCGCGGGCCCAGCACTGTTTCAACAAGAAAAAAAAGAAATCACTATCGGTGGAAAGCTAGGATCAGAGCCTGAAATTCTGATCTCGATGTATAAGCTTTTGATTGAACAGGATACGGATATTCAAGTCAATCTTAAGCCTGGTCTTGGCAAGACGTCTTTTGTTTTTCAAGCTTTACGTTCTGGTGATATTGACATTTATCCCGAGTTTACGGGTACTGCAATTTCTGAGTTCCTCAAACAAACAGCGAAAAGTACAGATAAAGAAAAAGTGTATGAGCAAGCGCGGCACGGTTTGGAATCATCCTTTCAGCTCCGCCTTCTTGAGCCGATGGCTTACAACAATACGTATGCTTTAGCCGTGCCTCAGTCGCTGGCTGATCAATATGATGTATCCAATATTTCTGATCTAGCTAAAATCAAGAATCGCATAAAGGCTGGATTCACCTTAGAATTTTCTGATCGACAGGACGGGTATCGAGGTATTCAAAAGACCTATCAATTTTCCTTTGATGATGTAGTGACGATGGAACCGAAGCTTCGGTATCGAGCGATTCAAAAAGGAGATATCAATTTAGTCGATGCGTATTCGACAGACAGTGAATTGAGGCAATACAAATTAAAGGTGCTTGATGATGATCAGCATGTTTTCCCACCATATCAAGGAGCACCGCTGTTAAGGCAGGAGACATTAACGGAGTACCCTGAGATTGAGGCTTCTCTCAATAAGCTTGGTGGTCAAATCACAGACGATGAGATGAGAGAAATGAATTATGAAGTGAATGTGAAAGGTAAGGAGGCATTTCAGGTAGCGAAAGCCTATTTAAAAAAGAAAAAATTACTGCGATAATCATGGAAGAGCAGGTCTGTTATGTAAAAGCAGATCTGCTTTTTTAAAAGGAAACACAAAAATCGTTGACTTTTATTTAAAAACAGCATATCCTTAATTCGAGATAAATATATTTTTTTGGTTTAATATCTCGAATTCGAGATAATATAAAGACGTCAGTAAAGACATAATGAATAGAGGCTTGTTACTTCATGATTAGGAGGTCATTAGAAGTGAAGAAAACAGAAGGAATTCACCATATCACAGCAATTGTAGGGCATCCTCAAGAGAACGTTGATTTTTATGCAGGTGTTTTAGGACTTCGTCTCGTGAAGAAGACCGTGAATTTTGATGATCCAGGCACTTACCATTTATATTTTGGAAATGAAGGAGGATCTCCGGGAACGATTATCACGTTTTTCCCTTGGCCAGGTGCTCAAAAGGGACAAATTGGCGCAGGCCAAGTGGGCGTGACGACATATGTTGTACCAACAGGCGCTTTCTCTTTCTGGAAGGAACGTCTTGAGCAGTTTGATGTTTCTTATGAAATGGTCGAACGCTTTGATGAAGCCTTTCTCTCATTTGAAGATTCACACGGCTTGTTGATTGAGCTAGTAGAACGCGCGGAGGGAAAACAAAATGATTGGACATTTAACGGCGTTACGCCAGATGTTGCGATAAAAGGGTTTGGGGGAGCTGTTTTATTAACATCACAGCCAGAGCAAACGATGCAGCTGCTAGAACAAACAATGGGTTTTGAACGCGTTGGAGAAGAAGAGGACTATGTGAGATTCCGTTCGTTTGGTGAGATCGGCAATGTCATTGATGTGAACAAGACACCAGTTGCACGCGGACGTATGGGTGTTGGGGTGGTGCATCATATTGCATGGAGAGCGTCAGATGATCAGGACCAGTTAGATTGGCAAAGACATATTGCACAAAGCGGGTATCAAGTGACACCTGTGCAAGATCGAAATTACTTCAATGCCATTTATTTTAGAGAGCTTGGCGGCATATTATTTGAAATTGCAACTGATCCTCCAGGGTTTGCACACGATGAATCAGTGGAAACTATGGGGGAAGCATTGAAACTGCCACCGCAATATGAAGCGCAGCGCAGTCAGATTGAACAAATTGTGCTGCCAATAGAAGTGAGAGAGTTGAAAGGGAAAGGAGATGCATGATGAAACATCTTTTTCGAAAAGGAAAGAATGAACAAAGACCTGTTTTGTTATTACTACATGGTACTGGCGGAACGGAAGAAGATTTATTGCCGCTTGCCGATTTAGTTGATGCTGACGCTTCTATTCTTAGTGTGAGAGGAAATGTGTTGGAAAACGGTATGCCGCGTTTTTTCAGACGTTTAGCAGAAGGTATATTCGATGAGCAGGATTTAATTGAGCGGACAGAGGAACTGTATACATTTATCGGAGAAGCAGCAGATGAATATGGGTTCGATCGTCACAATGTCGTCGCTCTCGGATATTCCAATGGGGCAAACATTGCAGGAAGTCTTTTATTCCATTACGAGGATGCGTTAAAAGGAGCGATCCTGCATCATCCAATGGTTCCAAGACGCGGAGTTTCATTGCCTTCATTGGCGGGGAAACAAGTCTTTATCGCAGCTGGTGAAAATGATCCAATGTGCCGCCCGGAGGAATCACAAGAGCTCGAGCAATTGCTTAAAGGCGCAGGCGCTTCAGTCACACTACATTGGGAAAATCGCGGACATCAGCTAACGAGAGAAGAAGTCGATGCTGCGGCATTATGGTATCGTCGTCAATTTTAATGAAGGTAGGGAATATAGATGGGTTTTTTACAGAAGCTTTTTGGGCAAACCAAACAAAAGGAGATGGAACAAATGGAAAACGTAAAATTAGCAGTTATTTATTATAGTTCAACAGGTACAAACTATCAGATGGCAAAATGGGCAGAGGCTGGAGCGAAAGAAGCAGGCGCCGAAGTTAAAGTATTAAAGGTTGCTGAATTGGCACCAGAATCAGTTGTAGCATCAAATCCAGCATGGAAAGCGCACTTAGACGAAACAAAGGATGTTCCTGAGGTTCAATTAAGTGATTTAGAGTGGGCAGATGCCATCATCTTTAGCATGCCAACACGTTTTGGTAACTTACCGGCTCAAATGAAGCAATTCTTAGACACTACTGGCGGCCTATGGTTCCAAGGGAAATTGGCAAACAAAGCAGTAAGTGCGATGACCTCTGCACAAAACCCAAATGGCGGGCAGGAACAGACCATTCTTAGCCTTTACACAACGATGTTCCACTGGGGAGCGATTATTGCTGCTCCTGGATACACAGATGACTCATTGTACGGTGCAGGGGGCAACCCTTACGGCGTGAGTGTCACTGTTGACCAAAACGGAAAGATTCAAGAGGATGCAGAAGCTGCTGCAAAACATCAAGCAAAACGTACAGTCAATGTAGCAGAATGGATCAAAAAGGGTCAAAACGCTTAATCGATGGATACAAAAAGAATGCAGCCTAGGCGCTGCATTCTTTTTTATTTAATAAGGATCTGATGGTGTGCTGTTGTTAATTGCTTCGTTCACGGCTTGTGCGGCGCCTGTAGAGCCTATAGGTCCGCTTGGCTGTTCTTGTTTGAAGGCTTTTAAGCCGTCAGCGACCCGCTTTCCGTAATCAGGGTCTGCCTTTGTAAAGTTTTCGATCATTTGCTCTTGTATGTCCTTTTGACAGGTCGCAAGGGTGTTGACTAAGTTCTTAATCAATTCCTCACGTTCCCAATCATTGAAGCGGCGATACGTTTCTCCAGCTTGTCCGAAGTCGTTCGGGCGGTCAATGGCTTCCCGTTTGACGTCACCCTCTACAAAAGGCGTATGATCCTTTCCATCCTGTTTGGCTTCTTTTAATCCGCCGAGGATCGATGGTTCATAATTCACATGAGGATTTTGCCCTTTGCCTTGATCGACATGGTATTCCATTTGCCCATCTCTTTGATTCGTGGCGACATGCTTTTTCGGTGCATTGATTGGCAGTTGTAAATAGTTCGGTCCCACACGATATCGCTGCGTGTCAGAGTAAGAGAAGGTGCGCCCTTGAAGCAATTTATCATCTGAGAAATCCAAACCATCTACGAGAACGCCAGTCCCAAAGGCGACCTGCTCAACTTCAGCGAAATAATTTTCTGGATTTTTGTTTAACACCATTCGTCCGATCGGTTTCCATGGATAGTCATCCTTGTACCATAGCTTTGTCGGATCAAGCGGGTCAAAATCAAGGTGAGGGTGGGCATCATCTTCCATGATCTGTGCATAGACCTCCCATTCAGGATGATCGCCTTGCTCAATGGCCTCATATAAATCCTGTGTGGCATGATTAAAGTTTTCACCTTGTATCGCTTGAGCCTGTTCTTGTGTCAGATTGCGAATACCTTGCTTCGGTTCAAAGTGATATTTGACCAGCACCGCTTTTCCTTCATGGTTCACCCATTTGTAGGCATGGACACCTGAGCCTTGCATGTGCCGATAGGTTGCTGGGATGCCCCATGGTGAAAAGAGAAATGTCACCATATGTGTCGCTTCAGGAGATTGCGAGACGAAGTCAAAAATACGCTCGCCGTCCTGCCGATTCGTAACAGGATCGGGCTTAAAGGCATGAACCAAATCTGGAAACTTCAAAGCATCTCGGATAAAGAAAATTTTCAGGTTGTTTCCAACGAGGTCCCAATTGCCTTCTTCTGTATAAAATTTAATTGCAAACCCTCTCGGATCGCGCAATGTTTCTGGCGAATGACCGCCGTGAATGACAGAAGAAAAACGGACGAAAACAGGTGTCTTTTTCCCTTTTTCCTGAAATAATTTTGCTCTTGTATAAGTAGAAATAGGTTCATCACCGAATGTGCCATAGGCTTCAAAGTAACCGTGAGCTCCCGCCCCGCGCGCATGGACGACACGTTCGGGAATACGTTCGCGATCAAAATGACTGATTTTTTCTAGGAAATCGTAGTTTTCAAGCGTAGTTGGTCCTCTATTTCCAACGGTTCTCATATTTTGATTGTCTGTTACGGGGTGACCTTGCCGATTTGTTAAAGTGTCTTCTGACTCTGAGGATGGCTTAGGGTGTTGATCTTCTTTCATTTCGAATCCCTCCTTCAATATCTCCCTAACAATATGGTCATCTTTCTCCCTATTTCATACAAGGATTGATATAATGATTGAAAACTTTCACGAGGAGCGAACCTGATGATTCGATTACACTGCCTTCATGCCCATCCGTCTAATCAGTCCTATATAGAAGACGTGTTTCGTGATACTGAAATTGAGCTGCATCACACGGTTGATTCATCATTTATAGAACGTGCCACACAAGATCCAGATTTTAACCCTCACAAGCAGCAAACCTATGCCATCAACAAATTGATGAAAGAAGATGAAGCCGACATCATTTTGCTCACGTGTACACAATATATTGCCGCTTTGGGCGATCAGCAGCACCTCATTAAACAACCGATTGTTCCGATCGATGAACCGTTATTTGAGCTGATTTGTCAGAGAAAAGGGCCTCTTCAACTTGTGTTTTCAAACCCGGATACAGTGGATGGGACTATGGAGCGGCTAAAGTCATATGCAAAAGAGCACGGCAAACAAATTGATGCAGAGGTTATGGTAATGGAGGATGTCTTTCACCTTTGCCTAAACGGTGATATGTCCGCTTATGAGGAGCAAATTAAAAAGCAGCTCAGAAGATGTATGAAAAAAAGTGGAGACATTTGCGTGATGCAGCTATCAATGGTTCATGCGGCACAGCAGATGGAAAAGGAGACAGGCATTCCGATCATTCACCCGCTTTCCCCACTTAAACAATTTGTCCATCAAACAATATCCGCTTTGAAGGAGTGAACCTGTCTGGTTCGCTCTTTTTGTATAGAAACGGAAATGGAATGACATGTTAAAAAAATAATCGAGCGCAAACTATTTTCAAAAGGTGCGCGTCTATCCATTGTAAGAAATAACCGATGCGCATTTAAGATAAAGGAGCTCTTTGTAAAATGAAGAAACGAAAAATTGAGGATCAATTTGCTGATTACGTAATGGAGCATAAACACAGTTTTTATCGATTGTCCTATAGTTATGTCAAAAACCCGGAAGATGCGATGGATGTCGTTCAAGAGGCGATTCATAAAGCACTCAAATCTGTTCACCGATTAGAGGATGCGGCCAAAATGCATAGCTGGTTTTATAAAATCGTGGTGAACGCTGCCCTAGATTTTTTACGAAAGAAGAAGCGGGTGCAGGTGACAGACGATGATACACTTGAGTTCTTATCACAGGGTGAATCAGATGTCTATGAAGATCAAGATGTCAGAAGAGCCATAGAGGATTTGCCCGACATGTACCGGGTCATCATTATTTTGAGATTCTTTGAAGATTTAAAACTAGAGGACATCGCCCACATTCTCGAAGAAAACGAAAACACGATCAAAACAAGATTATATAAAGCGTTGCGGCTTTTAAAAGTAGAATTATCGCAGGAGGAAATATAAATGGATAAGCATTTGAAACAGTTAAAAGAGGAATATTTAGAAATCCCTATTCCGCCGGAATTTGATGCTATGGTTGAACGAACATTAAAACGAAAAAATAAAAAACCTCATTTTCAGCAATGGACGATCGGACTTGTTGCTGCGGCTGCTTTATTTGTCACGACTGTGAATGTCAGCCCGCAGGCGGCAAGAGCGATTTCGGAGATTCCTGTCATTGGCGAGCTAGTGAAAGTCGTGACATTCACAGAATTTAAAAAGAGCGATCAAGGAACGAATATTGACCTCAAAACACCACATGTTTCAGGGCTTGGGGACGGAAAATTACAAGACAGCCTGAATCAAAAATATTTAGCTGAAAACAAAAAGCTGTATCAAGATTTTGAAAAGGAAACAAAGGGTTATAAAAATGGTCATTTGAGTGTAGAGAGCGGATATGAAGTGAAAACAAACAATGATCAAATTCTTTCACTAGGTCGATACAAGGTGACGACTCAGGCTTCTGCGGCAGAGGAAATGACGTATGATACGGTGGATAAGAAAAACCATGTACTCATTACATTACCAAGCTTGTTTAAAGATGATCGGTATATTGATGTGATTAGTGAAAATATTAAAAAACAAATGAAGAAACAGATGAAAGAGGATTCAAATAAGATTTACTGGATTACCAAGCAAGATACGGTTGATCCGTTTAAGAAGATTCAGCCAGATCAAAGCTTCTATATCAACTCAAAAGGCAAACTGGTGATTTCCTTTAATGAATATGATGTGGCGCCTGGTTACATGGGTGTAGTTGAATTCACGATTCCAACAAGTGTGTTAAAGGATATTCTTGTCAGCGATATGTACATTCATTAAAAGAAGAAAAAAGACTGCTGAACAGGTCAGCAGTCTTTTTGTGTTTATGAAGAAAGTGCGTCTGTCAGTGCAGGTACGACTTGTTTCTTTCTTGAGACAACACCTTTTAGTAAAGCGGTGTTGTTCTCAAGTGTGACGTTAAATGCTTTTTCTACTTTTGCCGCTTCGGTACCGAGTGCAAGTGCAAGAGAGTCATTTTCTAGAATGTCTGTGATCACTAGAACGAATAGATCAAGACCTTTCGCTGCGATGACTTCATTGATTTTCGCTTCAATGTCAGCCTGTCTTGCTGTAACTTCTGCAATATCTACTGTATTGACTTGCGCAATTTCCACTTTGCTATTGCCTAGTGCGAATTCTTTTGCATCAATTGTAATTAATTCTTGAACCGTTTTTTGGCTTAGGTCAGCGCCAGCTTTTAGCATGTCTAGACCGTAAACTTCTGGATCTACCCCTGCAATTTTACCTAGCTCATGCGCAGCATCAATGTCTTGTTGTGTGCATGTTGGGGATTTGAATAACAAGGAATCAGAAATGATTGCAGATAAAAGCAAACCAGCGATTTCTTTTTCAATCTTCACTTGGTTCTCTTTGTACATTTTGTTTAAGATTGTTGCTGTACAGCCAACAGGTTCAGCGCGATAGTATAGAGGTTCACTTGTTTCAAAGTTGGCAATACGGTGATGGTCAATGACCTCAGTCACTTGTACTTGATCAATATCACTTACACTTTGTTGGAATTCGTTATGATCGACAAGAATGACTTGCTTTGTTTCGTTTGCAGCCGTTTCAATGAAACGAGGTGCATCTTGTTGAAAGAAATCTAATGCGTATTGTGTTTCTCCATTGATTTCTCCAAGTCTGACCGCTTCTGCTTCGACGCCGATTTTGTTTTTTAGATCAGCGTAAGCGATAGCAGAGCAAATCGTGTCTGTGTCAGGGTTTTTGTGTCCGAATACGAGTGTTTTTCCCATGTGAATTCTCCTTCTTACATTTATTGATGATGTTTCTATTCTAACAGCTTTTGTCCTTGAATTCAGGGTTTATAGCTAAGAATAATCTAAAAAATTGTAACATGCTGTTTGAAAAGTTGCATGTACGAATTGGTATCAGTGTTCCACGTGAAACGCTCCTAAGATAGACTGCATTTTACTTGCGATTTACCGCTATGGTAAAATAAAGGTTGGGGTAAGACATGGTGTAGCTTACATCGTACGTATACATAGAAGGACACATTGAGCAAGATATAGTAAAAGGATTGGATAGAGGTGAAGGTGTGAAACAAACAAAAGCGTTAGTACAGGGCGCTATCATGATCAGTATTTTCTCTGTCATGACGCTGTTTTATTTGTATGTGCCGCTATTATCCATTATTTTCTTTCTGGCTGCTCCGATTCCGATCATCCTCTATACAATCAGGCACGGTTTGAAAAAAGGAATTGCTGCTGGCGCTATTGGGATAGTGATCAGCTTTTTAATTGGGTCTATTAATGGACTCATGACTGCACCAATTCTGATTGCTGTCGGATTAGGCATGGGTGTTTTCTACAGCAGACGGCAGCCTGGGAATGCCATCATTGCAGGTGCGCTGATCTATTTATTCAGTTTCCTTATCTCCTTTGTTGTCAGTGTTCAGCTTTTTCAAGTCGATATTATGAGTGTCGCGAAAGAGTCGATTGAGCAATTGATTCCAATGTTAGAGAGTGCCTTAAAGCAATCCGGTGCTTCTGAGCAGGACATTGCGAAGCAGCTGAAGCAGTTCAGGGAGATACAGGATTCCGCATTGAGTGCTTTACCTGTCGCTCTGTTGATGTTAGTTACGCTGACGGCGTTCGTGAATCACTGGTTCGTGCAGCCTCTGATCAAACGGTTTGTCAAAGACATGCCAGCCTTGAAGAAATTTAAGGATATGCGGCTGCCAAAAAGCATGGTATGGTATTATTTACTCACACTGCTTTTGATGCTGATTCAGACGGAAAAAGGCAGCTTTTTATGGCTCGTTCAAACGAGTGCTTTTCAAATTTTATTTATACTGGTGCTTATTCAGGGATTTTCTTTTATCTTCTATTATTGCCATGAAAAAAGCATCTCAAAAGCGGTGCCCATTTTCGCTATCGTGTTAGGGGTTCTCTATCCGCCAGTCGGTGTGATTGTGCGTATTATAGGGATTGCTGACATAGGCTTTGATTTAAGAGAAAAAGTAAAAAACAAATAATTCACTCTGAATGTTGAGGAGTTGATATCAGTGCCAAGCTTCTATAGAAAACCTGTCATCAAGTATCCGATCATCGCTTTGATTGTCCTTGCGGTGGTCACAGTCCTCCTCAACCTTTATTATAATTGGATCATAGGAGCGGTTGGTCTATTAGTCCTTGCAGGTGTGCTCTACTTCTTAAAGTGGGCAGATACGCAAGTGCAAAAAGAGATTGATTCATATATTTCAACATTATCCTATCGAGTCAAAAAGGTTGGAGAAGAAGCATTAATGGAAATGCCAATTGGTATTATGCTGTTTAATGACCAGTATTATATCGAATGGACAAATCCATTTCTCGCTTCGTGTTTTCATGAAAGCACGCTTGTCGGCAGATCCTTGTATGATACATTCGAGTCCATTGTGCCTCTGATTAAACAAGAGGTCGAGACAGAAAATGTGACACTGAATGACCGGAAATTCAAAGTCATTATTAAACGGTCAGAGCGCCTTTTATATTTCTTTGATGTCACAGAACAGGTACAGATTGAAAGACAGTACGAAAATGAACGAACGGTGTTATCTTATATCTTTTTAGACAATTACGATGATGTCACGCAGGGTCTTGACGATCAGGTACGCAGCACCATTAATAGTGAAGTGACGTCTCTGTTAAACAATTGGGCACAGGAATATGGCATTTTCCTGAAGCGAATTTCGTCCGAACGATTTATGGCGGTTCTAAATGAGAGCATTTTAGCAGAGCTGGAAGCGTCGAAATTCTCTATTTTAGACGAGGTCCGTGAGAAAACAGGAGCGCATAGTGCGACGCTTACCCTGAGTATCGGGATCGGTGCGTCCGTGCCTTCTTTAAAAGAGCTTGGGGCACTTGCGCAGTCGAGTCTTGATCTTGCCCTCGGACGAGGCGGGGATCAGGTAGCCATTAAGCAGCCGAATGGAAAAGTGAAATTCTACGGCGGGAAAACGAATCCAATGGAGAAACGGACACGTGTACGCGCACGAGTCATTTCTCATGCTTTAAAAGAAATTGTATCTGAAAGCAGCAATGTCATGATCATGGGACATAAGTTCCCAGACATGGACTCGATTGGTGCATCCATTGGGATTTTAAAGGTCGCCCAGGCCAATGGGAAAGAAGGCTATATTGTCATTGATGCCAACCAGATTGGGGACAGTGTTCAACGTTTGATTAGTGAAATTAAGAATTATGAAGATCTTTGGTCACGTTTTATCACCCCAGAGGAAGCCATGGAGCTTGCAAAGGATGACACGCTGCTGGTGGTCGTGGATACACATAAACCGTCTCTCGTTATGGAAGAACGACTGCTCAATAAAATTGAAAATGTTGTGGTCATTGACCATCATAGACGCGGCGAGGAGTTTATCCGTGATCCATTACTTGTCTATATGGAGCCGTATGCTTCATCCACAGCAGAGCTTGTGACAGAGCTTTTAGAGTATCAGCCGAAGAAATTGCGCATTAACATGATTGAAGCGACTGCGCTTCTCGCAGGGATCATCGTTGATACGAAGAGTTTCTCGCTGAGAACGGGATCAAGAACGTTTGATGCAGCCTCCTATCTTCGTGCGAAGGGGGCAGATCCTGTCCTTGTGCAAAAATTCCTAAAAGAGACCGTCGATCATTACATCAAACGGGCAAAACTCATTCAGCATACAGATCTGTATCAAAATCAGGTGGCGATTGCTTCATTACCGTCAGACAGCTCGGAGTATTATGATCAAATTACGATTGCCCAGACGGCTGATTCTCTGTTGTCAATGAGTGAGGTAGAAGCGTCATTTGCTGTCGCAAGACGAGATGACAACACGGTGTGCATTAGTGCAAGATCATTAGGGGACATCAACGTCCAAATTATCATGGAAGCGTTAGATGGCGGCGGTCATTTAACTAACGCTGCAACCCAAATGTATGGTATAACCATTGAAGAAGCGGTAGAGCAGTTAAAAGCTGCCATTGATGAATATTTCGAAGGAGGGGTTCAAAGATGAAAGTCATCTTTCTAAAAGACGTAAAAGGCAAAGGGAAAAAAGGCGAAGTCAAGAATGTCGCTGACGGATACGCTCACAACTTTCTCATCAAACAGGGGTTAGCAGTTGAAGCAAACCCAACGAACCTAAGCGCATTGGAAGGGCAGAAGAACAAAGAGAAAAAGAATGCCATCCAAGAGCTTGAACAAGCGAAACAACTAAAAGAAACACTTGAGGCGCTAACAGTGGAACTAACAGCAAAATCAGGTGAAGGCGGCCGTTTGTTTGGATCAATTACAAGCAAGCAAATCGCTGATAAATTGCAAAAGGATCATCAAATCAAAGTCGATAAGCGCAAAATCGAGCTAAATGACGCCATCCGTGCATTAGGTTACACAAATGTACCGGTGAAGCTTCATCCTGAGGTACAAGCAACATTAAAGGTACACGTGACAGAACAAGCATAAACAGTAAAGAACCCGTCTCTCATGAGGAGGCGGGTTCTTTTTTATGATGGATCTGATATATAGACGTTTCGTCCAGCACGCATACCGGATAAAAGCATGAAAAATAAGATGATGATAAAGATGATAATGGATGGCGTCCATGTATGTGTGAGATCAAAAAGGATACCGATCATGAAAGGACCAACGGCGGCTAATAAATAACCGAGAGACTGCGCCATTCCGGAGAGGGCAGCGGCTTGCTCCAGATTGGTCGTCCGTAAACCGATAAAAGTGAGCGCCAGACTGATGCTGGCACCTTGTCCAATGCCGATCAATAAAACAGAGATCACAAGAATAGGCGTCGATCCTCCGAGAAGAAGTCCGATCATACCAAGTAAATACACAAGGACAAGACCGAAGACAAGCGGTCTTTGTGTTTTTAACTTTTCTGCAAAAACAGGCGCTAAAAAGGTTGATGGCAGCCCAGCAAACTGCATAATGGACAGCATCCAGCCGGCTGTCGACAGGTTCATTCCATGTGATGTTAAGATATCAGGAAACCAGGCGATGCTGCTATAGAAAAGGAATGACTGCAAGCCCATAAAAAAGGTCACCTGCCATGCGACACGCGAACGCCATATCGGCTGCTCTTTGAGCGAAATGCTTTTGACGGCCGCTGTGTTCTGATGAAGAAGCTGCGGCGCCCAGACCATCATCGCGAGAAGTGCAAGGCCAGCCCATACGAGGAATGAAGTATTCCAGCCGCCAGGCATCGTATGGCTGAGCGGAACACTGACACCTGATGCAAGTGCCGCAAAGACGGACATCGAAGTCGTATACACGCTCGTCATCAAACCAGCATGTGCAGGAAATTTATGCTTTACGAGCCCCGGTAAAAGCACATTACATATCGCAATCCCGACACCGACAAGCGCGGTTCCCACCATTAAGAAGGTGATCGAGCCAAACGAGCGAATCACAATCCCAAATAGAAGGACAGCAAGCCCAAGCCAAAGGGTTCGTTCATTGCCAAGACGCTTTCCGATTTTAGGTGCAATTGGAGAAAGCAATGCGAATGAGAGCAGTGGTAAAGTGGTGAGAAAACCCGCAAGTCCATTTGAAAGCTGCAAATCGGAACGAATGGCGCCGATGAGAGGTCCCACGGACGTAATGGCAGGCCGCAGGTTAAATGCAATGAGTAAAATCCCAGCAATCAGAAGGATGGTTTGTCCCTTGCTGCGGGGATGTAATGTTGATTGTTCTAGTTGTTGTTCCATGAATGTAAACTCCTTTATTTCTTTAAGAAGAACGATCTTTCTTCTGTTCAAGTTCTGCTAGTTTAGCGATTAAGATATGTTGCGGCATATGCATGATTTGTTCAATGGGTACATTAAGTGATGCCGCAAGTTTTTGCGCTGTATCGGCTGAGATTTGTAAAGGTCTCATACGCAAATCCCTCCTCTTTTAATCTATAAGTTCCAATATATCATATCGGCTTTGTGCCATGCAGATAAAAAATTAGCGTTCTCTTTGATAAAACCACTTTAGGGCTGATAAGAAATTTTTTTGAAATTGTTTCAGATGATGGCCCTCCCCTTGTTCGATGTGATAGTGCAGCTGCCATTCCTGCATCCCTTTCTGTAATAAAAGGTCATGTAGTTGTTTATTGAATAAAGGCATGTGCTGTTGAGCAGATGTTTTGCCTTTACCTTCTTCACTGCCCACAGACAAATAAATAAGGTGATCCACATACTGAATGCTTTGTTGTTTAGCAAACGGCAGAAAATCTTGATACCAAAATGACCCAGAGATAGATGCGATGTTTTTAAAAAGAGCAGGGTACATCAATAAAGTATAAATTGCAAATAGCCCACCTAATGAAGCACCTATGTGACTATGTTCATGACAGGTCTGTTTGACTGGATATTTTCTTTTGATATATGGGAGCAAGTTATTCGCTAAAAATGACACATACGTCTGTGCCTCGCCTTTAAAGTCAGGAAACCCAGAGTGCAGTGATGACGCCTTCCATGGTGTATACTCGTCAAGTCGATTGAAGGGGTGTATGCCGACAATGATGATTGGAGAGATGGTTTTGGATTCGATCAGTCTTTCGATCTCTAGCAGGTGTGTTCTAAACAAAGAAGAGCCATCTTGTACAAAGACAGCTGGAACATTAATAGAGGTGTCCTGTGGAACGTAAATATCAAGCTGACGCTCGTTAAACTCGTCATATAGAAACGTTCCGTTCATATGTATTCACTCCTCAAGATTCTCAAATAAGCTGAAAAGAAGACAAAGGGCTAAACATTAACCCTTTGTCTTCTTTTTTTAGTTGTTTTTCTCTAACCATTTGACGGCCTTATCAAGGAAGGTTGTTTTGCTTAGTGCAGTTCCTCCTTGAAGCATAGGATCAACGACATTTTCATTGATGTGCCCATTTTTCACAGCTTTTAGGCTTGTCCAAATTTTATTTTTCTCTAAGTCTTTTAATGCGTTAGGTTTCGATGAGTTTTCCTCTTTAGAGAACTGAACGAAAATATAGTCAGGATTGAGTTCGCCCAGGCGCTCCAATGAAATCAATGCTTGTGCTTTGGCTTTTTTGATATCACTTGGTGCTGTAAATCCTAAGTCCCCATATAAGGTAGAGTTGAAGTATACGTCTTCAGGGTACACGTACAGGTCGCCTTGTCTAATGCGTAAAATGACAGCTGTTTTGTTGCTGCTTTTGTCTTTCAGGGTTTCTTTCGCTTGTTTGAGGTCTTTCTGATAATCAGAAATGATGTTTTTCGCTTCTTCACTTTTTCCAGTAAGTGTACCGAGCAATAAAAGATTGCTTTCCCAGTCAGAAGAGACATGGGATACTGGGATCGTTGTTTGGACTTTATCCAATTTTTTGATTGTTGCAGGTGGAAACTTTGTTGATCCGAGTATCACGTCTGGTTTTAGTTTTAAGATTTTTTCTAGATTCGGTTCTGTTTTTTCACCGATGCCTTCTGTTTTCGCTGTGATGTCTTTAAATAATTCAGGGAATGCGCCGCCTACTGTAGAAGCACCAATAGGCTCGATATCAAGTAATTTTGCATCTTCCATTGATTCTAGGCTTCCAGCAATGACAATTCGTTTCACTGGCGTTTTGAGTTTGTACGTTTGATCTAAGTAATTGATGCTTGTTTCTGCTATTTCAGCTGACTTGCTTTTGGTTGTGTTTGAAGCAGGTTTATTTTCTGCAGCACCACAGGCAGCTGTGGTGATCGTCATGATACAAAGGATAAGCAATGCTAACCATTTTTTCATTTGTTTTCTCCTTTAACTGATAATTGTTCTCAATTAAAGATTGTATTAGGCTTTTGTCCTTTTATCCATAGACAATTCTCTGTCAAATGATGGACTTTTTACGGAAAAAAAAGATAAAAGGTCCTGAATGACTCGTTGATGACTGGCTGCTGTGTATTCACGCCAAGGGTCAGATGCTAGTGGATAGACTGCTTGCTGCGTCACAGCTTTGAGATTTTGCCAATCTTCCTGTTGCTTTAACTTTTGATAAAAAGCAAGGGTTTTTGGCTCCTTATGCAAGTAGAGGAAGATGGCGTCTGGATCTAGCTGTTGTATGGAGCGAATGGTGATTTTCTTTTCTATTAGCTGTCCATCATTCTGAAAAGCTGGCAGAAGACCAATATCATGAAAAATCACTTCTGACATGGTGCGATTTACAGACAAGTAGAGTTGATCTTGAAAGATGCGAAGAGGCAGGACGGTTTTTGGTGGATGATCAAAAAGGCATGTCTTTTTCGCCTGAATGACGAGCTCCTCATAATGAATCAACCATTCTTCTGCTTCCTTCGCTTCGTTTAGGAACATAGCTGTTTGTCTGAATTGAGTGCGCCAATCCAATTGGGTGAATGGAACAAAGTGAACAGGACAGATGGTTTTCAACACTTGTTTTTCTTCTTCTGTCACATGATCATTGGCAATGATCAGCTCAGGTGTTGTTTCCTTTAATTGCTGTAAATTGGATTCAGCGTGCTCGTTGATCCGATGTGCACTCAGGTGAATCGGGATTTCTTCTGCATGATGCTCAAAATCATGTGCTGTCCATTTAGGATGAAGAGGGGCAGCATACGGGATGATATGAATGGGTGTGAGCTGACCGAGTATGGAATGGCCATAGGCTGCAATTTTCCGCTGACGGCTTTTCATATAAGTAGAAGGGGTCATGCCCGTTTTTTTCTTAAAGATGCGGCTAAAGTAATAGGGATCTTGATAGCCGATTTCCAGTGCAATGTCTTTGAGCTTTGCGTTGCCTTTTGCCATTAACTGTTTGGCTCTAGCCATCCTTTTCTTGGTGATATAATCAGTGACACTCACATTAAAATGCTTTTTAAATAGCTCACTGTAATGATTGGCGCTGATGCCAGCCATTTGAGATAGACTTGTAAGGCTGAGGGGTTCTTCGGAATGTTGATCAATATATTGTTTTGTTTTGAAAAGGGCATGTGTCGTGTCACAAATATCTTCATTATGCAGTGTGAAAAGCTGCAGGATGAGCTGTTGAAAAAGGGTTTGGCTTCTAAAAAAGCTAACGGATTCATGTCTTTTCCATTCCTCTGTCATTTCGGACAGTAAAGAATGAATTTGTTCAATTGAGCTAATATCGATAAATTGCCATACATTCAGTAAAGACCGGGCATGTTCAGTTGATACTTCTTCTAGGTGTTGACCTTGCGGCGTGAACATTTGAAAGCGAAGCAGATAGAGCTCGTGTTTTTGATAAGGCTTTGTTTTTAACATAAATGTCTCATCAGACAGAATTGTATAGAGTGTTAAATTTTTCAATCGCCATTTTTGATCGTTCAGCGTGAGTAAGCCGCTGCTGCTTATGCTAATGAGGAGGCAAAATGTATCTGATAATTGCTGCTCCTTATGCGGAAGCTCTGCATTCTTTACTTTTTCAGCAAATGTCAATCGATAGATGAATTGTTCGGCATTTGCCATTGTACGTAATTGATTGTTTCCCATGAAACCACCTGATCTCTTATTTGTTGATAAACATTCTCAATTAAATTGTAGCAGAAAGAGCGGAATGATGGTGATGTTTATTCTGTCAAAAAAGCACCCTGAGTCAGATCAGGGCGCGATGATTTAGTCTGTTTTTCCATGTGCTAGCACAGGTTCTTTTGTTAAGCTTAATGGCTGTAAGTCCTGCCAGTGTGTCTGGATATAATCGATGCAGGCATTTCTAGTGTCTTCACCAAAGACCTTTTCCCACCCATCTGGCACTGGTGCAAATGATGGCCAAAGTGAATGCTGTCCTTGTTCATTGACAAGCACAAGAAATACACCGTCTTCACGATCAAAGGGATTTGTCATTTGTCATCTCTCCTTTATTCTTAGTGCTTTTGTTTGACCCGATGCAGAGCGTTGTCTAAGATGACACCAATTTCTGCTAGGGGTTTAGGCTGGCACATGTCTTTGTGCCGGCAATGAATGTCGTGCTGTTCAATGGTTCCGTTGATATAAGGTGCCCATGCTTCGGGATCAATTGGTGTAAACCAATCTGGGATAATGGTAGATCTAAAGAATAATATGTCCCCATGATAAGTTTTTGGCTGATATTCTCCGAGCAATCGAACTGAATTGACATAGGTTTCCTTTAGATTTCTAATGGCATCTTCACTTAAGCTTGCTAGTGCACTGCCGTCTTTCTTCAAGATGTCGACAGCACTTTTCATCGTGAGCGGTTCACCTGTTAAGGTATCTGGATCATAACCGCCAAGTGCAAGAAGAGCGATTAGTGCTTCTTCTTCATCGGGTGCTTCTTTAATCGGTAAGAAATGGTTTGGATAGGCATCAAGCATCGCAACGAGAGCGATTTCTTCACCTTGCTGCTGGAGCTGTGTAGCCATTGCCTGTACAACGTTTCCACCAAGTGACCAGCCAAGAAGATGATAAGGACCTTTTGGTTGAATCGTTCGGATATGCTTGATATAATCCGCAGCCATATCATCTAATGTGTACGGGTAGTCATCTTTTCTTGCAATGCCTCGTGCTTGTAATCCATAAATTGGGATGTCTTTCTCTAATGTATTCAAGAGACCTGCATAGCACCAGCTAAGGCCACCAGCTGGGTGAACACAGAAGAGAGGATATCTTTCTCCATTTGTTCGTAGCGGCAGCAGGATTTCTAGTGCGTTTTCATCACTTCCGGTTTCTAGTTTCTCTGCCAAACTTGCAACGTTTGGTGCTTCAAACAACGTTCCGATGCTTAGTTTGACACCAAGTGCATCACGAATGCGGCTGATTAAACGAACCGCAAGTAATGAGTGCCCGCCAATATCAAAAAAGCGATCGTCAATGCTGATTTTTGGCAAATCAAGCACCTCTTCAAAGAGGTGGCATAGAACTTCCTCTTTCGGGTTTCTTGGACCGCGGCCATCCGTCTGCTGTATGTGCAATTGAGGTGCCGGAAGTGATTTTTGATCAAGCTTCCCGTTTGCTGTAAGTGGCATCGTATCAATCTGTACATAAGCCGCAGGCACCATGTAATCAGGAAGACTGGCTGACGCAAAATGGCGAAGATTCTCTGTATCGAAACGGTCTTCTTCAGTTGTGACGATGTATGCGACTAATCGTTTGTCGCCAGGCTGATCCTCTCGCATAATCACGGCAACTTGTGCAACTGCATCGTGGCGTGATAGAACGGCTTCGATTTCTCCAAGTTCAATTCTAAACCCGCGTATTTTAATTTGATGATCAGCTCTGCCAATGTAATCAAGTGCCCCTTCTTCTGTCCAGCGAGCGAGGTCGCCAGTTCGATACATCCTTGTGCCAGGTGCTCCATAAGGATCGGCAGGGAATCGATCTGATGTCAGGTCAGGCCTGCCTAGATAACCTCTTGCCAAACCAGCTCCAGCTACATACATTTCACCTGTCGTCCCAGGTGGAACAGGCTGTAGGTATTCATCTAGTACGTACACGCGTAAATCAGGAATCGGTTCGCCTATTAAGCTGCTGGATTTCTTTGCGATCAGGTCTCGATTGAGTACATTGTACGTAACGTGTACGGTGGTTTCTGTAATGCCGTACATGTTAATTAGCTTTGGCTTGCAGTCTGAGTGACGGCTGTACCAATCTTCTAATCTGCTAAGCTCTAATGCTTCACCGCCAAAGATGACATAGCGGAGTGATAATGCTTGACCAAGTGTTTGTTGTTCCTTGTCTATCTGCATGAGCTGATAGAAGGCAGAAGGTGTTTGATTAAGCACAGTCACACCTTCATCGACTAGAAGCTGCAGCATCTCTTCTGGAGAACGAGAGATGGTATGAGGAACAATGACAAGCCGACCGCCATATAAAAGGGGTCCCCATATTTCCCAAACTGAAAAGTCAAAGGCATACGAATGGAACATTGTCCAAACATCCTCTTCATCGAAATGGAACCAATGTTCAGTAGATGTCAGAAGACGTATGACATTTTGGTGTGGGATGACCACTCCTTTTGGTTTTCCTGTAGATCCGGATGTATAAATAATATAGGCCGGATGCAGAGGAGATAGCGGCTCAAGTCTGTCTATATCAGCCGGATTGTGATTTGGCGTCATCTGTAATTGATCATTTGTTTCTTTTTCGTCTAACAAAATCAAATCGCAATCAGCAGGGAGATGCAATGCAGCTGCTTTTGTTGTGATGCTGCAAACTGGTTTGGCATCTTGTATCATGTATGCCAGCCTGTCTACTGGATAATCAGGATCAAGCGGAACATAGGCTGCGCCTGCTTTATGAACGGCTAATAGGCTGACGAGCATATCGATTGATCTAGGCAGGGCAAGTGCAACGAACTGTTCTGGTCCAACGCCTCTTTCTATTAATAAATGAGCAAGACGATTGGCTTTGTTGTTTAACTCTTCATAGGTAAGCTGCCTCTTGCCATCCGTTACTGCCACTCGATCAGGATATTGCTGCACCGTTTTTTCAAATAAGGTCGGGAGACGATGTGCTTGGTCTAACTGAGCGAATGTCTTTTTGTCAGGTAGAAATCTTTGCCGCTCTTTATCTGATAAAATGTTCACTTGACCAATCGGCAGATGTGGGCGCTCAGCTACCTCTGTTAAAAAGCGCTTCATTCTGGCAGCGATTGCTTGAATGGTACTTTGTTTAAATACATCTGTGCTGAATTCAAACAATCCTGTTAATCCTGCTGCTGAACCAGTTTCAGTTCTTTGTTCTGTTAATTCGATGGTTAGATCAAATTTAGCTGATCCTACTGGTTTCACGTAGAGATCTGAGTCAAGTTGTGTCAGCTTCATTTCCGCCTTCGGTGTATTTTGGAAGGCAAGCATGACCTGGAACAATGGATTGCGTGATCTGGAGCGGGTTGGATTTAGAATTTCCACTAGCCGTTCAAATGGCAGATCCTGATGCTCATAGGCTGCTAAGTCAACGTCTCGCACTCGCTTCAATAGCTCACTAAAGGTTGGATTACCAGCTGTATTTGTACGTAATACTAGTGTATTCACAAACAATCCCACAATGTCGTCAAGTGCATCGTCATTCCGCCCAGCAATTGGACTGCCAATAGGGATATCTGTTCCCGCCCCAAGACGTGTCAGTAATGCTGCAAGTGATGCTTGAAGCACCATGAACAAGCTCACCTGATGCTGCTTTGCAAGTTCAAGGAGCAGCTGGTGTAAAGCGGGCTCAATCGTAAAGTCGATCGTAGCACCGTTGAAGCTTCCTTCCTGTGGACGCGGGTAGTCATAGGGAAGCTCCAGTTCTTCAGGCAGGTCATGTAAGGCACCTGTCCAATAGGTAAGCTGCTTGGCAAATAGACTATCCGTCTCTTCTTCACTGCCCAACAGCTTCTGCTGCCAAATAGCATAGTCAGCATATTGAACAGGTTCGGCTGGCAAGGAGATTGATTTTCCTTGTATACGGGCTTCGTAAGCAGCAGCTAAGTCTCGTGTCAATGGTGCAAGTGACCAGCCGTCACCAGCGATATGATGCAGCAATAGAAGCAGCACGGATCGATTTGCATCAAGTATGAATAATTCAGCTCGAAGTGCAGGTTCTTCTTCAATATTAAAGCTATAGCGAATGGCTTCGTTTAACTGATGATCAATTTGTTGATCACTTGAACCTGTGACGTGGAGTTCAGGCTGAACACTTTTCGGGTGTAAAATAACCTGTCTTGGCATGCCGTTCTTATTTGGAAAGATGGTTCTAAGGGTTTCATGTTTTTCAGTGATATCTGCTAAAGCACCAATGAGAGCTTTTTGATCTAATGTACCTGTCAGCTGAATGACAAGTGGAATATTGTAAGTTGGACTTGGCCCTTCAAGGCAATGAAGGAACCAGAGCCGTTTCTGAGCAAAGGATAACGGAATCTCATCTGGCCTTTTTTCTACCTGAAGCGGCGGCCGAATGTCCTTTGCTTTATCTAAGTGCTGTGCAAGCTCAGCGACTCGAGGTGATTCAAAAATGGTGCTCATGCTTAAGTCTGCACCGAATGTATCGCGTATACGTCGAAGCAGACGAGCGGCAAGTAAAGAATGCCCGCCTAAATCAAAGAAACTATCATCTATGCCAATTTGAGATACGCCAAGGGTTTCTGCAAATAAACTACATAACATGTCTTCTTGGGGTGTTCTAGGTGTACGCTCAGAACTAACTAAAGACATATTTGGCACTGGCAATGCTTTGCGATCGATTTTGCCGTTTGGTGTAAGTGGCAGTTCCGGCAAAAAGACAACAGCAGAAGGCACCATGTAGTCTGGAAGTAACGCAGCCACAAACTGCCTAAGCTCTGAAGGGTGAAGAGAAGAGTCGTCTGTCAGCACAACATACGCACAAAGCAGCTGTTGTCCAGGTTGATCCTCCCGAACGATAACGGACGTATGCTTTATGGCTGGGTGCTGCATAATGACTGTCTCAATTTCACCTAGTTCAATACGGAAGCCGCGAATTTTAATTTGATGATCAGCACGGCTAATATAATCAATCGAGCCATTCTCACGCCATCTGGCTAAATCACCAGTGCGATACATTCTCTTGCCTTTTGTGCCGAATGGATCAGCGACAAATCGTTCAGCCGTTAAGTCATAACGTCCAAGATATCCTCTGGATACTCCTTCACCTGCGATATAAAGTTCACCGATTGATCCTGCTGGGACTGGGTTTAGTCCTTCATCTAAAATGTAAATGCTCGTATTCCAAATGGGTTTGCCAATCGCCGGTCCACTATTCTCTCGATGTGCTGTGACATTTTCCATGGTAGACCAGATCGTCGTTTCTGTAGGTCCGTACAAATTGGTAATGTCGCATTGAAGAGATTGTAATGTGTGCAAAAGGGAGGCAGGGAGTGCTTCTCCTCCAACAAGAACACGCATACCTGTTATCACGTCAGGGTAATCATCTGCTAACGCATACCACAACGTTGGTGTTGCCTGCATGATTGTGACATGATGAGAACGAATCATGTCTGAAAGCTTTGCTGGTTCTTGTATTGTTTCTTTTTTTGCTAATAATATAGCGGCACCATGTAAAAGCGGGAGGAACATTTCCAGCCCGGAAATATCAAAGGCAATGGTCGTTACCGCTAAAAGCTGGTCCCCTTGATCTAATAAAAATGAATCTTGCATGGACAATATAAAGTTGATCACATTTCTCTTTGTTACAACAACACCCTTTGGTTTACCTGTCGATCCTGACGTGTAGAGGATGTAAGCCGGGTGATGCGGGGAGCCTTCGTTCCAAGTCGGATTAAGGCGCGGACTGCCAGCTATCTCCTGATGAGTAGTTGCATCATCCAGTTGAATGATGTGTGAATGGTCAAAACGATCTGCTGTCTCTTTGACTGTGAGCAAGCACGCCGGTTTGGCATCTTCTAGCATATAGGCGACACGATCGTTAGGATAATCAGGGTCTAGTGGCAGATAGGCGGCCCCTGTTTTGACGACGGCTAATAGACTTACGACCATATCGATGGACCGAGGCAGAGCCATTGCGACAAATTGTTCTGGTCCAATGCCGCGCTTTTTCAAATAATGAGCTAATTGATTAGCCCGCTGATTCAACTCTTCGTAGGTCAAAGTGATTTCGTCAAACTGTAATGCTTTTGCTTGTGGGGTTTTGCTGACTTGTTTTTCAAATAGTTCTCGTAAAGATTCTTTTGGTAATTCTCGTTTTGTATCATTCCAGTGCTTGAGAATGTTCTCTTTTTCTTCAGACAAAAGAAGGTTGAATTGACTGATTGTCTGATCTTGCTCTAGTCCGGTTATTTCCTCCAGCAATTGAAGAAAACGCTGCTGATGAGCGTCAATTGTTTGCTCTTTGTAAACGGCAGGGTTTGCATCAAAGTCGATTTGAAATCCGTTCCCATCTGCGCGGTCGTATATGTTGATCGATATATCATCTACGGGTCCTGCTGAAAGATTATGTGCTTGACCAATGCTCTGATCGAACTTGAGATCATAATCAAATGGCATGATATTGATCTGCGGGCCGAATAATCGTTGATTTCTTCCGATGAGTTTAAAGTCTCTCCGCATGTCTTCATGACGATATCTTTGATGAGGACGAATGGCTTTCAGTTCATCAGATACTTGGTGAACAAGTGCTGAGAGCGTCATTTCTGGTTTGCATGTTAAACGAAGCGGTACCAGGTTCATGACCATTCCGGGTGTTTGCAAGGCGCACGATCCAAGGCGCATCATAACAGGTAATCCTAAAACAATATCATGTGCACCCGTCATACGATGCATATATAGAGCGGATGCCGCAAGAATCATTTCATGCCACGTACCACCGAAAAATTGAGCATTTTTTTTCATTTTGCTTACCTTTTCGGCATCGCAGCTAGCCGTTTTGCGGATAAAATGATCCGACGTTCTTGGGGCAAGCTCAGCAAGACTGACAATTTCAGGTTGATCAGCAAAGCGATTTTTCCAAAAAACTCGATCATCTTCATACCGATTGGACTGTTGATAGGTGATCTCCTCTTGGACTACGTCAAGTAAGGCTCCAAATGTTTGAGGAGGCACAGAAGTCCCTTTCGATAGGGCTGAATAGATCTCAGCAACACGACGTGCAATGAGCGAAAAGGCGAATCCATCAATGGCAATGTGATGAATGCGCTGATACCAGATAAAACGGTCGTCAGCAAGTTGAAAAAGTATTTCACGGAATAATACATCTTTCTCTAAAGAGACTGGTGTTGCAAGGTCTGTCTTCATCCATGCTTTAGCCGCATCAAACGGCTGTTTTTCATTTTGTAAATTGATATATTGAAATGGAATCTCTTTCTTAGATATCAACCATTGCTTTGGACCGTCAGTATCCTCAACGAAGCGCATATACAAGGAATCTGCTTCTATAACAGTCTTTCTAATGGCTGCTTCAAAGTGTACGGGATCAATTGGACCTTTAATATCTATATACTCAGCTGTATTGAAAATAGGATTAGATGGATCAAGCTGCTGCGCATACCAAATGCCTGATTGGGCACCGGTTAGTGGGAATGAATCGACTGACTGGATCGACAAGGGTCTATACCTCCTTTACAAGTAATCGATATTTGGGATAGATGGCTGTTTTTCTGGGAAGAGAAGAGTCCGCCAAGACGTGAGCGTTGGATTTGCTGCAAGCTCAACGAAATTGACTGTTGCCCCTTGCTGTCTCCATTTTTCCGCTAGACTCATCATTCTAATTGAATCAAGGCCAAGGTAGACGAGATTCTCATCAAGCGGTATTTCATTTGGATTGATTTGGAGATACTCAGCTACTTGGTGAACGATGGTATCAAAGGATAGGTCATCTTCTGCTTCCTGTCCTGTTAAACGACGAATGATTTGATTGGTCGTTGTGGTCACCGCACAGCGTTCAGCTGCATAGGTCATTGCCATTTTGTGATGCTTAAGTGAAAAGTCAGCAACGGCATCGGCGACAAAAAAGGTTTCAATATCGAGCATGAATGCTTCTGCGGCTGTTAGCATACAGCCAATATGTGCATATACGCCAGTAATGATCAGTTGATCACGTCCGCCTTCGTGAAGAAGATCTAAAAAGTTGGATTTTTTGAATGCGCTATAACGCCATTTTGTCAGCATTGTATCTGCTTCAGATGGAGCAAGCTGATCAATGATTTTTGTCAATGCTTCATCATCACCAAGTCCAGGCCCCCAAAAATCTGTTAATAAGGCACGATCCTTCGGGTCTTGGTCACCAGGTTGAGCTGTATAGACGACAGGAATGCCAAGTTCTTTGCATGTATCACGTAATTGTTCAATATGTTGCACTAACTCTGTGATCGGTGATGTATCTTGTTGAAATGCATTTAAAAAATATTGCTGCATGTCATGTATCAGCAGGACAGCACGCTTCGGATCAGGGATCCAGTTCACTTTATTTTCGGGTAAATCTTGTATGCTTGGCATTGGATACGCAGGAATAGTAGGGATTGCCATGGTTTTCACTCCTCTTTTTTTATACGTTGGCAGTATGGATTGAAGCTAATTCTCTTAATGCTTTTTTGCTGACTTTGCCTACACCTGTTTGTGGGAACGCATCGATCCATTCAATGCGGTCGGGAATTTTATAGGCAGCGAGCCCGCGTTCTCTTAGAAATGACTTTAAGGCGTGTGGTGCTGGCTTGTTGTTTCCTTTCGCAATAACAAAGGCACATGAGCGTTCGCCAAGAAACGGATCTGGCATGGACACCATGGCGGCATCATGAATGTCAGGATGCGCAAGTAAATGATTTTCAACTTCTTCAGCGGCAACCTTTTCGCCGCCACGATTGATTTGATCCTTGTCTCTGCCTTCTACTACCACATTTCCTTCTTTTGTTAATCGCACGATGTCACCTGTTCTGTAAAAGCCATCGGGTGTAAATGCTTTCTTGTTTTGTTCATCGGCTTTATAGTAGCCGCGAATCGTATAAGGTCCTCTTGTTAAAAGGTGTCCAGCCACTTCATTCGGGACGGGCTTGTCCTCATCATCTACCACTAGTACTTCATCATATTCAGACATTGGACGACCTTGTGTATGGATAATGACATGTTCAGGATCATCCAATCTGGTATAGTTGACCAGACCTTCTGCCATGCCAAAAACTTGCTGTAACTTACACCCAAGGGCAGGCATCACTCGTTTTGCTGCCTCGGCGCTTAATTTAGCACCACCGACTTGTAAGACCTCAAGACTCGATAAGTCATCTGATCGATGTGGAGCGGCTTCTAGCCAGATCAATGCAATAGGCGGAACGACTGCGGTAATTGTTGCCCGTTCTTTTTCAATGAGTGGAAAGACGACATCAGGACTTGATCCAGGTGCAAGAACGACTCTTCCACCTGCGTATAACGTCCCAAGGACTCCAGGCGAGCTTAATGGATAGTTGTGCGCAACTGGAAGTGTAGCTAAATACACACTATCTTTTGTGAGCTCGCACACCTCATTGCTTTTCCAAAGACTATACATATAGTCATCATGTGTACGAGGTATGAGCTTAGAAAGGCCTGTGCTGCCTCCTGATAACTGAAGAAATGCAATATCACTTGCCTCTACATGAATTTGAGGATCAAGTGCTGGGTCCTTGCGCAGATCATCCAAGTCAAGGAATTCCTCAGCCTTCCCTGCAACAATGACATGAGGGAATGAGGGAAGCTTTTCTTTCACTTGACGTGCGAGTGATCGATAATCAAAGCCATCATGGATATCTGGTATGACATATGCGTCTGCTTCGGCAAAATCAATAAAATAAGTGATTTCGCTGCTTCTATGAGATGGCAGTGAGAAGACGGGTAAAGCACCGATTCGAAATAAAGCGAAAATGACTTCAAAAAAAGCAGGAATGTTAGGAAGCTGCACGACAACTCGACTGCCCTTTTGAATTCCAAGCTGATGGAAACCGGCGGCAAGACTGCTGACGCGCTCATCAAGTTCTTGGTAGCTCATGTGCGTATCAGCGTATGTAATCGCAGTTTTATTCCTTAACGATACGGCACGTTCACGAAGCATACCGCCAAAGGTTTCTCCACGCCAACAGCCGTTTTCACGGTAGCGTTTTGCAAATTCTTCTGGCCATGTAGGTGGTTGAACAAACATGTCTTTGTCATCTCCTATGTATTTTTATAGCTGATAGATGCCCATCGCACGAAGCATCGTGTTAAATTTTGCAGATGTTTCGGCTAGCTCTTCTTCTGCTTTAGATCCTTTGACCACTCCTGCACCAGCAAAGAGGCGAAGGGATTGACCCTCAGCTTCTGCACAACGAATGGTGACAATCCAATCACCATCACCATTTGCATCTGCCCAGCCGATCATTCCTGTGAAAAATCCTCGATCGAAGGGTTCAATCGCTTGGATTGCTTCACGTGCATCTGCTGTAGGTGTTCCGCATACTGCGGGTGTTGGATGAAGGCTCAGCGCTAAATCAATTGAGGATACACTGGAATCTGCTAATTCACCTTTTACGACAGTAGATAAATGCCACATCGTTTCTGTTTGTATGACGGATGGTGATACAGGCACATCTAACTTACTACAGTAAGGAGTAAGCGCTTTAGTGACAGCGTCGACAACCACTGCATGCTCGTGTAAATCCTTCGCTGAAGTAAGGAGTTCATCGTGACGGCGCTGGTCTTCTACTGGATCTGAACTACGCGGCCGAGAACCAGCGAGTGGATTGGAAATCACAGATGAACCCGTTTTTGAAAGAAGCAGCTCAGGACTTGCCCCAAGAAGTGTGCGCTTTTGGGGAGATTTCGGATCAGCTACATTTGCAGCAAACGTATAGCCAGTCGTATTGTGACGAGCCAGCCGTTCGAGTATTGCTTTCGTATGAATGTCTTGATTTGATTTGAGATGGAGAGATCGAGAAATGACGATTTTGCTAAGCTCTCCTTTTTCAATTTTAGCTAACCCTTCGTTCACACCATTCATGTAGACTTCAGGAGAAGGGACAGGTGTCACCTCATAGGATGGCGATGTCACTTCCGATTCCTCATCACCTTGATGAAATTCGAGTGGGTCACTAAACTGTACATGGATTGGCACATTTAAACGAACGGGTTGCGCCGGATCAAACGGAACAGCACCAGCAATAATTGGTGATTGAATACCAGCTTGTTTGGCAGTGTCAAATACGTGCGCTACCCTTTTGGAGAGTTCATTGAGCTGATTGGTTTCAATATGCTGGAAAATCCCTTCTGCAAGTATTGTACGTTTAGGGGAAGCAAGGAAAAAAGCGCCTGGCTGATAGTCTTGAATCAACTGTACTTTTTCTTCTGACGGCAATAATGAATGTTTCATGAAAAGGCCTCCTTTTTGATGAAATGCTAGATTCCGAGTGTTGCGCCACCATCAATCGTGAGATTCTGCATCGTAATATGACTGGATTGTTCAGACGCAAAGAAGATGACTGCATCAGCGATGTTTTGAGGATCAGCGATTTTTTGTAATGGAATACCGGTTTTATACGTCTCTAATGACCCTTTGATCACATGGTCTGCTCCTTGTTCATCAGACCATAAAGCCCATTGCATAGGTGTTGCGGTAGAGCCAGGAGAGACAACATTGCATCTGATTCCATAGTCTGCCAGCTCTAATCCAAGCGTTTTTGTAAAGGAAGTAGCTGCTGCCTTTGAAGCGGCATAGGCAGCCATGTTCATTCTAGGAATGGCACCTGCGTTAGAGCTGACGGTCACAATGACCCCTGCTGATCTTTTCATCATGTATTTGGAGACAGCTTGTGATACATAAAAGACACCATGTGTGTTGACTGCGAAGGTTTGTTGCCAGTCCTCTGCACTAAGCTGGTCAATGGAACTGATTCGAAGAATGCCTGCTACATTGACTAGTAAATAAATGGGTCCAAGCTGTTTTTCAATTTGTTTGACAATGTGCTGAACAGATGCTTGATCGGTAATGTCACCTGGATAGGCAAAGGCACGTAAGCCTTCATCATTCATTTGATGGACGGTGCTTTGAAGCTGATCTTCATTTGCGTCAACTGCTGCAATGATCGCACCTTCATCGGCTAGTCTTTTTGCGACTGCTTGTCCGATACCTTGCCCTGCGCCTGTGACAAGGGCAATCTTTTGAGATAGACCACTATGTTTCATACGTTCACTACCTTTCTTTCATGTCTGTGGTTGTTAAAAGATCATCATGATAGAGCGCAAAACGAAAAGCGTAATTCATCAGCACCGGTAAAACGGACGTATGTCCTTCTTCAGGGAACTCGTGATAAGCCGTATGTAAGCCATATGAGGATAAAGGCAGCATACGATTTGCTAGTGACTTTGCATGAGCATTCATTTGACATGGATGATGTTTTTCTAACTCACCTACACCTACAAGCAGCCTGACATTCATAGGCACCTGACGTATGCGGTTGGTGAATTGGTGTTCTTTTTCTAGAAATAATTTTTTGTTCCAGTGGATAGAAGGACTGCCTGCAATATATGTCTGATAAGCATCAGGGTGCTCAAATAGTGTGTGTAATACAAAAAGACCGCCAAGAGAATGCCCAAAAAGTGTTTGACGACTCTTGTTGATCGGAAAGCGTTGCTCGATATAAGGCTTCACAGTCTTTTCTAAAAAAGAAAAGAAAGCAGAGGCCCCGCCATATGTATGGATGGAGAAGTCTTTTCTTTTGCCCCCGATGGAAGCGTCAGGGCTGGTAAGAGTGAGATCATAATGCCTGAGCGGATGATAGGGCGCATCTGTCTGATAGCCAATTCCAACAATGATGGCAGGTACAACACCTGTTTTTTCAGGTCTTCTTGACTGTAAACGAATGGCTTCGACCATTGTGCCAAAAAGTGAATTCCCATCAAGCACGTACATGACTGGAAAACCAGCCGCTGGAGGAGTAGTATTCGGTTTAAATATAAAAAGTCTGTATGGGTGTGCTGTGATATCTAGTTGCTCCGTCTCGGGTATAAAAAAAGGACGGCTTTCTCCGAAAAATGAATCCTCAGTACCCATTCCTTCAGGGCGTTTGGACATATGTGACAAATCTCCTTCCTCAAATTCGACTCTCATACGATGATAAAAGCAGGCTTGTAGCTATGGGATGAGTGTAGTACTTGAAGAATGGCTCCTCCAAATGAAAATGATTCTCAACTATCCGCAAACAAATGATAATGGTTATCAATTATGAAGTCAAATGTTCATCAAGTTGTGTACTTGGTTTTTTTATTCTAATATTCAGAAAATAAAGGACTAACTCACTAACAAATGATTTGAAATAGGGAATATCGGACCTTGTCATTTAAAAATAGGAGAAATGTCAAAAGACCTTGACTGCCTCGGGATTTTTACATTTTCTTCTGTTTGATACAGGAATAAATATGGGTTTTTCTTCTTGAAATGATTTTAAGGAAAAATAAGTCTATAGACTCACTTGTATTTTTAGGGAGATTGAGGAGGATTTTGCGAAAAGTAGATGGTCTCATATCTCAAAACTGATTCAATAGTATGTACAGCTTTTTTAAGAGTGGCGAATGATAACAATTAAAAAAAGTAAGGGATGTACCCTTACTTTTTAATTCTGTAAACACCATTCAATTAGAATCCATCTGTGACATCATATTCGTAACGGATATCGGCTTTGACATTGCTCATAGTAGATCTCGCTGTAGCCTTTGCGTTGTACTTAAAGCTCCATTTTTGCGCGACTTTTAATTGATCTTCAAGAGAAATACGGTAAGAACCACTTGTTGCAGATGAAAAAATGGATTCGTTCCAAATCTTGTTTTCATCAGCCATCAGCTTGTGTGTGACATTTCCTTGGTTAGGCGATTGTGTACTCGTTGTTGAAATTGATTTAACGATTGCACTTCGGGGAATAGCCGTATGATTAGTTAAATCCATTGTAATGACAGAAGAATCAACTCCTAAAAAATTCAAAGAAGTATTCCCCAAGTTGGTAGCGGCCCCCGTAAAGTTGAATGTCCCATTTCCAGATTTAATTCGATCTTGAATGGAAACAGTAAAGTACATATTCCCTGTATATGTACCACGGGTCACTTTTACAAAATAAGTTTCTGAAGTTGAAGTAACGTCACCAGTATTAGCAAAAATAAATGGTGTAATTGAATCAGGATTTATAACCTCGGACCCTGTCATAGATTGTTTTGAATTATACACTTCTATTTTCATACCTGTATAATTCTTATCATATGAGCTTCGCACATAAACCCTTTCACCCTTATTGATCGTGAACTGATAATAAGCTTCATTTTCACCTTCAGGTAAGATTGTCGTATCTGGACGACTATATTTCCAATATCCCATTAAGCTTGCTGTGTTAGGATTGTTATTCCCCGTAATTGCTGCTTCTGCTGAATTAGGTGCAAAAAAACTAGTAACAAGCACTAATAATAATGCAGGTAATAAAAAACGTTTGAATATAGTATTTGGCATATTTTAACCCTCCTTGTAATAATTACTATATCGGATCAAAACTAACAAATTTTAACTGAATTGCCGATATATTTAATAATCACTAATTTTTCAAAAAGGAGAATCAAAATGAATATTAATACGTCATACAGGGCAGCTACTTCAAACACTCATAAAGAAACAGATTCTAAAAACCAATCGACTATTAAAAGCACAAACGAGACGATGACCGAAGCAGATAAACGAATGAAGATACTTGATGAGAAATATCAAAAAATTAATGAACAAAATAAAAGATTCAATGATCCTCAAGACCACATATATAATAAGTATAGAAATCCATACTCCTCTTATTTCAGAAGTGATCTAACCAAGTCTGAAAGAGAAGCTGCGTACACTATGGAAATGAGTTGGGCAAGGAATAATAAGGGTGGGCAATATGACTTTAATGACGCCATCTTCCGTAACGAAAAACGGTACGATCCTACTCAAGAAAGCGTAGAAAAGAAAATATTCAATCGACAAAAGGTCAACGAACAATTGCAAGATTTATTCTCTAAAAACGGTATAACCATTCCTAAAAACACAAATTTAACTTTTACCATTGACCCAAATCATTTCAAATTAGTGGTGAGTGGATCAACAGATGAATCGCTAACCAAACAAATAGAAGACCTATTAAATACAAGCAACAATACAAGAGAATTATTTTTTCATATTATGAAAAGTAGAAATGATGATTCTACTCAATTCACGCCTGATTCTCTTGCAAAGTTCCATCTTGTGAATCAAATCAAAACGGTGACAGGCTACAATTTAAAGGATTTAAGCATTGTAAATGGTCAATTTGTAACGGATAAAGGAACGAATATTTTTGATATATACAAAGAAGATCTCCTGAAAAATCCATACACAGCAGAACATGCACGAATTGCCGCTTCACATTACGGAGCACAGCTGTTTGATCTAGCGAAAAACGGGTTTGATTCTATTCCCGATTTGGTGTTATCAATTGGTTATCAAAACGGGTCTTTGCATGACATTGGACAAAAAGAAAATTATGGAGTGAAGAAAACGATAGATTAATAACATGTGAACGGCAACAGATACAAATCCCATTAGCGGTAATGAAGGACTCTATAACAACTTATGTTACAGAGTCTTTTCTATTGAAATGCGTTAGTTGGCTGTTCAACGAAACATCCTCATGGTAATTTTGACTATAGTCGATGTTTTTCACTTTTTTATTGATGAAAATGTTAAAATGATGAGTAGCGTATTTTTTTATGAAAGGACGGTGCTTGGCATGACGGAACTTCTCGATGACCGGCTGCCGCCGCAAAATATAGAAGCCGAGCAGGCCGTATTAGGTGCTGTTTTTTTAGAACCATCTGCGCTCACGCTCGCTTCTGAGGTATTAATTCCAGAGGATTTCTATAGAATGTCGCATCAAAAGATTTACAATGCGATGCTTGTACTTGGTGATAGAGGGGAACCGGTCGATCTTGTTACGGTGACTTCTGAACTGGCCAATACAGATTTACTAGAAGAGGTAGGCGGGATTTCGTATTTAACCGATATTGCGAACTCTGTCCCAACTGCCGCAAACATTGAATACTATGCAAAAATTGTAGAAGAGAAATCAATTTTAAGACGTCTGATCCGCACGGCGACAACCATTGCACAGGATGGGTACACGCGTGAGGATGAAGTAGAGGATCTGTTGAGTGATGCTGAAAAGACCATTATGGAAGTGGCGCAGCGTAAAAACTCAGGAGCCTTCCAAAACATTAAGGACGTGCTTGTTCAGACATATGATAATATTGAACAGCTTCATAACCGAAAAGGCGATATCACAGGGATTCCAACAGGTTTCTCAGAGCTTGACCGGATGACAGCTGGATTCCAGCGAAATGACTTAATCATTGTCGCGGCTCGTCCATCAGTAGGGAAAACGGCTTTCGCATTGAACATCGCACAGAATGTTGCGACCAAAACGGACGAAAGTGTCGCCATCTTTAGTTTAGAGATGGGAGCTGAGCAGCTAGTGATGCGTATGCTTTGTGCAGAAGGGAATATCAATGCACAGAACCTAAGAACCGGTAATCTGACAGAAGAGGACTGGGGCAAGCTGACAATGGCGATGGGCTCGCTATCAAATAGTGGGATTTTCATTGATGATACACCAGGAATTAGAGTAAGTGAAATTCGCTCAAAATGCCGCCGTTTGAAGCAAGAAAACGGTCTTGGCATGATTCTGATTGACTACTTACAGCTCATTCAAGGGAGCGGACGATCAAGCGATAACCGTCAGCAAGAGGTGTCTGAAATCTCTCGGGCATTGAAATCGCTGGCAAGGGAGCTTGAAGTTCCAGTTATTGCTTTGTCTCAGCTTTCACGTGGAGTAGAGCAGCGTCAGGACAAACGCCCGATGATGTCAGATATTCGTGAATCAGGAAGTATCGAGCAGGATGCCGATATCGTGGCATTCCTTTATCGTGATGATTACTATGACAAAGAATCAGAGAATAAGAACATTATTGAAATCATCATTGCCAAACAGCGTAACGGCCCAGTTGGTACAGTATCACTGGCGTTCGTCAAAGAATATAACAAATTCGTCAACCTGGAAAGAAGATTTGACGATGCGGGTGTTCCGCCCGGTGCTTAAAGCCCAGCTCAAGAAGCTGGGCTTTTTTTGATCAATCTACATCGAAAGAATGATTGAAAAACGATCGAAATGAGGAGGAGAGAAAGAGAGAGAAATCGTATACTAAAAGGAGAAAAGGAGTGATGACTGATGAAATTTCAACAGTTCGAAGCCGCTCAATTACGCATCGCACGCCCAACAGTCAACATGGAAGAGGTTGTGTCCTTTTATGAAGAAGGCTTAGGACTCAAACGAATAGGTTCGTTTGATCAGCATGAAGGATATGATGGAGTCATGCTGGGGCTTCCTCATCAGCATGTTCATTTAGAAATCACGAAGCATGAAGAAGAAGAAAGCCTGCCCGCCCCGCATCCAGAACAGCTTCTTGTGTTCTATATTCCAGATGCTGAGGAATTCAGGCAAATGAAAGAGAGATTGCTCTCATTTGGCGGACGGCAAGTCACCTCTACAAATCCATATTGGGAACGTGGAGGAGCAACCATTGAAGATCCAGATGGGTATCGCATTGTGCTCATGAACACAGATGGAATCACCCCCGTTTAAAAAAAAGACTCCCATGCCCGGGAGTCTTTTCTGTTATGAACGAGGTGTGACACGCAGTTTCAGCTCTTTCAGTCCATACATGCTGCTGCTTGTCATCGGAACGTAAGAGAGGAGCTCTAGCGCCTCATATCGTTCTATTAAAAACTTTATAGCTGTACATGCTTCAAGACGTGCCAGTGGTGCGCCAAGACAGAAATGGATACCGTGCCCGAAACCAATATGAGGATTAGGGTGGCGGTGTATATCATATTCATGTGCGTTTGAAAATTGACGCTCATCTCGGTTGGCGGAAGCAAGAAACACAATCACATTGTCTCCCTTTTTCAACACTTTACCTCCAAGCTCTGTGTCTTTTGTGACATAGCGGACGATCGCAGGAGCTGGTGCACGAAAACGGACGGCCTCTTCCACCGCACGTGGGATGAGTTCAGGTGATTGGGAGAGCGCTTCATACGCACCCGGCTGTTCTAACAAGCTGAAAATCATATTGGAGATCAAGTTGGTGGTTGTTTCGTTGCCTGCTAAAAGAAGAAGATTACAGAATGGTATTAGTTCATCCGCTGACAGTTTTTCTCCATTCTCCTCCGCTTGAATGATGAGGGAAATCAAATCATCACCGAGATTGTGACGTTTCTTTTCAATGGTGTCTGCAAAAAACGCCATCATGTCAGCTTCTCCTTTGTCACGTGTTTTCTGCCATTCAGCTACATCTTCCTCGTTTTCGCTTTTAGGCATGCTGACGAGAATATCTGACCATTCTTTAAAGGATTGTTTATGCTCTGATGGCACACCTAAAAGCTCTGCAATGACAATGACAGGAAGTGGATAAGAGATGTCTTGCACTAGGTCTATCTCTTTTTTTCCTTCTATTTGTGCCATGAGTTCATCCATTAATTCTTGAATACGAGGCTCCCACAATTTCATGACTCGAGGGGTAAAGGCTTTGCTGACAATGGAGCGGATGCGAGTGTGATTGGGAGGATCCATCATCACCATTGTTTTCATCAGTGAATGCTTCCGTTGGTTTTTAGGAGGCTGACTCGAAAAGGTATCTTTATCGATTGTCACACGCTTTGCTTCCTCATAGGTGAATACGCTCCACGTTCGGCTGGCTTCGTCAAAATGAACAGGTGATGTCTGGCGCATGTTGGCATACCAATCAAATGGGTGATACGGGTCCTGCTTGTTCTTTCCTCTTAATAACGTTTTTTGCACGGCACTTGGGGTTGTTGTTTCCATGATCATCACTCCTTATAGGTTGTCAGATGATTCCTTTTTTTCATTGTGTTAGATTAAAGTTAATTCATCAGCCTGGAGGATTCAACCAACAGAAAAGCGAAATCTGTTGAAGAAAATAGGAAGGGGAGAGCGGCTTGTGGCGGACTGCTACAGAGGGGATAAGCGCGCAACGGAATCAAAGCAGCAATTAAGAAAAGCATTATTTCAGTTATTAAGTGAGAAAGAATGGGGGAAGATTTCTGTACAGGATTTTACAAAAGTGGCAGGTATCCACCGCACGACCTTTTATCAACATTATGAGGATAAATTTGATCTTGCCCAGCAGGTGATGGATGAGATGTTTGATGTGATGAAATGTGCCATTTTTGCGCCTGTACAAGAAGATGATTTGGAAAAAGAGCATGCGGCATATGTATATATTTTTCGATTTTATCAGCATTTGCAGGAACATGAAGAGGAGTATCAAATTCTCTGGAAACGAGGGAGAGAGCTCAATATTCATGAAACGGTTCGTGCTTTTTTTGAAGAAAGCTTTTCTTTGGGGGTAGAGGGGGTTGCAGGCTCAAAGCCCGATCCGCATCTCGTTCCTATCGACATGCAGAAGCAATTCGTTATTTCTGCTTACGTTGGAACAGCTGAATGGTGGCTGAGGACAGGGCGACCGTACTCACCTGATTTTATGGCAAGCTCGATGATTCATTTAATTGAAAATCAATAGAAAGTAAGAACAATCAAAAACGTTGGTTTTACTCAAAATCTCCCTTTTTAAGCGCTGAAGAAGTGAGTAAAGCGCTTTTTCTCATATTTAAAACGAACAAAATTTGATTTCGAGATATTAATGTTCGGATTTCACGTTGACTTTTTCGTTTTGCATTGATAAAATAAATGTGTTTGAAAGAGATAACGTTTTGAAAGGTTAACGGAGGTGCACGATATGTCTTCAGTAGTCGTAGTAGGTACGCAGTGGGGTGACGAAGGGAAAGGGAAAATTACCGATTTCCTTTCAGAAAATGCAGAGGTGATTGCCCGTTATCAAGGGGGAAACAATGCAGGTCACACGATCAAATTTGATGGAGTGACTTACAAGCTACACCTCATTCCGTCCGGTATTTTTTATCAAGAGAAAACTTGTGTCATCGGTAATGGAATGGTGGTTGATCCTAAAGCGTTGGTCACTGAGCTTGCGTATCTTCACGAACGGAATGTGAGTACAGATAACCTCAGAATCAGCAATAGAGCCCATGTGATTTTACCTTACCATTTAAAATTGGACGAGGTAGAAGAAGAGCGGAAAGGGGCTAACAAGATCGGTACGACGAAAAAAGGAATCGGACCAGCTTATATGGACAAAGCAGCTCGTATCGGTATCCGTGTCGCAGATCTATTAGATCGTGAAGTATTTGAAGAGAAGCTTGCGCGTAATCTAGAAGAGAAAAATCGTCTTTTAGAGAAAATGTACGACGCAGAAGGCTTCAAGATTGAAGATATTTTAGACGAGTATTATGAATATGGCCAGCAAGTGAAAAAATATGTCGTGGACACATCTGTTGTCTTGAATGACGCACTAGATGAAGGCCGCCGCGTGCTATTTGAAGGAGCACAAGGTGTTATGCTTGATATCGATCAAGGGACATATCCATTTGTTACGTCATCTAACCCAGTGGCTGGGGGAGTGACGATTGGTTCTGGTGTAGGACCAACAAAGATTCAACATGTGGTCGGCGTGTCAAAAGCGTACACAACACGTGTTGGAGATGGCCCATTCCCGACAGAACTCCATGATGAAATTGGTGATCAAATCCGTGAGGTTGGCCGTGAATACGGTACAACAACTGGACGCCCGCGCCGTGTTGGCTGGTTTGACAGTGTGGTTGTCCGCCATGCTCGCCGTGTGAGCGGGATTACAGATCTATCTCTTAACTCAATTGATGTATTGACAGGGATTGAAACATTGAAAATCTGTGTCGCTTATAAATTGAACGGAGAAATCACAGAAGAATTCCCAGCAAGTCTAAAGGAACTAGCGAAATGTGAGCCTGTCTACGAAGAAATGCCAGGATGGACAGAGGATATTACAGGCGTGAAGAATTTAAGCGAACTGCCTGAAAATGCCCGTCATTATTTAGAGCGTATTTCACAATTAACAGGTATTCCACTTTCCATTTTCTCAGTCGGACCAGATCGTTCCCAAACGAACGTTGTCCGCAGCGTGTACCGTCCATAATCATAGACTGATCAAACACCAGTAAAATTGCACATTTTACTGGTGTTTTTTTGTTTAAATATTTCTTAATTTCAGTAGAACAGGCTTCCGGTCATTACCAAAATATGATAACTGTATAGGGGGAAGGAGCGTTCTAGTGAAAGAAAGAATAAGATTATTAGATATTTTAAGAGGTTTCGCCATATTAGGCACATTGGGAACGAACGTCTGGTTTTTTGCGTATGCAGGGGATACCTTTGCGACAGATCAGATTGCAGATGAATATGAGAATGGCAGTTTTCTAGAAAGCCTTGTTTCCATGTTCGTCTACGGGAAAATGCTATCGCTGCTCACGATTATGTTTGGTGTAGGGCTAGAGCTGAAATATCAGCAGGCGAAAAGAAAAAATACGCCTTGGCCGGGTACATATTTGTGGATTCTTTTATTCTTATTTATTGAAGGCTTTGTCCATTTTGCACTTGTGATGGAATATGATGTACTCATGAGTTACGCTGTCACCGGTCTGCTTGTGGCATTTATTGTACGAGGAGGGAGCAAACGAATCAAAAGAGGCATGATCTTCTCTGGAGTCATTCATCTGCTTGTTCTGTCCTGTCTGATGGTGTTCGCCCTCTCTGAAATGGAAACAGCATCGTATGATCAAGGTAGTGAACCCGCGCTGGAAGAGCAGCTGCCAGAGACATGGATCTCGCAAGTTCAAGAACGATTACAACACTTTTTCATGTACCGGGTGGAAGCGATCTTTATCATTCCAATGAACACATTTTTGTTTTTATTAGGTGTGCGGATGATGAGAGCCGGTGTATTTTATGCAAATGAATGCGGGCAGTCTCTACGGAAAAGATTATTTCGAATCGGTCTATGGGTGGGGTTGCCGCTGAATGCACTTGTCTTCGTTCCGAACGAACTAGTGGAATTCGTGGTTCGCTATGCGTTTTCGCCATTCCTTTCTCTTTTCTATATCGCTATTATTGCGAAGCTCCTGGCTCACACAGAGTCATGGTTCATGTGGAATTGGTTCGAATATGTAGGGAAAATGGCGCTTAGCTGTTACATCCTGCAAAATGTCATCTGCTCGGTTCTTTTTTATAGCTGGGGATTGGGTCTTGGCGGACAAATCAACGCCCCTCTTATCGTATTGTCATGGCTGCTTATTTCTCTTCTGCAAATCGCCATATCAGCATTTTGTCTAAAGCTTTGGAGAATTGGTCCAATGGAATATATTCGTTCGCGGGCACTTCGCCGGGTGACGATGAAGAAAGCAGTATAAAGGGGAATCGTTACAATGTTTTTCAAAAAAAGTACGCAAAGAGAACAAGCGAATGCACATAAAGCAGCAGTGGCGGCATTTATTTTTTATCTTCTCGCATTAGGAGGACATGCGCTGTACTCTTATGTCCAGGATGATAAACCGCCCGTCACCTTTGTCATTCTCATGTCGGGTCTTCTTGTGTTTTTTGCCGCAGACCGGTTATATCATAAAAGGAATTCATAAAAAAAGCCCTCGTCTTGAGGGCTTTTTTCTTATTTCACGCTTTTATATTGACCTTTTAAGTTTTTGCGGATGTACTGAATGATTTTGCGCAGTTCGTTGGCATGCGGTCTGCCAAACGGACTTGTTTGTCTTTGCTGATAGAGGACTTGGCCCTTTTCGTTTAGTAAGAAATAGGCAGGTTCCCCGTGTACTCCGTGATCTTCATAAGGAGCATCTTCTCCATGATAGTGGACTTCATATGCTTTTATGGAAGTGAGGTCCTTGTCAGACATGATTGGGAAGGATAGTCCTTCTTTATCCGCAAATTCCTTCAAGTCATCAGAATGATCCGTTGAAATCGCCATTAAGTGGATATCCTTGTCTTGAAAGTATGATTGCTGCTGTTCAAGCTCTTTCAATTCTTCTACACATACCGGGCACCATGAGCCTCTAAAGAAGACGATGAGGTGCCAGCTTTGATGCTCCTCTAAATGTTTGTGAAAATCAATATGTTCGCCCTGAATGGTTGGGAGTGAAAAATTGGGCATTTTATCTCCTAATTTGAATGAACTCATACTGCTTCCTCCTTTTTCAATCACAATGTCACTTGTTTCATGTATAACCAATTTCGGGCGGTCTAAAACGTTTCTATGTGCTTGAATAGGCAGAGGTCATGAAAAGAGGCAGTGAAAATGAAGGCGGTTGCAAGCAGAAGGGATTTGGCAGGAGATTTCAAATCCGACACTTTTTTTTAAAAAATGTCGAAAAACGTATTGCCATATGTAATTACTCTATGATATTATAAATCTCGTTGTTGCAAAGGTCTCTGAAACTTGTTAGGATGCGATGTTCCAGCTTTTTTAAAGCGATTGGTTTGACGCAGTACAACTTCTTCAGAATTACTTTTCACAAACCGAGAGCCATTAGCTCAGTTGGTAGAGCATCTGACTTTTAATCAGAGGGTCGAAGGTTCGAGTCCTTCATGGCTCACCATGTATTGGCCCGTTGGTCAAGCGGTTAAGACACCGCCCTTTCACGGCGGTAACACGGGTTCGAATCCCGTACGGGTCATTGATTTACTTTAGCGTTAAGCTAATTTTTCCTCACTTGCTTGGAAGAGCACCACGATTGCTTTTTCGGGCAAGTTACTGAGGTCCGGTAGTTCAGTTGGTTAGAATGCCTGCCTGTCACGCAGGAGGTCGCGGGTTCGAGTCCCGTCCGGACCGCCATTTATATTTATTCATCTTTTTGATGATGGCTCGGTAGCTCAGTTGGTAGAGCAACGGACTGAAAATCCGTGTGTCGGCGGTTCGATTCCGTCCCGAGCCACTTCCAAACGCATCTGCAATCGCAGGTGCGTTTTTCTTATGAAAAGAAGGCATAAAAAGGGAGAAGCCGGACCTAGGTAGGGCCCGGCTCCATAAGAAGAAGACGTTACATCTATATAGACGATCTATGACTGGAAAAGTTTCAATAAAAAAGGAAAAAAACCATCATTTTTTTGAGCGTCGTCTTCTTATCCAACGATTGCTAGAAAAGAAAGCCGTTATTATTTTTATCTTTGCCACGTAAAACGTTATAATAGACAGTGAGCCTTTTTTGCTCAAATGAAAAAGGTCTGATGAGACATGCAAAAATGAATGACATAGATGCTAAAAATGCAGGAGGAAATCACAATGGAAAAAAAGATTCTTGTCGTAGACGATGAAAAACCGATTGCTGATATATTGGAGTTTAACTTAAGGAAAGAGGGCTATGAGGTTCATTGTGCATATGACGGAAATGAAGCCCTTGAAATGGTAGAAGAAATCCAACCAGACATTATTCTGCTCGACATTATGCTGCCAAACAAAGATGGCGTTGAGGTATGCCGTGAAGTGAGAAAGAAATATGATATGCCGATTATCATGCTGACGGCAAAAGACTCTGAAATTGATAAAGTCATCGGTCTTGAGCTTGGCGCAGATGATTATGTGACGAAGCCATTTAGCACGCGCGAGCTGCTTGCCCGTGTGAAAGCGAATTTAAGAAGGCAAATTGCTACGCCGCAGACAGAGGAAGAATCTGAATCAAATGATATTGAAGTTGGATCACTTGTCATTTATCCAGATGCGTATGTGGTGTCTAAGCGTGAGGAAACGATTGAATTGACGCACCGTGAGTTCGAATTGCTTCATTACTTAGCGAAACATATCGGACAAGTCATGACACGTGAGCACTTGCTGCAAACCGTATGGGGCTACGATTACTTTGGGGATGTCCGGACAGTAGACGTCACCGTCCGCCGTCTTCGTGAGAAAATTGAAGACAACCCTAGCCACCCAAGCTGGATCGTGACAAGACGAGGCGTCGGCTATTATTTAAGAAACCCAGAGCAGGACTAAGATTCTTATGAATAAAGTAGGTTTTTTTCGCTCGATTCACTTTAAATTGACCTTGATTTACGTGCTGCTGATCATCGTTGCCATGCAGATCATTGGCGTGTACTTTGTGAAGCAGCTAGAGCAGTCCTTAATTAATTCATATGATAATTCCTTGAATCAGCGAATCTACTCGTTATCGTATTACCTAGAACAAGATTCATCGAAAAGTAAGGCAGAATTAAAAGAGGATGCTCAAAAGATATTAAACGACTTTAATAACAAAGATGAGTCTAATGAAATTTCTGAAGTCAGCTATATTGACGAAAGCAGAGAGGTGATTGCCTCTGTGAATAACGGCAGTCAGGAGATTGCCGGCAAGAAAATCACAGATCAAATCATTAGCCGGATTTTCGCAGTAGGCAAAGACTATGAAAAGAAATTCTATGACCCAGAATCAAATAAACGGGTGCGTATTTCTGCGACAGCCGTGAAAAATGAAAACCAAGAAACTGTCGGTGTGATTTATGTTGTGTCTTCGATGGAGAGCGTGTTTAACCAAATGCGAACCATTAACACCATTTTGGCGACGGGGACACTGATCGCCCTTGGGACGACCGCACTACTTGGGATTTTCATCTTTAGAACCATCACTCATCCTATTTCGGATATGAGGAAGCAAGCGATTGAACTCGCCAAAGGGAACTTTTCCAGGAAGGTTCGAAAGTATGGACATGACGAAATTGGCCAGCTTGCGACAACCTTTAACCATCTGACGAGAGAGCTGGAGGAAGCGCAGCTGATGACAGAGGGAGAGCGGAAGAAACTTTCTTCTGTCATTGCCTATATGACAGATGGCGTCATCGCTACGAATCAAAACGGTGCGATTATTCTATTAAACAGCCCAGCATTAGAGCTGTTAAATGTTTCACGTGAAACAGCACTAGAGATGCCGATTACGTCCTTACTGGGCCTCGAGGACACGCATACCTTTGAAGATTTAGTCGAAAATCAAGATTCCATGCTGCTAGAAATCGAACGCGAAGATCAGCTGTCTGTTTTGCGTGTGAATTTCTCAGTGATTCAGAAAGAGCACGGAAAGATTGATGGTTTAATTGCGGTTATTTACGACGTCACAGAGCAGGAGAAAATTGATGCAGAACGCCGTGAATTCGTTGCGAACGTATCACATGAGCTGCGCACCCCGCTGACGACGATGCGAAGCTATCTTGAGGCGCTGGCTGAAGGTGCAATTGGTGATAAAGAGCTTGCACCAAGGTTCCTCAGTGTCACGCAAAATGAAACAGAGCGCATGATTCGGCTTGTCAACGACCTGCTGCAGCTGTCTAAGTTCGACAGCAAGGATTATCAATTCAACCGTGAGTGGACGAATTTTATCAGATTTATCTCATTGGTCATTGATCGTTTTGAAATGACAAAGGAGCAGCATGTCGAGTTTATCCGCAATCTTCCGCAGCGTGAAATATATGTGGAAATTGATCAAGATAAAATCACACAAGTGCTCGATAATATCATTTCCAATGCCATGAAATACTCTCCAGAGGGTGGACATATCACGTTTACCGTTGATCTGGATGAGGAGAAGGGCCTTGTATTATTCAGCGTCAAAGACGAAGGAATCGGTATTCCTAAGAAGGATATGGATAAAATCTTTGAACGTTTTTATCGAGTGGATAAGGCGAGAACAAGAAAACTTGGCGGAACCGGCCTAGGCCTTGCGATTGCAAAAGAAATGGTTCAGGCTCATGGCGGAGATATTTGGGCTGACAGCATTGAAGGGAAAGGAACAACAGTGACCTTTACCCTTCCGTACAATGAAGAACAAGAGGATGATTGGGATGAAGCGTGAGACCTTTAAAACCATAATATTGACAATCCTAATTGCGATCAGTCTTGTGTTTACGTGGAATATTTGGATGTTCCAGCCCGTCATGCAGGACCAGGCAGATGCCGGCACTAAGGTCGTGGAAACGAAGAAGATTTCAAGCGACGAGCCGCGGAGCCTCATTGATGTCGTGAAGCCGCGCGAGATGTTCATCCATTCAAATGGGGAGCATTTGAAAGTGGATCAAAAGGAACTCTTTCAAAACTTCTGGAATGATGTGAGCCTTTGGGATGTGAAAGAGATTTCGGATGTGTCAGATCAATATTCGGAGCAGAAATTTAAGAATTTCTTCTATGGAAACGGAGGACAGGGGAAGACATTGGATCTTGTGTTCAATGACCCGATTCCGATTGATATTTTCCAAGCGCTGTTTAAATGGCCGAACAAGTCCATTGAATACAACTCGTTTGATCGGATGATTGTGCCGTTCTCCCAGCAGGATAAGGCCAATAAGAAAGTTTATTTGGTTTCATACAGCAAGGAAACGGTGCTTGAGCTGACAATAGAGTCCGCTAACTATCGAAATCTCATGGACAGTATCGCAGCTGCTCAAAACGAGATGCCGCGCTACGATCTCTATACATTCTCAGCGAATTCGAAACGAGATTTCCTCCTTCCGAGAAAGCAAAAGCAGCTTGAAGCGAAAATGTTCTTTATCGAAACGATTAAGACAAGCAAATTCAAGGACGCTCTGTTTACGGACCCGAGTCTAGTCGGTGAGGAGTCTAATTTAAACCGGACGGTGTACACAGATGGCACAAGTCGTCTTGAAGCCAATCAAAAAGACCACCGCATCCAATATCAGCACCGCAATATCAATTCCAGCACCGTTTTCCAAACGGGCGATTTGATCAAGCGAAGTGTGAAATATTTCAATGATACGGGGAGCTTTACCGATGACTATCAATACTTTGGCATCAATAGCAACCAGCAGCTTTCCTTTAATATGTTTATGGATGGTCTGCCGATCGTCAACAGTACAAAGCATCCATTTGGGATGACCTCTCTTGAAGTACAGTGGGCGAATGATGACATCTTGAATTACAAGCGTCCAAACTATATTCTAGGCAACAAAGCAAGTCAGAGTGAACAGGTCAAACTGATGAATGGGACAGAGCTGAAAGACTTAATCGTCAAGCAGACGAAATATGATGACCTTGAAAAAATTGAACAAATTTTTCCGGCCTATCAGGCTGCTTCCACTCCATCAGATCAAGATCAAGCGATGTTTGTCTGGCTGGAGCCAGTATGGTGCATGAAATACAACGGCAAAACCGTGATTCTATCGCATGATTTGTTGACAGAGGGGAGCGAGAATCATGGAGTGGAATAAGACCAAAACGATCTTTATCCTAGCCTTTCTCGTTCTCGATATCTTTCTGGGTTTTCAATACTTTGAAAAACGATCAACCGATCATTTTGCGATTATCGAAAAAACGGATACGCTGGAAGAAATGAAGGCAGACGGGATCAAATATGGCAATCTATCAGATGAAGCGAAGATTGGCTACCGCATTACAGCTGAAAAGAAGCAATATACGAAAAAGGATGTCGACGAATTAGCTGATCAAAAGGCGAAAAGCACATTCCCGAAAACAGACAAAGATGATCCTGTCACGCTGCTTGAAATGACCTTCAATAAACCAGTGGCCTTGCCGAAAAAAGATATGAAAACAGCGGCGGCAAACCTGGTGAACCAGCGTTTGCTAGATGGGAAGAATTATAAGCTGTGGAGTATTGATGAAGAGGCAGGGAAAATCGTCTTTTTCCAAACGTATAAAGGGAAATACATTTTCCAAGAGGGGCTTGATGACTCCGAAACCATCGGAAAAATCACCCTAGATCTAAATGATAAAAACGAGGTCGTATCGTATCAGCAGTCGATGGTGATATCGATTAATGAAGTGAGAAAAGAAACCCTTGTCCCAGCGCTTGAAACCGTGAAGGACTTATATACGCAAAACATGCTGAGCCAAAACACGACCGTGAAAAAAGTAGAACTGGGCTACTATACGCAATACCCAGGTGCAAGCACGCAGGTCATGGTGCCTGTATGGCGAGTCGAGCTTGAGGGCGTATCAACTGGTTCAAAGAAAAAGACAGAAGAAGAATATTTGATCAATGCCATTGATGGCTCAACACTTGATCATATAGAGAAAGATGACAAATCTTCAATGGAGTGAGAGAACATGAGCTTGCAGTTCAGTGTACTAGCGAGCGGAAGTACGGGGAACGCTTTTTATTTAGAAACAGACGAGCATGCTTTTCTTGTAGATGCGGGTTTAAGCGGCAAACAGATGGTTGAGCTGCTTGGTCAAATCGATCGCAAGCCTGAAGACTTGGACGGCATTTTTGTGACACACGAGCACTCAGATCATATTAAAGGGCTCGGTGTCATGGCAAGAAAGTACAAGCTTCCTGTCTATGCAAATGCGAAAACATGGAAGGCGATGGAGTCTCATATCGGAAAGATTGATACAGAGCAGAAATTCCATTTTGATATGGAAACCGTCCAATCCTTCGGCGGTCTCGATGTTGAGTCCTTTGGCGTCTCACATGATGCGGCTGAGCCCATGTTTTACGTGTTCCATTATGGCGGGCGCAAACTTGCCCTAATGACGGATACAGGCTATGTGAGTGACCGTATGAAAGGGATCATTCAGTCAGCCAATACATTTGTATTTGAGAGCAATCATGATGTCGGTATGCTGCAAATGGGCCGATACCCGTGGAGTATTAAGCGTAGAATTTTGAGCGATGTCGGACATGTTTCAAATGAAGATGCCGCTCTTGCGATGACAGATGTCATTGGAGATGCCACCTCACGCATTTACTTGGCTCACTTGAGTCAAGACAACAACATGAAGGATTTAGCCCGTATGGCGGTCCAACAAACGCTTGAGATGAAAGGCTTTGTTGTCGGGGATGGCTTTGATTTATATGATACGGACCCGAAAAAGGCAACCCCGCTTTGCGCCGTATGATTTTTACAATCGGATGATTAAGATAAGAGCTTCTTACCAACACTATATACATCATCTATTCACTGAAAGGAAGGAAACATAGTGGATTATCGCGATGTAGAGTGGAAGCCGAGACGAAGCAGAAAAGGATATTTCCTATCTGGTCTGATCGGCGTATTGGTAGGAGCTTTTTTAATGGGATTCTTTTTCCCCTATGTATCAGGTCAGAGCGGCAGTCCCTTTGGGTGGCAGCAGAACGGAGATGGGCAAGCAGCACAGGGTCCTTTAAAGACCATCAATGTGAACGTCAATGATGCGGTCACAAAAGTCGTATCTCATATGTCGGATACGGTTGTCGGCGTCATTAATATCCAAAAGTCGAGCTTTTGGGAAGAAGGCGGAGAGGCAGGCAGCGGGTCAGGTGTGATTTATAAGAAAAAGGGTGACACCTTTTATATCGTGACCAACCATCACGTCATCAAAGGTGCCAACCAGCTTGAAGTGAGTCTTCAGGATGGGACAAGAATTGGCGCCAACCTTGTCGGAAGCGATCAGCTCATGGATTTAGCGGTTCTCACCGTTAAAAGTGATAAGATCAAGCAAACCGCTGCCTTTGGAAATTCAGATCATGTGAAGCCCGGTGAGCCAGTGATCGCCATTGGAAATCCATTAGGGCTTGAATTCGCAGGCTCTGTCACACAAGGTGTCATTTCAGGAACGGAACGTGCGATTCCTGTAGACTCGAATGGAGACGGACAGGCGGATTGGAATGCGGAGGTACTGCAAACAGATGCCGCCATCAATCCAGGTAACAGCGGTGGTGCCTTGATCAATATGGACGGAAAAGTGATCGGCATCAATTCAATGAAGATTGCTGAATCAGAGGTAGAAGGCATCGGGCTGTCTATCCCGGCGAATCTTGTCATCCCTGTTATAGAGGATTTAGAGCGCTACGGAGAGGTGAAGCGTCCGTATCTAGGTGTTGGCATGAAGTCTTTAGCAGATATTGCGAGCTATCACTGGGAGGAAACGTTAAAGCTACCGTCTAAAATCACATCAGGCGTTGTCGTGATGAGTGTCGAGCCTTTGTCTCCAGCAGGAAAAGCGGGGCTAAATGAACTGGATGTCGTCACCTCCTTTGATGGCAAGAGTGTACAGAATATCGTAGACCTTCGTAAGTATTTATATCAAAAGAAAGTCGGCGACAAGGTAAAGGTGCAGTTTTACCGAAGTGGAAAGAAAAAATCAGTAGAGATCAAACTTTCTCAAACCGACCGATTCGGCGGATAACCAGTTCCTTGATGGGACTGGTTTTTTTTGCATGCTCATCATATGATGGAGGAAAGGGGGCGATACGATTGGTTACATTACAGCCAATGTCACAGACGGATTACGATGTATTGATGGAGAAGGCCATTCAGAGGTACGCAGAAGAAAAGGTACTTGCAGGGACTTGGGGAAAGGAAGAATCACTTGCAAACGCCGAAGAACAATTTGATCGGCTGCTTCCTGAAGGACTGCAGACAGAGCATCATGAGCTATGGAATCTCTTGAATGGGGAGGAAGCGATTGGCTGGGTTTGGCTTTGTTATGACCCCAATCACCCGCAGAAGGAAGGATTCATTTATAACTTTTTCTTATTCGAAGCTTATCGAGGGAAAGGCTTTGCAAAGCAGGCCATTGCTGCATTAGAGAAGCAGGCAAAGTCATTAGGAGTGCAGAAACTCTCGCTGCATGTCTTTGCTCATAATCAAATTGCCCGTTCATTGTATGAGAAGACGGGATTTGAAGAAACCGGAATCTATATGAGTAAACCTTTATCATAAAGAAGAAGCACCGTGCGGGATCGCATACGGTGCTTTTTTATGAGGAGCTCATGGCATCCTGAGCCGTGACTCTGTATAAATCAACTTTGCATTTCACGAAAGCGCGGATGATTGATGGAACTTGAGCTTCTGAACGAATCAACAATGAGGTCTCGTCATCACTGATCACAAGATCTGTTCCCACAGTTTGTAAGTACTGCGTGAGAACAGGCTTCACCTCATCATCAATCCACGCATGCTTGAAGGTTGCACGTATGTTTGAGGATGTGATGGTTTTCTCTTGAGGGAGTGTATGGGGGGACACTAATTTTCCTTCAGAAATAAAAGCAGTTTTGGTACAAATACTATTTGTGAACCTTGGGCGGTCAGCCGTTAAAAAGACGGTTTTCCCTTCATGTTTTAACGTGTCAATGACCTGCTGGATGTGCAAGATCGAATCTGCGTCAATATCGGCAAAAGGCTCGTCGAGTAAAATAAATTCGGGCCGATGGGCGATGGCCTGCGCCATGCCGAGCCGTTTCTTCATACCGGGTGTGAAGGAACCGACCTTTTCCTGCTGATAGTGATCCAAGCCGACAAATTCGAGCAGTTCTTCATAATCACTCGTTTTCTGGCGCGTACCGGTGATTTTTGATAAGTAGGCAATATGTTCAAGTGCCGTCAGCCCTTCATATAAATCCGTATATTCAGGCAGAACACCGATATGCTGTCTCACCTTTTTTAATGAAGGCATATCCATCATCGTAAACGTCCCAGAGGTTGGCCGGGAAATTCCCGTAATGATATTGAAGAACGTTGTCTTACCAGAACCCTTCGGTCCAATGAGTCCGAAGATATCGCCTTGATTGACATCAAGGGTGATGTGATCTATTGCGACTTTTGTCCTGTATTTTTTTGTGAGTTCTTTTGTATATAGCATTTAGACATCCCTCCTTTGAAATAGGAGTGCTGTTCCAAGGAGTAATACAACGGTTAATGCTGTATTCAAGAGTATATAGGTCAGCGGTTCACTCAAGCGCGCATAATAATAAGGCGTGATATATTGGAACCAATGAATCAATCGTTCTGAAGAAAGAACAGATATCATACTGACGATCGGGAAAAGAAAGGAAAACAACATCCCAACAAACATAGATTTCTGCGGGGTTGGAAAGAGCATGGACAAAAATAAAGCACATGAGATACCGACACTGATGAAGGTTAAGATTTTTAACGCATCAGAGAACAGAAAACGATGTGAAATCACCATATTCAGTACGTAGGTCGTCATAATACAGCTAAGCCAAAACAGCATCAGTCCAAGATATTTCCCGATAATAATGTTCAAACGGGTGGTTTTACTGACGAGAAAACGAATGGTTTTCAAATGGATTTCTCTGCTTAAAATATCGTGAGACAATAAGAAAATAAGGAAGAAACCAAATAGAGACATCACCAGTTCATTCCCAATGGAATAAGGATCCTTTGCCTGCTCCCATTTGTCCTGATGAGCAGCAATAAACGGTAGAGTTGAAACAAAAGTAGATAAAATGAAAATAATAACAATTGTTAAAATAGATTTTGTGCTTTTGAAGAGCTGCTTAAACTCATTCATACAGATGGTCCACACACGCTGTACCTCCCTTCATCTTTATTATACCGCTAGAAAGGAAAGACACCATATCTCGCTCTTTAACATTTGCTTAAATTTTATAAAAAAGAAGACTCTTCCAGAACAGTTAACTCATTTTTTAAAATGTTCAGAAAAATATCTTGATTTATCAAAAAACATCATGTATGATAGCTTTAATTCAAGATAGTTAAACAGGCAATGACGAGAGAAAGTACAATCATCAATTTTTCCACAGAGAGCTTCGGCAGCTGAAAAGAAGCAAAAATAATGATTCGAAAAATGGTCTCTGAGCCTCGTGCTGAACATATCCATGATATTAGTAGGACACGACGAGAGTTGGTACTCGTTATCAAAACCACAGTATATGAGCCAAATTGGAGCTTTGTACTTGTAGAGGCTGTTTAGCGCGAGCAAACAGTAAATAAAGGTGGTACCACGAGACAAATACCTCGTCCTTATGATTCAAAGATAAGGATGGGGTATTTTTTATTGTCCACTTTTTTCATACAAATGTTCAAATGTTCCACGTGAAACACCACATCCATTTTTTCAAATGAAAGGGAGATTGACATGAGTGAACATGCATTGGTTTTACAATCAGATTTCGGCATTGATGATGGAGCGGTCAGCGCCATGTACGGAGTGGCAAATACGGTCAGCAGTAGCATCCGCCTTTTTGATTTAACACACAATATACCGCAATATGACATTTGGGAGGCATCTTACCGCCTGCTCCAAACCGTCACATACTGGCCGGAAGAGACGGTATTCGTATCCGTCGTTGACCCAGGGGTTGGGTCAGAAAGAAAGAGTCTTGTCGTCAAAACCACAAGCTCGCACTACATTATTACCCCAGATAACGGAACACTCACACACGTCGCACAGGATATAGGCATTGTAGAAGCACGTTATTTAGATGAAACCATTAACCGGCTGCCGAAGTCGGGAAAATCACATACATTCCATGGGAGAGACATTTACGCGTATACAGGGGCGAGAATTGCTTCAGGAGTGATTTCTTTTGAAGAGGTTGGGCCAAAGGCGAATATTGATGAAATTATTCACCTTCCAGTCGTACAGGCTTATGCGAAAGAAGAAGTAATCACAGGAACAATTGATATTTTAGACGTGCGGTTCGGAAACCTATGGACAAACATTCATCACACGCTATTTGAACAGCTTTCAATCAATTATGGGGATGCAATAGAAGTTACCATTGCCAACGGGCCAAAAAATGTGTATAAAAATATCATGACCTATGGACGATCTTTTGCCGATTTAAAGGTAGGCGAACCACTCGTATATGTCAATTCACTCGATCATTTAGGCGTGGCGATCAATCAAGGGTCATTTGCAAAGGCTTATAATATCGGGACAGGCACAGGCTGGCGCCTTTCGATTCGCAAAGCTCCGCGCATTATATACGAATAAGAGGAGGATAACATCATGGCAGGTAAACAACTTTCAACGAAAACTGTCGTTGCCATCGGAATTGGCGCAGCCGTCTTTGTGATTTTAGGACGCTTCGTCTCCATTCCAACTGGGATTCCGAATACACAAATTGAGACATCGTATGCATTTCTTGCATTAATGGCCGTGCTATTTGGTCCTGTTGCAGGCGCGCTGATTGGGTTTATTGGTCATCTTATTAAAGATGCTACTACATTCGGTCCTTGGTGGAGCTGGATTATCGTTTCAGGTGTTGTTGGGTTATTGATCGGATTCATTTCAAACCGTTTAAAAGTAGAAGAGGGCGACTTTGGCTGGAAAAAAATCACGCTCTTCAACGCCGTACAAGCAGGCGCACAGGCATTGGGCTGGTTTGTCATTGCCCCAGTACTCGACATTGTGATCTATGCAGAACCTGCGAACAAAGTATTTGTTCAAGGCATCGTGGCAGGAATCTCAAACATCATTACAGTCGGTGTACTAGGAACCATCATCATTGCAGCTTATGCAAAAACGAGAAGCAAAAGCGGCAGTCTATCGAAAGAAACATCATGAAGCAAGGTGGAACACATAAATGAAGAAACCGATGATTCAATTCGAACATTTCGGATTCCAATATCACAGTCAGGCAGAACCGACATTGAAAGATATCAACCTGACCATCTATGAAGGCGAAAAAGTCCTCATCGCAGGCCCGTCTGGTTCGGGAAAAAGCACACTAGCCCATTGCATCAATGGGCTAGTTCCTGCGTCTTATAAAGGTTCTATGGAAGGAAGTCTTCACATCGGCGGGAAAAATGCAGAGAAAGAGAACATTTTCTCCCTTTCACAGCTTGTCGGAACGGTGCTTCAGGACCCTGATGGACAATTCATTGGGCTGACCGTTGGAGAAGATATCGCGTTTACGCTTGAAAATGATCAAGTCACACGCGAAGAAATGAAAACACGTGTCGAGGAAGCAGCAAGATTAACAGAGGTAGACGGCAAGCTGGCATCGTCCGTGCATGAGCTGTCAGGCGGACAAAAACAACGTGTCGCCATTGCGGGCGTACTTGTTAACGAAGTCGACATTTTGTTATTTGACGAACCACTCGCAAGCCTTGACCCCGCAACAGGCAAAGAAGTGATCGACCTTATTGACCGACTACAAAAACAAACGAAAAAAACCGTCGTGATGGTCGAGCACCGATTAGAGGACGTTCTTTTCCGCCAAGTCGACCGCATCATCGTCGTTAATGACGGCACGATTGCAGCAGACATGACACCAGATGAATTGCTCGCCTCAAATGTATTAGAAGCGGCGTATTTACGTGAGCCTTTATATGTGAGAGCGATGAAATATGCAGGAATTCCGATTGAAGCAGGAGATAAAATCGCTAATTTACAGCATCTCACCTTAAATGACGAGGCAAAAGAGAAAATCGAGCAATGGATGGAAGCATCTGAGCCGTCAGTCGAGCAGAATGCAGCGCAGGATTTACTAGAAGTGCGTGAGCTGAGCTTTGACTATCCGACAAGACCAAACACGCTGAACAACATCTCTTTTACCGTCAAAAAAGGAGAAATGATCAGCATCGCTGGAGCCAATGGGGCAGGCAAGACGACACTATCCAAGGTGCTCTGTGCATTTGAAAAGCCAACGAAGGGGTCCATTCTTTTAAATGGTGATGACATCACAGGAGATACGATCAAACAGCGCTCCGAACGAATCGGTGTCGTTATGCAAAATCCAAATCAAATGATTTCTAAACAAATGATTTTTGATGAAGTCGCATTTGGTCTCGTTTTAAGAGGCGTAAAGGAAGAAGACATCAAGGAACGGGTGGAGCGAGTCTTAAAAGTATGCGGTTTATACCCATTTCGGAACTGGCCGATTTCTGCTCTCAGCTTTGGACAGAAAAAGCGCGTCACGATCGCATCAATTCTTGTATTAGAACCAGAAATCATTATTTTAGATGAGCCAACCGCCGGACAGGATTTTAGACATTACACAGAGATGATGACGTTTTTAGAGCAATTAAATCAGCAGGGTGTCACGATTTTGATGATCACCCATGATATGCACTTGATGCTTGAATACACAACAAGAACCATTGTCATTTCAGATGGAGAAAAAATCGCAGATGATACACCAGCCAAAGTGCTGACAGATCAGCTGCTTGTTCAAAGGGCGAGCTTAAAGGAAACGTCGCTGTATGAACTAGCGCTGAAAGCAGACTGGCCGAATCCAAATGAACTCGTGGATCGCTTCATTGAGGTTGATAGAAAGGAACGAATGAAATGGCTGTAGACATGCTGTCCTATATCGATCGCCCGTCGCCGATTCACCGGCTGACTGGTGCAACCAAACTCATTTTCTTTATCCTCTGGTCGTCCGCAGCGATGCTCACGTATGATACAGGGGTATTAGTGTTTATGCTAGTTGCCAGTATCGTGTTCTTTCAGCTATCAAACGTACGATTTCGTGATATCTCCTTTGTAGTAATCGTCTTGGCGATTTTCCTTGTCATCAACAACATTGCCATTTACATCTTTGCACCCCAGCAAGGCGTCGCGATTTACGGAGCAAAGCATGAGCTGTTTCACATTGCAGGCTGGTACAACGTCACACTTGAACAGCTTTTCTATCAATTGAACATCACACTGAAATACATGACCGTGATGCCAGCAGCGCTTTTATTTATCGTGACAACAAATCCAAGTGAATTCGCCTCATCGCTCAGCAGAATCGGGGTCAGCTACCGGATTTCGTATGCGGTAGCGATTGCTCTGCGCTACATTCCAGATATTCAGCGTGATTTTCGAACGATTGCCATTTCTCAGCAAGCTAGAGGCATTGATTTATCGAAGAATGAAAAACTGGGAAAACGAATTAAAAATGCGCTGTCGATTGTGATGCCGCTGATTTTTTCCAGCTTAGAGCGGATAGAGACGATTAGCAATGCGATGGAGCTGCGCGGGTTTGGAAAGCATAAAAAACGCACATGGTTTACGGCGAAAGACTTTCAAAAAGCAGATTATGTGGCGTTATTGTTTGTTGGCGTGGTGCTGATCGTGTCGCTTGTGATTACATTTGTTAGAGGAACGAGATTTTATAATCCTTTTCTATAGAAGGAAGCCTTCACAGGAGTGGAGGCTTTTTTATTTGGTTTGTGGATAAAAGATGTGGAAAATGGTAAAAGACTATTAACATGTGAATAAATCGGTTATATTGAACAATGAGCGAAACACTTGTGAATAACCAAACAACATATTGGAGGAATTAGAAACTTATGAACAAATCACTTTATGCTTGTGCAGAACATATAGAAACCGTACTAGACATGTACATAGATGATCACGAAACACCGCCAGAATTCAGAAAAATCGAACATACACACAGCTTATCCACAACCTGTGAATTGTGCGATGAACCTGCAATATATATAGTGGGGAACGAATGATCGGACACAAAATACACAAATTTTATCCACAATTGTTGATAACTTATATGAATAACTTGTTCTTAAGGTGGGGATGACCTGTGAATATATCAATTATCACAGTAGGAAAATTAAAAGAGAAATATTTAAAGCAAGGCATAGCCGAATACACAAAACGATTACAGGCTTACGCAAAAATCGAGATCATTGAGCTCGCGGACGAAAAAGCACCCGAGAATCTTAGTGATCAAGACATGAAAATCATCAAAGACAAAGAAGGAGAACGCATCCTAAGCAAAATCAACCCAGACGCCCACGTCATCGCCCTCGCCATCGAAGGAAAAATGAAAAGTTCCGAAGAATTAGCCGATACAATAGATAAGCTGGCAACATACGGAAAAAGCAAAGTATGTTTCGTCATAGGCGGATCACTTGGATTAAGTGATGCTGTGATGCAGCGGGCGAATGAGAAACTGTCGTTTTCGAAGATGACGTTTCCGCATCAGTTGATGAGGTTGGTGCTGGTGGAGCAGGTTTATCGGGCGTTTCGGATTGTGCGGGGGGAGCCGTATCACAAGTAATATTATACAAAAAGTGGATTTTGTGTATAATAATACAAAGGGGTGATATCTTGCAAAATACAAAAAGAAATATTTTCGGTATTGAACTATTAGAACAGATTGATTTAAGTTGTAATGAAAAAGAATTAAAAAAAATAATGGTAGAGTATTCTTTAGAAATAGAAGAAATTACACAAATGCAAGATGACTTAATAGAAAAAGAACTTTCAAATTTTAAGGATAAAGAGACAGAACAATTTGAAGTTTACTTAAAAAATTTAACATATATAAAGCAGTCTTACTTTATTATGTTAAAAGAACCAGAAATTAATTCAAATAAATATGAATTAGAATATTTAAAAGATATTAAAATAGAAGAAATAATTGACTTAGAACAAGAATTAGATGATGGGAAATTGATTTTAGATTACAGCAAAATAAACAATTTAGTAAATATAAGGAAAGAAGAAGAAGAAAAATGGAAAGAGTATAATATTCCGCATACACTTTCCGAAATGCTGGGCATAAATAAAGATGAGATTATATATATAAATAAACTTAGCGAATATATTGACTTTGTCTCGAAACTAGAACCTGCTGAAAACTATGTCTCAAGAGGACAAAAAAACTGTACAAACAAATTAATCCCCTCATTACATAGAAGGTATACAAAGGATTTTGAAATATATGCAGATAAGTATGAGAGTGCTTTTAAACAAAAAATTGTATTTTATGATAGAGATATTATAGGGAAGTCAAAAGAAGCATTAAGAGCGGAAGGCCAACATTTTGGCTTACCTACAGAGTATTTAGACTTTACTGAAGCACACTTGATTTCCTTATTATTTGCAATTGAAGACTATGAATATAGGGAACATCATTCTATAGTATACTTTATTGACGCTCTCTCTTATAATGATGACACAATTAATAGGAAAGAGAAATTAATAGATTACTCCGATACTAACGTGGTAGATGGTTTGAATAAATTTTCTGCCAGGTCATATTTTATTAAATTAGGTAATTCAAATGAAAGAATTCATTTTCAAAAAGGGTGTTTTTTAAAAGTATCTACACAAGATAGAGAAGATTTTGAGAGAAGATTATTTGAGTTTGGAAAAATTGTAATAATAAATAAAGAAGCGAAGAAAAATATGTTGAAAGAGCTTTTTAATCTTGGTATTACTTTTGAAAATATTTATCCTGATAAAGATAATGTAGTTAAATCTATAAACTTTCAACACGAGATGATGAAGGGGGATGATATTTGATGATGAGCTCTAAATTTAAAGAGTCCATGAGAAATATAAAATCAAATAGACCGTTAATATCGGTTCAAGATATCGTTACATTTATTGAAAAGGGAGAAAAGTATCTAAAATTAGATGTCTTAACTGAACAAGAAGAGATAGAGATATTACATGGAATTGTTTTAAGTCCAGATTATCAACGTAAATATCGTTCTTCCATTCGAGAAGAGAGCTCAATTATTGAATCACTATTGATTGGAATACCAATACCAGAAGTTTTTCTGGTTATTTCTGGTGAAAATGATGCCCAAATTAGACATGTAATGGACGGACAACATCGTTTAAATGCGATTTTTAGATATATAAATAATAAATTTCCATTGAAAAATCTGGAGATAATAGGGGAAAATCCAGCATATGATAATAAAAAATTTTCTGAGTTAGATAAAAAAGATAAAATTAAAATCTTAGGGAGTCATTTATCAATTCTAGAATTTGAAAGCTTTGAAGATCCAGAAGTAGAGATAGAATTATTTAAAAGATATAATAGAAACACAAAACCTTTAGAAATACAAGAAATTGAAATGGCAACTTACTTTTCAGAAACGAGTAAATTTATAAGTAACTTTATTAATTCTTTGATTGAGGATAGTGAGGATAATCTATTTCATTTCGATAATTTAAGAGAGATGAAATTACTGAAACTTTATAATATTACGAAAGGTAGGAACGATAAGCAAAAAAATCACCAAGAAATATGTATAATATTTAGTGTTCTAGAAAAGGGGTTACAAGAAAATATAAGGGATGGAATTACTGCTTCGAAAGTCTTTTTAGAGAGAAAATCCAAATTTTTCAAAAAAAATGAAGATGAAGACTTAATAGAAATGAGAGAAAGATTTGATGATTTTAATGAACTAATTATAAAGATATCAAATGAAGTAGAATTTCCATTTTCAATGAGTATGGTTTCAGATAAAAAAGAAAGACAGAGTAAGTTTATAGTAGGGGTATCTATTATACTAGCAGCAATATATTATTATTTTGAAATTAATCTTAATGATAAAAAGCTTGTAGACGATATTAAAACAATAATTTCATTTTCCCCTATAGCTGACATAGAATATAAAGCCTCATCAACTAATATGAAGAATATAATGAAATATTTATTTATAGATAATAAGATACAAAAAAGAGAGTTTTCTTCATTAATTTTAAAACAAAGCAAAAAAACAGAAATTGAGAATTTTATTAGAAGTAATATTGAAAAGAATATTAAATAGGAAAATGAAAATCTTTTTAATTCTAATGGCAATTGTTACGCTTAAAAGTCTACTTATAAAATTTATAAGTAGACTTTTTTGTTATCATCCATAATAATTATACGCTTGAATAAAAAATTGGGATTGCATGTAAAAGCGTATCAAAATAGCGAAATCTACAAGACAAAAGCGATATTGAAAAGCAAACTTTTGAATATCTCAACATTAAAGAAGAACAACAAGAAGCCCGCGAGATCGCAAAGGAACATAAAGCCCTCGCGAACCGTCCTTGGTATGAAAAACGCTCAATTATGGTGGAAATATCGTGAATGAACTGACAGGTGTGAACGATGCAAAACGTGCCGCGACAGGCGTTGATCTAATCACGGGCGAGGAACTCACCGCAGACCAGCGAGTCGTGGCAGGAGGCATGGCAGCAGGTTATATTCCTATCGTCGGCTGGGCAGGACGCATTTTCAAAGGCGGAAAGGCCGTCTATAAAACAACCCAAGCCACATCAGCCGCAGTCAAGGCGGTCGATATCTACAAGACATCTCAAAAATCTTTTGACGCCCTCAAAACATCTCAAAAAGGTTTATATGGCCTCACTGCCACCAAGGGCTTCAGCGAAGCGATCACAGGCCGAGACATGTTTGGAAACAAGATCTCCAAAGAACAGCAGGAAGCCAGTATGAATGCGGCGCTTGGAATGCTTTTGCCGTTTGGGACGAAAGGGTTTCAGGGGAAGATGGGGACTAAGGGTACAAATTGGATTCAAACAGGTAGTAGGGAAATTTCAATCGATGATTATCTAAAACAACTTGATAGAACAGAAGAAATGTATGCTAATTTTAGAAAATCTAAAATTGATGTTCAGTTAATTTCTAAAAATACAGGAATGACTAAAGAAAGAGTTCAAAGAATTAAAGAGCATTTATTTATTAAGGAACACATACAGGAGCATGGTGTTGGACGCTCTTTGACTCTGATTATGAAATTGCACAGGCATGGGGTAGACTACAAAAAGGAAGTTATAATAAGAATGATATTGCACTATTAAATCATGAAATATTTGAATCAAAGTTCGAGGGCATTTTTAAAACTAATTATAGGACAACACATGATAAAACAGTAGAGTCTGGTTGTCCTTGGTATCATTTAAAGGAGGAATGAAGATGGCTTCATACGTCTTGCTACTAAAAGAATTTGAAAGTAAAGATGTAGTCATATATAGATTTGGTCCAAATGAAAATAGTATGGGGAAAATTGAATTGAATAAATTGACGAGAAAAGTTTCAGAAATAGAAGCTTACCAGATGAGAATATTGCCACAAAATTTTATTTTGATAGAGCTGCTCAAAGATTAGCAGTTTGCCTAATCAGAGAGGGAGGAGTATTCCCAGAAAGAACTGCTTTTGAGTCATAAAAAAGGTTTAACCAAAACTCATATATCAAGAAATAATAAGATGAGATACATGAGTGATTTACAATACCATGCATATTTTCTCGAGAGTCATGAGTTCCATGTTTCACGGCAGGAGGTCATGAACAGTGGCATTAAATATTCTACGAAGTCAAATCATAGATATAGTAATGGTGGAAGAGTGAAATTAGAGATAACAGAAAACTTAAGACCTTCTAATATCCCTAAATGGATTAATTTCAAAGAAGCAATAGGCGCTGATATAATCAATCGTTTTTCCGAGTCTTTTTGTTTCCCTATATTTACGGACAAGATATTTGTATTTGATAGTGAAATTTCACTTTCTATTTATGATCAAGCATTTTATGAAGATATGAAAGAGTTTGATGAGGAAGCTTTAAATTTTGACACTGGAGAAACGCTTGATTATTGGATTGAGCAGTACTGGAAAAGTATGATCCCACTCAAAGATTATTTGAGAAAAAGGCTTTATCCAAAGCCAGAGGTATTAATATTTGAACCTGTACCGAAGGAAATCATTAGTTTTTGTGAAGAGTGATAAGCAATTTCTAATTTAAATGTAGTTCTAGAGAGTTTCTAACATAAAATAATATTTTAAGAACCTTGGTAGAGGTTGGTCTCCACCAAGGTTTTTTAATAACCTCATTTAAAGGCATCACGGTGCCGTACCATAGGAAGAAGGAAAATAGAAAGTTGTAAGGAATCTCCAACAACACATGTTGACATATCGTTATTTATCGATATAATGGTTTGTATGGAGCCAATAGAAGTTTTCAAAGCCTTATCCAATGAATCCAGATTGCAAATTTTACAATGGCTAAAGGAACCTGATCGTCATTTTACACCCCATGAAGGGATTGATATGAATACTACAGGGGTATGTGTTAGTCAAATAACAGATAAATTGAAAATGACGCAATCAACAGCATCTCAATACCTTTCAATTTTACTACGAGCTGGATTAATTACGACAGAGCGTATAGGTAAATACACGTATTATAAAAGAGATGAAAATGCCATAAAAAAAATTGCTAAGATTCTAGAAAAAAATATTTAATAAATGAACTGAATTCATACATCAGAATTCAGTTTCATTTATTAAATACACATCGACTTATCGTAATATGTTTTTTTGTCCATACATATTAACAATTCTAGATATGTAAATGTATTATATATAAGGAGTGATCTACAATGTCAAACACTGTAAAGATTTACATTTTAGCTATTGTAAGTTTTTTAGTTGGTACATCAGAGTATATCATCTCTGGTATTTTGGATAATATTTCTGAATCATTAGGAATTACAATAGCTGCAGCTGGCCAGTTAATTACGATTTTTTCTCTTGTGTATGCCATCTTCACCCCAGTATTAATGGCTTTAACATCGGGAATGAATAAACGCAAGTTAATGTTATTTTCACTTAGCGTTTTTATTCTAGGTAATATTCTGGCATTCGTCCTCCCTGGGTATCAATTATTTATTGTGTCAAGAATTATTATGGCTCTTGGAGCGGGGATGGTCGTAGTTACTGCATTAACAATAGCTGAAAAAATTGCACCAAAAGGTAAGCAAGGTACCGCTATTGCTACAGTAGTAATGGGATTTACAGCATCATTGATCATTGGAGTCCCACTGGGCAGAATGACTAGTGATTTCTTTGGTTGGAAAGCTGTATTTGGAGGAATAGCCTTACTCGGATTATTAGCTATGGCTATAATTTCTCTTACGATTCCAAAAATCCAAGGGGATAAACCTGTACCTTTAATTCAACAACTCGCTCTTTTTAAAAAACCAAAAGTAGTGTTGGGATTAGCCATCACCTTTTTCTGGCTTGGTGGTTATTCAATTGCCTATACCTATCTATCCCCTTACCTTTTAAATATATCAGGTGTAAGCAGCAAATTGCTGAGTGGAGTTCTTCTCATATTCGGGATTGCTAGTCTAGTTGGGTCAAAGTTTGGTGGATTTAGTACCGATCGATGGGGTGTGAATTTTACTCTGATTAGTGGAATGACATTACATGTCATCATGCTCATATTGCTCTCACTAGTTACGCATTCTTATGTTGGAGTATTGCTCATTTTAATATTATGGTCATTTGCTGCATGGTCTTCTGGCCCGACTCAACAATATCACTTAGCTAAAATGGAGCCAGAGTCATCAGGTATACTATTAGGTCTCAATCAGTCAATGATGCAATTGGCGATGGCTGCAGGTGCAGCTATTGGAGGTATCTTTGTAGAGAAAGTTTCTCTATCTTCCGTTACTTGGGTAGGGGCTTTAGGCGTTGCAATCGCGATCATTGTCACAATATTGGCTTCACGTGCTACTTCGAGTAATGAAATTCGATATACTTAATCATAAACAGCAGAACGTTGGGAAAAATCGTGATTCAATTTAAAATATAATGACAGAAAGTAGGAAGCACCTATGCACTCAATTAAAAAAACAGGTCAGAGTTTTTGGTACATCACACCAGTATCACTCACCGACCGCCCCATCCTAGGTATGGTCGTAGGCAATAACAAAACATTAATGATCGATGCCGGCAACTCGGAAGATCATGCGAACTATTTTATCCAGAAAACTTTAAAATACGAGAACGCCAAGCCTGATATGGTGGTCCTCACGCATTGGCATTGGGATCATATTTTTGGTCTGCCGGCGCTGTCTGATGCGGTTTCAATTGCTTCTGCAAAAACCAGAAAGGAAATGGAGAAGCTTCTTCCGTTTTCTTGGTCAGATGAGGCGATTGATGATCGGGTGAGGGAAGGAACGGAGATTGAGTTCTGCGCGAAGGCGATAAAAGAAGAATATAAGAAACATCGAGATATTCAGGTCGTTTTACCGGATGTCACGTTTGACCGTCGGATGGAAATTGATCTTGGCGGGGTCACTTGTGTTGTGCAGCATGTTGGGGGCGATCATGCGGCAGATTCAGTGATCGTGTATGTGAAAGAAGAGAAAATCCTGTTTCTTGCTGATTGCATTTATCCGAAAATGTACGCCGAAAAAGTACATTATACGGTGAAAGAAATCTTGTGTCTTTTAGATGAGTTAGATGCTTTTGATGCAGATACGTATATTCCTTCACATCAAAGACCGTGGACAAAAGAGGAGTTTCGTCAGGAAAGAGACAAGCTTCGGATGATGGCGAAATACACTGATCTTTATGGTGGAGATCGACAGAGAATCGTGAATGAATATCAAGCACATGTGAACAGAGAACTGAAAGAAGATGAGTTAGAGACGATCGTTTATTTTGTAAATGGTTATGAAGGATTGGCAGAGGGATAAACCTCTGTTTTTTTTATTTTCATAGCTCGTCCTTTTCCTCGAGTTTATATCAAGTTTATATACGAGCGATATACTCGAACCGGTAAGAAAAGGAGGAGAACAATGGATGAATGTATTTAGATCATTTATTGATAAAATGTCTACAAAAAAAGGAGCTTGGCTGACTGTTATCATTTGGCTTGTTCTCATGATCGGGTTGAGTGCTGGGCCTAAACTGGGCGATTATAAAGTGAGCAATTTTCAATCTTTACCTAGTGATGCTCAGTCCATCGTGACCCAAAAGAAGTTAGATCAGTATTTCCCGAGTGACAAAGGGACACCGGGATTATATGTGTTCCATCATCCTAATGGAAAGCTAGCTATTCAAGATGTAAAAACAATCATAAAAGGAATCAAAGAGGCAAAAATTCAGGGGATTGAAGAAATTGTCGATGTGTCCGCATTGCCTCCTCAAGCGTTATCCGCATTTTTATCAGAAGATCAATCGACCATGATTGTGCCAATGAATTTGAAAGCCGGATTAGGCAATGCTGATTATGCAAAGATTAATGATGAGACAACAGAAGTCGGTACAAACATAGCGAAGGGGCTAGATGCTGATTTTTATATTACCGGCCCAGCTGGTATAGCAGGGGATACGGTGAAGCTGTTTGAATCTGCCGATTTGAAGCTGTTATTCGCCACGGTTGCGATCATATTGTTTTTATTAATCGCCATTTATCGTTCCCCGTTATTAGCGATCATCCCATTATTTGCAACGGTGATTGTCTATCAAGTGGTGAATCAAGTCGTGGCTTTACTTGGCGTCGGTGGACTTGAAATCAATAACTCGACCACTTCCATTATGAGCATTTTATTATTTGCGGCTGTGATTGATTATTCATTGTTTGTTTTCTCTCGCTATCGTGAAGAGTTGAATCATGATGAAAATCAATTTGAAGCGATGAAAGTAGCGATGCGTGCAACGGCAAAACCCGTATTATTTGCAGGCGGTACAGTATTCGCGGCAATGATCATTTTATTTGTGGCAGATTTCCGTGATTATCAAAACTTTGCTCCAATCTTCGGTGCTGCGATGGTGATCATTATGATGGCTTCTGTCACACTGATCCCAGCATTATTTGCGTTATTTGGCCGTAAAGCATTTTGGCCGAAAGTGCCCAAATATGGTGAAGCGAGAGAAGTGAAACATGGCATTTGGGGGCCTATTGCAAAGTTTGTTGTTCGAAAACCAGGATTGATTGGCGGTGCTGTCTTACTGTTTTTACTTGTGACAGGGGCGAATGTTTTCAATTTACATTATGAATTTAACTCAGTGAAAAATTTCCCGAAGGATTTACCTTCTCGTGTCGCATTTGAAATCGTCGAGGATCAATTTAATAAAGGAGATCTAGCCCAGACAACGGTGCTAGTGACCGGTCAAAACCTATCTCAGGAACATTTACAAGAAATCTCTTCTCATTTCTCAGAAAATGACCAAATAGGGTCGGCTCGTCCTTCGGGAGTTACCAAAGATGGAGAGCATGGCAAAATGACGATATCATTGAAGGTGAATCCATACAGTATAGAGGCCATTGAATTTTTAAAAGAATTCCGTACAGATCAATCCACGTATCGTTTATCAGATGGTCAAGAGGTTCAGCTATCTTTTGCGGGCACAACGGCTAAATTAGTGGATGAACAACAAGTGAATCAATCAGATATTCAAAAGATTGTTTTGCTGGAAACGTTACTCATTCTTCTCTTGTTACTCGTTCTGACACGCTCGATCAAAATGTCGATTTATATGATGGCGACGATTTTAATCTCCTTTGTATCTGCTTTAGGGTTAGGCATTTTCTTAGTCGATGTATTATTTGGCTATGATGCCATTTCCACTCGTGCCCCTGTGTATGCTTTTATCTTTTTAGTGGCTTTAGGAATTGACTATAATATCATCCTTGTGAGCCGTTTCTTAGAAGAACGTAAAACGTTACACGTCAAAGCTGCATTAGAAGTGGCGATACGAAACACAGGAGGGGTCATTTCTTCAGCGGGAATCATTCTTGCCGCGACGTTTGCCGCATTAATGACCATGCCCATTACAGACTTATTTATCTTTGGATTTATTGTCGCTATTGGGATTATCATCGATACATTCTTAGTTCGAGGAATGTTGCTGCCGTCGCTTATATTATTCTTTGAAAAAGACAAAGCTAAGGTGATAAAGGAGGAAGGTTAATTGCATGTATTGGTCGTGGATGATGATGAAGCCATTTTGCAATTAGTGTCCATCCATTTAGAGCAGGCAGGATATCACGTGACAAAAGCAAGCAATGCTGAGGCAGCGCTTGCTTTTTTGCAACATCAATCATTTGATCTCATGATTATTGATGTGATGATGCCTGGAATGGATGGCTTTCAGCTGGCTAGCATTGTGATCAAACAATATGAACTGCCTGTCATTATGCTGACAGCGAAAGGACAAATTGAAGATAAACAGCAAGGATTTGAACAAGGGATTGATGATTATATCGTCAAACCATTTGAAACGAAAGAACTGCTATTCCGTGTAAATGCCATTTTACGACGATATCGTAAATCCATAGAAGCTTTAACAACTGCGGGGAATATTCAGATTGATACGAACCGTTGGGAATTAATGATTGAGAATCAGCAATATATTTGGCCCATGCGGGAATTAGAAATCCTCCATTATCTGCTGCAGCGGGCAAACCGCAATGTGAGCCGCTGGGATTTAATTGATGACATTTGGGGGGATACGTTAGAACAACCCGAATTCACATTAAACACTCACATTAATCGCATTCGTGAGAGATTAAAAAGAGCTAAAGCGAATGTTGAAATTGTGACAATTCGTGGTTTTGGCTATCAACTAGAGGTAAAAGAATGAGACTACAACAACGATTTATGTTATATACGTGTTTGATTGTTTGTATCAGCATCTTTGTTGGGTTTATTTGTTCGAATCTGATTTACAATGCCTTTGTAAAAGAGCAATTAAATGATCGTTATTTAGTGATTGCGGAGCAGTTAGCGAAACAAATCAAAGAACACGAAATCACATTACAGGCATCTTCTGATTTTCTGCAAACCATGAGCGATCTAGGGTATCAAATTGCATTGGTTAAAGAAGATGGAGAAATGCGGATGTTTGGGGAACCCTTTAAAACGACACAATGGAATGACCAAATGCACGCCTTATTTGAAGGCGGAAAAGCGTACAATGGGATCAAATCCTTTAAAAATTCATATTTAATCATGAGTCATTTCGCAAATGATATAGAAAATACAGTGGGAACGAAAATAGAAATTGAAGGGGAAGAATGGGGATTATTTTTACGTCCGAATAATATTAGCCTTTTCACAGAATTTCATTTGATTATATTTGGGTTTATATTCGCCGTATTTATTAGCAGCATCATTGGCATTTTATTGATGTCTCGAAAGGTCACCCAATCCCTTTCAGAATTGACCAGCGCCACGCAAGAGATGGCCAACCATAACTTCCAGTACCCATTGATGATTAATCGAAAAGATGAAATTGGGCAGCTTGCCGATAGCTTTCGGATGATGCAGCAGAAGCTAGAGAATACAGATCAAGCGAGAAAGAAATTCGTGAATAACGTCTCGCACGATTTCCAATCGCCGCTGCTCAATATCGGGGGGTATTCTGAATTACTGGATGGGGAGCTTTCGTCAAGCGAAGGGAAAAAATACAATTACATTATTCAAACAGAAGCGAAGCGATTATCAAACTTAACGAAACAACTTCTCATTCTTACCTCAATTGATCAAGGGACATATCCAACGAATAAACAGCTAGTCAGGATCGATGATCAACTTCATCAAGTGGTTCATTCAATGCTATGGCGGATAGAAGAGAAGGGGTTAGAAATTAAAATCGATTTACAGCCTGTCACTGTATATGCTGACCGTACATTGCTGATCAACGTATGGGAGAACTTAATTGGCAATGCGATTAAATACAACAAAGAGTACGGAGAGATCAGTATTCATTGTGAAGAAAATGAATCAGAAGCGGTCGTGAAGATCAGAGATACGGGGATTGGAATAGAAGAAGAGACATTGGAAAAAATATTTGAACGATTCTACAGGGTAGATCAAGCCCGAAATAAAGAAGGGATGGGGCTAGGATTATCGATTGTACAAGAAGTTCTCTCTTATCACGATGCTTCTATTGAGGTAGAAAGCAATGCGGAAGGAACGACTTTTACGACGTTTTTTCCAAAGGAGTAGTTAGTGAAGAATAGTCTCATTTGCGGTGTGTCAAATGAGACTTTTAAATGTCTATGGCAAGCCTACAACATCTTCTGAATCACGAACTGTAACAGACATGTTTTTAGCATTAATCATAATGACACAATCCCACGTTGGCTTCATTTGCAGTTCATCATTCTCATCAATACGGATAATCCCTTTAAATTCAACAGTCTGTTCTAGAAAGACCATTTTCTTTTCTGTATCATCTTTGACAGCTGTTAAATGTTCAGGATAGTGAACTGCCCAATCATAAAAAGTGATTTTCTTCATAGTTCCTCCTGCTTTTTTCATTCGTACACTTCTCCGAATACTTCTTCTGTTTGCCGGATTGTTAGAGTTTTGTTGGTTGGATCGATTGTAATGACACAATCCCAAGTAGGTTTGATTTGTAGCTCGTTGTTTTCATCTATCCAGATCACACCGTTTAATTCAATGGATGGTTCTAAAATGACCATCTTCTTTTCATGATGATCTGTTATTGCCGTTAAGTCTGCTTGTAATTGAATGGTCCAGTCAAAAAACGCTATTTTTTTCATGAGGTCTCCTCTCAATTTTGTTTATATTTCCATTATAACTTGCATGAGTTTCGACATGTTATTTGATCATTCTATTTTTTGGTATAATTAGATGTAAATAAAGAATGGATAAATGACTGATAAAAGTTTGAATTTAATCGGAGGTACGTATGAAGCAACTATACATGAAGCAGAAAGTATTTAGTCTAAGCGGCAGGTTTACAGTAAAGGATCAGCAGGAGAACGATGTGTATGTGGTCGAAGGCAGTTTTATGAAGGTACCGAAGACGTTTACCATTCTGAATACAGAACGAGAAGAAATTGCTGTAATTACGAAGAAAATGTTTAGCTTTTTGCCGAAGTTTTTAATAGAAGTTGGTGGTCAAGAGGTATTGACAATCAAAAAAGAGTTTACGTTCTTTAAAGCAAAATATTCAATTGATGCAGCGGGTATAGAAGTGCAAGGTAACTGGTGGGATATGAATTTCCAGGTGCTGCAGAATGGCGAAGTGATCGGCCAGGTGAAGAAGGAATGGTTTACTTGGGGTGATAGTTATAAGGTTGATATTTTGAAAGAAGAGATGGAGCCTGTGATGATTGCGCTCGTTGTTGCAATTGATTGTGTGAAGGCTGATGAAGCAGCGTCTAGGTCTTCGTCGTCGACAACGATGAATAATTAATTGGAGGGCTAAAAAATTGGCCAATCTCACCCGCATTTTAAGATTAAGAGATGCAGAAATATGGGAGTATGAATTTCTCGATAATCAAGACATCATCATTTATTTCTCCATTACAGATGTGAATAGAAAAGCAACAATTCACGATAATCCGCTAGCTACCCAATCAGAATTGGATGAAAGAGATAATTACCTTTCAATTGATATTCATAGTCATGTGGATCTTAAAAAAACGATTGAAGGAGATGCATTTGAGGATTTTATCACGGAGATTTCTTTTTTAGTAGAACATATGCATGATTTTCACAATGCTCATGTTTTTATGAAAATGCATGTTCATGACAACATCGATTTAACTGATTTTCAGTTAGAGGAAGATGAAGACTTGCATGGAGATGAAAAAGAACAACTTTATACATTTAAACATTTATGGATTAAGCAGACATGCTTTCAACTAATAGAACAACAGTTAAATCGAAAAATCAAAGAAATATCTAACAGTAGATTTTGCCAAGATCTAATATAAGTTTGTGAGGTGACCAAACTGATCACATTCCAATACAAAGTATTTCTAACAGTCGTCGAGTGCGGCAGTTTTACAAAAGCCGGGGAGAAGCTTGGACTAACGCAGTCTGGAGTCAGTCATAATATTGCGAAGCTTGAGTCAGAGTTAGGGGTTGTGCTGCTTCGGCGAAATCGAAACGGGTTGTCGTTAACGGACGCAGGTGAGCGGGTGATGCCGCATCTTCGGCAAATCATTCATCATGCGTCATTGCTTGAGCAGGAGGCGGCGTTGATTCAAGGGATGGAAGTGGGAAATATCAAGATCGGAACGTTTTCTAGTTTTTCTTCAAAAATGCTTCCGCAGCTGATTCACCGTTTTACCAAAGTGTATCCCAATATCCAAGTAGAGTTATATGAAGGTGGTTATGAGGAGATTGAGGAATGGATTGCATCTGGTACGATTGATGTTGGTTTTTTAACGCAGCCATCGAGAGAATTCGAAACCATTCCACTTTTCCAGGATGAATTGGTGGTGCTCATGCAAGAGGCTCATCGCTTTAATACGAAGAAAGTGATAGAAGTTGACTCGTTCCATGATGAGGCATTCATTATGCCAAAAGCGGGCTGTGACCTGCTCATTAAGAAATTATTAAAAGAAAGAGGCGTGAAGCCTCATGTTTTGTTTGAAATAGGAGACAACAATACGCTCATTTCTATGGTTCAAGAGGGACTTGGAGTGACCATTATTCCGACGTTAATTTTGCCGCAACAGATGTCTCATACGAAAGTGATTCCACTTGAGAAAAGCGTATATCGTGAGATCAACTTGGCGTTCAAATCATTCAAAGCGGCATCCCCATCGGCTATAAGATGGATCGAAGTGGTCAAAGATCATTTTAAGTAGAATCAGCTTGAACAGGATGTCTCCCATTCAAGCTGATGGCTTATAAGGTCAACACGCCGCGAATAGTGATAACCGCCGCGCCTGCCACTTTGATCACAGGCTTTGATTCATTCGGAATGACCGTGATACGAAGGATGCCAGATCTGCCGATGGCATCCCCTTGGGCAATGTGTAGGAGAGTGGTTTCTTGCTGAGAAATGATACCTTCCAAATAAAGATAGCCAGCCAATGCTCCGTTTGCTGCCCCTGTCACCGGATCTTCGGGTATCCCAATCCCAGGTGCAAAATCCCTCGTGTAAAGATCAACCTCTTTTGTGGTGTGAAATGAATAAAGGTGAGTCGTTGTGATATTTTGTTCTTTATTCATTTTCCCTAAAGCGGCTAAGTTCGGTGCCGCTTGATCGATGTCTTGCTGGTGCTTCATTGGAACGAGTAGATGCCAGTTTCCGGTGTTTGCTAATTTGATAGGATACGATGGATCAATGCGGTCACAGCTGATACCAAGCATGTCACTAAGCTCTTCTAAATCGATTATAAAATCCCGCGTTTTCGGTGTCACCTGCGTCATTTCCACATCGATGACTTTGCCATTTTCTTCGTGCCACACAACAGGAACCTTGCCAATCTTCGTTTCTAACACGACCCCTGTTTTCTCTTTTGCCAGTCCAAGCTCCGTCGCCAAAAGCCAAGTCAATCCAACAGTCGCATGCCCGCAGAAATTAACCTCTTCCGTCGGTGTAAAGTATTTGACGCGATAATCGGCTTCCTTATCATGGGCAGGAAGCAAGAAGACGGATTCCGGTAAATTCAACTCCTTGGCAATGCTCTGCATCTCATCCTCCGTTAAAAGATCACCATCCAACACGACCCCAGCAGCATTTCCTCCAAATTTCTCAGTTGTAAACGCATCGACATGGTACACCCTAACATCTCTCATATAATGAATCCCCCTATACATTCTTGTTACGTTTATCATAAGTTTGATTAATGCATTCGTAAAATGAATCTTTTTGATACTTTAAATCGGAGGTGTTTATGTAAGAGAATGAAATTTACAGTATCTATTAAAATAGTAATTAGATAAGTCTTTAGTCACGCTATTAACTCTTGTGCCTACTTTGGATAAAATGTATAATATTTGTATATTAAAACATTAATAGGAAAAGAGGATAACTTTATGAAAATAGTCCTGAAAATAGCAGCTTCTATTCTCTGTATGATGATGTTAACTTTCAATATACAGGAAAATGTGAGTGCCGCAGAGGGTGGAACGAAAACAACGATTGATCGTTATCAATATGGTGATAATTATCTAACAGGTAAAACAGCGCCAAACGCAATCGTTGCATTCGTAGATTGGGGTGTTCCGAGTAACTGGAAATCTAAATATATGCACTACGCAAAAGCAGATAGTAACGGAAACTTTAAGTTGTTTTCTCAGAACTTTAGTTCAGGCCAAACGGTGGAGTTAGATACGTATGACCAAAATGGGACAAAGCTTTCTTCAAACAAAGTGTATGTTTTCAAGGAATCGTTTACCTCATTAGATCCGATATATGATACTTCTCACGAGCTAACTGGAAAAACAGTGAAGAACACAAAAATAGAGGTCATGAATGATGGCAAAGTGATTGCATCAGGCACATTCAATGATGACATTCATTTAAAGCTGCCTGCCCTATATGCAGGCACATTTCTAACAGTGAAAATGACGACTGGCAGCAATATCGACGTTTACAAAAAAATTGTTAATCCTAAGAAAATCTCACTTATTCCTACGACGAAATGGTCTAAATCAGTGAAAGGCCAAACGGGAATTCCTTATGCAAAGATCGTCTTTAAAAATCAAAAATCAAGTGACATCATTCAATCGATGACTGCAGATGGTGATGGCAACTTTGAATTGAGTGTGGACAAAAACACAATAAAAGCATTGGATCAAAGTAAATTTCAAGTGATGGAACCCTCTTTTGATAATGCTTTATATGAGACCACTTTCCGACTTAGATCAACAGCTCCGACTCTTGATCCATTTACTCAGCTTTCCACTTCAGTAGCTGGGACCGCAACTCCTAAAAGTATGATCAATATTTTAGATGGAGAGGGAAGAGTCATTGGGGAAGGTCAGACAAACCCTAATGGACACTATGATGTTCCTGTTTCAAAATTAATCGGTGGTGACTTAATCACAGTCAAGTCGTTCATGGCAGATAACCCGAATGAAACGGATCAATCTCAGGAAGATGTACAGAAAGTTTTTGTGGAAGAAATTGATGATTCAAGTGATACGATTAATGGTATCAGTACGTTTGGTGATCAAGCTGTTGTAGAGGTGCAAACTGATAACACAATAAGAGCTATGTCGAAACTCAGCTCAAGCATAACGAAAAAGAAATATGGACCGTTTGCCATTACACCGGGGAAAAACTTCAAATTAAAAACAGGAAAATTAACAAAAGGATCTAAAGTGATCATCACGTTGCAAAGTGGGAAGAGAAAGGTTGCCCTGCCAGCTGTTACCGTTAAAAAAGTCATCACATCTCCACTTCTATCATCTCAAGTGAAGGTGACAAACAACAAAGGAAAAAACGATACGGTGACGATAAAAGGAATCAAAAAACAATCCGTCATTAAAATCTTTAAACAAGCTTCTGGTGGAAAAGCAATTGCTCAACAAACTGCATCTAGCTCGAACATGACGATTTCCTTGAAACAATTAGGCCAAACAAATGGAACACTTTATATTAGTATGAAAGAGCCTGGTTTAAAAGAGGGCAATCGAGTACCAATCCGTTATCAGGGTGAAAAATCAGATGTTTTAAAAGCCAATCAAGTCAAAATCAATAATCTTAAAAATAAAAAAGACGTCATTACAGTGAGTAAGATCAAGAAAAAAGATGTCATCAAAGTTTACTCAACAAATGGAAAACTACTTGCCACATCAAAACCAGCGAACAGTTCCTCTATCAAATTGTACGTTAAACAAGTAGGGGCTAAGAGCGGCAAAGTGTATGTGACGCGTAGCGGAGATAAGATGCTGGAAAGCGGAAAGCAAGCCATTTCTTTTAAAGGTGAACCCTCTGCTGCGCTAAAAAGCAATCAAATCAAAATCGTGAACAACAAGAAGAAAAAAGACGTTGTCACGATCAGTCAATTAGCGAAACAAGATGTTGTCAAAATCTATCATTCATCAGGGAAGCTGATTGGAAAATCAACGGCTTCTAAAGACAAGGCTGTGAAAGTCACTTTTAAACAACTAGGTGCCAAGGGTGGAAAGCTTTACTTCACCGTCACTGGGAAAGGCATGTCGGAAAGTAGTAAGACAGTAAAGAAGTTTCAGGCTGAAAAGTAGAGTGTTCAATCGCCATTCATTTAGGGTGGCGATTTTTTAAATAGCTAAATGCTAAAAATTTCGATAGGAGCGTGTTTTTTTGAAGAAAATAAAGTATATTACCCTGATATCTGTCATTTTTTTGTGTATGTGGTCAACTACTGTTCAGGCTCAATCAGGATATTTCAACACGTATACAACGTATTCTGCAATGTCTGGTTCTGGGTTTTACACTTCTATGCAAGGGATGGCTGTAGATCGTAATAATAATACGATTTATTCTGCAAAAATAAATACGTCAAACCATCTGACGCAATTGTACGCGACAAAAATGAACAACTCGTCCAGCAAAAGAATGTTTAAGCTCCTTAAAAACTCTGACATCAACAGTACTATCAATGATTTAGGACATGCGAATGACCTAGCTGTGAAAGCTCAAAAAGGTGATGAACAAGTTAGCTTATATGTAGCGCCGATGACCGATGGTGTAAAGTATGTAAAAAAATAGTGAAGTTAAGTGTGAACACGAAGAAAAATACGTACAAAGTGGCTAAATCCTATGTCCTGCAGTACCAAGGGGCGAATTTATCAATTAGCGGCATCACATATTCTGTTGGAACCGATAAGTTTATTGTAAGGTCTGGCAATCGCTTTTTTATTGGGAATTTCAATGACAAGAAAGGGCAGTTTGAATATGAGGCAACATTTGCATTAAATTATACAAAAGCTGTCGTAAACCAATCAGTGGTTGATGTGTCCAAATACATTCTTCAAGGAATCTCATTCTATCAAGGAACATTATATGTACCTTTATCTAAACCGGATACTAACGGAGGAGCTTCTAATGTGAGTGTTATTCTCACATATCCGCTAAATATTAATCAAATGATCAAAGAGCAAAAGGAGACACCTACAAAGGATTTTTCAAAAGAATTGTTTACGAGAAAAGATCTTTCATTCCGAATTACGAGCAGTGCATTTACTCTTTTTGAAATAGAAGCTGTCGATTTTGATGACGGAACATTATATTTTAATACGAATCGTGGAAAAAAAGGAACACAAGAAGATATGATAGCAACGTTTAATGACTATAACTATTACAAATAAAATGTCCACTTTAAAAGACCCCTCAGCTATGAGGGGTCTTTTCCAACCATCACCCATAATAATTATTCGCTTGAATAAAAAATTGGGATTGCATGTAGTTATATGTAATTTTAGAGAAGTCGAAAGGCTGGCCGTTTGTGAGATGAAAGACGGTTTCGACGCGGAGAGCGGGATCGTCTTGTTTAAGGCCGAGGTGTTTTGCTTCGGTTTCATTCAGTTTGCCTACTTGCAAGTACATATCGGAAAAGCCGACTTTGAGCCCAAGGCCTTCACTGATAAATTTAAAAACAGAATCGGCGGCAATTTCTGTGTTGAGATAGGGAATGATGGTTTTTCTGTAATAGGATTCTTCTAGACATAAGGTTTGTCCATTGATGTAACGGATGCGTTTGAGGTAAAAAACATCCTCATCTTGTTCAATATTCAAATTAAGCGCTGCTTCTTCGGGCGGTTTGGTGGTGTCTAGCTTTAAAACCTCTGAAGTCAGTTGAAATTCCTCTAAATCTTTTTTAAACCCTTGGTTGGATAAAAGGCTAATGTAGCCTTTGCGCCTGTGTCTTCGAACAAAGATACCACTGCCCCTCACTTGATAGATAATTCCTTTTCTTTCGAGTAAGTCTAATGATTTGATAATGGTGCTTTTGCTCACAGCAAATTGGCTCATGAGGGTTTCGAGTACAGGAAGCTTGTCCCCTTGCTGCAGCTCATGGGTGACAATATATTTTTCAATATCGCTCGCAATTTGTTGATACTTTAACATAGCCATTCCTCTTTGTTTTCACGATTTATTGTCTTAGATTATAGCACATACCAATTTTTCTTTGATATGTTAATTGAAATTATATATGTATTGATAAATTGTACCGGTATAATTATAATATACATATACTAGTAGTGTTACAGCCAACGGACGTCATGATCACAATTGTGAAATAGGAGGAATAGATAATGACATTACCAAAAGATTTTCTATGGGGCGGGGCATTAGCTGCACATCAATTCGAAGGTGGATGGAATGAAGCAGGGAAAGGTCCAAGTGTTGTGGATGTAATGACAGCTGGTGCCCACGGAGTACCGAGACAAATGACGGAGACGATAGAAGACAGCAAATTTTATCCGAACCATGAAGCAATCGATTTCTACCATCGTTACAAGGAAGATATCGCGATGTTTGCTGAAATGGGGTTAAAATGCCTGCGTACATCGATCGGCTGGAGCCGAATTTTCCCAAAGGGGGATGAAGCGGAACCGAATGAAGCAGGTTTACAATTCTATGATGATGTATTCGATGAACTTCTCAAGCATGGCATCGAGCCTGTGATTACACTGTCCCACTTTGAGATGCCGCTTCACTTGGCAAGAGAATACGGCGGATTCAGAAGCCGAAAAGTTGCTGAATACTTCACGAAATTCGCAGAAGTGTGCTTCAATCGATACAAGGACAAAGTCACATACTGGATGACATTTAATGAAATCAATAACAAAATGGATGTCAACAACCCACTGTTCCTTTGGACAAATTCAGGGGTATCAGTCAAAGAAGGCGAAAATGCCAAAGAAGTCATGTATCAAGCAGGACACCATGAATTACTTGCAAGTGCATGGGCAGTAGCCAAAGGAAAAGAAATCAATCCTGCTTTTCAAATTGGTGCAATGGTATCTCATGTGCCAATCTATCCATATTCCTCAAATCCAGAGGATGTCATGCTTGCTGAAGAATATATGAGACAACGCTATTTCTTCCCAGATGTACAAGTTCGGGGCTACTATCCGAGCTATGCACTGAAAGAATTCGAACGCGAAGGCTATCATATTCCGTTTGAGGAAGGCGATGAAGAAAGCTTAAGAAAAGGGAAAGTAGATTATCTTGGCTTTAGCTACTACATGTCGACAACGGTTAAAAGTGATGCGGTGTCTGATAACGACGGAGACATTGTCAACGGAGCCCTTCCGCATGGTGTAGATAATCCTTATATTAAATCAAGCGACTGGGGCTGGTCCATTGACCCGACAGGCTTAAGATATACGTTGAATCGTTTTTACGATCGTTATCAAATCCCGCTCTTCATTGTTGAAAATGGGTTTGGTGCCATTGATCAAGTGGAGGAAGACGGTTCCATTCATGATCCAGAACGAATACAATATCTCGCTTCTCATATCGAAGCACTGAAAAAAGCCATCGAATACGACGGTGTTGACCTGATTGGCTACACACCTTGGGGTATCATTGACATCGTGTCATTCACAACAGGCGAAATGAAAAAACGCTACGGCATGATCTATGTTGACCGCGACAACGAAGGCAACGGTTCAATGAAGAGACTCAAAAAAGATTCGTTTACTTGGTACCAAAACGTCATTGCCACGAATGGTGAAGAAGTGTAATAAAGAAAATAATAGAAGCCCGGATGAGCGTGGTATATGCTTGTTCGGGTTTTTGCACTCTTTCGGAAAAACTGGTGTGTATATCCTTTTGTTCACTAGAAATAAGTCTTATAATTTAGTAAGAAAGAAGAAGAGTGGAATGGGAGAGATCGTAAATGATGAAATGGTGGATGGTTCGTGCAGGCGACCAGAATGATTTAATTCCGATGTGGGAAGAGAAAGGCTTAGCATCAATCGGTTGGCCGAAATTAGGTAATCCAAAACAATATCAAACAAAGCAAGAGATGAATGCTCGAGCTGATGTCATCTTCGCCGAGAACAAACCTTTTACAAGAAGAAGCTGGGTTAGTCAGGTATGGAGGTTTAGTAGAGAAATTCAAAAGGGAGATCGGATTATTACATACATAAAAGAAAGCCGTGAATATCGAGTTGGTACGGTGACTGCTCCACATTTTTTTGATGAAGCTGCAGGAGATAAAATGTACCCAAATCATATTCAAGTCAACTGGGAACCAATCGCAGTGAAACGAGATTCTCTCAGCCAATCAGCTAAAAACAGCCTCGGTTCTATATCAACTGTTTTTCGTGTAGATGATTGGGGGGAAGAAATTGAACACCTACTGAAAAACCCTACTTCTATACCAGCATCCGAAGATGAAACCGAAGAAGATGAAATTATTGAAGATTTAGTTAGCAAAGCAACTGTGATGATTGCAGATAAGGTGGATAAATTAGACCCGTGGAAGATGCAAGACTTAGTCGGGGGCCTATTGCAAGCTATGTCATACAATGTTCGTGTGAGTCCAAAAGGTCCTGACGGCGGTGTAGATGTATTAGCTTATAAAGATGCATTTGGGTTTGAAAAACCTATTATTAAGGTACAAGTCAAGCATCGAAAAACTTCAGCCAGTGCACCAGAAGTGCAACAATTATTAGGAGCCAATCCCATGAATGCAAATAGTTTATTTGTTTCTACTGGCGGATTTACCTCTCATGCCAAAGCTGTTGCGAAGCATAATGAAGTTCATCTATTGGACTTAGAAGAACTCGTCAATCTTATTGTACATTGGTATGAGGACATGCCAACAGAGACAAGATCTTTATTACCTTTGAAGAAAGTGTATGTGCCAGAGTGATTTTTTATTGTTTAAGTTTTATTAATGCCTGAATACAAAGAAAAAAGAGAGTAATAGCGACAAAATAGTTCATTGGATTGTGAAGGATATTCATGTTCAAGGATATTTGAAGAAGAATCCAAAGGACGAATATTACCATAACAACAGGAATGATTTTTTTATACATATGGATACTCCTTTTGAGAGTGGTTTGTTTTTAGTTAGCATTGTCTCATATTGGTGCAGAGGTTGAAAAGAGATAAAGAAATGAATAGGTTTCATTATATGATTTGGTATAATTGATCTATAAAAACGTTAAATGGTAGATAAAGAATAGGAGTTGTTGTAATGAATCACACTCTGCAAATGGGAGCCAATACCGTACTAAACTCTCCAAAGGGGCAGGTATCCATCAGCTATGAAGTATCATCTGACATTGATATTTCTTTAACGGCGTTTCTTTTAACAGATTCGGATCAGGTTGAAGGAGATCATGGCATTATTTTTTACAATCAACCAGAGAGCGCTTCTGGTGCAGCGGCACTTCTGCCAGTAGAGGTATCAGGTCAATTGAAAAGGCATCAATTGAATTTTGATATGAGCAAAGTGCCTGCTGGAATCACAAAAATGGCTATTACATTAACAGAAGATCAAGGAACGGGCTTTTCTCAAGTGAAGCATTTGCAAGCAGAAATTCGAACAGTCGACGAGGTGTTTTATCTAACACCAGTAAACTTTACAAATGAAAAGGGCATTGTCGTAGTGGAGCTGTATATAAGAAAAGGTGATACGAAGGCACGATCAATCTGGCGTGGTTTCGATTCTGGGTTGGAAGGCCTATGCAAGCTTTATGGTGTGGAGGTTGAACCAGATGAACAGGAGATTTCTACACCTCCAATGGCTCCTGAAAAACAACCAATTGATGATTCTGCTCAAATGAAGGCAACGGCTAAAGAGAAAGCTGTTGCACCTATCAGTTTAGAAAAAGTTCAGGGCAAAATTAGTCTAGACAAAGGTCACAAACCGATCATAATTGAGAAAACGCCTGAGATCACAGCGACAGTATCTTGGGAGTCTGGCACCGATTATGATATTTATGCATTGGTCTACACAAAGTCAGGAAAGCAAGTGGATGTGGCTATGTTTGGTGCGAAAGGAATTCCTGCTCTCAAAAGTTACGGCAACGGAGCTGTTGAGCATATGGGAGATGTCGGTAGAGACCATGAATCAATGAAAACAGAAGTTATTAAACTTCGTTTAAATGATGATATCCTAGCTGTCGTTCCAGTTGTTTATTCTGCTCAATCAAACGGGACAGGTTCTTTTTATAGATATAGAGTATCTATGAGTATCGATAATCATCAAGGAACATCTGTGACGATTCATTCCAAACATGCCAATGACAATGATCGTATTTATTCTTGTGTGCCAGGTATGCTTCAAAATACAAATGATGGTGTAATCATCCGCCCACTTGAACTTTACAGCAAACCAAACTCTGAGCGCAGACCGAAATTAAAAATGAAGTCTTCTAATGAAATTGAGGTATTGTTGGATAAAGGCCCTGTCAATGATTATAAATAAAACGGATGTATGGCTAGCTCAAAAAAGGTGATTTCTATGAATAATAACCCCCAAAAAATTGAAACGCTAAAAAGAAGAAGCAGAAGAAAGCACTTAATGAACGAATTAAGCTATATGACACTACCAGAAAACGCATTTTTAGATATCGAAGAAAATCAACTGTTTTGTCAAAAGGTTTTTACTTTCCTTCAATCAAGAGAATATAAAATTCAAATACATGGAAACCACTACCGAGAGCGTCTCAATTCCCTCAAATTTAAGCAATTCACTATCATTACTTTTCACATTCATATAAAATAAGAGCAGTGAAAAATTGAAGAAATGCTTGATACATGAAGGGCATGTAAGCTGCGAGCTGCATGACATGATGAGATGTATGAACGTGAAGGCTGTAAAGCTGTTCTTCCTCACACATGAGATCTTATAAGCGGTCACTTCATTGCGATGGTGTTGAGGGGTGTGTCAGGATGAGGAATCCGTATGTGAGAACGGCTTCTAGTCTGTATATTAATTACTTTTTATTAGGTATGGTCAATATAATTTTGGCTTCCAATATGCCATTTTTAATCAAACAGTTAGATACCAATAGTGCAGGAATTAGTTATATGATTTCGGCGCTTGGCATTGGCAGGGTACTTACGTATGGTTTATCGGGCGTGCTGTCAGATCGTTTTGGGCGGAAGCCGGTCATTTTGGTTTCGGGTGTGCTCATGGCGGTGTTCCTGATCGGAATTCCATTGTCTCCGAATTATCAAATTGCGTTTGCGTTTGCGATTTTGGCAGGAGTCGCGAATTCAGCGATGGATGCTGGGACATATCCTGCATTAATGGAGGCTTTCCCGCAAAACTCGGGATCTGCGAATGTGATGGTGAAGGCCTTTATATCAATTGGGGCAACCATTTTGCCACTCGCGATTTTCTTTTTGGCAGAGCATGGTTTGTTTTATGGAATGGCATTTTTTGTTCCTGCTCTGATCTACCTTGTGAATGTTTTGATGCTGTGGACCTTGCCATTTCCGAATCATCGCAAGGTAGAACAAGTCCAGGTAACGGACCATGACGGACTTCCACGCTTCTCGACAGAGCCTACATTTTGGAGAGAAGGGATCGCACTCATTGTGATCAGCTTTACGTCAAATGGGTTATATGCTTTGCCGCAAATTTGGCTTCCTACGTACGGTGAGGCTATATTGGGGATGGCATCGGGCAGTGCTGTGAAACTGCTCAGTTACTATAGCATGGGCGGGCTGCTGTCTGTCGTGATGCTCGCATTTCTGTTGCGCCGTTTTGTCCGTCCGGTCACTGTGCTGCTGATCTATCCAATCATTACACTTGTTTCCATTTGTGTGCTCTTGGTCGTGAAATCCCCAGTCATCGGAACCGTCAATGCGTTTGTATTGGGATTTTCAACAGCAGGAGTCTTTCAGTTGACGTTAACTGTGATGGCTGAATTCTTCTGGAAAAACAAAGGGACGATGACAGGGATTATCTCCACGGCGGGCGGCGTGTCGGCTATCGTCATCCCAGTTGTAACAGGTTTAATTCAGAGTCACTCGTCCATTTTACAAATCTTTATGTTCGATGCAGTGGTGGCTGTTGCGGCCATTATCGGCGCATTGTATATCCTGTATCGATACCGCCAAATCATGGTACATGATTAAAAAAAGACGACCTCCGTTCAGGGAAGTCGTCTTTCTTTTGTATTAGAATCGGTCATTTTCAAAAAGAATTTGTTTTACTTGATCAACTGGCATATCTTCACCAGTAAAGAGTTTGTAAGCAAGTGCACCTTGCCATAGCATCATTCCAAGACCATTAATGGTTTTGGCGCCAGCTTCCTGTGCTTGCGCAAGTAGCTTTGTTTTTTGCGGGTTGTATACGACATCTGTCACAATCAAATCTTCACGAAGTACATCAAGTGTATCATCGATAATGCTGAGTTGATCTAGTGGTTTCATGCCAAGGCTTGTCCCATTTGCTAGAATCGCGCTTTCTGCTACTTCACGGCGGAACGCGTCTTTGTCTTCAAGTGGGAAAATGTTTGCTTTGACACCGAAAGATTTCATTTCGTTGTTGATATAATTTACATTTTCTTCTGCTTGAACAAAGTATTGATCATTACGAGCGAAAATACTAATTTCACGAATGCCAGATTGTGCAAGCTGAATCGCAATCGGAGTCGCCGCACCGCCAGAGCCAACGAGAGTGACCTTTTTACCGGCTAATTCAACGCCATGTTCAATCAAGTTTCTCACATACCCAAGACCGTCTGTGTTGTAACCGATGAGCTTACCATCCTTGTTGACAACGGTATTGCTTGCACGTGTGTATCTTGCAGAATCGTCTAGTTCGTCTAAGTAATCTAGTACTTTCATTTTGTTCGGCATAGAGACGTTAAATCCAGCTGCACCCATTGCTTTCATACCGTATACGGCTGCTTCTAGTTCATCGTTCCCTACTTCAAATGCGAGATAAGCATAGTTGATCCCTGTTAGTGTATAGCCAAGGTTATGCATCCGTGGTGAAAGGCTGTGCCCGATTGGTGTAGCAAGAAGACCGACTAATTTTGTTTTCCCATCAATATTTCGTTCATGTATGTTTGTCATGATTGACATCTCCTTAATTATCTAAATAATTTTTTCATGCGTCCAAGAACAAAGACCGCTAGCAATACGCTCATAACCGCAATGATCATATCGAAAAATAACGTCATTTTAATATCGTACGTGCTGACCAATCCACTTGTAATGAGCGGCACGAGAATAAACGCGGAGCTTGCCGCAATGTTGACGTAGGATGAAGCCGTTGCTTTGTTTGTCGGGAATAGTTTCATCATAATACTCATCGCCAGCTGGAAGATTCCCGCTGTAAATAGCCCTAAGAAAAAAGTGCTGATAATGACAATGCTGTATGCTTCGATTTGGAAAAGTGAAAGCATTGCAAGGAACGCCCCAATTGGATAAATGATCGCTACCATAATCGGTGAAATGAATTTATCTAAGACGATCGATAGCAAGAGAACAGATACCAGTGCACCGATACTAAAATAAGATAGAAGCTGTGTGGCTTGTTCTGTGCCAAGTCCGATTAATTTTAACCCGAGCTGCGGAAGCCATGTCTGCCATACGACAAATAATGCAGTTGACGTGAATCCCATGAGTACAACAGCTAAGCCTTCGCCAAGCATTTTTGGTTCTTCTTTCAGCTGCTCCTGTACTGGAAGAGCGTCTTGTGAAGAAACTTGCTTATGGTTCGGGAAGGGCATAAAGATTAAGTAAATCCCAACAAGTAAATAAAGAAGTCCTAGTCCAAAGAACGCCCAGCCCCAAAAGATGTCATGTGCCACTAGGAACGCCAAGATAAATGGAAGAACAGTCGCACCAATGGATACAGACGCCTTCACTAAAACAGACGCCGAACTTGCTTTCTTCGGAAATGACTCTGTCAAAGCAGGATAGGTTCCTGAATCAAGCAGTGAATTTGCAATACCTGCTGAAATCGCAAGGATGAATGCCAGTGTATAACTCGTTGTCGTTGGAATACCGATTAAGAATAATAAGTAAAGAAAATTTCCTGTAATAATGACAGGCTTACGTCCCCAACTGTCGGCTAACCGGCCTGAGAAAAAGAGAGCAATGAGTTTACCAATTCCGATCGCCGATACAAGCAAGCTGATTTTCGGAATATCTACATGGTAACGTTCAGATAAGCTGTCCATGTTAGAAGCTACAATAATATTGATCATGCCAAGCATGAAGTAGTTTAAATACATTCCAAGTGATGATTTAATATAAGGATTTTTCATGTTCCCACTCCTATATTTGAAACCCCTTTAAGGTTAAATTCTTTGTATACCCTTTGATATTTCCTTACATGTACATAAGTCCATCACAACACCCCTTGTGTGATTGATGAGTAAAATAATGAATATTCATCTGTTCTTCAATTAAGTACATCGTTCTACTAAAATACAAAAAATGATACCAGTCATAATTAGAAAACGACACTTCATGATTTGATCAGAATCATAAAAAATCAATTTCTCCTGTTTTTCAATAGAAATAACGATAAGATGAAATAGGTATAACGATATACTAAAAGAAGCAACGTGATAAATATACTCCTGTGTTTTAAATGTGTCAAGTTTATGACTTTGTGATTTAAAAAAAGAAAAATGAAACAAAGAAATCATTGACTTGATCAATAAAAAGAGAGAATTGCTGCATGCAATTCTCTCTTTCATCATGAGGGAGCGGTTTCTCTAATATGAAGTTGAGGCTTTAAGATCAATCTCTGCAGTTCTTCATCCTGTTCGTTCATTTTATGATATAAAAGGTTCGCTGCTTTTACCCCGATGGATCGGGGGAAGGAGGAAACAGTGGTGAGCGGCGGATGGTACATCTCCGCTTCAGGAACATTATCGAATCCAACCACATCGATATCTTCACCAGGCTTAATGTCCCGTGCTGACAGTTCTTGAATGACCCCAAATGCGACTAGATCGCTAAAACAAAAAATAGCAGTAGGAGGCTCAGGCTGATCAAGCACTTGGCCAAGTGCTTCTTTCCCGCCTTCACGAGTAGGTTCTATGTCAATAATAAGAGAATCATCAATCGTCAGATTTTCTTCGTCATGGGCTTTTTTGAAACCTTTCATCCGCTCAATCCAAGTCGATGAGGTCTTGATGCCGCCTAAGAAGGCGATACGCCGATGCCCCTTTTGAAGAAGATGATGAACCGCCATCCAAGCACCTTGTTCATAATCAACACCGACATAGTCACATTGCACATCTGATAATTCACGATTTGCCAGTACTTTTGGGGTGCGAATTTGATTTAATTGTTTGACCGTTCGTGCAGAGCTTTTTGAAGCTGGGTTTAAAATAATTCCGCCCACTCGGTGCTCTACCATTGTGGAAATGAGCCGCTCCTGTTTATCGACACTGTCAAAGGTCGTACCAAGTAGAACAGTATAGCCCAGTGACTCAAGTGTGGTTTGCACGCCAATTAAAAACTCAGAAATAAAGGTGTTAGAAATATCCGTGACAATCACGCCAACGATATTTGAGCTTTTTGACCGCATGTTGGCAGCAACGCGGTCGTATACGTATCCTAAGTCCTCCATGGATTGCAGTACTTTTTTTCGAGTGGCTTCAGAGATTCTAGGATTATTTCGAACAACAAGTGATGCCGTTGAAGTCGAAACACCGGCATGCTTGGCGACTTCCTGTAATGTGACACGCTGTTTGTTCATTTTTTTCATTTGTTTTCACCAACTTCCATGGATTGCCTAACTTTGTTCTTGATCAAGAGGGATTTCTCCATCAAACGAGCCGAACATCTTTTGATTTATTATACATGAATCAAGGGGGATTGATGAAGTGAAGTTATATGGCTGCCACCGTCACTCATAAAAGATTTCCATTGACAGCTTTCTTTTAGAGGCGTAAAATATGAAATTATTCAGAAATAGCAACATTTTAAGTAAATAACGAAGGCTATGATTGCTGTGGGTCACACTATAGCAGGAGCAGCTTCTGGAGAGACCGCATGTATGTGCGGCGCCGAAGGGTTCACAATCTCAGGCAAAAGGACAGAAGAGTACGAAATATTGTATTTGTAATGCATGGATGAAGCCGTGTATTGCTTTTCTCTATTTTGCTATTCTTTTATGACCGTGAGATTGGAGCGCATCCAATCTCTTTTTTTATGGACTTTTTGAGAGTTCATTATTTCAGTATAAGATCGTGTCGTAGGAGGGCGTTAGCATTGGAACAACAAGAATTAAAACGAGATTTATCAAACCGCCATGTTCAGTTGATTGCAATTGGCGGAACCATTGGAACTGGGCTGTTTTTAGGCTCTGGAAAGGCCATTCAATTGGCAGGTCCATCGATCATTTTTGCTTATTTAATTGTCGGAATGGCGATCTTTTTCGTCATGAGGGCACTTGGTGAACTACTCTTATCGAAGACAGGCTATCAGTCATTAACCGATATTGCAGAGGATTACCTTGGTCCGTGGGCATCCTTTGTGACAGGGTGGACGTATTGGTTTTGCTGGATTATGACCGCGATGGCGGATGTTATTGCGGTCGGAGTGTATGTGCAGTATTGGTTTGACATCCCGCAATGGATTCCTGCTATCATTTGTTTGTTGATTTTACTAGGGTTTAATTTATTAACGGTGAAGCTTTTCGGAGAAATGGAATTTTGGTTTGCACTCATTAAAGTGATTACGATTCTATTGCTGATCGGAGTTGGAATTGTCCTTTTAATCATTGGTTTCCAAACAGATGCAGGGCCGGTGACGGTAACGAATCTTTGGTCACACGGCGGACTATTCCCGCATGGTGTCACAGGCTTCTTACTGTCATTCCAAATGGTCATCTTTGCGTATGTGGGAGTGGAACTGGTCGGTGTGTCCGCAGCAGAAACAGCCAATCCGCAAAAAAACATCCCATCTGCGATTAATAAAATTCCATTAAGAATTCTCTTTTTCTATGTGGGCGCCATTTTTGTCTTACTGTGTATCAATCCATGGACTGAACTCAGTGCATCAGAAAGTCCTTTTGTGAAAACCTTTGGGCTGATTGGAATTCCAGTAGCAGCGGGACTCATTAATTTTGTTGTCTTGACGTCTGCGGCTTCGGCTTGTAATAGCGGTATGTTCTCAACGAGCCGAATTTTGTATAATCTCAGTCATCAAAAACAGGGCCCATCTTCCTTTGGCCGCCTGAACAAGCACGCTGTTCCAAGTAATGCACTATTCGTTTCAACGATTGTAGTTTCGGTCGGTGCTCTTTTAAGCAAGCTGATTCCAGAACAAGCCTTTGGTATTGTCACAACCATCAGCGCCATTTGTTTCATTTGGGTATGGAGTATAATTCTAATTTGCCATTTGAAATATAAAAAAACAAAGCCTGAACTGCATGCAGCATCTACCTTTAAAGCACCGTTCACACCTTTTGTAAACATTTGTGTTCTTGTCCTTTTTGCTGCCATTCTTGTGATCATGCTGTTTGCGGATGCAACACGTCCGGCGCTCTTGTTAACACCGGTTTGGTTTGGTTTCTTATTATTGATTTATGCACGAAAGAAACGCCGTGCGTCATAATGGACAGAAAAAAGCACAGCCTTTGTATTAGGCTGTGCTTTTTGTTTATTTAACGATTTCTAATCCTGAACATATAATTTGCATTCAAAATAATTAAAACAAGTCCAATCACGATGATTGAAAAGAGCTGAGAGTGATTGGCTCCAAGGGAATACACGATTAGAATAAACATGGCACCGGTCAATAAGATGTTCATCATTTGATACGTGTGAAACAATCCGCCAAGCATCACATGCTTTTCACCTTCGTCGGAAATAGCAAGCAGTTTTTTACTATAATCTTTGTCAGAAGGGCTTGGGAGATTGCGATTAGGGTAGACAAGTTTTAGAACGGATATCGCTACGTAAGAACTGATAATGGTGACGATAAATATAGCAATATTGACGAGAATCAGCCAAATAGGCTGTTCGGTGACGATAGCCATACCGATGGCAATAATGGATAAAATGGTACTCACCGTATTGGCTAAAGTCGAATCAGTAAAGGTGCGATACTGTTTTACTTCGAGTTCATCCTCTTCATCTCCAGATACCGAAAGTGATACTCTTTTCTTCATACGTGAAATCCCTGAAAAACAATAAACAATCAATACAATCGTCAAGCCGCTGATGACAAGAGTCGCTTCAAATGCAACATCAAGAAGGGTCATCTCAAATTCAGCTGCAAGCAGACAGTAAGCACCGAGAAAGCCAAGGAGAGCACCTAAGAGCATTTTGTATACAGTTTTCATGATAGTTCATCCTCCTCGAATAGAAAAATACGTTCAATGGGTTCCTGAAAAATTCGTGAAAGCTTAACAGCGAGCAAGAGAGATGGCATTAGTTCATCTCGCTCCATTAAGCTGATGGTCTGACGAGAAACTTTTGCACGATTGGCAAGCTCAGTTTGGTTCAAACCATCACGCGCACGAAGCTCTTTTAATCGATTTTTCATTCTGTCACCTCAATTTGATCTGAATCTTTCTTTGATTGTAAAGCATATTATTCAATTTGACAAGTAAAGTTGTCAAATTGATAAAAATAATTGTCAGAAAGATCATCTTTCTTCAAAAGATGAACCATGATACGCTAAAAGAAAGAGAAACAGAAAATAGGTGATGCCCGTGTTCATTGACCAATTAAAAAATGACTTACATCAATCTCAACCGTTATTTATTGGAGAAGAAACAGCGTTCAAAGCTGCAGTCCTTGTCCCTTTGGTGCAAGTAAACGGAGAATGGCATATTTTATTTGAGGTGCGATCGCTCATTATGAGAAAACAGCCTGGCGATATTAGCTTCCCAGGAGGCAAACTCGACGGCGGCGAAACCGCACAAGAAGCTGCACTGCGGGAAACATATGAAGAACTAGGGATTCCGCCCGAATCCGTCAAGGTGTTAGGACAGCTCAGTCCTTATATTGCCTCTCCATCCTTTGTGGTATATCCATTTGTCGGAATCATTGATGAACAGCAGGTCAAACATTCCTTTAATCAAGAAGAAGTAGAGGAGACCTTTACTGTGCCTCTATCATGGCTCATCCAATACGAACCGTACTTACACCATGTATCGGTGCAGCCAACACCAGGAGAGGACTTTCCTTATGAAAAAATCATGAATGGAGAAAAATACAGCTGGGGGAGTCGTTCGATTGAGGAGTGGTTTTATGATTACGATCGTTACACCATTTGGGGGTTAACTGCCCGCATATTAAAACATTTTGTGATGGTTGCAAAAAGAAATTCCTAGAGAATCAGCTCTAGGAATTTGTTGTAGAAAGGCGTTCTTTTGCGGTTTCTTTTCCTTTCCCTTTTCCAATTAGGATGGGCGCTTTAGCTTGGCTCAATCCATATGAAGGCATGTTCACGTAGATAGATTCATATGAGCCGGCTTGAATTTGATACGTTTCATGATAAATTCCGACAGCGTCATTATTTCGTGCTCTTTGGTTAAATCCTTTCCAAGCAGCCAAATGCTTCTCCATCTTGGCGTAGGCAAGGAGGTCCTCTGTTGATTTCCAATATTGGATCATGGTGGTGGTGCGTAAACCGAAGTAATTTTCTGTCCCTAGAAAACCAAGTTCTTCTTGATGTGTATAAAGTTCTTTGATCATCCCCGGCATCGCCTTAAATACTGGCAGCCATTGATGGACAGCCCAGCGTTTATTGATTCTCATTCCGATAATGAACACAACAATCGGCTCAGAATTGTCTGTTGTATACCTGCCAGCACGTATATTTTTTTTCACTTGTTCACCCTTCTTTCTTCATCGATTCACAGGTCTCCACGCACCAATCAATTCCGGCCTGCGCCACTTTCTTTCCGTAATCTAACGTATACAGCCAATACTTCGCATCAGCTTCATCTGGATACAGCTCTTGAATGTTTTGTTCAATCGCAACATATGTCTCATAACGGATACGGAGCTGCCTCTCATAATCCTGTAAAAGCACCAATTTTTTCTCAAACGAAAGATATTGACCAAAGAATAACTTTAATAACACTTCATTTCGTTCTGATGGTACTTGATCGAGCGGCTGCGCCAGCCATTGCCTCAACGTGTCCAGCCCTTTTTCAGTCAGATGATACTCCCGCTTGTCTGAGCGCCCAGTTGTAGAAGCGGGTGAAACCTTCGCAAGCCCTTCCTCGACTATTAACTTTAAAGCTGGATAAATTTGTCCATAACTAATTTTCCAAAAGTGATGCAAGCTCCTATCAATTAATTGCTTCACTTCATACCCAGACTTACAATCTGTCGTTAAAATCCCCAAAATCGCATACGTCGTATCATTGTATTTTTTCATTGATCAACACACCTATCTAAAAGATATATCATTTAGATATATAATAAACGATGTATAACTGCAGATACAAGAGGTATGAGAAAAAAATAAATGCTAGAAAGGAGGTGAAGAGATCACTGATTGGTTAATCAATAAGATGAATCCTTCATATAGAGTGAACGATCATAGTTTGGGGGGGGACATATGAGTAAATCAAAAATCTGGATCATGACTATTCTGGCGGTACTACTGATTGGTGGAGGCGGCTGGATAGCCTATCAAGCAATCGCAAAAAAGAGTGGTTTGAATCATCCCTACGCCTTTGCATATAAGACTCATGATCGTGTGAACTGGTTCAAGGTAACGGAAAGAAACGGAAAAGTAACAGGTCATCTGAATGAAACCATTTTAGAGGAAAATCCGAAAAGGCATTATGATCCCAATATGTTTATCAACAAATATCAATTAACTGGGAAATCAATTGAAAACGGTTACGAATTTTATGTGAAGCAAGGGAAAGAAACGGTCACATATGAAGTTCACCTTGCCGAAAAGGATCTTTCTGTGAAAAAACAAGGTGAAAAGCACAGCATCACATACAAAGCAGTTGATCAAAAAAACCTACGTGCTGTTCAACAGGACATTCATACTCGATATGAGAAACTGATGGATGACACGGAAAATAGATTTCATGATTATGTACGAAACTTCATTAAGAAAGTAACAGGCGCTTATGGTTATCTGTATACGGCAGAGGATGGTTCGTACCAACTATTTCTAAAAGTAAAACGAATGTATATGCAGTCTGAATGGGCAGGTTCTTTTCTAATGAGAAAGACCCCAGGAGATGGTGGTGAACCTTATAAAGAAACGAAACATACAGCTGGTGGAGTTTCAGATGGGATGATGTTTGATTTGAGTACTTATCCTGCAATTGAAAAGGGTTTTATTTTAGGTGAAACTGACCGAGACGCAACATACATTAAATTTCCTTTTAAAATGGCAGGCGGGACAATAGAATTTAAAGCGGTCACGAAAGAGGAATATCAAGAACAAACAGAAGAATTCAAAAAGAAGGCGAAAGAATTGCAAAAGTAGATCGTGTTGGAACAGATGAATGTTGTGAATGGCATTTCAGGGCGATCAGAATTTAGTTGAATATCTAAATAGGGATCATGAAGGTTTTTTAAATCATATATTAGTGGAGGTACGTATGAGTAAATTGAAAATGTGGGTCGTGTCTATCCTGGCAGTACTCATCTTAGGTGGAGGCGGCTGGACAGCATATCAAGCAATCGCACAAAAGAATTCATTGAATCATTCCTATGCATTTGCGTATAAAACGAAGGATAGCATGAGCTGGTTTAAGGTATCTGAGAGCAAAGGGAAAGTAACAGGGCATTTGAATGAAAAGTATATAGAAGAAGAAAGATGGTATCCGCATATCTATAAAAAACAATTTGTCGTATCCGGCAGTTCAAAAGAAAATGGGTATGAATTCAGAGTCACACAAGGTAAAGAAACGATCGTATACGATGTTCATTTTTCAGGAAAAAACCTTTCAGTGAAAAAACAAGGCGAAAAGAAAAGCACGATTTATAAGGCAATCAATCAAAAAAAGCTAGAGAAATATCATAAAGATATCCAAAAACAATATGATTATCTATTTGATACCGCGGAAGATAGGTTTTATGATAGTATGAGAAACTTCAAGGAGAAAGTGGCAAAGGTATATGGCTTTCTCTATACGGCAAAGGACAAACAATTATTTTTACAGGTGAAAACGATGCATATGGAACTTGGATGGTCCGGCTTCCTTCTAATCACAACTGTTCCCGGAGAAGAGTGTAAGCCTTATAAAGAAATGAGATTAGAAGTCATGGGTGATACGGATGGAAGAACTTTTGTAATGGGCCATGAGCCTTCAATTGAAGATGGGATCATTCAAGGTTCCACTGATCGAGATGTAAAATCAATCAAACTTCCATTTAAAATGACAGGCGGTACCGTAGAGTTAAAAGCGGTTACGAAACAGGAATACCAAAAACAAGCGAAAGCATTCAAAAAGCAGGCAGAAGAAAGAAAAAAATAGATGATGGAAACCAGATGAGTAAACTTATCTGGTTTTTATAATGGAGATAGTTCTTAGTGATGATAAAAGGATATCGATGTATAAACAAGCGAGAAAGGTTGTTTTAACTAAATCAAAGAAAATCAATTTAGGTATATAGACCTTAATAAATTTCTGAAAAATAAATGTTGACGCTTTCATATAATCAATATATACTAAAATCAAATCCAATATAAATAAATTAGACATGTGACTGGTCATGCAGGCAGGATCTAAAAACGATGAATTTCTTTAATTTGTCGTTTTAGGTCCTTTTTTTATTGCCAAAATATAGGTCTCATGTATGAGGAAAAGGGGGAGGAAAAATGAATTATACACAAGTTGCCAAAGACGTTTTACAGCATGTAGGTGGTAAAGAAAACATTGCGCACCTTGAGCACTGTTCAACTAGACTTCGCTTCACGCTAATTGATCAGAAAAAAGCAGATGTACCAGCACTAGAAAAAACACCAGGTGTCATAGCTGTCAGAATGTCAGGACAATGCCAAGTGGTGATTGGGAATGACGTGATTGAAGTGTATCAAGAGGTAACAAGTCTAATGGGTGGCAGCTCATCGGGGCAAGTCGTGCCATCAAATCAGCCAAAAGAAAAAAGAAAAATAGGCACAGTTCTGTTAGATTTCATTGTCGGTGTCTTCCAGCCGCTTGTTCCAGCTATCGCAGGCGGAGGGATTTTAAAATCATTTCTTCTCCTTTTCTCTCTATTAGGCTGGATGGATGCAAAGGGTCAAACCTATCAAATATTGAACATGGTAGGGGACGCGCCGCTTTACTTCCTGCCTTTACTAGTCGCTGTAACGACGGCGAATAAACTAAAGGTGAACCCACTGGTCGCATTATCAGCAGTCGGTGCGCTTCTTCTTCCGAACATGACGGCTATGCTTACTGAAGGTGCGCAATTGCTGTCATTCGACGTGAAAAATATAGCTTATGCGTATCAAGTGTTCCCAGCAATCCTTTCTGTATTGCTATACGCTCAAATGGAAAAATTCTTTACACGATTTTCACCAAAACCAATTCGGATTTTCTTTGTTCCAATGATGTCATTGGTCATTACTGTACCAATTACATTACTTCTATTAGGACCGATTGGTTTTACAGCAGGACAGGGTTTTTCATCCATCATTCTCGCAATGTTTAATACAGTAGGCTGGGTAGCTGTCGCGATTTTAGCAGCAGTCCTCCCATTCATGGTCGCATCAGGTATGCACAAAGCAATGGTCCCTTATGCAGTCACAACGATGGGAACCCTTGGGAAAGAAGCACTTTATTTACCTGCATCACTTGCACATAATATTGCGGAAAGTGGAGCGTGTTTCGCTGTAGCACTACGCACAAAAGACAAGGTACTCAGATCAACAGCCATTTCGGCAGGGATTTCAGCATTTTTTGGTATCACAGAGCCTGCTTTGTATGGTGTGACACTTCAAAATAAGCGAGTTCTTGGAAGTGTCATGATTGGTTCGTTTGTTGGCGGGATCTTCATTGGATTAGTTGGTATACAAGCCTTTGTACTTGTTGGCCCTGGATTAGCAAGTATGTCAATGTTTATATCAGATGAGCTCCCACGAAATCTAATGTTTGCTGTCATTGGAGCAATCATTTCCTTTATTGTCGCTTTTATCGCTGCTTTTGTATTAGGTAAGGATAAAACAGTAGTAGAAGAAAAGAAAAATGACCAAGCTGCATTTGCTGAACAAATTGGAGCGGGTGAAACATTCAAAAGTCCTGTGATTGGTCAAATGATCTCTCTATCTGAAGTGAAAGATGATATTTTCTCTTCAAAGGTCATGGGAGACGGGATTGCCATTGTCCCTTCAGAAGGTGCGCTTTACGCACCAGTAGATGGTGAAGTGACCATGCTGTTCGAAACAAATCATGCACTTGGTATGAAAACGGACCAAGGGGTTGAAGTATTATTCCACATTGGCCTTGATACCGTTCAACTGGAAGGACAGTATTTTCATCCAAAAGTGCAGGCAGGGGAACGTGTTCAAGCAGGAGATTTACTGATTGAATTTGATGTAGAAAAAATCATAGCAGCAGGTTATGATCCAGTTACACTTGCTGTCATCACAAATACAGATCAATATGAAATAAAGGTACAGCCATTACAAGAGGTCAATCGTCAAGATACATTGATGGTTGTCACACAATTAGGAGGCTAAACAGATGACAACAATTAAAGGTTTTCCAAAAGGATTTTTATGGGGCGGCGCCATTGCCGCCAACCAAGCAGAAGGCGCTTGGAATATAGATGGAAAGGGACCATCAGTTGCAGATATTGCAATGTATCGTTCCAATTTAAGTGTAGAAGATTATGAAGGACATCTTGCTGTGACTTCTGAAAATATAGATCGTGCAATAAAAGACCCAGACGATAAAAAGTACCCTAAACGCAGAGGGGTTGATTTCTATCATCACTATAAAGAGGATTTGGCTCTATTTGCTGAAATGGGCTTTAAAACACTTCGCATTTCTATTGCGTGGAGCCGGATCTTCCCTACTGGAGAAGAAGCTGAACCAAATGAAAAAGGGCTGCAATTTTATGATCGTGTATTTGCCGAAATGAAAAAACTCAATATAGAACCGATTGTGACACTCTCTCATTATGAAATGCCTTTAGCCCTTAGTGTGAAATATAACGGCTGGGTGGAAAGAAAAGTGGTCGATCTCTTTGTGAAGTTCGCCAATGTATGTTTCGAACGTTATCAACATGATGTGAAATATTGGCTCACCTTTAATGAAATTGATAGTATTCACCGCCACTCATTCATTACAGCAGGAATTATTCCTGATCGTTGCCCAGAAGGCAAAGTAGAAGAGACGGTGTATCAAGCACTTCATCATCAATTTGTTGCATCTGCTCTTGTCACAGCTGATTGCCATCGTATTATCCCAGGCAGCCAGGTTGGGTGTATGCTGACAAAATTGACAACGTATCCGCATACGTGTCACCCGAATGATGTGGAACAAGCCTTAAAACAAAACTTAGAAAACTATTTCTATGCAGATGTTCAGGTGTTTGGCGAATATCCACCACTGATTACACGGATGCTTGAGAGAAAAAATATTCATATTCATATGGAGGCAGAAGACCTCAACATTCTAAAAGAAAACACAGTCGATTTCATTTCATTTAGCTACTATATGTCTTTAACTGAATCAGCTCAAGAAGGGTTAGAACAGACAGAAGGAAACACGATTCGAGGAGTCAAAAATCCTTACCTGCCTTCAACTGACTGGGGCTGGCAAATTGATCCGGTTGGTCTGAAAATTTCTTTAATTGAACTGTATGATCGCTATCAAAAACCTCTTATCATTGTCGAGAATGGAATGGGCGCAAAGGATGTAGTTGAAAGTGATGGCTCTATCCATGACGACTATCGGATTAACTATTTTAAAGAGCATTTCCGTCAGATGAGAGAAGCGATTGAAGAGGGCGTCGATCTCTTTGGATATACGAGCTGGGGCTCAATTGATATTATTAGTGCAGGTACATCACAAATGTCAAAACGCTATGGCTTTATTCACGTAGATCAAGATGATGATGGAAACGGAACGTTAAAACGATCTCGAAAAGACTCATTTTATTGGTACCAAAAAGTCATTGAGACAAATGGTGAATCGCTTGATTGAACACCACAATCATGAAAACAGGTGATGACGATGTTTAAAATCAAAAAAGTTTTAAACTCGAGTGTGGTCCTGGCTGAAGATCAGAACCAACAGGAGATGGTTTTGTTTGGCCGTGGGATTGGCTACGGACAGAAACCGGGTCAAATGATAGAAGAGAAAAAAGCGGACCAAGTCTTTATGTCAGTCGATAACATGAGAGCAAAGGAATTTCTTCAATTGTTAGATTCAATGCCTCAAGAGTTTATCGATTTAACTCAGCGCATCGTCCAATATGCAGAAAAACGGTTAAATTCAAATCTAAATTCAGGGGTTTATTTTACCTTAATGGATCATTTGAATTTTGCTGTTGAACGACATAAAAAGAATATTAATATTACGAACCGCGTGTACTGGGAAATCAAAAATTACTATACTGAAGAATTTGAAGTAGGGAAGTACGCTCTTGAGTTAGTCAATGATACATTGGGCATACAATTGCCAAAAGAAGAAGCTGCCAATATCGCCTTTCACTTAATCAATGCATTAGGTGAAGAATCCGATTCGAAAGATAGCATGAAATATGCCAAAATGATCGGAAGCATTGTCAATCTTGTGCGCTATACACTGAATATGAAAATGGACCAAGAAAATATTCATTACAGTCGGTTCATTACACATGTGAAGTTCTTTGTAGAGAGGTTTTATGCAAATAAATTACTTTCGGATCAAGAAAATGAGTTGTTTGAACAAATTGCACACTTGTATCCTCAGGCGATGGATGTTGCTTTTAAAATCAAAGATTATATTAAACAGGTGCATAGTATCGTCATTCCTAATGATGAGCTTACTTATCTTGCGGTACATATACACCGCCTCATATCTTATCAGCAATTAAAATAATGGTGGAACCACTTGCCTTGTGATCGGGCAAGTGGTTCTTTGCTGTGATCAATTTTATATTAAGTTCCGATAGGTCGTTCTGTTGTGCCAGAATTCGTCTCATTTAACGAATTGAAAGACACTGTTTGTCCGAAAACGACGATGGTTAATGCGATGATCAATAAACTCATTTTTTTCATTAGAATTCCTCCATTCAAATATAGGATGGTTCATGTGATAGGCTTCCTTCAAAAAGAGATAGGCTTGATGAATGGCACCTAAATCTTCAAAGTGTTTTGCAGCTAGTGCACTTAATTCACAGACACCTTCAGCATCCTTTAATTCTTTTAGAATACTGATTTCCTCGAAACAGGCTTGAGCTTTTTGAGACATATCCTCAGTAAAGTATAGATGGTAAAGCAAATTCATTTTTGCTGTATAGATGGGGCATTTCTCTGATTCATGTTTTTGTTTGACCAATTCGAAGTAATAGAGAGCTTGTGTTCTTTCATCAATAGAGAGCAGCTCTTTGACTAACATAAACATGGTGTGATGGAAATAGCACGATGAGAGGTAGTTTTCATCACTTAGAGCCTTTTCTAGGGCATCGATACATTTTTTCGATTCTCCAGCTTCGGCATACAGAATACTGATATTATGAAAAAGCTGTGAAGTTAGAAAATGATCATTTAGACTGTCAGCGATGTGTAATGCTTTTTTGTAGTAGTTTTCTGCTCTTGTGAAGTCACCAATATCCATATAATTAGCAGCAGCGATGACAATGGCTGTCGCTAGTCTTCTTTCATACCCTTCATGACTTTTGAAAATATCTATAGCATTCTGAATATAGTGAAGAGAAATTAGGCTCTGACGAAGTAGCATATATAAGTTTGCGATTTTCGTATGGAATTCAGCTACTTCTATTTCATCCGGAATGTTTTGCAGTTTTTTCTCGGCAATTTTAAATAGTCCAATGGCTGATGCATAGTCTCTGTTATATGAAGCGTAAAGGGCTTTGTATAGGTAAAAATAGTATTCAATTAAGTCGTTTGTTTTAGAGGGGCAATCTAGCTCTGTCTGTTCATTCAGTTTTTTACCTCTTCGTTCATATATCATGAGTTTATACTTGCCTTCTAGCAATGAATAATACGTCAATACCTCCTGATTCTCTTCCATTTCTTGAAGCAATTGCTTTAATTCTGTGTACATTGCGTTAGCACTTTGTACATCATGTTTGCGAATCGCAATTCGCCAATCATTTAAACGGTTCCCCACCTGTTCAGCAGAAATGATAGCCATGAAATTTCACCTCTTTAAGATCCTTTCACCTGTTTCATAAAAAACGATATCACAATTTTTGGAAAAATATAATCATTTCTGTGAGGTGATTGCCAAGAGGTAATAAAAAGGACCTATGGTCATGTGATGTACGAAATTGTAATGATGATTGAATGTTTTTACAAATAATTAAAATCTTTTTTTAATCGTCTAAAAAAGGAATATATACAATGGGTTTTATGATTATGATCGAAAATATCACTGGTATATTACAAATAAAGAGATTTCAGGTGATCAGTGGTTAAGTTGGAAGGTCGATCTATTAAAGAAAATCAGTTATGATGATGCTAGATCAAATTTGGAATAGAAACTGATAGAAGCAGACAAAATAAATAGCAAGCACAAACACTAGTTTGTCGGAAAGGATGTTGGTATGAAAAAAAGATTTAAAATCTTAAACTGGCAAATCACAGTGATTATGGCGACACTGTTACTTGTTTTATTGACTCTGTATATGTCAAAGAGATATTTTTATAGCAAAGAAATAGAATTGCTGACAGAATCTTGTCAACAAGTAGGCGGCAAAATCATATTAGAAACTAATAGTTTGTCTATGGATTATTCATTTGAGTGCCAGGAAAAGTAAAACAGGCAGAAAGCTGCCTGTTTTATTCCAACTTAAAAACCTAAATCTTGAAGCCATTGATTTAATCTGGTCTCCCGTTTCTCGGCACTTGCCTCATCAAATTTCCCTAAATGTAAGCTGGCTGTTATTTCTCCGTCATTCATAAACATGATTCTTTCAGAACGAAGAGCAACCTTTGGGTCATGTGTGACAAGCAATAGTGTTGCTCCTTCAGAATGGATTTTCGAAAATATATTCATCACATCTTTCGTTGCATGAGAGTTAAGAGCACCTGTTGGTTCATCAGCAAAAAGAATGTCTGGTTCATTCATAAGCGCTCGACAGATAGAGGCTCTTTGAAGCTGACCTCCTGATACTTCTGACAAATATCTATCTGCTAAATGATCAATATCAAGTTTCTCCATTAAATATTTAGCTCGTTCATTCACTTCTTTTCTTGGCTTTTTCTTTGTTAAGTAAGCTGCAGCAATGATGTTATCAAACAGATTAAGGTTTTTTAGTAAGTGGCTGTGTTGAAAGACAAATCCCATATCTGTTAAACGCAGAGCAGTTAACTGTTTATCTGTCATTTCTGATAGTAAATGGCCCTTATATTTGATCTCTCCTGTTGAGGCTGTTTCTATCCCGCTAAGCTGATAAAGCAAGGAGGTTTTCCCGCATCCGGAAGGGCCCATAATCGTCACAAATTCCCCAGGATGTATCGATAAATGGATATCTTTAAGAATGATTAAAGAATCAATTTGCAAAGACAATCGTTTTGTTTCAATCAAGTGTTCCATGTGAAACATCTCCTTATGAAAGTGTATGACGAGTAGTTTGACTAGTAAAAAACGTCTTCAATAACGAAGCGGTTAAAGCTAAGCTGACAATCAACAGTGTGATTGGGTACACAACTGACACCCATTGTGGTGCCAGCCACTGAAGGCTTGATGCCCCTAAGGATGCTCCACCTAAACTCATTAAAGCTGGTCCAATTGTGTGGACAGCGATCGTGCCAATAAAGGTGCCCAAAGAGATAACGACGATAAAACTTGTCATATATTGTACTGTTACATCTTTTTTAGAAAATCCAATCGTTCGTAATAAATGGTTTCGACTTGAATCTTTTGCTTTTAACATATGCAGAAACATGAATAACATCAAACTGGCAGTTCCAAAAGCAGCTAATATAGACAAAAATGCAACGACTTTTACTAAAGATGCTGTGCTGCCGATTGTTTGATGAACGTATTCTTTCATATCTGTCACTTTTGCAGGAGATATCTCTTTTTCAAATACTGTCTTTTTCTCCGCAATTTCTATTCCTTGGTTTAGTTGAATTTGAATGGTTTTCCAAAGGACTGATTGAGGAAAGGGCTGTGTTATTGCTTTTGCTGTTTTCCCACCGTTGGTGACATCCTGATAAATGCCAGTCACAGTTTTTTGAATTTCCTGTCCATTTGTTACGAGAGTAATTTTTTCTCCTATCTTTTTTTGGAGTGAATCTGAACTGAGCACTGATAAGGCAATTTCTTTCTTCTTTATAGGCTGTCGCCCTTGTAAATAGGTGAGAGGAAATGCTGAGAGATTCCCTGTTTCTAAATAGAGTGTTTCTAATGAATTCTCCTTTGATTTTGCCTGAAGAGAGGTTGTTTCATATATGGCTGATGCATGAATATCTCGATCTTCACGGATCATTGATTCTATGTTAATAGTATTTTCTTCTAGATGATTTCCTTGTCGTATATCAATTCGAAGGTCACTTTGACCAGAGCCAAGATATGTGATGAAATCCGGTGATTGTAAGGTGTACCATAGTTGAATAGGCAGCAGCATCAAAAATGTACAAAGGGCGATAATACAAGTAATTGTTGTGTACAACTTCTTTCGTGATAACAGATCTTTTAAACCAAGCCAAATATTGACTGAGATGAACCTGTTTTTCTTGAGATGCAAGGGTATTTGTTTTTTATCATTCGTTGAAATGACGCTGTCTTGAATTGCTTGAGCGGCTGATACTCGGCCAAACTTTCTTAGGACAGTATAGCTGCAAGAAATGATAATCATTGCTATCACAATAGAAACACAAAGCGGGATGAACCAAGAAGTAAAAGAAGGCTGACTCCCCATGTATCGCTGAATATTGGCTGTAAACATATCACCAAATATAGGAGATAATCCATATCCTGCTGTACACCCTATACCAGCAAGGAAGGCATATTTTCCAACGTATAATTGCTTGATTTTTGTTAAAGGAATCCCAAGCACCTTCAATATTCCAATTTCACGTTCGTCCTCTTCTATAGAAGCAGTCATAGCAAGATGAAGAGAGAGAAGAGCTATACCGATGAGCAGCATGCAAACAAGTAGGAGAATGGCGATCACCATTCCATCTGTCAATGCGTTCAGCATACGCAGCAAAGGTAATGTGACAGCTGGCCCTTGTTGTGGAAGCTGTGATGACTGGTAGATTGCTTGAAAGGCATCTGCCTGAGCGGCATCATGCAGTAAAAATTCAATTAAATATTCCTTTTTATGAAACACTTGATTCATTGCGTCCCAATCTTTGTGATGAAGAAGGAATCTTTTCGAACTAACAAGACTAGGGTTCATTTGTGCATCTCGCAAGAATGCTTTAATGCGGAAAGAGAATTGATGAGCCCCTTTCCCAATCAGTAACGTTTCTCCTATTTTCAGATGATACCTTTGCTGAAAGTAGATAGGCACAGCCACTTCACCTTTACTGACAGTGAGCTTTTCATTTTGTTCATTTAAAAGAAAATCAAAATAACGATTTTGTTTTACAAATAAATGATCCATCACACCTGCTTTGGCGGGTTCGTTTCCGAACTTGATATTTGCATGTTCAATTGGAATCATTGGGACGATTTGATGTGCTTTTACCATGGACTGCTTTCTTGAAAATGCCTCAATATCTTTTTCCTTTAGGCTGCCGTCATGCATTTGGACAAAGTCTGGTGCCTTGGCTGAATGGAGCAGATTAGAAATGGAACCATTCAGCTGTACTATCATTTGAGCGGCACTTGTTGCTAGAAATGATGTCATCATAATGCAAATGATTAAACCGATGGAAATGAGACGATGGCGGGTTAAGTCTTTCTTGATAAACGTCAGTCTCATGAGGCTGATTCTCCTTCATGTTGCAGCATATTTTTTGTTAAATAGGCAAGGGCAAACATGAAAGTACTGACTATTAGTACTGTCACATACATGTTTGCTGAAAACGTATTGAACAAGAACCCATACATCATTTGACCAAGCGGGGCAGCACATTGAGAAACCATTGTCAGATTGGCCATCACTTTTCCTAATTGACTATTTGGCGTTTTCTTTTGAACATGTGAAATCACAACGATTGAGATCATTGTAAGCAGCATAGCAATTGGAAGACATCCTGCTAGAAAGAGAAAATAAGCTGGATAAGTGCCAAATTGAAGAGCCATGTTGGATGTTGAGAATGCGACAGGTAGCAAGATGATCGCGATGACGATCAGCCAGCGATATAAAGTAGGGATGCGCCAATGCTTTGCTACAAGTCCAACTAGCAGAGCTCCTGCGATGACAGCGAACTCAATTAAGCCCATGCCTACACCATACATGATGTCACTGCTTTTCATTGTGACCCTTAAAATAATTGGACCACCTACGATAAAAAATGGCGTGAGGATGAAATTTAACATTGCAGCAAGCAACATGGCTCTTTTTAAAAATGGCTGACTGCCAATATAGGAAAATCCTTGTTTCATATCTTTTACGAGCACTTTGCCCATATTTTCCGTTAAGGGGCTAGGGGAGAAGGAGATGTTTAACCGTAAAAGCATGCATGCTGATAGAAAAAACACGATGGCACTGGCACCTATGATGGATTGACTTCCAATCAGTCCGTACAGAACTCCGCCGATAATAGGAGCGAGAACACCTGAAAGTGCCTGCACGCCATTAACGATCCCGTTTGCTTGTTCTAAGTGTTCCTGTTTTACTAACTGTGGAATGCTGGACATCACAGCGGGAGCATAGAACGTGCTCATCACACCAAGAAGCACCATGACCGCTCCGATCATAAAGAGTGAATCATTGCCTGAGAATAACCAAAAATAAAAAGCCAGAATCATGATGCCGGTGAGAACATCAAATAAAATCATCAAGTTCCTTCTGTTATACCGGTCAGCGATTGCGCCTGCTAAGGGGGAAAGAAGGAGCGGGACATTGGATAAAGCGAATAGTAAGGCATATAAGTCAACGCGCTGAGTCATATCCAGCACGTGTAAAGATAGAACAAACCGAATTAAGGAAGACCCAAAAACGGAAATAATCTGTCCGAGCACGAGGTAAATAAAGTCGGATGAACCTCTTTTAGATAATAAAGACATGGGTATCACTCTCCTTTTAGACCGACCGTCAGTCTATAATGTATGCAGGATTGGTATTGAAGTGACCAATCACTGATTGTGTTCATCAAGCTCTCCAGTTAAACGTTTCAGAAGAAAGGAGAAGCTCCCCTTTTCTGCATGTAATGAGGATTCGAGGATATCAATAAAAGCTAGCGCTCGCTGCATACTCTCTTCGGCTGTCCATTGAAAAAGGCCCTCATCAAATATGACCTGTGCAGAAGCAAGAAGGAATTCCACCGTTTCTTGCGGGTAATTTGTTTTAAATGTTCCTTCTTCCACCCCTTGCTGAATGACATCAGCTAAAACGGGTGATAGTTCTTTAATCGCTTTGATTAAGCTTTTTTGGTGCATCTCTGCATTAGAAGGCTGGTGAAATTGTTCAATCATGCCCTGTTTATTGCTTCCTTGCTTTGGCGATTGCGCCATGATGATGCGAAATAGTTTGTCGACGACTGGAAGGTCTGGCTCTGCCGCAATACGCTTTGCCACGATGATATCTGCTTTGATGATCCTGTCAATAATGGCATCCATCACTTCTTCTTTGGATGAAAAGTAATAATAAAAAGTGCCTTTTGCAATGCCAACAGCTTTCAGAATGTCGATAATCGTTGTTTGCTGATAGCCTTTGGTAGAAAAGAGCTCTTCTGATGCGTTTAAGATGTCATTTTTACGTTCCTCAGGATGTTTAACGGTTCTCATAAAGCCATCCTTTCTTTTGACTAGACTGTCGGTCGGTCCTTTGATTTGATTAAACACTTTTCAATGTACCTTTGTCAATGGCTCATTTTTAAACACTTTGCATTTATTGTGCAATGACACTATGTTACATTGAATGAAAACACCTTCAGGAGAGATGCCTCATGCAATTTTTAACCACTGAATTGGCACAAGAAATGGTTGAACGTACGATGCGTATTTTAGATAAAAATATCAATGTAATGAATGCGGATGGTGTCATCATTGGTTCTGGTGAACGAAAAAGGATTGGTCAGAAACATGATGGTGCACGACTTGTGCTCACAAACGGGAACAGTATGGAAATTGACCACGATGCGTCCTTGCACTTAGAAGGAGTAAGACCAGGAATCAATTTGCCCATTTGCTTTCGTGAACAAGTGGTTGGTGTGATTGGCATTACTGGTGAGCCAGAGGACATTCGGCATCATGCCGAGCTGGTGAAAATGGCAGCTGAGCTAGTGTTAGAGCAGTCTTTTCTGCTTGAACGAGTGCAGTGGCGGCAGCGGATAGAGAGTGAGATTGTCAATCAGTTAATTTCTGATTCGGACGTTGGTAATCATCAGCTAAAGAACCGAGCTGCATGGCTGGGAATGGATTTAGATAAGCGCCGAATGGCCATCATTTTTCAGCCAGTTCCATCCTCAGAAGACGCTGTGCATAAAATGATGCATGCAATTCAATACGATAAGAATGCGGATGATTTGCTTGGCATGACTTTTCGTCATGAATTGGTTCTTTTAAGGCAGCCGATTTCTGATCATCATTTAAAGCATGTGGTTGGGCAGCTGCAAAGAACAATGGAAAATGCAGTAGGAGGCCAGGTGCTGGTGGGGATAGGAACTGTCGCAGACGACATAAGCCGGCTGTCATTGTCCTTTGAACACGCTAGAGATTCATTGCGGTTAGGGAAGGCTCTTGATCCGGAGGAAAGTATTTATTTTTTTGAATCTTATCAGCTGGAAAGGCTATTCATCGCTGCAGGAGCTGTTGAAGAAAACGGTAGTTGGGCTGACTTTTACAAGCCATTAACACAAGAAGAGGAGCTTGCCCACACATTAAGAAGTTACATTGAAGAGGGCGGTGATTTACAAAGAATTGTTGATCGTTTATATATTCACCGGAATACATTGAGATATCGTTTAGATAAGATACAAGCTTTGACCGGAAAAGATCCCCGTCATGTAAAACAGTTGATGGAGCTTTATATGGCGCAGTTGATGTATCAATTATCTTGATTGTGCATATGCACAATGAGATGAAGTGATAAATGAAAAAAGTTCATCTAGATTCACAACCCGATTCCGATTAGTAAACGCTTACAATAAAAGAAAGACAATTTTGGGGGGATCGAGGATGAATGGTGATGTGACTGTAAGTACACTGGGAGCCATTATGGCACTGGTTATTGCGATTGTTCTTATTCTAAAAAAAGTATCACCTGCGTATGGCATGCTGGCAGGTGCATTTATAGGCGGTTTAATTGGCGGCGTAGATATTGCTCAGACCGTCAATGTCATGATGGAAGGTGCTAAAGGCATGATTCCGGCTGTCCTTAGAATTATGGCGGCAGGGGTGCTTGCTGGCGTTTTAATTGAATCGGGTGCAGCTTTATCTATCGCTGAGGCGATCGTGAAAAAGCTTGGAGAGGCGAGGGCGTTATTAGCACTGGCACTGGCAACCATGATTTTAACGACAGTGGGCGTTTTTGTAGATGTAGCTGTTATCACGGTAGCGCCTATCGCCCTTGCCATTGCCAAACGGGCAAAGCTGTCAAAAACGGGGATTTTACTCGCCATGATTGGAGGCGGGAAAGCAGGGAATATCATGTCACCGAATCCGAATGCCATTGCCGCTTCTGATGCGTTTGGTGTACCGCTTACTTCAATGATGGCAGCAGGTATCATTCCGGCTATATTTGGCTTAGCTGTCACATATGTGTTAGCCAAAAAGCTTGCTAAGAAAGGAGCGCCTGTACTTGAAGAAGAAGTTAATCAAAGCCAGTTTCAAGTACCTGCCTTTTTACCAGCGGTGGTCGGTCCACTTGTCACCATTTTATTGTTGGCTTTAAGACCGCTTTTTCAAATTAATATAGACCCAATGATCGCCTTACCGATCGGAGGCATTGTAGGCGCTCTTTTCATGAAAAAAGGGAAATTTATTAATGATTATGCGATGTCCGGGCTGAACAAAATGTCGGGTGTAGCGATTATGTTATTAGGGACAGGCACACTAGCAGGAATTGTATCAAATTCTTCCTTAAAAGATGTGTTTATTCAAGCACTTGATGCATCGGGATTACCTCCGTATTTACTTGCACCAGCTTCAGGGATCTTTATGTCTGCCGCCACTGCTTCGACAACAGCAGGAACAGCAGTAGCGAGTGGCGTATTTAGCGGTACGTTACTTGGCCTCGGCGTATCGGCTCTTTCAGGGGCAGCGATGATTCATGCTGGTTCAACTGTGCTTGATCATATGCCGCACGGGAGCTTTTTCCATGCAACAGCAGGAAGTGTTCAAATGGATATCAAAGAGCGGTTGAAGCTCATGCCTTTTGAATCGTTAATTGGTTTGACATTAACCGTCGTATCGACCATTATATTTGGCGTTTTCCAGTTGTTTGGCTGATGACATTTGATAAGAAACGAGGGGCTTTAGGATGAAAATTGTGATTGCACCAGATTCATTTAAAGAAAGTTTATCTGCATATGAGACAGCCTGTGCCATCGAACGGGGATTTCATGCGATTTTGCCAGACGCTGAATATATCAAACTTCCCATGGCAGATGGAGGAGAGGGAACTGTTCAATCGCTAGTTGATGCGACGGGTGGGTACATAATCAATCATGTGGTCACAGGCCCGCTTGGTGACCCCGTCGATGCCTTTTTTGGCATGTTAGGAGACGGTGAGACGGCCGTTATAGAGATGGCCGCAGCCTCTGGGTTACACCTTGTTCCGCAAGAAAAACGCAATCCGTTACTCACGACATCGAGAGGAACTGGGGAATTAATGCTTGCGGCGCTAGATCAAGGAGCAAAGCATGTCATCATTGGGCTTGGCGGAAGTGCAACAAATGATGGCGGCGTTGGGATGATGCAAGGATTAGGTGCAGTTTTTCTTGATCAAGCAGGACAGGAGCTGTCGCCAGGCGTTGGGACCCTTCATCAATTAGCTTCAATTGATCTAACTGGACTTGACCCTAGACTGCAATCCATTCGGCTGGAGGCAGCCTGTGATGTGGATAATCCTTTAACGGGTGAGAGAGGAGCGTCTGCTGTGTTCGGCCCTCAAAAAGGTGCAGATGAACATATGGTTCAAGTGCTAGACAAGAATTTAGCTCATTTTGCTCAAATAGCAGAAAAGCAGTTTAATGTATCTTTTGAAGATGCAGAAGGGGCAGGAGCGGCAGGAGGACTTGGTGCGAGTTTATTAGGCTTTTTACACGCTGATTTGCAGCGAGGCATTGATATTGTGCTGAAGGCAGTACAGTTTAATGATGTCATCAAGGAGGCAGACCTAGTTGTTACTGGTGAAGGCCGAATTGACCAGCAAACCATTTATGGAAAAACCCCAATTGGTGTAGCCAAAGCAGCAAAGCAGTATCACCTGCCTGTGATCGGCATCGCGGGCTCTCTCTCAAAGGATAGTGCAGTCGTACATGAGCATGGCATTGATGCCCTTTTTAGTATCGTTCCAGGTGTCACTTCTCTTTCTGAGGCGATGAGAGATGGGGCTATTCATGTAGAGAGAACCGCTCGAAATATTGCGGCTGTTATATCAATTGGAAAAAATAAGTAAATGATGAAAAATGTTTCCTTTTCTATCACATTCTTTCTATAGAAATGTGGTAAAATTGTATGAAATGAAATAGAAAGTTGGAGGAAACACAAATGTCTAATCTACCAAATTGTCCTTCATGCAGTTCAACGTATACTTATGAGGATGGCAGTCTGCTGGTTTGTCCTGAATGTGCGCATGAATGGTCACTTGAACAAGAACAAGCGGCAGATGAGCAGCTAGTGGTCAAAGATGCGAATGGAAATCTATTAAGTGATGGGGATACGGTCTCTGTCATTAAAGATTTAAAAGTAAAAGGCTCTTCTTCTGTCTTAAAAATAGGCACGAAGGTCAAAGGCATTCGTTTAGTGGAAGGCGATCATAACATTGATTGTAAAATTCCTAGCTTCGGTGCAATGAAGTTAAAATCAGAGTTTGTGAAAAAGGTATAATGAGAGAAAAGAGGCTGTCAGTCAGAAGCCTCTTTTTCTTTATTTATAGGTGAAAGGAATAAACTTAAACAAAATTCCATACATATGTACCTGTTGAAAATAATTCATTTTTAAAAAATCAAGCCTCTTTTCACATAAAAAATGGTTGTTTTCTTAACCCTACCTTAAAAAAGACAGATGATTCACTAAATTTTGGCTCATCCCCTTCACAACTTTTGGGCATTGCTGTACCATATGGAAGTGTTCTTCTATTTTTAACGGATCATGGTGTTTATTTGGAAATAGATGATAGATGATACTTAGACAAAGAAGGAGAGGTAACGTGACGAACGTTTTAGAACTGCATAATGTATCTAGGCATATTCACGGGAAAAAGATCGTTCAAGACTTGAGCTTTTCTGTCCAAGCGGGCGAAGTTTTTGGCTTCTTAGGACCAAACGGCGCAGGGAAAACGACAACCATTCGTATGATGGTCGGTCTTTCTCCAATTACATCTGGTGACATTCTGATTAATGGTCATAGTATTCAATCTTCATATCAGCATGCCATCCAAGATGTTGGTGCCATTATTGAAAACCCAGAAATGTATAATCATTTAACAGCCAGACAAAATCTTGTTCACTTTGCCAGAATGAATGGGAAAGTGGATGAAGGGCGAATTGATGAGCTGCTAGAACTAGTTAGTTTGCAGCATGTGAAACATAAGCGTGTCCGTACGTTTTCATTAGGAATGAAGCAGCGTTTGGGGATTGCTCAGGCATTGATACATAAACCGAAACTGCTAATCTTAGATGAGCCGACCAATGGACTTGATCCAGAGGGAATTCGCATGATACGAGATTACTTGAGAAGGCTTGCAAAGGAAGAAGGGCTAGCTGTCATTGTTTCAAGTCACCTCATGTCAGAGATGGAATTGATGTGTGATCGTTTTGCGATTATCCAAAAAGGCAAGCTGATAGCGATTGAGGATCAGCGTGCAGAGACGAATCAAGACGAATTGGTCAATTATCGAATGAAGGTCGCATCTGGTGAGCTGGAAGAAACACAGAAGCTCATTGGTATATTTGAGGAAGGCACGACTGTAAGAGAAGAGGAGCAGTATTTATTCTTCTCCTTGTCAGAAGAGAAAATGCCGGAATTGATTCGTCATTTAAGCGGCGCGTCCATTCATTTGTACGAAATCAAAATTGAAAAACAAACCTTAGAAGATAAGTTCTTAAGCTTAACAAGTAAAAAGGAGGCAGACGTATGATTCGCCTCATTCAAAACGAGTGGATGAAGATCAGTTATCGTATTGGAACTTGGATTATGGTTGGACTTCTTGTTTTAGGGATGATTGCCACGTTGATCTTTGCGGTTAAGACAAATGACGGAGATCAGGCATCAGGTGATTGGAAGATTGAGCTGCAATCGATCAATAAAGCAAAGAAACAAGAATTGAAAGAGGATAATATAGGATTTTATAAGAGATCTCTTGAAAAGGATATAGCGATCAATGAGTATCGAATCAAGCATGATTTGCCTCCTGCGGATCAATTCGGTAAAAATGCATGGGCTTATGTGAAGATCAATGCTGATTTGCTGCAGCTGGTCGGTGTGTTTGTGATTATCATTGCAGCCACCATTGTCTCGGCTGAATATAAGCATGGTACAATTAAATTATTGTTAATTCGTCCACCATCAAGAATGAAGATTCTCTTATCTAAATACTTTACTGTTCAACTTTATTCTCTATTTCTTATCGCGGTGTTATTTATCCTATCATTTATCTTAGGTGCGATATTCTTTGGACTAAATCATGACTATGTGCATTTGGCTTATCAAAATGGTGAAGTCATTGAGCGGTCTCAGTTTGCAAATATGGTCTCTTATTATTTGGCACATTGTGCTATGTTTGTTGTATTAGGGACACTTTCTTTTGCCATCTCAACGGTATTTAGAAGTGAGGCCATTTCTATCGCGATCAGTGTGTTAGCGTATATTGTTGGAGCATCCATCACAAGCATTTTGATGTTCTTCTTTGATTGGGCGAAATACTTATTGTTTGCCAATGATCCTGCACAATATTTTGCAGACACACCTACTTTTATCGAAGACATGTCTCTAGGATTCTCACTAATCGTCCTAGTCATCTATTGGGCTATTTTCTTAGCCATTGCCTTAATTGTCTTCCAAAAACGAGAAGTGAAAACAGGCAGTTAAATTTTAAAAATTTTTAGGAGGTTTACACATGATTAGTCGTAAAGGTGAAAAAATTATGGGGATTATTAGTATTGTCCTCAATGCCATTGGTGTTGGATTTGGAGCCTTAATCCTCTCGGTAGGTCCATCATTTTATAATGAAATTAATGAAGTGTTACAAGAGGAAGGCGAAACATTACCGATTGAAACGCTTCAAGCTTCAGTCAATGCATTTGGTACGCAGTTTATGGTCGTTTCTGGAATTGCAGCAGTGCTGTCGATTGTCGCTGTGATTCTTTTGAAAACAGACCGCCGTGCCGTGATTTCAGGTGTTCTTTTCTTGGTGTCTGCTGTGACTCTTTTAATTGGAACAATCGGTCTTGCATTCGCTCCAATGGTTCTATTGTTTATCATTGGATTAATGTCTCTTATTAGAAAGCCGAATACAGACATTCACACTAATGAATATCCTTCATAAATAAAAAAGACATGCGTCGCTGTGCGCATGTCTTTTTTTATTTAAATAATGCCTATCAGTTTGGCAACGATCAGTAGAACAATACTGAATCCCCACATCCAGAAGAAAGAGTAGCGAATATGTTTCCCCATATCGACTCCTGCAAGACCGATCGCAAGCCAAACGGCTGGAGCGAGAGGACTGACAAAGGTTCCTATGATGTTTCCGATCATCATGGCATACGCCGCGGAAGTGCCCGTCACACCAACCTCAGATGTGATGGATTCGACAATTGGCAGAAGTGCATAATAATAAGCGTCTGTACTTGTCAGCATATCCAGTGGTACCCCAAACATCCCGACAATGATATGTAAAAATGGAAGCAGGAAAGCAGGTAGAATTTGAATGCTGTCCACAGCAATAGCTTTTAGCATTCCCGTTCCTTCGAGAATGCCTAGAAACGAACCTGCGGAGAAAATAACAGCGGCCATCATGAGTGCACTAGGTGCATGCGCCTTGATTCTCTCCATTTGTACATCCACTTTCGGATAGTTAATTAATAGTGCGAGAGAAAGACCAATCATAAACATATAACTAGCCGGAATCACGTTGAGCACAAGAAGGACAACTACGGCTATAAACAGAATGAAATTCACCCAAATCAAGTGATAACGTTTTAAAGCAGCATCACCTGTCTCGCTAATAGATTGAATAGCCCGGTCCCAATCTGCGCCTTCTAATTGAACAGCAGCGATTTCATTTGCGGCGATTTTGACGCGAATGCGTTTTTCTTCTCTTTTTCCTAAAATAAATGCCATTCCTAATACGAGAACGACCCCAATGAGCTGAATGGGGATGAGCGGCACCCAAAGTTCGGATGGGTCCATGTTCAACACACTTGCTGCCCGTCCTGTGGGGCCAGCCCACGGCACCATATTCGTTAAGCCGGCACTCGTCCCGATCAAAAGCAGCAATAAGTACGGACTCATATGTAATTTTTTATAAAGTGGAAGCAGTGCAGGTACAGTTAATAAAAATGTAGTCGCTCCTGCTCCGTCTAAATGAGCGATGACTCCTATTAGAGCTGTCCCCATCGCAACCGTGACTACATTTCCCCTAGTCAGTTTAATCAGCGTTTTTATTACAGGTTCAAAGAACCCTGTATCTTGTAAAATGCCAAAAAATAAAATGGCGAAAATGAACATGGTCGCCACTGGCAGTACTTTGATAATCCCTTCTTCAAAGAATGTTTGAATGTCATTAATCCCAAATCCTGCGATGAATGCCCCGATTAAAGGCACCATGACCATGGCAACAATCGGACTTGCTTTCCCCCAAATCAGCAATACAACAATCGTTAAAATAATCAACAATCCAACAAACGTTAACATAAGTCCCTCCCCCTACAATAGACCGTTTACATTTTCTTGCTCTTTTTATGACAATGCAGTCCCATATCTGCATTGAAAAAAAGGGTATCAAAAATATGAGTATTAGGCAACCGCTTTCATACCTATAAAATGGTGAAAAAGGATGGGCGAACCAGTATTGGCGCAGGATGAAACATGTCAAAAAATTTAGATAAAATATAAAGGTTCAAGTTTATATTTAAAATACATAAATTTATATAGGTATTTAGATTCACCAAAATGAAAGAAGCGTCCAATGAGTAGACGCCTCTTTCAATCTATTTTTTCATAATAATGTACTCGTAAGGATCAAGGTGAAGCTCTTGAGGCACATGTTGCCCTGTCAGCATATTTTGATAGCTCTCTTCTGAATCTAGTGAAAGGAGCTGCTGTTTTTCCGTGAAATTCATCATAAACACATAGTCCTGCGACCCATCTGTTCGTTTTTGGACACTGACTCCCTCTGGAATCACCGCTGATAGGACGGGCTGTATCTCCATTCCTGTGATGAGATCCTCGTAAAACTCATCATAAAAAATCTGCTCATTTTCGGAAGCCATATAGTATGCCTTTCCATCTCCAAAAGGATGGACAGTCAGGGCTGGCTGTCCTTCGTAGCAGCCATTCTCAAAATGTCCTAACACAGAGGCCGTTTCAGGATGGATGGATTCGCAATATTGCCCGACATGGTAGGTGCGTCCATTTCCTGTGGTCATTAATACGTGTTCATCTGGCATCAATGTGTTGATTTCTTCCGCCCAAATGCCAAGTACATGGCGAAGAGGACCCGGGAAACCGCCGAGGAAACAGAGGTCATTTTCGTCGACCATACCGCTCCAATAGGTTGCGATAAAAATGCCGCCCGCTTTAACAAAGGCTTCAATTTTTTCTGCAACGCCTGGTTTGATCATGTAGAGCATTGGACCAATGAGCACACGATAGGATGAGAAATCCTTTTCCATGCCGACAATGTCAACAGGGATGCCTTTTTTCCAAAAGCTTCGATAATGAGTTTGACAAGCCTCTACATAGCGTTTGTTTGTATTATTTAAGCCTTGCGCATCATCAATGGCCCAGTGGTTTTCCCAATCGTATATGATGGCGACTTCTGGTTGAACGGATGTCCCTGCGATGGGCTGCAGCTGCTCCAGCTGTTTCCCTAGATCAGCGACTTCTTGAAACACGCGCGTATGTTCATGTCCAGAATGATCGACTACGGCGCCATGGAATTTCTCGGAGGCACCTCGTCCTTGGCGCCACTGGAAGTAAAGCACAGAGTCTGATCCGTGGGCAATCGCCTGTATGGCAGAAAGGTGTGCCATGCCTTTGTGTTTGACCTTATTCACTTCATGCCAGTTCACAAGGCTAGGTGTACTCTCCATCACGAGAAATGGCTGACCGTCCTTTAATGAACGATATAAGTCGTGAACGAAGGCTACGTTTGACGCTAATTCAGCGGTTGTTTCTCTGCCGCTATGCCATGCTGGATAACTATCCCATGAAATTACGTCGACCTCTTTTGCAAATTCATGATAATCCAGTCCGAGAAATGGGCGCATATGCGGGTAGTCGCCCATAAAGTTGGTGGTCACTGGGATGTGAGGCGTCAATTCCCGCAGCGGTTCAATTTCATTTTGATAAAAATTGATCGTTTGCGCTGTGACAAAGCGTTTCCAGTCTAGGTTCATTCCGTGAATCATGTGCTCCCCGTGTGGTGCAGGTGATTCGATTTGTGACCAATCACTATACGTGTGGCTCCAAAACCCCGTCCACCATGCTTGGTTTAAAGCTTCAAGGTCATGATTGTACTTGTCTTTCAAATAGCCTCGAAATGCTTCCTGACAGAGATCACAATGACATTCGCCGCCGTACTCATTCGAAATGTGCCACATGATCAGTGCTGGGTGATCTTTGTAGCGTTCAGCGAGCAAACGATTGAGCGTATTCGTTTTTTCTCGATAAACTGGTGAGGTGAAGCAATGATTATGGCGCAGTCCATGTAAATTACGCTGACGGTTCGCTTCGACGCGCAATACCTCAGGATATGCTTGTGACAGCCAAGCAGGCCTAGCTCCGCTTGGTGTTGCAAGAATGGCGTGTGCCCCCTGAGCTGCCAAGCGGTCCATAATGTCATCCAGCCATGCAAAATCATACTGACCTTCTTTTGGCTCTAGCTTACTCCATGCGAAAATGTTGATGGAGAATGTTTGACAATGTGCAAGCTTCATTAATCGAAAATCTTCGTCAATGATTTCTGGCATATGAAGCCATTGATCTGGATTATAATCGCCACCATGCAAAAAGCCTTTCACATTTGGGTGAACGAGTGGGTAACGCTTTCCCATTTTGTCACGTCCTATCCTTTTAATTACGGTGTCATTTGTTTAAATACGTCTAGAGAAGGCAGTGCTTTTCCGTTGAAATCAAACATCGCTTGATTTTCCCAAGCATTTCCGACTGTACCGGTTGTTTGGATATAAGCCAGCCCATATTGACTTGACCACGGGGCACCTTTCGCTGGAATCCAAAGCGGCTCCCAATAAAAGAACCCTTTCCCGCGATTGTTTTTCACTTGTGAAATTTTTTCTGATAGATCTCGTATAAAAGATGCCTGGCCTTGAGGTGAAGCTGGGTAGCCAGCAGTATTGACTGAATCTTGGTTAAATGAGTTTTCTAGGTTGTCGCCATTTGCTGTTGTGAAGCCATAGGCGGTTTCTACCACGATGACGTCTTTGTGATAGCGGGCGCTAATGTCATTCATATTGTTAGTAAGACCGCTAAATTCCCCGTCCCAATACGGGTAGTAAGATAAACCGATCGTATCGAATGAGACGCCTCTTTTGGTGATTTCATCAAACCACCAGCGGGAGGCCCCGTTGTCCCCGCCATGGGCAAGGTGAAGCATGACTTTCATGTTTGAATCGACAGAGCGAACCGCATTTGTTCCCGCTTTTAGCAAAGCAGCAAGCCGGTCAAATTCACCCCCGCCTTCACCCCAGCTTTTGCCGTTCGGCCAGAGCATACCTGAGTTCAATTCGTTTCCAACCTGTACCATGTTCGGCAGTGCATTTTGGGCTCTCATCGTTTTGAGTACATCCCCAGTGTAAGTGCCAACCGCTTTTACCAAATCGTTTTGTGAAAGAGATGCCCATGCTTTCGGTTTGAACTGTTTACCAGGATCGGTCCAGAAATCACTGTAATGAAAATCAAGCAGTACTTTCATATTTTGTGCTTTTGCGCGTTTCGATAAAGCGATGGCTGTATTAAGATCATTTGTCCCGCCATTATAGGCACGACCTTGGTTGTCGTATGGATGGTTCCACAGTCTAATGCGCACATAGTTGACGCCTTTTTCCTTTAATAGCTTGAGCGGGTCCACCTGTGTTCCGTTCTGGTCGAAGTATCTGCCCCCGCTTCTCTCCACCTCCGCAAGCATGGAGATATCGGCTCCTTTAATGAAATCACCTTGCAGTCCATTGATCGGCTGAACGGAAATGGCATCCGCTTTTGCTTCAGGTAAAATCCCTAACCCCATCAAAAAGAAAACGATAACCGTCACAAGCATCCATTTCTTCATCAAATCTCCCCTTATCCTTTTGTCCCACCTTGTGTGAGGCCGGACACAAATTGTTTTTGTAACACAAGGAACAATAAAGCGACTGGAATCGCAATGAGTAAAGCCCCGGCTGCAAAGGTCGTGTAGCTGGCCCCCATTTTGTCTGACACTAGATTGTACAGACCGATCGGGAGTGTATACATTTCGGGTGAGCGGACAATGACACTGGAGATGATGAAATCACCCAGTGGTCCTGTAAATGAGTTGATGGCGACAACCGCCAAAATGGGTTTAGCAAGCGGCATAATAATTTGGATGAAAATTCGGAAATGCCCTGCGCCGTCCATTCTGGCCGATTCATCAAGATCTTTCGGAATCGCATCAAGATAGCCTTTCATTAAATACGTATTCATCGGAATTTGTCCGCCTGCATAAATCAAAATCAGTGCAAGATGGCTGTTAATCAGTCCAAGCATTTGAGCCAAAACGAAAATCGCAATCAGCGCTGAAAATTGAGGAATCATTTGCAGCAGCAAAAAGAGCATCAGCCCATTTTTCCGTCCTTTGAAACGGAATCTAGAAAAGGCATAGCCTGTAAAACTAACAAGAATCAACGTTAACAACATTGTGGCAATACTGATCTTCATGGAGTTCCAATACCATTTTGCATAAAGTGCGCCTTGGCCAAAGAAGAGCTCGGTAAAGTGACTGAACGTTGGATTCTTCGGAAACATACTTGTGCTCATGAGGCTGTTTCCAGGATTAAAGGAAGCACCGATTGTCCAAAGCAGTGGATATAGAATACAAATGGAGGCAATGAAAAGGATAAAATAAGTAATGCTCAGGCGAATGAGCTTGTTTTGTTTTGATCCCATATCACATCATGTCCTCCTCTTTGAATGAATTCGTTCTCTTAAACTGCCAGAGTGCAATGGCGATGACAAAGATTGAAAGTAAAATCGTGACAGCCGCAGCGAGTGCATATTGAGAGGACCGCATTGTGAGTTTATAAATCCAAGATACCAAGATGTCCGTTCCTCCAGCGGTTGACCCCGCAACAGGCGGTCCTCCGCCATTAAATAAGTAGATGATATTAAAGTTGTTAAAGTTAAACGTATATTGTGTGATGAGGATGGGGGCAATGGAATAGAGAACAAGCGGTAACGTGATGGACCGGAATTTCTGAAAAAAATTGGCTCCATCAATGGTCGCAGCCTCATATAAATCCTCGGGAATTGCCTGCAAAACGCCTGTTGTCATAATGAAAACGAAAGGAAATCCAAGCCAAGTCTGCATCGCAATGAGGGCGATTTTGCTCCAAAATGGATCTGTCAGCCATGGTTTTGGATCAATCCCTATCGATGCAAAAAGTGTATTGTTAATGGCCCCGAATGTATCATTGAACAGTCCAGCAAACACCAAAATGGTCACAAAGCCTGGAACAGCCCAAGGAAGAATCAAAATGGTTCTGAAAAACCGTTTTCCCTTTAAATCCTTCTGATTGAGCAGAACCGCTAAAAAGATGCCGAGGGCACATTGAAGGGTCGATGCAGCCAAAGTCCATACGACGGTCCAGCCAAGTACATCAATGAAGGTGTCTCTCCAAATATCAATGGAAAAGATATTTTGAAAGTTCTTGATTCCTACCCAGTCGATCAGATTGGCAGGAGGTGAGTGGTATAAATCATAGTTCGTAAAGGCAAGCGCAAAGCTGAACATAATAGGAAAGACAACAGAAAATAGAAGTAAAAAGAAAGCAGGAGTGCTCATTAAGTAAGGGAAGCCTTGATCGATGAGCTGATGATATTGAGCACGGATGGAATGAAGTGGTACCCCTTGATCCCGTTTCTTTCCATTCATAAAAGCATCACGCATCATGAGTACATAAAAGCCGATACCAAAACCAGCTGTTAACAGCGCAATAATCCCCTTTGCTAAAAGAAAAACAGAGTTGTCACGAGGCAGCATCGTCCCCAGTGTGAACAGTCCCCAGAAGCCAATATTGAATAAATCATAAAATACAATCAAAAAAGCGATGCCGAACAGGAAAAAGAGTGCCCCTTTGCCGTACTGTTTGTTGTATATCTGCCCCATCCCGGGTATAAAGGAGAACATTAGCGCCCGTCTCCGGTGTGTCTTTGATTCCACTGTGTGTGTGCGGTCTAGTTCAAGGTTACCCGTCACGTCTAACACCTACTTCATATGAAATTAGATCAACTACGGGCAGTTTGATAAACTACCGACTACCCGCATTTGATGTTATTTGGAGTGATTTGCTTTAATTTGAGAGTCGATTTGATTGACCGCATCATCAAATGCCTTTTTCACATCTGTACGACCAGTTGCAATGAGACCTAATGCACTGTCAATCGGCTTCCACACCTCTGCCATTTCAGGATTGTTCGGTGTCAGTGTGGCGTATTTCGTTTGTTTTGAAACAGCATCCGCATTCGCGTTTTCCGTAATGATTGGATCTTTCATCAGTTTTTTCACTGGTGGAATTTCCTCTGTCAATTCAAAGCGCTTCTTCGAATTTTTTTCATTCGTGATAAATTCAACAAATTTCTCAGCTAGTTCTTTATTTTTAGAATAAGAGGAGACGTTGTAGCTCTTCACACCTAAGAATGAGCTCATATGTTTTCCGTTAGGGAGTGTTGGCAGCTCGGCCACACCATAGTCAATACCCGCCTCTTTAAATGGACCAAATGACCATGGACCAGAAATGACAGCAGCCGCTTTTTTCTCTGTGAATAAGGAGTTGAGGACGTTGATTCCTTGTTCACCAATGATGCCTTTCGGGAAAAGTCCTTCGCTAAAGAATTTTTGAATGTATTCTCCGCCTTGGATGGCGCCATCATTGTTCAGACCAATGTCATTGACATCATAAGAGCCATCGCTTTTCTGCTTGAAAATATAACCCCCAGATCCGCCTAAAACACTTTGTGCGTAGTAAATTTCATCCCATTTCGCAACAAAACCGTACTTTCCGTCTTTTGTCAGCTTTTTCGAAAGATCATACCAGCCATCAAGTGTCGTTGGTGCCTTTTTGACAAGATCTTTATTATAGAAAAGCACTGTCGTTTCAACGGATTTAGGAAGACCATACAGCTTGCCGTTTACCGTTTGTGATTGAATGGATTCGTCTGTGAAGGAGTTCATCACTTTTTGATCGGGCTTCATTTCCTGTAATAGCCCTTCAGTGACAGCTGATCCAATTTGATCGTGAGGCATCGTGATGACATCTGGACCTGTCCCAGCTGCTCCATCTAGGCGGAGAGCTTCAATTTGGTCGGCATAAGCTTTTTCGACCACTTTGATTTTCACATCATGTTGTTTTTCGAATTCTTTTACAGCGTCTTGAATCCCATCAGATTTTTTGACATCCTCCCACACTAGCAAGGTCTTTGTACCTGTAGATGCTGGCTGTGTTCCGCTTGAATTGTCATCTCCCGGTCCGCAAGCTGAAAGCAGAAGCACAGCAGTCCCAACGACTGCTGATAATGTCGCCCATTTTCCCTTTTTCATTCGTAATCCCCTCTCGTTCTTTTTTCATAGATAATAAGAAAACGCTTTCTTAATGTGAGAATATCAACTTGAGTAAAAAAAGTAAACATGTTTTATTAAATTTATTAAGTAAAATTTTTTACTCATATAGAGAGAAAAGAAGCCCTCCAGATTGGACGGGGCTTCCAGTTGTTTAGATTGTACTTTTTCGAAAGACAGGCTCTGAGGCAATCAGCACAGTTTTCGGTAATGTTCTGCCGTCTACAAGTCTTTCTAACAGTAAATCGACTGCTGTTTCACAAAGCAAAGATGTGTGGATATGATACGTGGTGAGCGGTGGTGATACATATTGAGACACATGAATATCGTTGATACTAAAGACGCTCACGCGGTTCGGCAGAGAAAATCCGCGCTCGTTTAATGCTTGTAAGCAGCCGATGGCAAGAGGATCACTAGCGACACAAAATGCGGATGGCAAGTCATCTCCAAGCTCATCAATCGCCTTCATCATCAGCGCATAACCTTCATCCACTGAGAAATGGTGACCGACATAGACCAATCGCTCATCAAGGACATTGTGAGCCATCATATATTCACGGAAAGTCGTTTCACGAATATCTGGAATATGCATATTCGTATTCAGATCAAGGTCTGTGCCGCCAACAAATCCAATGGATGTATGTTCTTTTTCAATAAAAGAATCGATGATCTTTTCAACAATGCGTTTCAGGTTTGGCTTTACAGAATCAAAACGGTCTTCATCTGGTGACGTATCAATAAAAACGATATGCTGGGTGATCGCATATAATTGGTCAAGCTCTGACTTTTTAAATCGGCCGATGGCAATGATCCCTTCTGTAGAAGGATCAATGGAGTGAAGCCCGTCAGATGGTTTGTAAGCGGTGACATTTAAACTACGAGTATTCGTAAGTTCCTCAATGCCCAGACGGATGGATTTAAAATAAATATCTTCAAGCTCTTCCTTTTCTGTCATCCAATAGAGAAAGGCGATTTTTTTTAATGAATGTTTGAATGTCTTCTTTTGATAGGACAAAGCTTCAGCGGCGGCGTATACTTTCTCGCGTGTTTGATCCGTGACAGATAGGTTGGGGTCTTGGTTCAGTACGCGAGATACAGTCGCAATGGATAATCCGGCTTTTTCAGCAATGTCCTTTATTTTAGCTGCCAAATCAGCACCTCCTATAGAAAATATCTCCTTCTAGTATAGAGTCTTTAAAAAAATTAGTAAATATTTTTATTAAATTGTTTTCAGTAAAGCGCTTCTTTACGCACTGGGAAGGAATTAGTAAGATATATATAAGAAAGGTTTTGGATTAAGATTTCTGATAGGAGAGGGACCGATGTATTACGATGCACTGAAGACATTTGTGACAGTTGTGGAAGAGAAAAACTTTACAAAGGCAGCCCAAAAGCTGCGGATTTCTCAGCCGAGTGTCAGTCTTCATATTAAGAACTTGGAGCAGGAATTCCAGACCGTTCTGCTCAATCGTTCGCCAAAGCAACTAACTGTTACACCAACTGGGGATATGCTGTACCATCGATCAAAACAAATCATTCGTTTATATGAACAGGCGAAGCAGGATATTTATGAGCATCATCATCTGGCAAGAGGGAAGCTGACAATCGGGGCGAGTTTTACCATTGGAGAGTACGTGCTGCCGCAAATATTGGCAGAGTTTCATCAGCTCTATCCGCATGTGGACATTGAGGTGGTCATTGATAACACAGAGGCGATCGCCAGTCATGTCCGCTTATTCCATGTCGACATCGGTTTGATCGAAGGACAGACGAATGACAAAGAATTGACAGTGGAAACTTTTCTAGAAGACGAGCTTTATATCGTCGCACCATTAGATCACTCCTTTGCTAAGAAAAAGGATGTCACGATTGATCAATTGCAAAACGAAACATGGATCACGAGAGAAGAGGGATCAGGTACCGGAGAATACTTACAGCACGTCCTGAAATCAAATGGACTGAAAGCCCGGACATTTGTAACATTTAGCAGCAATCAAGCGATTAAAGAGGCTGTAATTCATGGAATGGGGCTTTCTGTTTTATCTAAATATGTCCTCCAGCGAGGCAGCATTGGGGGGGAATTGGCTGTCCTTTCTGTGAGAGGAATGGATTTCAAACGAAAATTCTCCTATGTCGAGTCACCTATGACAGGGGGAAATAAAAATAAGGAATTGCTTGTTGAATTGTTAAGGAAAGAGAAAAAAGATGCTTCTCCTCGGTAGGAGAAGCATCTTTTTTATAACCCTTTAATGGTGATTTCATCAACTGGAAGGAAGATTTCACCTGTATCTGTGTATTTCATGGCGACCTGATCGCCTTCTTTTAAATAAATGACGAGAGGTTCTTTTTCAGATGACATGGTGTAGCTTTTTCCATCGTCTAGCAGGAAGGTGACGGTTGTATAATCACCGGTCTTTTCTTTATACACTCGTTTGACTTTCCCTGTAGTTTCTTTCTTTTCCTGCTTAGAGGAACTGTTAACGGTACCGCCGCCTTTTTGCAGAGCTGTCTTATAGGCTCTCAGTGCTTCGTTTGGTGTAGAAGCGTACGCAGCGATTTCTGGATTGGCTGCCGACACGATAAAGTAGTTTTGCAGGAATCCATTTGAATCGAGAACCGGCGTGAGCCAACTGGCTTCTCCATAGAAATTATACAGAATCGGCATGCGGCCTTTCCATTTCTTCTCGATGAAACGTTTCTCGATAATTTGCAGAGCGCCTTGAGAATCCATATAGGACGCTTCAAGATTACCGGTATAATAAGTCGCTTTTCCTGTTCGGGCATTTGTCAGGGCATATCCAAGCATCGAATCAACGCCCTCTTTCGGACTTGTGAAATCTGTGAAGTAGTACATATCTCCTTTTGAATCAAATACTGGACTCACATTGGCTTCTGTTCCTTCATCTGAAGGCAGCTTCACATCTGATTTTCCAAACATGCTGTTCCAGAACCCGTGAATATAGTTTCCGAAATAGCTGTTTTGCAGACTAACGGCCTCTGGTGAAACAGCGCCATCAATAAAAGCAGGTACTTGATCTAGCGAATATTTCTTCGTTGCACCTGTTTTGGCATCAACAACGACCACGCCGGAAGCTTTAAAGCCGTTTCGGGCAGAGATAAAATCGCCATACGTACGAATGTAATAAGGCTTTCCATCATCATTGATTTCCAGCTGTGTGTCGCCGTAGAAAATCAAATCAGGGTATTGAAGGCGGATATGCCGCTCAATTTCTTTGTTGAAATAAGAGGAAGGTGTGTAGACCATCTCTGTTTTCACAAACTTTGGATTGGCAGATGAGTCGGTCGCACTTAATGTAAAGTAACCCGGCGTACTCCCTGAACGAATCCATTTAAAGAAATCCGAGAATTCCACTGGGGCGATGTATACATACTCACCGTTGACCTTCTGGATTTGCAGACTGCCAAGCTCATAGTAGCTTGTGTTCGGAACCTGTCCGAACGATTTCTTCATTTTGTTCCGAGCAAATTGAGGCGGTACACTTGCAGGTGTTTCCGTCTCATCAAACGCTTTGATTTCTACCTTTTGTTCCATTTTGGAGACATCAAATTTCTCATTCGCATTGAATAGAAAAGCTGTCGACATATAAACACCGAGCAGTAAGAGAATAAGAAACAGCACGCCTTTGATCTTACGCTCCAATCCAACTGATAAAAAGGCGCCTGCTGCTGTCACAACAAGTCCAATCAACCAGAGGGATGAAGGATTGCGATCCAAATTGGTGATGTAATAGAATACAAAAATTCCGACCATAAACAGTAAAGCAAGGCCTGCAATCCACATAAGCGGAACCTGCTGTTCTGTCCCTTTCTTTCTAACGATTAATCTGAGCGGTGTGAGCAAGAGGGTCAAGACAAGACCGATCACAACCGAAAATAACAAAATATATCCCACAAACAGATCTCCTTTCAAATCAATTACTCTTTTAGTATATACGAGTGAGACGGGGAAAAGATTCATCGAACGGAAGGTTCATCTAAATGCCAATCGAGTCGATGGCGGATTGAACATCTTCTTTCAGTTCGTAAAACTTGAGTCTTTGCTCGATTTTCTCTGTTAAAGCGTCAATGGCTTGTCCTGACATATGCGAATGGATGCGCTTTTGATGTTTATACACTTTGTTCTGAAGTTCATCAATTAGATCTAAAATTTTTCCCGCTTCTTGGCGGTCTTCTGCAAATTCATGTTGCAGCTGATGCCGGATGGCTCTGCTTAGCGCTGTTTTCTGCTCTTCTTTGATCTTTGCTTTCAAAGCAGCCAGTTCTCCTGGTGTCATGTCTTCAGTGCGAAAGTTTGTTTGAGAAAAGACGGAGCTTGATGTATGCGTATCTGTCATTCGTTGCAAAAAACGGTCTGCATCTGTTGGTTGTTTCTTTGAAAATTCCATTCCTCGTTCTCCTTATGAAATGCCCATATTCTTTGCTAGGGCTGTATCTGCATCATGGTATTCTTTCCCTAGCTGGCTCATATCATCTGATATTGAGTCCAGCCACCTTTTTATATTCATCGCGCTATCAATCGCTGTATCATACTCTTTGACGGAATAGAACTCATTCTCAAGTCCCTCCGTTTTTAAATGACGAATCACGGCATCCACATCAGAAGCCGTCAGCTGATCATAGGAACCAAAGCCAACAATCTGTTTGTATCTCGAGCGTACCTGTTCCACAGATTGATCCACTTTGTCATCGAGTTTCTCGATTTTGCGGATAATTTGCTGCATATGGTGCTCGGCATATGTCGAGAATTTACGACCTGTGTTCATGAGAACATGGGACTTGATTAAAATTGCCACCACACTTTGCGGATGAACATTCGACTGACTCAATTGATGTAACATGGCGGCAGTGAGAGAAGGGTTTTTTCTCAACATGTCATCAATGGTTTCAACGGAGCCATCTGATGGAAAGGCATACCGATCTAAGCCATGGCTGCCAGCAAGGGCTTCAAGAAACAAATTTGCATCCAATGAAGGATTAACGCTCATTGCCCGATTGAGGAGATTTTTCATAAATTGGACGGCTTTGGAGGGGTCCTCGGAGTAATCGACGCCTTCAGGTAAAGCGGCATCATACATCACTTTCACACGACCGATTTCTGTCGTATGTCGATTTAAAAGAGAAAGCCCGTCATTGAGATTGATATATTCTGTTAATCTACTGCGGTAATCACCTTTTAATGCTTTGGCTTGGAGGCCATCCGATAGATTGGGGTAAATATTCGGATTCTCAAAGGTGACCCCGCCTTTAATAAAATCATTTTTAACAAGAACATAGGACGCATTCGACCCGCCGAGTGAATGACCTGTCACATACATCTTGGCATTTGGCATTTTCTTATGTATTTCTTTCGCATACCGATCTGCTTGAACCATTTGATTCTCTGTACCATGTTCAAAGGGAATATTTTTAATCAAATACTTTGTATCTGATATCAGCCAATCTTGCACAATCTCATTTGTATAGGTCGTTGTCCCTGTCGCCACCTTCGTCGTGACTTCCTTTGACGTCTGTGACTGACGAAAAGGAGGCGGCTTCGTCAAAATGGTAGAAAGAAGATCATCTGACTCTTTTTTCCATGTTTTTTAATGGTATCTTTATATTGGCCAGCGCCAATCGGTTCTGACCCGCGGTAGGCGATGACTGCGTTTTTGATTTTGGTGAGGTCTTTGCCTTTGTTAGAATTACGATAATCCTCTCTTGAGACTAGGGTTAGAGCGTTAAGACCTTTTTTTGTTTCTAAATGGTCAATGACATACATGGTTTTACCGCTTTTTAAGCGTATATCTTTCGGAAATGTATAATTAGAAATATCATAAGACTCTGACGATATATCATTATAATCTTTATCGCTAAGTTGATTAATTGAGCTCGTATAGGACAATATTTACACTCCTGTAATTTTTATCATAAATATTATATTATAGAGAGAAATAAATATCTATTATAATTTTTTAATAATTAAGTAATTTAGAGATGAATGATAACTTTTAAAAGGTGGAAGATATTTCATATGAAGAAAAAAATCAAACTTTTGATTGTTTTTATTACCCTTATTACTATTATTTCAGTTACATTGTTTCTTTTAAAAGGTAAGCAATCTCAAACAAACGAATCTGGAGGAAAGGTCATCGTGCAAGAAAAAGAGAAAAGTGAACAACAGAAGGCAGAAGAATTCGCAGAGAAAATGAAGCCGAAAATAGAAAAACGTTTGCACAAAATGGATATTCATAATTTTATTGAAACTATATCTTTTAAAAAAGGAGTAACCATTAATCCAATGGGATATATAAGAGTGAGGGGATATGTGAATGGCGAGCCAGAAAGGTTTGAGTTTTCTGCATCATTAGAATATAGATCTAATGAAGTCGGTTCTATGAGCATCTCTTCTGATTTATCAGACCGATTCGAGAATTGGGCTGATTTTGACCCACAAGTGAAAGAAGATTTTTTGAATAGCCTTTCTAAAAAAGAACGTGAACAGTATCTTAAGGATATTGGAGAAAAAGAGTAAAGCAGGTACTCACCTACCTGTTTTTATTTTTGCCAATTTCATAGATAGATTGATTAAAAGTTCATTAAGGAGTTTTTGCTTTTTATGAAAAATACAATGAAGTTTTCTATCATTATTGTGGTCGTTATCATCTCAGTAACTGTGTTCATTGTACAGTACATTAATCAGAGTCTGTCAGATGATGTAGTGCAAGAAAAAAGCGATCAAGAAAAAGCAGAAGAGTTTGCAGAGAAGATGAAACCAAAAATCGAAGAAGATTTACATAAAATAGACATTCACAACTTTATAAAATCTATTACGTTCGAAAAAGATGTGACTATTAATCCCATGGGGGATATTGTTATTAACGGGTATGTGAATGATGAGCCGGTAAAGTACAATTTTTCAGCATCCCTACAATATAGGTCTAAAAAGATAGGTTCAATGAGTTATTCATACGAGTTATCAATTCGATTCAGGGACTGGGAAAAATATAAAGATGAACCGGAATTAAAAGAAAATTTCTTGAAAAGTCTTCCCAAAAAGGAACGCGAACAATATCTGAAAGATGTTGGTGAAAAAGAGTAAAAAACATTCGTTAACCGTTTGTTCTCTAAAATGATGACCAAAGCAATATGCTATCATTCCCCTAACAACACTTTCAAATAAGGGAGAGATTTCAACCATGGCAAATAAAAAGAAATTGATCTTAGATGTAGACACTGGAATTGATGATGCGATTGGGATTTTGCTGGCGGTGAAAAGTGAGCAGTTTGATATGTTGGGGATTACAACGGTGTGTGGGAATGTGTCTGTCGATGCGGCTACATTGAATACGTGTAAAGTGCTTGAGCTGGTTGAGGCAGATGATATTCCTGTCATCAAAGGTGCAGCAACGCCTCTTTTAAGAGCGCCTCATTATGAACATCGGGTGCACGGAGAGGATGGGATTGGCGGTGCTTTAAAGGATGCTCAGCCTATGAAAAAAGCAGATGCTGGTTTTGCGCCTGATTTTATCATCGACCAGGTGATGCAGTATTCGAAGCAGGTTACGCTTGTGTTGACAGGACCTTTAACGAATTTAGCCCTTGCAGTGAAAAAGTGTCCCGAGCTGATTCATCACGTGAAAGAAGTCATTTTTATGGGTGGTGTCGTTGAAGGACAGGGGAATGTCACGCCGGTTGCGGAATTTAATACATATGCAGACCCAGAAGCGGCAAAGTTAGTGCTGAATGCAGGGTACCCTACATTAACTCAAGTGGGATTAGATGTCACGAGACAGGTCTTGCTTACGGATGAAAGAATCGATGCGATTCAGAATGAAACAGTAGCCCATTATATTAGAGAGAGCACAAGCATTTACCGTCAGCGCTATTTTGAGCGGAATGGTGTATGGGCGTGTGCCATGCATGATCCGCTTGCTGTCAGTCTTGCCATTGACAAGCAGCTCGTAAGCATACAGGCCTTTCATGTGGATGTCGAGACGAAGAGTGAGCTTTGTGATGGACAGATGATCTGTGATTTTCAGCATCAATGGGAGAAAGAACGAAACGTTCAAGTGTGTACGGATGTAGATGCTGACGCTTTCTTTGATTTATTGATCAAAACAATGAGCGCTTAAAAAAGAAGTCTGTGCAAACAGGCTTCTTTTTTATAAGATGGGGACATGAGGAAATGTATGCGTTCACATGAATAAGGGAGGAGTGAAGTCAATTGGCTTCTGTTAGTTTAAGTAGTATTGAAAAAATACGAGCAGCAAGCAGAGGGTTGCCGCCAAAGCTGAAAGCAATTGCAGAACATATTACGAGTGAGCCCCGCGACATCATCCATTTGTCTATCGTGGAACTTGCGAAAAAGACCGCAAGCTCAGAGGCAACGATTTTTCGTCTTTGTAAAAGGCTTGGATTTGAGGGCTTTCAAGATTTGAAGATTGCTATTGCCCAGGAAATAGACCAAACAAAGCCTAATTATGTAGATGAAGAAATGAGTCTTGATGATGATATGGCTGTTTTTATGCAAAAGGTTTTTCAGAAGAATATATCTGCATTAAAGGATAGCTTTCAATTATTGAATCCAGGGGATGTAGAAAAGGCCATCCAAATCATTCATGAAGCAAAACGCTTAGAGTTTTATGGGAGTGGTGGGTCTGGCCTCATTGCGACTGACGCTTTTCACAAATTTATGAGGACAGGCATCAACTGTATTGTTCACACAGATTCTCACTTTCAAGCGATGTCTGCTGGTCTTCTTGACCGGCACAGTACAGTGATCGGTATTTCTCATTCTGGACGTAATAAAGATTTGCTTGATGCGATGAAAACTGCAAAGGAAAAAGGAGCCAAAACCATTGGCATTACAAGCTATCAGCGCTCTCCATTGAGCCAGCTTGCAGATGTCACGTTGTATACAGCAACGCAAGAAACGGCTTTTCGAACAGAAGCAATGTCCGCAAGACTTGCTCAGCTGACGGTCATTGACGTTCTATATTTTGCACTTGCTCATTTAAGGCAGCAGGAAACAATAACGAATTTAAAACAAATGCGAGAAACCATTTCACAAAAAAGGGTGTAATGATTCCAAAAATAAATTTTTCTGATAATGAAAAATGCTGATGTGGTAACGATTGTGAGCTTTTTATTGAAAATAATTTTCTTTTCGGTCGTTGAATGTCGAAAAAATTATTTTTATAATGGGATTTAGCAGGCATTCAAAAACTACATATGTGACTTCAAATCAATGATTGGGCGTGATACAGATGAAGGGGAACCAGGCGGTAATTGGTTTGGATATAGGAACAACAAGTACAAAGGCGGTTCTGTTTGGACCTCAGGGGAAGGTATTATCGAAGCATTCAGTTCCTTACGAGCTCATTCAGCCCCAGCCAGCATGGGTTGAGCAGGACCCTGAGAAGATATTAGAAGCCGTCATTGCGAGTGTAAGAGGTGCATTGACGGAAGCAGCATTTGATGAAGAAAATCTTATAGGCATCGGGATCAGTACAGCGATGCATTCCTTAATTGTGATGGATCAGGATGGAAAGACGCTAACGAACAGTATCATTTGGGCAGATAACAGAAGTGCAGAACAAGCGAAACGAATTAAATCAGATATGGATGGCTTCCACATTTATAAAAGGACAGGTACTCCGATTCATCCAATGTCACCGCTTTCAAAAATACGTTGGATGAAAGAAATGGCACCACATGTCTTTAAGAAGGCAGCAAAATTTATTTCGATCAAAGAATATATTCTTTATCATTTCTTCGGTCAGTATGTCGTCGATTATTCAATCGCTTCAGCAACGGGCATGTTTCATTTGGAAACGCTTCAATGGGATGAGAAGGCGCTTCGTATTGCTGGAATTGAAGCCAGTCAACTATCCGAACTTGTCCCAACGACATATCAACTGAGAGGACTTCAGCCAGAGATTGCACTGCGCATGGGCATTAAAGAAGATACACCATTTGTCATTGGTGCGAATGATGGCGTTCTAGCGAATTTAGGTGTGGGCGCGATTGGTCAAGGAGAGGTAGCTGTGACGATTGGGACAAGCGGTGCGGTCCGTACGGTTGTGGACAAACCAATTACAGATGAGCAATCAAGAACGTTCTGCTATGCCCTGACAGATAAGCATTGGGTTGTAGGAGGACCGACCAATAATGGCGGGATCATGCTGAGATGGCTGAAGGATGAATTCGGGTCGTCAGAGGTTGAGGTAGCAAAGCGTCTAGGGGTGGACCCTTACGATCTGATGATGGATATCGCGGAAAAGGTTCCAGCTGGTTCTGAGGGTTTGCTGTTTCTGCCATTTTTATCAGGTGAGCGTGCACCTTATTGGAATCCAAATGCGAGAGGCACCTTCTTTGGAATCGGTCTTCAGCATAAGCGGGAGCATTTTATTAGAGCTGTGTTAGAAGGCGTCATTATGAGTGTTTTCTCGATCGGTGTTGCCTTAAGAGATTTAACCGGTTCAGCAAAGGATGTCAGAGCTTCGGGCGGATTTGCACGATCTCCGCTGTGGCGGCAAATTTTAGCGGATACGATGGGTAGAGAAGTGCTTGTTCCAGAAAGCTACGAGGCGTCAGCACTGGGGGCTGCTGTCCTTGCACTTCATAGTTTAGGTCATATGGAAGAGATAGAAGAGGTTCAAGAGTGGATTCGAATCTCTGCTCGTCATGAACCTAATATGAAGAACAATGAAACTTACATAGAGCTGTTTTATTTATATGAGCGCCTCTACGACAAACTGAAGGATGAATTTGATGTCATTAGTGCGCTGCAATTAAAACAAAATCGTTAAACATCAGGGAAAAGGTGGGAGAACATGCTTTTATTCATTGTGATTGCGGCGATTGTCCTTTTACTCATTCTCATTACAGTTGCTAAGTTGAATCCGTTTGTGAGCTTAATTATTACTTCGATGCTAGTAGGCTTTGCGACGGGGATGGATTTGCAGGAAATCATTCAATCGATTAAAACGGGATTAGGCAATACGTTATCATTGCTGGCTATTGTTCTAGCGCTTGGTACCATGCTTGGGAAAATGATGGCTGAATCAGGGGGAGCAGAGCGAATAGCGCAAACTCTAATCGGGCGGTTTGGGACGAAAAATGTGCATTGGGCAATGATGTTTGTTGCTTTTATCGTGGGGATACCTGTCTTTTTCCAGGTCGGTTTTGTTCTTCTCATTCCTTTACTTTTTACAATTGCCATTGAAACAGGCATCTCGCTCGTGACCATTGGGATCTCGTTAATCGCTGGCCTGTCTGTCGTGCATGGGCTAGTCCCGCCTCATCCAGCGGCAATGGCAGCCGTTGGCATCTATCATGCCAACGTGGGGAAAACCATTTTCTTCTCTATTATTGTGGGATTGCCGACAGCGATTATTGCTGGACCGCTGTATGGTAAGTGGATTGGAAAACGTATACATAAACCCGTTCCGGAGATGCTGAGAAAGCAATTCACTGAACGCAATGAAGATCGAAGACTCCCCGGCTTTGTGAATACGATGTTTACCATATTGGTGCCGGTGATTCTGATGCTTCTTGCCACATTGGCGGACATCATCTTACCAGAGGACAATATGTGGTTTCAGGTATTCAAGTACATCGGAGACCCGATAACAGCATTGCTGATTGCAACGGTTTATTCTTTCTTCAGTCTTGGCTTTATGCAAGGAATGAGCCGTGACCGGGTGCTTTCCTTTAGTAATGAGTGCTTAGGTCCGATCGCTTCCATTTTGCTTGTTATTGGAGCAGGCGGAGCTTTCAACAATGTGCTCATTGATTCGGGTGTTGGTGATTATATTGCAGATTTAGCCAAACACTCGCCGATTTCACCGATTTTGCTTAGCTGGCTGATTGCTGCAGTGATTCGTGTGGCAACAGGATCTGCGACGGTATCCATGATGACGGCAGCAGGTATTGTAGCACCAATTGCTGCAACTATGCCGGATGTGAGCAGGGAGCTGCTTGTGTTAGCAACAGGAGCGGGTTCGTTAATTTTATCTCACGTCAATGATTCTGGTTTTTGGCTGATCAAGGAGTATTTTGGTATGACCATTAAAGAGACGTTTTTGACATGGACGGCTATGGAGACGATCATTTCCGTTAGTGCCATTGCATTTATTATGATGATTAATATGTTTATATAGCGAACAAGCAGTCTGATTCATATGAGTCGGGCTGTTTTTGTGTGTTGTGATACCACTTTCTTCAGATTGGGGTAAAATAATAATATTGAGATGTGGGAGGCGGACACGATCGAACCATTAAAACATGTGTACAATGAATTATTTATCCAAGAATTAGCGGAGAAACTTGCGCAGGCTTCGTCTGGATTTGATGCTGAGCGATTCAAGCGGCTCGTATTTCAAGAGGATTGGCAGCAGCTTGAGTTAAAAGGGCGGATGCGACGAGTCACTGAATCGATGCATGCCTGTCTGCCTCAAAACTATGAGAAGACAATTGAGGTACTGCGTCAGGCAGCCCCGCATTTTTCAGGGCTTAGTGCGCTCGTATTTCCAGACTACGTCGAGACGTACGGCCTTGCAAACTGGGACATCTCGATCAAGGCGCTCGAATTCTTCACACCCTTTTCCACTTCTGAATTTGCCGTTCGGCCATTTCTGATTCAAGATCAGGACAAAATGCTGGCGCAAATGCTCGTATGGTCTCAGGATCAAGATGAGCATTTGCGGAGGCTGGCTAGTGAAGGCTGCAGACCGCGTCTGCCATGGGGCTTATCTGTCCCTTCACTTAAAAAGAATCCTTCGGTCACGCTGCCCATTTTGGAAAACTTGAAGGCTGACCCATCTCGGTATGTGCAAAAAAGTGTAGCGAATCATTTAAATGATATCTCTGCAATTCAGCCAGATTTGATGAAGCAGACGGTTCAAAGCTGGTATGGAACCAACAAACATACAAACTGGATTGTCAAACATGCATCTCGTACCTTACTCAAAAAAGGAGATCCAGCTATTATGGCGTTGTTTGGCTATGGGGACGATCCATCCGTTCAAGTAACGGATTTGAAGATTGTACAAGATCCTATTCGAATCGGAGAGAAAATGACATTTCGTTTTACCCTACAAGCTGATAAGCCGCTAAAGCTGCGTGTAGAGTATGCCATAGACTACGTCAAGGCTCGGGGGACCCGCAATCAGAAGGTATTTAAAATCACAGAGTTTGAAACAGACGCAACGTTACAGAGAGAATTCGTCAGGTCACAGTCTTTTCAAAATATGACGACGAGAAAACATTACGAGGGGACTCATACATTAACAATCATCATCAACGGCATACCGAAAGCGTCTGTTGATTTTGAAGTGACAGAAGACAGCAGTTTATGAAAAAACCCGCCTCAATGGCGGGTTTTAGTGTTTAAGCCTTCTTTTTCATTAAGAATGAAGCGATGATGGCTGCGATTAAGAAACCGATGCTGATAATCGAGCTAGGCAAGTTTTCTTCTCTGAATAGAAACATCACAAAACTCACACTTAACACAAGACCTGCAAATAATGTCAAATACGGAAACAGCCACACTTTGAAATACGGCTCCTGTGGATATTTCGGGCGAAGTTTCAGATGTGCCATGCAAATGCTAATCCAAATAAGTGAAACAGCAAAACCAGGAATAGCCAGCATATAACTGAAAATTTGCTCTGGATATAAGTAAGCAAAGAATGTTCCGATGAGAAGAAACAGAACGGTCACCCATAAACTCAAAATGGGGACGCCTCTTTTGTTGACCTGTGCCAGTTTTTTCGGACCGCCATCTGATTTAGAGAGAGAATGCATCATTCTCGTTGTTCCATAAATGCCAGAATTGGCCGCCGATAGAACCGCTGTAATCAATACAAAATTAATGAAGTGAGAGGCGCCTTGCATACCGGCTGCTGAAAAGACTTGAACAAATGGACTGTTATTTGGATCAATTTGATTCCAAGGAATGAGTCCGCAGATGATCAAAATCGGCAAAGTGTAAAATAAGATAATACGCCACATCATACTTTTAACAACACCAGGTAAGACCTTTTCGGCATCCTTTGTTTCTGTAATGGTCAGCCCGATCAATTCAGAGCCCCCATAAGAGAAAATAACAACTAATAAAGAGGCAAAGATCGCACCCCATCCGTTCGGGACGAAGTTTTGATAGTTGGTGAGTGCCGATGTGCTTTGTTCGTTCGGAATGATCCCAAATAATAGAGCTGCACCAAGAATAATAAACACAATAATAACGAAAATCTTCATTCCAGCGAACCAAAACTCAATTTCACCAAAGTATTTTACATTATTTAAGTTAATTCCGATGACTAAGAGAGAGCAGAGTAAACATAGTGACCATAGCGGCACGTTCGGTAACCAGTATTGAAGCAGGCTGCCTGCCGCAATAATCTCGATGACACACACAGTGAGCCACATGAAACAGTAAACCCAGCCGACAACAAATGAAAAACGTTGACCAAGCGCAATCTGTATCAGGTCGCGAAGGTTATTTCCCGGATAGACAATCGCCATTTCAGCTAAGGCTGCCATTACGATGAGCAATAATAATCCAGCAAATACATAGGAAAAGATAACCCCAGGACCTGCTAAACCGATTGTATCGGCACTTCCTTTAAAGATTCCTGTACCAATGACCCCGCCCAATGCAATCATGCGAATGTGACGCGGTGATAAAAGCTTTTTTAATTCTTGTTGTTCCTGATTCGCGCTCATAACGTTCTCCTTTTTTAAAAATGCTTATGTTCCATTTTCTTTTTTCGAGACGTCAGTGTCAATATAAAAAAAGAGATTTTTCAGACAAAAAAGGCGGTTGATTCTATCAAATGAGCCGTTTTTTTCCATAGATCCATTCATGACCCATCCCCAAAATCTGAAACTTCGTGAAAAAATGAACATTTGCCTTCATTCTGACATAAACAATTTTCAGTTTTTGTCGATATATCTTTTGTATTACTAAAGTCCTAATAAAGAATTGTTTATAACTGTAAAATATTTCAAAAAAGTATGAAGGAATGAAAGGAGTTATGAAAGATGTTTATGAGAAAAGCAAATGATTCATCGTCGGGAACCCTTTTAAATGAGAGCAGTCGATTAGTAGAACGAATTGAGAAGGGAGACCTTTCAGCAAGAATAGATACTGCTGCATTCTCTTCAAGTCAAACGATTGAAGCAGTAGCCCAAATAAATGAAGCTTTGCAAAAGATGCAGGAAGTAAATGAAGATATTCAAATGCGGATGAATTTAGTGACAAAAGCCATTCAAGTTGGTTTATGGGATATGGTCGTGATCGCTGGAGATCCAGTCAATCCAAAAAATGAATTCACATGGACGGATGATTTCCGCAAAATGATCGGCTTTCAAAACGAGCACGATTTTCCGAACGTTTTAGACAGCTGGGCATCTCGAATTCATCCGGATGAACAAGAATATACCCTAAATGCATTCTCTTCGCATTTATCGGATCATTCGGGACGTACACCATATGATATCGAATATCGCTTGAAGTTGAAGAACGGAGATTATCGCTGGTTCAAAGCAACTGGCACGACCATTCGTGATCGAAATGGTGTCCCTCTTCGTGTGGCGGGAGCTCTTTTTGATATTCATGATCAGAAATTGAAAGAAGAAGAACTGCAAGCATTCGTGACGAGATATGACTTAATCAACCGTGCGCTTGTGGAGGCTCCTTGGGACATGGTCGTAGAGGCCGGCGATCCAGTCAACCCGAATAACGAGTTCTGGTGGTCCCCGCAATTCAGAAAAACGCTTGGTTTTACGGACGAAAAGGATTTCCCGAACGTATTAAGCAGCTGGAGCGACCGCCTGCATCCTGAGGATCAAGAAAAAGCTCTCCAAGCTTTTGCAGATCATTTAAATGATCACTCTGGACGCACACCATTTGATATTGATTACAGATTGCAGAGCAAAAATGGCGAGTATCGCTGGTATCATGCCGGTGGTGAAACCATTCGTGATGAAAAAGGTGTTCCTCTTCGTGTGGCTGGAACCATTCGTGACATCACGTTAGAAAAAAACAAAGAGAAAACAGCGAATGAAATGGCTTCACAAGTAGAACAGCTATCAAGTTCAATCAGCGAGATGGTATCAGGCATCAGCTCTGTGACAAACCAAGCGCAAGAGCTTGCTGTCGCACAGGAGCAGTCAACATCTGCTGCCAATTTAGCAAAAAATAGTGCAGATGAGACGAAAAATATTTCTGACTTGATCAAAGAAGTAGCGAACCAAACGAACTTGCTTGGTCTAAATGCTGCGATTGAGGCAGCAAGAGCTGGTGAACAAGGAAGAGGATTCTCAGTCGTTGCAGATGAAGTGCGTAAACTGGCGCTTCACAGTGCCAATGCAACGGAGAATATCGAATCTAGTTTAACGGAAATGAAAACACAAATTGATGAAATTCTTGAAAACATTTCGAACATGACAGCTCTTACACAAACACAGGCTGCTTTAACAGAGCAAGTAAATGCTTCAGTCGATGAAGTGAACCACATGTCTCAGCGCCTAGTTGCCTATTCAAAGAGTATTTAATCATCAAAAACCGCCCTCTCATAGAAGGCGGTTTTTTCATTAAAATTGATCTGCTGGGAAAACAATACCTGCATCTTTTCTTGCGGCATCAAGGACTTTCATGACGGAGAGACTTTCATCAAGCCATGCATAGCACTGTTCATGATTATTTGTTTCAATGATGTGCTGAAAAGCCTCTGCTTCATAAAACAGGCGGTTTGAATTTGTTTGTGCATTGAGTGAGATCACCTGGTCATTCACATGAAGCAGCACTTCCTCGCAGCCATTCGCCCCATTTTTCACATGAATGAAGCCCTTTTCTCCTTGAATCAATGCAAAATTCATGCTGCTTGTATCCTTACTGCCGGCACTTGTCGCAATGAAATCATTGTAGGTGAAAGTTAAAACACCAGATGTATCGATGCCATTTGGGTGACGGTTTGCCTGGTAGCGGACCTGCTCCGGTGATCCGAAGAGATTCATGATGAAATGGACATTATAGATATTAATGTCCATCAATGCTCCTCCTGAGAATTCAGGGTTAAAGACATTTGGCGTTTCGCCGGCTAGCAGCTGATTATATTTGCTTGAATATTGACTATAGTTGCATTGAACCAGTTTGATTTTACCTAATTGATGAAGGTGTTTTTTGATTAAATGATAGTTTGGCATATGAACAGTCGTAATGGCTTCAAATAGGAGAAGCTGCTTTTCCTTTGCGAGTGCGATTAAGGCTTCCAGCTCTTTGACATTAGAGGTGAAAGGCTTTTCGCAAATCACATGTTTTCCGTTTCTTAATGCAGCCGTGGCATGTTCGCTATGTAATCGATTCGGTGATGCAATATAAACGGCTTCAATATTTGGATCTTCTAGCATAGCCGTTAAATCTGTATAAGTCGTTTTTACACCAAATTGGTCTGCGAGCTTCTTTGCCGTTGCTTCCTTTCTTGAATAGACGGCATGACAAGAAGCGCCGTCAAGCTGGTCAATCGCTTGCAAGAAGCTTTCCACAATCACACCTGTTCCAATGGTTGCAATGTTCATTCTATTCAAAACCCCTTCCACTCGTTTGATATCAAGTAAAGCTGTCTCTAGTATAACTGATGTTTGAATTGCACGCGCACTTGGCACCTGGGCGGAGAGGGGCGCCAGCGGCAAACACTGGCACATCTTTGGCAGCCCTTACTTAGCTGATGTTCGCTAATGTTTGTTTTGTTAACAATTGAATGGCAGCTTTCCTCTTCTTTAACTCATGAATGGAGTGTTGAATATCCTCAACCTTTTGTTCGAGCAGCTGTTCAGCTTCTGTCTTTGATTGTTTTTCAAATAGCGATTTGATAATTTCGCGAATTTCTTTGAGTGAGAAATCTAGCTTTCTAGCTTCTGTGATAAAGGATAGCATGAGTACATATTTTTTATCATATAAACGATAGCCATTGTGTGCTCTCTTTGGTTCGGGGAGCACACCCTCATTTTCATAAAAACGAATGGTTTCAATATGTACACCAGACATTTTTGACAATTTACCTCTAGTAAAAGTAATCATTCCCTGCACCTCCTTTCTTTGCTATCCATCATACAATTAGATTTGCTAGTTTCAAAATATTCAGTGGTGAACATTTGTCTTCATTTTCACGTTGGAAAAAGGCAGAAACTCTATTTAAAGCAGGATGAATAGAATACGATATAATAGAGAAGGCTTATGACAATTTTGTTACAGGTGAGAACAAGTAGACAGCGTGATGAAAAAACGATAGGCTAAAATAGGTAAATAGTAATGATATAACCTGTCATCATATAGATGATGGCTCAAAATAGTGCAGCACGTTTTTGCTGAGAAAAGGGGACCAGTGAATGTATAAATTAGTTGCAATTGATATGGATGGTACGTTATTAAATGATCAACATATGGTGCCGGATGAGGTGTTTGAAGCCATTCAACAGGCGAAAGCAGAGGGCGTTAAAATTGTATTATGTACAGGACGGCCTATTGGCGGAGTGAATCGCTATCTAGATGATCTTCAGCTCAATCAAGAGGGAGATTATGTGATTGCCTACAATGGGGCGCTTGTTCAAAACAGTCACACAAATGAAGTAGTGTCAGAACTGACGTTATCCTATGAGGATTTAACTTCTTTATATAAGCTGAGCCGTGAGCTTGATACACCGATGCATTATTTCGATTCCGCTCATTTGTACACACCGAATCGTGATATTAGTGAGTACACAGTACTTGAATCTTATTTAACAAAGCTGCCGCTTAAATATTTACCTGTTGAAGAGGCAGATCCATCAATGAGACTTCCGAAGATGATGTATATTGATCAGCCAGAACGGTTGGAAAAGACGATACAAGCCATTCCATCTGAAGTAAAAGACAAGTACATGATGGTGAAAAGCACAGATTTCTTCCTTGAAATCCTGCATCCTGAAGTTAGTAAAGGGAATGCCGTGAAGCTTCTAGCGAAAGAGCTGGGGATTGCTCGTGAAGAGGTCATGGCCATTGGTGACAATGGGAACGACGTATCGATGCTGGAATTTGCGGGCTGCGGCGTTGCCATGGGAAATGCCATTGATGATGTCAAATCAGTAGCGGATGTTGTGACAAAATCCAATAATGAAGCCGGCGTTGCACATATCCTGCATGAGTTAGTTCTAGGAAAATAAACAAAAAAGCGGTCTACCAGTGAGGTAGCCGCTTTTTTTATATGTGAGAGAAAAAGTAAACAAGCATCCGTCTGTTGCTCAAATTTGTCTTTTGCAGCATCGCCTTCACATGGTCATGGACGGTATGGGTTGAAATAAATAAAGTACTGGCAATTTCCTTTGTAGACTGTCCCTTTAATAAGCAGTCTAGGACGTTCATCTCTCTTTCTGTCAGCTTGTACGTTTTTGCCGCATAAGGAAGAATATCATTGGTTTGGGCTCTCTTGATGTGAATCATGACAGCTTCTTCCTGCCCTGCTGCCTGAGTTAATCGAAATGCTTGAAGAGAGAGGAACAGCCCCGTAGGCAATCGTGTCATACTTGCCGCTGTTTGCTCAATACCGCCGTATAAAAGTTTAGCCCCTAATGCTCTAAACGGGCGCGGCATAATCGCCTTGTCATGGATTTGTTCAAAGGCTTGAAACGTCTGAAGCCAATGAAGACCCGTTTCATTTCCATAAAGAAGGTTGTAATCGTGCGAGAGAATGAGGAAGCCTTGCTGCTCCGCCGCCGCGTCCTCTTCCGTATCTCTTTTCTTGAAAAGTTCATCTCTCAGCTTGGCTGCGAGTCTAGGCGTTTGTTCGATGACCATTCGGATATCTTTTTCTTGAAAAGGTTCCTTGTCCTTTAGACGATAGAGGCTGGCAATGCCCCAGCATTCTCCTTGAATTACAAGAGCTGCCCGCAATTCATCAGACCATCCTTTAGGTAACAAAATGTCTTGGTAGCGCTCACTGTCGAGATATTCCCCGCTTTGGACTAGGCTAGCAGCATGAACAGGGCCTTTGGCTAGAGTCTCATGCTGATGCACGTCCTTTTTTAAGAACTCATTTTGAAACAGCTGGTCATGAATTTCTTCAATCGGTTCATCTGTGAAGGAACCTGTCGAGAGGAGAGTGGCTGGATCAATGGTCGTGATACAAGCGGCATCAAAATCAAGGACGGCAGCAAGTTCGTCCCGAATGTGTTGTCTCAGCTGCTGAAAATGAGTGGCTGGATTGGTCACATGATCTCCTCCTCAAAAATCCCCACTTTTAGGGATCGTGTTTTCTGTTGTCTCTTTTTACAATAAAGATGTCATACCGTTAGTGTACAGGAAACGATGTAAAGCGGAAAGGAACTGAGGAGAAGGATATGAAAGGAAATCAGCATTGGCACGATCCCGTTGCTGAGTCATATGCAGCGACGATTGCCCATAAAGTACCCGGCTATCAGCTATTGCATGAGATGACAATAGACGTATTAGAAACTGAATTAAAGGGGGAGGCTTCCTGCATCCTGACTGTTGGAGCGGGCGGGGGCGAAGAGATCATCAACATGCTTCAAAGAAAGGAAGACTGGCTCATCACAGGGGTCGATCCGTCACCTTCTATGCTGGACATGGCGAAACAGCGAGTTGCACAGCTTCAGTTGGAGGCGTGTGTCACATGGCATGAGGCCTCATTAGATAAAGTTTCAGCTGAAACTGTTTACGATGCAGCGGTGAGCTTGCTTGTCATTCATTTTATAGAAAAGCGCCAGCCCTTTTTAGAGGAGGTTGCCCGCAGGCTTCAACCAGGTGCGCCGTTTGTCTTGGCATTTATACAGGGAGAGTTGAAGTCCCAAGTATTTCAACAGGAGCTTCACATGCTTTCTCTTTTCATGCAGCGACAAGGCCTAGAAAAAGAAGTGTTTACGTCCTTTAAAAACAGGCTGGGACACACGACACACCCTGTTCCCGATGAAGAAATAAAAGAGCATTTAATCAAAGCAGGATTTGAAGACATCAGACCTTATTTTCAGGCAGGAATGATTAAGGGGCTTGTTTGTAAGCGAGGTCGTAGAGAGGCGGATGAGAAATGAGATCACAGGTGATGGTAATAGGCGGCTATGGACATGTTGGACAGCAAATATGTCTTCAGCTAAGCGAAGTGTATCCCGGGCAAATTGTAGCGGCAGGCAGAAGCTATGAGAAGGCAGAGAAATTTTCACGCCAGACAAAAGGGAAAGTTCTTCCCTATCAACTAGATGTCAGTGAGCCGTTATTTTCGGACTGGGTGGATCAAACAAAACTGGTGATCATGTGCCTTGATCAAGAAGATCCGTCATTTGCCGAAACAGTTCTGCGGTCAGGTATTGATTATATAGATATCTCTGCGAAAGGGTCGTACATGGAACAGGTGGCAAAGCTGGATCAGCAGCACACCCGTGCAACGGCTTTACTCAGTGTCGGGCTTGCGCCTGGTCTTACGAACTTATTGGCAGCAAAAGCATCATCTATGCTCTCATCAGTGAATCAAATAGATATAGGGATTATGCTTGGATTGGGTGATCAGCATGGAAAAGCCGCCATTGAATGGACGCTTGACAATGTCCATACTGACTATGTGATTACTAAGCATCATCAGCATAAAAGAGTCAAAAGCTTTACCGGAGGCAAGCGTATAGATTTTGGTGTGAAACTTGGAAAGCGGCAAGCCTATCAGTTCCCTTTCTCTGATCAGCAAACATTGCCTTTGACGCTCAGCGTGCCTTCTGTGACAACAAGGCTTTGTTTTGATTCTCGCGCGGCGACGCGGGCATTTGCCTTCACAAGGAGCCTTGGAATGACGTCCCTCCTCAATGTGCCGAAAATCAAGGAACGTGCTATTTCCATGATTCAATCTGCTCAAATGGGAACAGATCAATATGCAGTGAAAGTGGAGGCGACAGGAATGGAGGGGAACAAGATTCATCAAGCAGCGCTTGGAATAAAAGGGCATGATGAGTCTCAAGCAACAGCTCAAGTCGCCTCTGCTGCGGCACTGCATTTATTGAGCAGGCAGTTTCAGACAGGTGTGTTTCATATCGAACAATTATTTTCATTAGTGTATGAGAATGGTGATTTTGCGTTGGTGGATCAAAAAACGAAGGGAAAGCGTGTGTTAGCGCTGAAAGCCAGCCTTTTAACGGCATAAAAGAAGACTAGCAGGATGCTAGTCTGGGTAACGAGATGAAGACATCTTCACTCTAAGGTATGTGTCAGTTCAAAAGAATAGATCAGTCATGTGGCAGCTTTATTCATGATCTGATTGAAAAACAAGTTGTCCTCAATGTAAATGGCCGAGATTGAAAAAGATTCGAATCGAGGATTGTAGGCTGAACTGATATAATGGTTACATTTTGCAAATAAATCTCAAGTGGGTGTTTACAATTGCTAGATACAGAACAAGATGTAGTGAAGAATTATATAGATTCACCCCAAAAATTGAAAAAATTATTTAAACGAGTATTGTTCGTTGTCAGTCTATCGCAAATATTTGGAGGGGCTGGTATAGCCGCAGGAATTACGGTAGGTGCACTTTTAGCTCAACAAATGCTTGGAACTGAAGCCTATGCAGGAGTCCCAATCGCTTTATTTACTTTGGGGTCAGCTGGGTCAGCTTTCATTGTAGGAAAGCTTTCGCAACGTTATGGACGGCGCATCGGTTTATCGACAGGTTTTGTTGCTGGAGGGCTAGGAGCAATTGGTGTTGTGATTGCAGCTATGATGAATAGTGTCATTATATTATTTGCATCGCTCTTCATTTACGGCGCAGGAACAGCCACAAATTTACAAGCTCGTTATGCTGGGACTGACTTAGCGAATTCTAAACAACGTGCAACTGCAATTAGTATGACAATGGTCATGACAACATTTGGAGCAGTAGCAGGTCCCAATTTAGTTGAAATGATGGGTGAATTTGCAGTATCAATTGGTGTTCCAGCACTTGCGGGTCCCTTTATTTTATCAGCAGCAGCATTTATTGTAGCAGGTCTTGTCCTTTTTATCCTGCTGCGTCCTGATCCGTTAGTCATTGCCCAAAAAATAGCAGCTTACAAAGCAGAGCATGGGCATGGAAATAAACGAGATTCTGCTGATCAAAAAATAGATAGAAAAGGGCTTACAGTAGGTGCCACGGTTATGATTTTAACTCAAATCGTCATGGTTGCACTCATGACCATGACACCGGTGCATATGCAGCATCATGGTCATGGGTTAGCCGAAGTGGGCATTGTGATTGGTTTTCATATAGGTGCGATGTATCTTCCTTCACCTCTCACGGGTGTACTTGTAGATAAACTAGGACGAACAGCTATGAGCATAGCGTCGGGCATCACATTGTTACTTGCTGGTTTATTCGCAGCATTCGCACCAAGTGATTCAATGATTCTATTAATCATTGCTCTGTCTTTACTTGGATTGGGATGGAACTTTGGTTTAATTAGTGGTACTGCTCAAATAGTTGATTCTACAGAACCATCAACCCGGGCAAAAACCCAAGGAACACTCGATGTTTTTGTGGCGTTAGCAGGTGCTTCTGGCGGTGCTCTTTCAGGAATGATCGTTGCGAATACGAGTTATGCTGCATTATCTTTAAGCGGAGGAATTTTATCGTTAATTCTCATACCTGTCATAGTTTGGTCTTTTAAAAGTAAAACATAATGCAGCTCCGAGTGCAGATGCTCCTGCCATCCATCACAAAAAAGACATGCCTCCAATCATGGGAAAGCATGTCTTTTTTTCATCTTCTATTATTAGTAGAGCAATTGCACAAATTTCTTCACAGGATGCTAGTCTTCTTATGATGACGATGACACATCTCCTTTTTTCTTGATGCTCGCTGTAATGAGCTGGGTCAATGTATCAGAGCCTTTTGTTGAAAGGTGAACACCATCAGGCTGAAAATAAGATGGCTGTCCGGTAGCGGCTGAATGCCAATCGACCAGGGTCACATTGGAATGTTGATCGGCTACTCGCTGAATGACGGCATTCACATCATTTTCCCAAGACCTCGGGACTCTCGTGTTCACAAGGAAAATGTGCGCCTTTGAAAATTGCTGAATAAATGTGGTCAATGTGCCCTCAGTAAAATAGCCATTCGTGCCAAGCTCAATAATAACAGCGGCATTAGAATGATTAAATGAAGCATACTGAGGAGCGATGCTGACGGCTTCGTTCATTTGTCTGCCAACCTTTGCATCGATGGTGATTTGTGCATATGCTTTTTCAAGATTCGGCGCTATGTCTAGCATGACGGAATCACCAATAGCAAGGATTTGGTGAAACTGCTTCTGATCTGCTTTCTTCTCGTGTGTTTCTTTCTTTTTCTTCGTTTTTGATTCAGCAGAGTCTCCTGCCTTTTTCGGTGCCGTCTTAATTTGTGTCACTTCCTTGGCATGTGGAGATGTATGGGACGAGCTGGACATGCCAATGGTAAATAAGATTAAAAGAGCTGCAGTGATTCCAAGGAACACTTTATGAGACGTAGACCATTGTTTGAACCCCTTTTTCCAAATAGACCAAGAGGCAAAATATTGTCTGAAGCCAAGCCGGCGAATCGGCTGCTCGATGAAGCGGTAAGAAGCCTCTGCAATGAGTAAAATGGCAATGATCTGCAATGCGACACGCCCTATAGAAGGCTGTCCAATTTCAATGACAGGGGTGGTCAGCACGATGATGGGATAATGCCACAGGTAAATACCATAAGAACGCTTTCCAAGCCAGACGAGTGGCTGATAGGAGAGCCATTTTCCTAGTAGGCTTGCAGGGTGACAGATACACGCAATTAAAATCGCCGCATTCAGACAGAATAAAAGCATGCCGCCTTGATAGAGGAAACCGTCAAATTCGTCCACTGCATAAACACATAGAAGAAAAATCGCAAACGAACCAAAACCAGCGATATGTAAAATACGTTTGCCAACAGGAAGTAGCTTTTTGCTGGACAGTCTTTGCATGGGCCATACAAATGCCAGGCTGCACCCAATCAGAAGTGCAAATGCACGAGTATCTGTTCCATAATAAACCCTGCTTGGGTCCGTATCTGGTGAATAAAGAATCGCCATCCATAAGGCGGAGACAAGTGCAAGGCCAAAGGTGATCATTGGCAGATGGGATCTATTTTTCACCCATTTTAGACCTGCAATCAGTAGTACCGGCCAAATGATATAAAATTGCTCTTCTATCGCCAAAGACCACAAATTTTTCAGTGGAGATACAGCATTGAAGCTATCAAAATAAGACAGCTGATGGAAGATGTACCACCAGTTACTGACATAAAAAAAGGACGATAAGGCATCGCCACGAATGGACAATAGTGCATTCGAGCCCGCAATCGCACACCAGCTGACGGTTAAGAAAATCATCACATATGCAGCAGGAAGAAGCCTTCTGATCCGGCCCATCCAAAATGGCAAAAGCTCTTGATAGCTTAGATCCTGTTTATGTAACAAGATCGTCGTGATCAAGTAACCAGAGATTACAAAAAACAAATCAACGCCAAGAAACCCGCCGCTCGCAGGTCCAATATGTAAGTGATAAGCAATGACCGCCAATACAGCAACGGCTCTTAGCCCATCCAATCCTAATATATAACGTAAACGATTCTCCTTGCTGTTCATGAAAATGAATCCCCCATCAATTGTAAAGAAACCTGTATTTAATAATGGTTACTCATATATTGTATATATAATAGACGTCAACGCATAATATTTAGTTTGAATTTATTCAATAAATTTTTATTGTAAACCAAAATATTAATATATAACATATCTGGTTTTATATTGACTAAAAACCATAATATAGAATAATATATGAAAAAAGGAGTGGTGATGAATCAATAGTTTGATAAAGAGATTTTTGATAATATTAATAGTTCTTTTAATTTATTTTAAGTGCTTTGAATTGCACTCAAAAAATTTAAACTACACTAGTAATATTCATCAACAGATTCCATGGAGCATAAAGTTAACAAAAAAATATGTGGAAAATAATAGGGAAGGAGAAAGTGTACGAATAGCAATAATTGATAGTGGGATAGATGGGACACACCCTGATTTGGTAGGTAAAGTTAAAAAAGGACTTAACACAATTGGTACAGGAGGAGAACAAGAGGACAGTTTAGGGCACGGAACTGCTGTAGCTGGAATAATCACAGCTAATGATAATGAAATTGGACTTGTGGGAATAACACAGAATGTAGAGTTATATCCTGTTAAAATTCTAGATTCAAAAGGCAAGGGTTCAATAAAAAATTTTGTCAAAGCTGTTCAATGGTGTATTGATAATAAAATTGATGTTATCAATGCTAGTTTTGGATTAATGAAAGATGATCCATCTGTTAAGAAGATTATAGACAAAGCAATACAAAGAAACATAATTATAGTAGCTGCTGTTGGTAATAAGTATGGAAGGAAAATGGATTACCCAGCTGCTTATGAGAATGTTTTTTCTGTAACCGCTGTGGATAAGCATAAGAAGGTAGCTGAATTTTCATCTAAAGGAAATTACAATTTTGCTGCTCCTGGTGTAGATATACCAGTTCTAAGACCTCATAACAACTATGCGATTGAAAGTGGCACCTCTTTAGCGAGTGCTCATATTACAGGTGTAGTAAGCTTAATATTACAGTACCGGGAACGTTTTAATATTAATTCTGAAGAAAGTTTAAACCAACAAATATATAAAATCTTAAAAAAATGGTATTGATAAACAGGAAACTCGGAGGTTTAGTTTAGGATGAATAAAATAAGTAAGTTATTCTCAATTGTTATATGTCTATCGCTGGTTATAACTTTGTTTTTCCAATTTCCGAATAAAACAGAGGCTGTTACCACAAAAGATTTTCATGTTTTAGAAGATAGTAATGAAAAATATATAATTTCACAGGAGCAAGACGGAGTAACTGGTATTCTAACTCTAAATAAAGAAACAACAGAAATCAGTTATAAAACTGAAGAAATTAGTAGTGAAGGTGAAAAGGTTTCAAAGGATTATGAAGTTGACTTGCAGACACTTATAAATGATAATTTAGATGTTACGTTTAAAGATACAAAAGATGATAAGAAATATGAAGTGAACTCTGAAGATATTCAAGCATCTTTTGCATTTGTTATTCCTATTGGTATTGCTATTGGTGCAGTTCTATTAGAACATTTATTAGCTTTGGGACTTGCAGTAACAGTAGTAGGTGTTACCTATATTGCTTATTCTGAATTTATAAAAAGGAAAGACAATAAACATAATCACTTTATTGCTTATCGAGACAAAAATAAACCTCATTTGTTTATTGGAAAAGGGATAAGTCGAGCAAACGCTGTAAAAAGATTAGCTCAGAAAAAAGATACATGGTCTACTTCCAAAAGCAATGCACAATCTATTGCTAAAGCAGCCAGTCCGATTGGAAAAGTAATAGGTGCGGAAATTGACAAAAAAGGCAAAAATAAACACTATCACTATCATCCAGTTTATAAATTAAAAGGTAAATATGAAAGAACTGGAGCACATGCTTTTTTTGGCGCTCCTAGATAAGAAATCCAGATAGAGGAGGTTTTCGATGATTGTTCTTAATCGTCAACCAAGAAACAAGGAATACAATGCGCTCATCGATTTATGTTGTGAAGTATGTGATGAATTCCAATTAGTTTTTAGAAAAGATTTAGCTGATTTTGATGATTATCGTGAAATTCTAAATAAACTTTCACCATCTCTTAAAGAAATGAAGGAAGAGTCTGAGTGGGCTACCACGATTCTAGGAGATGGTCAAACAGCTTATGTTTATTATTATTATGCCAATGAACACACAAAAAATTTGTTAAAAGAACTTTCGAACTCTCTATACGGGTGGGTTCACCCTAATTTACTGGAGGATTTATCATTCTTCAAAAATGGAAAAGAGTGGATGGTTTCAAGCTCACATGAAGAGGAGAGCTATATTTTTCCTGAAAACGAAGAAGAAATTGAGAGTTTAAAACAAATCAAAGGTCTTAAATGGACTATACAAGAAGATGATGAATAAGTTATTTTAAAGGCTTTTCCCTAGAAGGGAGAAGTCTTTTTTATTATAAATAACTCTTTTATACTCAAAACCAAAATCCCTGTCATAATAAAAGAAGATGGAAAGGGGATGTGTGAAATGAGAAGACTTGAAAATAATCAATTATTGATTCAAATCAATGAGAGAGGTGCCGAGGTCAGAGAGGTGCTTCACAAGGAAAGTGGACGTCAATATATGTGGTCTGGCGATCCTGCTTACTGGGGCAGGGTGTCGCCTGTCTTATTCCCGATTGTTGGACGATTAAAGAATGACCAATATAAGATAGGTGATCAAACCTATGAGCTCACGCAGCATGGATTCTTGCGTGATGTTGATTTTGATTTACATGAAGAAACGAAACATACAGTGACCTTTCAATATGAATCAAAAGGCCGTCACATCGAGCAGTATCCTTATGAATTTACCGCCCGTATTCGGTACGAGCTATCAGAAAATGGTCTGACGATTTCCTGGGAAATTGATTATGCCGGGGATGACACGATGTATTTCTCCATCGGAGGCCACCCTGCATTCCAAGTCCCGCTTGCTGAAGGAGAGCGCACAGCAGATTACTCTCTGACATTGACGCCTTCTACTGAGCATCTTCCTGTCCAATATGAACTGAAAAATTCACTTGTCAGGGAGAAAGAAAAAAGCATTCAGCTTCAACCAATTCAGCTTCGACCAGAACTTTTTCAGCATGATGCGATGATCTTTAGTCATATCAATCGAGTGTCATTGACGTCTCAGGCAGGTCACGGGCTTGAGGTTGATCTCACTGGTTTTCCGTTCGTTGGTATTTGGTCACCTTATCATCAAGAAAATGGCACAATGGCTCCTTTTGTTTGTATTGAGCCTTGGTACGGTATTGCCGATGTTGAAGGGACGAACGGGCAGTACAAGGAAAAGTTCGGTATTCAAACTTTAGAGAAGAATGAGACCTTCCAAGCCGCCTATACGATTTTCTTTAAATGAACATTTGTGCATGATAGTTTGAACAATTTGTTATGATAGAAGAAAAAAGGAGGCGTACGAATGGATCGGGAGAAACAACAACTGAGTATTGAAGCGGCAAGGCTATATTATTTATCAGATTACAGCCAGCAGGAAATTGCCAAACAGCTCGACCTGTCGAGACCAACTGTATCTCGGCTGCTTCAATATGCAAAGGAGAAGGGGTACGTCCAGATAACGGTAATGGACCCGTTTGAAGACTTGAATGAGCTGTCTTCATTGCTTAAGGAAAAATATGACCTGCTCGAAGCTCATGTGGTATTTTCGCCCAAAGATGATTATCCAACGATCACCGAATACTTGAGCCAATTTGGTGCCGAGTACTTGCAAAACACAGTAAAAGACGGTGATATCGTTGGGGTGAGCTGGGGAACTACCATGTATCAAATTGCCCAAAAGATGCAACCTAAACAGGTCAAAGGTGTAGAAGTTGTCCAGCTGAAGGGTGGGATTAGCCACTCCCATGTGAATACATATTCTGCGGAAACCATCCAGCTGTTTGCCGAGGCCTTTCAAACAGCACCCCGCTATTTGCCGCTTCCTGTTGTATTTGACAGTGCTGCCGTCAAAGAGATGGTTGAACAGGACAGACATATTCAGCGCATCATTGAAATGGGCAAACAGGCGAATATTGCTGTGTTCACTGTTGGAACGGTAAGAGACGAGGCCCTTTTGTTTAGACTTGGTTACTTCCGTGAAGAAGAAAAAGCACTGCTCAAAGCAACCAGCGTTGGCGACATCTGTTCGCGCTTTTATGATCAAGAAGGACGCATTTGCAGCGAAGCGATTAACAACCGTACGATTGGCGTGGAGCTTGATGATTTAAGGGCAAAAGAACGTTCTATTCTTGTTGCTGGTGGACATCGCAAGGTTGCTTCTATCCACGGGGCACTAAGAGGAAAATATGCGAACGTATTGATTATTGATCAGCATACAGCAAAGGCTCTTTTAAATGTCACAAAATAGATGAACAAAATTTCATAACTATGTTTACAATTGTTCATCGGTCATATATGATGAAAGTATCATAAATAAAAGGAAGTGTAAGCATGACGATAGCAAAGCTCATTGATCATACAGCACTAAAACCAGATACATCGAAAGCTGCAATCATGCAGTTACTTGAAGAAGCAAAGACTCATCAGTTCGCATCTGTTTGTGTGAATCCAACATGGGTGTCTCTTGCGGCGAAAGAACTAGCAGGAACAGGCGTTGATGTTTGTACAGTCATCGGTTTCCCACTAGGTGCAAACACAACAGCAGTGAAAGCATTTGAAACAAAGGATGCCATTGAGAACGGTGCAACCGAAGTGGACATGGTCATCAATATCGCGGCATTGAAAGACGGCGAATATGATGCAGTTGAGCAAGATATTCGTGCAGTTGTAGACGCTGCAAAAGGGAAAGCACTTGTGAAAGTCATTATTGAAGCGTGTTTACTCACAGATGAAGAGAAAGTCAAAGCTTGTGAGCTTTCAGTGAAAGCTGGCGCTGATTTTGTGAAAACATCGACTGGATTTAGTACAGGTGGTGCAACTGCTGAGGATATCGCATTAATGCGTAAAACAGTAGGACCTGACATAGGTGTGAAAGCATCAGGCGGCGTGAGAACAAAAGAAGATGTTGATGCAATGCTAGCTGCAGGCGCTACCCGAATTGGTGCGAGTGCAGGTGTTTCTATTATCAAAGGGGATCAATCAGCTCCTTCGAAAGACTATTAATTCATACGATCCTATGGTAGGATAACATTCGTGACTCATAAATAATGAAAAAGTCATATGCGGGAGGATCTCACTTCTGGGGATTTCTTCCGCGCTTTGTTTACGAAATAGGGTTTGTTCCATACAAGCGCATTAATGTAAACGAATTCATTCGAGGAGGAAAAACATGAAATACGTGATTGGTATCATCGGTTTGCTGGTGATTCTCGCCATTGCATGGCTTGCTAGTAACGGCAAAAAACGAGTAAAATTCCGTCCAGTAATTGTCATGATTGTACTGCAATTTATTTTAGGTTATATTCTGCTCAATACAGGTGTTGGGAACTTCCTAGTCGGGGGCTTTGCAAAAGGATTCCAAATGCTTTTAGGCTATGCCGGTGAAGGAATCAACTTCGTATTTGGCGGATTAATGAATGATAAGGCATCAACTTTCTTCATTAACGTCTTACTGCCGATCGTCTTTATTTCAGCATTGATCGGTATTTTGCAGCATTGGCGTATCCTTCCGCTTATCGTACGCGGAATCGGTTATTTGCTCAGCAAAGTAAACGGTATGGGGAAACTAGAATCTTACAACGCAGTAGCGTCTGCAATTTTAGGCCAATCAGAAGTCTTTATTTCCATTAAGAAGCAGCTTGGATTATTACCTCAGCAGCGTCTTTATACATTATGTGCATCCGCAATGTCGACCGTATCGATGTCTATTGTCGGTGCGTACATGCAAATGATTAAACCAGAGTACGTGGTCACAGCACTTGTGCTGAACCTATTTGGTGGATTTATTATTGCGTCTATTATCAATCCATATGAAGTAGCTAAGGACGAAGACATGCTCGAAGTCGTTGAAGAAGAAAAGCAATCCTTCTTTGAAATGCTTGGTGAATATATTATGGATGGTTTCAAAGTAGCGATTGTTGTTGCTGCGATGTTGATTGGATTCGTTGCATTAATTGCCATGATTAATGGAATCTTTACAGCTGTTATCGGTGTTTCTTTCCAAGATGTACTTGGTTATGTATTTGCCCCATTTGCTTTTATTGTTGGTGTACCTTGGAGCGAAGCAGTACAAGCAGGAAGCATTATGGCAACGAAAATGGTTTCCAACGAATTTGTGGCAATGCAAATCCTGTCCGGTGATGCTTTCCATTTCACTGCTCGTACAGAAGCGATCATTTCTGTATTCCTTGTATCATTTGCGAACTTCTCTTCTATCGGTATCATTGCTGGAGCAGTCAAAGGCTTAAACGAAAAGCAAGGAAACGTGGTTGCACGCTTTGGATTAAAGCTTCTATTTGGTGCAACACTTGTCAGCTTCTTAACAGCAGGTGTTGTCGGTTTGATTTACTAATTTAAAAAAAGGAATGGTGAAAACAATGAGAATGGTAGATATCATTGCGAAAAAACGTGACGGAAAAGAATTATCTTCAGAGGAAATTTCTTTCTTTGTCAAAGGATATACGGACGGAACAATTCCTGACTACCAAGCAAGTGCCTTGGCTATGGCGATTTTCTTCCAAGATATGACCGATCAAGAACGTGCTGACTTAACGCTCGCTATGGCGAACTCAGGAGACACGATTGACCTGTCTGCCATTGAGGGCATTAAAGTAGACAAGCACTCAACAGGCGGTGTAGGTGATACAACAACGCTTGTACTTGCTCCTCTTGTGGCTGCACTTGATGTACCTGTTGCGAAAATGTCTGGCCGCGGTCTTGGACATACAGGCGGTACAGTGGATAAGCTTGAAGCGGTAAAAGGCTTCCACGTAGAAATTACAAAAGATGAATTCATCGAGCTCGTGAACCGTCATAAAGTAGCGGTCATTGGTCAATCAGGCAACCTGACACCAGCAGATAAAAAGCTTTATGCCCTTCGTGATGTAACAGGAACCGTTAACTCGATCCCGCTCATTGCAAGCTCGATTATGAGTAAGAAAATTGCTGCTGGCGCAGATGCAATCGTATTAGATGTGAAAACAGGTGCAGGTGCTTTCATGAAAACACCTGAAGACTCTGAGAAGCTTGCAAAAGCCATGGTCCGCATCGGAAACAACGTTGGCAGACAAACGATGGCTGTCATCTCTGATATGTCTCAGCCGTTAGGATTAGCGATTGGAAATTCCCTTGAAGTGAAAGAAGCGATTGACACACTTAAAGGCGAAGGCCCTGAAGACTTAAACGAGCTTGTGCTCACTTTAGGAAGTCAAATGGTCGTTCTTGCGAAAAAAGCAGAAACGCTTGATGAAGCAAGAGAAAAGCTAATTGAAGTCATGAAAAACGGTAAAGCACTTGAGAAATTCAAGGAATTCTTAGAAAACCAAGGTGGAGACGGCTCGATTGTAGATCAACCAGAAAAACTGCCGCAAGCCCCTTACCAAATCGAAGTGCCTGCAAAAGAAGCAGGTGTCGTTGCTGAAATCGTCGCAGACGAAATCGGTGTTGCAGCGATGATTCTTGGAGCAGGGCGTGCAACAAAAGAGGACGATATCGACCTATCTGTTGGTATCATGCTGAACAAAAAAGTCGGCGATCGTGTTGAAAAAGGAGATTCACTCGTGACACTTCATGCAAATCGTGAAGATGTTGCGAATGTCATGGAGAAAATTTATGACAACATCCGCATCGCAGATCATGCTGATGCACCAACTCTCATTCACACGGTGATCACAGAATAAAGAAAAAAGGACAAAAGTGCTTCGTCGCTTTTGTCCTTTTTTTATGTAAGATTTAGGTGGGGATTCCCACCTGTATGGTGTTTAAAAAGGCGGGCGTTCAGCTCGTCTTTTTCTATTGAGATAAAAAATTTCACTTTATGAAACAAACCTCTTGCAATCATGAAATAATGGGTGTATATTAGTTGACGAGTCAATGATTGATATATCAACTAATTGATCTGAATAGAAAAGAGGGGATGGCATTGACTGCATTTTGCTCTGAAGAAGCAGAGGTATTATACCGTTTGCAGTGTGTGAACCGTATGATGGGCGTGAAGTTCGAAGCATGCACGGGCATCAGCCAATCAAGACTAGAGTTGCTCTCACTGTTATTTCAAGCAGACGAAATCAGCCAGTCAGATTTGCAGAAAAAAGTAAATATTGATAGTGCGGCTGTGACGCGTCACTTAAAACAGTTAGAAACAAAAGGAATGGTCACGCGCAGAAGAAAGCCAGAAGATAATCGAGTCACGCTTGTTCGTCTGACAGAAGAAGGCAGAACGAGAATTGAAGCTTCTAAAAAAGAAAAAGAACGATTTATCTCAGAAATGCTTGAAAACGTAAGTGACGAAGAACGAAAGCTTCTCACTGATGTGCTCATCCGAATACAACAAAACATCGAAAAGATTCAAACAACCTAAAGGAGTGTTTCAACATGGCTACAACATTAAAAACAAACGATTTTATGGAAATTATGAAAGGACGCCGCTCCATTCGTAACTATGACCCAGCTGTGAAAATCAGCAAAGAAGAAATGGCAGAGATTCTAGAAGAAGCAACAACTGCACCATCGTCAGTGAATGCACAGCCTTGGCGCTTCATGGTCATTGACAGCCCAGAAGGAAAAGAAAAGCTTGCACCACTTGCAAAATTCAACCAAACACAAGTGGCAACATCATCAGCTGTCATCGCAGTGTTTGCAGATATGAAAAACAATGAATACTTAGAAGAAATTTATTCAAAAGCAGTAGAAAATGGCTACATGCCGCAAGAAGTAAAAGAAAGACAAATTGCTGCATTAACTGCACATTTTGAAGCTCTTCCAGAGCAAGTGAATCGTGAAACGATCTTAATTGACGGTGGACTTGTGTCTATGCAGCTGATGCTTGCTGCTCGTGCTCATGGCTATGATACAAACCCGATTGGCGGATTTGATAAAGAAGTCATCGCTGAAACATTTGGCTGGGATAAAGAACGTTTTGTACCAGTGATGCTGTTATCAATTGGGAAAGCTGCTGACGAAGGTTATGCATCTTACCGCTTACCGATTGAACGCATTACAGAGTGGAAATAATATTTTTTAAAAAGGAGACGATTAGATGATTATTATTCATGCAGGGATGACCATTCATCCAGAAAAAGAAAACGTATTTCTAGAAGAAATCAATGCATTAATGAAAGCTTCACAAGCGGAAGAAGGCAATGTATCCTACAAGCTGTTCAAGGATACAGATAAGGAAAATACCTTCTTAATGGTAGAAGTGTGGAAAGATGACGCTGCGGTTCAGAGTCATAATGCGAGTGCTCATTTCCAAGCTTTCGTCGCGAAGGCAAAAGAATTCTTAGCCGCTCCACTTGACGTTGTTGCCTTTCAAGGCCAGCAACTTTCATAGTAAAACAACAAACACCCTAGGCGGTTATCGTCTAGGGTTCTTTTATTTTCGACACCTTGTTCCACCCATTTCATTCCCGTATTGTGCATTTTCCACAAAGTTTCTGAAAATAAAATGTTTTTCGACTTAAGTATATTGGAATATGCTAGAATTAGATATTATTTATTACCAAATTAGGGAGGAACCAATATGAAAAAAGGGAAATGGACGAGTATTGCACTAACGGCTGTCCTCAGTTTAGGCACATTGGCAGCTTTCAGCACCCCTCTATCTGCCCACACCACAGAGAAATCAACATCCTCAGATGGCGGTCATTATTCAGGTATTCCATTTGACGCAAGTGTCGTGAATGAAGACCGTCTCATCAAAGCCTTGAAAAAACAAGGAAAGATCAAAAAGAATGCCAATGAAGCAGAAACCCAAAAAGCACTAAAGAACTATCTTAAGAAAAAAGAAGAATCTGCTATGAAACAAAGTGCAAGCACTTTAACAGAAGAGCCTGAATTTCTGAAAGAATACAAACAAAAGGTACATAACAAATTAGCTAAAAAGAAAAAGTTAAAGAAGCATAAAGGAAAAGAAAGCAATCATGTAAAACCGGTCAAAAAGGAAAAGTATAAAGGCGAAGTTCGCAATGATAAGGTATTAGTTTTATTAGTAGATTTTAAAGATTATAAGCATAATAGTATTAAAAAAGAAGAGACTGATATGTACTATGACAAGTACGATCAACAGCACTATCAAGACATGCTTTTCGGAAAAAATGGCTACATCGGTCCAGATGGTAAAAGAAAAGTTTCTATGAAGCAATATTATGAAAAGCAGTCTGGCGGCAGTTACACGATCAGTGGAACGGTTGCTGGCTGGTATACTGCGAAGCATGAAGCAGCCTATTATGGCGGGAATGTACCTGATGAATCAGGCAGTGACGGCAGACCGCGTGAATTGGTGAAAGAAGCACTCGAAGCAGCAGCAAAGGACCCGAACATTGATCTCGGTGAATATGATCAATGGGATCGATATGATATGGATGGCGACGGCGTTTATAACGAACCAGACGGCATCATTGACCATCTGATGGTCGTTCATGCTGGCGTAGGTGAAGAAGCAGGCGGCGGACAACTTGGCTCTGATGCGATTTGGTCGCACCGCTGGTCACTTGGTGATGTATTTGAAATTCCAAACACTGAATCTGAAGTCGGACAAGGCGGAAAATTAGGCGCGTTAGATTACACCATTGAGCCTGAAGATGGCGCGGCAGGCGTATTCACACATGAATTCGGACATGATCTTGGTCTTCCTGATGAGTACGATACACAGTACACAGGCGGAGGCGAACCTGTTTCCTACTGGTCGATCATGTCAAGCGGAAGCTGGGCAGGTAAAGTCCCTGGTACGGAACCAACAGGCTTTAGTCCATATGCGAAAGAAATGCTTCAAAACTTGCATGGTGGTAACTGGCTTACTGGACAAACCATTGATGGTAAAACATTAAAGAAAAGCAAAACAGTGCTGATTGATGAAGCAGCAACAAAAGGAACGAACCATGATGCGGTTCGAGTGGATTTACCAGATAAAGAGATTGTGGTCACAAAACCTGCTCAAGGACAAAATGCGTACTTTAGCGGAACGGGTGACAATTTAAATGCGACCATGACGACAACAGGTATCGATTTGTCGAAAGGGAGCAAAGCAGAGCTGACATTTAAAGCATGGTACGATATCGAAGAGGATTATGACTATGCGTATGTAGAAGTTCGTGAAACAGGAACTGATCAGTGGAAGACCATTGCTGGTAACATCACGAACGATCGAAATGAAGCTGGAGCGAACGAAGGCAATGGCATTGATGGAAAATCAGACGGATGGGTAGATGCAGCCTTTGATCTTTCTGCTTATGCAGGGAAGAAAATTGACCTGCAATTCCGCTACACAACCGATGCAGGCTATTCATTGCCTGGGTTATTTGTAGATGATTTAAACATCACTGCAGATGGAACGAAAGTGTGGTCAGATGATGCAGAGGGCACGTCTACTTTCACCTTTAACGGATTCTCGAAATCGAATGGAAAACAATATGCAGCACAATATTATTTACTAGAGTGGCGCTCATATGCTGATGTCGATAAAGGGTTAAAGCATATCAAACGAGGGGCAAGCCTCATGAGCTATAATAACGGTTTGGTCGTGTGGTATGTCGATCAATCCTACAGTGATAACTGGGTAGGAAAACACCCAGGGAACGGTTTCCTTGGGGTAGTAGATGCAGATCAGCAAGTATTGAAGTGGAGTGACGGCTCCATTGCTGCTACAGGTTTCCAAGTACATGATGCCGCATTTTCTTTGAATCCAAGTACGAAGCTCAATATTGATTATACAGCGACAACTGGCTTAACATTGGTAGATCGCTATATTCGCCCGACTCGTACATTTAGTGATAAAAAGAATTATGTGAATCCAAATAATCCAGATGCAGGGCGTGATGTCCCAACATACGGTCTATCCTTTAAAGTTGTTGGACAAAGTAAGGATCGTTCTGTTGGAAAGGTATTAATTTCTAAAAGTAACTAAATAGAAAGCCGGATTCTACCATTGAATCCGGCTTTTTGATGTGATAATAAACTGTTTTTGATGAAAAAGGCGGCTTTTTGGTCGAATGTCTGTTCTTTTTTATTTTGATATCCGAATGAAATCATTATATAATAGAGACTGGAAGGTTTTTCTTTCATACATGGTTCTTTTTAGCTGTTAAAACAAAGGAAAGGATGAGCGTTACCAATGAGTTGTGTCACTGCTAAGCAATTAAAGGTGATAAGAGGGACGATGCAGACTTTTTGCAGCCATTTGGAGTATGATGGTCACGGTAAGCTTCATATCAATACCATCATGGCTTTTATTAAAAAGGAGTTTGGTGTGAGGAAAATGAAAGACATTCCACAAAGCCGCTTTACTGAAGCGCTTGAATTAATACAAGACTTTGATTTATACACGGATAAAATAGAGATTCGTGATCGTCTATCAGAAAGGAATTAACTAAATTGAATATTTTAGCAATAATACTAGTAGGAATTGTCGCATTAGAACACCTTGTCATTATGTTATTAGAAATGTTTTTTATGGAATCAAAGATGGCAAAGAGATCCTTTAAGCTGCCAGAACACTTGCAAAAGGATCCAAATGTAAAAGTGATGTTTGCCAATCAGGGGCTTTATAACGGGTTTTTAGCTGCAGGATTGATTTGGGGGCTCATTCTCGGTTCGAATACTGTTGGATATATGATTCAGCTATTTTTCATTCTTTGTGTGATCATCGCTGCGGTATTTGGCGGTGTGACCTCTAATAAATCAATTATTGTCAAGCAAGGAATACCAGCGCTTCTTGCGTTAATTGCGCTTATCCTAGCAATTTAACCATAAATAAAACCGCTCTAGTGAAGGGCGGTTTTTATCTTTTTCGAAGACCCATCAGACGAATAATGGATGTCAGACATAGTGCAACGGCAACAGCCAAAATAATTTTTCCATACATGACCCCTGTTAAGTTCATCAAAAAGACAGCCAATATGATACAGAGCGTGATGATGATCATCACAATCGAATAGGTTTTCATCTCTTTTCCACTCCTTTAAAAGTCCCCTTACATCCGTGAGGTCTATCCATCTTACTTCATATGATATCACTCAATGACAATTTTACATGAAATTCCCTGCCAATAGAATGTGACATATTGATTAGATTTGATGTCATGCCATAATTTTCAGGAAATCGGGTATACCATAAAGAGTTACATCGAAGTTAAATTGTTTGATATTTAATTGTGCGAAATGTAAAATAGCCACATGATAAATCGAAAGGATGATCAAGGTGAGTAAGAAAGTGTTATTAGTATCGACAAGCAGTTCAGAAATGAACGGACATCCAACAGGCTTATGGCTAGAAGAATTGGCAGAGCCGTTTCATATTTTTAAAGAAAATGAACTAGATGTTCAAATAGTCTCTATTCAAGGTGGAACTGTCCCGATTGATAAAAATTCAATTCCAGAAGGTGTTCCAGCGCAATATGAAGATGTATATGAATTACTTCAAGACACAAAGGCGCTTACAGATGTGAACCCAGCTGATTATGATGGCATCTTCTTTGCGGGAGGACACGGTCCAATGATCGATTTTGCGTCTAATCAACTGGTAGCTGATGCAATCTTAGCTATTTCAAACAAAAATGGTGCAGTCGGAGCTGTTTGTCACGGCGTTTCAGCATTCATTGATGTGAAGGATCAAGATGGAAAATCATTTATCGAAGGTAAAAAAGTGACAGGCTTCACAAACGAAGAAGAGGAAGCTGTTCAGCTGACATCAAAAGTTCCATTTTTACTGGAAACAAAACTTCGTGAGCAAGGGGCAGCGTTTGAAAAAGGAGATGCCTTTGCGCCATTCGCTGTAGTTGACGGACAAATCATTACTGGACAAAACCCAGGGTCTAGTGCAGAAACAGCACGCCTGTTTGTTAAAACCATTTCATAAAGTGATCAAAAAACCAGTCGTAGCAAAAACGGCTGGTTTTTTTGTCATAAAAATTTCCTAAAAAAGTCCAAAAATAGAATAAAACAATGGTAAAATATTCACAGGGTATAAAACCCAATTAAGGAAAAAGGGGATGTTCCTGTGAGAGCAATTTTTGGAAAAATCACTGCAGCTTTATTATCCATTCTACTCGTCACAACAGGTTTATTTTCACCAGCATTAAAAGCAGAAGAAGCACCGAAATCAGATGGGAAATTGTCACCACTGACGGAAAAAGCCATTCAGCAAGTGCAAGACTCGTTTTTGAAACAGGATGAAGGAACCGCTATCCAAAAGAAGCAGCTAAAAAAATCTTTTAAAGTAGATAAGAAAAATGGAATCAGTATCAAACGAAAAGCCGCTAAAGATGGTCAGATGCGTACATCTTCTGTTCGCTCCATTGATGGACTAGCCATCAACCAATCGGTTGTCTTATCAGAAAATGACCCAGTCGATTTATGGTTGTTAAGTACGACTTCACCTCAGGCACTCATCAGCCGAATTACCTCTTCAAATCCCGATTATTTCGTACAATTATTTGTTGTTGATTATGAAACTGGACAAGCTTATCCGACGGACTTGATTCAGCCGGCAGGCAGTCTCCTTGGTTTGACTAATTTACCAGCAGGTGACTACGCATTCGGTATCACAAGTGGTGGAGATTTCGGGGACTCTTACACGTTACAAGTGAATGCAAAAAACCCACCCAATTTCACTGGGGCTGTTTCCCTCTCCTCAACCTTGCAATACTTTGTAGCTGAGTATGCGAATGGGGATGTTTTCGCTAATGGGACTAAAGTGTATAACAAACAATCTAAGACCGCCGATTATAAATGGGAGCGTGTATTTTATTTCTCGTATGACGGAAAATATGATCAGAGAACCCATTCTGTTGAAAGTGTGAAAGTGAAAAGTATTTCTGCACCAGTATCGTACTCTGCTCCTTATGCGAGTTCATCTGAGGCTATTCTCGTCTACTTAGATGTGGAGACGTTATTTATGTATCATGAATCATCGTTTGCTAGCGGGCAATACTACCATAGTAGCTTTGTTGATACACTTGGGAAGACAACGCCAAGGCGTTTAGATATTGATGATATGACAAATTACGGCGATCATATTTTAGCTGTTGATTTGAAAACGGGAAAACCAATTGATTTCTTCAGTGTCCTTAATTTTTACTATGCTGCAGGGATCGAAAAGCTGCCTACGATCAGAACGTTGAATTAAGAAAGGCGGTTGACAGCAAATCTCCACATGTGTAGAGTAAAGATAATTAAATGACAAAAGTCCACTAGGGGAGTCATGTATGACTGAGACAAGAGGAAATCTTGGACCCTTTGAACCTGATCTAGTTTGTACTAGCGGAGGGAAGTGGAGCTGGACCTCGTCTTATTCATGATTGAATTGATAAGAAGGCCGCTCCATTCGGGGTGGCTTTTTCATTTATTCAACTGAAGAAGAGGAGGCTTTTTTTATGACGTTTTCAGCGCAATTAAGAGAAGAAACAGAACCATTATTTGAAGCCATTTATCAGCATCCGTTTGTCAGAGGGCTGGCAGCAGGAAAGCTGGAAAAGGAACAGATCATTCATTACGTCAAACAAGATGCAGAATACTTACATGCTTTTATTAAAATTTATGCAGCGGCTCTTAGCAGATGTGCAGACAAAGAAGATATTTCCTTCTTCCATCAGCAGATTGCGTTTGTACTAGATAGCGAGACACACCCTCATCAAAATCTTTGCCGAGTGGCAGGTGTATCTTATGATGAGCTCCAAGGTGCCCCGCTTGCTCCGAGCGCTCATCACTATATTCATCATATGCTGCAAGTCGCCAAGGAAGGCACGCTTGGGGAAATCATCGCTGTCCTGCTTCCATGCCCTTGGACATATTGGGAAATTGGAAAACGAATGCTCGCAGATGTGCAGCCTGCCCCATCACATCCGTTTAATGATTGGATCACATTTTATGGAGGGTTAACCGACTCTATTACAGTAGAGCTTTGCAAGCGGCTCGATCAGCTGGCGGAAGCAGCAAGTGAGAAAGAAAAGGAAAAAATGAAACAGCACTTTATCTTAAGCTGTCAGCTTGAGTACAAGTTTTGGGACATGGCGTTTACGGTGGAAGAGTGGCCAGTTCCATTGGAGGTGCATTCATCATGACATGGAAGATGAAAGAAGTTGTCCTTGCTGTTATTTTATCCGTTGCATGTGGTGTCATCTATTTAGGGTGGTCCACACTTTACTTACCCATTACAGCACTTGTTGGCCCAGCAGGAGGCAACATCATGTTTGGCATTTGGGTAATTGCCAGTCCAATCGTCGCGTATATCATCCAAAAGCCGGGAGCAGCCCTGATTGCAGAAACAGCCGCTGCCGCTGTGGAATTATTGACAGGCAGCCACTTCGGTCTTTCAGCCCTGCTGATTGGTGTATGCCAAGGACTTGGGGCAGAAATCGCCTTTGCTCTTTTTGGTTATAAACAATATCGCATGTGGACACTGATGCTGTCAGGTGCCTTTGCAGCTGTTGGAGCAATGGCTTACAGCCTCGTCGCAAATGGCTTTGGTTATTACACGCCTCAAGTTTTACTCATCACACTGATGACTCAAATCATTAGCGGAATGATACTGGGCGGATGTTTAGCGAAAGTAGTGGTGGACGCATTATCTAAAACCGGTGTACTAAATCAATATGCCATCATGAAAGAAAAACGAAACAAAGGTGAACAGCATGGATTCATTTCTCGCGTGCAATAATCTCAATGTCCGTTTTTATGAACAGCCTCAGCCCGTTTTGCATCAAATCTCTCTTTCCATTCAAAAAGGAGAAAAGGTGCTTATTTTAGGACCAAGCGGCAGCGGTAAATCCACGCTCATCTCCGTTCTGGCTGGCATCATTCCAGAACATTTAGAAGCTGACATGCAGGGTGAAGTGATATTGCAAAGACATACAGGCGTCATGTTTCAGGACCCTGATTCCCAGTTTTGTATGCATCGCGTCAATGAAGAAATTGCCTTTAGCTTAGAGAACCGCTCCGTCCCTCGTGACGAGATGGATGGCATCATTCAACAGCTCATGCAAAAAGTTCAACTCGATGTCGATCCGAATACAGACATTCACACATTATCTGGCGGCATGAAACAGCGATTGGCGCTTGCTTGTTTACTAGCATTAGAGCCAGATGTGCTGTTCTTTGATGAACCAACCGCACAGCTTGATCCAGCAGGCAGAATGGAGATATTTCAACTTCTACAGCAGCTTGCAACTGATGAGCGGCAAACGATGATTTTTGTAGAGCATGTGTTAGATGGTGTCATCGAATGGATGGACCGGGTGATTTTATTAGACGATCAAGGCAGCATTTTAGCAGATGGTTCTCCAAAAGATGTGCTCGTGACATATGAAAAAGAAATGAAAGAGGCAGGAATTTGGCGGCCGAAATTATTTCCCGAGAAATGGTCTACGATCCTTCAAGATCCATTTCATCCGATGAGTCACACGCTTAAGCAAACCTTTGAAACGAGAAAAGAGCAGCATAAACAAGTGCCGTCGACTGAGCGTGAGACCATCATTCGCTCAGAAGATCTTCAATTAAGCTACGGGAAAAAAAGGATTATGAATGATCTTCAGCTTGATATCAAAGCAGGGGATTGGGTGGCGATCATTGGGGAAAATGGAAGCGGGAAAAGTACATGTCTTAAACATTTGGTTCGTTTAGAGCCTGCGAAAAAAGGCCGTATTTTTTTAAAAGAGACACTCCTAAAAAAGTGGTCTGACCGAGAACTATATGAAAAAGCAGGCTTTGTGTTTCAAAATCCGGAGCTTCAATTCATACAAGATACAGTGTTCGATGAAATTGCATTTGGTGGAAGGCAGCGTAATTGGCCAGAATCCGTTGTGCAAGAAAAAACAATTCAGCTATTGAAAGAGTTCGGTTTAGAAAAACATGCAAAAGCTCATCCTTTCACTTTAAGCTTAGGCCAAAAAAGAAGGTTGAGTGTGGCCACAATGCTCCTTTTTGATCAGGATGTCCTATTGTTAGACGAACCAACTTTCGGACAGGATGAAAGAACAGCGAAGGAATTAATCAGGCGCTTGAAAGAGCGTCAACGCCAAGGTACCACAATTTTAATGGTCACACATGATATGGACCTTGTCGATGAGTGTGCCGATCAAGTGCTTCTTTTTCATCAAGGAAAGCATGTGTATGATGGCACGCCTTATGATTTGTTTTCAAATCAGGAACTTGTCGATGCTTATCAGCTGAGAGCCCCGCTGCATTATCGCTATGTGGCTGAAAGAAAGGACGTGCTGACGATTGCAAAGTAATCACTCCTTTCTTTCCACTGTGAATCCAGTCATCAAATTACTCGCTCATCTGCTTGCAATGTGTTGTCTCATGGCGATATCTGATCCTAAAACAACCTTCATCATCTGGCTGTTTGCACTTTGTGTTGGACTTGTCTTAGGCGGATGGAATTTGAAGTATCTTTTCACAAGGCTTGTCCCTTATCTGCTCTTTTTTATTCTCGTGTTTTGGATGATGGCGGCCTTTGGCAAGGGGGATCATACTGTTTGGAAATGGGCATGGTTTCATATGACAGAGGAGAGTTTAAGAAATGGACTCACCATCGCTCTCAGAATGCTTGGCTTTGTGACATTCGGTCTTTTGTTTACGTCCACAACAGATTTGACAGCATTTATGATGAGCCTCATTCATCAGTGCAAAATGTCGCCAAAATGGGCGTATGGAATGCTTGCTGGCTTCCGGTTTATTCCGTTATTTCAAAGTGAATTAAAGCAAATGAAGGCGGCACATAAAATCAGAGGCTATAAGCAAAAAAACAGCTGGAAAGCCTTTATGCGTTATGCACTGCCACTTTTTACACAGGGCGTACGAAAATCAGAACGTTTGGCCATTGCGATGGAAGCAAGAGGCTTCACGGGTGAGAGGGAGCGGACGTATTATCATGTCATCAGCACTTCATGGATCGACTATATGTATCTTTTGCTCATCGTTATCAGTGTCTTGATATGCATGACCTTTTTTTAAAAACCCCCACATTCTCTTGATAGAATGTGGGCTTTTTATATGTCTTAGATCATTTGATTGATATTAGTACACATTACAGGCTGTAATAGATCTTATAACGAACCGATAAAGAGGATGTACTGAGAAAAAGAGAGGATGAACGTGAGCGAATGTCACAGAAAATTGATAACATAATAGACGCTTTACCAATCATTGGACTAGCTATGAGAGAGCAACTAACCTTTTCTGTTTTAGGGAAAGAGAAGGTTCTTTATTATCAGCAACACGGAAACATTGACCTAGGGTTTAAAGCTGGAGATATCGTAGCTCCAGGATTCGAAAACTTTTCTATGTTGAAAAATGGGAGAGAGCCATCGTTTATTCAAATTCCGAAAGAAGTATACGGGATTCCAATGGATATTGTAGCCGTTCCAATTAAAGATGAAACGGGTCAAGTAGTCGCTGCTTTCTGCGTGGCCTATGACCAGACCAATCAACAACGATTAGATGACATCATGACAGAGAGCAACCAAGCTTCCGAAAAACTAGTCGCAATGGTACAGCAAGTTGCTGCACATTCAGAGGAACTACAAGCGACAAGTGAACAAATTCTACAAAACACGAAAACCACTGTAGAAAATTCCTCTAAAATCAATCAAGTGTCCAATCTTATCAAAGGTATCTCTGATCAAACGAACTTACTTGGACTCAACGCATCAATAGAGGCTGCAAGAGTAGGTGAAGCAGGAGCAGGCTTTGGAGTGGTCGCAACGGAAGTGAGAAAGCTGTCAACTCATGCGAAACAAGCGACGACTGATATTGAAACAGCGTTAAAAGATGTGCAGGGATCGATTAAAGGAATGGAAGAAGAAATAGCACAAATTGTCGCTTCTTCTGAGCATCAAGCAGAGCTTGTAGGCACGTTCACAAAAATTATTGAAGGCCTTCATGAAACAAATGAAACGATGAAATCACTCGCAGAAGACTTAGTGAATTATCAAGTGAAATAAAAAATAGATTGACCAAAACCTCCAAATAAAATGGAGGTTTTTTTCGTTTTAAGGTGGGAAAGTTGTTAGGATATTGACCGATTTATCGCTGACAGGCAGGGTACACTTCTGTATGATAGAAAAAGAGATACTAGTCTGGTCAGTAGACCCATACATAAGGAGGAAGACCATCGTGACACAATCAGCGAAGCTGCAAGAAATCATAGCACCTTACCGTAAAATGTTAGATCAAACTGAACAGCCAACGATTCAACTAAAGATGAAACAAGGAAAAACAAGACCATATGACAGCAAAATTGCAGGTGATCCTTACTTCCCTAAAAACGATGAATATCCAGTTGATGGTGAAGGACACCCTATGAAGCTTTTGGCACAAATTAATTTTGGCCAGCTGCCGAAGCTGAAAGATTATCCAGAAACAGGACTTCTGCAAATTTTTATTTCTGTGCATGATGATCTTTATGGGATGAATATTGACCATAAAACAGAGCAAAAAGATTTTCGGATCAAATTTATTGAGGAACCTTTCTTGGCAGAAGAAGAGTTGTTGACTGATTTTTCTTTTGTGAAAATTCCTGATGATTTTTATTTTCCTGTAACGAAGGAAGGCGCCATTACAGGTGAACGATCAAGTGAAATGATTAGTGTAGGAGATTTCCGCTTTGAGAAAATCACAGGTAAGCGGAGCTGGGACCTATTCGAAGATGTTGAAGGTATTGATGGAGATGAAGCGGATGCTTTGTTAGATGAATTTTATGAAACAGAGAGTGGCTTTGGTCACAAATTGGGTGGATATCCAGGCTTTACACAAGAGGACCCGCGTACCTACGAAGATCAGGAACATACCGTTCTGTTATTACAAATCGACTCAGATGATGAATTGGATATGCTGTGGGGAGATTGCGGAATCGCCAACTTTTTTATCAAACCAGAAGACCTCAAACGAAAAAATTTCGAGAATGTCGTCTATAATTGGGATTGCTCCTGATTTTGTAAAAAACACTCTTTATAGAGTGTTTTTGTGTATGTTTTTAGACTTTTTTGCCCCTATTTCGTCATTTTTGAGAGGTAATATGTCATTCTTTCTAGTTGACCGTATCAAAAAAAAATGTAAAATCATCTTAAAGTCCTCTTTTTTGAAAATAATAATAACATGACATATCAATCAACAATGAGATGCTCGAAAAAGCGGAATGTACTGGGGGGTATCAATTGATCATTTCGAAAGTAATCAATAATAATGTGGTCAGTGCGTATGATGACGAGCAGCATGAGCTGGTCATTATGGGCAGAGGGATCGCTTTTCAAAAGAAAAGTGGAGACCCGATTGACGAAGAACGTATTGAAAAAGTATTTTCCATTCAAAATAAAGATATATCAGAAAAATTCAAAACCCTGCTTTATGATATTCCAATCGAGTATATGCAAGTGTGTGAAGCGATTATTGATCATGCGAGAACAACCCTTAATAAAAATTTGAATGACAGTATCTATGTAACACTGACAGATCATATCACCTTTGCTATTGAACGTCATCAAAAAGGAATGGACATCAAAAATGCCCTACTCTGGGAAATTAAGCGGTTGTACAAAGATGAGTTTATGTGTGGTGTAGAAGCGATTCGGATTATTCAGGACAAGCTTAATATTCATCTTCCTGAGGATGAAGCAGGTTTTATTGCGATGCACATTGTCAATGCAGAGCTCAATGAAGAAATGCCGAACGTAATTCAAATTACTAAACTCATTCAAGATATTTTAAATATCGTTAAGTATCACTTTCAAATTGATTTAGACGAGGAATCATTAAACTATTTCCGTTTTGTCACGCATTTGAAGTTTTTTGGACAGCGTCTGTTTAACGAAACACAAATGGAAAATCAAAATGAATTCCTGTATGAAGTCGTAAAAGAGAAAAACACTGCAGCTTTCCAATGTGCTGAGAAAATTAACGATTATGTTCAAAAAGAACACAACCGAAGTCTCATAGAAGATGAGATGCTATATTTAACTTTGCATATCGACAGAGTGATAAAAAGAAAATAAATTTAAAAAGAAAGCGTTGACATCATAAAATTAACATGATACTTTATAACTATAAACAACATAACCCACAATCTTTTAGGATTGTTACTGGTCAAGCAGGCAAAACCTAAATCATTGTCCCTATCTTTGATAAGGCGTGATTTAGGTTTTTTTGTATCCAAAGACTTATAAAAATTAAATAACGATCAATCGCTATGAAGGATTGTTACTGGTTAAGCAGGCAAAACCTAAATATCGATTAATGTCTGAATCGCTATTTTTCGGACATTAATGGATGTTTAGGTTTTTTCTATATCATGATTTAATCAACGATTGGAGGGTAATACAATGAACCACAAACAAACAGCAAAAGAAGTTCTAGAGCTTGTCGGCGGTGAAAAGAATGTAAAGCAAGTCACGCATTGTATGACAAGACTTCGCTTCAACTTATACGATGAAGGCAAAGCGGATAAAGAGAAGCTGCAATCAACAGACGGGGTCATGGGTGTGAATCAAAGCGGAGGTCAATATCATGTCATTATTGGCAATGATGTTTCAAATGTCTATCAAGCGATGATTGCTGACTCAGGCCTGTCAACAGATGTAAAATCAGGCGGTACAGAAGAAGCGTCAAAACAAAATGTGATATCTAAGCTTTTCGATTTTATCTCTGGTGTCTTCACACCGATTCTTCCAGCCATTGCTGGTGCCGGTATGATCAAAGGGATCTTGGCACTCATGCTTACGTTCCAGTGGATATCGGATAAAAGCAGCACATATGCAATTTTAACAGCTATCGGCGACGGAGCCTTTTACTTCTTACCGATTCTGCTTGCTGTAAGCGTAGCCAAAAAAATTGGCACAAATCAGTATATCGCCGCTGCCATTGCAGCCGCCGCACTGCACCCGCAGTTAACGGCTTTACTAGGCGCAGGAAATACAGAATTTCTAGGGCTACCAGTGGTTGCCGTTGTGTACTCTTCATCGGTCATTCCGATTCTACTCACCATCTGGCTCGGCTCATATGTTGAAAGATTCGCGGAAAAATATAGCCCAAAATCATTGAAGATTATCCTTGTTCCAACGGTCACACTTCTTGTCGTAGTACCAATTATGCTTATTGCAGTAGGACCGCTTGGTGGGATTATCGGAAATGGCCTTTCAGGTGGAATTGATTTATTGTTCAAACATGCAGGTATTTTGGCTGGACTCTTGATCGGTGGCTTCATGTCACCATTGATCATTACGGGCATGCACTATGCACTACTCCCAATTATGATCAACAACATTACGTTAAACGGTTTTGACTTCATTCTTCCAATGATGTTTGTAGCAAATATGGCACAAGCAGGCGCAGCATTCGGTGTCTTCTTAAGATCAAAAAACAAAACATTTAAATCATTGGCGATGTCTACAAGTATCACTGCATTAATGGGTATTACTGAACCTGCTATGTATGGTGTGAACATGCGATTGAAAAAACCGTTCCTTGCAGCCCTCATTGGTGCAGCAGGCGGCGGCGTGTTCATGTCGATCTTTAAAGTAAAATCATATGTGATATCTGGATCAGCAGGTCTCCCGGGTCTCCCGACATTCATTGGCCCAACATTTGTCTACTCTATAATCGGCTTAGTAATTGCCTTTGTCTTAGCAACGATCATGACACTTGTTCTAGGATTCAAAGATGTACCAGTGAAAGATGATACAAAAGCAGACAAACCAGAAGAAAAGAAAGACACAGTAACACTTCAAAATGAAGTGGTACAAAGCCCGCTTGAAGGTCAGCTAAAGCCGCTAAATCAAGTAAATGATGCAACATTCTCTAATGAAATCATGGGTAAAGGTACAGCTATTGTCCCAGCAGTTGGACGTGTAGTAGCTCCATTCAACGGCAAGGTTGAAACCATTTTTCAAACGAAACATGCCATTGGCTTAAAGAGTGACCATGGCACTGAGCTTCTCATTCATGTTGGAATTGATACGGTGAAGCTCGGCGGAAAACATTTCACAAGTCATGTAGAGTCAGGTGATCTTGTTCAAGCAGGAGATGTGCTCGTTGAATTTGATATCGAGGGCATTCAGCAAGAAGGCTATGATGTCACCACACCAATTATTGTGACTAACACAAACGATTTTGCACAAGTTGATGCGAAAACAGAAGGCACGATTTCAGTACAAGAGACACTGCTCACAGTCAGTGTAGAAGAAAATGAGGAGGGCATTCAACATGAACAAGTTAGAAAAAACATTTCCTAAAGGTTTCTTATGGGGCGGCGCTGTTGCGGGCAACCAAATTGAAGGTGCTTATAATAAAGATGGAAAAGGCTTATCGACAGCTGATGTATCACCGCACGGGATTATGCATCCATTCGATGAATCAATGAAAGACTTAAACTTATATCATGATGCGATTGACTTTTACCATCGCTATAAAGAAGATATTGCACTCTTTGCAGAAATGGGATTCAAATGCTTCAGACTCTCTATTTCTTGGCCGCGTATTTTCCCAAATGGCGACGATGCGGAACCAAATGAAGCAGGTCTTGCTTTTTATGACAAAGTATTTGATGAACTGCATAAGCATGGAATTGAACCAGTTGTCACAATTTCTCATTATGAAATGCCGCTTGCACTTGTGAAAAACTACGGCGGTTGGAGAAACCGTAAGCTTGTCGATCTTTATGAAACATATGCGAAAACGTTGTTTACTCGCTTTAAAGACAAAGTGAAGTATTGGATGACCTTTAATGAAATCAACGTCGTGTTACATGCGCCTTTCACTGGCGGTGGACTTGTATTTGAAGAGGGTGATGACGAGAAGAGCATTCAATATCAAGCAGCGCATCACCAATTTGTTGCAAGTGCTTTAGCTGTCAAAGCAGGACACGAAATCATTCCTGATGCGAAAATCGGCTGTATGATTGCAGCGATGACAACTTATCCGTACAGCTCAAGACCAGAAGATATGTTTGCTGCAATGGATCAGGACCGTAAAACATTGTTCTTCTCAGATGTACAGGCAAGAGGCTACTACCCAGGTTACATGAAACGATACTTCCGCGAAAATGGAATTCATATTGAGATCCAAGATGGTGATGAAGACATCCTAAGAAACCATACAGTGGACTATATTGGCTTCAGCTATTACATGAGCTTTGTGACAAGTACAGATCCAGAGGTTCTTGGACAAGTGACTGGCGGTAACCTATTTGAAGGCGTGAAAAACCCTTATCTAGAAGCAAGTGATTGGGGATGGCAAATTGATCCAAAAGGACTTCGTACAACACTAAACCAACTATATGACCGCTACCAAAAACCATTGTTTATCGTAGAAAATGGATTGGGAGCTGTCGATCAAGTAGAAGAAGACGGTTCCATTCAAGACGATTACCGAATTGATTACCTCAGAAGCCATTTGCTAGAGGCGAGAGAAGCCATTGCAGACGGAGTAGACTTGATGGGTTATACAAGCTGGGGCCCAATTGACCTTGTCAGCGCATCAACAGCTGAAATGAAAAAACGCTACGGCTTCATTTATGTCGACCGTGATAACGAAGGAAAAGGTACATTAGATAGAAAGAAAAAGAAAAGCTTTGATTGGTATAAACAAGTGATTGCGACAAATGGTGATCATTTAGATGCATAAAAGAAAAAGGACAAACCGTTTATACTGCGGTTTGTCTTTTTTTCGTCAAGGGGACTATGAAGTCCACACTTGATCTGCAATCTCAATCACATGACGAAGCTTTTCCCATTGCTGCTCTTCTGTTAACAGATTGCCTTCCTCCGTTGAGGCGAACCCGCATTGCGGACTCAAGCAAATCTGGTTAATATCGACGTATTGAGCCGCTTCCGCGATTCGTTTTTTAATCTGTTCAGCCGGCTCAAGCTCACCGTATTTTGAAGTGACAAGCCCTAGTACGATTTGGAGATTTGGGTTTTTCACATAGCGAAGAGGTTCAAAACCGCCAGAACGATCATCGTCGAATTCTAAAAAGAGACCATCCAGATCTAAGCCAGCAAAAATCGTTTCTGCCGCTGCTTCATATCCGCCTTCAGCTGCCCACGTCGATTTAAAGTTACCACGGCAAATGTGCATAGTGATCACCAAATCCTCTGGACGATCAGCAACCGCTTCATTGATTGTCTTTGCAAATGACTCACGCAGTTCATCTTCTTCTCGGCCAAAGGCTTTGATTTGTTCATGCCCTTTTTCAGAAAAGAACACGGCCCATGCTGTATCATCCAGCTGTAGATAACGGCAGCCTGCATCATAAAAAGCACGGATGGCTTTCTTATACGCTTGTGCCACATCATGGTGGAATGCCTCTAGGCTGTCGTATACTCCTTCTTCAAGCTTTCCACGGAAAAAGAGCATATTCGGACTTGGAATCGTCATTTTAGCTGTATGATCACCAGCGATGCTGTGAAGGAATCGATAATCCTCCAGCATTGGATGATCGGTAAAGTCGATCTTGCCCGTTACCTTGATGCCCCGCGCTTTTGTCGTTGTATTGTGGAATTGAATACCTTGATCCGCTTCAAATCCTTCGACTCCATCTAATCCCTCAAGAAAGTCAAAATGCCACCAAGCACGTCTGAACTCTCCATCTGTGACAACCTCTAATCCAATCTCCTTTTGCTTCTCGACAATACGAGTAATTTCTTCATTTTCAATTTGTCGGAGCTGCTCTGCTGTGAGTGTACCGTCTGCTTTTTGCTTGCGTGCTTCCTTGATACGTTCTGAACGAAGTAAACTGCCTACTTGATCTGCGCGAAATGGCGGTTTCGTTGTTTTCTTTCCAATGGTTTGTACTTGTGTCATGCTGAATCCCTTCTTTCTACAGGTTAAAAATCAAATAAAAAAGCTCTTCCTTGGATAAGGAAGAGCATCATATACTGAGAGAACTCTGCCTTATCTTCAAACAAGCATCTGCTTGCTTAAGGAATTAGCACCATTCTGTTCCAAGGAACAGCGGTTGCCGGGTTTCACAGGGCCAGTCCCTCCACCACTCTTAATAAGGTTACCTTTTGATTCAATTTTCTTAATAAACATAATTATTCAACTTTTTCGAGAGAAAGTCAATGGTTTTTACAGTTAATTTTCTACATGAACAAATCAGCGACGAGAACACCTGCTAGTCCGACAAGTGAAAGAACGGTCACCATCAAGGTCCACGTTTTAAAGGTTTGGGCCATAGACAGGTTGAAGTATTCTTTATAAATCCAGAAACCCGCATCATTCACGTGAGAGAACGTAATACTGCCGGCACCTGTTGCGATCACCATTAATTCTGGGCTCACACCTGTCAATCCAATCAAAGGAGCAGAAATGCCTGCCGCTGTGAGACCGGCGACAGTGGCTGATCCTAAAGATACACGAAGGACCGCGGCAATCAGCCAGGTGAGAAGCAGTGGAGAAAGTGTGCTTCCTTGCATGACTCCTGCAATGTATTGATCAACACCGCTATCAATGAGCACCTGTTTAAAGGCGCCGCCACCTGCAATAATTAATAAAATCATTGCAATAGAACCGATAGAATCTGTGATCGATTTCATCACATCCTGCATGCTCTTGCCTCTGCCAAGTCCAAACGTGTAGATAGCAAGAAGCACGGAGATTAACAGTGCAATGGCCGGTTCGCCTAAAAACTCAGCGGTTAGCAGTAATGGAGAGGACGGGAAGAAAATTTCTAAAAATGCTCTGAATGTCATGAGCAGTACAGGCAAAACAGCGGTGAAAATGCTAATGCCGAAGCTTGGCATTTCTTCTTCTGTAAATTCCTTTGGATTAAACAAGTTCTTTGGAATATGTGCGTGTAACTGATCTTGTTTAAATAGCTTCGTAAAGAGAAGTCCGCCTACTAAAACAGCAGGAATCGCTAAAATAATCCCAACTAATAAGGTTTGTCCCATGTTTGCTTGAAAGACATTTGCAATGGCAGTCGGCCCTGGATGAGGAGGGAGGAAGCCATGTGTGGTGATGAGTGCAGCGACGAGGGGCATACCCACATAAAGCACAGGAAGTCTTGCAGCTTGTGCGATCGTAAAGACTAGTGGAATTAAGATAATGAATCCGGTTTCATAAAATAGAGCAATTCCGATGACAAATCCAGTCAGCATCGTTGCCCATTGAATTCTTCCAATACCGAATCGGTCAATGAGTGTCATCGCAATACGCTGAGCTCCGCCAGAATCAGCCATCAATTTACCAAGCATCGCACCAAAACCGAGAACGAGTGCGAGGTGCCCGAGCGTACTGCCGAGTCCTTTTTCGACAGAAGCAATCGCTTCAAGTGGTGACATTCCTTCTAAAACAGCAACAATTAAAGAAACAATAATCAAAGATATGAAAGCGTTTAACTTAAAGACAACCATGAGTAAAAGCAATAATAAAACGCCAAGTCCGATAAACACTAACGACATCATCTTTCCTCCTTTGTGGTGCATAAGGGAGCGCGAAAACACCCCCTATGCTTTATCCTTCAAGTATGTCTACAGCTTCTTTTAACGTATCCCTTGAACCAACATTTCCCGGGAAAATCACATAAGACATAAAAGGGAATTTACTATCTTCGCCTGTTTGCCACACGGGAATCCCTGGTCTGATCTGCCCTGCTACGGTTGCACGTTTCACGTGAAGTCCTCTAGTACCAATATCGCTCGAGGTAATGCCACCTTTGGCAATGAGATACTTAGGACGAATTGTGAGACGCTGGACAATGCTTGTCACAGCATCACTAATTTTTACAGAGAGCTTCAATTCTTCCTCCTGACGATCATTCCCAAGATCAAGCCGTTCTCTTCTTGTATAAACAGCCACAGATTGACCAGATGCTAATAATGCTTCAGTTTGCTGAATCACGCGGTCAATTTCTTGTTGGAATGCTTCAGGCTCTAGCACGAGGTGTGTATTGAATTCAATAAAAGCTACCTCTTTATTTTGTTGAAGCGCCTTTAATTGATCTGTTGTCTTCTTCACATGAGACCCAATCATAATGAGACCACCGTGCGAGCTTTCTTCCTGTATCAAGTCATGTCTTGTTAATAAGGCACGATCCCCTATACCGCCAAGAACTTTTGTAAGTGCCGCCGCACTTCTGAACATGAGTTGCTTTCCTGCTTGAATGGCCTCAATGAGAGCGGTGACAAAGACTTTGACATCGTCATAGTCCACAGCGTTTACAACCACCTTTTTAAAATCGGTCACACTCAAGAGCTGTTTTTTTATTTCATCAATTCGTAAAGCCCGTAGATCATCTAACGAAATGTAGGTGGTGTTCTCTTTCGTGAACAATCCGTCTGACTTTTCTTCAATCCATTCTCCGAGATGAGATGATTGAAAGCCGAATGTGCGGTCTCGTGCAAATTCTGTGTCACCAGCAGGAATGAATTCGTGTCCTTCTTGGACGTAATGAATATTGTTGATCGTCAAGCGTCCACCTTCTTGGAAAAAAGGAAGAAGGATTTCTCCATCGAATTGGCGGGAACTTTGTTGTTCAATCGTGGTTCTGAGTACGTCAGTTTCCAGCGGAAAGTGTCCACGAAGAGTGGAATCTCCTCGGCTGATAATGATGAAATCCTGATCAACCCGTTCCGCTACCTTTACAATGGTTGAAGCGATTGTTTCGTGCACAGCCGCCGTTTCCTTCTCTGTCATACTGCGAGAGTTGGTCAAAATAAAGAACATGCGGCTGTCTTCAAGAAAACCGGCTTCGATGCTTTCTTCTGACCAATCGGTGAAAACAGAGACGCCATGTACGGTTTGAATCCCTGTTGGATCATCATCTAATACAATGACTTTATGATGAAAGCTGTTCAGTGCTTGTTCGTATGCTGATTGAATAATCTTTACATCCGTTTTCGGAAGGGCATTCAGTATGTCAGTGCTTTTCTTCATGACTATCTCATCCTTTCTTCACTTCGACATGAGCCATTTTTTCGTAATATTGAACGATGCCGCCATGGTCAAGCCCAGATTTTCCGTCCGCTTTGAGCGCGTGGAAAATTTCGAGCAGCTGGCTAGAAAGCGGGAGAGGAACGCCGATATCATGAGCAGTTTCCATCACATTGGTTAAATCCTTTAAGTTGATGTCGATACGTCCGCCTGGTTCAAAGTTTCGTTCTAAAATGAGAGGGACCTTTGCATCGAGAACAGCACTTCCTGCCAGCCCACCGCGAATGGCTTCATACATTTTGTCAATGGCAATGCCCGATTTAGCAGCAAGAACGAGCGCCTCGGACATAGCGGCAATATTTAAGTTGACGATGATTTGATTGGCGAGCTTCGCTGTTGTTCCGCTTCCATTTGTGCCAACTAATACAACCTCTGTGCCCATCGCAAGCAGGACATCCTTCACTTGCTCAAAGATGGCTTCTTCGCCGCCAGCCATGATGGCAAGTGTTCCGTCTATTGCCTTCGGTTCTCCGCCGCTGACAGGCGCATCGATAAATTCCACCTGATGCTGTTTTGTAAGAGCAGCTAAAGCTCTAGAAGTAACAGGGGAAATTGAGCTCATATCTACGACAATAGTGCCAGGTTTAGCTGTAGCTAAAATACCATGATCACCTGAAACAACTGCCTCTACATGCTCTCCTTTAGGAAGCATTGTAATAATGATATCGCTTTCAGTAGCGGCATCAGCTGCTGAAACGGCACCTTTTGCTCCGGCTTTTTGTAACGCTTGAATCGCTTCCTCATTTAGATCGAACACAGTCACAGTATGACCGGCTTTTAATAGATTGAGTGCCATAGGCTTTCCCATAATACCTAATCCAATGAATCCAATTTTCTTTGTCACATGGAACGCCTCCTATAGAAAACCCTTACAAAAAGCGCTTTCTTTTTCGTTTGTTAGTATATATACTATCTTTCGTTTTTTATAGTAGTAAATAAACTATTGTTCATTTAATGTACATGACGTGATAGGAATGTGTCAACGGAAAATATGAGAAAAGTCACAAAAAAAGACCGGAATCAGCTCCGGCCTTTTGCGTTCATGTTTTATTTTTAGCTACGGCTAATCGAGATCTTTTCACATTTTCTATGGCATTTGATCCTAGTTCTAAAACAGCGGCAACGTATAGTACATCAATGATCACAAGCTGGTTAATACGGGAGATCATGGAGTCAGATCGATAGGTTGTCTCCCTAGAGGAACTGAGCAGATGAAAGTCAGATCGCTTTGCGAGCTCTGATTTCGGATAGCTGGTGATAGAGGCAACCTTTGCTCCCTTTTCTTTAGCAAATTGCACGGCATCAAGAATTTCTCTACTCTCTCCTGAATGGGAGATCGCAACGATAAAATCGTGTTCCGTGGCGTGAGTTGCAATCATGTTCATCATATGCGGATCACTGCATAGACTCACTTCAAAACCAAGCTGGAGGAACTTATGATAAGCATCCCCAGCAATAAAGCTGGATGCACCGGCTCCGAAGAAGACGGTTTTATGTGCCTGATTCATTTGTTCAATGAATTGCGTGACGGCATGGTCTTCTAATATATGTTTCATGTCTTGAATAGAGTTTGTTGTTAACTCTATGACCTTATGTTTAATGTCAGCTACACTATCGGATGCCTCGATCTCACCGTATATGGACTGGGGTGTATTGGTTGCTATATCCTGTGCGACATGGACACGAAACACTTGGTACGATTCATAGCCAATTTTCCGTAAAAACCGAAAGATCGTCGTTTCACTTGTATTGCATTCAGCAGCGAGTGCACTAATGGAATGAAGCACAACTTTCTGAGGGTTTTCTAAAATGTAATTGGCAATCTTTTTCTGGGTTGGAGACAAACTATGAAACGTCGTCCGAATGTGACTAAAAATATTCTCTTCTATGATAAACACCACACTTCATCTAGCATTCTACATTAAGCATACAGGAACTTATGAAAACGGTAAACAAACCCGAAGTGGAAAAAGGAAGAATAATATGGAAATATTGCTTCTTTTGGTTCTTTTGTCATGGTATACTCAATTGGTAATAGACAAAAATGGGGGTTTTTACTATGACAATGAAAAAAGGCCTAACGATCAGTCTGCTCATTTTTTCACTGATTGTTTCGTTGTTTGCGCCAGTTGGATCTGCGGATGCCAAACAAGCAAAAAAAGCGAAAGTAAGCACACACTATTATAAAAAGAAAAAAACGTTTAAATATGCACAGGTGAAAAACCTAAGTAAGGCGCATATGAAAACCATCAATCGTGATTTAAAAGAAGACATCGCGTTCTCTTATTCTACTTACTTGTTCTTAAAGGACGAAGCGAAAAAGGAAGGCTTTGGGAAGATCACGTACGAAAGATCGTTTAAAACGAAATTTAACAATGGGAAGAAACTCAGTATCTTAAACTATGACTACATGAATGATGGTGGAATGCACGGCGATACGATGGTTTCCAGCATGAACTATGTGCTAACGAAGAAAAAGACAAAGCAAGTGTTCTTGACAGACGTTGTGAAAACAAAGAAAAAGCGTACAAAAGTAAGAGATTATATTTATAACTACACAAAGAAACATAAAAGCAAATTCTATGCGAACCTGAAAAAAAGAGACATTGAAATTAACTACAACACGCAGTATTACTTCACGAAAAAGGGAATTGCTGTTGTCTTCCAACCATATGAGATTTCACCTTACTATGTAGGAATTCCGATGATTCAAGTTCCTGCGAAGGTATATAAATAAAAAAACGACCACTGTATCTGGTCGTTTTTTGCTATTTACTCAATCAAAAAGAGCCCCTTATGAGGCTCTTTTTTTAGATTTATACTTGTTTAGGTGCCTCGTTTAGTGGGTGACGGCGTTTTCCGTTGTAGTGGCGGCGCATACGAAAGATTTCAAACTCCGAAAGCTCTGCGCTTTTTCGTTTTGGTGTGCGGTTATCTTTTTTGAAAGAGAATAGTAAGTAGCAGCAAAGTGAAGCGATAATCAATAAAATCATCATATGACATTCCTCCAATTCATCCTATTCTTTAAGTGTAGACAGGGTGAGTGATGTTTATAACTGAAAATAAGCAGCAAATCGGTTTAGTTCTTAAGGTTTAGATGATCTGCTAATTTAGGTCTAAAATACCGGTTGTTTTTAACTATTATATTTCCAGTTATTGCACTCGTCAAGAAGAATTTTTCTGGGGTTGTCTCTATTAGTACGAATAAGTGTCATAAAAGTTTCAGAAAATTGTAAACTTTTATTAAAAAACCGTTCCCGAACAGGAACGGTTTTAAACATATCTATGCTTTTTCTTCAAATAGACGGGCGATTTCAACGATGACTTCTGTTGCTTTCACCATGTTCTCGACAGAAATAAATTCATATTTACCGTGGAAGTTTTCCCCGCCAGTAAAGATGTTTGGCGTTGGAAGACCTTTATATGAAAGCTGGGAGCCATCTGTACCGCCGCGGATCGGTTCGATCACAGGTGTCACTGAGCGGTTTTCCATTGCTTCATGGGCAATATCCACAATATGTTTCACCGGCTCAATTTTTTCTCTCATATTATAATATTGATCTTGAATTTTGAGATTGATGCTGTTTTCTCCGTAAATGGCTTTTAAGTCATTTGCTATTTTTTCAAATAGTGCTTTGCGATCGTTAAATTTGTCTTTATCAAAATCACGAATAATATATTGCAGCTCTGCTTCTTCAACTTCTCCTACAAACTTCGTGAGATGGAAAAATCCTTCGTAGCCTTCTGTGTATTCCGGAGATTCATCAGAAGGAAGCTTGTTATGGAAGAGCATCCCAATCTTCGCAGCGCTGACCATTTTGTCCTTTGCTGTCCCAGGGTGGACGTTGTTTCCTTTAATGGATACTTTCGCACCTGCTGCATTGAAGCTTTCATATTGCAGCTCCCCGAGCGGTCCTCCGTCAATTGTATACGCATAGGAAGCGCCAAAGGCATCCACATCAAATTTGTGCGGCCCTCTGCCAATCTCTTCATCTGGTGTAAAGGCGACGCGAATTTTTCCATGCTTGATTTCTGGATGCTCGATCAGGTAATGCATGGCAGTCATAATTTCTGCGATACCCGCTTTGTTATCTGCACCAAGCAAGGTTGTGCCATCTGTTGTGATCAGCGTATGTCCTTGATACTTTTGTAAATTTGGAAACTGTGATGGAGATAAAACGATATGTAAATCTTCATTTAAGGTGATGTCGCCGCCTTGATAGTTTTCATGAAGCTGCGGTTTCACATTCTTGCCAGTGAAGTCAGTCGCTGTGTCGATGTGAGCCAGGAAGCCAATAGTGGGTACGTCTTTTTCTGTGTTAGACGGGATCGTTCCCATGACATAGCCGTTTTCATCCATTGTCACTTCTTGAATTCCGATGGACTTCATTTCTTCAACTAGCTGTCTCGCTAAGTTCAACTGTCCTTCAGTCGATGGGCAGCTTTCCTTATCTGCATCCGACTGTGTATCTACCTTCACATAACTTGTGAATCGCTGAATCATTTCTTCTTTCATGTATACGTCACTCCTTTTGTAGAATACGTTCATTTTATCACGTCTTGAATGCGCTTCATAACAAGAAAGGCTTTCTCTGGCAATTAGAGAGGAAAAAGACCTACTTTCATTTTGTGATGTGTTGAATGGTTCTTTAGGGTGATTTTTTTGGGTGTCTTTTTATTTATAATGAGGACATATAAAATCATCCATTTGTACGTTAAATTGGGAGAAAGGGGTGCGAAAGTTGGATTCTAGTCAAACGCTGGCACTCGCTCAAAAGTTTCAGGAAGCAGCTGAGGAGATTCGGCAGTCAAAGCAGTTGCTTGTGAATCGGCTCAAGGCAGTAGGATCAGGCTGGCAGGGAGAAGCAAGGAATAAATTTGATCAAAGCTTTGAGGAAACAACGGCACGCTATGATCAATTCGAAAAGGATTTGCTTGAAACAAGTCAGGAACTGCGCGATGCAGCAGTTAAAATCGAGGAACGGAAAGCTGAAATAGCCAGAATGGAAGAGCTTGAGCGAAAGAGACAAGAAGAACGGAGAGAAAGAAATCGAGAAGGGAGATGATGTGATGGCACGTGACATAGTGGTTGATCCAGATAAGCTGACAGGGCTGGCGAATGATGTTGTAGGCGAACTTTCTGTCATAGAAACGAAGCACCGCGATTTACATAGTGAACTGGATGGTCTCATTTTAGGCTGTGATCCTCGGTATAGAAGCTGTTTTTCAGGCGTCGGGGATGCATGGGGAGCAGGACAAGCGTTGATCAGTAAATTGAGCAGTGATGATATTGCGATTCGTCATGCAAAAGATAAAATGGTCGAAGCGGATGATATTTTACGGAAATTGTACAGTATCTATGATCAATATGGTACACTCACGAGCTTAGCTGGTATTGTGATGATGCAGGCGAAATACTACGGGCTTGGGATGACAACCTTCATTAAAGACAATGGCCGTTATGCAGCGCAGCATTCAAAGCTGCTGCTTGATCTGACCAGCCGGGTAGAAGGAACGAGATTTGACCGACTAGCAAGGATTTGGCTGAGTAAAAAAGAATTATTAAAACGATCAAACTGGTCGATGGCTGATTTGGTTCATAAGAAATTCACAAAATTTTATCCTGACGATACAGTTGCATTCACGAATAGTGTCCGTGACTTTACAAAAGGAAGTATCAATTGGAAGGACACAGCTGCGATCAAGTCTGTTTTGAAAAATGGATCAAGATTCGCCAAAGGAAATGCCATCATTGCAACGGTTGTCACTGGCGCAACAGAAACGGTCGGTTGTGGTTTGAAAATTGCTGAGAACTATGCAGAATTCGGTGATCAGCCAGAAGTCCTTAAGCGTGAAAATGCGAAGGCTGTTGGAAATGCAGTGAACAATACGGTCTTTATTGCTGGCGGGTCTGTCGCAGGTGCCGTTGTCGGAGGAGCTCTTGGAAGCTTTGCGGGACCGATTGGAACCGTCGTTGGAGGAGCCATTGGTTCCGCAGTCGGTGGATTTATAGGAGAAAAAGTCGCCAAGTTGACATCAGGCTTTGCTGAGCAGGTTGCAGTGAAATTAAAGGATCCAATTCATGCGGTCGTGGATAAAGGGAAACAAGCATTCGAGCTGGCGGGTCAAGGTGTGAAAGCAGTTAATGACACCATTGATCAGGCAAATCAGGTGATACATAAAGGGATAGAAAAAACAAAAGAAACCGCAGATTCGCTCATAAAAGGTGCAGGCGATTTCTTTAAGGGTGCATTTTCTTTTGGATAAGGAGAGATCAAGTTGGATCAGCTAAGTCTAAGTATTGAGGAACTCATCTTTAGTTTTTACAGTGAAGGCTATTTTGAACAAGGCATGTCCTTAAAGGAAGCCTATTATCCTGATGTAGAGGACGAGCGCCTAGGGTTTTTATTTGAAATTGCATGTCGCTCTTTGCTCGCAAAAGGTGTACTTGAATTTCGAAACAGACAATATCGTTATAAAGCGGAATACCGTCATTTCATCCAGGCGATGAATGACGCATCTCACACCGTCAAGGCGTCTCGATTTGGGGATGAAGATGAAGAAGTCAGTACCTCCTTTCATACGACACAGATGGGCGTATATGCGCACCATACGCTGTATGATCAACAAGTCCATCAGATTCAAAAACTGAAAGACGACCAGCAGGCAGAGAAGCAAGTGACGGCCTTTTTCAACATAAAGATGAGTGATCACCCTGAATCTGTCATTACTCTGCAAGCAGAGGAATTTGAAAAGCTATTAGAGCAAGCAAGTGAGGCGAATAATGAGTGGCCCTCCTTCCTTCATCGAGCAGAGAACGAAGAACTCGTGCAGGCATTTGTTTCTGATGTACAGAAGAGAAAAGGAAAGATGGACTCCCTAATGAAGGTCGTCTACGACAAAAATAATACGCCTGATGTGGAATCCATGTTATTTGTCATTCCAGGTGAGAAACAGTCGTGGCTTGTGTCGGGAATAAAAGAAAGTGAATTTCGCGTGGAGACGGCTCATAGAGACGGATTACGTTCTATATTCTAATGGAGAAAAGGAGAATGACGCTTGAATCCAAGTGATGTAATAGAAGTGAGAAGCAGGACCTTTCTAAGGGTATGGGCATTCTTAGCAACGGGCGGCTTCGGTATCATCGGTATTTGGCTGTTTTCAGAAGCTCTTACATTTGAATCGAATTATACATTGTTTTTATTTTTAGGCGGATTATTAGGCATTTTCTATGGCTTGATCTCTTTTTTGATGATTCTACCGGCTTTTACGAAGAGGGGAAACGTGATTTTTCGCATTCAGCGCGGAAAAAATGGTGCTGTTCTGCATCGAGAGCGGACGATCCCTTTTCATGATATTCAATCCATTGATATGCGCAGGCATCGGTACAGTGTAAGAGGATTTCTCTTCATGGATGTGCTCATTCGGACAATAGATGGGAAATTGATTAAGATTCCAGCGTACAGTATTTTAGATGAAGAAGTATTCGAGCAAACCGTCAAACAAGAGATCTACCCACATTTAAATCAGGCAGCCCAAGAGAGCTGGAGACAGCAGCATGGTCAGGTCGAAGAATAGATTAACTAGGTAGTATTTTCCAATATTCTAAAGGATGAGGCGCCACTTTTTCGAAAAAATCGTGTATGATGTCAGTAAACACTGAACACTCGGAGAGGTGATGAGAGATGGATAAAGAGATGGTAATCGACCTCGTCACAGAACAAATGGCACGGATTCGAAAAGAAAAGAATTATACGCAGGACCGCATGGCTGAGGTACTTGGTTTATCGAAACGGCATTTGCAGCAGGTTGAAAAAAACAGGCTTCGCCTCAATTGGACGCAAACTGCGGCCGTATGTGCATTATTCAGGGACAGTGACATTTTAAAAGGGACACTTGGGGATGATCCGCTTGAGATTCTGGAAGTTGTGGCACATGATGAATTGCATCTATCGGTGGAACGTACAATCGGCGGAAAGGTTTGGTGGCGGACGTCTATCAAAAAAGGCACATTTCGTCTTCAGCAAAATGTGCTGAGTCAGCATTACCGCATCTTAGATGATGAGAATTATCGCTATTATAGTTCATTTAATAAAGAAGAAGCGAAGCGGCGCTTAGAGGAATTAAGTCAGCTGTCTTCTCCTTATTCTTAAGCAGCTGAAAAAGGAAAGAGAGGCACCCGATTAATAGGGGCCTCTCTTTTCGGTGTTTTATACTTTTAGGGTGTTTTTCGCCCGAATAAAGGCAACAAGCTGTTTGATTTCTTCATCATTTAGGGGAACCCCGTCTACAAGGATTGTTCCTTCTTTTGCTTCCGTCAGTTCAATTTTGATATCAGAGATTTTACGTTGTATCTCTGGCTCGTCCGTTCTACCAAGTAAAAAATCAATGGACGTATCATACAAATCAGCCAGGCGCTTCACTGCTTCAAGCGAAGGTCGTCGGTACCCAGATTCGTAACCGGCATAGGTGCTTTTGGCGATACCTAGGCGATCTGCCGTATGCTGGAGAGACCATTTTTTCTTTTTTCTAAGAGTGGTTAAACGATCGAGTATCATTACATGAACGCTCCTTTATATACAACAACAGTATATCATATTTTGTAATAGAATGTACGCGTTATGCGTAATAATTTCTTGATTAATTCGCGTTATGTGACTATAATGGCAATGAAGGTACGCGTAAAGCGTATATTATAGAATAGCACAAGCTGGCTTATAATATGTGTGACAAACGAAGTAATTTTACTGAAAGAGGTGGACCTGTTGAAGAAATTATTGCTTTTAACCACTGGAGGGACAATTGCATCTGTAGAGAGTGAAAATGGTTTGGCTCCAGGTGTTAAGGCTGAGGACCTTTTAAGCTATTTAAACGAAATTAATGCAGATTACACAATGGACACAAAGTCCCTAATGAGTATAGATAGTACAAATATGCAGCCTGAATACTGGGTGGATATCGCAACAGCCATTTATGAAAATTATGATCAATATGACGGCTTTGTCGTCACGCATGGAACCGATACAATGGCCTATACATCAGCAGCACTATCTTATATGCTGCAAAATCCGGATAAGCCAATTGTCATTACAGGCTCACAAATTCCGATTACGTTCAAGAAAACAGATGCAAAGAAAAACATTACCGATGCCATTCGCTTTGCATGTGACGGCGTAGGCGGCGTGTATGTTGTCTTTGATGGCAGAGTGATTCAAGGGACACGCGCAATCAAATTAAGAACGAAAAGCTATGATGCATTTGAAAGTATTAACTATCCATATATTGCATCGATTGAAAACCATCAAATTGAATACAATAGCAAAGTAAAAAGATCGTCAATGAAACCGCTTAAATTAGACGCATCCTTAAACACCGACGTTTGTCTCTTGAAATTGCACCCAGGTCTAAAGCCTGAATTCTTAGATGCAATCAAAGGTGTATACAAAGGAGTCGTCATCGAAAGCTACGGCAGCGGCGGAATTCCTTTCGAAGGAAGAAACCTTTTAGAGAAAATCAACGAATTGCTCGAAGAAGGCATTTCTGTTGTCATCACAACACAGTGTCTTGAAGAAGGAGAAGACATGAGCGTGTATGAAGTAGGACGCAAAATCAATCAAGAACTAGTGGCACGTTCACGAAACATGAACACAGAGGCCATTGTGCCGAAACTCATGTGGGCACTAGGTAAAACAACAGACCCAAGAGAAGTGAAAAAGATTATGGAAACGCCGATCGCAGAAGATTTAGTGATTTAACTATTCTATAGAAAGCAGGTCATATCAGATGGTTCAAGCAACTTATCGCTATGAGAAGGATTTTCTTGGAGAAAAAGAAATTCTGGCAGACGTGTATTATGGAGTTCAAACCCTTCGTGCAAAGGAAAATTTCCCGATAACTGGATACCGCATGCACGAGGAACTGATTAGAGCCTTTGCCATCGTGAAAAAAGCAGCAGCTCAAGCCAATATGGAGGTTGGGCGTTTATATGAAGGAATTGGAAATGCCATCGTACAAGCTTCTGATGAGGTCATTGAAGGCAAACTGCATGAGTACTTTATTGTAGACCCAATCCAAGGCGGCGCAGGAACGTCGATGAATATGAATGCCAATGAAGTAATTGGAAACAGAGCGCTAGAAATCATGGGACATCAAAAGGGTGAATACATCCATTTAAGCCCAAACACACATGTAAACATGTCACAATCAACGAATGACTCGTTTCCAACAGCGATCCATATTGCTGTATTGAAGCAGTTAGACATTCTGCTTGAGACAATGCAAACGATGCAGGACGTATTCCAAAAGAAAGCGAAAGAATTTGATCATGTGATCAAAATGGGACGTACGCACCTGCAGGATGCTGTTCCAATTCGTTTAGGACAGGAATTTGAAGCTTACAGCCGCGTGCTCAGCCGCGATATTAAGCGGATCAACCAATCAAAACAGCATTTATATGAAGTCAATATGGGGGCAACAGCAGTTGGGACAGGCCTAAACGCAGATCCTCGTTATATTGAGATCGTCGTGAAGAAGCTAGCCGATATTTCTGGTCTTCCACTTGTAGGCGCAGAACATCTTGTGGATGCGACGCAAAATACAGATGCTTACACAGAAGTCTCTGCCGCATTAAAAGTATGCATGATGAACATGTCTAAGATTGCCAATGACCTTCGTCTAATGGCTTCTGGTCCGCGTGCAGGTCTTGCTGAAATTGCATTGCCAGCTCGTCAGCCAGGATCATCCATTATGCCTGGGAAAGTCAATCCAGTCATGGCAGAGCTCATTAACCAAATCGCATTCCAGGTCATTGGGAATGACCACACCATCTGTCTTGCCTCTGAAGCAGGTCAGCTTGAGTTAAATGTGATGGAGCCTGTTTTGGTCTTTAACTTACTTCAATCTATTAGTATAATGAATAACGGATTCCGTTCATTCACAGATCATTGCTTAGTGGACATTGAAGCAAATGAAAAACGTTTGAAAGAATATGTAGAAAAAAGCGCAGGCGTGATCACTGCCGTGAATCCTCATTTAGGCTATGAAGCAGCGGCTAGAATCGCAAGGGAAGCCATTTTGACAGGACAATCGATCAGAGATCTTTGCTTGCAAAATGATGTGTTAACAGAAGAAGAACTTGATATTATTTTGAATCCATTCGAGATGACAAAGCCTGGCATTGCGGGTGCAGAGCTCCTAGAGCGATAATAATATCAAAAATTTTATTTTATTAATATGTAGAATTGCCTGTGAAATAGAGAAAAACAGGCAATTCACTTTCTTTCGAATTGACACACTTTTTTCACAATATTTTGAAAACGCTTAACGCGTACACAAAGGGAGGAAACACAATGAAATCACCACGTCTGCCGTCTATGTTAGAAGTCGTGTCTGTACTTGGCTTGTTTTTAGCAATTGTTTTATCTTTTACTCTTTATTTCAAATTGGATATTCAACTAGCATTGTTTATCTCATGGTTTATGGTTATCGCATTAGGTATTCGATTGGGGCATTCCTATAAGGATCTTCAAAATGCGATCACAAAAGGGATATCGAATGGTTTAGAAGCCATTTTAATCTTAATTGCAGTAGGTGCACTTGTTGGTACATGGATTGCAGGTGGGGTTGTACCTACGTTAATCTATTATGGTTTAGAATTTATTCATCCTAATATCTTCTTATTAGCTACACTTGTCATCTGTGCACTCATGTCCATTGCAACAGGAACCTCTTGGGGGACGGTTGGAACGGCAGGGATTGCGATGATCGCAATTGGTGAAGGGCTAGGTATTCCACTTCCGATCGTGGCAGGTGCCGTCTTATCTGGTGCTTATTTTGGAGATAAATTATCCCCATTATCAGATAGTACAGTGCTCGCTTCCTCTCTTTCAAAAGTGGACGTGCTGGCACATGTTCGAGCGATGATGGTTTTATCCATACCAGCCTTTGTCATTACGGCCATTATGTTTACGGTTACAGGCTTTATGTATGGTGGACGCAACATTGATCAAAATAAGGTAGAATTTTTGAAAAATGCCCTGCATGATACATTTACCATTAACATTTGGATGGTCATCCCAGCAGTAGTGGTTGTATTACTGCTCGTATTTAAGAAACCTTCAATGCCTGTTATTGCCATTGGTGCTCTTTTAGGATCTATTTGGGCGATGGCTTTCCAAGGAATGAATCCAGCAGATGCGATTGGTTCAGCATACAATGGCTTCTCTATTAATTCAGATGTAGATTTCTTAAATACGCTGTTAAATCGTGGTGGTATTGTGAATATGCTTGGATCTTTAGTGGTCATTATTCTCGGGCTTGGGTTTGGTGGCGTACTTGAATATCTAGGAGTTCTAAAAGTGATTGTCTCTACTTTTGAGAAGAAATTATATAATGCAGGAAATGTAACCCTATCTACACTTGTTGTAGCATTCTTTGCCAATATTTTTGGATGTGCAATGTACGTTTCATTAATTCTTACACCGAAAATTATGGAAAAAAGCTACGATAAATTGAAAATAGACAGACGCGTTCTATCTAGAAACGCTGAAGTCGGTGGAACAATGACGTCTGGTATGGTCCCTTGGTCAGATAACGGGATTTATATGGCGGGAATTCTAGGCGTATCCACATTCTCTTATTTACCATTTATGTGGTTGAGCTTTGTTGCCATTGCTCTTGCTATTATTTATGGATATACAGGGAAATTCATCTGGTACGTTAAGAATCCACAAGAATCAGAAGAATCGGCTTCATAAGCCGTTTACAAAAGCCGCTCCTCAACCGAGCGGCTTTTGTTTGTCCTAGGTCTGTGTGACTATATGTGACATATAGCAAATAATTAGGGATTAAGACCTCTTATAAAAGAGGTCTTAAGGGGTAATGAGAAGCAAAATGAAAGCATATTTATCCCATAAAAAGGGTACAAATACCTATTCAAACGTGAGTCTTTGAACCTTATAATAACAATAATGGAAAAAGTGCTATTCACCTTACGCTCGTTTAGATGAAATCTAAGCAGCGTTTTTATTTTTTGTCAGGAGGAGGAACCCATAATGAGCTTATCGGATATGCTGTCTGCCCTAAATGGTGGCATTACAAGTAAAAAAGCAGAAATCGAAGAAAAAATCGCTCGACTGAAAAAGGCGAAAAGTAAGGTCGAACGTGAACAAGATGCGGCAGAAACAGACCTGAAGCAAATCAAGCAGCCAAAGCTTGGGACCTCTTGGAAAGGTGAACGAAGCCAGGATTTCAAATCAGAGCGGAATGAAGCACATGATGCGCTGCAAACGATTGTAAACGATAAGTACCCGCGTTACGTGAGCCGCATCGAATTCAAAATCAGTACGTTGGAAGCCGAACAAGCTGCGTTATCCTTTGCCAGTTCCCTAGCTGGAGACGCCGCACGTCTTGCTGAAAAAGGAGAAGACGCAGTAGAGGACGCCAAACGCTTGATCTCAAAAGCATGGAGCAGCTTATAAGCCCCTTCATGCTGAACAAACCTGGAGGATATCAAGATGGGACAAATTAAATTAAACTACCAAACAGTTATGGATCAACTAGATGAAGTCTCCCAAGCAGTCGAAGCATTAACGATGAAAAAAGCAGCAGATAAAGCAGGTGAAAACAGCCTTGAATTTGTAACCAAGTGGACGGCACGCGAGGCAGAGGTGAACGAAATGGTCTCAAGTTTTAAAGAAGCCTTAACCAAAAATGTCCAGGACACGCGCTCGAATGTGAAAACCTTAAAAGAACAGGACGAAGCGATTGCGGCAAAATAATGGCAATCATTTTTCTAATGGGTTTCATGGTATGATGCGAAATATAGATCTAAGGACTCATATATAAATCGGGATGTAAGACCTTGTATTATTCCTCTTTTCTTCCAAACACGTCACTAAAAGGACACCTTTTCCCTATTTAAGACTGAGGCTTTTCACCTTATACTATACTTAATGAAAGCCAAACGATAGAAATGCCAGGTTTGGAAAAATCAAGTGAGTCGATCGTTTCCAAGGCTCTGATCTGTGCTTTCGTATGAGGTCCGATAGAGGTGGATGACATGAGTTTATCCGAGATGCTACACCATCTGCATATGGGAATTGAAAACAGACGTGCAGAATTTGATGACATGATCTCTCGGTTAAAGACAGCCAAAAGCAATATTCGAACAGAACAAGATCTTGCGCAGTCTGACATAAAGGAAATCAAGAAGCCTGCTCTAGATTCGTCATGGAAAGGTGAGAGAGGAACCGACTTTCATCGCCACCGAAAAGATGCTTATCATGTCATGCATGACATCGTGAACAATGAGTATGAAAAATATATCGCAGAGATTGATCAAAAAATCTTGCACTTTGAATTGAAAAAAATGGAGCTGGCTGTTGCCAGTAACTTTGCCGGAAGAGCCCAGGACGTGATGGAAAAGGGTGAGGATTTTGCACTCGATGTTAAACATCTGATTGAACGGGGCTGGAAGGCTCTTTAAAATAATAAAAACAGCCGTCTCATTAGCGAGCGGCTGTTTTTTTGTTTAGTCACATCCACCACCACTATCCCCGGAATCTCCTCCGCAGGAGGCATCAGAAGCGTGATGAGTATAAGAATCAGTATAGTTACTTGTTGTTGAACTGTGATGTGAAGAACGCTTAGCAGACGTACGCTGATCCTTTGATGTGAATAAATGGGCAATGATTGCTCCTAAAGAAGCCAATATCATCATAATAACAAACATAAAAGAACCCATGATGCATCCCTCCTCTTGTTTTCTATTCATACGAATGAGCCATATCATGGTTCCCGACTTGAAAGAAAAACTGGGCAAAGAGTTCTACTTTCGTTTATGATGATAGGCAAAAGTAAATGCCAAGGGAGGAGAGATCATGCTATCTCTACGTCAGGAGGAGCTTCTGAAACGACTGATGCAAGCGGAACAGGAACTGACTAGTGAAGAAATTGCCCGCATGATTGGCGTCACATCAAGAACGATCCGAACAGATATGAAAGCGCTTAAATCTATTTTAGAAGAATGTGGAGCCGTACTGCATATCAAACGCGGGGCAGGATATACATTGACCGTCGAGGATTATGGGTCTTTTCGTACATTTTTGAAAAAGTCATTGAGAGAAAGAAGCGAAAAAAAGGAACAGATCATTCCCAATCAGCCTGAAGACCGTGTAGCCTTTCTATTGAAAAGGCTGCTTCTATCAGAAGACTATATTAAGTTAGATGCGTTGGCAGAGGAATTATTTGTGAGTGAATCGACAGTGAAAAATGATTTGAAAGCGGTCAGACATTTGTTTTCATTACATGGACTTTCTGTGTCACATCGTCCTAAATATGGACTGCGGCTGACAGGAGATGAAATGAAATTGAGATATTGTATGGCTGAGCATGTGTTTCAGCAAGCGCATGCGAACTCGGCGCTGTTACCTGAAGAAACGTATCAATTGATCCAGGATATCGTGCGTTCACGTACAAAAGCTAGTGGACTTCATCTGTCAGAAATCGGTTTAAGTAATTTAGTCATCCACATCGCCATAGCATGCAAACGAATTGAAGAGAAAAAACTGGTCATGATGCCAGAAACGGAATTAAAAGAGATCCAAGTGCAGCCTGTTTTCCAAGTAGCTCAACAAATGGCAGAGGATATTCGTCATGTCCTAGCAATTGATTGTCCATTATCTGAAATGGCGTATATTGCGATTCACTTGATGGGAGCTAAGATGATGGCTTACGGAGATGCGGGTCATACGCTATTTCACCTTCTAGAAGAAGATCACTTTCGCTTTATCCACCAATTGCTTGCTTATGTAGAGGAGCACATGTCACTTGGTATTCAATTTGATAAAGAATTCATCATTGGATTAAGTCTTCATTTACGTTCCGCTATTCATCGTTTTAGGTACGGTATGAACATTCGTAATCCTTATTTAACGGACATTAAAAGATATTATCCCATTGCATTTGAAGCTGGCGTTTATATGGGTAGATGGCTGAAAGAAAAAGAGGGAATTGAGATTCATGAGGATGAGATTGGGTATTTGGCGCTTCATATTGGGGCTGCAATCGAGCGGACAAAATCACAGCATGTGAAAAAGAGATGCCTGATTGTGTGTGCGACGGGTGTCGCCAGCAGTCAGCTCCTTCTTCATAAGCTGAAAGCAGCTTTTAGCGGAAGGCTGGATATCGCTGGTTCTGCAAGTGTTGGGGAAATTTCTTCGTACGATTTGAGAAGCATTGATTTTATTATTAGTACCATTCCGCTTCAGAACACGTTGCCGGTGCCAGTAATTGATGTACATACGATTCTAAGTGACGATGATATTGTGCGGCTGAAACGGTTTGTGCAGGGTCCGCAGGATACAGGGGTTTTGCGGTATGTAAGTCCGGAGCTGACATATTTTCAGCAAGACCTTCAATCAAGGGAAGAGGTACTGCAATTTTTCGTAAATGTGCTCAAGGAACAGGATCGCATCCCGGAAGAGTTTGAACAATTATTGCTGGAAAGAGAGCAAGTGTCACCGACATCGTTCGGTCATTTAGTTGCGATTCCTCATCCGATTAAGCCAGCAACAGATGACACGTTTTGTGCGATCTGTACGTTGAAAAAACCGGTGTTGTGGGGTGAAAATCGGGTGCAAGTCGTTTGTTTGTTGAGTATCCAGAAGACGTATCAAAAAGAGTTACAGTCACTGTATCAATTTCTTGTACGGCTGACAGAGCGCAAGGAAGTGGTAGAGCAACTCATCAAGGCCGCTTCATTTGAGGAACTGACGGCGGCGCTGCAAGTATTGGAGCATCCAAATGAAAAAACGGGACACCCATTTCCGCATCTGTGAGGAAAAAGATTAGATGTTAATGAAAGCGCTTTTAAAATAACATCAAAGGAGGATGATCACGAGTTTTTGCAAAGGGGGAGACAGATCATGAGCTTTAAGGAGAAAGCGGCAGACGTCATGGGGAATGTGGCTTATCGTATCACGAATCAAAAATATATTATGGCGATTAAACAGGCATTTGTCACATTGATGCCAATCATCATTACAGGGGCTTTTGCTGTATTGGTGGCAAATATGATCATGAGCCCGGAAACAGGGCTTGCTCATTTTGAGATGTTCAGATTTTTAGCGGAGCTTCAGCCAATTATGAAGGCAATCAATTATGCCACGCTGAACTTTTTAACCATTGGGGCTGTGTTCCTCATCGGGATAGAGCTTGGGAAAATCAACGGGCACAAGTCTCTGTTCCCAGGGCTGATGGCATTGATTTCATTTATATCTGTTATTCCAACGACACTTCTTCTTGAAGTGGATGGATCGATGCGTGAAGTTGTAGATGTACTGGCAAGGCAATTTTCCGATCCAAAAAGTTTATTTTTAGGGATGATCATTGCAATCGTATCTGTGGAAATCTTTTGTAAGCTGACCAAGGTGAAATGGCTGCAAATCAAGATGCCGGATTCTGTTCCATCGAATGTGGCAACATCTTTTTCGTCACTTTTTCCTTCGATCATTACGATTACGATCATTAGTTCATTCGGCTTTGCATTTCATCGTTTGACAGGCATTTATTTGCATGAAGCAGTGTATAACGTGGTGCAGCGCCCGCTAGAAAGTGTTGTACAGGGTCTGCCAGGGATTTTAACGTTGATGTTTGTGGCGCAATTTTTCTGGGTGATCGGCATCCATGGCAACCAGATGATCAAACCGATTCGGGAGCCGCTCTTATTAGGATCAATTGCAGTAAATATGACAGCATTTCAAGAAGGAAAAGAGATTCCGAATATCATCACGATGCCATTTTGGGATGTGTATATGAGCATCGGTGGTTCAGGTGTGACCATTGGGCTTTTGATTGCGATTTTTATTGCTGGAAGAAGGGAAGAGATGCGAAGTATTGCCAAGCTCTCATCTGGTCCGGGCCTCTTCAACATCAATGAACCCGTTATTTTTGGCTTGCCTGTCATGTTAAATCCTGTGATGGCAATTCCATTTATCGTTACACCGCTTGTGACAGGAACGATTGGTTACATTGCGACGGCTACAGGGTTTGCTGGAAAAGCCGTCGTGATGGTGCCGTGGACGACACCACCGATTGTGAATGCATGGCTGTCCACCGCCGGCAGCATGGGGGCTGTCATCACACAGCTCATCTGTATTGTGGTCGCAGTCTTCATCTATTTGCCATTTGTTCTCTTGTCTAACCGTAAACCAGAAGCGGCACCAGATTCAGAATAAAAGGAGTGACATGAATGAACATGCAATTCAGGTGGTACGGAGAGGGTGATCCCGTATCACTCGCGCATATACGTCAAATCCCAGGCATGAAAGGCATTGTGAGTGCCGTCTATGATGTGCCAGCTGGTGACCTGTGGCCTGAGGAAAGGATTGCTCATGTAAAAGAACAGATTGAGAAACATGATCTCTCCTTCGAGGTTGTCGAAAGTCTTCCGGTCCATGAAGACATCAAACTCGGTAAACCAAAGAGGGACGTTTATATCAAGCATTATCAAGAAAATATTCGACGATTAGCGAAGCACGGTGTGAAGGTCATTTGTTATAACTTCATGCCTGTCCTCGATTGGACACGAACGCAGCTCGACCTTTCATTGGCTGATCAATCGACGACCCTAGCCTATTTTCAGCATCAACTAGAACATATGGACATAGAGAAAGACCCATTTTCACTGCCAGGATGGGATACCTCTTATACACAGGTGGAAATGAAACAATTGATGGCTGATTACAGGGAATTAGGGGCAGAAAGGCTATTCGAGAACCTGTCTTATTTCTTGCAACATATCATTCCGGTAGCAGAAGAAGAAAAGGTCAACATGGCACTCCATCCAGATGACCCTCCTTGGGATATTTTCGGACTGCCTCGTATTGTCAGTAATGAAAAGCAGTTGGATCGTATTCTTCAGATCGATGGACGCTCCCAGCACGGTTTTACGTTTTGCTCGGGATCACTCGGCTGTCATGCGCAGAACGATGTACCGTCACTTGCACGTAAATATGCGAAAAAAGGACGCATCCACTTTGCCCATTTGCGCAATGTTCTCGTGCATGAAAACGGTGATTTTGAAGAGTCAGCGCACCTTTCATCAGCAGGAAGTCTCGATATGGGGACAATTGTGAAGGCTTTGTATGAAGAGGGATTTGCTGGCTATGTCCGTCCGGATCATGGGCGTATGATCTTTGGCGAGACAGGCAGGCATGGCTACGGTTTATATGATCGGGCGCTTGGGGCTATGTATTTGCAAGGAATTTGGGAAGGACTTCACGTTCAAACGAGGAAAGGAAAGGTGGCGACATGAACAGAATCGAGATTCCAAGAGATTTTATCCTAGGTGCTGCGGCCTCTGCTTGGCAAACGGAGGGATGGAAGGGAAAGGAGGCGCATCAGGATTCGTATATCGATTTATGGTATAAGAATGGGTATCACGTATGGCACGAAGGATATGGGCCGGCTGGTGCGACGAACTTTTACGAGCGCTATCCAGAAGATGTAGCCATCATGAAAGAAATCGGCCTGACTCATTATAGGACATCGATCAATTGGTCGAGATTTTTTATCGATTACGAGAAGGGGATTGTGGATGAGGACTATGCTCGTTACATTGATGATTTGATCAATGAATTAATCGCAGCAGGTGTAGAGCCGATGTTTTGCTTAGAGCATTATGAGCTTCCAGCCGTGCTGCTTGAAAAGTACGATGGATGGTCATCAAAGCATGTCGTCGAGCTGTTTGTTCTCTATGCGGAAAAGGTGTTTAAGCGATATGGAGACAGGGTCAAGCATTGGTTTAGCTTTAATGAACCGATTGTTGTCCAAACACGCGTGTACCTAGATGCTATCCGTTATCCCTTTGAGCAAAATACGAAGAAATGGATGCAGTGGAACTATCATAAAGCACTGGCAACAGCAAAAGTGGTGAAGCTGTTTCGGGAGATGGGATTGAAGGAATCAACAGGTGCAAAAATTGGGGTGATTCTCAATTCAGAAGTGACGTATGCAAGATCCTCTGCTCCGCATGATCAAGAAGCGGCACGGATGTATGATTTGTTTTTCAATCGAGTGTTCTTAGATCCCTCCATCAAAGGGGAGTATCCAGAGGAATTGCTCGATGTGTTGAAAAAGCATGAGATTCTTTTTGATGCGACAGAGGAAGAGCTTCAGGTCATCAAGAATCATACGGTCGATGTCGTCGGGCTCAACTTATACTATCCGCATCGGGTCAAAGCACCGAGTAAGGCGTGGAATGAGATGACGCCATTTCATCCGTCTTATTATTACGATATGTTTGAGCTTCCAGGAAGAAAAATGAATCCATTCAGAGGCTGGGAAATCTATCCGGACATTGTCTATGATATGGGCATGAGAATAAAAGAAGAATACGGAAATATTGAGTGGTTTGTGGCCGAAAACGGCATGGGTGTGGAAAAGGAAGAACGCTTTAAAAGAGAAGACGGTATCATTGATGATCAGTATCGCATTTCCTTTATCAGCCAGCATTTAAAGCGAGCACTTCAAGCAAAAGCAGAAGGCTCAAATTGCACGGGCTATATGCTTTGGGCTTTTACGGATAATGTATCGCCGATGAATGCCTTTAAAAACCGCTACGGATTAGTCGAAATCCAGCTGGAAAATGAACGGAATCGCCAGTTGAAAGCATCAGCATATTGGTACCAGACATTAATTAAAACAAGGGAACTGAAGGTCGAAACAGAAGTCAACTATCGATAGGAGTGTTGGGATATGAAACGAATCATTCTCGCTTGTGCCGCAGGAATGTCGACATCCATTGTAGTGTCCAAAATGAAGGCAGCCGCAGAAGCTAAGGGGCTGGAATATGATATATACGCTATACCTGAAGGGGCTATTGCGGATGAATTAGAAGAGCACGGAGAAGATGTGCAGGTGATTTTACTTGGACCGCAAGTAAGCTTTATGAAAAAGGCAGCAGAAAAAACAGCGGCACCTTACCAAGTACCTGTCGATGTCATCAATGTGAGATTATACGGAACAGCGAACGGAGAAAAAATACTAGAACATGCTCTGAAACTAGCAAATGAATCTTAAGTAATTGGAGGAGAAGCAGATGACGGTATTAGAGGAAATGCAGGGAGCAGCCTTTCAAATCATTGCTCATGCGGGCGAGGCAAGAAGCCATTATGTCGAAGCCATTCGTCTAGCAAGAGCTGATGATTTTGAAAAAGCACAGCAGTTGATTGAAAAAGGGGAGGAAGCGTTTCGAAGCATCCACAACCTTCACTTGTCGCTGATCCAAAAAGAGGCGGCAGGTGAGCAGCTTCCCTTTTCTTTGCTGCTAATACATGCAGAAGATCAAATGCTCACAACAGAGACCATTCATCTGCTTGCCATCGAAATGATTGAAATGTGTAAAAAAATGAACACCCTGTCAAAATAGATATCAGCTAGTAACCAATTTCTGTTATAATCATTCGATAGATAGAGAGAAAGCAGGATTGGTGAATGAAAAAAACATGTATGTTGATGACGGTTGGTCTTTTGGCGCTGCTCATTTCGGGCTGTATGGGAACGAAAGAGCAAACGGAAGGAAACCAGCAGGTGGTCAAAGAGGAAAAGGGTCCATTACAATTAAAAGAAACAGAAGAGATTCAGCAGGCAGAAGCGATAGAGATTGATACACAAAGCTGGATTGAGCAAGAGGAGCCGGTAGAGCTTCCGATTTTGATGTATCACAGCATCTCCAGTGGTAACTCGCTGCGTGTACCAAAGCGCGAGTTTGCGGCTCATATGAAATGGCTGAAGGACAACGACTATGTCACGCTGTCGCCAGAAGAAGCGTACCGCGTCTTCACAACAAATACGAAGCCAAGTGAGAAGTGTGTCCTCATTACATTCGATGATGGATATACCGATAACTATACAAAGGCATTTCCGATTTTAAAGCAGTATGGAATGAAGGCAACGATTTTCATGATTGAGCAATCCATTGACCGTCCGAACCATTTAACGGATGAACAGATGGATGAAATGATAGCAAATGGGCTGTCGATCGAGAGTCATACAATACATCATTTAGAGCTCAATCGTTTATCAAAGGAGCAGCAGAAAGAGGAATTAAAAGGATCAAAGGCATTCTTTGATCAACGTTTTTCTCAGCGTACGCGAATGGTCAGCTATCCTGTCGGGCGCTATAACGAAGACACGCTAAAACTGGCGAAAGAAGCCGGTTATCAAATGGCTGTCACCACTGAACCAGGACATGCGAAAAAGGAACAAGGCATGATGTCCTTGCACCGTGTTCGCATTTCACCGGGACTTTCACCAGAAAGCTTTGGCAGGCTGGTAGAAGGGAATTAACGATAAATGTTTCACATGAAACAATTTACGACAAGTTTCATGGTGATGATGGGTGAATCGACATTGGCGGTTCAAAAGCGAAACAGAACTTTCATGTAAATGGAAGTTCTGTTTTTTTATCATTCATCAAAAAATTCCATATGTGCTTTTTCTTGTTTGTAATAATCGATTCGATCTTTCATGGTACCTGTATGAAACTCAAATTTATGTCCGTCAGGGTCCGTAAAGTAGATCGACTGATGATCTTTTTCATCTCTTGGGCGACCTGGTAAGATGTTGACGTTCAAATGTTTTAGCTTGTTGTGCATGTGATCTATATCCCTTTCATCGATTGAAAAAGCGATGTGTGTGTAAGAGTGCTGGATGTCTTGACGAGGAATGTCCTTTTCCACATTCAGTGCAAGCCATAGCCCATTTAAATCAAAGTAAGCTGTGTTTTTCCCTTTTACTAATAAAGTGGCGTCAAATACTTTTGTGTAAAAATCAATAGAGGTTTCTAAATCAGAAACAGAAAATAACAAATGATTCATTCCTTTTATTGACATCACATTCACCTCAAGCTGTCATTTTAAAAAAGCCTGTAGATGGGGTCTACAAACTTTTTTGTTTATTGATAAACGGGATATCCCGTTATTTTAATATCTTTCCCTAGTGTTTCTACTGAGAGCTGATCGAGTTCAATGGCATCACTCATGAGGCGTATGCCTTCGCCTCCGAAAAAGGAAGGAGAAAGTCTTCCGCCAATGAGTTTGGGTGCCATATAAATGACCAATTTATCTACAAGCTGCTGTTCTAAAAATGAAGCATTGATCTGGCCGCCGCCTTCAATCATGAGGGAGGAGACATTTCTTTCTCCCAGCGTTTGAAGCAATTCTTGCAGGGGCACCCGCGTCTCGCTGTCTGTTACAAAGACGCTGACGCCGGCTGCTTCTAAAGCGTCTCGTTTTTCCTCATCGGCTTGCTTTGTTGTAAAGATCCAAGTAGGTGCCATCTGATCAGTGACGATCTTTGCTGTCAGCGGTGTTGATAGCTTAGAGTCTAAAACAATTCGAATCGGATGATTCCCATTTGGAATCCGTGCAGTTAGTGAAGGGTCGTCATGAATAACCGTTTGAGCACCGACCAAAATCGCATCATTGATACTGCGGATATGATGAGCATCATAACGGGATGTCTCAGATGTAATCCATTTGCTGTCAGACGTAGCAGACGCAATTTTTCCGTCTAAGGTAATACCTGCCTTGAGCGTCACGAAAGGTGTTTTTTTCGTAATAAAATGATTAAACACTTCATTCATGAGAATGGATTCCTGTTCAAGTACGCCTGTAATCACTTGGATGCCAGCATCTTGTAAAATGGCGATTCCGCGGCCAGCGACAAGCGGGTTCGGGTCAAGAGCCGCCACGACAACCGTTTCGACGCCTGCTTTCACAAGTGCCTCCGCACAAGGACCTGTACGGCCATGGTGAGAACAAGGCTCGAGGGTCACATAAATGGTGGCTCCTTTTGCCTTGTCTCCGGCCATTTTAAGTGCATGAATTTCAGCATGTGGTTCACCGGCTTTCATGTGAGCACCGACACCAACAATCTCATTCTCACGCACAATCACAGCCCCGACGAGCGGGTTTGGAGATGTCTGACCTTTCATTGCCCGTGCATTTTCAAGTGCTAGATTCATATATCGCTCATGATGTGGCAATCGTACGCACCTCTTGATCCGCCTTCATGTGACCTGAGCGGTTAATTTTTGTCTGCAAGTATTTTTCATTAAACTCCGAGACATCACCCCAAAGCGGAATACGTCCAGAAAGAGATAAACCTGCATGGCTGATGGCATCTGTCTTTTTCGGATTATTGGTAATGAGTCTGACTGGCTTTGTACGAAGTGTTTGAAGAACCGCAATGGCTTCTTCATATTGACGCGTGTCATCTTCAAAGCCGAGAGCTTCGTTCGCTTCTACTGTATCGTAGCCATTTTCTTGAAGGATATAAGCCATGGCTTTCGTGAAAAGTCCAATGCCGCGGCCTTCATGGTTGGCTAAATAGAACAGGGCACCTGCACCATTGTCCTCAATCATTCGCATGGACTGCTTCAATTGGAATCCGCAGTCGCAGCGCTTGCTTCCAAAAATATCACCAGTATGGCAGATGGAATGCATGCGGATAAGAGCTTCGTCAGCGTGCTCGAAATCTCCATACACTAGCACGCTTGACTGCTGATGATCGGCAAGCTGGCGGGACGAGAGGCTTTCGATTAAAGCTTCATCTGACAATGGCTCTAATCCGTCGTCTTTTAACCATGAATACCAGTTGAACATCACCGTTCTGCCGTCTAAATTCACTGGCAATTTAATGGGTCCAGTGATATATATATACCCGTCTTCTTGCTGTACTCGTTTGATTTTATCTTTTAAAATGGCTGTTTTAAGATCTGTGTGTTTGTCCATATTCTGCACCTTCTTTTTTGTCTGTTTCTTCAATCTGTAAACGAACGAGAACGCCAAATGGATCAACAAATTCGTTACTTTCCCCTATTGTTTTCACTTGAGTGCCTGCTTTTGTTAGGCGCTCAACGACGGACTGTCTGTCTGCTTCTTGTGGGAATACGAGTGTATAGCTTCTAATTCCTGAAAAACGTGGATCAATGGCTCCTTTTCTTCCGCGTCCCCATGCATTAAAGGCAAGGTGGTGATGATAGACGCCACCTGCAATGAATAAGCTTGCTGTGGGAGCCATTCGGATATGAAAACCGAGCGTATTGACATAAAAGGAATCAGCTTCTTCTGGGTTCAGATGGAAATGTAAGTGTCCCATGACTGTCCCAGCTGGAATTCCTTCCCACGTCGTATCAGCGGCTTCTTGCAGGAGACCATCTCCATCAAGAGGTGCATTTCCGCCACCTTTCAGTTCTCCATGCTCACCTACCCAAACGTCCTCAGGGCGATCAGCATATATTTCTACGCCAATGCCGTCAGGGTCACTTAAATAAATGGCTTCACTGAAAAAGTGATCGCTTGCTCCAATTAAAGGATAGCCTTTTTTGATCACATGTGCCAGCCATGTGCCCAGGTTTTTTCTGGTAGGTAATAAAACAGCAAAATGATAAAGGCCTGGCTCATGATCAGGCTTCTCCTTGAGCTGTGCATCTTCTTTTAACAAAAGGATTGGTTCCTTTGCATTGCTTCCAAGAGTGACGGTGGATTCCGTCTGTTCTAATAAAGTAAAACCTAAAATGTCTGTATAAAAAGGCAAAGAACGCTCAAAGCTGGATACATGTAATTCTGTTACACCTAATCTTACCTGCTCTATTGTATTCAAAGCTCGGTCATCTCCTTCATGTTATATGCATCTGCATGTTCAATGGTTTATTGAAAATTGATAAAAATGAATACCTTGTTACTTTTAGTAACTAAACTATATAATAGTTAGTGACTTATTTCAAGTAATTAATTATGTTATAATGAAAAAAAGAGAGAAAAGCGGGAGGGAGTAAGGTATGGCTCAAGTAGATGGCTGTCCAATCACAGATGCCATGGAGATTCTAGGCAAGAAGTGGGTCATTCTCATCATCAATCAGCTTCTGACAGGCCCTAAGCGTTTCTGTCAGCTTGAAAATGAAATGAACATCAGCGGCAGATTATTATCTGAAAGGCTGAAGGATTTAGAGGCTGAAGGACTCGTTGAGAAAAACGTATACCCTGACATTCCAGTACGGATTGAATACGAATTAACAGCGCAAGGGAAGAAAATAGAGCCGATTATTCGTGAAATGTATGCTTGGTCTTTAGAACGTAAAAATAGCAAAAAAGTGGAACATGTTCCTTCCTAATCGATTTCGATCAGTCTGTCTGATCGAAATTTTTTTGTGCGATTTTCCAGAAATCTAAGTCAATAGTATGAAAAATGATGTTGACAATAAATTCACCCATCATATAAGATCAAGAAGAAGAGGGTTCTTTTCCCTGTAATGGAATGGAGGTCATGCCATGGAATCATGAATGGGACAGATTGCCTAAAACACGTGTCAAATCATCATTTAGAAACAGACATCTTTGGCTTTTAAGAAGCAAAGATTTATTTTTTCAACTCAATTGATAATGATTATCATAATCATCTATAAGTGTGTTCAAGCGCTTATGAAGGTTATTTTTTTTATTGTCTGTTGAGAATAATTATCAATATCATTTAGGAGGGTTCACATGAAAGTCATTCGTTCAACATCACACGCATTATTGTTCTTTAGTTTTGTTCTATTATTTGCTCTAGCTCCGATTAGCTCAGCCTCAGCAGCAGGCTTAGCAGATGGTCAACATTCGGCACAATATGTGGTATGGAAGGCAGATAGCGATTCGACTTCAACAGCGAATACGTATTTTGAAAAACCAGCAAAGCTTGTCGTGAAGGATGGAAAAATCAAAGCACAAGTCACGTTAACGAATAGCTCTTGGATCACTAGCTTTAAAACACTTGAACAAGGTGTCTACAAAGATGCGAAGGTGATCAGTACAAACACAGCTGCGAATAAGAGAACAGTAGAATTTAACGTGAACAGCCTGACGGAAGTCGTACCAGCAAAAGTGAGCGTGACTGTACCGGTCATTGGATATACAGGCAATTACGACATCCGTCTCAAGTTTGATGCAGCATCTGTTCAATAAAAAGGGAGGAAATTCGCTTGATGAAAAAAATGATGAGGCTATCAGTCTTCATGACCGCTTTATTATTGGCACTCATGCTGCCTTTTTCAAACGCACAGGCTGCCACGTTAAAGGATGGTACATACTCCGTCAACTATACTGTGCTCAAGGCTGAAGGAAATGCGGTCTCCATGGCAAATGACTACTGGCTGAAGCCAGCAAAAGTGATTGCAAAAAATGGGAAGCTGACAGTACAAATGACCATTAAAAATAGCAGCTGGGTGACGGAATTTAAAGTTCCCGGAAATGGCGGCTATGTCGATACAACGGTTCTCTCAACCAATAAAAAAGCCAACACAAGGATTGTTCAGTTCCAAGCTCAGAGCTTGTCTAAACCAATCAAATCAAAAATTCATGTCACTGTAAAATCTGCTGATTATGATCATGATTATACCATTCAGCTGAAATTTGATGAGAGCAGCATGAAATCACTTTCGTCTAACAGCACAAACAAAACAGCGGGTGAAGCAGAAAAGCAGCAGCCATCAAAAGAATCAACGAAAACATCTGAGTCATCCACGACAAAACAAGAAGAGAATCCTCAAACTGGTGATACAAACCAGACAGGGTGGCTCCTTGTGCTTGCTCTATGCTCAGGCGGATTTTTAGCAAGAAAGTGGATCATTAAGCATTAAGGAAGGAAGTGTCACCATTTGAAACGTCTTTTTCATCTAAAGGCAGCCATTCTGCTCGTTTTATTCAGTTTATTGACTGCATTTCAGATTCCTCAAGGAACGGCACAAGCTGCATCATTTGTTGAAGGTGAATACACGGTCGGATTCACCATTTTAAAAAATGGCAGCACAGAAGCGTCCATGATGGATACGTATACAGAAAAGCCAGCTAAGCTGATTGTGGAAAATGGCAAGACGACTGCCTATGTCACACTGAAGCAAAGCAAAGAGATTACAGATTTCAAGGTTGAACAAAATGGCGCGCTTGTCACCACTGAAACCGTCAGTGAGGATGAAACTGCCAATACACGTGTAATCAAGTTTGATGTTGCCGACTTATCAGCCAAATTAAACGGCTGGGTGAAAATTTACTGGGATTTAGGCGGCCTTATCTATGACGAAGCATATGACGTACAGCTTGCATTCGATCAAAGCAGCCTAACGCTCGTTACACCTGCAAAGCCAGACGATAACGAAACAAAACCAGATGACCAAAATGGCACAAAGCCAGGCGATAGCGAAACAAAACCAGATGACCAAAATGGCACAAAGCCAGACGATAACGAAACAAAGCCGGATGATCAAAATGGCACAAAGCCAGACGATCAGCAGACAACACCAGGCAATAACAATGGCACAAAGCCAGTGGAACCTACGCAAAATCAACTGAAAGATGGCGAGTACCGCATCAATTACAGTGTGCTCAAAGGGGATGAGGATGAGGCATCTCGGATGAACCAATACTTCTCACATCCTGCATCCTTAACCATCAAAAATGGGAAACTAACCATCTCCTTTACGGTGAAGGACGATACATCTGTCGCTTCCTTGAAAACAGAGAAAAACGGTTCTTTTCAAGAAGTGAAGACTGTCAGCACAGATAAAGCAAAGAACACAAGAGTGGTGTCATTTGATGTCGCTGATTTGAAAAAAGCGGTCAAAGGAAAAGTACACGTTGTAGTAGCAGCCGCTCACTATGAGCAAACCTACGATATTCGTTTTCAATTCGATGCAAAGAGTATCTCGCCACTTAAAGGCGGACAGGTAGAGGAAGAAACACCTGCTGCACCAGAAACACCAAAACCAAACACACCATCACCAGGAACAAATAACGGCGGAGCTCCTCAAGAGACGGCTCAGCTTAAAGATGGTGTATACAAGCTTCCTTTCTCAATGAAGAAAGCAGACAAGGATGAGTTTTCTCGTATGAACGATTATGTCGTGAGCCCTGCGACATTGGTTGTGAAAAATGGCCGCCATTTCGTTTCTTATACAGTGAAGAATAGCTCAGCTATCACGTCCTTCCAAGTAGGATCAGGTGGAAAGTTTGAAGAGACGCTTGTTGCAAAAACAGATCAAACATCAGATACACGAGTGATTCAATACGAAGCCAAAAGCTTAAGCACGGCTCAGGCAGCACGCGTGAAAATTGATATTCCAGCTGCGAATTATCATGAGCAGTACGATGTCAAACTTATCTATGACACAAAAGGAATTGCTCTTGGTGAAGGAAGCGGGATTCGATCGATCATCGGAGACGATGAGAGTATCGGCTTTGTCAAAAATCCAAATGATCGCGATTCTCAATCAAATCAACCAAATCAACTTGAGAATTTAGCGCCAGAGGAAACAGGCGCAGAGCAGCTAACATTTACTCCATCAGATGACCAAACCAAGTCTGAGACTGGACAGTTGAATCCAAAAACAGGAGATACCTCTCTTCTTTGGGTGTATATTCTTTTATTCGGCGGGTCATTATTCGTACTCGTCAGAAAGTATCAAACAAGAACAAGATAGATGGTTTAGTTGAAGTGAGATGCGCCGAGATCATCGACGCATCCACTCTCTTTTTTCGAAAGGGGGCTTCTGTTTTTGAAGCATCGAATGTTATGTGCCTTGATCGCTGCCCTTAGTGTGTGCGTGATCTTATCGGGCTGCTCACAGTCAGCTGAAAGCTCAGCAAAAGGCAAAAAAAGCGTAGAATCAAGTGAACGCATTGTGGCAACAACTGTAGCTGCTGTGGAGATCATGGATGCCTTAGAGATCGATCTTGTCGGGGTGCCAACAAGCCAAAAATCCTTGCCAGCTCGTTATAAAAGACTGCCGGAAGTCGGCAATCCAATGAGCCCGGACATGGAAATCATCCAATCACTTCAACCGACAGATGTCCTGTCTGTTACAACCCTTCAATATGATTTAGAGACACCCTTTCAGCAAGCAGGTGTCCCTGCCACATACTTAAATCTCGAGAGCATGGCTAACATGGAGAAGGCGATCACGAAGCTCGGAGACCAGTATGACAGAAAGAAACAAGCCGAGCGCATTGTGTCTGATTTTGAGCAAAAAAAGAAAGACATACAAGAGAAGACGAAGGGAAAACGAAAGCCATCCGTTCTGATTTTGCTTGGTGTACCAGGCAGTTATTTGGTGGCGACAGAGCATTCATATATTGGTGATCTTGTACGTATCGCAGGCGGGGAGAATATTGTCAAAGGTGAGAAAATGGAGTACTTGGCTTCCAATACGGAGTATTTACAAAAAGCCAATCCAGATATCATCCTCCGGGCCGCACATGGGATGCCAGATGAAGTCGTCCGCATGTTTGATCAAGAATTTAAAACAAATGACATTTGGAAGCATTTTCATGCAGTCAAGCAAGACCGAGTGTATGACCTCGAAGAAAGCTTATTTGGGACAACGGGCAATTTAAAAGCAGCTGAAGCATTAGAAGAACTAACGCGTATGCTGTATCCGTTATAACCGGCGAATCTGAATGATAAAAGGACGTTTAAGATGAAAAAAACAGGGATTTTATTTCTGACAGTCAGTGTCTTACTGGTGTGCGTGTTTATTTATTCCGCCATTACTGGGAGCATTCATGTCACCCCGATTGAATTATTGGAAGGGCTCATCACCGGTCAACATGCACAGGTAGAAATCATTAAAGATCTCAGAATTCCTCGCATACTCATTGCCATGTTTACAGGGGCCGCCTTATCTGTCTCCGGTGTACTGCTGCAGTCGGTCATGAGGAATCCATTAGCTGATGCCGGCGTCATTGGAATTTCATCAGGAGCCAGCTTCTTTTCTTTAATGGCAATAACAGCACTTCCTCAATTTTATTTCTACTCTCCTTTATTTTCGGTGTTAGGCGGAGCCATTGCGTGTTTCCTCGTATACGTTCTGTCTTGGAAGGGTGGATTAAGCCCCATCCGTATGATTTTGGTTGGGATCGCCATCAATGCCATGTTTACTGGAATGGCTGAAGCATTTGTGACCATTTGCAGTTATTTCAATATCACGATCAATCAGTCAGGACAGTCGAATCTCACGATGAAAACGTGGGGGGATGTCCGTTTAATCGGAGTCTATGGCGTCGTCGGCCTTGTCGTAGCCCTTTTCTTTAGCAGATGGTGTAACCTCTTGGCTCTTCAGGACAAGACAGCGAAAAATTTAGGATTGCGTGTGACCAGAATGCGCCTTTTGATTTCCATCACAGCTGTATTGCTTGCGGCGGTGACAGCAGCGGTAGCGGGCGTGATTGCCTTTGTCGGTTTGCTTATCCCGCACATTTCAAGAAGACTTGTCGGGTCGGATCACCGGGTACTCATTCCATTTTCTGCGTTAAGCGGGGCGTTGCTGATTCTGACGGCTGATACGCTCGGCAGGACGCTTGTCGCGCCAAATGAAATTCCTGCTTCTACGATCATGGCCGTGATTGGCGGGCCATTTCTGATCTTTTTACTAAGAAGGGGGGATCGTCTCCATGGACATTCGTGAGGTGTCATTCTCATATGACCAGCAGAAGGACATCCTTCAATCGGTCACAACACAGATTGAAAAGGGAAAAATCACAACCATTATCGGTCCGAATGGCTCAGGGAAATCCACATTGCTTTCATTAATGGCGCATAACCATGCGCCAAAAAAAGGGCAGATTCATTTAGATGGCCAAGCGTTGAATGCGTTTAAGCCAAAGGAGCTGGCAAAAAAGCTGGCGGTCGTCCATCAGCAAAACGAAGCACCGCTTGATTTAACGATCGAGAGGGTCGTGGCATTCGGCAGAACGCCGTACCAGACGATGCGAGGTGGAGACAAGGAAGAGGATGAGAGAGCGATAGAGTGGGCACTTTCCAGTACAAAGCTAACGGAAAAACGAAAGGTGCCGCTCGCCTCATTGTCAGGTGGTGAGCGGCAGCGAGTATGGATCGCGATGGCACTTGCGCAAAAAACACCAATCCTTTTCTTAGATGAACCGACAACCTATTTGGATATCTACTATCAATTTGACATTCTTGAGCTGATCCGTGAACTCAATGTCGTACATGGACTAACAATTGTTATGGTACTGCACGACATGAACCAGGCTGTCCGCTACAGTGATGTCATCATTGCGATGAAGAATGGCCGGATTATGAGTGAAGGACAGCCAAGCGATGTGTTAACAGAAGAGAATGTGCGGCACATTTATGATGTGTCTGTCACGATTAAACAGGATGCAGAAACAGGGATGTACATCGTGCCTGTTGGGATATAAGCTGTGCAAAAAGCAGGTGAGACAGTGTGAAAAGAGGAAAACGGGTCTGTCAGCGTGTGCTGACAATCGTCTGTTTAGGTGTATTCATTTATAGTGGTTCGGCCATTGGCTTAGAACTGTTCGGCTATTATCAAAATCGTCAGGTGCTAGCAAAGGCTCAGACGATGTATGGACATGAGCAAGGAATGAATGAAAACCGGGAGTCGGGGACCATTCGTACGTCATTTGATGAACTGCGGAAAGTAAACGATGACATTGTCGGCTGGATCAATATGAAGGACACGATGATCCAGTACCCAATCGTCCAATCTCGCGACAATGCGTTCTACTTAACCCGTAATTACTTAAAAAACGACACCAGGGCAGGCAGTATTTTTATGGATTATCGCAATGATGTCTTGCATGAAAGCCCGAATACTGTGGTGTACGGGCATCGAATGAGGGATGGGTCCATGTTCGCTGGACTCACAAACTATTTAAAAGAGGATTTCTTCGATGAGCATCGGACATTTCAGTACGATACGCTGTATCAAAGCTATGAGGCGGAGATTTTTGCCGTGTATGAAACAACGGTGGACTTTGATTATATACAAACCGATTTTCAAGATCTTGGCGAATATGCGCACTACTTGCAATCTGTGCGAAAAAAATCAATCTACCAAACGAAGACAGACGTGTCCACAGATGACCTTATTCTCACTCTATCGACCTGTGATCATGTGCTTGCACCGAAAAACGGGCGTCTCGTGGTACAGGCAAAGCTAAAGAAAGTTTACTAGAAAAGGAGAGACAGGCGGTTGAAATTTTCACATGTGATCTTCATGGGACTTGTCTTGATGCTTCTCCTCGGCGGATGCAGTCAGGCAGCACCTGTAGAGAAAGGGAGCGGTCAAGGTGCGCTGAAGATTAAGGACTTTGCCGGCAGAACGCTGTCGTTTGAAGAATCCCCTCAGCGCATTGTCTCATTGTCGACTGGAGACATGAGCATCCTATATGCCTTAGGCGGTGAGGTGGTCGGTCGTCCGGCCACCGAATTACCAGACAGCTTACAACAGGCTACATCAGTCCAAACAATTGGTACAACACATCAATTTGATGTAGAGCTCATCACAAGCTTAAAGCCCGATGTTGTACTTGGGAATGAACAATTAAACAGCAAGGACATCTCTACAATAGAAGGAATTGGTTCACAGCTTCTTTTGACAAGTGCCAATTCCGTGAAGGACATCCAGCGCCAAATTACGTTATTCGGAGATTTGCTAGGGAAGCAGCAAAAGGCAAAAGAGCTTAACAAGCAAATCGATCAGCGGAAAAATCAGGTCAAACAGCCTGAGAAAAAAGTGAAGACACTCGTTGTGTACGGGGCACCTGGCACATATATGGCGGCTCTTCCTCAATCCTTAAGCGGAGATTTACTACACATCGCTGGAGGGACGAACATTGCTGAGAATGAACCAGCACTCGAGAAATTCCCTCAATACGCTCAAATCAATGCAGAAAAGGTCATCGAAGCTGATCCTGATCTGATCCTGCTCATGACCCATAGCAATCCTGAAGATGTGAAAGCGGGCTTTATGAGTGAAATGAAACAGAATGCCGCATGGCACGATGTATCAGCCGTCAAACATGGACACGTCGAGATTCTGCCTAGTGATCTATTTGGAACGAATCCAGGCGCAGACGTGATCAGAGCGATTGATGAGCTAGAGAAAAGATTGAAGCGATTGTCATCATGAAAATGAATGCAGAATTAGATTTTCAAAAAAGACAGTCGAGGCGAAGATGGCTGATACCCGGACTATTCATCTCGTTAGTTGTAGGTGCATGCCTAGGGCTTGCATTAGGTTCTGTTCAATTATCACTGCAAGATTTATTCGCTGCTTTGACGGGATCAGGTCAGCCTGTCCATGAGAAAATTGTGATGGATTTACGCCTGCCGCGCGTTCTCATCGGTTTCATCGTTGGGGCCTGTCTCGCGGCATCAGGGGCGATTTTACAAGGAGTCGTCCGAAATCCACTCGCTGACCCTGGCATCATCGGTGTGACGGCTGGCGGCGGATTGGCTGCTGTGCTCAGCATGATTGTGTTTCCGCAATTCACGTATTTGCTGCCAGCCGCTGCTTTCCTTGGCGCTTTATTAGCGGCACTTGTGGTGTATATGCTCTCATTTGATCAAGGGGTTTCACCACTGAAGCTGATTTTGGCGGGAGTGGCAGTCAATGCCCTGCTTGGGGCGGTGATGAATGGGTTTATGGTGCTTTATAGTGAGCGTGTGCAGGCAGTCCTGCCCTTTTTATCAGGAGGATTAAATGGACGGAGCTGGCATCATCTAACCTTCGTGTCGCCTTATGCGCTTGTTGGGCTGTGCCTTTGTTTTTTTGCCATCAAGCCGGCAAATCTTCTTTTACTTGGCGATGAATCAGCTCAGCTGCTCGGTCTCAGAGTAGAGCGCACCCGGTTTTTCTTAATTGCACTGGCGGCACTTTTAGCTGGTGCAGCAGTAAGTGTGAGCGGCCTAATTGGCTTTGTCGGACTGGTCGTTCCTCATTTTATCCGTCTTTTAATTGGAGATGACTATAGGTATCTGCTGCCGATCTCGATGCTGGGCGGAGGCGTGCTTGTGGTTTTTGCAGATACAGCGGCAAGGGTATGGTTTACACCAGTTGAACTGCCTGTCGGTATCCTGCTTGCCTGCATCGGTGCACCTTTCTTCCTCTATTTATTAAAAAAGAAAGGGAGGGGTTAAGGTTGGATGTAATCGCTATGGATGACGTGAGTCTCAGTCAAGGAGGCTTTCAGTTGTCCTCTATATCAGCAGCTGTTCCTAAAGGAAGCGTGACAGGAATTATTGGACCAAATGGATCAGGGAAGTCGACTTTTATCAAAGCAGCCGCACGTCTTACGTCAATCGAAAGCGGCACGATATACATTCACGATATACCGCAAAAAGAGATGACAGCTCAGGAGATTGCAAAGGAAATCGCCGTTCTCATGCAGACGAGAACAGCCATTCCATCTATGACCGTACGGGAGCTGGTCGCACTTGGACGCAGCCCGCATCGTTCGATCTGGAAAAAAAGCTCGAAGACAGATCAAGAAGCGATTGAGTGGGCGCTTGATGTGACCAATAGCCGTATCAATGAAAATAGAATGCTGCATACATTGTCTGGCGGAGAAAGGCAAAAAGCGTATATTGCGATGGCACTCGCTCAGAAGACAGAGACGATTATTCTGGATGAGCCGACGACTTACTTAGATATTGCGCATCAGCTTGATTTACTAGAGCTGCTCAAACAGCTGAATAAGACGCATGGAATCACCATTTTAATGGTTCTTCACGACCTGCAGCAGGCAGCAAAATATTGTGACCGCCTTATTGCGATGAAGCGTGGTCAGGTTTATCAAATAGGGACACCAAAAGAAGTATTAACAGAAAGCTTTTTCAAAGAGGTCTTTGGGATTCAGGCTGAGGTTCACTTAGACGGTGAGCACCCGCTGATTATTCCAATCGCTTCGATCCAACAACAAAAGGGAGATGAACAAAACATGATCATTGTCAACAACCAGGTAAGAGTAGAAAAAGGCAGTGCCGACCACCTCGTCAAGCGTTTTAACAAGCAGGGACAAGTAGAATTCATGGAAGGATTTTTAGGTATGGAAGTATGGGTCACACAGCAGACAACCGATTACGATGAAGTGACCATTCATACACGCTGGAATCGAAAAGAAGACTTTGTGAATTGGACAAAATCTCAGGCATTTGGTGATGCGCATGCTCATGGAAAAGCGAAACCTGAAGGCCTATTAAAAAATAAAATTACGTACTATGAAGTGCAAGTCACTAGACCAGCTTTACAGAAAAAAGCCTAAAAAAGAAACACAGCGCTGCAGCTCACGTGCAGCGCTATTTTTTTACTTTCTGTCACATATTTTTGACAAAGTATTCAAACAACTGACACAATACCATCCAATTTTTAGGTAAAATTTACTTTATTTTTGAAGCGTATGGGTGTAAAGTACAGGTATAAATAACTAACCGAATGAAAAGCAAGAGTAAAATTTCACCGAGTAAATCATTTCAAACAGGCTATTATTTGTGAACCATTGAACAAATAGTGAATATTTTGTGAAGTGATGAGCATAAGCGTTTCCAATCATTCGGCATGTGAAAGTAAGGGAGGATGTAAGGCTGTGAGTGAGCTGTTTTTAGCAAGATTTCAATTTGCTTCAACGACATTATTTCATTTTATTTTTGTTCCTATGTCAATAGGTTTGGTGTTTATCGTTGCATTGATGCAGACCCTTTATGTTGTCAAGAAAAAAGAGATTTATAAAAAAATGGCGAAGTTTTGGGGTCATCTATTCTTACTCAATTTTGCAGTAGGTGTAGTGACAGGGATTCTCCAGGAATTCCAATTTGGGATGAACTGGTCAGATTATTCAAGGTTTGTCGGTGATGTATTTGGTGCACCGCTTGCCATTGAAGCACTGCTTGCCTTTTTCCTTGAATCTACATTTATTGGACTTTGGATATTCGGCTGGGATCGTCTGCCGAAGAAGATTCATTTATTGTGTATTTGGCTTGTTTCCCTTGGTACGATCTTTTCGGCATTTTGGATTTTACTCGCCAACTCATTTATGCAAGAGCCAGTTGGGTTTGTCATTAAAAATGGCCGTGCAGAAATGAATGACTTTGGCGCACTTGTAACAAACCCGCAGCTTTGGGTTGAATTCCCGCACGTTCTGTTTGGTGCGCTTGCTACAGGTGCATTCTTTATTGCAGGAGTTAGTGCCTATAAAATGATCAAAAAACAAGAAATTGCCTTTTTCAAAAAGTCCTTCCAGATTGCCATGGTTCTCGCTTTAATTTCTGGCTTAGGTGTGGCGTTCTCTGGACATGATCAAGCGAAGCACTTAATGGAATCACAGCCGATGAAGATGGCGGCAAGTGAAGCCCTTTGGAAGGATAGTGGAGATCCAGCGGCTTGGACACTATTTGCCAACATTGATACAGATAAAAAAGAAAACTCTGCGGAGATCAATATTCCGTTTGCTTTAAGTTACTTGGCTTATTCGAAGTTTAGTGGAGATGTGCCAGGCATGCTGACACTTCAAAAAGAATATGAAGCAAAGTTTGGTCCTGGAGACTATATTCCGCCAGTAAAAACAACCTTCTGGAGCTTTAGAATTATGGTTGGTGCCGGTATGCTGATGATTTTTGCCAGTATGATTGGCTTGTACTTGAGCTTTAGAAAAAAACTCGAAACGAACAAATGGTTTTTACGTTTCATGGTAGGGATGATTGCATTCCCGTTTATTGCGAACTCAGCTGGCTGGATCATGACTGAAATTGGGCGTCAGCCGTGGACGGTCTTTGGTATGATGACGACGGCTCAATCGATTTCGCCAAACGTATCGTACGGCATGCTGTTATTCTCAGTCATTAGCTTTACGACGATGTATCTGATTCTTGCCATCTTGCTTGCCTACCTATTCATTCGAGAAATTAAAAAAGGTGCACATTCGGAAGAGGATACAGATCAAAAGGATGAAACGGACCTATCTACAGATCCATTTGATGGAGGCGCATATCATGGCATATCTTAACGAGATTTGGTTTATTCTTGTCGCAGTATTGTTTATTGGATTTTTCTTCTTAGAGGGGTTTGATTTTGGTGTTGGGATGTCCATGCAGCTGCTTGGAAAGGATGCGCACGAACGCCGCATTTTAATTAACACGATTGGTCCTTTCTGGGATGCGAATGAGGTCTGGCTGATTACAGCTGGGGGCGCTATTTTCGCTGCTTTCCCTCACTGGTATGCCACGATGTTCAGTGGATACTATATACCGTTTGCGGTTCTCCTCTTAGCACTTATCGGGCGCGGCGTCGCCTTTGAATTCCGAGGGAAGGTTGAGAAAGCCTCTTGGATCAAAGCATGGGACTGGGTCATCTTCTTTGGCAGTCTGCTGCCGCCGTTTTTACTCGGTGTGCTATTCACAAGTATTTTACGCGGGATGCCAATTGATCAAGACATGAACATGTACGCTGGTTTTACGGATTTTGTGAACCTTTATTCAGTGATTGGCGGGTTAGCTGTAACGGTTCTTTGCCTTCTGCACGGATTGATTTTCGTTACACTTCGTACAGAGGGTGATTTAAGAGATCGTGCGAGAAAGCTTGGCAAGCGTGTCCTGCTTATTTCGCTGCCAGTTCTTGTCCTATTTGTTGGTGTATCTATCATGGAGACAGACATTTATACGGTACGCCCGATCATCACCATTCCGTTAACTTTCCTCATTGTGGTTTGTTACGTAGCGGCTCTATTCTTTATGAAAAAGAAACGTGATGGCTGGACATTCCTATTCACAGGTGCAGGCATCATGGTGACAGTGACGATGCTTTTCACTGCATTGTTCCCGCGCGTCATGATTAGTTCAATCAACCATACATTTGATCTGACCATTCAAAACGCTGCATCTGGATCTTATTCACTGACGGTCATGACGATTGTTGCCATTTCTTTGCTGCCCTTTGTGCTTGGGTATCAAATTTGGAGCTATTACGTCTTCCGTAAACGTGTAAGCGGTAAGGAGCCAATGACCTACTAATGGATAAACGTTTGCTTCAATTAAAAGGAATGAGAGGGCTTCTTGCCCTCTTAGGTATTGTGTCACTCATCCAAGGAGCAAGTATTATTTTCCAAGCACAGTGGCTGGCACATGCCATTACTACGCTGTTTGACGGGAAAAGCCTTTCGCAGGCAACGCCTTATGTCCTGCTGTTTCTTGCTGCCTTTCTGGTGCGGCACGGTCTCACCTTGATTCGGGAGAAGGTCATGTTTACCTACTCTTCCCGAATTGGAGCAGACGTCAGAAAACAGCTGTTAGACCAACTCTTTCGTTTAGGTCCTGCTTTCACAAAGAAAAAGGGTACAGGAAAGCTTGTCACATTAGCGATGGAGGGGATTGCTCAATATCGTCAGTATTTACAGCTGTTTTTACCGAAAATGGTGAACATGGCTGTGATACCGGCAATGGTTCTCATCTATGTTTGGACATTAGACGAAACATCTGCCGTCATTTTAATCGTGACGTTGCCGATTTTAATTGTCTTTATGATTTTGCTAGGTCTTGTCGCTCAGCGTAAAGCGGCCAAACAATGGAGATCGTATGAGAAATTATCCAATCATTTCACTGATTCTCTCCGCGGCCTTGAAACGCTTCGTTACTTAGGCATTAGCAAAAAACACTCCCGCAATATTGGAGAAGTGTCAAAGCGATATCGAAAGGCGACCATGAGCACGCTGAAGGTCGCATTTCTTTCATCGTTTGCGCTTGATTTCTTTTCCATGCTGTCGATTGCTACTGTCGCTGTCTTTCTTGGCTTGCGATTAATTGAAGGAGAGCTTCTGTTATTGCCGGCTCTGACGGCGCTCATGCTGGCACCGGAATATTTCCTGCCAGTACGTGAAGTGGGAAATGATTATCATGCCACGCTAAATGGAAAAGAAGCGAATGAGGCGATGCAGGTCATTTTAGAAGAAAAGGGCTTCCGCATGCAGGAGACACAATCAGTGCAGTTGAACGAGTGGAATGAACAATCTGCGCTCACCCTGCAAGATGTGAGTGTCCAGCATGACGAGCATGCCCCTTATTCGATTCAGGATGTAGACCTCACTGTCAAAGGGAAGAAAAAAATCGGGATCATTGGTGCCAGTGGTTCAGGGAAATCGACGTTGACCGATGTGCTCGGCGGCTTTGTTGAACCGACCTCAGGTCAAATCACGCTAAACGGCCAGCCGCTTGTTCATTTACAGATGAAGGAATGGCAAAAGGAAGTCGTCTATATGCCGCAGCACCCTTATTTATTTCACATGACATTAAGAGAAAACATTCGTTTTTATGAGCCGCATGCAACAGATGAAGAAGTGGAAAGAGCTGCCAGTGAAGCTGGCTTATCTCAGCTCGTAGCGCAGCTGCCGAATGGGCTCGATGAGGTCATTGGAGAACAGGGAAGAGGGCTAAGCGGGGGACAGGCACAAAGAATTGCGCTTGCGCGAACGGTGCTGGGCAAGCGGTCCATTATGCTGTTAGATGAACCAACGGCGCATCTCGATATTGAGACAGAGTATGAATTGAAGAAAACAATGCTTCCGCTGTTTGAAGATAAACTTGTGTTCTTAGCGACACATAGGCTCCATTGGATGCCAGCCATGGATGAGATTATTGTCATGGATCAAGGAACGATTGCAGAAATGGGTACACATGAATCATTAATGCAAAGAAAAGGCGTGTATTATCAATTGGTACAGGAGCAAATGGGGGCGGTCACACATGGTAAGTAAAGGCTGGTTTATACCTTATATCAAGGAGAATCAAAAGCTGTTTGCGCTGGTTTTATTTCTAGGGGCAATTGCAGTATTCTCTGCTTCTATGCTGATGTATACGTCAGGATTTCTCATTTCAAAAGCTGCCACAAGACCTGAGAATATACTTATGGTCTACGTCCCAATTGTAGCTGTCCGTACCTTTGGTATTTCGCGCTCAGCTGCCCGCTACGCAGAAAGACTGGCGAGCCACCAGCTCATTTTGACCATGATTGAAAAAATGCGTGTCCGTCTGTATGACATGGCTGAACGAAGTGCGAAACAGACAAAGCTAGGTACAGGTGAAATGCTTGGGCTCTTGTCAGATGATGTTGAGAGACTGCAGGACGCCTATTTAAAAACCATCTTTCCATCCATCGGTGCGCTGCTTTTATATGCCGCATCCATTGGGGCACTTGGTCTATTCTCGTGGCCTTTTGCTGGCTTGATGCTGCTTTATATGGCACTTCTCGTATTTGTTTTTCCATACGTCACAGTGCTAGTGAACCGGGCGAGACAAATTCAAATGAAAAAAGGCAGAAATGAACTGTACAGCCATTTAACAGATGCCGTCATGGGTGTGAGTGACTGGTTGTTTAGCGGCAGGCAGAAAGATTTTGTTGATGAATATGAACAGAAAGAAGCGCAGCTGTTAGCGCTTGAAGCAGCCAAGCACCGATTTATCCGTCTGCGCCAATTTATGGCACAGCTTATCATTGGAGGAGCTGTCGTGCTTGTCGTGTATTGGAGCGGTTCAGTTGTGCAGTCAGGCTCGATGTCACACACCCTGATTGCAGCCTTCGTGCTTGTGCTTTTTCCGTTAACAGAAGCCTTTCTCCCACTCTCAGATGCAGCAGGTGATATTCCAGTCTATCAGCATGCTGTCAGCAGATTACATCATTATGAAAAGCTTTCGTATGAAGGAGAATCTGAGCGCAAGACAGCGGATCAGTCAGCTGTTTCTCAAAATGAAGCTGTTTCTTTTGATCGAGTGTCCTTTGGGTATGATTCGCACCAACACGTGCTAAAGCACCTGTCATTTTCATTGAAGCAAGGAGAATCACTCGCTCTCTTAGGAAAAAGCGGTGCAGGAAAATCGACTATTTTGAAGTTGTTAGAAGGAGCTGTCGTGCCAAATCAAGGAGCTGTCAGTATCCAGGGGAAACCGGTCGAAAGCATTCGAGAGAACGTGTCCACCTATGTGTCAGTACTCAATCAACAGCCGTATTTATTCGATACCTCTGTTTTAAACAATATTCGCTTAGGCTCTCCAAATGCGACAGAGGAGCAAGTAAAAGAAGCAGCGAGACAAGTGCAGCTTCAGGATACAATCGAATCATTGCCAGAGGGGTATCACACCGGTGTGCAGGAGACAGGAATTCGTTTCTCAGGCGGAGAAAGACAACGGATGGCGTTAGCACGGATTTTGCTGCAAAACACCCCGATTGTTGTATTAGATGAACCCACCGTTGGACTTGACCCACGCACAGAGCGTGAGCTGCTTGAAACCATTTTCCGTGTGTTAAAAGGAAAAACGGTCATTTGGATTACCCACCATCTCACTGGCTGTGAGGCATGTGACCGCATTATGTTTATTGAAGATGGACAAATTGAAATGCAGGGGGAGCATCAGGATTTACTGAAAGAAAACCCACGCTATCAAAAATTGTATGAGATGGATCGCCCGTTTTCTACAATATAAATAGATGAAATGACAAGAACGTTCGGACAGAGATTTCTGCCCGAACGTTTTGTGGTTTTAAGGGTTTACTTTTCCGACACCAGCATTTGAGACCACTTCTGATTTGACATTGTTCACGTTAAGCAAAGAGTAGTTATAAGGAGGGTTGTACGTACCTGTAGAAGACGTTGGCAGACTGCCTGAGCTGTTAATATATGAGTTGTTGATGACATGCCATGTACCGACCTGGCGGCTGTCCCAGCTGCCGATCGCATTTTTTGTATTTTCAAATACGTTGTGCTCAATTCTCATTTTTGCGCCCATACGAGAGTTAATCGCAGTTGTATGGATACCTTTATAGTAGTTGTTATACACATGACCTTCCCCAAAGCGCATAGATGGTACACGAGAATTCAGGTTTTCAAAACGGTTGTTGTGGAATGTGATTTTACGGTTGTAGTTGTCGTTATCAGAGCTGCCCATGAGCATCGTTTTCCAGCTGTCATGAACATAGTTCCATGAGAAGGTAATATAGTCGGAGTCATTTTTCACATCAAATAATCCATCATAATCATCTTTACCAGAGTTTAATGTATTGTACAATTCATTATGATCGACCCATACGTTTTTAGAAGCGCCTTCGATTCCGATGGCATCCTTGTCACCGATGTTGCTGTGATGGATTTTCAGGTTGCGGATGATGATGTTATTGGCACGCCATACTTTAATGCCAATTCCATTAAATTCACCTTTCGTGCCTTTGCCGACGATTGAGACATTGTTTGTATCTTTCACATCGATTTTATTGGCAGATGTATTAGAAGGGGTTATCGTCCCGTCGACAACAATTTTTAATTTTTCGTTTGTTCCTTTACTTTTGAGGGCAGCCAATAGTTCATTTCCAGTTTTGACTGTGACGGTTTTACCGCCTTCACCGCCTGTTGTACCGCCATTTAATGTGGAGAATCCTTGTTGATTAAAATTGGCCATAATAGAAGGGCTTTCGGGATACTTTGCTGCCGCTTTTGCCTCCCCATTTGGTGCAAATAATGAAGTCACGAGACCAACCGCTAACACACCAGCTAACATTGGAACTTTTTTCTTCAAAGTCAACATCTCCATTCATTTTTGTTTTGATGTAAACGTTTCCAAAAATAAGCTGCAATTCCACTGCTCCTCCTTTTTTCGCCAGTATCGCCTTTTTCGGAATGTAGGAAGAGCATAGCATGCAAAAAGGTATCATCGGCTAAGAATTGGCGCTGTGTATTCCATGATTTTCTAGAGAACTAAGGCCATGATTATTTTATTTTCATCTAAATGAGACAAGGATCATTGACGATAGGTATTGGGATGACCTAGTGATTATGGGGGGGAGCATCTCCGCTTGACGGAAAATCAGAACGCATCATTTTGTTAGAGACGAAGGAATGTCATAATCATTACATAAGAAAAAACTGGTTATTCAATGCTTCAAATACAACAAGCTAAAAAAATAAAGTCTATTTTGAACGATATCGTCATACGTGTCGTCTCATGAATAAGAGAAGAAAAAGGAAGGAGGGGTGTGTTTGGAGCAGACAGAAGAGACATTATTGATTCAGCGGGCAAAACAGGGGGATGATGCTGCATTTACAGCCCTATATCGTCATCATTATTCCTTTCTTTACCGTTATATAATGAAGCTCACCCTTCAACAAGAGCTTGCAGAAGAAATCATGCAAGAAACGATGCTGAAAGCGTACATGAAACTCTCTTCATTTAGAGGAGATTCCTTATTTTCAACATGGCTCATATCCATTGCATCTAGACAATTTTTGGATCACCAGAAGAAAAGGAAACGTGAACAATTGAGGGAAGGAAAGGCGAATCAAGAGACGATACGTCGTTTTAAATGGGAGGTTCAGCAAAAGGGCTATACATGGCATGAGATGTGGGATGCTCTAAACGAATTGAAGGCTGAGGAGAGAGCACCGATTATTTTGCACTATTATTATGGCTTTACTTATCCAGAGATTGCTTCAATGCTCGGGATGAGAGAAGGCACTGTGAAGTCGAGGGTTCATCATGGATTAAAGAAAATTCGAAAGGAGTGGTCTCAGTGAAGGAAGATCAATTCACAGAACGTTTAAAGGAAGAGTTACAGCAGCTAGATGAACAAATTGAAGTGAAAGAGCCAAGTGAACAGGCTGTCATGATCATGCTGAAGCAGGCGAAGGAACAAGAGAAAAGGCGTTTTAAACAAGAAGTACTGGCGTACGTTCTCATCAGTCTGACCATTCTGGCACTATTTGTCGCTGCCATCACCCATATGCCTATCATCTTCATTCTTCTTCAAGTAGTGAGTGTGCCACTCTGCGTCGTTGTCGGCATCAAGGAATATCAACATATTAAAGGAGGGTCTTCCTTATGAGTCAGACGGAGATGATCATCTTATTGTGCGCATTGCCGTTACTATTTGCGCAGGGCTTTCTTTTATTTATGGATGCAAAGAAAAGAGGACGTTATAAGTGGTTTTGGGGCATTGTCGGTTTAATTAACTTCCCATCGTCTTCTATTTTATATTGGCTTTGTGTCGTGTACCCTGATCGAAAAAAAGAGGAGAAGATCCGAAAAAATTGAGCAGACGGCCTATAAAACTTTAGGCCTTTTTTTCGTGTTGAAGATCAACTAGAAATCATTCATGGTTCATCTAATTGTCAAAGAGTGCGGGATATATAACGTCTAAATCATGATTTCTAGCTCAATAGTCATTCTGTAAGAGATACTTTCTAAAAACGATTGCGGCGGCTGCTTGATCCATCTCAAATCGGCATCATTTTCATCTGTTATCAGTATTGATCAGTTTTTACAAATGGTGTTAAATTAATCTCAATATGCGTTAGAAAATCTAACAGGATAAATGTGTGAAGATATACAAAGGAGGCAGATGAGACATGTTGACCTTAGATCGAGCAGCACAAACAGCACAAAGCTACATCGACCGTGTGTTAGAAGAGGTGGAAAAACGAAATCCTGGTGAGGAGGAATTTCAGCAAGCCGTAAGAGAAATTCTAGAATCACTCGTTCCTGTTTTTGCAAAGCATCCAGAGTATGAAAAACAAGGCATTTTAGAACGACTCATCGAGCCTGAGCGGCTTGTGGTATTTCGCGTACCATGGGTAGACGATGAGGGGAAAGTACAAGTCAATCGGGGATTTAGGGTTCAATTCAATAGTGCCATCGGTCCTTATAAAGGAGGCATTCGTTTCCACCCATCTGTCAATGCAAGCATTATTAAGTTTTTAGGATTTGAACAAATCTTTAAAAACGCACTGACTGGTATGCCGATCGGTGGAGGAAAAGGTGGATCAGATTTTGATCCTAAAGGAAAATCGGATGGAGAAATCATGCGTTTCGTCCAAAGCTTTATGAGTGAACTCAGCCGATATATTGGACCTGATCAAGATGTACCAGCAGGTGATATTGGTGTAGGGGCACGCGAAATTGGCTATATGTTCGGGCAGTACAAGAAAATGCGTGGTGCTTATGAGGCAGGTGTGCTTACAGGAAAAAGCCCTGGATTTGGAGGCAGCTTAGCGAGAAAAGAAGCGACAGGCTATGGATTGGTGTACTTTATGGAAGAAATGTTAAAAGCGCATGGACTTCAATTTGAAGGACGTTCAGTTGTTGTGTCTGGTTCAGGAAATGTGTCTATTTATGCGATGGAGAAGGTCATAGAGCTAGGCGGTAAGGTCGTTGCGTGCAGTGATTCAAGCGGAGCGATTTATGATCCACAAGGCATTTCATTAGAAACAGTGAAACAGCTGAAGGAAGGAAGCAATCAACGAATTGGGGCATACAGAGACATTCACCCGCATGCTGAATTAATTGAAGATTGCGAACAAATTTGGTCTGTTCCTTGTGACATTGCGCTTCCATGTGCAACGCAAAATGAAATATCTGAGATGCAGGCACAGCAGCTTGTGGAAAATGGTGTCATTGCGGTAGGAGAAGGAGCCAATATGCCCTCTACTCTAAAGGCAGTCAAAGTTTTTGAACAGAATGATATTCTTTTTGCGCCGGCAAAAGCGGCGAATGCTGGCGGGGTAGGTGTCTCAGCACTGGAAATGGCGCAAAATAGTGCAAGAATGTCTTGGACTTTTGAGGAAGTAGATGATCAGCTGAAACAAATGATGCAGACGATTTATCGTCAGTGTACAGAGACAGCTGATGAATATGGACACTCTGGAAACTTAATAGTAGGAGCAAATATTGCAGGATTTCGCAAAGTGGCAGATGCGATGATCGCACAAGGCGTGATTTAACTCCTGCTCTCCCGCACCTGTTTATTTCATGACAAGATGGGGAATCTTCTTTGTAAGAATGACAATAAGGAGGCGCGGGAGAAATGAAAAAATGGCTGAAACAAATTTTTAAATGGGCACCTGTGATTTATCCAGTGGTGAGAAAAATATATAAAGAGCGGAAAGCATCTAAACGTCGTAACGTATCAGCCGGATAATCCGGCTTTTTTTTATGCATACATACCGATTGCGCAATGAATGAAAAAAAAAGATAGATTTGAATGATCCAAGTCATGCCTCACTCCGTTAAGTACATAACAAACGGAAAGAGGAGGCAATAACAGATGAACATGAAAAAAGCGATTTTAACCATCCCGCTTAGCGCAGCATTACTATTTCCGGCAGCTCATAGCGCAAGTGCACACGAAGGACATATGCATGGAGAGGCAAAGAAGACATCTTCGTCACAAGAGGTGTCAAACAAAGCAACCGATCTTCGAGCAGCTCTAGACCAGCTGTTTTCAGAGCACGCTTATTTAGCAGTCATCACGATGCAAAAGGGAATTGATGGCAGTAAAGATTTTGATCAAGCAGCGGCAGCGCTAAACGACAACACAAATGATTTATCGGATGCCATCGCCTCTGTGTACGGAAAAAAAGCAGGGAAACAATTTAAAGACATTTGGTCAAGTCATATCGGCTACTTTGTTGACTATGTGCAAGCAACGGCAAAGAAAGATGAAGCAGGTAAAAAGAAAGCCATGAAGCAGCTTGACCAATATCGCATGAAACAAGCCGATATGCTCGATCAAGCAACAGACGGCAGATTGAAAGCTAGCGAACTAGAAGAAGGCTTAAAAATGCACGTCAATGAACTGTTAAAAGCGTTTGATAGCTACACTGAAAAGGATTTTGATACGACCTATGAAACGGTTAGAAAATCTATTCATCATATGTTTGAAGTAGGCAAAGGCGTATCGTGGGCGATCACAGATCAATTTCCTGGGAAATTTGATCACAAATCAGTCGACACACCAGCCGCAGACCTTCGTGAAGATTTAAACTACTTGTTCTCAGAGCATTTGGCGCTTGCGGTCGTTGCTATGCAAAAAGGAAATGATGGCAGCAAGGACTTTGATCAAGCAGCTGCAGCTTTGAACGAAAACACAAATGATTTATCAGATGCGATTGCCTCTGTTTATGGCAAGGATGCAGGAAAACAATTTAAAGACATTTGGTCAAGCCATATCGGTTACTTAGTTGATTATGTCAAAGCGGATGCATCAGGAGACAAAGAAGCGAAAGAAAAAGCTGTGAAAAACTTAGATGCGTATCGAATGAAGCAAGCGAAATTTTTAGATCAAGCGACAGATGGACGTTTGAAGGCAGCAGATTTAGAAGCTGGCTTAAAAATGCATATTGATGAACTGATCAAAACATATACGTCATACCATAATGGCGATTATGATCAGCTTTATCCAACAGTGCGAGAGGCGTACGGTCATATGTTCATGGTTGGACAGGATGTCGCATCAGCAATTGTTGATCAGCATCCTGAAATGTTCAAATCCAAGATGCCTAATGAAATGCCTAAAACAGGTATGGGAGGTACAGCCGGTCCTCTAGGTATGTCATATGAAGCCTTTGCGGGATTAATCGCTAGCTTGATCCTAGCCGGTGGTGCAATGGGTGCGTTCTTCCTTATTCGCCGCAAGACATCAAATTAAGCTCGTAAAAACTAAAGGGGAACGTGCACATTTGTGCCGTTCCTTTCTTTAAAAGGAGGCAGACTGATTTGAAAAGATGGGTGTTTGGTCTTCTGATGCTGCTCACCATCACGGGCTGCGCATCAAAATCAATGGATGATTTGTCATCTGCAAAAACAACCTCATTTCCTGAAAAAATGACAACAAACCAAGCTGCAAAACAGTCTCATGCACAAAACATGTTAAAAGACGAACCGTCCGGTATTGTTCCAGCTGAAATTGCTATTCCAGCGATTGATGTCAAAGCAAAAGTAGAGAAAACCACTTTATCTAAGGATGGCAGTATGGGCGTTCCAAAAAATACGGACAACACAGCTTGGTTTAAAGATGGTCCAAAACCAGGAGATAAAGGGAATGCCGTCATGAATGGTCATGTTGATAATAAATGGGGACCTTCTGTTTTTTATCGACTAAAGGAGCTAAAAAAGGGAAATAAGGTGATCGTGACGTCCTCATCAGGAAAAAAGCGAACCTTTGAAGTCATCAAAGTGCAAAGTTATCCACGTAAAGAAAAGCCACATGCATTTTTCGGGTATGCCTTTACACGGAATCTCAATTTAATCACATGTACAGGGACATTTGATCATGCAGCAGGAACTCACGAAAAAAGATTGGTTGTCTTTACGCAGCTGACCTCTTCATAAAAAAGGCGATGACACGAAGGTGCAGCGCCTTTTTTTCATTTCTTCCAAACGGTCCTACAAAAAGATTCATAGGTCATTAGAAATGGTTTGTTGTATAAATAGGGGCGTTTGTCATATAAATGAGTTGGCAATTTTTATTTCTTTTCAGTAGAATATGAGTAATGAAGAGAACTGCAAGCGTATACAACCTGTCCAGACAAGGCAGATTCTCCACCCTTACATAAGGAGGCCGATCTGATGCTGAGTAAAAGACTGGCGCACATTTTAAGTCAGTTAATGGCAGCGGAGAACCCGCTCACAAGCGCTGCGCTTTCTGTCAGCTTACAAGTGACAAGCCGCACCATTCGTACAGACATCAAGGAACTGAACGACCGTCTCGCTCCTTATCAAGCGTCTGTAATAGCTGTTCGAGGAGCTGGTTATGAGCTGTTGATCAACGATGAGAATGCCTTTCGCCGTTTTATGAAAGAAGAGGTCGAACAGGAAGAGCCGCTGGCTGTTCTGCCGGAGGAGCGTGTTCGGTTTATTTTAAAAAAGCTCCTTCTCGCAGAGTCTTATGTGAAACTGGAAGACTTACAGGAACAGCTGTTTATTAGTAAATCGACGATGAGTAACGATATGAAATGGGTCAAACGCAAGCTTGAGCCTTTTGATCTGAAGCTAGAAGCAAAGCCGAATAAAGGCTGCAGGCTCAAAGGATCGGAGATGAAAATCCGTTATTGTATGTCAGAATATCTATTCAGTGAACGGCGATCTTACCAAACGATGCTGAACACAGCAGTGACCATTTTGCCGAAACATGAATTGGAATTGATTCAGAAAACAATCATTGATTATATCAATAAAGAAAGAATGAATCTATCAGACATTTGCATGAATAATTTAATCGTTCATGTTGCGATTGCCTGCAAGCGGATTAGGCACGGGAACTATGTATCTGTCTTGCCAGAGGAAATCAATGAGATTCCACAGGCAAAGGAATACAAGGTCGCTAAAAAAATAGTGGAATGCCTTGAAGGACTGCTGGACGTTTCTTTTCCACAAGAGGAAATCGTCTATATCGCCATTCATTTATTAGGAACAGCCAAAATGGTACAGTCCTTTTCATCGAGCGGTCAAAAACAAATTGTGGATGATGACACGAGCCGTCTTGTTCAGCTCATGCTGAAAGCCATTGACCAAAAATTGCAGCTGAATTTAGCGGGAGATGCGGAATTGCTGATTGGGCTCAGTCTGCACTTAAAGCCAGCCATGACCCGGTGTAAATATGGGATGAACTTAAGAAATCCGATGCTGGATGAAATAAAGGCGGGGTATCCACTTGCCTTTGAAGCAGGAATTATCGCCAGCCGGGTGATTGAAGAAGAAACGGGTCTATGTATTCATGAGAATGAAATCGGATATATGGCGCTTCATTTTGGTGCGGCTTTAGAACGGAGAAAGATGGAGATTCCACCGAAGCGATGTCTCATCGTCTGTGCGTCTGGTGCAGGAAGTGCAAGACTGCTTCAAGATCGTCTGCGGTCACAATTTGGGTCGAAGCTGACCATTTTAGGCACAGCAGAGCTTTATTCGCTTCCACATGTCTCTTTACATGCGCTTGATTTGATTATTACAACGGTCCCGATTCAGATGGATATATCGATTCCCGTCATACAAGTGAATACGATTTTGGGAGGCGGCGACTTTTTGAAAATTGAAGAAGCCCTGACGAGTGAAACAAGAGTGACATTGGCCTCTCAATATATGAAAAAGGAATTGGTTTTTACAAAACGCGCCTTTCAAACAAAGGAAGAGGTCATCACCTTTCTCACGGAAAAAGTCATCGACATGGGCTTAGCATCAGCAGAGCTTACATCTTCTGTGATGGAAAGAGAAGAGGCTGCTCCCACATCCTTTGGGCATTATACAGCCATTCCGCACCCTATGATGCCGCTGACAGAAGAGACGTTTTGGGCGATATGTACATTAGAAAAACCGATCATATGGGGAGAGAAAAAAGTTCAATTTGTCTGCTTGCTTTGTGTCGAAAAAGAGAATGCAAAAGATTTAAAAGGGATGTACCGTCTGCTGGGCGAGCTTGTGCACAATGTGAAATTCATTCTGCACCTCATCGCCTGTGATACATTTGAAGACATGCTCGATATCATGTATAAAAAGACCCCTTCGTACAAGAATTAACTGTGTGATCTTAACTTTTTCCGCTTCCTAAAGGAAAAAGTATAGGTGTTTATGAAAGCGGTTTCATAATATGATGAATGTGTAAAGAAAAGCTACACACTTTCAAAAGGGGGCGTTTACACATGAACATCTTATTGGTTTGTGCAGCAGGTATGTCAACAAGCTTACTAGTCACAAAAATGGAGAAAAGCGCACAAGAACAAGGAAAAGACTATCGTATTTGGGCAGTATCTGGAGATTCAGCAAAAAATCATATTGATCAAGCCGATGTGCTTTTATTAGGACCACAGGTTCGATATTTATTACCACAAATGAAAAAGCTCGGAGAAGAAAAAGGGATTCCAGTCGACGTCATCAATACCGTGCATTATGGCGTATGTAATGGGGCTGAGGTTTTAAAATCTGCTGAACAGTTAGTGAACGGATAAAGGGGGCGGAAGGGATGAATGGATTCAACCGATTTCTAGAAGAGAAGGTCATGCCGTTTGCAGGGAAGATTGCCGCTCAAAGACATTTACAAGCATTGCGTGACGGAATTGTTTTAACCATGCCTCTCATTATTGTCGGTTCACTGTTTCTCATTTTAGCCAACCTTCCGATCCCAGGATACAGCGATTTTATGGCAAGTATCTTCGGAGCAGAATGGGCCACGAAATTATCCTATCCTGTTAATGCAACCTTTGACATTATGGCACTTGTTGCAACTTTCGGGATTGCCTACAGGCTTGCTGAAAAGTATGCAGTGGATGCCCTATCATCTGGTGCAATCGCTGTTGCAGCATTCCTTTTGGCGACACCATATCAAGTTCCTTTTACACCTGAGGGCTCAACAGAAGCCATCCTAGTAGGTGGGGGAATTCCAGTCACATTGATGGGCAGTAAAGGGTTATTCGTTGCCATGATTATTGCCATGCTTTCAACTGAAATTTACCGATTCATTGTCCAGCGGAATATCGTCATTAAGATGCCTGATGGTGTACCGCCAGCAGTGAGTAAATCGTTTATCGCACTTATTCCAGGTTTTGTGGTCATCACACTGATCTGGGTCGCTAGACTTTTGATTGAGATGACACCATTTGAAAGTATTCATAATATTATCACGGTCTTAATTGGCACACCGCTTTCCATTCTTGGTGGAAGCTTAGGCGGAAGTATTGTCGCCATAGGCGTGCAAATGCTCCTCTGGGCTTGTGGTATTCACGGAGCAACCATTGTCGGCGGCGTCATGGGACCAATTTGGCTCGGTGCGATGGATGAGAACCGTCTTGCATTCCAAGCAGGAGAAGTGCTGCCAAATATCTTCACAGCGCAGTTCTTTGAAATCTTCATCAATGTCGGCGGAAGCGGTGCAACGCTTGCCTTGGTGCTGACGATGATCTTACGTGCCAGAAGTAAACAAATGAAACAGCTTGGCCGACTTGCCATTGGGCCAGCCATCTTTAACATCAACGAACCGATCATTTTCGGAATGCCGATTGTCATGAACCCAATGCTTTTGATTCCGTTTATCCTTACGCCAATCATGATGATCATTACCACATATATCGGAATGAGCACAGGGCTTGTGGCAAAACCGGCGGGGATTGCAGTTCCATGGACGATGCCCCCTATCATTTCAGGCTATCTCGCCACAGGAGGCAAAATCTCTGGCGCTGTCATGCAGCTGATTAACCTGGCGTTGTCATTCGCTTTATACTACCCATTCTTTAGAATGTGGGATAAGCAGAAATTAAAAGAAGAAAGTGAACTAGAAACAAAAGCAACAACTGATGAAAATGTCGTCAGCATGTAATAGAGGGAACAAGGGGGATGCGGCCGATGGAAATGGAACAAATTGTGTTTCAACTCATCTTACACGGCGGGAATGGCAGAAGCTCCGCGATGGAGGCCATTACATGTGCAAAGGAAGGAAACTTTGATGAGGCGAAGCAAAAATTGCAGGAAGCACAAGACGCGTTAAATGAGGCGCATCACGCACAGACAGAGCTGATCCAAGGAGAAATTAGAGGAGAAAAGACCGACATCAGTCTCTTAATGATCCATGCACAGGATCATCTCATGAACGCAATGACTGTTAAGGAGCTTGCGGCGGAAATCATCGAGCTCCATGAAAAAATGAAGCAACTTGGAGGTGTCAATTCATGAAAGATGGAATCAAAATTGTCACAATAGGCGGAGGATCGAGCTATACGCCTGAGCTTGTCGAAGGATTTATCAAACGATATCATGAATTGCCTGTAAAGGAATTATGGCTCGTGGATATTGAAGCGGGTCAGGAAAAGTTAAACATCGTGGGTGCTCTCGCGAAACGCATGGTCGAAAAAGCCGGGCTTCCGATTGAGGTACACCTGACACTCGACCGCAGGGAAGCCCTGAAGGACGCAGATTTTGTGACAACACAATTTCGTGTAGGACTGCTGGAAGCACGGGCAAAGGATGAGAGAATCCCGCTTAAATATGGTGTCATCGGTCAGGAAACGAACGGACCAGGTGGCTTATTTAAAGGTCTTCGAACCATCCCAGTCATTCTAGACATCGTGAAGGATATGGAAGAGCTTTGTCCAGATGCATGGCTTGTGAACTTTACAAATCCAGCCGGCATGGTCACAGAAGCTGTGCTGCGCTACACGAATCTAAAAAAAGTAGTCGGACTATGCAATGTCCCAATTGGGATAAAAATGGGGATTGCCAAGGCGCTTGATGTAAATGTTGAACGGATCGAGGTACAGTTTGCAGGCCTCAATCACATGGTCTATGGATTAGATGTGTATTTAGACGGGGTCAGCATTATGGATCAAGTGCTCGAAGAATTAGGAAATCCGAATAGTCAGTGGTCTATGAAGAACATTGAAGCGAAAGACTGGGAACCTTCTTTTGTGAAAGGCTTAGGGGTCATCCCATGTCCATATCATCGCTATTACTATAAAACAAAAGATATGCTGGAAGAAGAGCAAAAGGCAGCCCAAGAAAAAGGAACAAGAGCAGAGGTAGTCCAGCAGGTTGAGCACGAATTATTTGAGCTCTATAAAGATCCTGATTTATCGATTAAACCACCGCAGCTCGAAAAAAGAGGCGGGGCATATTACAGTGATGCGGCATGTAACTTAATCAGCTCCATCTATAATGATAAGCATGACATCCAACCAGTCAATACAGTAAACAGAGGGGCGATTGCCAGCATTCCGGCTGATTCAGCGGTTGAAGTAAACTGTATCATTACGAAGGACGGACCAAAACCAATTGCGACGGGTGATCTGCCTGTGGCTGTGAGAGGGCTCGTTCAACAAATCAAATCATTCGAGCGTGTGGCAGCAGAAGCGGCAGTCACAGGAGATTACGAGACGGCTCTTGTAGCAATGACGATCAATCCGCTTGTCCCATCTGACGAAATTGCAAAGCAAATTTTAGATGAAATGCTCGAAGCGCATCGTGAATATTTACCGCAATTCTCCAAATCAGTCAAAGCATAAAACAAAATGGCCCCTTTATGGGGTCGTTTTTTTTTCATGGCCCCATATGGAAATTCAAGAAAGAAGTGTATGATAGTAAAAAACAACATGTATGGCTTCAAAGAAGGGACGGTTTGAGTATGGTTGCAATTGGTTTAATGCTTTACGGTTTTGTCGTTCAACCTCTGTTGAGTTATGGCACAGTGGTCTTGTTTTTGTATGGCATCATCGCTTCATTTATTGGTCTTATTCGTCATAGACAGTATGTGTGGATGTATGTTCTTCGCCTGCTCGTTTGTTTTACCATTCCAGTAACCAACCTGTTGATGTATTTCGCAACAATTGGTGGAGATGAAAGAGACTTTGATTTTCAGCCGATGCCGTTTGTTTATTATCTTGTCTTTTTCATAGAAATCATCATCGTCTTTTTACCAGAGATCTTTTTACTAATTGAAAGAAAGCGGAGCATCAAAGGGAAACAGTGGATATATGCAGGGGCGATTGTGGGGGTATCGGTCTTATTTTGGTGCACGATTTGATGGGAGGCTGACTGGACATCTAAGTCTATTTCGCCTTTTTACTGCGTAACCTTTTTCGTCTCACCTTTACAAAAGTAATAGAAAGAACAAAGATAGAAATTCCGAGAAACTTAAATAGAACACGGGTGTGGAACGGTGAATCGTCGAAACCTGTAGCGATGATCATCGATCCGATGCAAATCCCAAAAAACGCTAGTAGATAAGTAAAAAACATACCATCACTCCTTATATGTGTGATTACCATTATAAGGTATATTAGAAAGGTAAATAAACAAAAAAAGAACCCTTCATGAATGAAAGGTTCTTTTACATGCTTAAGCTTGTTTGACGACCGAGTCGACTTCTACTGTCCAGCCGAAGATATCTGGCTGTGTTCCTTTTTGAATACCCGTAATGGCCTCATACAATTTCTTCGATACTTCACCTGTTTGACCATCTTGAATCACATATGGCTGATCGTGATAAATTAATTCCCCGACAGGAGAGATGACGGCCGCCGTTCCAGTTCCAAAGATTTCTTCAAGCTCGCCTGATTGATGTGCTTCAATTAACTCATCAATCGAAATTTTACGCTCTGTCACTGGAATTCCCCAGTGTTTTAATAGCTCAAGTACAGAGTTACGTGTGATGCCTTCTAAAATGCTGCCGTTCAATTCAGGCGTCACGATTTCGCCATTGATTTTAAAGAAGATATTCATACTCCCGACTTCTTCAATGTACTTTTTCTCAACTCCATCAAGCCAAAGAACTTGTGAAAAACCTTTGGTTTCAGCAACTTGCTGTGCCTTGAGGCTTGAAGCGTAGTTTCCAGCTGTTTTGGCATTACCTGTTCCGCCTTTAACGGCACGGACAAATTCGTTTTCAACGGCAATTTTGACCGGATGGATGCCTTCTTTATAGTAAGATCCCACTGGAGATAGGATAATAAGCAGCTTATATGTGCTTGACGGCGCAACGCCTAAATACGGCTCAGTGGAAATAATGAATGGACGGATATACAAGGAAGTGCCCTCTGCATCAGGTACCCAATCCTTATCAATGCGAATGAGTTCATTTAAGCCCTCTAAAACCGTTTCTGTATCAATTTGTGGGATGCACAGGCGGTCATTGGATCTGTTTAAGCGTTCCATATTCTTTTCCGGACGGAATAAGAGAATTTTCTGATCCTCAGAAACATAAGCCTTCAAGCCTTCAAAAACAGATTGCCCATAATGGTAGACCATCGAAGCTGGGTCCATTGGAATGGCTTGATAAGGGATAATTCTTGGATCATACCAGCCTTGATCAATGGAATAATCCATCACAAACATGTGATCTGTGAAGATTTTTCCGAATTCAAGTTGATCAGATTGAGGTTTTGGTTTTTTTGTTGAACTAAGTTCAACGCGGATGGGTTGTTTTGGCATCGTAAATCTCCTTGCTGTTTGATTATTTGAAAATTCTAATAATATGAAATAATTATGATTCTATTCTATACCTTCACAAAATATTAGCAATAGGTTTTCTGGAATTCAGACAAGAAAAATCTGTTAAAGCGCTTTCCTTCTCTCTGCCGTCAGTCTGCCTCATGTCACCCCTTTTTAATAAAGAAATAAAATCCAAATACATTATTAACTGATTAATCTGACAATTTAAAAGCGGATAAATTTCCTGTAAGATATTCTTTCAACCATACACCTTTTGACCAGTACATTGCAAGGGGCATTCTCATATTTTAATCCTCTTTTTTTTAACCGATAAAGAAAGAAGAGAAGCGAAAGGAGCAAACAACAAGATGAAACGAGCGATACCAGGCATTTTCCTTATTTTATTCATGACCGTGATTAGCTTCGGCTGTCAAGCGATGACAGAGGAGGCGGGCGCTAAGCAAAGCACAGCCTATTACGTAGCGACAAACGGAAACGATAAAAACCCAGGAACGAAGCAAAAACCTTTTCGCACGCTGAAAAAGGCATCAAGTATGGCAAAAGCCGGGGCAACTATATACGTGAGAGGCGGTACATACAAAGAAAAATTGATTGTCCGCCATTCAGGTACAAAGAAAGCACCTGTTATCTTTCAAGCTTACGGAAAAGAAAAACCTGTCATTAGCGGGGCTTCACTAAAAGGAAATCAAGCAGATGGTGGTCTTGTCACGATCGATCAAAAAAGTTATATTACCCTCAAAGGGCTGACGGTGGGACATCTCAAGACAAATAAGGAAGATCTGACTCCAGTCGGTATTTTTATCAAAGGAAGCGGGAAAGGCGTCAAACTGCTCAACAACCGAGTGTATGATATTCAGACGACACACAAAAATGGGAATGCGCACGGTATTGCGGTCTATGGAACAAAAGCTCCTGCGGCTATTGAAGACATTGAAATCAAAGGAAACACTGTTGAAAAATTAAAGCTTGGCTTCAGTGAAGCGCTTGTGCTCAATGGGAACGTCAATAAGTTCCGTGTGACACATAACACCGTCCGCCATACTGATAATATAGGGATTGATTTAATTGGTTTTGAAAACGTAGCACCTTCTAAAAAGTACGATCAAGTCAGAAATGGTGTTGTATCAAGAAACAAAGTGTATGAGATTACGAGTGTAGGAAATCCAGCCTATGGCAAAGACATCTCCGCTGGTGGAATTTATGTCGATGGCGGGAAGGACATTGTGATTGATCATAACATCACACATCACAATGACCTTGGGATTGAAGTCACAAGTGAACATAAAGGAAAAATGGCAGATCGTATTCGAATTGAACACAATCAAGTGTATTTGAACCGTTATACAGGCATTTCAATTGGCGGTTATGATAAAAAGCGAGGCGGAACAATAAATACGACGATTTCACATAATATTTTATACAAAAATGACACAGCCGGCTTAGAAGGCGGTCAATTGTTGATGCAATATCAAGCCGTGAACAATCGTATCAAGAGCAATATCATGACAGCGAGTGCCTCGCATTACTTAGTTGTGAATCTTTATGGAGTGAACCAAAAGAATACCTTCGAAAAGAACGTATATGATGACCGCAAAGGTGCGAAGGCATCACAGTGGGTATGGCGCGGGAAATGGATGGAAGGCTACAAAACGTATCTCTCTAAAAGCGGCCAAGATAAAGGATCAGCACACCTCAATCCACAATTTGTGAATGAGAAAAAATATGATTTTCGCCTGAAGAAATCATCACCTGCTAAGAAAATCATCGGAAGTTAAGCATGTCTGAGCCACAAGCTTATTGTTTTAAATTTTCAAAAAAATCATTGACATTGATGTGACATCACATTAAAGTAAAGAAGACATTTCAACTAAAACAAAATTTCATAACGGATCTCTTATCAAGAGAGGCAGAGGGACTGGCCCTATGACGCCCGGCAACCGTTTCTACTATAGAAATTGGTGCTAATTCCTGCAAAGCTGTGACAGCTTTGACAGATAAGAGAGGAAGAATTCCCGATACATGTTTCATGCAACGGTGATCACGCCTCTCTTTCCAAGAGAGGCTTTTTTTCGTCTCTTTTTCAAATGGAAGAACAGTTTACTGGCGTTTTCTCACATTTTTACCTAGTTTTCCGATGTGAAAAATAAAAAACAACTTGAGGAGGAACAGCAATGAAGCGTAAGTATTTTACATCATGTCTTATATTATTAACGGTATTGACCGTCCTATTAACAGGCTGCGGCACTGGATCAAGTGCAGGCTCAAAGGCAAATGCGAACGAAAAGGTCTCCTTTGACAATGTACCGAAGCGATTTGCAAAGGGACAGGGAGCGAAAATTAAAGTCATCCGTAAAATCGGAGGAGATGATCATACAGCACAGTTTTTAGCTGGGACGAAGGCAGAAGGTGAAGCGCTTGGCTTTACGGTAGATGTCTACACCGCAAATGGAGATACAGCGAAGTTCCATGACGCGATCTCTCAGGCGCTGGAAGAAAATTATGATGGCTTTATCATCTCTCATGGGGATGACGAGGCGACCGTCGCTGATGTGAAAAAGATCACATCGAAGGGCATTCCAGTCGTAGCGTTCGATTCAAATCCTAAGCTGAAGGACATCAAAGGAGTCACAGTGACGTCTCAAGATGACGAACAATTAGCGGAAAAATCACTAGATGCACTCGTGTCTGATTTTAAAGGAAAAGCAAATATTGCGTACCTCTGGGTAGATGGATTCCCGCCAATGGTGAGACGGAATAAGGTCTATCAAGAAACGCTCAAACAACATTCAGGGATCAAGGAACTTGACCGCTTTGGTATTGCCTCCTCTGATACGTCTGTTCAAACACAAAATGCAGTGGCAGCGATGCTGAATAAATATCCAAAGGGTAAGCTTGACGCTATTTTTGCCACGTGGGATGCCTTTGCCATTGGCGCAGCAAGAGCGCTAAAGGAAGCAGGAAGAACAGAAGTGAAGATTTATGGGATTGATGTATCAAATGCTGATCTTCAAGAAATGACAGCAAAAGACAGTCCATGGAAGTACACAGTAGCGGTTGATCCGAAGCTTATTGGCGCAGTTGACGTGAGAATTCTTGCGAAGAAAATAGCGGGTGAGAAAACGCCGTCTTCCTATGACCTTGAGGCCTCTCTCATCTCACAAAAACAGCTTCAACAATCAGGAAAAGCCATCAATATGGTCAATCTTGCGGACGAAGTGAAGGGGTTCGGCTCATCGACTGCCTTTGAAGAAGATTGGATGAAGACCTTGAAGAAGCATTATACAAAATAAACACCGTGCACTCTCTTCTATAGAGGGTGTTTCGTTTTTCAGATGATGATCATGAGAAGGAGGACATCCATGACTTCGCCGCTAGTTTGTATGAAACATATTTCGATTGAATTCCCAGGAGTAAAAGCGTTAGATCAAGTAAATTTCACATTAAAAAAAGGGACAGTTCATGCACTGATTGGAGCGAATGGTGCAGGGAAGTCCACGTTAATGAAAGTTCTCTCTGGCGCTCATTCGCACTATGAAGGAAGCATCCAAATCAATGGTCAGGCGGCATCGATTCAAACCCCAAAGGATGCGGCCTCATATGGTGTGCAGACGGTTCATCAAGAAGTGGATACAGCTCTCGTTCCCTACTTAAGTGTTGGTGAGAATATGATGATGCATCAGATTGAGAAAAAAACATTTGTCGACTGGAAAGAGCTGCACCGGAAGGCAGCTCAACGATTAAAAGAACTGGACATCGACATCTCCACAAAACGCTTTGTTAGTGATCTAACCCTTGCGGAAAAACAGCTGGTGCTTATCGCCAAAGCCGTTTCAATCAAATGCAGCATTTTAATTTTAGATGAACCAACAGCTCCGCTAAGTCATACAGAAACAAACAAGTTATTTTCAATGATTGATCGGCTGAAACAGAATGGAACGGGCATTGTGTTTATCTCTCATCGTATGCCTGAAATTTTCACCATCTGTGATGAACTAACAGTGATGCGAAATGGAACCGATGTCGCAGCTCATCTTGTTCAAAATACAAATCCGCAGCAGATCATTGAAGAAATGCTAGGTGCGCCATTAGAGGAGCAATTTCCGCCCCGTACACCTTTGAAGGATGCACCTATTGTCCTTGAAGTGAAGCAGCTAAATGACCAGCATAAATTACGCAACATTCATCTTCATGTGAAAAAGGGAGAAATTCTCGGAATTGCAGGCCTTGTCGGTGCTGGAAAAACAGAATTGTGTAAAGCTCTTTTCGGCGCCTCAGAAAAAAAGACGGGGACTGTAAAGCTTCATGATCAAATCGTTCGCATCACATCGCCTCATCAAGCCGTGAGAGCTGGAATGGCCCTTGTGCCAGAAGAACGGAGAAAGGAAGGGATTCTAACGGAAGAGAGCGTGGGCTGGAACTTAACGGCCGCAAGTCTTCGTTCATTCTCAAGCGTGTTCAGCTTCTTACATCGTTCGAAGGAACAGCGGAAAGCAGACGAAATCGTCAAACGACTTGGTGTCAAAACCCCATCTCTTGAAGCGAAGGTGAAGCATCTATCCGGTGGAAATCAACAGAAGATTGCCATCGGAAAATGGCTGCTTGCTGAAGCGGATGTCTATCTCTTTGATGAACCAACTAAAGGAGTAGATGTTGGAGCGAAAAAAGATATTTTCACGCTGATTGCAGAGCTTGCCGCCCGCGGGAAATCTGTGATTTATGCGTCAAGTGAGCTATCGGAGATTGCAGGTATCGCAGACCGCGTTTATGTGCTGTATGATGGCAGCATTGCCCGGGAAATGACGGCTCCAACGACTGAGGAAGAGCTTTTATATCATTCAACAGGAGGACAATCATGAGTGAACAACAAATTCCAGCCCCTGTACAGCAAACGAAAAAACAGCGGCCATCCTTTCATCTATTTGATTTTTTTTATCGATATGGCACGATCTTAACCATTGCTTTATTGATTGTGGTATTTGCGGCATCGAATCCAGCATTTTTACAAACAGGGAATATCATCAATATTTTACGGTCTATCTCCATTGTGACCATTATTGCGGTGGGTCTTACCATCTCATTGGCAGTCAACGGCTTTGATCTATCAGTCGGATCAATCGCAACGTTATCGAATGCAATCGTGATTTCTATGTTTGTGTGGTTTTCGCAAAACCCGCTGATTGCGATCCTTTCTGCGCTAGCGGCTGCCCTTATTGTTGGTTTACTCAATGCCTTGATGATTGTCAAAATGAAAATTCCAGATATGCTCATGACATTAGCCATGATGTTTATCATTCAAGGTTTGGCTCAAACGTATACGAAAGGGGCGACTATTTCTGAAAACATGGTGCTGCCTGACGGTACATTCTCAACGGGTACAATCCCCGCCTTTTTCAGCAAAATCGGACAGGTGCCATATATCATTCTTTTAATGGCAGTGATTGTGCTATTTGCACATGTTTTCATGACCTACACAAAGCACGGACGATTTATGTACATCATTGGAGGAAATAAGGAAGCGGCTCGATTATCCGGTATTCATGTGAATAAATATAAAATCGCGGCATATCTGCTCTCGGCTTTATTTGCAGCAATTGGTGGTATTGTGCTGGCATCAAGGGTGATGACAGCGGAAATAAATGCGGGCACACCTTATTTAATGGATGGCGTAGCGGCAGCTTTTATCGGTTTTTCCGTCATGGGAGCAGGAAAACCAAATGCATTTGGTACTTTTATTGGGGCTGTACTCATCGGAATTTTGCAAAATGGGCTTGTGATGATGTCTGTCCCTTATTACGCGATGGATATTGTGAAAGGCTCTGTACTCGCGCTTGCGCTGGCGTTGACGTATTACAAACAGCGAGGCTGACGACGTATTTTTTAAAACCTTTCGAGTCTCATCTCCGTCTAGTAAACGGAAAGCGGTGCAGCCGCCGTTTCCCAAAAGGAGATGACAAATAGAAATGAATATGTCAGCAACTCATGTAGAAGATTTGAAAAACGTCATGGAAGACTGGAAAAATGAATTATTAGTATATAAATTTGCATTAGATGAAATGGATACGAAGTTTTCAATCATCAGCCAGGAATATAATTTAATCCATGGGCACAATCCAATAGAGCATACAAAATCACGGATCAAATCCTTTGAAAGCATTGTAAATAAATTAGCAAGAAAAGGATGCGACATCACAACACAATGTGCCAAGGAGTATATTCATGATATCGCAGGTGTCCGCATCATCTGCTCCTTTATTCAAGATATCTATAATATTATGGATGTATTGAGGCAAAGAGAGGATCTGAAAATCCTTGAAGTGAAGGATTATATTCAACATCCAAAACCAAATGGCTACAGAAGTCTTCATTTAATTGTGGAGATCCCTGTGTACTTAACGAATCGTGTGGAACATGTAAAGGTTGAGATTCAGGTGCGGACCATAGCGATGGATTTTTGGGCGAGTCTTGAGCATAAAATCTATTATAAACTGCAAAACGATGTCCCTCATCAGCTAACCGATGAACTGAAGGAAGCGGCTGATATAGCCCATTACTTAGATGAAAAAATGCAAAATATTAAACGAGAAATCGATTAACGCATAAAAAAGAGCAGCTGCGATATTCACAGCTGCTCTTTTTCATGTTTAAGGATTGGTGCCGCGGTCTCTCTTTTGAATGATATCTTGAGATTGTGCAGATTGGCTGTCTTTTTGGATGGAAACGCCAATGGAAACACCTGTTGTTATCAAGAGTGTCAAAATCGCACTTGTGATAAGCCATTTTTTCATCTTACATCACTCCATATCTGTTTTTAAGGACAACGCCTTGTTCGAGAAATAAGTGGATTCTTCATGAAGTCCAAGATCTGTTAAGTAAGCAGCTGCATCCTGACAGATGGCTTCAAGATCGACAAGAAAATTCATAGTTTCTAATTGATTACAATAAGACTTGATTTGCTCTATCATGTTGTCTTGCTGAAGCATAAGTGTTTCTAAAATAGATAATTTAAGTGAAATGTTTCGTTGTTTTAAATTTTCTGCTTTTTGAAGTGAAAGCTGTACATAATAGTGGAACAAATCAGGCTTTTTCAGCTTGAATAGTGCTTTTGTGTAGGCATACATGGCCAGTAAGTAGCCGCCTGGAGAAGACGTTTCAAATGTCTCAATTAATAAAGCTTTTTCTAGGAGCGGCACAGCTTCATTGTATTCATTTCTAAGACTTTTAATAAAAGCTGCATTGCAATACGCATGACCAAGCAAATCTGGATCTTCCATTTGTTCTAGTGAATGAATCACTTTTTTAAATAATGACTCTGCCTCATCATATTTTGATTGATCAGCATAATTCAAAGCGAGCATCATTTGACAGCTGATTGATTTTTTCACATAACATGGATCTGCGTCATAAATAGATGAAGCCATTTTCAAGTGGTGTATGGAGAGGAGCGTGGATCTTATATTATAGTAAAGACATCCTGTTTTATAATAAAATTCTGCTTTTTCAATGTCATCGTGGACGAGATCTAATTTATCCTCTGCCAATTTTAAAAGGTGAAATGCGGTATCCTGATTGCCTCTGCGCATTTCATACATCCCTTTAAAGAAATAGAAATAGTAGCTGAGCATGTCATCTGTACGGATTGCATTTTCATCAACAAAAAGACTATGATCCAGCGAAGCTGTATCTTCAATGAGATCCTTAAAACGGTACTCTAGCAATTGATAGTAAAGTAAGACGTCTTGATTCTCTTCCATGCGATCAAACGCTTGAAGGATTTCTTCTTTTAGCTTGATCGCACCTTGTATTTCTCTTTTTTTCATCATGACATACCAGTCATTTAACATATTCGCTACATCAACGGACGACAAAACACCTGTTTCTGCCAATTTATATCCTCCTTTCTTCATCTATCCATCTCGTTCGATTTCCGTTCATCTGAATTCACTTTCCATATTCAGTATCTTCTTATATTTTAAGCGCTCTCTCGCAATTTGTAAAACATGTTTTTTGATGTAAATTCAACCAGTTGTGAAAGAAATAGGGATCAGGTGTCTATTTGTATGCGCTTACATATTTTTAGGTAAAAAGAGGGTTTTAGAGAAGATATATTACGATATCAATAGAGAGAAGAAGATCATTCAAGTGTCTGTTTTTGTATATTAGAAAAAACGGCGGTTATCAAGGTGATATCTCGTTTTATGTAAGATTATCTCACATTATGATTGTGAATCGCTCTTCTTTTAGAATAAAATGAGTTATTCGCAAAAAAGTAAAATTTAAAGAGACTATTGATCTAGGATTGTATGGATCTTTGGTATTGATAAAAAACATCACACACTATAGCTTTAGCGTGGTATAGTATTATTGGTATTGCGAATATTTAGACAAAACTGACAATAGGGGGCGTGTTTTATGAAAAAATCGATGTTACTGATCATGGGACTCATAGTTGTGCTCGTCATGGCAGCCTGTGGATCAAAATCGGACAGCGGTTCGGGAGAAGGCAAAGACACATATAAAATTGGGATAGATGTAACATATCCGCCATTTGAATTTGAAAAGGGCGGTAAAACTGAAGGAATCGACGTTGATCTGATTAACGCCATCGCGAAAGACCAAGACTTCAAAGTGAAACTTGAAGCGATGGACTTCTCAGGCATTATTCCGGCAATGCAGGCAGGTCAGCTTGATGTAGGGATGGGCGGAATGAGCATTACAGATGAGCGTAAGAAGAAGGTAGATTTCTCAGATCCGTACTTCGACGCTGGATTGACAGTTGTTGTGAAAAAGGACAGCAGCATCAAATCAATTGATGATTTAAAGGGGAAAAAGCTAGCTGTTAAAAATGGGACGACAGGTGCAAAATTTGCATCAGATAACGCAGATAAATATGGGTATGAAGTGGTTCAATTTAATGACAGCCCATCGATGTTCCAAGAAGTTTCAAACGGAAATGCAGATGCCTTAATTGAGGATTATCCTGTCATTACGTATGCAATTGCACAGCAAGATTTAAAATTGAAAACAGTTGGAGACCGATTAAATGGAGACCAGTATGGTATCTCTGTGATGAAGGGGAAAAACCAAGACCTATTGAAAAAGATCAATAAAGGTCTAGAGAACCTAAAGAAAAATGGTGAATATGACAAAATTATTGATAAATATTTGAAGTCATAATACAAGCGAGGCGCGTTCCGAGCGCGCTTTCTTTATGATGCGCCGTATGTGAATTAGGGAGGGAGAAACATGGACACGATTATTAATGCATTCCCGTATTTAATGGACGGTTTGCAAACCACTTTATATATCTTTGTTGTTGCCATCATTTTAGGATTTATCATCGGTTTAATAGTGGCATTATTCCGTCTATCACCTTTTAAAATCTTAAATTTCATCGCACTTGTCTTTGTCAATGCCATTCGAGGCACACCATTTATAGTACAGCTATTCTTCATTTATTTTGGTTTGAATACACTTGAATTCATTTCGCTTGATCGAGTGCCCGCAGGGATTATTACAGTAGCAATTAATGCAGGGGCTTATTTCTCAGAAATTATTCGTGCAGGGATTCAGTCCATTGATAAAGGACAAACAGAAGCTGCGCGCTCTTTAGGCTTTACAGGGGGGCAAAACATGCGCTTTATCGTCCTTCCACAGGCATTCCGTCGCATGCTTCCAGCAATTACAAACCAAGCCATCATCAGCTTGAAGGATACATCTCTCTTATCTATTATCGGAATTGCCGATATTATGCAGCGAGGACAAGTACAGGCATCGGCAACGTTTGATCCTTTGAATGTCTGGCTCATTGTCGGAATCATTTATTTCGTGATCATTTATTTACTTTCTCTACTGGCTAGCTACGCAGAAAGGAGATTTGATATCAAATGAGTATGATTACGGTGAAAAATTTAAAGAAATCCTTTGGCGATCACGAAGTGTTAAAGGATATTAATGCAGTCATCGAAGAAAAGGAAGTAGTGTGTGTGATCGGTCCTTCTGGATCGGGCAAAAGCACGTTTCTAAGATGTCTCAATAAATTAGAAGATATTACAGCTGGTGAAGTCGTTGTCCACGGACATACGATTACAGATCCAAAGGTGAATATCAATAAGGTACGTCAAGAAGTGGGGATGGTGTTTCAGCACTTTAATTTATTTCCTCATAAAACCGTTTTAGAAAACATCACGATCGCGCCGATGAAGGTAAAAGGCACTGACAAGAAGGCGGCAGTCGATAAAGCAATGGACCTGCTTGAAAAGGTCGGCTTAAAAGACAAAGCCAAAAGCTACCCGAACCAATTATCTGGTGGACAAAAACAGCGTGTCGCCATCGCAAGAGCCTTGGCAATGGACCCGAAAGTGTTATTATTCGATGAACCGACATCTGCTCTTGATCCTGAAGTCGTCGGGGATGTATTAGCAGTTATGAAACAATTAGCCGTCGAAGGCATGACAATGATTGTGGTCACACATGAAATGGGCTTTGCACGAGAGGTGGGAGACCGCGTGATCTTTATGGATGGTGGATATATTGTCGAAGAAGACAAACCGGAAGCTCTCTTTGGAAACCCGCAGCATGAGCGTACAAAATTATTTCTTAGTAAGGTGTTATAAAAAAAGAGTAAGAGCATATGGATGCTCTTACTCTTTTTCTTTTATGGGGCATAGCCAGCCTCATTTCCTAGGAAATATTAGCGCTGGAAGAATTCGATCCATTCTTGGTCTGGCCCTCTGAAAAAGAAGTAGCAGTATCCATTTGGCAGCGTCGTAATTTCTTCATCAATCAATTCAATTTGCAGCTTTTGAATACGATTGAATTCAGCATGAATATTGTCTGTTGTAAAGGCAAGATGGTGAACCTTTCCTTCAGATGGCAGGTCGCTGCTGTACCCTTGGATGAGCTCAATTTCCGTTTCTGCCTCATCTTTAAAGCCGAGAAATGCAAGCTCAATCACTCCGTTTGTATGAGTGATGCGATCCTTTAATTTCATGCCCACGACCTTTTCATAAAAATCAATGGACGTATCAATATTTGAAACCATAATACCTGTATGATCTAATCGTAATGTCGTCAAAAAAAGAGCCTCCTCAATGGTGTGTTGATATTTTTCTCCTCATCTTATCATAATAGAAGTAACGTATACATTCATATGATAGGATAGAGAGAGTCAATTTAGGATAAGGATGACACAAATGAAAAAAATCTCATTAAAACAAACATTTGCAGAACAAGTGAAAAAGGGATATCCACTCATTTCTAAAGATGCTGTATCGCATGTAAGCAGTGTGAAAGAAGGCGAGCTAATTGAATGGGTGGATGAGCGAGGCGCCTTTTTAGGAAAAGGATATTATGGTGTGCAAAATAAAGGGATCGGCTGGGTGCTCACCTTTGATGCCAACGAAAAAATAGACCATGCCTTTTTTGTCTCCAAGCTTGAGCAGGCAGCGAAAAGCAGAGCGCATTTATTTCGTGATGCACTGACGACTGCTTTCCGTGTGTTCAACGGAGAGGGAGATGGCATAGGCGGGCTCACGATTGATCATTATGACGGTTTCTATCTCATCCAGTGGTATAGCGAAGGAGTGTATACATTCAAGGCGGAAGTATTGGCTGCACTTGAGCATGTATATCCAGACTATAAAGGTATTTATGAAAAGAAACGATTTGATACGTCGGGACAGTATATAGAAGATGATGATTTTGTAAAGGGAGAGAAAGGTGAATTCCCTCTCATCGTGAAAGAAAATGGCATGAATGTAGCGGTTTACTTAAATGATGGTGCGATGACAGGCATTTTTCTTGATCAACGTCATGTGAGAAAAGCAATTCGAGATCGTTATGCAAAAGGAAAGACCGTTCTCAATACATTTTCTTACACAGGTGCATTCTCCGTGGCAGCAGCGCTTGGCGGAGCGAGCCGGACGACAAGTGTAGATGTCGCGAACCGCAGTTTGAAAAAAACATCTGAACAGTTTGAAGTCAACGATATAGAAGTGGACGGGCAGGATATTAAAGTCATGGACGTCTTTAAGTACTTTCCGTTTGCTGCGAAAAAAGGATGGACCTATGATCTTGTCATCTTAGACCCGCCTTCCTTTGCGCGCACGAAAAAGCACACATTCAGTGCAGCGAAGGATTATAAGAAGCTATTAAAAGAAGCCATCCAAATCACAGCTGAGAACGGCGTCATTGTGGCATCAACGAATAGCAGTGCATTTGGTATGAAAAAATTCAAAGGATTTATTGCGCAGGCCTTTAAAGAATTAGGGCAAAGCTATCGTATTCTTGAAGAATATACCCTTCCTGAGGATTTCCGTACGACGAAGAATTATCCAGAAGGAAATTATTTAAAGGTTGTCTTCATACAAACATAAGAAAAAAGCCATTTTCCGTTAAAGGAAATGGCTTTTTTTATAAGGCAAACGACATGAGGATAGGCGCTGCACATAAAGTAATAATGGCTGAAATAATCATGGATACACTTGAGATCGTCCCTGAGACGGAACTCATTTCAAATGCCTTCGATGTTCCTGCCCCGTGTGCACCTGTACCAAGCAGGACGCCCATGGCAATGTCATTATCAATACGGAAATAACGAATGATCATTGGACCGATGATTGACCCAAACAGTGCGGTTAAAATGACGAATACTGCCGTAACGGACGGCATCCCGCCAATCATTTCTGACACACTCATCGCTACTGGTGTTGTGACCGACCTTGGCACAAGACTTTCAATTAGGCCTGTATCCAAATGAAACAACTTCGCGATAAATGCCGTAGATAGGATCGCAATGACAGAACCGCAAGCCACATTCAAAATGATTTCCACTGCATGCTTCTTCAGAATGTGAAAATACTTATAGAGGGGAATGGCAAAAGCAACAGTCGCAGGCTGAAGCATATTCGTCAGCCATTTCCCGCCTTGATTGTATGCGTCGTAAGGAATGTTGACGATTAACAGAAAGACGACAAGGACAAGCGGTGTCACAAGTAATGGGGATACATAAACCTTCGGGTGTCGTTTATATATCGCTTTTGATCCGAGATATAAAAGAACCGTTAAGATCAGAAATAATGCGCCAATTAACATAGCTTTTTTCGCTCCTTTCTTTTCGCAATCATTTGCGTCATGATACCAGTCGAGAGCATGACGACAAAGGTACTCAGTAAGACGACAAGAACAATACTTGTACCAGATTGAGAAAGCAATGTTCCATAATCAATGACACCAACGGCTGACGGGATAAAGAATAGAAGCAGTTCTCCGAGCAGCCATACGGCACCAAGTTCAATCCATTTTAATTGAATAATTTTAAAATGAAGTAATAAGAAAATGACCAGAATGCCTAAAATCGTGCCCGGAATTCTTAAATGCAAAAAGGCCGCGAGCACATTCATCAATTTCGCAAAAACAAACAAAGCCATAATCTGAAGGACAGCAATCAGCGGCGTTTTGAGCAATTTCACTTTCTGTTCACTCCTTTTTCTATATAAATATTGTTCACTGTTTCACAAAAACATGACAACGTTCCAATTGATTCGCTTACTTTAAAGTGTACAGCACGTTCAGTTATAGGTAAAATACATATATCGAATAATTAGTATTCCTTTTGTCTATAGGAAGGGTGAGTCATGTGGACATTAGACATTTAACATATTTTTTAGAAGTGGCGAGGTTAAAAAGCTTCACAAAAGCATCACAATCTCTTTATGTGTCGCAGCCTACCATTTCCAAGATGGTCAAAAATCTCGAGGATGAGCTGGGGGTGCAGTTGTTTTATCGGAATGGTCGTCAGGTTGAAATGACAGATGCTGGACAAACGATGTATACCCAGGCGAGTGAAATCACACAATCATTTCAAAATTTAACGAGCGAGCTAAATGATTTAATGAATGTTAAAAAAGGGCATATTCGCATCGGGCTGCCACCGATGATTGGATCGAGTTTTTTCCCGAACGTTATGGGAGAATTTCGCCAGCAATATCCTGATGTCACCTTTCAATTAGTGGAGCACGGCTCTATTAAAGTAGAGGAAGGGGTCGAAGATGGTTCATTAGATATTGGTGTCATTGTTCTGCCTGCAAATGATAAAATCTTTCATACATACACCATTATTAAAGAGGACATGAAGCTCGTGACGCATCCCTCACATCCGATGGCAGGTCGAGATAAGGTTGATTTAGCTGATTTAAAGGAAGAGTCTTTTATTTTCTTTCGAGAAGACTTTGTTCTGCATAGCCGGATATTGAATGAATGTATGAATGCAGGCTTCCGTCCCAATGTCATTTATGAAACGTCTCAATGGGATTTCATTAGTGAGATGGTAGCCGAGAACTTGGGAATTGGCCTTCTGCCTGAGCGGATCTGCCGTGATCTTGATCCAGAAAAGGTGAAAGTCATTTCCTTAAATACGTCAATCCCATGGCATTTAGGCGTCATTTGGCGAAAAGACCGCTATTTGTCGTTTGCGGCAAGAGAATGGTTAAAGCATACGAAATCCTATATATGGGGAGCAGAGTAAAAGGGAGGACGATACGGATGAAAACAAGCAGCGCATCTCATTTATTGGAGAAGGTTCGAGAGGAAAATCCACTTGTTCATAATATCACCAATCAAGTCGTGACGAACTTTACAGCAAATGGTCTGCTTGCTTTAGGCGCTTCGCCAGTCATGGCAAATGCCAAAGAAGAAGTGGCTGAAATGGCGCAATTAGCCGATGCGCTTGTGCTGAATATTGGTACGCTGACCAAGGAGACGGTGGAGGCCATGATTCTGGCTGGACAATCTGCAAATAAAAAGGGGATACCTGTTCTATTAGACCCTGTCGGTGTCGGTGCGACTGCGTTCCGAATGAAAGCGGCAAAACAGCTGTTAGAGCAAGTAAACATGACCGTTGTCAGAGGGAATGCTGCAGAAATTGCTCATTTACTTGAAGTAGATGGCTGGGAGTCAAAAGGCGTGGATGCGAAAGCAGCGAACGGAGATGTATCGGCACTAGTCAAACAAGCAGCAAGGACACTTCAAACCGTTGTGGTGATCACTGGGAAAGTCGATGTGGTGTCAGATGGAGAGGACGTGTTGTCTATTTATAATGGACATGAATGGCTCACCAAGGTGACGGGAACAGGCTGTTTACTGACGTCTGTCATCGGGGCATTTTGTGCAGCAGGTGAAAGGCCGCTTCACGCGTCGGCAGCTGCTCTATTGTTTTATGGTGTCGCAGCTGAAAAGGCAGCTCAGTATACCCAAAATAAAGGGCCAGGTACGTTTCAAATGGAATTGCTCAATGCACTCACACACACAACTGGCGATGATGTGTTAACGCTGGGGAAAATAGGGGGAATGTCACATGACAAAGGCTGATCAACAGCAAATCAAACAGCAATTATCGGTTTATTTTATTATGGGAACAGCGAATACAAGCCGGCAGCCGCTTGATGTGTTGAAAGAGGCGATTCAAGGCGGAATCACGATGTTTCAATTTCGAGAAAAGGGCGAGGGAGCCTTGCAAGGAGAAGAGAAGAAACAATTGGCTCGCCAGCTTCAAGTACTTTGCCAAGAAGCGAATGTTCCTTTTATTGTGAATGATGATGTGCAGCTAGCGATAGATCTTGATGCAGATGGCGTACATGTTGGCCAGGAGGATACAAATGCAGAAGACGTCAGACAAAAAATCGGGAATAAAATATTAGGTGTGTCTACGCATAACCTAGATGAAGTGAAACAAGCCATGAAGGACGGTGCAGATTATGTCGGCATGGGTCCAGTTTATCCAACAGAAACGAAAAAGGATACACGCAGTGTCCAAGGAGTATCATTGATCACTGAAGTACGTCATCATGGTCTTCATATTCCGATTGTTGGCATTGGGGGTATCACATATGGCAATGCAGCACCAGTCATACAAGCAGGGGCAGATGGTATCAGCATCATCAGCGCCATTAGCCAGAGCGCTGATCCTAAAAAAGCAGCAGAAGAATTGGAAGCACTTGTTGCATCAGAAAAAGCATCTTTTTAATTTGTAAGAGACATGGATTGATTCAATTCATGTCTTTTCTGATTTCGGTGAAAATAGACAGGTGAGAAACAATTGTGTACAATCAAATTGTTCGATTTTTATCGAAATGATAGGTAAATAAAGGAGAATGAACAATGGAAGTGCTCGATACGTATTTTCGCCGCTACGATGAAGCTGGAAAAGGGCAGGAGCAAATGGATGAATTGCTCGCATTGTTTTCTGACGATGTCATGATTGTCTTAAATGGTGCAGAGAAGCCTGGTATCCAAGCGTTTAAACAGTTTTTAAACACATTTTTCCACGTGCATGAAGACATCAAGCATATGTGGGATGGATGGAAAAAAAGAGAAGATGGCAAGTATGAAACCAACTGGGCCGTTTGTGGAAAACTTTCGAATGGTCGTGTGTATACAGCAGAAGGAATTGATATTGCAGAACTAGACGACAAAGGAAAGATCGTATATTTAGAAAACGTTCCGAAAAATCCAGAGTTATTTCAGCGCTATTAAAAAGCCGGCTCATCAGCCGGCTTCTTTTATTTGTCTAAAGAATAAGCCTCGATGGCTTCTTTCGCCGAAGTTTCTTTATCAAAAATAAGGTGGCGGCTGTACACCTCACTTAAATGCAGCGATTCTTGTTCTAAGTGATCTACAAGCTCAAAGACATCTAATATGGCTGCTAATTTTATGGTCGTTTGTCCACCTTCAGCATTATCAAAGGTTTCTTCTGGAAAGCTTTTTTGGACGATATCTTTTACTTTACGATGGTTTTTGGCTCGCACCAAAATGATTCGTTCTTCAAATATTTTATCGGGCATATTGCTTGGTGATGAGATGGATTCAAATAATAACTTGGCAGAATATATCTGAAGCATAAGTAATGTCACTTCTTTCTTGCAGCTTATCATTGTACAAATATGAGTGTCTCAACGTGTAAAATGATTTCCAGTATGTGTATAAAATGATAACATATGAATGACGTAGTGTAGGAGAAATAGATCAATAATGGGGGGATAGGCATGAAGAAAGTGATTGATAATAGAGGAGAAACGCATGAAATTTTGTTGATCATCGTCACCTTATGCTCTCTTATTACGTGTAGAAAATTTGCCAGGTTAGAAAAGTATAAAAATAAATTGAAGGGTCAATTTATACCTTACTAAGGAAAAGAAGAACACAAAAAAGCCGGCTCCAGCGTGTAGACAAACCCTCGCATTCGGTGTCAGTCCTGCGTGCTGGTGCTCACGAATGTCAAATTCGCTCCGCGCCAGTACTCGTCCTTCCTAGGGCTGCAAAGGTTTTCTTCACGCTGAAAAGAAGACAAAGGGCTAAAATCAAGATCATTTTTAGCCCTTTGTCAACAATCTGAGGCCGGCATTTCCTTATGAATCAGTGTCCATATGCATTCCTGTATGTGCCTTTACTTGAATTTCCGTAAAGGTGTCTTCATCAGCTTTTTCAGAGGAGAAGATCGTGCCTAAGTAAGCGGCAAGGAATCCGAGCGGGATCGAGATAATTCCAGGGTTCGACAGCGGGATGAGCGGGTCTCCTGTAAAGATGGCTGCTCCCGATGGGTCCCAGACGCTTGGGCTGAGCGAGACGATAATCAGTGCGCTCAAAAGTCCAACTAAGCTCCCAGCAATGGCACCCGTAGAATTAAATCGTTTCCAAAAGACAGTGAAGATAATCAATGGCAAATTTGCACTCGCTGCCACTGCGAAGGCAAGTGACACAAGGAAAGCAACGTTTAACGATTGGGCAAATAATGCGAGAATGATAGAAAGAATGGCCACGCCGATGGAAGCAAAGCGTGCCGCTTTCACCTGTTCCCGTTCGCTCGCTTTCCCTTTGCGGATGATCTGACTATAAAAGTCATGCGCAAAGGCAGACGCAGCGGATAGGACGAGACCAGTTACCACCGCCAAAATGGTCGCAAAGGCAATAGCGGAAACAAAGGCAAATAACAAATCTCCTCCAAGGGCTTGAGCGAGCAGGGGAGCGGCCATATTTCCTGCTGCATCTGCTGCGGTGATCGCGTCTGTTCCAACAAAGGCAGCAGCACCGAAGCCAAGGAATACCGTCATTAAATAGAAAATACCGATGATCCACGTAGCGGATAGAACCGATTTACGCGCAGAAATGGCATCCTTCACCGTATAAAACCGGATCAAAATGTGCGGCAAACCTGCTGTCCCAAGCACTAGAGCAAGGTTCAAAGACAAGGTCTCTAAAGGCACATCATATTTATTTCCCGGGTGAAGAAATGCCCCACCGAGCGGGGTCGCTGTTTTCATCTCTTCAAACATCTTCAGCAGACTAAAATCAAACTTCGCAAACACAAGCAGTGAAATAATCAGAGTCCCAAGCATGAGAAGCACAGCCTTTGTGATCTGTACCCAGCTGGTTGCAATCATGCCACCAAACACGACATAAATCGTCATCAAGACACCTACGATCAGCACCGCAATCCAGTAATCAATGCCAAGAAGCAGCTTGATTAATGCACCTGCCCCAACAAGCTGTGCAATCATATAAAAAGTAGAGACTGTGATTGTGTTAAACGCGGCTACCCCTCGAATGGCAGGACGCTTAAATCGTGCAGCAATCATATCGGCCATCGTATATTTTCCTAGATTTCGAAGCGGTTCGGCCACAACGTAAAGAACGACAAGATACGCCACTAGAAAGCCAATGCTATAGAAAAAGCCGTCAAATCCATTTAAAGCGATCATTCCAGCGATCCCTAAAAATGAAGCGGCAGACATATAGTCCCCAGCGATGGCAAGGCCGTTCTGAAACCCAGTCAGACCTCCGCCTGCTGTGTAAAAATCGCTCGCATTGCTCGTTTTTTTCGCAGCAAAATATGTGATGACCAATGTGAGCCCTACGATCGCTATGAATAAAATAAAAGCGGTCATGCTCATTCGTCATCACCTCTTGATTCAATTTTTAAAGCGCTTACATATTTGTCGAACTGAGCAGCTTTCCGCGCATAAAGTCCACATAATACCCAAGTCATCACAAATTGTGTGAGGGCGAATAACCACGCCCATGAAATCGCGCCAATTGCCGGCGTGTTCAAAAAGGTGAAGTAGGATGTAGCAACCGGAAGTGAAAAGTAAAAGAGAAAAAAGAAAATCGTCATCGGTACGATAAATCTGCGTTTTTCCTCAAGAAGTTTTCGAAAATCCTCTGAAGCGGCAACCTTCTTATAATGAACTTTTTTGTCTGCCATTGTTTCCTCCTTTGTACGAATTAGGGACAAGGTACTCCAATGCATATGAGACGATCTGGTTGTTTATGACAGTATATCATAAAAAAGGCACCCGAAAAGGGTGCTTTCTATCGATAATTTGCAAGAAATGTTTGTCTCGCTTTTTCATACGCTTCCGCATCAAAGTGATCTCCGCATTTGTGGATGCACCAAGGCTCTTCTTGCCTCACAATGCCAACCTCATAGCCCTGTTGTATGAATTCAAAGGATTGCGAAACATCATAAAAATGAAAGCCATCAAAGAGATCCTCACGCCACTTCACATCATACTGCGTCGCCATGAAAAGACCATCAATCGCCGAAGCGTTCATGTAATCTTGCGCGTCTGCCTGTTGACGGCCACTTTCAAATGAAAGCAGCTGATAGGTGTCGTGACGATATTCAATGACTTTCCCCCTGCAATCAGAACTTTCCCACCAGATCCCATTGTCAGGCACGCTTTCTGCACCTATGACCCCAATCATCCCAAGTGATGGATGCTGTAAAAAAAGCGGGATCAACTCAAGAAGCATATGCTGTTTGACAATCAATGTATCTTGATGAAGATAAATTTTAAACTGAGCTGGATGAGTGATGGCTTCATTATAAGCAGAGGTCATACTGGATGCATGTCTAATCGGCAAAACCTCCACATGATATCCATGGGGAGCGGGAAGTGAAGCGAGCTGCCGAAAGCAAGCCTGAAACATAGACTCATCATTTACACATAAAACAAACAGGATGGTGGGGTTACTCATGAAGCTGAACCGCCTCAACCACATATTGATAGGCGGTAGCGGCCTCATGAAAATCTGAACGAATGCCATGCTTCATGAGTAATTCATGTAAATCATTCATCACGCTCTCGTAGGAAGGGTGCTGTACGCGAATGGTTTCGAGTTCGCGAATACGAAAGCCTGCTGAATGAAAGAGTGCATGAATTTCATGAAGAGTGAAGAAACGTAAATGAGTTTGATCCATTAATCCTGCATCTGTATAAGTGAATCTGCCGGCTAATAATTCTAAAACGGTTGAAATGTGACCGATATTCGGAATGGATGACAAGATGGCTCCTTCTTTTTTAAGAAAGGGTTTGACCTTCTTTAAAACGGCCCACGGGTCCAATAAATGTTCAAGGACATCTCCGAATATGATGCAGTCAAATTGTTCCTGTTCGTAAGGGAGCGTCATCTGTTCAATATTTCCGCATAGCACATGATCTAGCTCCTGCTCAGCCTCTTTTGCTGCATCCTCAAACGATTCAATTCCATAAATGGTCCGGCCCTTTTGTTTCAGGACTTTTCCAAGCTTGCCTGTGCCGCATCCGATATCCAATAAAGACGTCCATTCCGCGCGGATACGGCTGACAATGACCGGGTTCACGCCATGATAATACTGATCCTTTTTTTGGTGATAATAGGAAAGGGAATCTGAACTCACGCTCTACCCACCTCTCTGCTTTCTCAATGCTTTCATGCTTAATATATGGGTGGGGAGCTTGGTTTTATAACGAGAGAAGGACAATTTTCATGAATAGTGGCTAAAAAGGGATCATATAAAGAACGGGAAACGGACTGTCCTCCTAATATAGAAAGACAGAACCCCATGAGTGGAAGGGATTGGTATGAAGGGGTGTTCTACTGTAGCGTATCGTCATGAAAGGATTTTCAAAAGGTCAATTGACAAGTCAGAACTTTTAGCCAAAGCAGTCTGAAAGACAAAGGATAACGGCGTTGATTTACGGTTTGTTTATCATCTTCTGATCACCGTTGGATGTTAAAAAAGCTTGTATTTCTTCGATGGCTAGTCCCATTTTTTTCGCTTCCTGAATCAAATAAACCCACTCTTCGTCAACTCTTCTTTTCACTTGCGTATCCATAATATCCTCCAGTTCAATAAGACATATTCATCTGCAACCAATGACTTGAACAAACCGTCTAGTAACTGTACGTGTGGATGAAAACAGCGCAAAATAGATTTTGTCGAAAAATGATGACATTTAACCTATTTTGTAAAATCTATCACCTACCACGTTCCTAAAAAAATGACTAAAAAACCCATAAATATTGATTTCTTACTTCTAATAATAAACAATTGTAAAGTCAGTTAAAAGATTATAAATTAAAATAATGAAAAAGACCTAAAACATTTGGCTTATATAAACCAATTAGGTTGACATTTGCCATCGAGTAGAACAAATTTCATCTGTGCAGGACGTACATATTGTTCGTTTGGGAAGTTCTTCTCAAGATGGTATTCTAAAAGAAACAGAAACCACCAAGAAGGAATGAAGAAAGACATGTATAGCCTTTTTCAAAAGTATCAAGAAGTTGTCATGTATCTTGTGATGGGTGTGTGTACAACCATCGTCAATATAGTCAGCTTCTACTTATTCGTTGAGATGTTTTCCATGGATTATAAAACAGCTACAGTTGTTTCATGGGTCTTTGCTGTTCTCTTTGCTTATATCACCAATAAGAAGTATGTCTTCAAGCAAAAGGCTCGTGATACGAAAAGCCTTATGCGTGAGCTTTCTTCATTTTTTAGTGTTCGTCTCATGTCTCTCGGTGTAGATCTAGGGCTGATGATTTTATTTGTGAGCCAAATGGCGCTCAATGAAACTGTCGCAAAAATTCTTGTCAACTTTGTGATTGTGGTCGTGAATTATGTCGCCAGTAAATGGTTCGTCTTCAAGAAAACAAAAGAAGATGCGATTTAACACATGAAAAAAGATAGGTGATGTGAAATGAGCAGCAGGCCAGACGAATTATATGATGTCATATATCAGCAAACAGAAAAGCAGCATGAACAAGTGCTGAGGCTAGTCAAAGAAATGACCGCACATCCAGAAGCGTTTTCGGAACAAGAAAAGGAAAAGATCAACCGAATGGACATTGCGCTTCAAACAGCAACGGACATTTTGGAAAACTTAATGACACCTGACACGCAAATGACCATTGTTTTAAGACAAGGGAGAATTCATGTTGATCTGACGAAAGCGTAAAAGAAGCAGCCAATTGTGAAAGCGGCTGCTTTTTATTATGCATCGCTTGTTTCCCGCAGTTGCTTTGGAGACATGCCGATTTTCTTTCGAAAGACTTTATTCAAGTAATTCGCATTTCTGTAGCCGCACTGTATGGCGATTTCTTCAATCGAGTATTTTGTTGTTTTCAATAACGTTTCCGCCTTTTCTAACCGAATATTGGTTAGATAGTGAATAGGTGTGAAGCCAGTGGCCTTTTTGAATTCCCTTGTAAAATGACTTTTGGATAAACGTGCCGCAGCTGCCATATCGTCTGGGCCAATTTCCTCGTGAAAATGATGGCTGGCAAACAAGGCAGCTTGAACGATGGGCTCGGGCCATTTCTCCATTTGTCCCTCAAGCTTTGGCAAATATGAATACAGTTCCATGACAAATTGATAAGCAAGGCTAGACCCCTCAAATGGATTGGTAATCCGTCTTTCACTGGCTTCATCATAAATGGTCTTGAGCAGGCGGATCGGTCTGGAATTCGGATGAAAACGCATGACCTGCTTTCCTTGGTCAATAAATTGGTCAAAGCAAAGATCGCAGGCTTCCCCGTAAAGCGTTAAATAGAGAAATTCCCAATGCTCACTGTCTTCTGGAAAATAATATTGGTAGGCACTTGGGCTTTTCACGAGAAAGGCCTGACCCGGCAATACTTTGAAACGTTTCTCTCCGATTTCAATCATGCCATGTCCAGACAGTGTGAGCTGAAAGATGCACTTGCCTTGATCCTTCCGCTCCACTCCATTCCAGCTATATAACGAAGAAGATTGAACTTCCCAGCCAACAGACCAGATTTGTGCCGGCAATGTCACATCAGAATGGTGAAAACGAAATGCAAATGCTTCTTTCTTCAAATTGGAAACCCTCCTTCACAGCAAAAAACAACCTTTTTCTATTTAGAATCATGTTACACCTCATATCACATCGTACCATTCACAGCAAAAAAAGGGTATTTTTTAACGATTTTTTTACCATTGAACTGATGCTCCTGGGACAACTAAAATAAAAGTATCAGAAGAGAAAAGGGGAATGGATATGATCGATACGTTACGCGCGGCATTTCACCAGCAATTTGGAGAAAGGGAAGAACTTCGCTATTTTTTTGCCCCAGGAAGAGTGAACTTGATTGGTGAACATACAGATTACAATGGAGGACATGTGTTTCCGTGCGCGCTTACTCTCGGAACGTATGCTGCCTGTGCAAAGCGTTCAGATGGCCGCGTGAGAATGTATTCCTTGAACTTTGATCGCGATGGTGTGAAAGAATTCAATCTTTTTGAAATCGCTTACGTAGAGTCGGACGGCTGGGCAAATTATCCGAAGGGTGTGTTCAAGCAGTTTATAGAAGCAGGAATGAAGATAGAAGATGGCTTTGACATTGTGTATAGCGGCAATATTCCAAATGGCGCAGGTCTGTCTTCCTCTGCCTCTATAGAGCTTGTCACCGCTGTTCTCATCAATGAATGGCATTCATTCAGCGTTTCAAATGTCGATCTTGCTCTTCTTTCACAGCGTGCAGAGAATGAATTTATTGGTGTCAATTGCGGGATCATGGATCAGTTTTCGATTGCCCTTGGAAAAGAAGATCACGCCATTTTGCTCAATTGTGACACCCTTGCCTTTGAATATAGTCCGTTTCGGCAAGAGGGACTGTCGCTTGTCATCGCCAACACAAACAAAAAACGGACACTGGCTGATTCCAAATACAATGAGCGCCGGGCAGAATGTCAATCCGCTTTACATGATCTTCAGAAAGAAATCGCCATTGCCCACTTATGTGAGCTCACTGCGAATGAATTTGCAGAGCTTGCCCACTTGATTGAAGATGACAACTGCCGCAAACGAGCAGGACATGTCGTGACGGAAAATGAGCGGACGATGAAAGCAGTAAATTTTTTGAAAGATGATAAAATGGAAGAACTAGGTGGGCTCATGAAGGCTTCTCATCTTTCTTTAAAGAATGATTATGAAGTAACAGGATTTGAACTAGATGCCCTAGCTGAAGCAGCTTGGCGGCACCCGGGGACGATTGGCTCTCGTATGACAGGTGCAGGCTTTGGCGGATGTACGATCAGCATAGTGAAAGAAGAGCTGCTAGATTCATTTATAGAAGAAACTGGTGCGATATATCAAGAGAAAACAGGTATTCAAGCCTCTTTTTACACAGCTGGAATTGGAGGCGGCGCAAGAGAGCTCACAAAGGGGGAAGTGTGATGACAATTTTAGTTTGTGGAGGAGCAGGTTACATAGGCAGTCATGCGGTAGCGGCTCTTTTAGCGAAAGGCGAACGAGTAGTGGTAGTGGATAATTTTCAGACAGGCCACAAAGAAGCTGTTTTGGAAGGAGCGGTCTTAGAGGAGGGAGATTTACGAGATCACGCCTTTTTAAGACAGGTGTTCAAAAGGCATCAAATAGAAGCGGTCATGCACTTTGCTGCAGATTCACTTGTTGGGGAGAGTGTAACAGACCCGCTTAAGTACTATGACAACAACGTCGGCGGAGCAACTGCTTTACTACAAGTCATGAATGAATTTGATGTGAAACACATCGTCTTTTCTTCAACTGCTGCTGCATACGGTGAACCGAAGCGGGTGCCGATCGTTGAAACGGATGAAACGAACCCAACGAATCCTTATGGAGAAACGAAACTAGCGATTGAAAAAATGCTGAAGTGGTCTGAAGAAGCGTATGGAATAGAATACGTGGTTCTTCGCTACTTTAATGTAGCTGGTGCCCATACAGAAGGACTTGTCGGAGAGGATCATCAGCCTGAGACGCATCTCATTCCAATTATTCTGCAAGTTGCTTTAGGAAAAAGAGATCAAATCATGATTTACGGTGATGATTATGAGACAGAGGATGGCACGTGTATTAGAGATTACATTCATGTGATGGACTTAGTAGAGGCACACATCTTAGCCGTTGACCGGCTGCGTGCTGGAAAAGGCAGTGCGACCTACAATTTAGGGAATGGAACAGGGTTCTCCGTGAAGCAGGTCGTAGAAGCTGTTAGAAAAGTCACGGGGCATGCTATCCCGGCACAAATGGCAAAAAGGCGTGCGGGAGATCCAGCAAAGCTGATTGCTTCTTCTGAAAAAGCGCTGCAAGAATTGGGATGGACACCTCAATATGCTGACCTTCACACGATCATTCAAAGTGCGTGGGATTGGTTTCAGAAGCATCCAGATGGCTATCAAAGTGAATAAAACGTAAAGGCAGGCAAGAGAGGGGACTGAGGGAATGGCGATTGATATTTTTGAAAAGCTGGAACAGCTGATTCAATACGGGATTAATAAAGAGCTGATAACATCACTAGATATCGAATATACGAGAAATCGACTGCTTGAGGTGCTCAGGCTCGATGAAGCGGAAGCAAGAACAGTTTCAGTCTCAGTAGAAGAAGACCTTGAAGACATCTTAATGCCGATGCTCGATTGGGCAGTAGAAACAGGACTTATCCCTGAGGGGACGGATACGTATCGTGATTTACTAGATGCGAAAATCATGGGCTGTTTGGTGGCACCTCCAAGTGTCATCTATGCGAAGTTTGAGGAAAAACGTCAGCAGGGAGGACCGAAGGCAGCTACGAGCTGGTTCTATGAAATGCAGCAGCATGCCCACTACATTCATACAGGCAGGATTGCCAAAAATGTACAGTGGTTTACACCAACAGACGATGGCGTGCTGGAGATCACCATTAATCTATCAAAGCCAGAAAAAGACCCTAAAGCCATCGCTCAAGCGAAGAAGCTCAGTCAAAAGCAATATCCTCTTTGTCTCCTTTGTAAAGAAAACGTAGGATTCGAGGGGCGGATTAACCATCCAGCGAGACAGAATCACCGGATTATTCCTGTGACACTCTCAGGTGAATCGTGGTTTCTGCAATTTTCACCTTATGTGTATTACAACGAGCACTGCATAGTGTTCAAAGGCAAACATGAGCCAATGAGCATCACCAAAGAGACCTTTGAACGACTGCTTTCCTTCATATCTATATACCCGCACTATTTCATCGGGTCGAACGCCGACCTTCCGATTGTCGGAGGCAGTATATTAAGTCATGACCATTTTCAGGGTGGTGCACATGAATTTCCGATGGCAAAAGCAGAGATGGAAGAGGTCTTTTCTCTCAACGCCTTCCCAGATGTGCAAGCTGGTATTGTGAAATGGCCGATGTCTGTGATCCGCCTTCGAAGCAGTGAGCGGCAGTCGCTCGCAGATGCAGCAGACTTTATCTTACATGAGTGGAAACTGTATTCAGATGAAGAGGTGGGGGTCATCGCTCATACAGGAGAGACTCCTCACAATACCGTTACACCTATTGCGCGGCGCCACGGGGATGCCTATGAATTAGATTTAGTGCTGCGTAATAACCGTACAGACAAGCAGCACCCGGACGGCATTTTCCATCCGCACGAAGAAGTCCACCATATTAAAAAAGAGAATATCGGATTAATTGAAGTCATGGGCCTTGCTGTGCTTCCCGGTAGATTAGCAGAGGAATTAAGCCAATTAAAAGAGGCTTTGCTATCTGAAAGCCCACTTGAAGAAATCAAAGCCCGGCCTGCGATCATGAAGCACGAGACTTGGGCAAAGCGGCTGCTTGAAGAGAACGCCTTTACAGAGGAGAATACCGAAACCATTTTACAAAAAGAAATCGGCATTATTTTTTCTCGAATTCTCTCCCAAGCAGGTGTGTTTAAAAGAACTGAGCAAGGGAAAACAGCTTTTAACCGTTTCATTCAAACACTTCAAACAGGCAGGTGATTAGATGATTGAACAAGTAAGAGAGCTAATGGAAGAAAAGCAGCTCGATGGTGTTTTGATTCAAAAGCGAAATAACTTCTCCTGGCTCACAGGCGGAAGAAGGAATCACATTGTGTTAAATACGCCAGAGGGCGTGTGTCAGCTGCTCGTCTTAAAAGACGACCTCGTTCTCATTGTGAATCAAATGGAAGAAAAGCGGATCATTGAAGAAGAAATGGCGCACGTCGATCATCCGTATCAAGTGGTCACAATGGATTGGTATGAGGATGAGGCCCCATACATTCAAGAACTCGCAAAAGGTAAACGAATTGGGACGGATATTCAAATGGATGGATTCGAATGGATTGAACCGAATTTGTCGCATGTCCGCTCGATCCTTACTGCCTCACAGCTCAGACAATATGAAACGCTTTGTCATGAAACAGCGGTCATTGTAGAAAGTGTCTGTCAAGAAATCGTTCCAGGGCAGACCGAGAACGAAATTGCTTCACTTGTTGCCCAAAGAGCTATTGCGCAAGGGATGACGATAGAGGTTCTGCTTGTGGCAACGGATGACCGGATCCATCAATACCGTCACCCGATTCCAACAGATAAATCTCTTCAAAAGCACGCGCTTGTTGTTCTCTGCGCGGAGCGGCACGGGCTCGTTGCAAATGTCACAAGGTCTGTTTACTTTGGTCAGCTTCCGAAGGAGCTTGAAGAGAACAAAGAGCGGCTAGCACGAATTGACACGGTCATGAATGCCGCCACACGTCCTGGGAAAACATTAGGTGATGTTCTGAAAGCAGGTATTGCTCAGTACGAAAAAGAGGGCTTCCCTGATAGCTGGAAAAAGCTTCATCAAGGGGGCAAGACGGGATTTGTATCTAGGGAAATCATTGCCGTTCCCTCATCGAAGGAAGAAATTCAGCTGCATCAAGTGTTTACATGGAACCCTTCGTTGCCTGGACTGAAATCAGAGGATACGATTGTTGTAGAAAAAGAGGGCAATCGCTTTTTAACGTATACAGGCAAGTGGACGTACATGGACATTGAACATGAAGGGAAGATCTATAGACGACCTGACATCTTAGTGAGAGATGAATAAATGCAGAGTGCCGGCGCTGAGCCGGTTTTTTGCTGGAAGTCTTTAGCGAGATTCCACTAATTCAGCATCATTACCAATTCTTACAGCGTATATACAGAGGATCGATACTTTCTTTTCTTGTGAACTTGCGTTAAAATGAGTAAGGTTTTTGTTAAATGTGGGGATGCCTATTTCAAAATTGTTTACCTAGATAAAATTTCATTAAGTTAAATTGAAATTTGACCAAACTTTTTTATTGTGGTAAACCTAAATTTGACAAAGTTCTTGATTGTTTGTCCTTTGCCTTCAACTCTCAATTTTTCAAAATCCTAGAAATTTATTGTGTGTGCAATAATATAAATTTATGTCGAATTTATGACATTTTAATAGAAATCTGTTGAAAAATAAATGAACTTTTGAAAAAAGGGAAGCTAACTCTAACAGATTTTGATAGCATTACAAAGGGAAGAAAAGTTTTCGAAGGCAGATGGCTTTTCACAATTATTCAGCAATTTATACATTATCTAAGGAAGGATGGTGATCTTCTTGTTCAGAGCCATTAAACCTATGCTTTTATTAGCGATGCTCGTGAGTGTTTTTTTATTAGGAGGTTGCAGCAATATCGCTGTTTTAGATCCTAAAGGACCTGTCGCAGCACAACAAAAAGACTTAATCCTTTTATCCATCGGATTCATGCTCTTTATCGTTGGTGCGGTATTTGTACTGTTTACCATCATTTTGGTTAAATACCGTGAGCGTAAGGACGTTGGAAACGCCTCTTATAACCCAGAACTACACGGGAATACGCTTCTAGAAGTTGTCTGGACAGTGATCCCAATATTAATCGTTGCTGCCCTTTCAGTTCCAACTGTAAAAACAATTTACTCTTTGGAAGAGGCACCTCAAGCAACAAGCCATAAAGATCCTCTTGTCGTTTATGCTACAGCTGTTGATTGGAAATGGATCTTCAGCTATCCAGAGGAAAATATTGAGACAGTGAACTACTTAAACATTCCAAAAGATCAGCCGGTTTTATTCAAAATCACTTCTGCTGATACAATGGCATCACTATGGATTCCTCAGCTAGGCGGGGAGAAGTATGCGATGGCTGGAATGGAGATGGAACAATATCTTCAAGCTGATCAAGTTGGCACATATGAAGGAAGAAACGCTAACTTCACAGGCGAAGGCTTTGCTCAGCAAAAATTCAAAGTCAATGCGATGACGCAGTCTGACTATGATAAATGGGTAAGCAAATCGAAAAAAGAAGCACCGAAGTTAACGAAGAAAACGTATGACTACTTGATGCTTCCTGATGCTGCAGATGTGCAGACATTCTCATCAACACATTTATCCTTTGCGAAGCATGGAGAGGATTCTGAATACGCACTCCAAGCACGCAAACGTTTAGGTTACCAATCAGTTTCTCCGCATTCCAAAACAGATCCTTTCGAGAATGTGAAGAACTATAAAAGAAAACTAGATAATGAATAAACTGACTAAGGAAAGGAGGAGGCCGTTATGCATTTGAAATGGGATGAGTTTTTTGTAACTGGAGACCCATTAATTCTTGGTGCGCAAATTTCTATCGCTCTTACTTCCATTGCTATCGTGTTTGTTTTAACCTACTTTAAAAAGTGGAAATGGCTCTGGAAAGAATGGCTAACATCAGTTGATCATAAAAAGCTTGGGATCATGTATATCCTTGCTGCTGTGATTATGTTCTTCCGCGGTGGGGTAGACGGACTGATGATGCGCGCACAGCTGGCGCTTCCTAATAATACGTTTTTAGATTCCAACCACTATAATGAAATATTCACAACGCATGGTACGATCATGATTCTATTCATGGCGATGCCATTTTTAATTGGTTTAATCAACGTCGTTGTTCCTCTTCAAATTGGTGCACGTGACGTTGCATTCCCTTATTTGAACAACCTGAGCTTCTGGACATTTATGGTCGGAGCGATGCTGTTCAACATTTCCTTCGTAATTGGAGGATCACCAAGTGCAGGCTGGACGAGTTACATGCCGCTCGCCGGAAATGATTTCTCACCAGGACCTGGACAGAACTATTACTTGCTCGGGCTCCAAATTGCAGGTATTGGTACACTTATGACTGGTATTAACTTCATGGTGACCATTTTAAAAATGCGTACAAAAGGTATGACGCTTATGCGTATGCCAATGTTTACATGGACAACATTGATCACGTCTGTCATCATCGTATTCGCATTCCCTGTACTAACAGTTGCTTTAGCACTTATGACATTTGATCGTTTATTCGGTTCTGCATTCTTTACACTCGAAGCAGGCGGTATGCCAATGCTTTGGGCGAACCTTTTCTGGATTTGGGGACATCCTGAGGTATATATCGTTATCCTGCCGGCTTTCGGTATTTTCTCAGAAATCTTTGCGACGTTCTCAAGAAAACAGTTGTTTGGTTACAAAGCGATGGTTGTATCGATTGTGGCAATCTCTGTTCTTAGTTTCCTTGTGTGGGTTCACCACTTCTTTACAATGGGGAACAGTGCAGCGGTTAACTCATTCTTCTCGATTACAACAATGGCGATTTCTGTACCAACAGGTGTGAAAATCTTTAACTGGCTCTTTACAATGTATCGAGGCCGTATCAGCTTTACTTCACCAATGCTTTGGGCACTTGGTTTCATCCCGAACTTCGTTATCGGTGGTGTCACTGGGGTTATGCTTGCGATGGCAGCTGCGGATTACCAGTACCATAATACGTACTTCCTTGTATCCCACTTCCACTATGTATTAATCGCAGGTACTGTCTTTGCTTGTTTTGCTGGTCTTGTTTTCTGGTATCCAAAAATGTTTGGTTACAAGTTAAACGAAAGAATCGGCAAATGGTTCTTCTGGGTATTCATGATCGGATTTAACATCTGTTTCTTCCCGCAGTACTTCTTAGGACTGCAAGGAATGCCAAGACGTATTTATACGTATGGACCAGAAGATGGCTGGACTGCACTAAACTTTATTTCAACAATTGGTGCATTTATGATGGGTGTCGGATTCATCATCCTTTGCTACAACATTTACTACAGCTGGAGACACGCGAAGCGTGAAGTGTCTGGAGACAGCTGGGGAGAAGGACGTACTCTTGACTGGGCAACATCTTCTGCAATTCCGCCGCATTATAACTTTGCAGCACTTCCAGAAGTGACAACACCAGATGCATTCCATCATTGGAAGCAAAACAATGTAGACGTTCATCCTGAAAAAGAATTCAAGAAAATTCACATGCCGCACAATTCAGGCAGACCGCTTATCATGTCTGCATTCTTCGGACTTGGTGCATTCGGTCTTGTATTTGAATGGTACTGGATTGGCGTTATTGGCTTAATCGGTGTATTCGCAACAATGATTTTACGTTCATTTGAATATGACGATGGCTACTATATTCCTGTTGAAGAAGTGATTGAAACAGAGAAAAAGAATAAGGAGGCGCAGAAGTAATGGGACATAATGATAGCAGCTATGCAAATGCACCGCTTGAATATCAGTCTGAAACGGGACGTTTAAACATCCTTGGTTTCTGGATATTCCTTGGCGCGGAAATCGTGTTATTCTCAACACTTTTTGCGACCTACTTTGTTCTTCATGGCAGAACAGCTGGCGGCGTTTTACCAGCTGAGCTGTTTGATATGAAGCTTGTATTGATCATGACATTCCTGCTATTGGTTAGTTCATTTACATGCGGGATTGCTGTTCATGAAATGCGCCGTGGAAGTACAAAAGGGGTTGTCATTTGGACGATTCTCACACTGCTTCTAGGTGCAGGCTTTGTTGGCTTTGAGATTTTCGAGTTCTTCCATTATGTACATGAGGGTGCGAGCATCCATACAAGTGCGTATTGGTCTGCATTCTTTGTACTCTTAGGAACTCACGGACTACACGTATCCATCGGTATATTCTGGATTACCGGGGTCTTGTTCCAAATTAAAAAACGTGGATTAACTCCACAAACAGCAGCGAAGATTTTTATCTCAAGTCTATACTGGCATTTCCTTGATGTTGTCTGGATTTTCATCTTCACAGCTGTTTACTTGATCGGATTAGGGGGGCTTTTGTGATATGGCTGGAAAAACACATTCCTCAGCAGAGCACGAACACTTCCCTTGGAAACACGTAGTTGGCTTCATTCTTTCTATCGTGCTAACTATTTTAGCATTCTGGATTGCCATTGGAGCTGAAATTGGCAGTTCTGCAAAACTATGGATTATCTTTGGTTTTGCTTTCATTCAAGCGTTCTTGCAGCTATTCATGTTTATGCATATGACAGAAAGCGAGAACGGAACTGTTCAAGTCGGAAATACATTGTTTGGTCTGTTTTGTGCGATTATTTTCGTTATCGGATCTGTTTGGATCTTTGCGGCTCACTACAGCCACGGAGAGAACAGCAAAGACGGTTATTCACCTTCTGCGCCAAAGCAATCTGAGCATTCAGAGAAATAATAAAAAAACCACTCATCTCTTAAAGGTGAGTGGTTTTTATCATGATGTTGATAACGCCTCCAATAAGTGGTGCGTTGTTTATCTGGTGCTGCTGAATCTTTTGCGAATGAATGGAAGTCCATAAATGAGGAACGCTGCAACGTGTGCCAAAATGACGTTAATGGCAAAGAATGCGATCATGAAGGTATGTCCTGCTGGAGATAAACTGCTTGTCATGTAAAGACCGAAGAAAATCCACATAATCATAATAGGTGGAATAGAAGCTAGTGCAATTTTTCTGTTTTCAAGCCATAAAAACAGGGGTGTAGCCGTTGCAATACATAGGTACGCAAAGAACATATCCATCGTATCCAACTCCTTTGTAAGTTGATGTTCAATTCAAATGAGAGGTCAGGATGCAATTGTGTCTGTTTTTAGGAGATATTGTGAACATTTTGTTACAAGTATTATACCACAATTGACTTTGAAGTAAACGCAATAATTGGAAAATGGGCCTTATTCCGTAGAAAGCGGCTTTTTCCTTTTCTCTCCGTACAGCTTATGCTGGCAAGATCATAGCTTGTTATATCATCACATAGGTCATTGAATTTTCCCCTTAATATCTGTAAAATAATCTTTTTAAAGGACTCATGATCGGTTGAATGGAAAGAGTATAGAGGAATTTTTTCCTATTGTTAGGATGAAAAGTATTTCATTTTTTGAAAAATGATTGGAACCTTTCGGATGTATCTTCCGTCATATTTAAGGTGAGTTGCTTTTGTGAAAATTTCAATCTAATATAAATAAGGGCTTTTATGTTTTGTAATAAGGGTGGTTAGTTCATGAACAAGCAGAATACATCTCCGTACTATCAAGGGGATTTAATTTTTATATTTTTAGCCTTCTTTGCCATTAGTGTCATTGCAATTTATGCTGCGGGTCAATTTGGGCAGTATGGATCTAATGCATGGACGAGGCAGATCATTTACTACATGGTCGGCGTTATATGTATTGTAGCCATAAATTACTTTGATTTGGAGCAATTAGAGAAGCTAAGTCTTTATATTTTTATAGGCGGCATCCTGTTGTTACTTTTTCTGAAAGTCGCTCCTGCACAAATCGGAGGTCATGATTTTGCTCCAATTAAAAACGGTGCAAAAAGCTGGTTTGTGATACCGGGGATTGGGACACTTCAGCCCTCAGAGTTCATGAAAATTGGTTTGATTATGATGCTTGCATCTGTCATCGGCAAATCAAGCCCTAGAGGAAAACGGACATTAGAAGACGATATCTTCCTACTATTAAAAATTGCCGGTGTAGCGGCTGTTCCAGTTGGACTGATTTTCTTACAGGATGCAGGTACGGCAGCTGTCTGTATGTTTATTGTCGTTGTGATGGTGTTTTTATCAGGGGTCAATTGGAAGCTGATTTCTCTCATCGGTTCTGTGGTTGTGCTTTTAGTTGCCGCTGTGTTAGCCGTGATCATCCTTTTCCCTGATGTTGCAAAAACAATCGGCATTCAGCAGTATCAGATCAACCGGATTACCGCTTGGCTGCCTGATAGCTCTACGTCAGCCAACCAAGCGCAGACTCAGGATGCGTCTGGGTCTGATAAATATCAAGTAGACCAGGCCATTATGGCTATTGGTGCTGGACAGATTTTTGGGAATGGAGTTAAAAACTTAAAAGTCTATGTCCCAGAAGCACAAACAGATATGATTTTCTCCATTATAGGAGAAGCGTTTGGCTTTATTGGCTGTGCGTTTGTTGTGATCATGTTCTTCTTCTTGATCTACCGGCTTGTCGTACTGATTGACCGTATCCATCCTTATAGCCGATTTGCGTCATTCTTCTGTGTAGGATATACAGCACTTATTGTGATCCATACGTTCCAGAACATTGGGATGAACATTGGTGTGATGCCTGTAACAGGAATTCCGCTTCTATTTATCAGCTTCGGAGGAAGCTCTGTCTTATCTGTTCTCATTGGATTTGGGATTGCTTATAATGCAAGTGTTCAATTAACGAAATACCAAAGTTATTTATTTAAATAAAACGGGTAAGGGCAGTCTAAGCATAGACTGTCTTTTTTCATTCGAGTTTTAATTTTTGAAAAGCCATATGTCTTTGTCTTATGATAGTAGAAGTGAAGGAGGTCTTCGAATTGAACAAAACGATAGAAACGATATTAAATCATCGGTCCATCCGTTCGTTTACAGACGAGCGTTTGTCCGAAGAAGAGGTGCTGACACTCATTAAAAGTGCACAGGCTGCTTCGACATCAAGCTATGTACAGGCGTACAGTATTATTGGTGTGACAAATCAAGAGAAGAAGGCCAAGCTTGCTGAACTGGCTGGGAATCAGCCATACGTTGAGAAGAATGGGCATTTCTTTGTCTTCTGTGCAGACTTGAAACGCCATGATGATATTGCAAAAAAAGCAGGGAAGAATCATCAGGAGGCGCTTGAGAATACAGAAGCCTTTCTCATTAGCGTCATTGATACGGCGCTCGCTGCGCAAAATATGAGTATAGCCGCAGAATCAATGGGACTTGGGATCTGCTATATTGGCGGTCTGCGCAATCAACTGAGAGAAGTCTCTGATTTGCTTGAAACACCATCATATGTGCTGCCGTTATTTGGTCTGGTTGTCGGACATCCAGCGAGTCAATCGTCACAAAAGGAACGGCTGCCAGTTGAACTCATTTATCATGAAAATTCATATCAGCAAGATGAAACGCATGTGGATCGTTATTTAAAAGAATACGATGACCGTATTTCATCATATTATGAAGAACGGACAAACGGAGAGAGAACCGATACTTGGTCTAAGCAGATGCTTCGCGGCTTTAGTCAGCCAAAGCGTGCCTTCCTTGGAGAATTTGTGAAAGAGAAGGGCTTTAATCGAAAATAAATAAGACATCCCCCTTTCGATGGAGAGAGGGGGATTTCTGTAAGAGGAGCAGTAAGATGAAATTAAGTATACTGGATCAATCTCCTTTGATTGGAGATGCAACACCTGCTGAAGCCTTGAAGCAAACGGTTGAATTGGCAAAGCAGGCAGAAAAGTGGGGCTATCACCGTTTTTGGGTATCAGAGCATCATTTTTCAAACCGGCTTGCAGGATCGAGCCCAGAGGTGCTCCTCGGTCATTTATCAGCCGTTACGTCACATATACGTATTGGGTCAGGCGGTGTGATGCTGCCTCACTATAGCGCCTATAAAGTAGCAGAGAACTTCAGGGTTCTCGAAGCCCTCGCTCCTGGCAGAATCGATCTTGGGATTGGACGTGCTCCTGGTGGTATGCCCATTTCCTCCATAGCTCTTCATCATGGTGAACGAAAACGTCTAGGTGATCAATATCCTGAGCAGGTAGAAGAGTTGAAGGTCTATTTACACGACCTAGCGGATGAATTTTATCCGCTCCCCCATTTAACCGCTTCTCCGAAAGTAGAGACTGCACCAGAGGTATGGATGCTTGGTTCCTCTGGAGGAAGTGCAAGACTTGCGGCAAAAGCAGGTGCAGGCTATACGTTTGCACTATTTATCAATGGTGAAGGCGGAGAAGATTCTGTGGAGCAATATATCAACCGGTTCGAACCTTCAGCATTCGGTGATGAGCCGCGCGTCAGTCTCGCGGTCTTCGTTTTATGTGCTGAAACAGAGGAGCAGGCAGAAAAACTGGCAGTCAGCTTAGATTTATCTTTACTCGCCAATGAACAGGGGCAAAACCTCGGAGGCTTTCCTTCATATGAAAGTGCACAAGCTTATTCCTATAGTCCATATGAACAAAAACGAGTGGCTGCCAATCGTCAAAGGATGGTGGTGGGGACGCCATCTTCTGTGAAAAAGCAGCTGACAGCACTAACGAAGGCTTATCGTACAAATGAAGTAATTGCCGTGACCATCACTCACCGCATGCAAGACCGGCTCACATCTTATCGTTTATTAAAAGAAGCCTTTGATGCATAACGTATGTATGTCTGTTTAACGTCCACGCAGCCAGTAGAGAGGGAAGAGGAGCATCATGATGAAAATAAACGAGGCTGTCACAAGCAAACTAAGCGGGTAAATGAAGGACACATAGACCGTCAGCTCGCATGCTTGATGAAAAGGACGAGGATGTTTCGCATATAAAAGGGTGAAAAAATACACCAAGGTGATCGTTAGAAAAAAAGCAGTAAAACAAGAAACGATCCATAGCAATATCAACATCAGTCTCTCTTTCCTCCATATATGATCGAAAAGCCTTGATGAGCTGATCCGCTCATACAAGGCTTTTCTTGTGATTCACATTTATTCAGGGTAAATATCGAAAGGTTCCTTCGTTTGAACAGTGTCGGATTTTCCTTTCAGACTTGCATACGCAAGCATTGTATACTCACCAGGTTCGAGCTTTTGACCTTGATTGATTGTGCCATTCCATTTTACGCGGTGTTCTCCTTTATCAACGTGTTGATAAACACCTGCTTCACCTAAATACTCTCCATCTGTCGAGTAGACGAGGAATGCAAGGTTTTCAGCTCCGCCAGGCAGATAGCTGCTAATGACATAGCTTCCAGCACGGTTATCCGGCTCTACAGAAACCGAAGTGACACGCGGATAATCAGGTTCTTTTACTATCAATAAAGTCGGAATCTCTGTGACCTTTCTGCCATTTTCGCGAAGGGTAATGCTGCCTTGGTACGTTCCTTTTTTGGTTTTACCGTAGTTCACTTGTACCGCGGAAGTAAAGGCCCCCGTGGAATTCCCTTTGACAGTGATTTTCTTCGTTCCGTTTGTGCTGATGCCGCTGCCATCAAATTTGTAATCAATGGTATACGTTTTCGGTGCTTTTGATAGGTTTTCTACCTTGAATTTCTTTGTTTTGATTTGAACGCCTTTTTCTTTCAAGAAAGTGCCGTAAGAATAACTCGCATCAGAAACGATAGATGACGCTTGGAGTGATTCGATGATTCGAACACTGCCTGTCCCTTGTGTGTTGTGAGGGAATGGGCTGCCGTTTACGTCGAATAGTTTTTCTGCTGTATTCATCAGCAATGCTTTAATTTGTTCTGTTGAGTAAGATGGTTTTGCTTGCTTCATGATCGCTGCAACTCCTGCCACATGCGGTGAAGCCATGCTTGTTCCTTGCTTTGAGCCATATCCGTAAGGCTGAGAAGGATCATGCGTTGGGATGGTACTTACAATGCTGACGCCTGGCGCTGATAAATCAGGCTTAATCATCCACGTATCCACAACTGGTCCGCGAGAGGAGAAGTCAGCGACTTGCTCACTAAGCTCTTTGACAAATTGAATGGAGAAAGTCGTTGTATTGTTTCCAGCCTCAATGGCTTTGACAAGCGCCGTTCCTTCAGCTTTTGATAGCTTAATCGTTGGAAGAGCGAGACCTGGTACATCGACTGGAATTTCTCCATCGGTGTTGTTATACATCACAACGCCGATTGCACCAGCAGCTTTTGCATTGTCGACTTTATCAACAAAGGCAATGGCTCCTCGTTCGATCACGGCAACCTTTCCTTTCACATCGATGTCTTCAAATGCTTTTTCGTCACCGATACCTGCATGGACGAGTGTGACTTGTTTTTGGTCAAGTGCTTTTAAATCACTCTCTTGGTAGTAGCCCATCACTTTTGCAGTAGAATAGTTCGGGAATTTCACATTGTAAAGGCTATACGGAAGCTGAGTTGCTCCGACTGAAATGGCATCTCTTGACGTGCCGGGAGATCCGACTGTCCAGCTGTTTGGACCGCTGTTTCCATTCGATGTGACAGCGACAACGCCTTCAGACATAGCCCAATCGAGTGCGATACTTGTGGCATAATCAGGGTTATTCACACTGTTTCCGAGAGAGAGGTTCATGACATCTGCTCCATCAGTAACAGCACGGTCGATGCCTGCAAGGACGTTTTCAGTTGTCCCAGAACCGCCTGGTCCAAGTACACGGTACGCAAGAAGTGTGGCATCCTTTGCGACACCTTTAATTTGTCCATTGGCAGCGATTGTTCCTGCGACGTGCGTGCCGTGATCTGTCGATTCACCTCTAGGGTCTCCTTTAGGTGTCTCTTGCGGAGAATAATCGTTATCAACAAAATCATAGCCTTTGTATAAACCGAAGTTTCCTTTTAAATCAGGGTGGGTATAGTCTACTCCAGTATCAATGACTGCAACTTTGACCCCTTTTCCAGAATAGCCGGCATCCCAAGCTTTTGGTGCACCGATAAATGGAGCGCTTTTATCCATAAGAGGTGAAACATCTTCATTTGGAAGCTGAATGCTTTCCTTTTTCACTTCATCTGTTTGATATGTAACATCCGGATAAACGGCTTTTACTCCGTCAACTGCGAGTAGCTTCGGAATTTCGTTTGCAGGAAGTTTCATAGAGAAACCAGAGAAGACTTTTTCATATTCTTGACGAACACTAGCTTTATCAACTTCTTTGAGTGCTGCATTTTTTATTTTTGTTCGAGATTTTTTGAGGGAGGCCTTTGTTTGAGCTTTGCCTTCTTGCTTTGCTTCAACTAAGGATTTTTCCTTTAATTCAACAATAACAGTGGTATGTTTTCTAGATTTGACATTGATTTCACCGAAGATTTCTGCTTTTTCCAGTTCCACCTGTTTGTTCGATGGAGCGGCACTAGCCTGTTGACCTGTAAAGAATGTGGATAAAATAAAAATAGTGGAGAACAATAGAATAGAAGAACGAGAGATAACCTTTTTCATTAATTTTCCCCTTTCTAGCTGTGTTTTTAGGGAGATAGCCTTTCTTTTTGTGGATAAATAGGAAAGATTCACTGCCCGTTATTAAGTATTCAATACGATGAAAACAATTCCTTTACTAAAATGGTCTTATTTTACATAGTCATAAAGAACTATTTTGTTTATAAAGTCTCACTTATGCACAAACTTCTGTTGATAACTCAATTATTTAGATATATATATGGAAAATAAAAAAATCCCATACACAAAATCTAGTAGTAGGGTGTTGATATGTGGATAAACCCTGTTGATAAGGTGTGCTTATCTTTTGGATATAGTGTGTATAAAATTTTTATTCAAACACCCTCATACATGATCATCTTCTCCACTTTTCAACAAAACTTCTGAAAACTAGTTTGTTTTTTCACCCAGATTGTGACAAACCTCTCTTTTTTCTCGGGATATGATAGGAGCAGTTGTTTTGCTAGAACTGCTAGATTCTAAGAAAAGCGGAGGGATGTTCAGTGAAGAAATTCAAAAACTGGTTGAGTGTATGGTTTGGTTTCGTGATGAATGTGCTTGTGAATCCTGGTGTGATGATGAAGCAGCAACGTTTTCAGGCGGCTGCTGCGGTGGATGATCGTTTCTTTCAAGTTGTGAACGAGGGAGAGCTAGAGAAGCTGGCAGAAGAAAAGAACAAGAAGCGCAGGTCAGAGAAACCGTTTAAGCAAAGTCTGATGATGCTTGATGAGAAGACGACGAGAGAGGCGCGTGCTGGTCCGCTCTTACCTTTACATGGGAGATGAAACAGGGTAAAATCCCACATAAGAAACGTTATCTGGTGGGAGAGGATACCCCTTGAAGATATATAAAATATTGAATAACAATGCAGTGGTTGTAAAGGAAGGTGATCAGGAGAAAATTGTGATGGGGCCCGGAATTGCTTTTCAGAAGGGGAAAAATGACGTCGTTCCCGTTCAAAAAATAGAGAAAATCTTTGTTGTGCGTGAAGAAAATGAGAAATTCAAACAAATTCTTGCGACATTGCCCGAAGCGCATATTGAGGTGGCAGAGCATATCATCAGTTATGCAGAGGGTGAACTGATGATGCCGCTTAGTGATCATATCCATATATCACTGACTGACCATTTATCCTTTGCTATAGAGCGTATTCAAAAGGGCATTGTGCTATATAATAAATTGCTTGGTGAGATCAAAGTCTTATATAAGCAGGAATATGATATTGGAAAGTATGCCATTCGTTATGTAAAGGATCGGCTTGGGGTTGAACTGCCGGACGATGAGGCAGGGTATGTGGCACTCCATATTCATACGGCCAAAATGAATACGGAGTCTATGAAAAAGACCGTGAAATATACAACGATGATCAAAGAAATGATCGAGCATATAGAAAGCTATTTTCAGCATTCAATTGATGAGGATAGTATTTCCTATCAGCGGCTTGTGACACATTTGAGGTATGCATTAAGCAGGTTGGAATCAAATGAGGCATTTCAAATCATGGACGATGACATGCTGAGTTTTATCCAAACAAAGTATGATTTGGCTTACCAGTGTGCACGTGGACTCGCTGATTTGTTGAAAAATGAATATGAACTTCATCTCCCTGAATCGGAGATCGGCTACATCACGCTGCATGTCCAGCGTCTGCAGGATGCCGAATTGGTTTAGTGGTTGTGCCTGCATGCAGGCTTTTTTTTGTGCACACTACTTTAAATAGTGTATATGGGTCAATAGATTCGAAAAAAGAGGTTGACGCATATCACGCTCTTATACTATGATGAAAGCGTAATCAAAATTTGATATCGCGGGATTGTGACTGTCAGGCAGGCAAGACCTAAAATTTGCGTAACGAGGGGACGTGTATGTCCTTTTATCGTTGGTGAATTTTAGGTCTTTTTTGCTTTAAAAAAGGAGGAGACAACATGGATTATCAAAAAACAGCTAAAGAATTAACAGAACGATTAGGCGGCAAGGAAAATGTCATCAGTGCCACGCATTGTGCAACAAGACTCAGATTGGTGATGAAAGATGAGGAACTGATTGACAAAGATGCCATTGAGGAACTTGAAGGGGTAAAGGGGGCTTTCTCAAGCTCGGGGCAATTCCAAATCATTTTTGGAACGGGTGCAGTCAACAAAGTATATGAACCATTTGCTCGTGAGACCGGCCTTGAGACAGACGACGAGAAACAAAAACCTGTCAGCCATGATGAAGCAGTGAAACAAAAAATGAATCCACTCGCACGTTTTGCAAAGACGTTATCAAATATTTTTGTGCCGATCATTCCAGCCATTGTTGCAAGCGGTTTATTAATGGGGCTTTTAGGCATGATGAAAGCCTTCAAATGGGCTGACCCAAGCTCCGCGATTTTTCAAATGCTTGATATGTTCTCAAGTGCAGCCTTTATCATTTTGCCGATTTTAATTGGGGTCAGTGCAGCGAAAGAGTTTGGTGGAAATCCGTATTTAGGAGCCGTTATTGGGGGGATTATGATTCACCCGAATCTTCTCAACCCGTGGGGACTGACGGATGCGAAACCAGAGTATATGCATTTATTCAATTTTGATATTGCTCTTCTTGGTTACCAAGGAACAGTCATTCCAGTGTTATTGACTGTGTACATCATGTGCCTTGTTGAAAAGAATTTAAGAAAAGTGGTTCCGAACAGTATTGATTTACTTGTGACTCCATTTGTGACGGTGATTGTGACGGGATTTGTGACGTTTATTGCTGTTGGACCACTTGGAAGAATGCTCGGTACAGGAATTTCGAATGCACTGACATTTATTTATGATCATGCAGGGTTCTTAGCAGGACTCATTTTCGGAGGAGCCTACTCTCTCATTGTGCTCACAGGGGTTCATCATAGCTTCCATGCGATTGAAGCAGGACTGCTGAATGATATTGGGCGTAACTATTTGCTGCCAATTTGGGCGATGTCCAACGTAGCGCAAGGCGGGGCAGGCTTGGCGGTCTTTTTCTTAGCGAAACGCGCGAAAACAAAAGAAATCGCACTTCCTGCAGCCTTCTCAGCTTTCCTAGGGATTACCGAGCCCGTCATATTCGGTGTCAATCTCCGCTATCGTAAGCCGTTTATCGCTGCGATGATTGGAGGCGCATTAGGCGGGGCATTTGTTGTCTTTACAAAGGTAGCAGCCAACGCATATGGTTTAACAGGTATTCCGATGATTGCGATTGCAGCGCCATTCGGTGTGCAAAATGTGGTAAATTATGTGATTGGTATGTTAATCGCTGTTGCAGTCTCATTTACTCTCACTATCATGTTTAAAGTAAAAGAAGTAGAAAAATAAGCAAGGAGTGGTCACAGTCATGACAACAACTGACGCAGCACTTCGTCAAAAGGTAGCAGAACGTATTCGAAACTATGAGCATTTGGTGAAAAAAGATGTGTATCGCCAGCATTTTCATTTAATGCCGCCAGTTGGTCTTTTAAATGACCCGAATGGGTTGATTCATTGGAAAGGGGTTTACCACGTTTTTTATCAGTGGCAGCCATTCAAAACGGGACACGGCGCAAAATTTTGGGGCCATTACACATCGACGGATTTAGTGAATTGGCAGCACGAGGAAGCCGCCCTTGCGCCAAGTGATTGGTTTGATCAAAACGGCTGTTATTCTGGCAGTGCAGTCATTGACGATGGACAGATGTATGTGATGTACACTGGCAACGTTCGAGATGAACAAGGAAACCGCGAGACGTATCAATGTTTAGCTGTTTCAGAGGATGGCATTCATTTTCAGAAAAAAGGTGTCGTGGCGACGCTGCCAGAAGGATTCACCGCCCATTTTCGTGATCCGAAAGTATGGAAGCGAAATGGTCAGTGGTACATGGTTCTAGGTGCACAAAGCCTGAATCTGAAAGGGAATCTCGTCCTGTTTACCTCTGATACTTTAGACAATTGGACGTTTCAAGGCATCATTGCAGGCAGTGGGAAAAATGGATTAGAGGATTTCGGCTACATGTGGGAATGTCCAGATCTATTTGAATTAGATGGCCGGGATGTCTTGATTGTGTCGCCGCAGGGATTAAAGCCAGATGGCTTAAAATATCATAATACACATCAATCAGGTTATTTTGTTGGAAAATTGGATGACCATACTTTTCAATATACGCACGGAGCGTTTGAGGAGCTGGACCGAGGCTTTGACTTCTATGCGCAGCAAACCTTTTTAGACGAATCAGGCAGACGACTTTTAATTGGATGGATGGGAGTGCCTGATCAAGGAGAAGAGCATCATCCAACAATTTCGTATCAATGGATACACTGCCTCACCATTCCGAGAGAGCTGCGTTTAGATGAAGATGGACATCTGATTCAAAGGCCAGTTACTGAGCTCCAGGCGATGAGAACCAACGAACAGGAGCATGTTTTCCATATTAAACGTTCCGTCCAATCGATTCCTGTAGATGATATTACGAGCGCAGAGTTATTCATTGATCAAATTGATACACAAAAAGGGTTTGAATGCTGTATTCGAGCGGCAGCCCGTATCATTTATGATAAAGATGAGGGCAAACTGACATTAGAGCGAGATCGATTTGAAGATCGAACAAAAGAAGTTCGAGAAGTGGCAATAGAGGAATTACACGACCTTCACATCTTCATCGATGCATCGTCAATTGAGATTTTTGTAAACGGAGGCAGAGAAGTATTGACTGCTCGTTATTTTCCTTCCCCGGGAAATAAATCAATCTCAATCAGTGGCAGAAATGAAACAAAGCTTAAACTAAAGACATGGCATTTACAAAGAAAAGCAGATCAATGATCTGCTTCAGCGTGTAGACAAACCCTCGCATTCGGTGTCAGTCCTGCGTGCTGGTGCTCACGAATGTCAAATTCGCTCCGCGCCAGTACTCGTCCTTCCTAGACTGCAAAGGTTTTCTATCACGCTGAAAAGACAAAGGGCTAAAATCAAGATCATTTTAGCCCTTTGTCAACAATCTGAAGCAGATCAATGATCTGCTTTTTTCTAGTGAATTCAACCTGTATCTTAGGGGCTATATCATGTATATACAAGGGTGGTCAGAAGCGGTTTGATGACGTTTTACATATATGATAACAGGTGGAATTATGGTATCATTTTAAAATATATACAGCTGAGGCTGACGTTTATCCAAATGCGGTAGGACAAAAAGGGGTTGTTTACTTGAATTCAAAACAGCAGCCGACGACTAGAAAACGCTTGGAGACAATGGCAGATCATGTTGAAGATAAACGTGAAGAATATAAAGAATTGCTCATTCAAGTCCAATCTATTCTCGGTGAACCTTCTCTAGAGCAGGAAGAATTAAAAGAGAAGCTGTCAGGTACGTATAAACAAATGAAAGAATATGCCTTATTTGTTGAATCTATTGAAGCCTTTATTCGAAAAATGGCCAAAGAATCTGATCAGCAAAAGTAGGTATTCTTTGTGGATAAAAGAGTGTACCCAGACGCGGGTATGCTTTTTTTCATGAAATGAAAGGTGACGTCAATTGAAGATAGAAACGTATATTTATTTGGAGAACAAGAAGAAGTTTGTACCCATTGATGATATTGAAAAGATCAAAATATTCGTTGTGGTTGACGTGATGAATTTGAGAGAATAGAGAAGGTATACAAGAGCTTGTAAGTACAAACAAAAACCGATTCGCCCATTAACAAGGCGAATCGGTTTTTTCTATTCTACTTATCAAAACGATGAGCAGAATGCTTTGTTGGTCCGATGTATTCATTTAGCTGGAAAGAGCCTTTGATGGCAGCTGTGATGAATTCTTTTGCTGCATAAATGGCTTCTTTCACGTCTGAGCCGTTTGCTAGTTCAGCTGTGACTGCTGCTGAGAATGTGCAGCCTGCGCCGTGTGTGTAATCTGTATCGATCTTATCTGTTTCAAGTCGTTCGAAGGTTTGTCCATCATAAAGCAAATCGATCGCTTTATCTGGGCTTAGCTTACCGCCTCCAGTGATGACCACATACTTGGCACCAAGTTCGTGAATGCGTTTTGCTGCTTCTTCCATTTGTTCGATCGTTTTGATCTCACCGATTCCGCTTAATTGACCTGCTTCGAAAAGGTTAGGCGTGATGACGGTTGCCAGTGGCGTAAGCTTTTCGCGCAGTGCTTCAGCGTGCTCCGGATATAGCACTTCGTTCGCACCCTTACAAACCATAACAGGATCAATGACGACATTTTTTAGGTCATATGTTTTGATGGTGTCCGCTGCCAGTTCGATCACGTCGACTGTTGGGAGCATACCCGTTTTCAGCGCATCTACCCCAATGCCTTCTACAATGGTAGAGAGCTGTGCACGAATTGTCGCCGTATCAATTGGAAACACCTGATGATCCCAATGGTTATGTGGGTCCATTGCAACGACAACGGTTAAAGCTGTCATCCCGTAGACGTTTTTTTCTTGAAACGTTTTTAAATCTGCTTGGATACCTGCACCGCCGCTTGAATCCGAGCCTGCGATGGTGAGTGCTTTATTCATAGACATAGTTGCTGAACCTCCAATGTGATGTGTAACAGTTACTGTTCTATCCCTTATTATAATCAGCTTTTCCATTTATCACAATGAAACGACATAAAAAAGCGTTCCACCCTAGGAAGAACGCCTTTCCCCTTACCTTTTACAAATCACCAATTTCCCCTTTTTCAGTTCGTCTAAAAGTGATAAAGCTAATTCCTGATCGGCGCCAACCGACATCAATTTGGCCATGAGCTCGTCATCCCGGGTGCGGATGACATTGGCAATTTGATCTAAAATCCCTTGATCGACCGCTGTCATGCTTTTGGCATTCGTATGCTCTGTGACGGTATCAGAGCGTTCTGGATCGTACGCAAAAACAAAAATATCATCCTTTGCTGAACGTATTTGTTCAATGGTCTGGTTGGCTTCTTTGCTATTTTCTACTGTGAAATATTCCATCATGATCACTCCTTTTCATCAAAAATTCCCATTTTCCCGTCATATCAAACCGCCTTTTATATCATGAGAAGAACGCCATTTTATGTTTTAATGGAAAAAGACGAATCTATTAAAGGAGTAAGCTGAATATGAAGATTTCCTTATTAATTGTGACACATAACCGGCTCAGCGCACTGTGTGAGCTGCTTGAATCTATTAAGAGACAAACCGTACAGCCTTTTGAAATTGTGGTTGTGAATGATGCAGGAGAGCGCGTCGAGATCATTCAGGAACTCTACCCCGAACTTCCGATCCGCTTGATCCATTTAGATGAGAATGTCCAGCATGTGAATGCTAGAAACGTGGGAGTGCGGGAGCTGACAGGCGATGTGATCATGCTGAGTGATGACGATGATTATTTTACACCTTGTCATATTGAACGTATGAGTAAGGCGCTGGAGGAGGCCGATTTTGTCTTTTCTGATGCAGAAATTGTATCATTTGAAGAAAAAGGTGCGACCCGCTTCCCTGTGTCAAGACGTCTGTTTGCGTATACAGCTGCTATTGAGGATATGCGTGTCTTTTCTACATACGTTCCTTCCGGCAGTATGTACAAACGCTGTATACACGATGAGATTGGCTATTTTGATCCAGCGATGCATCATTACTGGGATTGGGACTTTTTCTTACGTGTCACGCAGCATGCCCGGGTCAAACGAGTACCAGCTGCCAGTGTGATCTATGCGTTTTTTGACGGCGGCGGGAATCAGTCTAGTGATCTTGGTGAGACAAGGAAGAACTACTTAGATGATCTCAGTGAAAAGCACGGGCTGGGCGATTTGCCAACAGCGAACTTTGCTGTCTTATTAGAAGAACCAGCGATGAAAAAACGAGAATCAGAGAGTGAGATTGTGTGGGACGGAAAACCGATGATCTCAAGGCTTGCACAGCAGACACAAGGAGGAGAACCTCAATGAAGCCATTTTTAAATGATAGCTGGTGGGCTGTGATGAAAAGTGAATTTGAACAGCCATATTATCAAGAATTACGTGAATGGATGAAGGAGGAATACCGCACGCAGACCGTTTTTCCGAAACCGGATGACGTTTATCGTGCGCTTCATTTGACGTCTTATGAAGAAGTCAAAGTTGTGATTTTGGGACAAGACCCTTATCATGGCCTAGGTCAGGCACATGGATTAAGCTTTTCAGTTCAGCCTGGCGTGAAGCATCCGCCATCGTTGAGAAATATTTTTCAGGAGCTAAAGGATGATCTTGGCTGTCCTGTTCCAAATCACGGCTCACTTGTGAGCTGGGCAGAGCAAGGTGTGCTGCTCTTAAACACTGTGCTGACCGTGAGAAAGGGCGAGGCGAACTCTCATAAAGGCAAGGGCTGGGAACGTGTGACAGACCGCGTGATTGATGTGCTGAATGAACGTGATCAGCCCGTCGTTTTTGTGCTGTGGGGAAGACATGCTCAAAATAAGAAAGAACGCATTGATCAAAACAAGCATTACATCATTGAGTCACCTCATCCAAGTCCTTTTTCTGCAAGAAACGGCTTTTTTGGCAGTCGTCCGTTCTCAAAGGTAAACGCGTATTTAAATCAAATGGGGATTGAAGAAATCAATTGGTGTATCCAAGATATTGAATAAAAAGAGGACGAGGGGAGAGACCCTTCGTCCTGTTTATTTTAAAAATTTACGAACCAAGTCGAGTCCGTTTTTCGCATTTGGATAACGGAAGGAAAAATCGAAGCGATTGGTTTGGCGCAGGATGCTTTTTTCATGCGTAAACGTAAAGAAGCTTTCTTTCCCGTGATATCGTCCTATGCCGCTTTCACCCACGCCTCCGAATGGCAGGTAAGGAGTAGCGACATGCATGAGCGTGTCATTGATACATCCTCCGCCAAATGAGAGATGGTCTAGGATATAGGATTCTGTTTCCTTGCTTGTTGTAAATAAGTAAAGTGCAAGCGGCTTCGGTCTTGCTTTGATCATATGTGCTGCCTCTTGCAGAGATTCGAAGGTCATGACAGGCAGAATCGGTCCGAAAATTTCCTCCTGCATGACGGGATCTTCCCATGTGATGTGGTCTAAAATGGTCGGAGCGATTTTGAGCTCGTCTTCGTTGCGCTGTCCCCCCGTGACGATCGTTCCATTTGAGAGGAATTGTGAGAGCCTGTCAAAATGACGCTGGCTGACATTTTTCCCAAAGTGTGGATGTGTTTCCGGTTGTTCGCCGTAAAAGTCACGGATACAGGCTGTCATTTCCCGCAAAAGATCCTCTTTAATGGATTCATGAACAAGCAGATAGTCTGGTGCAATACACGTTTGACCAGCATTGGTAAATTTGCCGAACGTGATTCGCTTTGCCGCTAATTTGATATCTGCATCAGGCATGACGATGCAAGGGCTTTTTCCGCCAAGCTCAAGTGTGACTGGGGTCAAATGCTTTGCGGCGGCTTCCATGACGACTTTGCCGACTGCCACACTTCCTGTAAAGAAGATATAATCAAAGGGCAGTTTCAACAGCTCTGTACTCACATCTACTCCGCCTTCTACGACAGCTGCATGGTCTTCTTGAAATACACGTTCCACGATTGTACTGATTACTTCTGAAACTTGCGGCGTTAGCTCAGACGGTTTTAAAATAACGGCATTACCCGCAGCAATGGCACCAACTAATGGAGAAAGGGCCAATTGGAAAGGATAGTTCCAAGGAGCAATGATGAGCACACGGCCATAAGGTTCCTTCATAATCATGCTTTTCGACCCGATATGAGTGAGGGGCGTTTTCACGCGTGTTGGTTTTGCCCATTTGTGGAGGTGCTTGATGGTATGATTGATTTCTTCATACACCATCCCGATCTCAGTTGTGTAGGCTTCCTGTTCGGATTTATGTAAATCATGGGCCAAGGCTTGTAAAATATCCTTCTCATGCTGTTTGATGGATGCTTTTAAGTCTTTAAGAAGACGGATGCGTTCTTCAACCGGCGGCTTTTGAAAGACTTTTTGTTTCTGAAAAAGAGCAGTGAGTTTGTCCATTATTCAATCCTTTCATAAACGATGTTGTTTCTTTTATTATGTGTGAAGGGCTATGTCGGGTCAAATAAGAGAGGCGGGAGCAGACTGCTTTGAAAAAATGAACCCATTTCGTTTGTTCATTTGGTAAAATAATGTTGAAAAGAGACTTTTTTAGATTGGAGGGTCTACCCTTGAATATTCATATATCAAGCCTGCTTCAAAAAATGGAGGAAGCGGTTCAAAAGGCGAAACAAAGTGGAAATGATGAAGAGGTGAAACGTCAAGTGGCGGCGATTTCTTCACTATGTGATGTCATTCTCGATGCACCATCACAGGTGCAAATGCCGCAAACGCCGGTTATCTCGCCGCCTTCTTCGATACAGACACCGTCCGCGCCGCCCGTCTCCTCAGATCAAGCCATGCTTGAGAAACTGATGGGTGCGAGTGGTGCGAAGAAATTTCAGCATCAAGAAGAGGGGCAAAAAGAGAAGGACGGGAACGGCGACTCTATCTTTGATTTTTAATGGTCTTGTCACGACAAAGGGAAGGTGATCGGTTTGAAACTATTTTTGGGCGCCATTCAGTGGATGGCATTTTTTATCGCAGCTTCTATTGCTGTACCAATTGCGATTGCACAAGCATTTGAGTTGAACCAAGTGCAGTCAGCGGAGCTGATTCAAAGTACATTCTTTTCACTTGGTCTTGTGGCGATGGTGCAATGTTTATGCGGCCATATGCTGCCGATCAATGAAAGTCCAGCAGGGCTTTGGTGGGGTGTGTATACCCTTTATGCAGGTATGACAGGAACCATCTTTGCAACGTATCCTGAAACTCTGCAAGCACTACAAGGAGCTTTAATTTTTAGTGCCGCTTTCTTTTTTATTTTTAGTCTTTTTAAAATCATTAATTGGCTCGCGTCTTTATTTACGCCAGTCGTCACAGGTATTTACTTGCTATTATTAGTTGTGCAGTTAAGTCAGCCGATCATGAAAGGGCTGATGGGCATCGGCTATCGGGGAAATCAGGTGGACGGGCTTGTCTTTTGCCTATCGATCTTGATTATTGTTCTGACCTTCATGATCAGCCGCTCAAAATGGCATTACTTAAGACAGTTTTCTGTGTTGTTTGCCCTTGCAGGAGGCTGGTTGTTATTTGCTCTACTCGGGCTGGCAAAGCCGGTTCGAATTCCAGAAAAAATCATCGAGTTTCCGAAGCTGTTCCCATTTGGCATGCCGGTATTTGACAGCGGATTGCTTGTCACGTCCTTTTTCATTACGATATTACTCATTGTGAACATGCTGGCAAGTATTCGAATTGTGGAAAATTCAGTGAGGGCATTTGGTGAACTGCGTGAACGGAAGAGAGCTCGTCCGGCTGGTTTTGTCGCAGCATTTGGCCACTTACTGAGCGGATTGATCGGAGCGATTGCGCCTGTACCTATTTCCGGGGCAGCAGGATTTATCCAGACAACGAAAATTCCATCAAGAAAGCCATTTTTCATAGGAAGTCTGCTCATTGTACTCATTAGTTTATTCCCGCTGCTCATGAGCTTTTTCTCCGCATTGCCATCACCTGTGGGGCTTGCTGTAAACTTTGTGGTATTCTCCTCAATGATTGGAATTGCGATGTCTGAGTTCGATCAGTATGAGAAAGAAGAAATTCCGCGGATTCGCTTTGTCCTAGGAATTGCCGTTTTAGCAGGTGTAGGGGCGATGTTTGTACCGCAGGGAGCCTTGAAAGGCATGCATCCTGTGCTTATATCATTATTAAGCAATGGACTTGTACTAGGTACACTCATTGCGATCGCGGTTGATCAAGTTCTGTTACGAAAGAAAAAGAAATCCGACAATCTCGTGTCAACGTAAACGGAAAGTTGAATATCGTCTGTCACCCGCGCTATGATAAACATAATTGACGAGATAAGGAGAATGACGAATGAAACTATTTTTCATTTTAGGTGCGATTAATGCGATGCTAGCTGTTGGACTCGGAGCCTTCGGTGCGCACGGTCTTGAAGGGAAAATTCCTGAAAAGTATATAGAGATTTGGAACAAAGGGGTTCAATATCAAATGTTCCATGCGATAGGACTATTTATTGTCGCTTTTCTTGCTGATAAGCTGTCAGGTGTTTCTCTAGTTCCAACCGCTGGCTGGGTAATGCTTGCAGGCATCCTTTTCTTCTCAGGTAGCCTTTATGTTCTGGCATTAACTCAGGTGAAGATTCTAGGTGCCATTACCCCAATTGGCGGAGTAGCATTTATCGCTTCTTGGATCATGCTTGTCATTGCAGCAGCAAAAAATTTATAAGCCAAAAAAACCGATGCTCTGAGAGGGGCATCGGTTTTTTTCTTAATTCCAGTAAGGGGCGTAGTTTGGCGGTGCTTGATAATAAGGAATGTAGTGAGACGGAGGGACAGGGTTCGTTTGTGCTTCCTCTTCTCTGTGGCAAAATGGCGCGATAAACACACTTGGCTTCACAGGTTGAATCGCCTGTTTCCACTGTGTTTCGTTCATGCAATACGTATGTGCCATGATGTGAGCAGGGGTGAGGGTGAGAAGGTCTGAGCCCAGGATCACTTCTGGCGTAGATGCGTTAAAAATGGCTAACAAATGAGTCCTGTCTTGAAGGGCAACTTCGTAGTGCCACCAGCCTTGAGGTACGTTTGCTACCTGTCCAGGGGTGATGGTATAGGTGTGCAGTTTTTTTGTAAATGGATTCAGCATTGAGACGGCAGCAGAACCGGCTATACAATAAACAAGCTCTGCGGCATTTTGATGATAATGAGGCTCTACGACTTTGCTTTTACTCAAATATATATCCAGCAGGGATACTTGATCCAACGAGTTTAATTGCTTTTTTCCTAAAACGTTAATCAGGTTATGCTGATCGTATTTCACAAGTGGGCTTTGATTTAGATCGTATGAATATTTAACATTTGGTGATGTATAATCCAGCTCAACAGTCATGAATGTCACCTCTAGGTGTTTGATAAAAACTACTAGGCATCTTATGAGCAGCGCCTGAGAGGTGTGACAAAAACCTAGTCAAAAGAAAAAAGCAAGGGCGCCTGCTCCTTGCTTTTGCGATATGTGACATTGTCTACCTCGGAGAATACGTGGACATGGAGTATGGATAGTCGTATTGAATTTCCCCATCAAACGTAATGTAATCAAGATAGATCGTTAATAGTAAGTATCGTGTTCCTGTCTTGTTATCACTAATGATAATGTGGTCACGTCCTGCAGCTTCAATGACACCTCTGAAAATCTTCGAGTTCCATTCCTTACTTGCTTCAAACGTCATATAAATCGTGGCTACCTTGCCACGGTTCAAACGTAAAATATTTTCAATATAGGACTGCTCGATTGGCAGCTGACCAGTGACATTCTGCTGATAAATCGGTCCAGAAGGAATTTGATAAGGCTGCCCGCTGCTCTGCATGCCCTGCCCCCCTTGTGAAGAACCAGTAGACGGCATTGGTGAAAATCCCTGCTGCATTTGTCCTTGCATTTGACCCTGCGTTTGGGGAGGGACTGAATAACCCATCTGCTGCGCAGGATACGGATTTGCTCCATATTGTTGCTGGCGAAAATCTTGACCTTCGAAACCCGAACCTTGCCCAAATTGATTTTTCAATTTCATAACGTTCCTCCTCTTTCCTCATGGTGTTCTAAACAGAAGGCACTTAAGCACCTGTTGTTTCCATAGCATTCTTTCTCTCTTTCACACTATGAGACAGGAGGGCAGAATATGTACATTGAACGAAAAAAAGGAACTGCGGTGCAGTTCCTTAGGCGCGGGCTAACCCCGCATTCTTTGCCAGTTCTGCGCTTCGCTGCTTACGAATATGATGTGCAACCTTCCTTACATCATCCAATTTACAGCGCGCTGGACATCAAATGAAAGTGTCACGATGAGAAAACATGCCGCAAGCGGTGTGATCACAATGAGAAAGGCTTGCCATAATCTGAGCTTCATCACAGCGACAATACCTAAAACAGTCATTCCAAATATCCACGTCTTTGCATAAGCCTCAATCAGTGTCAAAAGATCAAGATAATACCAAACCTCATAATGCTGATCTAAATAGGGTGAGATTTTGACAAACGTATACGGACCAAGCATTCCAATCGTGAAAATCCAACTGAGTGCAAATAAAGCGGAAGGGAAAAAGGTCGACAGCGTGAAGGCTTTGAGTACATCTCGATATGCCGTTTGACTGCCGAAAAAAAGACGCCCTAACCACTTTAGGATGAGTACACCGAAAAATAGACCGAGATTGCCTGCTAGAATACCATATCCCGCACCTTGTAACAGAATAAAAGGGAATGGAATATGATTGCCCATATAATCGCTAAAATACCCTTCGTAGACCCAGCCTGTACCAGCGATACTTGCAAGGAGCATCATCAGCCAAATGGGAATAGAGGAATGTTGATATGAGCGAATAATTGTTTTTGTTGCGACGAAAATTTTGAAAAAACGAAAAAAACCTTTTGCTTCCTCTTCTTGGGAGTGATCATTCTTCATAGCTTCCAATGTTCTTTACTCCTTTAATACACACAAATGATTACTTATATTACCAAAAAGTTCACGTTTTTCAAAGATAAAACAATAAAAAAATACAATTTTATAAAAAATAGGTCACTCTACAGTCTCTTTAAGAGGAGACACATATGATAAACATAGTTTGAAAGAGACCGAGGTGAAAACTTTGACAAAAGTAACTGTCATTATGACGAGCTACAACAAGGCGGCTTACGTCGGCAGATCGATTGAAGCGGTTTTGCAGCAGACGCTGTCAGACTTTGAACTATTTATTATGGACGATGGTTCAAACGAAAAAACCCTTGCCGCGATTGAGCCCTTTCGCAAAGATCCCCGTGTTCATTTTATCCAAAGCGGTGTCAAATCGCTGGAGGAGAGAACAGCGAAAACCAGATACGCCGTCCTCATTAATCAAGCATTAGAACTAGCAAAGGGAGAGTATATTTCCTATGCCACAGATGACAATGTCTATGCCCCGGACCGTTTAGAGAAGCTCACACATTATCTAGATGCTCGACCAGGTGAAGATATTGTCTATTCTGCTTCAAAAGTAATCTATTTAAATAGTAAAAAAGAGCCAGTAAAGGAAACGATTCGACCTGCGCAAACGGTGCAATGGAATGCACCTTGTGCAATAGATCATTGTTCGGTCATTCATCGTGCTTCGATTTTAACAAAAATTCATGCTGAATTTGGGTCTTACTGGGACGAGAGTCCGCATTTTTATCGAATAGGGGATGCCCGTTTCTTTTTTCGATTAAATCATTTTTATCCGTTCTATCCCTATGATGAAGTGTTAGATACAAATTACATCACAGAACAGTCCATTCACTATCAGTTGGCGGAAGAAGAGAAAAATGCCTTTATTCAAGCACTTCCTGAGCAGTCTACCTGCTGGGAGCTCCGCCGCATATTAAAACAAAAACATGGGAGGTGACCTTAAGTGTCGCACTATCTTCATCATTATTGGCAGGTGTACTTTGAGTTTGTAAATCTCATGAAGGATTTGTCCTATCAACAAATTCCTCTTGGGTTGATCAGCAATTTCTATCAATATATCAGTCCTGAGGTAAGGGGACGTATGGAGGATGAAGCATTCGGTCAAGAATTGACAACCGATTGTCCGCTGCCGGAAGAGATTCAGCCATTTTTTGATCAACATAAGCAACAGATCAAGCGTATTGCGTATCGTCCGGCGAATGGAAAGGTCTTGCTTCACTTTGAACATCTGCGTTTTACTGAACAAAATTACACGCGGTTCCATCCGAGTCAAACCGTGGTGCTTGCTCGCTGGAAGAAGGCAGACTATTTCGGTTTACCTGTCATCAGCAAGCCTGAATTAGCTGGAGAGGTTAATAAAGAAGCCCATGCTGAATATATTGAGAAAGCAAATGCTCTCCTTAAACCTTACGCAAAGCACCCGGTCTTTGGCAATGTCTTTTTTAGAGAAAAGCTTCGGAAGGACATTGTGCAATTTATTGATGTGATAGACCAGACAGAAGTGCTTTTTCAGATGGAGCCAATTGCAGCTATCATTGTGGGGACAACGGAGGATGCATACAGCCGGGTACTTGCACTGCAAACTGTGAAACGCCAGCTCACGAGTATCTGTCTTCAGCACGGCGCACTGATGGGAGACGAAGCCTTTTTACCAATTTTCACGACGTGCCACGGGGTGTTTGGAAAGTATGAAAAAGACTGGTATGTAGACAAAGGCTGTCAGCCGGAACAGGTGGAGATCACGGGTCATCCGAGGTTTGATTTGGTGAAGGATCGAACGCCGCTTCAGCAGGAACTCATCTTTCGTAAATTGAACTTCAATCCTGCCAAAAAGACCGTACTTGTGGCGACGCAGCCGTTTTCAGAAGCTTTCTATGGTGATGTGCTTCAAACGATTGCAAAACGGAAAGACATTCAGTTGATCATGAAGCCGCATCCGTGGGAAATTGCCCGCAATCGATTAAATGAGTATATGTCCATTGAACGAGCAGGAAATCATGTGAGATTGATTAAAAAAGAAATCGACTTGTATGACCTATTGCCATATATGGATATGGTCATTACGCTCACATCAACCGTCGGTCTTGAAGCGATGCTCTTTGAAAAGAGTGTGCTGATCGGGAAAATGACAGAAGGCAGAAGATACCCTTATTACGAGTCGCTTGGCAGCTATCAGATGGAAAACCCTGTTGAACTGGCTGAGAAAGCCATTCGTATTTTGTCGGATGATCAAGAGATGGAGCTGGCAAAGCAGCAAGGAGCTAAGTTCATTAAAGAGCATTATCCGCATGCGCGATCGACCGATGTTCTGCTTTCTCTGCTTAAAACAAAAACAGGTGTAGATTTTCAGAGATGAAGATAGGGGTGTGCAAGCGATATGGAAAAAAAGAGAGAACAATTTCTTCCTTATGCCCTGCCGTTGATTGAGCAGGAAGAAATTGACGAAGTCATTGGAACATTAAAATCAGGCTGGCTGTCAACCGGGCCAAAAGTCAGACAGTTTGAAGAAGAGTTTCGACAGCTGACCGGTGCAAAACATGCGATCGCTGTCAATTCATGTACGGCTGCTTTATTTTTAGCCTTAAAAGCTAGAGGGATTGGGAATGGGGATGAGGTGATTACAACGCCTCTGACATTTTGCGCAACAGCCAATACGATCATTCATGCAGGGGCAGCTCCTGTATTTGTCGATATTGACCCAGCGACACTCAACCTCGATGCAGAGAGACTAGAAGCGGCGATTACACCACACACAAAAGCGATTGTCCCTGTTCATTTTGCTGGTCAATCGTGCGATATGGACCGGATTTTAGCCATTGCCAAAAAGTACGATCTATTTGTGCTCGAGGATGCCGCTCATGCTCTGCATACGACGTATCACGGGCAGCCGATTGGAGCGATTGGTGATGCGACTGCCTTTAGTTTTTATGCGACGAAAAATATAGCGACCGGGGAAGGTGGCATGCTGACGACAAATGATGATGCACTTGCCGCTCGGATCAGAAGACTAGCACTCCATGGGATGAGCAAAGGAGCATGGAATCGTTATGGAGAAAAAGGAACGTGGTACTACGAGGTCGAGGAACCTGGCTATAAAATGAACATGTTTGATGTGCAGGCATCGTTAGGGCTTGTCCAGCTAAGCCGTCTAGATGATATGCAGGCACGGAGAGAACACATTGCGAAAGCATACAATCAGGCATTTCAAAAGGAAGCAGGGCTAATTCTGCCGCCAGTGCATCATGAGGGAAGACATGCATGGCATTTATATGTACTGCAAGTGGACCCGAAAGAAGCATTCATCACACGCGATGAGCTAATTGATCAGCTGCAAAAAGACTATAAGATCGGCACGAGTGTTCACTTTATCCCTGTTCATATGCATCCATACTATCAACAAACCTACCACTATTCACCAGAGGATTTTCCTGAGTCACTTGCGTACTACAAGCGGACCCTCTCACTCCCCCTTTACCCCAGTATGACAGATGAAGATGTGCAGGATGTCATTACTGCGGTGCTGTCTATTTTAAAAGAACAGAAGGCATCTTCATGAAGGCTGTTCATGCAATAGACGATCAGGTGCTGTCCGCTTGGCTTGAGAATTACGGTCAACAAATTGAACAAATGAAAGGCTTTAAACAGTTTGGTCTTGTCAGTGGCGCCCAGCTCAAAGCGGTGCTGTTATACGACTGGTCAAAATGGGAAAGCGGCATATTTGATCAGCATATTTTTCATGTGAAGTTTGCAGAAGCTGAGTCAGCATCTGCTTTTCAGGAATTAATGGAGCGCTTTATCAATTGGATGAGATCAGAAAAATGCGATTTTTTCTTTTTGCGTCTTGAAGCGGCGGATGTTGAAAAAAACCGCATCGTCCAAAGGCTGTCACATGTGTACTATGTAGGCGGTCTTACTCGTCTTGAAGCGCCGCCTGTTCACATGGAAATGCCATCAACAGGTGAAGATGTGGTCATCAGTCTGCCGAATGAAAAGGAATACGATGAGGCGGTGTCACTCGCTTATCAGGCTTTTGTGAAAAGCAGGTATGCGCTTGATCCTTTTTTAGACCAGAGTGCCGTCCAGCATTTCTTTCAAGAATGGATGAAAAATAATTTGCTCGGACGTGCAGATATCAATATCGCGGCAAAGGTGAATGATGAAGTCGTTGGTTTGATCCAAGGGGTGATCAAGGACGATGAACTGGTGCTTGATTTACTCGCCATTAGACCGGATGCACAAGGAAAAGGGCTCGGAAAAAAGCTGGTGATTGCGATGGTGAAAGCCTCTTATGAGAGAGGGCATCGGTTTATGTCTGCAGGAACTCAGATGCATAACACAACCGCCATTCAGCTGTACGAAAAGCTGGGCTTTAGAACAAAAAATGCCTTTTTGTATTACCATGTATGGCCGAAAAAAGGAGAGAGGTAAGATGGCGCATTTCTACATTGGAGATCGCAAAGTGGGGGATGGTGCGCCTGTCTTTATCATTGCAGAGGCGGGCATTAACCATGATGGAAAGCTGGATCAGGCGCTTGCTTTAATTGATGTGGCAAAAGAAGCAGGTGCCGATGCAGTGAAGTTTCAAATGTTTCAAGCTGATCGGATGTATCAAAAGGAACCAGGTTTATACGAAACAGCCAAGGGAGAAAAGGTGTCCATTTTTTCCTTAGTCGAACAAATGGAGCTGCCGCCAGAATGGCTGCCGGTGTTATTAACCCGCTGTAAGGAAAAAGGGCTGATATTTTTAAGCACGGTGTGTGACGAGGAATCTGCGGATTTATTAAATCAAACCGATCCGCCAGCTTTCAAACTAGCATCCTATGAAATCAATCATTTGCCCCTTTTGCGACATACAGCTTCTTTTCAAAAGCCCATCATTTTCTCAACTGCCGGGGCCACTATTGCAGATGTTCATGAAGCATATGAGGCGATTACAAGCGAGCAAAACGACCAGGTCGCCATCATGCATTGCGTCGCAAAGTATCCGGCGCCCAGAGCTTACACGAATCTTCGTGTGATCCAAACCTTAGCCTCCGCTTTTCCTGAGGCAGTCATCGGCTTTTCCGATCATAGTGAGCATCCTACTGAAGCCCCTGTTGCCGCTGTGAAACTTGGGGCAGCCATGATTGAAAAGCATTTTACGATTGATAAGACGCTGCCTGGCGCCGATCATTCCTTTGCGCTCGATCCCGAAGAATTAAAGGAAATGGTTCAGTATATTCGAGCGGCGGAAAAGGACCGAAATCAATCAGAAACAGACGCTCATTCTGTGTCAGAGGAGCTCCTTGGCAGTTCTTTTAAAACGACAACTGCCATTGAAGGGCAGATTCGTGAATTTGCGTATCGAGGGATTTTTACGATAAAAGGGATTGCAAAGGGCGAGACTTTGACCGAAGAAAATCTAGCCGTATTACGTCCAGGACAAAAAAGCCAAGGTCTCCATCCGCGGTACATGGAGATTTTAATTGGTGCCAAGGCTGTCAGAGACATTCCAGCCCATACAGGGGTTTCGTGGAAAGATGTGCTCATGCAGGAGTCTACAAATGATCAATGATGTGCTCTTTGTCATACAGGCTAGAATGGGCTCAACAAGACTGCCAAAAAAGGTGATGAAGCCGATCGGTGGTATGGCATTGATCGATTTCATTGTTGAACGTGTAAAGCAATCAAATCATTACAATCACAAGACGCAGAACCTCATGATCGCCACAACAGTCGAAGCAGAAGATGATCTATTGGCTCATTATTGTTTATCAAAGGGCTATAAGGTATTTCGTGGCAGTGAGATGGATGTATTGCAGCGATTCGCAAAGATAGCTCAACATTTTGAACCACAAACCATTGTACGTTTAACGGGAGATAATCCATTTATAGATCCAGCGCTTTTGTCGAAAATGCTTGAAGAACATAGAAAGAAGAAGGCTGATTACACATATACGACTGGAACACCACTCGGTATTTCCGGGGAAATGATCAACGCAACTATTTTATGTGAAATCGACAATTTTCCCCTTACGCAGTCGGAGCGTGAGCATGTCACGCTGTATATCCGAAAGCACCCTGAGCAATTTCAACTGCAATTATTCACACCGCCCAAAGAACTCGCATATCCTGCTTATCGATTCACGGTTGATACAGAAGAAGATTACGTATTTGCCACCCGTTTACTTGAAAAAGCCGGCGGGTCTATTGCAGTGCCTACAGCTGAACTCATCACCATTTGTGAACAAGATCCTAATATGGTTCGGTTGAATCAATTTGTGAGACAGAAGGATGCTGAATGAACAAAAAAATCATGATTGTTGTGTACGGTGGTTTTTTGAGAGGCATGGGGCATGTCGCTAGAATGAAACGTCTGGCAAAGGAACTGGTTCAAGAAGGAAACGACTTATATTTCTATACAAATGAACAGATTTGTGTAGAAATGCTCTCGCATCCAGCATGGCACGTTCATTTGGTGCCGGAATCAAACGTATTTCTTCAAATGGAGCAGGACATAAAAGAGCTAAATCCTGATCTTCTGCTGATCGATGTCCTTGATTGTGACCTTCAGTTCCTTCAATCGATCAAAGCGTCCTTCAGAAATGCAAAACTGGTCTTATTTGAAGAAGAAAGAGCAGAAGCTTGCCAGCTTGCTGATGCTGTCATAAACGGCATTTATGGTGGACTGGATGAAAAGCACCTGCAAGTAAATGGAACGGACTACTTTTATGGAACACCTTATTTATTGTTAGATCACGAGATCAGCAAATTAAAAGACACATATGAGGTTCGCAAAGAATGTAAGAAGGTGGTGATCAGCCTTGGGGGAAGTGATCCAGGCGGATTATTAACAAAAGCTGTATCAGCACTTCTCGAAGCCGGCCATTTACACATTCTAGCGGTTACAGGAAAAGCCTCTCGCATCGAAGAAAAAATCGAGGCTGCACATATTCAATTCATTCGCTATACGGATCAATTACCTGCCCATCTTGCCGAAGCCGATCTAGCGATTGTTGCTGGCGGGATGACGTTATATGAGGCCGTTTGTATCGGGGTGCCCAGCATTGTCCTTTCACAAGTAGACCACCAAGCAGTAACAGCCACTCGTTTTGCACAAAAGGGAGCCTGTCATCATCTTGGATTGGGTAGCCTTGTGAATGAAAAGGATATATGGCGTGCTGTGCGAAGACTGTCCGGCAGCTACTTTCTTCGCAGGAGCATTCATCTCAATGGACGGTCACTCATTGATGGAAAAGGAACCGAACGAGTGAAAAACATTCTTATATACCTCATGAATCATCACCAAAAAGAACATAAGGATGTGTAGATGTGAAGGGAGTTATTTTAGCAGGAGGAAAGGGGTCACGACTGGCACCTTTAACGAAGATTTTCAATAAACATTTATTGCCGGTTGGTCCATATCCGATGATTTATTGGTCATTGTTCAAATTGAAAGAAGCGGGGATTTTAGAAGTAATGGTCATATCACAAGCAGAACAAATCCCGCTGTTTCAAAAGCTGCTTGAAGGCGATCAGGAACTGGGCATGAACATCGTGTATCAGGTACAGCCAGAAGCTTCTGGAATTTCAGACGGCTTATCCTACGCAAAGCCCTTTGTAGAAGGGGAAAAGTTTGTGCTAATGCTTGGTGATAATGTATTTGAGGATTCGCTAACTCCTTTTGTTGAAGCCTTTCAGCAGCAAGAAAGCGGTGCGAAGGTTCTATTGAAAGAAGTGACAGATCCAAAGAGGTTTGGCATTGCAGAAATTGATGCCGCCCACCAACGAATATTATCAATTGAGGAAAAACCGAAGCATCCGCGTTCATCCTACTGCGTCACGGGTATCTATTTTTATGATCAAGAAGTCTTTCAATATATTGAGAAAATCTCGCCATCAGATCGAGGCGAATTAGAGATTACAGATGTAAACAATCTCTATATCTCAAATAGCCAGCTGACCTATGATATGTTAAAAGGGTGGTGGATTGATGCAGGAACACATGAATCTCTCCACCAAGCATCGACGAAAATGTTTGAAACGATGAAGAAAAAAGAGGGATACGAATGACGAAGTCTTATTTAATTACAGGCGGAGCGGGATTTATTGGACTGAATTTTGTGAAACTGCTGCTTCAGGAAACAGATGTCCGGCTCACTGTTTTTGACAAGTTAACATATGCCAGTCATCCAGAGGAGATGGATGAATTATTAAAGCTGTCTCATTTTCGTTTTATTCAAGGGGATATCACCCTTCAACATGAGCTGGATCAAGCGTTTGATGAAGTCTATGATGCGATCATTCATTTTGCAGCAGAATCCCATGTTGATCGCAGTATTGAATCGGCAGAGCCCTTTATTCAAACAAATGTCCTCGGTACCTATCGTATGCTGGAGGCAGTTTTAAAGGGCAAGGCGAAAAAACTGATTCATATTTCAACAGACGAAGTATATGGAGATTTGGAACTGAATGATCCAGCTTTCACAGAACAAACACCGCTTTCACCGAATAATCCTTATTCAGCAAGCAAGGCAAGCTCAGACCTGCTTGTAAAATCTTATATCCACACTCACCAATTACCCGCAATGATCACACGATGCAGCAACAACTACGGACCGCATCAGCACGAAGAGAAATTAATACCGACGATTATTAGAAAAGCAATCAATGGAGAAAAAATCCCGATTTATGGAGATGGCCAGCAGATTCGCGATTGGCTGTATGTAGAGGATCATGCAAGAGCTGTAAAGCAGGTCCTTGAAAACGGAACAGCTGGGCAGGTGTACAATATCGGCGGTGGCAACGAGAAAACGAATCTCGATTTGACCAAAACCATTCTGACGCAGCTCGGGATGAGCCATGACCGTATTGCGTTTGTTGAAGACCGTAAAGGACATGACCGGCGGTATGCGATTGACGCCAGTAAGCTAAAACGGGAGCTTGGCTGGACGCAGGAGACGTCATTTGAAGCAGGTATTGAAAAAACGATCAATTGGTATCGTGCCAAATATGATCAGAGCGAAGAAGGGTGACGGATGAAAGTTTTAATCACCGGTGCAGGCGGGCAACTAGGGAAGGAATTGAGCAGACAGCTTAAGGAGAAAGACATCACCGTCATTGCCTTAACGAGGAGCATGCTCAATATCGCAGACCAGCAAGCAGTCAAACATGCGATGAGACACTTTCGTCCTAATATTGTTGTCAGTGCAGCAGCATATACCTCAGTAGATCAGTGTGAAACAGAAACGGAAAAGGCGTATCTTATTAATGGCATTGGCGCCTACTATACAGCGCTGGAGGCAAAGAACGTAGGGGCTGATGTGTTACATGTCAGTACAGATTATGTGTTTGACGGGCAAGCAGACACGCCTTACCAAGTGGATGCACAAGCAGATCCTCAAACCATTTATGGAAAAAGTAAAAAGCTTGGTGAGGAATTGATCCATCTTGTATCAGACGAAGTGAAAATCATCCGTACATCGTGGCTATACGGTCATGAGGGACATAATTTTGTGAATACCATCCTTCGGCTCGCAGAAACAAAGGATCATTTGCGCATCGTGAATGACCAAGTAGGCTCACCGACTTATACAAAGGATGTCGCAGAGGCCATCATTCATTTGTTTGATCAGCATGCAGGAATTTATCATGTCAGTAACCGAGAAAGCTGTTCCTGGTTTGACTTTGCGTCAGAAATTGTGGCAAAAAGCGGCCTGTCTACGACCATTGAGCCAATTTCCACGGAAGAGTACGGCTTCCAAACGCCTCGTCCAGCCTATTCTGTGTTAGACCTTCAAGCCATTGAAGCCACAGGCTGGCAGCCGAGACATTGGAAGGATGCGCTTCACGAATATTTGCAGAAAGAAGGGAGATGGCATCAGCATGATTGATGGTGTACAAACGAAAAAACTCATGAAACATTGTGATGATCGCGGCTTTTTTGCAGAGCTCATTCGAGATGATGAGCCGATGCTGCAACGTTTTGGGCAGGCATCGTGGTCGAAAAGCTTTCCAGGAGTAATCAAAGCCTTTCATTATCATGAAAAGCAAGATGACGTTTGGTTTTTCCCAGCAGGTCATGCTCAGGTCGTTTTATACGATTTGCGTGAGGGTTCTCCTACAAAGGGTCAAACTGATGTGTATTATATGGGGGAAGACAATCCAATGCTCCTCCTCATCCCAAAGGGTGTCGCACATGGCTACCGGGTACTAGGCGAGACACCTCTGCAAATTGTCTATTTCACGACAGAATCCTATGACCCGAAAAACCCAGATGAAAAGAGAATTGCATGGAATGACGAGACAATCGGATTTGATTGGGAAACGACTTTTAAATAAAGAACAGAGGCCTTTCGCAGGAGAAAGGTCTTTTTTTGTTGAAATACATTCTAAGTGTCATTTTATGTATTTTTTTAAGTTAAGCAGAAAAGGGATGTGGATGAGTTTGTCTAAAAGAATTGCATTTGTAACAGGGGCAAGTACAGGGATTGGAAAGGCAATCGCCATAAAGCTTGCCGCCCAGGATCATATAAAGGTCATCATCAATTCTAGAAATCAATCCTCACTAGAAGATGCGCGGCAGCACATTGAACGTATGGCAGAAACAAAGGAACCGGTGTCTCTTTTCTGTGGCGATATGTCGCATGAAGGAGTGCGGGCTGAGGCCTTTGCGGCAATAGATAAAGAGTTCGGCAGACTGGATGTGTTAATTAACAACATTCCAGGAGGGAAGCCAGATACTTTTGATTCATGTGAAAGCGAGCAGATGCTGGCAGCATTTTCACAGAAAGCTCTTGCGTATATTGATATGATGAAACGCGCGGCAGCAATGATGAAAAGGCATGAATATGGCCGAATCATTCAAATTGTCGGGAACCTTTGGAAGGAACCTGGTCATCAAATGTTTACGAACAGTATGATGAATGCAGCGATCATCAATGCTAGTAAAAATGCAGCCACACAGCTTGCGCCTTCTGGGATCACAGTGAATTGTTTAAACCCAGGATTTATTGCTACAGATCGGTATGAACAATTTATCGAAAACATGATGCGTGAGCAGTCATTATCACGCGAAGAAGCTGTACAGGCTGTTGCGTCAGGAATCCCGATGCAAAGAGTAGGTTCAGCGAGTGAAATGGCTTCATTGGCGGCATTTATCACATCAGAGGAAGCCTCCTATGTCACTGGACAGCAAATATCTGTCGATGGTGGTTCGATGAAAAGTATATAGATATGAAAAACCCGCTATATGCGGGTTTTTTGATGAAACCGAATCGGCAGTATGTGCAGCCGATCGATAAAAAGGGCAAGCTGTTCAATTGGCGTCACCATTGAGATACGGACATGACGTCTTCCGTGTGTTCCAAACACACCCCCAGGCGTCACGACGACATCTGCATGCTCGAGTAAATAGTCGGCAAATGCATGAGAATCCTCGAAATCATCAGGGATCGGTGCCCACAAATAAAAGGCGCCGGCTGGACGTTCAATGGTCCAGCCAAGCTGCTTCTCCGCTTGACGGATGAAGAAATTTATTCGTTCAAGGTAGACCTCTTTCAAAGATTGAATATGACAGTCATCACTTTGTAAAGCGACGGTGGCGGCATGCTGAAATCCACCATACATACTGACAAACACATGATCTTGGAAAGCGTTAATGGCATGAATGATGTCCTCATTGCCTACAGCAAAAGCGACTCTCCATCCTGCCATATTGAATGTTTTGGATAAAGAATATAATTCCACGCCTACGTTTTTTCCAAGAGGAGCCTTTAGAAAGCTCACTGGTTTTTGCTCATAATGAAATGAACCATAAGCAAAATCATGAATCACATGAAGTCCGTGAGTAGAGGCAAATGCCGCAGCCTCTTCAAAAAAAGCCTCATTTGCCACAGCACCTGTTGGGTTATTCGGATAATTTAAGAAAAGGACCTTTGCCTTTTTTAACACGTCTGGATCAATTGATGAGAAATTCGGCAAATAGCCATTTTCCTCTTCTAGCCGGATGCAGTATGGCTTTGCATCTGCCATCAAGATACCTGAATGATATTCTGGGTATCCAGGATCGGGGACGAGGGCAATGTCCCCTGGATCAAGCAGGCACTGACTCATCACATAAAGGCCTGTTTTTCCTCCATTGAAAAGGGCAATTTCCTTCTTCGGGTCAACCTCAATGGCGAATTCCTTTCTGTAGAAATCCGCAATGGCTTGCTTGAAAAAGTCAAAGCCTCTAAAAGGTGCATATTGCTGAAATTGCAAAGTGCCTGCTGCTTCTTGAAGGGCACGCACAATATGCGCAGGAGTAGGAAGATCGGGATTTCCCTGGCCAAGGTTAATGATGTTCGCTCCGTGCTTTGTTTTATGCGCAATTTTCTCAAATACGGTTCCGAATTTTTGTTCTGGCAGCCGTTCAATCATGTTAGAAGGTAAGATTTTCACCACGACATCCTCTCTTTCTTATCCCTTCACTAATTCATCCATTAACTGAATGGATGCCTGCTTTTGAATGTTACGGATGGAGGCGGCAACATCTTGAGAAGACGACCCTTTTAATTCAAGAGACACGATGCCATTAAATGCTTCAAATAAAGATAGATTTACAAAGGTTCCTTTAGGTGGGACGGATTCGCTGATGATGACAGTATCCCCAACTAAAGTGTCCTGCGGAATATGCACATGATCAATGGTGATGTGTGCGGCCTCAGGCGGAATGTGTCCGCTCTCTTTGAAATGCTGAGGGTATAAATGACAGTCTGCTACATAATGCGTATGTCCAGAAAGCAGTTTTTTTGGCAAATCAGCTTTTTTTCCATCGACCAATACATCAATCAGCAGCTTGGCCATATCTACCCCAAAGACCTTTTTGATATTCGGAATCATATTCCAGCCAGCAAATCTAGCTGCTGATTCGATCAGTCCAGTTTCCCGATGTTTCATCAGCTTGATCTCTGTATGAGTGGCACAGTTTTCGAGTCCTAACCCCTCATTTGCCTTTTTTGCTGCCTCAATGATGATGTGCTGAGCTTCATTGTCTAGGATCGACGGAGTGATATGAGCCGTTTCTGTAAAGCCGATTTGAGGGGTCTTATCATGAATGACAAAAGGGATATATTCACCCTCAACAACTAATCCTTCTACACTGACATAATCAGAATAGCCGTCGTCTTGATACCAATCCTCATAAGTGCCCTCCAAGTATGTCTCAGCGACAAAGGGTGATTCATACGTCACAGCGTTTGGAACGGGAATGGTTTGCAAATAGGATTGTACGTGTAAAAAGAGATCATCACTGCCGGCTCGGTCATGAAAAAGGGTCACGCCAATGGAGCTTGCTAAATATGTAGGCTTTAAAATAAGCGGTGTCCCGATATGCTCAATGGCTTGTTGAAAATCAGCTAAAGTCGTGACAGGCTGAGTTTTTACTGCTTTGACCCCAGCCGCGTTGAATGCAGCCCTCATTTGGCCTTTATCACGCGCTAATTCAGCTGCCTTTACCCCAGCGCCGCGCAGCCCAAGTCGCTCAGCGGCTTTTGCCATTGGTGCAATGAATAATTCATTATTGGTGGTGATCGCATCCGCTTTGAAAAAGGAAGCGACGCGGACGAGGTCATCCACCACCTCTTCCTCTGATTTCAGATAATCATCATGTGCCCAGTAAATCGAATCTGGGTGTTCAAAAGAAGGGTTTGTATCAAAATAATCTCGATCTTTGATGACCGAAATAGAGTATTTTTCGATTAGCTCAGCGTGTCCCTTTGTAATCGCAAAGGGTCTCGGGATATAAGAAACGATATGATACGATGCAGCCACGCTTTCATAAAACATATGGGGCGGGCATCCTCCCAGATCAGCAATGACAAGAACGGTTTTTTTACTCAATGAAAGCACTCCTTTTTATCTAGCGGTGTAACCGCCATCTGCTGTGACAACACTTCCAGTCATATAGCTGGATAGATCAGAGGCGAGAAACAGCATGACGCCTGCAATTTCTTCGGGTTTTCCGAGACGAAGTAATGGATTCACCTTTGCTTTTTCCTTTTTAACAACCTCAAGACTTTCTGAATGATTGTCTAAAAAGGATTTTTCATTTAATGGCGTATCAATAATGCCTGGGGCGATACAGTTTACCCTGATTTGATGGGCGGCATAGTCGACCGCCATCGATTTGGTCAGTTGGATGACACCGCCCTTTGTTGCATTATAGGCAGGGATGTCAGGCCAGCCGACAAGCCCTCCGACAGATCCGGTATTAATAATACTTCCGCTTTTCTTCTCAAGCATATGCGGCAAAGCATGCTTACTCATGAGAAATACACCCGTCAGGTTGACCTGCACAATGTGATTCCAATCCTCCAGTGTCATCTCGTGAACGGGAGAGACAATTTCAATGCCTGCATTGTTAATCAGCACATCGATTGTCCCAAACTGGTTCAGCACAGACTGAACGGTTATTTGACAGTCCGACTCATTCGTAATATCTGTTTTGAAAAACGCAAGATGCTCGTGCGCCAATGATTCGACGAGTTGTTTTCCGCTTTTTTCATTGATGTCAGCCACTGCGACTTTTGCTCCGTGCTCAAGGAAAAGCTTGACTGCGGCAAGCCCAATCCCCGATGCACCTCCTGTAATCAAGACGACTTTCCCGGTAAGGTTCATTTCTTCACCTTAGACGCTTTTGGCTTCAACCGATTATAGCGGGGAGGGAAGAAGAGATTAATAGACTTTGAGGCTTCCGGCTTTGGATTTATCGCCCCGTGGTCTTCCTTAGGTTCACAGAAGTAGGTAGTACCAAATTCCATTTTCTCTGTAAAGCCTTCAATGGTCATATCATAACCTCCGCTGATGCAAATGCCGATTTGTTCATTGCGGTGTTTATGAAAAGGCATTTCTCCGCCATTTCCAGGAATGTTGGCAATCATGAGCTCCATCCAGTCCTCAACAAAAAAGGTCACTTCCATGCCAGGGAGTAAATCCCGTGTTTTGAAAATGTCTAAGAAATAAGTAGGAGGCGCCGTATATTCCTCGCCATCTTTTAATCTCTTAATATCAATAGCAATCACTTCTTCATCTGTCAGGTTAGAAGCGCCGTGAGGGACAAAAGGTGGTGCGATATAGGCTGATTCTAAAGGGGTGAGTAATTGGATTGATGGACCGACTGTCATTTGAAGCTCACCTTTTAATACGATGCCGATTTGTGCTTCGGGATGCTCGTGAGGTTCAATGATCGTGTGAGGAGGGACGTATGAGATTAACACTTCCGTATCACCTCTGACCGTGGAATATTGTGTGACACCATTCTCCCATTCTATTTTTTTGGCTTGTGGAAAATATCGTTCTTGCGTCTTTTGTTCAGTTTGCATATTATATCTCTCCTTTTCCGAATATGGACCAGCTCATAGGGATGCTTTTAAACGTTCGAACGAAGGTGAGGCCATATGTGGCTCTGGCTACCTCATTGGTTAAAGCGAAATCAAATTCGCCGTCTCTTACTTTTTGTGCGGCAGTACTTGTTGAATTGACCAGCTCAAATTCAGCATTTTGGTGAATGAAATATTGAATCAAATTGACAGGTGCAGGATGAGAGACAATTTTTAAATGGTGGAGCATTTGTTCATGAAATGGAAAATCTGGTCTGACAGCCAAACCATACATGGGTGTGTCACATCTGAAAATTTGTAAGAGCTGCAGGTCAGGTCTCATGTAGAAGTGTTTGATTCCTTCGTATGCGTGTGGAACGAGAGTGTATTGGAGTGCGTGAGAGAGAGTATGTTCAATGCAAGTTTCGAACGTGTCGTAAAGGGATAGTTTCGTATGAGTGCCGAGTGTAGTGGTGGAATGAGAGATGAAATGTTTTGCTGCGTATTCACTGCTTGTCCCCTTAGGGCCTAGTGTATTGACTGTAAACATCTTAGGTGAAACGATGGGCTCTTCTTTGAAATGAAAAACATCATTCTTTAAGATCATGTTTACCATCCAATCTTTTTCAAATTTTTACTAGATTATAAAAAATATGTTTGTAAATTGTCAACAAAATTTATAAAAAATGTATTTTATGATGATATTAAAAATTGATCTAAAAAACTGCACATACCTAGATGTGCAGTGAATGGAGCTTACGTTTCAAATGTGTTTTTATGATTCTGCTGTAAGGTTCGTTCACGTTTATAGCTGGCGAAACTAACAAGAAAACCAACGAGCGTAATGAGAGCACATAGAAGCCCTACCGTATGATAGCCGAAATGGACATAGACAGGTCCCATAAGAGCGGAACCAAGCATAACGGCAAGGTTGGACGCAAGACTGTAAAAAGCCATCACTTTGCCTCGGTGGGTTTGGGAGCAGTCACTTAGAACAGTGCTCAAAAGCGTGACGGATAAACTTTGCATGGCACCCCAAATAAATAGGGCAAAAATCAGCAATGTCCATGAGAAAGGAGCATAAGGAAGTAAGGCCAGAACGAGTGTAATGCCGCCCAGCACAAAGAAAAGAGAACGAGTTTTGCCAAACCAGTCTGCTAATTTCCCTGTAAATACACTCATGGAAAAGCCGACGCCGTAAGCCATGATCAGTAGTCCTGCCGTCGATTGCCCTCCAGAAAATAAACTTTGCAGATACGCTCCTAAAAACGAGTACATGCCATAAAATCCTAGCATATTACAAAAAGTCACGGTCAAATAGGCGGGGACACGATCAATTTTCAAAGCTCCCCATAAAGAGTCAGCTTTCTCCCTAGCTTGAGGTGTTCCTGTATTCGCTGTGGCGGTTTGTTTACGAGATTCAATAATGACGAGCAGCAGGACAATGAGACTCATGATGGCGAAAATCCAAAAGGTCCATCGCCAGTTTAAACTCTGACCGATGAAGGCGCCAATTGGTACACCGAGGACAAGAGAAAGAGACCAGCTCGACACAATGAGCCCCATCACTTTGCCTCGATATTCATAAGGAACACGGTCGCCTACAAGCGCATAGGCTGTTGGCACAAATACACCGGTCGCCAGCCCAGAAAGAGCACGACCGGCAAAAAACACGGCCAAATTCGGGGCAGCCGCACACATCACGGTCCCAATCAAAAAGAAAGAAAGCCCGATGATCAGACATAGCTCCCTTGAATACCGGTCCCCTAAAGGAACAAGCAGCGGGGCTCCGATAAGCACTGCTAACCCATAAATGCTGATGGAAAGGGCGAGAATATCAAGAGAGTGCTGAAAGGAGTTTGATAAATCAGGCAGCAGTGGTGAAATCACCAGTTCTTCCGATCCCGCCGCAAAGACGCCAAGTGTCAGCGCGATGGCAAGTGTGATGGGAAATGTTTTAGAAGCCTGGCTGTCTAAAGATTCTTTCATCAAGTGATCCCTCCATACTTGCTTTTTCATTCAATTCCGTTAAAATAAATTCTACCATTATTTAGTTTTATTTTACATTTCGCATCATAAGTATTATCATAAAATACTTTTCAAATGGAACGATTTTTGGATAGGAGAGGTACGAATGAAAATCACCGATGTTGATGTGCATATTTTAAATGAATTGAAAAAAGATGCTCGCTTATCTATGAGGGAGTTGTCCAAACGAGTCAATTTATCCGCCCCTGCGGTAGCAGAAAGAGTGCGTAAATTAGAGGATGCAGGGGTTATCGAAGGGTATTCGGTTCAGGTCAACTATAAAAAATTAGGGCTTATGATTGACTGCTTACTGGAAGTCACAGTGCTAAACGGGGAGTATCAGCGTTTTGTGGCTTTTATGAATCAGCACCCACGCGCTTTTTTTGCGTATCGAGTGGCAGGACAGTCATGCTTTTTCATTAAGTTGTCAGTCGCTTCCCTTGAAGAAATTGAAGCCTTTATTCAGGCAGTGTCTGGGTTTACAAAAACCGTATCTCATATCGTCTTATCCGAGCACTCCTTTTCCCACCCAATTCAGGAACGTGTGAAACAAATAGAAGAGCCAGAAATGACCGTGATGAAATAAAAAAGGACCTGACTCAGGTCCTTTTTGTTCGTCTGTCTGACTGATAGCTCATGATCGTAATGATGAGTCCAATGAAAGTTAAAGCTGCAGCAAATAACGGTACAAGCTGTAAATGTGTAAGCTGGATGGCAAGACCGCCAAGCGCTGCACCGCCGGCATTCCCGATATTAAAGGCAGAATGGCTGAGCGTTGATGCGAGTGTCGGTGCTTCATGTGCCATGTTCATCGTGCGGTATTGCAAGGTAGGAACAAGAATAAATGAAATGATTCCCCACACAAAAATGGTCAGCACAGCAGGCACTTTGAATTCGGAAGTGATAGTAAACAATAACAGGACAGCCATCAGCAGGATCAAGGACACGATAATACTCGGCATCAGCTTCCAGTCGGCAAGCTTTCCGCCAACTAAATTCCCGATGGTGACCCCAAGTCCGAAGAGAACAAGGATGAGCGTCACCCCATTCTCTTGAAAACCAGTCACTTGCAGCAGGATCGGGCTGATATACGTAAAGGCGGTAAACACACCTGCAAAACCAAAGATCGTCATTGCAAAGGAGACGAGTACTTGTGGCTTTTTCAAAACAGACACTTCATTTCGAATATCCAGTACTTCTTCCTTCGATTGATTGGGTACTAAGCTGATGATACCGATTAAGGAAATGAGCCCAATGACAGCAATGACGAGAAACGACATACGCCAGCCGAATTGATTTCCAATGAAGGTACCGAACGGCACACCCAGTACGTTGGCGACCGTCAGTCCTGTAAACATGAAGCTGATCGCACTTGCACTTTTCTCCTTAGGCACAAGCCGTGCCGCCATGATCGCTCCGACGCCAAAGAAGGTCCCGTGAGCAAATGATGTCAAAATACGTGCAACCATTAATAGGCCATAAGAGGTTGATACAGCAGCAACAGCATTTCCCGCCACGAACAGGATCATTAATAAAATGAGAAGATGTTTCCTCGACATTTTTCCAGTCGATAACGTTAAAATAGGTCCGCCAACTGCCACACCAAGTGCATATCCAGTAATCAGCTGCCCTGAAGCAGAGATAGATACATGAAGGTCGTTAGCAACGTTTGGCAAAAGTCCCATAATGACAAATTCAGTCATACCAATCGAAAACGCACCGAGCGTTAAAGCAAAAATAGCGATGGGGAAGTTTTTCATGATGTGATCACCTTTCTAAAAAAATACATAAAAAGGCTTCGGAAAGATCCGAAGCCTTAAGAGTTTATCATACATGAAAATAAGACGCCAGCTGCTCGTTTGCTAAGCGGTTTCCGACAAAGAAGGAACCAAATTCGCCGTAGCGTGCACTGACTTCATCAAAGCGCATTTCATAAACCAATTTTTTGAATTGAAGCACATCGTCAGAGAAAAGAGTGACGCCCCACTCATAATCATCAAAACCGACGGAGCCTGTAATGATCTGCTTTACTTTTCCGGCATAACTGCGGCCAATTAAGCCGTGGCTTCTCATAAGAGATTTACGCTCATCCATAGAGAGCATATACCAGTTGTCGTTGCCGGAACGTCTTTTATCCATTGGATAGAAGCATACGTATTGAGAAGCAGGGAGCTCTGGGTATAGACGTGCACGTACATGCGGGTTCTCGTAAGGATCTCCGCCATCTCCGCCTCCTGCTAAGTAGTTGCTGAGTTCAACAACTGAAACGTACGAATAAGCTGGGATCGTAAACTCTGCTAGTCGTGTCTTGTTGAATTCAAGTTCAATTTCACCCAGTTCTTCCATGGTTGGACGCAAAATCATGAGCATAATATCTGCTTTTTGGCCGACAATACTATAGATTGTTTGGCTTCCAGCCTTATCGTGCTCAGCTGTTTTCCATTTTTCTAATAGACCTGTGAATTCATGAAGAATCGCTTGGCGCTCATCACTTGTCAGCAGCTTCCAAGCTGTCCAGTCAAAGGTTCTAAAATCATGCAGTGCATACCAGCCGTCTAGTGTTTGAGCTGCTTCATTGGTTGTATGTTGTTCGCTCATTTCTTTCACTCCTATTAACAGTTTTCCATCTGTTCCAACTATAACATAGTTTGTCCAAATGAAGATGTGATCAAAACTTGAACGACGAAGTCAGCTTTATGGAAATTGATTTAATTAGTTTGAAAAATAAGAATTTAATATGTAAGCGCTATAATGTAAGTTGGTAGTTTGAATTTATGTAGAAGAAGAGTATGCTTAAAAGAGAACGCTTTTTTTGTAAAATCAAGGAGGGTATATAAGTGGCAGATATTTTTTCAACAGTTCAGGAAAAGGTTGCAGGTAAAGGAGTAAAGATCGTTTTTCCTGAGGGAATGGACGAACGCATTCTAACAGCCGTTCAAAAACTAGCAGATGGCAAAGTCTTGCAGCCAATTGTTGTAGGTAAAACACAAGAAGTTGAAGCAAAAGCAAAAGAATTAGGTCTTACACTTGATGGTGTTGACGTGTATGATCCTCATACATATGAAGGTTTTGAAGAGCTTGTACAAGCTTTCGTAGAAAGACGTAAAGGCAAAGCAACCGAAGAGCAAGCAAGAAAAGCATTACTAGATGAAAACTACTTCGGTACGATGCTTGTGTACAAAGGTCTTGCAGACGGACTTGTGAGCGGTGCAGCACATTCAACTGCTGACACAGTACGCCCAGCACTTCAAATCATTAAAACAAAAGAAGGCGTAAAGAAAACATCTGGCGTCTTCATCATGGCTCGCGGCGAAGAGCAATATGTGTTTGCTGATTGTGCAATCAACATTGCACCAGACAGCCAAGATCTAGCTGAAATTGCAATTGAAAGTGCTAACACAGCCAAAATGTTCGACATCGAACCACGTGTGGCAATGCTTAGCTTCTCTACAAAAGGCTCAGCAAAATCAGACGAAACAGAAAAAGTATCTGAGGCAGTTCGTATTGCAAAAGAAAAGGCACCTGAGCTTGTACTTGATGGAGAATTCCAATTCGATGCAGCTTTCGTTCCTTCAGTAGCAGCGAAAAAAGCACCAGATTCCGTCATTAAAGGCGATGCTAGCGTATTTGTTTTCCCTAGCCTAGAAGCAGGAAACATCGGCTACAAAATTGCACAGCGCTTAGGTAACTTTGAAGCTGTAGGTCCAATCTTGCAAGGCTTAAATCAACCAGTAAACGACCTTTCAAGAGGCTGTAATGCCGAAGACGTTTACAACCTTGCGCTTATCACAGCAGCTCAAGCACTATAAACTAGCATCTCGGCTAAAGCAGTCAGCGCGATATTCGTGCTGGCTGTTTTTTTATTTTGGACAAATGTGTACAATATAGAGAGAACAAATCTGATCGTAGATAAAGCCGATAGGATGGGCGGGTGCTATAATGGAGGATTTAATACATAAGCTTCAGCATAAGGTCGCTTTTTTAACCGATGCACAGAGGAGAATTGCAGATTATATCGTACAACATCCAATGGAGGTCGCTTTTTTAACTGTTGATAAATTAGCGTCAAAAGTCGGGACGAGTACAGCAACCATCATGCGATTCTCTGCTGCTGTGGGGTATTCCGGTTTTTCGGAGTTTCAAAAAGAGCTCCAATCAGCTATGAAGCATAAAGCCGACCCTCAAACGAGACTTGAAGCGAATCTCAAGCATTCAAATAAGAGTAAGCTCCTGCATAACCATGTAGAACTGCAATTTCAAAATATCCAGTACGCATTGGACAATATCACGGAAGAAACCTTTCAGCAAATTGTTGGGAAAATAGCTAGCGCACGCCACGTTTTGTGTACAAGTGTCCGAAGTGGAAGACCTGTTGGCGAATACATGTCGTTAGGAATCAATCGGCTATTGGGGAATTGCCAGTATATTGATGCAGATCAAAGTGACTGGGTGGATGATTTGGTTCATTTCAACTCGGGTGATTTCATTATAGCTGTCAGCTATCCGCGCTATGCAAAGCGTATGAAGGATTTGATGGAAGCAGCGAAGTCTTATGGGGTGGAAGTCCTTTTAATTACAGACAGTTACAGCTCTCCACTAACCAAATATGCACAATATGTATTACCATGTTCCTCAGCAAGTGTAGGCTCTCATAACTCTGTCGTATCGGCTATCTTTATCGTCGATTTCATCTTAAGTGCATTAGCGATGGATGATCCTGAAAGAACCAAACCACGTTTAGATCAAATCAATCATATGTTAACGAAAATGAGTTATCACACAACACATTAGTCGTGTGGAACTCATTTTTTTATTTTTTTGAAAGCGCTTTACTATTTAAAAATGAGGTGGTATGATCATATCACGAAAGTAATATATATTACTTTAAATTAATTAAATGTAATGAATATAACTCAAAGGGGATGATGGAAACAATGAGTACTGTTCATTTCGTGTCAAATGATCTCATAGCTAGGGCAAAAAAGCTTAACTCGACCTTGCTGTCAGACGTGATGGGATGCACCGGCGCGATGGATCATCAAATCAAACCAGTTGTGAGAGGCATGAATGTAGTCGGCACAGCTTTTACCGTGAGCTTACGGCCAGGAGATAATCTGTTTCTTCACCAAGCGATTTATTCTGCGCAAGTAGGCGATGTACTCATCGTTGATGGGAAAGATCATAGGGGTCACGCATATTTAGGAGAATTGATGGCAGGTGCAGCAAAGGCTGTTGGAATAGAAGGAATCGTGATCGACGGTCTTGTCCGCGATAAAGTCGCTTTGGAGGAATTAGCTTTTCCAATCTATAGTAAGGGATTCACGCCGAATGGACCTTTTAAGGATGGTCCTGGTGAATTGAATGAAATCATCTCGTGTGGAGGGGTCAAAGTATCACCAGGTGACTTGGTCGTTGCAGATGATGATGGAGTAGTGATTGTCCCGAAGGAGAAAGCAGAAGAGATGCTGTCGCTGGCTGAGGAGAAACAAGCATATGAAAATCAAAGATTAAAAACCATTCAACATTATATGAGTGAAGAAAAGCAGGATATTAGTCTCCTAGCACCTGCATGGCTAGAGGGCAAAATGAAAAAATTTCAGGGATAGGGGAATCTGTGATGAAGATAGGCTTTATCGGTTATGGAGAAGCGGCATATGAGCTGTCAACGGGGTTGAAAACAGAAGGATTAGATCATTTTTATGCGTATGATGTACTATTACAAAATGAGAAACTGGCTGGAACAATGAAAGAAAAAGCAGCTCGTACAGGCGTCGAATTAATAAGTAATGTGAGTGAGGTCATTGAGAAATCTGACATTGTCATTGCGGCTGTGCCAGCGAATAAAACCTTAGAAGTGGCTCAATCTGTATTAGGAAGTTTGAAAAAAAATCAAGTATATGTGGATGTGTCGGCATCAACTCCAGACATCAAAAAACAAGTGGCAGACGAAATTAAAAAGCAAGAAGCTCTATTTGTAGATGCCGCCATGCTAGGATCTCTCCCTGTTAACAAACATAAGGTTCCAATCACGGCAAGCGGAAGTGGAACAGATCGATTCATTGAATTAACGAAAGAATACGGTATGAATATTACAAAAATCAGTGATCAGCCAGGAGATGCTTCAGCCTTAAAGCTAATAAGAAGCATTTATATGAAAGGAATCGTCGGTTTACTTATTGAATTTTTGGAAATTTCCAAAAAGTATAATGTAGAAGATCAAGTGATTTCTTCACTAAGCGAAACGATGGACAGCAAAAGTTTTGTAGAGACAATGAATCGTCTTGTGACAGGAAGTGCATTACATGCAAAAAGACGAGCGGTCGAACTACTTGGCTCTATTGAAATGCTGGATTCAGCTCATATTGATGCGAGCATGTCCCGGGCAGCACAACAGAAGCTAGAGAGATTAGCAGATTTTCAATTCGTTGAACGGTTTAATGGGGAAAAACCAGCCAGCTGGGAAGAAGTCATTGATGTGATGCAGCAAGGGTGATTTTTGTAAGCGCTTTATTAATTGAAAGGGAGGCGAAGAAACGACATGGGTTTTATTGCATTGATTGTATTCATAGCCGTCATCATTATATGGAATGTCATCGTGAAACGAAATATGGGAGAAGCCATGCTGTTAGGCTTTATTGCAACCACTTTGTTTGGCGGAATGGATGCGCTTAGACTGTTCTGGGATGGTTTAATATTTGCATCCACATATGAGGTGCTTTATGCAGCCGTTGCGTTTGTATTCATGGCTTATTTAATCGAGAAGCTGGAATTAATTCACGCACTCCTGCGCATCTTGAATTCGGTTGTCGGCAAGCTTCCTGGGGGAGCGGCTTATATGAGTACGTTAGGTTCAGCAGTCCTAGGCGCTCTATCAGGTTCGAATTCTGCAAACACAGCTGCCACTGGCTCTATTACGGCTTCTTGGATGATTAAATCAGGATGGAGCCGAACCCATACGGCCACGATTCTAGCCGGGAATGGCGGACTTGGAGCCGCGCTACCTCCGAACTCTTCCATGTTTATCATGCTCGGCTTTGCACCAGTTGCAGCCCTTGTCTCTGAAGGTGATTTATATATTGCTCTTTTAATAGGTGGACTGTATCAAGTCGTATACCGATTTATTCTTGTGTATATTCTGGTGAGAAAAAATAAAATTCAAGCGATGCCGCCAGATGATATTGTCCCCTTTAGAGAAGCTGTGAAACAAGGGTGGAAATCGATTTTTATTTTTTTCGGTGCCTTGATCCCTATCATGATCACAATTGGTCCGCTGGCAAACTACTTAAAAAGTAATCCAAACATTGGACCAGAGGCAATGGATCAAATTTCTTTAATTACGTGGATTCCGATTCTCATGATGCTGATTAGCTTAACAATTGGAAGAAAAAAGGCGTCTGCTTTAGATTGGTCTCAGTTTTTCAAGTCGGCCATTCCTAAGTTTACAACGATCGGTGCCTTGATGCTGTTTGCTGTTGCTGCTAGTCAGGTGCTTGCTGAATTAGGACTCGCAGAAGATTTGACACACATCACATCAATACTTGCCATTCCGAAGTGGCTCATGGTGCTCATTGTTGGTGTTCTTGTCACGCTGGTGGCCGGACCATTATCTTCAACTGCTACATTAACAGCTGTTGGGCTTGTCTCATTTTCAGCTTTAATCTCAGTCGGAGTAGATCCAGTTGCCGCTGTTGTCGCCATTCTTGCCTTTTCATCAACAGAAGGCGCTTCCCCGCCTGCATCAGGGTCAATTTTCATCGCTTCTGGTCTTGCAGGAGCCCGGCCGGAGAAAACATTTATACCGCTCATTCTTTACTATATGCTGCCGATTGTAGGAATTGGCTGGCTCATTGGAATGGGCATACTTCCAGTATAGAAAGGAGAAACACATGAGAGCATTGATGGAATTTTTATTTAAAGTGCTGCTTGTCCTTTTCTTAACGTCAGGTACCATGCTGGTATTCGGTCAAATTCTAGGGATTCTCTTACAAAATGGAGATTTGATCATAGCAAGTACGAACCTATTCAAAAATCCCACACTTGTGTTAAGCGCTTTTTTTAGTCTTATCGGTTTCTCTCTTCATTATATTCCTGACAAGAAAGACACGTCATTTAGCGATCAACCATCAGCATCAGCTGGTGATTCGGTCAAATAAGCGTCAAAAGCTGGATTCAGTTGGTGAATTCAGCTTTTTTTGTGCATGTGAAATAGGTATAAAAACCCAATACCTACGATTCATTTTTCGGTGAATTTGTTTTCAATCATATGCCTCTTGTGCTAGGAAATGGTAACATAACGGAGGACTATTTGAGGAATAGAGGTGTTTGACGATGTCTGGAGCTATCATCGGTTATACAACAGCCTTGTACTCGTTAAAGGCAGACATATCCATAAAAAAAGAACAAATCATAGAACTCAAGATGTGTCGAAAAGAAATAAAAGAAGCAAAATCGGCTCTGGCAGATGCTAACAAGAAAATGACTTATCCAGATCTGACATCACATACATGGTTTGGCCATCTTGCAGATACGTTTGATGACATTCGAGACGAGATGGCATCCGCCAGTCAAGAGATTAAAGGTGTACAGCTGACCAATCTAGTGAATCGAATTGATGAGAAAATCAGTGACTTAAAATCAGAAATTCATTCGTTAGAACATGAAATCCATTCTGTTGAAAGAAAAATAGAGAAAGAAAAGCAGAAACAACTGGAAGAAAAAAGAGGGAAGTCACATGAGTAGAGAAATCAAAATAGATGCCAGTGAAATCAAACAAGTGTTACAACATACTAAACAATCAGGCGCTCAAATGAATGCAAAACTTCCAACATCCATCAAAGGGAGAAACCAGCTCCTAGTAGCAGACACATTAGAAAAAATCAATCAACAATTGAACGAATTAAGTACATCCTATATAGGCATTCTTCAGAAACAGCTTGTACAAACAGAACAAGCGGTGAACACCATGATCGAAACGGACAAGGCGCTTGCCTCCAGCAGTAAAAGAAAATAAAGGAGAACGCAATGAAAACCCTTGACGCCTTTGCGCTAATAAACGGAATTGACCAAACGCTGAATACATTAAAGCAGCAATCACAACAAATCAGCTCCATAGAAAAACAAATTCATCACATCATCTCACTTGATGGCGCACTAAAGGGAGAGGCGGGACAAGCCATTCGCTCCTTTTATACAGAATGTCATATTCCCTTCCTGCAATTCTTTCAGGTCGTCATTGAGGAATACAGCACTGCGCTGAAAAACACAAAGCAGGCGCTTCATGCACTAGAATCAAACGGGCATGGCTTTATATCACAAGCATTTATTGAACACGAAGTTGATCAAGGTTTAAAAAAAGCTGAACGAATGATATCCGAGATTGTAACGGATGTAAGCCACGCCATTGGCAGAGTTGGTCATATTGTTCATTTACCAAATGTAGACGAATCAGTGTTTCAGCAGAACTATCAAAAGGCATGGCTTGAGACATCAAGAACCATTGGTCTGCTTCATGCATTTGACAGAGAGCAGACAAGCGCTTTACATGAAACCACAAGCTCTCTTCAAACAATGAAGCAATACATACATACCTTAAGTACCATGTTCACCGGCCCAAAAATCGACATCACCACCTATCAAAAAGGATCTATTTTCAAAAATGGAAAAGAAGAAAAAATAAGCAGCACCATCGGTGGATTGAATGACAAAATAGACGACCCGAAAGACAACCCGATGATGATCATGCTGAAGAGACTGAGAGAGAAAGAACGGACGAATGTGGAGACGGTTGTTCGGGATGAATCTCATAAAAACATCAGCCAACAAGTCACAGCAAACGATCCATCACTTACGACATTGCAAAGGGAAGCATTGAACGGGAAAAACAAGATTCATAGAGACATCAGGGTTATAAATGGTAAACTATACAACGTCAAAGGCATTAAAAAGTTAAAAGAATTCGATATCGCAGATGAAGTCGTCACCGACTCATCCGATATTGATTTTATTGGCGGCCGATACACCGTTTACGCCAATAAACAAATCATCCGAACGTATATTGCAAACGATGAAGTAAGAATAGAAGAAGTAGACAAAATTCCAGAAAGCCGTAGCCGAGGCAACGCGAAGCGCATATTAGACGGTGAAGTTGTCTCAACAACCGAAAACATCATCCTAGAATACAGCGGAATCTATGACGGTTATCGAGCCGTCACCGGCAAAGACCCTGAAACCAGCCAAAACATCAGCAACACAGAACAAGCTCTGTCCGCAGCTTCAATTATCCCATTTATGAAAATCATTAAGGGTGGGAAATATGTTTTTAAAATTGATCAAGGGGAGAAAGTGGTTAAAAGGGTTGAGAAGCCGAATAAGGTTACAGGTCAAGTTGGTTGGAGTTTGTCAAAGGGCGGAGGAATAATAAATCAAAGAAAATATTCTCAGCATGCTCTAGAAAGAATGGCACCAAATATTCCTGAAGTAAGGGCAACCTTAACAAAAAGAGCTTTAAAAAAAGCTGATGAATTAGGTTATCAGCCGCAAACAAAGGACTTCAATGATTTTATAAAAAAATATGTAGATCCAAGAGATATTCCGCCTTCTGTTATTGAGGACGCTATAAAGAATACCAATAAGATACCTGGCCATAGAAAAGGAACTTTTGTTCACGATACACTGGATGTAAGAGTTGTTATAAATGAATTTGGTGATGTTATTACAGTTATCCCTAAATAATGAGTAAAAGGGTGAATGAAAATGTTTATAAAATATGATGAATATGATTTGTTAGAGCTTTTTCAAAGTGAGCCAGTTAGTATTACGGGCAATTTAGATGATGGAGAATACATTTATTCTTATGAAGACGATCTGAATTTCAAATTAATTTTATCCCTTGATGTATATAAACAAACAATTAGTATAAGTATTACTTTTAATGATTTTGTAGTTTTTTCAGGTGAGTTCTCTCACGTAACTAGCATAAAAAGAAATGACAGGACTCTGATTGTGTATGTGAATGAGGAAGAAACTCTAAAAGTTAAATTTTACAATCAAGTGGGTGTCGAGTTAATTTAATTGATATTTAAATGTTTTTTAGATTTATCTACATCGCAGATTGTATAAAAACATGAACGAACTTGTTTACTCATTAAAGCCTTAAGACTAATCATGAGGTGCGGTTCTTTAATTGGAACATTTATTTTAATAGATGGTTAGAAAGTATTGAAAATTGATCTCATCATTTTCTATTAAAGGTGCTGCTGTGGATGTATAAAAGGATCATGACAAAATTAGCTGATTAAAAGCTTTTAGGAGGCTTTCCAAAATGATCAACTTCTCTCAAAATCCCAACAATCCTGAACCAGCAAGCGACAAACACATCAAAGAGGCAGAATCCCAACTAAACATGTTGTTACCTCATACTCTTAAGACCTTACTCAAACAGACAAATGGATGTTCCATTGGTGGCGATGTCCTACTATACGGCACTGAGGACATTGCGGAACGCAATGCAACGTGGGAGGTTCAGCGGTATGCAGGCGGCTATGTAGCGATTGGCGACGATGGTGGAGGGCAAGTATTTCTCATGCGTCAGACCGAAGAAGAGAAACGCGTGTGGGTTGTAGATGCTGGTGTAATGGACCCTCAGCATGCAGAGTTGGTCACTGAAGACTTGCTGGAGTGGGTGAGGGGGGGATGTATCATTGAATGATCACAGCATTGAAATGCATGAATCATTGAAAAGCAAAACTGAATCATCCAACTGAACGCTCTGTGACGTTAAATGTCATGGAGCTTTTTTGATGCTCTCTCCGATTCTCCCTCCATTCATCCCATGTTATAATAAACACAGTTTATGAACGAGAGGATATGCAGGACATGAAAAATGAACCTATTGAGTTACTGACACAGCCGAAATGGCGAATCATAGATCAATCGAGCCTCGGCCTTTATGTGGACCCAAAGCAATCCTTTGCGATGGATGATACGCTTTGTGCGTCGGTCGGGAAGGGACTCTCACCAGCGACAGCGCGTTCTTGGGTGCATCACAATACAATTGTGCTTGGGATTCAGGATACAAGACTTCCATTTCTCCAAGATGGCGTGAAACTGCTTGAGGAAGAGGGGTATCGCGTCATTGTACGTAACTCAGGCGGTCTTGCTGTGGTGCTGGATGAAGGTGTCTTAAATGTGTCTTTAATCTTTGCGGAACAAAAGAAGGGCATTGATATTGATCGCGGGTATGATGCGATGGTGGAATTGGTCCGCCGGATGCTGTCGATGTATGATGTGGACATTGAAGCCTATGAAATTGTCGGCTCTTATTGTCCGGGCAGTTATGATCTAAGCATCAATGGAAAGAAATTTGCAGGCATTTCTCAGCGTAGATTACGCGGTGGAGTCGCTGTGCAAATTTATTTGTGTGCAGATGGAAGCGGGCGTGAACGTGCCGACTTGATCCGCCGTTTTTATGATGCCGCCTTAAAGGATAAACGGCAAGAAGTGAAGGCAGTATTTCCTGATATACAGCCGGATACGATGGCATCCTTATCAGAATTAATTGGTGAACCGATTATTGATTGTACATTTCTCATGCGCCTATTACTAGAGGAGCTTCAAAAGCTCAGTGATCAGCTGACAGCATCAGGACTGAACGCAGAAGAACAGCTGGAATTTGAGAAAAACATGACGCGGATGATTGAGCGCAATGAAAAGGTGTTTTCGTAAACATCAGCCTTTTCATCTTGAAAAGAGTAGAGGTGGAGTGATGGAAACAAAGCTTGAAAAAGCCATTGAACTTCGAAAAAGTGGACATCTTCAAGAATCAAGAGAATTGCTGTCTCATCTTGTAGAGGAGTATCCAGACGATGCCTCTATTCATTATCAATGTGCCTGGAGTTATGACCTGTTAGGTGAGGAAAGGCAAGCTGTCTTTTTTTATGAGAGGGCCATTGAGTTAGGATTGTCTTCAGAAGAACTAGAAGATGCTTTACTAGGGTTAGGAAGTACATACAGAACTTTGGGAGAATATGAAAAGTCAAAACAAATATTCCTAAAAGGGATGGAAACTTATCCAGACAACAAAGCCATTCAAACGTTCTATGCCATGACTTTGTATAATTTAAAGGAACATAGCAAAGCGATGGAAATATTACTGAACTGTTTAACTGAAACGACAAAAGATCCTGCTATTTTAAGTTATCGAAAGGCGATTGATTTTTATTCAAATCAGTTAGATAGGTTATGGAAATAATAGTTGATTTGGCTACTTGAATAGAATTGGAGGGGCAATGTTATGAAAAAATCCCCTCCTTTGTTATGAAATTTTATATGTAATAGTCATTTATGGTATAAGAAAGAAGGTAAATTTGTTGTCATTATTCACCACGTATTACCCGCTGTTTATGCTTTGCGTTTTGTCTGTGTTGTATGTGATGTATCGTATTCAACCGGTGGCCTCTACTGTTAAAAAAATCATCATTGTGCTCTGTGTGTTAACAAATGCCGCCTATATTTGCTGGCGTCTTTTCTTTACACTGCCGCATGAAGGTACTTTTAATATTGTGATGGGTATTTTGCTTGTTGCTTGTGAATGCATTGGATTTTTACAGCTGCTTGTGTTTTATACACTTGTTTGGAAGCCTTCCAATCGGAAGCAAGTCACGATCAGTGATCTTGACAGGCTGCCAACAGTTGATATTTTCATAGCTACATATAATGAACCAATTGAAGTGCTGAAACGCACTGTTGCAGGTTGTGTGAATCTCTCTTATCCAAAGGACAAAGTCCACATCTATTTATGTGATGATGGCAAGCGGGAGTCTGTACAGCAGCTTGCTTCTGAGTTTGGTGTTCATTATCTGACAAGAACAGATAACAAGTTTGCGAAGGCGGGTAACTTAAACCATGCGATGTCTCAAACAAGTGGGGAGCTGATTCTCACACTTGATGCGGATATGGTCCCCCTTCCTTTATTTTTAGAAAAAACAGTGCCTTACTTTCATGATGGAGCGACGGCGTTTGTTCAAGTTCCACAGGCGTTTTATAACGAAGATCCTTTCCAATATAATATGTTCTCGAAGGATCGAATTCCAAATGAGCAGGACTTCTTCATGCAAACCCTCCAAGCTGGGAAGGATCGGTTTAATGCTGTGATGTATGTCGGTAGTAATACTGTCTTTAGAAGAATAGCTTTAGATGAAATTGGCGGATTTGCTACTGGGGTGATTACAGAAGACATGGCGACAGGCATGCTTCTCCAAGGAAAGTTCAAATCTGTGTCTGTCGGAGAAGTATTAGCCGTCGGGCTGGCACCTGAAAGCTGGCTTGATCTATTAAAGCAGAGAGATCGGTGGTCGAGAGGGAACATTCAGTGTGCCCGTAAGTTTAATCCTTTGAAGGTTCGCGGCTTAACGCTGATGCAGCGAGTTCTTTATTTAGATGGTATTGTGTATTGGTTTAACGGTTTGTTTAAAATGATTTACATTCTCACACCGATTTTGTTTTTATTGTTTGGTATTCAAAGTTTCTGGGCAGATTTCCAGTCTATTTTCATGTTCTGGCTGCCGGCGTTCTTTAGTTCCTATTTAGCATTTAAACTTGTGTCGAATCAAAAGAGAAGCATGTTCTGGAGTCATATTTATGAAAGCTCTATGGCGTTCCACCTAGCTGGTGTGGCTTTAAGTGAGCTGTTTTTCAAAAAGAGAGTTGAATTTCTTGTCACACCAAAGGGCATTCAAACGGACAAAAGACATTTTCATTTGAAAACGATGATTCCCCATTTGATCTTTTTGCTGCTCTCATTGCTTGTCCTAGTGAAAATAGGATACGATGTGAAGGTAAATGGGACGATGAATGCTGATCTCACGTTGATTAATATATTTTGGGTGATGTATAACGGTGCAGGCCTATTCATGGCACTACTTGTGGCGTTTGACCGTCCGCGTTATCGGAAATCAGAGCGATTTATCATTGAAAAAGAGGGGCATCTTCGTTCTGATCATCAAGATCAGTCGATTGCTTGTTTCCTGCAAGATATGAGTGATTCAGGTGCGCGTCTCTCCATTCCATTGGATCAAGCATCTTCTCTTTATCAAGGACAAACGCAATTATTCTTTACAGAGGATGAACGTGTGGCGTGTGACGTGGTCTGGAGCTATCCGGAGGAAGACAAGCTGATGGTAGGTGTTGCTTTTACTGACACACAAAAATCAGAGTATCTATCACTAATCCGCTTCCTATTCACACGAGAGCATGTAGCCATTACGGATTATGAGAAAAAATCCTATGCTGTTCGGACGTTTCTCCGCTTTGTAAGAGAGACAGAGAAAGTGCCAAAGGCTATACGGCGCAAATGGATGAGAAAACCTTTAAAAGGTGTGACAGGCACGTTGTCATATGAGGGCAGATTAGAAGAGAAGGTGCCGTTAGTCATACATGATATTAGTGTATCTGGGTGTAAAATCGAGTCTGAAGCTGGTATTGAATTACATGAGAAAGTGCGGATCACCATTGACGCAGAATCTCTGACAGATCAGCCGGCGATTGCCGTTTGGACTTCAAAAAGACGCGGACGTACAATGGTCGGACTCAAATTTGTTCAACCTGAAATCAAGCAGATAGAAGAAAGAGAGGGAGTGGTTTCTTGAAATCAAAAAACGGCGGTTACCTCTATTTACTATGGCTTCCTGTTATCATGGGAGCCGGCTATGGCATTTCGCTTTTGGTGCCGTTTCTTCAGCCTGTCCTGACACTTGGCATCGCAGGTCTTTATATTTTTATATTTGGTGATTTTCAGGTGAGACAAGTCAGGTATATTTTTATGTTTGTCTTTTTGATGAATGTCCTTTTTAGTGTGATGCTATTTTTGGGCATTTAAAAAAGTGCTTCCCGCAGATGGGGAGCACTTTTTGTTATTCTGCCATTTTTTCGAGGTTGCCGTTTCGGTCCATTTTAAAGGTTGGAGCGGCAGTGTCATCCTCTTCAAACAAAACTAGTTTTCTTGCACGGTTCATGATTTTGACAAGTGTTTCATAATCTTCTTGAATCGTGAGCTGATCCTTCTCAAGCTTTTTCACTTCTGCTTCTAGCTGCGTGACTTTATGTGAAAGTTCGTTATTTTCTTGTTTTAACCGGCTGTTTTCCATGCGTAATGCAGAGGATTGCTGTCCATCGCCTTCATAGCGGCGCAAGAAACGAATGACATCTTCAATGGTTAACTCCTGTTGCTGCCTAAAAGGATTGGCTTCTGGCTTTTTCTCTACGACATGTGAAGCCTGTGACAATAAATGTGATAAACTAGCTAACTCTTCATTGTAGCTTTGGTCTACAAACTGGAGCTGCTCGGCTGTTTCAGATGCTGGTGCAAACGTTTCTTCCTGCGCTGGTTCCAGCTCCTGTGAGAATTCCTCTTGCGTGACTGTTTCTTCTACTTGCGGCTGATAGAGTAATCGTTTCTTTGCAGGCTGGCCATTGCCAAGAGCACGCATCCGTTGTTTTCTTTGTTTTTTGGCAAGGGCTAGCGCTTTTTCATATTGATGCCTTACAACAGCATTCCATCTAAAACCGCATGCCGCTGAGGTGCGATTTAGCTTGTCTCCTACTTCTTCAAACGCATTCAGCTGTGTGCTGCCCTCTCTCACGTGACGTAAGACGGTTTCTGCCAAAAGAAGATCATCTTCCTCTGACCAAGCATCTTGTCTTTGTTTTGACATGTTTAAACCCCCATATGATTTGATGGTATTAGATTAGCCAAATTCAAGAAGGTTTATACAAGTTTGCTAAAAGGATAGTGGAAAATACTAGCTTTTATATGAGCGCGTCTCAGCGATTATCATGCGTCTTGCAAGTCCAGCCGCTTCGATGTACAATGTTGGGTGGTATATTATGACTCTTGGTTGTCCAACTGTTTTATATAAAATGAAGTTCATCATTGAAAGGAAGCGTAAGACCATGGCTAATGAGTTTCGCGTATGTGACGATTGCGATGCGACGAACCTAAAGACGTTGTTGCCTCGACTCAAATCGGTTGACCCTGATGCAAAAATTGAAATCGGCTGTCAATCCTATTGTGGTCCAGGACGAAAAAAGGCTTTTGCGTTTGTGAACAATCGCCCATTATCCGCACCAACAGAAGATGAGTTACTCGAAAAGGTTCAAAAAAAAGTCAAATAAATGTCACTGAATGTGTTCAGTCGACCTAAAAAGAGGTCCGTCCCTGTCAGGTCGGGCTTTTTACGTCCGTGCAATCTTTGAGAACACATTCACGAGCAAATTCAAGGATGCTTTCGGGAAAAGTTACCCGATATAATAGAAACACGTCTTAAAAAAAGAGGGACGAAACGATGGCGTATCCAAAAGGGAAATTATCTGAGGAAAAGGTATTTAAAGATCCTGTGCACCGTTATGTTCACGTACGGGACGCATTAATATGGGATTTAATAGGAACAAGAGAATTTCAGCGCCTGCGCCGAATTAAACAGCTAGGAACCACTTACTTAACGTTTCATGGTGCAGAACACAGCCGTTTCAATCATTCACTCGGTGTATACGAGATTGTGAGACGGATTGTAGATGATGTTTTCAAAGGACGGCCGGAATGGGATGAGGGAGAACGCGAGCTTGTCCTGAGTGCGGCCTTGCTTCATGACCTCGGACATGGACCATTTTCTCATTCCTTTGAAAAGGTCTTCCACTTAGATCATGAATCGTTTACAAGAGATATTATTTTAGGGCAAACCGAAGTCAATGAAGTGCTTCGCCGGGTGAGTGATGATTTCCCGAAGCATGTGGCAGAAGTTATTGCCAAAACGTATCAAAACAAACAGGTGGTCAGTTTGATCTCAAGTCAAATTGATGCCGACCGTATGGACTATTTGCAGCGTGATGCCTACTATACAGGCGTCAGCTATGGCCATTTTGATATGGAGCGTATTTTGCGCGTAATGCGTCCTAGAGAAGATCAGATTGTGATGAAGCAGAGCGGGATGCATGCGGTCGAGGATTATATTATGAGCCGCTATCAAATGTACTGGCAAGTCTATTTCCACCCAGTGACACGCAGTGCGGAAGTCATTTTAACGAAAATTCTCCATCGTGCAAAAGAGCTGCATGAAACGGGCTATATTTTCACACATGCCCCTGTTCATTTTTATTCGATTTTTGAGGGGAATGTCACCACAGAGGACTATATTAAACTGGATGAATCCATTGTCTTATTTTATTTTCAGGCGTGGGAAGATGAAGAAGATCACGTGCTGGCTGATTTGTGCCGCCGTTTTATGAACCGCCGATTGTTCCAATATACAGAGTTTAATCCGAATGAAGAAATGACGAAATATTTCAAGCTGACCGCCTTGTTCAAGGAGGCAGGCATTGATCCTGACTATTATTTAGTCGTCGACTCTTCTTCTGACTTGCCCTACGACTTCTACAGACCAGGGGAGGAAGAAGAGAGACTGCCGATCCATCTTTTGACGCAAAGTGGTCATATTAAAGAGCTGTCGAGACAGTCAGATATTGTTGATGCCATTTCCGGTAAACGAAGAACCGATCATAAACTTTATTTCCCGATGGACTTAATTGTAGATATGTCGGAAAAAGCTGAAGAAAAGAAGGCGATCATGAAGCTGCTTGGATTGGGATAAGGAAGTACTGAAAAAGGAGATGTCGGGAATTTGTTGAAAGAGCATGCAAAGTTGATGAAGGTATTCTCTGAATCTGGGGAAATCGTTGGACGGAAGAAGCTGCAAAAGATGATTTACATAGCAAAAAAGCTAGATTTGCCTTTTTACGAGAAATACGATTTTCACTTTTATGGCCCCTATTCAGAGGAGTTGACGCTCAGAATTGAAGAGCTGTGCAACCTTGGATTCTTGGACGAAATGAAGGAAAAAAAAGGCGGATACTATCAATATCGCTATTCGCTGACGGACAATGGGAAAGAGTTTCTCGATCAGTGTGAAGTGGACATGCCTGACCTCAAAGTGCTGACGCAGCAGATGAACGAGCAGTCGTCACGTTTTCTAGAGCTCGTCTCTACGATTTTATACTTTGATGATCTGCCAGAAGATGAGGTAAAGGAAAAGGTCTTCACCATTAAAAGCAAGCAGCGCTATACGGACGAAGAATTTGAGGATGCTCTTGCTTATATTGATCAATTGAAGAAATTGAACTAGTTTCACAAAAGCCCAGTATTTAGGGCTTTTTTTATTTTGTAAGACCTGGAACAAAAGCGCTAATTTTCAATGAAATGTGTACTGAACGATTCAGAAAATTAGTGAATATGACATATTCCGACTTTCTTCTCGTGCATCTAATTTCCTGTTTTTGACTGAATAGAAGGAAAATGGTGAATTTTCAGTGAATATATAACTTTGTGAAAATCAAAGGAGGGATAGGAATGAAAAAGCGTTCAGTCTTTTTGTCATTTTTATTGGTAGGTAGTTTGTTACCGGGAGTAAGTTCAGCTTCAGCACCAGTCGCGAGTGCTGGTCATGGGCATGATCATGGTCATGCGCCATTCGAAACACATATTAGTGAGGGGTTGCCAAAGGCAAACGATTTTAAAGATTTGACGAAAGCACCTCCAATTGAACGAGATGTGACAACAAAGGTATTAGATGAGTCTGGTAAGCAGGTGGGCTCTAGAACCTTTAAGGCGAATACAGGGGATTCTATTTCAACAAAGGCAAGTACAGGCAGTCAAAAAGTAACGGTCTATGCTGTAGCAGATGCACAGTATCGTGCGAAATATAGTGACTGGCAGACGCGAATTGTCAGCATCATCGAGCAAGCGGACGTGACCTTTAACCGTGATCATGATGTGGACTTTGTCGTACAAGCAGTAGGATCTTGGACATCTTCTGGATCAAATTCATCGCAAATTCTGTCCAACCTTCAGCGCAGCTTTGATGGCAGAGGATACGATTTTGTCACTGGATTTACAGCAAATCCAAACTTTGATGCAGGCGGAATCGCTTATGTATACAATAGTGCACCGAGCGGAAGTGCATTCGCCGTTAACCTTGATCAAGGAACAGCGAACACCGCAAAAGCGGCTACGCATGAATATGGTCATAACTTTGGCTTACCGCATGACCCTCAAGGCAGCGGCATTGTCTGCCTAATGAACTATGATTATTCCTACACAGTCGATTTCTTTGATGCGGCTCATAAAAATCAAGTGAACCGTAACAAAGCGTGGTACAGATAAAATAAGAGACAAAAGGACAAACACCTATGTGCTTGTCCTTTTTTTATGCTTACAGGTCGCTCATTCGTTTTCCTGCTACGGCATAGTGTTCTTTTTTCATTTCTTCAATAATGACAGAGACTTTTTCTGCACCTGCGCCTGTTGTTTCAACAACAGCATCAGTGACTTTCTCCACAAGAGCTCGTTTCTGCTCGTCTGTTCTTCCTTCAAGCATTTGTACGGTAACAATCGGCAATGCAAAAACCTCCTTTTTCCTTTAATGCTACGCTTCCCTTTAGTTTAAGGGACTTCTTATAGTATACTGAATGAAGTAAATCATTGTATAGAAAGAAAGAGGGATTCATGCCTTTGAACCAATTTCTTGTGTATCCATTAGAACTGATTCCATATGTCGCCATTACGCTTGTTGTTGCATTTACGATGCACGAGCTGGCGCATGCATATGTTGCGTATCGTTTCGGAGACCCGACAGCTAAGAACCAAGGGAGACTCACATTAAATCCACTGAAGCATCTTGATGTATTTGGGACGATTTTGATCTTTGTCGCTGGGTTTGGCTGGGCGAGACCTGTGCCGGTGAATCGATACCATTTTAAAAACCCGCGCTTAGCAGGAATCTGCGTCTCGATTGCTGGTCCTTTAAGTAACTTGGTGTTGGCGTTTCTAGGCTGTTTCGTGTACGTGCTTCTTCAGAAATTTGGCGGGGAGTCGCTCATGCGCTTTGAGCCTGGAATGGATTATTTCTTCCGAATCTTTATAAACTTGAACGTCATTTTGTTCCTATTTAATCTATTGCCACTTCCGCCACTGGATGGGTATCGTATTATTGAGGACGTCGTCAGTCCCCGTATCCGTGCGAAAATGACGCAATTCGAACAATATGGGATCATTATTTTTCTCATATTCGTGATTACGCCGCTAGGACAGTTTGTTTTTGGTCCATTGATCGGAATGCGGGATCAAATCATATACTGGTTTAATCTTATTTTGAAGCCGCTGCTTTAGGAGGTTTAATGAATGGAAGGTAAAAAGAAGAAACCAATTGGTTTTAATATCATTAAAAAAACAGACGCAACTGACGGACACGGAGGCTTTGGTGCGGGTGCACTCAGCCTAGATAACATTTCGCCAGTGATCATTGATGTAGAGGAAAAGGAAGCTGTCATTGATATTGGTGCAATGCATGCAAGAAGTGCCGTGGAAAAAGGGATTAAATTCTTGAAAAGTAAAGAAGAGGTACCGAACGGAAAGCCGTATTGGCTCGTATGGGTAACCATTGACCGCAGAGAAGTAGGTCCTTATTATGCTGGTGTGACGGCTTGCGAAATGACCGTCGACCGTTCAATCCGCCGCGGGTATAAGTCGCTTCCAGAGCATGTGAATTTAATGGATAAATCAATGAAGCGAAAAATCGTCGTCAGTCATATGGATGATGTATCGAAAAAGGTACTGGCTGATTTCTTGAAGAGTCATAATGAAGCACTATGGGAAGCATCTACAGAAGAATTAAAAGAAGGATTGGCTGTCCCTGAATAATTGTGAAATTTTTGTGAAGAATGGTGAATTGCTACCAATTCCAGCTGATTTTTGAGTAAACTGGTGTTAAAGCTAGGACATGGAGAATCCCGAGATGCAAATCTCGGGGTTTTTCATGTCTTTTTTTAACGTTTCAGCCACTTTTCCCACCATTTCTTTGGCCTTTGATCTTGAACCGGATCTTCATCAGAAGATTTATCCTCAGCACCGTAGCACATACCTGTCGGCTCCGTTCCTTCTATAAAATAGGTGAATACCTTTGATTCACATCCTGGACCCGCGAGATCGCCGGTTTTTGGATTGATATACACACCTTTTACACCGTCTGGCGGCATGAAGGAGGACGCTGGCTGTTTGGAGAGGGCTGATTCCATAAAGGATGCCCATATCTTTTTTGCATAGGCTGTTTCTTCGACCGAGTCAATGGTACGCCCTTTATCATAGCCCGTCCACACACCTGTGACGAGCTGGGGAGAGAAGCCGATCATCCAGCTATCGGCTCCTGTCGTTCCCGATTTCCCTCCGTATGTTCTTGTGAGATCCTTCATAATGGTGCGGCCAGTGACACTTGTATAGCCGTTTAACTGATCATTGAACATTCCTGACATCATGTCGGTGGTGACAAAGGCTGCCTTTTCATCTAAGACTTGCTCTCGTTTTTGTTTTTCTTCAAAAAGCACGTTACCTTTTGCATCCGTTACTTTTGTAATAAAGGTGGGTTTGACTCGTTTTCCGCCATTGACAAGCATTGCGTAAGCATTGGTCATTTCAATTGGTTTGACAGGGGACGTGCCTAGGGCAAGTGACGGCACTTGATCTAGTCTTTCGTTGATGCCGAATGTTTTGCCGGCACGTACGAGCTGCTCCATTCCTAAAAAAAGATGGGTTTTCACAGCATAAATATTATCAGACAGCGCCAAGGCTTGAAGCATGGTAATGCCGTCATTGGCGTAATAGCCATGATAATTGCTTGGTGAATAAGCAGCACCGCTTCCTTGATCATCGAGCTCAAAAACCGTTTCTTCACTTCGCATGACGGTTGCTGGTGTAAACCCATTTTGCAAGGCAATGTAATAGAGAAGAGGCTTCATTGTTGAACCGGGCTGTCTTTTCGCTTGTGTGACCCGGTTGAATGGACTTTTCTCATAATCTCTTCCTCCGATGAGGGCGAGTACATGACCTGTTTGGGGATGGATAGCAGTAAAGCCGATTTGGATGTCTGATTTCGAATAGATTGTGTTTTGTAACGTTTTCTCAGCCATTTTCTGTAACTCTGGATTTAAAGTCGTTTGGATATGAAGACCATAAGTTTCGATCTGTTCCTCAGTTAACCCCAAGCTTTGTTTCAACTCACGAATCACATCATCATAAAAATATGGTGCTTGCTTTGCTTGCAGCTGCTTCTTCTGCAAAGGGCGATAGGACAGTTTTTCTTTCGCGGCTTCAGCGGCTGCCTTTTTCGTAATCATGCCATCCTCTTGCATGTGCCTCAAAATCATATTCTTTCTTGCGCCGGCTTTCTCTTCATTCACATAAGGGGAGTAGAGAGAAGGGCCCTTTGGGATACCGGCAAGTAAGGCAGATTCAGCGAGTGTCAAATTCTTCGCTTTTTTTCCGAAATACAGACGGGACGCCGCTTCCACGCCGTAAGCTCCGTGACCATAATAAATGGTGTTCAAGTATCCTTCTAAAATCTCGTCTTTTGTATAGTTTTGCTCTAAGCGGATCGTGTAAAAGGCTTCATTCCACTTCCGCTTCCACGTTTTATCATGATCTAAATACAGATTTCGTGCATATTGCTGGGTGATCGTGCTGGCGCCTTGTACCTTAGCCATAGCACGAATATCCGCCACTGCAGCACCCGCCATCCGTTTCACATCAAAGCCATGATGCTCATAAAAGGTTTTATCCTCAACAGCTACAGCTGCCTGTCTGATATGAGGGGACATGTCCTTTAAGGGCACCCAATATCTCTTTTCTCCAAAGCTGGATTCTCCAAGCTTTGAACCATCGGCTGCATAAATCGTCGTAGATTGGGGAACTTGAACAGAGGGGGCACCTTGCCATTTGGCTATTAAAAGAATCGTCAAAAAGACAGTGCCTGCAAATAGAAAAGCGAGCAAGCCAATAAAAAAACAGGCTCGAATCGTTTTCACGGTCATGCGGATTTTTTTATTACTCATGATTGTGTCCATGCAAAGCCCCCATTTTGACGGTTTTTTATCAGTATGGAACAAAGAAAACCGTTTTAAACAAATGATTGCAAGAGTATGCATGAAAATTGAAGAGAACTCATGCGGTTCTTTACAATTTGATATGAATCCACTATACTTTTTTCTTGGACAATCGATATAGTCATAGCCGATAAAGGCGCTAACAATAGATGTTTGTTTATTATTGGATGAGAGGAAGATGGACAATGAGCGAACTTTGGTATACAGAGAAGCAAACGAAGAATTTTGGTATTACATTGAAGGTGAACAAAACCCTTCATACAGAACAAACAGATTTTCAGCATTTAGAAATGGTGGAAACAGAAGAGTTTGGCAATATGCTGTTTTTAGACGGTATGGTGATGACATCAGAGAAAGATGAGTTTGTATACCACGAAATGGTGGCACATGTTCCTCTTTTCACTCATCCAAACCCGGAAAATGTTCTTGTCGTAGGCGGAGGAGACGGCGGTGTCATTCGTGAAATCCTGAAGCATCCAAGTGTGAAAAAAGCGACACTTGTTGATATTGATGGCAAAGTCATCGAATACTCGAAGAAATTCCTTCCTTCGATTGCTGGAAAACTAGACGATCCTCGTGTAGATGTCAAAGTCGGAGATGGCTTTATGCACATTGCTGAAGCTGACGATGAGTATGATGTCATCATGGTGGATTCAACAGAACCAGTTGGGCCAGCTGTGAACCTGTTCTCTAAAGGTTTTTACGCAGGGATTTCAAAAGCACTCAAAGAAGACGGTATTTTCGTGGCACAAACGGACAACCCTTGGTTCACACCTGAGCTGATTACAAATGTACAGCGTGATGTGAAAGAGATTTTCCCAATCACGAAGCTTTACACAGCAAATATTCCAACGTATCCAAGTGGTCTTTGGACATTTACCATCGGTTCAAAAAAATATGACCCACTTGCTGTAGAAGACAGCCGTTTCTTTGATATTGACACGAAATATTACACAAAAGAATTGCACAAAGCGGCATTCGTTCTGCCGAAATTTGTAAGCGACTTAATCAAATAAATCAAGCGAAGTGGAAATGCGCAAATGACAGTTTGCGCATTTTTTGAAGCGTAAAAGGAGGAATCTTGCATGAGATTCGACGAGGCTTATTCAGGAAAAGTGTTTATTGGAAGTCATCCGACATGGGAAGATGCAAAAGTCATTTTATACGGGATGCCGATGGATTGGACCGTCAGTTATAGACCAGGCTCACGTTTTGGCCCAAACCGTATTCGTGAAGTGTCGATTGGATTAGAGGAATACAGCCCTTATTTAGATCGTGAGCTGCACGAGGTACCATTCTTTGATGCCGGTGACATACCGCTTCCTTTTGGAAATGCACAGAAAAGCTTAGACTTAATTGAAGAGTATGTCGACAGTATTTTAGAAAAAGGGAAGTTTCCATTAGGAATGGGAGGCGAGCATCTTGTGTCTTGGCCTGTTTTCCGCGCGATGCATAAGAAATATCCTGATTTGGCGATTATCCATATGGACGCACATACGGATCTTCGTGAGGAATACGAGGGTGAGCCGCTGTCTCATTCAACACCGATTCGTAAAGTAGCAGGACTCATTGGACCTGAAAATGTGTTCTCTTTTGGGATTCGTTCTGGTATGAAGGAAGAATTTGAATGGGCAAAAGAAGCGGGCATGCACATTTCTAAATTTGAAGTGCTGGAGCCGTTGAAGCAAGTATTGCCAAAGCTGAAGGGGCGTCCAGTTTATGTGACGATCGACATTGATGTACTCGACCCAGCTCATGCACCTGGTACAGGCACGGTGGATGCTGGCGGTATTACATCAAAAGAGCTGCTTGCTTCCATTCATGCCATTGCAGGATCTGAGGTTCAAGTAGTCGGTGCAGACCTTGTAGAGGTAGCACCTGTATACGATCATTCCGACCAAACAGCGAATACAGCGAGCAAGCTTTTACGCGAAATGCTGCTTGGATTTGTGAAATAATAACTTGATAGAGGAGCTTGTCATCTCATGTGGACAAGCTCTTTTTTTTACATTGGTCAAAAAATAAAGGAGGCAGCTCATGTTTTCGTCATTATTGATGGTGCTTCTCGCTTTATGTGTGTTAGGGGCAGGCTTTCTCACACTGAAACGAGAGCTCGCAGCTGAGCCGCCTGTTTTTGCTTCGAAAAAGGAAGCAAAGGAAGAGATGTTGGGGCTGTTTCAGGATCGAGGCTTTTTCTATCTGACAGCCATTGCGTTATTCATGCAGGTGGTATTTAAGCAGTCGCAGATCGTGCCATTTGATTTTTTTCAGGCATACAAGCTCTTTTTTATTTCATCAAAAGAAAAGACAGGGGCGTAAAGGCTGGATTGGTGGTATTAGTGAGTTTCCTGTTTCTTTTTTTCTAAAGGGATGGCGTAAGATCAAAAACGAAGTTTAATCACCGTGAAGAAGAGAAATGATGGGATGATAGGCGATCATGAATATGGTATACTATTTTAGTTAAACGGGTCTTAGCAAAGGAAGTGCAAAATGACACAAAACCAAATTTCAATTCATGTAAAGTCAGTGATGAAACCAGAGACGGAGCCGGCTGAAACGATCGAATTCCGCACGACTGGAACGTATCAAGAAAAGAATGACAAAACGTATCTCACTTACCATGAAGAACATGAAATGGGTCAAGTAAAAACCGTTGTGAAAATGAGTGAAAAAGAAATTTTTGTCATGAGATCAGGGGCCATTCAAATGAAGCAGCGCTTTCTCATCGGAGAAACGACCATTACACATTACACGATGCCATTCGGTACACTACAGCTTGATGTACACACACATGGCATTGATCTCGATGTGGACAAGGGACTGCTGCACATTACGTACGATATGCTGACAGGGGAAGATCAAAAGCATTTACATACATTATCGATTTCATATAAGGAGGATTTACGTTCATGAATATCGCAGAACAGGTCAAAGATGCGTTAAAAGAAGAAATTATCGCGGCAGTCGTCAAAGCAGGACTTGCTGATGAAAGCCAGGTACCAGATGTCCTTTTAGAAGTGCCGAAAGACAAAACTCACGGTGATTACTCCACCAACATGGCGATGCAGCTTGCCCGCATTGCAAAAAAAGCACCTCGTCAAATCGCAGAGGACATTGTCAAAGCGTTTGATAAAGGGAAAGCATCTATTGAAAAACTGGATATCGCAGGTCCAGGATTCATTAACTTTTATATGAACAATCAGTATTTAACAAAGCTAATCCCAGCTGTCCTTGAAGCAAAAGAGGCATATGGTGAAACGAATACAGGCGGCGGTCAAAAGGTGCAAGTTGAATTCGTCTCAGCCAACCCGACAGGTGACCTTCACCTTGGACATGCCCGCGGAGCAGCTGTAGGTGATTCTCTTTGCAACATCCTGGATAAAGCAGGGTTCGAGGTGAGCCGTGAATACTATATCAACGATGCTGGGAATCAGATCAATAACCTCGCTTTATCTGTAGAGGTACGTTACTTTGAGGCGCTCGGTCTTGAAAAAGAGATGCCTGAAGACGGCTATAGAGGAGAAGACATCAAAGGCATCGGGCAAAAGCTGGCAGATGAATTTGGTGACCGTTTCGTGCATGAGCCAGAAGAAGAGCGTATGAAGTTCTTCCGTGAATACGGCTTAAAATACGAATTAGAGAAATTACGCGTAGACCTTGAGAATTTCCGTGTCCCATTTGATGTATGGTATTCAGAAACCTCTTTATACGAAAACGGAAAAATCGAACCAGCGCTGGAAACCCTTCGCGCTAAAGGCTATGTCTTTGAAGAAGATGGAGCAACGTGGCTACGTTCAACTGATTTTGGTGATGACAAGGACCGCGTGCTCATTAAAAAAGACGGCAGCTTCACTTACTTGCTTCCAGATATCGCATATCATAAAGACAAATTAGACAGAGGCTTTGATCAGCTCATTAACATATGGGGAGCGGACCATCATGGCTATATCCCTCGAATGAAAGCGGCGATTCAAGCACTTGGATATCCTGCTGGCAAGCTTGAAGTAGAAATCATTCAGCTCGTTCACCTATACAAAAACGGTGAAAAGATGAAGATGAGTAAGCGTACAGGTAAAGCCGTCACGATGCGTGACTTGATTGAAGAAGTGGGCCTAGATGCCACTCGTTATTTCTTCGCGATGAGAAGTGCGGCGACACATATGGACTTTGACTTAGATTTAGCGATTTCTACGTCTAACGAAAACCCTGTGTACTACGCACAATATGCCCATGCGAGAATTTGCAGCATGCTGCGTCAAGGTGAAGAAAAAGGCTACGAGCCAAACCTTGAAAAAGCAGATTTCTCTCACATTCAATCGGAAAAAGAATACGATCTTCTCAAAATCATTGGCAGCTTCCCAGAAGTTGTAGCAGAAGCAGCTGAAAAGCGTATTCCGCACCGTGTGACGAACTATATCTATGACCTTGCATCAGCCCTTCACAGCTTCTACAATGCCGAAAAGGTCATTGATGTAGAAAACGAAACAAAAACAACAGCACGTCTTTCACTCATGAAAGCAACACAAATTACGCTGGCGAATGCATTGAAACTAATTGGTGTATCGGCTCCGGAAAAGATGTAATACAAAAAAGCCCCGCTCTACTATAGGAGTGGGGCTTTTTGATATAAAAAAACCCGCTATCTTTTAAGGACAGCGGATGTTGAACATTACCCAAGCGTATTAATCATGTTAGAAATAGAATCAAATAATTGGCTAAGTACATCAGAAAACATAGTTTGTATCCTCCCTTCGGCAAGCATGTAGTATGTGTGCGTTAATGGGATTATCCAAGTGTATTAATCATGTTAGAGATAGAATCGAATAATTGGCTTAGTACATCAGAGAACATGTTTTTGCCTCCTCTCTTTTCTTTTTACATCTACTTAACGAAGGGGATGGAGGATTGGATCACTTTTTCTAAAAAATTTTAAAAAAGATGGTGGCATTTAAAAAAGCACCACAATTCGGGTGCTTTTTTGCCTTTTTTAGTTATGAATGAATGCGCAGCTTCACGTCTCCATTTTCACACGCTAACTGAACGCTTCCGCCAATCGGTAAGGTGAAGACGGGCTGCGTATGTCCGATATCGACATCGTAGATCACGGGAATGTGTTTGAGCATTGGGTGTTTATCTAAAATGAACTTTAAATGTTCCTCTGTCATCTTGGATTTCTTCTGAAAGCGTCCGATGATCAACCCTTTAATGGATTCGGCATGCTGCAAAAGCGAGGCAAGGTCTCTGGCGAACATTTCAGGAAAGACCAAGTCATCATCCTCCACAAATAAAATGGCATCCTTGATGCGAGGCATAAACGTTGTCCCTTGCAGTAAGTTCAGTGTACAAAGGTTCCCTCCATACAAGGTGCCTTCGGCTGTTCCTTCCTGATATATTCCCCATTTCGTCGGATGAAACTGTCTGTTCGCTTGATCAAGATACCACGCATCATCACTCCACTTTGTCGAAGGGGTCACATCAAAACACTCACTGCCATTCATCAAGCAGGCTTGAAACATAGCGGTCTGCTCCTCTTGTCCCTGGTCCATTTGAAAGCTGGAGAAATGGGGTCCAGAGTATGTCACCATCTCACATTTGGCAGTAATAGCACTTGCGAGTGCGGTAATATCACTGTAGCCGCAAAGAACTTTAGGATGCTGACGAATCAAGTCGTAATCAATGTAAGGCAAAAGTTCATTGCAATTGAAGCCTCCAATGGCAGTCAAAATACCGTCGACTTCTTCATCTGTGAACGCCTTATGCAAATCAGACAAGCGGTGTTCAATAGATGAAGAGGAATGAAGATCACATTCAAATGCGTGCTGTCCAAAGGAAACAGTGAAACCTAACATCTCTAAACGCTTTTTTGCTTGAGCGATTCCTTCTTTTGATAAAATGCTGGCACTTCGGCTTGGAGCAATGACACGAAGATGGCTGCCTTTTTTTAAAGGAGAGGGTGTATGCATAAACAAATCTTCCTTTCCATCACATATTTCTCCATTATATCGGATCAAATAGCGCAAGTCTGTAAAGGCTAGGAAAAAGGAATGGATCGTGCGTTTCATACAAGCTGTGCAAAGGGTATGGAAGAGAAAAGACAGAAACGAATGAGGGCGGAGAATGTGAAAAAGAGGAGACTGGAATTTTTATTTTTATATTTTATGATATTCGGGGCATATGTGGTGTATTGGTGGCCGGTGCCAGCGTGGAGTGTTCAGCTGTACGCAGCAGTTTATATCGCCATTATTTTATTTAGTATCATCTCACTCATGCTAGAGAACCGTACATCACAGCACACACTTTTATGGATGTATGTGCTGATCTTTTTCCCGATCATTGGCTATATGTTTTATTTGTTCTCGGGACAGCTCTATGTGAAAGGTCATTTATTCAAATCAAAGAGAATGTACAACCGTGAAAAACTACGCAGAATATCAGAGCTTGAGAGCAAGCCGGATGAATCAAGTCTAACCGAAAATCAGCGGACTTTTTTTCATTACACAGAAAAAGCAACAGGCATGCATGTGAACACAAATAGTGACATGGACATTTTAAAAAATGGGGAGGAGACGTTTCCTCGTATTTTTGAAGAATTAAAAAAGGCAAAATCGTTCATCCATATAGAATACTACATGTTCAAATCAGATTTCCTCGGGCACCGGATGATGGAGATTCTGATAGAAAAAGTGAAAGAAGGGGTAGAGGTTCGCTTCATCTATGATGCGGCTGGCAGCATTCGCTTTTCTCGGAAAGATATTAAACGCTTGAAGCAGGCGGGTGTCAAGGTTGCTCCTTTTCTGCCTTTAAAATATGGTTTCTTTAATCAAAAATTCAATTTCCGTAATCACCGAAAAATTGTGATCATTGATGGGCAAACTGGATTTGTCGGAGGGTTAAATGTCGGAAAAGAATATGTCGGACGTGATGAAAATATCGGGTTTTGGCGTGATACGCATACGATGTTAAAGGGTGAGGCTGTCCAAACCCTTCACTCTGTTTTTATGCTTGACTGGGAGTATGTATCAGATGAAGTATTAATTGATGATCCGAAATATCATATGCCGCATCCTGTGACGGGAGAGGATGTCATTCAGGTTGTACCAACTGGACCCGATATGAAAGAAAGTATGAGTGATTTATATGATGCACTCATCTCAAATGCGAAACAATTTGTCTGGATTGCGACACCTTATTTTGTCCCAAATGAATCCATACGTACGGCGTTGAAAATTGCTGCGACAAGAGGGGTGGATGTCCGGGTGATGGTTCCGGAGATCAATGATGGCTTTCTCACACAATACGCCACACGATCGTATTTTTCTGAGCTCCTAAAAGAGGGCATCAAAGTGTATCACTATCAAAAAGGCTTCATGCATCAAAAAGTGATGATCGCAGATGGAGAACTTGCCTCTGTCGGTACCGCAAATGTGGATATGAGAAGCTTTCAGCTCAATTTTGAGGTCAATGTCTTTACGGCCGCGAAAAAGCCCATTGAGCAGCTAATGACCCATTATGAAGAGGATATGAAAGAATGTGAGCAAATGGGGCCTGTTCATTTTTATAAAAGAGGCTTAAAAGAGCGCTTAAAGGAATCATTTGCTCGGTTATTTTCTGGCGTGCTATGAGGATTTCCAGTCTAAGAAATCATTTCCTCATCTAGTATTTTGAAGAGGTTTCCTCTATAATTGAAAATGATTATCAATTATAGAGGAAATGAGGTTCTTTTACATATGCTAAAACGCTTTTTCGCCTATTACAGGCCTTATCGAGGTCTGTTCTTTTTAGATTTCTTTTGTGCTGTCGCCGTTGGATTGATGGAATTGGGTTTCCCGCTTATCGTGAACTACTTTATTGATACACTGCTGCCAACAGGGAACTGGACAGTCATTGTCTGGACAGCACTTGCGCTGTTTGTCATTTATGCCCTCAGCTCGGTGATGCAATTTATTGTGTCATATTGGGGGCACATGCTTGGCATCAATATTGAAACAGATATGAGGAAAAAGCTGTTTGATCACTTTCAGCGCCTATCCTTTAAATTTTTTGACAACAACAAAACGGGTAAGCTCATGTCACGGATGACAAACGACCTCATGTACATTGGAGAGGTGGCGCATCATGGTCCTGAAGATTTGTTTATAGCGATTATGACGATTCTTGGTGCCTTTGCAGTCATGCTGATGATTAACTGGCAGCTGGCTATTTTAACCTTCCTCATCATGCCTGTCATCATTTGGCTCGCCCTTCATTTTAATAAAAAGATGACGAAGGCGATTACACAGCTCAACAATGACATTGGAGACTTTCATGCAAGGGTTGAAAACAATATCGGCGGCATACGTCTTGTTCAAGCCTTTGCCAATGAACATTTTGAGAAAAAGCGTTTTGCTGAAAACAATAACCGTTTTCGGAAAGCGAAGCTTCTTTCCTATAAAATTATGTCGGTCAATGGATCGATCAGCTATATTCTGACACGTCTTGTGACACTGTTTGTCCTTCTCGCAGGTACATGGTTTGTCCTGCAAGGCCAATTAACGGCAGGTGGCTTTATCGCATTTGTTCTGATTACGAATGTTTTATTTAGACCAATTGATAAAATCAACACGGTCATTGAAATGTATCCAAAAGGCATTGCAGGCTTTAAAAGCTATGTGGATTTGCTAGAAACAGAGCCGGATGTGAAGGATACAGAGGAAGCACGTGATGTTTACGGATTGAAAGGTGAGATTGAATATCGAAACGTAACATTTGGCTACGATGAACACAGTCATGTGTTAAAGAATATCGATTTGAAGATCAAACAAGGAGAAACGGTTGCGTTTGTCGGGCCTTCAGGAGCGGGGAAATCGACGATTTGCAGTCTGCTGCCTCGTTTTTATGATGTGGATGAAGGGGAGATCACGATAGACGGTGTAAGCACAAAGTCTATGACATTGTCTTCTTTAAGGCAGCAGATCGGTATTGTGCAGCAGGATGTCTTTTTATTCTCAGGCACCATTCGTGAAAACATTGCGTACGGCAACCTAGAAGCCAGCGATGCAGAGGTTTGGGAGGCTGTCAGGCGTGCGCATTTAGAGGAACTTGTCCAGCGTTTCCCAGAAGGATTGAATACGGTGATAGGTGAGCGCGGCGTCAAACTGTCAGGCGGTCAAAAGCAGCGCTTGTCAATTGCACGAATGTTCCTGAAAAACCCTTCTATACTCATCCTAGATGAAGCCACATCAGCACTGGATACAGAAACAGAAAAAGCCATACAGGATGCGCTGAGTGAACTGGCAGTCGGCAGGACAACACTCGTCATCGCCCACCGCCTTGCAACAATTAAACACGCCGACCGTATCATTGTCGTGACAGAGGAAGGCATTGAAGAACAAGGCCGCCACCAAGATTTAATTCACATGGGCGGCGTATACAGCAGACTGCATGAAGCGCAGTTTGGTCATTAAAGAGAAAGCCCTTTTGATCAAGGGCTTTTTTTGTTAGGATAGAAAAAACTCGTGTAGGAAGGATCTGATGGAATGAAGGGGCTTCGGCGATTACAAAAGGGAGATAAGATCGGTATTTTTTCACCTTCAAGTCCTGCATCAGCGACCTCGCCACTTAGGTATGAGCGGGCGAAGAAGTGGCTTGAGCAAAAAGGATTCATTGTGGTACCAGGATCATTAACAGGGAAAGAGGATCACTACCGTTCAGGTACAATTCAAGAACGAGCCAATGAGTTGAATGAGCTAATGGCACGAGAAGACTTGGCGTGCGTCATGTCAATGATTGGCGGGACAAATTCAAATAGTTTGCTGCCTTATCTCGATTTTGAGCTGCTGAATCAACATCCGAAAATCATGATCGGTTATTCAGATGCAACAGCAATTCTTTTAGCCGCTTACGAAAAAACAGGACTGCCTGTATTCTACGGACCGGCGCTTGTCCCGTCCTTTGGCGAGTTTGAACCGTTCGTTGCTTATTCATATCAGTCGTTCGAAGACATCCTGATGCAGCCTCAACCCATTCCTTATCAGATTAAAAAACCACCTTTTTGGACGGATGAACGAATCAATTGGGAAGAAAAGACGCGTGATAAAAAGCAGCGTCCGAATGATTGGCTGTGCGTCCTAGAAGGACAGGCAGAAGGCAGGTTAATCGGCGGGAACCTGAATGCAATGTACGGCATATGGGGCAGTGAATTCATGCCTGCAATCCAAACAGGAGACATTCTCCTCATTGAAGATTGCATGAAAACTGCTTCAGTTGTAGAAAAAAACTTCTCTTTATTGAAAGTAAATGGAGTGTTTGAGCGGGTATCAGGAATTCTATTGGGGAAACATGAGCTGTTTGATGATGAGGGAACGGGCAAAGAACCTTACGAGATTTTACTTGAGGTGCTTGGAGAGACAAAGAGACCGCTTATCGCAGATTTTGACTGTGCTCATACACACCCGATGCTCACGATGCCGATCGGTGCACAAGTGAAAATGGATGCAGTTTCAAAACAAGTGTGGTTGACGAAAGAGTGGATCTAACAAAAAGAGCAGCCAGCAGCTGCTCTTTTTTAAGAAACCTTCTCTTTTTCAAATGGCTGCAAGAGGTCTTGTGCTTTTTTTCCCTCTACGACAATTAAGTAGTCAGATTCTAAATGAATGAGCCTGAAGGTTTCAAGCTCTACGATGTTCTTGATGTTACACATTGTTTTTTTAGAATACACATATAGACGATGTTGAGCTTGGTGGCATTTTTCATAAAGAGAAATAAGCTTATGTAAATTCAATGCTTTCGCAGCGATTTGGATTGAATAGATCTGAGACATCTTCATATCCTCCTGTTGATTACTTTCTCACAATAGCTTTGTTACCCCTGTTTGCACAGAGATAAACCTTTCTCTATGATTTCCACTCAATGGTTCCTCCGCCTGTTCGTTTGTTGCCTCTTATCGCAGACAGTTCTTCGACGAGTTTGAGCAGGGCCTGATCCTTTAACTTCGCCTCAATCATAAAATCTACATTACGCCCATACGGTTTTAATGCATGAAAAAGCGGTAAGACAAAGGACATATCTACACCATCTGCATGACTGCGTATGGCTTTTTCTGATTTCGGTGAGGATAAATGAATTTTAGGCGGAATGCCAGTGCTCGTCCAAGTGTCGAATACTCTTGGCAGGATGTCTTCAAGGGCGGCATCGTCATCTTTATTGGCTACGTGATGATGGTAATCAAAAACAAAGGGAATACCGTGCTTTTCACATACACCAAGCGTTTCTAACGACGTATACGTTTTGTCATCATTCTCAAGCGTCATCCTCGCCTTGATATGCGCCGGAAGCTGTTTGATATTTTCATCAAAACGGAGAAGTGCTGATTCTTTATCACCATATGCGCCGCCCACATGAATGTTCATATAGCCTTCCTTTTCGAGCTTCATCGCCTCAAGCATTTGATAATGGTACGTCATATCGATCACGGCATTTTCTGTGATTGAAGGCTTAAGGCTAGTAAACAAGGTGAATTGATTTGGGTGAAAGCTCACACGAAGCCCATGCCGTTTTACCAACTCGCCAATTTCAAGAAACTCCTTTTGAAATGGTGTCACAAAGTCCCAGCGTACCTCGGGGTGGGTCGCAAGCGGGACGATCGAACTCGAAAAACGGTAAAGCGGGATATCATGAGCAATGGCGAAATAAAGCGTTCTTAATGTATTCACGAGATTGGCCTTTGTTGTTCGTAATAACGCCTCTTTTCCTTCTTCCTTTGAGAGCTTGCTGTATCTTGCAAAGGACAGCGACTTGGCAGGAGAAGTCTCCCACAAGGTGACGGCATTGGATACATAACCAAATCGATAACGCATAGGTGATCTCCTTTATAAAAAATAAGAAAACATGGCGGCAGCCCATTCCAGCGGACGAGACAAAAGAGGACGCTGTGCCAATTTCTCTTCTGTCATAAGCTCAGACACTTCTATGTGCTCGCGGATTTTTTCCTCTACGTGTGCAGTAAAGTCGACATCGTCAATGGCGACATCAACTTCCTCGTTTAGAAACAAGCTGCGTTTATCAAAATTTGCCGTACTGATCATACAGCGTCTCTGGTCAATTAGAATGGCTTTCGCATGATAAAATCCTTTATAAAAACGATAAACAAGGCAGCCAGAGGCAATGAGGTCCTTCAAATAATGAAATCCAGCCTCTTTGACAAGTGGATGATCTGCTTTCATTGGGATGATGATTTCAACCGTGACGCCTCGCTTTCGTGCATCAAGCAATGCACTCAGAAGAGGAGCAGATGGAATAAAGTAAGGTGTACAGATGATGATCTGTTTCCTCGCCTGCTGAATATCTTTGAGGAACAAAGCTTCTAAAGAAAAACCAGCAGTCGCACGTGTTGTGCATTGTAGTGTACCGGGTTCCAAAGCAGGAAAAACTTCATATTGCAGCTGATGAATGCCAGATGTCCGGTATAAATCATTCAAAAACACATGCTGAAGATCTGCGACAACTTGCCCCGTCATGCGCAAATGATAATCCTTCCAAATGCCAAACCGACCCTTTTTCCCAACATATTCATCACCGACATTAAACCCGCCAATATAGCCAATCTTTCCATCAATCACTGTGATTTTACGATGATTTCTCATGTTTAACCGATAAATCAAAAAAGGGAAACGAGGCTTATTTAAAAAGTAAAATTGGATGCCGCTTTTTTCCAGCATATCAATGGAATTTTGATCAAACGGATAGGACCCTAGTCGATCGGTCAGCAAAAAGACTGAAACCCCTTGTTCCGCTTTGGCTTTCAGTGCTTGTAAGACCCTTTGACCAATCTTGTCGTTCTTTACAATAAAGAACATCATATGAATAGAAGAAGAGGCCTGTTGAATATCCGCGAGCAGCTGATCAAAAAATGGTTCGCCATCATGATAAAAGACGGCATCACCGCTTGTTTGGTCAAAAGATCGTTCAAAAGCGCGGGTAGAAAAATATTTATTTCCCATATAAAGGTCTAACAATATGAGACAAACGATGACAATGAGTACGAGTAGGATGATCAATGCGATCATGAATCTTCCTCCTTTTTTGCATATTTCAATAGTGTACCCAAACGTGTAAAAAATATTGACTGAACACTCATTCATTATTTATGATAGAGGTACAACATGGAAACGGAACAAAGTAGGTTTTGGGGAATGAAAGGGGGAGCAAGATGAATAGCCTTTTAATCATGAACATGATTGCATTTGCGGCGGTGACCGCTTACGCTGTGTATTTGTTTATTTATCTCATTCGAACACGAGCAGCTTATATTCGTCTTGGTAAAAAAGAAGAGTTTCAACAAGACATGAAAAAACGCTTAGAGCGTGTTTGGGTCAATGTATTTGGCCAAAAGAAGCTGTTAAAGGACAAGAAGAGCGGCATCATTCATGTGCTGTTTTTCTACGGATTTATCCTTGTACAGTTCGGAGCCCTTGATTTTATTATGAAGGGACTCGTTCCAGATAGCGGACTCCCTTTAGGTCCGCTTTATGGTGTCTTTACCTTTTTCCAAGAGGTGGTCACACTTCTCATTTTAGTAGCCGTTGTTTGGGCGTTCCATAGAAGGTATGTGGAGAAGCTTGTCCGTTTAAAGCGTGGCTTTAAATCAGGTCTAGTGCTTTTATTTATTGGCGGCTTGATGCTGACCGTTTTACTTGGGAACGGGATGAATATCATCTGGCATGGACACTCTTTATCACCAACTGAGCCAATCGCATCCAGTATTGCTTTCTTGCTGGGCGGTATTTCACCTCTTGCGGCAACAGTCGTTTTTTATGTCGCATGGTGGGTGCATCTTCTGATTTTGCTGACATTCTTAGTGTATGTCCCGCAGTCAAAGCATGCTCACCTCATTGCAGGACCAGTGAACGTATTTGCCAGCAGATTAGACCCGCCAGGCAAGCTGCAAAAAATTGATTTTGAAGATGAGACACAAGAGACCTTCGGTGTGGGGAAAATTGAAGACTTTCGTCAGTCACAGCTGATCGACCTTTACGCTTGTGTGGAATGCGGGCGCTGCACAAATATGTGCCCAGCCACAGGTACAGGGAAAATGCTGTCTCCTATGGATTTGATTTTAAGGCTAAGAGATCATTTAACCAATAAAGGGGCCGCCATTACATCGAAGACGCCTTGGGTTCCGCAGCTTGCCTTCAGGCAGACAACAGGAAATCAGCTGGCGCTTCAGGCGAGAGGAGCAGGTGCAGAGGAATCGGCTGCCAGCTCGATGTATCATCCTTCTCTTATTGGTGAAGTCATTACAGAGGAAGAAATTTGGGCATGTACGACGTGCCGAAACTGTGAAGACCAATGCCCTGTCATGAATGAACACGTCGACAAAATTATTGATATGCGCAGATATCTTGTGCTGACTGAAGGGAAAATGGATGCAGATGCACAGCGTGCCATGACAAGTATAGAGCGCCAAGGGAACCCGTGGGGATTGAACCGGAAAGAAAGAGAAAATTGGCGTGAACTGAGAGAAGATGTGCACGTGCCGACAGTAAAAGAGCTGAAAAAAGCAGACCAAACCTTCGAATATTTATTCTGGGTTGGTTCAATGGGGGCATATGACAATCGAAGTCAAAAAATTGCGCTTGCCTTTGCAAAGCTTCTCAACGAAGCAGGAGTCTCCTTTGCCATCCTAGGCAATAAGGAGAAAAACTCTGGTGATACACCAAGAAGGCTTGGAAACGAATTTTTATTCCAAGAGCTTGCTGCAAAAAACATTGAAGAATTCCAGAAAAACGATGTCACAAAGATCGTCACGATTGATCCGCACGCCTACAATTTGTTTAAAAATGAGTATCCAGACTTCGGACTTGAGGCAGAAGTGTATCATCATACAGAATTACTGGCAGAGCTAGTGAAAGAAGGGAAACTAACGCCTGTACATGAAGTGAACGAGATCATCACCTTCCACGACTCTTGCTACCTAGGCAGATATAACGAAGTATATGATCCGCCGAGAGACATTTTAAAAGCCATCCCTGGTGTGACGCTGAAAGAAATGGAACGTCATCGTGAAACCGGCATGTGCTGCGGTGCAGGCGGGGGCTTAATGTGGATGGAAGAAGAGACAGGTACCAGAATTAACACTGCCCGAACGGAGCAGGCGTTACAGGTGCAGCCGTCCATCATCAGCTCAGGATGTCCTTATTGCTTAACGATGCTGGGAGATGGGACGAAGGCGAAGGAAGTAGAGGAGCAGGTAGGTACATTTGATGTCGCAGAGCTTCTTGAAAAATCAGTGTTTGGCGAGGCTGGAAAGCAGGTTTCGTAAACAAAACAGGCCGATGAATAGAATGTTCATCGGCTTATACATGGCGCTGTACATCAGTTGATTAGATAATATGTAAGCGGTAACAAACAGGAGGGGACATACATGAGTAAGACGGTCATTGTATCTGGAGCAAGAACACCATTTGGAAAACTAGGCGGTGCTTTCAGTGGGCTGACTGCCGCAGAACTAGGCGGAGTGGCAATCAAGGCTGCGCTTGAAAGAGTGCCGGGTTCACATCATGTGGATGAGGTCATCATGGGAAGTGTTTTGCAGGGAGGACAAGGTCAGATTCCTTCAAGACAAGCAGCAAGACATGCTGATCTTCCGTGGTCCGTTCCGACGCAAACCATCAATAAAGTCTGTGCATCAGGAATGCGCAGTGTGAGCACAGCAGATCAAATCATCCGAGCTGGAGATGCTGAGGTCATCGTAGCGGGCGGTATGGAATCCATGTCACACGCCCCTTATTTGCTAAAAAAAGCGCGATGGGGCTACAAAATGGGAGATGGTGCGGTACAAGATGCGATGATTTTAGATGGATTAACCTGTTCATTTACAGGCGTTCATATGGGTGAGTATGGGAGCATGGCTGCGAAGGAGCTCGGTATCACGCGGGAAGAGCAAGACCTTTGGGCATTAAGAAGTCATGAACGGGCGATCGAAGCGCAGAAAAACGGCTTTTTCCAGCATGAAATCACCCCCGTTACCGTCAAGACGAAAACGGGAGAGCGGCTGATGACAGAAGATGAATCTCCGCGGCGTGATACGTCATATGAACGGCTGTCAAAACTCATACCTGTGTTTGATCAAACGGGTACCATTACTGCTGGGAATGCACCAGGTGTCAATGATGGAGCAAGTGCGCTTCTTTTAATGAAAGACACATATGCGGAGCAGCATGACGTCAAGCCATTGGCAGTCGTGCTTGGTCATACGCAGGTAGCTGTAGAGGCAAAGGATTTTCCGAAAACACCAGCCTTTGCTATCGAGAAAATTTTACAAAAAACAGGCAAGCGTCTAGAGGATATCGATCTATTTGAAATCAATGAAGCCTTCTCAGCAGTGGCGCTGGCATGTGAAAAAATAATTGGACTGGACCGGCGCAAAATGAATATCAACGGTGGGGCAGTGGCGCTTGGTCATCCCATTGGGGCAAGCGGAACACGTATCATATTGACCTTGATTCATGCATTGAAACAAAGAGGCGGCGGTATTGGCATTGCGGCGATTTGCAGTGGAGGCGGTCAAGGAGATGCCATCATGATAAAGGTAGATTAAAAGGGAGGCGTTCATCGTCATGAGTACAGAAGAAACCGTCATGGTCGTTGGAGCTGGTCAAATGGGATCAGGCATTGCCCAAGTTTTTGCTCAGTCTGGCTACACAGTCCTGCTGCATGATGCATCTGAAAAGCAGATTCATCGGGCCATTTCCTCCATGACCAAACAACTGACGAAACGGGCAGAAAAAGGAAAGCTAGCCCATCAGGCAGTCCGAGATATTACGCAGCGGCTTGCTGTATCTACAGATTTAAAGGACGTGCAGCAGGCTCACTTAGTGATTGAAGCTGCATCTGAACAAATGAGTGTAAAAAAACAAATCTTTGAAACACTTGATCAATTTGCAGAGGCGAAAACGATATTTGCAACAAACACATCTTCCTTGTCAATCACAGAATTAGCAGCAGTTACGGGGAGACCGGAGCAAGTGATTGGCATGCACTTTATGAATCCTGTCCCTGTTATGAAACTCGTTGAGGTCATTCGAGCGCTGCAAACGAGTGACGACACGTATCAAATCGTTTGTGAAACAGCAAAGAATTTAAACAAAACCCCAATTGAAGTGGAAGACTTCCCAGGGTTTGTATCAAACCGCATATTGATGCCAATGATCAATGAAGCCATTTACACCCTTTATGAAGGTGTGGCAGATGCAGAAAGCATTGATGGTGTTATGACGCTTGGAATGAATCACCCAATGGGGCCGCTTCGTCTCGCTGATTTCATCGGACTAGATACATGTTTATTTATTATGAATACCCTTCATGAGGGACTTGGGGATAGCAAATATCGGCCTTGTCCTCTTTTGAAAAAATACGTGAATGCAGGCTGGCTGGGCAAAAAGACAAAGAGAGGTTTTTACACATACCACGACCACTCATAGGGGGAGTCAAGATGGATGTTTTGCTTACGGATCAACAGCGTCTCTGGAGAGAACAGGCAGCAGAATTTGCAAGACAGCGTGTATTCCCTGAAGTGGAAGCCATGGAACAAGGTCAGTTCCCAAGAGCACTTTTAACTGAAATGGGACGACAAGGCTTTCTGGGGATTCCAATACCAGCTGCGTATCAAGGCTTAGGAGCAGATTTTACAACGTATATCATCACTATCCATGAGTTATCCAAAGTGAGTGCGACCATCGGTGTCATTGTGTCCGTTCATACATCTGTTGTGACGATGCCTATTTTGGCTTTTGGAACGAAAGAGCAAAAAGAGTCCTATGTTCCGCTGCTTGCATCCGGGCAGAAACTGGGAGCATTTTGCCTGACTGAACCGAAGGCAGGCTCAGATGCCTCCAGTATTCAGTTAAGGGCAAAGCGGGCAGACGACCATTATGTGTTAAATGGTACAAAAATGTTTATCACAAGCGGCGGGGAAGCAGAACTGTATCTTGTCTTTGCCGTGACAGATCCTGCTTCTGCGAAAAAAAATATATCGGCATTCATTGTTGAGAAAGGTACACCAGGATTTACGATCGGAAAAGATGAGAAAAAGATGGGACTGCACGGGTCAAAAACTGTCACGCTTCATTTTGATGCTGTACGGATTCCAAAACAGCAGCTGCTCGGTGCAGAAGGAGAGGGCTTTCACATAGCCATGTCTAGTTTAAATGCGGGGAGAATCGGTATCGCGGCTCAAAGTCTCGGTATAGCTGAAGCTGCTTTAACGGAGGCAGTGACGTATTTAAAGCAGCACCCGGCAGGTCTAGAAACGACCATTCGGCTGGGTGATTTGGCGGCGAAGCTTGAAGCTGCCAAGCTATTAGTCTATCAAGCGGCTTGTTATAAAGAGGCGAATCGTCCGGTGACAAAGGAAGCATCCATGGCAAAGCTATTTGCGTCAAAAACGGCGGTTGAGATCAGTACAGAAGCGATCCATTTACTCGGCATGGACGGTTATACGAATCGCTATCAAGCAGAACGTTACTTTCGTGATGCGAAAGTTTGTGAAATCTATGAAGGAACTAGTGAAATTCAAAGGCTGGTCATTTGTAAACAGCTAATATGAAACGAGGTGGCTCATGATGCAGTTTCAATTAAGTGATGAACATGAAATGATTCAAAAAATGGTGAGAGATTTTGCGAAAAATGAAGTAGAGCCAACAGCAGCAGAGCGGGACGAGACAGAAACGTATGATCCAGCTATTTTTCGCCAAATGGCGGAGCTCGGTTTAACGGGCATTCCTTGGCCGGAAGAGGTAGGCGGAATCGGTAGTGATTATTTAGCCTACGTCATCGCAGTGGAGGAGCTTTCAAGAGTGTGCGCCTCTACAGGCGTCACCCTCTCCGCCCACACCTCTCTCGCCTCGTGGCCCATCTATACCTTCGGAACAGATGAACAAAAGGAAACCTATTTAAAGCCACTTGCAGAAGGACAGAAGGTAGGGGCATATGCACTCACTGAGAGCGGTTCGGGTTCAGATGCCGGCGGAATGAAGACAACGGCAGTAAAGGCTGGCAGTGAATACGTCCTGAACGGTGCGAAAATCTTTATTACAAATGGAGGTATTGCGGATTATTATATTGTGTTTGCTGTGACAGACCAAGAAGCTGCATCTCGAAATACGACCGCCTTTATTGTAGAAAAAGAGACACCGGGATTCTTTGTTGGCAAAAAGGAAAGCAAACTGGGCATTCGCTCATCGCCAACGACTGAAATTCGATTTGAAGATTGCCGGATACATGAAAGGAACCGGCTCGGACAAGAAGGAGAAGGTTTTAAAATAGCGATGATGACCCTCGATGGCGGCAGAAACGGTATTGCTGCACAGGCTGTTGGGATTGCACAAGGCGCTCTTGATGCGGCAGTCGATTATGCGAAGGAGCGCAAGCAATTCGGCAAACCAATCATTCAGCAGCAAGGAATTGCTTTTAAGCTCGCAGATATGGCAACCGCAATTGAAGCATCCAGGCTGCTCACTTATCAGGCAGCATGGCTCGAAACGAAAGGGCTCCCGTATGGAAAGGAATCAGCTATGTCCAAGCTCTTTGCTGGAGATACAGCCATGAAAGTAACAACAGAAGCCGTCCAAATCTTCGGCGGCTACGGGTATACAAAGGATTACCCAGTCGAACGATACATGCGTGATGCGAAAATCACCCAAATTTATGAAGGCACACAGGAAATCCAGCGCCTAGTCATCTCGCGCAAACTGATAGATATGTAGAAACAAAGCAAAGACCACCTGATGTGAGGTGGTCTGTTTTGGTTTGGTTCTTGAAGCATTAATCATTAGCATCATCCAAAGTTTTTTTTATTTTAGGATTGTAAAAGGATAGTGTCGGCAACAGGAAACCGTTTTAACGTATGAGCGATTTGTAACTGGTGAAGTAGTGAGTATTGGTACATGTGAATTGGCAATATACCTACTAAAGAATTAGACCTCAAGAATGATATAGCGATAACCCACATACAAGGTAATAGTCAGGTTTTCCTGAATTTAAGATGATTTCCAGTATCGATCCATATTATATTAGCATTATGTTAAAATTAAGAAAATAAAAATATGGGAGGTTATTATGACCACAACTACTACTATCTTAGCGATTGTAACTTTGGTGATATGGATCATGGTTTCCGCAGAACTTTCGAAGTCTTCAAAGAAAGATCACAACGAAAAAGAAAATAGCCGTAGAAAATTAATTGTTTTAATGCTTGCAGGCATCATATTGACGTTAGCAGTAGTCATCTCATTACTTCAGAATCTCTAGCTTTAAAATAAACTGTAAAAGTGTATCGTTATGAGAGCATATTTCAATGCTTGAGAACTATATAACAAGTTCATCTCATTCACCAATGTGTTTAAACTTTGCAGAAATGTCAGGGCTCATCTTCATTTCTAACGTGATGGTTATGATTCTGCCTACATAAATATCTGGATCTAAAGAAAATAAAGAAATGACTATACAGACGATTCATGCAAAAAGCAGCCATTATTTTTCATCATACGTTCAAAGATTTGAATAATGGGTATCTATTTTGATATCAAATCGAAGTCGAGACAACTCAAATCTGAGTGTCTCGATTTTTTTGGATTTGAGGAAATTGATTCAATTTAACTAGGTAATTTAATCCATTCCCCCCTTTTTTGACTCCGATTTGCAGGGACTTATGTTGTGTTTTAGAGAATAGTATGTTTATCACATTTTCTAAATGTTACAATTTTTCAAAAGCTATGATAGGAACTGAAATGTATAAAGATACCTGAAATATTTCCAAAAATGAATCGCTTCCTAATACAGGATACGGTTCTTCTCTCCTTAGGGTCAATGTGTATAACTGTACTTCCCATTCCATCCATCATTTCTCTTGAATTCAAAATAAAATCCATTCTTTTTTCACATCCATAACATGATCATTCAGAGAATTTTTGATCTAGGGCTCTGTTTTTAACGAGATGATATCCGATTGTTGATGAATACCTCAGTAATAATTGAAGTACTACAAGCAGGAAACGAGCATCTCTTAAAAAATTCATCATAAAAGCTTGCCTGCTTTTTTGATAGTGTTTATCAGAAATTCTGACTAGATTTTAATGAATCAGAGCATTTTATGCTATTACATAAGTTCCCTGTAAAAATGGAAAATGAACGTAAATCCTGATAAAAACTGATTACAAATACCGTTAATTAAATAAATATTACAAATTTTCCAAAAAAATATTGAAATGTCATTTACTTCTTGCTAGACTAAAGAAGTAGTAAATAATCGAAGGAGGTCATATTATGACGAAAGCAACAGATTCTAAGTTTTATGCTTTATTATCGCTGTCACTTCTTGCGGTAACATTAGTAGCTTTAGTGATTGGTAATGGTTCTTTGATTGCAGCAAATCTGGGTGTTAGTACTGCAACTGCGGCAACAGTAGTGAATTTCTTAGATACTTGGTCCTCAGTAGCGACTGTCATTACAATTGTTGGTGTTTTCACTGGCGTAGGCACAATTAGTTCAGGTGTAGCTGCTGCTATCTTGGCTATTCTTAAAAAAGAAGGAAAAGCGAAAGCTGCTGCTTTTTAATCTAAAAAAAAATCATCTCAATCTTTATTGAGATGATTTTTTTTCAAAAAGTGTATTGATATCAGATGAAACAACTTTCTATAGACAGTGTCTTAAAAACTAATTTAACGTTTTATGCCCATGCGGCTTGTAATAAAACATTAATTAGGAGGAAATTTTATGTTAAAAGCAAAAAATATTGGATTATTCTCACTATTGTTATTTGCTATTACAATGGCATCTTTAATCGTTGGAAATGGTTCTTTGGCAGTAGCCAATCTATGTGTTAGTACTGGAGTTGCTGCTATTTTGTTTGTAATTAAAAAACAAGGAAAAGCCAAAGCAGCTGCTTTTTAAAATGACTTATGCATAAAACTAATAAACTATTTAAAATATATGATCAAAGTATAATGGGGTACCTCAATTATATTGGGATGATTCTTTTTTCTTTCATTGTAATGGTAGCGTTGATTTTCTATCGGGGTGAGATTCCCGGCACGTACCTAAACAGCTTTGTTTTTATTTCAATATACATTGTAGCTACAGCCAATATTAATCGTTGTGTATTACCGTATAGAAGACAGCAGCCAGGCGTGGTCTTTGTCTCCAAACAATTGTTGTTGAAACATTTATTCTTTACGATTAAAAAAGGATATTCAGTTCAATTACTTTTGGCTTGTTTCATTGCTTTAACCTTTTTGTTAGTAGAAAATCAATATGTCATTATGATACTAGCATTTATTGTCGTGATGCTTTCTTTTGCATCTCAATTATTGTCAGGTCTATTCAATATCATCAACAGAATACTCCTTTTGTTGCAATTTTGGTATATCATAACGTCTGTTTTTGAAGCAGTGATGATACTGCAAATAGTACAGTTTCTTCTTATTTACATTTACATAAGTAATTCTCATAGGATACCTTTGACAACTGGACTTTCCTTCCTAAAAAGTGCGAATAAGCAATATAGGTCTGGAAATATTCTGTATTTATTTTTATCTTATATCACTAGTAATAAAATATTAATCATTTTAATAGGCGCCTTAGTATCAGTACTTACTTATTTCGCCCAATCCTTTTTAACGAAAATAGAAAATCTGCCTGCGCTCATTTTAGTCTATATCAACTTTATTACGATCTTAGAAATCTTAATAGGGTCGAAGAAGGAAGAGATTGTGCTTGATAGGGCAAGAATCGAGACGTTGCAAGCCTCTTTGATTGTGAGTCCATACGAGAGGTTTAAATCCAGTACGATTTATTTACTATGTCTCGTACTGATTTTTGTCAGTGTGTGTGGAATAGTCGGAGTAATGATAAACACGTCCGATATCTCAATTATTCTTAAAAATACGTTATCGCTGCCTTTAATCATCTTTATTGGGGTCGTATATTTCAGAAAAACAGAACTATTAATCAACGATTATGAACATAAGTTACTGAAGCTGTCCTTGCCAATTTTATTACTCATATGCATTACAATTTTCACGATTACTTCATGAAAAGAGGAGGAAAATGATACATAAAAGATTGAAATATTTTCTGTGGTATTACGCTATCTACTGTATATTGCTGATAGGTACAGGGATTTATCTAGGGAATATCGTCAACAAAGATTTATTTGAAGCAGCACCACCAACATCGGGCCAGGAATTTATGTCTGTAGTCCTAACACATAACTTAACGAACTTTGCAATGTATTTACTAGGGTTCTTGTTGTCGCCTTTATTTCAAATAATGGATTTTGGAGGTTCGTCCTTCGTCATTACGATGGGTTTTAGAACGCTAGGAGCACAAGAAGCTTTAGGTAAACTAATTCCTCATGGGCTATTAGAATTTCCAAATATGTTGTTTTATCAAGGAATAAGCCAGTATGTGCTTTTTACACTAATTTATACGAAATCAATTAAAGCCGCTTTAGGTGTCATGAAAAAAATGATTCCTTATTATCTACTATCGTTAGTCATCCTAATAATCGCTGCTTTTATTGAAGGGTATGATTCTTTATTATTTTCTATCATGATCAATCATAGATGGTTTTATTGAAGACTCTATAAGACAGAGAAGGGGATTCAAGTGGGATTAGAATTTGTAGAATGTACGAAGAAGTTCAAAAACAATACCATACTAGATAAAGTGAATTTTTCAATTCCAACAGGTCTCTTTCATTTAGTGGGGAGAAATGGTGCAGGTAAAAGCACTCTCCTTAAAATGATAGCTGGTTTAGATAAGAGATACTCTGGAGATATTGAGGCAAACAAAGAATCGACTCTTTATTTAAATGTGGATCCTATTGGTATTCACCCATTTACAATTAGAGAAAATCTAGAGATTCTGTGGAATACGTTTAAAATTGTGCCGACTGAAGAACAAATGGGGAAAGTGAATGAATTTTTCGATGGTAACCTAGATGGTTCGTATAGCAGAGCATCTACGGGTATGAAAGCGAAGGTAGGATTATCTTTATTATTCGTAAAGGATTGGGAAACCATACTAATTGATGAAACCATGTCATCTCTAGATTCAGAGAGTATAGAGATGCTATCTGAGAGGCTAGTGAATCTCTCTATTAAAAAAATTTCAACCATCATATATGTATCCCATAGCATGGTGAATAAACGCTTAAACGATCATTCAAGCATTGTGAGTATAGGGGATGGGAGGCTATTATGGAACAACGTCCAAGAATAACATCATTGATATCATTGGTCATTTTTATTATGGCCAATTATTATTTCGTTACTTTTGCTATTGAGTTGAATGGCTACATTTCGCAACTAGATGATTTAAGAGCTTTGTTAGAGGATATGTCCTATGAAACGATGCTGAATCTAATTGTTGTCATTACAACAATTCTAACCACCATCAGCCTATTAGTTCAGTATCTTATCGCAAAATTCCTATTAATCATCTTTGCTCCAGAGGTTAAGGGTCATTTGTTTTATGCTCTAATTCCTAAGATTGTCATTATGTTTATTAATGTCATATGTATGGGGATCTTGCAAATACAAAGCTTGTGGCTGTATCTTTTCACGGCACTCATAGGAGCAGTGTTGATCTTGTTCTTTTTTCAATACAAAAAAGCGAACTGGAAAGCATCGATTCTCTTTGCGGCACCATTTATTATAGATGCTTTCATTTCCTTAGGAAAAGAAATAGTCGCTGTACTGTAATGAATAATAATAGAGCATGAACTCTTGCGAAAAGAAGTAACGGTATTCACATAAAAGTGAATTCAAGGTTACTTGAGAAAAAAGGTGTTATACAATTTATTTCATTATAAGTACACGTAAACCGAACCCGTTGACGTGTACCTTTTTATACGCTTTATAAAAAATGGACAATCACTTCGTTCGAATGATAGCCAAAATTTATTCATTCACCATTGCTGCCTCTGATTGTTCCCATTTTTCCGTTTGGAATAAATAAAACGGTTTACAAAATGCATGCCGGACACAAAAGCTAGACCTATTTCACCTAAATGATGAACCATTAGTTGCTCCCCTTGAGAAAAAATCAAAAATTAACATGATTAAAGGTGGCATAAACTCCCCTAATTTGTTTATAATGAGAGGTATGGTTTGTCGTAAAAATAAGGGATAAACACTTATTATTTCACTGATAAATGGATACATACATGTAATAGAAAGGGAGTGTCTGACCTTGAGTTTGAAAGAATACTCACAGGAGCAGCTCAAGCACATGTCTTTAGTTGAACTTGCTTATGAAATTTTCAGAGACAGCAAAACACCAATTACGTTTTCCGAGTTAATAGATGAAATGGTCCGTTTACAAGGAATACAAAAATCTGATCTTGATGATCGCCTTGCTCAATTTTATACAGACTTAAATATAGATGGCCGCTTTATTTCGTTAGGTGATCAGAGATGGGGACTTCGCAGCTGGTATCCAGTTGATCAAATCGAAGAAGAAGTTCAGCCAGCTGTGAAAACAAAAGCGAAAAAGAAAAAAACAAAAGCAGCTGTCGTTGAAGAAGACTTCGATGAAATTGAAGAGGAAGAGGAAATCGAAGAGCTTGAAGAAGAACTTGATCTTGTTGAAGACGACGATGATCTCGACCTAGACGATGATGAGGAAATCGAGGAAGATATAGAAGACTTCGACGAAGATGATGACGAAGATGATGACGGCTTAACAGAAATTGCCGAAGACGATTTAGACGATAATGAGGAAGAGAAATAACCCTCACAAACCGGTCCTCAAAACAGGACAAAACCGTCTTGACTTTCGAGAGCGAACTATGTAGTATGTATTTTGGGCTCTCTAAAAAGAGTACGTAAAGATACGTTCATTTACGCTCCCTTTCATTTATTTGAAAGGGAGCTTTCTTATTTTTCAAGAGATTTAGGGATACACTCTAAAAAGGATGAAGCTGTGCATGGCTAGACATGCAAGGGTAAAAAAGAGAGGAGCATACGAAATGACAAAGTATATTTTTGTAACAGGAGGAGTTGTTTCCTCACTTGGAAAAGGGATCACGGCTGCCTCGTTAGGCCGCCTTCTGAAAAATAGAGGGATGGATGTCACCATTCAAAAATTCGATCCATATATCAACGTAGACCCAGGGACGATGAGTCCATATCAGCACGGTGAGGTTTTCGTCACAGATGACGGTGCTGAAACAGACCTTGATTTAGGTCACTATGAGCGCTTCATTGATATTAACTTAAATAAGTACAGCAACGTTACAACAGGTAAAATCTACTCTACTGTTCTGAAGAAAGAGCGCCGCGGCGACTATTTAGGCGGAACTGTACAGGTTATTCCCCATATTACAAATGAAATTAAAGACCGCGTGTACCGTGCCGGAAAAGAAACAGGTGCAGATGTGGTCATCACAGAAATCGGCGGAACAGTAGGAGACATCGAATCCCTTCCATTCCTAGAAGCGATTCGTCAAATGAAGAGTGACATTGGCCGTGAAAACGTCATGTACATTCATTGTACCCTTGTTCCTTACATCCGAGCAGCAGGTGAACTGAAAACAAAACCAACACAGCATAGTGTAAAAGAACTTCGCAGCCTTGGTATTCAGCCAAACGTTATTGTGGTCAGAACTGAAATGCCAATGACCCAGGACATGAAGGACAAAATTGCGTTATTCTGTGATATTGATACAAAAGCTGTTATCGAATGTCAGGATGCAGACACGCTGTACTCTATTCCGCTTGATTTACAAAAACAAGGACTGGACAAGCTTGTATGTGAACATATGAAACTTGATTGCCAAGATGCAGACATGACAGAGTGGACAGCGCTAGTCGATAAAGTGCAAAACCTCTCAAAACAAGTCACAATTGGTCTAGTAGGAAAATATGTTGAATTGCAAGATGCATACATTTCTGTCGTTGAATCACTTCGCCATGCTGGTTATGCATTTGATGCAGACGTTCAAATCAAATGGATCAATGCAGAAGAAGTGACAGCAGAAAATATGGCTGATTTCGCGCAAGATGTCGATGGCATCATCGTTCCTGGAGGCTTCGGAGACCGCGGAGTGGAAGGGAAAATCATTGCTACACAATATGCCCGTGAAAACAAAGTGCCATTCTTCGGAATTTGCTTAGGAATGCAAGTTGCGTCAATCGAATATGCACGAAGCGTCCTAGGCCTTGAAGGAGCTCATTCAGCGGAAATTGATCCTGAAACAGCATTCCCAATTATTGACCTTCTTCCAGAACAGAAGGATGTAGATGATCTTGGCGGAACACTTCGTCTTGGTCTTTATCCATGTAAATTAAATGAAGACTCCAAAGCATTTGCTGCATACAACGATGAAGTGGTCTACGAACGCCACCGCCATCGCTATGAGTTTAATAATGAATTCAGACAGCAAATGGAAGCTGCAGGATTTGTCTTCTCTGGTACAAGCCCAGACGGACGTCTTGTTGAAATTATCGAGCTGAAGGATCATCCTTGGTTCCTTGCTTCTCAATTCCACCCAGAATTCGTCTCAAGACCGACAAGACCTCAGCCATTATTTAGAGATTTCGTTGGTGCTTCACTGCAAGCATCTGAATCAAAATAAAACAAAAAACTGCCGAGAATATCATCTTCTCGGCAGTTTTTTTATTCATATTCCTCAACGATTTCTTTCACCGTAAACGATAGAGCGTGGTAGACGTATAAGCATGTCATTAAAGCAGGATAACCGAACCTTGTTCCGTCATCAGCAGGCACAAGCGGTTTTTTGAGCTGAAAATCAATATGGACATCACAATGCTCTTCAATCATAGACGGCTCCTTTTGTGCCGGCCCGACACCTACAACGGGCGTCCCTTGCGCGTGCAGCTCTTTTACAAGAGATTGAATCTCCTCGTCTTCTGGGTCTGAATAAAATAGCAGCACTCTATCGCTTGGATGAAGCAAGCTGCGCTCCGTTTGATCAAGCGGCAGTACTTTCGAACCTGGAAATGGCTCCTTGCTTTCAGTTGCCTCTAAGGCTACAGCAGCCAGTTCATTCTTTCCGTGAAAATAAACACCATGTCCACTGACAACGGCTTGTGCAAGAAGGCGTGCACCATCTTCGATTGCTTCAGCCTGCTTTTCTCCAATACGTGAAAAAATACCTGATAACTGGGTCGTGAAAATTTTTAACAAGACGGATTTCCTCCTTCGGTCAGATCATTTTATAATAGAATATAAAGAGAATATTAGGAAAAATGCTCAGAAAATGTCGTAAAGTAAACTATTATAAATAAAGGAAATGTGAAAATCAAACAGAATTATTTAACAACAGCTCTTTTTATGGCGAAAAATGAAAGCAATGGGGTGTAACAGATGAATGAGAAAATATTAATTGTCGATGATCAATATGGTATTAGAATATTATTGAATGAAGTGTTTCATAAAGAAGGCTATCAAACCTTCCAAGCAGCCAATGGACTACAGGCGTTAGATATTGTGAAAAATCATAGACCAAACCTTGTGTTGCTTGATATGAAGATTCCCGGAATGGATGGAATTGAAATTTTAAAACGCATGAAATTAATTGATGAAGACATCCGTGTCATCATTATGACAGCCTATGGCGAATTAGACATGATTCAAGAATCCAAAGAACTCGGTGCTTTGACACACTTTGCAAAACCTTTTGATATTGATGAGATCCGAGATGCTGTCAAAGAATACTTACCGCTCGAAACAAACGGTTAGATGGAAATGATTGAATCGAGTCATTCTGTTGCCGATTTGTCGAATAATTGGTATCCTAGATAAGAAGAAGAAAGCGATCTGACTTTGAAAGTTTACATATGGCGAGAAATTCTGGTCATGCTAGGGTGGAGAGCTTTTTTTAGTAAGCAAATTAGCTACATAGGGAGGATTTTTCATCATGCCTTTAGTTTCAATGACAGAAATGTTGAAAGACGCAAAGGAAAAAGGTTACGCTGTTGGACAGTTTAACTTAAATAATTTAGAATTCACGCAAGCGATTTTACAAGCTGCTGAAGAAGAGAAATCTCCAGTTATCTTGGGAGTATCTGAAGGAGCAGGACGCTACATGGGCGGCTTCAAAACAGTTGTCGCAATGGTTAAAGCGTTAATCGAAGAATATAATGTAACAGTTCCTGTTGCGATTCATTTAGATCACGGTTCAAGCTTTGAATCTTGTGCAAAAGCAATCCATGCAGGATTTACTTCTGTCATGATCGACGCTTCTCACCATCCATTCGAAGAGAACGTAGCAACAACTGCGAAAGTAGTTGAGCTTGCACATTTCCACGGTGTATCTGTTGAAGCTGAGCTTGGAACTGTTGGCGGACAAGAAGATGACGTCATCGCTGAGGGCGTTATTTATGCTGATCCAAAAGAGTGCCAAGAGCTTGTAGAACGCACTGGTATTGACTGCCTTGCACCTGCATTAGGTTCAGTTCATGGTCCATACAAAGGTGAACCAAATCTTGGTTTCGCTGAAATGGAAGAAATTGGTAAAATGACAGGTCTTCCACTTGTTCTTCATGGCGGAACAGGTATCCCAACTGCTGACATCAAGCGCTCAATTTCACTTGGTACAGCAAAAATCAATGTAAACACTGAAAACCAAATTGCTTCTGCGAAAGCAGTACGCGAAACACTTGCTGCAAAAACAGAAGAGTATGATCCACGTAAATATCTTGGACCAGCTCGTGACGCAATTAAAGCGACTGTTATCGGCAAAATGCGTGAATTTGGTTCTTCTAACCAAGCATAATTTGATGAGAACCGAAAGCCGCCTGAGTCACAGGCGGTTTTCTCCATATCTTGAGAAAGCGCAATCAAATTTACATTTCAGACAATTTATTGATAGGAGAGTGGCACGATTATGTTATTTTTCGTAGATACAGCGAATATCGCAGACATCAAAGAGGCGCACGAGCTTGGCATTTTAGCAGGCGTCACAACAAACCCTAGTTTAGTAGCGAAAGAAAAGGACGTATCATTCCACGACCGTCTTCGCGAAATCACTGACGTGGTATCAGGTTCTGTCAGTGCAGAGGTCATTTCCCTCAAAGCTGAAGAAATGATTGAAGAAGGAAAAGAGCTTGCTGCTATTGCACCAAATATCACGGTTAAAATTCCAATGACAACAGATGGTCTTAAAGCTGTCAAAGCGTTAACAGACCTTGGAATTAAAACAAACGTTACTTTGATTTTTAGTGCAAACCAGGCATTGCTTGCAGCTAGAGCCGGTGCAACGTATGTTTCTCCATTCCTCGGCCGCTTAGATGACATTGGCCAAAATGGTCTCGATCTCATCAGCGAAGTCAAAACTATTTTTGATGTTCATGGCTTAGACACACAAATCATTGCTGCATCTATTCGCCATCCGCAGCACGTGACAGAAGCTGCGCTTAGAGGTGCTCATATCGGCACAATGCCGCTGAAAGTCATCAAGCAGCTGACGAAACACCCATTAACGGATGCGGGCATTGAGCAATTTTTAGCAGACTGGAATAAATAAGTGATTGTGGCAGGCGGGATTGTCTCCTGTTTGCCGCAGTTTTCCTTTAAAACGCTAAGAAATGTTTTGTGCAAAGAAGAGAACATCACAGCCTCGCAAAGCTTCGATTATTTTTCTTCCGACAAATTTCGTTTAACCTGTATTCTTTCTCTTGATATTGGCTAAATTTTGGACAAGACCTTTTAAAGCGCGACATCCACAAACAGTATAACTCCAACAGTGATCTTCTTTAAGAAGGGAGACAAATATGGAAAAGTTAAACATTGCCGGCGGTGACCCCTTACGCGGGACCGTACATATTAGTGGTGCGAAAAATAGTGCAGTGGCACTGATTCCTGCCACGATTCTCGCTGATTCTCCAGTAACGATTGAGGGCCTTCCGCATATTTCAGATATTGACACATTACGAGATCTGTTAGAAGAGATTGGCGGAAAGGTCACGTTTGAAAAAGGTGAAATGGTCGTCAATCCTGCTTCCATGATCAGTATGCCGCTTCCTAATGGAAAAGTGAAGAAACTGCGTGCGTCTTATTATTTAATGGGCGCTATGCTAGGAAGATTCAAGCAGGCTGTCATTGGGCTGCCAGGAGGATGCCACTTAGGACCTAGGCCGATCGATCAGCATATCAAAGGCTTTGAAGCACTCGGAGCCGAGGTGACAAACGAGCAGGGTGCCATTTATTTGCGCGCTGAAAAATTAGTCGGAGCCCGTATTTACCTTGACGTGGTCAGTGTAGGTGCGACCATCAATATCATGCTGGCAGCCGTACTGGCTGAAGGAAAAACGGTCATTGAAAATGCCGCAAAAGAACCCGAAATTATTGATGTAGCGACACTGCTTGCAAGCATGGGAGCCAAAATCAAAGGTGCGGGTACTGATGTGATTCGAATCGAAGGTGTAGAATCTCTTCATGGCTGTAAGCATTCCATCATCCCAGACCGTATAGAAGCAGGCACATTTTTAATTGCTGGTGCTGCGATGGGAGATGAAGTTGTACTTGATAATGTGATCCCAACTCATTTAGAATCAATTACGGCGAAACTTAGAGAGATGGGGTTCACCATTGAAACGAGCAACGATCAAATGCTGATCGTTGGCAGAAACGAAGGACTCAAGCCTGTCGATATCAAAACCCTTGTGTATCCGGGCTTTCCAACGGACCTTCAGCAGCCGATGACGGCGCTGTTAACAAAGGCGAAAGGCACGAGTGTGGTCACAGATACGATCTACTCTGCCCGCTTTAAGCACATTGACGAATTGCGTCGAATGGGTGCAAACATGAAGGTCGAAGGAAGATCTGCCATTATCACTGGACAAACGCGGCTTCAAGGAGCAAAGGTGAAAGCGAGTGACCTGCGTGCAGGTGCTTGTCTCGTTGTTGCAGGGCTAATGGCAGACGGTGTGACCGAAATCACAGGGCTTGAACATATAGACAGAGGATATAGTTTGCTTGAGAAGAAGCTTGAAGGCTTGGGTGCAACCATCTGGCGTGAAAAGCTGAGTGACCAAGAAATAGAAGAACTTCAAAATTCATAAGGCTTTGACTGTGAGAGGAGATTTGGACAAAAATGGAAAGAAGTTTATCGATGGAACTAGTACGGGTGACAGAAGCAGCCGCATTAAAATCTGCTCGTTGGATGGGAAGAGGACTAAAAGACGAAGCGGATGATGCTGCAACAAGTGCAATGCGTGATGTATTTGATACCATTCCGATGAAAGGAACAGTGGTCATTGGCGAGGGGGAAATGGACGAAGCACCAATGCTTTATATTGGGGAAAAGCTTGGGAATGGATACGGACCTCGCGTGGATGTAGCTGTTGATCCATTAGAAGGAACAAATATTGTGGCAAGCGGCGGCTGGAATGCCTTAGCTGTTATTGCGGTTGCAGATCATGGCAACTTGCTGAATGCACCTGATATGTACATGGATAAGATCGCAGTAGGTCCAGAAGCGGTAGGTTGCATCGACATTGAAGCGCCTGTCATTGACAATCTTCGCGCTGTAGCAAAAGCAAAAAACAAAGATATTGAAGATGTGGTTGCAACGATTTTAAACAGAGATCGACATGAGAAAATCATTGCTGAACTGAGAGCAGCAGGAGCAAGAATCAAACTGATCGATGATGGTGACGTTGCAGGAGCCATTAATACAGCATTTGATCATACAGGTGTTGATATTCTATTTGGTTCAGGCGGCGCGCCAGAAGGTGTCCTTTCTGCTGTTGCGTTAAAGGCACTTGGTGGTGAAATCCACGGAAAGCTTCTTCCTCAAAGTGAAGAAGAACTGAGACGCTGTGAGAAAATGGGGCTGGATGTTGGCAAAGTCTTAAGAATGGAAGACCTCGTGAAAGGCGACGACGCCATTTTTGCAGCGACTGGTGTAACAGACGGTGAACTATTAAAAGGTGTTCAATTCAAAGGCTCTGTTGGAACAACACATAGTGTTGTTATGCGTGCGAAATCAGGTACAGTTCGTTTCGTAGACGGCAGACACAGCTTAAAGAAAAAACCGAATCTTGTCATTCGTCCGTAATCTGAAAGCGGGTATTCATTACCCGCTTTTCATATAGGTGTCAAATGTATATCATTTTCTTTTTAAAGTTGAATATTCTCTGCAAATGAGGTAAAACTAAAGAGTGCTGCGAAATTTTCTGCGAATTTACTTCTTTTAAGCTTCAACAAGTTTAAATACTGCCGCATCATGACGATATACTCATTATCCTTCTCTATGTTGACAAAGCTCAATTTCACATTGTTCCTATCTTTACGATAAAACGAGTGGGAGCGTTACCATGAGAGCGAGGTCATTCCAACAAAAACGGAATTAAAAGCTAATCAAATACAATGGTCATGCATTTGTAATGAAAATACATTGACTAGAAAAGTGTGGTGTCCATATTGAAAGATGTTTCGATTTCATCTTTGGAAAATATGAAATTAAAAGAGCTGTATGAGTTAGCAAAAAAGTACAAAATCTCTTATTACAGCAAACTAACAAAAAAAGAATTAATTTTTGCCATCTTAAAGGCGAATGCTGAGCAAGAGGATCTCTTATTTATGGAAGGGGTTCTTGAAATAATTCAGTCTGAGGGATTTGGTTTCTTAAGACCAATTAACTACTCCCCAAGTTCTGAAGACATTTATATTTCAGCTTCACAAATCAGACGCTTTGATTTGCGAAACGGAGATAAGGTGTCTGGAAAGGTACGACCTCCAAAAGAGAATGAACGCTACTATGGCCTCCTTCATGTCGAAGCGGTAAATGGGGACGACCCAGAATCAGCTAAGGAACGTGTTCACTTTCCTGCACTCACGCCGCTATTCCCTGATCGTCAAATGATTCTTGAAACACAGCCTAATCACCTGTCTACTAGAATTATGGATATGATGGCGCCAGTTGGGTTTGGGCAGCGTGGTTTAATTGTTGCACCGCCTAAGGCTGGGAAAACCATTTTGCTCAAAGAAATTGCCAACAGCATCTCTGAAAATCACCCGGAGTCAGAGCTGATTGTCCTTTTAATTGACGAACGTCCAGAGGAAGTAACAGATATCGAACGTTCTGTTGCAGGGGATGTTGTTAGTTCAACCTTTGACGAAGTACCGGAAAACCACATTAAAGTAGCAGAGCTTGTATTAGAGCGTGCCATGCGTCTTGTTGAACATAAGAAAGATGTCATCATCTTAATGGACAGCATCACAAGGCTTGCTCGTGCATACAACCTTGTCATCCCGCCAAGCGGCCGAACGCTTTCTGGCGGTATTGATCCAGCGGCTTTCCACCGTCCAAAACGCTTCTTTGGTGCTGCGCGTAACATTGAAGAAGGCGGAAGCTTGACGATTTTGGCCACTGCGCTTGTTGATACGGGATCACGTATGGATGATGTGATTTATGAAGAATTTAAGGGAACGGGGAACATGGAGCTTCATTTGGACCGCTCTCTTGCAGAAAGAAGAATTTTCCCAGCAATCGACATTCGTCGTTCTGGTACGAGAAAAGAAGAATTGCTTGTACCAAAAGAGCATCTTGATCGTTTATGGGCGATGAGAAAATCGATGTCAGATACACCTGATTTTGCTGAGAAGTTCATGCGCAAAATGAGAAAAACAAAGACAAACCAAGAATTTTTCGATATTTTAACGCAAGAATGGAAACAAGCGAACATGTCTGCATCAAGAAGATAGCTTGTTGAAAAAATACATTTGCAATCATAGACTCACACTGTTATAATTTCATCATGTGCGTTTCAGAATTTATTCTGAGATATTAACTCTGTTTCCGAATTGGATTCAGGGCGGAAGGAGATGACAGTAGATGAAAACAGGAATTCATCCTAACTACAAAAAAGCTACAGTCAAATGCGCTTGTGGAAATGAGTTTGAAACTGGATCAGTAAAAGAAGAGGTACGCATCGAGATTTGCTCTGAGTGCCATCCTTTCTATACAGGCCGTCAAAAATTCGCTTCTGCTGATGGACGTGTTGACCGCTTTAACAAAAAATACGGTCTTAAGTAATAATAGATACAATAAACAGGCAGGAATCCGTTCTTGCCTGTTTTTTTACGTGGATTGATGGAACTTTAAAACGGGGGAGAAGACCTTATGTATGTGATGAAACAAAGCGGTTGGCTTGAAGTCATCTGCGGAAGTATGTTTTCTGGAAAGTCGGAAGAATTGATTCGGAGAGCCAAAAGGGCCACCTTTGCCAAACAAGAAGTAAAAATATTCAAACCAGCGATTGATAACCGATATCATACAAACTCAGTTGTTTCACATAACGGTTCATCGGTCGATGGGATTGCAGTAGCCTCACCAAAAGACATAATAACGCACATATCAGAAAGAACCGATGTCATTGGCATTGATGAGGTGCAATTTTTTGATGAGACAATCATTGACATTGTCACTCAATTGGCTGATAAAGGTTACCGAGTCATTGTTGCAGGCCTTGATCAAGACTTCAGAGGAGAGCCATTTGGTGTTGTTCCGCATTTAATGGCATGTGCAGAGCTTGTAACAAAACTTCAAGCAGTTTGTTCGGTATGCGGCTCCCCAGCGAGTAGAACACAACGCTTGATCGACGGTAAACCCGCCTCCTATGATGATCCCATTATTTTAGTAGGTGCGCAGGAATCATACGAAGCACGATGCAGACATCACCATGAAGTACCAAGACTTGACGTTGGTACAACACTTGACAATTAAAAAAATAGCAAATGCCGCTGTGTTTCGTTTTTCGAGATTTTGGCTGAACACCCATCATTTGTACTTAAATAAATTAAATAACGATACGAAAAAATTATCTAATTTTCAACGCTTGCGTTTTAGCATAAGCAGGCATAAAATGACTAACTGTAGTGTAAAGCATTTTTACGAAAAGTTCGATTTCTTGTCATAATTTTTTTGATTAAGGATTATTCTCCTTAATCGTTCTTTAAATTAATAGTTCACTTTATTTATATTTTAGAAAGAGGGTAGTTTTTGATGAACAACGTGAAGAAAACAAAAGAAGGGTACCTCGAAACCACTTTGACAGGTAAAGATGTATTATCGATTCCAACGTTGAACAAAGGCGTTGCTTTCTCTGAAGAAGAAAGACAAGAGCTTGGACTAGAAGGCTTACTTCCTCCAACTGTTCTCACTTTAGAACAACAAGCGGAGAGAGCGTACAAGCAGTTCCTAGCACAGCCAGATCGTCTTCGTCAAAACGTATACTTAAGTGATTTGCAAAACCGTAACGAAGTATTGTTCTATAAGCTTATATCAGACAAGCTTCGCGAAATGCTTCCTGTTGTGTACACACCAACTGTTGGTGAAGCGATTCAGGAATACAGCCATGAATACAGAAGACCTCATGGTGTCTATCTTTCAATCGACAACATTGACGGCATTGAGAAAGCATTTGAAAACTTACATGCAACAGCAGGAGATATTGATCTTATCGTAGCAACTGACTCTGAGAGCATTCTTGGAATTGGTGACTGGGGTGTCGGTGGTATCAACATCGCAATCGGTAAATTAGCTGTTTACACGGCTGCTGCAGGTATTGATCCAAGCCGCGTGATTCCAGTCGTATTAGATGTTGGAACAAACAATGAAAAATTATTGAATGATCCATTATACATCGGAAACCATCACAAACGTGTACAAGGTGAAAAATACGAGGAATTCATTGATGCTTATGTAAAAGCAGCGCTTAAATTCTTCCCTAAAGCATTGCTTCACTGGGAAGACCTTGGAAACAAAAACGCGCGTAACATCATGAAAAAATACAATGATAACATCTTAACATTCAATGATGATATCCAAGGTACTGGTGCCATTACTTTAGCGGGTGTTCTTGCAGCTGTCAAGAAAACGGGTACTCAATTGAAAGATCACCGTGTGATGATCTTCGGAGCTGGATCAGCTGGAATCGGAATCGCAGATCAAATGCGTGACACAATGGTTCTTGAAGGTCTAAGTGAAGAAGAAGCAAACAATGCTTTCTGGACATTAGACTACAGAGGCCTACTGACAGATCAATTTGAAGATGAAGTATTTGATTTCCAAAAACCATACCTTCGTTCTTCTGATGAAGTAGAAGGCTGGGCACGTGATGACAAAGGACAAATCTCATTTGCTGAAGCTGTTCGCAGGGTGAAGCCAACGATTCTGATTGGTACATCAGGTCAAGGCGGCGCATTCACTGAAGAAATCATTAAAGAAATCGCAGCTCATACAGAGCGTCCAGTGATCATGCCAATGTCTAACCCAACACCACTTGCGGAAGCAGTTCCAGAAGATCTATTCAAATGGACAGACGGCCGTGCACTTGTTGCAACAGGAAGCCCGTTCGAAAATGTTGAGTATAACGGAATTGAACATGAAATTGGACAATCAAACAATGCGTTCGTTTTCCCTGGACTTGGTCTTGGCTCAATCGTAACGGAATCAAAAATCATCACAAAAGGCATGTTCGTTGCTTCTGCAGATGCGATTGCTGAAATGGTTGATCATGATAAACCAGGTGCTGGTCTACTTCCAAGCATTGATAAGTTACAAGAAGTTTCTATCAAAGTGGCTATTGAAGTGGCTAAAGCAGCAATTAAAGATGGTGTCGCAAGAAAAACACCTGACGACATCGAACAAGCTGTGAAAGATGCAATGTGGATTCCTGAATATAAAAAAATTGTAAGAGCATAATAAAATGTGTAACGCGGCATTGTTTCGGGTAATCTAAGCAATGCCGCAATAAAATAAAGAAACATGTAAAGGATTCAAGGAGGAATAGTAAGATGGACTTTTTAAATATTTTGATCCTCCTAGCACCGATTTTTTTCGTTATCGCGCTGGGTTGGTTCGCAGGGAACTTCGGCAGCTATGACGCTAAATCTGCAAAAGGTGTAAGTACACTTGTTACAAAGTATGCTTTGCCAGCGCACTTTATCGCCAGCATTCTGTCAACACCAAAAGATAAATTCTATAGTCAAATTCCATTTTTCGTTGCATTGATTTTCGGAATCGTTGGTTTTTATATCATTATCCTTTTAGTTACGAAATTTGCTTTTAAATATGATTTAACAGATTCATCTGTTTTTTCATTAAACTCAGCACAACCGACCTTTGCATTTATGGGGATTCCGGTCTTGGGCAGTTTATTTGGGGCTCAAGAAGTTGCAATTCCGATTGCTATTACCGGAATAGTTGTAAATGCATTGCTTGATCCAATTGCTATAATTGTGTCAACTGTCGGTGAAAAAACAAAAGGAAAAGCCAAAGACGGCGAAAGTTTCCTAAAAATGACGACAAAAGCAATTTTGCACGGTTTATCAGAGCCGCTTGCACTTGCACCGCTAGCAAGTATCATTCTTGTTCTTTTAGGATTTAAACTTCCTGCAATTGGACATGAAATGCTAGAGGAAATCGGAAGTGTGACGTCAGGGGTTGCATTATTCGCAGTCGGTGTCACTGTAGGTATTCGAAAAATTAAACTGAGCTTACCAGCTTTCAGTATTGCACTATTAAAAGTAGCTGTTCAACCGTTGCTTATGTATCTTATCGCCATTCTTATGGGTCTTTCGGCGGATGAAATTACAAAAGCTGTATTACTTGTTGCCTTCCCAGGTTCAGCTGTTGCAGCGATGATCGCCACACGATTTGAGAAACAAGAGGCAGAAACTGCATCAGCATTTGTGATCAGTGCCATCATGTCACTCATTACATTACCGATCATTATTGCGCTTACCGTATAATATAGTAGAAGGCTGCCTCATGAGGCAGCCTTTCTTAACGAAATGAATGAAATAGAGGAAAGAGCGCACGCTTTTTTTTGATGTCAGTGTGCGTGATTTCCTTTTTTTCTTCTATTTGAGAGGGTTGTTTTAATCTTTCGGTAAGACGCTCAAGTTTAGTGTTGAGATCTTCAATTTCTCTGCGGTGCTGGAGCAGCTGGTATGATACACCTTCATCTGCTTTTTTAGCCAGTTTCCGTTCGAGTTCTTGCAGTCGTTTTTCTACATCAGTGCTGTGCAATTGCTGCTGAATGAGCTGATTCACTTGCTCTTCTAATGCTTCAATCCGCTTTGTGGAGGCATCAGTTTCTGCAGCAGGCGATAACTGTTGAACGGTTTCTGCGTGGATTGGCAGTCGAATGTCTTGAAGGATCACACCCTCACTCATTTGGTGTTTGACTTCTTTGAGCAGCTGTACAATATCTTCATGAAATTCATAATGTCCAAGTTCATTCCGGGCGACAGGGATGTTGAGCTGTTTGACCCAACGCTGAATCGTTTTTGAAGAAACGCCAATTTCTTTTGCAACCTCATTTGTATTCAAATCAAATGCCCTCCCTTTTTTCAATTATAAGTACCATTCTCTTCAAGGAGGAACTGTTCCTTCACGTTAGACAAAACAAGTAATCAATCGCCAAAGATCGTGTTTTCTAGCGAAAAATTGCAGAAAATCAATTGTTTTGGAAATTTTTTTGACTGTCATACCACGCTATACTATAATTAGACTGTTACGCACAAAACAGAGGTGAAGACCATGTTAGACCGTTTAAAATCAATTGAAGAACGCTATGAAAAGCTAAATGAATATTTAAGTGACCCTGAAGTGGTGAACGACCCTACGAAGCTTCGTGAATATTCGAAGGAACAATCTGATATTCAAGAAACTGTTGAGGTATATAGACAATATCGTGCGGCATACGACCAGTTAAGCGAAGCGAAAGCAATGCTGGAAGATAAGCTGGATGCCGAGATGCGCGACATGGTCAAAGAAGAAATTTCAGAGCTCACAGAGGAAACAGAACGTTTAGAAGACGAGCTGAAAATCTTGCTGATCCCGAAAGATCCGAATGACAACAAAAACGTTATTGTGGAGGTTCGTGGTGCAGCAGGAGGAGAAGAGGCCGCGCTTTTTGCTGGAAACCTTTACCGTATGTACAGCCGTTATGCTGAAATGCAGGGCTGGAAAACAGAAGTAATGGAAGCGAGTGTGACTGGAACTGGCGGTTATAAAGAGATTATCTTTATGATCAGCGGGAAAGGCGCATATTCCAAACTAAAGTTTGAAAACGGTGCACACCGCGTGCAGCGTGTTCCAGAAACGGAATCAGGCGGACGGATTCATACATCAACAGCGACAGTTGCTGTCTTGCCTGAGGCTGAAGAAGTTGAAATTGATATCCACGAAAAAGATATTCGTGTAGATACTTTCACATCGAGCGGACCTGGTGGACAAAGTGTTAACACAACCATGTCTGCTGTTCGATTAACTCACCTTCCAACAGGGGTGGTTGTTTCCTGTCAGGATGAGAAATCACAAATCAAAAACAAAGAAAAAGCCATGAAAGTATTACGTGCGAGAATTTATGATAAATTCCAGCGTGAAGCACAGGCTGAGTATGATCAAACGCGTAAATCTGCTGTTGGAACAGGGGATCGTTCAGAGCGTATCCGTACGTACAACTTCCCACAAAACCGTGTAACAGACCACCGCATCGGATTAACGATTCAAAAGCTTGATCAAATTTTAGAAGGAAAACTTGACGAGGTCATTGATGCATTAATTATGGAAGACCAAGCAAGAAAGCTTCAAAATGCAAAATAATCAGCGAACCATCTTTGAAGCCCTTAAATGGGCTTCTTCTTTGTTAACAGAAGCCGGTAGAGACCAAAACGCAGCAGAGCTCCTTTTGATGCATGTACTGGACCTAAGCAGAAGTGAACTTCTTGCACGTTTTCATGATCAGCTGCCAGAGGAGAAAGATCGGTTATTCAGCGAGTTTGTCACGCAGCACAAGAAAGGCGTGCCTGTTCAACATCTAACAGGTATTGAATTCTTTTACGGCCGTCCCTTCGAGGTGAACAAACATGTTCTCATCCCTCGCCCTGAAACGGAAGAAGTCGTTTTGGCGGCGCTGAATTTGATGAGTGACATCTTCCCGCACGATCCGCCGCTCAAAGCAGTGGACGTTGGCACCGGAAGCGGGGCAATTGCGATTACGCTCGCTCTTGAAAAAGAAACACTATCTGTCACAGCAACGGATATTTCACATGAAGCACTTGAGGTAGCAAAGCGGAATCAACAAGCGCTAGGTGCAGATGTCCATTTTTTACAAGGGGACTTACTCGAACCTATCAAGGATCAAGGCATCAAAGTGGATCTGTTTATTTCCAATCCGCCTTATATTGCGGCAGAAGAAATGGACAGTTTGTCAGAGGTGGTTACGAAGCATGAGCCAGTCAATGCACTGACAGATGGACGTGATGGCCTGTGGTTTTATAAGCGCCTCATTCGTGATCTTCACCATGTACTTCATGAGCAGGCGGTCGTTGTCTTTGAAATTGGACATACGCAAGGGCAAGATGTAAAAGCACTTCTCTTGCAGTCATTTCCCGCGGCAGATGTCCGCATCGTCAAGGATATTAACGGGAAAGACCGAGCTGTTTGCGCACACATTCAAAACGGAAAGTCCGGCTGAATAAAGTCGGACTATTTTATTATGTAAAGATGAAACTTATGGTAAAAGAGAAACGTATATATAGAAGAATGAACATTCTGATCATGATTTTTTTACATAAATTTGTTTTGAAGGAGCGAATGGTGTGAACAGAAGGTATGCGATGGTGTTGGTCATCGTCAGTGTACTATTGATTGTGAGTGCTTGTGGCAAACCGAGCTTTAAAAAAGAAGCAGCAGCATTTGGAGAAAGCTATAAAAAAGCACAATACACAGTGAATCGAACAGATGACCTAACTGATATGAAGGAGAAGCTGAAGTCTTATTTAACCGAGCATGAATATCAAGAATATACACAAGACAGCATGTTCCCGAGCGTGTTAGAAGCAGCAAAGGACCAAGATTGTCAAATTAAGCTGAAGAAAATTACATTTACGCCTTCAGATGAAAGCGATGACAGAATTGAATTTAATTATGAAATGGTGATTCAATTTATTAATCAAAAAGGAAAAGTCAAAAAAGAAATCGAGAAAAAAGGAGCAATGACTGTCATCAAAACAGATGCAGGGTTAAAAATCAGCCGAGATTGGGATGGAAGACTGTACCCTTCCGATTACCAATCCTCACTCCAAAGCCGTTCTTAATAGAACGGCTTTTTTTATTTGACTCATAATCTATTAAAAAAATCATTTTTCCTGTTTATGAGATGGGTTTTCTGGACACAATGTTTGTAGCGAAGAGAAAAAGTGGGGGGAACACATCATGTTTAAAAGTAAAATGATGATTTGTCTTTATATGTTTCTATTATTATGCGGTGCTTTTGCAAACCTTGGCAAGGAGGAGACAGCGGCTGCTTCTGCAAATCAGCCTGTTGTGATACCCGATGAAGCCATTCGATTACGCATTTTAGCAAATAGTGATCGTTCAGCAGATCAGGATGTGAAAAGAAGCATCCGTGACGAAGTCAATGCTAATATGACGGAATGGGTCAAAGACCTTACATCCATTGAAGAAGCAAGACGTGTGATTCGTTCCAAGTTACCAGAAATCAATCGTATTGCCAAAGCGAAATTGAAAGAGCAGCACATTGATCAATCCGTATCAGTCAGCTTCCAAAAAGCTTCATTTCCAACAAAGCTCTATGGAAATTTCGTTTATCCTGCTGGGAAATATGAAGCCATTTTAATTACGCTTGGAGAAGGGGATGGAGCCAATTGGTGGTGTGTGTTATTCCCGCCGCTCTGCTTTATCGATTTTTCAAATGGAGAAGCCATTGCATCGCCAGAGGGTGATGAAGATAACGAAGTGACAGCCCAGCAAACAGATGAGTCTGTGAATGAAGTGGTCAAAGAAGAGAAAGAAGAGACGGGGGAAGTGAAATTCTTTTTATTCGAATGGGTCTCTAGTCTTTTCTCCTAAAAAAGGTATAAATCTGTTTTTGCCTCATAGAGTTGAAGTAAGAGATCAAAAAGAGGTGAAAGCATGTATTATCAGTTAAGAATAGCCACAGAAGAAGATGCTCCAGCGATCAATGCTTTTCTTGAAAAAGGACAAGCGAAAGGCGGCGTCACACTTGCAGAGCATACGACATTTGTTGTCATGGAAGATGCGGACGGTCAGCTGGCAGGGTGTTTAGGTCTTGAACAGCTTAGTGAACAAGAGGGCCTGCTGCGGTCTCTTGTCATATCAGATAAATTAGGTCAGGGACATATCGTGTCTTTGTTCCAAAGTGTTCAAACGCTCGGAGGGAAAATAGGTGTGGATACGTTTTATGTCGTTGCCAACCACTCCTCCTCGTATGATTTTTTGACATTGATGGGCTTCACGGCCTTAGAGGATATTCCAGAAAGCATGTGGGGATCTGCACATGCAAAAGAGTTCTTGGCGAAAGAACAGGCTGTGGTTCTTCAAAAAAAAGCCAGTTAATCACAATATATTGAACTTATACACATACTTATCCACCGTTAAACAAGCGTTATCCACAAATTGTGGACAACGCTTGTTTTATTGACCAGCATCTTTTATACTTTCAAAAGGATAATTGAGATATATCAACAGTTTTATCTTTTTTAAAAGGAGTTTGTATGATGTTAAATACAAAAAGATGGTCTGTGGATTTAGAAAAGGATTTGTCCACATTCTATCCACAAATTGAACAGGCAGCGTTGTTATTGCAGCAAAACGAAGTGGTCGCTTTTCCGACAGAAACGGTGTATGGACTAGGGGCTAATGCGAAAGAGACAGAAGCTGTCATGAAAATTTATGAAGCGAAAGGGCGTCCAAGTGATAATCCATTGATTGTCCACATTGCGGAGGTTGAGCAGCTTCATGAATTTGCACAAATAGAAAGCGAAAAAGCAAAGGCATTGATGGAAGCCTTTTGGCCGGGTGCTTTAACCATTGTTCTTTCGTGTAAGCCTGGCACTTTATCAAAGCAGGTCACGGCAGGTTTATCCACGGTCGGTGTGAGAATGCCTGACCATCCGATTGCGCTTGAGCTTATCCGAACGGCTGGTCTGCCAATTGCTGCACCAAGTGCCAACCGTTCAGGCAAACCATCTCCGACACAAGCTGACCATGTAGCGAGTGATCTCGATGGAAGAATCGCTGGGATTATCGATGGTGGTTCAACGGGTATTGGCGTTGAGTCAACGGTTGTCTCCTGTGTCGATGAGATTCCAGTCATCCTAAGGCCTGGCGGAATTACAAAAGAAGCATTAGAAGAGGTAGTAGGAACGGTCAGTATTGACCCAGGGCTGACAAAAAAGGACGAAGCGCCTGTATCGCCAGGGATGAAATACACACACTATGCCCCTGAAGCTAAGATGTATCTCTTTTTTGGAAGTGATGAAGAGATGCAGCGTCATATTCAAACATACCAGGCAGAAGGTTTAAAAGTTGGTGTGCTGACAACAGAAGAAAAGAAATCGTTGTTTGCAGCAGATGTTGTCTTCAGCTGTGGATGGAGAGAAAAACCTGAAACGATAGCGGCAAACTTATATCGTGTATTGAGACAATTTGATGAGACAGATGTAGATGTCATTATTTCAGAAGCCTTTTCAGAGCAGGGGGTTGGTTCAGCAATTATGAACCGTCTGCAAAAAGCGGCAGGAGGGCGCACTCTCTCTTCATTCAAATAGTTCTAACCCTTCTTGGACAAACATAGGTTAAAGGAGAATGCGTGTCCAAGGGGGATTTACATGTACGAACTAGCTGGCGAATTGCTGACGCTCAGCATCATGGCTTTTGCACTGGGGATGGATGCTTTTTCGGTTGGACTTGGCATGGGAATGATTCAGCTGAGGTTCCGCCAGATCATTTATATTGGACTTGTCATTGGTATCTTTCATATGTTTATGCCGCTTTTTGGTATGCTAACAGGTCAGCTCCTATCAGGCTGGCTCGGTCTCCTTGCTACCTATATAGGCGGGGCGCTGCTTTTGGTGCTCGGGCTGCAAATGATCATTGCGTCTATTCGAAAAGAAGATAAACCATTTATCGCACCTGTTGGCGCTGGTCTTGTTCTTTTCGCAACAAGTGTCAGCTTAGATAGTTTTTCCGTTGGCTTAAGCCTCGGAATTTACGGTTCTCACGTATGGATGACCATTTTATTGTTTGGTTTTTTTAGTATGATCCTCACATGGCTTGGGTTATTACTCGGTAAACAGGTTCGATCATGGGTGGGATCATATAGCGGGGCGCTTGGCGGAATCATTTTACTAGCCTTTGGTATCAAATTATTATTTCCGCTCTAGTCAGTCTCCTTACATAACATGTAGAATGAAATGCTATATAATAGAAGAAAAGGAGGGCGAAAGATGAAAATCTTATTTGTTTGTACGGGAAATACATGCAGAAGTCCGATGGCTCAAGCCCTTTTTGCTTCAATTGCACAAGATAAAGGTTTAGAGGTCACTGTTAAATCAGCGGGCATTTTTGCCTCAGATGCTGGGAAGGCTTCTCCTCAAGCGGTCGAAGCATTATTTGAGAAAAGTATTCCACTGAATCACTCTTCAGCAAAACTAACAGAGGATCTTCTGCGAGAAGCTGATTACGTCTTCACCATGACCATGCAGCATAAACAGTTGATTGTGGAGCAATATGCACATGCAAAAGACAAGATCTTCACTCTAAAGGAATTTGCGACAGGGGCAGAAGGCGATGTATCCGATCCATTTGGAGGAAGCCTGTCTGTTTATCAGGAAACACGTGATGAACTTGGTGCATTGCTTCAGCAGCTGGCTGAGAAATTGAAAAAGGATCAGACATCCTCATAATGGACAACCTGTAAAACCGTTGCATCAACGGTTTTTCTGCTTTTGTTTGCAAATGACTAAGCAGAGGTTAAAATATAACTGTAAATAAAGAATAAATGTAAGGCATAACAGATCAACTCACCCTTAGGAGGAATTGCCCGATGAAAGTAGCTATTGCATCCGATCACGGCGGAACGAATATTCGTGAAGAAATCAAACAACTGATGGATGAATTGAAGATTGAATACATTGATATGGGTTGTGAATGTGGATCAGGTTCTGTAGACTACCCAGATTATGCTTTTCCTGTAGCTAACATGGTGGCTAACGGAGAAGTGGACCGCGGCATTTTAATTTGCGGGACAGGCATTGGTATGAGTATCTCAGCAAACAAAGTAAAAGGAATTCGCTGTGCGCTGGCGCATGATACATTTAGTGCGAAAGCAACTAGAGAACATAATGATACAAACGTCCTTGCAATGGGAGAACGAGTTATTGGACCTGGATTAGCACGTGAAATTGCGCATATTTGGCTGACAACAGAATTTACGGCAGGACGACATGCTGTACGGATTGGTAAGATTGCTGATTACGAAGAAAAGCACCTATAAGGAGCGCTTAACATGAACATTGGTCAAGATTGGCTTGAAATGTTAAAAGAGTTTCATCAAATGGTTGAACTGCGTGCTGGGCAGATTTTAGTGATCGGCTGCAGTACATCAGAAGTGGCTGGTGAGCATATTGGGACAGCAGGAAGTGAGCAAATAGCTGCGTCCATTTATCAAGAATTGGATCAGTTAAGACGAGAGACCGGCATTGAGCTGGCTTTCCAGTGCTGTGAGCATTTGAATCGTGCTCTTGTTGTGGAAGAAGAAGTGGCTTTCCGGCTTAACCTAGAGATTGTGGCGGCAGTACCTGTCCGAAAGGCGGGTGGTTCGATGGCAGCTCATGCGTATCAGCATATGGAACATCCTGTGTTAGTTGAATCCATCGAGGCGCATGCTGGAATTGATATCGGTGATACATTGATTGGGATGCATCTAAAGAGAGTCGCTGTACCTGTTCGCCTCAGTCGCCATCAATTAGGGCATGCACATGTGACGTTTGCGAAAACGCGTCCGAAGCTGATTGGCGGAGAACGAGCGGTTTATACAAGATCATAGCTTAGATATATTTCTAATATAATGTTGAATGATGAAGGCGCTTTACCACTTGAATATTCGGTTTTTCGTAAAAAAAGAAGTCGATTTCCCAAAAAAACTTTTACATTTCACTTAAAAACCGTGTACAATGAGATGGTGAAAACATCGAATGGAAATAGATTGGAGAGGATTTCGCTGATGAAACATTTACCTGAGCAAGACGCACAAGTATTCAAGGCAATTCAACTAGAGCGGAAACGCCAGCAGGACAAAATTGAATTAATTGCATCAGAAAACTTTGTAAGCGAAGCAGTCATGGAAGCACAAGGCTCTGTATTAACAAACAAATATGCAGAAGGTTACCCTGGTAAACGCTACTATGGCGGCTGTGAACATGTAGACGTTGTAGAAGATATCGCACGTGACCGCGCAAAAGAAATTTTTGGTGCTGAGTATGTGAACGTACAGCCTCACTCAGGTGCTCAAGCGAATATGGCCGTATACTTTACCATTCTTGAGCATGGCGATACAGTGCTAGGTATGAACTTGTCACATGGCGGGCATTTAACACACGGAAGCCCTGTTAACTTTAGTGGTGTACAGTACAACTTTGTAGAATATGGTGTTGATAAAGAAACGCAGCATATCGACTATCAAGATGTACTTGAAAAAGCACGTGAACATAAGCCGAAGCTAATTGTTGCGGGTGCAAGTGCATACCCACGTCAAATTGATTTCAAAAAGTTCCGTGAGATTGCGGATGAAGTCGGTGCTTACTTTATGGTCGACATGGCTCACATTGCAGGTCTTGTTGCAGTAGGTCTTCATCCAAATCCAGTTCCTTATGCAGATTTTGTGACAACGACGACTCATAAAACATTGCGTGGACCTCGCGGCGGAATGATTCTATGCCGTGAAGAGTTTGGGAAAAAGATCGACAAATCGATCTTCCCTGGTATTCAAGGTGGACCGCTGATGCATGTCATCTCTGCAAAAGCTGTTTCTTTCGGTGAAGTATTGAACGGAGATTTTAAAACATATGCACAAAACGTCATTGACAATGCAAAGCAGCTAGCTGAAACCCTTTTATCTGAAGATATTCAGCTTGTGTCTGGTGGAACGGATAACCATCTTGTTCTTATCGACTTACGTTCTCTTGGCATCACAGGGAAAATTGCAGAAAATGTTCTTGATGAAATTGGTATTACAGTGAACAAAAATGCGATTCCTTATGATCCAGAAAAACCTTTTGTCACAAGTGGTGTACGTGTTGGTACAGCAGCAGTGACAAGCCGCGGTTTCGATCAAGAAGCAATGAAAGAAGTCGGTTCCATTATTGCGCTTGCTCTCAAACATCATGAAGATGAAGCGAAATTAGAAGAAGCGAAAAAGCGTGTATCTGATCTAACTGCCCGCTTCCCTCTATATAACGAATTAGATTATTAAAAAGCAGACCCATTTGCCTATTTTTGGCATGTGGGTTTTTTTTGTAGGATTTGCGAATCATATTGAAAGATGATGTCTTTTTATGTAGAATTGTAGGAAGTGTGCAAAGTTCACCGGAAGATGACAGAAAAGGAGTTGTAGCAAGCTATGGCAAAGGTTTATGTATTTGATCACCCGCTTATTCAACACAAACTTACATATATTCGTGACGTTCATACAGGAACAAAAGAATTTAGAGAGCTAGTGGATGAAGTCGCAACATTAATGGCATTTGAAATCACAAGAGACTTACCGCTTGAAGAGGTAGATGTAGAAACACCTGTACAAGTAGCGAAATCAAACGTGATCTCAGGGAAGAAACTCGGTGTTGTGCCAATTTTAAGAGCTGGTCTTGGAATGGTGGACGGGATTTTAAAACTCATTCCAGCTGCTAAAGTGGGACATGTCGGTTTATACCGTGATCCGAAAACATTAAAGCCTGTTGAATATTATGTGAAGCTTCCATCTGATGTGGAAGAGCGTGAATTTATCGTAGTAGATCCAATGCTTGCAACTGGAGGTTCAGCAGTCGAAGCATTGAACAGCTTGAAAAAACGCGGGGCGAAAAACATTCGCTTCATGTGTCTGATTGCTGCTCCTGAAGGTGTAGAAGAAATGCAAAAGCATCATCCTGACGTTGATATCTACATTGCAGCATTAGATGAGAAATTAAACGAAAAAGGTTACATTATTCCAGGTCTTGGTGATGCCGGTGACCGTATGTATGGAACGAAATAACATGTTTTAATAAAAGCCCACATGCAAACGTGCATGTGGGCTTTTTGAAATATATGACAAACGGTTGATATCGTTCTTAGAAAAATCAATGTATACTGAACATTAGCTGTTTTTTTCAATGAATGTCACGTGTCTCCTAAAGTTTGATGAAATTGTGAACATTTTGTGTGCTCTATCATTATAGAAAAGTTTTTTAACTTTCAACGGATTGACACATCATAGACGCTATTGTATGCTAAACGAGGGTATTATGGTAAGGTTTTCATAGCCTATAGCACTCTACTAATCCTCATTGTGAACCCTTTAATTATCAGGGTTTGTATCAGCGAATGAAGCAACATCCCATAGATCTTTAGATTTCAAGTCTGATTGTGCAATTAGACCGATGGGTGATTGATTTTTTTCGAACAGGACTGCTTATCATAAGCGTCTTCTACGCAGTTTTCATCACCATTTATCACCTTTTTTACAATATTTTTCATCGGGAGTCAGATGAATGAACGATCCAAACGCGATTTTCCGCAGACAGAGTAAATACATGTTCTATCTATTGGCAATTTTTGTGTTTGGCTATGCCATGCCTGGTTTTAAACCACTGTTTCTTGGTTTGATTATCGGCACAATTTTTGCTTTCTTTAATTTATTCCTTCTTATACGGAGAATGCATGCTTTTGATCGAGCGGTTAAAAAAGGAAAATCCATTCGTTCAATGGGAAGTACAGCCAGGTGGGCCAACGCAATTCTCGCAGTAGCGATTGCTTGGCGTTACCCTAATGAAGTTCATCTGGCAGGTGTTGTTATAGGATTAATGACAATATATCCTGTCATTATGATAGATTCCTTCATTCAACTTAAACGTTCTACTATGGAAGAGAGGTGAATACTCTTTGGGTCACAGTTCAAAAACGACAGAATTTTTAGGGTTAACGTTCAACTTATCCAATGTTCTCATGATTACGATTGCTAGTATCATCGTTCTTCTCATAGCGGTGCTGACTACTCGTGTTCTGTCTATACGTCCGACAAAGGCGCAGAACTTCATGGAATGGATTGTTGATTTTGTTCGAAATATCATAGGTAGTTCGATGGACATGAAAACAGGAGCCCCATTTCTAGCGCTAGGCGTTACATTACTCATGTACATATTTGTTTCAAACATGCTTGGACTGCCATTTTCGATTACGGTCGATCACAACTTGTGGTGGAAATCACCAACAGCAGACCCTGCAATCACAATGACACTAGCGATTATGGTCATGGGCTTGACACATTATTACGGTGTCAAGGCAAAAGGAGTCAAGGAATATACGAAAGACTACTTTAGACCAATTCCGCTTTTAGTACCATTGAAACTAATTGAAGAATTTGCAAACACGCTAACACTTGGTTTGCGTCTTTATGGAAACATTTTTGCTGGAGAGATTCTTCTTGGTTTGCTTGCAGGACTAGCGACCAATTTCTACACGCAAAACATTGCGCTTGGTATCGTTGGTACATTAGGTGCCATCGTGCCAATGATTGTATGGCAGGCATTCAGTTTGTTTGTCGGAACAATCCAAGCATTTATCTTCACCATGCTGACAATGGTGTACATTTCTCATAAAGTCAGCGACGAACACTAAAAAATTGAGAGTCCAAAAAGGACGTTATTTTAAAGGAGGAGCTTTTTAATGAATTTAATAGCAGCAGCAATTGCAATCGGTTTGGGAGCACTAGGAGCAGGTATTGGTAACGGTCTAATCGTATCTAAAACAGTTGAAGGAATCGCTCGTCAGCCAGAAGCTGGTAGAGAACTAAGAACTCTTATGTTCATCGGGGTAGCTTTAGTTGAGGCACTTCCAATTATCGCTGTCGTTATCGCATTCTTGGCATTCTTTGGTTAATATGTGAGAAGCGTTCTAATATGAATTTTAATGGCGAAGATCAGATTAGTTCGAAACTTCGCCATTCCTTTATGTTTTGTTTCTTAACATATTATTTAAAGAAGGGAGTTGCCGTACTAAATGTCTCAGTTACCAGTGGTTTTAGGAGCAGGTGGCTTAAGTTTCAATGCCGGGGATATGATATTCCAGCTGATCGCTATGCTCATCTTGCTTGCACTTTTAAAGAAATTTGCGCTTAAGCCTTTATTAGGGATTATGAAACAGCGTGAAGATTATATAGGAAATGAAATTTCAAGTGCTGAACAAAAGCACGTTCAAGCTGAAAAGCTTCTTGAAGAACAACGTGTCTTATTGAAAGAAGCACGCGAAGAATCACATACACTCATCGAAAATGCGAAAAAGATTGGTGAGAAACAAAAAGAAGAGATCATTCAAGCAGCACGTCAAGAGTCAGAACGCTTGAAAGAGTCTGCTAGAACTGAAATCGTGAAAGAAAAAGAACAAGCTGTGGCAGCACTGCGCGAGCAGGTTGCATCACTATCTGTACTTATTGCATCTAAAGTGATTGAAAGAGAACTTGATGAGCAAGCACAAGAGAAATTGATTCAAGAGTATCTTAAAGAGGCAGGCGAAAGCCGATGAGCGTGACTATTGTCTCTAAGCGTTACGCTTCTGCTCTTTTTGACATCGTTCTTGCTTCTTCGGCAGTAGACGAAACTGAAAAAGAGCTGAATGAGATCAAAAAAGTTCTAAAGGCTGACCAAGAGTTGAATGACTTTCTTGTTCATCCAAAGATTACGGCAGACAAAAAGAAACATTTGATTGCAGAAGCTTTCAAAGGTGTTTCCACACATGTATTGCACACAATGTATTTATTGATTGACCGCGGACGCACGAATATTTTCTCTGAAATGACGTCTGAGTTTGTGAAACTGGCAAACCGCACGAAACAAATAGACGATGCGATCGTGTATTCAGTGAAACCGCTGAGCGGTGCTGAAATTCAATCTTTATCTGAAGTATTTGCCAAAAAAGCCGGAGTCACATCACTGCGTGTTGAAAATGTGATTGACAAGGATCTAATAGGCGGAGTGAAAATCCGTATCGGAAACCGCATTTATGACGGCAGTGTCAGCGGAAAGCTTTCCCGCATTGAACGTCAGCTTGCAGGCGAAAATCGTTAGAAGGGGTGAAACCTTAGTGAGTATCAAAGCTGAAGAGATTAGCGCGCTGATAAAGCAGCAAATCCAAAACTATCAATCTGAAATTGAAGTAAAAGATGTCGGTACAGTCATCCAAGTAGGGGACGGTATCGCGCGTGTACATGGCCTTGACAACATTATGGCAGGAGAGCTGGTTGAGTTCTCTAACGGTGTAATGGGTATGGCTCAAAACCTTGAGGAGTCTAACGTAGGTATCGTTATTTTAGGACCTTACAAAGATATCCGCGAAGGTGACGATGTAAAACGTACAGGTCGTATCATGGAGGTTCCAGTAGGTGAAGAGTTAATCGGACGTATTGTGAACCCACTTGGTCAGCCTGTTGATGGACTAGGTCCAATTTTAACAAGCAAAACTCGTCCAATCGAAAGTGAAGCGCCAGGCGTTATGGATCGTAAATCTGTACATGAGCCGCTTCAAACAGGGATTAAAGCAATTGATGCCTTGATTCCAATCGGACGCGGACAGCGTGAATTGATCATTGGTGACCGTCAAACAGGTAAAACATCTGTTGCAATTGATACGATCCTTAACCAAAAAGATCAAGACATGATCTGTATTTATGTAGCGATCGGACAAAAGGAATCAACGGTTCGTGGTGTTGTTGAAACACTTCGTAAGCATGGTGCGCTTGATTACACAATTGTAGTCACAGCTTCTGCATCACAGCCAGCTCCACTTCTTTACCTTGCTCCTTATGCAGGTGTAACGATGGGTGAGGAATTCATGTATAACGGCAAGCACGTTCTTGTTGTATATGATGACCTTTCTAAACAAGCGGCAGCTTACCGTGAGCTTTCATTATTGCTTCGTCGTCCTCCAGGTCGTGAGGCATTCCCTGGTGATGTTTTCTATCTTCACTCTCGTTTATTAGAGCGTGCAGCGAAGCTTAGTGACGCAAAGGGTGGCGGTTCTATCACAGCATTGCCTTTCGTAGAAACGCAAGCTGGCGATATCTCTGCATATATCCCAACAAACGTTATTTCAATCACAGATGGACAGATCTTCTTACAATCTGACCTCTTCTTCTCAGGCGTACGTCCAGCAGTAAACGCAGGATTGTCTGTATCCCGTGTAGGTGGTTCTGCACAAATCAAAGCGATGAAAAAGGTAGCAGGTACACTTCGTCTGGATCTTGCTTCTTATCGTGAGCTTGAAGCATTCGCTCAATTTGGATCTGATCTAGACCAAGCGACTCAAGCAAAATTAAACCGTGGTGCTAGAACTGTTGAAGTCTTAAAACAAGACTTGAACAAACCGCTTAAAGTTGAAAAACAAGTAGCGATTCTTTATGCACTCACAAGAGGATACTTAGACGATGTGGCGGTTGCTGATGTCAAACGTTTCGAAGCTGAGTTATTCATGTACATTGAAGAAAACCATAAAGGCTTGTTTGACACGATCTCTCAAACAGGAAACATGCCTGCTGATGAAGAGTGGAATACAGCCATCGAAGGCTTTAAACGTACGTTTGCACCAAGCAACTAATTAGTAATCTTTCCGAGAGAAAAAGATTCTCTTTTTCTCTCTTTTCACGTAAATGAACACGGATTCCTGAAAAAAGGTGGTGAAATCTTTGGCCTCATTACGCGATATAAAGTCAAGGATCACGTCAACGAAAAAATCGAGTCAGATCACAAAAGCGATGCAAATGGTATCAGCTGCGAAACTGAATCGTGCTGAAAACAATGCGAAGTCTTTTGTTCCTTACATGGAGAAAATCCAGGAAGTGGTTGCTGCAATCGCAACTGGAACAAGTGCTAAGCACCCAATGCTTCTTTCAAGACCTGTCAAGAAAACAGGATATCTCGTCATTACATCTGATCGAGGACTTGCAGGACCTTTTAACAGCTCGATTTTGCGTGCCGCTTACCAAACCATTCAATCTCGTCATCAGTCAGCTGATGAATATGCGGTAATTGTGATTGGTAAAATCGGACGCGACTTCTTCAAAAAGCGCGGTATTCCAGTTATTTCTGAAGTAACAGGGCTTGGAGACGAAGTAGCGTTTGCTGATATTAAAGAATTAGCAAGCAGTACAGTTCAAATGTTCTCTGATGAAGCGTTTGACGAACTTTACATGTTCTATAACCACTTTGTCAGTGCCATTTCACAAGAAGTAACAGAGAAGAAATTATTGCCGCTAACGGACATTTCGGCCGCAGCGACACCTAATAAACGTTCCGCATCTTATGAGTTTGAGCCTTCTGAAGAAGAAATTCTTGAAGTTCTCCTTCCTCAATATGCAGAGAGTTTGATTTTCGGTGCGCTTCTTGACAGTAAAGCAAGTGAACATGCTGCAAGGATGACAGCAATGAAGAGTGCAACAGACAACGCAAAGGAATTGATCGACAGCCTGACACTCTCTTACAACCGTGCTCGTCAAGCAGCAATTACACAAGAGATTACAGAAATTGTCGGCGGAGCAGCTGCCTTAGAATAGAAATAATTGTCAGGAGGGAATGCAATGAAAACAGGACGCATCAGTCAGATCATGGGACCAGTCGTAGACGTTCGTTTTGAAGATGGTCACTTGCCTGAGATTTATAATGCGATCAGAGTTTCGCATAAAGCGGAAAGTGAAAGTGAAGTTGATATCGACTTAACTTTAGAAGTAGCACTACATTTAGGTGACGATACAGTGAGAACCATCGCAATGGCTTCAACAGATGGTGTGAAGCGTGGTATGGAAGCTGTAGACCTTGGAAAACCAATTTCAGTACCAGTTGGTAACGTAACACTTGGACGTGTATTCAACGTACTGGGAGATAACATTGACTTAGATGAGCCACTTGGTGTGGAAGCTCAAAGAGATCCAATCCACAGACAAGCGCCTTCTTTTGATCAACTTTCTACAGAAGTTGAAATTCTTGAAACGGGTATTAAAGTTGTTGATCTTCTTGCTCCTTACATCAAGGGCGGAAAGATCGGTCTATTCGGTGGAGCCGGTGTAGGTAAAACCGTTCTGATTCAAGAATTGATCAACAACATCGCACAAGAACACGGCGGTATTTCTGTATTCGCTGGTGTTGGAGAGCGTACACGTGAAGGAAACGACCTTTACTACGAAATGAAAGATTCTGGTGTTATTGAAAAAACAGCCATGGTCTTCGGACAAATGAACGAGCCACCAGGTGCACGTATGCGTGTTGCCCTAACTGGTTTGACAATGGCAGAGCATTTCCGTGATGAACTAGGTCAAGACGTATTGTTCTTCATCGATAACATCTATCGTTTTACACAAGCAGGTTCTGAAGTATCAGCCCTTCTTGGACGTATGCCTTCAGCGGTAGGTTATCAGCCGACACTTGCAACAGAAATGGGTCAGCTGCAAGAGCGTATCACGTCTACAAACGTAGGATCGGTTACATCGATTCAAGCGATCTATGTACCTGCGGATGACTACACGGATCCAGCTCCAGCAACAACGTTCGCTCACCTTGATGCAACGACAAACCTTGAGCGTAAGCTGACTGAAATGGGTATTTACCCAGCGGTTGATCCTCTTGCTTCAACATCTCGTGCACTTGCACCTGAGATCGTTGGCGAAGAGCACTATGCCATTGCGCGTGAAGTGCAGCAAACATTGCAGCGTTATAAAGAACTACAAGATATCATTGCCATTTTAGGTATGGATGAATTATCAGAGGACGATAAGCTTGTTGTACATAGAGCGCGTCGTGTTCAATTCTTCCTATCTCAAAACTTCCACGTAGCAGAGCAGTTCACTGGCCAAAAAGGTTCTTACGTGCCATTGAAAGAAACTGTTAAAGGCTTCAAGGAAATCTTATCTGGTAAATACGATCACCTTCCAGAAGATGCATTCCGCTTAGTTGGACGCATTGAAGAAGTGGTTGAAAAAGCCAAAGAGATGGGTGTAGAGGCCTAATCTGGTCCTTAGGAGGGTAAAAGCATGAAGACCGTTCAAGTCAATATCGTTACTCCCGACGGCCCAGTGTATCAAGCGGATGTGGAAATGGTCAGTGTGAGAGCAGAAAGCGGTGAGCTTGGTATTTTAGCTGGCCACGTTCCAATGGTTGCTCCGCTAAAAATCGGTGCAGTTCGCTTAAAACATAGTGGATCAACTGAATTGGTTGCAGTAAGTGGCGGATTTGTTGAAGTTCGCCCTGAACAAGTAACCATTCTTGCTCAGGCCGCTGAAACATCAGATAAAGTTGATGTCGATCGTGCGAAATCAGCGAAACAGCGTGCTGAAGAGCATTTGAACCACCCGAATGAAAGTGATGTACGCCGGGCGGAACTCGCATTAAAACGGGCGTTAAACCGTTTAAATGTAGCAGGGAAATAAAACAGAAAATCCTTCTTATCACAATGATAAGAAGGATTTTTTTTAGAATGACATGAGGGATTGGTACATTGACACATACGGGTGAGAATCCTGTTTTTCAAGATATAAGTGCTCGCAAAACTGCGTACTATGCCACGTTTTATTGTGCCGGCGCAAACCCAGCGTATATTGATGCGGAGAGTCCATATAAGGACGTACCACCCAGTCAGCATCTGAATGATGACGGAGGACAACCTCTCCCATATATACACTCATCATCGCTTCTAATGCATCTATTGGCATTTTCCACTCAGCAAACAACTGCTTGGTAAATGCATCAAAGTAAAGTGTTTCTAACTGATACAGGCTCTCCTCAGAATAATCCAAAGAAATGTTATGAAAATGACACAATTGCGCTAATTCTTCTAGCTGTGTCTGTCTATAATCAAAGTAGAAAGCAATGGCCTCCCATTCATGATCAAATGAGGGAACCAGTTCTCCGTACAAATCAACAAAGTCAGGAAAAGAATCTTTCAATGTGTACAGCTCCTTCCACACGCAGTATATCATCTCCTTGGCACCAGGATAAGAGGGGATTTACTCTAAATGTAGCTCTTTTTTCCAAATGATTCATCTTTCCGATTTTCGCGGATATAATGAAAGGGAGTTTTCCTTTACAGAAATAAATAAAAGGAGGATTCAACTGTATGGAAGACGTAGGACAACACGCAATCGTGAGTATTGTGATCCACCTGTTTTTTATTGCGATTACATGGTGGGCATTGCTTGCCGTAAATATTGACCCACTAATTAAAAAAGGGAAAATCATTCAGGCAAGATTGCTGATGATGCTCATTACCATTGCTATTGCATCTGCAGTCAGCAATTTCTTCCTTGATTACTTAAATTTCTCCAGACAAATCCCTTATATGTTCTAACATAAAAGGTTTGGTCACTGCCTTATGCGGGAACGTAAAAAGAAGTGTCAAAAGTATGGCCTTTGATGACTTTTCCACGTATGCATAGACCTCCTTGCGGCAACACTTGTAGCAAGGGGGAATGAGAAGTGAGAAAGTATATAAAAGGTTGGCCATTATTTGCGTTTATTCTTTTTTTTGTTCTGATGATTCAAGGTGTTCGTGCGGAAGAATCTTCTCCGCTCGCCCAAATAGCAGAAGGTCTGAACAACCAGCAAATTGAAGTAGATGCATGGACTCTTCACGCCAAAACAAATGTAAACATTTCATCCGAACAATTTTCAAAAAAAGTGAAACGTTTCAAAGACGAACTACGACAGTATGAGTGGACCGAAAAAGAAGAACAACATGTCACCAAAGTCACAGGAATTTACAAAGATGAAAAAAATGATACATTATCGAAAATTTTACTCGTGAAGACCGACACAAAATCCAATCAAAAGTCGTATTTATTATATGAGCAAAAAGGTGCTCGCCCACTGAATACCTGGAAGCATACATATGATCAGTTCGTACGTCATGCAAAAAGCATATTACAAGAGAAATTTGTAATTTTTACTTGTCTCGATGGTCATGTAAATGGTATGATGGATGTTGTTTTGCAAAAAAAAGCTGAAATGTTAGGAAATGAATTTCAAGCAAAACCAGTTGAGTATCTCGTTGAGTCTAATTTTGTGTCGCTTTCCGCTTACACAGATAAGTGGGAACAGTTCATTATGACTTCAAATGATAAAATGAATGTTCAAATTGCCATCAGAAGTTCGGAAATGAACGAAAATCATACGATTACGGTTGGCACACCAATCGTAACGACTGAATATTAATATAGAGAATTTGGGACGCGGAGGGGAAGACCTTGGAAAAAATCATCGTCCGCGGCGGTCAAAAGTTAAACGGCACAGTTAAAGTAGAAGGAGCAAAAAATGCCGTTTTACCAGTTATCGCTGCATCTTTGTTAGCAAGTACAGAAAAAAGCGTAATTTGTGATGTACCTACGCTCTCCGATGTATATACAATCAATGAAGTGTTACGTCATTTAGGAGCAGAAGTACATTTTGAAAATAACGAAGTATCAGTGGATGCATCTCATGCACTAGAAACTGAGGCTCCGTTTGAGTATGTCCGTAAAATGCGAGCGTCTGTGCTCGTCATGGGACCACTTTTAGCAAGAACAGGTCATGCAAGAGTTGCATTACCTGGAGGCTGTGCGATTGGTTCAAGACCAATTGACCAGCATTTAAAAGGCTTTGAAGCAATGGGAGCTAAAATTCAAGTAGGAAATGGTTTCATCGAGGCTGAAGTCAAAGGCCGTTTAAAAGGTGCGAAAATCTATTTGGATTTCCCAAGTGTTGGCGCAACTGAAAACATCATTATGGCAGCAGCATTAGCTGAAGGAACAACGATTTTAGAAAACGTAGCAAAAGAACCTGAAATTGTTGATTTGGCAAACTACATCAATGCCATGGGCGGTAAAGTTCGCGGAGCTGGTACTGGTACAATCAAAATCGAAGGTGTGGAAACACTTCACGGTGCAAAACACAACATCATCCCTGACAGAATTGAAGCAGGTACTTTCATGGTGGCAGCAGCCATTACAGAAGGAAATGTTCTTGTGAAAGGCGCAGTGCCAGAGCACATGACATCACTTGTAGCAAAAATGGAAGAAATGGGTATTCAGATCATTGAAGAAGAAGAAGGTTTAAGAGTCATTGGACCATCTGAGCTCAAGCCAATTGATCTAAAAACAATGCCACATCCTGGTTTCCCAACGGATATGCAATCTCAGATGATGGCGCTATTGCTTCGTGCGAACGGAACAAGCATGATTACAGAAACGGTATTTGAAAACCGCTTTATGCATGCAGAAGAATTCCGCCGTATGAATGGTGATATTAAAATTGAGGGTCGCTCTGTCATTATCAATGGGCCGGTTCAACTTCAAGGTGCTGAAGTGTCAGCGACTGATTTAAGAGCTGGAGCAGCACTTGTACTTGCTGGATTAGTAGCAGAAGGTCATACACGTGTCACTGAGTTGAAGCATATCGATCGTGGATATGTGAACTTCCACCAGAAGCTTGCAGCAATCGGTGCAGATATTGAAAGAGTAAACGATGAAACAGCAGATGTGACACAAGAACAAGTTGTATCAGATCTGAACGCGTAATCATAAAGAAATCAGTGTGTCCATGGGGCATGCTGATTTTTTTTAGAATCATAGATTGCTTTATTTTTAAAGCTTATCATTAGTGTATCCAATCATCTTAAATTTTATTCATACAGACGAACAGTAAAATCAGTTGATAAACAGCCTCTTATCTTCATCAAAAGACTTGTCCACTGAATGAAAGAAGCTGTCATATTAGCTTGTCCCTCCCCATAGGATAAAAGAGATTCAATGAAAATGGGGGCAGCCAAATATGAAACCAATGATATGGACAATCGCAGGAATATGCATCATTATTTTAATGATTCCAACTTTACTTGTGTTGCCGACGTTTCAAGGGAAACCGGAGGCAAACCAGCATGTATCAGCGGAGCCATCAGTTAAAAAAGAAGTGAAGGGTACAGTCAAATTGAAGCAATCACCCGTCGCTATCCCCGTTTATCGTTCTGCTCATCAGCAGGTAGAAAACATCCCCTTAGAAGAGTATGTGATCGGTGTCGTAGCGTCTGAAATGCCAGCTGATTTTGAGATGGAAGCACTCAAGGCACAGGCACTCGCCGCAAGAACGTATATCGTCAGACAAATGATTATCGATAAGACCGTCAAATCACCAAAAGGCTCTCTTGTAGATGATACCCAAATGTTCCAGGTGTATAAAAACAAGCAGGAACTCAAGAAAATTTGGGGGAAGGCGTACAATTGGAAGTTGAAAAAAGTTACAGAAGCTGTTGCCAGCACACAAGGAAAAGTGCTGACTTATGACGAGAAGCCAATTGATGCTTCATTCTTTTCAACAAGTAACGGGAAAACGGAAAATGCCGAAGCTTATTGGAAAAATGAAATCCCATATTTGAAAAGTGTCTCAAGTAAATGGGACGAAAAATCGCCAAAATTTCAAAACAAGAAAACCATCCCAGTTAGTGAATTTCAGCAAAAATTAGGTGTGACGCTCACTCAGCAGGCTCAGGTAGGGCAGATAGTAGAACGGACACCAGGAAATCAAGTAGCAAAAGCCGTAATAAACGGTAAAACACTGACAGGCAGAGACATTCGAGAGTCATTAGGACTTCATTCAGCGGACTTTACTTGGGAACGCCAAGGCCAGCAAATCATCATCACGACAAAAGGGTATGGCCATGGTGTTGGAATGAGTCAGTACGGTGCGCATTATATGGCACAGTCAGGCAAAAAAGTGGATGCTATCGTGAAACATTATTATAAAGGGATTCAAATTGAACCAGCTGATCGTTTTCTTAACACGTATATGGCTAAAAAATAAAGCAAAGGTGCCTCAGAATGGGGCATCTTTTTTGTGTGTTTCAAGAGTTTTGAACAGAATGTGTCAATTTGCGACTTAAGACGCACCTCAGGAAATCTTAAACATTTACGTCCCGACAAGCACCGATGGCCGATACAAAGCCCCTCGAAAGAAGGAGAAAACAAGAGAAAAAATGATGTGTTGGGTGAATGTATCTAGACAACTGACAGATTTTTAGTGATTTTGATGAAAGAGAAAAAGGGACCGAGTCCTATACCATTCCAAGACAGAATCTTTTACGATTAAGATGTTTCAATTTAATACATAGGGAGGAAGGAAAAATGATGTTGAAAAAAGTATTTACACTCGTAACCTTAGCTGTATTGACATTATCTATGTCAATCTCTTCACCAGTATTTGCAAAAGCATCTACAGTCAAAAAACATAACAAAGATGTAAGAGTCACCATTTTACTTGATGCAAGTGGAAGCATGGCAAGAAAAGTAGAGGGAGAACGCAAATTTGACCTCGCTAAACAAGAGGTATTTAAATTTGCTCAGTCACTTCCAAAAGACGCTAAAATTCGTATGAGTTTGTTTGGCTCTGAAGGAAACAACAAAAATTCAGGTAAAGCTCAATCATGTGAAGTCATTAGAGGCGTTTATGGCGTACAGCCTTACGAAAAAGACAGCTTCGAAAACTCATTAAACGGACTTGGACCAAATGGCTGGACACCGATTGCTCGTGCTCTTGAAGATGCAAAGCAAACGGATGAACAGCTTAATAATGGTACAAAACATATTGTGTACCTCATCACTGATGGCGAAGAAACTTGTGGCGGAGATCCAGTAAAAGTAGCAAAAGAATTGCATAACTCTAAAGGGTCGACTGTTGTTAATGTCATTGGATTAGACTTTAACGATGGCTATGAAGGTCAATTAAAGCAAGTAGCCAAAGCTGGTAAGGGCCATTACTACCAAGCAAGCACTGGTAAAGAAATGGGTTCTATCCTGTCAGCAGAATCATTAAAATTACACGAATAACTTGCTGAACAAAAGGGAAACGATTGATGTATGCTTTCGTTTCTCTTTTTCTGTACAAATGTAAAAAGGGAGGTTTTTATAAATGAAACGCAATATTGTATTAACTATTTTGGCTAGCCTTGTCCTGCTTCTTTCTTCACCAGCTCATGCTGTGACAAAAAAACAGGAGCCAGCTCATGTGGTGATATTACTTGATTTAAGCGGCAGCATGGCACAATCAGTTGAAGGCGAAAAGAAAATCGATATCGCCAAACGTTCTATTCAAAGCTTCGCAAGTATTTTATCAGATGATACACAAGTCCTTCTTCGTGTGTTTGGTCATGAAGGAACCAATAAAAATGCTGGAAAAGAACTTTCTTGTGGAAGCTCTGAAGCCGTTTATGGATTTGGATCATATGAATCATCAACATTTCAGCAAGCTCTGAATGTGTATAAACCAACTGGCTGGACACCACTTGCAAAAGCATTAACAGATACGAAGCAAGATTTTGAAGATCACCAGGCTGATGGGAAAAATATTGTCTATGTCGTCAGCGATGGTAAAGAAACTTGTGGAGGAAGCCCTTCACAAGCAGCAAAGGAACTACATGAAGGCGGAATTGACACCATTGTTAATATCATCGGCTTTGACGTGAATGAAAAAGAAGCAAAAAGTCTAAAGTCTGTTGCAAAAGCGGGCGGTGGACAATATCAACCGGCTGCAAATGCCGAAGAATTGAATCACATTCTACAAAGTGAAGCGAGTACTTTTGGTCAGTAGGATATGAATGGGGGCTGGGGATTTGTTTTCCCCAGCTGTTTTTTTAGGTGAAGATCAATTCAAAGTGGTTTCTAATTCATCAATTCGTTTCTCCACGTAGTGCTGGTCTTTTCTTGCATGAAAGGTTTCAGCTTTTTCTAATATGGCCGCCGTATTATATTCGGGAATCTGTGAGTAGCTCTCATACACACCCTTTGGAATTAAAACGTTCCCTTCAGGCCAGTAAACAGCGATATTGCCACGTTTCAACTCCCCAAATTGAGCGACTCCTTGGTAGGATCCATATTGATTAAACAAAACAACTGGATCACCTTCTTTGACATAAAGTTCTTTAGCATCATCTTCATTCATCAAGATAGAATGACGCTTCCCACCATTAAAGGCATCCTTTTCACTATAGATCATGGAGTTGAATTGCTTTCCTCTTCTTGTCGTAATATGAAAATGACCCTCGGTTTTTCGGTATTGAGGCAGTTGGGCAGGAAGAAGATGTCCTTTGCCGTCCGGTGTTGGACACTCTCCGTCTTCACATAGCCAGGCACCTCCCCATTGAAAAACGTCTCCTTTATGACGTAAATGCTGGATGCCATCATAGTTTCGATTTGCGATCGCAATCTCACGGCGAATGTCTTCAGCCGTTTCGAAATGAATCAGTTCAGCATCTTCTGGCCGTACTCTTTTTGCAAGATCAATATAAATATCCCATTCTGCTCTGGCTTCCTCAATCCGAGGACCTTCAATTTCTGGACTGAAATATACCATGCGTTCCGTACTAGTGGATGTACCGCCGCCTGGCTGTTCATATCTTGTCATAGCAGGCAGAACAATTACTGTCTCCTCTGCCTCTACAAGTGTAGAGGTATTCAAAATGATATCTTGATGGACACGAAGTTCAAGCTCAGATAAAGCTTTTTCTATCGCATCTGGATTTGGCATCGTTTCTAAAAAGTTCCCGCCGCTCGTAAACAGCATTTTGAGTTTTTGCGGATGTTCTTTTGGGAGAGCCATTTTCTCAAATGATTGCCCAATAGTGTCACCATGCCACTTCGGAATGTCAAAACCCCAAATTTTTCCGATTCTTTCAATATTCTCCTCATCAAAATCACTGCCCGGCAAAACAAATGGGTCAGCACCCATTTCACCAGAACCTTGAACACCGCTATGCCCGCGAATTGGCATGACACCACAATGTTTCCTGCCAATAAATCCACGTAACATAGCAAGGTTGGCAACCTGTGATATATTATCAGTTGCAAAGCGGTGCTGAGTAAGACCCATGCTCCAAATGAAAACGCCTGAATTGGCATTGGCAAGAAGGATGGCAAATTCCTTCATTCTTTCTTTTGATAAGCCTGATGATGTCTCTAGGTCTTCCCATTTTAATTGTGCGACATGCTGCTGTAAATCCTGTATGCCGGTAGTATGAGCTTGAATAAATTCATGATCAAGAGCGGAATGGGGTGCGTGCTGCTCCATGTCAAACCAATGTTTGATGACACCGTTCATAAACGCAATATCGCCGCCTATATTGACTTGATAGAAATCATCCGCGATTTTTGTGCCGAATAAAGCACTTTCTGGAATAGAGGGAACCCAGTACTTTTCCATGGCAGGCTCTTTGTACGGATTGATGACAATAATTTTGGTTCCTTTCTTTTTCGCCGCATACATATATTTAGTTGAAACGGGCTGATTGTTTGCTGCGACAGATCCCCAAAAAATTAAGACATCTGTTCCGATCCAATCGTTGTAATTACAGCTGGAAGCTCCTATCCCAAGGGACCGCTTAAGAGCGGTTTTGCTCGGTGAATGACAAATGCGAGACGCATTATCAATATGATTTGTCCCGATAAAGCGAGCTGCCTTCGCCGCAGTATAATAGACTTCATTTGTAATTCCTCTAGCTGTTAAATAGAAAGCGAGCTGCCGTTTATCAATTGATTTGATTTTAGCTGCGATTTGATCTAATGCATCATCCCAAGAAATACGCGTAAAGGCATTGTCACCTTTTTTTCGAATGAGTGGATAAGGGATACGGCCAAGTTTGCGAAGAGTGGTGCTGTCCATGTGTTTGAGCTGTTGAATGTCTTCAAACCATTTTGGATCAATAGCTGGCATTGTATTAAGACGAAGTACATTTAGTCTTGTGGTGCATATATGAGGTCCTGCGAGCGTTTGGTCATATAACCCTGAAACACCAAGGGCGCAGCCGTCACACACGCCTTGCGTTAAAATACGATATGCATAGGGGAGATTATCCTTGTTCTCCCAAGCCACTTTCATCGTATCTCGAATGTGTTTCGGCTTTACTTTTCCAAGTCCCATAGGCGCAAAAGAAGCCCATAGCTTTGGTGAGGGTTTTTTATTAAGCTTAATAGGCCCCTTATGTTTTGTTTTCCCCATGATATCATCACCCTCCTATTACTTTATAAAGCGTTTCCATATCTAAAAATTACCTTTAGATTGTGATTCTGTCAAATTCAAATTAAGGTCGGGATGAGATAGAAGAAGTAGCAGTAAGGTTTGTTTCTCTAAGCTGCTGAATATCCTTCCGGATGAGAAGAGATATGATAAAAGCGATGAAAAATAAGCCAGAGAACACCATCAGACTCTGCGTGTAGTTACCTGTTATATCCCGGATAAAGGATGAAAATAAAGGTCCTGCTAAACCAGCAGCTGCCCAAGCTGTCAGAATATAACCGTGTATGGCACCAAGTTGTTTCGTGCCAAATAAATCCCCAATATAGGCTGGAATTGAGGCAAACCCTCCTCCATAGCACGTATAAATGATCGCCATCACGATTGAAAAGACGAGTGGTTCTTTTAAGTAGGGAAGTAAAGGAAAGGCAATGAGCTGGATACTAAAGAAGATTGTATACGTATTCGGCCTTCCGATATAATCTGAGAAGGAAGCCCAGCCAATCCGTCCTAAACCATTAAAAGCACCTAAAATGCCAACAAGGGTAGCTGCAGCACCTGCAGTGAATCCAACACTTTCTTGAGCAAGAGGCGATGCTACTGAAATAATGGCAATTCCGCATGTGATATTAATAAAGAGCATGAGCCACAAATAATAAAAACGTCGTGTTTTGATCGCTTCATTTGCTGTAAGCTGTGATAAATCCTGAGGGATTTTTCTTTGATTTGTTTTTAACACGTCAAATTGTTTGACGTCATCAGGTGTTGGTGGTGATAAATAAAGAGATGAAATCACCATGATCATAAAATAGGAAATTCCAAGAATGTAAAAGGTATTTGCGATATCTACTTTTTCAATGAGATATTGGATAATTGGGCTGCAAATAAGAGACGCAAATCCAAAACCCATAATAGCTAAGCCAGTTGCAAGTCCTCTTCGGTCCGGAAACCATTTCACTAAAGTTGATACAGGTGCAATATAACCTACCCCTAATCCTATCCCAGCGAGTACACCATAAAATAAATAGAGGAGAGGGAGTGAGGACATGTGCACAGCGAATCCTGACCCTGTCATTCCGATGCCGAAGAAAATGGCTGAGAAGAGCCCTGATGCCCTTGGACCATACCTTTCAACGAAATGTCCCATGAAAGCAGCAGATAATCCTAAAAATAAAATAGCAATACTGAAGGTCAGGCTTATTTCTGTCAATGACCACTGAAAGGCTTGATGTAAAGGATTCGTAAAAACACTCCAAGCATAAACAGACCCAATAGATAAATGAATCCCCACAGCACTTGTTGCGATGAGCCAGCGATTTTTCGATTTGTTCATTTTGTTCCCCCTCATATAAAGCAATCAAAAAGTTTGATAAGATAGAAATATGTTACATTTTTATGACTTTTTAAAATAATATCACAATTTGATTGGTTCATATAACTAAATTTGTGCTGAAAGGAAGATCATACAATGAATCCTTCTGTTAAAAAGAAACGAGTCATACACCAATACCGTGAAGGTCAATTTACTTGCAAAACAGATGAAGTTGTAGAAGAATTTCCTTTAACTGTGATCGTGAATGGAGAGGAATTTGTAACACTTGTTTGTTCACCAGATCATTTGAAAGAGTTGGTGATCGGTTTTTTAGCTTCAGAAGGAGTCATTCGATTTGAAAATGAGATTAAAAGGTTTACAATAGATGAAAGTATGGGCTTTGCCTATGTTGAATTAGTTCACTCAAGCGGATTTCAATCATCAGATTTTACAAAGCGGGTGATTGGTTCTTGCTGTGGGAAAGGAAGACACTTTTATTTTCTCCAAGATGTGAAAACAGCAAAAACAGCCATTGATCGAATCAGCATTTCTGCTGAAACCTGTATGCGTCTAATGAAATGTTTACAAGAAGAAAGTCAATTGTTTCAACATACTGGTGGTGTGCATAATGCTGGACTGTGTGATACAGAAAAGCTATTCATCACTAGAACTGATATAGGAAGACATAATGCATTAGATAAAATCTATGGATACTGTTTACTTCATCAGATTCCGCTTAGAGATAAAATTCTTGTGTTTAGCGGCCGGATATCGTCTGAAGTTCTATTGAAGGCAGCAAAACTAGGAGTGTCAATCGTCATCTCAAAATCAGCACCTACTGAACTGGCGCTTAATATGGCAGAAGAATTAAATATCACGACAGTTGGATTTGTCAGAGGAGAATCTTTTAATATATACACTCACCATCAGCGTATAACAGAATAGGAGGCAAAGTATGGACAGTATATTGGATAAGAGACATCGACCATTGCGCGATTTAAGAATATCAGTAACAGATCGCTGTAACTTTAGATGTACGTACTGTATGCCTGCTGAAATTTTTGGACCAGATTATCCTTTTTTGAATAAAGAAGAACTGCTTAGTTTCGAAGAAATTGAACAGCTTGCTACTCTTTTTGCAAAGGACCTAGGTGTGGTGAAAATACGCATCACGGGTGGCGAACCCTTAATGCGAAAAGATTTGCCTCTCTTAATAGAAAAGCTCTCAAAAACTCCAGGAATCGAAGACATTGCTATGACAACCAATGGAACGCTTTTACCTGTATATGCCGAAAAGTTAAAGAAAGCAGGTCTTCAAAGAGTCACCATTAGTTTGGATTCATTAAATCCTGACCGTTTTAAGCAAATGAACGGAAGGAATATTTCTATCCAAAAAGTGTTTGATGGGATTGAGGCTGCAAAAAAAGCTGGACTTGCTATTAAGATCAATATGGTTGTTCAAAAAGGTGTGAATGATCAGGATGTTTTGCCAATGGCAGCTTACTTTAAAAAAGAAGGACATATTCTCAGATTTATCGAGTTTATGGATGTCGGAAATACGAACAAATGGAATCTAGAGCATGTCATGACAAAGAAAGAGATCATTGGTCTAATTGATTCAACATTTCCCATCAAACCAGAACCTCCCCAATATCCAGGTGAAGTAGCCAACCGATTCTTTTACCAAGATGGATCAGGAGAGATAGGCATTATTTCTTCTGTTTCAGATGCTTTTTGTGGAACATGTAATAGAGCGAGACTTTCTGCTCGCGGTGAATTGTTTACATGTCTTTTTGCATCATCGGGTTTTGATCTGAAACGGGTGATTCGCTCGACAAAAGATAATGAAGATATAAAGAACATATTGAAGGAAATATGGTCGAATAGACATGATCAATATTCAGCCGAGAGAGAGAATAAGAAAGATCAGAAAAAAGTTGAAATGTCATACATCGGTGGGTAGTGACAACAAAGTATCATGATCATGATTTTTTGAAAAGTAGAGAAAATATCCTAATCATTGTTGAAAATCTGTTTTTGGAAATAGGTCTATTCATCTGAAGAATCCTGTCATGATCAAAAACCAGCAGATTTTCTGCTGGTTTTTAAAATGTTATTTTGTGTCTCAAAAAAGTGGAGATAAGCTTAGAAAATAGATTTTTCAACATTTTTTACTGCTTTACTTTTATTGAAGCTGTGATAAGATCAACTCAATCTTTACCAGCTTGATTTTTTCACTCCTGGAATGTGGCCCTTATAGGCAAGCTCACGAAAAGCAATTCTAGACATTTTAAATTTTCGTAAGTAACCTCTAGGGCGACCGGTTAATTCACAGCGGTTTTTTAAGCGGGTAGGGGAAGAGTCTCTAGGTAATTTCCGCAAAGCTTCATAGTCACCTTGTTCTTTTAACTCTTTTCTTAATTCTGCATATTTCAATACAAGCTGCTGCCGCTTTTTTTCTTTAGCAATTTTAGATTTCTTTGCCACTTAAAACCCTCCTGGCTTAATGTTGGATGTTCCATTGAAAGGAGTCTTCAAACGTTTTCCAATCTTGATCAAATTCCTCAGGTGTGAGTAAGCATTGATCAAGTGTGCGAATGATATCTGCTTTAGGTAAATCTACGCCAATAAACACAAGTTTTGTATGCCTGTCACCAAATTCTGCGTCCCACTCATCAAGAAGCTCTGGTTCTTGCTTTAATATCTGTGCTTTTTCTTGCTCAGGCAAGGCAGCAATCCAGTAGGCAATTGGTTCAATCTGAACAGATTTTCCAGCCTGTGAAATTAATATGGTTAAATCATGATGTGTGGCAAGCCATGTAAATCCTTTAGCGCGAACTATTTGCTCTGGCATCTGATCTAACCAATTATTTAACCTGCCAGTATGGAAGGGGAGTCTTCTTTCATAAACAAAGGATGAGATTTGGTATTCTTCAGTTTCCGGCGTATGCTGAGAATGCCCTGCGTTGATTTCTTTAATCCAGCCAGCAGAAGCACTGGACTTTTCAAAGTCGAATAAACCAGTATTTAAAATGTCACTGGGCTTTACTTGCCCTTTTGAGGTTCTGATGATAGATGCTTCTGGTTGAAGTGTTGTCAGCACGTGCTCAAGTCGGTCTAATTCTGAGTTTGATACTAGATCACACTTATTGATAATCAGGACGTCACAAAATTCAATTTGATCAATCAGTAAATCGGAAATTTCTCGTTCGTCATCATCGGAAACGGCTTGTTTACGGTCTAATAGACTTTCTCCTGACTGGAAGTCGGTCCAGAAACGATTCGCATCTACAACAGTGACCATCGTGTCTAACCGGCAAAAGCGTGTCAAATCTATCCCCATTTCTTCATCAATATAAGAGAAAGTTTGCGCGACTGGAATTGGTTCACTAATACCTGTTGACTCAATGACAATATAATCAATATGACCAGTCTTACATAGGCGCTCTACTTCAATTAACAAATCTTCTCTTAATGTGCAGCAAATACAACCATTAGATAATTCAACTAGCTTCTCATCTGATCGGGAGAGCTCACCGCCTTGTTTGACTAGTTCTGCATCAATATTAATTTCGCTCATGTCATTAACAATCACAGCTACTTTTAACCCTTTACGATTTTGTAGTACATGATTTAATATTGTTGTTTTTCCAGCTCCTAAAAAACCGCTTAATACTGTAACGGGTATTCGCTTATTCATTTCCTTCTGTCCCTTTGCCAACGATCATGTTCATTTCCGCCTCTCTTAAAAAGTAATGATTACGATTTAAAACCTAAAAAATTATTTTGTTTCTCTATGAAGGGTATATTTCTTTAACCGAGGAGAATATTTTTTTAACTCAAGTCGGTCCGGATTCGTTCTTTTATTCTTTGTTATGATATAGTTTCTGTCACCTGTTTCAGTACAGGCTAAGGTAATTTTTACGCGCATCAGTAATAGGCCCCTCCTTTAATTCGTAATAGTTACGATTTGTATTTTAAAATGATCAAGAGGGAATGTCAAGCTTAGTAGGGTGACCAATGCAAAATGATCAAACAAAAGGGGGTATCGAATATTCATTGATACCCCCCTCCATTAATAAAAGTCACCAAGCTCTTCTTCGTATTCACCTTCGTATTGCTGAATGTCACTAGGAATTTCTTGAAGAAATGCTAGACCGCCTAATATCAGCATCAGGATAATGGCGATGAATGAGAGAATGGCTGTGACAATACTTGATATGGCAAATAGCGTCTGCATTTTCATCATCTTAGCATATTGTTCTAATAACTCTTCATAAGAAGTATCAGGAGTTTGAATTAATTTTTCAGCTGCGTTTACAGATTTTTGTACATGGATTCCCATCATAATGAGGAAGACGCCAAGGGCAGCAGGAAGAACAAGCCAAAAACCAATAAGAATAGCTAAGCCCCCTGAAATATAGAGAAATATACTACCAACTTTTCCCCACTTTGTGATCGAATGAAGAGATTGAATGATTTTCTCAGTTTGTTGCAATGGTGTTCACTCCTTTATGTATTCACTCTTTATCATACTTGAGCAGGTAGTACTTTAGGAAGAGTGAATGTAGAACAAATAAAAAATATTTCTATCTTCACTTTACTATTTATAGATAAATAAATTATCTTCGAATAAGAAAAAAGTAACATTTACTAATTAATTTTAACGACAATTTATGTCATAAATAAGATTAGTAGTTAAAATTAATTAGTAAAATTATCAAAATATGTTGTTAGTTGTCTTGTAATTGGTTATTATTGTGTTGTATTACCATAAAATTTGGAAGGTGGAATTCATATGTTAGATCGTTTCTTAAACAAAATGACCAATGTTCAACCTGCAGCTTCAAGATGTATTTTGCAAAAATTAGTCACTTCATGCAAATCAGCGCCAACTTGTTTCCTTCAAGGTGTTGGAACTTTCCGTTACTACGTGGATCGTGATACAGGTGAGATTTGTACTAGCCAAGAACGCATTAGATGTGGCTGCTAAATTCAAGGATTTTATTTAATAGGATGTGAACGCATGAGCATATCTTCAATTTCATTCTTAACAAATGCTATGCAGACGTCAAACAGTCGTCAAGCGGGTCAAACATCCAATTCTTTTTTAAACCAGGCAGCGAAAATTGTTCAAGGCGACCATTCTCCAGAAGAGAGAAAGGCATTATTTCAACAATTGACTCTGGTTCAGCGAGGAAAAGATTTAGAGCTACATGTGTCTAAATTAAAGGAACTAGAGAAAGAGGTTGAAAAAGAATTGTCTTCTTCGTCCGTTACTGTGAATCAGCATGGTGACCAAGTAGATATTTCAAATGAGGCTCGCAGTGAGTTTGAACAAGCTGAGGAACAAGCCGCAGCTTCAAGTGAAGCGAGTGAGATCGCCGCAAGGGAAAAGGATCAGGATGTTCAGACAGATCCAAACCAATAAAAAAAGAGGCGTGTGTTTTTTATCTTCACATGCCTCATTTATGTTTATTTTGCAGAGAACCTTGAATAAAGACCATCGGGAAAAGGGGCTGCATATGAGATTGTTTCATCTTCTTCTACCATGATGTAATATGGAAACTCTTCAATATGAAAGGCGCCTATCATTTGTTCGTCTACTGAGATAATTCGCATGCTGGTTTGGTTATCACGATATAATTCTTGATCCTCTTCTTTCCCATTCTTTAACAAAATACTAAAAGAAATGTCTAATTGACGCTGCTTTTTCGTTTCTAGGAATTGTTCCAGTGATGGAATGCAGTGCGGACATGCTCTGTCAGTGAATATAAGCAGCTGTTGCTTGTGATTGTTTTGCAGTAAATCATTTATTTGAATAGGTGATGGTTTTTCGAGTAGCGGATGAACAAGTTTTTGTCCAACATGCTGGATTGGTAAGATGATTAATGCCATCTGGTGTTTTAAATAGATCATGATTCCGATCGTCAATAAAAGGCTGCAAAGAATAAGAGTTAGCTGTAAAAGTAAGATTGAAGTCATTTTATATCGTCCTCTCAGAATGAAGTTACGCAGAGCTATCATAATATAAATATCAAAATTATGTCAATTATACTAAATGGTGTAAGGTGGAGCGTTTGATGAGTACAGTGAACCATTGTTTATATGCAATCTCTTATACTTGGAAAAGAAGTCGATCATATCTTCTGTTAACTCTATTCATCCAAGTGATCGTTGGATTTATGCCTTTGGCTAGTGTCTGGATTATTCAAACATTGATTAATGAAATTATTTTATTTATGACTTCTTCAGGTGATATTCAAAAGGTTTTAAGGTTATTTGGGTTGCAAATGGTCATTGTGGTTTTAGGGTATGGGCTTCAATTGATTCTTCAGCTTAGTCAACAGAAAGCGACAAATTTGATTGGTTTGCATTTGAAGGGTGAATTGCTTCAAAAGGCGATCAGGCTTCCATATATTACATTTGAACACCCGTCTTTTTATAATGAAAGTCAACGTGTGATGAACAGTCATCAGCATGTTCTGAGTATGGTTAGAAGTATTTTTACAATCATGAGCGCATTGATTACTGTTGTATCACTTCTCATTTATATGATTGGTATCCATTGGGGCTTGGCGGTCATTCTGATCTTATGTACACTGCCTGTCTTGTGGATTGAGCTTTTCTTTGGAGGCGCACGGTATCAATTAAACCGGATGTTAACGGCCAATGATCGAAGAGAAATGTATGTGTCCGACCTTGTTGCACAGCGAGATTCATTGAAGGAAATCCGTTTATATGGAATTGGAGATTACCTTCTGCAAAAATGGCAAGGTCATTATGTAAAAAGTGCAGATGAAAAATATAAATTACTAAAACGTCAGGTTCGCTGGGAGATGGCAGGCGGATTGCTTATGACATTTGCCTATGTGTGCTGTGGTCTTTTTATTGTCTTTCTTATCTTTCAAAAGAAATTAGCTGCGGGTACGTTTGTCGCTGTGCTCCAAGCTGTGCAAAATATTCAAAGTGGTTTTCAGGATTTGACGAGGGAATGTTCTAGTTTATATGAAACGAGTCTCTATATTGATGAAATGAGAACTTTTCAAAAGAGAGAAGAAGAAATTGATGAGCAGACAGAGGAAGGGGCATCGCTTCTGAGGATTGAATGTATTCAGTCCATTACGCTAGAAAATCTCTCTTTTACCTATCCGAATATGAAAACACCTGCTATTGAACATATACATTTTCATATCAATAAAGGTGAACGCATTGCATTGGTGGGGGATAATGGATCAGGTAAGACGACCTTAATTAAATGTTTGACCGGTTTATATGATCCAGACAAGCCGAATATGCAAAAGGTCAATGGTGAGTCTATTTCAACCATTTATAAAAAATCCTATCATGCGAGAATGGCTGTTCTTTTTCAAGATTTTATGAAGTACGAATTCACTGTGAAAGAAAATATTGGATTTGGCCGTATCGACGAAATAGATAAGGAAGAGCGCATGATCTCAGCTGCACGGCAAGCAGGCATAGAGAAAAGAATTCATCAAATGGAAGAAACATACGATGCGCAGCTTGGCCGTTTTTTTGAAGAAGGTCATGAACTGTCTGGCGGACAATGGCAAAAGCTTGCGATGGCGAGAACCTTTTTTAGAGAAAGTGATTTTATCATTTTAGATGAACCGACTTCTGCTCTCGATCCACTATCGGAGATTTCACTCATTCGAAAGCTATTCGATCATACGCAGGATCAAGGGGTCTTGTTTATCACACATCGTATGGGAGCAGCCCGCTTAGCAGATCGGATTATCGTGATGAAGGATGGTGCTTTCGTTGAAGAGGGGAACCATGAAGAGCTAATGGCGCTAGATGGAGAGTACAAAAGGCTTTACGAGGCACAATCCCAACTATTTCAACAAAAGGAGATGGCGTAAGGTGAGTGTCTTTTATTTTATAGGTGTCTATTTGTTAGGAATGATCTTTGCAGGTGCATGGCTTGATAAAGTGAGAAAACAAACGGCGCATATTCAGCAGATGAATGCTTATCGACTGCTGCCTCCTGCGCTCACGGCGCCAATGTTTTATTTGTTTTTGACTGTTGAATTGGTTTGTACGGGTTTATTGTTCGTGTGGAACATGTCTCTTGTACCTGCGATTGGCCTTACAGCACTTTTATGTATCTATACTGGAGCGGTCACCTTCAATTTATTGAGAGGACATCGTAACATTTCATGCGGCTGTGGAGGTTTGCTTGAAAATGATCATCTTCACTGGGGAATTGTGATTCGTAATGTGTCGATGCTGGCTCTTGTGATTGGGTTGTTTTATGCACATTCCTATGTAGAAACAATTCCATGGCCGTTTCATATGATCTGTTTTCTGATTGCAGTGGCTGTCTATTTGATTATAGCGGTGGGGAAAACCATTATGATGTTCAAAAGAAAATGGATGAATCAATTTGAATCGTATATAGAAGGAGACCAAGTGAAATGACTGATATTCTACTAATTATTGTGTTATTCATTGTCATTGCTCAGCTGGCTGTCGTGTTTTTGCTTGCCCGCTTTATCGGAAAATTTATGAGTAAAATTAAATCCCTTGATGGGATTGAATTAAAGGAAGCGGATGTTGGTGATGCTGCGCCGTTATTTCGAAGCTATACACATTTAGGAGATAAGGTCATTTTAAAGGAGTATTTACAGAGTGGAAGAGCTGTGATGCTGTTATTTGTAAATACCACTTGTATGACATGCAAAAGCATTTTATCTGATATGCGTCAGCACATTTCTAGTGATGATACTCAATTTATTTTCATCAATGGAGATGAACAAGGAGATGATGCATTGCTCCTTCAATTGCTGCCTGATCAAGCTGTGTATATGCGCTCTTCGCAAATCATGGAGCTGTATGGGGTAACTGTCGTTCCGCAAGCGATTCTGATAGATGAACATGGCATCATCCTCCAAAGAAAAGCTGTTCAAAATGCGAAACAGTTTGAACAGTTGTTACACGCATCATAAAAAAGCGTCTCTTTGTTTGAGAGACGCTCGTTTTATAATTCTTTTCCTAGAATGTCTAAATCGTACCTGCTGCCGTCCATTTCTGCGATGCGTGGCAGGTGACCCCATGTCTCAAAGCCGTGCTTTTTAAATAATCGAATGCTGGCTTCGTTGTGCCCGAAAATAAAGGCAAGTAACGTTCGAATGCCTAGTGGAGGTGCCAGCTCAATGGCTTCTTGTAAAAAAAGTGACCCTAAGCCTTTCCCTCGATAGTCTAGGTTTAAGTAAATACTCATTTCAACGGTTCCGTTGTATGCAGGTCTTCCATAAAAGGTTTCAAAGCTGAGCCAGCCGTAAATATGTCCATCCTTATCTGTTTTCACATAGAGAGGTCTTTTCTCTGAATGATTTAAAAACCATTGTCGGCGGTCTTCAACTGAAACTGGTTCTGTATCGGCGGTTACTTCTCTTGAAGCAATGGTCGAATTGTAAATATCAACGATTGCTTTGAGGTCATCTTCTGTTGCTATTCGGTTGAAAGTTTTCACAATAAAGTCCCCCATCTTTTTTCATTCATCATACATATTATTGATGCGATTGCGCAAAATAAAAAGAAAAATGATTTCGTGTGTATATATTTTTTGAAAAGTGTTCAGAATGTTGCTGAGGTGATGAAAAATGAGAGAGGAAGAAAAGAAACGTACTTCCAAAATCACAAAAGTTCAGCAATTTTTCCGTAAGCGCTGGGTATTCCCTGCAATTTACTTGGTCAGCGCAGCGGTCGTGTTAACAGCCGTTCTTTGGTATCAAGCTGTATCAAAAGATGTGAAAGACCAACTATCTGATGGAAATCAAACAGGGCAAGAACAGCGTGATGATGCCGTTGAAGTTGGAAAGCCAATTGAAAATGTTGCCATGCCAGTCCAGAATTCTGATAATGTTTCTGTCGTGAAAAAGTTCTATGAAGCAGATGCTGATCAAAAAGAAAAAGAAGCAGCACTTGTAAACTATAATAACACCTATACCTTGAGCAAAGGTATTGATCTTGCAGATAAAGATGGCAAAGTGTTTGACGTCACAGCTGCTCTTAGTGGAACAGTGGTTCAAGCGAAAAAAGATCCAGTTCTCGGTCACGTCGTTGAAATTGAACATGAAGATGGATTATCGACTGTTTATCAATCGTTGTCACAAGTGAGTGTTAAAGAAGGCGATGAAGTGAAGCAGAATGATGTCATCGGTGCTTCTGGTAAAAATCTTTATGGTGCTGAAAGCGGCAACCATGTGCATTTTGAAATTCGTATGGAAGGTTTAGCGCTTAATCCACTTAGCTTTATTGACAAGCCTGTTTCAACTATTGAAAAGGCCGCGCAAGAAGTGACGGAAGAAGCAAAAGAACCTGCTCAGCCAAAAGCTGATGAAAAAACGAAGGAACCTGCTGCTGAAGATAAGGCCAAAGAGCCTGCTGGAGAAAAATCTGAAGAAAAGTCTGATGAGAAGGGGAAATCCTCTGATCAAGAAAAGTCTTCTGATTCCTCTAAAGACAGCAGTCAAACTGAAGAAACAAAACAATCTTAAGTCTTGAAACCTCTGTATATGAATCATGCAGAGGTTTTTTTCTGTCTTTAAAAAATCCCCCGCACTCAGCGGAGGATGGTTTAAAGGGCGGCAGGTCCTTCTTCACCTGTCCGAATGTTGATTGTATTTTCTATCTCATATATAAAAATTTTCCCATCCCCTGGTTCGCCTGTACGAAGTACCTTTTGAGCTGTTTCAACAACCTGTTCGACCGGTACTTTGCTTAGGACGATTTCAATCTTTAATCGTTCGTACACATTGCTTTCCTTTTTGACGCCGCGGTATAACTCTGTATGTCCCTTTTGTAAACCGCAGCCGTGTACATTCGAAAAGGTAATGGAAGTGACACCAATCTTTCCGAGCTCCACCTTTAATGTTTCAAAATTGGCTGGACGTGTGACAATCTCCACTTTATACATTTTGCTCATAGAGACACCCCTTTTTCTTTAATCTTGATAAGCTTTTTCCCCATGCATGGTTAAATCAAGACCCACTGATTCTTCTTCTACGGTTGCGCGAATCTTAAAGAAGAGATTGACCACTTTGATGATCACGTATGTCACAACAGCTACAAAGGCATAGGTGGCTACAATAGCGACGACTTGCTTCCAAAGTAAGCTGGGATCTCCGTAAAATAAGCCATTGGCTCCACCGTCATTGACAGAGGTTGTTGCGAAAAGCCCTGTTGCAATTCCTCCCCAAGTCCCGCCAATTCCGTGAAGACCGAATGCATCTAGTGCATCGTCATAGCCAAATTTGGCTTTGAGTGAGAAGACTCCCCAGAAGCACACGGTGCCGCCGATGAATCCGATGATAATAGAAGCAAAAGGTGTGACAAAACCTGCGGCAGGTGTAATCGCGACAAGACCTGCGATGGCTCCAGAAATCGCGCCGAGCATGGTCGGCTTTTTGTTGATCATCCACTCGACTAACAGCCAGCCGATGATTCCCGCAGCAGCTGCTGTATTGGTGTTAATGAAGGCATACATTGCGACACTGTCTAAGGTAAGGGCACTTCCAACGTTAAAGCCAAACCATCCAAACCAAATGACAGCTCCGCCAAGAAGAGTATAAATCAAATTGTGAGGAGAAGAGCTTGCTGCTTCTTTACGCTTCCCGAGCACAATCGCTACGACTAGACCTGCCACACCTGATGAAATGTGAACAACGTTTCCTCCAGCGAAGTCGAGCGCACCCATTTCGCCAATCCAACCGCCGCCCCATACCCAGTGTGCGACTGGCGCGTATACAAATGTGACCCAAAGGAGTGTAAACACGACGACCGCTGAGTAACGAATTCGTTCAGCAAAGGCACCTGAGATGATGGCTGTTGTTAAGACGGCAAAGGTCATTTGGAACATCATGAACAATGAATGTGGAATGGTCTCACTGTAGGAACCAGGCTCAAAGCCAACGTCTTTTAGTCCAATCCAGTCTAAGCCTCCAATCCATGCATTTCCTGGCGCAAAAGCCAAGGAATAGCCAAACATGATCCATACGATAGAGACGATCGCTAGTGAAGTTAAGCTGTGCATGGTTGTACTTAAGACGTTTTTACTTCTCACGAGTCCTCCATAGAATAAGGCTAAACCCGGTGTCATTAACCACACGAGTAGTGCGCAGAAGAACATAAATACTGTATCACCCATTTGCATGCTGCATTCCCCCTGAATCATTCAGAATTAATTGATTTCTTAATTCTTCATTATAGAGAGAAAAGTCATATATAACATATTCATGTAAGTTAATCTTACATGGTTTTTGGTTATATTCAATATAAATGGATGAAAAGTTCGTGAAAAATGAGAAAAAACGTGCATTAAGCACGAAAAATAAAGGGCGTTTGACCTATAAAATGGAGCTGAGAAAGACTTTGGTTCGTTCCTCTTGAGGTGAATCGAACAATTTTGATGGTGTGCCTTCTTCGACGATACGACCTTCGTGCATATAGACGACGCGATCGGCGACTTCTTTCGCAAAGCCCATTTCATGTGTGACGATGACCATCGTCATGCCTTCTTTTGCGAGACTTTTCATTGTTTGCAGCACCTCGCCTACAAGCTCTGGATCGAGGGCAGACGTAGGTTCGTCAAATAACATGACATCTGGTTTCATGGCGAGAGCTCTTGCAATAGCCACACGCTGCTTTTGACCGCCTGATAGTTTAGAAGGATATACGTTGGCTTTATCCGCAAGTCCGACCTTTTCTAACAGGACGTTGGCTTCTGATACAGCTTGAGTCTTTTTTGTTTTTTTCACCATAACAGGCGCCTCGATGATGTTTTCAAGCACAGTTTTATGCGGAAAGAGGTTAAAATGCTGAAACACCATGCCTATTTTTTGCCGCATCTCGTTTAATTGATCGCGTTTTGGGTGAACAGGGCTGCCATCAATGATGATTTCTCCATCATTTTTGATTTCTAAAAAGTTCATACAGCGGAGCAAGGTGCTTTTTCCAGAGCCGCTGGCTCCAATTAAGACGACTACATCATTTTCATAAACAGTGAGGTCGATATCCTTTAAAACATGCAGTTCTCCGAAGTGTTTGTTTAGTTTTTCAACACGAATGAGTTCCTTTGATTCTGTCATGTTTCTCCTCCTAATGGTCACTGACTGATAGTTTCTTCTCAAAGGTTTGGACAGCGAACGTTAACAGCAGGACAAGAATTAAGTAATAGACGGCTACAACAAGTAAATAGGTCATATTGTCAAAGCTGTTTGAACCTTGGGTCGTGGCGACGTTAAATAGTTCATTGACGCTAATAAAAGCGGCGAGTGATGAATCTTTTAAGCCAATAATGAACTGGTTGCCAAGAGGGGGGAGGGCACGCCGCATCGCTTGCGGGAGAATAATGCGCCTCATTGTTAGGAAACGTCCCATACCAAGAGAGCGTCCTGCCTCTTTTTGCCCCTGATCAATTGATTGGATGGCGCCTCTGAATATTTCTGCTATATACGCTCCATTATGAAAGGCGAGCGCAATGGAAGCGGCCCAGAAGTCGGGGATATTTAATTCTGTCAGTCCAAAATATAGGATGAAAATTTGAACAATCAGTGGTGTGCCGCGTACAAGGAAGATATAGGCATTGGCGATATAACCGAAGACAGCCACGCGTGATATTTTCAATAAAGCAAAGAAGAGCCCGATGAACATGCCGATGAAGATGCTGATCACAGTGAGCTGTAAGGTGAGCAGCATACCTTCTAAAAAAATACCTCTTGAATCAATCAGCGTCTGAAAAAAATGTGATAGGGTAGGCAAAACAATCATCTCCATTTGAAGAAAGTGCGCCTAAAAAAGGCGCACAATCGTGGTTTTAATTTTGTTTGACCGTGATGTCTTCATTAAAATATTTCTCGCTAATTTGTTTTAATGTTCCGTCTTTTTTTAGTGCGTCAATCGCATCGTTGATCTCTTTAATGAGCTGTTCATTTTCTTTTGAAACAGCGATTGCCTGCTCACTTTGTCCGAGTCTTTCCTGAGCCTCGATCTTTAATTTTTTCTTCATGGCTTCTGCGCCTGTCGCGAAATCCGTCACGACTGCATCGTGTTTTCCGTTGGCTAGTGCTTCTAAAGCGACGACATCACTGTCGTAATATTTTGGTTCCTGTCCGCTATGTTCCTTTGCGATATCAGCGTAGGACGAGCCTTTAGATACAGCGATTTCTTTGTCTTTTAAATCATCAGCATGTTGAATGTCTGCTCCAGGTCTTGTGAAAATTTGTGGGCCAGAGTAATAGTAGGGCTTAGAAAGAAGGACGTGTTTTTTTCGTTCCTCATTGATGGTATGACTTGCAACTGCCGCATCGAATTTTCCTGATTTCACACCTTCAACAATGCCTGCGAATTTATATTTCTTCTGTATAGGCTCGAGGCCTAGTTTGTCACTAATCGCATTGCCTACATCGATATCAAAGCCTGACATCTGATTTCCATCCATGTAACTGAACGGGTGAAATTCACCTGATGCTGCAAATATAAATTTTCCATCCTCCAAAATTGGCGACCCTTTCGCTGTAGAATTACGTTTATCTCCGTTCCCATTTGTTTCATTTGAACCACACGAAGACAGAAGTAATACTGCAACCGAGAAAAGGGCTGGGACCCAAAACCGTCTTTTCTTAATAATAAGCTTCTCCTCCTTTTCAGCCGTTCTCCATATAAGGAGAAAGTAGGCTTTTCAATATGTGTAGCATCTTACCATTTGTACCTCATATTCTCAATTTTATATGTGTTTTTCCAACACTCGCCCTTTTTAAAATGTATGTCTTGCTTTTCCAAGAGAGAACTTGAATTGATCAGGGTAAAAAAGGGAAATGAATCTCATAATAACGGAAGGGTTAGCAAGCCAGAACACAAAGAGGGGGGCTGTAAATGAAGAAGTGGAGGGACAACCGAAAAGTCTTTTTAACTGCGATTGCCTTTGGGACGATGTTAAATCCGTTGAATTCCTCAATGATTTCTTTGGCCCTGCATCAAATTCAGCATGAATTCGGTTTGTCATTTACGACTGTATCTTGGCTTATTTCGTCTTTTTATTTAGCTAGTGCGGTGACGCAGCCGGTGAGCGGCCGGATTGGGGATCATGTGATGAGCCGGAGAACATTATTTTTATTCGGACTGGGCCTGGTAGCAGTCTCAGCCATCTGTGCACCGTTTGCCCCGACGTTTGCGGTGCTGATTGTGATTCGGTTGTTGCAAGCAATTGGGAGCAGTGCCATTTATCCTTCTGGTGTCGGACTCATTCGGGATCATATTCAGGAAAAGCAGGCATCGGCATTAGCGGTATTGTCCATTTTTGCTTCTGCGATGACGGCGCTTGGACCTACACTTGGCGGCTTTTTGATGACAATCGGCGGTTGGCCGGCTATCTTTTTAGTGAATCTGCCTTTTATTTTGATCAGCTTCTTTCTTGGACTATCTTTGTTTCCAAAGGAGCAGAAAAAGAGAAAGCTACGTATAGGTGAAACGGTACGGAGGCTCGATTTGCCAGGAATGCTTCTTTTTACAGTTTGTATTGTCCTTCTGCTTTCGTTTTTATTATCACTAGGTCATGGCATTCAATATGTACAGGGAATTCTTTGTCTCTTGAGTGCAGGCGCTTTTATTTGGTGGGAGTATCAGGTGGATGAACCATTTATTCAAATTCGGATGTTCAGACAGGAGCAGCGGCTTTCACTTGTGTATGTGCAATTTATCATTTTAAATATCTTTTTCTATTGTCTTTTCTTTGGTTTGCCGAGCTATTTCCAAGATGAATTAGGCTGGCGTGTGGAAATGACGGGTCTTTTTATGCTTTGCATGTCTGGGGTGAGCATCATTGTGTCTCCGCTGACGGGAAAGTGGGTGGACCGCGGGGATGAACGCCATCCGGTATTAGCCAGTGCGGTATTGATGCTGGCTGGAGCGTCTGCGATGACCTTCTTTTTTATTCCGGCACCATTATGGGGGAAAGGGCTGGTTCTAGCGCTGCTTGGACTTAGTTACGGGATTGGCAATGTTGCGCTGCAAGCTGCGATGCTCAAGGCAAGCCCTCAGCATATGATTGGCACGTCCTCTGGGCTTTTTCAAACATGCCGCTACCTTGGTTCCATTCTATCGTCTGCCGTTCTCGGTATGTTGTTTGGGGATGAAATTGCTGGTCCTCATTTTGAGCAGTTAGGGTGGACGTTGATCATGATTTCTCTTATTGGTATTGGTGTCAGTCTTTATTTTTCGAACAAGGTCAGAGGAGGACAGTCAATAAAAAAAGCGGCGCGATAAGTGGAAGAAGATTCTTCATCACATTATCGCAAGCCGCTTAAGAGTTAGACAGGTCAGAACCCTGATCCTTTTGCTTCCTTCTGAATATTTTCCCTACAATTGTCTCATAGAAAGTGACGATGCGATCAATTGGAGAGTCAAAGAATTTCCATAATTTATTCATGATAAAGACGACCACAATTGATACGACCAGGCTGCCTAAGACATCTAATGGATAATGGTGACCAACCCAGATGCGGGAGAATCCTGTGAGTAATCCAAAGACGAGCAAGATGTTGCCAAGCTTTTTATTGCGAGATCGAATGGCAAGTGAAAGAGCCAGTGCACCTGTTGTATGGTCACTTGGGAAGGAAGCGTCTGCTGAGTGCGGAATGAGTGTGTCGACTTTATGCGCCACAAACGGCCGCTCTTCATAATGAAACAGTGTAATGGCAAAATTGACGATAAGTGCCGCGATGCCTGTTACACCGGAAAAGAAGACATGCTTCTTAAATTTGTGATTACCTAAAAACCAGCAAATCAATAAGACAAGGGCATACACAAGAATGGCCTTTTTCGTAATGAAAATCATGGCCTGATCTAAAAACTCAGAATGATGAGCCATCCCGTGTATCACTTTAAACAGTTCGTAATTCAAAACATCACCTATACCTTCGCTTAATGCCAACTATTTTTCAAATAATCGTCTATTTGAAACATCCTATATTTTAGCATGTTTCCGTTGAAGTTTAAAATAGAATCCTATTCTGATAGGGAGACCTTCTGTGCTTTTGCTTCTTGGGGCTTTCGTTCGCTCCAATAAAAAACAATCATACTGAGCAAGACAACAATACCTGCAATGAGATATACATTTGAAAAGTCTGTGAAGCTGACAAGGAGACCAAATACAAAAGAGCCAGCAGCAATACCCATATCATATAAAGTGAAGAAAGTAGCCGTCGCATAGCCTGTACGGTGGGCTGGTGAGTGCTGAATGGCAAGTGTTTGTAAACATGGCACTAGCGATCCGTAGCCAAGTCCAATGACACCACCTGATAGCAGAAGCATTGTAGCTGAATGTGTAGCTGTCAGCATCCATAAACCAATCGCAAAAAGAGCAATCGAAGGATAGATCACAATGTGAGGTCCTACTCGGTCAAAAAGTCTGCCTGTAAATGGACGTGATCCAAGCATCGCTGCCGCAAACACAATAAAGAAATAACTGCTTGCCCCCATCAAGTCAAGGGAATTGGCATAGACTGAAATAAATGAAATGATCGGCGAATAACAGAAGGAAATAATGATGCCGACTGCCGCTGTTTTTAAGGCACCTTTTTCAAACAAGTGAGAAAAAGTAAATCGGAAGACAACACTTCCTCCATCTTCAAGCTCTGGTTGTCTGATGAGCATCGTAAAAGCGGCACCAATGGTAACGATAATGGAAAAAAGAAGGAATAAGGAATGGAATCCTACTTTTCCTACTTGATTTAGTGCAATAAATGGACCGATGACAACAGCAAGGTTCATGGACATGACAAAGTAGCCAAGTCCCTCCCCGCGTTTATGTTTTGGAATCATATCTGCTGCAATGGCACTGGTTACTGTCGTCAAAATGCTAAAAAAGATGCCCTGCACGAAACGCAGTAAGAGAAGCGTTTGGAATTGATCAATTGGGATGTATAAATAAGTGAGTAAGGCAAATGCCGTTGATGAGAAAATCGCCATCCGTTTTTTACCGAATTTCTCAATAATCGCTCCAGAAAATGGTCTTGTCACAATGGCGGACAATAAGAAGACCGTCACAAGAAGACCGCCCTGTGATTCTGTTCCATTTAGTTCATCCATTGTGTAAATAGGCAGCAAGGTTAAAAGGGCATAAAAAGAGGTGAACGTAAATAAATTCACCAGGACAATCATGATAAAGTCTCTTGTCCAAATGCGTTCGTTCATGATGTATGTCACTTCCTATTCAGTTGATAATTTGTGTAAAAGTGTATGCAGGAGTTGTTTTTCTTCGTGGGTGAAATCTGAAAGACATTCTTCTTCAAATTGTTCCATCGTACGTTTGATTTCTTCAAATCGGGCCTTAGCATCATCTGTCATGACGATCAGGTTTTCACGTTTATCTTTTCCTTGTACACGTTGCACCCAGCCATTTGCTTCTAGACGGGTTACGGTTCGGGTAATGGTTGGGGCTTCGACGTTCAAATATGTCCAAATGTCTTTTTGGGTTTTCGGGCCGAATGTGTCCAAACAAAAAAGTACAGTCCATTGGGACATGTACAAGTCATAAGCAGCAAGCGCTTCGTTCGCCTTTTTAGACAGCAACCTGGCGCTTTGGTGTATTTGATGTAAACACTCTCTATTTAACGTATCCATATGCTCACCTTTATTAAATATTTAGCTAGGTAAATAAAATCACCTTTTCTATTTTACGTGCTCGACCCATTCTTGTAAAGTGAAAATTTTCGCCACTCGAAATGATTGCATTTTCTGATAAATCCCTTGTCCCATCTTCATTTTTAGCATATTCCCTATGCAATGCTAATACACTGTTACAAACCTGACAAAGAGAGTGTTTGAGGTGAGGGATCGTTTTTGGCATTTACTACCTAATGGATGAGAAATTAAGACGAACAAGCGCCGCTAAAAATGGACACTATTGATACGGATCTCATTTCACACTTCTCACATCCATTTTAGGGAGGTCGAGTGGTGTGCACGATTACATCAAAGAGCGAACAATCAAGATAGGAAAGTATATCGTGGAGACAAAGAAAACCGTTCGTGTAATTGCGAAAGAATTTGGAGTCTCTAAAAGTACTGTACACAAGGATCTAACAGAAAGACTGCCAGAAATTAATCCAGATCTGGCTAATGAAGTGAAGGAGATACTGGATTATCATAAATCAATCCGCCACTTGCGAGGGGGAGAAGCCACTAAATTAAAGTATAAAAAAGAAGAAATTTTAGAAGGCGAGCCTGTGAAACAGTAAGCTTAGTTCTTTGTTCATAAACATGATATATATATCTTCCTCATATCGGTAGTTTCTAACCACAAATTTTGTAAAGACTTTTGTAAAGAAATATCTTTTTTTCTGCAAATTATGATAGAATATATAATTAGGGCAGAATGTGGTATTTGCTATGGAAACAGATTTTCAAGGAGGATATATATAGATGTTTGCTAGGGATATTGGAATTGATCTTGGTACTGCCAATGTACTGATTCATGTCAAAGGAAAAGGAATTGTGTTAAATGAACCATCTGTGGTAGCTCTTGACAAAAACAGCGGAAAAGTTTTGGCTGTTGGAGAAGAGGCGAGACGTATGGTTGGACGTACGCCTGGGAATATTGTTGCGATTCGTCCATTAAAAGATGGCGTAATTGCTGATTTTGAAGTAACTGAAGCGATGCTCAAGCATTTTATTAACTCATTAAATGTGAAAGGGCTATTCTCTAAGCCGCGTATGCTCATCTGCTGCCCGACAAACATTACATCTGTTGAGCAGAAGGCGATCAAAGAAGCTGCTGAAAAAAGCGGCGGTAAGCATGTATTTCTTGAAGAAGAGCCAAAAGTAGCAGCTATTGGTGCTGGTATGGATATTTTTCAGCCAAGTGGAAACATGGTCGTAGATATTGGAGGCGGAACGACAGATATCGCTGTCATCTCAATGGGTGACATTGTAACCGCCTCTTCTATTAAAATGGCTGGAGACAAATTTGATCTGGAAATTCTCAACTACATTAAAAAAGAGTACAAGCTGTTGATCGGTGAACGCACGGCTGAGGATATTAAGATCCAAGTTGCAACGGTATTCCCAGACGCACGTCACGAAGAGATTTCAATTCGTGGACGAGACATGGTGACAGGATTACCAAGAACGATTACCGTCACAAGCAAAGAAGTAGAAGAAGCATTGCGTGAATCTGTATCTGCGATTGTTCAGGCTGCAAAGCAAGTTCTTGAGAGAACACCGCCTGAATTATCAGCTGATATTATTGATCGCGGCGTCATCATTACAGGTGGCGGAGCTCTTCTAAACGGGCTTGATCAATTGCTTGCAGAAGAGCTGAAAGTACCAGTTTTCGTTGCTGAGAATCCGATGGATTGTGTAGCTGTTGGTACTGGCGTCATGCTTGATAATATGGACAAGCTGCCAAAGCGTAAACTCAGCTAATGATGTCCCTCATTCTTTTTCGAAAGAATGGGGGATTTTTATTAAAGAACCCTGCAAATATGCCGATATATTTCATAGAAGATTGTGTTTAGGTCATGTGAAAGAATTTTAATGAGGTGAGCACGTGTTAAAAGGACTATACACCGCAACATCTGCCATGATCGCTCAAGAGCGGCGGACAGAAATGCTTTCAAATAATATCGCAAATGCGAATACGCCAGGATATAAAGCGGATGAGGGGGCCATGCGGGCATTTCCAGAAATGCTGCTTAGCCGAATGGAGTCAGGACGTTTCCAAACTTCTTCAGGCAAAGGGTTTAGTGTTCCTCAGCAAACACCGATTGGCGGCATTAATACGGGGACATATATGCAGGAACTGATTCCTCAATTTACCCAAGGAACTTTAAAAACAACAGATCAAACAACGGATATCGCACTAGTCGAAAATAATGTGCCGATCAACCCTGAGACCAATCAGAAATCAGCGCTCTTTTATGCGGTCAATACCCCAGAAGGCGTTCGTTATACGAAAAGTAGCTCGATTACATTGAACGCACAAAATCAGTTGACGATCAATGGGCGTGCTCTTCTTTCTGTGACAGGTCAGCCAATCACGGTTCAGAGTGAGAATTTCAAAGTGAATGCAGATGGAACTGTGAGTGAAAATGGACAAAATCTTGGACAAATTGATGTACGTGTTGCGATGGATACAAGAAACTTAGCGAGAGAAGGAAATGATTTATACCGTACAGCTGATAACCAGCCCCTGCCAAGTGCAGTCAATAACGGTCAAATGTCCTATACGTTAAGTCAAGGTGTATCGGAGCTGTCGAACGTGGATGTGACGAAATCATATACAGAAATGACAACCGCTTATCGAGCATTTGAAACAAACCAAAAAGTGGTTCAAGCGTATGATAAAAGCTTAGAAAAAGCAGTGAATGAAATTGGCAGAGTGTATTAATCAAGAAATGAAAAAGAAAGGAGGATTCTCATGCTTAGAACGATGATCAATGCAGCTGTATCAATGAACGAAGTACAAAAGCAGCTTGATATTATCAGTAATAACATCGCGAACAGTGAAACAACAGGATACCGTGCGAAAAATACCCGTTTCTCAGAGCTGATCAGGCAACAGTTCAACCAAGTGGATGAAAAAAATGCGCAGGTGGCAAACAGTCGTCTGACACCTGATGGGTTAAGGCTTGGTACGGGTACGATGGTCAATGCGTCCATTAACTCACTGCAAGGCTCTATTAAAGAAACAGGCCGTGATCTAGATGTTGCATTTGGAGCGCCTTCTCAGTATATGCAGGTCAATGCCGGCGGTAATATTCGTTATACAAGAGACGGTTCTCTCTACTTACAGCCAGGCAATAATCGTAATCAAGTGCAGCTTGTCACTAGCGAAGGCCATCCGATTCTTGATGAAAACGGAAATGAAATCGTCTTAAATGCGAATTTTCGTGATATTTCAATTGATAAAAATGGACGTCTGACAGCCATTTCAAGAGATAATCAACCGAATCAGCAAGTGAATCTAGGTGTTGTGCAAGTCAATAACTCTTCAGCACTTGTCTCTGAAGGAGATAATTTATTCTCAGTTGACGGTACTTATCAAGGTGCATTAACAGCACTAAATGGAGCAAACCGCCAAGCGATTCAGCTTCAGCAAGGTGCACTTGAAACGTCGAATGTGGACATGTCTAAAGAATTAACAGATCTCATGACAACACAGCGCTCCTATCAGATGAACTCAAGAACGATTACGATGGGTGATCAGATGCTTGGATTAGTGAATACAATTCGATAATGAGCAGGCTGACATCAGCCTCTCATGATAAAAAAGGCGGCTCGCTCAAAGTCGCCCTTTTTTTTATAAAAATCTGAGACATCGGCAAGCAAATCCTCAAGATCAATCCAAGCTTCTTTTCGTTCAAGGCATGTGACGAGCCTTGCAATCTGCTCATCTGCCTTTGGCGTTTGGCTGTAGAGAAGAAATAAAATTTGGAACTTGATTCTTAATATATCAAATTGTGAAGCAACGGCTTCTTTTAATCCTTTTTGAATATACTTCATACCTTCATCGGTTAAATTTTCTTTATAACAGGAACGCACTGTTTCGTAGAGGCACGATACATAAGAGTGTGCGGACTTTCGGTATGCTGGCAGACGAAGTGCTTTTTTAAAGTATTCCAGCGCTTTCTTGTGACGGTTTTGTCTCGACTGAATAAAGCCAGCGTCATAATAAACGATACCGAGCAGTTCTTGATCATCAATGATTTTCACGTATTCGATGATCTCAATAAAAAGAGCTTCTGCTTCTTCATACTTTTTTTGATCACTAAAGTTAAGTGCGAGGACAATTTTGCACCGATAAATGCTATGGATATCCCCGTGCTTTGCAAAGATATCCATGGCTTTTTCAACATGACGAATCGATAACAACGAATAGCGCTTGTTATAATAAACACCACTTGTACGAAAATGGAACTCGGCTTCTTCTAGCTCATCGTCTAGCAGCGGCAGTTTTTCTTCTGCTTTTTCAAGATAATGAATGGCATCATTTTGATCACTTTTTAAAGATTCGTATAAACCGAGAAAGAAGTTAAAATAATAATGCAGTTGATCGTTCATTTGGTCTTTGTACTGCATCAGTTCATGTTTCATTTTTTCTAAGTCCTCTGTCTGATTCATCCAGAGCTGATGCCGAAAAAGCATCAGCTGATAATGTAAATAGAGTTCCTGTTTTTTTGATATTTTACGTTGATGTTTTAATAGAGTTGTTTTGATTTCTTCAGCCTTCGAAAAATGTCGATGCTTTAGCATTGTATACCACGAATGGAGAAGTTTTTTAATGGATTTATCACTCATAAAATTCATTTTTACCCTCTTATTCAATCAATGATGTAATATATATTACCATATTTGTGAAAAAACAATGAGTGTAGTGTGGATTATATTTGATGACAATAGGCAATAGTAGATTCTATTTTTTGCCATATGTGTGGAGCGGACGTTGAAAAATACGAGCATTCATAATATACTTCTATAGGAATCAAATGAAGATCAGCGATATAGAAAAGAAGGAGAGATCAAGACATGCTTGATGCTCAGCAAATTCAAGACATTATTCCACACCGTTATCCATTTTTATTGGTTGACCGTATTTTAGAAGTCGATGGTGACAAAAGAGCGGTTGGAATCAAAAATGTAACAGTAAATGAAGAATTTTTTAACGGTCATTTCCCAGGATACCCAGTCATGCCGGGTGTGCTTATTGTAGAAGCGCTTGCTCAGGTTTTTGGGGTCATCATTTTAGGTAAAGAAGAGAACCAAGGGAGAATCGGTTTGTTTGCTGGAATTGACAGTTGCCGATTCAAAAGACAGGTCAAGCCTGGCGATCAGCTTCGTTTAGAGGTTGAAGTGACACGTCTTCGCGGTCCAGTTGCCAAAGGGAAAGCAGTAGCCACAGTAGATGGCGAAGTGGCATGTGAAGCAGAACTCACATTTTCTATCGGTCCTAAAGTATCATGATTTGCCTGGCGGTTCATCAAGAATGAATCGCTTTTTATATGGAAACAACTAGTCTGAACGGATCAGGACTTGCATTTTTGACAAAAAAACGTCATATTAGACAAAAAAAGATGAAGGTGATAAAAGATGCTGAAAGAATTTAGAGAATTTGCAGTCAAGGGAAATGTCATTGACTTGGCTGTAGGTGTCATCATTGGGGGAGCATTTGGCAAAATTGTCACTTCTCTTGTAAATGATTTGATCATGCCGCTTGTCGGCATTATTATTGGCGGACATGATTTTAGCGGTCTATCTATTAAGATCGGATCTGCGCAAATTTTATATGGAAGCTTCATTCAAACAGTGATTGATTTCTTGATTATCTCGTTTTCCATTTTTATCTTTATTCGTTATTTGAATAAATTAAAACGGAAAAAGGTAGAGGAAGAAGAGGTTGTAGAAACGCCGGATCAAACGGAAGTTTTACTAACTGAAATTAGAGATCTCTTGAAAAATCAAAGCCAATCGAAAGATGTGCAATAAAAAAAAGAGCGGCTAACTCCGCTCTTTTTTATGTGTTTTGTTTAAATGCATCCAGTAGTTTTTCTCCGGAAAGCCCCTCTTTGACGAGGTCTTTTAGTACTTCTTCTGTTTCTGTTCTATAACGATTTGTAATCATCTTACCATCGAGCAGCACAGAAATGTTTTCTTCTAAAGCAACAATGTTTTTGACTTGGACAGATAGATGAACAGGGCGGTTGTTTTCTTTTGTGATCGTCACAAGAATCTTCACTTCAGTGTGCTGCTGAAAGAGCACCTCAAACACCTGTCTATGTTTTTTTGGAATGAGTGCCTCGATCATCCAGTGATTTTCACCATCTTCTTTATTAATGATTAAACCGTCACGAAGGGGAATGCTGGACATTTTATCTTGCTTTGGATCAAGTTCGATTTTTAAATCAATCAGCCTAAAGGTTTTCATATTTTTCACCTCACAAGCGTTCATTATTCGTAAGTAATATTATAGCATACAACATCTGTATAAATGAAACCGCTGCCTGCTTAAAGCGAGCTGCATATGAGTGAAAGGAGATGTTTTATGGAGTCTTATCAATTACGAAACATACATATTGGCGAAGAGAAGGCAAAGAGCACAATGCGCGTTTATTCGTGGGGAGACATTCTTTCATTTTGTGATGTGTACATGGAAGAAGGCGAGTCACTCACGTTTCAATACGTCACCGAGGATCAAATGGACTACTTTGAATTTCAATTGTCGATTCATGACGGGCAGCTTTGTTTTTATTGGTTTGCGTGGGATGGATCTGATTATATTCACATGCCTTCTAGTAATTGGATTCATTCAGACGTTTTTTATCAATTTATGAAAAATAAGTTTTTCGTCAAACAAAACAAGATGATGTTTTATACTCAAGCGGTAAAAAGCAGAAATTAAAGAGGAAAGAGAGAATTTGAGGGGGCATTCTTTCATTTTCATGTTTTGTCACATACAACCTTTCTCGGTAGACTAAGGGCAGCTAGAAGGAAAGGAGGTACGGTCTGAATCAAAAGGTAACGTCTAGCATCTGACAGCCCCCCTCTAGCTAAAGCTGATAGACGCTGCCTTGAGCATAAGAACACTGCGTAATAGAACCATCGTTTCTTTGTATAGGTCATGTGTCCCCTTAAATCCCCTTGTGTGTATCCGGTCATGTAGCGTGGCCGGGTACTCTTTTATTCAATGATAAACCGATCACCTCTTGATGAAGGATTTTATCAGCGGTATGATAGCCAAAATGGAGACAAAAGGAGAGAACGATGACAAACATTCAATTGATCGCAACGGATTTAGACGGAACGTTATTGAATAGTGAACACAAAGTGAGTCAGGAAAATGAGCAGGCGTTAAAGGAAGCAGCGGCGAATGGATTGGAAGTTGTCGTGTCAACAGGAAGAGCATATTTTGATGTGAGGTCTATTTTTGATGAGCTTGGGATGAATACATGGGTGATTAGTGCCAATGGAGCTGTGATTCATGATCCGGCTGGACAAGTATATCATTCAGCTGCTTTACAAGAAGAAAAGGCCAAACGCATATTGAAATGGCTTGAAGAACGTGAGTATTATTATGAAGTTTTTACAAACGAAGCCATTTTCACACCGAATCGTGGCAGAGAGCTTCTCGCGATTGAAATGGATCGTTTAAAAAGTGCAAATCCAGAAACGGACCTGAGTGTTTTAAAACAAGCGGCAGAAGTGCAATACAGTCAGTCAGGTTTTTCTTATATTGATACATATAAAGAGTTGTTTCGTGAGGATCGAAAGCTTTCATTCTACAACATTTTAGGTTTCTCTTTCTTTGAAGACAGATTGAAGAAAGGATGGAATATGTTTGGTGATGATTCAGATGTCACAATGGTCAGTTCAGCCGATCATAACTTTGAAATTGGTTCAAAGGATGCATCTAAAGGCCAGGCATTAACAAGACTAGCAGAACGACTTGGTATTCCTTTAGACCAGACAGCGGCTGTAGGAGACAGTTTAAATGACGAATCGATGCTTCTAGCAGCTGGTGTTGGGGTTGCGATGGGCAATGCGAGACAGGATATGAAAGAAATCGCTGATCATGTCACGTTAACAAATGATGAACATGGTGTGGCGTATATGATTCGACACCTTTTGAAGTAGATGCATCAGATGTCGTTGTATAAATCACATAGGATAAAGCGCATTCTACAAAAGAGGAAGTCAGAACTACTTCTATTTACACATGATGTGGAACATCATATAATTTAATTATGAACATAACCCGCTTGTAAGGAAATTAAGGAGAGTAAACGAATGGCGCTGGAATCTTATAAGTCCGAAAATCTGCATTTAATCAAGGAAGCCTTAGACTATACTCAGGTTGGCCTGACGGTGACGGACCCGTCTTTACCTGATAATCCTTTAATATATGTGAACAAGGGCTTTTTAGATATGACAGGCTATCAAGAACCCGAAGTATTGGGGAAGAATTGTCGTTTCCTTCAAGGGAATGAAACAGAGCAAAACGCTCTCCAACAAATTAGAACAGCAATTGAGAACAAAGAGGCTGTCACTGTTCAGCTAAAAAATTATAAAAAATCTGGACAGATGTTTTGGAATGAGTTAAGTGTAGCTCCTCTTTGGATTGACGAAAATGAAGGGAAACGTCTTTATTTCGTTGGTCTGCAAAAGGATGTCACGAAAGAGAAGGAACAGCAGGAGCTTCTTGAGCAATCAATTGATGAAGTGCTGAACATTTCTGTTCCCATTGTTCCTGTGAAAGATGGTATTTCTGTGTTACCGATCATTGGTACGTTAACAGCGCCAAGATTTGATAAGATTATCTCCACAGTCTCCACCTATATCTCTCAATCCAAGGACGATTATTTTATTGTCGATCTGTCTGGTTTATTAGAAGTCGATTCATTTGTGGCAGATGCGATCTTTAAGCTGAACGATTTGATTTTAATGACTGGTACGGAACTCATCGTGACAGGAATTAAACCGAACCTTGCGATGAAAATGGGAGAAATGAGAGAAGACTTCCGTGAATTGAATACGTATATGAACGTGAAATCTGCATTGAAAAAACTGCACATTTAACCTATGTTCATATGAAATGAAAAAAGAGGACTTTTCATCATGTTTGAGAAAAGTCCTCTTTTTGCTTGGATTAAGATGATTGAGCGGCGGCGCTTAATGTGAATAAATCTTCTAGTTCGTTTGTCGATAGCTCTGTAATCCAGCTTTCACTTTGGATAATTTGATCATTTAACGTTTGTTTTGTTTCGAGCATTTGATCGATTTTTTCCTCGATCGTGCCCGTTGTGATCATCTTATGGACGTGAACAAATCGTTTTTGTCCGATCCGATAAGCACGGTCGGTCGCTTGGTTTTCCACAGCAGGATTCCACCATCTGTCGTAGTGAATGACATGGTTTGCGGCGGTTAGGTTAAGTCCTGTTCCTCCTGCTTTTAAAGAGAGAATTAAGATGTTGAAATCTTTCTTCTGGAAGCGGTCCACCATTTTATCCCGCTCCTGTTTGGACAGACTGCCATTTAAAAATTGAACGGGTTCTCCAAACATCTTTTCCGCCAGCTGCTTGATCATGTTCCCCATTCCAATATACTGCGTAAAGATGAGGCAGCTTTCTCCTTGTTCATGTATTGCTTTTAACAGCTCTGCGAGTTTATCCATTTTTAATGAACGTTTCAGCAGTTTCACATCGGTTCCACTCTCTTTTAAATAGAGAGCCGGGTGATCGCAAATCTGTTTGAGTCTGCCGAGCATACTTAAAATAATGGCTTTCCGCTGCATTCCTGTTAACGAAGCCATGTGTTCGAAAGTATCTTTCACGAGCTGTTCATATAAAGAAGCCTGCTCAGCGGATAGCGGAATGTATTCTTTTTCTTCGAGTTTCTCAGGCAGGTTCAGGGCGACCTCTTCATCTTGCTTTGTTCGTCTTAAAAGGAAAGGCTTAATCAGCTGCTGCAGCTGTTCAATTCTTTTTTCATCACGGTCTTTTTCAATCGGCAGAACGAATTTCTTATGAAAGCTCGTCAAGCTGCCGAGATATCCTTTGTTGACGAAGTCAAAAATGGACCAAAGCTCTGTTAAACGGTTTTCCATAGGTGTCCCGCTAAGGGCAATATGATGCTGCCCTTTGAGCTGTCTGATCGCTCTCGATTGTTTTGTATGGGCATTCTTAATGTTTTGGGCTTCGTCTAAACAAATCGTATCCCACTTTGCTGACGTTAATTCATCACGATCAGAATGTGAGAGTCCATAAGATGTCAGGACAATATCTGTTGACTCGTATGCCTTTGTAAAGTGTTCCCCTTGAGGACGCGATGGCCCATAATGCAAGGCAACATTCAAATGTGGCGCGAAGGTTTCAAGCTCTCGCTGCCAGTTTCCTAAGACAGAGGTCGGAGCAATGATGAGAGATGGAGCGGCATTTTGCTCCTGCTCTTTCAAATATGTGAAATATGCAATCATTTGAATTGTTTTTCCGAGACCCATATCATCTGCTAAACAAGCCCCAAATCCATGAGATCTTAAGAATAACAGCCAGTTGACACCATGCTGCTGATACGGTCTGAGTGTGCCTTTGAAGGACTCACTCATTTCGTATGAAGGCAGCTCCTGCGTATCATTTAACTGATGGACAAGCCCTCTTAATTGCGACGAGAGTTCAAATTGAATATGTGCAAATGCTGAGCTGTCTAGCAGCTCTGGAACCGATTCAGAGGATGCTTCTTGATCTGCCAGTTCACGTGACAAAATATCAGACATGTGCAGCCCTTCATTTTCGGCGCGCTCCATCCATTTTTTCATTTGCTGGATGAAGATTGGATCGATTTTGATCCATTGTCCACGAATATTGACAAGGCGCCGTTTACTTTGGACAAGCTCGTTGAACTCATCTTCTGTGAGCTCGATGCCGTTTGTAGCAAAGCGCCAATTAAAGTCCATCAAGGCATCCATTCCGACATGCGACTCGCCTCTTGGAGTAGAGGAAATCCTTGCTTTTAGCATCATGGTGCTTTCTTTGACAATTTGCCACCACGATGGGAGCAGGATCTCAATGCCCATATTCACAAGTGTTTCACTTGCTTCAGATAGGAAGAGCCATGCTTCGTCTTCTGACATGAGCGTGGTGCCAGATGTGAAAGAGAGCCAAGGGACAATTTGACCGAATCGCTCCAGCTCTCTGGAGATTTTATCTTGATACGGATGCCAAGATCTTTTCAATGAACGGATGCCTTCAAAAAAGTGAAGATCGCTGTTTTTCTTATCACGCAAAAATAATTCGATTTTCCAATCGTCTCCGTCGAAATCCGGTTCATTTAGACGCAAGCCGACAGTGAAAGGTGTGTCGTCATCAATCCAGCCAATCGTTTCCAAAAAATCCTGCTCATCTAAAAAATGTCCTTGGAAGGATGAGAGCGCAGGCGATTGTTCTGTCATGCGGTTCCATTTCTGCTGTAAGGCATCATCATATTGAATGTAATCCTGTACGGCAAAGGAGAACCACTCAGCCGTATAGCCATCTAATAGTCCTTCTTTGTCTTTAAAACGAAGGACACCTTTTGTCCAAGCCTCGTAATCGGGAATAAAATCTTCATCCTCAATGAATTCATAAATGGTGGAGGCTGTCTTCATCAGTGGTTCCGTTTCATCGGTTAGTGTCACATGACTAAAGGTATTAAATGAATTTTTCCCTAGCAGTTCAACGGCCATCCAAGGGCTTAGCAGGAAGGCAGGTGTGCCAATAAAGCTCACATCTTCTAAAAATGTTCCGTAAAAAGACGATTCGTGCCATTGGAAAAGCTGCCTCTTCATTTCATTAAGCGGAACAGGGTGTCCGTCCTCTGCTTGCGCTGAAATGGTGAAAGAGAAATCTTCTGTTTGTTCTGCATGAATGACAATTTGTTTATGGCGTGTCATCAATTAATTTTCCTTTCTTCATTTCCTCTTGGAACGCACGCAGCCGTTTCGTTGAATCCTGTAGCTGCTTTACATATCTTTCCCAAATCGCAGTTTGTTTCGTTTTATGATAAAGCGTGCGCAGTTTTTTTAGCATTTTCACAGATTCCCGGTAAGCACTTCGATTCTTTTGATCGAGAAGCTGTGAGATTTCACGGTGATACGACGGAATGAGCGCTTCAGGCTCCTCTTTTGCAATTTGTTTGATCAGGTCCTTCTCCAGTTCACTGATGGAGAAACCAACAAGGCTGTGAATTTCAATCCATTCTGCATAACGCTCTTGTGCATATAAGAGCTGACTATATTCAGTAAACGCATAGGGCATGCAGATCTGGAGGTAGCGTTCATATAGATGATGATCATTCGTCTGCTTAAAGTATGCATCTAAATAGAAGAAGAAATCACTGACAGCTCCTCGCAGTTCTCTGTAGGAAAGGTCGAGCTGGCAATATTCCTCTAAAATATAGGTGATCTCATGATACCAGAGCTTGAGCCGCTTCCAGTCCTTGCGGTTTGTCAGATCCTTCAGCCAGTTGAGCACATTTGGCAGCATATCTGCATTGAGCAGCTTTAATTGCTGAAAAAGGCTATCGTCTTCTTTCAGTAAATAATCCATGTGCATCAATCCGATGGTACGCTCAACCGTTTGTTTTTGCTGCTGAGCGTTCTTTAGTAATTCTGTTTCTTTTTTAACCCATTTCCCTCTATTTAATATGGTGCCCCAAATCTCCATAAAGACCGCTACTCGTTCATGTTGAAAAGGTCCGTTTATTTGAAGAAGTGTCCGAACGGCAGTTGGTGTGTTTTCAAGAAACGGATCGAGGGAAAAGGAAAGGGCGTATGTTTTTAAGTGATCCACTGAATCAAAAATGGTGTTCATGAGCTGTTCTACATATGGATTCATGGAATAAAAGTCCTTCTCGGCATCAAGCTGGCCAAGGTCGATTAATTCATAAATCCTTAACCACACATCGATTGACGTATGAATCGCATACAAACTCTTGAATTCAGGTGAATGAGGTGCGTGTTTTTTTAAGATCGATAAATAGCCGTAATACAAATGCTGCGGTGTTTGCTGGTGCTTTGGTGTCCGTTTCAGCCAGAGGTTAAATTCCTCTTGGAAAAAATTCAACCAGCTTTGGAGTGATTGTTCGTCTGGGCGCTTCACTTGGAAGTGCTGGCGAATTAATTCTTTGCTGCGTTGTAATTCATCCTTTTCTGACCAATTTTCTGTAAATCCGGTCACACTCTCCACTTGAGCGTATAGCGAAAAGAAGACAGCGAGAATGTGTTTACAAAGTCCATCTGCCGGACATGAGCAGCTGCTTCTCACAGGAAACAGCACATGAAGGTGGACTCTTGCTGCCACGACATCATGTACATAAGCTGACCATTCCGTATCAGATTCTTGCTTGAGACGATATACACTGTCCTGTCTATAAGTAATCAATGCTTTTTTGATGAGTTGTTTGTTTTCATCTGTTGCAGGAAGAAGTTCTTTGATTTGTTCGGCTGTTTGCTTGAGTTCTTCTTCATTGATGTTGTGCTGAAGCATTTGATCCGCTCCTAACCAAGTAAAAGATTCCAATTCTTTTATTATAGCTCAATGGTGATTTATAAAAAAGTTTTTCATGAAAATGGTCATAAATTTCAAAAGCTGTCGAATGATGTATTAGAGTATTGCATAAACCAACCTTACAGCATATAATAATGAAATTAGTGGAATCGAAAGGATACAGACATGGATAATAAGGGTTTGAATCAAGAAGAGTTTTTAAAAATTTTGATGTACGCTCATGATATTGGTGAGAATTCAAATGATGTCACAACAAAAGAAATGCTTGAAAATCTGATTGCTCATATTCGAAATGGTCTTGTTTCATAAAAGTGACCCCCTGCTAGTGATGGCAGGGGGTTTTTGTATGCTTTTATGAATGGAAAGAAAGCTCCCAGCATACGATGTCTTTACAAGCATAAGGCGTATGGGGAGCTGATGGTGTCATGAATATTGCAATTGCAGGCTGTGGATATGTGGGACTGGTCACAGGTGTGTGTTTAGCGGAGGCAGGGCACAATGTGGCATGTATTGATATAGACCGGAGAAAGGTCATGCAGCTGAAACAGGGGCATCCACCAATGTATGAGCCAGGATTAAAAGAACTGCTGAAACGCAATCTTGAGCAAGGACGAATTCAATTTCACATAAATGGGGAGGTAGCCTACCCGCGGGCTGATGTGTTAATGATTGCGGTTGGCACCCCGCAGCAGGCAGATGGTCAAGCTGATTTACAATATGTGTTTCAAGCCGCAAAGGAGATCGGTACAAAAGCGAAATCAGGTGCGGTTCTTGTGGTGAAAAGTACGGTGCCTGTTGGAACGGGTGATCAAATCGAACAGATGATACATCAAGAATTAGGACGGAATGAGCCATTATCGATTGCATCTAACCCAGAGTTTTTACGAGAAGGCTCTGCCATTTCAGATACATTGAGGGCAGATCGGCTTGTCATTGGGGCTGAAACAAAAGCTGTATTAGACCGGCTCGAGGAGGTGTATGCTGATTTCCACCTGCCAGTGGTTAAGACAGACCGAAAAAGTGCAGAAATGATCAAGTATGCATCTAATGCTTTTCTTGCGACCAAAATCAGCTTTATGAATGAGATTGCCTCCATTTGTGAAAAAACAGGTGCTGATGTTGAATGGGTGGCGCAGGGAATGGGGCTCGATGAGCGGATCGGTTCTTCATTTCTCAAGGCGGGGATTGGCTACGGAGGTTCTTGTTTTCCAAAGGATACAAATGCACTTGTCCAAATCGCAGGGCATGTGTCGCATGATTTTGAGCTGTTAAAGGCTGTTATCAAAGTAAACAATGAGCAGAGAGCGGGTTTTATCCGAAGTATTCAGGAGAGACTGGGATCAAATCTTGAAGGAAAGCGAATTGCACTTCTTGGCCTTGCTTTTAAACCGAATACAGACGATATGAGGGAGGCGCCATCGGTACCCATCGCTCATGAACTCCATCAATTAGGCGCGGAGCTTGTGGCGTATGATCCTGTTGCCTCACGCCATGCCGCTCGTGAACTGCCAGATCAAGTCAAGTTTGCTCATACGATGGAAGAAGCGATAAAGGATGTCCATGCAGTTTGTATATTAACAGAGTGGACAGAAATTCAGACGTTTCCGCTCACATCCTACAAGGAATGGATGAGACAGCCGCTTATTTTCGATGGACGAAACTGCCATACGCTTGAAGCAGCAGAACAAGCAGGAGTCGAATATCATTCGATTGGGCGCAGACCGATTTCTCCAATCTATATGTAAAAGAAAACCGATAACACAGGCCATGTTATCGGTTTTCTTAATGCGGCAGAATCAATCCGCCATATAAAAAGGCAGCCACAATGAGAAAGGCGGGGTGCATTTTGAATTTAGTCATAAAGAAAAAGGAGATCGCGGCAATAGCGAGCGATTGCGTCCAGCCAATGGCTTTTACTGCATCTCCGCCAATTTCCCATGTTAATAAAAGCATCATCATTGCAATGACAGGCTGGACGGACAAGGTCATGCCTTTGACGACAGGAGATTGGCGAAAGCGGTCAATCAGCTTGAGCAGTAAAATCAATCCAATGGCTGATGGCAGAACAGTTGCAAGCAGTGCCACAATAAAGCCTGGCCAGCCCATGACGTCATAGCCAACATATGCTGCGATTTTCGTCGCAATTGGTCCTGGCAGTGCATTGGCTAAAGCAAGCATATTGGAGAACCCTTCGTTCGTCATCCAATGAAAATGGTTGACGATTTCTTCATAATTCAGCGGAATGGATGCAGGTCCTCCGCCATATCCTAATAGATTGGACAAGAAGAATGCCCAGAATAAAAAGAGAATCAGCATCATGAAGACACCCCTTTCTCTTTTTTTGATCGATTCCAGCGTTGTTTCAGTTTGAAATGAAAAGCGCCATAGCATAAAAAGATGATGACAATGATTCCTGGATGAATGGCCAGCACCTGCAGCCCGATAAAGGCAAGAAGGAACAGAGCAATCCCGAAGATCATTCCGAACCCTTTCAGCGTTTTTTGTCCAAACTCGTATGCCATAATCCCAAGCAGGACGGCAATGACTGGTGTCACGGCGCCAATCATATTTTGAATGATTTGTGAGGAGCTTAAGACGCTGACAAGTGTAACGAGTGCCACCATGGCGAGACATGTCGGTAAAATATGGGCAGCTGTTGCGATAATCGCGCCGGATACGCCCTTCAATCGATAGCCGAGATATGCTGACATTTTGGTCGCGATCGGACCTGGTAATGCGTTGGCGATGGCGAGTGTTTCCCCAAATTCGTCATCGTTGACCCATTGATATTTCACTACCGCTTCATGGCGAATGAGTGGTATGACGGAAGGACCTCCGCCAAAACCGAGAATGCCGGTTCGCACCATAGCGATGATGAGTTCGATATATGATTGCAAGTGCTCCAACTCCTGTCTACAATTTCATGCCCATTCGGCTTTTGTACCGTTTAATGAGCATTTGGCAGTCCACACTCACAACGCCTTCCAGCGGGTACAGTTTTTTTGTTAGGAATGTCTCCATTTCCTGTTCGTTCTGAAAAATGCCATGCATATGCAGCTTGCTTGGCCCTGTCATGTGATAAAGGCTTGTGACAGCTGTTTCCTGTTCGAGCTGAAGGGCGACTGCTTCTAAAAATTTCGGCTCAACCTCTACATTAAAGAAGACAGAAACATGAATGCCGATCTTAGCAGGGTTGATGACAGCTGTGAATCGTTCAATGACACCTGCTTCAATTAGCTGCTGAATACGGGCTTGTACAGCAACACGTGAAAGACCGACTTGTTTTCCAAGATCTGTATAGGACATACGCCCGTCCTCATGTAATAGGGATAAAATTTGTTTATCTCGTTCGTCTAATGTTAAGTTCGGGATGCTAAAGTCGTTTGCCACCATATAACCACCTTTCTTCTGTTGATATTTTAACATGTTTCATTACGAATGGAATGGGTGAATTTCAATTTACTAACGAAATGAAATGTAATGAAGTGATAAAAATTCCTTTTGCATAAAAAACACCCCGGAATCACCGGGGTGTCTTTATTTTATTGATCTGGGCTGCTTTCTGCACTCGCAATTTGCTGTGCGAGGTCAGCTCGATCAATGTCTGCTTGGAAGAATTCCTGCGTATTTGGCAAGTGTAAGTTCATATGGCGTTTTTGAGAAATTCGGATGGTCACTTGATCAACAGTGTAATCAAAAACGTGTCCGCCGACACTTCGATCGTCGTCAATGAAATGAAGATGATATCCACTTACCGCAATACCATGTGCGTACTGCGGTGTACGGAAACCAGCGATCGTTCCATGAATATCCTCGAAATCGAAGATGGGCTGTGACTTGACTGCTTCCACCATCGGAACGTAAGGTTTTTCCTGTTTTTCGACCGTACGTGTTTGCACCTTTTTGAATGATCCATCAATGCGGATCGCATAAAACACATTCTTACTCGGTAAAATGCGGTCGATTTCTTCTTCTAGCTCTTTGCTTGTCATGGCTGCATCAATTCGATGAACGATATCAGTTTCAAAGAATGCTAGAGAGCAGAAGGGTGAATAGTCTTGATCGGTAACCGGTGTCGCTGTTCCATCCGAGCGCAGCCGGTAGAATGCGCCGTCAAAGCCGATCAGCTCTCCATCTAATTGATTGAATGTACCAATGCCGAAATCACCGTGCTCGGGAATTTGTGAAAGGGAGAAATCTCCATCATATACGGCTTCCAGCAAAGAGGTCATCGTCGATACTTGATAGACCTCTTGCTGTTTGTCATGTTGTCTTGTGTCGTTCTGTTGATTCATTGGGTGCATCATACCCATATCCGCTCACTCCTTTGGTGTAATGTATGGACATCTTATCTGACGTTCAATGTGTGTGTTTCACGAAAGACTTCTGGCCATTTTTGACTGGCGAGGTCTGGGTTGTCTTGATAGTCAATCGGAATATCAATAATAACGGGTCCTTCTATGTTTATACCCTTTTGTAGGACAGTTGAAAGCTCTTCAGGTGAGTTAACCCGTAATCCAGTCGCTCCAAAGCTTTCCGCATATTTCACTAAGTCGATCTGTCCGAATTCAACGCAGGATGTGCGGTCATATTTCATTTCCTGCTGAAACGCCACCATGTCGTATGTGCTGTCATTCCAAACAAGGTGAACGAGATTTGTTTTCATGCGGACGGCTGTTTCTAGCTCCATAGCAGAGAAGAGAAAACCGCCATCACCAGAGACCGAAATGATCTTTTCATCTGGGTTCAGTATGGAGGCCGCAATGGCCCATGGTAAGGCGACGCCTAATGTTTGCATGCCGTTGCTCACAAGGAATGTGTTCGGCTCATAGACGCGGAAGTGACGCGACATCCAAATCGCGTGAGACCCGATATCACACGTGACCTTCGTGTCATCAGGAATCAGGCGTCTTAATGTATGAATGACATCCAGCGGGTGAGATAGATGACTTTCTCTTTCTGGTGCTTTTTCAATGTCGCTTAACAGCTCCTGCAATTCAGTGACGAATTCAATTTGTTCTTTGCATAGAGAAAGTGGAACACTGTCATGGGCTAGATGTTTAACGGTTTCAGCTATATTGCCGACAAGCTCAAGCGCCGGCTCATAAAAATGATCAATATCTGCCTGCATGTCATCGACATGGATGATCTGTCGCTGCTTCGGCTGAATATTCCAATGCTTCGGATCATATTCAATTGGATCAAAGCCGATGGTCAAAAGGACATCTGCTTGTTCAATGAGAAGATCGCCCGGCTGATTTCGGAATAAACCGATTCTGCCTACATATTGAGACTCAAGCTCTCTTGAGAGAACGCCAGCTCCTTGGTACGTTTCGACAAATGGAATTCCAAGTGTTTTCAATAATGTTCTAGTAGCCTTTGCAGCAGCTGGACGACTTGCTTTCATTCCCACAATGGCAACAGGTAAGTGTGCATTTTGAATTTTGGCGATAGCCGAGCTGATGAGAGCATCCGGTGCAGGACCTAGTTCTGGAGAAGGGTGAGCAGACACTGGTGTTTGTGTAGTGTGTTCTGTCACGACATCTTGTGGAAAGCTGATAAATGCTGCTCCAGCCTGCCCCTTTTGTGCCGCGCGAAAAGCATTTGTTAAGGCTTCAGGTATATTATGAACGTCTTGTACTTCAACACTGTATTTTGTGACTGGTTTGAATAATGCCGCATTGTCGAGTGATTGATGTGTTCGTTTCAGCCGATCTGCACGAATGACGTTTCCAGCGATTGCGACAACAGGGTCACCTTCTGTATTGGCTGTTAATAGACCTGTTGCTAAATTAGATGCGCCGGGACCTGATGTCACGAGACAAACACCTGGTTTGCCGGTTAAGCGGCCGACAGCAGCTGCCATAAAGGCGGCATTTTGTTCGTGTCTGCATAGGACAAGCTCTGGACCTCTGTCTTTTAATACATCAAATACGGCGTCAATTTTGGCACCTGGAATTGCAAAAACATGGGTCACACCTTGAGCAATCAGCGTATCAACAATCAATTCTGCTCCTCGTCTTGTTAGGGGTTGTGCTTGAGAATTCATTTACCCCGCACTCCTTTCGGCAAGTAAAATTTTTTATGAAAATATATTTTCATGATATGATTTACTATACATTTCAAAATGGAAAATTTCCAATATATGTTTAACGTGGTTTTAATATGTTTCACGAATAAGTGTGCGAGGGGTGAAAGGATGGAACTGAGACATTTGCAATACTTTGTCACAGTAGCGGAGGAGCTGCATTTTGGCAGAGCAGCCGCACGGTTGAATATGACACAGCCTCCACTTAGTCAGCAAATTAAACAGTTTGAAGAAGAATTGGGGTTTCCTTTGTTTCACCGGTCAAAGCGAGTGGTGGAGCTAACAGCTGCTGGAAAGGTCTTTTTACATGAGGTGCGAGGTGTGCTGCATCAGCTTAATAAAGCCGTTGATCATGCCCGGCATACAGCAAGAGGAGAGCTGGGGAAAATCATCATAGGGTTTGTTGGAACAGCGACGTATGATATTCTGCCGCCAGTTGTACGCGAATTCAGAGAGCTGTATCCCTCTGTCAGTATTGAGCTGAAACAGCTTTCTGTTCCACAGCAGCTAGGAGCGCTTTTAAATGGGGAGATTGATATCGGTTTTTTACATCCTACATCGCCTCATGAAGAACTGGTCAGCCGTTTGATGAAGCAAAGTGAATGTATTTTTGCGATTCCGAAAAATCATCCGCTGGCGAAAAAAGAGGCAGTCACGATCGAAGATATTCGTCATGAACCGATTATTTCTTTATCACAGGAATCATGGCCGTCCCTTTATCAACACTTTGTCCTGCTATGTGAAAAGTACGGTTTTTCTCCGAATATTGTGCAGGAAGCGGCGGAATATCAAATGGTGATTGGTCTTGTCACAGCTGGTATCGGCATTGCGGTCATTCCGAAATCAGCCCGGCGTTTATTTAATCTAGATGTTGTGTATCGGTCCATTGAGGGTGAACAGCTTTTGGCAGAATGGACGATTTCTTATAGACGAGAAAATCATAATCCTGCTTTATTTCATCTTGTCCACCATATCCTGCATCGCACCGAGCCTGAATCAGAGGCATAGAAAAAGGGGTATGGTATGATGTCGATACACCAAAAGGAGGCGTGCTGAATTGATTACGTTGCAAATGGATCAGCTTTCACGAAAAGAAGCATATAAATTATTATCGGGCTCTATTGTTCCACGACCGATTGCGTTTATTACAAGTCTGTCTAAAGACGATGTGGTCAATGCCGCACCATTTAGTTTCTTTAATGTCATTAGCGGACACCCGCCGCTCCTCGCAGTTTCTATCGGACGACGTGAAGGTCAGATGAAGGACACAGCGCAGCATATGATTGACAGGGGAGAATTTGTGGTCCATGTGAGTGATGAAACGATAATAGAAGATATTAACGAAACAGCTGCTACGCTGCCACAGGAAGAGAGTGAGCTGGATCGAACCGGTCTTCATCAAGTAAAGAGCCATGTCGTGTCAGTGCCGGGCATTCAGGAAGCACGTATTCGCTTTGAATGTCAACTTGAAAAGCATCTTACCTTTCAAAATGATGAAGGGGAGATCACGGTCGATCATATCATTGGCCGGGTTGTGTGTGCGCATTTAGATGAGGCTGTGTATGATGCGGAAAAAGGTTATGTTTCGACTCATGAACTAAAGCCAGTCGCACGTTTAGCGGGAAATGATTACGCCCATTTAGGGACGTCATTTGTGCTAAAAAGACCGGAATAATAGGAAAACCCCCGAGAGAAATCGGGGGTTTTGTGTTTATTTTTTCTGTTCTAGTTTCAGTGGAGCTGCGATGTTCTTTTCTACTTTTTTCCCTTTTAAGACGTCGCTTGCAGCGCCGACTGCCAGTTTCCCGATCAGCTCTGGCTGCTGGGCGACTGTGGCAGATAGTTTTCCTGCTTTGATCGAGTTGAGTGCATCTTCGTTTCCGTCAAAGCCAACGACGAGAATGTCTTTTCCAGAGCTTTGAATCGCTTCTAAAGCGCCAAGTGCCATTTCATCATTGTGGGCAAAAACGGCTTTGATGTCAGGGTTTCCTTGAAGGAGGTTTTCCATGACGTTCAATCCTTTTGTTCGGTCGAAGTCAGCCGCTTGTTTTGCTGTCACTTTTAGATCTTTATCTGCTATTTGATGGAATCCTTTTCCGCGCTCACGTGTAGCAGAGGCGCCTGGTACACCTTCTAATTCAGCGACTTTTGCTCCTTTACCGACCTTGTCGATGATAAAGTTGGCTGCCATTTCGCCGCCTTTGACGTTATCTGAGGCAACAAGTGCTTCTACTTTTCCGCTTTCAGCTGAACGGTCTAATGTGATGACAGGGATATCTGAAGCATTCGCTGATTCAACAGCAGTTGAGATAGCAGATGAATCAGCTGGGTTGATGAGTAATGCGTCGACCCCTTGTTGAATTAAATCTTCTACGTCACTTGTTTGTTTCGCTGAATCATTTTGTGCATCTGCAATGACGACTTCGATGCCAAGCTTTTTCGCTTCTTTCGTCACCCCGTTTTTGAGAGAAACGAAGAATGGGTTATTTAAGGTCGAGATCGAGAGACCGATTTTAATGTCTTTTTTCTTCCCATCTTTTGTTGATTTGGCCCACTCTGGCGGTTCTAGCGAGCAGGCAGAAAGCATGAACAATGAGAGAGTCAGAATGAGAATGAGATATTTTTTCATAGCAGCTGCCTCCTTAAGCAGATTTCTTTCTGTCTAGTAGGACTGCAATCAAGATGACAATCCCTTTCACAACAGATTGATAGAATGATGATACACCAAGTAAGTTCATACCGTTGTTCAGGACACCGATGATAAGCACCCCGATCAGTGTGCCGACAATTCGTCCTCTTCCGCCAGACAGGCTTGTCCCGCCAAGTACAACAGCAGCAATTGCATCAAGCTCATAGGATGTACCAGCTGTTGGCTGAGCTGAATTTAGCCTGGATGTTAAAATGGCACCTGCTAGAGCAGACATGAACCCAGCTAATGAATAAATCATGATTTTGACGCGTGGTACTTTAATGCCTGAGATGAGGGCTGCTTTTTCATTTCCACCGATGGCATATGTTCTTCTGCCGAAAGGTGTTTTATGAAGCAGCACCCAAAGTACGATAAAGGTGAGAAGCATCGTGATCGCTGGAACAGGAATGCCTAAGAAATACCCGCGTCCGAATAACTGAAATGCATAGTTAGAACCGAGTCCTGTAATCGGGTTTCCGTCTGTATAAACAAGTGTTAACCCTCTGAAAATCGTCATCGTGGCAAGTGTTGCGATAAAAGGAGCCATTTTTCCTTTTGTGATTAAAAGACCGTTGACCATTCCAAGAATAGCGCCGATGATACAGCCAACGATAATAGCCAAAATCGGGTCCATACCAGACACGATAAATCCGGCAGTCAGCGCACTAGAAAGTGCTAAAATGGCACCGACCGACAAATCAATTCCTCCGGTTAAAATAACAAATGTCATACCAAAGGCAATGAGGGCATTAATGGAAATTTGTCTCAGTAAGTTTAAGATGTTTAATGGCTCTAAAAAGGCCGGGTTTAATATAGAAACAATGGCGACAAGGATGATGAGTCCTAAGAATGGCCCAAGCTTTTGCATGATGTGATCAAATCGTCCATTTGAAGTAAGTGGTTTCATGTTACTTCCCTCCTGTAGCTAGTGTCATAATTCGTTCTTGTGTTGCGTCTGCTTTATTTAACTCTCCGCTGATGGTTCCTTCATGAATGACAAGCACTCGATCGCTCATCCCTAGAATTTCTGGGAGCTCAGAGGAGACCATTAAAATGGCAACACCTCGATCAGTCAGTTCATTCATTAACTGGTAGATTTCTCGTTTCGCTCCGACATCGACACCTCTTGTCGGTTCATCTAAAATCAAGACTTTCGGCTGGATACCGATCCATTTGGCGATGACGACTTTTTGCTGATTTCCACCAGAGAGACTTCGAGCAGAGATTTCAGAGGAAGCCGTTTTAATCGTCAATCTTTTGATGAGCAGGTCAACAAAATCCTGTTCGTTTTTCTTATCGATCAGTCCCTTTGGAGAGAAGCTTTCTAAGTTTGGCAGACCAATGTTTTCTCGAATGGATGCATCCAGCATGAGTCCTTCATCTTTGCGATCCTCTGTAATAAAACCGATGCCAAGCTTAACGGCATCACTTGGTTTTTTAATGACAGCTTTTTTTCCATGAACCCAGATTTCCCCTTGATCAAGAGGATCAAGACCAAACAGCGACCGCATCATTTCAGTCCTGCCAGCGCCCATTAAGCCTGCAACACCGACGATTTCTCCAGCTTTAACGGAGAAGCTGATATCTTGAAATTGTCCTTTTCTTGTCGCTTGCTTCACCTCAAGGATCGTATCTCCTAGAGAAGGCGTTCTCTCAGGGTATCGATCTGTTAATTCGCGGCCGACCATTTTTTTGACGACCTCATGGAAATTCGTTTCAGGTATGGCTTTCGTATCGACCGTTTTCCCATCGCGCATGATTGTAATCCGATCACAGATCGCAAAGATTTCCTCCATACGGTGAGAAATATACACGATGGATACGCCTTCTTTTTTGAGAGATTCAATGACCTGAAAGAGCTTTTCAATCTCACGGTCTGTAAGAGCTGCCGTTGGTTCATCCATGATGATGACCTTCGCATCCGTCATTAATGCCTTTGCAATCTCAATCATTTGCTTTTGTCCAACAGAACAGCTGCCAGCCTCTTGATCAAGCGAGAGGTTCACAGACAATCGATCCAGCTGCCTTTGGGCAAGAACCTTCATTTTCTTTGTGTCTAGCAATCCAAACTTCGTATAGATTTCTTTCCCGATGAATAGGTTTTCCAAGACGGTCATATCCGGCCATATGTTGAGCTCTTGATGAATAAAGGCGATACCGTGTTGTTCCGCTTCCTTCGGATTTTTGAAAGCGGTTTCTTTCCCGTCGATAAGAATCGTTCCCTGGTCTAATGAATAAAGACCTGTGAGCAGGTTCATTAAAGTTGATTTTCCTGCGCCATTTTCACCCATGAGCGCGTGAACCTCACCTGTGACGAGGTCAAAGGAGACCCCGGAAAGAACGGTGTTTTTTCCAAAGGCCTTATGGATGTTATGCATCTCAATGTTCATATCTGGCTCCTCCTTTTAAAAGATGACACCGGCATGAAGAATGCAGTTTGCGTATGGGGTGGCTTCACCCGTGCGAATGACTGCTTTTGCCTGTTTGGTCATGTCTTTGAACGTCTCGTGGTCTACATCATGTAATGATTTTGAGAACGCTTTCTTTAGAAATAGATGATCTCGCTCATTGGCTTCTTTGATTTCACTAGCCACAGTAATATGTTCAACCTCCATTTCTTGAAGAAGGAGGGAGGTGACCTCCTGAAAGGACGGTGTGCCGATCGATAATGCCAGGTCGATTTTGACTGGACCTTCTGGAATAGGCAGGCCGCAGTCTGCGATGACGATTGTATCTGTATGACCAAGGTCAGCAAGTACCTTGGCGATATGACTGTTTAAGATGCCGTTTTTTTTCATTTCTTTCTCTCCAGTTCTTCTCTTGTTGGCATGCCGCCTTGTGCGCCAAACTTTGTAACAGAGATAGATGCGGCTAAGTTGGCAAAGGCAAGTGCGTCGTATAGGGATTTTCCCTCTGTTAGTGCTACAGCTAGAGCACCGTTAAAAGTATCACCAGCGCCTGTAGTGTCGACGGCTTTCACAGGGTAGCCCGGCACCAACACTTCTTTTATTCCGTCAAAGTAACGAACACCATTTTTTCCTTCTGTAATGAGTAATTTGTTTGGATATTGGCGCAAAGCTTCTGCTATGGTGAGTCCATCAAACATAAGAGCTGCTTCGTGTTCGTTTGGAGTAATATAGGCAGCTTGATCTAATATTTGCTGAGAAACTTGACGAGCTGGTGCGGGATTTAAGATGACCGGAATCCCTTTCTCGCTGCAAATGGTGCAGACGGCTTCGACTGTTTCTTCAGGAATTTCTTGCTGAATGAGGACCATTCCAATATCTTCAATAGAAGAAAGAGCATCTGTTACATAGTGAGGTGTCACCTCATTGTTTGCCCCTTTGACCACAACAATGCTGTTATCACCTTCTGCTAAAATGATATGAGCCGTTCCGCTTTCCATTTCGGTAACCGGTTTCATATATGAGGTGCGAACCCCTTGACCTTGCAGATTGCTGAGAATATCTTGACCATAAGCGTCATCACCGACCCGGCCGACCATGTATACATCAGCACCGAGTCTGGCACTGGCGACTGCTTGATTGGCGCCTTTTCCGCCTGGTACGGTTTTAAATGATTCGCCTAATACTGTTTCACCGGCATTTGGTCGTTTGTTCGAAGTGACGACTAAATCCATAGAACAGCTTCCTACTACAACAATATGACTCATTGTGAATCCACCTTTCTTGTGGTCTCTCGTTCAATAAAAGAGACGGGCATTTGGATAACTGGTTGATCTATAGGCTGTTTCTGAATCGCTTTGATTAACAGCTGTGCCGCTTCTTTTCCCATCTCATAGGCTGGCTGCCTAATTGTCGATAGGGAAGGGAAGAGCAGCTCGCTTTGCGGAATATCGTCAAACCCAATGATTTGAACATCCTCTGGAACGGCTTTTCCAATCCGAAGTGCTTCGTGTATGACCGCTGTTGCGACAATGTCATTACTCGCAATGATGCCATCTGTTTCAGGGTACAGCTGGAATAGAGCCTTGGCACTTTTACGGGCTTCTTGAAAAGAAAACGAAGCGTTAGACATCACATGGAAGTCGACGCCTTTTTCGGTTAGTACATCGAGTGCACCCTTGAATCGCTGCCGCGCTGTTTGAAGGTGGGCAGGTCCTTTCAGCAGTGTGATCTGCCGGCTGCCGCGCCTGATTAATTCCATTGCGGCCATTTTCCCGCCAGTTGCAGCATCTGCAGATACAGAAGGTGCATGTGGAACGGTTCGATCTAAGAACACAACCGGCAATTCATCATCATTGTATATATCTGATTCGGGTTCGTTTGTGACAGCGATGACACCGACCACTTGATTTTGTTTAAAGGTTTGTAAATAAGCCAATTCCTTTTCTCGATCTTCATCACTGTTTCCGAATAACAACCGAAAACCTTGCGCATGAATCTCATCCTCTACGCCTCTAGCAAGCTGAGGAAAGAAGGGATTTGTGATATCAGGCAAGATCAAACCGATTAAGCGGGATTCTCTTTTGAAAAGGGATCTAGCCACTTCATTGGGAAAGTAGTTCAGCTCCTGCATCGCTTGTGTCACGCGGGTTTTCGTATCTGAATGGACATATCCAGTATCGTTCAGTACGCGCGAAACAGTGGCAACAGATACTTGTGCAGCTTTTGCAACATCTTTAATTGTAGCCAATGGAGTGCCTCCCTTCGTGAATGTGTAACCGTTTACACAAATAGATTATCACGAAAGCTTTTAAATGACAATCTTAAAAAAATAAAAAAAGAAAAGAAAGGTGCACTCTTCCTTTTCTTAACTAATAATCCCAGTTTGGGTAATATTGACTTTGACTTTTGGGATGATTTTTACATTTGGATAATCAGTGACCCAATTCATTTTCATATATTCATCATAGTGTTTTACCCGATATTTTCTCCCTAGGCTGAGTACATCAGAGTTAGCTTCTTGCAGAACAGATAACACTTTTTCTGCTTCTTTTGTAAAAATTTCAGAAAGCCTTTTGTTGAGCATTTCAATTTTTTTATCTGTGTCTAGATTATCTTTCGGGTATTCAAGGACAGAGGTCGTAAATTCATACTCAAGAGAAAAGGTTAAGTTTCGATGGTCAGGATTGACAATGTTGATGTCTCTATTTGAATCTGTCACTTGAATGGTGATGTAATTGTTCTCCTTTGATTTCATATCACTTCTTACTTTTTTAGTGAAGTTTGCATAATTGCCCATTTTCTCGTCCATGACAGTGAGAAGAGTGGCATCTTGTCCGTACAGCTCACCTTTCTTTTTCTCATTATTGAATAGGGCGACGCCTTTTACACTCGTTAGTTTTTTCTCTTGATCATAGTGAAGTAACGGCAGTGTGAAATCCTCTCCAGTTTGCAGCATTTTGGAACGAATGCTTTGAATGTTTTTCGGTGCTACTTGGGAGGACCGAGATGCAGTGGTGATGAGGTTGTTTAAATAATCGCTCACAATGAGCTTCTCCTTGAGGAGCTGATTGATTAATTCCACACAGCTTCCCCCTTGTACCACTGCAAGATTTGCGAGCAAAGGACTTTTTGGATCTCGATAAAACATATCTAAGTAAGGAAGAATCTGATTTTGAGCAAATTCATCACCAATGAGCATGACCCGCATTTTTGACATATCAATTTTTTGATCGACAATTCGGCTGAAGTTGGTTCTTGCTTTTCTTAATGTAGGAGCTTCCGTTGTGAGAACAGTGGTTAAATAGCTGCCTGAATTTCCTTGCTCCATGCTTTGAGACTGCTGGACTTTACGATAGGTGATGGAGAATTTCGCATTGTCGTCCTCACCTTGATCAACCGCAGACGTTAGCACAAGTGAAATGTTTTTTAATAAGTTTTGATCCCAGCAGCCAGGCATGAAGATCAGAGACATACACATGAGGAGCGTCAGCAAAAACTTATGACGCATGTGATTTCACCTTCCCTTTGCGATGTTTGATAAAGATGATGATGGCCATAATGATCGGAAGTGTGTAAATTACTGAGATCTGAGCAATGGTCGTAAAGTCGTTAAAGCGCTGTATTCTAAAGTTATCGTTTGCGAGGAAACAGCAAGCCGCGTAAATAAAAATAGCAAAATAATAGACATATTTTTTATGCTCTTTTTTCTTAAGAAGGCTCGCTAGGCCATTGGCACAGAAGTAAAGGTAATTGCTGAGTGTGGCAAGAATAACAAACACCCAGAAACTAAGAAAAATTAAATCTGTTCGTTCAATTATTCCGAATGTAACGGTCTTTAATAGATAAAGCACAGGATTTGGAATAATATCAAGCTCAATCGGGCTGAAGAACATAAAACAAATCAATGTAATAAATAGGTAGAAAAGTGTCGTGCATATATTTGAAATGGTCATGACTTTATACCGTTCTTTGATGGTGCCTTTCATGAAAGGAGAGATGATGAGAATCATCTCAAAGCCATTCATTGAGAGTACCACATCTTTCAATCCAAGCTGAAACTGAGACAGGTCCGTCTGGAAGAAAGGCATGAGGTAGTCAATATTGGTTCCTTTTAATGAATAGAACATGAGTAAAGACAGCATGAGCAAAAAGGGAGTCAAGATAAAGTTAAATCTGACGATCGCTGTGATTTTTTCTTTTGCAATATAGATAATAGAGATCATCAGCAATAAATTAATGACCCAGTTTGGCGTAAGTGGCAGTACCCATATTCCAAGTATTCTGGTGAAAATCGACAGAACCACAATACAGACCGAGGCAAAATATATAGTATACAGCCCGATCAAAATTCGTCCTATCCATTTCCCATAGACTTTGGTTAATGCTTGGAAGAACGATATGTCAGGATATTTCTGAATGATGTAAATGAATATGGTGTTGATGATTTGAATAAATACGCCGGCTAAGATGATGGCCATCCACCCATCGTGCCCCATATCCTTCATCAGCAGATGAGGAAGCCCTAAAATCCCTACACCAATTTGAGATTGAATGAGAAAAAAGACCGCTTGAGATGGAGATATTTTATTTTTCATTTTTCTTTTCCCATCCTCTCAATTGTTCAATTTGTTTTTTCTTTTGCGGATTTAAATAAACAGGGCGCTGTTTGTACATCCACATAGGTAGTCGAATGACGGTGTCCTTTAAATCCTGCCAGTTAAAAGGTGTAACAGGTGATAAGTACGGTACACCTAATGATTCTAGGCGGCATAAATTCATAAGGACGATGGCAAGGCCAAATGAAATGCCGATAAATCCAAACATTGAAGCCATGAACATGAGCGGAAAACGCAGCATCCTGATGGTAGATGTCATTTCAAATGAAGGGAGGACAAAGGAAGCAACGGCAGTCACGGCAACGACAACGATAAGAACATTCGAAATGAGCCCAGCTTTTACTACCGCATCTCCAATGACCAAACCGCCTACGATCCCAATGGTCTGTCCAATTGGTTTTGGCAGACGCACCCCAGCTTCCCGTATGAGTTCAATGGTAATTTCCATCAGCATGGCTTCTATTAAAGGAGGGAAGGGAATCCCAATAATAGAGTTCTTCATCGTAATAGCGAGTTCATCAGGAACCACCTCATAATGAAACCCAATCACGGCGATATAAAAAGATGGCAGTATGACTGCGATGATACAGGCGAGATAACGCAAAACACGGATAAATGTAGCTGGAATCCAGCGGCTATTATAATCATCTGGCGACTGGAAAAAACTAAAGAATGTGATAGGAAGAATAATGGCCATCGGACTGCCATCCATCAATACAACAATTCTGCCTTCAAGGATGGCAGATCTGACTTTGTCAGGACGTTCTGTATCAATCAGCTGCGGAAAAATAGAAAATGAATCATCCTCAATTGCTTCAACGACAGACCCAGGACTGAGCAGTGTGTCTACTTTAATAGAAGATATCCGTCTATTCACTTCATCTACCTTCTCTGGATTGGCAATATCAGAAATATAAATTGTAGCAAGCTTAGTTTCTGATTTTGTACCGACCTTATGGTACTGGATGGCGAGCTTCCGATCATTTAAGTGAGAACGCAGCAAATATAAATTCATATCTAAGCTTTCCACAAATCCATCATGAGCACCCGCGATGATGCTTTCTGAAGAAGGCTCAGAAATAGAGCGCAGCGGAGGCTGCCCAACGGTAAATAATTTGATCTGTGAGGCATTTTCTTCAAGAAAGGCAATGCTTCCTGCAATGATACTGTCTGTAATCAGCGTCAAGTCACCAGTTTCGAGTGTGCTAAGAGACTTTGTATAATCCTGCTTTCCAGGAGGGCCTAACAAGTTCCCGATAATGAAATTATTTAATTTACCTTCATCTACCCTTGTTTTAACAAAAAACAAGACAGATTTCGTTTCATTCACCATTAACTCTCGGTATTCAAAATCCCCGCTTTGCTGAAATGTCTTTTTCAGAATCCGGATTTTTTCCTCGAAGCTACCTGATAAAAAATGCAAGCGTGTTTGCTCATTGGCGTTTGGCATCTTTAGCCTCCTCTCACAGTTTTTTAACCATAGTGTGAGCGGACAGGCTTATTTTATTCGTCACCTTAGTTGAAAGCATGACATAAGATGACAACTTTCAACTAAAATCATATTAAAAATGTTAAGAAATGATGAATCTTGATAAAAACAAATGAATAATGTTTCATTGTTTAGGTCATAAGGAGCGAATATCGTAATGAGAAGGCATTTCGAAATGATCAATAGTTTACATCTTATCCCAATTTTTTGTGACCTGAAAATAAGCATATGACTTGATTTTTTTAGAGATGACCTTTGTCATAGGTCAACACGTAGCATTCTGAGCGATGAGGATGACTTTCTAACCTGTTCCTTCAAAAATCGAAAACATTCCAAAACACGCACTATTCATTTAAAGCGCTGATATGACTGATGTTATAGAGTTTGAAAGGCTTTAAAACATTGATTCAAAATACATCTTAATAATTGTCAAAAAATTTAGGGAGAAAAGGACAAAAGATTTTTCGATGCTTGATGGTAACGCTTACTCTTGATTGAAGGCGAAATTCAGGCTGATTTTTGTCCGCCTTTAGGCCTTTTCATTTAAAGAGGAGCTAGGTCAATACACCTTCTGATTAGAGGAATTTGGCATACGAGGAAGTGAAAGATTATGTTACATAATACCGATTGTGATTTTATGCTGAACCTATATACTGATGATTGAATTTACATATCACACTCATAAAAAAAGGAGATGTAGATAAGCGATGTGGTTAATCGTTATAGCCTGTGTCATCATGTTAGGGATTGGCTTTATTGAAAAGAAGCGTCACCAGAAAAATATCGATGCCCTACCGGTGCGCGTCAATATTAATGGTATTCGCGGAAAGTCTACCGTTACAAGATTGACAACCGGTATCTTAATGGAGGCAGGTTATAAAACTGTCGGCAAAACAACGGGAACAGATGCAAGAATGATTTATTGGGATACGCCAGAGGAGAAACCGATTAAAAGGAAACCGCAAGGACCGAATATCGGTGAGCAGAAGGAAGTTATGAGAGAAACCGTTGAAAGAGGAGCAAATGCCATCGTCAGTGAATGTATGGCGGTAAATCCAGATTACCAAATAATCTTTCAAGAAGAGCTGCTTCAAGCGAATATTGGCGTGATCGTAAACGTTCTTGAAGATCATATGGACGTCATGGGGCCGACACTTGATGAAATAGCAGAAGCCTTTACAGCGACAATTCCTTACAATGGACACTTGGTTATTACGGATAGTGAATATACGGATTTCTTTAAAGAGATTGCGAAAAAACGCAATACAGAAGTCATTGTTGCAGATAATTCCAAGATTTCTGATGAGTATTTACGGAAATTTGAGTACATGGTCTTCCCAGATAATGCCTCACTTGCACTTGGTGTTGCACAGGCATTGGGAATTGATGAAGATACGGCATTCCGAGGAATGTTAAATGCGCCGCCTGATCCAGGAGCGATGAGAATTCTTCCATTAATGGATGCGAAAACGCCTGGACACTTTGTAAATGGTTTTGCGGCAAATGACGCATCATCTACATTGAACATTTGGAAGCGTGTGAAAGAAATTGGATATCCAACAGATGAACCGATTATTATCATGAACTGCCGTGCGGATCGTGTAGATCGAACGATCCAGTTTGCGGAGGATGTACTTCCTTATATTGAAGCAAGTGATCTCGTCTTAATTGGTGAAACAACAGATCCAATTGTAAAAGCATATGAGGATGGAAAAATTCCGGCTGACCACTTACACAACCTTGAATATCAATCTACAGAAGAAATTATGAACATGCTTGAGAAAAAGCTTCATAATCGAGTGGTTTATGGAGTCGGCAATATTCATGGTGCCGCTGAACCGTTAATCGAAAAAATTCAAGAATACAAAATTAAGCAGCTTGTCAGCTAGGAGGAAATATAGAAAATGTTCGGATCAGATCTTTATATCTCGTTAATTTTAGGTGTTCTACTTAGTTTAATCTTTGCAGAAAAAACAGGAATCGTACCAGCTGGACTTGTTGTACCAGGTTATCTAGCGCTTGTATTTAACCAGCCAGTTTTCATTTTAGTTGTCTTATCTGTCAGTTTGCTTACGTATGTCATCGTTCGCTTTGGTCTTTCGAAATTTATGATTTTATACGGACGCAGAAAGTTTGCTGCGATGCTGATTACAGGGATTGCCTTAAAGCTGGTCTTTGATTTCTTCTATCCAGTGGTTCCATTTGAAATAGCAGAATTCCGCGGAATTGGTATTATCGTTCCTGGATTGATTGCAAATACGATTCAAAAGCAAGGTCTTACAATTACCCTTGGAAGCACGTTACTTCTAAGTGGTGCAACATTTGCCATCATGTATGTTTACTATCTATTTTAAGATAAGGTGTGTCCAATGATGAATAAAAAATTGAGCTTTCAGGAAAAGCTGCTGAAAATCACAAAGAGCCAAAAGAAAAAAACGAATAAACACGTGCTGATTGCTTTACCGATCGTCATTGCTTGTACATTTCTATTTACGTTTATCGGGCAAGCAAAAGTGCCAACTGTACAAAAGAACCCAGAAAACATCCTGACCGCTTCGTTTGTCGGTGACATTATGTTTGGAAGAAACGTAGAGAAAGTAACAGACCGTTATGGAAAACAGCATCTCTTCCGCTATGCCAAACCATACTTTGATGTGTCAGATTATGTGACTGGTAACTTTGAGCATCCAGTCGCATCAGATCAAGAACAAGCGGCGCAAAAGAATATTCATTTAAAAACAGATGAGGATTCTGTCAAAGCGTTGAAAGATTTGAATTTCTCTGTATTAAACTTTGCGAATAACCATGCGGCTGACTATGGTGAAAAAGGGCTAAACAAAACGATTGATGCCTTTGATCAAGCTGGCATGGATTATACAGGCGCAGGCCGTAACCTTCAGGATGCGAAGCAGAACATTTCGTATAAAGAAGTAAATGGTGTCAAAATCGCTACACTTGGTTTTACTGATGTGTATGGGAAAGATTTTAAAGCAACGAATCGCCAGGCAGGTATCTTGCCAGCCGATCCATCTATCTTTATTCCGATGATTTCGCAGGCTGCTGAAAAGGCAGATATCGTCGTTGTTCATGCTCACTGGGGACAGGAGTACAACAATGAGGTAAACGATAGACAAAGAGAATTGGCAAGAGCGATGTCAAAGGCTGGTGCTGATGTCATTATCGGTGCTCATCCGCACGTTCTTGAGCCAATGGAAGTCTATAACGGCACGGCGATCTTCTATAGCTTAGGAAACTTTATTTTTGACCAAGGCTGGTCAAGAACACGTGATTCTGCACTTGTTCAGTATCATCTGAATGAAGATGGAAAAGCGACATTTGAAGTTGTCCCAATGTACATCAAAGAAGCAACACCTGCTCCGGTTAAAGCAGGATCATTTGAATCAAAATCCATTATCCGTATGCTGACAAATGGTACGAATGCGGATTGGAAAGAAAAAGACGGACACATTTTCTTTGAAGTAGATCACGCTGATAAAGTTAAACACTTAAAAGAAAACGGAGGGAAAGAGAAGAAATGAAAATTCTAAAAGCAAGCTGGCCGTTTGTTGCGTTAATTTTAGTCTTTGTCTTTATGTCTGCTTTTAAATTTAGTGACAGCCTCACAGATCATGAAAAACAAAAGATCTCGGTTGAAATGCAGAAAATTGAACAACAAAAACAGTCAAAAACGGAAGCAAGTAAATAACTCTAACGAGCATAGAGGGCACGCATTGCGTGCTCTTTTTTGTCGAAAAAAGGTGTAAAATGTTAGGTGTCATGCCGAAACTATAGAAGAAAGGAGGGGAAAGATCATGAAATGGAAAGAAATATTGATTGGTGGATGCGCGCTCGCAGGGCTGATGTTCATGGCTCAATCAGAAGTATCTGCTCAAACAGTGTCTTCTTTGCAGCAAGCGGAAAAGTTGATTGGAACACCTTATCATAAAGGAGGAACCGATCCAAAAACGGGCTTTGACGCATCAGGGTTTACGCAATATGTGTACAAGACATCAGGCGCATTTGATTTGCCGCGGAAGGTGATTGACCAGTATCAGATTGGAAAAAAGGTATCATGGGATAAAGCCCAGCCTGGTGACCTTGTATATTTTCGCAGCCTTGAAGAAACAAAGGATATCCCGACACATGTAGCGTTGTACGCTGGTAACGATCAGGTCATCCACATCACGCTTAGTCAAGGTGTAGTGAAAACAGACGTCAGCAAAAGCAAGTACTGGACGAACCGATTTTATGCAGTCAAACGACTGCCCGGCACACCGGAAATCTCGGATGATCGTCTTGTGCAAGATGCGATGAAATATTTAGGTATTCCTTATGTATTTGGTGCAGCAGACCCTAAGATTGGCTTTGATTGTTCAGGCTTTTTACAATATATATTTGAAAAATCAATAGGGATTTATTTGCCTCGAAGTGCTGAACAGCAGTGGATGGTTGGAGAAAAAGTGGCATTAGATGATATACGTCCTGGGGATTTTGTCTTTTTTAGCAACACATATAAGCCAGGTATTTCTCATGTAGGGATGTATATTGGGGGCGACCGTTTTATTCATGCGAGCCGTTCGGAAAGTGTGACGATTTCTTATTTGTCTGAGTCGTATTGGCGCGAAAAATGGACAGGTGCGAAACGATTAACGGAGCTGAAGTTAGCAAAAGAAGACCCGATTGTCTCAAAAGCCGCTACGTATATTGGTGAAGTTCCTTATGTTAAAGGTGGGATGAATCCAAAGCAAGGCTTTGACACAGCAGGGTTCACACAGTATGTGTATCGTGAAGTGCTTGGTATGGAGCTGCCTCGCTATGCGTCAGGTCAAGTCAAGGCAGGTACCCCTGTGAAGCGGTCGGAGCTGAAGCCGGGAGATCTCGTTTTCTTTAGTGGAACGTCATTGATGCCGGCGATTTATGCAGGGTCAAATCAAGTCATTCATGTGACCGTCTCAAATGGTGTCGTGCTTACGAATATGAAAACAAGTACGTACTGGAAGGATAAGTATGAGACGGCAGTTCGAATTAAAAAATAAAGAAAAAGCCCGATTAATGCTCGTATCGGACTTTTAGACTTCTCTCTAGGCGCTGATCAGACAAGCGTCTTTTTTTCGTGGAATTGATTTTGTAAAAGCAAATCAATAAAGTAAGCAACACCGTCTTCATGATTGCCTTTTGTCATATAAGTGCTCTTTTCTTTAATGACATCGACTGCATTCCCCATAGCAATGCGGTGGCCTGCTTCCTCAAACATGGATAGATCGTTGGGGCTGTCACCGATCGCATAAATATGTGAGCGGTCTACGCCATAATGAGCTGCGAGTTTTTTGAGAGCATGTCCTTTCCCAGACTCTTTTGGAAGTACCTCAATGATATGTTTTCCAGAAGAGGTCAATGAAAGCTCAGGCATTTCCGCGAGGAGATTTCGTGCTTCCTGTAGTTTGTTCATATCAAATGAGAAGCAGAGTAATTTATAGGTTGCTTCATTCGACTCAAAAATCTGGCGGATATCATCCACTGGTTTGATGCCAAATTGTTTGAATTGAGTCATTGCCCCTTCCCATAAATCAGCTATATCCTCATTTGGATTCGCACTTTTGATCACATCAAATTCTGCTTTCAGCTTCTCTTTTCCATCAAAAGGAGAGAGGAGCGCATCGTCCGTGTAGACCTCAAAATAAATGTTTCGTTCTACTAATGCCCTAGCCGCTTGTTTTCCTGCTTCTTGGTCGAGTGTGATGCGGCTGAAAAGTTTGTAGCCTTCTGTATGAACGGTTCCGCCGTTTGCTGCAATAATAGGAATGTCCAAATCGCCAAGCAGTTCCTTCACATCAAAAGTCGCCCGCCCTGTACAGATGGTGACAATATATCCCGCTTCCTTCGCACGAATCAATGCTTCCCGGTTTTGAGCAGATATTTCACTTTTTGTATTTAAAAGTGTACCGTCTAAATCAATCGCAATCATTTTTTTCATCGCTGTCAAATCCTCCTTCATGCATGCATTCGCCTCTTCAAAGTATGTACGATTTCCTTCATTCTCATGAGCAATACGATGCTTGATCCTCTCTACAAGGCTAAACAAAAATGAACGAATGATCAAGGAAATAAGCCAAAGGGGGAAAATCTGCATCATTGTCAATAAGAAAAAGCGCCCCCTAGGGACGCTTTCTGTTTATGATAATTCAAGCTGCTTTTTCAATTCAGTCTTCACTTCGTTTAGCTGGTTTTGATCTAATTGGTAATAATAAACTCCGTTTGGCTGGTAATCAGAGCCTTTCAGCTGGATGGTATCTACCGATTTCAATGACGTCAGAAGCGGGAAAAGCCCGACTAGCTCTTTCATTGAAAGGTTGGTCGCGACATTATCACCAAGTGTATCAATGATATTGTCATATGACGGAATAGATGTTAACGATTTTGATTTATCAAAAATGGCTTTTAATACTTCCATTTGACGCTGTCCGCGCATTAAATCACTATCTGCTTTTCTTGTTCTCACATATGCGAGTGCTTGATCACCGTCTAGCGTATGAGTACCTGTTTGAAGCTGTACCTTGCCCTTTGTATCTTTTAGAACCTGTTTAACCACATATTCATCCTTGACGTTAATAGAGACCCCGTTTAGTTCATTGACGATCTCTTTAAATGCTTTGAAATTACTTTGGATCACAAAATCAACCGGAATATCTAGTAAATCTTCGACTGTACTTAAGGTTAAATCTGCACCGCCAAATGCGTGTGCATGTGTAATTTTGTCATAGCCATGCCCTGGAATATTCACGTATGAGTCCCTTGGAATGCTTAATAATTTCACGGTTTTATTTGTACGATTGACGGTTGCTAAGACCATCGCATCGCTTCGTGCTTGTTTCACTGTTTCACCCGGTCTGCTGTCAATGCCAAGCAGCAAGACAGAAAAGCTGTCTTTCCCAGGATCAAAAGCTTCAATCCGTTTGACAGATTGTGCGCCGCGATCTAAAGATACTTGTGCTTTTTTTGCAGCGCTTGTCACTTTATAGTAGGCATAGCCTGTGACAGAAGCGGTTGTCAGTAAAAGAATACCGACTATAAATAGAGTGACTTTCACCCATGGTTTTAAACGCTTTTTTCCTTTGCGTTTGCTTCTTGATTGATCCATATATTTTAAACCCTCGCTATGATTTTTATAGTAAAGATGTCCTTCTTTTTGCTTACAAACTAAAACAAATATACCTTAAAACGGGATATAGTGCGACATTTTTTTCACTAACGCTTAATTGACGTTTTCTTATCGTAAAAAGTTTCAATGATACGCAAATGAAATATATTTGTCATAAAACATCGAAATGTTTGAAGTGACAGAAAGTGAGGAAAATGATTTTCCATAGAGAAACATCCAGTACATACAGAACAAAAGAGGGGTTATGAACATGAAAAATCGGAATGGCTGGCTTTATTTCTTCGGCGCACTTGGCGGCGCCTTATATGGCTATGATACAGGTGTCATTTCTGGCGCCATCTTATTTATGAAAGAGGATTTAGGGTTAAACGCATTTACAGAGGGACTTGTTGTCAGCTCGATTCTAATCGGAGCGATGCTCGGTTCCTCTTTATCTGGAAAGCTGACAGATCAATTTGGGCGGAAAAAAGCCATCATCGCCGCAGCGATTTTGTTTATTATCGGCGGATTTGGTACAGCTCTTGCCCCGAATACGGAAGTGATGGTCTTATTCCGAATTGTGCTAGGGCTTGCTGTCGGGTGCTCGACAACGATTGTTCCATTATATCTATCTGAACTTGCTCCAAAGGAATCGCGAGGAGCACTGTCCTCATTAAACCAACTCATGATCACATTTGGTATTCTACTCGCCTATATTGTGAATTACGCTTTAGCAGATGCAGAAGCATGGCGCCTCATGCTTGGAATTGCGGTTGTTCCTTCTGTGCTTTTATTATGTGGGATTCTATTTATGCCGGAAAGCCCCCGCTGGCTGTTTGTCCATGGACAGGCAGACCGTGCAAAAGAGATATTATCTAAACTGAGAAAGAGTAAGCAAGAAGTGGAAGAAGAAATTTCTGATATTCAGCAGGCGGAAAGTGAAGAAAAAGGCGGTTTTAAGGAATTATTTGAGCCATGGGTACGCCCAGCATTAATCGCTGGGGTCGGTCTTGCCTTTTTGCAGCAGTTTATCGGTACCAATACGATTATTTACTATGCACCAAAAACATTCACAAGCGTTGGCTTTGGTAATTCAGCGGCCATTTTAGGAACCGTTGGAATTGGGGCAGTGAATGTCGTCATGACGTTTGTGGCGATTAAAATCATTGACCGTGTAGGGCGCAAAGCGCTGCTCTTATTTGGGAATGCTGGCATGGTCTTAAGCTTAATTGTCCTGTCAGTGGTCAATCGATTTTTCGAGGGGTCAACAGCTGCAGGATGGACGACTATTATTTGTTTAGGGCTCTTTATCGTCATCTTTGCTGTCAGCTGGGGTCCTGTCGTTTGGGTCATGCTTCCTGAGCTGTTTCCGGTACATGTCCGAGGAATTGGTACAGGTGTCTCTACCTTCCTCCTTCATACAGGAAATTTAATCATCTCGCTTACATTCCCAACTTTACTAAGCGCGATGGGTATCAGTAATCTTTTCCTTATTTACGCGGTCATCGGCGTAGGCGCCTTCTTGTTTGTGAAATATATGGTGACTGAAACGAAAGGGAAAAGTCTTGAAGAAATTGAAGAAGATTTAAAAAAGAGAAACCGTGCCGTCGCAGGTGACGAAGGAAAAACGGTGTGAACAATGACCAGCTGCCCGTATGCAGCTGGTTTTTCTTTGTTAAACAAACGTTTAATCAAGAAAGGACAATCTCTCATCTTCTGAACGTGCTGCATACGACATACATATGGAACAGGCGGGCGAAAGGTGGAAATGAGATGAAAGGGAAAACGAGCATTGTCATCCTGACATACAATGAACTGCATTTAACGAAAAAATGTATCGACAGCATCAAGCAGCACACCCGAAGTGACCAATATGAACTCATCATCGTTGATAATGCGTCAACCGACGGGACAAAGGAATATGTGAGAGAGCTGAACGATGTGATTTTCATAGAAAATGAAGAAAATCGAGGCTTTGCAAAAGGCTGTAATCAAGGAGCAAAAATAGCGGCAGGAGATAGCATTCTTTTTTTAAATAACGACACGATCGTCACGGAAAATTGGCTTTCTCCATTAAGAGAGGCGTTATTTGCATCAGAACGCATTGGGATGGTAGGACCAGTCTCCAACTATGTGAGCGGTCCTCAAATGGTCGAGCCAGCGTATACAGATGTGAAGGAACTGCCAGCCTTTGCGAAGAATTATACGGCTGTGAAAAAAGGTCAGAGAACTTATGTACATCGGCTTGTGGGGTTTTGTCTGCTTGTGAAAAAAGAGCTCATTGAAAAGGTGGGTTTATTTGATGAGCGGTTCGTGTATGGATCATTTGAGGATGACGACCTTTGTTTGAGATCCTTACTGAAGGGATATCAGCTTCAAATCGTTCACGATTCATTTGTGCATCATCACGGTCATGCAACCTTTCGAGCGAATCAAGAAACGAACATCTCTACATTGTTTGCAGAGAACAGGCTGCGGTTTTTAGATAAATGGGGCATTGACCTCAATCTGATGACCCCTCATCCATACTTTGCGGCTCTGCTGCCTGAAGATGCTGCCTGTGTACTGGATGTGGGATGCGGCGCAGGGGCAACAGGGCTTGAACTAATGAATCGGCAGACTGTTGACATGTACGGCGTAGACGCTGATCCATTAAGAGCAGCTATCGCAAAGGCATATTACAAAGAAGTCATTGAGGCAAAAGCAGATGAGTACCCGTGGTTAGAGAAAGAGGCTTTTTTTGATGCGGTCATTTTTTCGGATGTTTTAGAGCATGTGTCAGATCCTTGGCACATGATTGAACAAGCGCACGCATCTTTAAAGCCAGGCGGCGTGATCATTTGCTGTCTGCCAAATATGATGCATGCGGAGGTGCTTCTCCCGTTAATGACCGGTGATTTTACGTATCAAGATGTAGGAATTTTAGACCGAGGTCACCTGAGGTTCTTCACACCAAACACCATGCGTGCGCTTTTCCCAGATCATTTGTTTGAACGGGTGATCGAGAAGAGGATCAATGTTCCGATTGATCAAAACGTCGAATTGTTTTTTGATGAGGTGGCAAGAGTAGGAGCGTCACTTGGCTTTCAAACAAAAGCGTTGACTGATCAAGTGACCTTGTATCAGCTTCTCATCGTCGTGCGCAAAAAAGGCGGCTCCCCTTCGGGATAACCGCCTTTTTGCTTTACCATTTAAAGCTTTTTGTTGCACCTTCTGCCCCAAAGTTCAAAATACTGACTTTGACTTCATATTCGATATCCGCTTCTTGAAAGAGCGCATCCCATTCGTCTCGATGCTTTTCCCAATAGTCAGGATATTTAATACGAAACTGCCGGCTTAAAAATATGGGATCAACGCCCACCTCTTTTTGTACATGATGAACCGCTTTTTGAATTCTTTGTTTAATTTTATTTGCAAAAAGACGCTCAAATCTTTGGATGTACTGTTCATCGTATGAATTTTCTGGAGGATACTGATCTTCAGAAAGCTTTCCGTTTGTGTTGACAATGATTTTAAAGGAAATATGCCCATCTTTCAGAGAAGGTTCAATCTTAGTTTTGGATTTCTTAATTTCGTATGTGATCGGAAAGCCTTTGTAGGTGGCAGGTACAACGCCGCCTGAAATTCGGTCCATCACCCAATTTAAAGATTGAACATCCTTTGCAGGGATGAAACCGATCAGCTTTCGGTTTTTTCCGTGAATGATTCCTGCCCCATCATAGATAAGTTCGCCGTCTATCGCATCTACACTTTGGACAAGGAAGCTAACGCCCATCTGGAAGTAATCAGATGCCCGGCCAATACGGGTTGGCAGCAAAATCTTTCCGTTAAAGTTTCGGTTTTTGGATGTTTCAAAGATATGTTCAACTGGAACCTTTTGCTGTGATTTCAATTTTTGATTGATCACTTTTGATGCATCATCACGTGATACGAGGAGGTAGCTGCTTCGCCGAACTTCATCATCTCGAATAAAATGATTGAGCGTTCCTTGAATATCGTGATGCTCCGCCTGATTTTTGCCGAAGAGGAAGATTTTTAGATGATCACTATAGATTGGCGGATCCTTTAAGGCGACATTACTGACAGCCTCCAGTACATTTTTCCCCTTCGAGACGACGTTTACATAGCCAGGAGAATCAGCCTCTTGTGTCCCGCCCATCTTCGGTACTAGGTTTTGGTAAGTGAGCTTGACTCCTTGCTGATCTTCTTCATCAATTCCAACGCCGCGCACAAATGATAATTTTTCAATATCCTTTAAGTCCCAGCATCCTGCTGATAGAAGGAAAAGACAGCAGGACAAAAAGATATACAGTACACGTCTTCCTCTCATGCAGAACGACCTCCCCATTTTTTGCGTATCATCAACAGAATGGCTGTAATAAAAGGAATGGCTAAAACCGCGAACAATGCGTAGCCGAGTAAAGTAGAGTAGTAAAAGACTTCATTGATATTTCTCGGAAATAAAGAGAGCGCAGAGGTAATCAAAAACAGCAGCCATAGCAGTCTCGTTACATTGGTCGTCTTAAAGACTGTGTGGCATCCTTTAATGGCAAATTGGAAAAAGCCAAGCATGCAAATAAACTGCTGGCACGTCCAGATCGTCAGTAAAAAAATATCAAATCGTTCAATGAAGACCCCTTCAAGCTCTAGTGCTTGAATGAGTGAGACAGTGGGCCAGGTGAGGGATTTCGTTTCTCCAACGGTCATGGAACCAATCACAATAAAGAGCGTGAGAGAATAGATAAGAGAAGTCATTCCAACCCCGATCGCAGCAGCCCACTTTGCTTTCGACCATTTGTCTTTATAAATGAGCGGTACAACAAACAAAATGACCTCAAAGCCTGTAAATTGAATAAATGTTTGAGAGAACAAATTACTGAAATCTTTAAACCCGTGCGCCATCACTGGGCGTAAGTAATCAAAGTCGAATATTTTCAAACTAAACAGCATGAGCCCAATATAAATAATCATCGTCATCGGATATATGTATGTCACCATTTTGACTATTGGAAAAATACCACTTTTCAAATGATAGATCGCCACGAGAAGAAAAATCATCACAATCACTGCCATGGGAGTCGATTGCAGCAGGAAAAATTGGACGACTTCCCCGAGAACACGTGCTTCAAAGCCGACGATGCCTAGTAAATAGACAATCAGTATTAAATTGAAGAATGTGCCAAAGATTGCACCGGCTCCTTTTCTATTTGACTCAAAAATGGTATCCGGCGCATTTTTTTCAGCAATCCATCCTAACAAAAAAGCAACGAAAGCAAAGATGACTCCCTGTAGTAATACAATGATCCAGCCATCAGGGAATCCTGAATTGGCAGAACTGCGAGGAATGGTTAAAATTCCAGCGCCTATCATTGTAGAGCTGCACAGAATGGTGACTTGTAACAATGATAGCTTCTCAGCTCTGTACATCGGTTAATCTCCTTGTCTTTTGAGATTTTTTATTTTTGCTGTTTTCGGTCTCGATTTAAATAGCCCAATTGGTAAACGTACGTACGTATCCTTTAAATCTGAAAACGGTGAAGACAAAACAGGTGTGAAATAGTCAAAACCAAAGGTCTTTAATTGCATCAGGTGACAAAGCACAAATAAATAACACATGATTAAGCCATATAACCCAAACATCGCTGAACTGAAAATGGCCATAAACCGCAAAATGCGCAGCGGGAAACTAAAGTCATAGGACGGTGCCGTAAAGTCAGCTAGTGCCGTCAGCGACACAATAATCACCATTAAGGCACTGACGATATTGGCTTGGACAGCCGCCTGACCAATGATGACGCCGCCAATGAGCCCAATTGTCTGCCCGATGGCTCTAGGAAGCCGAAGTCCAGCCTCCCGCAGCAGCTCTATCGTAAAAGACATGAGAATCGCCTCAACAACAGGAGGGAACGGAACATTCTGCCGACTGCCTGCGATGGTGAGTGCCATTCGTGTGGGTAATAAGCCTGGGTGATAAGAGACAAGTGCAATGTAAAGTCCGGGTAAAAAAATCGTGAGCAAAACAGCAATATAACGGAGTAAACGTAAAAGTGTAGCGCTAGTCCATCTTTGATAATAATCTTCAGGTGATTGCATCAAGGCTGTAAAGGTCATCGGTAAAATGAGCGCAAAAGGAGTGCCATCGAGTAAAATCGATACTTTCCCTTCAAGCACAGATGCAATCACCCGGTCTGGACGTTCTGTATTTTGAATCTGTGGAAAAATGGAGATGTGACTGTCCTCAATCAGCTGTTCAATATAGCCGGTTTCAGGGATGTCATCCATTTTGATTTCGGCCATGCGTGCTAAAACATCTTCTACTAATTTGGGATCAACAATATCACGAACGTACACAAGGGCTGCGGACTTTTTATTGCGAGTACCTACATTCACCTTTTGAATGACAAGGTTTGGGTCGTTTGCCCGCTCACGGATTAAAGCCGTGTTTTTTTCAAGATTTTCAATAAAACCGATCCGAGGCCCTCTTACAAGGACTTCCGATTGTGGCTCTTCTACTTCTCTAAATTGAAAAAGGTTCGTTTGGAGTGCAAGTGCTTGAGCCGCGCCATCTACAAATAAAATAGCCCTGCCGCTATATAACTGCTCGATGGCAAGGTTCATATCCTCCAGCACGTCATTTTGGATGCCAAAGAACGTTTTAGACAGCGCTGGAAGCGTACTAGAATCAACTTCGGTGATATCCAGCTCCTTTTGCATAGGTGAAATGATTTGTTTGGAAAGCATCTCAAATTCTGTGAGTCCTTCAATGTACATGAGACATGCAGAGATAGCAGAAGGGCCAAATGAAAATGAGTGGAACACGATATCATCACTTTTCCCGGCAAAGCTTTTGACGCGCTTGATGATGGACGCTATATCTTGTTCAATACGACTTTTCATAATACCTCACCCTCATGTCATGTTTTCTATAGAGTGACTCGGATGGTGGAGAATTATGCAAATAGAAAAAAGAGAATCCCTGCAAATAGGAATTCTCTCGTCTGTTTTATCTCGCAAGCCAGCCGCCATCAACAGCTAAAATATGACCGTTCATATAATCAGAGGCTGGTGAGCTAAGGAAAACAGCAGCACCGGCTAGATCCTCAGGCTTTCCCCAGCGACCGGCAGGGATTCGTTTGAGAATCTCATCATTTCGATTCTCATCGTCCCGAATGGCTTGCGTGTTATTGGTCGCAATGTAACCAGGAGCGATCGCATTCACTTGTATTTGCTCGTTCGCCCATTCGTTTGCAAATGCCTTCGTCAGCCCTGCGACTGCGTGTTTACTTGCTGTATAAGCGGGGACAAAGACGCCGCCTTGAAATGATAGAAGGGAGGCAATATTAACAATTTTCCCTTGACCAGTTTTCAGCATCTGCCGCCCAACCCTTTGGGTGAGGAAAAAGAGACTATTGATATTCACATCCATGACCGTATGCCAGTCTTCCTCTGAATAATGAGCAGCCTGCTCTCTTTTAATGGTGCCAGCATTATTGATTAAGATATCGATCGTATGCTTTTGTAACATGGCATCGACAGCCTGTTTTGCAGTTTGAGGGTCGGAAAAATCAATCTGAACCGCATGAAACGAGCGGCCCGCCTGTTCGACGAGCGCTTTCGTTTCCTCTAGCGGTGTGTGGTGGTATGTGCCGATAATATCTGCGCCTGACCTGGCAAGCGCCACAGCAATGCCCTGCCCAATGCCGGTTCCAGGACCTGTCACAAGGGCTGTTTTGCCTTCAAGAGAAAAGAGGGACGTTACATAGGATGCTGTCGTCATCACATTACCTCATCTGGTCCATTGGGACAAAGTCCATATCTTTGAACGTATAGTTCTCGCCCGCCATCGCCCAAATAAATGAATAATTCGCTGTACCCGAACCTGAATGAATGGACCAGGCAGGAGAAATAACCGCTTCCTCATTGGCCACAACGAGATGTCTTGTTTCAGATGGCTCCCCCATAAAATGAAAGACACGAGCATCTTCTTCGATATCAAGATATAAGTACACTTCCATACGCCGATCATGAATATGAGCGGGCATCGTATTCCACGTGTTATTGGTTTCCAGTTGAGTGATTCCCATCATGAGCTGACAGCTTTGAATACCGTTTGCGTGGATGACTTGATACAAGTTTCGTACGTTTGAAGCAGACGCTTCCCCTAAGTGATTCGGTGTTAATTCAGCGATGGCAGCTTTTTGCGTAGGGTACGCTTTGTGAGCGGTGGCTGATACAAGATAGAACTTTGCTTCTTCGCCTGATGAACTAGCAAACTGTACATCTTCGTGTCCAAGCCCAATATATAAGAAATCTTTGTGCTCCAGTACAAAGGCTTCACCATTGACAGTGACCGTTCCTTGACCGCCGACATTTACAATGCCGATCTCGCGTCTTTCAAGGAAATACTCCGTACGTAGAAAGTCGCCGGCATCTAATTTGAGCGGTTCTGCAGACGGCATGACCCCGCCAATCACCACACGGTCCTCATGCGAATAGTAGAGCTTCAATTCACCGCTGACGAATAGTGTAGGAATATGAAAATGACGACGAAGTTCCTCTGTTGTAAAACGCTTGACCTGCTCAGGATGTACAGCATAACGATTTTCCATTTGAAATAAGCCTCCCTTTCCATCTGAAACAAAATGTAGGTATTTTATTTGGTATCGGTTTCAAGAAAAATTTTAGAGGAAAAAGAGAGTATCGTCAACCGTTATTTTGAAATCGCTTTCTTTTTGTTTATTTAAATGCTTATTTGCCATCTTCAAGCAAAAAAAATCTTCTGGAATACAAGAAATTATGATATGCTCTTTTTAAGTTATTTGAAATCGGTTTCGAAACAAATGAGAAGACATTGATTGTGGGAGTTTTTTGAATGAAAGAGAAAAAGCAAACGAAAGTGACCATCAACGAAGTGGCCGCTTATGCAGGTGTTTCAAAATCAACTGTATCCAGATATATTAATGGCAGAACAAATGAAATTTCTATTGAAAAGGTCAAAAAAATTAAAAAAGCCATTGAAGAACTGCATTATCGTCCGAGTCAGCTCGCTCAAGGATTGAAAGTAAGAAAAAGCAAGGTCATTGGGTTTATTGTAGCCGACATTACAAATCCATTCTCTGTTGCCACACTTCGCGGAGTCGAAGAAATTTGTGATGAATATGGATACAGCATTATGGTATGCAATACAGATAACCGGCCAGAAAAAGAAAGAGAAATGCTCCTCAAGCTGAATGCGCATTATATTGAAGGGCTCATCATCAATACGACAGGCCAGAACAATGACATTCTGCAGGATTTTAAGAAAAACGGTGTGCCGATTGTCCTTGTTGACCGGAAATTACCTGAACTAAAAGTCGACACAGTGACAACGAATAACCGTGATATCACAATCCAGCTGCTTCAACAAATGTATGAGAGAGGCTATGAGCACATCGCCTTCTTTACTGAGCCGGTCGATGGGATCAGTCCTCGTGAAGAAAGAAAAGAAGCATATGAACAGACAGCCATGAGTAAACATAAGAAGCCACTCATTGTAGAAATTGATTTGAAACAAAAGGAACAACTGCGAGAAGAACTTGTCCATTTTGTCCAATCAAACCAGCAGAAAAAAGCGATTTTAGCAGCCAATGGATTACTTATGCTCAAGCTGATTAGTGAGCTTGTAGACCTCGGATTAAAGATTCCAGAAGATATAGGCATTGCAGGTTTTGATGATACAGAATGGTATAAGCTGATTGGGCCTGGAATCACAACGGTTGCCCAGCCATCTCATGAAATGGGGAAAGCCGCCATGCAAAAAATCAAGACTCGGCTTGAAGGGGATGAAAGTGCGCCCCAAACCATTCAGCTTGATGGAGAAATCATCGCAAGAAATTCCTTATAAACAAAAGACAGAGAAGAGTATACATACGTGCATGCTCTCTCTTTTTCAACTAATTTGAAACCGGTACCATGAAAGGGGAGAAATGAGTGAAAGCATTGAATGCGGTCACATTTGGGGAATCAATGGCGATGTTTTACGCAAAAGAAGCCGGGGAGCTTCATCAAGTGCATACATTTCAAAAGGCGCTTGCTGGTGCCGAAAGTAACGTAGCAGTCGGTTTAGCGAGGCTAGGTTTTGATGTGGGATGGATGAGCAAAGTAGGAGCAGATCCACTTGGCACATTTATTTTAGAAGAGCTTCAAAAAGAAGGAGTCGATACAAGTGCAGTGATCCGATCAAATGATGGGGCTCAAACAGGGATCTTACTTAAATCCAAAGTGATAGATGGAGATCCTGATGTCACGTATTATCGTAAAGGCTCTGCTGCGAGCACGATGAGTCCAAGCGACTTTCCCGTGAATTATTTCAAGCAGGCAGGACATCTCCATATGACAGGTATTCCACCTGCGTTATCTAATGAAATGAGAGCGTTTTCTTTTCATGCTCTTCAAAAGATGAAAGAGGCAGGCAAAACCATTTCATTTGATCCAAACCTTCGGCTGCAGCTATGGGAAGAGGAAGAAGATATGATCCATACAGTGAATCAGATGGCTTTTCAAGTGGATTGGTTTTTTCCGGGGCTTGCAGAAGGGCAAAGGCTCACAGGCTGTCACGAGCCGGAAGAGATTGCAGATGTTTATTTGCAAAAAGGCGTCAAGCTTGTGGTCATTAAGCTCGGTGCAGAAGGTGCCTTTTATAAAAGTGCAGTCAGTCAGGGGATTGTGAGCGGCTTTTATGTGCCCAATGTCGTGGATACAGTCGGTGCCGGTGATGGATTTGCCGTGGGGGTCATCAGTGGTTTACTGGACGGTTTATCATATGAAAAATCTGTGACAAGAGGCAATGCTGTAGGGGCTCTTGCGGTGATGTCTCCAGGCGATAAGGACGGTCTGCCTACTCGGGAAGAGCTTCAGGCTTTTATGAAGGGAGCCAAACGATATCACAGACGGGAATATATGAAGGGGGACGAAGGATATGGGAAAGTCAGCAAGTTTGAGCGTTAAAGAGCGGATCGCGGCTTGTAAGCTGATCGCAGTGGTAAGAGCGGGGAGCGAAGCAGAAGGCATTGAGATCATTGAGCGTTTAAAGAAAAAAGGCGTTCGAGCCATTGAAGTGACGTATACCACGCCCAATGCGGAACGCATCATTGCATCTTTTCAGCATGAGCAAGATCTAATTGTAGGAGCAGGCACAATCACCACTCTTCAGCAGGCGCAGTCAGCCATTGGCGCAGGCTCACAATTTATTGTCAGTCCAGGATATCTTCCTGTCATTGGAGAGCATCTCTCGTTTCACGACACACTCTATGTACCAGGTGTCCTCACCCCAAGTGAAATCATGCAGGCAAAAGCAGCTGGATACTGCTTGCTCAAGCTTTTTCCAAGTGGCTCCTTCGGTTTATCCTATATGAAAAACTTACAAGGCCCATTTCCAGACATTGAATTTATTCCAACGGGAGGTATTCATCCAGCCGATGTGCCAAACTGGCTGAAAGCAGGCGCAGTGGCAGTAGGGGTCGGAAGTCAGCTTGAAAGCAGTACGGCAGAAGAATTACAAGCGGTTCTTTCTTCATAAATAGGTGCTATTCAATTGAACAACTGGCAGGTGAATGCTGGTTGTTTGTTCGTTTATCTGACATAACAGCTGGTGAATACTGACTCTTCACGTACAATGATCGTGAAGGAGTGATAGATGTGTACATTCAACAAGATACACTCACGGATGGACAAATAGAACAGCTAATTACCGCTCATATAGAAGAAATGAAAGAGCATTCCCCGCCAGAAAGTATTCATGCCCTTCCGTTAGCTGATTTGAAAAAGCAAGATGTCACAGTGTGGAGTGTACGGGATGGAGAGGAGCTTCTTGGCTGCGGAGCGTTAAAGAAGCTGTCAAGAGAGCACGGTGAAATCAAATCCATGAGAACCACGGCTCTCCATCTGCGAAAAGGTGTAGCGAGGTATATGCTGAACCATCTTCTCCAAGAGGCAAAAAGGCGCGGTTATTCACGTGTCAGCTTAGAAACAGGTGCGATGTCTTTCTTTGAGCCGGCAAGAAAACTATATGAGAGTGTTGGGTTTTATATTTGTCCGCCTTTCGGTTCATATCAAGAAGATCCAAACAGTTTATTTATGACAAAGGAATTATAGAGGTCGAGAGAGTATGCTTATAAGCAGCTCTTTTTTTATGCGCAATTTTTGAAAGGGGGAGGATGTGGTGAAAGTATCAAAGTGGATCGGGGTGGGCGCCTTTCTCACTTTTTGTGTCGTATCTGTCATTTTTTTAACATCATTAGGTCAAGATTTATTTAAAATTGAAAGCGTTTCCGAAAAAGCGTCATCAACTTATCAATATCACTTTGTCCTTGTACCGGAGGAACTTGATAATGAATATTGGCAGCTGGTCCAAAAGGGAGCTGCTGATGCGGCAGCTGCTCATCGCGTGTATTTAGAATATTTAGGTCCGAAGCAAGCCGATATAGATGATCATTTGAAAACCATTGATATGGCAATCGCAGGGCATGTTGATGGCATTATGACACAGGGACTTGATGCGAAAAAATACAAACCGCTTTTTCAGAAGGCGAGGGAAAAGGGCATTGATGTTGTCACCGTTGATACAGATGCAGAGGGGAGCATGCGTCAAGTGTATGTAGGCACGGACAATTATTATTCAGGCTTTATCGCAGGACAGGCACTCATCGCAGATACAAAAGGCGAACAGTACGTAGGAATTGTCACAGGCAGGCTTGATGCCGTTCATCAAAAGCAGCGCGTCAAAGGATTTCGAGATGCCGTCGCCGCTGAAAAACGCATTCATATTGCTGGAATAGAAGAATCAGCCATTACAAAATCAGGGGCCTCCGGTGCCGCATATAAACTATTAAACGATCATGCAAAGCTCACTGCATTTTACGGCACGAGTGCATTAGATGGTGCAGGTATCATTCAAGCAACAGCGCAATATCGATCGTCCACAGATGTCTATGTACTCGCATTTGATACATTGCCAGATACGATTCAGGCGCTCGATGATGGAAAGATTGATGCCGTCGTTGTTCAGCATCCTTATGAAATGGGCTATCAAGCAGTGGAATCGCTTGTGCGTTTGCAGAAAGGTGAAAAAGAAGAGCCGCTACAGTACACAGGAACGAGTGTGATTCGGCAAGAGGATCTGCCGCTACAGCAAACAGACAGAAGGCAGGGGGTGCAGCCGTGAGAAGGATTCGAAGTAAGTTGTTACTGGCATTTTTAACCCTTGTATTCCTTGGCAACGTGGCCGCTTTTTTCGTCTATTGGAGCAGCTCGAATATCGTATCAGAATATAGCAGAAGCTTTCGTTCTTTTCTCCTGCTTAATGATATATCGACAGAGGCAAAAACGATGTATGAAAAGGTCAATGCGTATGCGATTGAAAAGGATCAGCAGTTTGCCAAAGAATATCTAGCTTCAAAACAAAAAATGAAATCCTACGACCAGGCATTGCGAAAAGATGCCGGGCTTCATGCGGCAATTCCTTCTATTGAAAAATATCAATATATGATGCGGACGCTCATCAATGAGAGTGATGCGACCATGACACATGTAAAAGAAGGAAAAATCAAAGAATATGCAGCAAGTGTGAAGGAAGTAAGAACCGTCTCCTCCTACATACAAGAGCAAACAATGACCTTGCTTGATGATGAATTGTCTGAGTATCAAGTACTCTATCAATCTCTGCAAAAAAGACACCAAACCTATGCGCTCTTTACCCTATGTTTGTTTACACTGTCCATTGGAGTCGCATTATGGATGGCGTATATGATTGCTGGCGGGATATCAAGACCGATCGTCCATCTCTCTCGAAGCGTAAAGGAAGTATCAGAAGGAAACTTTGATGGAGCGGACTTGCATGTCACCTCAAAGGATGAAATTTCTGTATTAAATGAGGCCTTCCAGCGAATGCGTCAAGAGATGAAAATGATGATTGAAGAGATGAAACAAAAGGCAGCTTTAGATCAAAAAATCAAAGACATGAAGCTGAAAACGCTGCAAAACCAAATGAACCCACATTTTTTATTTAATACCTTAAACATCGTCTCACGCATGGCTTACTTAGAATCAGCGGATGCCACATCGAGGTTGATCCAATCTGTTTCCACTCTCATGCGTTATTCGCTGTCAGCTCTCAGTGCATCCGTTACGCTCGAACAAGAAGTAAAAGTGGTCAAAGAATATTTTCATATACAAGAAACAAGATTTGCCGATCGTATCACATGCAAAACGACCATAGATGAATCGTGTTTATCTGTACGTATCCCAAGTCTCACCTTACAGCCGCTTGTTGAAAATGCCTTTATTCATGGCGTAGAACCAAAGGAGGAAGATGGACTTGTCGAGCTCTCGATCTATCAAGAAGGCGGCTATGTGATGATTCGGATTCGGGACAATGGGATGGGAATTAATGAACAAGAGAAAAGAAGATTGCTATCAGCAAAAGAAGAGGAAGATCCAAACATGTTGAGTAAAGGGCATTCAACGGGAATCGGTCTTCGAAATGTGATGTCAAGGCTGCGTTTGTTTTATGGGGTACAAGATGCCCTTCAAATTGACTCAAATCCAAACGAAGGCACCACTATTCAATTGGCTATTCCGATGAAGGAGGGACCGGCATGCTGAACGTGCTGATTGTAGATGATGAAAAGATAGAACGGCTAGCGATGCGGAAGTTCATGACCGATTGGCTTCCAGAGTGTCATATCGCAGGAGAAGCTGAAAATGGAAAAAAGGCGGTTGAATTCGTGCGGACTGAGCCCGTTCATCTTGTGCTCATGGATATTCAGATGCCTGGAATGGATGGATTGACAGCGATCAAGCAAATCAAAGCGATCAGTCCTCATACAAAATTTATTATGCTGACAGCCTACGATACGTTCGATTATGCCAAGCAAGCGATGCAGGAAGGAGTGAAACAATATCTCGTCAAACCGGCTGACAAAGATGAAACCATCGCCGCCATTCGAACGGTTGCGGCAGAGATTCAGCAGGAGGCGTCTCAGCGGCAGGCGCTGGCGGCCGGTCAGCAGTCAAAGTGGCTTGAAGCTCATGTCATAAACGGACAATCCTATACTTCCGCGGAGTTTCGACAACTGTTTCATGAATTCGAAGCAGGTCTTGTCATCGCTGTACAGCGGACAATCGGGAATCAGTTGTTGATTCATTTACAGACATCTCCCCTTTTTCATACGGTGCCGATTCAGGTGAGTGGTGAGCTGTTTACATGTCTCATTTATCGTCACCAAGCGCCTGGTCAGTTAAAGGCAGATGTCTTGCAGGCGATTCGAACTGCCACAACCAACGATCAGCCTTCACCTGTCGTTGGCATGGGACACCCGGTCTCAAATCCGCTTTATCTTCAGAAAAGTGCAGCAGAGGCGAAGCTTTCCTATTATCAGCGGAAAAAGAGTCCTGGCGTTGTTCGTTATGGCTTTTACCAAACAGAAGAACATTCCCATCCATTGATCCATCTGCCTGAGCTTGCAGACGATATGATGCAGGCAATGGAAGAAGGGAGAAGAGAGGAGGCGCTCGCTTTATTCGATGCTTTTGAACTAGAGGGGGCGACCCTGTCTCAACTAAAAGAGCTGCTGATCTTATTTAAATCACGACTCCGAACAGACTGGCCTATATTAACGATCAACACCGCAGCAGAATGCCGCCAGTGCTGTGAATATTTATTTGACGTGTATGAAGCAAGAAACCAGACTGTGAATGATATTGAGCGGGCAAAGCGCTACATCAAAACGCATTTTTGTGAACAGATCACGCTGGAACAGACTGCGGCCTATGTTGATTTAAGTCCGACCTATTTCACAAAAAGGTTTAAAGACGAGACAGGGCTGACATTTAAAGAGTATGTGACTGCCTGCCGGCTGGATAAAATCAAAAGGCTTCTCAAAGACAGCTCGCTTAGTTTAAAAGAAATTACCTATCAGGCAGGATATACAGACCCTAATTATGTCAGCCGTGTGTTTAAGAAGATGGTTGGCTGTTCACCGAAGGAATATCGAAAACAGACCGTAAAAAAATGAAGAATTTCATAAAAAAGTGAAGAAGTTTGCCTGAAAAAAAGCAAGGATCTGCCATTATACTTATGATGATAACGCTTACAAAATAGGGATGGGGGATCAATCATGAAGGTTAAATTAGGCTTTACGCTGTTAGTGCTCTGTATGCTTATCGTCACTGCCTGTAGTTCATCGACGAGCTCAGATGCAAAAAAAGAGGGCGGAGCAGAGAAGCTCGACATTTTTTCTTGGTGGACTGGAGCAGGTGAGGAGGACGGACTGAAAGCACTCATTCAATTGTTTGAAGAGAAAAATAAAGATATTCCAATTGAAAATGCAGCTGTCGCAGGTGGTGCTGGTACAAATGCAAAGGCTGTTCTGACTAGCCGGATGCAAGGAAATGACCCGCCAGCTACATTCCAAGTACATGGCGGAGCGGAGCTGAATGAGAGCTGGGTCGCAGCAGGTAAAATGGAGCCGCTGGATGATCTATATGAAAAAGAAGGCTGGAAGGACAAATTTCCGGAATCACTCATCGACCTTGTCAGCAAAGATGGGAAAATCTATTCAGTACCGGTGAATATTCACAGAGGCAATGTGCTTTGGTATAACAAGAAGGTATTTGATGATGCAGGTTTAGAGCCCCCAACGACCTTTGATGAATTTTTCAAAACAGCAGATGCTTTAAAGAAAAAAGGCATTACACCTCTTGCGCTTGGGGATAAAGAGCCTTGGGCAGCAACACATTTGTTTGAGAGTGTACTGCTCGGCGTTTTAGGCGCTGATGGATATCAAAAACTTTGGGCTGGCGACATGAAAATGGATGACGCAAAAGTGAAGGAAGCGGCAGACATCTTTGGACGTATGCTTGAATATGTCAATGATGACCACAGCTCACGTAACTGGCAGGATGCCTCGCAGCTCGTAGCAAAAGGGGAAGCTGCAATGAACGTCATGGGCGACTGGGCGAAGGGGTACTTTGTGAATGATCTGGATCTGAAGGTGAATAAAGACTTCGGATACGTGGCGACTCCTGATACAGAGGGAAGCTTTATGGTGATCACCGATACATTTGGACTGCCAAAGGGCGTGAAACAGCCAGAAAACGTGAAGAAATTCTTATCTGTCTTAGGATCTGTGGAAGGACAGGATGCATTTAACCCGCTGAAGGGATCGATTCCGGCACGTGTGGATGCAGATATGTCTAAATATGATGAATACGGAAAATCGGCGATGAAGGCATTTAAAGAATCAAAGCTGGCGCCGTCTCTCGCGCATGGTTCAGCTGCTGAAGAAGGGTTTGTGACAAAAGCGAATCAAGCCGTCAATATCTTTGTCACACAAAAAGACAGCAGCCAGTTTGTTTCATCTTTAAAAGATTCAATGAAATAAAGACGAGGAGGCGGCGACTAAGCACCGCCTCTTTTTTAAAAAGGAGTGTAGCTTCATGCGCATGGATACATCGCCGATCACAAAAGCATCAACACCCAAAGTCAAACGTGTTCGGAAAAAATGGAGTGGGGATCAGCTGCTTGCGCTTCTATTTTTAGCCCCGTCGGCTGTGTTATTATTCATCTTTGTTTACGGCTTTATTGGCTGGACAGGGTATGTGTCATTATCAAATTGGACCTCTCTTGTTCCTGATTTCTCTTTCGCAGGGCTTCAAAACTATATGATGCTGTTTCAAGATTTCCGCTTTCAGTCAGATCTTCGGAACACGGTCTTTTTTACTCTATTCTTTATTGGAGCCGTTATTGCCTCTGGGCTTGCACTTGCAATTTTACTAGATCAAAAGATCAAGGGTGAATCTCTATTTCGGAATTTATTTTTCTTTCCAATGGCCCTTTCCTTCGTTGTGACAGGGGTCGTCTGGCAATGGATTTTAAACCCGTCCACTGGGGTGAATCTGTTTTTAAAGACGCTTGGTATCCAGCCTAAGTGGTACACGGATACGAATATTTTAGCTGGATTTGTCTGGGGGAAAATTGAGTTTGGTGTCCCTGCGGCAATCATTGCAGTCGTAATTGCAGCTGTTTGGCAGATGACTGGATTTTCTCTAGCGATGTATTTGGCGGGTTTGAGAGGCATTCCAGAGGAAGTAAGAGAGGCTGCTAGAATGGATGGCGCAACCGAATGGCAGATTTACCGGAAGATTATTTTTCCTTTATTAAAACCGATAACTGCAAGTGTCATTATCATCATGGCTCATATTTCATTAAAGATTTTCGATTTGATTTACTCGATGACAGGACCGGGTGCAAACTTTGTCACAGATGTTCCGGGCGTGTACATGTTTGAAATGACCTTTAGAGGAAACCATTATGCGGGCGGTGCCGCTATCGCGATTGTGATGCTGATCTCAGTTGCGGTCTTTATTGTGCCATATCTCCTGTCGAGCCGGAAGGGGGCGTCATCATGACAGCTAGATGGTTTGTCCGTCCAGTTCTTTATGCTTTATTGATTTTGTGCAGTCTCTTTTTTCTCATGCCAGTTTATGTCATGCTCGTCACAAGTTTGAAGCCATTAGGTGAAGTGACCCTTGAGAAAATGTGGGCACTGCCGTCAACACTTGATTTTTCAAGCTATCAAATCGCATTTGAAAAGCTAGCGCCCAATTTAATGAATTCTCTTTATCTAGTCATTCCGGCTACCTTATTGTCTGCTGTCTTAGGGGCGATGAATGGCTATGTCCTATCAAAATGGCGTTTCAAAGGATCAGAAGTAGTCTTTACTCTAATGCTGTTTGGGATGTTTATTCCATATCAAAGTATCCTCATCCCACTCATTCAATTTTTGCGTGAAGTCGGATTATACAATTCGATTCCGGGTTTGGTGCTAGTCCATGTCGTATATGGACTTCCAATCACAACACTCATGTTTCGAAACTTCTATGTGAGCATTCCTGATGAAATGATTGAATCGGCAAAAATGGACGGCGCAGGGTTTATCGGGATTTTCAGACATATGATTCTTCCGCTTTCAATCACAGGATTTGTGGTGGTCGCGATTTGGCAGTTCACAAATGTGTGGAATGAGTTCTTATTTGCAGTCACGATGACCACTGCAGAGCATCAGCCGGTGATGGTTGCCTTGCAAAATCTATCAGGCAGTCAAATTGTGCAATGGAACGTCCAAATGGCAGGGGCAATATTGGCCGCACTGCCGACACTTTTGGTCTATATACTGCTCGGAAAATACTTTGTCAAAGGGCTTCTCGCAGGCTCTGTCAAAGGATGAAATCTTTTCGTGTTATCGTTTTCATTTGGTGTACTGAAAGGATTGACTTCTCTTTAGATAGCGTCATAATAAAAGTTGAGACTTGCTAGTTTTCATCAAGCCTTACAAGGATTATCAAAGGGTAGCAAAGGGAGGAGTCATCCTGAATGAAGCAGTCACCAATTTTTTTACTGCCTGAATTGAAGGAGAGAATATGGGGAGGTACAGCCTTAAGAGATCAATTTGGCTATGATATTCCTTCTGATCAAACGGGAGAATGCTGGGCAATTTCTGCTCATCCAAACGGACCAAGTGTCGTGCAAGACGGTCCATATAAAGGGAAAACGCTGATCGAACTATGGGACAATCACAGAGAATTGTTCGGGGGAATAGAAGGCGATCGATTCCCGCTGTTAACTAAAATTTTAGATGCAAACCAGGACTTGTCCGTTCAAGTTCATCCAGATGATGATTACGCGGAAAGACATGAAAATGGCGAGCTTGGAAAAACAGAGTGCTGGTATATCATTGACTGCAAAGAAGGAGCAGAAATGATCTATGGGCACAGCGCAAGAACAAGAACTGAGCTTGTGACCATGATGAACAGTGGAGATTGGGAAGGACTTTTGCGTCGTGTGAAGATTAAGCCTGGTGATTTTTATTATGTGCCAAGCGGTACCATTCATGCGCTTTGCGAAGGAACGCTTGTCCTCGAAACGCAGCAAAGCTCAGATACCACCTATCGGGTATATGATTATGAACGAAAAGATCAGAATGGCCATGAACGTGAACTTCATTTTGCGCAAGCCATTGATGTCACAACGGTCCCCCATGTAGATGGTTATGCAGATGAATCAGTTGAAACACGCCGTGGGCTGACCATTCGAACTTTTGTTGAAGCAGAGTATTTCTCTGTGTATAAATGGGAAATTGATCAAGCAGTAGAGCTTTCGCAAGATTATCCGTTTTTGCTGTGCAGTGTAATTAGCGGGGAAGGGGCTCTAACGCATGATGGGCATACATATCCACTGCCTAAAGGAGCTCATTTTATCCTGCCGGCTGAAACAGGGAACTTCTCAATTGAAGGAACTTGTGAACTGATTGTATCGCATATATAAAGGAAAAGAGGACTTCAAAGGGGTCCTCTATTTTTCTATTGCATAAATAACTTGAAAGAGTACTTGTTTTTGTCGATAAAGAGATTAGTAGACAATTATGCAAAGTTAAGAGAGGGACAGTGAACGTGAAAAAAACCATCAAGATTATGTTACTCGCAGCTGCCTTTGGTATGACAGTACAGACGGGCAATGAAGCGCAAGCAGCCTCCTATGTCGATCAATCCATTTATACGATGAACACCTCAAAAGTATTTACAACAGAGTCAGAAGTGAAAAAAGCAGTGGAAACATTGAAGAAGGACAAAAAGTGGACAGCCACTTATCAAACCTCAGGAAACACATCGACCTATCAGCTCACTGCCTCAGGATATGAGTCACAAGCAGCAGCGAGTGCAAGTGCAGCTGCATTAAAAAAAGAGACGGGCATGAGCGGTACGGTGTCTCCAGTAGGTGACCGCCTTCCATTACAAAAGGTCGTATCTGACCCCGTCAATGATGAAGTTCAGGCGAAAAAGCTCTCACTCGAGCTAACGAAAACCTCAGGACTCAATAGCACCTATGAAGTGATCAATGAAAGCAGACCTTCTTATCAGGTCATTTCAGGAACCATTGATTCTGAAACGAAAGTCAAAAATATTCAAACCGAATTACAAAAGCAGGCCGGTGTCACTAGTACATACCAAACTGAAAACAAAGCAGGCACTGTGTATCAGCTGATTTCAGGCGGTATCGTTGGGCAAAGTAAGGCGAATACGATCTTGCAAGGCTTTCAAAAAGAGTCTGGTTTAAAAGCGGTGCTTCAAACGGTGACAGCAGGCAAGCCATATTACATCGTCACATCAGCTGCACAAGCGAACCAGTCAAAAGCACAGACGCTTCTTACCCAGCTTCAAAGAGAAGCAAAGATCAGCGGGAAGATTCAAAAGACAGGCGCTTTAAAAAATGTTTATCGCTTGGAATCAGGCTATTTCAAAGACAACAAACAGGCATCCTCAGCTGCGGCCCAGATTAAGAAACAAACCGGCGCTACAGGGACTGTACAGCGAGTGGGAAAAACAAAAAATTATATCGTGAAGCTCAATCAACTGAACGATACAGCATACGGAAAAACGGTGGCCTTTTTCAAGAAAAAGAAATGGCGCTACACTTCGCAAAAGATCTCTTCTACACAGCCATATCAAGTAGTGACTGGAAACCTTTTAGGAGATGACCAAGCGAAAAAAGCAGCAGCTTTCTTCCAAAAGAAAAAGGTATCAGCAACAACGAAAAAAACAGGTAAAGCATCTGACAGCACGTATCGACTTGTCGTCAATCAATCGGCGGAGCAAGCCAAAATCAATAAAGGTGCCGCATATTTAAAAACGCAGAAGGTGACAAGCAGCATTACAACTGGTAAGGGCCAAGCTGTCAGCAAAACGTATAGTCTCAAGACAACACCTGTATATGAGCAAAATAAAGTCAAGCAGGCTCAAGAGATTATCAAGAAAAATGGCGTTGCCAGCAGTACAAAAACGTTGACTGAAGCGGTTAAACAATACCGGATCACAACAGAGCCGACGGTGAATCAGACAAAACTGAATCAAGCGTTAAGTTATTTAACGAAACAAAAAATGAAAGCAGCTGCTCAAAAAACAGGTGCAGCTGATTATGGTCAATATCAGATCAAAACAGGTGCCATCTCAACAACTGCATTGCGCGATCAAGGTATGGCATTTTTCAAAAAACGGAATGAACCAGCAGCCTACCAAACAACAACGAAACCAACCTACAAAATCAACATTACGCAGCAATTCACAGGGTTACCAACTGTAAATGCAGCCATTGCTTTTGTGAAAAGTCAATATGGCTGGACAGCTACAGCCGTAAAAATCAAAAATGGCCCAATGGTCATGCAAACGAACTACAACCTTACTGTCAATGAGATGGTCAACAAACAAATGAAGGTATCACCACAGACAGATGGTGCGGCTTATGTCTATGCACCATATGTAGACCAAGCAACATCAACAGTGAATACGGACGGTTTAAATGTCCGTTCGACACCAGATTCGAGCTCTGCAAGCAACATCGTGGCGCAGCTGAACAAAGGAGCAAAAGTGAAACAGCTTGGGAAAGAAGGAAACTGGATCAAGATCAGCCTTGGCTGGAGAAATGCAAGTGCAGCAGAGGTGCAAAAATATGTTGACCCAGCTAATATTGCAGAAGGCACGCAATCTTATTTTCAATTCCTGAAACTCTCTGAAGCTGCGAATCTCAATCCTGCAGAAGTCAATTCGAAGATTCTAGCAGGCAAAGGGATTCTTGCAGGTAAAGGACAAGCCTTTATTACGGCAGCGAAAACGTATCATATCAACGAAATTTATCTTATTTCTCATGCGCTGCTTGAAACGGGTAACGGAAGTTCCATTTTAGCGAATGGTACAATGTTTAATGGAAAGAAAGTATATAACATGTATGGCATTGGCGCATATGACAGCAATCCGAATTATCTTGGTGCAAAGTATGCGTATGAACAGCAATGGTTCACGCCAGAGGCTGCCATTATTGGCGGAGCAAAATTCATTGGCAACAGCTATATCAATCATGCCACATACAAACAAGATACAATTTATAAAATGCGCTGGTCTAGTGCAGCGACTCATCAATATGCAACAGATATAGGCTGGGCTTATAAGCAAGTCACTCGTATGTATAGTTTGTATAACCTGCTTGATGACTATACGCTGTATTACGATATCCCGGTGTATAACAAATAAAAAAACGTCCGTGCTTCCTATTGAGAAGCCGGACGTTTTTTGTGTAAGAGCTGTTGTTCAATAAAGGATAAGAGCTGCTCACTGGACCTTCCCTTTGAATATTGATTCCATTCCTCGGCGAAGGTTTTGATTTGGTCTTGATTATCTGATTCGGTTAGTTGAAGCAGCTCCATCAAGAGCATGTCTTGAGTGATACAAGCTTTCCCAGGAATGATGTCCTCATATCGATCGACTAAACCGCGCTTCTTGCGATAAGTGTCTAAGTCATAAGTGAAGAACAAAACAGGCTTTTCAAGCAGTGCATATTCAAACACGATCGACGAGTAATCTGTGATCAGTACATCGCATGCGCAAAGCAATGGATAAAGCGGCTGATCGGATACATCAAATATCCATTCATCGTCTGTTTCCGCCTTCGCTAAATGTTTGACCGCAGGATGAAGCTTGACGAGCAGAATATAATCACCGTTTAGCTCTGTTTGCAATTGTTCTTTTGAAAAAGGCAGGACAAGACCGTCCATTGCAAAGTCTCGATAGGTCGGTGCATAAAGCAGGATCTTTTTCCCTTTAGGAAAATCATTCGGCTTCAAGGAAGGCTGATGCTGTTCATAGTACACATCCGTCATCGGTACACCTGTTGGTAAAAAACGTTCATCATTCACCCCAAACGAAGATTTAAAAATCTCGCGCATATGATCTGAGCCTGTAACGATATAATCGAAAGACGCATAGACTCGTTTGAACCGTTTAATATCACGAGGACTTCGTTCCGAATTTGAAGCATCTTCAAGCCCGAACTTTTTCAACGCCCCATTGGCATGCCATACTTGAATACAGGTGGTAGAAGGACGTTTTCTGAGTACACTTGTCATAAGAAAGTAATTATCTGTCACGACAACCTTGCTTTTAAACATCGTATAAATACATCGAATAAGATGGAGAGGATTTTTTTCATGAAAATAGCGAAATGACAGATGAGACTCGTCCTTTTCTATCGCAGAAGCATGCTTCGTATAGAGGACAGTAAGCTTCATCGTCATGTTCGCCTGTTGTTGATAAGCATCAATAAGAGCAGCTGTATTCTCTTGAAATGAAACAAGCAGCGTCACCTGGTTTTCTCGTGGTTTCACGCCGCTCATCAGCCATCCAATGAAAGAAATGAAAGCTGCATAGCATGAAATGATCATTGAGCGTATATTCATCATTGGTCAGTCTCTCACAGCTGTTTCGTCTGATCCTTTGCTTGCTCAGGATAGTAACGTTTTTTCCCTTTGTTTTCTTTCAATACGGCAAAAGCGTATTTAGGAATATTCAGCATTCGTTTCCATCTCCATGGATTCACAATAAGTCGGTACAGCCATTCTGTATTTGTTTTAATCATCCATCGTGGTGCGCGCTTCACCGTTCCGCTAAATACATCAAAGCTTCCGCCTAAACCGATGCAAACAGCCTGCGGGAATAAATGACGGTATTCATAAATAAAGTTCTCTTGATTTGGATAACCTAAAGCAACGAACACCATATCTGCTTTCGAGCGAGCGATTTGTTTTGCTACGAAACGTTTATCTGCTTGATAACCGTCACAGCTGCCTGCGATGACCACATTTGGATATTCCGTATCAATTCGCTGTTTAACAGCCTCAAGCACTTCTTTTTTCGCCCCATATAAAAAGATACTTTTAGACTGCTTGTTTGCTAGATCAAGCATAGACATGAAGACATCAAAGCCAGCAATTCTTGACTTCAGCGGACTTTGTGTCAAACGTGACATCAAGACGACGCCAACACCATCCGGCAGAACATAATCCGCAGAAGAAACAACTTGATGATATGCATGATCCTTCATAACAGCATAGCCAATCTCTGGATTGACAGTCGCAATCATGGCGCCTCTTCTTTGAGAAATATGATGGTGATTCATATAGCTAATAAATTCATCTAGGTCGCCGTTTACATAAGAAAGGTTAGAGACCACTTCTGTTTGCATTGTTTAGACCTCCTTTTTTATCTTGTTATCTATGAACGTTCATTGTAAATTCGTTTTTCGTCTACACATCATTTTATCACAGATGCTCCATGAAATATTAACAATAACTTTACAAACCTTTAAATTTCATGACATTTTCATCAATTCATAAGGAGGATGCTGCAAGAAACATTGATTCTTCGGACTTTCCCTTCTCCGCCCAATAAATTGGAAATAGTTTGTCTTTACATATTCTTAACCTTTCATAGGCATTGTGATATAATGAGGTTCCGAAGAGCGAAAAAAATGATTGATGATTATAGGATTACGGATAAACATTACTGCATGAAAGCAGTCAAATAAGGAACGAAGAAAGGAGTTTATGTTTGCAATGAAGAAAGTTATTACTTACGGTACATTTGATTTATTACACTGGGGGCACATTAAGCTGCTCGAACGTGCAAAGCAGCTTGGAGATTACTTAGTGGTGGCCATTTCGACAGATGAGTTTAACTTACAGAAATCAAAAAAGGCTTATCATAGCTACGAACATCGAAAGCTGATTCTTGAAACGATTCGTTATGTAGACGAAGTGATTCCAGAAAACAGCTGGGATCAAAAAGTCCGTGACGTGCAAGAGCACGATATTGATGTGTTTGTCATGGGAGATGACTGGGAAGGTAAATTCGATTTCTTGAAAGAGCATTGCGAAGTCGTGTACTTGAAAAGAACAGAAGGCATCTCGACAACACAAATTAAGGAAGAAATTGCTGGACTTTAATAGATCGAAAAAAAGTACTTCTTATCTTTTGGTGAGAAGTACTTTTTCATGTAAAATACAATAGCAAGTGATCATTTTTATAAGGAGAGCTTCCTGTGTTTCAAAATTGGATGAAGAAAAAAAATGAACTCACATTGGATCAACCTGAACAACATGAAACAATGACATCAGTTGACATGCCTGATATGGACTACTACTTTATCATGGGTGATGTACCAAAACAGGATGAGCCCTTAACAAAGTCTTTAAAAGCGAGATTAAAGCCATTGGCTGACAAACATAAACGTAATGCCATTTTAACTTTGAATTATGATGCAAATGTGAAAGAACATATTCATAGCTTGGAGGAGACCTTTCTTCACCAAGTTGACATCTTGAATGTATTTGAGCACTATATTCTACCGGAAAGTGGAAGTAAAAGGCGTTACTCGGAATTTATCATTGGTACATCTTTTCAATCGATCAATGAAGCAGTGATGCCAGCAGAAGAATCAACAGTGCAGGTGACGAGATATGAACTGCCATCTTCCCCTATTTGTTTTATTGATCAATATAATAAAGAGCTGCAATTAGTAAAGAGGGAAGAGTACAATTGGCAGGGCGTTTTGTGCAGAGTACAAAGCTTTGTTCCTCATACAGGTGCTTTATACTTGGAAGAACTAATCAATGACGATGGCAATATCTATATGGAGATCATCTACCCTGGAGATACAAAAAAGAATCCAGTCCGGCATATTAATTGGTATAAAAAAACAGGAATTCAAACTTTTACAAAGAAGACGGATATAAAGCAAATATGGTTATCTAGTATTCAAACACAAAATGACCGTTTGAAACTGATGATTACAGAAGACCGGGATCAAGACCGTCACCTGTTTAAAGTCGAACAGCCCGAAACAACGTATTATGCTGCATTTGTACATGACGCACATTATGAAGAAGATCCGCATCAACTTTATTCTCATTACGGAGAATTATTTAAACAAATAAGAAAACAGCAAGTGGATGCCGTCTTCTTTGGAGATACTAAGCATAAGTTAGATGTTGAGAAGGTATTGGGAGAACAAGCCTATTTTTATCTTGTGCCTTCTGATGAAATGTCTCTTTGGAATACAGCGCTTCATCAAATGCTCGAAAACCGTGAGCGTAAAGATGAACTGAGAAGGATCGTGGACCGCATGAAATGGGTTTTGCGTGATCTGAGCGCTGAACATCATGTTCTTCATCTTCATCTTGAGCTGAAGGACGAAATGAGTCATGCGGATCATGTGCAAATTGATTTCGCAGGATATGATCGAGTAAATGGAGCTGAAATCATATCTCAGACAATCGATGAAAACCATCAAGTCAGCTTCCCAATTGGCCATTTTCAAACAAAGAAAAACATTGAAACGAATCAAACAAAATACGTTGATTTTTACATTCGTTTTAAAACAGAAGAACTTCAGGAAGTTTTGCAGCGTCTAGAAGTAGAGGAAGAGCTGCTCACCAATAAACCATCGTCAATCGATGGATGGTCGTATCAAACGAAACAAGGAAACTATTCTTGGAAAGTAAAATAATGTGACAACACAACGGTAAGATTTCTGAACAGAGGAGATTAACGATTAATGATTGAAGAGGGAATTCATAAGAAGAGTGTCGTTGAAGGGTTAAAAAATCATCATGAGAAACTAGAAATGCTTATTCGTATCGACGATGACATGCCATTAACAGATAGAGAATTTTATTTATTTATGAGGGAAAGAGTATCAAAACAAGAGCTTTTCCTGCCGCTTGTTCATCAAGAAGACAATCTATTCAAATTGGTATTGAGTGAATCATCGCTTCCGCTTGCATTAGAGCAGGGTCAGACATACAACCTGTATGTGACGGACTATTTGAGTGCAGACAAAGAAGAGGATGAGGACGAGCTTGAGGACTCGGCCTATGATTCTGATTCGGAAGAAGAGGAAGAAGAACTAAAAGAAACGGATCATGCCGAAGTAGAAGAAAAGACGTCATACTATAAACGCCGTTTAAAAATGGAAATAGAAAAACCTGAGATGACTTTTTTAGAAAATAAAGACGCCATGCTGTATATCATTCCATACCGCACAGACAAAGGAAATGCATCTTTGAAAATCAAACGTGAGCTGAAGGTTGTGAAATTCAATCATATCGAGCTCAACAAAGGATGCATGTTATCTTTGTCCGGTTATGCAGGCGTTCTAAGTGCAGAACATCCGTATGAGATCATAGAAGCAAAGCTTCTATTGAAGAAAAATGGTGAAGAACCAATTGAGCATCGTTTTCCGGTAAATATCACCCATATAAAAGATGAAGTGATCGAATACCGTGATGATCAACATGTACCACAGCTTTATCAATTTTCAGCAGAAATTCCTTTAGAGGAATTGACCTATTCATTAAACAAACGCTTTGTATATCGTTTTTATCTTGAATTTATCTGCGGTGTGAACGGAGCAGAGGAAACATTAACAACCACTTCTTTAGTGCTTGGAGATCGCTCGAACAAACTCAAAGGACTTGTCCAAATTCATAAAAGAAATGATGTACCGATTCGATATGAGGTGTATCGAAAGAAAAAAAGACAAACGCTTGGCATCCGAATCAATGATTATACAATGAAAACACGTGCGAAGTACTACGTCAAAAGCAAGTGGAAGAAGTTCAAAAAGCAAATCGGTAAAATAAAGAAAGTTCGTAACCGCCTTGTGACAAGAACTTTCCAAACGACCTTTAAGCTGGCAAGTAAGTTGTCTGTGAAGAAGAAAACCGTTATTTTTGAAAGCTTTAATGGAAAACAATTCAGTTGTAACCCGCGTGGTATTTATGAATATATGAAAGAAAATCACCCTGAATATACGCTGATCTGGAGCGTGAAAAAAGGGCATGAAGCACCGTTTAAGGAAAAGGGCATCTACTATATCAATCGTCTGTCATTGAAATGGATTTTTGCAATGGCGAGAGCGGAGTATTGGGTTGTAAACAGCCGTTTGCCGCTATGGGTTCCAAAGCCAGATCACACAACATACTTGCAGACTTGGCATGGTACGCCGTTAAAACGACTGGCGATGGATATGGATGAGGTGCATATGCCTGGAACAAACACGAAAAAATACAAAAAGAATTTCACGAAGGAAGCGTCAAATTGGGACTACCTCATTTCTCCAAATGCTTACTCGACTGAAATCTTTACACGTGCCTTCCAATTTCAAAAGACTATGATTGAGTCAGGATATCCGAGAAATGACTTCCTTCACAATCAAAACAATGAAGAAACGATGAGAGCACTCAAACAAAAGATGAACCTGCCGCTTGATAAAAAATTGATCTTATACGCACCAACATGGAGAGACGATCAATTTTATAAAAAGGGGCAGTACAAATTTGATTTAGACCTTGATCTGCATGAGCTGAGAGCCGCTATCGGAGACGAATATATCATCATTCTGCGTATGCACTATTTAGTCGCTGAAAACTTTGATTTAGGGCCATATGAAGGCTTTGCCTATGACCTCTCTCATTACGAAGACATTAGAGACCTTTATATGATTTCTGATCTGCTCATCACAGATTACTCATCTGTGTTCTTTGATTATGCAAACCTTAAGCGTCCGATGCTGTTCTATGTGTCAGACATTGAAACATATCGTGATAAATTGAGAGGCTTCTACTTCGACTTTGAACAAGAAGCACCAGGACCGCTTGTGAAAGAGACATCAAGCGTGATTGAATGGGTAAGAGAAACAGAACAACCGACCTTTACACTACCAGAATCATTCGCACCGTTTTATGAGAAATTCTGTTACTTAGAGAGCGGGGAGTCGTCGAAGCGGGTGGTTGAAGCAGTTTTTAATTCGCAACGCTTTTGATTGTTTTCTTATAGATGGAAAAACACCTTTGGAAGGTATCAAGTTCAATACTTGACCATTATCCAAAGGTGTTTTTAAAATACATATAATTTTATTCTGTATATAAGTGGTTAATTAGCTTTTGTACAGACATTTTTGTAGAAGAGGTCTAGTGCCTCGCTATTATACTTTTCGTAATCAAAGGATTTTTGTTCCATACTATTCTGGATAAAATCAGACATACCATTAAATAGCGCAGTTTCATTATTATCAACTAATAATCCATATCCACCCTCTAAGACGGAATGTACTCCAGTTACATCGGTAGCTATAATTGGTTTTTTTAGAATCATTGCTTCCATGAGAACCAAGCCTTGCCCTTCATAATCTGAAGATAATACAAAACAATCACATTCATCTAGTAAAGAAAATGGATTTTCGAGTTGTCCAACAAAAAACACACAATGTTCTAGATGTAATTTTTTTGTGTGGTCCTTTAGTTCTCTTTTTAAAGGCCCTTCACCCACAATATACAATACAGCTTTTGGGTATTGCTTGTGTAATTGTGAAAAAGCAGAAATTAATTTCTTTTGCCCTTTTTCAGGAGATAATCTTCCTATAGTTATAAAGTTGATATACTCCTTATTTGGAAGTGGTATCCCAGATAGATTAAGACCGATGGATTCGTTTTTATCATTTTGATAAGTAATTAAATATCTCTCATTATTAAATTCTATAATCTCTTTATCTTCTTTCATTTGAAGTACTTTGTTAGGCGAGATTACATTATTAACAAAAACCATTTTCTCTAAAGCATTAGGAATATAAGGGCTTAAGTTCAAGTGATTTTCTATGTTAGTCGATTCGGCAACTGAAACAATTCTATCGAAGAACTTGTACAGTGAGAAAATTACTTTTAGGTTACCACGATGTTTATATTTGTGATTCACTTTCTTGTTATACTCTTTCATCATGTCAGCATGCAGGAAAATACTTTTGACTTTAAAATCTCCGAATGCGAAAAGAAGAGTCCAAAATTTGTTATATCCTCCAAAATCTATTCCTACATCAAACTTCGTATTACCAATAATTCTCTTTAATTCTCTCTTGTATGAGTTTACCGGAGTGTATTTTAACATTTTGTTATTGTATATACCACGGCGGAAAATTAGGTTCTGTTTATATGTTTCTATTAATGTTCTATTAACAAAACCAGGTCTATAAATAATATGAACATTAGGATGTAGCTTTTGTATGTTCATCCATTTATCTTTATGATAATTTGAGTTATCAATGACAACAACTTCATATTTGTTGTAATCAATCTGATCAAATAAATTAGTCGCTGAAACGGTTATACCATTATTGTAGAAGCCTCCACAATAAAGAAGTAATTTTTGTTTATTGCTTTCAACGCTGATTAAATCATCTTGATTTTTCTTTTTGAATATTATGTCAATAAGTCGATCAGTAGCATTTCCGTCATCATAAGAGCAGTATTCATCTAAAAACTCTTTGTATTGTTTTTCAAATTGTTTATTGAAGTTATTTAAACTGTTTAGTTGGCCTAAGCTGTCAATTAAATCAACTATACTTTCACAGATAGGTCCAGGAAGTTTTGTTATATCTAAATAAAAACCTCTCTCTGATTCGTATTCACGTAAGTCAGGCATATAGAAAAAGACAGGTCTTTTTAAAGGTAGGAAATCGAAAAAGATACTTGAATAATCTGTAATTAAAATGTCTATAGCAGATAAAAGTTCATTTGTATCAATCCAGTTTGGAACACAAAGATGTTCAAGACCGCTCTGTTTAAAAAATTTATAAGAAAAGTAATGAGATTTTAAAAGTACTAAGTAATCATCACCAAGCGCCTGCTGAATTTTTACAACTTCACTATGCAATGTATAGCAAGTATCCTCTTCGGCACCTATTGTTCCTCTCCATGTTGGAGCATAAAGTACAATTTTTTTATTAAAAGGTAGGTCTAATCTTTCTTTCACACTTTCACTGCTAGTGCTTAATGTTAAATCTACTCTAGGATAACCGATATTTGCAATTTTCCCAGTAAATATCCCAAATACATCATTTGATTTTAGTAACTTTTCATACGTAAAAGTATTCGGGCTAATAAGGTAATCACAATGAAGCAAATTTCTTTGGATATTTTTATGACCAGACATTGATCTTTTATTAATATCCTTCCCTAAAGTTTTTAAAGGAGTTCCATGCCAAGTATTGATATAAACTTGTTCTTCTCTTTTAATAAAATAAAAAGGAAATGACGTATCATTAACTAAATATTTAGAAGTTGCTAAATATTTTAGATATTCGTTGCTATCAACTTTAACAAAGGAAATATTAGAAGTTTTCTGCTTTAATTCTGCAATCATTGGATCAGTAATATCATTAATGACCCAAACATGATGTAAATCTTTAAAAGTACTATCTTTCATCAAGCCTAGAAAAATTGCGTAACAATTTCCAGAAATACTTTTGCCATGATAAGCTTCATATAGAATATAATTACTTCTAACCGGATTTTTCTCTAAATAGGAGGTGTATTTACTTCTAATACGAAGTCGTGAATCTCTGGAAAACTCAATTAGTGGATTTAAAATAAATTTAATCTTTCTTGTAACGATTTTTTTGAATTGCTTGATTCTCATTAATGTTAAGCCCCTTCATTTATATATATAATAGGAAAATGATATTTATTTTGGAAATGCAATTATCCTGATAATTATATTCTAATGGCAATTATAAAGCAATGATATAATAAGGTAATTAGTAACCTAGAATTGCTGAAAATACTAGCGTTTATTTTGATCTAATATCCCTACTATTTAATATACTCATTAGATTTGAAAAGTGAAATATTTCTCAACATCTGTTACAATTATGAGCGGTGATTTTTTTAAAAGTGGCAATCCCAAAAACTTATATCTAAGGAAGATTAGAATGAACGCATTGTTTACAATATTAAGAGAGCAAATCAGCTCACTTCCGCTGATTATGCGACTTGCTGTTTATGAAACAAAATCAAAATATCAGATGAATTATTTGGGTGTTTTGTGGCAGTTTTTAAATCCATTAATGCAGATGCTGGCTTACTGGTTTGTTTTTGGTATGGGCATTCGCGGAGGACAGCCAATTGCCATTGGAGACATGGAGGTTCCATTTATCATCTGGATGCTTGCCGGTTTAATCCCTTGGTTCTTCATTAGTCCGACGATTCTTGATGGATCAAACAGTGTGTTTAAACGCATTAATATGGTATCGAAAATGAATTTTCCGATTAGTGCGCTGCCGTCTGTGGTCATTATGTCAAACTTGTTCAGCTACTTTGTTATGATGGGTGTCTATCTCATTGTGCTGATTTCTTATGGCATATATCCTGACGCGCATTGGCTACAATATATTTACTACCTTATATGTATGATCGCGTTTATGTTTTCGTTTAGTTTGTTTAATTCAACAATTAGTGTACTCGTAAGAGACTATCAATTTCTTTTACAATCAGTGACACGTTTACTTTTCTTTTTGCTGCCGATTTTTTGGAATATCTCGGAGAAGCTTACTGGAGATAAGGCGTGGATTGGAGATATTTTAAGGCTGAATCCCCTTTTCTACATTATTGATGGCTTCAGAAATAGCTTATTAAAGGGAGAGTGGTTCTTCCATGATGTCAAATACACACTTTATTTCTGGCTGATTACGCTTCTTCTTTTAACAGTCGGTTCATTGCTGCATATGAAATTTAGGGATAAATTTGTCGATTTTCTTTAAAAAGTAAGGAGATTATACGATGAAACTAAAGGTTTCGTTTCGAAACGTATCCAAGCAATACGTCTTATATAAAAAACAGTCGGACAAGATCAAAGGGCTGTTTTTACCTAATAAAAATGAAAAAGGTTTCTTTGCTGTTCGTGATGTGTCCTTTGATGTCTATGAAGGAGAGACGATTGGTTTCGTGGGGATCAACGGGTCTGGTAAATCCACGATGTCGAACCTTCTGGCGAAAATCATTCCACCGACAAGCGGTGAAATTGATATGGACGGCCAGCCTTCGTTAATTGCCATTGCGGCAGGGCTGAACAACCAATTAAGCGGGAAAGATAATATTCGCTTAAAGTGCTTAATGATGGGGCTTACGAATAAAGAGATAGACGAGCTTTATGAAAAAATCGTAGAGTTTGCGGATATTGGCGACTTTATTGACCAGCCAGTTAAGAGCTATTCAAGCGGAATGAAATCACGTCTTGGCTTTGCCATTTCAGCGCATATTGATCCAGATATCCTCATTATTGATGAAGCGCTGTCTGTTGGAGACCAAACCTTCTATCAAAAATGTGTGGACCGCATTACAGAATTCAAAGAAAAAGGAAAGACGATCTTTTTTGTCAGTCACTCTATTAGCCAAATCCAAAAAATATGTGATCGTGTGGCTTGGATGCATTATGGTGAACTTCGTATGTTTGATGATACGAAAATGGTTGTGAAAGAGTACAAAGAGTTTGTTGATTGGTTTAACAAGCTTTCCAAGAAAGAGAAACAAAAATATCAGTTAGAACACAAGGAAGGTCGAAAAGGCGTACAAAAGATAGAGAAAGTCACGAGGTATAATGACACTGGGAAACGACGTTCATTTTTTGGACCGGCGTTTCAAGTCACCATTTTAGCTGTTTTAACCATCTTGCTTGCCCTTTCTATGTTTTCGGATCGTCCGCTTCGTACATTGGCGACATTTGGTGCAATTCCTTCAGGTAAAACAGAGGCTCCTCAGTCAACGAATCAAGAGACGAAAGGTGCCCCTGATGATATGAAAAAGATTGATCAAAAGGCCATAGTCACAGCTGATCCAATGACGGTTTATACAGACAAAGCCATGAACAAAAAGGCAGACGTCACATTATCGTTTGGACAAGAAGTAAAGGCTGTGGCTAAAAATAAACAAGCCGTTCAAATCAAAACAGCATCAGAGACCTATTATGTGAAACTTGATACGCTGCAAAACGCAGATGAATTGAAGCCATTATCCATCGGGCCAGCACAGTTCAATTCCCACGTATCACCTGCATCTGCAGGTTCGTATGAGTATTTACTTTCTTTTCTTGGTAAAGAAGAGTCTGTGCTGAAGCAAAGAATGCAAACACTTAGCTCGGTCAAAAGTGAACAAGGCGATACCATTGAGCGGCTGACCACTGAGAAAACCGATTATGTGATTGAAAATGGTCAGGCGCATACGATGGTATTCCGTGAGATCATGCCGATCTCTCCTTCAACACTTGGGCTGACAGAACAGAATATCTGGATGAATAAGAAACAAACGAAATTCGCAGTGAAGGGCGAAAATAACCTGTTTGTCATTGATAATGAACAGCATACACTGACGATTTCAGTGATTGATTAAATAAAAAGCTGCCGATCCCGGCAGCTTTTTTTAATTCACTTCTTCTTTTTCGAGTAGCTGTTTCATAAATGGAATGAGTTTCTTTTTCAGATCCTCATCTTGAAGGGCAAACTCGAGAGTTGTCTCGATGAAGCCTTGCTTTTCACCGACATCGTATCGTTTTCCTTCGAAATCATAGGCGAATACACGCTGGATGTCATTCAGCTTTTGGATGGCATCTGTCAGTTGAATTTCCCCGCCTGCACCAATTTCTTGCTGATCAAGGTACATAAAGATCTCTGGCGTGAAAATGTAACGTCCTAATATGGCTAGATTGGATGGTGCGGTACCTTGCGGTGGCTTTTCCACAAAGTTTTTCACTTGGTAGCGGCGTCCTTCTTGTGTAAGAGGGTCGATGATTCCGTAGCGATGTGTATCGCTGTCTGCCACCTGCTGAACTCCGATCACAGATGAAAGGGTCTTTTCGTATTCATCCATCAGCTGGCGAAGCCCAGGTGTTTCAGCTTGAACAATATCATCACCTAATAAAACGGCGAAAGGTTCATCACCGATAAAATTGCGTGCGCACCAAACGGCGTGTCCAAGTCCTTTAGGTTCTTTTTGGCGTATGTAATGAATGTCAGCAATGTTAGAGGATTTTCTCACCTTCTCTAAAAGCTCGCTCTTCCCTTTTTCCTCCAGGTTGCGCTCTAGCTCTGGTGCAAAATCAAAGTGATCCTCAATGGCTCTTTTTCCTTTTCCGGTGACAATAATAATGTCTTCAATTCCTGATTCAACAGCTTCTTCAATAATATATTGAATGGTTGGTTTATCAACGATTGGCAGCATTTCTTTAGGCATTGCCTTTGTGGCAGGGAGGAAACGTGTCCCAAGACCTGCAGCTGGTATAATGGCTTTACGTACTTTTTTCAATGAACTTTGCACCTTCCTTACATATTGAAAAAATGATTTGACTTCATTTTTCATCTTTCATAAAGTGTAACTTACAAATGATAGAAATGACAAATGATTTAAGATAAATGTATAAACTGATACAACATCTATTGTAAAGAGTTCGTGTAAATTTTTATGTTGAAAAGGGTAAAGGTGATGTAAAGATTGAACAATGAATGATTAGGATTCGTTTCTATTCTTTTGTATAATAAACATATGATAAATGAGAAGGAAAGAGGCATCGACTATTGAAAACATTACATGTAATGACTGTATTCGGGACGAGACCTGAAGCGATCAAAATGGCCCCTCTCGTCCTTGAACTTAAAAAGCATCCGCAAATCAAATCCTCTGTCACTGTGACTGCTCAGCATAGGCAAATGCTTGATCAAGTGCTGAAAGCCTTTGACATTCAACCGGATCATGATTTAAATATTATGAAAGAACGGCAGACATTATCTGAAATCACATCAAATGCACTGTTAAAGCTAGATCAATTATTCCAAAAAGAAAAACCTGATATTGTCCTTGTTCATGGAGACACAACAACAACCTTTGCAGGAAGCTTGGCCGCATTCTACCACCAAATTTCAGTCGGTCACGTTGAAGCGGGTTTAAGAACACACAATAAATATTCGCCGTTCCCAGAGGAATTGAACCGTCAAATGACAGGTACTATTGCCGATATTCATTTCTCCCCTACAGAGGAAGCGAAGCAGAATCTTTTAATAGAAAATAAAAAAGAAGAGACCATTTGTGTGACAGGGAATACAGCGATTGACGCCCTGCAAACAACAGTTACTGAGCATTATCAGCACCCTATTTTAGAGAGAATAGGGACGGATAAAATGATTTTGTTAACGGCTCATCGCAGAGAAAATCTCGGTCAGCCGATGAAAAACATGTTTAGAGCGATTAGACGTGTTGTAGAAGAGTTTGAAGATGTTCAGGTCGTTTATCCTGTTCATCTAAACCCTGCCGTACGTGATGCAGCTCAGACAGAATTTAGCGGTCTCGATCGTGTACACTTAATTGAACCGCTTGAAGTCGTTGATTTCCATAACTTTGCTGCCGCTTCGCACTTTATCTTAACGGATTCTGGCGGTGTACAAGAGGAGGCTCCTTCTCTAGGGAAGCCAGTATTAGTGCTCCGTGATACAACAGAACGTCCAGAAGGCGTGAAAGCCGGCACACTTAAGCTTGCAGGTACGGATGAAGAGACCATTTACAAAATGGCAAAAGAGCTGCTAGTAGATCAGAAGGAATATGACAGCATGTCGAAGGCGTCTAACCCTTATGGTGATGGACAAGCATCGAAACGAATCGTCCAAGAACTTCTTCATCGATTTGGATTAAGTGAAGAAAAACCGGCCCCATTTAAATCATAAAAAAAGAAGACTACAATCATGTAGTCTTCTTTTTTTACTGCACCAAACTGTCCTTCAATTCCTTCTTCACTTTAGCTAGGCTGCTATCATCAAGCTGATAATAATAAATATTATTGATGCGTGCTCCCGTACCTTTCAGCTCGTGCTGCTTCACACGCTGCCTTGCGTCACGATAGTCATTCATCATCGTCCACATATCATCAAATGACATGTTGGTCTTCATATTGTTTTCCACGACTTTGAACATATCGCCGAACTTCGTAATAGATGAAATGTTTGCCCCTTTAGCAATGATGCCTTCAATGACTTGGCGCTGCCTTTGCTGGCGTCCGAAGTCACCCTTTGGATCTTGCTTTCTCATTCTTGTGTAGGCAAGGGCTTGATCGCCATTTAGATTAATTTCTCCTGTACCAAATGAGTGGCCATCATAGCTGAAAGCAAATGTGCTGTTCACTGTAATGCCGCCAAGTGTATCGACAATATCCTTAAAGCTCTCCATATTGACTTTCACGAAGTAATCAACAGGTACATCAAGCAATTCCTCTACAGTATCAGCTGCCATTTGTGTGCCGCCGAATGCATAGGAGTGGTTGATTTTATCCATTGTGCCTTTTCCGACAATTTTCGTATACGTATCACGCGGGATACTCACCATCTCAGTCGTTTTGGTTTTTGGATTGACGGTCATGTATATTAATGTATCTGCACGACCTCGGTCATTTTTTCTTTCATCAACGCCCATGACTAAAATAGAAATCGGGTCTTTCTTATTTAAATCGACATCTTTGTCACGCTTATCTGACTTCTTTAAATTCTCCTGAATGCCTGCCACGGTTGAAGCTGCTGTATTCCAAAGATGATATGCATATCCGCCAGTTGCTAATACGAATAAGCCAATAATCGATAAAACAATCCAAAGAACTTTTTTCTTCTTTCGTTTTCTTTCAGCTCTCATAATGTCCCTCACCTTTTCTATGATTCTTCCATGATTATAGGTTTACGAATCTTGATAAACAAGTTATTTTTTTACTCTGAACCTAGATATAGACGGTGTAACAAAAAAAAGGTTTCAAAAAACCTTAAATTTACCTTAAAATATTAAGTTATAAGACGATACAAAGACATGAGGTGAAAAAAATGAAGAAAATCGTCGTTTTACCGTTCTTAATACTACTACTTGGTATCGTGCTCACAGCATGTGGAACGGCTGAGCAGTCCTCGGGAGAAAACAAGACAAGCAGTTCAACTCCTCAGGTGCTGGAAGAAAAAGCTGAATTTATTGGAATGGCTGATGCACATACAGTCGAAGTGAAAAAAGTGAATACGACCTTAAGCTATGAATTTACGGATAATTTTAAAGATGTTTTAAATGAATTCAAACCAGGAGACAAAGTAGAAATCTCTTACTTTATCAATGACAGTGGTCAAAAGGAAATTCAAAAGATCGAAAAACAGAAGTAAAAAAGATGGGCGGGATGAACAAAATTGAAGAAAACAGGCGTTACACTTATTGTTCTCATGACAATGACTCTATTAATTGCACCCTTTCAGTCTGCCATGGCTAGCTCGACAATTTCAGTGAAATTGTCTAATTATATCGGAAATAAACAAACGATGGACTTATCCACAGCTGGAGAATACAAGCTGTCAGGGTCGAATGTGGCTGTTACGAAAAGATATGATGGCAAAAATCGATACGAAGTTGCCAATAGCATCGCGTCTGCCGGCTGGAAGAATCCATCAACAGTTGTCATTGTGAGCCGTGATGCATTTGATCATGCTATTTCTGTATCACCGTTAGCTTACAAACTAGGCGCACCCATTTTGTATACAAACATTGAAAAACTGACAAAAACAACTGAAAATCAGCTGAAGAAAATGAAGCCGGATAACATCCTGATCGTTGGTAACACGAAAAGTATTTCAACAGCTGCTGAGAAATCTATTAAAAAGTATGGGAAAGTCAGACGTATTAGTGGAAAAGACAAGTTTGAAATCTCCCAAAAAATCGCTAAAGAAATGGGTAACTATAAGCAAGCTGTCGTTGTCGGAGGAAACTCATTTATGAATGGGATTGCGATTGCATCCTATGCATCGAGAAAGGGTTACCCAATCCTGTTAACAAAAAAAGATTCCATTCCGTCTTACAAGCTGCCAAGCAAAGTCATCATCATCGGCAGTACGAAAAGTACGGGACAAAAAGTAGAAAATCAAATTAAAAAAACGTCACAGGTGACAAGAATCAGTGGTGCCAATCGCTATGAACTCTCTGTGAATATAATGAAGAAATTAAATATCAATGCAGATAAAGTTTATTTGGCAAAAGCCGCTAGCTATATTTATGCTATGCCGCTGTCTCAATTGGCTGCAAAGTCTAATAGTACTGTTGTGTATGTGAAACCGGATTCTGTCACAGCGTCACTAAAAAAACTGCTGAAAGAAAAGGGTACATATGCTTATCACCTTGCTGGTAGCACAAGTGCGATTAAAGATAGCTTGAAGAACTCATTAGCCAAACAAGTCTATCTGAAAAAAAATCAAAACTACCAATTGAATATTTCTAACGGAAAAATTTCATTAAAAGGTATAAAGACGTATAACAATGTAAGAGTTGTTCCTGAGAAATATTCAACGAAAAATATCCTTCAGATTGCCGGGAAGCCTTACCTAGGCAGCGTCAACTTTGCAATTGAATCAGGTTATATCAGGCCGACTCTTGAAAATATTCCATTTGAAGACTATCTAAAAGGCGTAGTACCAAATGAAATGCCTGCAAGCTGGCATGTTGAAGCGCTAAAAGCACAGGCAGTGGCCGCTAGAACGTATTCAGTGAAAAGTATTGGAAAAGTCGTACCTGATACAACTGCCTTCCAAGTATATGGAGGATATAACTGGTACACGAATTCGACAAAAGCTGTCGATGCCACAAAAGGGAAAGTACTGAAATACAACAATCAGCTCATTTCAGCCACCTATTATTCTAGTAATGGCGGCTATACAGAGGCAAGTGAAGAAGTGTGGGCAAATGCATTGCCGTACTTAGTGGCCAAAAAGGATACAAAAGATCCAGTCAATGCATGGACACTAAAACTCTCTAAAAAGCAGCTAGGCACTACATTGACTGCTAGCGCAGCAGCATCTCAGTGGTCTAAGGCAAAAGAGACAAATGCAGCGGATCTTGCTGGTCTCAAATCATGGCTGCTCAAAAATAAAGAAACAGCTGCATCTGATATGAAGATTGCATCCATCTCAAGCTTGACGTTCTCAGGAAAAACAAAAGGACAACGTGCGAAGACGGTATCAATCAAGCTGACATATCATCTGAAAAATAAAACAGGCACATATGCAGTAAACAAAAGTACAACGGCAAGTATGAAGATGACCGAGTTTAGATCCATCATGGGCGCAACAAAGGTGAAAAGTACATTTGCGTCAGTCAAAAACAATACAAATGACTTTACGATTTCAGGAAAAGGATATGGCCACGGCATTGGCATGAGCCAATACGGAGCCAAAGCTAGAGCAGAATCTGGAAACTCATATTCTTCTATACTTTCGTTCTACTATCCGGGTACAAAACTAACAAACTATTAAAGGATTAAAGGAGGACATAGACGATGCGCTCAATCATGAAAACAGCCATCCTCAGCCTCATTGCTATTTTCGTTATCGTTCCAACAGCTTTGGCAGACAATTCAGTCTCACGAATTGATGGCGGGAGCAGATATGCTGTAGCGGCAAACGTAGCGAAAAAAGGATGGGGAACTGCAAGTACGGTCGTTTTAGTAGGGAAAACTGCGTATGCAGATGCAACAGCAGGAATTCCACTTGCATACCAAAAAAATGGACCAGTTCTTTACACAAACAGTAAAAGCCTTTCGGGTGATACAAAAAAAGCCTTAACTTCATTAAAAACAAAGACGGTGATCGTTTTAGGCAGTACATCAAGCGTGTCAAACAACGTGGTCAACCAAGTGAAAAAAATGGGCATCTCCACACAGCGTATTTCAGGAAAAAACCGATATGAGCTATCTGCCAATATCGCGAAAAAAATGAAAAAGCCAGCAGGCGTCGTTGTCGTTGAGGGTTCTTTCTATGCACATGGGATTGCAATTGCACCTGTAGCAGCTCAAAAAGGATTCCCAATTCTATACACAGATAAAAAGGGACTTCGTTCTGAAATCGCTTCTGTTGCAAAAGCAAGCAACGTGAAACAAACAATTGTAGTCGGTGGAGAGAATTACGTCACAAAAGCAGCTTATAACCAATTAAAGTCTCCAACGCGAATCAAAGGCTCGACTCGTTATGATGTCGCGGCAAATATTGTGAAAAAGTACAATATGAGCGTCAATAATACCTATGTAGGAAGAGGATTTGGTTATGCCACTTCATCTTCTGCTGCAGGAATTGCAGCGAAGCAAAACAAAGCATTGCTTCTAACGAATGAAAAGACGCTGCCAAAAGTAACAAGAGCAACAGTGAGCAGCAAGAAAATCACCAAATTTACTGTCGTAGGCAGTACAAATACAGTGACTCCGACTGTTGTGAACCAGTTGAAGAACCCGGCTGTTGGTAAAAAAGTATTCATTGATCCAGGTCATGGCGCACATGATTCAGGAGCTGTAGGCTACGGGTTATATGAAAAGAACTTGAATTTAGATGTAGCCAAGCGTTTAAATACGAAATTAAACAACGCGGGTGCACTTGTTACGATGTCAAGAACATCAGACACATTTGACAGTCTTCAAACACGAGTGAGTAAAGGTGCGTCAGCAAATGCAGATATCTTCATTAGTGTCCATGCGAACTCAAATGATAACAGCAGTGCAAACGGAACAGAAACGTATTATGACAAAACATATGCGTCTGCAAACAGCTTGAAGCTTGCGCAAAACATTCAGCCGAAAATGGTCAGTGCACTTGGTACTAGAGACCGTGGTGTGAAAACAGCTGGATTCTACGTAATTAAATATTCTAAAATGCCGAGTGTTCTTTTAGAAACTGGTTTTGTGTCAAGTCCAGTTGACTCAAATATCTTGAAATCTGCTACGTATAAAGATCGTTTAGCGTCAGGCATTTCAAGCGGTGTGTCTGGTTACTTTAGATAAGAAAATACAAACATGAGGGGTGCCTCAGATACTCCTCTTAGGCTGCTCGAGAACGTCTCTCGGCAGCCTTTTTTCAAAAGTCTATGAAATAATCGAGTCATCAATATTGTGTCAAGTTAAAAATACATTTCATTTCTAGTTATCTTTGTTATAATTGAAACATAAAAGGTGAATGGTTTACGCATGAATCTTCAAGCGATAGCCAATCGACAAATCATGAAGAGGTGACGATCTTGAAAAAATTAATCACAATGCCGTTTCTAGTATTGCTTCTAGGTGTATTACTCACAGCATGCGGCACAACAAATCAATCAAACGACAACAGTAAGGATGACAGCAAAAAAGAAACAACTGAAGCAGCTGATCAAAAGAAAGAAAATGCTTCAGAGGAAAAAACAGAAGATCAGTCATCAAATGAAAAAGCAGATGATCAAAGCAAAGAAACAGTTGCTCAAAAAGAAGAGCAATCTGGTCAATCTGATGAAGAGGCAAAAGACAGCTCAAGTAAAGAAATCACAAAAGAAGAACCTGCTAAGGAACAATCAAAAACTGATTCTAAAACAAAGAAAGAATCAACAACAAATAATAAAAATGAAGTCACCAAGGAAGGCACATATGTCGGCTTGGCTGATGGACATACCATTGCTGTGAACATTGATGGCAAAGAAGTCGCTATTCAATTTGGAAATACGTTTTCTAAACAAGTGAACAGCTTAAAAGAAGAATCAAAAGTGAAGGTAACTTATACAAAAGATGCAAACGGAACCCTTCGATTAAAAACAATCGAATCCGTTAAAGCAAAATAAAGAAAAGACACGGAGACCCGCAGAATTGCGGGTCTTTTTTACGTTGAAAAGGGCATAACTTGATATAAGTGCACATTCTTAACACAGTTTTACAAGACTTAACAGCGCATTTACATTTGCTTAATGTTGCTCTGCTAAACTGACTTTCATAGAACATCTCTTTACACAACAACTAATTTGAATGGTGAGGTGCAGGTCAGTGAGTGCAGAGAAAGCGATGAATCTTTATAGAGAATATGAAGTGAGACGAAACCACTCTTTTGCCTTAACAGAACATATGGTTCGTTATTTATTTGCAAAACGTTTCATAGATTTAATGTTCTCGTTCATCGGATTGATGTTGAGTACGCCAATCATTTTGCTGTTTGCTCTTTTGATTAAGCTGGAAACACCGGGACCAGCCTTTTATATGCAGGAGAGGGTCGGTAAAGACGGTGTTTATTTTAAATTATGGAAGCTCAGATCGATGAGAACCGATGCTGAGAGCGGAGGAGCGAAATGGGCACAAAAAAACGACCCGCGTATCACCAAAGTGGGAGCCTTCATTCGTAAAACAAGAATCGATGAACTCCCTCAATTCATCAACGTGTTAAAAGGAGAAATGAGTATCGTAGGTCCGCGGCCGGAAAGACCGATGTTTACCGCAGAATTTAATCGGACGATTCCAGGTTTTACGAAAAGATTAACGGTCAAGCCGGGACTGACAGGTCTTGCTCAAGTAAATGGAGGATATGAAATGAGCCCAAGTGAAAAATTAACACATGACTTACAGTATATTCAAAACTTGACATTTTCTCTCGACACGAAGATTATGATAAAAACGTTAAAAGTCATCATGACGGGTGACGGAGCCAGATAAGTAAAGTAGGGAAGAGAAATGGCAAGTATGAAAAAACGAATGTTAGGTGGGGCAAAATGGACAAGCTTGTCCGCATTCATCATTACGATCATCCAAATTGCACAGTTCGCCTTTTTAGGGAACGTAATGTCACTGAAGGAGTTTGGCCTCGTTGGCATGATCACAACTGTCACCATATTTACGCAGATTTTACTTGATCTAGGGATCGGGGCAGCGATCATCCAAAAGGAACAAACAACAGAACGTCAATTATCTACATTATATTGGATCAACTTACTCACTGGAGTTGTCTTATTCTGTTTACTCATTCTAGTAAGCCCAATGATTGCCGCCTTTTATAACCGGCCAGAGCTGGAGGGGTTGCTGAAACTATTATCGATTATGTTTCTGGTTGCTCCTATTGGCCAGCAATACCAATACATGATGCAAAAAGACCTAGCCTTTAAAACATTAAGTGCCATTGAAGCCATTACAACCATGATATCGCTGATTGTTTTACTCGCTTTGGCCTTCTTCATCAATCCGATTGTTGCCTATGTCATTTCTCAAGTGCTGCTGCAATCAGGAAAAGGGCTTATGTATGCCGCAGCTTATTGGAAGAAGTGGCGCCCAGCACCTGTTTTTGCATTAGGAGAAGTGAAAGAATTTTTCTCATTCGGCGCATTCCAGCTCGCATCGAGACTGGTCAATCGAGCGGGATCGAACATAGACATGATTTTAATCGGCCGGTTTCTGGGAGCGGAAGCGTTAGGCATTTATAGCTTGGCGTATCAAATCGTGACGATCCCCGTGTTGAAAATTAACCCAATCGTGACGAGAGTGGCCTTCCCTGTTTTCGCAAAAAGCCAGCGTGATCACTCCATGCTGCGAGAGGGCTTCCTCAGTATGACGAATATGCTCGCATTGATTAGCTTTCCACTATTAATCGGTCTTGCTGCCGTATCAGATAGCTTTATAGAAGTAGTGTTTGGAGAGAAATGGCTCGTAGCTGTTCCGGTTCTTAATATATTGTGCATTGTCGGCCTTCTGCGTGTGCTGATGAATCCAAACGGGTCAATACTCCTTGCAAAGGGGAGAGCGGACTTAGCCTTTTATTGGGATACGGGGATGCTTCTTGTGTATGGATGCGCCTTATATGCAGGTGTCAGCACAGGCAGTCTGCTCACAGTAGCTTGGGTTTACTCAGGTGTCAGCCTGCTCAACTTTATTGTTGGCAGATGGCTCATGGCGTATGTCATACAGCTTGATATGAAGGTGTATTTAAAATCACTTAGCAAACCTGCTGTTATGACGCTATTGATGGCCGCCTGTGCGGTAACCCTGCATCAAGGGATGAAGCTGACATCAGCAGACATTTTACTTCAATTAGGACTGACGATTTGTGTCAGTGCAGCGTTGTATGGCTTGCTGCTCATCAAAATGTATCCGCAGGTAGCAGGCAAATTATTGAGAAGAGGTCGTTCGTCATGAAGGTGCTATGGCTGACAAGTGTATATCCTAGTGAAAAACATCCAAGTGAAGGCGTATTCCATGAAACGCAAGTGCAGGAACTGCTCAAACAAGGAATACAAGTGACCGTCATTTGTCCCAACCCGGTCAACCCACCGGTTTTACGGATGCTGAAGGCGTCCTATCGGCAGAAAATAGATCTGCCCGAACAGGAAGTGAGAAACGGAGTGACCGTATACAGGCCGCACTATACAGCGCTCCCTGGACAGCTAAAATGGGCACAGCCGAGTAAACGAATAGCGGCTGCTGTTCTCGGCGCTATGAAGCGTTACCAGCTGTCACCAGATTTTATCCATGCGCACTTTGCGATGCCATCTGGCGGAGCGGCGGCTGTGATTCAGAAAGAAACGCAAATTCCTTATCTTTTGACCTTACATGGCAGTGATGTGAACGTGTATCCGGGCTATAGCAAAGGGGCACATGCAGCCTTTGAAACGGCGGTGAAACAGGCAACTGCTGTTCTGACGGTAAGTGAGGAGCTTGCTAAAAAGACAAATGAAATGACTAAAGTAGAAGCAAAATGCCTCCCGCTCGGTATTCCACTTCAGTCATTTTCTAAAACGGAAGAAGATCAACAAGGCATCAGGGAAAAGTTAGGCTTACCCCTTCACGACAAGCTCGTTGTCTTCGTCGGGCGATTAGTCAAAGAGAAGGGCTTACTTGAATTAGCTGATGCTGTCAGCGGCATGGATGGTGTGAAAGCAGTTTTTGTCGGAAAAGGCCCCCTTGCAAAGGAGCTCACAGAACGGGCTGGAGCATCCATTATACTCCCAGGGCAGGTGCCGAATGATCAGGTGAAAGACTTTTTAGTGGCAGCCGATCTGTTTGCACTCCCATCCTATAGTGAAGGAATGCCAACCGTCGTTCTGGAGGCGCTCGCTTTAAAAGTGCCTGTCATTGCGACAAGAGTCGGTGGTCTCCCAACCTTATTTTCTAGCTATCAACACTTGCTTGTTGATCCGCATTCGGTAAATCAGTTAAAAGAGGCCATTCACGCCTATCTTTATGAAAACAGATGGAATGAGCAAGTGAAAAGCGATCTGTATCAAATCGTTCATTCAGAATATTCATCAGTAAATAATACGAAGCAGCTCATACAGCAGTATGAAAAGGTACTTCATCAATCAAGATCCATCGTTTAAACAAGATGAAATGTGCAAAGAATGATAGATAGATAAACAGCTTGGAACGGACAATATGCTTTTACTGAGAGGATGAAAAATGTTGAAGAAAATTGCTGTGATTGGAACAGGGTATGTCGGGTTAGTATCGGGTACTTGTTTTGCTGATATCGGAAATCGTGTCATCTGCTGTGACATTGATGAATCAAAAATCAACAGCTTAAAAAGTGGTGTCGTTCCCATTTATGAACCGGGTTTAAAGGAATTGATTGAAAAGAATACGGAAGAAGGAAGACTGCTTTTTACAACCAATATTCCTGCTGCTATCCGGGAATCAGAGATTATCTATATTGCTGTAGGGACACCGATGACAGCACAGGGGGAAGCTGATTTAACGTACGTGAAAGCTGTCGCTCAAACAATTGGTGAACATCTAAATGGCTATAAAATCATCGTTAATAAAAGCACAGTTCCCGTTGGAACAGGCCGGCTCGTTCAAGCCATTGTCGAAAAAGCATCGCGCAGTAAATATCCTTTTGATGTCGTATCCAATCCAGAGTTCCTCAGAGAAGGCTCTGCCATCCAAGATACGATGAATATGGAGCGGGCAGTAATAGGCTCGACAAGCACCCATGCGTCAACCATCATCAAAAAATTGCATGATCCGTTTCAAACAGAGGTTGTAGAGACCAACTTAGAAAGTGCTGAAATGATTAAATATGCTGCAAATGCCATGCTTGCCACAAAAATCTCATTCATCAATGACATTGCAAATATTTGCGAGCGGGTGGGTGCTGATGTTGAAAAAGTTAGTGAAGGAGTTGGATTAGACAGCCGCATCGGGCATAAATTTTTAAAAGCGGGCATTGGATTTGGTGGGTCTTGTTTTCCGAAAGACACGATGGCTCTTCTCAAAATTGCCGAAACAGCAGGCTACCGGTTCAAGCTGATCGAGTCCGTGATTGAAACGAACAATCACCAAAGAGCACACCTTGTCAGCAAACTGATGAGTGTATTCGGTGATATTAGAGGAAAAACCATCTCTGTTTTAGGTCTCGCATTCAAACCGAATACAAATGATATGCGTTCTGCGCCTGCATTAGATATTATCCCAATGCTGAGAGAGCTGGGTGCCTTTGTGAAGGCCTATGATCCGATTGCTTATGTAGAAGCAGAACGAGAGCTTGGCCCGCAGGCTGTCTTCAGTAATGACCTGTATGAAACAGTAAAAGATACGGATGCTTGTCTCATCTTAACAGAATGGGATGACGTACAGAAGATGGATAAAGATCAAATCAAGCAGCTGCTTCGTTCACCGATTGTAATTGATGGAAGGAATTTGTTTGATCCAGCAGAAATGAAAGAGAGAGGATTTATTTACCAGTCTATCGGCCGCACAGGCGTATGGGAAGCAGAATTGGTATCAAAGGCACAATAACAGGGGGAGCTTGGATGAAGAAAGTATTGGTTACTGGGGGAAGCGGATTTATTGGATCACACACGGTAGAGGCTTTACTAGAAAAAGGTTACGAGCCCATCGTTTTGGATAACTTTTCAACTGGATCTCGGGAAAATATTGCCCACCTATCCGTTCAATGCATTGAGGCAGATGTCACAAAATCAGAAACGGTCGGTTTGATCAAACAAATAAGACCGGATTATATCATTCACCTTGCAGCACAGGTGAGTGTCGCCGTGTCTGTTCAGAATTTCATTTATGACGAAGAGGTCAATATCAAAGGGTCCCTACACGTCATGAAAGCAGCGGCTGAAACAGGTGTCAAGAAAGTGGTATTTGCCTCATCGGCAGCTGTCTATGGAGATCCTGTGTATCTGCCAGTAGACACCGCGCACCAGTTAAAGCCTGGTTCGCCGTATGGTTTATCAAAGCTCACAGTAGAGCGGTACTTAGAAATGGCAAAAACATTGTATGATGTGGACTATTGTATTCTTCGGTATAGCAATGTTTATGGTCCGCGACAAGACGCACTTGGCGAAGGCGGGGTTGTCTCTATTTTCTCTGATAAGTTTGCAAAGGATGAGTCTCCTTTCATTTTTGGAGACGGGGAACAAACAAGAGATTTCATCTATGTAGGTGATCTAGCAGCAGCGAATGTTGCGGCTTTAACAGCTCAATCAAACGTTTGTTTAAATATTTCATGTGGGGATTCGATCACTGTGAATGAGCTGTTCCAAACGATGAAGCGAGTGACGAGGTCGCATCTTGAACCAATTTACAAGCCGCAGCGTGCAGGAGATATTGTGCATAGTACATTGGCAAATGAGGAAACGAAACAAGTCTTATCATGGGAGCCTGTTGTGAGTTTACAGGAAGGTTTGGCTCGTACCATTTCCTACTATGAACAGGAGGTCAAGGCTTAATCGCTCAAATCGGATGGGTTGCTTAGGAGGATAATGGGTATGAGTGTGAAACAAACAGCATGGCAAATCATGATTGGTTGTATTTTGTTTGCAGCAGGGATCGGGCTTGTACAATTGGCATCCTCGCAGCCCGTCGGGTTAAAGAAGATGGTGGCTGTTCCGGTTATACTTCTGATCCTGTCGGCTGCTCTCGTGTTGATGAAGCTGTACATGAATGGTGAGCAACTCTTCATGTCAGTCATCTATCTATTGATTACATTGACCTTTCTCAACAACGCTTTCTTTTCTATTAGTGCAGGATTCTTTAGTCTTTTTCTCTACCGTATCATGCTCATCGCCGCTTTTGCTTTATTCATATGGCGGATGAGAGATAAGGGGACGTACATATCTCAGTGGCAGCAGATTCGTGTCAAAGGTATGCTTGGTTTTTTCGCTGCATGGTTTCTTTACGGGCTTATCTCACTGCTTTGGGCTCATTCAGTCACAGACGGCCTGAAGTATATGTCCCTTCTTGCAATGGGGATGGGATTTGTCTTTCTTGTCGTCATGTATATTCAGCGAATGGACCAAGTAGTGACCTTTTATAGCATTTGGCTTGTCATGACTGTGTTTGTGATGGGGATTGGGTTCTATAACCACTTTACATTGAACCATTTACCGAATACCTCATTGTATCTAGGGCCAGCGTATAAACAGCACTATCCTACATCTGTCTTTTTTAATCAGAATGACTTTGCAACGTTTTTATCGATTAGTTTCTTCTTATACCTAGCATGCATGCGTCAAATGAAAAACGGTTATATCAAAGCGTTTGGATTATTAGGTGCAATTGCCGCGCTGTATCTCATTTTGTTAACCGAATCCCGCGCTAGTCTGCTTGGGATATTAGCAGGAGTGGCGATCTATGTGTGGCTGCTGCTCCCGCGTTTTCTCAAAAAGTGGTCAATCATTGCAGCAAGCGGACTTGTCGTCATCGGTATCGCAGTCTTTTCAGCTAAGATTTATTCAGTTTTTTATGACTTGTTTCTCGCTTCTCAGGTCGCGCATTCTTTTAGTGAACCCCTCCCGTCTAACATTGCGAGAGCGAATTTAATCAAAAATGCTTGGCACTTCTTTACGAATTCATACGGATTCGGAGTTGGAGCGGGGAATGTGTCTTACTACTTAGCTCACTTTTCGATCTTTGATACAGATCAGGTCGTAGAAGTGCACAATTGGCTGCTGGAATTGATGACGAACTTTGGGTTTGCAGTCATGGTGGGCTATATCTCACTATACGCCTATCTCATGTTCACACTGTACAAACAATACCAATGGGCTGACACAAGATCGGCAAAAATGATCATTGAGGGGTTGTTTGCAGCCATGCTGAGCTTTCTCGTTTCAAGTATCAGTCCTAGCTCCGTCTCGAATTTATATTTCCACTGGGTATTTTTAGGACTGGTGATCGCAGCGGTGAATATGCTGAAAAACAAACAACGACTCAAGCTGTGGTAAACCGTGTGTGATGCTCTGTTTGTATGGCTACACTAGTGAAAGAGCAAATACGTCAATGTTGGGAGAATGAACATGTCTGGTTTCATATCTAGGATAGGGAAGCGAATCAAAAGGTACATCGTATGGCTCATACTGCTGCCAGTCGTATTAGGCGCCTTTGGTTTCTTTTTTGCTAAAGGAACGACGCAGCAGTCTAGTTATACAGCTGCTGTTACCCTCACTCTCGGTAAATATGATGATGGGGTGTATAACAATATGGCAGAAGTGACATCTCTATTAAAAAGCGATGCATTTCTAAATGAAGCACTAAGTGATGTGAAAGAAGAAGAAAGACAGGATGTGAAAACGCGTCTTATTCTTACCAATCAATCGGATACACAATTACAGCTTTCTTTCACGGATGCCGATAAGGATCGTGCTTTGGCTGTTGTGAAGCAGGTGTCGGATACATTTCTCAAGCAAGACAAAGCATTATTCACAAAAAGGCAGCGGGTCATCGAAAATAGATTAGCTGCTCTTGAAGACGAAGCGGTCAGCAATGATTCCAAAGTCGATAAAGAACGATTCTTATATGAATTGGAGTCAACAAAGCTTGGAATGAAGCAGGCAAAGATTGTCGATCCTGCCCAAGTACTTGATGAGGGCAATAAAGGCATGTCAGCCAAAAAACGGGCACTGCTTGGGCTTGTCATTGGCTTTAGCATCTCGCTCATGTTTGTGGTCTTACCCGAAGTGTTCAAAGAATCTTAATAATGAACTGGAGATGAGTCTTAGGTGAACAATCAACCGTTAGTATCCATCATTACACCGGCGTATAATGCGGAACGTTATTTAACGGATACAGTTCATTCCGTCCTTGCCCAAACCTATTCCAATTGGGAGCTGATCATTGCAGATGATTGTTCTACAGATGGAACTAGAAAGCTATTAGGGGATTTAAGTCAAGCGGACGACAGAATCAACGTCATTTATTTAGAGGAAAATGGGGGAGCCGCCATTGCTAGAAACGCAGCCATCAAACAGGCAAAGGGACGCTTTATCGCTTTTTTAGACAGCGATGATATGTGGAAAGAGACGAAGCTTGAAAAACAGGTAGACTTCATGCTGACAAATGATTATGCCTTTACATTTACGGCATATGACATCATTGCAGAAAACGGAGAACCATTAGAGAAAACCGTCACTGCGCCAGCGAGATTAGACTATAATGAAGCCCTGAAAAACACCATTATCGGCTGTTTAACGGTCATGCTTGATCTTCAAAAGGTAGGACATGTGGAGATGCCGAACATTCGTACAAGGCAGGATTTAGCTACATGGCTGTCTATACTAAAAAGAGGATTTACAGCCTATGGTATGAGTGAACCGCTCAGTGAATATCGCATCGTTGGGAACTCCATCTCTAGTAACAAGTGGAAAGCAGCGAAAAAAACGTGGTTTGTCTACAGAGAAATTGAGCAACTTCATTTTGTCAAAGCGTCTTGGTGTTTTATGCACTATGCGACAAATGCTGTGAAGAAGCGTTTATAAACAGAAGGGAAAAAAGGTGATAAAGGTGAAAGCAGACTCGATCATACATGTTGTCGTAGCGACGGGGGAATGGGGACAGGACGGACTGAGGTACAGACGGCATCGGCTGGCCGAATTTCTAGCATCTGATCCAGAAACAAAAGAGGTCATCTGGCTATGCCCGTCATCATCTCGTCATACAGCTCCCTTTCAGCCCATAACAGATCGAATGAAGCAATTGACCATTCCTGATGTGCTCAAGAGCAAATTATTTCGCTTTGGCCGATATCAAGACATGTTCTATATTCATAAATTATCCCCTCTTCTTGAACATTTGCGGCAGGAGGAAAAGAAGGGGATCGCCGTTTGTTTGTGGTATACGTTTCCGGGCTTTCCGCTCTTATCTTCTTTATTTGAATGGAAACATATTGTCTATGATTGCAGTGACCTGTGGGGAGAGCCAATAAGCGGCAATCATAACATTCTTTCTTATATGAGGCAGCGTGTCATTGTCAAAGCAGAAAATCGAATCATTAAATATGCACACAGCATTACATGCTCTTCTCAATATTTACACGATCAAATCAAAAAACGTCTTATGGGAGAACCAAAAGATGTGTTTACGGTGGAAAATGGCGTCGAATATGATGTGTTTGCGAAAAGCAATCTTCCTTGTAAAGAAGATGTGCTGGAAGGAAGAGAAGGGACCGTGCTTGGTTTTATCGGAGGAATTAAGCCAAAGCTCGATTTTGACATGATGGCTGAAGCTGCTCGTATGCGGCCTGATTGGACATTTTTATTTGTCGGTCCGGATGGAACGAATGGAGATCCATCTTTTCAGCATGCACTCAAACTGCCTAATGTGATTTGGACAGGTGCTGTTGCTCCAGAAGAAGTGCCTGCTTATATGAAGCTGATTGATGTAGGGATGATGCCATACAAACAATCCCCTTACAATCAAGCGGTGTTCCCTCTCAAGCTTTATGAATTTTTAGCCGCTGGAATACCGGTTGTCGGTTTAAATCTCCCATCAACGGAAAGGCTAAAAGAGAAGGATGTGTATGAATATTTAGAGGGCGATGATCCTGCGCTCTTCGTAGAAGCCTGCCTAAAAGTGATCAGCAAAAAAGATGACACAAGCTATAGACATCTAAGACAAAGCCGAGCGAAGAAAAAAGATTGGCACGCGCTGTTCACAAACATGGTAGAACTAACGAATATTAAAGAAAACGCATAATTCATTCGGGATTGTGCGTTTTTATTTGTTTCATCACCGGGGGAGGTTGTGATCATCCTCTATTCAATTGTATAATGGAAAGAGCGGCCAATATACAAAATACAGATTTCAATTTAGAAGGAGACTGACCTATGGATTACGAACGCGCCTTATTAGCGTTTTTTGTCTCTCTGGCTACAGTTTTAATTGTGACACCAATCGTCAAAAAGTTTGCAATTAAGATTGGTGCAGTGGACCAGCCGAATAAACGAAAAGTTCATGATAAAGTAATGCCTCGAATGGGTGGTTTGGCAATTTTTATTGGAGTAGCGGCTGGAGCATTAGCAGGCGGGCTGTTTCTACATAATAAAATTACAGCAATTTCAGTTGGTGCCGTACTCATCGTCATTTTAGGTATATTTGATGATAAATATAATTTAAGTGCAAAATTTAAATTTCTCGTACAAGTTCTTGTTGCTTGTTTGATTGTGAGCACGGGCTTAAAAATGGACTTCTTCTCTGTTCCTTTTTTAACAGATCGAATTGAGTTAGGTTGGATGGCATATCCCCTCACCGTGCTATGGATTGTGGGCATCACAAATGCCATTAATTTAATTGACGGCCTTGATGGACTAGCTGCCGGTATTTCTGTCATCGGTTTAACAACGATTGCAGTGATGGCATTTTCCGCTGATAAGATTCTGATTCTTTCTTTATCTCTTGTCGTCATTGGCAGTACGATCGGCTTTCTCTTTTACAACTTTCATCCGGCGAAGATTTTTATGGGAGATACCGGTTCGCTATTTTTAGGCTATATGATCTCGGTGCTGTCACTTTTAGGGCTATACAAAAGTGTCACTTTGTTTAGTGTTGTCGTTCCTGTGATCATTCTAGGTGTTCCTATATTTGATACGACCTTTGCAATCATTAGACGCATATTAAACAAACAGCCGATTTCATCACCGGACAAATCTCATATTCATCACAGACTAATGGCCTTTGGCTTGTCCCATCGCATGGCTGTCATCGTGATTTACATGATTGGGTTAGTCTTTAGCTTAAGTGCGATTTTGCTGACAAGCGCGACCCTTTGGTTATCGCTCATCATTATCTTTTTACTGGTGATGTTTATGCAAGTGATTGCGGAAGTCACGGGTTTGGTCAACGAAGAGTTCAAACCATTTACGAAATTCTATAAACGAATGGTCAAAAGACAATAAAAAACAGCCCGTTCCTAGGAACTGGGCTGTTTTTATTATTGGCCTGTTGTGCTGGAAGGATTAGTTGTATCACTTGATCCTGTTTCAGTCGAAGATTCAGCAGGAAGCTTTAAATGCGTCCGTAATTCATTTTGTACGTTAGCTAGATTGGTTTGATCTGGCTCAAAGTAATACGTTCGATTTGGTCCTAAATAAAGATCTGACCCTTTAATAGAAAGTGTTTCTGTGTCGTCTCCCTTAAACCCGCCGTAGATTTGCTGAAGCGCTAGACCTTCTGTGATACGGAAGTTGGTTGAAATGTGATCACTGACTTCTTTGGCGATATTATCGACGTTCGCAATGTTATTTGGCTTCGACATTTGATCAATCATTGCACGTAAAATTTGTTTCTGACGATCATTACGTCCAAAATCACCGCGTGGATCTTGTTTTCTCATCCGTGCGTAAGCAAGTGCTTCTTCCCCGTTTAAATGCATATTGCCTTTTTTGAAATAAATCTTTTTCGATTTTTTCACATCACTTTTTTCATTGAAGTCAAATGGAACATCGATATCAATTCCACCGACTTCATCAATGACATCCTTGAATCCGTCAAAATCAACGGTCGCATATTTATCAATCGGAATATTCAAGAATTGTTCGACAGTTTCGATCGTTTCGTCTTTACCGCCTTTAGCATATGCTGCATTGATCTTTTCTTTACTTCCTGTCGTGTCACTTGCAAGCTGTACGCGTGTGTCACGAGGGATACTAACCATTTTCATCGTTTTGTCTTGAGGGTTAATTGTTGCGACAATAAGTGAATCTGAACGGCCATGATCACCATCTGTGGCATAATCCTCAATTCCGACAAATAGCACAGAGAAGGGCTTCTTTTTAATATCAATGACCGCATCACGAAGCTTCGATTTCTCTCCGCGGTCTAGTTCATCATATGTTTTGTCAGCGGCTTGAAGTGTATTGACTATTTTATAGACTGCAAATCCGCCCATGCAGATGATAAGAAGCAAAAATAAGACCAGGATACGTTTGAAAATTCTCTTCTTCTTACTCTTTTTCTTTCGTACACGCACTTTTACTCGTTGTGCCATTCATCTGTCTCCTTTATCGGACCAATGTCCTTTTCTAAATAAATCAGTTCGCCTTCTTTTGTAACACTTTTTCCATTTGTCAGCTCAGTCATCCATTCGATGAACTGCTCTGTTTGTGTTTCTTCTACATACGTCTCAAAAATAACATCTTCTGTATAATGAATTTCTTTTAGCTGAAAAGATGAGGCTCTAAGCTCATTCTCTACCTTTCCAAGCCATGTATAATCTATTGTTGTGTGCATCGTACGCATTAAACAGCGCTCTACCATTCCAACATGGTTGATGGCTTCTGATACAGATTTTCCGTAGGCACGAATCAAACCACCGGCGCCTAGCTTAATACCGCCGAAATAACGAGTGACTACTACGACTGTATCTTTCAGCTTCCGTTTTTTTAACACTTCAAGCATTGGCACACCTGCTGTACCACTTGGTTCACCATCATCATTCGCTTTTTGAATCAGGTCATGTTCTCCAATGAGATAGGCAGAACAATTATGTGTGGCATTCCAATGTTGTTTTTTAATGGATTGTATAAATGCTTGTGCTTCTTCTTCTGAGACAGCACGCTGTATATGACAAATAAAACGTGATTTTTCAATGACGATCTCATGCTCGCCACGGCTTTTTACTGTAAGATAGCGATTCAGCAAAAGACATACCCTCCTGAAAAGCAAATTGTAAGACTAGAGAAAATTTGCATTGGTTTTAGAATTTTACAGCGTATTTTGTTATGATGATAGGGGTAGAAAAAGGGTCGTCATAAAAACTTCATGATTTATACGCATTCTTTCATTATAATTCGACATAAAATGCAGATCAATGACATTTATAATAAAAAAAGATGACATCACTGTTACGGGAGGGAAAAGCCATGACAACACCTAAAATGGATCCGAAATTATTGGATTCAATCATCATGAAAATGCTAAGTACAGTTGATGGCAGCAAGGACGAAGTATTTAGGATAGGCGAACAGTCCCGTCAACAATATGAAAGCCTTGTAGAAGAGCTGAAGCAAATCAAACAGCAAGTAAACGAAGTAATTGATTTTGGGGATAAACTAGAAGTCCATACGAGACATGCTAGAAATCGTTTATCTGAGGTCAGCAGAAACTTCAACAAATTTAGCGAAGAAGAAATACGGGAGGCCTACGAAAAAGCACATAATCTGCAAGTGGAACTCACCATGATCCAGCAGCGCGAAAAGCAGCTGAGAGAAAGAAGAGACGATCTGGAAAGACGATTGTTAAGCCTGCAAGACGTCATTGAACGCTCTGAAACGCTTGTGAGCCAGATCACAGTGGTTCTCAACTATCTCAACCAGGACTTACGCCAAGTTGGCGTGTTACTTGAAGATGCTCAAGCAAAACAAGATTTTGGACTTAGAATTATTGAAGCCCAAGAAGAAGAACGTAAAAGGGTATCCCGTGAAATTCATGACGGTCCCGCCCAGATGCTGGCAAACGTGATGATGCGTTCTGAATTAATTGAACGGATTTTCAGAGATCGTGGGACAGAAGAAGGCTTTAAAGAAATTAGAAGTCTCAGACAGAATGTGCGAAATGCTCTGTACGAAGTGAGAAGAATCATTTATGATTTAAGACCAATGGCTTTAGATGATTTGGGTCTCATTCCGACGCTAAGAAAATATTTAAACACAATCGAAGAGTATGATGGAAAAACCAAGATCACGTTCCAATGCCTAGGGGATACAGAAAATGAAAGAATTGCTTCTCAATTCGAAGTGGCACTGTTTAGACTAGCCCAAGAAGCTGTCACAAATTCATTGAAGCATTCCGAAGCTGAAGAAATCTCTGTAAAAGTAGAAGTGACGAAAGACTTTGTCACGTTAATTATCAAAGACGATGGAAAAGGCTTTGATATGAAAGATGTGAAAACAAACAAAAACAAATCCTTCGGTTTACTTGGCATGAAAGAACGCGTAGACTTACTTGAAGGTAAAATGACCATAGACTCAAAAATAGGTCTAGGGACATTCATCATGATTCGCGTGCCATTAACATTGCAAAATAAAATTGTAAAATAGAGACAAAAGACATATTGACCATAAAGTTCAGGTGTAGAACAATAAACATGGGGAGGCGTAGCTTGTGACTAAAGTAAATATTGTAATTATTGATGATCACCAATTATTCCGTGAAGGTGTCAAACGGATTTTAGATTTTGAACCTACTTTTGAAGTAGTTGCAGAAGGAGACGACGGTGACGAAGCTGCACGTATTGTAGAACACTATCATCCGGATGTTGTCATTATGGACATTAATATGCCGAATGTAAATGGTGTAGAGGCTACAAAGCAGCTAGTTGAGCTTTATCCCGAATCAAAAGTCATTATTCTATCTATTCATGACGATGAAAACTATGTGACACATGCATTAAAAACAGGAGCAAGAGGTTACCTGTTAAAAGAAATGGATGCAGACACGCTCATTGAAGCAGTGAAAGTCGTAGCTGACGGAGGATCTTATTTACATCCGAAAGTTACTCATAACTTAGTAAATGAATTCCGGCGCCTAGCGACTAGCGGCGTTTCAGCACATCCGCAGCATGAAGTATATCCTGAAATTCGGAGACCACTTCATATCTTAACGAGACGTGAGTGCGAAGTACTTCAAATGTTAGCTGACGGAAAGAGCAATAGAGGAATTGGTGAGTCGCTCTTTATTAGTGAGAAAACAGTCAAAAACCACGTGAGTAACATTTTACAAAAAATGAATGTAAACGACCGTACACAAGCTGTTGTTGTAGCAATTAAGAACGGCTGGGTAGAAATGAGATAATATTCCGGACAAGTACTCCTTTTTCGCCTGTTTTTGATTCTCTCACATGTTAATTGGAGAGAAATGATAGGTAGATAAGGAGTCTTTTTCGGATATAACGGGCTTGCCTATTGATTAGGCAGGCTTTTTTGATTACTATTATAAATCTAATGAAACACAATGAATATTCTTTAAAAATAAAAAAGAGCAACTTAACGGATAAGGAAGGTATTTAAGAATGAAAATAGCCGTTGTAACAGACAGTACTGCTTATATACCACAAGAGCTGCGTGATAAACATCATATTCATATGATCCCTCTTAATGTCATTTTTGGCAACGAATCATACCGTGAAGAAATAGAAATGGATTGGAAAACATATTATGAAGAAGTCAAAAAGCATAAAGACCTTCCAACCACCTCTCAGCCTGCTTTCGGTGAACTAATAGAATTATATGAAAAACTAAGTGAAACATACGATGCCGTGATTAGTATTCACCTTTCTAGCGGAATTAGTGGAACATATAATAGTGCAGCCTCAGCAAATGACCTAGTTGACGGAATTGATATTTATCCGTTTGATACAGAAACTAGCTGTATGGCGCAAGGTTTTTATGTGATAGAAGCTGCTGAAAAAATCCAAGCTGGTGCTTCTCTAGAAGAAGTGTTAGCCCATCTCAATTACCTGAAAGAGCATCAGAGAGCTTATTTTATGGTAGACGATTTAACTCATTTACAAAGAGGCGGCAGATTAAATGGTGCTCAGGCTTTTATTGGGAGCCTCTTAAAGGTAAAGCCTATACTGCATTTTGACAACAAGCTAATTGTCCCTTTTGAGAAGATTCGTACACGGAAAAAAGCCATTTCACGTATGTTTGAATTATTTGACGAAGATGCATCACGCGGTGTCCCGATGAGAGCAACAGTGATACATGGTAATAGAGAAGAAGAAGTAGACGATTTAATTGCGCACTTATCAGAAAAATATCCTCATGTTGAATTTTATAAAAGCTATTTTGGTGCTGTTATCGGCACTCATCTAGGCGAAGGCTCCTTAGCTCTTGGCTGGGTGATGAGATAAATCCTAAAAACCCCTTTTCTCTTAGAAAAGGGGTTTTGTTTTTCTTTTTTAGCTATTGGACGAAAGATCATGTCTTTGCGCATAATAGGCAAACATCAGTTGAAAGGTGTTTGTTGAAATTGAACATGGACAAAGCAATGGAACTAGGGCAGCACTTGCAGTCACGCCACCTGCTTACTGCTGAAACAAGATGCTCACAGTCTGATTTGGATTGGTTGGAGGAGAAAGGGTTAGTTATGCGAACACCTGCTATTGAGAGGAAAGCAAATGGTCTAATTTGCTGCAGATGTGGTGTATCAAAAAATCGGTACTTTGCCCACTCTCCGTGTGACAAGTGTCAAAAAGATTGTGTGTATTGTAGATCATGCATCATGATGGGGAAAACAAAGGAATGTGGCTTTCTTTATGAATGGACGGGTCCGCAAATGGAAGAAACATGTCACACGGAATTAACATGGCAGGGAAACCTGTCTAAAGGACAAAAAAGAGCATCAGAAAAATTGATCAAAGCGATAAAAAGCAAATCTGATTTACTCATCTGGGCAGTTTGCGGGGCAGGGAAAACAGAGGTGCTTTTTCACGGAATAGAATATGCCTTACATCAAGGAATGAGTGTCTGCATTGCGACACCTAGAACTGATGTTGTCCTTGAACTAGAGCCGCGGCTTAAGAAAGCATTTCAAGGACTGAACATAGCTGTTCTTTATGGAGGAAGTCCTCAAAGGTTCCAAATAGCACCGCTAGTCATCGCTACAACTCACCAGTTGATGAGATATAAACATGCATTTGATGTGCTCATTATTGATGAAGTGGACGCCTTTCCTTATTCAATCGATGAACGTCTCCAATTTGCTGTTTTAAAGGCAATGAGAAAGAAAGGGGTTAGGGTTTATTTAAGTGCGACGCCGTCTAAGAAAATGATAAAAGATGTATTTCGTGGACAACTAGAAGCCATTAAAATTCCTCTGCGCTTTCACCAACAACCTTTACCCGTCCCATCCTTTCATTGGGTTGGAAATTGGAAGAAGAAATTAAAGAAGAATCAGCTCCCATCTAAAGTAATGAATTGGATGCAGAATCATATTACAAAAAAGAGAAGGACTTTATTTTTTGTTCCTTCTATTTCTACTATGAAGAAGGTAACAAAGGTTCTTAGAAAGCACCACTTAAATGTAGAAGGGGTGTCTGCTGAAGATCCAGACAGGAAACAAAAGGTCCAGCAATTCAGAGATGATAAATACGATGTACTAGTTACAACCACAATTCTAGAAAGAGGCGTAACGATTCCAAATGTACAAGTGGGGGTACTAGGTGCAGAATCTACTATCTTTACAGAAAGTGCACTTGTTCAGATTTCTGGTAGAGCAGGTAGACATCCTGATTTTTTTAAAGGAGATGTTTTCTTTTTTTATTTTGGTTTAACGAGAAATATGAAACAAGCAAAAAAGCATATTGTAAAAATGAATGATACAGCTGAAAAAGAGTTCTCTGAAAAATAATGTGGGTTCAACTAAATTTCATGGTACATTTATATTCACAATACACAAATGGCAGGAGAGACAATTATGCTACTCAATGCAAAAGAAACACTTCTCAAGGAAATCCTCTATCAATATCTCAACCAATTAAACATGATTTGTCACTGTGAAAAGTGTATAGAAGATGTATTAGCGATTTCACTGAATCAAGTGAAACCTCAATATATAACAGACATCGATAAAATATCTTACAGTAAATCGGAGATGGTAGACAAACAGAAGAATACGGCCATGCTGGTCATCCTGACAGAAGCCGCTTCAAAGGTCTCCACATTTCCAAGATGCGAACATCGTCTGCCAATGAATAAGGATAACAATTGATCTGCCTAATTTGTGAGGGGCATTTTGTCGCTTCTTTTACATGGAAATCATTACTTCTATTAAATGATAATCGTCTATGTATAGCATGTAAGCATCGCCTAGAAAAAATTCAACGCCCGATTTGTCCAGCCTGTGGGAGAGCGCAGTCGAATGATCAATTATGTCAAGACTGTTCCAGGTGGAAAGAACGCCTTGATTCTACTACAGTACTTGTGAAAAATAGGTCTGTCTATGCTTACAACGATTTGATGAAAGATGTCCTTTCCCGCTTTAAATTTCGAGGTGATACAGCATTAGCTGAGCTTTTTAAACAAGATGTCCAAGCGATATTTAAGCGTTCCTTTTCAATTAAAGAACCTGTACTAATCCCGATTCCTTTAAGTAAAGAAAGACTAAATGAAAGAGGGTTTAATCAGTCCGTTATACTTGCTTCCTTGATTGGTCAGCCGATCCAGCAGCCTCTTGTGAAAATACATCAAAGCAAACAGTCCAAGAAAAAGAAAAATGAACGTTTAGATCAAAAAGGAATGTTTCAAATCAATCAGACAGATGTGATCGTTCAAAGGGATGTTATCTTAATTGACGATATTTATACAACAGGGGCCACCATTTATGATGCGGCGAGAATTTTAAAAGAAGCAGGTGCCAAAAGTGTTTCCTCATTTACGTTGATCCGTAGTTAAAATTCAGGATAATTAACCGATAATAAGAAGAGAAAATAACGTAAGGGGTTTTGGTTATGAATCAATTGGCAAACTGTCCACAATGTAATCAGCTGTTTTTAAAAACGACCATCCAAACGGTTTGTAACAAATGCTTTGAAGAAGAAGAACGTTCTTTTGATATCGTTTATAAATTCTTGCGAAAGCAAAGTAATAGACAATCAACCATTGCTGAAATAGTAGATGCAACAGAAGTTGATGAAGAATTAATCTTGAAATTTATCCGTTTGAAAAGACTTCAAATTAGCCAATTTCCGAATATCAACTATCCTTGTGAAAGATGTGGCCAACCGATCAGAAAAAACAAGCTCTGCAGCCAATGTGAACAGGACATTCATTCGCAAATGAGTCAAATGAACCAAGAAGAAGAGCGTAAAAGGGAGATTGAATCTAGGAAAAAAGACACCTATTATGCCATTAATCCTAAAAACGATTGATTCCCTAAACTAAGTTGCAGTTTGGTCGATAAAATGGATAGAATCAAGACAGACTGTAACGGAAAGCGAGAGGAATCCCGTGAAAATTAATCGATATGGAACACAGCCAGTAAATCCTTACAAGAAAACATATGAGAAACAAACGTTGCAATCAAATCAAGCAAAATCAACTGATAAAGTCGAAATTTCTAAAAAGGCAATCGAAATGCAAAAGGTGCCGAATATCATGAAAGAACGCCAAGATAAAATAGACCAAATTAAAAAAAGCATTGAAGCCGGAACATATCAAGTAGATACAAAGGGCATTGCTGATAAAATGCTGAATTTTTATAAACAACAATAACAAAAGGGAGTAGCGTGAATGTCAGTTAAAATAATCATTGAAGAGCTGCATCGTCTCTATGGATTGCATGAACAGCTTTTGAAGCTGTCGAAGGATAAAACAGAAATGCTGAAAAGCAATGAGATTGATGCTCTTTCAGAGGTTCTGAATTTAGAACAAAAATATATTCAGGCCATTTCTCAATTAGAAGAAAAACGAATTGAAGCGACAGTTCAATTTTTACAAAGTGATGAACCGCCAACCATCACCGCGTGTATCGAAAAGGCTGAAGGTTCGGATCAAGAAGAGCTCATTTCGTTATATGACAAATTAAATGACATCATGGTGGAACTGAAAGATGTAAATGAACTGAACAAACAGCTCATTCAGCAGTCGCTTCAATTTATTTCACTGACATTCGATCTCGTTAACCCTAATAAAGAGAATATGAATTACGGACAAAATGGTCTTGAGAGTTCAAAGCCTAAACAGCAGAGGGCTTTGTTTGATTCAAAGGCGTAAACAAGGAGGATACCAATGGGTTCTACATTCATGGGACTAGAAACGGCAAAAAGAGGAATCACAGCCCAGCGTGCAGGGCTTTATGTCACATCAAACAACGTCTCCAATGCAAATACGGATGGCTACTCAAGACAAAGAGTTACCTTTAAAGCAGATAATCCTTATCCAGTCATTTCAGTTTATGACGGCAAGACGTATGGCCAAATGGGGACAGGTGTTCAAGTTGGAACCGTTGAAAGAATTCGAGACAGCTTTTTAGATTTGCAATTCAGAGATCATAACAATAATTTGTCTTACTACTCAACAAAATCTGACGCCCTTTCACAAATGGAGGGAGTTATGAATGATTTGACGGATGAAGGCTTAAATAGAGCCTTTGATAACCTTTGGAAATCATTACAGGTCCTATCCGAAACAAAAAATGCCGATACAGCGTCTGCGCGTACAGTTGTTAAAACAAGTGCACAGGCTTTAGTAGATCAATTCCGTCTACTTAATTCTTCTTTAACAACGATACAAAAGAATTTAAAAACAGAACTCGATTCAACAGCCAAAAATGTGAACACGATTTTATCTCAAATAGATGAAGTGAACAAACAGATTGCAGCAGTTGAGCCAAACGGATATCTTCCAAATGATCTATATGATACGCGTGATGCGTTGGTAGATCAATTATCTTCACTTGTTGATATTAAAGTGAGCTATAATCCATCTGGCGGGAATGCACTCAAAATTGCAGAAGGAACTGTCAACATCGACATTATCGGTGCAAATGGACAATCTGCTGGAACGATTTTGAATGGCATTACGAACGAAAAATCTGAACTGCAAATCTCCTATGATAATACAACGGGACTTGTTAACTCACTTCAATTCGGAACAACAACCATTGCAGCAGATCAGCTTCAAGTGAATGGTAAAGTAAAAGCACTTGTTGAGGCTTATGGCTACATGTCAAATGGCGCTGAAAAAGGCATGTATCCAGATATGCTTGCAGAGCTGGATGAAGTAGCACAAGTATTTATGGATACATTTAACGATGTGCATAAGCAGGGGTACACGTTAAATGGCACAAGTGGACAAGACTTCTTTGATATTGAGAATAACAATGAATTGAATAAAGGCTTAGCTGCTCGTATCAAAGTGAGTGATGTCATTTTAGCATCAACAGATAATATTGCAGCATCTCTCAATCAAACACAAGGTGACGGTTCGAATGCTACTAAATTAGCAAATATACAAGACTTAAAGTTACCAATCGGTGGCAATACAACAACGATCCAGGATTACTACCAAAATGTCATTGCTGAGATGGGGATTCAAGGGAAAAAGAACATGACGCTAGAAAGCAGTTCAGCCGCTCTTGTCAATTCAGCCAATGAACGTAGAATGTCCACGAGTGCTGTTTCCATTGATGAAGAAATGACGAATATGATCCAATTTCAGCATGCGTATAATGCAGCTGCGAGAGTTGTGACATTACAAGATGAAATATTGGATAAAGTAATAAACGGCATGGGTGTCGTAGGAAGGTAGGTATAACTGATGCGAGTCACACAAGGTATGATTTCTCAAAACTCACTTCGTAATATTAGTAAAAGTTATGAAAAACTTTCTAAAATAAATGAGCAGGCACAAACAGGGAGACGTTTCACAAAAACGTCTGATGATCCTGTTGCAGCAGTAAAAAGCCTTCAATATAGCACAGCAATGTTTCGAAATGAACAATATCAAAAAAACTTAAATGAAGCACAGAACTGGATTGATACATCTGAAACAAGTGTCACTGAAATCATTGATATTATGTCAAATGTACGAGATAAAGTGCTTGATGCGGCTAATGGAACAAAGCAGCCAGAAGATTTAGCAGCTATCGGAGTGGAAATTGGTCAAATGAAGAAACAAATCATTGACGCGATGAACACTCAGATGTTAGGTAAATTCGTATTTAATGGTACGAATACAAATGTCAAACCAGTTGTTGAGAACGCAGATGGTACGTTTACGTTTAACTTTGAAAACTATACAGATGCAAATTCAGTTAAGTCGAACATTTCTGATGGTATCACTTTAAATGTGAACTCAAATCCAATTTCAGCGTTTGGTGGACAGTCTGCCAGCGGTCAAAACGTCATTGAAATGCTGACGGATTTAGAAAACTCATTGAAAAATGGAACGTTCGCAAATTCTGATGATGCGTTAGGAAGTATCGATCAGTTTAAAGAAGTGATGAGTGCTGAGCGCTCGGACTTAGGAGCCCGTTCAAATCGTGTTGACTTAGTAGGCAGCCGTTTGACTTCACAATTCCAAGTGCTGAAAGATGCTAAATCCGATAATGAAGATGTAGAAAGTGAAAAAGCGATTCTTGATCTTCTTCAACAAGAGACTGTGAATAGAGCAGCTTTAGCAACGACGGCTAAAGTTATTCAGCCATCCCTAGTCGATTTCTTAAGATAATAAAAAGCATCCGTTGGGTGCTTTTTTGCTTCATGGAGGTGTACCAATATGCAAATCCCTAGATTGTTAATGCAACAAACCTATGCAAAGCTGCAAATGTCGACAACTCCATCCCGGCAAGAAGTAGAGCAGCCCAGAGCGGACCTTGAAATTCAGCAGCCCAAAGCTGTTATGAATATCAAAAGGACACCGTCAAAATTAACTATAGATCAAACCGAGGCATTTGCCGATATGGATATCAAGTCGATTTTTAGACGTTCTGAGGAATGGGCAGCTGAAGGGAAACGTGCTGTTGGAGAAGGAATGGGCAGAAGAGCGGAAGAAGGTAGTGAGCTCATCAAGATTGAGAATGGTGGGAATGCAATTGCTGAGTTTGCCAAAATCAATGGCGCTCCTCCAGCCAAACAATTCACCATTGGTGTGATCCCTTCATTCTTTAGTGTGAAAATTCACTATCAGCCATCTGAGCTTCAAATTGATGTGGAGCCTCAAAAAGCTATCATAGAGGCAACGCCTCATAAACCAATCGTTAACTACCAGCCAGGTAAGGTCAATATCGATATGTTACAATACCCAGATTTAAAAATAGAAGTTGACGAAACGGGCCAAAATGGTGATAAGGTATAGTTAAGAAAAAGAAAAAGGTCGTGAATTATGATCATTCAAACAAAATACCATGGTGAAGTGACAATCAAAGAGGAGCAAATTATCAACTTCTCTAATGGAATACCAGGATTTCTGGATCAAAAACAGTTTGTCATTTTACCTTTATCAGACGAGTCTCCATTTTTAGTTCTTCAATCATTGAAAAACGCAGAGTTAGGCTTTATTGTCAGCAGTCCGTTTTTATTTTTCAATCAATATGAATTCGACCTAGACGAAACGGTCGTAGGTATTCTAGAAGTAGAAGATGCGAATGAAGTGGAAGTCATGGTGATCTTAACAATGGAATCTTCTATTGAAAAAACGACAGCCAATTTAAGAGCGCCTATTATTGTGAACCGCAAAAACATGAAAGCCAAGCAGGTGATTTTGCATGATTCAGCCTATCATACAAAACATTTGTTAGAGGTGGCATCCTCATGTTAGTTCTATCTCGTAAATTAAACCAGTCGATTCAAATAGGCGATGATATTGAAGTTAAGATTATTTCAATCGAAGGTGATCAAGTGAAAATCGGGATTGAAGCTCCTAAGCACATTGATATTCACAGGAAAGAAGTGTACCTGTCTATTCAAGAAGAGAACAGTCGTGCTGCGAGTTTATCTTTAGATCTCCTCTCTCAATTATCCTCACAAAAAAAGTGAGGATTTTTTTATCGCATTCAGTTGCCCTTCTCCGTGTGAAAGCGTATCAATACAGATGTTCATGATCTATAGGAAACTTTAACAAATCGGTCCATCTATATTTAATTTGCAAATTCAAAGCCGATATAAAAGATAGATTAAAGCACAGGAGCTGAATAACTATGTCTGTTGGTAAATTGACATCGCTAGAGCCAATTATTGATGCATTTCAAACCCGTGTTTCTAATAAACAGAATGACAATGTAAACTCTGACTCACAAGCAAATGGCAAGGTCGTTTCAAAAGAAGAAATTGAAAAAACGCTTCAAGGGGCAAACAAGCTCATTGAGCCTACGCAATTTCATCTGCAATTTGAATTACATGAAAAACTCAATGAATATTATGTCAAAGTCGTAGATAACCAAACAGAAGAAGTCATTAGAGAGATTCCTTCCAAGGAATGGCTTGATTTCTATGCGGCGATGACAGAAATTGTCGGTTTATTTGTAGATAAAAGAATGTAAGTGAAGGGAGAACATAAACAATGGTTAATCGAATTACGGGATTTTCGAATGTGTTTGATATTGATGAAATCGTATCAAAACTCATGAAAACAGAACAAGCACCACTTGATAAAATGACACGCCAGAAACAAACACTTGAATGGCAAAGAGACAGTTATCGTGAGGTTACCTCAAAAGTCAAAGAATTAGATGATTTAATCAACAGCTTAAACTTAACGCGTCCAAGTACATATGGAGCAAAAAAAGTGACAAGCTCTAATGAATCTGCTGTCACAGCAACTGGATCAACAAATGCTGCCTCTGGCTCAATCAATGTTACCCAACTAGCGACAGCTTCTGTCTTCAAATCGTCTGGTACTTCTGGTTTTACACCTGCAAATGGCACGTTTACATTCGAGGTGACGACACCAGATTCGACAAAACCGAAAACGGTGACGATCAATACTACTGATACCGATACAATTGATGACATCGTGAAAAAACTGAACAACTCACAATTAGGTGTGACAGCTTACAAAGGACAGATCTTTGACGGATCTAACTATGTCGATACGATCGCTCTTACTTCTCGGACAACGGGGGAAGGTGTCAGTATTAAAGCAGCTGATGGTAATTCAGCTTCATTCTTCACTCAATTAGGCTTCCAAGTGGATGGAGATAACAAATTAGTTGCGACCACTCAAGGGCAAAAAGCACAATACGAGATTAATGGTCTGAAAATGGAAAATAACAGCAATACCTTTGAGCAAGCTGGTATTACGTACGAGCTTAAAGGGACAACCGATAAGCCTGTCAGCTTAAATGTTTCGACAGATGTGGATGCAATCTTTGATAAAATTAAACAATTTGTTGATAAATACAATGAGCTCGTTGAGCAGATTAATGGTAAAGTCAATGAAAAGAAAAACAGAGACTATCATCCATTAACGGCTGAAGAGAAAAAAGCGATGTCTGAAAAAGAAGTGGAGCTATGGGAAACGACCGCGAAGTCTGGCTTGCTGAGAAGTGATTCCATTTTACGAGCTGGTGCTTCTAAAATAAGAAGTGATTTTTATGCAGATATTACGACTAGTGATGCGAATAAAATTCACCTCACACAAATCGGTATTACGACATCATCCAAGTATAAAGATGGCGGCAAGCTGGAATTTAGTAAGGATATTAATGGTGTAGAGAAATTAAGAAAAGCCATTGAAGAAGACCCAGAGAAGGTCAGTCAAATGTTTATCTCAGGTTCTTTAAACGTGGATTCAAAAGATAAAGACAAAGCGCAACAGCAATATAAAGAACAAGGAATCATCTATCGTGTCAAAAATTCCTTATCAGAACTTTCGAAAAGTATTCAAAAAAAGGCTGGTAGCACAACAATGGAATTAAAGGAATACGGACTGGGTAAGGACCTTGATTCTTTAACAAAACGAATGGATACATTCCAAGACCGTTTGAAACTTGTTGAAGCCCGTTACTACAAAAAGTTTAACGCCATGGATAGCGCGATTCAAAAGCTAAACAACCAATCTGGCTATCTTTCTCAACTGCTTGGACAATAATTGGAGGTTTATAACATATGGCAATTCAGAACCCTTATGCCGCCTATCAGAAAAATTCTATTGAGACAGCAACACCTGCCGAGTTGACGCTTATGCTTTATGAAGGCTGCTTAAAGTTCATTAGATTAGCGAAGTATGCCATTCAAAAAGAGGATGCAGAAACGAGAAATGTGAACCTGAAGAAGGCTCAAAACATCATTCAAGAATTAAATGTCACCTTAAATCGTTCTTATGACGTATCAAAGAGTATGGCAAGTATGTATGATTACATTTATCGCAGACTGATTGAAGCCAATCTTCAAAATGACGAAGAGATGTTGAATGAAGTAGAGCAATACGTAACTGATTTTCGTGATGCGTGGAAGGAAGTTATTCAAACCGATCGAAAAGGGCGCCACCACTCTATTGGAGGATCTCTATGAGTATTGTGGACCAGCTGCATGACCAAACATTAAAAATGGCAGCCGAAATAACGTCAAATCCGCAAAGTGACACCTTAGTTGAGGACTTTGATGCCTTTTTAATTGAGAGAGACGAATTGATGAGAGAGATTCAGCATGAGCTGACAGATCAAGAAAAAGAAAAAATCAAAGAAATTATCCAAACAGATCAACAGATGGCAAAGCAATTAACTGTGATCCAAAATGGGATCAAAGCAGATATTCAAGCCATTCAAAAAAAGAAAACGAAACAGCTTAATTATCAAAATCCATACCAGCCTATGACGAGTGACGGCGTATATTACGATAAACGGAAATAATTAGGTGAGACCTGTGGCGTATCGTTCAGATGACTATATTTTATTAACCACATATTATGAACTTCTATTTACGATAGAAGAGAGTCTAAAATATTTAGATGAAATTGAGAAGGATTTTGCTAAAACTGAAGGGGATCGGATCTTTAATGATCTGATCCATGCCTTCTTTCATTTAGAGACAACTCATCCCCTTCTGCTTTCAATTATAGAAAATGAGCACTTTGCCAAAACGATTCGTTCGTTTGATCAAATTTTTTTAAGTTTTGATATACTAGCTTTCTATACATTCCCTTCAATACACTTCCAATCATTCCTTACATCATATTTTATACCTGAATATAGAAAGTGGATGGATGAAATACATGCCTGTATGAGGCCGTATGTCATTCATTAATTTTTGTTCAATTCAGACTTTCGGAGGAAATTATGAGACTAAAAAATCAATTTTTATTTGGGCTTATTGTCATATGTGTATTGTTTGTCAGTATTTTAGGATTCTCAAGCTTTATCTATTACAAAACTGATCAATCCTACAAGACGCTTCTCAATAAAGAAGTGAAGCTTTATCAGACCTCACTGGAATTAGAGGCGCTTTTGCAAAAACAGGAAGCACAAATCAAAACCTATGTTGTCGTGCAAGATGCTGAAAATTTACAGAAAATTGAGCAAACATATGAAGAGATTAATAAGAAAACAACGGAAGCTGCAAACATGAGCACTGTCAAACAAGCAAAAAATCTATTAGATCAAATCTCAGAAAAGAATTATCTCTACTACACCTCAACGAACCGACTATTTAATTCATTGAATATGCAAAATCAAAAAGAATTCAACACACGCCTCAATCAAGAATTACAACCTATCGAACAAGAAATACATACCTTTACAAAAGAATTTGCTCAAACCCAGTTAAAGCAGCGTGACCAAAAAATCAATCAGCTCAACCAAGACAGTAATCAATTACTATTTACTCTCATTCTAGTTAGTGCGGTCATTATTGTTGGCTTTTTGTTGATTGGGACAAGATTCGTTTATCGTATGACAAAGCCGATTGTGTCTGTCACAAATGCTGCAAGAAGGATGGCAGATGGTGACCTTACACTTGAAGAGATTGAAGTGACCTCTAAAAATGAGATTGGGCAGCTCGGTACCGCTTTTAATCAAATGACAAAGCATTTGCGTCAGCTCATTTTACAGGTGCAACAAGGATCAAGACAATTAGCTGATTCTGCTGCTCAGTTTGAGGAAACGATTCATCAAACCATATTGGCCAGTGAGCAGACATCTAGCTCGATTGAACAGGTTAGTGAAGCTTCACGTGAACAATCAGAGGCGGTCGGAAAAGTAGCTTCTGCCATTCAAGAAGTCTCGACTGGTATGCAAAATGCAGCTGAGCACACATCCGATGTTTCGGGTCACTCAATTTCAGTGACTGAAAAGGCTGAAGAGGGTGCAGCGCTTATTCAGCAATTCGTAAAACAAATGAGCTCTATCAAAGCGTCTGTGAACGAGCACCATTCCACAATGGCTCATGTACAAGCCCAGTTTACTGGCATTGAAGATTTGTTAAGTCATATCCATGCAATCGCTGATCAAACGAATTTGCTTGCTTTAAATGCTGCTATTGAAGCGGCAAGAGCGGGAGAGAATGGGAGAGGCTTTGCGGTAGTAGCAGATGAAGTGAGGAAACTGGCGGAAGAATCTAGTCAGCTGACAGATCAAATTAGTCAATTGCTCGCGAACGTGAACAAAGATACTGAAAAATCATCACATACGATGACAAAGGTTGAGCAGGATGTAGCAGAAGGTGTGAAAGTATCGCAATTGTCAGAACAGAGTTTTCATGAAATCCTGGAATCTATTCGTGATATTTCGATGAAAGCAGAGGAACTTTCAGCCACTGCTGAGGAGATTTCAGCTAGTACAGAGGAAATATCTCAGACGGTTGGGGTCATTGAAGAAGGAGCCAAACGCAATTCAGAAGAGACGGAGTACATGTCTGCGGCTGTTGAAGAATCATTGGCAGCTAATGAAGAAATGAAAGCAGCGGCAGAAGACTTAAAAACCTTATCTCAATCGCTGAAAACATCAATATCATCGTTCACCATTTAAATGTGTGTTGGTCTTTTTCAAGAATGAGCCGAATATATATTCATCACCTATCAAGCAACAGTTGAAGCACCGCAAAATTCGACAAATTTCAATAAATATTCACATTTTTTTTACGTTTGAGCAGGAGAAAAGGAGGGAAAAGTAGAAATAGGTTTACATATCCTTAATTTTAAAGGAGGCGTTCTTTACATGAATTACAATGTCAGAGGAGAAAACATCGATGTAACACCTGCACTAAGAGATCATGTCGAGAAAAAAATTGGAAAGCTGGAGCGTTATTTTGAGACAGACGTAGATGCTTCAGTCAACGTGAACTTGAAGTTTTACAATGATCAAGAATCTAAAGTTGAGGTTACCATTCCAATGACTGATCTAGCACTTCGAGCTGAGGTGCATAATGAAGATATGTACAATGCAGTAGACCTAGCAGCCAGTAAATTAGAACGTCAAATTCGTAAGCACAAAACAAAAGTAAACCGTAAATTCCGCGAACAAGGTGCCAAAAAGCACTTATTTGCTGGAGGAAATGGGACGGCTGATGTAGCTGTTCAAGATGACGAAGAAATTGATGAAACAGAAATCGTCAGACAAAAACGTTTCAATTTAAAACCGATGGATAGCGAAGAGGCCATTCTTCAAATGAACATGTTAGGTCATAGTTTCTTCGTCTTCACAAATGCTGAGACAAATTTGACCAATGTGGTCTATCGCCGAAATGATGGAAAATATGGACTCATTGAGCCAAACGCTTAATCTGATCTAAAAATAACCTAAAAAAAGTAAATCCGTTCCCTCTATGAGGGGCGGGTTTTTTGTGCGAAATCATTGCAAATTCTTTGGAAATGAAGGAAGGTATGGTATGATAAATGCAGGTAAATATGGACCTGTCAATCTTTTGGACATGCCGAAAAATTGCATGAAATAGAGGAGCGTTATTATATGCTTGGAATCTTAAACAAAGTGTTTGATCCTACGAAACGTACGATCAGCAAATATGAAAAAAAAGCAAATGAAATTGAAGCTCTCGCTCAAGATTTCGAGAAATTATCTGACGAGGCTTTACGAAATAAAACGATCGAATTTAAAGAAAAACTTGAAAAAGGACAATCCGTGGATGACCTGTTGGTTGAAGCATTTGCAACGGTTCGCGAGGCATCACGCCGCGTGACAGGAATGTTCCCATTTAAGGTGCAGCTCATGGGGGGGATCGCGCTTCATGAAGGCAACATCTCTGAGATGAAAACAGGTGAAGGTAAAACGTTGACTTCAACAATGCCTGTTTATTTAAATGCTCTTTCTGGAAAAGGCGTCCACATTGTGACAGTCAACGAATATTTGGCAAGTCGTGATGCAGAGGAAATGGGCAAGATTTTTGAATTTCTTGGCTTAACGGTTGGCTTAAACTTAAACAGCTTAGACAAAGATGAAAAAAGAGAAGCGTATGCCGCTGATATTACGTATTCCACAAACAACGAACTTGGCTTTGACTATTTACGGGATAACATGGTTCTTTACAAAGAGCAAATGGTTCAAAGACCGCTTCATTATGCCGTGATTGATGAGGTTGACTCCATCTTAATTGATGAAGCGAGAACACCTCTTATTATTTCTGGACAAGCTGCGAAATCTACAAAGCTTTACGTACAAGCGAATGCATTTGTTCGTACACTAAAAATAGAAGATGATTTCACATACGATATTAAAACAAAAAGTGTTCAGCTGACAGAAAGCGGAATGACGAAAGCAGAAAAAGCATTCGGCATCGAAAACTTATTCGATGTTAAACATGTCGCATTGAACCATCACATCGCCCAGGCGCTAAAGGCACATGTTGCGATGCAAAAAGATGTGGATTATGTCGTTGAAGAAGGTCAAGTCGTTATTGTTGACTCTTTCACAGGACGTCTCATGAAAGGACGCCGTTATAGTGAAGGTCTGCATCAAGCCATTGAGGCAAAAGAAGGTCTCGAAGTGCAGAACGAAAGTATGACCCTTGCAACGATTACATTCCAGAACTACTTCCGCATGTATGAAAAGCTTTCTGGTATGACCGGTACAGCGAAAACGGAAGAAGAAGAATTCCGTAACATTTACAACATGCAGGTTGTGACAATCCCGACCAATCAACCAGTGGTTCGTGATGACAGACCTGATTTAATTTACCGCACAATGGAAGGTAAATTTAAAGCAGTGGCTGAAGATGTTGCGCAGCGCTATATGACAGGGCAGCCAGTGCTTGTCGGAACAGTAGCGGTTGAGACGTCTGAGCTTATTTCTAAGCTGCTTAAAAATAAAGGGATTCCTCATCAAGTGTTAAATGCGAAAAACCATGAGCGTGAGGCACAAATTATTGAAGAGGCTGGTCAAAAGGGTGCCGTCACCATTGCAACCAACATGGCAGGACGTGGTACGGACATCAAGCTTGGCAAAGGCGTCAAAGAGCTTGGCGGTCTAGCTGTAATTGGGACAGAGCGTCATGAATCACGACGTATTGATAACCAGCTGCGTGGACGTTCTGGTCGTCAAGGAGACCCAGGGATTACCCAATTCTATCTCTCTATGGAAGATGAATTGATGCGCCGATTTGGTGCAGAGCGCACGATGGCAATGCTTGACCGCTTTGGCATGGATGACACTACACCTATCCAAAGTAAAATGGTGTCTAAAGCCGTTGAATCATCTCAAAAACGCGTTGAGGGGAACAACTTTGATTCACGTAAACAGCTTCTGCAATATGACGATGTACTTCGTCAGCAGCGTGAAGTGATTTACAAGCAGCGCTTTGAAGTCATTGATTCTGATAACTTAAAATCGATTGTGATCAATATGATTCAGTCTTCAATTGAGCGCGCTGTTGGTTCTTATACGCCGAAAGAAGAGCTTCCTGAAGAATGGAAACTAGATGGGCTTGTTGAATTAATCAACACGAACTATTTAGATGAAGGAGCCATTTCGGTTAAGGACATTTACGGTAAAGAAGCAGATGAAATCACCTCCTTCATTATGGATCGTATTAAAGAAAAATACGATGCAAAAGAAGAAACATATGGCGATGAACAAATGCGAGAATTTGAAAAAGTCATCGTTCTTCGTGCGGTGGATTCAAAGTGGATGGATCATATCGATGCAATGGATCAACTGCGTCAAGGGATTCATTTACGTGCGTATGCACAAACAAATCCGCTTCGTGAGTATCAAATGGAAGGATTTGCGATGTTTGAGCATATGGTCGCTTCAATCGAAGATGATGTGGCCAAATATGTCTTGAAATCAGAAATCCAAAACAACTTAGAACGCGAAGAAGTCGTTCAAGGTCAAACAACAGCTCATCAGCCTCAAGAGGGTGATGAGGAGAAGACAGTGAAAAAGAAGCCGGTACGTAAAGTCGTAGACATTGGTCGAAACTCACCATGTCACTGCGGAAGCGGCAAGAAATATAAAAATTGTCATGGGAAGACAGAATAAGTAATAGAAAGAGGTGAAAACCTCTTTCTATTCATGTCAGCCCCCATACATCTATGAGGTGAAGGATATGGAATTAGTAGAAATTAGACAAGAGCTTGAAAATATGGCTAGCAGGCTAGCTGATTTTAGGGGGTCTCTTTGACCTCGAAACAAAAGAAGCCAAAATTGCAGAACTCGAAGCGACAATGTCAGAGGCTGATTTTTGGAATGATCAGCAAAAGGCACAAGGCGTCATCAATGAAGCCAATGCACTAAAGGATAATGTGAATTCATACCATGAGCTCAGTGAATCTCATGAAGAGCTGCAAATGACACATGACCTATTAAAGGAAGATTATGACGAGGAGCTTCATGTAGAGCTTGAGAAAGAGCTGAAGAATTTAACCAAGCAATTTAACGAGTTTGAACTGCAGCTTCTCTTAAGTGAACCATATGATAAAAACAATGCCATCCTCGAGCTTCACCCAGGCGCAGGCGGTACTGAATCACAGGACTGGGGTTCTATGCTTCTGAGAATGTATACTCGCTGGGCAGAGCGCAGAGGCTTTAAGGTTGAAACACTCGATTATCTTCCTGGTGATGAAGCAGGAATTAAGTCTGTGACATTGCTCATCAAAGGGCATAACGCATACGGGTACTTAAAAGCAGAAAAAGGCGTCCATCGTTTGGTTCGTATTTCTCCTTTTGATTCATCTGGCCGCAGGCATACGTCTTTCGTTTCCTGTGATGTCATGCCTGAGTTCAATGAAGAAATCGATATTGATATTCGAACAGAAGATATCAAAGTAGATACGTATCGTGCAAGCGGCGCCGGTGGACAGCACGTCAATACGACTGACTCTGCCGTTCGTATTACACACATTCCAACCAATGTCGTGGTGACATGTCAAACAGAAAGATCACAAATCAAAAACAGAGATCGTGCGATGAAAATGCTGAAATCGAAACTTTATCAAAGACGGATCGAAGAACAGCAGGCTGAATTGGATGAAATTAGAGGAGAGCAGAAAGAAATTGGCTGGGGAAGCCAAATTCGCTCTTATGTATTCCATCCGTATTCTCTTGTGAAAGACCATCGAACCAATACGGAGATGGGAAATGTTCAAGCGGTCATGGATGGAGATGTAGATTCATTTATCGACGCTTACTTACGTTCGAAATTATCATAAAGACTCGGCTTCTTGCCGGGTTTTTTTTATTGTGAGAAAATATAATGAATATAAAGGAATACATACGCCATACTGACTCTATATCCTTTGTATGATGAAATTAGCAAATAAAGGGGGAAATATTTTGGGATTAACACGATTACAAGAGACGTGGGATTTAGATGCCTTTTTTAAAGGAGGCAGCTCTTCACCAGAATTTAAAACATACTTGCAACACATTGAGCAGCTATTAGATGAATTACGACAAAAGGTCGATGCCTTTTCAAATGAAGATACACACATTGAAAATAGGTTAACGTCTGTCCTTGACACGTATGAAACCACATATAAAAAACTGTCTCAAGCAGGTTCATTTGTATCCTGTCTTCAATCGCAAAATACAAAGGATATGAAAGCTGGTAGTCTTCGAAGTACGATTGCTAAGCTGGAAGCTGATTTAGGTACCATTCTTGCGCTGTTTGATCAGGCGCTCGCGGCCATCTCTCCTGGAAAATGGGAAGATCTCATGAATTCAGAGGCCTTTTCAGATGTTCGCTACATATTAAATGAACGCAGAGAGCGCGTGAAGGATCAATTGCCTGTTGAGCAAGAAACATTGATTCAAAAGCTAGCCGTAGATGGCTACCATGCGTGGGATGAGCTTTATTCTAGCTTGGTAAATAAGATTACGATTCCGTTTGAACAACATGGTGAAACGCAGATGATCTCTGTTGGCCAAGCGGAAAATGCGATGGATGATTCAGACCGTGAAGTCAGAAAGGCTGTTTACCATAACCTAGAGCATGCATGGACGCAGGACGAACATCTATTTGCAAGCACGCTCAATCATCTGGCAGGTTTTCGTTTGCAAGTATATGAAGCAAGAGGCTGGGATCATATTTTAAAAGAGCCGCTTGATATTTGCCGGATGAAACAAGAAACCCTTGATGCTATGTGGTCTGTGATTGATGAACATAAACAGCCATTCATTGATTACTTACATCGAAAGGCTGACATGCTTGGAGTGGATAAGCTAAGCTGGTTTGATGTTGGGGCTCCTATTGGCAGTGAGACCAAGATCTATCCGTACCAGGAAGCAGCTGCTTTTATTGTGAAACATTTCGCTGGCTTTGGAGAAGAGCTTGCTGCCTTTACAGAAAAGGCCTTTAATGAGCGCTGGGTAGAAGCTGAGGATCGCCCGAACAAACGAGTAGGCGGTTTTTGTACAAATTTCCCTGACAGCGGAGAGTCACGCATTTTTATGACCTTCTCAGGCAGTCCATCCAATGTGGCGACACTTGCGCATGAGCTTGGTCATTCGTTCCATCAGGAAGTGATGCAGGATGTTCGTATTCTTAATCGCAAATATGCGATGAATGTAGCTGAAACGGCGTCGACATTCGCAGAAATGATTGTGGCTGATGCTTCTTTAAAAGAAGCGGCAAATGAAGAGGAGCGCCTCAGCTTGTTAGAGGATAAGCTGCAGCGGAGTGTCGCATTTTTCATGAACATTCAATCTCGTTTCTTGTTTGAACAGCGCTTTTATGAAGAGCGTAAACAAGGAGAAGTGCCGGCGGACCGGTTGAATGAGCTGATGGTAGAAGCGCAGAAAGAAGCCTTTGGCGACTCATTAGATGAATACCATCCGCATTTCTGGGCGTCTAAGCTGCATTTCCATATCACGGGTGTACCGTTTTATAATTTCCCATACACATTTGGCTACATGTTCTCACTAGGGATTTATGCAAAAGCCTTGCAGGCTGGTACTTCATTTGAAGAAAAATATATTGCATTACTAAAGGACACAGCTTCAATGACAGTAGAAGATTTGGCCTTTAAGCACTTAGGTGTCGATCTTACCCAAAAAGACTTTTGGGAGGAAGCCATTAGCCTCGCTGTAGCAGACGCTGAAGAGTTTTTAGAAGCGACGAAAAAGTAAAAATGAAAAGCTCCCATTACGGGAGCTTTTTTGCTGGTTTTAGCCATTCAAGCATCGTTTGAATGATCTCCTTTTGCTGTGTGAGGACTTGAATGTCCGCTGGCTGATCACCTTTTTGTTTACCGTACATGCCAAACTGAGCATGGTTCCCGCCTTTTATTTCATGATAAACAGTTTGAGACGGCAGGTTTGTTTTCGACTTCATGATTTTCTCTTGTGTCGCAAGTCCATCCTTTTCACCTGATATAGAGAGGATATTCAAGGACGATGATTCCAGCTCATCTGATGCTGGATAAGATGCAAGGAAAAAAAGACCGTCGAGCTTGCGCTGGTTTTTTTCTGCAAACATAGCGGCAGCTGTTCCACCAAGTGAATGTCCGCCAATATACCAGTGTTTGATCGTTTGATGATCCTTCATGATATCTTGTGCTTTATTTGTATGAAAAATCGCAAACGAAAATGGCATGTCAGGGATAAAGACAGAATAGCCTTTTTTCATCAATTCATTCCCGATATAGGCGTACGAAAGTGGTTCTACCTTTGCTCCTGGATAGAAAATGATGCCTGTATCGCTTTTTGTTGAAGCAAATGTATATACGTCGTTTTTAAGTTCTACTTGCTCGATGTTTACTTGCTTTTTTAATGCGGCAGATGGTCCGTATGTAAAGCGGCTCCATGTATAGAAAGCACCAAAAGCCAAAATGATCAGTGCAAGTAATGTAATGCCTGTGATCTTCAGTATTTTCTTCATCGCATGTCCCTTCTTTCTCATGTACATATTAAATATACCATCATTTGCTCCTATACCAAACGGCAAGTACGCTGGTCCGTTTGTGTGATAAAGTATTAATCCATTAGCACTGCATTTGGCTGTTATTTACATTCGTAATAGGAGGGCTTAAAATAGGTGTGCATTCAGAAGTAACGGAGGAAGAAAGACATGAAGCAGGGACATTCACAATTATGGATTGAAGCGAAAAATTACTTGTTCATTTTAATTGGATCAGCCATTGTGGCGATTGGATTTAATACGTTATTATTACCGAATCAGATTGCCGCAGGTGGTGTGAGCGGTATTAGTACGATTATGCAGTCATTCGGCTTTGAGGCGGCATATGTGCAGTGGGGGCTCAATATTCCGCTGTTTATCGCTGGTTTTTATTTATTAGGCGGTACATTCGGAGTGAAAACGCTCGTTGGCTCTATTTTCTTACCTTTGATGGTGTTTGTCACAAGACATATTGCACCAGTGACACATGAAGCGCTCTTAGCAGCCATTTTTGGCGGAGTAGTGATTGGGATCGGAATAGGGCTCGTGTTCCTTGGAAATGGGTCAACAGGTGGAACGGCACTCGCTGCCAAAATCATCAATAAATATACAGGCCTCACGCTTGGCACTTGTCTAGCGATGATGGATGGCCTAATTGTATTGGCTGCGATGACTGTTTTCGGGATTGAAGAGGGACTGTACGCTGTCATTGGTGTATTTATTTCAAGTAAAACGATTGATGTCGTACAGGCCGGATTCAGTCATTCGAAAATGGCGATGATCATTACAGGGCATGAGGATGAAGTTAGACAGGCAGTGTTTGATCAAATTGACCGTGGTGTCACAAAAATCTCAGCAGTCGGAGGATATACTGACCATGACCGTCCAATTTTGATGTGTGTCGTTGGGCAGTCACAATTCACAAAGTTGAAACAAGTGGTGAAAGCAATCGATGCATCAGCATTTGTCATCGTAATGGATGCAAAAGAGGTGCTTGGTGAGGGTTTTAAAAGGGCGTAAACAAGGATATAATAGCGTTGACCAAATGATTGTAGGGGAGGGAAATTGATGCAAAAGAGCGGATTAATGATGCTGTTTGCAGCGATGCTTCTTGTTCTTGCGGCTTGTGGAGGAAATTCAAGCAGCAGTGACAGTAAAAAAGAAGGCAGCAAAAGTGCTTCAACTGTGAGCAGTGGTGAGGAAATTTATCAGCAAAACTGTATTGGCTGTCATGGGAAAGACCTATCTGGCGGAGGCGGACCAAGCCTGAAAGAAGTAGGGAAGAAATATAATGAAAGCCAAATTGCAGATATTGCACAGAATGGTAAAGGCTCTATGCCAAGCGGAATGGTAGATGAGAAGCAAGCAAAAGAAGTAGCAAAGTGGCTTGCAGAGAAAAAATAAAACCTTTGTCTAATCGACAAGGTTTTTTTTGTTTTTATATGTAGAAAAAGACTTTTGAATAGTATGAAAACGTATTATATTAAAATTTATTTAAAAAATAAGGGTAAAAAGACATGTTTTTCGGTTTTAAATGTTGTTTTTACCTTTTAACTATAAGTTTTGAAACATAAATGTAATACCATTGCGTCGATTCATGACGTATAATTGGAGTTGTTGAAATTTAGACGATTCAATTTTTTCATCTTTTTGGATGAAAAGGACATAAATTGCTTGTGCGTATCGAAGGGTATGTGCGTGACCATACATAACGTGTTTTGACGATTACTGTCAAAACATCATGATAAGCTGTTAGTCAGAAATAAGAAAAGATTAGGTGATTACATGATTGAAATGAAGGAAGTCTACAAGATCTATCCTAACGGTGTAAAGGCGATCAATGGAATCAATGTCTCTATCCACCCAGGAGAGTTTGTGTATGTTGTTGGTCCCAGTGGTGCTGGTAAATCCACTTTCATCAAAATGATGTATCGTGAAGAGAAGCCAACCAAAGGGAAAATCTTAATTAATAGCAAAGATTTAGGCTCGATTAAGGAAAAAGAAATACCTTACTTAAGAAGAGAAATTGGCGTAGTATTCCAAGATTTCAAACTACTCCCAACTCTCACTGTGTTTGAGAACGTGGCATTTGCTCTCGAAGTCATTGGGGAACAGCCTCAAATCATTAAGAAAAAAGTGCTGGATGTACTTGATTTGGTACAGCTCAAGCACAAAGCGCGACAATTTCCTGACCAGCTGTCTGGCGGTGAGCAGCAGCGTGTATCCATCGCTCGTTCGATCGTGAATAGTCCTGAGGTAGTCATTGCAGACGAGCCGACAGGAAACCTTGATCCAGACACATCTTGGGAAATCATGAAGACACTCGAAGAGATTAATAACCGAGGAACAACAGTCGTTATGGCAACACATAACAAAGAGATTGTAAACAGCATGAAGAAACGCGTCATCGCAATCGAAGATGGAATGATTGTGCGTGACGAAGCAAGAGGGGAGTACGGCATTTATGATTAAAACTCTCTCGCGGCATTTACGTGAGAGCTTCCGTTCACTTGGAAGAAACACGTGGATGACATTTGCATCAATTAGTGCGGTCACTGTCACATTGATTTTAGTTGGGGTTTTTCTTGTGATTATGCTCAACTTGAATAACATGGCATCGAACGCTGAGAAAGAAGTAGAAGTAAAAGTTCTAATCGATTTAACCGCGAATCAAAAGCAGCAGGATGAATTAAAAGCAGAAATTGAGAAGATTCCTGAAATCAGTGATGTGAAATACTCATCCAAGGATGATGAACTAAAAGCACTGATTAAAAGCTTTGGTGAAAATGGACAATCCATGGGACTTGTTGATCAAGAAAACCCATTAAACGATGCGTTTATTGTGAAAACATCAGATCCACACGATACACCAAAAGTTGCGAAGAAATTAGAAAACCTAAAAGGTACGTATAAAGTAACCTATGGTAAAGAAGAAGTCAGCCGACTCTTTAATGTGGTCGGAGTGGCGCGAAATGTAGGGATTGCGCTTATTATTGGGCTTTTATTTACAGCCATGTTCTTGATCTCAAATACGATCAAAATTACGATTTTTGCTAGACGTAAAGAAATCGAGATTATGAAGCTTGTAGGTGCAACGAACTGGTTTATCCGCTGGCCATTCTTTATTGAAGGATTACTGCTCGGTGTATTTGGTTCCATTATACCAATTGCTCTATTACTTGGCACATATCAATATGCAGTGGGCTGGGTGGCACCGAGAGTACAAGGCTCATTTATTTCCATGCTTCCATATAACCCGTTTGTTTATCAAGTGTCACTGGTCCTTCTTTTGATCGGTGCAATCATTGGTGTATGGGGAAGCTTGACGTCCATCCGTAAATTCTTAAAAGTATAAATCTATTTTTGATGGCAGCACTCGAGAATTTGATAGAAGGTGTGACCGGTTGAACCAGTTCATCCGGTCGACTCTTCATGCAGGCAGTTGTCATAGGAGGGGAATATCGTTTTGAAAAGAAAGCTGATGATGGCTGGAATGGCAGCGTTTATTGGAACAACGTGGCTATATATTCCAGGGAATGAGAATCGTGCATTCGCATACGAAGACCTAGATCAAAAGCGTCAACAAATCGAAGAGAAAACATCAAAGACTGAATCAACTTTGAAGAAAAAGAAATCAGAGCTGGCTAAGCTTGAAAAGAAAGAATCAAAGCTCAAAAAAGAAATTGAAAAGATTGATCATAAGGTAAGTGCTGCAACTGAAAAAGTGGCAGAAAAAGAAAAAGAAGTCAAACAAACGAAGCAAGAGATCAAGAAACTAAAAAAGGACATTCAAGTCATCAATGATCGAATTGAAAAAAGAAAAGCTATTTTCAAAGATCGAATTCGTTCGATGCAAAAAAGCGGCGGTACGATCAACTATTTAGATGTGCTGCTGGGTGCTCGCAGCTTTAGTGATTTTGTCGGTCGTGTTGGAGCTGTCACAACCATTGTCGAAGCAGACAAAGACATGATTACAGAACATGAAAATGATTTAAAGCTGGTGGAGCAAAAAGAAGCAGAGCTAAATAATCAGCTAAGTGGACTTGAAACATCTCTGAAAGAGCTAGAAGAGTTGAAAAAGGATTTGTCTAAACAGCAAAAAGAAAAAGAGAAAATCTTAGGGGATGTAACAGATAAAAAGAACCATGCCCATGATGAATTAGGCAAACTCGAAAATGAACAAGAAATTCTAACGAACCAACAAGCGGCTGTGAAGTCTGAGGAAGCACGCCGACAAAAGGAAGAAGCAAAGAAAGCAGAACAAGCAGCTGCTGAAAAAAGTGCACCTGCACCTCAAAGTGGCGGCTCAGATCAAGTATCTGATACACCATCAAGCAGCTCAGGTTTTATTAAACCAGCTGCAGGACGCTTCTCATCTGGCTTTGGCGGGCGTTCTGGCGGAAACCACTTTGGATTAGATATTGCAGCAAAAGGCACAGTATCTGTCGTCGCAGCAGCATCTGGAACAGTCACGAACTCAAGCTACTCATCAAGCTACGGGAACGTGATATTCATTACGCATAATATCAATGGACAGACTTATCAAACGGTATATGCCCACCTATCTACAAGAAGTGTGTCCACAGGGCAGAGAGTCGAGCAAGGACAATTCCTTGGATATATGGGGAATACAGGCCAGTCACATGGTCAGCATCTCCATTTTGAAATTCATAAAGGATTATGGAATGGTGCTAAATCAAATGCAGTCAACCCAGCGCAATATATCCGCTAATCAAAAAGCCGATAACATCATGTTATCGGCTTTTTTTATTCTAAATAAAATTAAAATAACAGCAGTATACCGGCAATAATAGGTGTTAGCAGTACAGCCGATTTTAATAAAAGCTTCGGTGCAAGACGTGTGAATTTTGCGCCAATATAAGCCCCTAATACTGTTCCGATTAAAATTTGAATGAGTAAGATAAAATCAACATAGCCCTCTGTAATATATCCAATTCCACCACCGATGGAAATCGGAATAATGACAAGCATCGTCGTGCCAACTGCCTGCCGAATGGAAAGTCTCAGTAAAATCAAAAGTCCTACTTGGATAAATGGTGCGGACCCGATACCAAACATACCTGACAGCAATCCAGATACAAGTCCTAAAATAATACCCCTTATAAGCAGCTGACGTGAAGAAAGCGGCTGCTGCTCAGCTTCTTCCTTCAGAACAAATAATTTGATCATCATAAACACAGCGGATAAAAAGAGCATTCCGGCTGTTAAATAGTGCAGATTTCCTTCTGGAATAAAAGGAGCAATCTTAGCTCCTGCAAAGGAAGCCACACAAGCCAAAGCTCCGACAATCAAACCAGATTTCAGCTGAATATTCCCTTCCCTGTAGTGGCTGTATGCACCTGATAACGTCGTAAATGCCATTGCGGCTAAAGACGTCCCAAGTGCGGTATGGATAGGGATATCAAAAATTAACGTAAGCAATGCGATGACAAAACCAGCCCCGCCTGCTCCTACAAATCCTAATAAAATTCCTAATAATAGCATCGTCAATATAATATACATAGCGAAGACTCCTTCTCGATCATAACAAAATAAAAATTACACCTAATAAAATAATTAGTCAAGCCTTCGCGGCAGAATGTCTTTACATGAAATCCCTTCTTCTGGCATATAATAACTCAGGTCATCAGGAAGAGTTGAAGAAGGAGGCCAAATATGAAAAAACAAATCGCATCTATTATGGCAAGTGTCGTTCTATTAATTAGTGCAGGGGTGATGACGCATAAAGAGGGAACTCATGCGGAGTCACCGCAAGCAGCTGCTGCAATGGCTGGACAAGCTCAATCAAGTGATAAGGCGAAAGAGAATGGGATGGAGAAAATTGAGAAAGCCTATGACCTTATTTCGAATGAATATGTAGAGGAAGTGGATCGCCAAAAGCTGCTTGAAGGCGCTATTCAAGGAATGCTTTCAACTTTAAATGATCCATATTCAGTATACATGGACAAGCAAACTGCCAAGCAATTTTCTGATTCGCTTGATTCTTCTTTTGAGGGAATTGGGGCAGAAGTGGGGATGGATGAAGGAAAAATCATTATCGTCTCTGCCTTTAAAAAATCCCCCGCAGCAAAAGCAGGCCTAAAGCCGAAAGATGAAATCATCAGCATTGATGGTGAGTCGATGAAAGAAAAAAGCTTAAACGATGCTGTACTAAAAATAAGAGGGAAAAAAGGAACATCCGTCGCTCTGAAAATCAGACGAAATGGGATTGAAAAAGAGTTAACCTTCCAAATCAAACGAGAAGAAATCCCGCTTGAAACCGTGACTTCCTCTGTGAAAGAGGTAAATGGACATAAAACAGGCTATATCGCGATCTCAAGCTTTTCAGAAGATACTGCGAAGGATTTCACGTCAAGCCTGAAACAGCTCGAGAAAAAGGGCATAGAAGGCCTTGTGCTTGATGTGAGAGGAAACCCTGGCGGCTATCTGCAAAGTGTAGAAGACATTTTAAAGCACTTTATTACAAAGGATCAGCCATATATTCAAATTGCAGAACGGAACGGCGACAGGAAACGATATTTTTCAAAGCGGAAGGAACAGAAGTCTTACCCAGTTAATGTCTTAATTGATAAAGGCAGTGCATCCGCTTCTGAAATACTTGCAGGTGCTATGAAAGAAGCCGGAAAATATGAAGTTGTCGGTGATGTCTCCTTTGGCAAAGGCACTGTGCAGCAGGCGGTTCCAATGGGTGACGGCAGTAACATTAAATTAACGTTGTATAAATGGCTCACGCCAAAAGGGAATTGGATTCACAAAAAAGGTGTCGTACCGACCATTGCGATTCATCAGCCAGATTACTTTACTGTAGGTCCGCTTCAGCTGAAAGAACCTCTTCAGCTTGATATGAACAATGAAGAAGTGAGACAAGCACAGACGCTATTAAAGGGCTTGTCATTCGACCCCGGCAGAGTAGATGGCTACTTTGATGAAGAAACGAAAAAGGCGGTATTAGCCTTCCAAAGCACATACAATCTTAATAAATCAGGTGTAATTGATCTGAAGACAGCGAAAATGATGAACAAAATGGTGGATGAAGTGAAATCCTATGAAAAAAATGATCTTCAACTGCAGACTGCACTAAAAGCACTATATCTTAAAAAATAAAGAGGCGAATAAATGCCTCTTTTTTTTGGTTCATAAGTGTCACAAACATGTAATAGTTTATTCTTAAAAATAAATTATATCGAGAAATATATTCATTTATTTTACAAAAAACATAACATTCCTCCGATTTTACCCGATAACATATTTATATAAGAGACTTTCTGTTGATTTAAACATGTCATGAAAATGAAACTTTTGAAAGTTGTATGTTACATAAATAATTCTTACAATATAAAGTAGCACTCATTTTAAATATTTTATTTTTTGCGGATATTCAGCTTGAGCATTAAGCTGTACCGAGGTTTGCGCTTTTCTTAAAAGAACTAGTAAATGGGGGTACACAATTGAAAAGGGCAAGTATTGTGAGAGAGAAAAAATATTACGAGTTGGTAGAGGAGCTTAAGAGTCGTACGAAAGATGTGACGTTTTCCGCTACAAAGGCATTAAGTCTGCTCATGCTGTTGAGCAGGTACTTGGTCAATTACACAACGGTAGAATCAGTCGACGAAATCGATGAAGACTGTGCTGAGATATACTTCAATTATTTAATGGATAATCATAAGAGACTTGGTATAAACTTAACCGACATCAAGAGGTCGATGCAGCTGCTCGGCGGCATACTAGATGTAGATGTCAATCACTACTTAAAAGATTTTTCACTGTCGAATGTCACACTTTGGATGAATCAGGAGAAATAAACCTGGTGTCAAGCATCGATTTATTTGATAGAATAAGAGAAAATGCTTGACTTGGGCGGTGAACGATAATGAGCTCGGAGTGGATGGGAGCTGGATTAAAAGCGGTCGGTCTGTTTTTAATCCACCCTCTTTTTTATTTCATGATATTAATCAGCCTGTTACATGGCTACATCCGCGTAAAGCGGGAGAGAAAAGCGTTTCAAACAAGAATAGAAGATGTATACGATGAACTTAAATTTACATATTCAAAGGGATGGATTCTAGGAATTTGCCTATCCATTATTTCAGTAGGCTTAGGGATTGCCCTCCCGCCTGGATTCATCGTGCTGATTGCAGCGATGACCATCGTTTGCTCTTTATTCTTTAAGGCGAGTGCGCTTTCGTCTGCATACACACTCGGTTTCAGTTTTATTGCGGCACTTGGACTATTGTATGTCCAAGTGAGCCATTCATGGCTGCCGCAGCTCTCAATGATGAATGCATCAGCCGTTGTCATTCTGCTAGGTCTTTTATTAATGACCGAGGGGATTCTAGCCTATCGAACGGCGCATTTACGAACATCGCCTGCAATGGTGATGAGTGCGAGAGGACTTTTGATTGGCCAGCAGCGGGCAAACCGTCTGTGGCTTTTACCGCTTGTTTTGCTGATGCCGGCAGGTGAATTTACTTCTTCTCTGCCATGGTGGCCGGTGCTTCAAGTACACGATCAAAGCTTTTCTTTTATTTTGATTCCATACATCATCGGTTTCGGGCAGCGGATTCAAGGATCGCTGCCAATTGTGAGCATTCAAATTACAGCTCGGCGTATTCTCATGCTAGGACTTGCTGTTGCTTTACTAGGTGCTGCAAGTATTTGGTTTGAGCCGATTGCATGGGGTGCTGTATTAATAGCGATTGCCGGTAGAGCTTTCCTTTCATGGAAACAGCGAGTCAACGACAATGCGGCTCCATTCTACTTCTCTAAGCGTAATCAGGGGCTAATGGTGCTAGGAATCATTCCGAATACCCCTGCAGCTGATTTAAAGCTTGAGATCGGAGAAGTCATTACAAAGGTGAATGGAATTGAAGTCAAAACCGTTTCGGAATTTTACGAAGCCCTTCAAACCAATCGTGCTCTGACAAAGCTTGAGATCATTGGCTTGAATGGTCAGACAAGGTTTGAGAAACGCGCTTCTTACGAAGGGGAGCATCATCAGCTTGGCATCCTGTTTGTAAAGGATGATCCACAGCAAGAATCAACGGCGATTTCATCATAAAAAAAGCTGCTAGAGATGGCAGCTTTTTTCTTTTGGGCGCGCTTCTTTTCCATAGGATTCGCCCCATTCACGCATAGCGAAGATAATAGGCTTTAACGTATCTCCTAGAGAAGTGAGTGAATATTCGACACGAGGAGGGACCTCCTCATAGACTTCTCTGTGAACAATGCCGTCTTGTTCTAGTTCACGCAATTGCAGCGTAAGAACACGCTGAGAAATTCTTGGCAGAAGCCGGCGTAATTCATTGTATCGTTTTGGACCGCAAGTCAAATGATAAAGGATCACTCCTTTCCATTTTCCTCCTATTACACTCGAGGTGGTTGAAACGGGACAGCCATGATTGACAATACTGACTGGATTGGATGGTGCACTCATCTTTACGCTCCTTTCTAAGACGAAATGGGTGATAAACGAACATGATTGTACCTAACGAACAAAAATGTGCGTACTTGAATCAAAGGAAGCTTTTCTTTTACCATAGAGATATCACATCACACATCGGGTTGTTTGTTTTCTTATCATAACAATTTCTATATGGGAATGGAAAGAAATTGGATTGGTGAAACTTCACACCCTAACCGTTCACTAGAAAGGATGAATACCATGCGAGACAAAGAGCGATTAAAAAAAGAAATCATTGAGGCGTATGAATTCCGTCATGCGACAAAAGAGTTTGACCCGGCGAAAAAGATTCCAGAAGATGATTTTGCGTTCATTTTAGAGACAGGAAGACTTTCCCCAAGCTCTGTCGGATTTGAGCCTTGGAAGTTCCTCGTCGTTCAAAATGAAGCATTTAGAGAGAAATTAAAAGAATATACATGGGGTGCGCAAAAGCAGCTGCCAACTGCCAGCCATTTTGTGATCATTTTGGCAAGACCAGACGCCCGGTATGATTCACCATATGCAGAATACATCAATAAGGAAATCAAAGGAATGACAGACGAAACGTTTGAGATGGTAAAAGAACGCTACAAACAATTCCAAGAGAATGATCTTCATTTGATGGAAACTGACCGTACGCTCTTCGATTGGGCTTCCAAACAAACGTATATTGCCCTTGGAAATATGATGACAGCTGCGGCACAAATCGGCATTGATTCATGCCCTGTTGAGGGATTCAGCTACGATGAAATTCATCGTATGCTTGAGGAAGAAGGATTACTTGAAGATGGTCAGTACGACATCTCTGTCATGGCTGCCTTTGGGTATCGAGTCGTTGAGCCAAGGCGCGGAAAAACGCGTCGTCCAATGGATGAAGTAGCCGTTTGGATTCGTTAAAAGGAAATGTCGGAAAAAGGCTGTTGACAATTGCGTGGTTAGTCAGTATATTTAAAAAATAAAATCTTTGATAAATAGACAAATTGACTATAAACGCTTTGACTTGAGAATAGTAAATGAATATCCGTTTTCTAAGAGAGCTGCGGGTTGGTGCAACGCAGTAAAACGAATCATTGAACTCGCTCAAGGAGCGGTAAGACTGAATGAATAGTAAGTCTTTACGTGTGACCTCCGTTATCGGGTTTCAAGTTGGATTCAGCTATGTCTGAGTCAATAAGAGTGGTAACGCGGTTGAAAGGTCAGTCGTCTCTTCAAGGAGATGACTGGCCTTTTTTATATGCTTTTATCTTATATTTGTCTGAAGATTCAAATTTAAAGGAGCTATAGAAAATGGAAAAGGAACATGTACAGTTAAAACGAACAATGACGTCAAGGCATATCATGATGCTCGCACTTGGAGGAGCCATCGGTGCTGGTCTGTTTAAAGGAAGCAGTTCTGCCATTGATATCGCAGGTCCTGCTGTCATTTTGGCATATATGATTGGTGGTCTTATTTTATTATTTATTATGCAAGGACTTGCCGAAATGACAGTTGCACGACCTGGCGCTAGAACATTCCGTGATTTAATTGAACCTGTGTTAGGCAAATACCCCGCCTATTTCTTAGACTGGATCTATTGGAAAATGTGGGTGTTGAACATTGCAGCAGAAGCGATCGTGTCTGCCATCTTTATTCAGTACTGGTTCCCACAAGTACCGATTTGGACACTTGTGTTAATCATTTCACTTGTTGTGACATTGATCAATGTTTGTTCAGTCAAAATGTTTGCTGAGACAGAGTACTGGTTAGCTTCTATTAAAATTGCTGTCATTCTTTTATTTATTATCATCGGGTTAACGATGCTGTTTGTCTCATTCGGACAGCATGCAGCACCGGGATTATCCAACTTAACCGACCACGGAGGATTTTTCCCAAATGGAACGGGCGGCTTAATTGCGGCAATGCTGGTGGTCGTGTATTCATATGGCGGAACTGAAATGATTGGGGTTACATTAGCAGAAACGAAAAACCCTGAAAAAGTCATCCCAAAAGCCATTCAAAGTACATTTGTACGAATCATCGGTTTTTATGTACTTCCGTTCTTCATCATCGTCAGCTTAATTCCTTGGAATCAAGTAAACAATGAACAAGTGAGCCCATTCGTCACAGTGTTTGCAACGATTGGTGTGCCATATGCAAGTGATATCATGAACGGGATTATTTTATTAGCGATCTTGTCTTCTATGAACTCTGGTCTGTATGCTTCTTCAAGGGTACTATTTACACAGGCAATGGATGGCCGTGTATGGAAGGGCTTTTCGAAGCTGTCGAAACAGCAGGTGCCAGTCAGAGCGATTCTAGTATGTACATCTACTTTGTATGCAGCTGTATTAATCTCTCTTTTTGTAGGAAGTCAAACCTTTAATTATTTAATGGGATCTTTAAGTTATACAGTCCTATTCATCTGGTTTATTATTGCTGTCGGGCATTTAAAGTCTCGAAGTGTAGCAGCACCAGAAGGATATCGGGTCAAACTGTATCCTTTCACGACATGGTTTTCTGTCATTGCGATCATTGCCATTTTTATCGGTGTAGTATCAACGACTCCAATTGTCCAAACCATGGTCACAATGGGTATCTATCTCATCATCACGCTTTCTTTCTTCATCAATAGAAAGCGGTTTGAAACAGCTGTTTAATTTAAAAGCGTGCAGGACTTTTGAAGAAGGTCTCGCACGCTTTTTTAATGTAGTTTTATTGTTTGAACTAAAGTACCGAGTCACCTTTTGAAAGAAATTGATACATAAAAGCAGATGATCAAAAAGGGGCTGAAAATAGCTGTTCAAATTTAGGCGACTGATGCGTATATATGGATTAAACGGATGACCTTACTTACAAAGTCTATTTGGTTATATCGTAGGCAGGTCTTCATCGATTGGAGTATGTGGCAGCTGGATGATGGCTGTCGAACCGCATCCTGTCTCAGATTGAATATCGAACGTGCCATGATGTTTTTTCATGATTTGATAGACAATAGCTAGTCCAAGGCCTGAGCCGCCATCTTTTCTCGTACGCGCCTTATTTACTCGGTAAAACCGCTCAGAAACATGTGGAAGGTCTTCTTTTGGAATACCGTTGCCCTCATCTGTCACTCTCAACTCAGCTTTATGTTGGTGAACTAGTAATTCAATCGAGACCGATTTTCCAGAGGGAGTGTAATGAATGGCGTTATCCAGTAAATTACGAATCACTTGTTGCAGCCGATCGCTATCGCCATACACAATACAATCTTCATCAAGTGTCCGTTTCAGATAAATGCCCTTTTGATTAGCGATAAATGCCATTTGATCAAGAACGTCATGAATCAGCTGAGCAAAGACGATTGGCTCCATCGTTAGTGGATAAGAATCTCCTTCTAGCTGCGCAAGGTCTAAAAGATCATGCACAAGCCGGCTTAAACGTGCGGCCTCATCCTGGATGATGTGCATTCCCTTTTTTTGATCAATGATCCCTTCTTCAATACCTTCAGCATATCCTTTCATATAACTTAGCGGAGTCCGAAGTTCGTGAGAGACATTCGCAAGAAATTCCCTGCGGTGCTGCTCAACTTTTTCAAGGGTAGAAGACAGTTTGTTAAAAGAGCGGCTCAATTGGTTTAACTCATCTCCGTTTTTGGTCACAGCCATCCGTTTTGAAAAATCACCAGATTCCATTTCCATAGCAATTTCTTTCATCTGATTAATTGTCAGAACGACTTTATTGGAGCTTTTATATCCGATAAAGAAAATCAGGAGCAGGATTAATAAAATAGATATGCCAAGTGTCAATCTGATTTGGACAAAGGGTTCATATACATCCGATAAGGGCATGGATAGAAAAATTGTCCCTGATAGCTCATCTTTGTTTGAGAAAACAGGGATGGCGATGCCAAGAATATCTTGATGAAACTGAGAGTGTTCTCTAATCAACACGACAGTATCCCCTTGAAGGAGCTTTTGGCGTTCCTTGAACGTGATGAGGTTATCATTTGTGTTCGTATCAAAAGGAAGACCACTGGAAAGCTCCATTGGATCATCTGTAAAAATAATGTTCGCCTGACTCGAGTCGTTAGCCCATTTTATTCTATCGGTAAAATACGTATCTTTCCCGTGTTTATGATAGATTTGTGCCAGCTTTTTACCTTGTAAACTTAAGGAATCAATCTGTTTATCAACATATAAGTGCTGGTATAAGTAATAGGTGAGGGCAAGAGCTGAGGCAGCAACGATTCCGGTCACTACAAGGATTAAGAAGAGCACCTTCTTTTTAATAGATAAGGGCTTCATTCTTCCTCCTCAAACTTATAGCCGACACCCCAAACGGTTTTTATATGCCGTTCCGCTCCCTTTAATTTCATTCTCAGCGTTTTGATATGTGTATCGACTGTTCGTAAAGATCCGCTCGTAGAATGTGATTCCCACAGTTTTTGATAGAGCTGTTCTCGTGAAAACACTTGGCCTTGATTGAGTAAAAGAAACATGAGCAAATCGAATTCTCTTCTAGTTAAATTAATGGGCTCCTGATGGATATAGACTTGTCTACCATCCTGATCAATCTCCATGTCATCAAACTGTATGCGGCTGCGCTTTAGCGAAAGACCTCTAATTCGTCTCAAAGTTGTTTCAATTCTTGCTGCAAGCTCACGTAGACTGAAAGGCTTCATGATGTAGTCATCCGCACCAATTTCTAAACCTCTAATTCGATCCTCCTCATAACTTCTAGCTGTTAAGAATAAGATGGGGATTTGAGATGTTTGCCGAATACGCTGGCAGACTTCAAATCCATCCATGTCAGGCATCATGATATCTAGTACTACAAGGTCAACGGGTTCCTTTTCAAGCTGACGTAAGGCATCCATTCCATTATTAGCTGTGATGATGTGAAAGCCTTGTCTTTTTAAGAAGGATCCGATTAACTCAAGCATATCGAACTCATCGTCTACGATTAAAATATGCATTTGTTCTTTCATTTCTTTTCCTCCAACACGATAGCATAAGGTCCTGATGAGACATTCAGTCGATTTTTCATCATGAATGTATGTTTATCGATAATTGATACTGAATTGTCATCTAAGTTACTCACATATATTGATGTGGTATCAGCGGTGATATAATTCGGATTTTGACCAGTTTCAACAGAAGCAAGCTGCTTATTCGTCTCTGTATCTACTTTGTATAGCGTATGATCTCCATGACAAAGAACATATAAAGTAGAAGAGTTTTTCTCTGAAAAGAATGCAACAGGCATAACGCCTAGTTTTATTTCTCGCTGCTTTTTACCTGTTTTAGGGTCGTAAGCAAAAATGCTTTTATTTAAGGTGCCTGGTTTACCGTGACCACCGATCCAAATGGATTGTCCATCAAAATGAATACCAGAAGGTCGTTCAAGTACAGAGAACGTACGTATATGTTTTTCCTTCTCAACATCTATGACAGAGACAGTATGACTTTCTGCATTTAAAACAAATAAAGTACCTGACGGAGAAAGTGTCATAGAAGAAGGTAACTTTCCGGTCTTTACAGTTGCTTTTATTTTTTTACGCTGCGTATCAATAAAATAAACGACACTTTTCTGTGAATCCGCTGCAATTAAGGTGTGAGAAGCTGCATCATATGTAAGGGAAGTCAGACCTTTATTCACATCCATATAATCTGTTGCTGTACCTTTTTTTAAATTAATTTCGATCAGCGATTCTCCTTCTTTACTAGTTGCGATGATGACGTCTTTGTTGATTTGGATAAGATCAGTGAGCGGATGTTTTAAATCAACGGAAGAGATCATTTTATTCTTTTGTAAATCAACTATTGAAAAGGAGGCTTTTTTTAATTGAGAGATGACCGCGATCGATTGAGAGCTGCCAGGTGGAGTAAATTGCTGGTCTTTTCCACAGCCTGACAGGAATAACAATAGAGCTGATAAATAGATCAAAACATATTTTACACGTTCCATTCTTCCGCTCCTTTGTGTCCTCTATTTTCAAAAAGCATACCACAAAAATTGTGAAAAAAAATCGAAGTTATCAATACTGAAAGAGATGAAAAACAGATTTTAGGTGGATGAATGAGGACAATTCGATTTAAAGTTCCTTTTTTGTCTAGTCATATGGTTTTTTTTCATCTTTAAAAAAGGATTTTCAATATTTGATTCCTGTGCCTGTTATAGCTTACAGTGATAAAAATAATAAAAACTCCCCCGCTCTAAATCGACATAGAGCGCAGGGAGTCATTAGGCAGAATGCCCAGATGATGGGGAGGTAGATTTCGTTTTGACGCGTTGGGATAAAAGGAAGCCAAGGATTCCTGCGCCCATTAATACAATAAATAAAGATTGGAAACCACTCATGATCCCAATCAATGTCGACGAAATGATACTGCCAAAGTATCGAAAGGTTGAGAAAATACCAGAGGCCGAACCAGATAAACTTTGATCAACAGCTGTTAAAGAAGCCATCTGCATACTTGTCATACCAATCCCTGATGAAATTCCACCTGCGACTAGTGTCACGATAAGCAGAGGTAAGGTTGGGTACTGACTCAGTGCAATTAACATGATGCCTGATAAAGTAAGGCAGAGAAATGAAAAGCGAATCATTTTTTTCGCGCCCTTTTTTGGATGGAGTCTTGCGCCTAATAAACCGCTAAGAGACATACAAAGAGAAAATACCGATAGAATCATACCGCTTTGTGTATGAGAAAGGGCAAGTTGTTGTTCCATAAACAGTGGCATGATGAGAAGGATGGCATACATCACAAAATTACTTAGCATGATCGACAGATTCGCATTTGTAAATGAACTGTTTTTAAATAGGGACAAATCGATGATCGGATTCTTTACTTTCCGTACATGTCTAAAAAATAAAGGAATGACAATCAATGCTAGAATGCCATAAATTAAATATTCATTTAGTAGCTGGCTTTTTGAGCATAGAATGACTGTGGCAATTCCGATGGTTAAATACAATGAACCTATCATATCTACTTTTGCATGTATACGTGTATGCTTTATCTTTGGAATAAGTAAAACACCGGTGACTAGTGTAAGAAATAGGAATGGGATATTCACTAAGAATATGGAATGCCAATCAAAACTCTGAATGAGAATTGATCCAATAAAAGGCCCAAGTGCGGCACCAATACCAGCACCAAATCCAAAGTAACCCATTGTTTTAGATAGCTTTTCTGATGAGACTGTTGCACGAATCAAAGCAATGCTATTCGGTGTTAATATGGCCCCACCAGCTGCTTGAATGGAGCGAAAGATGATGAGAAATGCTAGATTAGGTGCTAAAGCACAGCCAATCGAGCCGATTAAAAAGAGTGTCACTCCGGTTAAATACATACGGCGGTGTCCATATATATCTCCCAACTTACCAGCGATAGGCTGGGTGACCGCCATGACAATAAGATAAATCGTGACAACCCAAGTAATGTTTGAAATGGATTGATCATAATAAGTTGATATGGATGATAAAGCGACTGCGATCATCGTTGAGTTGACCGGAACTAGTATAGCTCCTAGTAACAAAGAATAGATGATCAAACTCTCTTTTTGCAATTTCAATGTGTATACCACCTTTTGTAAAAAGAAGAATTCCACCCTTTAAGCGGGAGAAATTCCTCTCATGAAAATGTGTGTGTATGTCTCAATAAAATCATCTTTTTGTGTTAATACGAGCTGGAAGTCTTGCTCTAGCTGCTGAATAAAAAAACCAAAATACGTACTAATGAAAATGTCTGCATAAATGTCTTCTTTTCCTTTTAAGACATGATGCTGAGCGCTCATCTTTTTGAAGTATTGTATCAGCATTTCTCTTAGTTCTTGAGGATAAACTTTTTCATGACTAGTCAGATCTTTAAACATAGCCGGTTCTCGCATGCTGATATAAATGAATTCTTTTTTTGAAGTTAAATCCTCAAGGAAATAGGAACCGAGAAACTTTAAATCGGTGTATAAATCGCCTTTGAATTCTGCTTCTAAGGTTTTCGTCGGTGTTGATTTCATTTTCATAATGGCAGCAATAACTCCGCGTTTGTTTTTAAAGTTGCGGAAAATTGTTGCTTCACTGACATTCGCTTTTGCGGCTATTTCTTTGGTTGTGGTTTTTTGATAGCCCTTTTCAGTCAATAAATCCATTGTTGCGCGAATGATTCGTTGATTTGTAGATTTTAACAAGCATACTCACCTCAGGTTATGAATGTGTTTGCAACAAAGTAAGTATACCGATAAAACCTATGACCGCCAATATGATCCAAAACGATAAAGTTAGACACGTGCATGCTGTTTTAATATCTGAATGCGTCCATTGCTCCCATCTACTGTCACAAGGTCACCGGATTGAAGTGTTTCAGTCGCTATTCGGGTTCCTAGGACAGCTGGCATCATATATTCTCTAGCGATAATAGCCGAATGAGACAAAATGCCCCCAGCATCGGTGATGACTGCTTTTGCATCTCTAAATAAGCTCGTCCATAAAGGTGTGGTTGTTTTGCAAACTAAAATATCATCCTTTTGGAATTGTGAGAATTCCTCAGCACATGTAATGACCTTTACTCTTCCAGAAACAATACCGCTAGATGCACCAATTCCATAGATCACATCGCTTGTGTTGTTTTCATTTTCTCTTAATGAACCGAGCATTCTTTCTACTTGCTGCAATTCAGCTTCAGTTGGGGTGCCCATATAAGCTGGTGGTTGGATGGCTTCATTATCTTTCATGTCAATTTTTCTTTGTGTGATGACTGTATTAAATGTTGTAGACGTTGTGAGAGCTGTGTGTACTTCCTCATCGTAGAGATACCATAGATCTTCTTGATGAGGAATCGCTCCTTTTTGTACAAGAAGTTCACCAATCTTCAATAGGTATACCCTGGCTTTAGCATCTAACATGGCATCAATGTAGAAGTGATGATCGTCACGAATATTAGCAGCCTGTAGAGCAAATTGGTAAAGTGTCTCAAATTTCGTTTTAAACGCTTCATCCTTCACTTGGCTCATAAAATGTTCATATGTCTCTTGTCTTTTGATGACGGCTTGTGCAAATTCTTCATCAAAATCACTTTGGTGTTGAATGTTGTTTCTAATGATATCTAGTATAAACTCAGGGTTTTCCATCCATGTCTCTTCCGTAAGGTCATGACTTTTAACAGATCTCCAGCCATAGACTTGAAGAAATTCCTTTATTGTCGAAATGAAGTGTCTGCCTTTTTCCGATTGAGTGAGTGCATCAAGCAGCTCTGGATTCTTTTCATGGTTCATAAATGCTTGATGAAGTTCATTATCTTGAAGGACACTCTTTGCAAAATCAGATAGCTTTTTGTCTGTTTCAAGAGATTTGTTCATCACGCCTATCATCATCTCATGCAGCAGGATCACTTGTGATTGATCACCAGTATACGTCACAAGCATGTCTTCAATCATAGCCGATAAAATGACTTGAGGTATGACAATATCAAAATGATCATCATATGCTTGTATATAAAAAGTCTTTAATTCTTCAAATCCGATGATGGCTTCTTCAATGGTCAGCGGTTCCTTCATTTTATGATCGAGTTTTTCGTAAAAGGGAAAGAAATTTTCCTCTAAAATCTCATACATACGTTCACTTAAATGCGGAAATAACTCAAATATACTCTCATCGAATACTGGTGCAGCTTCTGCACTCGCTTCAGGCAGTGACGGTGATGAATACAGGTGACCTCTATAAAGCTTGATATCTTTAATATTCAGATCAGGCACTTGATATTTTTCACCGTTTTTCTTCATACCGCTTTTTAATGCTGGGATGATCAGACTTGAAAAGAGAGGACTTGTTGGGCCCGGCATATGATCGTCCATTGAGATCCAGAAATCCTGCAGCTCGTCTGGCTGCATTTGAAAAGAAGCACCCGCTGTTTCATCTGCTGCTTTTGAGAGGGCTGCGGTAATCGGTCTGGCTTGGAGTAAATAAAATGTGCCATTTGCTATTCCAAATTCGATATCCACGCTATGGCCATAAAGTGCTTCTACTTGTTTGGTGATTTGCGTGATTTCTACTAATTGGTCATCATTCAGGCAAAACTGACCAGCCATTTCCTCCGTCACTGCTTGTTCAATGACACCTTCTTGATAAGGAATAATTTGCAGCTCTTTCATTCCAAGTGATTTTTCAATAGAAAGTGTCTCTTTGTCTATAACAAATGTGTCTGGTGTCACAAGCCCAGAGACGATTGCTTCTCCTAGTCCGTAGCTTGCTGTCAGCATCATTTCATTGGTTTTTCCTGTTACGGGATTCTCGCTAAAGATGACACCGGAGACGTCAGAATGAATCAACCCTTGAACGACAACAGCCATGAGCGGCATCTCTTCCTCGTTTTCATCCATCTCTTCCTTATATTCTGTCACTCTCGCTCCAAAATAAGAAGACCAGCATTCTTTGACAGCCTGAAAGAATTCCTCATTTGTTTTGATATTTAAATAAGTTTCGTACTGTCCTGCAAATGAGGCGCCTTCGAGATCTTCTGCAACAGAAGAGGACCTGACTGCAACTGAGGGATAAGTCTTCCGCAATGATTGAAAGGACGAAAGGAGTTCTGCTTCCATTTGAGAAGGAAACGATGCTTCTTTGATTTTGTCAGCAAGGTTTTGTTCAGTTGGATGCAGGTTGTGATATGAAAGAAAGCTTGAAAAGCTGTTGGTTTTGATAATAAATCCATCTGGGACTGGTAGGCCGTGATTGTTTAATTTGATTAAATTTAGGCCCTTTGCCCCTGCGAGTGCTGCGGATTCTTCAGCCGCATGAAATAAAACTGAATACATGGGAATGCCCCCTTATCCAAATAGCCAATGGTTTGTCTGTCTCTCTATCGTTTCTAAAATGATAGTGCGCACTATCATTTTAATCATAGGATTTATTGGATGTTACTGTCAAAGACGGAAAGACCTATCTTTTCAAAGGGGACATTCTCACTAATTTCCTTCTATATCTATAATAAAAGTCTCCGAGCAGAAAGAAAAATAGGTGAAATTGAAAACTGTGAATTGTTCAATATGCCAAACTTTACTATAATCAAGGGAGTAGACCATGAAGAGGGAGGGTTTTTGTGATTACAAAAGCCATTTTTGCACTTGTTTTTCCTTTCCTGCTCGTTATTTTATTTTCAAAGGTTACTTATAATCATTATGTGGGCATTGCATTAACAGCAGCGCTTTTATTTGCTTCGTACATGAAGGGCTATACAGAAACCTACTTTATTGTGGGATTAGATATCATTTCTTTAGTAGCTGGTGCATTATATATGGCTAAAAAAGAAATTGAAAAGAGAGAAAAGGCTGAAAAACATCATTGATGTCATCATCAAGAGCGTGTTAGGCCGAAAGATGACGTTTTTTAAGCTGTGCTTACGAATTCTAGTGAGTGCAGCTTTCTTTTTTTTCTCTTTTTCTGCTCATCGAATATCTCTCACCAAAATGTTCCATACTGAAAGGAAGGTTTTCGTAAGAGGGTTATTTGCCATTGAAGAGAGGGTATGACTGTATTGGAAATAAAAATCAAGTAAGAGCCGAACTTTAGTTCGTATTTTTGTGTTCTTTTATGATAATATATTCATTAGATAGATTTCGTAACGAAACGGAGGCTTTGATGTGAGTGACCGCTTTGAATTAGTTTCTAACTATCAGCCCCAAGGAGATCAGCCGAAGGCAATCGAAAAGCTTGTCGAGGGCATCCATCAGGGGAAACAGCATCAAACGCTGTTAGGTGCTACAGGTACGGGAAAGACCTTTACTGTATCCAACCTGATCAAAGAAGTGAACAAACCGACACTTGTCATTGCACATAACAAGACACTTGCCGGCCAGCTATACAGCGAGTTCAAGGAATTTTTTCCGAATAATGCTGTCGAATATTTTGTGAGTTATTATGATTATTACCAACCAGAGGCGTATGTGCCTCAGACTGATACATTTATTGAAAAGGATGCCAGCATCAATGATGAGATTGATAAGCTGAGACACTCCGCTACGTCCTCGTTATTTGAGCGGAGAGATGTCATCATCATTGCCAGTGTCTCCTGTATTTATGGCTTAGGTTCGCCAGAGGAATACCGAGAGCTTGTGCTGTCTTTACGTACTGAAATGGAGATTGAACGTAATCAGCTTCTTCGTAAGCTTGTGGACATTCAGTATTCTCGTAATGATATAGATTTTCAGCGTGGAACCTTCCGAGTACGAGGAGACGTCGTTGAAATTTTCCCTGCTTCACGTGATGAGCATTGTATCAGAGTGGAGTTTTTCGGTGATGAAATTGAACGTATTCGTGAAGTGGATGCACTCACTGGAGAAATACTCGGTGATCGTGAACATGTGGCTATTTTCCCAGCATCTCACTTCGTCACAAGAGAAGAAAAAATGGAAAAAGCGATTATTAATATTGAGCAAGAGCTTGAGGAGCAGCTCGAAAAGCTTCGAGATAATGGGAAATTGCTAGAAGCGCAGCGCCTTGAGCAGCGGACAAGATATGACCTTGAGATGATGAGAGAAATGGGCTTTTGTTCAGGAATCGAGAACTACTCAAGGCACCTGACCTTGCGTCCTCCTGGTTCAACACCTTACACATTGCTTGATTATTTCCCGGATGATTTTATGATTGTTGTCGATGAGTCACATGTGACGATCCCGCAAATCCGCGCGATGTACAACGGGGACCAAGCAAGAAAGCAAGTGTTGGTTGATCACGGATTCCGTCTGCCTTCAGCACTTGATAACAGACCGCTCACCTTTGATGAGTTTGAAAAGCATATTAACCATATTGTGCATGTATCTGCCACTCCGGGTCCTTATGAGCTTGAGAAAACCCCAGAGGTTGTGGAACAAATTATTCGTCCAACAGGTTTACTTGATCCGATTATTGAAGTGCGTCCAATTGAAGGTCAAATTGATGACTTAATTGGAGAAATTCATGCGCGGGTTGAGAAAAATGAGCGTGTGCTCGTGACGACGCTGACGAAGAAAATGTCTGAGGATCTTACAGATTATTTAAAAGAGATCGGAATCAAGGTCAATTATCTTCATTCAGAAATTAAGACCCTTGAGCGGATTGAGATTATTCGCGATTTACGTCTCGGAAAATATGATGTGCTTGTGGGAATCAACCTTCTTCGTGAAGGACTGGATATTCCAGAGGTGTCGCTCGTGACGATTTTAGATGCAGATAAAGAAGGCTTTTTACGCTCTGAAAGATCCCTTATCCAGACGATTGGCCGGGCAGCGAGAAATTCAGAAGGCCGGGTCATTATGTATGCAGATAAAATGACCAAATCAATGGATATTGCGATTCAAGAAACGAAGCGAAGACGAGAGCAGCAAGAGGCGTATAATGAGAAATATGGAATTACTCCGCAAACCATCCATAAGAAAATTAGAGATGCCATTAAAGCAACAAAGATACATGAGGAATCGGAAGAATATGAAACAAATGCAGCACCAAAGCTGTCAAAAATGAGCAAAAAAGAGCGAGAAAAAGTGATCGAAAAGGTCGAGATGGAAATGAAAGATGCAGCAAAAGCGCTTGATTTTGAAAAAGCAGCAGAATTAAGAGATCTATTGCTAGAGCTAAAAGCGGAAGGATGATTGCCTGATGGCTATGGAACGAATAGAGGTGAAAGGTGCTAGAGCCCACAACCTTAAAAATATTGATGTGAATATCCCGCGTGACCAGCTAGTGGTCATCACGGGTTTATCTGGTTCAGGAAAATCGTCTCTTGCCTTTGATACCATTTATGCAGAGGGGCAGCGCAGGTACGTTGAATCTCTTTCAGCGTATGCGCGTCAATTTCTCGGTCAAATGGATAAACCGGATGTAGATGCCATTGAAGGTCTTTCTCCGGCGATTAGTATTGATCAGAAGACGACGAGCCGGAACCCTAGATCAACAGTGGGAACCGTTACAGAAATCTATGATTATTTACGTCTTTTGTATGCTCGAGTTGGGAAACCGATTTGCCCAATACATGGGATTGAAATTACGTCCCAAACGATTGAGCAGATGACAGATCGTATTTTAGAATATCCAGAAAGAACGAAATTGCAAGTGCTTGCGCCGGTCGTATCTGGCCGCAAAGGGACACATGTCAAAGTACTTGATCAAATTCGAAAGCAAGGCTATGTGCGAGTAAGAGTCGACGGAGAGATGGGAGATCTGTCAGAAGAGATCGAGCTTGAAAAGAACAAGAAGCATTCCATTGAAGTCGTGATCGACCGAATCGTGGTGAAGGAAGGCGTTGCGGCTCGGCTGTCTGACTCCCTTGAAGCGGCGCTGCGACTAGGTGAAGGCCGTGTGATGATTGACGTGATTGGACAAGAAGAGCTGTTATTCAGTGAACATCATGCTTGTCCGCACTGCGGATTTTCTATTGGTGAGCTTGAGCCGAGAATGTTTTCATTTAATAGTCCTTTTGGTGCCTGTCCGAGCTGTGATGGGCTTGGCTCTAAACTAGAAGTTGACCCTGAGCTTGTCATTCCTAATAAGGATTTGACGTTACGACAGCATGCCATTGCCCCTTGGGAGCCGCAGAGCTCACAATACTATCCTCAGCTTCTTGAGGCAGTATGTACCCATTACGGCATTGACATGGACATTCCAGTGAAAGATATACCGTCGCATTTATTCGATAAAATTTTATATGGCAGCGGCTCTGAACGGATTTATTTCAAATATGAAAATGATTTTGGTCAGGTACGTGAAAATGAAATTGAATTTGAAGGTGTTCTTCGTAACATTGAACGACGCTATAAGGAAACCAGCTCTGATTATATTCGTGAGCAAATGGAAAAATATATGGCGAACCAGCCATGTCCGACATGTAAAGGTTATCGTCTGAAAAAAGAGACGCTTGCGGTTCTGATCAATGGCAAACATATTGGGGAAATCACTGATTTGTCTGTTTCTGATGCCCTTGATTTATATGGTGAAATCGAGTTGTCTGAGAAAGATTTGCAGATAGCTCAGCTCATTTTACGTGAAATCAATGAGCGCTTGTCCTTCTTAAATAATGTGGGATTAGATTACCTTACATTGAGCCGATCGGCTGGCACACTATCCGGAGGAGAGGCCCAGCGGATTCGTCTGGCGACTCAAATCGGGTCAAGGCTGACAGGTGTTCTTTATATATTAGATGAACCATCTATTGGTCTGCATCAGCGTGATAATGACCGATTGATCGGGACATTGAAAAACATGCGCGACATCGGGAATACCCTCATTGTCGTAGAGCATGATGAAGATACGATGTTAGCCGCTGATTATTTGATTGATATTGGACCTGGAGCAGGAGTTCATGGAGGAGAAGTGATTTCAGCTGGAACGCCGGAAGAAGTCATGAAGGACAAGAAATCTTTAACAGGACAATATTTATCTGGAGAGAAATTTATCCCGTTGCCGATCGAAAGAAGAAAGCCTGACGGCCGCTATATTGAGATCAAAGGTGCAAAAGAAAACAACCTGAAAAACGTCAATGCGAAGTTCCCACTAGGTGTCTTTACAGCTGTGACTGGGGTGTCTGGTTCAGGGAAAAGTACGCTTGTGAATGAAATTCTATTAAAATCACTTGCGCAAAAACTGCACAGAGCAAAAGCGAAGCCAGGACAGCACAAAGAAATCAAAGGAATGGATCAATTAGATAAGGTGATTGATATTGACCAATCTCCAATCGGTCGTACGCCGAGATCTAACCCTGCCACGTATACAGGTGTATTTGACGATGTGCGGGATGTGTTTGCACAAACGAATGAAGCAAAGGTACGAGGGTATAAAAAAGGAAGATTCAGCTTTAACGTCAAAGGTGGCCGCTGTGAGGCGTGTCGCGGAGATGGCATCATTAAAATCGAAATGCACTTTTTACCGGATGTGTATGTGCCTTGTGAGGTATGCCACGGGAAACGGTATAACCGCGAAACACTTGAGGTCACATATAAAGGGAAAAACATTGCTGATGTGCTTGAAATGACCGTGGAGGACGCACTCCAATTTTTCGAGAACATCCCGAAAATTAAGCGGAAGCTTCAAACGATTTTTGATGTTGGACTAGGGTACATTACACTTGGACAGCCTGCGACGACATTGTCTGGAGGAGAGGCACAGCGTGTGAAATTGGCATCTGAGCTTCACCGCCGTTCAAACGGAAGGTCTCTTTATATTTTAGACGAGCCGACAACAGGTTTGCATGTGGATGATATTGCCCGTTTATTAAAAGTACTTCAGCGTTTGGTCGAAAACGGAGATACGGTACTAGTGATTGAGCATAACCTTGATATTATCAAGGCTGCTGATTACCTCGTTGATCTCGGACCAGAGGGCGGTGCAGGCGGCGGAACGATCATTGCCTCTGGAACTCCTGAGCAGATTGCAAAAGAAAAAGCTTCTTACACTGGTCAATACTTAAAGCCTGTTTTAGAGCGTGACCGTAAACGAATGAAACAGTTGGTCAAAGAAACAGAAAGTGTGACTTCATCATAAAAAACCCCCTCTTTTAAGAGGGGGCTTTGTTTTATTGCGCATCTTCCTTTGGCACTAAATGACTGATTTGCGTTAAATCCTTTAAAATATGCGTGCTGCTGCTGTCGAGCAGTACTTTTAAATAACGGATATCACCATACTTTGGATGAGACGGATGAATGGTCTCAAGCTCCCTGATCATATCGCTGTTCATGCTTTTTTGTTTCTGTATAAGGTCTAAAAGCGTTTGAGCCGTGTGGTTAGTATTATGATGATCTGTCAAAATAATTACCCCCTATAATGATAATCACCATCTTTTCAACATATTTTAAAGGGTAATCCGTGAAGAATCTACACTTAGGTGCAAAAAGATGTAATTTGTGTCTAAGGTCATATGTAAATCGAATGATTTTGAAACTTTTGATACGCAATAAACGTATGAGTTAGAAAGGAATTTTCATCATGAAGGAGCGAATATATATGAATAGAGATCAGTCGATCATTGCATCAATTTGTTATTTTAGTGTCTTTTTTATGCCGTTTATTGTACCGATTGTGGCATATTTTGTAGTCGACCAAAAGGAACCGAAACGGCACGCGTTGCGGGCATTATGGTCACATGTTTTGCCAGTCGCAGCGTGCGTGTTGCTGGTTTTTGGGTCTATCCCTTTTTTATTGTCGACACAGGCAAGTGACTCACTCATGCCAGTGATCACGATGCTCATCTTGTCCTTTTTAGTCGCTATTGGCTTTTTGATCTCTGTCATTTGGAATATCATTCAAGGTATTAAAGTACTTCAATCCATCAAATCGTAGGAGGGCTTTGTATGAATGAAAAAGAACGCATTTTAAAATTAGTAGAAGACGGGACATTATCGGCAAAAGAAGCGATTACGCTGCTTGAAAAACTGGAGGAAAGCCCGTCTGTTTCATTAGAAAAATCAACGACTGATCACACCTTTCATGAAGAAAAAGCTGGCGCAGAGAGCAAAGGAACTGGTACCGAAAATCTTGGTGCAAAGCTGTTTGGCTGGTTAGATTCTGCGGTGAAAAAGGTGAAAGACGTAGATCTTGATTTGAACTTTGGACAGTCGGTCGACGTTGAGCACATTTTTCAGTTCAAAGACGCCTCACTCACTCACTTAGATATTCAATTGGCGAATGGCAGTCTCAATCTGATGCCTTGGGATGATGGCGATATTCGAGCAGAGTGCCATGCGAAAATCTACCGTGCAGAAGACGGAGAGCAGGCAAGACAGCAATTTCTCAATCAATTGGACTGCGGCCTCGAAGGGGATAAATTTTTTATCCGGACCGAAAAGAAGACAATGAAAGTCAATGTTACTTTATATGTACCGCGTATCCAATACGATAAAATCAAGGTTAAGCTGTTTAATGGTCCGATTCGCGGGGAAAAGCTAAAGACAAAAGAACTTGCTGCGAAAACCACCAATGGTGTTGTCTCTTTTGCCTCTTTACAGGCGGAAAAGGTTGGAATTGAAACAGCAAACGGACAAATTAAACTGGCGGATCACGAGTGTGGTATGATTGAAGTAGAAACCATTAATGGGCTTATTGACCTGCGCGGGAAAAGTGAATCAATTGATGCCCAAAGCTTTAACGGAAATATTGCTGTTCAGCTGTCGGATGAGAAGTGCCGTTCCATCTATGCGAAAACGACAACAGGCAGTGTGGACGTCCAGATCCCGCGTGCGTGTGCAGTGACCGCTGAGCTGAAAAGCAATCTTGGGTCTATTTCTCACGATTTGCTTGATGCAGAGATGATTAAAGAGAAAAATGAGACATTACAAAAAGAGAAAATGATCAAAGCCAATCAACAGGCAGTGAACAGTATATCCATTTTTGCAGAAACAAAAACAGGTTCAATACAAGTGAAGCACCAATCAGACAAGGAGTGATTCTACATGAAGAAGCTTTATCGTTCAGCAACAGATAAAAAAATAGCGGGTGTTGTTGGTGGACTTGCCGAATACTTAAGTGTCGATGCATCCTTGCTTCGCATTTTAACGGTCATCATCGGATTTATGACAGCATTTATGCCAATTTTCCTAGTCTACTTCATCTGGTATTTTGTTGTTCCGGAAGAAGGCACTAACTAAATGTTTAGATGGATCGTCAGTATTTTAGTAAATGCATTACTTTTAATCGTCATTGCTGGATATTTTGATTCAGGCATTCTGCCAGGGCTTGGGAGCGTATATATTGAAGGGTTTGGCGCAGCCATTGTGGCAAGTATCATTTTATCCTTGCTCAATATTTTAGTGAAGCCGTTTTTGATCATTTTAACGCTTCCAGTAACCGTCCTTACACTAGGATTGTTCTTATTTGTGATTAATGCTATCACACTTATGATGACATCAAGTTTTATGGGCGACAGTTTTAACATTGATGGGTTTGGAACGGCCATTTGGATGGCTGTCATATTATCCATTTTCCATCTGTTAATACAAAAAGGAATTGTGGAGCCGTTAGCGAAAAAAAGCTAACGGTTTTTTTGACCCATTTTGTATCGTTTCTCCGTTTCATCTGACATAAAAACTTCCTTCAGGAGACACAATATCCGAAGGGAGGCGGTGCACGATGGTGAACGTGAGCAGACAAATCATGCTTTTATGTTTTTTTATCATTCTTTTTTGTTTCAATCAGCCTGCTTCAGCAGGGCCTTTTATTCAAACACAAGTTAATATACAGGACAAGCCTTTTTCTCCTTTTATCTTTGATCCCTTTCATGTGGATGTCCGTCCAGTTCTAGGGGAAAAAAGTCGTGATCTCCAGTTTCGTGCGTCTATTACGGATGCGGAACAAATTTTGTCTGCGAACTTGTATTATAAACAAAGTGATGAGCTAGGGTACCGTTTGATCCCAATGGAACGGCTGCCAGGTATGAAGCCAGAATTTACAGCGAAAATTCCACCAGATCAATTATGGAATTCAACCGTTCGTTACTATACAGAGTTTCTTACGCAAAAGTCCGTGATCAAAACGGCAGAACAATCTGTCCACTTAAATGGATTTGAAGAGGATCTTTCACGCATTCCGGACTTAGTCATCACAGAAATTGTGGTCAATTCAAAAAATCGCAAAGGCAAAGATGCATTTGAATTTATTGAGGTATATAACACAACACATGAGCCGATCTCTCTTAAACATTATCAGCTTCGCTATCGCAATCCTGCACAAGGAACCGACATGGATGATGTGTATTCCTTTCACACACATCCAGTTACTCTTTCGCCTGGAAAACCGTATGTTTTCTGGCTGAGGAAAAAAGGGCAGGAGCATTTAACTATAGCGGACTTCAATGCCATGTACAAAAGTGAATTAAAAGAGGGAGAGGATGTATCTGTCATCGAAAGCAAAGGGCTGTCCAACTCTAAATCTCGTCTTGTTTCCATCACAACAAATATAGGGGAGGAGATTTCTTCAGCAGCATTTCGCTTGAAACCTTCATGGTTTAGTGAGCATAAATCTTTGCTGTTCAAATATCCAATGGACGGTACTTCGCAAATGAAGCTGATCTCGAAAATTGAAGAAGAGCCTACGCCTGGAAAAGTGCTAAAAGCACAAATTCCATCTGAGAAAAAAGAAATGTCTCAGGATATCCATAAACCTGTGATTGAAGATATGACAGTGAAAAAACCAGTAAAACCAACTGAAAGCATAGAGATTAAAGCAGATGTACAGGATGATCAGGTCGTCAAAACCGTCAAGCTTCGCTATCGAACAAATCGGAAAGATGATTTCAAGGAAATACTGCTTCAAAAAGATCATAACGACCGGTTATTTCATCACATTATTTACTCACCTGAGTTGATTGGTAAAGAACAATTGGAATATCAGCTTGAAGCGTCAGACGGTGAAAATACAGCAATGACGATGAAAAAAATGATTGATGTGGAGCAAGTTAGCAAAGCTCATGGCCTTCGATTCAATGTAGAAGAAGGAGATACGGTTTCAGGATTATTTCCATTAAAGGCGACGTCTGATCAGAAAAAAAGCATTGAATTATTGATAGATGGAAAGCGGAATCAGCAAGTATTTTCCGCCCTTGAAGCAGATCCATATATTGCATTTGATGTCAAAGGGACAAATTTATATTTTAAAAATGGTGTGTCCATAGGTAAGCACTTACTTTCTATTTTTGATGATTCGACAAAAGTGTATCGTACCTATACAATGCCAATACCAGAAGCAGAGATGAAAAAAGCAGGTCTCCAATCGATCTCCTTCTATGCTGGAACGAAGACTTCTCCAGTAGACCGGCTGCCTGGCGAGAATCACGATGATTTTGAACTAAAAAACGTTCGGATGATTCTGTCGAATGGAACTCAGATTCCTCCAATCAATGCAAAGCCGCAAAAAGAATGGAGAATGGGAGACAGCGGTAACGCCAAAAAGGTCAGAACATTTCAATTTGACATACCAAAAGAAGCTTATGTTTCAACGTATATGAAGTGGGATACAAGAAGGTTGAAAGAGGGACCGCACCTGATTGAGGCCAAAACCTCAGACGAGCATGCATCTGTACGTGTGATGGTCGATAATACGGGGCCAAAAATTAAAACCAACGTCCAAACAAAGGATCCATATAAAGGAGCCTTTACGTTAAAAGCAAAGGTAACGGATCGTTGGAGTGACATAGAAGAGATGAAAGCATATGTAGATGGCAAGCCAATTTCGTTGCCATACCAGACGTCCTCTAGCGAATTAAACCCAGGGGAGCACACGTTGATAATTAAAGCAAAAGATGCCGCAGGAAACATGTCAACGTTGAAAAAGGAATTCAAGACGGTACATGAGCACCCTGAGCCACCAGAACGTGTAGCAGATAAGACAAAAATGAAATCGTCTAAGCAAACTGTGCTCACCAAGGATCCAACGAATGATAAGCTGGATTATTCCTTTTACCGTGCCTATCAATATACATCACTCCATCCATCAATGAAGATTTTGAAATATGCAGCGGAGACAGAACCGCCAAAGAGCTTTATTGAAAAAGGAGAAGTGATTTTTTCTAATCAAGAACGAAATCGCATTGCATTTGCTGATGGTAAGTCAGTTGAAACGAAGGATTTACATCGTTTTCCCTATCATCGTTTTCAAATCAAGGTTGATCAAGATGTACGTGAAAAGGATGTCGTCGAGGCGATGTGGAAAGGGAGTTCATTATCAGGTAGAAAGGTAACCATGTATGCATGGAATCATCAGCAAGAAAAGTGGGATAAAATCACTCATCATTTTGCTAAGGATCAGAAGGAATTTTACCTGAAAGGACTGCTGTCAGTCAGACAGTACATGAAGAATCATACGTTTGATTTGCTTGTACAGGATGAAATCAGTAAAGCGCAAAAGCCATATAAGATGGTTTGGATGTCTGACACACAATATTATGCAAAGAGCTATCCTCATATCTTTAAACAAATGGTCGAGTGGATCAGAGACCAGAGAGAAAAGTTAAACATTCAATATGTGTTCCATACAGGTGACATTGTGGATGATTCAAAAGATAAACAATGGCATCGTGCTGATACCTTTATGCGCGTGTTAGATGAGCATCAGATTCCTTATGGCGTTTTAGCAGGAAATCATGATGTTCGACATAAGGACGGTTTTTATGCGGAATATGGGAAATATTTCGGTGAGAAACGTTTTGCAAATAAACCGTATTATGGTGAATCCTATCAAAACAATCGAGGTCATTATGATCTCATTTCTGCCGGTGGCAATGATTATATGATGGTATACATGGGCTGGGGGATTAAGCAAGATGAAATTGATTGGTTGAACCGTGTGATTTCTGAGCATCCAGACCGTATTGTCATTTTAAATTTCCATGAGTATTTGTTGGTCAGTGGAAACCGCAGTCCGATTGGTGACCTCATCTTTCATCAGGTGGTGAAGCGCCATCCCAATATAGTGGCGGTATTTAGCGGACACTATCACGGAGCGAGCAGGAAAGTAGATGAGCTTGACGATGACAAGGATGGTAAAGTAGACCGGAAAGTATATCAAATACTCGCTGATTATCAGTCAGGACCTGAAGGGGGACAAGGGTTTATGCGATTGATAACAGCCGATCAAGAAAAAAACCAGCTTCATTTTACGACATACTCACCTTACATGAATCAAGAGCATTTCTACGATCCTAAAACGTATGGAGATCAAGATGAATTTTCAATCGATGTGGATTTGACGCCGAAAATGAAATCTGTCAAAACCAACTATTTTGAACTCAATGTGTACACAAATGTTTTGATAGGAGAGGCGCGTGGCGTAAGAAGCGGCAAAAAAGCAAGCTTTGAGTGGAAAGGCTTAAAGCCAAACGAAGATTATTATTGGTACACCGTAGCAAAAGATCGTTTTCAAGGAAAAGCGATTTCGCCGATATGGAAAATTCATACAAAAGATGATCGTGAAGCAACATTTCTTAGGAAATAAAAACAGTGCTCCTTTTATAAGGGCACTGTTTATCTTTCCATTGTATGAATCAGCTTGTAACGATCTCCTCTATAAACGGAAAGGACATATTCAAATGGAATATCATTCTGAAAATAAGTCGTTCTTGCGATTGAGAGCACGGGATCGCCTATTGAAATAGACAGCACATGTGCTTCTTCATTTGAAGCAACATTCGCTTCAAGCTCTTGTTTTGCATGAGCAATTGTAAGGCCTGTTTGAGTCTCTATATATTCATATATAGAGCCAGTTAAATGTTCCCTTGTTAAATCTCCGGCAAATGCTTCAGGGATATAGCTCGTTTCAATCGCCATCGGTTCATCATTTGCGAGGCGTATCCGTTTGAGTTCAAATATAGCATCGCCATTTGAGAGTTGTAAGACAGGCAGCAAGTGATCTGGACAGATGGTTTTTTTGAAATCAATCAGCTGGCTTGAAGCTTTAAGACCACGCTGACGCATATCCTCTGTAAAGCTTGTTAAACCTTGAAGCGGCTGTTCAAATTTTTTTCGACTCACAAAGGTGCCTTTTCCTTTTTGTCGATACAAATATCCTTCGTTCACAAGGTTCGATAAGGCTTGTCTGACAGTCATTCGACTTATACCAAAGCGTTCGGCATATTCTCTTTCAGAAGGAATGAGTGTATCAGGTGCTAATGTTCCATCCTCAATCTGTTTTTTCAAGTTCTCCATAATCTGATGGTACATCGGAATAGGTGACTGCTTATCAATAAACATGTGAAAATCCTCTCGTGTTTAGCTTTAGCGTAGTGAACCAGCTTCTCGATCAATCAAAATCGTCACATCTTCATGAAGTTTCAGAGCAGATGCTGGGAAGTCTGGATGTATCTCAGTCTGTTCTAAATATTGTATCACTTTCGCTTTTGATTTTCCTGATGCAAGAAGGAGAATCTTTTTACTAGAAAGAATGCTTGCAATGCCCATGGTGATGGCATGTGTAGGCACTTCATCAATAGAAGAAAAGTATCTTGCATTGGCCTGCCGTGTGTTTTCATCTAGTTGCACGACATGAGTCTTTGAGTTAAATGGGGTACCAGGCTCGTTAAACCCAATATGTCCATTTTGACCAATTCCAAGAAGCTGAAGGTCGATGCCGCCTATATCTTGAATAAGCTGATCATATCTTAAGCATTCTTTTTCTAAATCAGGTGCAGCGCCATTTGGAAGAAAATACTGATCCTGTGGAAGATCAATATGATCAAATAAATGACGTTTCATGTAGGTCATATAACTATTTTCATGATCTGGCTCAAGTCCTGCATATTCATCTAAATTGACTGTTTTTGTTTGTTTGAATGACAATTGTTGTGATTGATGAAGGTGAATTAACTCTTGATACGTATCAAGAGGTGTACCGCCCGTTGCCAGGCTGAGCACGGCATCTGGTTTAGAAGCGATTGTGTGCGCGATCAGGGCTGCTGCTTCTTTCCCTAATTGTTTTTTATCTTCAAATTCAATGATGTTCATTAGTGGTTGGCCTCCTTATTCTCAAAGACGATTTGTCCATGACAGATCGTCATCATTAGTTCGCCAGACTCATCCCAGATCACAAGGTCTGCTTGTTTTCCAACTTCGATCGAACCAAGCTGCTGATCCAGTCCTAGCTGAATGGCTGCATTAGTTGAAGTCATCTTTGCGATCTCTGTCCATTCGCAATGTGTGATCTGTTTCATCCGTTTGACGCCATCTTTCATGCGCAGAATCGATCCTGCTAGTGTACCGTCTGCCAGTAAAGCTTTTTCGCCGCTGACTGTGACTGTTTGGCCCCCAAACTCATACGTGCCATTCCCGAGTCCTTTTGCGCGCATCGAGTCAGTGATCATTATTAAACGATCACTTCCTTTTGCTAAATAGGCAAGCTTGATGGAAAGTGGGTGAGAGTGTATCCCATCCGTAATCAGCTCAGTATGAAGATCCTCGTTCGTAAGAGCAGCTCCTACAGCGTTTGGTTCACGATGCTGAAACGAACTCAGTGCATTATAAAGATGTGTGACATGGCGTGCACCATGCTTTGCTGCTAATTCAATCATGTCATGATGGGCATTCGTATGTCCAATAGAAGGAATAATATTTTTTTCTTGCAACAAGGAAAGAAAAGCAAAGTCAGGGTCTTCCTCAGGTGCGAACGTGACAATTCGAATAAGCTGTTCAGAATCATCCAGCCATTTTTCAAAAAGAGGGTGATCGGGCTGCTTGATCCATTGAACAGGCTGTGCCCCTGCTTTATCTTTAGAAATAAAAGGACCTTCAAGATGGATACCTAAACATTGTGCCTGAACGCCTGCTTGTTCTTCATTGTATTGTTTCCACTGGGCGACATTTTTAAGTGCTTGCTCTATTTCCTGATGGTTTTGAGTGATAGTTGTGGCTAAAAAACTTGTCGTTCCTTCTGATGGTAAGTTAGCAGCGAGTGTATTCATGGCTTCTGATGTCGCATCCATCATATCTGCTCCATATCCACCATGGATGTGAATATCAATCATTCCGGGAAGTAAATAAAAGTTTTCCCGGGAAATATATACTTTTTCATAATTTCCTGTCGGTGGTGATGTTGAAATATAGTCAATCTTGCCGTCGCGTAAACCGACAAAACCGTTTGTCATCATTTCAGTCTTTGTCACAATATGAATATTGGAGAGCAATAAAGAGCTGCTCATGATTGTGCCCCCTTTAGTCATTGTCTTTGACTTAGTTTACCCTTTTTAAGTATAGTTGTCTATACCAGTTGATGAACGGAAAACAGGATCAGGATAAAATACTGTTTTGGGATCATCATTGAAAGTGATAAAATAGAGCTGTATTTCTGAATCGCCTGTGATAAAAGGAGGAAGAAGCGTGCCGAAAGTTCGTACGAAGGACATAATGGAACAATTTCATCTTGAACTGGTAAGTGGGGAAGAAGGGATTAATCGTCCCATTACAATCAGTGATCTTTCCAGACCAGGTATTGAAATGGCTGGTTATTTTACATATTACCCAAAAGAAAGAGTTCAACTTTTAGGGAAAACAGAGCTTTCTTTTTTTGAACAGCTCCCAGAACGCGAACGAAAGCAGAGAATGATGTCTCTTTGTACTGATATTACCCCTGCAATTATTTTGTCACGAGATCGTGAAGTGCCGAAGGAATTAATTGCAGCTTCAAATGAAAATGGTGTACCTGTGTTACGTTCAAGCCTAAAAACGACAAGACTTTCGAGTCGTTTGACCAACTTTTTAGAAAGCAAGCTTGCACCTACAACCGCGATTCATGGCGTGCTCGTAGATGTATATGGTGTAGGTGTATTGTTAATTGGAAAAAGCGGAGTAGGAAAAAGTGAAACAGCCTTAGAATTAGTAAAGAGAGGACACAGGCTGGTCGCAGATGATTGCGTGGAAATCCGTCAAGAGGATCAGGATACGTTAGTCGGAAGCGCACCAGAGCTGATTGAACATCTTTTAGAGATCCGTGGATTAGGCATCATTAATGTGATGACCTTATTTGGAGCTGGGGCTGTCAGAAGCTATAAGAGAATTACAATTGTGATGAACCTTGAGCTTTGGGAACAAGGCAAACAGTACGATCGTTTAGGACTTGAAGAAGAGAAGATGCGAATCATCGATACAGATGTACCGAAGCTGACCATTCCTGTCCGCCCTGGTCGAAACTTAGCGGTTATCATTGAGGTGGCTGCGATGAACTTCAGGTTAAAACGCATGGGACATAATGCGGCGGAACAATTTACAAGTAAACTAGCCGATGTCATTGAAGACAATGGCCAAGATGAATAGGAGTTGTCTATATGAACGAAGCGATTCAGCCAATTGATCCGATTGCTTTTCAGCTCGGACCTCTTTCGGTTCATTGGTATGGTGTGATCATTGGGGTCGGAGCCTTACTAGGACTCTGGCTCGCACTAAGAGAATGTGAGAAAAGAGGAATCAATAAAGATACGTTTATTGATTTAATCTTATTTGCCATTCCAATAGCGATTATTTGTGCACGAATTTATTATGTATCCTTCGAATGGGATTACTATCAGCAGCACCCAAATGAAATCATTAAGATTTGGCATGGCGGAATTGCTATTCATGGCGGGCTGATAGGTGCTGTGCTGACAGCGATCGTCTTCACAAAAGTGAAAAAGGTGTCCTTCTGGAAAATAGCCGATGTAGCAGCACCTAGTATTTTACTAGCGCAGGCCATTGGACGATGGGGGAACTTTATTAATCAGGAAGCGCATGGTGAGGCTGTTTCAAGAGCCTTTTTAGAGAATTTGCATTTGCCTGAGTTTATCATTAATCAAATGTATATTGATGGGACGTATTATCACCCAACGTTCTTATATGAATCATTATGGAATCTTGCCGGTGTTGTGATCTTGATTTTATTACGTAGAACATTGATGCGCAGAGGCGAAATCTTCTTGTCTTATTTAATTTGGTATTCAATCGGTCGTTTCTTCATAGAAGGTATGAGAACGGACAGTTTGATGCTGACAGAACATCTTCGGATCGCTCAAATGATTTCGATTGCCATTTTTGCAGTGGCTGTTCTGCTGATCATCTTTAGAAGAATAAAAGGTCACGCATCGATTCCGTATAAAGAGAACAACTCATCGAATTAAAGCAGGGGGGATCAGAAGGATGCGGGAGACATGGAAAAACGGCTTAAAAGCAGGGCTATCGACAACTTGGACACTTGGAAAAGTCATCTTTCCGGTTACCATTCTCGTCAGTATCTTGCAGCATACGCCTGTTATGGATTGGATCATTCAATTCATACGGCCATTTATGGGATTGTTTGGTCTTTCAGGAGAAGCAGCCATTCCGCTTGTGTTAGGAAATGTGCTGAACTTGTATGCGGGCATAGCCGCCATTTTGACACTAGATCTTCCTGTGAAGGAAGTGTTCATATTGGCCGTGATGCTGTCCTTTTGTCATAACCTGATCATCGAATCGACAGTGGCAGCAAAGGTTGGACTGAGAGTGTCTGTCATTTTGCTGGTCAGAATCAGTCTTGCTGTTGTTTCGGCTATTGTCATTCATCTCGTTTGGCAGGGAGGCCAGGAGCCGGCACAATATGGACTGCTGACGGCTGCCCAAACGGCTGATGTGCCTTCCAGCTGGTACATGATTGTCCTTGTCGCTTTACAAAAAGCCGTACTCGGTGTGCTCCAGCTCGCCTGTATCGTCATCCCTCTCATGATCATCATTCAATTCATGAGAGATTTAGGATGGCTCCATACGCTGTCTAAGTGGCTGTCTCCATTTACGAGAATGCTTGGAATGAAAGAAAATACGTCGATGACGATGGTCGCTGGATTAACCATTGGTCTGGCATACGGAGCTGGCGTGATGATGAAGGCAGTGGAAGAGGACGGCGTGAGTAAAAAGGATTTAACTCTTGCTTTCATTTTCCTCGTTGCCTGCCATGCAGTGGTCGAAGATACGTTGATATTTATTCCACTTGGGATTCCTGTGTGGCCGCTTCTTGTCATCCGTTTGATATCTGCTATTTTATTAACAGCTGCCATTAGCTATATTTGGCGAAAGCGCGATCTCGCAGCTGTTAGAAAGGAAGCCATATGAACGAATCAACTATTAACACCGTGCTATTTGATTTAGATGGCACATTAATCAATACGAATGAATTAATTATTGCTTCATTTCAACATACGCTTGATCATTATTACCCTGGTCAGTACAGCCGTGAAGAGATCCTTCATTTCATTGGTCCGTCATTATTTGATACATTCTCTGCGATGGACCCTGATCTAACGGATGACATGATTCAGATGTACCGTACGTTTAATCATGAACAGCATGATCTGCTCGTGACTGAATATGAGACTGTTTTAGATACATTGAAAGTCTTGCAGGATCGAGGATTTAAGCTTGGAATTGTCACAACAAAGATACGTGACACAGTGTTAATGGGATTGAAGCTGACCGGTTTAGAGCCATTTTTTGAAGTGATTGTGACGCTCGATGATGTCCAAAATGAGAAGCCGCATCCGGAGCCTGTCCAGCTGGCATTATCCAAGCTTGGCAGTGATCCACATGAAGCGGTCATGGTCGGCGATAATTATCACGATATTTTGTCTGGTCAAGCAGCAGGGACAAAAACAGCAGGTGTTGCTTGGTCAATTAAGGGAGAAGAAGCCCTTTTAAAGCATCGCCCTGATTTTATGCTAAAGAAAATGAGTGATCTTCTGGCGATTGTTGGAGCTGATTGAGTTGAGAAAAACAGATCGTTATCCTGTAAAAGGGGTCAATTCGTTAAGACAAGTCTATCGGACAGTCCCTTTTTTCAAAGTGGTGAAAAACTTTATTTTCATTCAAATCGCACGGTACACGCCTTTTATGGGAATGAAAAATTGGATATACCGAACCTTTCTTCGTATGAAGGTCGGCGAAGATACAGCGTTTGCCTTAATGGTCATGGTTGACCTCATGTTTCCTGAGAAAATCACAGTCGGTCGAAATACTATCATTGGCTATAATACGACCATTTTGTCCCATGAGTATTTGATTAAAGAATACAGACTTGGGGAAGTCTATATTGGTGATGAAGTCTTAATTGGAGCCAATTCCACCATTTTACCTGGTGTGACTATTGGGGATGGAGCGATCGTTTCGGCTGGTACACTTGTACATAAGGATGTTCCAGCAGGCTCATTTGTTGGAGGAAATCCAATGCGCATGATTTATACGAAAGAAGAAATGAAAGCACGTCAATCTAAGTCTGCTGAGTAGCTCGGCAGATTTTTTTGTTGACAATATGTTGTGGTGTAACTATAATGATTACAACAGAGGTGAGAAAACATGAAAATCAGCAGCAGATTTACTGTCGCTGTCCATATTCTGGCCTTGCTATCACTTGAAAAAGGATCATTACAGACATCGGAGGATATCGCAGGAAGTGTGAATACCAACCCAGTGGTCATCCGCCGTATTATGAGTAAATTAAAAAAAGCAGGCCTAATCTCAACGAGTCTTGGCAAAGGCGGTTCTCAGCTGAACCGCAGTGAAGACGATATCACGCTGCTTGATGTGTATAAAGCGGTTGAAGTGGTGGATGAGGGAGAATTGTTTCAAATCCATGAAAGCCCAAATCCTGACTGTCCGATTGGTGCAAATATCCAAGCTGTGCTTGAGTTAATCTTGTGCCGCGCTCAAAGTGCGATGGAGCAAGTGCTTGCTGAGATCAAATTAAGTGAACTAACGCAGGTGTTAATCAAAAAAATTGGATGATCTATTCAATTTTTTTTACCTCTGTTGTAACTGGATTGGTTACACATTTGTTTATCGAATAACATCATTTTACAGGAGGAATTCATATGAAAATCGGTATTATTGGCGCTACAGGTAAAGCAGGACAGGAAATTGTAAAAGAGGTTCTATCAAGAGGACATGAGGTAACAGCCATCGTTCGAGATGCGAAAAAAGTGACAGATTCATCGGTAGCTGTTATCGAGAAGGATGTGTTTCATTTACAAGCAGAAGACATTAAAGGGTTTGATATCATCGTCAATGCATTTGGCGCACCTGCTGGACAAGAACACCTTCACGTAGAGGCAGGGAAAAAGCTGATTGATATTTTGAAAGAAGTACCCGATACGCGTTTAATCGTTGTGGGCGGAGCGGGCAGTCTTTTTGTTGATGAAGCCAAAACAACAAGACTTGTCGATACACCAGAATTTCCAAAGGAGTATATGGCGACTGCTTCACAGCAAGGTGAAAACCTCAAAGACCTTCAACAAACCGAAGGGTTAAAATGGACTTTTCTCAGCCCTGCTGCATTCTTTGATCCAGCAGGCAAACGCACAGGTTCTTATGTGAAAGGGAAAGACCAGCTGATTGTCAATTCTAAAGGTGACAGCTATGTGAGCTATGCTGACTACGCTATTGCGCTTGTCGATGAAATGGAGCAGGCTGCCCATGTTGGAGAACGTTTTACTGTTGTATCTGAAGCAGAATAAATCAATTCGTTGCCGCTAAAAAACGAGGAGTAAGGAGTTTAACGTATGAATGATCAAGAATTGTCTCTCATTTATGTATGGGATGCGTATTGTGGCTGGTGTTATGGATTTTCCAACAGTATCCGTACTTTGCATGAGAATCATCCTGAAATGTCACTGACGCTAGTATCTGGCGGCTTATTTGTAGGAGAAAGAAGTCTTCCAATAAAGGAATATCCACATATATCAGAAGCGAATCAGCGGATCAGTCAGCTAACTGGCGTTGAGTTTGGTGAACGTTATCAGAAGCTGCTAGCAAACGGGACATTTGTCTTAGACTCTGAGGCTGCAGCCATTGGGTTTTCAGCATTAAGATCCGTTGCTCCAGATCGTGCATTGTACTTGGCTGCATCGATGCAAAAGGCTTTTTATCAAGACGGAAAAAGCCTGAGCGATGATGAAACGTATCAGGAAATCGCTCTGGCACATCATCTTGATCCTAATATCGTCATTGAACGAATGAAAACAAATGAAGTCATCAATGATGCGTATGCCGACTTTGAGAAGGTTCATCAACTTCAAGTGAATGGCTACCCTACCCTTATATTAAAAAAAGGGGATGAATACTTCAATGTAGGCGGAGGAGCGATGACAGCTGAAAAGCTTGAGGAGCGCCTGAAGGAAATCATAGAAGCATCACCATGAAAAAAACCATCCTCTATTCGGATAGAGGATGGTTTTTCATGTTTTCAAAGAAAAATTGTTCTATGCTTTAATGATAATCGCCTGACTGCCCATCTGTTCCCAAGAATCTTCAAACTGGTCGCGATCGACTTTTTGATTCTTTTCTCCGTATGGGTTATTTAAGTAGACATGTTCCTTGTCATAGCCTGTGATGACCACGCTATGCATATTAAAGCTTACATCTATTTTGCCATTTGGTGTATTCCATGTTTCGATGTTATCTGTTTTGTCAAAGGTGGATGTGGTAATCACCCAAACAGGATACCCTTTTTCAAGTGATTGATAGATGGCCTTTTTGACAGGTTTTCCGCTTAAATCGACGACTTGAGCGCCCGCATATTTTTTCGCAAGCTGATAAATAGGTTCATGGTATACACCAAGACCTGGTCCATTCTCCATATCGCCTACAAATCCGTCATGTGGGTCTCCTTTTAAGCCATTTTCATAATTGAGTGGAACACGTTTAATTTCATTTGCCAAAGCGTCTTTCGTCACTTGCTCGTAGCCGCTGTAATGAAGAAGCATCGCTAAGCTTGTAACTTCGCATCCATTATAAAGCTTTGGGGCATCCATTTGATTGTAAAGGATGACGTCCATGGCTTTTTTGCTTCCTTTTAAGGAAGAATAGGTGGTGTCTGTTTTTTTCGTTGATCGTGTTTCTTCAGCTGCGAGTGCTGTATCGTTTTCTTTGGCTGCTTCGTGTGGTGAAGCTGTCTTTTTGACTTGGTCGATTTGTGTCACGTATATAAAGCCGAAATAAACAAGGCATGCGCACAACAAAGTTAAGATTAATGTCTGGATGAACTTCACTGTAATCTCCTGTTTTATTCAATATTTTTATGTATTATAGCACGTTCTTTCATCGAACATATAGAAAAGGGACAGGTGTCACTTGAATGTAATAATTCCACAAATTTTTCATGAAAATAGAGAGAAAATAAAAATGATTGATTTAATCACTTTATTTTGTTAGCATATTATCATATTAGCGAACTAAAGGATTCGGAATTTTTCGTTTTAATGTGTTGGAGGTGCAGAAGAACATGTTTATGTTTGAGAAACCATATGGTATGCGGGATTCATTACCAGGATTGTATGAGACGAAGAAAAAAGTGAGACATTCCTTAACAGAGGTTATGAATGGTTGGGGTTACCGATTGATGGAGACACCAACGCTTGAATTTTACGATACAGTCGGTGTTCAATCGGCGATTACAGATACACAGCTCTTTAAGCTTTTAGATCAGAACGGGCAAACCCTTGTACTCAGACCTGATATGACGGGGCCCATTGCGAGAGTGGCAGCATCAAAGCTTCATGAACAGGCATATCCGCTTCGCGTTGGGTATGCGGCCAATGTGTTCCGGGCGCAGGAAAGAGAAGGCGGAAGACCATCAGAATTTGAGCAGGTCGGAATTGAGTTGATTGGTGACGGTTCGATTAGTGCAGATGCTGAAGTGATCGCGCTTGTCGTATTCGCATTAAAGAATGCTGGGCTCAAGTCCTTCAAAATCGCGATTGGGCATGTCGCTTTAGCAGAGACGTTATTTGTAGATGTACTGGGAAATACAGAGCGTGCAAACGTTCTTCGCCGATTCTTATATGAAAAGAATTATGTAGGATACCGTCAGCATGTGAAGCAATTACCACTCTCCTCTATCGATAAAACGAGGCTGTTACAGCTCTTAGAGTTAAGAGGCGGCCAGGAAGTCACAGAGCGGGCAGAGGAAATCGTCGTTTCACAAGAAGGAAAAGAGGTGCTCACGCAGTTAAAGTCGCTTTGGGAGACACTTGAAGATTACGGCTGTACAGAATATATCCGTCTAGATTTAAGCATGGTGAGTCATATGAGCTACTACACGGGTATTTTGTTTGAAGTATTTGCAGATCATGTTGGGTCAGTCATCGGAAGTGGCGGCAGATATGACCAATTGCTTGCTCATTTCGATGCACCTGCACCAGCTACAGGATTCGGACTTCGATTAGACCGTCTGCTTGAAGCACTTGATGCAAAAGAAATCAATGAGCCGCAGGAGGCAGTGATTTTTAGTAAAGAACAACGGCTGGAGGCTTTTGCTTTTGCAGAAAAGGAGCGGTCAAAAGGGAAAAAGATCGTGCTGCAAGACTTAGCAGGGATTGAAAATATTGACGCGATGACCAAGGCATTTGAGCAGGTGACTTATTTTATCGGCGCTAGAAAGGGAGAGCAAAATGGGTAAAGTGTTGACGATGGCGATGCCGAAGGGCCGGATATTTGAAGAAGCCGCAGGGCTGTTAAGGCAGGCGGGATATCAACTGCCAGAGGAATTCGAGGATTCAAGAAAGTTAATCATTGATGTACCGGAAGAAAACCTCCGCTTTATTTTAGCGAAGCCAATGGATGTGACGACTTATGTAGAGCACGGTGTAGCAGATGTTGGCATTGCAGGGAAGGATGTCATGCTCGAAGAAGCTCGTGATGTGTACGAGGTGCTTGATTTAAACATCAGTAAATGCCATTTAGCGGTTGCCGGATTGCCGGGAGCCAGCTGGGGCGGTGTCGCGCCGCGTGTGGCAACAAAGTACCCAAATGTCGCATCTTCCTATTTTAGAGAACAAGGGGAGCAAGTAGAGATCATTAAGCTGAATGGTTCCATTGAATTAGCACCGCTCATCGGACTCGCCGATCGTATTGTTGACATTGTCTCTACAGGTCAAACACTGAAGGAAAACGGACTTGTTGAAACGGAGCATATTTGTGATATTACGTCACGCTTTATTGTCAATCCTGTGAGCTATCGGATGAAGGATGCGGTGATCGATGAAATGGCGCAGCGCCTTGCAAGAATCATTGAAGGGGAGGAAACATCATGAACATCACCTACATAAAAGAAGGTGAGACAGAGACACTCTCACTCAAGCGGACTTTAGATACAGGCACGGAAGAGCAGCGCCTGGCTGTTCAGCGGATTATACAAGAAGTGAGGAAAAATGGTGATCAAGCGGTACAGTCTTTTACGAAGCAATTTGATGGGGTGCAGCTTGAAGACTCGCTTGTCACAGAGGAAGAAATGACAAAAGCCTTCGAACGCTTGGACCCAGCCATGATTCAGGTGATCCAAACGGCTATCCGTCATATTCGCACATACCATGAGCGTCAGCTGGCATCCTCTTGGTTTTATCACCAGCAAGATGGCTCTATGCTTGGACAAAAGGTGACACCGCTTGATGCAGTTGGTGTGTATGTCCCCGGCGGAACAGCTGCTTATCCATCATCTGTTTTAATGAATGTGATTCCGGCGCTTGTCGCTGGTGTTCAGCGAATTGTCCTTGTGACACCCCCAGGGAAAGACGGCTACCTCTCTGACGCTGTACTCGTTGCTGCGAAGGAGCTCGGTATTACAGAGATGTATAAAATGGGCGGTGCACAGGCGATCGCGGCACTTGCCTATGGAACAGAAAGTATCCAGCCTGTTGATAAAATCACAGGTCCAGGCAACATATATGTCGCACTGGCAAAGCGTGAAGTATTTGGGCAGGTAGATATTGATATGATTGCCGGTCCAAGTGAAATTGCGGTTCTAGCAGACGACACGGCCATAGCACATGAAGTGGCGGCCGATTTACTTTCTCAAGCAGAGCATGATGCGCTGGCATCTAGTATTTTGGTGACTCCGTCTAAGACACTTGCGGAAAACGTGCAAGCCGAGGTGCAAACGCAGCTGAATACCTTGCCAAGAAAATCAATCGCCGCACAATCCATACAACATCATGGCCGTATATACGTGACAGATTCTATGGATCGTGCAGTAGACGTCGTCAATCAGTTAGCGCCAGAGCATTTAGAGGTGCTGACAGCATATCCAGAATCATTTCTTGGTCAAATCAAGCACGCAGGGGCGATTTTTTTAGGGCGTTATAGCCCTGAGCCGGTGGGCGATTATTTTGCAGGACCGAATCACGTGCTGCCAACCAACGGAACAGCTAGATTTTCTAGCCCGCTTGGTGTGACCGATTTTCAAAAGAAAACGAGCATTATTTCATATAGTCAAGAAGCCTTTGAGACACACAGGGATAGCATTGCGGCTTTTGCCAGGTTAGAAGGGCTCGAGGCACATGCAAGGTCGATTGAATCGAGAAAGCGGGAGGAATCGTCATGAGACAGGCGGAAACAGCGAGACAAACAAATGAAACGAATATTTCGTTATCGTTAGAGATTGATGGGGAAGGAAAAGCGGATATACAAACAGATGTCCCTTTTATGACACACATGCTCGATCTATTTACGAAGCATGGACACTTTAATTTGACCGTCGATGCGAAAGGAGATACGGATGTTGATGATCACCACACAACAGAAGATATCGGCATCGTGCTGGGGCAAATGTTTAAGGAAGCGTTAGGTGATAAAAAGGGGATTAAGCGGTATGGCTCCAGCTTTGTTCCTATGGATGAAACGCTTGCTCAGGTTGTGGTCGATTTAAGCAATCGTCCTCATTTGGAAATGAGAGCGGCCTTTCCAAGTCAAAAGGTCGGTACCTTTGATACAGAGCTCGTACATGAGTTTCTTTGGAAGTTTGCGTTAGAAGCTCGTATAAATCTTCATGTAATTGTTCACTATGGAACCAATACGCACCATATGATTGAAGCTATTTTTAAAGCAATGGCACGTGCTTTAGATGAAGCAACAACCATTGATCCACGTGTGAAAGGGATTCCTTCGACAAAGGGGATGCTCTAATGATCGGCGTCATTGATTACGGAATGGGAAATTTGTTCAGCGTATCAAAAGCACTGGAACGAGCAGGCGCCAGTTATATCGTCTCCTCTGATGTGGAGGAGCTCAAAAAGGCAGATGCTTATATTTTGCCTGGGGTTGGTTCGTTTCGTGATGCGATGCAGCTGTTAAAACAGACAGGGCTTGAGGCGTTTATCCACCAAGTAGTGCAGGAAGGAAAGCTGCTCTTTGGCATTTGTCTTGGGATGCAGCTGTTATTTGAAGAGAGTGAAGAGGCAGGGCGTACAAAAGGATTGGGGCTGCTAAAAGGGCGTGTCGTTCTTTTAAAGGATCGTGACCAGGATGGGCAAAGGCTGAAGGTGCCTCATATGGGCTGGAATGAGCTTACATTTCATCAGCCCTCCCCATTGTTTGACGGGGTACCGGAAGGATTTGCGTACTTTGTTCACTCTTATTATGTGAGGGATATGAATGCAGAAGAGCAATTAGCAAGCGCAGACTATGGCGTTCAAGTACCAGCAATTGTCGGCAAGGGGAATGTGCTAGGTGCACAGTTTCACCCTGAAAAAAGCAGTACAACGGGCATGGCGCTGCTCAAACAATTTATTCAATTAGCAAACGAACAGAGGGTGAACAGATGAGTGAATTTACATTGTATCCAGCGATTGATTTGAGAAATGGCAAATGTGTACGGCTTGTGCAAGGAGATTATGATCAAGAAACCATTTATGGAGATTCGCCGCTCGATATGGCGACGCGATTTGCAAATGAAGGAGCAAAGTGGATTCATCTCGTTGACTTAGATGGTGCGAAAGCGGGGAATCGCGTCAATCATGAGCATGTGCTGGCGATTGCTTCATCCTTAGATATAAATGTACAAATAGGCGGAGGCATTCGGACAGAAGAAGACGTTGCTTTTTATATAAACAATGGTGTAGCTAGAGTCATCCTTGGCAGCTCGGCTGTTTCTAACCCTGCATTTGTGAAAAAAATGCTTGCGCAATATGGGGAGAAAATAGCGATTGGCATTGATGCGCGAAATGGATTCGTATCGACTGAGGGGTGGCTTGAAACATCGAAAGTGAAGGCAGAGGATCTCGGCAAAGAATTGGCAAAGGAAGGCGCGGAGGTCTTTATTTTCACAGATATTCAAATGGATGGCATGCTGGCTGGTCCTAATGTGGAAAGTACAGTTCGCTTAGCAGAAGCTACTGGCAAACAAGTCATTGCTTCAGGCGGTATCAGTTCGGTAGCCGATCTTCGAAAGCTGTCAGCACAAAAACAGTCAGGCGTTTCTGGTGCGATCATTGGAAAGGCACTTTATACGGAGCGGTTTACTTTAGCTGAAGCAATTGAAGGGCTTGACAGCGTATGATGACAAAACGAATCATCCCATGTCTCGATGTGAAGGAAGGGCGTGTGGTCAAAGGGGTGCAATTCCTCGGCTTAAAGGATGCTGGTGATCCGGTAGAATTAGCGCAGATATATGATGAGGAAGGGGCGGATGAACTCGTCTTTCTTGATATTTCTGCCTCTCATGAAGGCCGGAAAACGATGGTGGATGTGGTCAAGCAAGTAGCATCAACCCTTGCCATCCCTTTTACGGTAGGCGGCGGAATTAACCACCTTGATGACATGAAGCGCATACTAAGAGCGGGTGCAGACAAAGTATCTGTGAACACAGCGGCAGTTTTAAGACCAGAACTGATTTCAGAAGGCGCTGATTTTTTTGGTTCTCAGTGCATCGTCGTCGCAATAGATGCAAAGTACGACGAAGAGAAAAAAGCGTACATGGTTTATACACACGGAGGGCGCCGTCAAACGGATATAGAGGTTAGCGATTGGGCAAAAGAAGCCGTGCTGAGGGGAGCAGGAGAGATATTGCTGACAAGTATGGATGCTGACGGCGAGAAAAAGGGCTTTGATCATCGATTAACAAAGCTTGTGTCAGAAGCTGTCACCGTACCTGTCATTGCTTCAGGAGGCGCTGGCAATGCTCAGCATATGCTGGAGGCATTTACAAGAGGAGAAGCGGATGCAGCTTTAGCAGCTTCCATTTTTCATTATAAAGAGACTTCAATTCAAGAAGTAAAGACATACTTGAGAGAACACGGGGTGAAGGTCAGATGAAACAGGCAAACGAATTATCCTTTAATGAGGCAGGCCTGATACCTGCGATTGTACAGGATGCTCAAAGTAAAGAAGTATTGACATTGGCGTATATGAATCAAGAATCCTATGAAAAAACACTAGAAACAGGAGAAACATGGTTTTACAGCCGGTCAAGAAACGAACTTTGGCACAAAGGCGCCACATCTGGACATACTCAGCGAGTCACATCCATTCGATATGACTGTGACAAAGATGCTCTGCTTGTTCTTGTCACACCAAGTGGACCAGCCTGCCACACTGGCAGCTATAGCTGCTTTTCGGAAGAAGGCGTGAAGCGTCAAACGGAAGAGCAGGATCGTTTTGCCATTTTCAATGAACTTGAACAGGTGATTGCGAAACGTCAGGCAGAAATGCCAGAAGGCGCTTATACAACCTATCTTTTTGAAAAAGGGGTCGATAAAATCCTGAAAAAGGTAGGGGAAGAAGCGTCAGAGGTCATCATTGCCGCTAAAAACAGGGATCAAGAAGAATTGAAATGGGAAACAGCCGATCTTCTGTATCACCTGCTTGTGTTATTACGTGAACAGCAATTGCCGCTTGATGATGTATTAAAAGTATTAAAAAAACGTCATCAAGGTGAGTGAAAAGCCGGAGACACCTCTGGCTTTTTATTTTCCAAGTGTAAAACAAATCCTTCCTTTTCTTTTGTTCTATGTGACGACTCTTGAAGTATGTTATACTACACACGGTACACTGTTCGAAATGGAGGGTATCAGTGAGTAAATACACTTCTCAAAATAATCACACACAAGTCGTCCAGCTCTTCCAAGATGGGCATTACTTTTTTCATAAAGGTCTAAAAGCTTATAGAGAAAGAAATCTATCTAGAGCAAGTAAGCTCATACAGCGGGCTATCGTACTCGAGCCTGAAAATGTAGAAATGCTGTCACAGCTTGCTATTATTTATACTGAAATGGGTCATTACCAACAATCAAATGAACTGCTTGATTTCATCCTTGAGCATATTGATGAAAATATGTCTGAGTGTCACTATTTTAAAGCCAATAATTATGCGAATTTAGGACTCTTTCAAGAGGCATATAGGTCAGCGACTGCCTATGCTTCATTAGAAGAGAACGGAGAATTTGCAGATGAAAATGATGACCTTCTCGACTTGCTCGATATGAGTGACGAAGAGGACGAAGATTTTCCTTACGATCAGGATGACCTGATTGTGAAGCAGGATCAAGCAAATCACTTACTGGAAAGCGGCAGGCTTGATGAAGCCATTGAGATGCTGGAACAGATGATTGTTGAGTATCCAGAATTTTGGTCAGCGTATAATAATCTCGCATTGGCCTATTTTTATTCTGGTCAAATCCATCAGGCAAAAGAGATGCTGAACCGGGTTTTACATGAAAATCCGGGTAATCTGCATGCCCTTTGCAACCAGCTAGTCTTCTATCATTATGAAAAAGAAGAAGAGAAGGTCAAGACGTTAGCAAAGCAATTAACGCACGTGTATCCAATATTAAGTGAACAGCGTTATAAGCTTGGCGCAACATTTGCCCTAGTTGGAGAATTTGAATGGGCCTTTAAATGGCTTTATTCTTTATACAAAACAGGCTTTCAAGGAGATAGTACATTTTTATATTGGCTTGCAAGCGCAGCTTATTATACAGGTCATAAAACGCTTGCGCAGACGGTTTGGGATAAGATGGTCGAAGAAGATATCGATGCAGATGAAATCAAGCCATGGCAGGATAAACCTGAGGAGACTGAGCCAATGGTCTCCATTGAGGAGCGGCTGACGGCGTACTATGTAAGCAAACAAAAAGGGGAACGTGACGTTCTTCAATCTGTCCTTGACGCACGCGCAGCGAAAACAGCCTTTGAACAGCAATTCATTGAGCTGCTCTTATACGAAGATGAAATGAAAGAACGGTCTTTTTCAGAAGATGCGGTTTTCACAAAACAGGCGGCATCCAGCTTGGAAGAAGCTGTTCAGCCTGACAGCCATATGCCTTATTTTTGGTTATTCCATATTATTCAGCAGGCACGTGCTTCTGGCATAGATAAGAAAAATGCGCCTGCATGGGCAGCAGCATCTTATTATTTATGGATGCAGGAGCAAGAAGAATCTATGAGCAAAAAAGAGATTGCATCCTCTTTTCAAATCAGTGTTCAAACACTGTCTAAATATGAACAAGTCATTTGTACATTAATTGATTAAATAGGTAAATAGATTTAGAAGATTGCAGCATGGCCAAAAAGGTCATGCTTTTTTCTTGGATAAAAAGGTGGGATTTGCAAGGATTTGGCGAAGTATGACAATCACGACATGTTTTTGAAACATAAATGTAATAAAAATATTAGCTCATTTTGTCGATGTCTCATGTATAATGAAAATCGTGGATTAAAACAAAGACATATATTTAGATATTTTACTATACATAATGAAACACCTAGTGATAGAAACAATCTGGTCAACATCTGACTGATCAATCAGGAAGAAAGACATAGATAGCACAGATTGGTCGCAGAGAATTTGCTGCTTTCTAATGTCGCTTGGAAATTGTCAAAGGAGGAACTATTCGTGAAAAAGTTTATTACTTTCGGTTTAGCTTCGGTCATCGGAGCGAGCGGTTTATTTATCCCATTTACTCATGAAGCAAACGCACAGAACTTTGAACAAAAGAAACAAGAGCTGGACAGCAAGCAATCTGAGGTCAACAAAAACCTTCAAAAGAAAAAAGATGAGCTTTCAAAGCTTGAAGCAAAACAAGAGGCACTTGCACTAAAGCTAAAGGAAATTGACGAGAAAGCTTTAAAAACAAGTGATCAAATCGAAGAAAAACAAAAAGAAAATGAACAAACGAAAAAAGAAATCAATGCACTGAAAAAAGACATTGCTGATACTGAAAAACGTATTGAAGATCGAAACAAATTCTTGAAAAAGCGTGTACGTGCGCTTCAAGAAAGCGGCGGTTCTACGAAATACATAGATGTGTTACTAGGAGCGAAAAGCTTTAGCGATTTCATCAGCCGTGCAGGTGCAGTATCTACACTCATCAACGCAGACAGCGAAATCATTAAAGAGCAAGAAAAAGACAAAGCTGAGCTTCAAAAGTCTGAAAACGAATTAAACACAAAGCTTGAAGATGTTCAAAAGACACTTGCAAAGCTTGAAACACTTCAAACTGACTTGAATAAACAGCTTGATGAAAAAGACAAGCTATTCAAGCAAGTGAAAAAGCAAAAAGGAAGTGCTTCTTCTCAAATCAGCGAATTAAACAGTGAGGCTAACAGCATTGCATCTGAAAAAGATGCAACAATCGCTGCTCAAAAACAAGCTGAAAAAGAAGCAAGAGAAGCAGCTCAAAAAGCAAAGGAAGAAAAAGTACAAAGACAACAGCAGCGTCAAGCTAGTGTTCAAGCAGAAGACAACAGCTCAACTAACGACAGCAGCCCGTCTTCAAATAACAGTAACAGTGGATCTTCAAACAACAACGATAATAATAATAACAACAACAGCAGTTCACCAAGCAAGAAGCCATCTACTGGCGGTGGATCACCTGTCAGCAGTAACGTAGGCGGAATCGAAGGTGCGATCAGCACAGGTTCTTCCATTGTTGGACAATCTCCATATAAATGGGCTGGCGGCAGATCACAAGCTGATATTAACGCACGTCGTTTTGACTGTTCTTCATTCGTTCGCTGGGCATTTGCATCAGCAGGCATCAACCTTGGACCAGTTGGCGGTACAACAACAGATACGCTTGTAGGTAAAGGAAGAGCTGTAAGTGCATCTGACATGAAACGCGGAGACCTTGTGTTCTTTGATACGTATAAAGTAAATGGACACGTTGGTATTTACTTAGGAAACGGTACATTCTTGAACGATAACAGCTCTCGCGGTGTTTCAGTTGACTCTATGAGCAATGTTTACTGGAAAAAAGCATTCAATGGCGTTGTAAGAAGAGTCGTTGAATAAATCATTACTTACTATATAACCGTAAACAGGCTTCCTTAAACAGCAGTTTAAGGAAGCTTTTTCTTTTTTTGAAGATATGAGCAAATGATTCGCTTATTATCCGCAGATTTAATAGGATATGGGTAAGGAATAAAAGTAAGAGTGGAATTGATGCTTTCTGTCATGAATGGAAGCATCACCCAAGGGCATTCTAATAAGAAATGCTAGCAGCAATTGAAGAGGGAGTGACAGTTGTGTCAGAAGAAAAAATCTACGATACGATCATCATTGGAGCGGGACCTGCCGGAATGACAGCCGCTGTTTATACATCACGTGGAAATCTTTCAACATTGATGATTGAAAGAGGGATTCCAGGCGGTCAAATGGCTAATACAGAAGATGTCGAGAACTATCCTGGCTTTGAAAGCATTTTAGGGCCAGAACTTTCAAATAAAATGTTTGACCATGCGAAGAAATTCGGTGCTGAGTATGCATATGGCGATATCAAAGAAATCGTTGACGGTGAAGAGTACAAAATCGTCAAAGCCGGTTCAAAAGAATACAAAGGACGCTCTGTCATTATTTCAGCAGGTGCGGAATACAAAAAAATCGGTGCACCAGGTGAAAAAGAACTTGGCGGCCGAGGTGTCTCTTACTGTGCAGTATGTGATGGTGCTTTCTTTAAAAACAAAGAGCTCGTCGTCATTGGTGGAGGAGACTCTGCGGTAGAAGAGGGCGTATACCTCACCCGCTTTGCGTCAAAAGTAACAATCGTTCATAGACGCGATAAACTTCGTGCCCAAAGCATTTTACAAGCGCGTGCTTTTGATAATGAAAAAATCGACTTCATGTGGAACAAAACCGTTAAACAAATCAATGAAGAAAACGGTAAAGTCGGCAGTGTGACCCTGATTGATACGGTGACTGGTGAAGAAGAAGATTTTAAAACAGACGGCGTCTTTATCTATATCGGGATGCTCCCACTATCTAAACCATTCGAAAATCTTGGCATTACAAATGAAGAAGGATATATCGAGACAAACGAAAGAATGGAAACAAGAGTGGAAGGCATTTTCGCCGCTGGTGACATTCGTGAAAAAACACTCCGCCAAATTGTGACAGCAACAGGTGACGGAAGTATTGCCGCACAAAGCGCACAGCATTATGTAGAAGAACTTGCTGAAAAGCTGAAAGCAGCGAAATAAAAGGCTGTCGTAAATCCTTAATATAGCGTCATGGGCTTTTAACTGGAATGTAACACGGGTGAAACAATTTTCCGTTATGATAAAACTAGTAATTGACCCCCTTTTATAAGGAATACATGTTTGGCACGGATGAGAATCCGTGTCCTTTTTTTTGTTTAAAATCAGAAATTCATGAGATGTTCACAAATGACGCATGGAGAACCATTAGATGCTGTAAAATAAAGAGTAGAGAAATTGCCCGCCACTCCTTTCAGACGAAATTCGGTCTGATTTCGGTGAAGAAGGGGCATGTTCATTGTGGGAGTCAGGATGAACCTGTATAATAAGTTAAAGACATAAAAGAGTAGGTGACAGCTGATGCAACGAGTAACCAATTGTGTGCTGCATCACGAAGATCAAGTTCTCTTGCTGCAAAAGCCAAGACGGGGCTGGTGGGTAGCGCCGGGCGGCAAAATGGAAAGCGGAGAATCGGTTAAGGATTCAGTCGTTCGAGAATATAGGGAAGAAACAGGAATTTATATTTTAAATCCACAGTTAAAAGGTGTTTTTACCTTTATCATAAAAGAAGGCGATCAAATCGTTCAAGAGTGGATGATGTTTACCTTTATGGCAGATTCATTTACTGGAAAAAACGTGACAGAGTCAGAGGAAGGCATTTTAAAGTGGCATGAAGTAAAGGATGTGCCGCATTTACCGATGGCACCAGGAGATTCTCATATTCTTGATTTCATGCTAAAGGGAAAAGGACTTCTGCACGGTACTTTTACGTATACACCTGATTTTGAATTGATTGCTTATCGGTTAGATCCTCAAGGAGACTAATATATGAACCGTTTTTATAAAGAAGGAGAGGAAGCAGGCATGAATACGCACAAACAAGAAGATATTCAGCTTGTGATTATTACAGGAATGTCAGGTGCGGGGAAAACCGTTGCCATTCAAAGCTTTGAAGATTTAGGTTACTTCTGTGTAGATAACTTGCCGCCATCACTTTTACCAAAGTTTCTAGAACTCATGAAGGAATCGAATTCTAAGATGAGCAAGGTTGCCCTTGTGATGGATTTGCGCGGACGAGAATTCTTTGACAGCTTAATTGCAGCCTTAGATGAAATGAGTGATCTTGGCTGGATCACACCAAGAATATTATTTCTAGATGCAAACGATAAGGTGCTTGTCTCAAGATACAAAGAAACGAGACGTTCGCACCCTCTTGCGACTACAGGTTTGCCGCTCGAAGGAATCGAGATGGAACGCGATCTGTTAGAAGAGTTAAAAGGCCGGGCTCAAATGATTTTTGATACATCGGATTTAAAACCCAAACAGCTTCGAGAAAAAATTGTCGCACACTTTGCCACGAGCCAAGGGCAGGTGTTTACAGTGAATGTGATGTCCTTCGGTTTTAAATACGGTCTGCCGATTGATGCTGATCTTGTATTTGATGTGAGATTTCTGCCGAATCCTTACTATATTGAGAGCATGCGTCCACAGACTGGAAACGATGAAGAAGTGCGCTCCTATGTAATGAAATGGAGCGAGACACAAAAATTCACAGAGAAATTAATTGACCTTCTCAGCTTTATGCTTCCGGCCTATAAACGAGAAGGGAAAAGTCAGCTTGTGATCGCTATTGGCTGTACAGGCGGACAGCACCGATCAGTGACGCTAGCGAACTACTTATCGGAGTATTTTAAAAATGACTACTATACTCATGTCACTCACCGGGACATTGAAAAGAGAAGCAGAAAATAGATGACGACACTTCCAAAGGTGGTCATTCTTGGCGGGGGCACTGGCTTATCTGTTTTGCTCAGAGGGCTAAAAACAAAGCCAGTGGATATTACCGCTATTGTAACGGTTGCTGATGACGGAGGAAGCTCAGGCAGATTGCGGCATGATTTGAATATTCCGCCTCCAGGGGATATTCGGAATGTCCTTGCAGCTCTCTCTGATGTTGAACCGCTTGTAGAAGACTTATTTCAGCACCGTTTTAACAAAGGAAATGACTTAACAGGCCACTCTCTTGGCAACCTCATTCTTGCGGCCATGACAAATATAACCGGTGATTTTTTTCATGCCGTCACAGAAATGAGCAAGGTCTTAAATGTGAGAGGAAAAGTCTTGCCAGCAGCGAATTCAAGTGTTGTTCTTCATGCTGAATTAGAAAATGGGCAAGTGGTAACAGGAGAATCAAAAATCCCAACCTATGGTGAGCGAATTAAACGAGTGTTCCTCACACCCGATACGATTGAGCCGCTCCCAGAATCGATTCAAGTCATTCGTGAAGCCGACTTGATCGTCCTTGGACCTGGCAGCTTGTATACAAGTATTTTGCCAAACTTGCTTGTACCGCATATTGGCGAAGAAGTGATTCGTTCTAAGGCGAAAAAAGTGTATATTTGCAATGTCATGACGCAGCCAGGGGAAACGCTTTCCTACAGTGCAGCTGATCATGTGCAGGCATTAAACGATCATATGGTTCGTCCATTTATTGATACCATTTTTGTGAACAATAAAGAAATTCCAGAAGAGATCAAAGCAAAATATGCAGAAGAACAGGCACAGCCTGTACAGTTCGACACAGATGTACTCAAGGCAATGGGACTGGAAGTCATTCCTGGAGAAATCATTACATACGACCAGCATGTGATTCGTCACGACACGCTGAAAGTAGCTGCGCTGCTTGTCGACCTGCTGCATAAGAAAAAATAGGAATGGGGGTGGCAAGGATGTCATTTGCATCCGAAACAAAAAAAGAGCTGACTAATCTGGACGTGAAGGACTGCTGCACAAAAGCAGAGCTTTCTGCCCTCATCCGTATGAACGGTTCATTATCTTTCTCTAATCGAAAATTGATTCTAGATATACAGACAGAGAACGCAGCCATCGCAAGACGGATTTATACGCTGCTGAAAAAGAAATATGATGTTACAGTCGAGCTGCTCGTTCGTAAGAAAATGAGATTAAAAAAGAATAATGTGTATATTGTCAGACTGGTAGAACGAGCGAAAACCATTTTAGAGGATTTGAAAATATTAGGTGAGCAATTTGTATTTGAGCGCAATATTTCAGAAGAGCTTGTAAAGAAAAGATGCTGTAAGCGCTCCTATATGAGAGGTGCTTTTTTAGCAGGTGGTTCTGTAAATAATCCAGAAACGTCTTCCTATCACCTTGAGATTTTTTCACTATATAAAGAACACAATGATGCCCTTTGTGAGCTGATGAATCAATTTCATCTCAACAGTAAAACACTTGAGCGTAAAAAAGGCTACATCACATATATGAAAGAAGCCGAAAAAATTACCGAATTCTTAAGTGTTGTAGGTGCACATAATTCACTTCTTCGCTTCGAAGACGTTCGGATCGTCCGTGATATGCGGAATTCCGTGAACCGGCTCGTCAATTGTGAAACAGCCAACTTGAATAAAACGATTGGTGCATCGCTGCGCCAGGTCGAGAACATTCAATTCATTGATGAAAAAATTGGACTTGATGCCCTGCCAGATAAGCTGCGTGAAATTGCAAAACTGAGAGTCGACTATCAAGAGGTCACGCTAAAGGAACTGGGAGAAATGGTGGAAAGCGGCAAGATCAGCAAATCAGGCATTAATCACCGCTTAAGAAAGCTAGATCAAATTGCAGAACAATTACGAAACGGACAAGCTGTTACACTCAAATAGGAGAATGAAAAAGGGAGGCAGATCATATGGTGGAAAAAACGGTCACCATCCAGTTGAAAACAGGCTTGCAGGCACGTCCCGCTGCTTTGTTCGTACAGGAAGCGAATCGCTTTGGGGCTGAAATTTTTCTAGAGAAGGACGGAAAAAGAGTCAATGCGAAGAGCATTATGGGTCTCATGAGCCTTGCGATCAGCTCTGGGGTCACTGTCAAACTGATAGCAGATGGTGCGGATGAACAAGAAGCTATTGATGCGTTAACGGATTTTATCAATCAAGAAAACTGAGTCTCTTCACAGACTCAGTTTTTTTAGAAGGGAATGAACATGATGCAATCAGCATTTTTGCAGAAGATCGGATATGAAGGACAGTCCATCACCTTTGATGACCTGCCTGCATTATTAAAAAAGATGGCCTACACCTTTCCATTTGAAAATAGATCTGTGCTGAACAAACAATCCTATGCCTTGAATCAAGAAGGGTTGAAGCAGCATCTTCTTGAAAGCAACAGAGGAGGTCTTTGTTACGATCTCAATCCTCTTTTATATTATGTGTTAAAAGAGGCAGGACTCGCTGTACAGCTCGTTCAAGGGACCGTGTATAACAAGGAAGCTGGCACATGGGCAATTGATGGTACGCACGTAGCCATGACATTGAATCATCACAGCGAACGGTATCTGATTGATGCGGGTTTTGGTGTGAATTTACCTCTCCAGCCTGTACCCTTTACTGAGGAATGGGTGGAAGGAGCGTCTATTCGGTTTCGAGTCAAAGAAGAGAAAACTGAAAAAGGTACGCATCTTCTCCAATTGGATAGAGGAGAAGGCGCTGAAACAGGCTATGCATTCACATTGGAAGAGGTGAGTGAGCCTACATTGGTCCAAATGAGAAAGCAGATTTATGAAAATGAAGCTTCTCCTTTTAACAAAAGGCCGCTTGCATCCAAACTAACACCAACAGGCCGTGTTGTCGTGACAGAGGATCATGTTACGATACATGAACAGGAAGAAGTATCGAAAAAACCGCTTCTGCAACCTTTTGAAGCATACGTACAAACACATCTTGCGCCTAAATCATGATAGTGTAGAGACAGTCCGTTTGATCGGGCTGTCTCCCCGCTGTCGTACTCACGAAAGTTTCATCCTCGGCCGGCTATTCAATCCCCTTTTTATGCGTATGACTCACCGCTCATAATTGCTGTAAAAATGTGCATTACATTAAAATCCATCTATCATCTCAATTGAGATTTAGTATCGTGCTTTATCATGAAATTGAGAACTTCTTATAAAAATACTTAGTGCTTTTAATCATTCTATTCCCCTAATATAATGAATCAATATAAGGGAACATGGAGGGATGTCAAATGGATTTATCGCAAAAGTCGTTGAAAACAATGATAAGTAACACTAAACTAACAAAAAAGGAAGAAGAAATAGCAGAATACATTTTAAATAATATAAGAGAAGCATGTCTTGTGACTTCAACAGAATTAGCTCATAGATTAAAAGTGAGTAATGCTACGATTATTCGATTTCCGAAAAAGTTAGGCTTTTCAGGATATAGTGATTTTCAAAAATATCTTAGAGAGCAGTACTATGACAAAAGCTTAGCAATTTCTGATGATGTGACCATCCCTTCTGAAAGATTAAAATTAAGTTATGATAAAGTGATACAGTCAGATTTACTGAATAACAATTTGAAAATTCTTGAAAAAAATATATATTCTATTTCAGAGAAAAATTCATCTGAAGAGTTCAACAAAGCAATCAATTATATCGTTGGCGCTAGAAGAGTTTATATTTTAGGCAGTAGAGCTAGAACTGGTTTGACAGAAATAATGGGAGTTTTCCTCAATCAGATTATTGATAATGTAGTAGTTAATAGTAATCATTCATTTACCCCGTTTGATTCCTTAGCTTCATGTAGTAAGGATGATTGTGTCCTTATTTTTTCATTCCCAAGATACTCTGAGCTGGACTTTGCAGCAGCCAAAATGGCAAAAGAAATCAATGCAAAAGTTGTTATTATTACTGATAAAGCCACAGCACCTATAGCACATTTTGCTGATGTCCTACTTTTAGTCTCAGTGGATAGTAATGCATTCTTCAATTCTTACACACCTGTATTATTTTTAGCTGAGTTAATATGTACACATGTAAGTCGAGCGACAGTCACTCATAGTGAGGAAAAATTAGAAAGAATTAATAAACATATAAGCCTTTTCGGTATGTATTAATGAAAAGAATATTTGAAATAAATATGATGTTTAAATGTCAGGAGTGCACTTGGTATTATGAATTCTTTGGGGTCTGAAAGAAGGGGGAAGTAAAGGCTGTATTACAATCATGCATCACTCAAAGAAATAGTAAATTTACATAGAATGTGACTTCCATTAACCCACCAATTTTCTAATTGGTGGGTTATTATTTGTTTACCTTAAATTACTGTTGATCAATTTTAGAAAAACATCTTAGATGCAAAGATCTATAATGGAACAGGAAATCTAAAATAATTTTCTAATATTTCGAAAAATATTGTTAAAAACAAATTGTGTATGATAAAATCAAAATGAAATAAATTCTTCATTTTTTTTAAAAAATGAATAAATGTAAACGCTTGCTTGTATGGTTGACTATTAATGCTAATTTCTATGAAGTGTATTAAATCAGAATTTTGGAAGGGGTATATATTTTAAAAAATCTGTCATGTTTTTTTACAAAAAAACTGACGAAAAAAGAACCTTTAATAATAATAGTATTGAAGAAAATTATTCAAGTTTCATTTTTTGAGAATGATTAAAAACATTTTTGTTTTGTTGAGGGGGAAATATGTTGAAAGATAATAAAATAGGGAAATTAATGGATCAGCATCTGTTAAAGAAATTGCGTGAAAAATTCTCGTTTCTATCTTTCGATCCTGACTATGGGGAAAGACTTTTTTTTGATAATTCAGGAGGCTCTTTAAGACTAAAGGAAGCTATTATGGTGAAAGAAAAGATTGATTTGTTACCGGATTGTCCAGAAAGGTACCATCAAAGGGCAGCAGATCTGAATGACATTATGGACAAATGTAAGAATGATGTGTTGAGTGTCATGTTCGGGGCTGAGTCCGGTTCTTTGATAACAGATTTAACAGCATCTCAAGCAATGTTTAAAATGGTATCAACTATTATTGAAAATGTTGAAGGAACGAATGCAGTCACGACTAATATTGAACATCCATCTGCTTATGATTCATTAGAATTTTACTGTCAAAAGAACAATAAAGAATTTAGAATTGCTAAAGCAAATGTGAATACAGGCTTTGTTGATCCCGAAGCGATCGCTGATAAAATTGACGAGAATACGATTTTGTTAAGCGTCATTGCTTCCAGTAATATTTCAGGAAATATCATGGATCTTGAAGGAATGATAAAAGCTGCTAGAAAGAAAAAACCAGATTTATATATTATTGTTGATGCAGTCCAGCATATGCCGCATGGAACTCTTAATGTAGAAAAGCTTGGTATAGATGGAGCAAACTTTGCACCATATAAGTTTATGGCGTCAAGAGGTATTGGATTAGCCTATGTTTCAGAAAGATTATCGAAACTTCCACATCAAAAATTAATAGCAAAAGATGATAGTGAATGGGAACTTGGTTCACCAACACCTTCGCTCTTTGCGTCCATTTCAGCTGTTGTCGACTATGTATGCTGGCTGGGTTCATACGACTGTATTGAAGAAATGTCTAGAAGAGATAGGTATCTAAAGGGTATGGAAAAAATAGTTCTTCACGAAAGAGCACTACTCCATAGACTTCTTGAAGGTAGTGAAAAGATCGAGGGATTGAGATATATGGAGAACGTAAAAGTTTTTGCGGATTATCCTGATTTAACGAAAAGAGATCTCATTGTTGCGATGGGAATTGAGGGGAGAGATGATGAACAACTGAGAAAGGAATATCAAGATAGAGGAATTACCGTTTATGAAAGAGTGAATACTAGTGTCTACTCAAAACGTATACTCGAAGCCATTGGACTAACGGGTGCGATAAGGGTTTCGCCGTTCCATTGTCATACAGAAGAGGATATTGATCAATTTTTATGTATAACAAAAGAGTTATCTAACACTAAGAGAATAAGCAAACTCATTAAATAGGGGGAACTACTAATGAAGAAATTAGGTCTCGGTACAAAAGTATTTATTGGGTTTGTCATCGGAATAGTGTTAGGTTTAATCTTTAAAGAAAAAATATTAATCATTAAACCTATTGGGGATATATTCTTAACTCTCATTAAAATGATAGTTGTTCCACTCATTTTTTTCTCCATCACCTCTGGAATTTTTAGTATTGGTGATGTTCAAAAGTTAAAGAAAATTGGAACAAAGACTTTGATTTATTATATCGGAACGACTTTAATAGCAGGTGGAATAGGTCTTTTGGTTGCGCATTTATTCAAACCAGGGAATGGAATAGATATTGATAGTATCAAGACCTCATCTGAATATAAAGCTGCAAATATTCCTACTTTTGGAGAGACGATATTAGGTCTATTTCCATCAAATCCTGTTCAGGCTCTAGCAGAAGGAAATCTCATGCAAATTATCATCTTTTCTATTTTCTTGGGGATATCCATCGTTTTAATAGGAAACAAATCAGTCACCCTTAGACATTTTTTTGAAGAAGGTACACAGGTAATGTATAAAATGACAGGAATCATCATGTCGTTTTCACCAATAGGTGTGGCTGCATTAATGGCTTGTACGATTGGGGAATATGGTTTGAAAATATTTGGACCTTTGGGCAAATTTATTTTAGTTGATTATATAGGTTTGATTTCTGTCATCATTTTTATGTACTTGTTTATGTTAAAATTCATAGCGAAAATTCCATTATCTAAGTTCTTTAAATCGATCGGTAAAATTTGGGTGGTCACTGCGAGTACGACAAGCAGTTCTGGAACTTTACCTGTTACTATTTCTGTGACGAAAGAAGATTTTAAGGTGAAAGAGGAACTAGCACAATTTACTCTTCCTATTGGAGCAACGATGAATATGAATGGTGCCGTTGTTTATTACTCTGCTGCCATCATATTTGTATCCCAAATATATGGAATTGAAATGCCAATTAGCCAGCAATTACTAGTCATATTAATGACAACTTTAATATCAGTTGGATCGCCCGGCATTCCTGGAGGCGGTATTGTTATGACGATTATGCTGTTAACTACATTGGGACTCCCTATGGAGATAGTTGGAATGATTGCTGGGATATATAGAATCATCGATATGGGGCACACCTCACTTAACGTTACAGGTGACGTAGTAAGTACACTCTGTATTGCACGAAGTGAAAATATGATTGAAGATGAACAACTAAAGGTGAACAAAATAAACGATATAAAATATTAAAACTAATTGATTTAAAGGAATAATTAACATAATATTCTGTTTATTTTATGTTGAAAATAACACGAATACGAAGGTTATAGCGATATATTTCGTTGATCATGATCAATTTGTTTTGAAACGAACTCTCAATCCAGTCTGCAAGCAAATATCATAAAAAAGACAGCTCATCGAATTGGGCTGTCTTTTTTGATTGATCATCTAATACGCGTGAATGTCGCGTAATGGTCTGTTGTTTTATAAATGAGCCAGTCGCTTGAATACACGAGGCGGTCAGCATTGCGGAAGCCTGAGACGTAGTTGATATCGGCCTCGCGCCATGTTCTGCCGCTTGCTGAAGGAAGACGTCCCTCCCGGTTAGAAAATATATCTCCACCGATGCTTTTGCCTGGGGCAACCTCTGCTAGATTTCCCTTTGATGCTACCCATCCAAGCGCACTTGCTTGTGATTTTGTGATGTAGTTATCGGGAAGTCGTTTGTAGCGAATCAAATAATCTGCTACACCATCAAACGTATTAATGACGGCAAGGGTATGAACATCTGATGTCAGTTGAATAGAAGCTGTTTCATTTGTGGCGGTCGGTGTAAGTGGTGTTTCAGCATAGGCTTGCTGCGGAATAAAACCAGAAAACAGAATAGCAGCGATCAGAGCAAACATAGTAAAAACCGAACTGATTTTTTTCATCTTCATCCTCCTATTAAGGAAATCGGAAGCTGTCCTCTTGATGCTTGTCTACCTCATATTATAGCACCCGAACATGAAGGAAATGTAAAGAAACAGGATCTTTGCTAAAATGAGGCTTTTCTCCTGATACCCTTCAGATGAAATAAATAAAAAGACGCAGCTCTGAATCCTGCGTCTTTGCCGATTAAGATGAAGCAAGCTCTTTTACAATATCTACAGGAGCTTTGCCATCAATTCCATGAATCACATTATGAATGGCTCGTTTCAGCATAAGATCCCGCGTTGTTTCAGTAGCGGAACCGATGTGAGGAACAAGGGTGACATTGTTCATTTCTTTGAAAGGATGATTCTCCTGAAGCGGTTCCTGTTCAAATACATCAAGACCTGCGCCTTTGATCCATCCCTCTTGAAGCGCTTGAAAGAGGCTTTTTTCGTCCACTGTTTTCCCGCGGGAGATGTTTACGAATAAAGCCGATTGCTTCATTAACTTCAATTCTCGTTCACCAATCATATGATACGTTTCATCGGTCAGCGGTGTAATCAACACAATGATATCAGCTTGCTTTAGCAGGTCATCAAGTGTGCAATATAAAGCGCCATATGCTGATTCAGCCTTTTCATTCCGGCTGCGGTTATGGTACAGGACATTCATATCAAAACCATGTGAAGCTCGTTTGGCGACTTGCTCTCCGATTCGTCCCATGCCAATAATGCCAAGCGTTTGATGATGGACATCGATGCCAAAGATATCCTCTTCCTGTACAAATTTCGTCCATTTCCCCTCACGGATAAAACGATCAAGCTCGGCAATTCTTCGCGCAGAGGAAAGAATGAGTGAAAATGCAAGGTCAGCCACAGTATGGTCGAGTGTATGAGGCGTGTGTGTTCCAATTACGCCTCTTTGCCTCATCACTTCTATATCGAAGTTGTCATAGCCAACGGAGTTGTTGCTCACTACTTTGAGTTTTGGTGCATGATCTAATAGCTCTTGATCGATTTTCGTCCCAGACGTTAAAAGACCATCAGCATGCTGCAGTTTTTGAAATAAAATATTTTTTGGAATGGGGTCTTTTGATTGCCACACCTCGTATGTACAATGTTCCTTTAGTATTTCCTCAAATGAGGCAGGTAATGGTTTGGCGACAAAAATGTGTGGTTTCACTGTCAACTCGCTCCTCTCACATGATCATCTTGCTCCTTTTATTATAAAGCAACTATTTAGGCTAAACACGTCTGAAGGTTATCTGCTCAATATTTAATATACTAAAATAACGGAAAAGAGAGACATTTTCTTAGTGAAAAAGGTTATTCATATGCCATCTGATGCATTTTTTACTTAGAGGGAAATCAGCTAATGGGAGATGTGACATATGAAAAAGCCGGTTTTTCTGAGAGATTATCTGACAAACTGGAAAAAAGATCGAGATTTTTTGATAGAAAAATGATTATATTTGAAACATATTAAACGGGAAGGTCATTTTCTACTAAACCATTTCATCGTCTTTTGCCGAGCAGAGAACGATAGATTGAAAGGAAGACCGCGTCCCCCTTGCGATGAAGCGTAAATGAGAGAAAATGATACCATTTCTTCTCATCGTTTTCTCATTTTTTTCTTTTTTTTCTATCATTTTTCATCTTTATGCTTGAGAACACACGAAAGAAAAGGAGGACGGGCAGTAGCTTACGTGATTTATAAAAAGATGGGAGATGGCAAGATGGGATCAAAATTAGAACAGATTCTTCAGCACAATTCAGAGTTCGTACATGAGAGACATTATGAGCCTTACAAAGCGGGGAAATTTCCTGAAAAGAAACTCGTTATATTAACTTGTATGGATACACGTCTTTTGGAATTATTGCCGCAATCCATGGGGCTGCGCAACGGTGATGCAAAGATCATTAAAAATGCGGGCGCCATCGTCACACATCCTTTTGGCAGTGTGATGAGGAGTATTCTATTAGCTATCTATGAGCTAAAGGTAGAAGAGGTATGCATTGTAGGACATCATGAATGCGGAATGGCAGGTCTTGCGGCAGAGCCTTTACTTGAAAAGGCGAAAGCACGCGGCATTGAAGAGAAATGTTTGAGCATCGTGAAAAACTCAGGAGTTGATTTAAAGGGATGGCTGACAGGCTTTGATTCGGTTGAAGAGAGCGTGTCTCAAAGTGTGAAATTGGTCAAAGAGCATCCATTGATGCCAAGTGATGTGTCTGTTCATGGACTTGTCATTCATCCAGCAACGGGAAAACTGGATGTCGTTGTGAAAGATAAACAGATTGACGCGCAGTATACCTAAATCATCTACACATACTTGAAGGAGGCCAACACATACCATGCGTTTTTATGGAAGATTTGAAGGATATGATTCATCAAAGTTTAGACGTGATTTAATCGCTGGGCTTGTCGTGGGCGTTGTGGCAATTCCTTTAGGCATGGCTTTTGCCATTGCATCTGGTGTCGGACCAGAATATGGATTATACACAGTCATCGTTGCCGGCATTTTGATTTCATTGTTTGGTGGTTCAAAGTATCAGATCGGCGGGCCGACTGGGGCGTTTGTTCCGATTTTATTTGGTATCGTCAGCCAATACGGTATCGAAAACTTACTCATTGCCGGTTTTATGGCAGGGTGTATGCTTGTATTATTCGGGATATTCAAGCTAGGGAAGCTCATGAAATTTATTCCTCGTCCGGTTATCATCGGCTTTACTGCTGGCATTGCTGTCATTATTTTTTCAGGGCAGATTGCCAACTTCCTCGGATTAAAAGGTGTTGAAAAGCATGAAAGCTTTTTCCTCAATATGAGAGAAATTGTGGTCCATCTCGGTACCACAAACAGTCTTGCCATCATTACAGCTGTGATTGGGCTTATTGTGATTTTGGCGGCACAAAAATACATTCCTAAAATACCTGGTGCTCTATTAGGTCTATTGGCTTCAACGTTTCTAGCTGTTCTCTTTTTTCAAGGACAAGTTGAAACGATCGGCTCGGCATATGGGGAAATTCCTCGTCAGTTGCCAAGCTTTGCTTTTCCTGAAGTAACGATTGAAAAAATGATATACCTTCTCCCTCCAGCGATTGTCATTGCGCTTTTAGGCGGCGTGGAATCAATTTTATCCGCAATGGTCGCAGACAATATGAAAGGCTCAAAGCATGACAGCAATAAGGAGCTTGTCGGGCAAGGAATTGCCAATATGGCGGCACCGCTGTTCGGAGGAATTCCGGCGACTGGGGCGATTGCCCGTACGGCAACAAATATTAAAAATGGCGGAGTAAGCCCGATTTCAGGTGTCGTGCATGGTGTCGTCGTCTTGCTCATCTTAATGCTGTTTGCACCATATGCGTCGATGATTCCACTTGCTGCGATGGCACCGATTTTGATGTTTGTGGCTTGGAATATGAGTGAGAAAAAAGAGTTTATCAATATTGTAAAAGTGAAAAATGCGGATTCACTTGTACTTGTTGTGACCTTCCTGCTGACGGTCATCGGTGATTTGATTATTGGCGTCACCGCTGGGCTCATTTTAGCCTTTATCGCTTTTATCAAGAAAATGAGCCAGACAACGAGCATTCATCCAAACATTGCGGTTCCCCAAATGGAAACAGCAGCTGCTTTAGAAAAACAGACAGACCAGCAAGGCATCAGTATGTACGCCATTGAAGGGCCATTGTTTTTCGGAACAACAGATTCACTCGAAAACTCGATTCTGGACCATGTTCAGACAAAGCCGAAAACGCTCATTCTGCTCATGAATAAAGTTAATTACATGGACACATCGGCAGAAGCGGTGCTGATGAATATCTCCAATCGGTTAAAGCACCATAATGGTAAGCTGATGATTGTCGGACTTCAATCACAGCCGAAAGAGCTTTTGCGTCGGACAGGTCTTTTCCATCATATTGGAAAACAGCATTTCTTTGAACGAACAGATGATATTTCACCACAGCATCTATAAAAGTGGAAAAAAGCACGTGACGATGTGGTCACGTGCTTTTCAGTTCTGAAAAACGCTTTGTGAGTTTCTGTTGATGAGAGGAGAAAATCTCTTCTACTGTGACATCATAGAGATCGGCTAAAATGAGTAGATTTCCTAATACATCTCCCATTTCTTCAACGAGTTCTTTCTTCAACTCAGCTGAGTTTTGTTTTTGCTCGTCAGGCCGGTCACGTCCGATTTCGATGGCTCTAACAGCGCGAGCGAGTTCGCCTGTTTCTTCCATCAGGAACCCTAATCGGATAAACGGTCCGTATTCTGTCCAATTTCTCTTTTTGTAAAAATCCTTGATCCATTTCTCCATCTCATTTGTTTGCATTCTCTTTATACAGCTCCTTATATGGTGTGCACCTTTTGATTTTACACTATATATAGATGAAGCGGCTGTTTTTTTAAAAAAAATTATAGTAGAATGAGTGGGTGAAGTAATCATAGAGAGAGATGGAGCTGTTTTGATGAAAACGATTTGTGTGTTTGCTGGTTCGAATCCAGGCGTGAAGGACGTCTACAAAGAAAAGGCTGTAGAGCTGGGAACTTATATGGCAGAGCAAGACATCCGTCTTGTATATGGCGGTTCACGAATTGGATTGATGGGTGCCATTGCAGATGAGGTCTTAAGACATGGCGGGCAAGTCATTGGGGTTATGCCTAAAGGGCTTTTTAGAGGAGAAGTTGTGCATCAAGAGCTGACAGAGTTAATCGAAGTAACAGGAATGCATGAACGAAAGGCGAAAATGAGTGAGCTGGCTGATGGATTTATTGCGATGCCAGGCGGCTTTGGTACATATGAAGAATTATTTGAGGTGCTATGCTGGGCACAAATCGGTATTCACCAAAAGCCAATCGGCTTATATCAAGTGAATGACTATTTCAATCCGCTCATAGACATGGTGAAGTTTAGTATACAGGAAGGTTTTTCGAATGAATCACATCTCCAATTGTTACATGCCTCCAGCGAACCGGAGGAATTAATCACGCAGATGTCTTCTTATCGAACACCAACTCTTCAGCAGAAATGGACGGAGCTGTCGTAAAGCGTGTTTTCAACACAAAAAACCGTCTGTTCAAGGAGCAGACGGTTTGTTTTGTCATATTATTTTTGTTCTTCTGAATTACGGGTCAAGACTTTGTCAATGAGTCCGTATTGAAGTGCTTCTTCCGCTGTTTTGAAGTTGTCACGATCTGTATCGCGTTCAATGACTTCAATTGGCTGACCAGTACGTTCAGCAAGTACTTGGTTCAGTTTATCACGTAAAGAAAGGATTCGTTTTGCCGCAATTTCAATTTCTGTTGCTTGACCTTGGGCACCACCTAGTGGTTGGTGAATCATGACTTCACTGTTTGGAAGGGCATAACGCTTACCTTTTTCACCAGCAGCAAGCAGGAACGCACCCATAGATGCAGCCATACCAATACAAATGGTTGATACCTTTGGTTTAATAAATTGCATCGTATCGTAAATGGCCATACCAGCTGTAATTGAACCGCCAGGGCTGTTAATGTAGATAGAAATATCTTTTTCTGGATCTTCAGCTTCTAAGAAAAGCAGCTGTGACACGATGGAGTTGGCAACATTGTCATCGATCGCAGAACCAAGCATGATAATACGGTCTTTTAAAAGACGAGAATAAATGTCGTAAGCTCTTTCCCCACGATTTGTTTGCTCAATGACTGTAGGTATTAAATTCATAATGTTCCTCCTTCACCTTTTAGGTAAGTATGTAATTCAATGATACATTTTTGGTCAATAAAGGTCAAACAAAACGCAATCAAAAAATTCGACAGGCACATGTTATTTTTCCCAAAAATTTATTTTCTTAAACCATGGAAAAGTTTTAAGAAAATATGGTAAAACTTTCTGTTATGAGGTAATATTACCTATGTTATTATTATATATAGTCAGAAAGAAGGAAAAAGAGTGGATAATCTTTTGGAGAAAAGTAGTTTGACTGATCAACAGCGTATTGTTGTATCAACTGAACTTCAAGCCAAAAAAAAGTCGAAATTAGTTGTATTTATTTTGTGGTGGTTCCTTGGAGCGATTGCCGTTCATCGTTTTTATCTTGATGAAAAGAAAGGCTATGCAGTGACCATGCTTCTACTAGGATGGTTGACATTGTTCATTTGGCCATTTATTGATGGGATTATTTGTCTTGTCAAAACAGTGGATGAAGTAAATGAAAACATGGAACGAAAAATTATTGCATCTGTTAAAAGTGCATAAGTAGACATGTCTGCATCTTTTCGGTGCAGGCTTCTTCTTTGAAGTCATCAGAATATCATTGCTTTCTTGCAGCATTTCCCTTATAATTTGATATGCTGACGTTCAAAAACATATCATGCGCTCGTAGCTCAGTTGGATAGAGCGGTGGTTTCCGGTACCACGTCTGCCGGGGGTTCGAATCCCTCCGAGCGCGTACTTGACCTTGTCTAAGATTGATAAAGGTCCTTTAAAACCCCCTCTTCAGATGGAGAGGGGGTTTTTGTGTTCAATCGTAATTTATCGTTCACTTCCAATAAGGATAGGGTAAGTAAGTGAAAAATGATCATGTTGATCATTGCTAATGATATTTGAGCAGAAAGAGAATGAAAGTGCAAAACGCGAATAGAGAACACTTGCGGTTACAAAGCACCCTAAAAGGTTCTTTTTTCATTACTGGTCACTAAAGAGTGAATTTTTATTGGGAAAATTAGAAGGAATGGGCTGCTGTTATCTACGAGTTATCAAGGTGTTAAATCGAGTAGATACTGGAATAGTAGAGTCAACAGAATCAACTCGATTATAATAAAAATAAACCCCTTTTTACTTTAAGAGAGGGGTTTATTGCTTGTTTTTGAATAGAAAATTAATTCAATCCATACTCGCAGTTGTCTCCATCTACTGAAGAATAAAGCGGGCATACCTACCTTTTTTGATTCTTCTTGTAAATAGCCACAGGTATAATTGTAAGAAGAACAATGATAAATCCTATAATTGATACACTATTTTTTATTGTATTATCATCTACGGTGAAGTTTGTCACTACCATTGCTAATAAGCAAAGAATGATGATTAAATAACTGTATTTCTCTAAAACTTTCACAAAATATCCCTCCAATATGAATCTATAAATTGAAACAATTAGTATAATATGATATTTTTACCGCGTATGCAAAAATAAACAAGAAAGGGGTATATTGGATGCAAGTTGTTTTTCGAAAGAAGGGCGCTATATGCTTAATAACAGCTCTTTTTCTGTTATTTTCAACGATTTTCACAGCAAATTCAACAGCAATTAGTCCTAGTTCAGAGGTGGATGAAGAGTATCAAGAGTTGCTAGAAGTTTTATTGGCGATTGAAGCTTTACCTGACAGCGTTATTGCGGAAGGAGATGGAGCGGTCGTTAAATGGTTGCAAGAGAACTCAAATATCCCTGTTCAACGACATAGTGAAATTGTAACTTTGGGTGTAGTGGGGTGTATATCTGCGGTTGGAACAGCCATTATAACCAATGTTATACCGATAGCAAAAATCGCAAAAGTTAAGTCAGCCATAAAAGCTGCAGGAGGCGCAACAAAATTTGTTAAAACATTGATTCCAGCTTATAAAGCCGCCAGACAGTCTGGAAAGAGTAAGCGGAACGCAGTAAAAATAGCAGTAAATAAAGCCGCGAAAAAAGCTAGCCCTGAAGCAAAAAGAGCACTGCTTGAATTTTTCAATATAGGAAATGTGTATTCAGCGTGCTTTGAATAAATCCTAAAGTATTAAGTTAAAGGTTCTATGACAATAGATGTCTCAGAACCTTTAAAGTTAATAAAGATCTTGGTATCACAATATAGGGTAGTATCAAAGAAAAATAAAGCAGTAAAACAAGAATTTATCTATGCAATCCGATTACTATGGAAAGGCAATCTGCAGAATTTAAAGAAATACTACTTAAAAAATAACAAAGCACATAACTGCATGCTTTGTTATTTTTTCTGTTAACCTCTTAAATTACTAGCCATAAGACTCATTTCTTCCCTTTACAGGCGTATTTGTTGAGCCTGCTGGCTGTATATGATTAACATGGAAGAGAATTGACAATGAGGAGGGGTTTCTTGTGGCGAAGATTTTATTGATTACATTTCCTGCTGAAGGGCATGTGAATCCTATGTTAGGGATTATCAAAGCTTGGGCGGATCGTGGAGATGAAGTGCATGCGGTCACAACTGTACATTATGAGGAACGAATCAAACGCTTAGGCGCTCACGTACATAAACATCCAGACTATATTCGGACATTACATGTGGATGAAGGAAATCTCAATTCCATGCAGCCGTTCTTTCATGCCATGCTACAAACATCATTTGATATTTTAGAGGTGGTGGAAACACTTTCTCAGCAGCATTCATTTGATTTTGTCTATTTTGATATGTTTGGGGCAGGAGAGCTTGTCCGAGATTACTTACAAATTCCAGGGATCGGTTCAAACCCATCTTTTGTGCTGCAAGAGGCGCATTTTGATACACCACTATACAGAAAGGATGAGAAAGCCGATCATCTGTTAGAAAGCATACAAGAGCGCTTTGGCGTTCAGCCAACGCGTTTGATGCAATTCATGAAAAATCGCGGAGAACTGAATATCGTGTATACAAGTGAATATTTTCAGCCGTCTGTTGATGCAGTAAACGACTCATTTGTTTTCATTGGACCGAGCTTTCTAAAAAGGGCAGATCAGCATGATTTCCCGCTGGAAGCACTTGAGCAAGAAAAAGTCGTCTTTATTTCGATGGGCACCGTTCTTGGGGATACAGAAGCATTTTTTAATATGTGTATTGATGCCTTTGCCGATTTTGATGGAAAAGTGGTGCTCGCAACAGGTGAAAAAGTAGATCGATCTCTCTTGAAAGAAGCACCTTCTCATTTTCTGATCGAGCCTTATGTGCCGCAGCTTGAAGTGCTTGAGCTGACAGATGTGTTTGTGACGCATGGCGGAATGAACAGTGTCAATGAAGGCATTCATTATCACGTTCCGATGGTCGTCATTCCGATCGACAAAGATCAGCCGATGGTCGCACAAAGACTGACCGAGCTATCTGCTGCCCGTGCACTTGATAAAGATCAACTGACAGCAAAGCAGCTAAGAGAAACCGTGGAATCTGTTCTGGAAAGTAATACGTACCGTGCTGGAATCGAAAAAATTGAAGAAAGCTTCCAAACAGCAGGTGGAACCGATAAAGCATTGCGGTCGATTGATCAATGGATGAAGACGAAACAGACTCAATCATGAGTCTGTCAGCGTGTAGGCAAACCCTCGCATTTGGTGTCAGTCCTGCGCGCTGGTGCTCACGAATGTCAAATTCGCTCCGCGCCAGTGCTCGTCCTTCCTAGACTTCAAAGGTTTTCTATCACGCTGAAAAGAAGACAAAGGGCTAAAATCAAGATCATTTTAGCCCTTTGTCAACAATCTAACAGACTCAATCATGAGTCTGTTTTTTTGATGAAAAAAGTGATTGTATTCCCCAGTTCTGTATGCTATTATTCAATTCGTAATCATTTCGATTAATAATCGTAATGATTACGATAATATAAAATTGGGGGGACGTACATATGAGTGATCAGCCTGTTTACATAAAGAAAAAGCAATCCTATGTGACATACACCTTGATGCTGTTTTCAGTCATGGCTTGTTTTTTATTAGCCTCATGCTCTGAAAATAAAGCATCTTCCAGCATGAATGACAGAGAAGAAGATGAGCTGGTGTATGCAAGTACAAAAGATATAAGGGATATCAATCCTCATTTATATAGCGGAGAGATGGCCGCTCAAAATATGGCGTTTGAATCACTTGTCGTCAATACAGAGAAAGGTGTTCAGCCTGCCTTAGCAAAAAGCTGGGACATTTCAAAGGATGGAAGGACCTACACCTTTCACCTTCGAAAAGGCGTAACTTTTTCAGATGGCGAGCCTTTTAATGCAAAGGCAGTGAAAATGAACGTGGATGCTGTCGTTAAAAATATTGAAAAGAATGCTTGGCTTAATCTCGTATCTGAAATCAAATCCACAAAGGCAGTGGATGATGATACATTTGTTCTCACGTTAAAAGAGCCTTATTATCCTACGTTAGAAGAACTGGGCTTAACACGTCCCTTCCGTTTTATTTCTCCAAAAAGCTTCATTGATGGAACGACTGCAAAAGGAGTACAAAGCTATGCAGGCACAGGTCCTTATGTGCTAAAGGAACATAAAAAAAATCAATATGCCGTTTTTAAAGCGAATGATCAGTACTGGGGGAAAAAGCCAAACATTTCGACAGTGAAATGGAAAGTCATGCCGGATCATCAAACGATTTTACTTGCCCTGCAAAAAGGAGAAATAGATCTCTTATTTGGAGCAGATGGTGACATGATCGACGGAGACTCATTTCAGGCTTTAAAGGAGGCAGGTCAATACGGTGTGACCGTGAGTCCACCTGTTGGTTCAAGGTCGATCGTCATCAATTCAAACCAGCCAATGACAAAAGATCCGAAAGTCAGAGAAGCGTTTCAATATGCCATTCAAAAAGAAATGATTACAAAAGGCATTTTAAATGGAACGGAACAGGTGGCACATACGCTGCTTGCCCCGTCAGTCCCTTACGCAGATATCCCGCTGAAAAGGAAAACCTATCAAAAAGAGAAAGCAGAAGCATTACTGGATGAGGCAGGCTGGAAGCTGAAAGAAGACGGCTACCGCTATCAAAATGGCAAAAGGCTGAGTGTCGCCATTTACTATAATTCCGATAATGCAGGCGAAAGAACGATAAGTGAATCGATTCAACAAGATTTCAAGCAGGTTGGAGTCAAGCTAGATATTAGAGGAGAAGAAAAACAGGCATTTTTAGATCGCCAAAAAACAGGGAAATTCGACCTGATGTACTCACTGTCGTGGGGACTTCCTTATGATCCTCAAACCTATGTTTCTTCGTTCCGCGTAGCATCGCATGCTGATTACCAAGCCCAATTAGGGTTGAAGAAGAAAAAGTGGCTGGATGAGACGATTACGAAAGTATTGGTAGAACCAGATGAGCAAAAGCGGAAACAAATGTATCGAGACATCTTGACGTATATTCATGATGAAAATGTCTACATCCCAATCTCTTATTCTGTGACAAAGGCCGTTTATAATAAGCGCCTGAAAGGTATTGGTTTTCATGTGTCACAGTATGAAATTCCCTTTGACCGTATGTATTTTTCGTCATAAAGAGGGGGCGGAGACATGACACGCTATCTCTTAAAACGAATATTGCTGCTTATCCCGCTTATGATGTTCATCACCTTCTTTGCCTTTGTCCTGCTGACGATGCGGGCAAGTGATCCAGCTGAAGTCGCTTTGCGGGTGAATCAAGTCACTCCAACAGAAGACATGATTGAATCGATGCGGCAGGAGCTAGGCTTAGATCAGCCATTTCTTATACGATATGCTACATGGCTTAAAGCTAGTTTAACAGGTGATTTTGGCAGGAGCTATGTTACACAGGAGCCGGTTTTTGATCTTATTATGGAGGCGCTGCCTGCCACATTGCAGCTTGCAGGAGCAGCGCTCTTTTTCATCATTGTGCTGAGTTTGTTATTCGGAGTGGTCTGTGCATATGCTGCGCATACCTGGGTGGACCGAGTACTGCGAGCCTTTGTGTTTATCGCTGCTTCAATGCCTAGTTTTTGGTTAGGGATTTTGTTTATTTGGCTTTTTTCTGTCAAATTCAATTGGGTTAATACGAGTGGTATGGAAGGGTTCAAATCGATTCTTCTCCCAGCTGTCACACTATCACTTGGCTATTTATCCACCTATGTGAGACTGATCCGCAATCAGATCCTGAAATTTCAGCACGAGCCCTTTGTTTTTTATGCGAGAGCTCGCGGATTAAAGGAACGAGCTGTTCAATTGAAAGTGATGAGACATGCGCTTCAATTAGCGGTGACAGCACTTGGTATGTCTATTCCAAAGCTTATAGCAGGCACGGTTATTATTGAAAATCTTTTTGCTTGGCCAGGGGTTGGCCGGTTGTGTGTAACAGCTATTTTTCACGCTGATTTTCCCATTATACAAGCCTATTTATTTGTGATGGGGTTCCTTTTTGTTGTGTGCAACCTCATCGCTGATGTTGTGCAAATGACCATGAACCCTCAGCTGCGAAAGGAGGCGTGAGACGGGTGATAGGTTGGCAACAATTAAAAAAAGACCGTATGGCTGTTCTTTCTATCTGGCTGTTAGTACTTGTCGCTTTAGCAGGGCTGCTGGCACCAGTGTTCGCACCACATGATCCAACAGAAACGAACATTCTTCAAAAATATGCCGGCATCAGCCTGACTTATCCGCTCGGAACGGATCAGCTCGGGAGGTGCGTATTGTCACGACTTTTATATGGGATTCGCACCACAATGCTTGCGGCGATACTGACGATGTGCATAACGATGCTCATTGGCAGCACACTTGGACTCATGGCAGGCTTTTTTCGAGGAAAAGTGGACGGCTTGTTGATGAGACTGTGTGATGTCATGCTCTCCTTCCCGGCAGAAGTGATGATTCTAGCGGTTGTCGGGATACTGGGGCCTGGACTGTTCAATATTATTTTGGCAAATGTCCTAGCGAAATGGGCTTGGTATACAAGGATGATTCGTTCGTCCGTTCTGCAATATGCGAATGAACCATCTGTTCAGTTTGCAAAAGTGTCTGGCGGCGCCCCATTTTACATCCTGAGGAAGCATTTATTCCCGCGCATTTCAGGAGAAATTGCTGTCTTTGCGACACTTGATGCGGGCTGGGTCATTTTAAATATATCTGCTCTGTCTTTTCTTGGATTAGGTGTGAGCGCACCTACCCCGGAATGGGGGATGATGCTCAACGAAGCGAAAAATGTCATGGTGACCCATCCAGCCCATATGCTTGTCCCTGGACTTGCCATCTTATTTGTGGTCATGGCGCTGAACTTTTTAGGAGACAGCCTGCAGCAGGCTACGACCCCTGCGATGTATCATCACAATAAGAAGGGAGCGAGACCATTTGCCTTTCATCGACGTAAAAAACCTATCCGTACATGATCCAGTTCAACAAAAGAGTATCGTGGCGAACATGACGTTCTCCCTACAGCAACAACTCTGTTTAGCTGTGATTGGAGAAAGTGGAAGCGGAAAATCAACCGTCGCAACAGCGTTAATTGGCTTGATTCCACCTTCGCTAGAAGTGGAGGGAGCGATTCTATTTGACGGCGAAACATTGACAACACAGGCAGCTGAGCAGTGGCGTGGCAAGCGAATTGGCTTCATCTCACAGGATGCGATGAATGCGTTCAATCCCATTGAAACCATTGGTCATCAAATGATGGAAACGTTCCAACGGCATTTGGGCTTACACGGAAAAGAAGGGAAAGCACTTGCCATCGCGGGACTGGAGCGAGTTCATTTAAAAAATCCAAAAGAATTGTTGAAGCAATATCCTTATGAATTATCTGGCGGTATGCTTCAGCGAGTGATGATTGCGATCACGATGATGCTTTCTCCTGATGTGATTATTGCCGATGAGCCAACTGCTTCGCTTGATGCATATAATCGGCGTGAAGTCATCATGCAATTACAGAGGCTGAAAGAAGAAACCGGTGCAGCCTTGATCATCATTTCGCATGATTTAGGCGTCGTTCAGGCGATTGCTGACGAGGTGTTGGTGATGCATCAAGGGGAGATGCTTGAGCATCGCCCAGCTGAGAAGGTATTCACAGCGCCTGAGCATCCCCAAACGAAGCATTTACTTGAGACGAGGCACCGATTATCTGAGCCCCTTGAAACGCTGCGGCAGCAGCAGAGAGTGAGGGCATTTCCATGCTGATCACAGCTGATAGCCTCATTAAATATGGAGAGAAGAAAGGTTTCTTTTCTCGGCAAATGCAGTCAAAACCACGCATATCAAACGTCTCGTTTCAAATCGAAAAAGGACAATGTGCAGGGTTGGTCGGTGAAAGCGGCAGCGGTAAAAGTACATTGGCACGAATCCTGCTCGGTTTAGAAAAAATAGATGGCGGCAAGGTGCAGATTGAGGGGAAGTCAGCTGACACATGGCGGAAGGTGAATCGAGGGAAAATGAGTGTTGTCTTTCAGGATTATCGATCTTCAGTTCACCCTTCCTTTACGGTGAAAGAGATCGTTGCTGAGCCTATGCGATTGTTAAAGCAGGAAAAAAATGTGGATCAGAAGATTTTATTGTTGCTTGAACAAGTCAGACTACCCTCTTCTTTACTAAATCAGTATGCTCATCAGCTAAGCGGCGGTCAGCTCCAGCGAGTGTGCATCGCGCGAGCCATATCAACGCATCCATCCATTCTCATACTAGACGAAGTCCTGAGCTCACTAGATGTCTCTGTTCAGGTGCAAATATTGGAGCTGCTCGAGACATTAAAACAAGAGCTAGACATGACCATCATTATGATTAATCATGATATAGAAGCGGCAGTGTATTTATGTGATCGTCTCCTATTTTTACATGAAGGAAGCATAGTGGAAGAATGCAAAAAGGATGAACTGCTTGATGCGGTCCATCCATTTACGCTGAAATTAATGGACTCACTTATGCCATATCAGCTTGACAAAAAATAACCAATCTTTTATTGTAAACGTAACAAACGACGGAAGGGTGACCCAATGCAATGAAGTACTAATCCTATGACCTGTAAGCAAAATGAAAAAACGAAGGCAGTGAGCAAACGATTGGTTTGCCATGTTTGCTGCGTTTTCATTTTTTAGCTTCGGAATAGGATGGTACAGCTTGGGAATCAAAGAATGAGGAGATTGATACGGGGGATGTGTGTGTTCAGATAGGAACGGCACGTCATCCGGAATTGATCCGCTTATTTTTGTACACCATTTTGCCTCCTATTCTGAGAATGGGAGGCTTTTTCATGTCTCCTGATACGAAAGGAGAGGGTTGGATGTTAGTAAAAGCCAATCAGTTAAAGATGTTTCGAAAAGATCGATTGTTATTTGATATTGAGGAACTGACCATCCATCAAAGTGACCGCATTGGACTTGTCGGGGCAAATGGAAGCGGGAAAACGACATTATTACACGTGCTCACGGGGCAAGAGACACCAGACAGTGGCACGTTTGCTGCTACAACGACCTGCACACTGCTTCCTCAGTTAAAACAAGCGGATGGCACACAGAGTGGTGGTGAGATGACCCAGTCTTATATTGAAAGCGCGTTAAACCGTCCTTCTGCCCTTTTGTTAGCAGATGAACCAACGACTCATTTAGATACAGAGCACATTGAGTGGCTGGAAGAGAAGTTGAACAATTATCAAGGAGCCCTTATTGTCGTTTCACATGATCGTGCTTTTTTAGATGCGGTATGTACGGAGATTTGGGAGCTGGATCATGGACGGCTCAATCAATACAAAGGCAACTACACGCAGTTTGCACAGCAAAAAGAGTTAGCGCATCGTCAACAGGTGGAAGCGTACGAAGCTTATACCCAAAAGAAAAAACAGTTAGAGCATGCGCTGGAAAAGAAAAAGAAAAAAGCCGACAAAGCGACAAAGCCATCCCAAAAGCTGAAATCCTCAGGGCCAAAAATTGCAAAGCCCTACTATGCAAATAAGCAAAAAAAGCTGCAAAAAACAGCCAAATCGATTGAAACAAGAATGGAGAAATTAGAAAAGGTTGAGAAAGTAAAAGACATTCAGCCCATTCAAATGACGCAGCATTCAATGAAAGAAGTAGCGAGCCGTACCATTTTGCGAGTGAAAAATGTAGATGGCAAGGCGGGCGATCAATTGCTTTGGAAACAGGCGAATGTGGAAGTGAGAGGCGGGGACAAGGTCGCCATCATTGGCAAGAATGGGAGCGGAAAAACGACATTTCTCCGAATGCTGGTGAATGGACATCCCGGAGTTTCTCGCTCAGAAGCTGTCAAGCTCGGCTATTTTCGTCAGGATCTTTCAGGATTAAAGGTAGATGAATCGATTTTACAAAATGCGCTGAAAGAGGCAGTTCAAGATGAGACAGTAGTACGAACGGTTTTAGCGAGACTTGGATTTCGAGGAGATGACGTGCATAAACCTGATGGGGTATTAAGCGGGGGAGAACGGGTGAAGACCATGCTGGCGTCCTTGCTTGTCAGCGATGCCAATGTCCTCATGCTGGATGAACCGACGAACTTTCTAGATCTGGCGGCAGTTGAAGCGCTTGAAGGTCTATTAAAGGATTACCCTGGTACTGTTGTGTTCGTTTCCCATGATCGCAGACTGGTTGAGAAGGTGGCGACTCGCATTTTTCATGTTCATGAAAAGCGTATTGAAGCATTTGATGGGACATATGAAGCGTATAAACAAAAAGACGACAAACCAGCTGTTACCCAAAGAGAAGAGGAGCTGCTGTTAATTGATTTACAGCTGTCTGAAGTGCTCAGCCGGTTAAGTATTGAGCCGTCTCAGGAGCTGGAGGAGACATTTCAAGCATTATTGAAACAAAAGAAATCTTTGGAGTCATAAAGAACACCCCTGTGTTATTGCACAGGGGCTTGTTCATTCCGTTCTTTTTTTAATTGTTCAAGTTCACTGACCGTGACGAGCTGATAGCCTTGTTTGGTGAGTTCTTGAATGATCTTCACTGCTGCTTGAGCTGAGCTGTCATAAATATCGTGCATCAACACCGTTCTGCCATCTGCTGCATGTGAGAGAACGTGGTTTGTGATCTGCTGGCTGTTGCGAATTTTCCAATCCTCAGGATCAACATCCCATAAAGAGACCTTCATCTCAACCGCTTGATTGATGTCTTGATTTGTTCCACCATATGGCGGTCTAAAGTGCGTAGGTAAATACCCGCTCGCTTTCTCAATCAGCTTCTGAGTGTCCTTCACTTGTTTTACCGCCTCCTTTAAAGGCAGTCTTGTTAATAAAGGATGACTGTAAGAATGGTTTCCGATTTCATTCCCGCCTTTTAGAATATCGGCAAGCATACTAGGATAATACTGCACCCTGCTGCCTAATACGAAAAAGGTCGCATGTCCTTTATTTTCCTTCAGTGCTTCTAAAATTTTTGAGGTGGTCGCTGGGTTCGGACCATCATCAAATGTAAGGGCAATGGCTTTTTTATTTGGATCAAGCTTTGATTTTTGCGGCAGCTTGACGGCTTTTCTTTTCGGATTTGGTTCTTTCATTTCATTTTGATTTTTGGTTTTATTCATATATTCTGGCTTCAATATATCTTTTAGCAGCGTCTTTTTAATTGCGAGTGTTTGCGGACCAAGATCTTCGCCGGCTACTTGAGATGCTGGGAAATAAAATTCTACATATTTCTCTTTCAAGGCAAATTGACTGAAGTTTTGAGCAGTAGGGGCAGTTCCTTTCTGAAGGAGCGTCTGATCCTTAGATAACGTTTTGTCCTTTTGAAGCTCCGAATATGTAATGTAGGATAATTTCTTCAAAAAGTTGGTTTTAGGCAGAAATAAATCTTTTGTGTCAAGAAAGGTTTTTTTCTGAAAATCATAGTTGATCGTGAGATGATTGGTGGTCCCATTTTGCTGACCTGTATAGGTATAAGTCGTAAAGCGAATCGCAGCAGACTGCTTCGCATAATGCACCATATCATAATCAATATTCAGTTCAAAGCGTTTGTTTTCATCGACGTCTTTGGCTTCACTAAACGTCTTTTTGAAATGCTCTAAAGCTGAATTGGCGTAGCTTTGAATCTTGTCATCTAGCTCTTTTTGATGAAAAAGAGGATAGTTGACTGCATATCTCATAAATTTCCCGTCATTTACGAGAGTAACGATTTCGACGTTTTTATAGTTCGTATCCTGCTTTACATTTTTCTTCTCGGTCCCACTTGCTTGTTGATTCTGAAAGAAAGCGACGATTCCAATGACGATCGCAAGTGCAAATAGGCCGATACTCCATTTTCCCTTTAGTGACACAACGTTCAAATCTCCTCTCAAGACGGGCCATTCTTTATCGGTTTGACATCTGTTTGTAATATTTTTATAACATTTGACTTACTTTTGTAATTTTAGAGGATATTCAGGCGGAATGTCAACTATTTTCCTATTAAACTATGAGAAAAAGTGATAGGCCGTTTCAAACGAGCAAACACACTGTATGACACGGTCATCTGAATACCTTCATTAATTAAAAAATAAGGCGTACATTGATTTTTGAGAGGCAGGCAGATATAATTTTGATGATTATGATTCTCATTTTCAAACAGACTTTTAATGAAGAAAAGGATGACACCGATTTTGCAGGATAAGCGAACACCTCAACAAAAACGATCATCATATATTTTGTTCTTTTTGATATTTTTTCTCGCCGTCATTGGTTTGGCGGCTGCCATGTTTTTGGCTGTGTCATATGGTGCCAAAACATTGTCTCTGCAAACGGTTTGGACAGCTGTATTTGACTATCAGCCAGATGTCACAGAGCAGCAGATCATCCATGAATTGAGACTTCCACGTGTTTTAGGAGCGGCTCTTGTTGGAGCGGCATTTGCCGTAGCGGGTGCGCTCATGCAGGGGATCACAAGAAACCCTCTGGCCGATGCGGGGATTTTGGGCATCAATGGCGGTGCGATGTTCGTGGTCGCTCTCTGTTTTGCTTTTTTCCCAGGCATCCCTTATTCGGCACTGATGTTGTTTTCCTTTATTGGTGCAGTGCTCAGTACGCTGCTGATCTTTGCGATTGGTGCGGCTGGCGGCGTTTTGACACCGCTGCGCTTAACTGTAGCAGGGGCCGTTGTGGCTGCATTGCTTCATGCACTTAGCTCTGGAATCGCGATTTATTTTGACTTAAGTCAGGACCTTGCGTTTTGGTATGCAGGCGGAGTGGCTGGTGTGAAATGGCCGCAGCTGACAATTCTTGCTCCGGTCATTCTCATAGTGATCGTCTGGGCGATGCTATTAGGACGGTCACTGTCGCTACTGTCGCTTGGTGAAGATGTAGCGGCAAATTTAGGGGTGAAAACGCGACAAGTGCGAATACTAGGAATGGCAGCTGCTGTATTATTAGCAGGGGTTTCTGTGTCAGCAGTCGGCTCCATTGGGTTTGTCGGTCTTGTTATCCCGCATATCGCACGAAAGCTGGTTGGTGTAAACTATCGTTTCGTCATTCCGATGTCAGCGATATTAGGCGCGGTGCTGCTTGTCTTTGCTGACCTTGCCAGCCGCACCGTTAATCCACCGCGAGAGCTTGCCATTGGCGTGATGGTGGCACTTGTCGGTGTTCCTTTCTTCTTGTATATTGCCAGAAAAGAAGGGAGGAACCTGTCATGAGAGAGAAACAGCGGGCTCTTGTTGTGACGGTCGTTTTGCTTTGTTTAAGTGTGGCTGTTGTGCTTTATAGCTTAAATACCGGTACGCTGAAACTAAATCCTCTTGTGGTCGTCAAAACGTTATTCGGCTTTGGAGATTTTCAAAGTGAAACCGTGCTGTTTGACTATCGTCTGCCTCGAATCGTGGTAACGATGCTAGCGGGAATTGGGCTTGGTATTGCGGGAGGCATTTTGCAAAGTCTATCTCGAAACCCGCTGGCTGATCCAGGGATTATTGGACTGAATGCAGGCGCCGCATTTGGCTTAATCGTGTTTGTAACGTATTTCCACGCTCTAGAAGGCAATCCCTCTCTTCTTATTCCGCTCTTTACATTTGGCGGAGGGCTTCTTGCGGCAGCGGTCATCGTGCTTCTGGCGTATGACCGGCAGGAAGGGCTCGTTCCCATCCGGCTGATCCTAGTAGGAATTGCAGTTGCAGCGGGATTTAGTGCTTTGACGTTATTTTTGTCATTGAAGCTGGATGAAGATACTTACACATTTGCTTCAAGATGGCTTGTCGGCAATGTCTGGGGGAGAGACTGGATTCATGTGTTAGCGCTTCTGCCTTGGATTGTATGCCTTGTGCCGTTTACGCTGATGCAGTCAAGCACGCTCAATGCGTTGACATTAGGAGATGCTGTCGCCTCAAGTGTAGGTGTTCGTGTCCAGCGTCAGCGTCTCCTTTTACTGACCTTAGCTGTTGGTTTGGCGAGTGCAAGTGTTTCAATGACAGGCGGTATTGGTTTTATTGGACTTGTCGCCCCGCATTTGGCAAGGCGGCTTGTCGGCTCACTCCATCAATATTTTTTACCAGTTAGTGCGCTGATTGGCTTGTTGATTTTGGTCAGTGCCGATACAATCGGACGTTCCATCTTTGCCCCAAATGCCATTCCAGCGGGTGTCGTTGTGGCTTTTATCGGCGCTCCTTATTTTCTCTATTTATTAGTAAAAACGAAATAAAACAAGAAAGAGGAACTCATCATGAAAAAATTACTTGTGCTTGGTTTAACACTCTGTTTTATCTTGCTTGCCGCTTGTGGTCAACAGGAAACAAAGAATAAAGCAACTCAAAATGAGCATGGAACACCGAAAATTGCTTCCTTGTCTATTCATTTAACGAATGACCTATTAGCTCTCGGCATCAAGCCGGCAGGCTCTGTTGTAGGAGGGGATTTAAAAGATTTCCTTCCGCATGCGAAAAAGCAGTTGAGTGGTACGAAGAAGCTGGGCATCGCAGCCGATCCCGATATGGAGTCGCTGCTTGCATTACAACCAGATGTTATTTACATTGATGAAGAACTAGCTGGACAAGACTTATCGAAATATAAAAAAATTGCCAAAACAGAAGTGTTTAATTTAAATAACGGCACTTGGCGCGATCATTTGAAAAAAATCGGCAAGCTCGTCAATAAAGAGAAAGAAGCCGATCAATATATTCAGGATTACAATCAAGAAGCAAAAGAAGTCAAATCGCTCATCAAGCAAAAGATTGGAAACGGAAAAGTAATGGCGATCCGTGTGACGGCAAAGGAGCTTCGAGTATTTAGCATGAAGCGCCCAATGGGTCCAATTTTGTATGAGGATTTAGGCCTCACACCTGTCGATGGTGTGAAGAAACTGGACAGCAAGCGGCCATTTGAAGTGATTTCTCAAGAGGTTCTTCCTGACTATGATGCAGATGCTATCTTTGTTGTCGTGAACCGTGATGATAAAGCCCAGCAAGCATTCAAGCAATTAGAAAAGACGCCGATTTGGAAGGGTCTAAAAGCCGTGAAGAACAACCAAGTTTATCCGATTGCCGATCAGCCATGGCTCGATTACTCAGCACTAGGCAATAAAATGGCATTGGATGAAGCGAAAGAGATGTTTTCAACATCAAAATAAGATGAAATCAGGCATCATTCCTTATATAGGTATGATGTCTCTTTTTTTGATCCGGTCTTCTATTCTTTCGGCTTTTGCATACATATGAGAGAGAACGAGCCGTACCGCCCGTGAAGGGGAAGAAAGGGAGGGGTTACAGTTGGAGGTTCAAAAAATTAGTGCAGGTACAATTGCAAGGTTTGTGCTGCTTTTGCTCGCACTTGTCAACAGTGCGCTAACCGCTGCGGGAAAAAGCCCAATACCTATTGATGAAGAAGGTATTCAGCAATTCATCACGTTAGCCTTTCTTGGGATTACATCTCTCTGGGCCTATTGGAAAAACAATGATATAACGAAAAAAGCACGAACGAAAAAAGCAGAATAAGAGAAAAAAGAGCCTTTTCATGATAAAAGGCTCTTTTTCAGCGAAGCGTCAAACGCCTCTCCCCGCAATTTGACTCTTCCTGAAAGGCTTACGCCCGTCGTTCTCCCATGTTGGCGAGGAATGCTTTTACTTCCTCAATGCTTAAGCCGATGGCCTTCGCTTCACTCATCAGACGCTTCCACTCTGATATATTTGAATCCGTCAACCTTCTATGAGTGACATGTAACGTCCTTTCTTCCTGCTCTTTTCGATACGTTTGGAGCAGCTGATAGAGTTCTTCTTTTGGCATACCGGATTGAACGGCATTGACGATATGCTCCCGCCATTCATGTTCACCACTCTCAGACTCATGAAACATCAACGTCTCTGCATCAAATAGCTCTTGTAAATCAATCTCTAGCGAAGAGGATACCTTTTTTAAAAACTGGACAGATGGATTTCTGTGGACACCACGCTCAATCTTACTCAAATAAGATTTAGAAACATGGGCATCTTCAGCCAGCTGCTGAATGGAGTATCCTTTCCTCTTTCGGTAAATGCGTATCACCTTTCCTATCATTCGATCAATGATCTCCCTTCTCCCTGGCGAATCGTAGTGCGACCTTTTCGTTCATTATAAGAAATAAATTGTTCTTTATAAAATTCAAAAACGTAAGAATCAGGAAGTAAACAAAAGAAAACGAACGATTTTGTTCTTTAAAAAGAACTATAAGACCTATTATGACATTTTTCTTTGCGGGTATTATCTTTTATAATCCAATCATTAACAAAAAGAAACCATATATAACCTTTTTATGATGAAATCGGGAGGTATCTATGAATGAGAATATAGGTTTTAAGCAGCTGTTTTCTGTCATTAAAGAGAAAATGGCCCTTCTGATCCTGATTGTCCTGATCGTAACGGGCATTTCAGCCTACTATCAGTTCTATGTCTCGACTCCTGTATATCAGGCAACCACTCAAATTCTTGTTCATAAACGCAGCAATGACGCACAAGCAAACTTAAACGATATTCAGATGAACCTTCAATATACACGTACCTTTCAAGTTTTATTAAAAAGTCCAATCGTCATTGAAAAAGTAAAAGAAACACTCAACCTCACAGAATCAGCTGAAGGATTAAAACACAAAATTGCCACAAGTACAGAAAATGAGTCTGAGGTCATTAATATTTCTGTACAAGATGAGGATCGCGCAAAGGCAGTCGCCATCGCAAATACTGCAACAGAGGTGCTGCAAGAAGAAATCAAAAAAACCATGAATATGGATCGCATTAATGTTTTGTCTGAAGCCAAGCTGTCCAATACGATTCTCATGAATTCAAGAAAATTCGTTCATATCGTACTGGCACTAGGCGCCTCTTTATTAGGGGGGATAACACTCATTTTCTTAATGAACCTACTCGATGATACTGTAAAACGAACACATCAAATAAGAGAAGAGATCGGATTGCCGTCGCTCGGCAGCGTCTATCAGATGCAGGCAGACAGGAGGGCAAAAAAAGACAAGCAGTCCGTCATAACGGGAGGACAGAACATTGATCTTTAAGAGAAAGAAAAGAGAAAAGAGAGATTTAACCTGTATTTCTGTATTAAATCCTCACTCTGTCATAGCAGAACAATTCCGTACGATCCGAACGAACATCGAATTCACATCAATCCAAACAAGGCTGAAATCCATATTGGTGACATCCTCCTTGCCGAAGGAAGGGAAATCATTTACGGCTGCAAATCTAGCAGCTGTTTTTGCACAGCAGAAAAAGCGTGTGCTGCTGATGGATGCTGATTTGCGAAAGCCGGCTCTTCATGAATATTTTGACCTGAGCCATCACACGGGCTTGACCAATGTGCTATTAAATAATTGCAGCTTGGAGGAAGCCATTTTACCCACACCTATTGAGCATTTAGAGCTGCTTCCGAGCGGAACCATTCCGCCGAATCCAGCTGAGCTGCTCTCCTCTTCTGTCATGAAGCAGCTGTTTTATGAAATTGAACAGCAATATGACATGGTGATTGTTGATTCTGCGCCGCTTCTGCCAGTAGCCGATGCAAAGATCCTAGCGAACCGGACAGATGGGAGCATTCTTGTTGTCTTAAGCGGCAAAACCAAGATAGCTGCAGTGAAGAAATCAAAAGAAGTGTTAGACGGGACAACAGGTAAACTGCTTGGGGCTATGCTAAATGGCAAGAAAGAGAAAAAGGGAAGGCTGTATATGTATTAACAAGATTGATAGGTGATGTCTCCTAATCTTTAACAATGGAGGCACTCGATCCTGCTGTGGGCATGACCAATGCCTTAGATGCTCGTCATCAATAGTGGGATGTGAGGACGGGTTTGATGCCCATTTTACGTAAGAATAGTGATGTTTTAAAAAGGGGGAGGAGCGTTGACTTACGCCCAAAGATTATCAATCATCGTGGCACTAGATTCATATCTCATCTTAGTGGCTGTCTTTTTTGGTTTTCAATTTGTCCAAGAAGCGGCGTTAACTGTTTATACATTTGAAATGCTCGTCATTTCTTCGCTCAGTCTACTCATTGGGCACCATTTGTTTTCGTATATTTTTCACGTGTACAAGCAAGTATGGGCTTATACAGGGGTAAGAGAGCTATTTTCTTTAATGAAGACCTTTGCATGTTCTTTTTTATTTTCAATGGCAATGCTGTACCTTTTCGTGCAGACATGGCCCTTTCGTTTTTTATTCATCGTGTGGCTTTTTCACGTATTATTCATCGGTGCATCTCGAATGGCATCCCGGCTATTTCATGATGGGGCAAAGCGGCTGCAGGTAGAAAAGGAGCGGGCCTTAATCATTGGCGCCGGATCAGCTGGGACCATCATCGTTCGTCAGCTTCAGCAATCGAGTGATGTACATATTGAACCAGTCGCCTTCATAGATGATGACAAGAGGAAACATAAGCTTGAAATCATGGGACTGCCTGTTTTAGGGGGAAAAGAACAGATTCAAACAGCTGTTGTGATGATGGATATTCAAAAGATCATCATCGCCATTCCGTCCAAAAGCAGCCATACGTTAAAAGGGCTGTATAAGGAATGCGTAGCGACTGGGGTCAAAACGCAGATCATGCCGGAGATGGAGCAGATTCTAAAAGGAACCCATGCGCTGAATCAATTACGAGATGTACAGCCAGAGGATTTACTAGGTAGAGAACCGATTCAATTAGATTCAAGCCGTCTATCTGTCCATTTAAAGGGGAAAACGATCATGGTCACAGGGGCAGGTGGATCGATTGGGTCCGAAATCTGTCGTCAAATTTGTGTGTTTGCTCCTCAAGCGATTGTGCTTGTGGGACATGGAGAATTTAGCATTCATTCTATTTTACTAGAGCTGAAAGAAATTTATGGGGACACCATCAGCCTCTATCCGCAAATTGCGGATATCCAAGATAAACAGAAAATGAGTGAAATCGTTGGTCAGTTTCAGCCGGATATGATTTATCATGCCGCGGCACATAAGCACGTCCCGCTCATGGAGATCAGTCCAAAAGAAGCAGTGAAAAACAATATTATCGGGACAAAAAATGTCGCAGAAGCTGCACATGAGCATGGCATTGAAACATTCGTCCTCATTTCCTCTGACAAAGCGGTCAATCCTGCCAATGTCATGGGCGCCACAAAACGATTTGCTGAAATGTTGATCATGCACATGGGGGCAAGCAGTGGCACAAAATTTGTCGCGGTTCGATTTGGAAATGTACTCGGAAGCAGGGGAAGCGTCATACCAATTTTTAAGAAACAGATTGAACAAGGCGGGCCGGTCACGGTCACACACCCAGCCATGACAAGATATTTTATGACCATTCCAGAAGCATCGAGGCTTGTCATTCAGGCGGGTGCCTTGGCAGAAGGAAGACAGATTTTCGTATTAGACATGGGGGAGCCAGTGAAAATTGTTGACCTCGCAGAAAACCTCATTCACCTCTCAGGTTACACCACAGACCAGATTCCGATTACGTTCACAGGCATTCGCCCTGGGGAGAAAATGTATGAGGAACTACTCAACCAGCATGAAAAAGCACAGGAACAAATTTTCCCGAAAATTCATATCGGCCATGCGCTGGATGGAGACCCATATGTGCTGAACCGCTTTATTCATGAATTTGACATGATGAATGAAGAGCAAATGAGAGAAGCGTTGTTTGCTGCCATAGAATCGCGTGATTTGTTGTCTGAACAAATGACAAGAGAGGGGGAAGCGCTTGCCGATGAAGAAAAAAGTCTTGTTTTGCGCAACGGTTGACTATCATTTTAAGGCATTTCACCTTCCGTATTTCCGGTGGTTTCAGGAACAAGGATGGGAAGTGCATACAGCGGCAAATGGTCAGCTGGAGCTTCCCTATGTGGATCAAGCGCACTCGATTCCGATTCAGCGCTCTCCGTTTCATGTGCACAACCGGTTTGCGTATGTGGAGCTAAAGAAGCTGTTAGCGAAAGAGCACTATGACTTCATCCATTGCCACACACCAATGGGAAGTGTAATTGGCAGACTTGCAGCCAAAAGCGCGCGCAAAAAAGGGGCGAAGGTTCTTTACACAGCACATGGCTTTCACTTTTGGCAAGGAGCGCCGCTTCAAAACTGGCTGCTCTATTATCCGATTGAGCGATGGCTCGCCCGCCATACAGACGCTTTGATCACCATTAATGGAGAAGATTTTAAAAGAGCAGATCGTCTATCAAAAGAACGGGCATCTGTTTATTATGTTCCTGGTATGGGTGTGGATATGAAACGATTTGCACCAGTTCATGAAAAAGAGAAGCAGCGTCTTCGTGCAGTCCATGGCTTTTCTTCAGAAGATTTTATTGTACTGTGCGCTGGCGAATTAAATGCGAATAAAAACCAAGGAATGCTCATTAAAGCATGTGCCCAGCTATATAGGAAAATACCAAATGTGAAGATCGTGTTTGCCGGGGAAGGGGCCATGCGGCCGATGTATGAAAAGCTGGTTCATGAGCTCCATCTTGAAAAGCATGTCCACTTTGCTGGTTTTTGCAAACACATTGAAGAATGGATGCACTTGAGTGATGTATGTGTGTCGACTAGTTTGAGAGAAGGGCTTGGCATGAATCTGCTTGAAGCAATGTCTGCGGAAAAGCCGGTCATTGCAACTGAGAATAGAGGACACTGTGAGCTGATCAGACATGGCGTGAATGGTTTTTTAGTCAAACCGCATGATGTGAATGACTTGGCTGAATATTTGCGGCAGCTTTATCACAAAAGGGATCAGCTGTACCTCATGGGAAAAGCAGGGCGCTCCTTAGCACATGCATTTGCACAGGAGCAGACGGTGAGTGCGATGGAAGAAATTTATACAGCTTATATGGATCAAGCAGAGAAGGTGATGTGAGCATGCGTAAGCCAAAGGTGTCTATCATCATGGGCGTCTACAATTGCCAAGACACAGTAGAAGAAAGTATTGAATCCATTCTTCATCAAACATATGACAACTGGGAGCTCATCATATGTGATGACGCATCAACAGACGGCACCTATGAAATAGTGCTGTCCTATACAAAACGAGACCCTGAAAGAATTCGCCTTATCCGCAATGAGCATAATCAAAGGCTCGCTGCCAGTCTGAATCGCTGTCTAGCTGAAGCGAGGGGAGACTTGATTGCAAGGCAGGATGGCGACGATATATCAGTACCTGATCGTTTAGAAAAACAGGTGCATTTCCTTGAATCACATCCTGAATATGATGTGGTCGGGACGGCGATGACCGTGTTTGATGAATCGGGTACTAAAGGTGTACGTGCACTGATTTCAGCGCCTGATCGAAAAGTGCTGGCAAGAGGGACGCCTTTTTGTCATGGAACCATTATGATGAGGGCTGCTGCGTACAAGGCTTTAAATGGATATCGCTCTGTGAAAACAACGAGGCGGATGGAAGATATCGATCTGTGGATCCGTTTTTTTGCTGCGGGGAGAAAAGGCTTTAATTTACAAGAGCCGTTATACCTTGTGAGAGAGGATGAAGCGGCTTTTCAGCGCCGTAAGTTTCAATACTCGATAGATAATGCTTGGCTCGTTTTAAAAGCATGCTGGTTATTAAAATTGTCGCCAGTTCATTATTTGTTTGCGCTAAAGCCTGTGGTCCGCGCCTGTTTATCACCGAAGATCATGAAATTTTATCATCAGCGGAAGCTGGCGGCGTCTTTGTTGAAAAGGAGGACGATTCGGGATGAGTGAGCCAAAGCGTGTCCTTCATATTGTGGGCGGGATGAACCGGGGCGGAGCTGAAACGATGATCATGAACATCTATCGTGCACTCGATAGAAATGTCCTTCAATTTGACTTTATTACCCACCGGAAGGATGTCTGTGATTATGATGAGGAAATTCAGAGACTCGGCGGGCGTATCTTTTATGTCCCGAGTATTGGGGCGTCCTCTCCTTTGGCATTTGTCAGAACATTGACAAAGACAATCAAGCGAACAGGACCGTATCAAGCAGTGCATGCACATACAGATTTTCAAACAGGCTTCTCTGCCCTTGCTGCGAAATTGGCGGGTGTGAAGGTGCGCATTTGTCATTCGCATAATACTGCTTGGAAACAGTCGCCAAATTGGGTAGACCATATGATGCTCAAAGGATTTCGTCAGCTGATTTTTGCATTTTCTACAAAGCTTGTTGCATGCGGTGAGGATGCCGGTTCCTTTTTATTTGGTCAGAAAAAAATGAAGAATAGACAGGTTGAGGTGCTGCCGAATGGGATTGATTTATCCCTTTTCTTTCAACCTGATCCAGAAGAAAAGGTGAAGATCAAAAAGCAGCTAGGTCTTCATGAAAAGAGCATGGTGATAGGTCATATTGGGCGTTTTCATGAACAAAAAAATCACGTTTTTTTTATGGAACTGGCACAGACCTTAAAGAAGCAGGGGGTCTCATTTCAGCTTGTCCTTGTAGGGGATGGACCGCTGAAGCAGGTGGTTGAATCATATGCGGAAAAGGCCGGCTTGTTAGACGACATTGTCTTTACAGGCGTCGTATCAGACGTTCCAGAATATATGAAAGCATTTGATGTATTTGTGATGCCTTCCTTGTTTGAAGGACTTCCGCTTGTTTTAGTGGAAGCACAGGCATCTGGATTGCCTTGTGTGATTTCAGATCATATTACAGTGGAAGTAGATTTAGGCTGCGGTCTTGTGAAAAGAATGTCGCTGCGGGATTCCGCGCATGAATGGATGAAGGTGGTGCTTGAAGCGTACCATGCAGAGCCTCCTCTTCAAGAGACCATTACGTCCCAGCTTGAACAAAGAGGATTTGATGTCAAACAGAACATCACACGTGTGATGAATGGATATGGACTGTAAGGAAGGAATGGCAGATGGCGGTATATTTGGTGAACATGATCATGGTCTATTTATGGTCGAGCTTTGCCGCATTTTACGGCAGGCGTGATGATACCATTCAAAGCGGATGGCGGCCTAACAAAATTCTCGTGTTATTTCCGTTTTTGTTTCTTTGTATTGTCGCTGGTATTCGGTACAAAGTAGGAACCGATTTTGTCACATATGGACAGATGTATGAGTTCTCCATCAATTATGAAAAGCCTTGGCATATCTTCGGATTTGGTGTGGACAAGGCGGCCACTGACCCGGGATTTACGTTTATTTTATGGATGCTCAATCAAATGTCCCATGATCCGCAAATCATGTATATCTCGGTTGGGGCGATCACCTATTTTTTTATCATCAAGACGCTCATTCAATATGGCCGTCCCTTTGAGCTGAGTATGTTGCTTTTTCTCGGCACCTTTCATTATTACGCTTCGTTTAATGGCATGCGTCAGTATATGGTGGCTGCGGTTCTTTTTTATGCCATCCGTCTTGTGATCAATGGTCAGTGGAAATTGTATTTTCCGCTTGTCCTCGTATGTTCATTGTTTCATTCATCGGCTCTCATCATGATTCCTGTGTATTTTATCGTGAGAACAAGATCGTGGTCATGGATGATGCTGCTCTTATGCATGATTTTCTTAGGGTTAACCGCTCTTTATGACCGCTTTGTTTCCGTGTTTGTCGTGATGCTGCAAGGCAGTTCATATGGACATTACGAGGAATGGCTCACAACGAATACAAATGGAATGAATGTGACAAAAATCGGTGTATTGATTTTGCCGCTTTTGCTCGCGTTCTTTTATCGAAAACGGCTTCGTGAGCTGACGCCTGAGAGTGATTACGTTGTGAATTTTTGTTTGCTCGGTTTCTTGTTTGGCATCCTTGCCACAAAGGATGTCATTTATGCAAGATTTCATATTTACTTTGGCTTGTATCAGCTTATCTTACTGCCATACTTCACACGTATTTTTGATCAGCGGTCTAATGTCTTTATCTATGTAGGGATTGCTGTTTGCTATATTCTGTACAGCATCATGCTGATGCCGTTCGATTCATCTGTGTTGCCGTACAGGACGATATTTACAAAGTAGATTTTGAGAAAGGTGGAGCATGTTGTAATGCCAGCTATCAGTCTATTGGTCGCAGTCTACAATACGAGTCAATATGTGGAGCAATGCCTTCAATCAATTGCAGATCAAAGTTTTTCAGATATAGAGGTCATTCTTGTGAATGATGGATCTACAGATCACAGCGGAGAATATCTTGAAGCATTTGCTGAGCAAGATCAGCGCTTTCGGGTCATTCATCAAACCAATCAAGGGTTAGGCGCTGTGAGGAATCGGGGCATCGAAGAAGCAAAGGGCACGTATATTGCCTTTATTGATTCAGATGATATTCTCGCGCCTCATTACTGCGAAGCCTTGTATGAAAAAGCTGAAATGACCGGCGCAGATCTAGTAATCAGTGAGTACTGGATTCAATTTGAACAGTCAAAGCGAACCATACCAACTACGCTGTTAGCCGAGCGGTCTTCCGAAAAAACGAGTTTAATTGAAGCGTTATTGCACGGAGACATGACGGGGTTCTCATGGAATAAGCTGTATCGGCGTGCCTTTATTGAAGAACATCACATTCGATTTCCGCTTCGGGGAGAACTTGAGAACATAGAAGATCAATATGTGACGCTGCGCTGTTTTTCTTTAGCTCGCGGCATTGCCTTTGTCCATGAACCACTTTATTACTACCGGGTTCATCTGTCTTCTATTGTGCAGCGATATCAAAAGCAGTATTTTCATCATGGTCTAACCTTTTATCATGCGCAGCGCTTGTTTTTGACAGAATATGATGACATCTCTCTGTATGAGAAGGCACTTGATTTTTTTATTGTCAATCACACCCTTCATTGTATGCTCAACGAATGGAAGAGCCAAAATGCACTCTCTCTTCGGGAAAAGCTTGATCACATGCGGGAAATGGTGACACACGAAGCTTTTCAGCATGCCGTCAAACAAGTGGAACCATCGAAGCTCACTGCTCGAAAGCGAATGATTTTATTCCTTGCGAAGTGCCGGCTGGTCTATCCGCTTTCTGCCGCCGCTTCTAGCTATCAAAAATGGATCGAATATCAAACAAGGAAATAGGGGTGATGAGATTGACATTGCAGCAATTGAAGGCACACGCCGCAGAGTGGCTACTCTTAAAGGTGAAATATCCACTTGAATATCGACTGAGCCGCCAAAGCCTGCCAGAGCGAAGTCATCAGAAGAAAATCATTCTCACGCTGCTGCCAGGACATGATAATTTAGGGGATCATGCGATTGCCTATGCGAGTTATTGTTTTTTAAAAGAGCACTTTCCCGCCTATGACATCATGGAAGTGGACATGAAAGAGATCTATCGCCTCGCCCGTCCGTTAAAGCGTATGCGGCATCCGGAAGACATCGTCTGTATCATCGGTGGGGGCAATATGGGGGACTTATACCGTTATGAAGAATGGACGAGACAATTTATTATGAAAACCTTCAAGTCCTATCCGGTGATTCAATTGCCGGCCACTGCCCATTTTACAGAAACAAAGAGAGGAAAAAGAGAGGAACGCCGCGCCATTCAAACATACAAACACCATCCAAGACTGCTTCTCATGGCAAGAGATCAAACAACCTACAATTGGATGAAGCAGCACTTCCCTGCTCAAGATGTGTGGAAACAGCCTGATATGGTGCTCACATTAGATGAATCGTCTAAGGAACAAAAACGTGAAGGGGTTCTCCTTTGTTTGCGAGAAGATAAGGAAGCGTATCTCACTGAAAAGGAGCGGCGGCAGCTAAAGCAGCATATTCAAGAGACGTATGATCAAGTCGGTTTGATCACTACGACAATTGGCAAACGAGTTGATCGAACGACGCGCTTAGATGAATTATCTGCCTTATGGACAGAGTTAAGTAAGGCACAGGTCGTCGTGACAGACCGGCTTCACGGCATGATTTTTTGTGCGATTACGCAAACACCGTGTGTTGTCCTCAGGTCATTTGATCATAAGGTGATGGAAGGGTATGAATGGGTGGCCCATCTTCCGTTTTTGACGCTATTGAAAGAACCGAATGAGGCGTCTGTGAAAGAGGCGATTCATCAGATGATGAAAACGAGCGGACAAAAGGGAGAGGAAGCTGGATGAAGGATTTTACACGCTGCGTGAAATCAAAATGAATCGAGCGTTTCTTTACAATGCCAGTGCAAACATCATGACGTTTGTCTTGATGATGCTTATGTCTGTATGTTTAACACCGTATATCGTTCATACACTTGGAGTGGAAGCATTCGGCTTAATCCATCTGACGCAAAATATGATCAACTATTTATCGGTTATTACGGCTTCATTAAGTGCTGTGGTGGTGCGTTTTTTTTCTGTTGCGGCTCATAAAGGGGAAATGGAGAAGGCGCAGCGCTATCTCTCATCTTATTTCGTCAGTTCCATTTTTTTATCAATCAGTCTTTTTCTGTTTTGTCTCTTCATGTCCCGCCAGCTGGTAGAGTGGCTTCATGTGCCTGATGATCTCGCAAAGGACACACAGACCGCCTTTATATTAGGGGGTCTTTTATTTATGCTCAATTTTGTCATGTCCGGCATTGGGGCTGCGCCGTTTTATGCGAATAAGTTATATGTCTCAAGTATTGGTCAGGCCATTCAGATGTTTTTGAGGGCACTGATGATTGTGCTGCTGTTTACATGGACGGCACCCGCCATCTGGCATATTCCACTTGCGGCTGTGATAGGAAGCTTGGCGGCTATGGGAATTGGTATCTATTATTTTAAAAAACTCATCCCTTGGTTTTCGTTTAAGTGGCGGCACGTTTCACTATCTTCTAGTCTCACACTTGTTCGATCAGGGGTCTGGCATTCTTTTGAGCAAATGGGGATTTTGCTATTTTTACAAATTGATTTATTGATGACGAATCTGCTCATTGGAGCGGAAGCGACGGGACAGTATGCGGCGATATTACAATTTCCATTATTATTACGCACACTAGCAGGAACATTGGCGGTTGTGTTTGCCCCAACGATTACGAAATTTTACTCAAATCAAGATGAAGAGGGTCTCATCCGATATGCAGCAAGTGCCATTAAGTGGAGCGGGTTATTTGTCGCGTTTCCAGCGGCTCTGCTAGGAGGACTTGCCGGTCCGCTCATGCTTTTGTGGCTTGGACCTGCCTTTGAAGAGCTGAAATGGCTCCTCATGATTCATGCTGCTTATTTATGCTTAACCTTGATGTTTTTACCGCTGACATATGTCCCGACCGCTTTTAATCGATTGAAGGTTCCGGCAGTGGTCACGCTCATATTAGGTGTATCCAATGTGCTTTTTGCCTATGGATTGACGCATACGCTTCAGCTTGGTTTATACGGCATTGCATCAGCAGGAGCGATTGTTTTATTGATCAAAAATATCGTGTTTCTGCCATTTTATACGGCCCGCATCACGAATCAGAAACGCACCATCTTTTACAAACATACGATGGTTCCACTTGCAGGAGCGCTCATGATTTGGGGCGTCTGTGCAGGAATTCAAGCGATTTATGACGTGACGTCCTGGTGGGAGCTGTTTTGTATTGGGGGTCTATGTTTCTTTCTCTATATGGGCTACTTGTATCAATTTGCAGGAACAAAACGAGAGCGGCAGCAGCTGGTGCGTAAGGTAAAACAAGCTGTTTCCCGCTAGTGAGAAAAGGAGATTTCATGATGAAAAGAATGTTAGATGTGGTGGTGGCATTGACGCTGCTCATCGCAGGCAGTCTTCTTTTTCTTGTGCTTTATGGACTGATTCGGTGGAAAATTGGGACGCCTGTGTTGTTTCGGCAGAAGCGGCCTGGTCTGTACGGCCGGCCATTTATGCTATATAAATTTCGGACGATGAACGATGAACGCGACGAGCACGGGGTGCTCCTGCCAGATCATCTACGATTAACTAAGACGGGCGCATTGATTCGCAAGCTCAGTCTTGATGAATTGCCGCAGCTAGTCAATGTTCTAAAAGGAGAGCTCAGTCTCGTTGGACCAAGGCCGCTTCTGATGGAATATTTGCCGATGTATACAGAGGAGCAAGCAAGGCGCCATCTTGTCAAGCCTGGCATTACTGGATGGGCACAGGTGAATGGAAGGAACACGATCTCCTGGGAGGAAAAATTCACCTATGATCTCTGGTATGTCGAGCATCAATCATTTTGGCTTGATATGAAAATTTTATGGATGACCTTGCTGAAAGTCATCAAAACAGAGGGGGTGCAGCAGCCGCATCATGCCACAGCTGAAAAATTCAAAGGAACCGATATATAAAGAGCAACCAATTGGTTTAATTGGGGCTGGTGGGCATAGCAAAGTCATTCAAGACATGATTGCTGCCCATCCCGATTACTCATTATGTGCTGTATTAGATGATCAATTTGAAGAGGCAGTCACTCAAAGCAGTATCTTGTATGGACCGATCTCCATGAGTCAAAAGCTGAGAGAGGCAATGCCACATATGAAATGGCTGATTGCGATCGGACAAAATGAGAGCAGACAGTTAGTAAAGGAACGCCTCTCTTTTGAAAACACGGCATTTGCCACACTCATCCATCCACGGGCGGTCGTAAGTCCATCAGCGGTCATTGGAAGGGGGAGTGTCGTGATGGCAACGGCAGTAGTTCAAGCAGATGCAGCAATCGGTGAACATGCGATTATCAACACAGGATCTATCATAGAGCATGACTGTATACTCGAATCGTTTGTCCATCTATCACCGGGAGCAGTGTTAACTGGCTGTGTGTCGGTACGAATGGGTACACATATTGGGGCAGGTGCTGTTGTGATACCCGGGACATCGATCGGAAGCTGGACAATCATTGGCGCAGGAGCCGCAGTAACAAGAGATATTGACGATCAGAAAGTCGCTGTAGGCATTCCTGCAATAGAAATCAAAGATCGGAGAGAGGGCGGGAGATGATGCAAGAAAGGAAACGAATTTACTTATCACCACCGCATATGAGCGGAAAAGAGTATTTGAAAATAGAGGAAGCTTTCAAAAGTAACTGGATTGCACCGCTTGGACCTCTTGTGAATGAATTTGAGCAGGCAGTTGCGCGCTATGCAGGAGTGAATGCAGGAGCGGCTCTATCTTCTGGAACAGCAGCCATTCACCTCGCATTAAAGCTGATTGGCGTTGAAAAAGGGGACATTGTCTTTTGTTCCACCCTCACATTTGTGGCAACTGCAAATCCGATTTTATACGAACAAGCCACACCCGTTTTTATTGATTCTGAAAGGGATACATGGAATATGTGTCCGCTTGCTTTAGAGAAAGCCTTTGTGGAATCAAAACGACTTGGAAAAATGCCCCGTGCTGTCATTGTCGTGCATTTATATGGACAAAGCGCAAAAATGGACGAGATCTTGGCGTTATGTGAAGCATATGATGTACCAGTCATTGAGGATGCGGCTGAATCGTTAGGCGCTCTTTATAAAGGAAAAAAAAGCGGCTCAATGGGCAGGTTCGGTGTCTATTCGTTTAATGGAAATAAAATCATTACAACATCAGGCGGCGGAATGCTTGTGAGTGATGATGAAGCTGCGATCGAACGCTGCCGCTTTCTCGCTTCACAGGCTAGAGAACGCGCGATGCATTATGAGCATCAAGAGATAGGATACAACTATCGCATGAGCAACCTGCTAGCAGGCGTCGGGATCGCTCAAATGGAAATACTGGACGAGCGTGTTGAACAAAAGCGCCGCATTTTCAGGCGTTATCAGGATGCGTTATCTCATGTTGAGGGGCTTTATTTCATGCCAGAATATCAAAACACCAAGTCCAACCGCTGGCTGACGACATTGACGATTGATTGTGATAAGCAAACGTCTCCAGTGGACATCATTGCTGCACTAGAAAAAGAACAGATTGAAGCAAGGCGTGTATGGAAGCCGCTGCACCAGCAGCCGCTCTTTCGTGATTGTCCATTTTATTCAGCGGCGAAAGGCATCCCCGTATCTGAGTTGTTATTTGAATCAGGGCTTTGTCTCCCCTCTGGAACAAGTATGACAGAAGCTGAACAGGATCGTATCATTGACATAATTCGTCATGCCCTGAGAGACAAAACATTCACCTCTTCACAGGCTGCTCACTCGTAAGCAGCCTGCCTCTCTTTTTTATCAAATTCATCAATTAGTGGAATAAATAGGAATGAGTATTGCCAATTCGATTTAAATATGATATTGACAACGAGGACCTTCCTCCTTAAAATGAAAATGATTATCAGCATCAATTAGGAGGAACATCTTATGTCGATTTGCATCCATTTTTTTCCGAAAATTAAAATAAATACAGTCATCCCTTTCCTGCTTATCTTTTTATTAGTAGGCTGCTCTCAAGCAAACAATGGAGCAGGTGGAGATAAGGATCATCCTGACATGATCACGATGGCCTGGCCGAGAGATATTGGCGAAATGAATCCGCACGTATACAACCCATCACAACTGTTCGCGCAATCAATGATTTATGAGCCATTGGTCAGCTATCAAAAGAATGGAAAGCTAAAACCTGAATTAGCGAAATCATGGGATGTGTCAAAGGATGGCAAGGTGTACACGTTCCATCTAAGAGACAATGTGACATTTTCAGATGGATCTGAGTTTAATGCAAACATTGTGAAAAAGAACTTTGATTCCATCTTAAAAAACAAGGACATACATAGCTGGTTAGGTGTGATAAAAAAAATCAAAAAGACAGAAGCAGTAGACAAGAAAACGTTTCAACTCACATTAACAGAGCCATATTATCCAACTGTTCAAGAATTAGCCGTTGTCCGCCCGGTTCGTTTCTTAGGCGAAGCAGGCTTCCCTAAAAACGGAGATACGTCAAAAGGAATTGAAAAACCAGTGGGGACAGGCCCTTGGGTATTAAAAACATATCAAAAAGATGACTATGCCATTTTCGAACGAAATGAACATTATTGGGGAGAAAAGCCAAAGGTCAAAGAAATCAAAGTCAAGGTCATCCCAGATGCGGAAACGAGAGTCATGGCATTTGAAAAAGGTGATGTAGATGTCCTTTACGGAGAAGGTACCATTAGCCTAGATGCCTACAAACAGTTAGAGGCGAGCGGTAAGTATGAAACAAAAATGTCAGAGCCTGTAGCAACGAGACAGCTTGTCATGAATACAAAAGTCGATCAGCTGTCAGATGAGAAAGTGCGACATGCCCTTCAATATGCGATCAATAAGAAATCAATGGTAGAGGGTGTCACCTCTGGCTTAGAGGATGAAGCAGATCACATATTGCCGACCAACATGCCTTACACATCTGATATTCATGTGAAGCCGTTCCAATATGATGTAGACAAAGCGAAAGCATTACTGGATGAAGCAGGCTGGACACTTCCAAAAGGAAAAACCGTTCGTGAAAAAGATGGAAAAACGCTTGAATTTAGTATGATGTATGATTCAGCAGAATCGATTCAAAAAGCGATGGCTGAGACGCTTCAAGCAGAATGGGGTGCCATTGGCGTTGGCGTCAAACTTGAAGGTGTAGAGCTGGCAACACAGGTGCAGCGCTTTAAAGCCAACAAGTTTGATATGAACTTCTTTAGCAACTACGGAGCACCATATGATCCGCATACATTTATGAACGTCGTCTCATCAGATGGTTTTGGATTCAAAGAAGCCATCTCAGCCTATCCAAATAAGGACAAGCTGATCAAAGAAATGAGCGAAATTCCATCAACAACCAATGAAAACAAACGAAAAGCACTTTATTCGTCTGTCTTATCTTCATTACAGGATCAAGGCGCAATTGTGCCAATCTCTTATTTTAAAAAGACAGCCGTTTATCAAAAAAATGTGAAGGACTTTGAGTTCCCAGCAAATCGCGATGAACATCCATTCACAGGTATTAAGCTGAAGTAATAGAAGGAAGGTTAGGAAATGGGCCGCTATATCGTCAAACGCATGCTATCAATCATCCCTGTATTTTTATTAGCCACTCTTTTCACGACTGGTATGATTCACCTTTCGCCAGTTGACCCGGCTGAGGCATATTTAGCAGCGGCTCATATCCAGCCAACGGATGAAATATTAGCGCAAAAACGAAGTGAATTTGGTTTAGACCAACCGTTTTATATGCAGTATCTTCACACCATTGAAAAAGTCATTCATCTTGATTTTGGCAAGTCATATATGTCTAACCAGCCTGTGCTCAATGAGGTGATGTATAGAATACCAGCGACGATTCAATTGGCGCTGACTAGCCTGCTGATTGCTATCTGTGTCAGCATTCCACTCGGCTTTTTCAGCGGTATGAGGAAAAATGGCATCGTTGATCATGTGAGCCGGCTCATTTCTTTCTTAGGAGCATCGATCCCGACATTTGTCTTGGGGTATTTGCTCATCTACTTTTTTTCAGTGAAGCTCGATCTTCTACCGGTTGAAGGGGTGGGAACTTGGGAGCATCTCATTCTGCCATCGGTCACACTGGCCGTCCCTTTAATTGCAATGTATACAAGGCTATTACGCTCAAGTGTGAGTGAGGTGCTTCAAGAGCCGTTTGTTCAATATGCGAGAATTAGAGGATTAAAGGAACGGTCAATCATGTTCAAGCATGTATTGAGAATCGCGATATCGCCAATGCTGACAGGGCTTGGGGTGAATCTTGGCAAGCTGCTGACAGGAACTATTATCGTAGAGGCTGTTTTTTCATGGCCAGGGTTTGGGCGCTTCTTTATTGAAGCAATCTTTAACCGGGATCTGCCGGTCATTCAATTCTATGTCCTCATGGCAGCAGGTATCTTTATCTTGAGCAGCTTGATTGTGGACTTACTTCAGCTGATCATTGACCCCCGTATTTCCAGAAAGGAAGGCCGCCAGTCATGATGACAAAAGGAAAATATCTCTTCTCTCATCAAAAGATGATCTCGATCTGCGTGGTGCTCCTTGGTCTATTGCTGATTGTGACAATATGTGCACCGTGGATCGCTCCACATGATCCGGCGGCTGTCAATCTAGCGATGAAGCTAAAGGGGTCTTCGTGGGAATATCCTCTTGGGACAGATCAATTAGGCCGATGCAATTTATCCCGAATTTTATATGGGGCACGTGTTTCGCTAGGCTGTGCGTTATTAATCTTTCTCTCTTCTTTATTGATTGGGTTAATCGTTGGTTTGTTGTCAGGTTACAAAGGCGGCTGGGTCGATCACGTCTTAATGAGATTCTGCGACGGAATCATGGCATTCCCGAACCTGGTGCTGATCCTTGGATTAGTCGGCATCTTCGGTCCTGGACTTTCTCAAGTCGTGCTGGCCTTGATGCTTGTGCAATGGGTATACTATGCTCGCGTCTTCCGAGGAATGGTGCTGAGTTTAAAAGAACAGAACTTTATTGCCGCTGCGAAAATTAGCGGGACATCCCACTGGAACATCATGAAAAAGCATATGATTCCAAATGTCCTGCCGCCACTCGTGGTCATTGGCACACTTGAAATGGGCTGGGCGATTATGGACATTTCAGCAATGTCCTTTCTCGGATTAGGCGTTCAGCCTCCTATGCCTGAATGGGGAGCGATGATCCATGAAGGGAAGTCGTATATTCAAACGAATCCTCAGTTGATGCTCTATCCAGGTCTTGTCATCATGGCTGTCGTTGTCCTCTTTAATTTACTAGGAGAAGCCCTTTCAGAGAAATATGGTATCAAACGCCGTGTGTAAAGGAATGATCAATGTGCAAGAGTCCATTTTACAAATAGAGAACCTGCATGTGCAGTCGAAAACGCCTCATGGGACAACCTCTCTTATTCAGGACGTATCGTTTGAAGTAGGGCGAGGTCAAATCGTTGGATTAATAGGTGAGAGCGGCTGCGGGAAAACGGTGACAAATATGTCAATCTTACATATGCTTGACCGGAAAACAACGGATGTTACTGGCAGCATCACATTAAAAGGACGAGAATTGATCGGTCTGAGTGAAAGGGATATGCGGTCTATTCGGGGCAAGGACATCTCATATATTATGCAAAATCCAATGAACAGCTTTACGCCAGTATGGACGATCGGTCATCAGCTGATTGAAACCATCCGCCAGCACACCTCTGTCAGTAAAAGGCAGGCAAAAGCGAAGGCAATGGATGCGCTAGCGCAAATGAATCTGCCGCAGCCAGACAAGTTGTTAAACAAGTATCCCTTTGAACTAAGCGGCGGCATGCTGCAGCGTGTCATGATTGCCATGGCTGCCTGTATGCACCCGCCTCTCCTCATAGCAGATGAACCAACAACTGCTTTAGATGTACACACGCAGAAGCTGGTGCTTGAGCATCTGAACCACATTCGTCATGAGTATGGAACCGCCATTTTGCTCATTACTCACGACCTTGGCGTCATTGCAGAAATGGCAGATCAGGTTGTTGTCATGAGGCAGGGAGAAATAGTAGAAAAAGCAGAAGTGCTTGAGCTTTTTGAAAACCCAAAGCATGATTATACAAAGAAACTATTAGCAGCTCGTCCATCCATCCCAGCTGTTTGTCCGATTTGAGGTGAGAAGGCCATTGCATTTATTAGAAGTGAAAGCAGTTAGTCATTCATACAACAGCCGGTCGTTTCTGATGAGAAAAAAAGGCGCAGACCAAGTCTTAAACGGCGTCAATTTGCTCGTTGAAGAAGGCACGTGCGTCGGATTGCTAGGGCAAAGCGGCGCAGGGAAAAGCACGCTAGGCCGTATCATACTTGGTCTAGAGAAGCCAAAAGCCGGTCAGGTTTTTTTTGAAGGCCAGGATATATGTTGTGCAGACCAAAGAACACGCAAACATTATCGCCGGCATGTGCAAGCGGTGTTTCAAGATTCATACTCGGCGGTGAATCCAAGGTGGACCGTCGAACAAATTTTATCCGAACCGCTTGAAAACTATGAAACGATGAGCCGAAAAGAACGCAAAAGCGTGCTGATCCATTGGCTGGAAAGAGTCGGGCTCAGTGAAAAGGACTTGTCTAAATATCCGCATCAATTCAGCGGCGGCCAGCTGCAAAGGATCAACATTGCAAGAGCCTTATTGCTGCAGCCAAAGCTCGTCGTACTGGATGAATCCGTCAGCAGCTTAGATATGGTCACACAGGGTGTCATTTTAGATTTATTAGTAGAATTAAAGAAGGAACTGGGTGTCGCTTACTTATTTATTACACATGATATGACGGCAGCCTATCACTTAAGTGATCAATTGGCGATATTAGATCAAGGTGAACTTGTTGCACAATTTCGATCAAAGGATGATTTCTTTTCATCAGAAGAGAAAGCGGTGCAAAAGATGAGAGAGGCAATGCTCGCAGACCATCCTTTGTCCCGAACGATTGGCAGACCAGTTCGATAAATCGTCATTTCATCAATGCCTCTTTTAGAAGAGGCTATTTTTCATGAAAGGCAGGTAGCATCGTGAACCATCGAGCGTATTTAGCTTTAGCCATTCCTTTAACCATCTCAACGATGACGACACCATTACTTGGAGCTGTTGATACAGCCGTTGTCGGTCAGCTTGCCAATCCCGCGTATATTGGAGGCGTCGCAGTTGGCAGTCTCATTTTCAGTACACTCTATTGGCTCTTTGGTTTTTTGCGGGTGAGTACATCTGCTTTTGCTGCTCAGGCAAACGGGGCGCAGAGTGAAGAGCAGGGTGTACTTGCTTTTCTGAGACCATTTTTAATCGCCATCATTGTCGGTCTTTGTTTTATTGCCCTGCAATGGCCCATTATTCAATCTGCTTTTCTCGTGATCTCTCCCGCTGCGGATGTTCGGCAATTTGCAGCAGATTACTTTCATATTCGGATTTGGGGTGCACCGTTTACCTTGATGAATTATGTGATATTAGGCTGGCTGATGGGAATGGCAAAAATGAAGGAAGCCCTCTCTTTACAAATCTTGATCAATGTCATGAATATGGTCCTTGCTCTTCTGCTTGTTCATGTGTTTTCGTTTGCAGTTAAAGGGGTGGCGGCCGCGACATTGATCTCTGAATTAACTGCTTTTGTACTAGGCGCATGGATCATCATGAAGCATTCAAAAAACGGGTTCCAGATGCCGTCTATTAAGAAAATCATGGATACACGGGCAGTGCAGAAAATGTTTCATGTGAATAAAGATTTGTTTATTCGGACGATTTGTCTGCTTGTCGTGATTAACATGTTTACAGCAAAAGGCGCTTCTTTTGGAACAGAAATGCTGGCAGCCAATGCCATCTTATTTCAAATTCACTACATCATGGCTTATTTGTTCGATGGTTTTGCCAATGCATCCAGCATCCTTGTGGGCAGGTCAGTTGGTGCAAATGACCGCACCCTTTATGAGAGAACGTTAACCCTTTCGAGGCAGTGGGCGCTTGTCATGGCATGCCTCATTGCGTCGGTGTATTTTCTCTTAAAAGAGCCGATCTTGGGCTTGTTTACAAATCTCCCGCGTCTTCTAGATGTGACATTGGGCTATGCAGACTGGCTCGTTCTCTATCCGTTTGCCGCTTGTTTCGGTTTGGTCATATACGGCGTATTTACAGGTGCGACAGAAATTGCCCCTGTCAGAAATTCGATGCTGTTTGCGATGATCTTGTTTATCGTTGTTCAAGCAGCAGTTACGCCTATTTGGCACAATCACGGACTATGGTTTGCTTTTATCATCTATACTACCGGACGGTCTGGCTTTTTGATGATGTACAAATCAAGGCTCGATCAGAAGCTTTTCGCAAATGAAAAACACCCTTTGCCATCATGACAAAGGGTGTTCTTGTTCGTTCATTCGCTTTCTTTTTTCACCTTTTGATACGCCTCATCAAGGTGTTGAATTCGCTTCAAAACCACAGCATTTTTGGTCAGCTGATCTTGTACAAGCGTTGACACCACTGAGCGGTAATAGGCATTCATCGCATGAATCTTGTCTTCATTTTGATTCATGGTGATGTGCTGTTTCAAGTTGTCAACAAAGTATGGAACGGAAAAAAGTTCAGACATGGGAATCACTCCTATTTCGTATATACGGTCCGTCAATCTTCATGTAAAATGATGAGAGGGAGGGGAGACAATGAGCCTTAATCTGCAACAAGAACAAGTATTAAAGCAGGTGCTCACACAAGAACTCAGGCAGGCCATTACATTGCTCCAGCTGAATAGCACTGAGCTTGGCGAGTATCTTGACCAGTTAGCGCTTGAGAACCCTCTGATTGAGCGGAAAGACACGGACAGCTATCAACCAGTTTATCATAAAAAATCTCAAGACCGAATGACAGAGCCGTATCGAACGCATCAAAAAGAAAGCCTGCAAATGTATTTAAAGAAACAAGCCATTGATTTGAATCTAAGTGAAAAAAATCAAAGGATCTTTCACTTTATGATCGAGTCCATTGATTCCAATGGCTATTTAAATGAACCGGTTGACGAGATGGCAGCTGTCTTAAAGGTGTCAGCTGAAGAAGTAGAAGCCGTCCTTCATCAGCTTCAATCGCTAGAGCCTGCCGGTATAGGTGCAAGATCTTTACAAGAATGCATCCTGCTTCAGCTGAGAAGAAAAAAGGAGCGCTGGTATGAAGCCGAGCTGATCATCGATGAGCACTTCTTTCTCTTTGCAAGAAAGGCATGGAAGGAAATTGCGGCGAAAACAGGCATTTCTATGAAAACACTTCAAGCGGTACAAGATGAGGTGTCGCAGCTTGAACCAAGACCAGGTATCCATTTCTCATACGAAGAAGACCATGTGTATATAGAGCCGGATGTGACGATTACTGTCGTGCAGGACCACATCACATTTGAGCTGAATCAGCGCGCTTTCCCAGATGTTGAAATGAATGAAGGATACTTCGCCATGATGCAAGACCAAAAGCGGCATGAAGCATATGTGTATTTAAAGGAAAAAGAGCAGCAGTATAATTGGCTAGTCCAAGCGTTGAAGCAAAGAAAACAAACGATGACTTATGTCGTTCGTGAGATTATCTTACATCAGACAGATTTTTTCCTTACAGGGAAACATAAAATGAAACCGCTTACGATGAAGCGTATCGCAGATATATTGCAAGTGCATGAGTCCACAGTCAGCCGAACGGTGAAAGGGAAAATGGTGCAAACCCCTTATGGGCTCATGGAAATGAAACAATTTTTCCAAGCAAAGCTAGAAGGACCCTCGCTGGAAGAGGCGTCCAGCTATACAGTCAAGACGTACATCGCAGAGCTGATCCAAACAGAAAATAAGAAAAAACCGTATTCAGATCAGCAAATGATGACGCAGCTTCAGCAAACCTTTGGCATCCGAGTGTCGCGCAGAACCATTGCGAAATATCGTGAACAAATGAATCTTCCATCATCTACACTGCGGAAGCGCTATGATTAAAAAGAAGTACTTGCCAGAAACATGGCAGGTGCTTTTTTTAATTGGAAGCAAGGCACACAGAAGATTTTTTGAAAATTAAATCGGGGAGACGTGTGAACGGAAATTTTGGGGTAAAGTATAAGATAGGGCATGAGCCGATAAGGGTAGACAACAGTGATGAGGTGAGACCAATTGAAATATAAACAAATCAAAACCAAAAAAATATATGAAGAAATTGCGGATGCATTAATTGAATCCATTCGCACTGGTGAGCTTCTTCCGGGAGAAAAATTAGATTCGGTTCAAGCGCTCTCAGAAAGCTTTCAAGTCAGCCGTTCCGCTGTGAGAGAGGCGCTGTCTGCTCTCAAAGCGATCGGATTAATAGAGATGAAACAAGGGGAAGGCACATATGTGAAGCAGTTCGATCCTGAACAGCTCGCATTTTCTTTATCTCCTGCATTTTTAATGAAGCAGCATGATGTCAGGCAGCTCCTTGAAGTGAGAACCATTATTGAAATAGGCGCTGTCAAAAAGGCGGCGCTGTTTCGGACGGACGATGACCTTCATCAGCTGCGTGAAGCACTCGAACAAATGAGGCAGGCAGAAGCCCATGAAGAAATTGGTGAAGAGGCAGATCTTACCTTCCATCTTGCATTAGCCAAAGCCTCGAAGAATGACGTATTAAAGGTGTTAATGAATCAAGTCTCAACCTTGTTAGTAGAAACGATGCGGGAAACGAGAAAAGTCGTGTTATTCTCAACGAAAGCCTCCATTCGGAAGCTTTACGAAGAACATGAACAAATTTACAAAGCCGTCATGGCAAGGCAGCCAGAAGAAGCAGAGAAAGCGATGCTTACGCATTTAAAAAATGTAGAAAATCTGCTCGGTGATGTGCTGCAAAACCCAGCAGAACAGTCAGATACACAATAAGCTGTGCCGAATGATGGCACAGCTCTATTATTGAAGAGAAATATGTAGCTTTTTCATTCGATATTGCAGACTTTGCCTGCTCATGCCCAATAACTTTGCAGTCTGTGAAATATTATCGTCCATTTTTTCTAAGTAATGGACGATGTATTGTTTTTCGAACCGCTCCATTTGGGTTTGGAAATCAGTCGTCTGTTCAGGGCTTGTATACACAAAGGTGTCAGCAGCTGCGGTTTGCTGCAGAGAATTTGTTTGCAATTGCGCCTTAGGACGGCCTTCCCCGTGCTTAAATCTAAAATGATAGGGAAGGTGATGCATGCCTAAGTCGTCTTCATCCATCATCATATTCATCCCCGCCTCAATCACATGCTCCAGTTCTCTTACATTGCCTGGCCAATCATACGCCTTAAAAAGGGTAAGTACCTCTTCATCAGCCGCCTTTACCTTCATTTGAAACAGCTCATTATATTTTTGAATAAAATGATTCACAAACGTAGGAATGTCCTCTTTTCGCTCAGAAAGCGGCGGAATAAATAAGGTGACAATACCGAGACGATAAAATAAATCCTTGCGCATGCGTCCACCTGCGATTGCATCCACAGGGTCCTCATTCATATTGGCAATCACTCTTACATCAACAGCGATTTCCTTTGTGCTGCCCAGCCTTCTCACGCGTTTCTCCTGTAAGACGCGCAGTAGTTTTGCTTGAAGATGAGGATTCAGTGAATTGATCTCATCTAAAAGCAAGGTTCCTCCTTGTGCCTGCTCAAATAAGCCAGGCTGATCAGCTGCCCCCGTAAAAGCCCCTTTTTGTGTACCAAAGAGCAGGCTTTCAATCAGATTATCAGGCAGTGCCGCACAATTTTGGGTAATAAATGGTCCAGATGCCCGGCTGCTGCCGTTATGAATGCTTTGAGCAAACAGTTCTTTCCCAGTCCCAGTTTCGCCAACAATGAGCACATAAGAAGAGGTGCGTGTCGCTCGTTTCGCATGCTCAATCACCTCTAAAAATGCAGGGCTTTGTCCAATAATAGAGTCGAAGGTAAAGCGAGTGCTTCCTTTCTTCTTCATATTGTGATGAATCAGCCGTTCCAGCTTGGTCACATCATTCGAAATTTCAACAGCCCCTTGAATGAGACCGTCTCGAACAAGCGGGTATGTATGGTTAATCGTTGTGATTTCTTTTCCATTGTAATTATGATACGTCTGCTTGGCATGTACGGTTTGTTTCCCGGTACGCAGCGCTTGGACAAGTGTACTGTGCATCTCATCTTGAAAGGCGAAGAAATCGAGCACATTTTTATGGAGAACATCAGAGCGTTTTAAAGACTCGATCTCCATCATTTTTTTATTATAAACAACCGTATGTCCATTCTCATCAATTGCATGAACCCCGACATCAATTAAATCGAGCATTTGTTTATATAAATCAATCTCATTTTCAAGCTTTGCGGTATGCAGATCTTTTTGCACTTGCGCCACCTCCTGACGTTACCTCTATTTTACATGAAAAATTTTGCGGTTTCCTCTAAAAAATTTGGCATATGCAAATAAATTTTGCGGAATGAATGAGGTAGACCCTTATGATCAAGCGGTCAGAAAGTTGGCACGATCCTTGCATAACATATGGATGAAGATCAACCCAATTGAAAAAAGCGACCTTACAGAAGGAGGAATAGATGATGACACAGACAAATGAATTGATTCAACAAACAGAGCAATATGGAGCGGCAAACTATCATCCGCTGCCAATTGTGATTTCAGAGGCTGAGGGGGTGTGGGTGACAGACCCTGAAGGTAATCGATATATGGATATGCTGAGTGCGTATTCCGCAGTGAACCAAGGACATCGCCATCCCCGTATTATTGAAGCGCTCAAAAAACAGGCAGACCGCGTGACACTCACGTCGAGAGCCTTTCATAATGATCAGCTTGGTCCTTGGTATGAAAAAATTTGCAAACTGACGAATAAAGACATGGCACTCCCAATGAATACAGGTGCTGAGGCTGTAGAAACCGCTGTAAAAGCCGCAAGACGCTGGGGCTATGATGTGAAAGGAATCCAAGAGAATCGTGCTGAAATCATTGCATGTGTTGGCAATTTCCATGGGAGAACGATGACGGCTGTGTCTCTTTCCTCAGAAGCAGAATACCAGAGAGGTTTCGGTCCAATGCTTCCTGGAATTAAGCTGATTCCTTACGGAGATATTGAAGCATTACGTGAAGCGATCACACCACAGACAGCGGCTTTCCTCATTGAACCGATTCAAGGTGAAGCGGGTATTGTTATGCCGCCAGAAGGTTTCTTGAAAGATGCCAAAGCGCTTTGTGAACAAGAACATGTGCTGTTCATTGCGGATGAGATTCAAGTGGGGTTAGCACGAACAGGTAAGATGTTTGCGTGTGATTGGGAAGACATTGAGCCAGATATGCTGATTCTTGGGAAAGCTTTAGGCGGCGGAGTATTCCCAATCTCGTGTGTTGTAGCAAACCGCGATATTTTAGGCGTGTTTAACCCTGGTTCTCATGGGTCTACCTTCGGAGGAAATCCTCTTGCGTGTGCGGTGTCGCTTGCAGCACTGGATGTTTTAATTGACGAAAAGCTTGCAGCACGCTCGATGGAACTTGGCGAATACTTCAAAGACAAATTGTCACGCATTCAAAGTCCTGTGATTAAAGAAGTGCGCGGCCGCGGACTATTTATAGGCATGGAGCTGACAGAGGCAGCTAGACCTTATTGTGAAAAGCTGAAGCAAGCAGGATTGTTATGTAAGGAAACCCATGAAACAGTCATCCGTTTTGCACCACCACTGACCATTTCAAAAGAAGATTTAGACTGGGCGATTGGTCATATTGAAGCACTATTTCAAGCTTAAATGACAAAGGGGGAGGAAGCTTCACTTTCTCCCTTTCTTTTTCAATGAACAGCGAATTTTGTCAAAGGATGATGAATAGAAGAGGGAAAGTGGGGAAGTGGATTTGATGCAAGAACAGCATAATGAACTAGAGCGTTCCATGAAAAGCAGACATCTCTTTATGATTGCCTTAGGCGGCGTCATCGGTACGGGCCTTTTCCTTGGATCAGGATTGATTATTCATCAGGCAGGACCAGGGGGAGCCATTCTATCGTTTATCATTGGCGGATTTTTAATGTATTTGGTCATGCTGTGTCTTGGAGAATTAGCAGTGGCAATGCCGACAGCGGGTTCCTTTCAGGAATATGCAACCAAATATATCGGCCCGTCCACAGGCTTTATGATCGGCTGGCTGTATTGGTTTAGCTGGGCGTGTACGATTGGACTGGAGTTTACATCAGCAGGCATATTGCTCCAAAGGTGGTTTCCAGATATCCCGGTTTGGCTCTGGTGTCTAGCATTTAGTGTCATATTATTTGCCGTGAATGCCATCTCTGCTCGCAGCTTCGCTGAAACGGAGTTTTGGTTTTCAGCCATCAAGGTTGCGGCCATCCTATTGTTTATTATCATCGGAATTGGCGCAATTTTCGGAATGATCCATTTAAAAGGCGGAGAACCAGCCCCTTTATTTCGTCATTTGACGGATCATGGCGGACTATTTCCTAATGGTGTTTTTGCTATTTTATTAACCATGGTCACCGTCAATTTCTCCTTCCAAGGAACAGAACTTGTAGGGATCGCAGCAGGTGAGAGTGAAAGCCCTGAAAAAACATTGCCTCGATCAATACGAAATATTATTTGGAGAACAATGGTCTTTTTCGTTTTATCCATTGCGGTTTTAGCCGCACTTCTTCCATGGCAGACAGCAGGCGCTGTCGACAGTCCGTTTGTGGTCGTGCTGGACAAGGTCGGCATCCCATATGCTGCAGATATCATGAATTTTATTATTATCACAGCTGTCTTATCTGTAGCAAACTCTGGATTGTATGCGTCATCACGTATGCTTTGGTCGCTTTCAAAGGACGGGAAAGGACCTGACTTTACGAAAAAGCTGTCCAAGCGTAAAATCCCAATCAATGCATTATTGGTGACAATGGGTGTATCCGCTCTATCTTTGCTCACAAGTGTTGTGGCACCAAAAACGGTGTATGTGTGGCTTATTTCAATTTCTGGAATGGTTCTTGTTGTGGTGTGGATGTCCATTTGTTTGTCTCAATATTTCTTTAGAAAGCAATTCATAAAAGACGGTGGAGATGTAAAGGATCTTGTTTTCCGTACACCACTTTATCCATTTGTCCCACTAGCAGGCTTCATCGCATTTGGCATCGTGCTCATCAGCCTATTCTTTATTGAGGATCAGCGGATTGGCCTTTATTGCGGTGTTCCGTTCATGGCGGCCTGCTACATCATTTATTATCTCAAAATCAAACCGAAGGAAGAGGCAAAGCGTTTCGCCGAAGAGGAAGGAATCCCAAAAACATAAAAGACCGACTAGACCAAAAAATGTGCATGCGGACCTCTTACGCATGCACATTTTCATGGATGAATTCATTTAATATAGAAGAAAATAAAATATTTTGAAAAGAAATATCATAGCAAGAACCTTGATGACAAGCAGGTTATCGGTGAAAATGTGTCTATTTTTTGTCTGAATGTGTTTGTAAGAGTTGAAAATGCAAGATTATCCTGTTAAAATAATTAAAGAAAGCAGGGATTGATTTTTTTTGGCTGTGGCGGGACGTTTTTTGTCACAGTGGGACGTTTTTAGTCCAACGTGAAAAGAAAGGGTCGTTAGCCATGAATCGTTTATTGGAAGCTCAAAAAAAATTATTGCCAGATCTTCTCACAGTTATGCAAAAACGCTACGATATTTTGCAATACATCAGGCTAGCTGAACCAATCGGCCGCAGAAGCCTTGCGACGAGTCTAGGTCTCAGTGAACGCATCTTAAGAGCTGAAGTTCAGTTCTTAAAAGAACAAAATCTGCTGGATGTCAAAACGAGCGGTATGATGCTGACGACTGAAGGTCATGCTTTGCTTGAAATGCTTGAAGGAATGATGAAGGACGTTTTAGGCTTAACCTTTTTGGAAAATACATTAAAGAGGAAGTTAGGCCTAGAAGAAGTCATGATCGTTTCTGGTGACAGTGACGAATCCCCGTGGGTAAAGCAAGAAATGGGAAGAGCTGCTGTCCAGTGTATGAAAAAAAGGTTTACTGGAAATAATATCGTCGCCGTCACTGGCGGAACGACGATGGAAGCCGTTGCCGAAATGATGACCCCTGATGCCAAAAACAGAGACATGATGTTTGTTCCTGCAAGAGGCGGTCTTGGGGAGAATGTAAAAAATCAGGCAAACACCATTTGTGCCCACATGGCTGAAAAAGCTTCCGGTACTTACAAACTGCTGTTTGTTCCAGGACAGCTGTCAGAAGGTGCTTACTCTTCCATTATTGAAGAGCCATCAGTCAAAGAAGTGCTTCAAACGATTAAATCATCCACGATGCTCATTCATGGAATCGGTGAAGCAAAAACAATGGCGATGAGACGAAACACACCAGCTGAAGATTTAAAAAAGATTGATGAGCATGACGCAGTGACAGAGGCGTTTGGCTATTACTTTAACCGTGATGGTGAGGTCGTCCACAAAGTGCACTCCGTCGGCATGCAGCTAGATGATTTAGAAAGCATTCCACACATCATTGCTGTTGCAGGTGGATCATCAAAGGCAGGGGCCATTGAAGCTTATTTCAAAAAACCCCGCCGAACGGTTCTCGTCACAGACGAAGGAGCCGCAAAAGAGTTATTAAGGGAGTCAATTGATCCCTCAATATAAAACATTGTGACCTATAAAAGGAGGAAACATCATGGCAGTAAAAGTCGGTATTAACGGATTTGGACGTATTGGACGTAACGTATTTCGTGCAGCATTAAACAATCCTGAAGTTGAGGTAGTAGCGGTTAACGATCTAACAGACGCTAACATGCTTGCACACCTTTTACAATATGACTCTGTTCACGGAAAACTAGATGCAGAGGTTTCTGTAGACGGTACGAACTTAGTAGTGAACGGTAAAACAATCGAAGTATCAGCTGAACGTGACCCTGCAAAATTAAGCTGGGGTAAACAAGGCGTAGAAATCGTTGTTGAATCTACTGGATTCTTCACAAAACGTGCAGACGCTGCAAAACACTTAGAAGCTGGCGCTAAAAAAGTCATCATCTCTGCTCCTGCTAACGAAGAAGATATCACAATCGTTATGGGTGTAAACGAAGACAAATACGATGCAGCTAGCCACGATGTCATCTCTAATGCATCTTGTACAACAAACTGCTTAGCTCCATTTGCAAAAGTACTTAACGATAAATTTGGCATTAAACGCGGTATGATGACAACTGTTCACTCATACACAAATGACCAACAAATTCTTGATCTTCCGCACAAAGACTACCGTCGTGCTCGTGCAGCTGCGGAAAACATCATCCCAACTTCTACAGGTGCTGCAAAAGCTGTTTCACTTGTATTGCCTGAACTTAAAGGTAAATTAAACGGTGGCGCTATGCGTGTTCCAACACCTAACGTTTCTTTAGTTGACCTTGTAGCTGAATTAAACCAAGATGTAACGGCTGAAGATGTAAATGCAGCACTTAAAGAAGCAGCTGAAGGAGAACTTAATGGAATCCTTGGCTACAGCGAAGAGCCATTAGTATCTGGTGACTACAATGGTAATGCAAACTCTTCAACAATCGATGCTCTTTCTACAATGGTAATGGAAGGCAGCATGGTGAAAGTCATTTCTTGGTACGATAACGAGAGTGGATATTCTCACCGCGTTGTTGACCTTGCAGCTTACATTGCAAAACAAGGTCTTTAATTTGTCACACTGAAGGAACTCACTTGGTTCTTTCCTAGAGACACGATATAATGAAGACGGACAAGGGAAGGGGAAGCATCCCTTTCCCTTTTTCTCTGTTTTTATCCGTTCTGCACGATTTCTCGTTTTGATGAGGGCAAAATGGGAAAAGGATAAAGAGAGACTTGTCCAATGCGTAAGGAAACCAGAATAAAGGAGGATCTCCTGACGAGCATGAATAAGAAATCAGTAAAAGACATTGACGTAAAAGGTAAAGTTGTGTTCTGCCGCGTAGATTTTAACGTTCCAATGAAAGACGGAAAAGTGACGGATGATACTCGTATTCGCGCAGCATTACCAACGATTGAGTATTTAACAGGACAAGGCGCAAAGGTACTGCTAGCTAGTCATTTGGGTCGTCCGAAGGGTCAAGTTACTGAAGAATTGCGTCTGACACCTGTAGCGAAACGTCTGCAAGAGCTTCTTGGACAAGAAGTGAAAAAAGCGGATGAAGCTTATGGCGACAACGTGAAAAAGCAAATCTCTGACTTAAAAGAAGGAGATGTGCTAGTGCTTGAAAACGTTCGTTTCTATCCTGGTGAAGAAAAGAACGATCCTGAACTATCAAAAGCATTTGCTGATTTAGCTGATGTGTATGTCAATGATGCGTTCGGTGCTGCACACCGTGCACATGCATCCACTGCTGGTATTGCAGCATATCTTCCGGCTGTTTCGGGCTTCCTCATGCAAAAAGAGCTTGAGGTTCTAGGAAAAGCCATTTCAAACCCTGATCGCCCATTTACAGCGATTATTGGTGGCGCAAAAGTAAAGGATAAAATCGGTGTCATTGAAAGTCTTCTTGATAAAGTGGACAACCTCATCATCGGCGGCGGACTTGCTTACACATTTGTGAAAGCACTAGGCCACGAAGTAGGAAAATCTTTATTAGAAGAAGACAAAGTTGATTTAGCAAAATCCTTTATGGACCGTGCAAAAGAAAAAGGCGTGAACTTCCTGATTCCAACAGATGTTCTGGTAGCCGACGACTTTTCAAATGATGCAAATACGAGCATTGTGCCAATCTCTGAAATTCCAAGTGATCTAGAAGCACTTGATATTGGAACAGAGACAATAGGCAAGTACGCTGATGTCATTAAAAACAGCAAACTTGTTGTTTGGAATGGACCAATGGGTGTATTTGAAATCGACGCATTCGCTAAAGGAACAAAAGCAATCGCAGAAGCACTGGCAGAAGCAAAAGATACATATTCTGTCATTGGTGGTGGAGACTCAGCAGCAGCTGTTGAGAAATTTGGTCTTGCTGATCAGATGAGCCATATTTCTACAGGCGGCGGCGCTTCACTTGAATTTATGGAAGGCAAAGAGCTTCCAGGTGTTACTGCATTAAACGATAAATAAGACCAAAACTGCTATAAGGAAGTGTCAATCATGAGAAAACCAATTATAGCTGGGAACTGGAAAATGAACAAAACACTTGGCGAAGCGGTTAGCTTCGTTGAAGAAGTCAAGTCATCCATTCCATCTCCTGACAAAGTGGAAGCAATTGTCTGTGCGCCAGCCCTTTTCCTTGAAAAGCTAAACAGCCTTTCTAACGGAACAGACCTTAAAATTGGTGCACAAAACATGCACTTTGAAGAAAATGGTGCATTCACTGGTGAAATCAGCCCTGCTGCGCTAAAAGATCTTGGCATTGGCTACTCAGTGATCGGTCATTCAGAGCGCCGTGAATTCTTTGCTGAAACAGATGAAACAGTGAACAAAAAAGCACATGCTGCATTCAAGCATGGCATCGTTCCAATTATCTGTGTAGGTGAAACGCTTGAAGAGCGTGAAGCTGGCAAAACAAATGAACTTGTTGCTGATCAAGTGAAGAAAGCACTAGCTGGTTTAACAACTCAGCAAGTCGCTGAATCTGTCATTGCATATGAGCCAATTTGGGCGATCGGTACAGGGAAATCTTCTACAGCGAAAGATGCAAACGACGTTTGTGCGCATATCCGTCAAACGGTTGCAAGTGAATATGGTCAAGAAGCGGCAGACAGCCTTCGCATTCAATATGGCGGAAGCGTGAAACCTGCGAATATTAAAGAATATATGGCAGAATCCGATATTGACGGTGCTTTGGTAGGCGGCGCAAGCTTAGAACCTCAGTCTTTCGTTCAATTATTGGAGGAAGGTCAATATGAGTAAGAAACCAGCTGCATTAATCATCTTAGATGGATTCGGTTTAAGAGGCGAAACAGTCGGTAACGCTGTTGCCCAAGCAAAGAAACCGAACTTCGACCGCTACTGGAACGAATTCCCGCATCAAACCTTAACGGCTTCAGGTGAGGCAGTAGGCCTCCCGCAAGGTCAAATGGGGAACTCAGAGGTTGGGCATTTGAACATCGGTGCAGGACGCATTGTGTATCAAAGCTTAACAAGAGTGAATGTTGCCATTCGTGATGGGGAATTTGAGAAAAACGAAACGTTCCTAGAGGCAATGACTTATGCAAAAGAGAATGACAAGGCCCTTCATTTATTCGGTCTCTTGTCAGACGGCGGTGTGCACAGCCACATCCAGCATCTTTTTGCCTTGCTGAAACTAGCGAAAAAAGAAGGCTTAACAAAAGTATACATTCATGGCTTCTTGGATGGACGTGATGTTGGTCAGAAGACAGCCAAAGTGTACTTAAAACAGCTTGAAGAACAAATCAAAGAAATCGGTGTCGGAGAAGTAGCAACACTTTCTGGACGCTATTACTCAATGGACCGTGACAAACGCTGGGATCGTGTGGAGAAAGCATATCGCGCGATGGCGTATGGTGAAGGCCCAAGTTATCAAAACATCTATGATGTCGTTGATGACTCCTATGAAAATGGAATCTACGATGAATTCGTTATTCCATCTGTCATCACGAGAGAAAACGGTGAGCCAGTTGCTAAAGTAAACGACGGCGATTCTGTGATTTTCTATAACTTCCGCCCAGACCGTGCGATCCAAATTTCGAACACCTTCACAAATGAAGATTTCCGCTCATTTGACCGCGGGGAAGCACATCCGAAGAATTTACACTTCGTCTGCTTCACACACTTCAGTGAAACGGTTGATGGCTATGTTGCTTTCAAACCAGTGAATTTGGATAACACAGTAGGAGAAGTGCTAGCGCAAAATGGATTGAAACAGCTGCGGATTGCTGAAACAGAGAAATATCCTCACGTGACGTTCTTTATGAGCGGTGGACGTGAAGAAGAATTTCCTGGTGAAGACCGCATCTTGATCAATTCGCCAGATGTGGCAACCTATGACCTCAAGCCAGAAATGAGCGCTTATGAGGTAAAGGATGCACTTGTTGCAGACATCAATGCTGACAAGCATGATGCGATCATCCTGAACTTTGCTAACCCGGATATGGTTGGTCACTCAGGTATGCTCGAGCCAACAATCAAAGCCATTGAAGCAGTAGATGAGTGCTTAGGAGCTGTTGTCGACGCAATCCTAGCAAAAGGCGGACATGCCATCATCACGGCAGACCACGGTAACGCAGACGTGCTGATTACCGAAGAAGGAAAGCCGCATACTGCACATACGACAAACCCTGTTCCAGTCATCGTAACGAAAAAAGGTGCAACGCTTAGAGAAGGCGGCATTCTAGCCGATCTATCTCCAACCCTTTTAGACTTACTTGGTGTTGAAAAACCAAAAGAGATGACAGGAACATCATTGATTCAGAAATAACAAATTGATTCAAAAGGAGAGAAATAACAATGCCATACATTGTTGACGTATATGCACGCGAAGTATTAGACTCTCGCGGTAACCCAACAGTTGAAGTAGAAGTTTACACAGAATCTGGCGGCTTTGGCCGTGCACTAGTACCAAGTGGTGCTTCTACAGGTGAATATGAAGCAGTAGAACTACGTGACGGAGACAAAGACCGTTACCTTGGAAAAGGTGTTCTGACAGCTGTAAACAACGTAAACGAAATCATTGCACCAGAGCTTTTAGGCTTTGATGTCACTGAACAAGTAGCAATTGACAAAATGTTAATCGAACTTGACGGAACAGAAAACAAAGGGAAATTAGGCGCAAACGCAATCCTTGGCGTATCTATCGCTGTAGCACGTGCGGCTGCTGATTTCTTACAAATTCCACTTTACCAATACCTTGGTGGATTCAACTCCAAAACGCTTCCAGTGCCAATGATGAACATCGTCAACGGCGGAGAGCATGCGGATAACAACGTAGACATTCAAGAGTTCATGATTATGCCTGTAGGTGCCCCAAACTTCCGTGAAGCACTTCGCATGGGCGCACAAATCTTCCATAGCCTGAAATCTGTATTAAGTGCAAAAGGCTTAAACACAGCTGTAGGTGACGAAGGTGGATTCGCACCAAACCTTGGTTCTAACGAAGAAGCACTTCAAACAATCGTAGAAGCGATTGAAAAAGCTGGTTTCAAACCAGGTGAAGAAGTGAAACTTGCAATGGATGCTGCATCTTCTGAGTTCTACAACAAAGAAGACGGTAAATATCATTTATCAGGTGAAGGTGTTGTGAAAACATCTGCTGAAATGGTTGACTGGTATGAAGATATGGTATCGAAATACCCAATCATCTCGATCGAAGACGGCCTTGATGAAAACGACTGGGAAGGTCACAAACTATTAACTGAGCGCCTTGGCAGCAAGGTTCAGCTAGTAGGAGATGACTTATTCGTGACAAACACGAAGAAGCTTTCTGAAGGAATCAAAAACGGCGTTGGTAACTCAATCCTAATCAAAGTAAACCAAATCGGTACATTAACTGAAACATTTGATGCAATCGAAATGGCAAAACGTGCAGGATACACAGCTGTGATCTCTCACCGCTCTGGTGAAACAGAAGACAGCACAATTGCAGACATCGCTGTTGCAACAAACGCTGGACAAATCAAAACAGGTGCTCCGTCTCGTACGGACCGTGTGGCGAAATACAACCAATTACTTCGCATCGAAGATCAATTGGCTGAAACAGCTCAATACCACGGCATTGAAACATTCTATAACTTGAATAAATAATGTAATGCCACGCGCTGCGTTCCGCTCTTATATAAGAGTGGGCGCAGCGTTTTTTTGTTGAATGAGATCCCGCAGCTGTTTCAATAGTCGCATCCTATTTTTGTAAAAAGTCGTCCTTCGGTCAGAGGGAAAGCGCGCAGCTCGACTATTTATAAGCAATAGATCATGAAAAATCGACTAAAAATATGATCTGAAATGAACTTATGTTTTCTGTATGGGGGATGGTATCATTTTACATATATTAGGGGGTGATGAGATGCTGAATCCTTTTAGCCTTCGTTTTCCAGTAGGAGTGTATATGTATGTCCTTCACCTACTGGCGGCCTATGATGAAAGGAAGCAACGAATTCTAACTTCTAAGAACGTACAGAAAAATGCATTTTGGATTTATGTCCTTGCCGCTATTTTAGGTATTGTGACAGTCGCAGCATTGATTTGGGCATGCAAGACTTTTGGAAAAGGCTCTAAATTTCTAGGCGAATTCAAGTTCTTAGGCATGTACGTGAAAATCAAATGCGGTTTCTAACAGGGATGAGAACAGATGCGAGGCCATCTGTTCCATCTGAAACAAACGGAGGATTATGATGCTGACATTACAATTACAAGAAAAAACGTATAGCCGCACCTTCTCTCTCCGCCATATACAAATGAACGTGGAGAAAGGCCGGACGATGCTTCTTTTAGGACACAATGGGGCAGGAAAGACAACAATGATCCAAGCTATGTTTGGTCTGACGCCATTTACTGGCTGCGTTTCCTTACATGGTGAACAGCTGAACCTTCAATCCTCAGCACATATTTCCCTTTTGAAAAAACATGTTTCCTATATTCCTGATGATCATGCGTTGTTCGATTATTTAACACCGAGGGAATACTTTCAATTACTTCAGCTGCCACATGAGCAAGATGTCACACGGGAAGAGACATTCATCGATTTGTTTGAGCTGAATCCGTATATGGATCAGCCAATCGCTCAGCTGTCGCATGGCAATCAAAAGAAAACACAGATCATTTCGCAGCTCCTCAGACCGTGTGATTATTATGTGTTCGACGAGCCAACGAACGGACTTGATCCAGATATGATGATCATCTTAAAAAAGGTGCTCATGAAGCTGAGAGATCAAGGTGCTGGCATTCTGATTTCAACTCATCATTTGAGCTTTGGTGATACATTATATGATCATCTCATGATCTTAAGAAATGGTGACGTCAAGCTGAATATGTCCCGCCAAGAAACGAATCAGACATATCCTCATCAGGCACTTGAAGAGATTTATAAAGAAGTAAATCGAGATTACTATATGCAGGTGGAGAGGTTACTCAATGATTTGGACACGACACGTTCTTCATAAAATCGAATGGGGTATGCTGACAACGAAAGGAAAGCAGCTTGGAAAAAAGTATCCTTTGCAGCTTCTCGCAGCCGCCGTTTTTCTCTTGCTCATCTATGCGATATACGTTGTCATCAGCCTGCGCTTTTACATGCAGGCAGGTGAAAGTGAGCCGGCTGCGCTATACATCCAATTTGTCAAAATATCGCTCTTACTATTAGGAGCAGGGATTGTGTTATCCCGAAATAAACTGAAGCGCCAAGAATATCAATTCTACTTTTTGAACAGTGCGATACAAAGTGTACCCTTTGTCCTTTGTGCATATTTCTTTCCAATGCTTTTTTGCTTCCTCATGGCTGGACTGCTTTTTTTACCGATTGTATTAGGTCTTTTAATCACGGGTGTCATCCCATCTTTGTATTGGATCATCGTTGTCTGCATCACATGCGGCATCTTGGCACTTTATACGCTCTCTTCATGGATGCTGTTGCGGATCGGTGTAAGTCATTTCGTATCAAAAACAAAGGAGCATTTACTGCTGCAAACGATCGGCTTTGCGGCACTTCAAGTACTCATATTTCTTCTTTTTCAAAAAGCGGTGGAGATGATCCGTGTATGGCCGGCTGTCTATCTGACGTTGCTGGTGATCCTTCTAAGCGCTGGATGGCCATGGGTAAAAGGTTTAGCAGCTTGCTATGTTCATCAAATGTTTTTGCAGCTGAAAACAGAGATAAAGTCGTTTTCTTACCAGAAAATCAGGACGTATTCTTCCTTTCTGACGCACCTGCGGCAGGAAATGGTCTATTTCATTCGCTCAGCTGTTTTTAAAGAACAAGGCATTTTGTTCCTCTTTCTCGTTTGTTTGACGGCTATGCTCCCATTTGTTTTTACACCTGAAGAAACTGGATGGCTGTATGCCTTTATTGTGCAGTTTGCGTTAAAGGAAATATTGATCATGCTTCCACTGATGATTGGCAGAGAATATCATCTCAATCAACGGGCCATCTTTATGTTAAATACATCAAAGGGCGCGTATATATTGTCGAGAATTTTATTTTATTACACAATCAATTTACTCATTTATTTTGTCTATATTAGCCTTGCTTATTTGGTGATTGGAATTGAAAGTGAAGGTCATGGCTTGGCGAGTTTGTCCATTTTATTCATGACCGTCATGGCAGCCTGTACAGGGTTTGTCGTGAAAATCAGTGATTTTAATAAACTATTTGTCATCGTGATGATGATAGCTGTATTCAGCTTCATCGATATGCTTTTATTAGAGTGGCTGTCAGCTAATATGTTTCTTCTTGCCACCGCTTATCTGCTTGGTTCACTTGTCTTTTTCAGTTGTATATATGCAGTGATGTTAAAAAGGCCGATATTGCGATGATGGGGCTTGTCATTAGCTTACTAGCGGTTGTGCTCATACATGAACTCGGTCATATGCTGATGATCATGGTATGTAACAAAGTCGAAAAAAGGCCGCTCTTTGATTTTGTGGTAACGATTGATTGGAAGCATGTGGCGATCATTCATGAGACATTTGCCCGGCCGAGCTTTAATTTGATGGTGGCACTTGCAGGTCCACTGTTTCCGGTACTCTGCTCGATTGTGCTTTTTTTGATGTGGAAGCATCCGGTGAGTCATCAGCTGCTGTTTTTTTCTTTACTGAACACTGTGATGCTGCATCCAGCTTGCCCAGACGGGAAAAATATCACAGCCAGTTTAAAAGAGATGAAGGAGAGAAAGAGATGATCAAAGTATTCCATTCGTTTTCTAGCGGCTTAACACTTGCGATGCTGTATATATTTGCTGTGTTTATGACCCCTGTCTTTTTACTACTGTTAGAGGTTAATCATATCGAGTCAAGTCCAACGCTGTTTGGCATGCCATTTTATATCATGAAAATTGAAGAGTATCAATTCAGCTCTGAGGCGACGCTTTTTGGATGCGTTGTCTGCTTTTTAGCTGGCGCTGTGCTTTACTTATTCATTCAATATGTGATTCATGCTGTGAAAAAGCGAAGAGCATAAAAAAAGCAGGCTGAACAAAAAGTCAGTCTGCTTGAAATGTGAGTGACAGCCGTACCATATCTATACACTGAATCCCGTTTTCATAAATTGGTTCATCATAATGCTTAAGGAAGAAATCTCGATCGATCGACGTTAGACGAAAACCGCATTTTTGATAAAGTGCGAGCTGCTGAATACTCGAGTTGCCTGTGCCGATTTCAATCGTATGAAAACCAGCGACTTTCGCTTCAGCGATTGCATGGCGGACCAGCTGCTTCCCAATTCCCCTTCCTTGCCATGACTCCTTCACAGACACATTCATGATTTCCACTGTATGCTGAGAGAGCGATGTCAGTACGTAGACACCAATCACATCCTCTTCATGAAAGGCGGCATAACAAGAGCCGGATTGTACATAAGTGAGAACCTTTTCCTTTGAAGGATCAGCTAATAGTAAAAGATCCATTGGCAGAGGTTGATCATGAGATAATTGCCGAATCTGTATCACATTTTTTCGTCCTTTCTATTCTTTAATATACCCTTGTTTCACGCCCCAATCGTATTGGTCCTGTACCCACTGTGAGGGAGGATGATGAGTGACATTCGGGTCTTTTTTGACAGTTGGTTTCCTTGTAGACTGAGTGGTCTGCTTATTTGCTTGAGCAGTAGCTTTTGCTGCCGTCAGCTCTTTTTGAAGCTGGTCGACTTTTACCTCAAGCGCTTTACGCTGTTTGACCTCTTTTTCATAGGCTTTCTTTTCTTTTTTGAGCTTTTTTGTGACGGTGGCTATTTGCTTTTTTTGTTCATCATTTTTATGCTTCATATCTGTTTGATCTGATGTTAACTGCGAGAGCTTCAGATCGCTCGTTTTGCTTTCTTGCTGATGAGTTTTCTCTGCTTCTTCGATGGTCTGCTGCTGCCAAACAATCCAGCCACCTGAGGCTATAACTGCTACAGAAAGAAGAATGATCGTTATTGTTTTCTTCATGTGTGAACCCCTTTCTTTAAACCTCTATTATCATCGGTTAAAGATATACAGGTTTTAACATCATAAGGGAATATTCACATCAGAATGGCAGACACTATGAAAAAAGGAGGGTGTCTGTTGATTTCCTTTATGATTCATGTGGTCGTCTCATTATTTGCTGTATCAAACCCCATAGGAAACGTACCTCTTTTCATCACCTTAACAGAGGGCTATACAGAGAAAGAGCGCTCCCAGACAGCCAAAAAAGCCGTCGTGGTCTCTTTTATTATTTTGATCGCCTTTTTATTGGCAGGCAGGCTTATTTTCAAATTGTTTGGGATCGATATTCATGCACTCCGCATCGCTGGCGGTATTTTTATTTTTGGTATCGCTTATAATTTGCTGAATGCAAAAGAATCACACGTCCAAAATCCTCATTCGGAGGAGAAGGCAGAAAGCAAAGAGAAGGCAGATATCTCCGTTACGCCGCTCGCCATTCCGATCATCGCTGGTCCCGGTACAATCGCTACAGTCATGAGTTTAACCCCTGGAAGTCAAGGGATGCTCCACATGTTTTCGATTCTAATTGGCATTGTCATCGTTCTTGCTATGACGTATTATGCGTTTCATTATTCAAGTTTTATTATGCGAAAAATGGGGAAAACAGAGATGAATGTTGTGACGCGTTTGATGGGATTAATTCTGGCTGTAGTGGCAGTTGAAATGATCGGCGCAGGCTTAAAAGGGATGTTTCCGATGTTTATGTCATAAGTGTATATAAAAAAGCTGTTTTTTTCTACAAAGATGTAAAATAAAACAGCTTTTTTTAAGGTTTCGGCACATGCTTAAATACTTCTTCACTTTCAAAGAACTCAATTAAGCGGCTAATCCAATCATAGTAATCAAGACTTTCCTTGATTTCTGAAAGAAGCAGATTGATTTTATCCTCTGTTTCTTCTGGTAAATCTTCCTGTTCAAGCAGCTCTTGCAATTCCTTGCACGTTTTCTTATGTGCTTTACGGTTTTTACTGACAACACGGGTCCAATTGGCTGCAAACAATGAAATAAACGTTTGGTATTGATCTTGCTCAACGTCATAAAGATCTTTACGTATTCCTTTTTCATAAACCTTTTCCGCAATATTTAAATCGAGCATTTCTCGAACGACTTGACTCATCCTCGTTTTGCTCATGCCGGTCGCCTCTGATAGCTCTTCCAGCGTCATTGGTTTACGGTTCATGTGAATGATACCAAGCACTCTACCCACTGTAGAAGAAAGACCAAAGGCATTCATGTTCTCTGCAGCTTTTTCAATATAATGATCCTGTGCTTTTTGAATGGCGCCTAGCGCTTGCTTGTCCACTCCCCGCTTCATCCCTTCACGACTGACAATTTGTAACACAATATATCATATACCTGTTTGTTGATGAAAACAATAAATATTGAGTAATTGCTAGTAATTTGGAGGAAAAAGGAGAGATCTCTAGATATTACAGCGTTAACTGAAAATTTTATATAAATGTTATGCAATACAAACACATCATAAACTTTTTATTTTATAAAGTTTGCACTATAATTAATAAGGTGTAAATTTTCTGAATATATAGATCCAACTAATTGGAGGTGTCTCATTTGCTGAAACTAGAGAATGTATCTAAGACGTATAAAGGCGGAAAAAAAGCTGTCAAAAATATTGATTTAGACATAGCAAAAGGAGAATTTATTTGTTTTATTGGACCGAGTGGCTGTGGTAAGACCACAACCATGAAGATGATCAACCGACTCATCGAACCTTCCTCAGGAAACATTTTTATCGAGGGAGAAAATATCATGAAAAAAGATCCAGTTCAATTAAGAAGAGAAATCGGTTATGTGATTCAGCAAATTGGACTGTTCCCCCATATGACCATCGCGCAAAACATCTCACTTGTGCCGAAGCTGTTAAAATGGCCGGAAGAAAAACGGAAAGAGCGAGCACGTGAACTGCTGAAGCTCGTCGACATGGGCCCGGAATTTTTAGAGCGCTATCCTCATGAACTTAGTGGAGGACAGCAGCAGCGTATCGGAGTTCTTCGCGCACTAGCAGCAGAACCCCCTCTGATCCTCATGGACGAACCATTTGGTGCACTTGATCCAATTACACGAGATACTCTGCAGGAAGAATTTAAGAAGCTGCAAAAAACGTTAAATAAAACCATCGTATTCGTCACACATGACATGGATGAAGCAATTAAACTGGCTGACCGAATTGTGATTTTAAAAGATGGAGAGATTGTTCAAGTAGGCACACCAGAAGATATTTTGCGTAACCCTGCCAACGAGTTCGTTGAAGAATTCATTGGAAAAGAACGCCTGCTTCAGTCAAATCCGAATATGGAACGTGTAGAACAAATGATGAACACGTCACCAGTTACCATTACAGTCGAACAAACGTTGACTGATGCCATTTACATCATGAGAGAAAAGCGGGTCGATTCCTTGCTTGTAGTAGATGAACATGATGTGTTAAAAGGCTATATCGATATTGAAACTATTGATGCGAACCGCAGAAAAGCGGCTTTCGTTGGTGAGATCTTAAATACAGAGTTCTATACTGTACAAGAAGGCGCACTTCTCAGAGACACCGTTCGGAAAATCTTAATACGCGGTATTAAATATGTACCAGTTGTCGATGCCAAAGGGCATTTAAAAGGCATTGTGACACGGGCAAGTCTTGTAGATGTTGTGTACGACTCCATTTGGGGAGACGATACGCCAGCGTCTGCCATTGAAATGAACTAAGGGAGGTGGACACATGGATCAAATCATCGATTTTCTAGAGAAAAATGGTGGGGAACTCCTCACAAAAATGTGGGAGCATTTATATATTTCCTTAATTGCTGTCGTGCTAGGAATTATCGTTGCCGTTCCTTTAGGCGTCGTTCTCACGCGAATGAAACGAGGCGCAGGCTTTGTCATCGGTGTCGTAAATATCTTTCAAACACTCCCTAGTTTAGCGATTCTTGCATTTTTTATTCCTATTTTGGGAGTTGGGAAAATACCTGCAATCGTTGCTCTCTTTTTCTATTCGGTATTGCCTATTTTGAGAAATACGTATGCTGGCGTCCAAGGGGTGAACAAAAACCTTCTTGAATCCGGTAAAGGGATCGGCATGACGACATGGGAGCAAATTCGACTTGTGGAACTTCCGCTTGCTGTACCGATCATTATGGCAGGTGTCCGTACGTCAACGATTTATTTAATTGGCTGGACAACACTTGCTGCTTTTATTGGTGGAGGCGGTCTTGGTGACTACATTTTGATTGGACTTCAGCTATACCAGCCGGAATACATTATTGCAGGTGCCATCCCAGTCACTATTTTAGCAGTCATCATCGACTTTACATTGATGAAGCTGGAGAAAAAAGTAACACCAGAAGCCTTAAAAGGATTGAAGGAAGTTTCATAAGGAGTTGGCTTATGTGAAGAATCGAAAAACAAAATGGATCAGTGCACTGCTTGCCGGTTGCTTGTTATTGATAAGCGGCTGTTCACTTCCTGGACTAGCCGGCTCCTCAGGCAATACGCTACGGGTGGGAGCACAAAACTTTACCGAATCAGAAATAATGGCCTATATGGTGAGCGAGATCATCGAACATTACACAGATAAAAAGACAACCATTGTGAAAAACCTAGGCTCTAATACCGTACAGCAGAAAGCAATGGAAAATGGAGATATCGACATTTCTGCGACAAGATATACAGGGACAGATTTGACGAGTACGCTTGGAATGGATGCGGAAAAAGATCCGGAGCGTGCAATGGAAATCGTTCAAAAAGAATTTAAGAAACGCTATGATTACAAATGGTTTGATTCCTATGGCTTTGATAATACGTATGCCTTTGCCGTGACGCAAAAGATGGCGAAGGAAAACAAGTTAGAAACGGTCTCTGACTTGAAAAAGAATGCGAAGAATTACCGGTTCGGTGTCGATAATATTTGGCTTAAAAAGAAAGGCGACGGTTATGAAGGATTCGTGAAAACATACGGAATTGAATTTGGAAGCACGTATCCAATGCAGATTGGTTTAGTCTACGATGCATTAAAAAATGAAAAAATGGATATTGTGCTTGCCTATTCAACAGATGGACGAATCAAAGCCTATGACCTCAAAATTTTAAAAGATGATAAGCGGTTTTTCCCGCCATATGACGCATCGCCTGTTGTCCCGGAAAAAGTCTTAAAAGAGAATCCAGGGCTAGATAAGGTGATCAACAGACTGATCGGAAAAATCGATACAGAGCAAATGCAAGAGCTGAACTATCAAGTCGACGGGGAGCTTCAAGAACCAGCCACCGTTGCGAAGAATTTCCTGAAAAAGAACAATTACTTTGAGTAAGATGGGGAGGTGTCACGTCTGATGGACACACTGCAGCAATTATGGACGTATTATCAGCAGAACGGTTCATATGTGTTAGAAGAATTTTATCGGCATTTTCTCATGTCAGCGTATGGGGTGCTGTTTGCGGCAATAGTCGGAATTCCAGTAGGCATCTTTGTGGCGCATTACCGTAAGCTAAGCAATTGGATATTCGCCATTACCAACGTCATTCAAACCATACCGGCGTTGGCGATGCTTTCCGTGTTAATGCTTGTGTTAGGACTTGGCGCCAATACAGTCATCTTATCACTCTTTCTGTATTCGCTTCTGCCGATCATCCGCAACACGTATACAGGGATTGTCAGCATTGAACATGCTTATTTAGAATCGGGTAAAGCGATGGGCATGACGAAATGGCAAGTGCTGAGAATGGTTGAATTACCGCTTGCTTTATCGGTCATTATGGCTGGTTTAAGAACGGCACTGGTCATCGCCATCGGCATTACAGCGATTGGGACATTTGTTGGTGCAGGAGGTCTAGGTGATATCATCATCAGAGGATCAAACGCCACAAACGGAACAGCCATCATTTTAGCAGGTGCTATTCCAACTGCACTCATGGCCATTATCGCTGACCTAGTCATGGGCTGGCTCGAACGCTATTTAAGCCCAACGAACAAGAAAAAAGAAAGAAAAGCATTAGCTGAAAAAAACATGACATCTGCTTAAGTGGTTGAAATGACAAAACCTCCCTTACGTCTGTAAGGGAGGTTTTTTTATGATGATCAGGCAGTTCACATGCGGGGATTTTATGATTCAAGCGTGATCCATTCAGTAGACCACTTCGAAATTTCCTCAAAAACGGGTGCAAGGGAACGCCCCATATCAGTTAAAGAATACTCAATACGCACGGGTGTTTCAGCAAAAACCTCCCGTTTTACAATGCCTGCTGCTTCTAGCTCTTTTAATCTCTCAGATAATACTCTTCCGCTTAAATTTGTCAGAGCGGCCTCAATTTCACTAAAACGCTGCGGACCTGAGAGAAGCTGAAAAACAATCAGTGCAACCCAGCGTTTACTCAATAACTCAACTGCTTTTTCAAACCGCGGGCACATATCAGATTGATTCATCTTTCTTCACTCCAATCTGAACCCATTATACCGTAAATTTGTCATAAATCAGCTCAAAAAGCTTGTCAATGATCAAAACATTCTATGACGAACGGCTGTTTATTATAAATAACAGATAGCGGTTGAGGTCTTCTATTTCTTTTTTCGAAAGAGTTGACCAAATGTCTCCATCAAATAGTTCGAGATCGCCAAGTTCGTATTGCGCTGCGGCTTCCTTTATTTTGGATAGTGCCATTTCCTCTTCCTTCAACTGATGGACAGAAGAGACTTCCTCAATATAGCCCGCAGCCTGCATCATTTCCTCATAGGGAACCTTTAATGCACCGGCTAGTTTTTTTATCGTAGGAGGCTTCGGAATGCCGCGTTTCCCATTTTCAATACGAGAAATACCAGCAGCACTGACCTCTGAATACATCGCTAATTGGTTCACTGACAGCTTCTTTTCCTCACGTAATGCTCTTAAATATGCACCAAATTTCATCAAGGCAAAACCTCACATGGTTATAGATTAGATATATCTATTTTACTTGATTTGTTGACTATTGGCAACAAGTATACCATGAAAATATTGACATTAGTTAATAGTGAATGTATCTTAAGGTTATGCCCCGCTATTTGTTCGTCTTTTTTTGGTTGATGAGCGTGAGAAAGTATTCATTCAGCTGGCTGATGTCTTGTGCGGATAGCCTTTCCCATAGGTCACCGTCAAAAATGGGAAGATGTTCTACATCCTTTTGAAGCGCCGTTTGATAGATTTTCAACACGGATTCATATTTTGGTTTCATTTCATGAACTTGTTCCTGTTCAATATGACCGGCAAGCAGCATTAAATCCTCATAAGGCACCTTCAAAGCGTGTGCTAATTTTTTTATGGTTAAAGGCTTCGGCACACCACGCTTTCCATTTTCAATACGAGAAATACCAGCAGCGCTTACACCTGAATACATGGCGAGTTGATTGACAGACATTTTTCTATTTTCTCTTAAAATGCGTAATTGTTCACCAAAGTGATTCATGACATCGAACCTCACATTTCAGTATATGACTTATTTTAGTATGATCATTGACCAAAGGAAATAGCAGAGGGGTAAAAGTGTTGACTTAAGTTAATAGATCTGGTTCATATGAGCACCTACACGTTGTACATATTGATTCCATAGGAGGTTGTAATGATGGTCGAAAAGATTCAGATCAGGCGGACTTTTGTCATGCAGTATATGATCGAAAACGATATGTCTTTAAATCAGCTCGCTGATGAAATTGGCATTTCTCCTGCTACACTTAGCAGGGTATTAAATGGTCACCGGAAACCAGGCCAGCTTGTCATTGGCAAAATGATTCATTACTTTGATAAAAAATTTGAAGATCTATTTTACTATGAAAATGTTGACAAAAGTCAATGAATGAAATGATCAAGGAGGCAATGTCGTTGAAAAGAACTGGGATGGTCAGACATATTGATTCACTAGGCAGAATTGTTCTGCCTTCAGAAATGCGCAAGGTGCTCAATATTAAAGAAGAGCAGCTGTTAGAAATTTTCATTGAAGATCAAACCATCATGCTGAAAAAATATGATGCTGATAAGAGCTGCCTGTTAACTGGACAAGTGACGAAGTATAACAAAAGCTATGGAAATGGGAAAGTGATGCTGAGTCCTGAAGGAGCTGAACGTTTGTTAGTAGAATTAAAACAGCTATTGAAAGAAGAAGCAACCCGTTAAAAACGTGTTTTTAACCGAAAATTGCATATGAAAAATGCTGCATACTACTCTTTGGAATGAAATTGAATCAAAATAACGAATAAAGTCGAGAATATAGAGGGAATCTTTATTTTGATGTTTCGTGACATGCACCTTGTTTTCATGTAAAATAAAGTTATGTGTACCAGTTTGTCTGGAGGTGTTTTCATGCACGCATTTGTTATTACATTACTCGTAATTGTCAGTATCGCACTTATCATCGTTGTATTGTTACAATCTAGTAAAAGTGCTGGACTGTCAGGCGCTATTTCAGGTGGAGCCGAGCAGCTTTTCGGTAAGCAAAAAGCGAGAGGTCTTGACTTGATACTTCACCGTTTAACGGTTATTTTGTCAGTGCTTTTCTTCATTTTAACACTTGCATTGGCATATTTAGGCGTGTAAAGCGCGAGTAACAGAAGGTCTGATCTTTTTTCAGACCTTTTTTTATTATCAGCACTCTTTAGTGTTTGTTTCATACATACAAGTGGAAAATATAAACCATATCAGAAGGAAAGGAAGTCACATCATGAAAGTTGTTACACCAAAACCATTTACGTTTAAAGGTGGAGAAAAGGCAGTGCTTCTTCTTCACGGTTTTACTGGGAATACAGCCGATGTTCGAATGCTGGGCCGTTATTTGAACGAAAGAGGCTATACGTGTCATGCACCACAATATAAAGGACACGGTGTGCCGCCAGAAGAGCTTGTCCATTTTGGACCGGATGACTGGTGGAAGGATGTACAAGAAGGCTATCAATTCTTAAAGGATGAAGGCTATGAGGAAATCGCGGTTTGCGGCCTATCCCTCGGAGGAGTTTTTTCATTGAAATTAGGTTACACTGTACCTGTAAAGGGAATTGTACCTATGTGTGCACCTATGTACATAAAAAGTGAAGAAGTCATGTACCAGGGTGTACTAGAATATGCCCGTAACTATAAGAAATTCGAGGGTAAGACAGAGGACCAAATTGAACAGGAAATGGAAGAGTTCAAGAAAACGCCAATGGATACACTTAAGAGCCTGCAAGAACTCATTGCAGATGTTAGAAACAATGTCGACATGATTTATTCACCTACTTTTGTTGTTCAGGCACGTCACGATCATATGATTAATACAGACAGTGCGAATATCATTTACAACGAAGTAGAGACAGATCAAAAGCATTTGACATGGTATGAAGAATCAGGCCATGCGATCACGCTTGATAAAGAGCGCGAGAAGGTTCATCAGGATGTATATGCATTCCTAGAATCACTTGATTGGTCAATTTAAATATATAGGGGGTTAGAGTGTGCAAAAAGAAGAATTTATGAATGAACTACTCGCTTTTATGAAAGATGAAGCGTATAAACCGTTAACCGTTCAAGAGCTGGAAGTGATGATGGAGATTACCAATCCAGATGATTATAAAGAGCTCGTCAAAGCGCTTGTGATTCTGGAAGATCAAGGACTCATCGTTCGCACGCGCAGCGATCGCTACGGTGTACCAGAAAAAATGAACTTGGTAAAAGGAAAGCTGTCTGCTCATGCAAAAGGCTTTGCATTTGTGACACCAGAAGAGTTTGGACAGGATGATATTTTCATTCCGCCTAATGAGCTAGGCACAGCGATGAATGGTGATACGGTCATGGTTCGTGTCAGCCACAAATCAAACGGCACAAAAAAAGAAGGAACGGTCATCCGAATTCTGGAGCGTAATACTCAGACGGTTGTCGGTACCTACACAGAAACGAAAAGCTTTGGCTTTGTCATTCCTGATGATAAAAAAATCACAACCGATATCTTCATTCCGAAATCCGCTAAAAATGGAGCGGTCGAAGGGCATAAAGTGGTCGTGACGCTGACTAGCTACCCAGAAGGAAGAATGAGTGCAGAGGGCGAAGTGACTGAAATCCTCGGTCATAAAAATGACCCTGGCATTGATATACTATCAATCATTCATAAACACGGCCTGCCAGGGGAGTTCCCAGAAGAAGCGCTCCAGCAGGCAGTAGACACACCTGAAACGATTGATGAAAAAGACCTCGAAGGCAGGCGAGATCTGCGCAACGAAACGATTGTCACCATTGACGGAGCAGATGCGAAGGACTTAGATGATGCCGTTACGGTGCAAAAGCTGGATGATGGCAAATATAAGCTAGGGGTGCATATTGCAGATGTCTCTCATTATGTCACTGAGAACTCCCCGATTGATCAGGAAGCTTATGAGCGTGGAACGAGTGTGTATCTCGTAGACCGCGTCATTCCGATGATCCCGCACCGCCTGTCAAACGGTATTTGCTCATTGAATCCGAAGGTCGATCGTCTCACACTGTCTTGTGAAATGGTCATTGATCGAAATGGGAAGGTCGTGAAACACGAGATTTTCCAAAGTGTGATCAAAACGACGGAAAGAATGACCTATACTGATGTGAATAAGATTTTAGTCGATGAAGACGAAGAGCTTATTGACAAATACGAGCCGCTCGTCCCAATGTTCCAAGAGATGGAGAAGCTTGCAGAGATCCTTCGCGAAAAACGGATGGAGCGCGGGGCAGTAGACTTTGACTTCAAGGAAGCAAAAGTGCTTGTAGATGATGAAGGCGCAGCAAAAGATGTTGTCGTTCGCGAGCGTTCAGTCGCAGAGAAATTAATTGAAGAATTCATGCTTGTTGCTAACGAAACAGTTGCAGAGCATTTCCACTGGTTGAATGTACCTTTCATCTATCGAATTCACGAAGAACCAAATCCTGAAAAGCTTCAGCGCTTTTTAGAGTTCGTGACAACGTTTGGTTACATTGTGAAAGGAACGTCGACAAACATCCATCCACGTGCACTTCAAAGTGTACTTGATGCTGTGAGGGATCAACCAGAAGAAGTTGTGATACAAACCGTGATGCTTCGTTCGATGAAACAGGCGAAATATGATCCGGAAAGCATCGGCCATTTTGGTTTATCAACGGAATTCTATACACATTTCACATCACCGATCCGCCGTTATCCGGATTTAATCGTGCATAGACTGATTAGAACCTATTTGATTCAGAAAAAGACAGACGAAGCAACCCTAGAAAAGTGGGGCCAGCTGCTTCCTGAAATTGCAGATCATGCGTCTACAATGGAGCGCCGCTCAGTTGATGCAGAACGTGAAACAGATGATCTCAAGAAGGCAGAATTTATGCTTGATAAAATCGGTGAAGAATTTGATGGCATGATTAGTTCCGTGACGAACTTCGGACTATTCGTTGAACTGCCGAATACAATTGAAGGCCTTGTCCATGTCAGCTATATGACAGACGACTACTATCGCTTTGATGAGCAGCACTTTGCCATGATCGGTGAACGCACAGGAAATGTCTACCGTATCGGTGATGAAATCACAGTCAAAGTGGTGAATGTCAATAAAGATGAGCACTCGATTGATTTTGAAATCGTCGGCATGAAAGGCACCCGCCGAAAATCGCCAAAAGATTTTAAGTTTAAAAAACGAACAGATTCACCAGCGAAAAAAGGGCGCGGAGGTCAAAATGCCTCTGGTGATAAAGCCAAAGAGGATAAAGGCGGAAGTGACTGGTTCACAGGCCGTAAAAAGAAGAAAAAGAAAAAACGTGTATTTGATAACGCGCCAAAACAAAAGCGTAAAAAGAAAAAGTAACGTGACAAAAAGCAAATAGGGCATCACGCTCTATTTGCTTTTTGACCACATAGCGTCATCATTGTCGAAAGCTGGATTGTTTGATAAAATAATCCGTACGATTTGGACCGTGTTTGTGTCAAAAGGAGGGTGTACGCCAATGCCAAAGGGAGAGGGAAAGGTTGTTTCCCAAAACAAAAAAGCAAATCATGACTATTTTATAGAAGAAACATATGAAGCCGGCCTTGTGTTACAAGGAACTGAAATCAAATCGATTCGTGCAGGAAAAGTGAATTTAAAAGATTCCTTTGCCAAAATCGAGCGGGGAGAAGTGTTTCTTCATAACATGCACGTGAGCCCATACGAGCAGGGGAACCGTTATAACCATGATCCGCTGAGAACGAGAAAGCTGCTGCTTCATCGCAAGCAAATCAGCAAATTGATTGGTGTGACAAAGGAAGAAGGCTACTCACTCGTACCGCTGAAACTCTATTTAAAAAATGGCTTCGCCAAAGTGTTGATCGGAATTGGTAAAGGGAAAAAGAAATACGATAAACGTGAAGATCTAAAGAAAAAAGATGCAAAACGCGAAATCGACCGTGCCTTCCGTGATCGTCAAAAGCAATTCTAGCCTGATGCAGATGGCTTGCTGAGAGCGGAAGCATTATGCTACAATATGTTATGCAGTAAACAATCATCGCTTTTCTTACAGAAAACACCAGTTGTTTCAAGCGATGAGATTGTTATAATAGTTATATACGGAAGCAGTTAAGCTGAACTTCCATCCCGTATATCCCTTTTACAAGGGGACGTTACGGATTCGACAGGGGCGGTTCGAGCTTGAGCTGCGAGCCGAGAGGCGATCTCGTTAACACGCACTAAATGTAACTGGCAAAACTAAAAGTTTTAACCAAAACTTAGCACTAGCTGCCTAATAAGTGCAGCGAGCTCTTCCTGACATCGCCTATGTGTCTGTGAGGAGCCCAATGAAGTAGGCTACGCTTACGTTTTCGTCTGAGGACGTAAGAAGAGATCCATCAGACTAGCTCTCCAAGCGCCCGTCAGCAGGCATGAGGATGAGTGAACACCAAATATGTTGACTACGCTCGTAGACGCTTAAGTAATCGATGTCTCTGGACGTGGGTTCGACTCCCACCGTCTCCATACATATGATTTCGGAGGAAATCAATAAGGTCAAAGTCCTTTCATATTAAGGGTTTTGGCTTTTTTCTATTGTCGGTGATTTAAATTTACCAGCTACCTGAAGAGTTACCAACTCCAATGTCTTTGGTTAAAGTTTCTATTTTTTGCAGTTACGTTTTGTTGTTGGAACATTTATAATTGAATGTAATATTGCATTATATTTACAAGGTTATTGTCGAGAAAATAAATTTAGAATGAGGTACATAACATGATCAACTTCCAAGATAAAGTCAGCTTCATTTGGTCAATTGCAGAGATTTTACGTGGACCATATAAGCCAGAAGACTACGGTGAAATTATTTTACCATTAGCTGTATTACGCCGTTTTGACTGCGTATTAGAAAGCACAAAAGAAGAAGTGTTAGTGAAAGCAGAGCAGTATCCAAATATGACAGATGAAGCACGTGAGCAGATTTTAAATCGTGTTTCTAAGCAAAACTTTCACAACATAAGTAAGTATGATTTTAACAAACTATTAACAGACGCTGATAATATCGCTGATAACTTACGTGACTATATAAATGGTTTCTCGAAAGTGGCTCGTGATATCATGGAGCACTTCGACTTTGATCGCCAAATCGATAAGCTTGATCAAAATGACTTATTATACTTAACGATTAAACGTTTTAGTGAAATCGATTTACATCCAGAAACAGTTTCAAACATTGAGATGGGCTATGTATTTGAGGAACTAATTCGTCGTTTCAATGAGTATTCAGAAGCAGGGGATCATTACACGCCACGTGAAGTTATTCGTTTAATGACACATTTGTTATTTTTACATGATGATGCGAGTATTTTAACGAAACCAGGTTTAACACAAACGTTGTATGACTGTGCAGCTGGTACAGGTGGTATGGGTTCAGTTGCGCAAGAATATTTACTTAATCAAAATCCAACAGCACATTTAGAATTCTTCGGCCAAGAAATTAACCCTGAATCCTATGCAATTTGTAAAGCAGACCTACTTATTAAAGGTGAAGATGCACGTAACATTCGTTTAGGAAACACGTTATCAAACGATCAATTCCCACATGATACATTTGATTACTTAATTTCAAATCCACCGTACGGAGTGGACTGGAAATCATATGAGAAGGCGATTAAAAATGAACATGAGAAACAAGGTTTTGATGGTCGATTTGGCCCTGGTACGCCTCGTACAAGTGACGGGCAACTATTATTCCTCATGCACTTAATCTCAAAAATGAAGCCAGTCACAGCAGAAATTCCTCAAGGCTCTCGATTAGCCATTATTATGAATGGCTCGCCGTTATTTACAGGTGATGCAGGTTCTGGTGAAAGTGAGATTCGAAAGTATGTGCTTGAAAACGACTTAGTAGAAGGTATTGTCGCATTGCCGAATGATCTCTTCTACAACACAGGCATTGCAACGTACATTTGGATTTTAACAAACAATAAAGCACCTCTTCATAAAGGGAAAGTGCGGTTAGTCAATGCTGTAGACTTCTCGAAAAAAATGAAAAAGTCGATGGGTAGCAAACGTAACGAAATTACGGAAGAGCAAATGAATGAGATTGTTCGTTTATACGGCGATGCACAGCCAAACGAGTACGTGAAGATTTTTGAGAATGAAGACTTTGGTTATTCGAAAATTACAGTAGAACGTCCATTACGTTTAAACTTCCAAGTAAATGAAGAGCGCTTGGCATGTGTTGTAGCGCAAAAAGGCTTTGAGAACTTAGCGATATCGAAGAAAAAAGGCGATGCAGGTCATTTTGAAATCGAAGAAGGGAAAAAGCTGCAAACACAAATTTTATATGTGTTACGCACGTTAGAAAGCGATACAGTATATAAAAATCGTGACGAGTTTAAGAAAGTACTAAAAGATGCATTAAAACAAGCGGGCATTACTATCGGAGCACCTGTATTAAAAGCAATTTTAGCTGGTCTATCTGAAAAAGATGAAACAGCTGACGTATGTATGAAAAATAAAACAGACATCGAACCTGATCCTGATTTGCGTGATACTGAAAATGTACCGTTAAAAGATAACATTCATGATTATTTTGCAAGTGAAGTATTACCACATGTACCAGATGCATGGATTGATGAAACAAAAACAAAAATCGGCTACGAAATTCCTTTTACTCGCCATTTTTACAAATACACTGAATTACGTAGCTCAGCAGAAATTATGGAAGAGATTCGTGCATTAGAAGCGGAGATTACTGACCAGTTAAAGAAGGTGATGGTATGACTGTAGTTTTAAAGAAAAGTAAATTGAAATATCATTTAAAAGTTAAGAATGGTCGAGAAGTAACAAATGAAGTGGATTATGGTAAAAATGTTATTGACGTATATGGTTCGGGTGGAGTTTTTAAATATACTAATAAAAAACTATTTACTGGGCCTTCAGTATTATTTGGTCGAAAAGGAACGATAGGTAAACCTTTATATGTTGAAGGTGATTTTTGGGCTGTAGATACTATGTATTACACTGAGGTTTATTCAGGTAATTCTCCGAGATATTTTTATTATCTGTTAAAGGTATTTCCCTGGGAAAAAATTGTAACTCAAACAGCTTTGCCTAGCATTGTAGGGTCAGAGCTAGAAAATTGTGAAGTAAATATCCCATCTGAAGAAGTCCAAAAAATCATAGCAAAATTTTTAGATCGTAAATGTATTGAAATTGAGACTTTATTGAAGCATAAAGAACGTCTGTTAATATTATTGGAACAACAACGCCAATCAATCATCATAGAAGCTGTTACGAAAGGTTTAAATCCGAATGTGAAAATGAAAGATTCGGGTGTTGAGTGGATTGGTGAGGTTCCAGAGCATTGGGAGATAAAAAAGATTAAGCACATTACACAAGTAAAAAGAGGAGCGTCGCCTAGACCTATTGATGATCCAAAGTATTTTGATGATGATGGAGAATATGCATGGGTACGAATAGCTGATGTTTCAAGAGCAGGAATGTATTTAAATGAAACATCACAAATAATGTCTGAATTAGGTGCTTCTTTAAGCATCAAACAATACCCAGGTGATTTATTTGTTAGTATTGCAGGTACTGTAGGAAAACCATGTATATCCAATATAAAATGTTGTATTCACGATGGATTTGTCTATTTCCCAAATTATAAGTATAATAAGAAATTTTTATACTATATATTTGCGTGTGGTCAGTCATATAAAGGTTTAGGGAAAATGGGGACTCAATTAAATCTAAATACAGACACAATTGGTGAGATAAAAATACCCTGGCCATCCGTAAAAGAGCAAGAGGATATTTTAAATAGACTTGAAGAAGATGTAAATAAACTTGATAAATTGATAGGGTTGGTGAACTTTCAAATTAAAAAACTAACTGAATACCGTCAATCCCTAATCTACGAAGCAGTAACAGGCAAAATCGACGTACGTGTTATGGAACTTGATGAAGTGAGGTGAATGGTAATGGCGATCGATACGACAGAAACAGGTTTTGAGACAAATATCGAATTAGCATTAATCGCGAATGGCTATAAAAAGCGTGTGTTAGAAGGTGAGGCAAGTAGCTCTTTCAAGCAGCATGCAATCGACGTAGAAGAGCTATTTGCTTTTTTAGAAGATACGCAGGAAAAGCGGATGCGTACGTTAGAAAAATCGTATGGTCCTACTTATCAAGAACAAGTGTTAAAGCGCATTAAAGGTCAGCTACATAAACAAGGTTTGATTGAATGTTTACGTAAAGGGATTAAAGACCGTGGTGTCACATTACAACTTGCGTATAACCAGCCACCCACCGATATGAATAAAACATTAAATGAGCAGTACAGGAAAAATCGTTTTAATGTTGCTCGCCAAGTGTTTTACAGTGATAAGCATAACAATAGCTTAGATATGGTGCTGTTTTTAAACGGTTTACCACTTGTAGTGATGGAGCTGAAAAATCCATTAACAAACCAAACAGTTGAAGATGCGATGAAACAATTAAAGAATGATCGGGATCCACGTGAGCAGCTATTTAAATTTAATGAGCGTGTTGCTGTTTACTTTGCCGTTGACCCAGATGAAGTGTTTATGACAACAAAGCTTGATAAGAGCAAAACGTACTTCCTCCCATTTAACAAAGGCAATAATGGCGGGAAAGGCAATCCGTTAACTTACGGTGACAACTATCGAACGCATTATTTATGGGAAGACATTTTAGCACCTGATAGCTTGCTCGATATTATATATCGCTTCATCTTTATTAAGAAAGACGACATTAAAGATTCAAACGGTGAAACAATAGGTGAGCGTCAAATGCTCATTTTTCCTCGTTTCCATCAGCTTGATGTTGTACGTAAGTTAGAAGCAGATGTTGCACAAAAACTTGTCGGTCATAATTATTTAATTCAGCACTCTGCGGGATCTGGTAAGACGAATTCAATTTCATGGCTTGCACATCGTTTAGCTAAGCTACATAACGAGGAAAATGAATCGATCTTTAGTAGTGTGATTGTGATTACCGATCGCCGAGTATTAGATAAGCAATTGCAAGACGCAGTGTATCAATTAGAGCATAAAGCAGGAATGGTCGAGCCAGTCGATAAAAACTCAGAGCAATTAGCACGTGCTATTAATAGTGAAACACGCATTATTATTACAACGCTCCAAAAGTTCCCATTTATTTTGGAGAAAGTAGCGGGTTTAGAGCGAAAAAAATATGCAGTTATTATCGACGAAGCGCACTCATCTCAAGGTGGTAAAGCATCTACTGCCTTAACAAATGTTCTATCAGATAAGACATTAGAAGCAGCATATGAGGAAGACCGCATTGCCGAAGAAAACTTAGCTGATGTAGACGAGAAAATTGTGGAAGCCATTTTGAAAAGTGGGAAACAGGATAACGTATCGTTCTTTGCTTTTACAGCGACTCCAAAGCCCAAGACATTAGAGAAGTTTGGTACGGTTGGTATTGATGGTAAGCCAGAGGCCTTTCATCAATACACAATGCGCCAAGCAATTGAAGAAGGGTTTATTTTAGATGTACTTGAAAACTACACAACATATAAAACGTTCTGGAAAATTGCCAAGACTGTCGATGATGATCCGGAGGTATCGAAGAAGCAAGCCACCAAAAAGCTTGCTCAATACGTTTCATTGCATCCGCACAGCATTGAACAAAAAACAGAAATTATCATTGAACATTATCGGAATTTTGTACAGCGGAAAATTGGTGGACGTGCCAAGGCAATGGTCGTGACAGCAAGCCGTTTACATGCAGTACGTTATAAAATTGCTTTTGATAAGTATATCCATGAAAAGGGATATAACGATTTAAAAACAGTTGTGGCATTTTCAGGTACTGTAAAAGACGGTGGAATAGATTACACGGAGCCGGACATGAACAATTTCTCTGAAAAAGAGCTACCTGATAAATTCAATTCAGATGAATTTAAGGTATTGCTTGTAGCTGAGAAATATCAAACGGGATTTGATGAACCACTGTTGCATACGATGTATGTAGATAAGCCATTAAGTGGTATTAAAGCGGTGCAAACTCTATCTCGTTTAAATCGTACTTGCCCAGGTAAAGAGGACACATTCGTACTCGATTTTGTAAATGAACCAGAGATTATGAAAGCTTCGTTCCAACCATATTACGAATCAACAAGTCTATCTGAAATTACGGACCCAAATATCCTTTATGATATGCAGGCTGACATCGAGCCTCATCAAGTATTTAAAGAAGATGAGGTGCAAAGGGTTAATGAACTTGAAGTAACAGACGGTGTGAAAAAGTCAACTAGGGCGCAAACAGAGTTAAATGCAATTCTTGACAAAGGTGTAGAGCGATATAAAAAGCTTTCAGAAGAAGAACAGGTTGATTTTAAACAAGCTGCAACAAAATTTATTCGTACGTATAGTTTCGTGCTACAAGTTATAACGTTTATTGATCTAAGCTTACACAAACAATATATTTATTTAACATACTTGTTGCGCAAACTACCTCGTACAACTGGTGATAAGGACGTTTATTTAGCTGATGATATCGCACTTGAATACTATCGAAATCAAAAGGTATTCGAAGGAAGCATCGAGTTGGAAAAAACGGGTGGCATTGAACTTGATCCACAGAAGCATGGTGCTGGTGGTGTAGCTGAAGATGAGAAGGTGCGATTATCAAGCGTGTTAGAAAAGTTAAATGAGCGCTTTGGTACAACATTTACAGAAACAGATTTTCTTTCTCGTGAACAAGTGAAAGAGGACATGTTGAATGATGATGATCTTCGTCAGAAAGCGAAAAACAATACAAAAGAAAACTTCAAATTCGCTTTTGAAAAAACATTTATGAATTTTGTTATCGACCGAATGAGTAGCAATCAGGAATTCTTTATGAAAATTTTAGAGAACGATGAATTTAAGTCGTACATTATGGAAGATATGTTGAATGAGGTATATGGAGAAGTGAATCGATGATGATTCTATCGAAATATCAGTCTAAGTTCTATAAGAAAAAAAGATGACAGTCCGTCATCTTTTTTTCTTGTAGTAATCACTGTTCAGTTTTTTGAGAAGGTTTAAGGAATCGAATAAACAAAGGGCTAACTACAAAAATAGCTATAATGAGTAAAAGTTTATTTGATACAAATTTCATAAACGTTGTATTAATGATATACAATGAAATGAGTAATAAATAACATACTAAGAATAATAAACCAGACTTTCTTTTCTGAAATGGTTTATCTAAAAGAATGAGCATAAATAAACCTGCCATGATAATGATGAAGGTCATTTTTTTACCTCCTTAGTTATTGTGGAAATACACCAGATGGAACTGCTGCATAACCTAATCCAGTAAATCTTATTCTTACGCCATGTCCTTCATGTTCATCTTGAATCATTTGACCAAAGCCTACAAGCCCTCCACCTATTACTCCAGCAATAGCACTAGCTAGTTGAGTAGGAGGAACGGGTATGAATCTAGAAATGGCTGCGATTCCACTAGTAGCGCCCCCTCCAGCTTTGAAAGACTGATATAAAGATCTGGTCTCATTGCAATCAAAGTATAAGTTATATCCCCACCAATAAACATTATGACCGTTCTTCCCGCATCCTTTAGATAATGTTGATATCTTATGATCAAGTGAATTAGTGTTAGATTCATCTAGCATTTTAATACTAAAATCAGGTTGAATAACAGCTTTTTTATCAAGTACTAATTGGTTGCTATACTTCAGCCATGTCTTTACTTCTTTAATTATTGTATGATCTAGATTCAAATCAGTATAATCTGGTTTTAAAATAAGTGTTCCTTTTTTAGATAAATATAGATATGACTCTATTTTCTTTATGTCCTTCATACTGACTTTTGTCTTTTTAACATCTTTTTGTTCAGAATGAAGTGATTGATTTTTTTCAGAGTTGTTATCATCTGTTTTTTTCACTTCCGCAGAGCTTACATTGGAAAAAAATGTTGTGGATATGATAATTGTTAACAAGCCTATAAATAGTTTAAAAATCTTACTTCGATTGTTTTTATTCATTAAGTTTTCCCCTTCCATTTAATGTTGTCATCATTGTACTGTAAAAAAAATATGATGTGGTAATTATGATAAAAAAGGGTAAAAAAGTAGGTTTTATATTGAGCTGGAAGTTAATTTTCGGCGGATTTTTAATTAGTTAAAAAGGTGTCTTAAGACCCTTGTGGGGTGTGTTGTAAAAACAGAAGAATAAACAATTGTCATAAAGATTTTAAAAAACCCCCAACCAATTCAAAATCACATCTTCCCATTTGTGACTTCCTCATATATAGTAAGATTAGACTAGTTCTAAATAACTGAAATTGGGGCGTTTACATGGATTCGATTGTTTTACATTTTATTGTGATCATGAGTGTTTCTGGCATTCTGTCCGTGATATTATCAATCATTGCTCATGCGAACCGCTACCGGTATATTGGCTGTCAATTGTTTATGTACATGTCTGGAGCAACTGCGATTTATATCTTTGGGCACACGTTTGAATTATTGGCAAGTACACCTAGGGAGATTATGTTCTGGGTTTGTTTTCAATACATAGGTCTTCCGTTCATCGCGCCATTCAGTCTGATGATTGTGCTGCAATTTACGGGATTCCATCAATATTTCACAAAGCGCCGCGTGCTTCTCATCTTACTGATTCCAACTCTCACCACCATTATGGTGTTCACCAACTCTTTTCATTCACTCTTTTATCGAAGCATTACGATGAATCTAGTAGACGGATTTTTATTGGCTGACTTTACGATTGGCTATTGGTATATCATTCATGGCGTCTATACATTTGGCTGTTCGATGCTCGCTATTTTTATGCTGGTTTGGTTTTTGCATGTCACAAAAAAGGAATATCTAAAGCAGATCCTTATTTTGCTAGTGGGCATGTTACTGCCAATTACGACATCTTTTATCTATTTATTAGGTGTGACACCTCTTCATATTGACCCGGTCCCTGTGGTGATGTTTTTAACCAATGCGCTCTATTTATGGGCGATTATGTCGTTCCAGCTCTTTAAGCTCTCTCCCATTGCGATGGAGCGTGTGTTTGAGCATATGTCTGAAGGGGTTCTCATTTTAGATCGGTACCGAACACTCATCGATTACAACCCCGCTGCTGCATCGATCATTCCAGCCCTTTCTAATAAAAAGGGGATTGGTTTTAAAATAGACGATATATTCTCAGGGATCATCAAAGATACTGACTTCATTCAATGGCTGCGTTCTCCGCAGGATCATTCGCAATATGATCTAATGTTGAAAAAGGAAAAAGATCATTCCAGCTATTATCACTTGACCGCATCGTCCCTATTTAATAGAAGAGGAGAGATTGAGGGCAGGCAAATTGTGATCAGTGATGTAACAGAGCAGCGTTTATTGCAGGAAGAGCTGGAGCGCCGTGCATATATTGATGGGTTGACGAATATCTTCAATCGGTCTTCATTCATTGAACGAACGCAGATGATCCTAGAAGAGGATGCGCAGGATACGGCTGTTATGCTGTTTGATATTGATTTCTTTAAACAAATCAATGACACGCACGGACATCATATTGGTGACGAGGCACTGCGTCATGTTGTCACCATTTGTCAGCAGCATTTACAAATGGACGATTTATTCGGACGATATGGCGGAGAAGAGTTTGCTATTTGTCTGCCGCATCATTCTTTTGAAGAGGCATGTCATATTGCGGAGCGAATTAGACATTCGTTTGAGATGAGTTTCTTTGAGAATGATGAGGAAAAAGTGCGAGTGACAGCGAGCTTTGGAATTGCTCACACAGCTTATGATCCAAATGTATTAGAAACTCTTCTATTTGAAGCGGACCAAGCCTTGTATATGTCAAAACGCCAAGGACGCAACCGGATTTATGCGTCAACTGGAGCAGACTATATGCTTTATGAAGAGAAGAATTGACATGCCGCTAGCTTCTCATTGACGGTTGTCCTGACATTCGATATGATAAACATAACATTTGAACGGTTTCCTAAAAGGGGAGTAGCTTTTACGGTTTGGTCGTCATTACAGAAACATCCGTTGTTTCTCGGCCATTCCGGCATGAACAATGTTAGCCAGACCTTTGCCTATCACACATGAGGCAAAGGTCTGGCTATTTTTAAGATCTTTTTAAGTCTGTGTGATAGGGAAGCAGAACAAATGATGCGTTTAATCCCACAGATGAAAGGATGATCGATCTTGAAAAAATATGCGATAGCTTTCCTATTTTCCGGAACACTTGTATTAAGCGGGTGCTCCAGCTTACTTGATCAAGTCAACGATACAACGACATATGTCACTGAGGCCAATGACTATGTCACAGACATTCAGCAATTTACAGAGGACTTTCCAAAACTTGCTGAAGAAGCTGTGAAAAACGCTGCCAAAAAAGCAGAATTAACCAAGCAGTTAGAATCATTGAAGGCAGACATTCAGGCATTTAATGAAGTCAAAGCACCCCAAATAGCAGAAGACCTGCATGCACAGATCATTGAAAAAAATAAGGTGCTGTCAGAGGAAATTCAAACGTATTTACAGCAATTGAAAGCAGATAACATCGACGTTGCCGCCATGCTTGAGGACCAGCAAGGGTTGATCAAGCAGCTTCAGCAGTCCGTGAATCTATTGCAGGACATTGAACAATTAACAAACTAAAGCAAACACTATAAAGTGAATTCAGCATATCTTTGCCTTTTCCGGTGAAGATATGCTTTAATTTAAGGAAAGACAAGTCATAATGGAAAAAAGGTGATCACATGACAGAACATGAAGAAAGACATATGGCTTCGCCTAGAGCCGAGAAGGAAAAAGATCAATTGATTAATCGGCTGAAACGAGTGGAAGGACAAGTGCGCGGAATTCAGCAAATGATTGAAAACGATCGTTACTGTATAGATGTTGTCAATCAAATCTCCGCAATCAATGCGGCTTTGAAAAAGGTCAGCCTTCATTTGATGGAAAAGCATACACATCACTGCGTAACAGATGCGATTAAGAGCGGCAATGGAGATGAAGCCATTGAAGAGCTAATGACGGTTTTTACGAAATTGACAAAATCGTAGCATTTATATGTTTACAATGATACCCTACTAGGGTATAGTAAGTGTAGAAAATGATTGATGGAGGCGATGAGAAGTGGAACAAGCAACACTTCAAGTGCAGGGCATGTCTTGCGGACATTGCGTAAAAGCAGTCGAAGGAAATGTAGGAGAACTAGCAGGTGTTGATTCTGTGAAAGTCCATTTAGACAAAGGAGAGGTGGAAGTTTCATTTCACCCAGATCAAGTCACGTTGCACCGTATCTCTGATGTAATTGAAGAACAGGGATATGATGTCGTATAAATGAACATACGTGCTGCATAACAGCACGTATTTTTTTCAAAATATAATACCCCCATGGTGTATATGGAGAGGTGAGGTCAATGAAGAAGGAAATCGACTTTCAAATTACGGGAATGACCTGTGCTGCCTGTGCAGGACGAATTGAAAAGGGATTGAACAGGCTGGAAGGTGTGGAGGATGCCAATGTGAATTTGGCGCTGGAAACATCTCATATTGTGTATGAAGCAGAACAACTCACACCAGATGATCTCAAGCAAAAAATTCAATCCCTCGGCTACGATGTGGTGATGGAGCAAGCAGAATTTGATATAGAGGGAATGACGTGTGCAGCGTGTGCCAACCGAATTGAGAAAAAAATCAATCGGATGGATGGTGTTGATCACGGATCTGTAAACTTTGCGCTGGAGACCCTTCAGGTCACATATCACCCAGGGCAAACGTCTACAAGTGATATAAAGGAAGCGGTTCAGTCTATTGGGTATTCTTTAATTGAACCAGCTGTAGATGATGCAGAGGAAGGAAAGAAAGATCATCGCCAAGCAGCAATAGAGAAGCAGACGGCACGCTTTTTATTTTCAATGATTCTGTCACTTCCGCTTCTTTGGGCAATGGTCAGTCATTTTTCTTTCACGTCTTTTATTTGGCTGCCTGAAGCGTTCATGAATCCTTGGGTTCAGCTGGCGTTAGCAGCACCCGTTCAGTTCATTGTCGGCTGGCCCTTCTATGTAGGTGCGTATAAAGCGTTACGTAATAAAAGTGCCAACATGGATGTTCTTGTCGCACTTGGGACATCAGCTGCGTTTTTCTATAGTTTATATGAAAGCATTCAGTCAGCGGTTCAAGGCACACATGAGGCAGCCCTCTATTACGAAACAAGTGCTGTACTCATTACGTTGATCGTTCTCGGAAAATTAATGGAAGCAAGAGCAAAAGGGAGATCATCAGAAGCGATTCAAAAGCTGATGGGTCTACAAGCGAAAGAAGCGGTCATCGAGCGAGATGGGAAAGAGATGACAGTCTCTATTTCCGAAGTGAAAGTGAATGATCTTGTGTTTGTCAAACCGGGAGAGAAAGTGCCGGTAGATGGAGAAATTGTGGAGGGAACAACCGCAATTGATGAGTCCATGATTACGGGCGAAAGTCTGCCTGTTGATAAAACGGCTGGTGATGCGGTCATCGGGGCAACCATCAATAAAAATGGGTTTGTGAAAGTGAAAGCGACAAAGGTTGGGAAAGAGACCGCCCTTTCACAGATTATTAAAGTCGTAGAACAAGCACAGGGCTCAAAAGCGCCGATTCAAAGGATGGCAGATCAAATTTCAGGGATATTCGTTCCCATTGTTGTAGGAATTGCAGTGCTCACCTTCCTGATCTGGTTTTTCTTTGTTGATCCAGGAAATGTGACAGCAGCACTTGAAACCTTTATAGCGGTCATCGTCATCGCATGTCCGTGTGCGCTTGGCCTTGCTACACCAACCTCAATTATGGCTGGGAGCGGCCGTGCAGCTGAATCAGGCATCCTGTTTAAAGGCGGGGAGCATTTAGAGGTGACTCAATCACTCGACACGGTGGTGTTAGATAAAACAGGAACTGTGACAAAAGGGGAACCGAGTCTGACAGATGTGCAGGCATATGCTAATTGGACAGAAGATGTTTTGCTTCAGTTAGTAGGATCAGCTGAACAGCAGTCGGAACACCCGCTTGCTAGAGCGATCACAGATGGAATGAAGGAACAAGGTCTTGAAGCGGTCGAGATTGAAGCCTTCCAAGCTGACCCAGGTCATGGGATTGAAGCAAAGGCAGCAGGACACAAGCTTTTGGTTGGAACGCGTAAGCTATTACAGAAACATCAAATCCCATATGATCAAGTCGAAGCATCCGTCACAACACTGGAGCAGCAAGGAAAAACGGCTATGCTTGTCGCAATTGACGGCGAATTCGCTGGTATTGTTGCGGTCGCAGATACGATCAAATCATCCTCTCCTCAAGCAATCAAGCGTCTGAAGGAGCAAGGGATTCACGTCGTGATGATGACAGGTGATAACAAGCTGACAGCAGAGGCGATTGCGAAACAGGCGGGCATTGATCATGTCATTGCTGAAGTCCTGCCTGAGGAAAAGGCTGCTCACATTGCGGCGCTTCAGGAACAAGGAAAGAAAGTCGCCATGGTCGGAGATGGTATTAATGATGCCCCAGCTCTTGCGACAGCGAATATTGGGATGGCAGTTGGAACTGGGACAGATGTCGCCATGGAAGCAGCAGATATCACACTCATGACAGGAGACCTCCATGCCATTGCTGATGCGCTTGTATTTAGTCAAAAAACGATGAGAAACATCAAGCAAAATCTATTTTGGGCGCTTGCTTATAATTGTATTGGGATACCGATAGCAGCTTTAGGACTTCTTGCGCCATGGCTTGCAGGAGCAGCAATGGCCTTTAGCTCCGTGTCGGTTGTATTGAATGCGCTCAGATTGCAGCGATTGAAACCGGTGAGAGAGGGAGTGGCACAATGAAACTGAATGTCAAATGGATTTGGACGATTAGTGCATTGTTCTATGTTGCTCTTGTCCTCATTGGATATGCGATGTACGATCAATTTTATCCACAACAAGATACACCAAGTGAACAAATGCAAAATCATTAGGACTTCGCCCAAAAGCGAAGTCTTTTTTTAACAATTTTGTGGAAAAACCCACCTTTTAAAAGATTTTTCATAAAAAATTCACTTCTTTTTGTTCCTTTTTGTCGTTTTTTGTAGGTTCATCGTTAAGATGCGATTAAGCAACAAAGAAAGCGTTATCAAAAAAAGGGGGTTCACGTATGAAAAAGTTAGGGTTAGCTTCTCAAATACTCATTGCACTTGTTCTGGGTGTTATCGTGGGAGCGCTGTTTTATCAAAATGAAACCGTTATTAATGTGTTAACGCCGATTGGCGATATATTCATCCATTTAATTAAAATGATTGTCCTGCCAATTGTTATTGCTGCGTTGATTGTAGCAGTGGCTGGAGTAGGGGATATGAAAACTATCGGAAGACTCGGTGGGAAAACGATTCTTTACTTCGAAATTGTGACAACGATTGCATTAGCAGTAGGACTGCTTGCAGCAAACGTTTTCCATCCTGGTACAGGAATTGACATGAGCAACATGGAAAAGGGCGATATCTCTAAATATGAAGAGACATCGAAAGCTTCTTCCGAAAAAGCAAGTTTCTCTGAAACGATTGTGCATCTAGTGCCAACAAACGTTTTCCAATCCATTGCAGAAGGTGATCTATTACCAACGATCTTCTTTACCGTCTTATTCGGATTAGGAATTGCCGCAGTAGGAGACAAAGGGAAACCAGTGTTAGGGTTCTTTGAGGGGATACTCGAAGCCATGTTCTGGGTGACCAATAAAGTGATGAAGTTTGCACCATTTGGTGTATTCGCGCTCATCAGTGTGACGGTGATCAAATTCGGGGTCGGAGCGCTTCTCCCGCTAGGTAAACTGGTACTTGTCGTTTACGGCACAATGGCATTCTTCGTGATTGTCGTACTTGGCATTATCGCAAAATTAGCTGGAACAAGCGTCTTTACACTATTTAGAGTGCTAAAAGAAGAAATCATTCTTGCATTCTCAACAGCAAGTTCAGAAGCTGTATTGCCTAGACTAATGGATAAAATGGAGAAGTTCGGCTGCCCGAAAGCGATCACGTCGTTCGTTATCCCAACAGGCTACACCTTTAACTTAGATGGAAGTGCCATCTATCAATCCATTGCCGCCATATTTGTTGCACAAATGTACGGCATGCCACTTTCCATCTATGAGCAAATTACGTTACTATTAATCTTGATGCTGACATCAAAAGGAATGGCTGGTGTACCAGGTGCATCAATCGTTGTTGTTATCACAACACTTGGTGCAATGGGACTGCCGCTTGAAGGACTTGCCTTCATCGTTGGGATCGACCGTATTCTTGACATGGTTCGTACAACTGTTAACGTATTTGGTAACTCACTTGCAGCCATTGTCATGTCTAAGTGGGAAAAAGTTTTTGATCAAGAGAAATCGAAGAAGTATATTGAGGAATTAAAACAACAAACAAAAGCAGCGTAAAAGGAGATCTTTTCAAATGACGAAGCTACAGGACAAGCAAGTTCGAATCGAACGAGACTTTCTAGGTGAAAAGGAAGTAGACACTCAAGCGTATTATGGAATTCAAACATTACGTGCAGTAGAGAACTTTCCAATTACTGGCTACCATGTTCATGAGGAACTCATCAAAGCATTAGGGATTGTCAAAAAGGCAGCCGCACTTGCAAATATGGATACAAAGCGACTATATTCTGGTCTTGGAGAAAAAATTGTTCAAGCCGCAGATGAGGTTATTGAAGGAAAATGGAACAATCAATTTATTGTCGATCCAATTCAAGGCGGGGCTGGCACTTCAATGAATATGAATGCCAATGAAGTCATTGCAAACAGAGCGCTTGAACTACTAGGAAAGGAAAAAGGCGCTTATACTGAGCTAAGTCCAAACACGCATGTGAACATGTCGCAGTCAACAAACGACGTTTTCCCAACAGCGATTCATATTTCTACATTGAATATGATTGAAAAACTACTTTATACGATGGAAAACATGCATCAAGTCATGACAGAAAAAGCACAAGAATTTGATCATGTCATCAAAATGGGACGTACGCATCTTCAGGACGCTGTTCCAATCAGACTTGGTCAAGAGTTTAATGCTTATGCAAAGGTTCTTGCTCGTGATATTAAACGTATCAAGCAGTCTAGACAGCATTTATATGAAGTCAATATGGGAGCAACAGCAGTCGGAACTGGCTTGAATGCTGATCCTAAATATATTCGCCAGGTGGTTGGCTATCTATCTGATATTAGCGGATTACCTTTAGTTGGAGCAGAAGACTTAGTCGATGCTACGCAAAATACGGATGCTTATACAGAAGTATCAGCTGCACTGAAAGTATGTATGATGAATATGTCCAAAATGGCGAACGATATTCGCTTAATGGCATCAGGTCCAAGAGCAGGCTTTGGTGAGCTTCACTTGCCGCCGAGACAGCCAGGTTCATCTATCATGCCAGGGAAAGTCAACCCAGTGATGCCTGAGGTCATGAACCAAGTGGCATTCCAAGTCATCGGAAATGACCACACGATCTGTCTTGCATCAGAGGCTGGTCAGCTTGAGCTGAACGTGATGGAGCCGGTGCTTGTGTTCAACCTGCTTCAATCTCTCAGCATTATGAAGAATGTATTTGAGTCCTTCGTAGACAACTGCTTGCGTGACCTAAAAGCAGATGAATCTAGATTAAAAGAATATGTAGAAAAGAGTGCTGGTGTCATGACGGCGGTCAATCCGCATATTGGTTATGAAGCTGCTGCACGAATTGCAAGAGAAGCGATTCTTACAGGCGTATCTGTACGTGAGCTTTGTCTGCAAAATGATGTGTTATCAGAGGAAGAGCTTGATATTATCTTAAATCCTTTTGAAATGACGAAACCAGGTATTGCTGGCGCATCACTTTTAGAAAAGGATCGTTTAGAAGATTAAGCGGCATCATGAGAAGCGCACACCGACAAATGTTCGGTGTGCGTTTTTTCATGGACTGTTTGTTTTTCTGAAGCTCACATAGTATACTATCGTCAATTATTAGGGATGTGACTGCGCTTGAATCTACTGAAAAAATGGTTGAATACAGAGCCTTATTTAATTGTGATGCTCATTGTACTGACACCGATTGGCGGAGAGTTTAAATTTTATCCATTTGAGGACAGCTTTCGGGTCAGCTTTGGAACCGTTGTCTTTTTCTTTATCCTGCTTCAAATGAAAAAATTCCCGGCATGGGCAAGCGGTATCATTGCAGGGGTTTCTGTTTTTGTATTTCGCGTGCTTCTTGATACAGCCGTCACAGGTCATCTTCCGCTGGAAGAGGCGGTTTCATTAAGGTTTCCTCCCCTGCTTTATTATGTCGTCTACGGAACGCTCTTTTATTTATTAAAGGTCAGACGTTTCCGCGATCAGCCTTGGCTGATTGGAGCGACAGGTATCATCATGGAGCTGTGTGCAAGCGTTGTTGAAATGATTGCACTTCGTGGTACCATCGATGAAATTTTAACGATGCGGACGCTGTTTCAACTTTTCGTTTTAGCTATTTTCAGAAGCTTTTTCGTGTTGGCTTGTTATACAATGATTCGTTTATATGAAGAGCAGGCGAGAGAGCGTCAGATGAAAAAGGAAAAGGAACATCTGCTCATGCTCCTGTCTAACCTTTATACGGAATCTACATACTTTCATAAAACACTTGCACATGCTGAACACATTACAGCGACATCCTATCAATTGTATCAATCTTTGCATCACGCAAAGGATGCGGAATCTTTGGATTTGAAAAAGCTCGGAAAAACAGCCCTGCAAATCGCTGGAGAGGTGCATGAGATCAAAAAGGATAACCAGCGGATTTTTTCTGCCTTATCAAAGCTGATACATGAAGAAAATTTTCAGGCTTATGCAAGTCCTGCGCATATTGCTGGGCTCGTGATTCGTATTCATGAAAATTACGCAGAATCTCTTAAAAAAAACATTGTCTTTCATTATGATGAAGATGGGCAGCATCCCGTCTATCATGTGTATACCATTCTATCTTTGTTAAATAATATCGTTTCCAATGCTGTCGAAGCCATTCCGGTGGATGGAGAGGTGTCACTCTCTATTTCCCAGAAAGAGAACCATGTGATCTTTCAAATTAGTGACAACGGGCCTGGCATTAAAGAGCGTAATCATCATGTGATTTTTAAACCCGGTTTTACTTTAAAATATGATCAGGCTGGAAATCCATCAAGCGGTATCGGGCTTTCCTATGTGAAGGATACAGCGGAGAAGCTTGGCGGAAGTGTTGAGATGAAGAGTATCCCAAATAAACAAACGATTTTCACGTTAACGATACCAATGGATCAAGTCAGTAGAAAAGAGGGGATTGGGAGATGAGATTTTTTATTGTGGATGACGATGAAGCCGTGCGTTCTTCACTCGCTCAGCTCATTGAAGATGAAGAGCTTGGCATTGTCGCAGGGGAAGCAGAGGATGGCGCAGAGTTAACAGCAAGCTACTTAAATGATTTGCACATTGATATCTTATGTATTGATCTATTGATGCCGGAAAGAGATGGTCTTGAAACGATTCGAGCCATTAAGGATGAGTTTCATGGGAAATACTTAATGCTGTCACAGGTAGAAACAAAGGAATTAATCGGCCAGGCGTATACGCTTGGTGTCGAGTATTATGTGACAAAGCCAATCAATCGTGTAGAGGTGTTAAGTGTGCTCCACCTCATGATTGAGCGGCTTCATTTGGAGCATTCAATTGAAAATATTCAGCACTCACTCAAATCTGTCATGCAGTTTCAGCAGCGAGGTCAGACCAAAACGAAGCAGCGTGGGAAAACTCTTGCAGAGGCAGGTCAGTTCTTGCTGGCAGAGCTTGGGATTGTGGGAGAAAAGGGGTCTAAAGATTTATTAGATATGATCCTCTTCACAGATCAGTATTTAGCGCTGCATACTGAACATCATGATTCCTTTCCTTCTTTAAAGGTCATTTTCAATGGTGTCACGGAGGATAAATTAAATGAGCCTTACACATCTGCAGACATTGCAAGAGAAGCGAAGGCAGCGGAACAGCGGGTGAGGCGTGCAATCAACCAATCCTTGAAACACATCGCATCACTTGGGTTAACTGATTTTTCTCATCCGACTTTTGAAAATTACGCTTCTAAATTCTTTGATTTCACCATCGTGCGAAAGAAAATGAGTGAATTAACAAAAGAGACGAACGGTAGAGAAGAACATACCCGTATCAATGTGAAGAAATTTGTGCAGGTGCTCTACTACGAAGCAAAACGTATTTTTATGGAAGATTAAAAAAAGGCATGCTCCCTCATGAGGGAGACATGTCTTTTTTGGTGATGGATTGCAGGTGCATCTGCAGCACGGAGCGTATGAGCTGAGGCGGTAAACGATGAGGCTGCAAGATTCCATTCAATGCAAGCCCATTGATGACCGCATAAAGGCGCTCAGTTTCGACTAAAAGATCGATATGATCGAGCAAAAGCCCATCTTCTTTTAATTTCATTAAACAATATTGGGTCATTTGGAAAAGCTCGTCATACATCTTTGCATTGAGCGGCTGTAAATCAGGTTCAGTCATCGACTTGACTGTAAAAGCCTGCCACACCTCCATTTCAAATCTTCGTTCTTCATCAAGTGGAAGAACCTGCTCCAATAACGTGAGAACATTTTCTTCCGTTGAACCGTTCAGCTCAAGTGCTGTCAACCGCTCTTTGACTCTTTCCTGAATCAATGTCATAGAGAAAAGAAATAGCTCCTGCTGTGTGGAGAAATAATGACGCATAGAGCCCGCTGAAATGCCAGCTTCTACCGCTACTTTTCGGACAGAAGCGTTTTCCAATCCATCCTGTTTAATCACTCTCATAGCAGCTTGAGCGACTTTTTGTTTTTGTTTATGGTGATCGACGATTTTTGGCATACATTGATTTTAGCACAGCTATTGTTTTTTTAACACAGTTGTGTTATTTTTTATTTAATACAATTGTGTTAAAAAGGATGTGGGGAATATTGGTTGGGTTATTGATTGTCGCATGTGAAATTGGCTTTTGGCTGTTTATTCTGGTGGGGTTAACACTGCGTTATGTGTTTAAACAGAAAAAGTGGGGCGCCTTCTTTCTCATTTGTACACCGATTTTGGATCTCATTCTTCTGGCAGCGACGTATTTGGATTTAAGACAGGGGGCTGTGGCGAGTGTCATTCATGGGCTCGCGGCTGTTTATATTGGGGTGAGTCTCGCTTTTGGTCATCAAATGGTGAAATGGGCAGATGTCCGGTTTGCTTATCGATTTGCAGGAGGTCCGAGGCCAAAAGGAAAACCCAAGTACGGTAAAGAGCGTTCTGTATATGAACTGGTCGGCTGGACGCGGCATTTAATCTCTTATGTCATCGGAGCGGGACTGTTATATGGATTGACCTATCTCATCCAAGCACCAGAACGAACGGAAGCGTTGGTACAGCTTGTCAGTATGTGGGGGATGGTCTTAGCCATTGATTTCGTCATTAGCATCAGCTACGTCATTTGGCCGAAAAAACACCCAGAAAATATAGCAGGCTAACAAAAAAGACAGGCGGGTTCACTCCACCTGTCTTTTCTTATGATGACAATCCCTTGTAAATGGTGTCAATATTCCATTTCATCATCTTATAGTAGCTGTCCCCATCTTCACCTTTCTTTCCAATGGAGTCAGTAAATACTTTTCCTTTAATCGGAACCCCAGTTTCTTCAGATAGGCTTTCAAGGCTGCGTTGATCGACACTTGTTTCAAGAAAGAGCGCAGGCACTTGATGATCTTTGACAAAATGAATGATGCGCTTCATTTGTCCAGGTGTACCTTCATTTTCTGTGTTGATCTCCCAAATGTAGCCTGCCTCTAGTCCATAGGCATCTGCAAAATACTTGAAGGCTCCCTCACTTGTGACAAGACGCTTTTTATCTTTTGGCAGCTGGTCGAACTTGTCTTTTGCATCATCGTGAAGGGCTTGAAGCTTTTTAATATAAGCTTCCGCATTTTTCTCATAATCCTCTCTGTGCTCAGCGTCCGCTTGAATAAGTGCATCTCTGGCATTTTTAGCATAGAGAATCCCATTTTCAACATTTAGCCAAGCATGGGGGTCCTGCTGGCTTTCGAGGCCTTTTGAAGATAAATGTTTTACTTTGACGCCTTTACTCATTTCGGCTACAGGTGCATCATCCCCGTCCTTGCCACTCGATTCGAGCAGCTTTTGAAACCAGCCATTCCCTGTTTCAAGGTTTAAACCATTATATAGAACAAGGTCTGCATCCGTTGTATGCTGAACATCCTTTGGCAGTGGATCAAATTCATGCGGGTCTGTACCAATGGGAACAATGCTGTGAATAGAGACGTGCTCTCCGCCTACTTCCTTCACAATGTCATAAAGAATGGAGTAGGTCGTGACGACTTTTAATGTGCCGTCATCTTTGCCGGAATTATTTTGCTTAGTAGAACAGCCTGTGATGATCATAAGGGCAATGAATACTGCGGTCAAACGGATTGCAAATACCTTCTTCATATATGTCCTCCTTTTACATAGACGCTTCCTTTTTTAGCTGCGTTCGTTTTCGTTTAGATTTTAATGATCTCCATAGAATTCCTTGCTTTGGTGAAAGGATAAAGGCACTCCCGAATAAAATGGTCGCGACCAGTACGATAGAAGCACCAGACGACAAGTTATACGTAAAACTAAGCCCAAGACCGGCAACGGCAGAAACTGCCCCGAAAAAAGCAGATAAATAGATCATGATCCATAACCGGTCTGTTAAGAGATACGCAGTGGCTGCCGGTGTAATAAGCATGGCAACGACAAGAATAATCCCAACAGTTTGCAGTGAAGCAACGGTCACAAGGGTCAACAGCGTCATGAGAAAATAATGGATCATTCGATTCGGTAAACCGTAAACCGAAGAAATGACCGGATCAAATGAACTAATGAGTAATTCCTTGTAGAAAACGATGACGGCCAGCAGGATAAAAATGCCGATGCCAAACGTAATCCACATATCAGATGATCGAACAGCTAGAACGTTTCCAAACAAGATATGATATAAATCACTGGAACTTTTCAAAAATGTGATCAAAATGATCCCGATTGAAAAAAAAGCGGTGAAGACAATGCCAATCGCAGAGTCATTTTTGATTCGGCTGTTTTGACTCACATATCCAATGCCAATCGCTGTTAATACACCAGTTAAGACGGCACCGAAGAAAAAGTTAATTCCCAGCATATAAGAGATGGCGACACCTGGCAGCACAGCATGCGATATGGCGTCTCCCATCAAGGCCATGCCCCGTAAAATGATAAAGCAGCCAATGACCCCGCAAATAATGCCTACCATCACGGACGTAAATAACGCTTTTTGTAAAAATGCATATTCAAAGAGTCCGGTTAAAAATTCCATTACGCGTCTCCTCCTGCTGATTTTAAGAATGGCAGCTGCGTTTCATATGCCTCCAGCATGACCTCTGGGCGAAGGATGTCGTGTACAGGTCCAGCTTTGATGAGTTTTTTATTTAACAAAACGAGATGGCTGAAGTAATCATCGGCTTTACTTAAATCATGATGGACCACTAAAATGGTTTTTCCTTCATCCCGTAATTCCTTCAAAATGCGAACCATCGTCTCTTCACTTGCCATATCAATCCCAACAAACGGTTCATCCAAACAGAAGAGCTGTGCATTTTGCGCAAGTGCTCTTGCAAGGAAGACACGCTGCTGCTGACCTCCGGATAACTCACCAATCTGTCTTTTAGTAAAGTCCTGCATGCCGACCTTTTCTAAACAGTGGTACGCATATGCCCGGTCTTCTTTTTTCGGACGTTTGATCAGGCCAAGCTTCGGATATGTTCCAAGTAGGACGGTATCCAGCACATGAATAGGAAACGTCCAGTCTAGATCATTTCTCTGGGGTACATAGGCGATCTGTTTTCTAACTTGTTTAAAGGGCTGGTCAAAAAAGCGAATATCCCCTTGGTCTTTTTCAATTAAATCCAAGCATGCCTTGAGTAAAGTTGATTTACCGGCACCATTTGGACCTATGATTCCTGTCATCGTTCCTTTCTGTATGGAAAGAGAGATGTTTTCTAAAGCATCCTGTCCATGATATGAGACATGAAGACGGTCAATTGTTAAAGCATTTGGCATCTCTTGCGGCCCCTTTCAATCATCATTGCACTTCCTAAAGATATATGCATACATTAAATAATTTTGACTAAAGGATGAAATGATTCTCTAATGCTAATTTGTTTCCTTAGGGAAACTTTTATTTTATTCTAAGCGTATGTCCTTCTTTTGTAAAGAGAAAAACTGTACTTATTCTGTCGGAGGGCAAACGATCGTTTTTATGTTATGCGCAGAGCGGGGGACATGAGCTTGGTTTATTGAAAATCCGTGTGACAGAATGGGATATAAAAAACCAATTATTTCTTCATAAATGATTGACAGAAGATAAGAAATCCTCATATAATAAGGATAATCTAATATATGAATATATGCTCATATATAAAGTTTTTAATTTTTAATAGGTTGAATCGATCCAGGGAACGTTACTTATCATATAGAAAAAGGTGAGAACATGAAAAAGATGAAGGATGAATACGTATTAAGCGGTCTTGATTGCGGCAACTGTGCACGTAAAATAGAAACAGGTGTCAGCAAAATGGATGGAGTGGAAGCTTGCTCTGTTAACTTTGCGACAGGCACCTTGACTGTGACGCATGCAGATAAGCAAGAATCGATGTCGAAGCGAATTGAAAAAACTGTTCAGTCCATTGAACCTCATGTGAGTGTATCACCGAAAGAAGATGGTCATCATCACGATCATGATCATGGGACGAAAAATTTAAAAACGATCGTGCTGAAATTAATTGGCGGTGCAGTCATTGGAACAGCCGCTTTCTTTATACCTGAAGATGGTGTATTAAAGTTCCTTATGTTCTTCGCAGCATATTTACTAGTCGGCGGTGATGTGGTTTTTAAAGCCCTGAAAAATATCGTGCGCGGCCAAGTGTTTGATGAGAACTTTTTAATGACCATTGCAACAGTTGGCGCTTTTGTTATTCAGCAATATCCAGAGGCACTGGCAGTGATGCTCTTTTACCAAATTGGAGAGCTCTTCCAAGGGGCGGCAGTGAACCGTTCAAGACGTTCAATTAGTGAATTAATGAATATACGTCCAGAATACGCGAATCTAAAAGTCGGAAATGAAACGAAAAAAGTAAATCCAGAAGAAGTAAAAGCCGGTGACCGTATTGTCGTGAAGCCTGGTGAAAAAATTCCGCTGGATGGGCTCGTTACTGAAGGCTTCTCGCTTGTTGATACATCCGCATTAACAGGGGAGTCGGTGCCGCGGGATGTAGAAGCGGGAAAAGAAGTTCTTGCAGGATTTGTGAATCAAAACGGTATACTTGAAATTGAAGTGCAAAAAGAGTTAAGCGAATCGGCAGTGACGAAAATTTTAGATTTGGTTGAGAATGCAAGCAGCCGAAAAGCACAGACAGAAAATTTCATCACAAAGTTTGCAAAATATTATACACCGGCTGTCGTCGTGCTCGCCTTATTGCTTGCCTTTGTGCCGCCGCTTCTTATTCCATCAGCACAATTGTCTGATTGGGTATACCGGGCACTTGTCTTTCTCGTGATCTCTTGTCCTTGTGCTCTTGTTGTATCCATTCCATTAGGATTTTTCGGGGGAATTGGGGCAGCGTCTAAGCGAGGCATCCTTGTCAAAGGCAGTAACTATTTAGAAGCATTGAATGCTGTGAAATATGCGGTATTTGATAAGACGGGCACGCTTACAAAAGGAAACTTTACAGTGACCAATATTGCCACAGCCAGTGACAAGTGGTCAGAAGAAGAGCTGCTTTCTTTTGCAGCACTAGCAGAAGCCCATTCCTCTCACCCTATTGCAGAATCAATTAATGCGGCATACAGCTCACCGCTTGATGAAAGTCAGATCGAAGCATACGAGGATATCGCGGGACATGGAATTAAAGCGACCATCAGCGGTTCTCACGTCTTAGCGGGAAATCATCGCTTGATGGAGCGAGAAGGCATTGCGTATGAAAAAGAAAAAAGAAGCGGAACCGTTGTGTACATGGCGATTAACGGTGAGTTTGCCGGTTCAATCTTGATCGCAGATGAATTAAAGGACGATGCCATTGAAGCCGTATCTGCTCTAAAAGCGTCTGGAATTCAAACCGTCATGCTCACTGGTGATGCTAAGCAAGTTGGAACTGCGGTCGCTAAGCAAATTGGCATTGATGAAGTACATGCAGAATTATTACCGCAGGATAAAGTAACGAAATTAGAAGAAATTGATCAGAAAAAATCGCCTCAAGAAAAGCTATTATTTGTTGGGGACGGCATTAATGATACACCGGTATTAGCAAGAGCGGACATAGGAATTGCAATGGGCGGACTTGGTTCAGATGCAGCTGTTGAAGCGGCAGATATCGTCATCATGACGGATCAGCCATCAAAGGTAGCAGAGGCTATTGCTGTCGCAAAACGAACAAGAAGGATTGTCTGGCAGAATATCGCATTTGCTCTTGGTGTCAAAGGCATTTTCCTATTACTCGGTGCATTCGGTATTGCGACGATGTGGGAAGCCGTCTTCTCAGATGTCGGTGTCACCGTGCTCGCTGTTTTAAATGCGATGAGGGTCATGAAATAAAATTGTAAGGAAAATTTCATGAATACCATCTTTCATAATGGGTCCCCTCTTGTTAAAATAGAAGAAGTTGGATAATGGCATTTTCCTGAGCTATTATCCTTTTTCTTTTTTTAAGGAATGAAAAAGATAAGGTAGGTGCTCATGTGAGTAAGAAAAATAATCAATCTTCATCCATTAAATTTGCTGTCATTTTAACCATCATCGCAGCTCTTCTCATTGGTTTATTTGTTGTGATTGGAAACAAGAACAGCCAAGAAGCACAAACAGTTGACAGTAAGCCTTCGATGAAAGGACAGCCTGTCTTAGGAGACAAAAACGCAGCGGTGCAAATTGTCGAGTTTGGGGACTACAAATGTCCGTCATGTAAATCATTCGAAACAGACATTTTCCCAAAACTGAAAGCAGACTACATAGATAAAGGCGATGTATCATTTTCATTTATTAACTTGCCACTTCCTGTTCATGGAGATGGCGCAGTGTTAGCAGCACTAGCTTCTGAAGAAGTATGGAAAGAAGATCCAAAAAACTTCTGGGCATTCCATGAAGCTGTCTATCAAGCACAGCCAGATAGTGAAGCAGAATGGGTGACGCCTGCTAAGCTGACTGAACTGGCGAAAAAGACAACAAAAATCGATACGGACAAACTCAAAGATAACTTATCAAAGAAAACGTATCAGCCGCAGCTGAACACAGACGATCAGCTTGTGAACAAATACAAAGTGAATTCAACACCAACGATTTTCATTAACAATAAACAAGTTCAAAACTTCTATGACTATGATGAAATCAAAGAATTAATTGATCAAGAGCTGAAAGGGAAGAAATCATGAAGAATAAGCTTATTTACTTGTACAGTGCTTGGATTGTCTCGATCGTTGCAACGATGAGCAGCCTGTATTTAAGTGAAATTAAAAAGTTTATTCCATGCGATATGTGCTGGTTTCAGCGCATTTTCATGTACCCGCTCGTGCTTTTACTTGGAATTGCTACGTTCCGGGGTGATGTCAAAGTGAAGTATTACGTACTGCCTTTGGCTGTGATCGGTGCTTGCTTTTCCATCTATCATTATATGGAACAAAAGATTCCAGGCTTTGCGTCGATTCGCCCTTGCCTGAGCGGTATTCCTTGTTCTGTTGATTATTTGAACTGGTTTGGTTTTATCACCATTCCGCTGTTAGCACTTATTGCATTTATTCTGATTATCATCAGTATGCTGCTCTTAAATGCAAAAGAAAATTGAGAGATAGCCTGCTTTTAAGCAGGCTATTTTTTATTTTTGCAAAAAGATAAAATTTAAAGAAAATTTGTATTGCTTTTCGCTTATGTCAGATATACATTAAGGGAGTAGTATGAGATGATCAGATCATGTAAGGAGATAAGCGGAAAATGGCATGGGAAGTCTTAAGTATCATTGGTATTATCGCATTCGCCATTAGTGGTGCGATAGTGGCAATGGAGGAAGAGTACGATATTCTTGGTGTGTACATTTTAGGGATTGTGACAGCATTTGGCGGTGGAGCGATTCGGAATCTATTAATTGGTCTTCCGGTGTCTGCTTTATGGTCACAGGGCAAGATGTTTACCATTGCTCTTGTATCCATTACGATTGTGTTTCTTTTTCCAAAGCTTTTGCTCAAGCACTGGAGCACATGGGGGAATTTCTCGGATGCGATTGGCTTAGCAGCGTTTGCGATCCAAGGTGCATTATTTGCTGTGCAAAGAGAGCTCCCGCTCAGTGCGGTCATTGTGGCAGCCATTTTGACTGGAAGCGGAGGCGGAATTGTGCGTGATTTATTGGCAGGGCGAAAGCCGCTTGTGCTAAAAGCGGAGATTTACGCAGTCTGGGCAGCACTTGGCGGCTTACTCGTAGGACTCGGTTTAGCACAAGGAGAGATTGCTTTGTATTTGCTGTTTCTCATCCTCGTCGTATGCAGAGTGTGTTCCTACCTATTCAAATGGCGGCTTCCCGCTAGGTCTTATTTTTTAAATAAAGGGTAAAACGAGAAAAGAGCGATTTCGCTCTTTTTTTGTGTTTGATACGAGCTGGATGTCAGCAGGTAAGAGAGTTTTCGTGTAAAATAAAAACAGGATCTTTTTGTTCATCATTAGAACAATGCATGTGATGAAAATTTTGTCAGCTGGCTGAATATGTGGATTCAGTCTTTTTTTGCCTAGATGGATTGTTATGTGTTGGTTTCTCTTTTTGCGGAATACTAAGAAGGCATATATCTTTTGAACGGATGAATTCTTGAAATGAACACATCACTGCATGTAAGCAAAACTTGACAAAAACATGAATGAAGGAGGGACACGTATTAGTGGAGATTTTTTTAGCAGTGCTCGTACTACTAGCACTCATTGCATCATCTAATATTATCAATCGTTTTGTCCCCTTTATTCCAGTCCCGTTAATTCAAGTGGGCTTAGGAATACTGGTGGCAGCTTTTCCTTCAGGTTTACATATTTCTTTAAATCCTGAATTATTCTTCGTTTTATTCATTGCGCCGCTGTTATTTAATGACGGGAAGCGTACCCCAAGGGACGAGCTGTGGAAATTAAGAGCGCCGATTCTTCTGTTAGCCCTAGGGTTAGTCTTTGCGACAGTCATTGTCGCGGGATATACCATCCATTGGATGATCCCAAGCATACCGCTTCCAGCCGCATTTGCACTTGCAGCAATTTTATCACCGACAGATGTGGTAGCAGTCAGTGCTCTTTCCAGCCGTGTGAATATGCCAAAGGGCATCATGAGACTTTTGGAAGGCGAGGGATTGATGAACGATGCATCAGGACTTGTTGCTTTTAAATTTGCCATTGCAGCAACAGTGACTGGCGCTTTTTCAATTGCTGAGGCATCCTTTAGCTTTGTCCTGATTGCCGCAGGTGGTCTATTGACTGGATTTATTCTATCCTTTTTTATCATTCGTTTTCGCTATTTTCTCCGCCGTTTAGGAATGGACGATGTCACGATGCACATCATCCTGCAAATCCTTACACCATTTGTTATCTATTTAGCAGCTGAAGAAATTGGTGTATCCGGCATTTTAGCCGTTGTTGCTGGTGGTGTGACACATGCCATTGAGCAGGATCGAATGGAAGCAAATTTAGCCAAACTGCAAATTGCTTCATCAAACACATGGAATATTATTTTATTTATTTTAAACGGACTTGTTTTCGTTATTCTAGGATTGCAGATTCCTGATGTATCGACAGTTATTTTCCAGGATGAAGCGTTTAATAATATGCAGGTCATCAGTTACATCTTAATCATCACGCTATGTCTCATGATTCTGAGATTTTTATGGGTATGGCTTTTCTGGGCAGGGAAATGGAGCGCAACAAAAAAGCAAAACGTGAAAAAACCGAAGCTTCGTGCCTCAATGCTCATGACATTCTCTGGTGTACGCGGGGCCGTGACATTAGCCGGTGCCTTCTCCATCCCATTTACACTTGCGGACGGTTCACCGTTTCCTGAACGGCATTTGATTATCTTCCTCGCAGCAGGCGTCATTTTATGTACACTCATTTTAGCTAGTGTGCTACTGCCTCTTCTATCTGAGAAAAAAGACAAACAAATCGCTGTGGATTTGGATACAAAGATTCAGCATGCGAAACGGAAGCTGCTGAGAAGTGCCATTAAAACGCTAAGAGAAGGAATGAATGAAGACAACAGAGAAGTGTCTCTTGCGCTCATCAATGATTACCGAATGAAGCTGCGTAATATCCAGCGTGAGCCGTACCAATTCGGGATGAGAAGACAAGAGAAAAAGATCAGGCTGCATGGAATAAAAGCGGAGCAGATGAAGCTCCAACAGCTCATTGAGGAAGAGAAAATCGATAAACATGAAGCCTATGAGCTGCAAGAAAGATTTCATGAGCTCGAAATGCTGTATTCAAACTCCTTCAAAATTCGTTTCTCAAAAGTGAAGTTTCTACGCTTGCTTCAATGGCTCCAATTATGGCGGCCGAATCAGCTCGTTTCCAGCGGTATTTTAGAAAACGAGGACTCGTACAAGCAAATCCGTAAGAAAACGGCAGAGGCTGCTGTGGACTCGATCAAACAGCATATGACCGATGAAAATAAACAAACGTGTCATCAAGTAATTGGTTTTTACAATCAAGTCATTTATCGCTGTGAACACGGTCCAAGCTTCTTTCAGCAAAAAGACCGTTCGTTTGACCGGAAGAAAAAAGAGCTTAACTTCCAAGCTGTACAGACGATTCGAAATGAAATTCAAACTTTGTATGAAAATGGTGAAATCAATCGTGATATTGCCCATCATCTAAGGGAGTATATCAATGATATGGAAGCTGTTCTTCTGACCAATACGTAATGTTGTCATCTCCTCCCCTATGTTTTATGATGAGGAAAGAGAACAAGCAGGGGGAGATAATGATGGCGTATTATGGAGCAATTGAAGCTGGTGGTACAAAGTTTTGTTGTGCAATCGGCAATGAGCACGGGGACATTCTAGAAGAAATGACGATACCTACAGAGCACCCAGAAAAAACATTACAAAAGCTCATCCCATTTTTCAAGCAGCATGACATTGAAGCTTTAGGGGTCGGCTCCTTTGGACCGATTTGTGTCCAAAAGGACGACCCTTCCTATGGTTATATCATGAACACGCCGAAAGTAGAGTGGAAGCATTACCCGTTCATCCCAGAGCTAGAGAAGCAAATAGAAGTTCCAGTATCTTTTACAACAGATGTAAATGCGGCAGCTTTAGGTGAATTAACAAAAGGAGCAGCCAAAGGGCTGAATAGCTGTATGTATATCACGGTCGGTACGGGTATCGGTGCTGGCGCTGTTGTAAAAAACGAGCTTCTTCACGGTCATTCACATCCAGAAATGGGGCACATCCTTGTCAGGCAGCATGAATCAGACGTGTTTGAAGGAGTCTGCCCAGCGCATGGGACGTGTTTAGAAGGACTGGCCGCTGGACCAGCGATTGAGAAAAGATGGGGGAAATCTGCTAAAGAGCTCACAGAGGAAGAATCAGTTTGGACACTTGAAGCCGACTATTTGGCGCAGGCGCTGATGCAGTACTCGCTTATTTTAAGCCCAGAGCGCATCATTATGGGCGGGGGCGTCATGAAGCAAAAACAACTGTTTCCACTAATTCGAGAGAAGCTTGCTGCTTATCTCAATGATTATGTAGACCTGCCGCCGCTTGATTCATATATTGTCTCTCCTGGACTTGAAGACAAGGCCGGCATGACAGGTGCTTTGCTGTTAGCCATCGAAGCGAAGAAAAACGTCTGATAATAGAGTTTTAATGGACAACGTGAGATAATGAAAAAGATGGAATCTATGAAAAAGGTGGTTGTTAAAATGGTTAAAAGCTTGAATGATACCGTAACACTGAATAACGGAGTGGAAATGCCTTGGTTTGGTTTAGGTGTATTCAAAGTGGAGGACGGCAATCAAGTGGTAGATGCCGTAAAAGCAGCCATACGAAACGGATACCGCAGTATTGATACGGCTGCCGTTTATAAAAATGAGACAGGCGTAGGCAAAGCAATTAAAGAATCTGGCGTGAAACGAGAAGATTTGTTCATTACGTCTAAAGTATGGAATACGGATCAAGGCTATGACAAAGCGCTGGCTGCATTTGACGCAAGCTTAAATCGATTGGGCCTTGATTACTTAGACCTCTATTTGATTCATTGGCCTGGCCCAAATGCAGAAACATTTAAAGACACATGGCGTGCGCTTGAGAAGCTTTACAAGGATGGGAAAGTGAGAGCCATTGGCGTCAGCAACTTCTACATTCAGCATTTAGAAGAGCTATTAAAAGATGCTGAAGTTGTTCCAGCCGTGAACCAAGTTGAATTTCATCCGAAACTGACACTTGTCGAACTACGTCAATACGCAAAAGAAAAAGGTATTCAAATTGAAGCGTGGTCTCCGCTTATGCAAGGAAAGCTATTAGATCATGACGTATTAAAGGACATTGCTGCACGCTACAACAAATCCGTTGCACAAGTTATCTTGCGCTGGGATCTGCAAAGCGGCGTCGTGACGATTCCTAAATCAATCAACGAAGAACGTATCAAACAAAATGCAGATATTTTTGATTTCGAACTTTCAAAAGAAGACATGGAAAAAATCGATGCATTAAACAATAACGAGCGCGTCGGCTCGAATCCAGAGACGATGACGGTTGGGTTTGAATAAATAAAAAAATCCTCTTTCTCATGTGAGAAAGGGGTTTTTTATTTACTGCTTCTACGAACAGCCAAAAGCATCATAAAAGATAAGATCACAATACAGATCGTCCATGCCCAAGCAAGTTCCATACGCCCAGAATCAATCGCCACATAGATAGCGGTTGGGAGTGTTTGGGTTTTTCCTGGGATGTTGCCGGCAAACATTAAAGTCGCTCCGAATTCTCCAAGGGCTCTTGCAAAGCTAAGGATGCTGCCTGACAAGAGGGACGGCAGGGCAAGAGGTACAGTAATATAGGCAAAGACTTGGAATGAATGAGCACCATCTACTTTTGCAGCCCCTTCAATATCTGACTCAATTGTAGAAAAGCCCGCCTTTGCTGATTGATACATGAGCGGAAATGCCACGACAGTCGATGCAATGACCGCCGCCCACCATGTGAAGATTACCGGCTGATGGAAGATCCATTCAATCGCGCCCCCTATTACACTATGTTTTCCGAATACGACGAGCAATAAAAAGCCAACGACTGTTGGCGGGAGAACGAGCGGCATCATCAGGAGCGTTTCCACAATCATTTTCCCTTTAAAAGTAGTTCGCGCCATCCAAAAGCCAATCGTTGTGCCAAAGACAGTGGCCAACAGTCCGCTAACGATGGCCACTTGAACGGATAGCCAAATGGGTGATAGAAAGTCTTCAGTCAGCATAGGCATTACGACACTTGAAAGCCGTATTTCTTAAAAATTGATTTGGCTTTATCAGATTGAAGAAATTCAAAAAAGGCCTTGGCTTCTGTTAGATGTTTTGTCCCTTTGACAATCCCTACTGGATATATAACCGGGGAGTGCATGTCCGAATGTGCCTCAGCTGCAATCTTTACCTTTTTGGAGACGAGGGCGTCTGTTTTATACACAACACCAGCGTCAACATTTCCTGTTTCGACGTAGCTTAGAACTTGCCGCACATCCTTGCCGTAGACTGCATTCTTTTTCACTTGGTCCCATATGTTCAGTTTTGTGAAGATCTCTTTGCCATATGTACCTGCAGGAACCGATTCAGGTGTGCCAAGAGCAATCTTTCCTTTTATGTGCTGGACGTCTTGAAAGCTTTTAATAGAGGAAGAGCCATCTTTTGGCACAATAAGGACTAGCTCGTTTTGTATGGCGTCCTTGATATAATCTTGATCAATGTCTCCGGATTGAACAAGTTCATCAAAGGGCTCCTCAGCTGCTGAGAAAAAGAGATCCGCTTTTGCTCCTTGAGCGATTTGCTGCTTCAATGCGCCGGATGACCCGAAGTTATTCGTTAATGTCACATGTGGATGCTGTTTGTGAAAGGAGGCTTCAATTTCCTTTAGTGCATCCTGAAGACTTGCCGCTGCTGAAATCACAAGCTCTGTTTCTTTATTCGAATTAGATCGCTTCATCTCTGTTTGGCATCCACTCAGGAGCAAACATAGGGAGATGAGGGCTAAGAATGTATACTTCATGTTCACACCTCTTATCATTCAATATCATGTAGTTCCCTTTATTATAAGCAAACTTATTTGAGCATTCATAGGCTTTCAGCAAAAAGAGAAAAGAAAAAGCCGCCTAATGGCGACTTTTAGCGTGACGACAAAGGAGATCGTTTTATCCTGTTTACTGCTGATAAAAACGCAGCAAATTCCCATTGATCACCTTGTCTGATAAGGAGAGCTCTTTATTGGCTTTTTCTATATAGGGCTGACATACCTCATCCTGCTTCACGGGTTCTTTTGTTTTTTGATCATAGCAGGTGTTTTTTGTATAGAGATAATCATCTGTAATAAAGTTCCCGTTTCTCAATACAGCGAAAGGCGTCCGTTCATTTGAAAATAAATCATTGCCAAATTGAATGGAATCCTTCGTTTCAATCCCTAGTAAGTGAAGAAGTGTCGGCTTCACGTCCATTTGACCAGCTGTTTCAGAAATCGTCTGCGGTACTTGATCCGTGACACCAGGAATGTAAATCAAAAAGGGAACACGCTGCAGTTTGACTGCATCAAACGGTGTGATTTCCTCTTGATTGAGCAGCTTAGCCATTGCCTCATGATGTGCCTCGGAGATGCCATAATGGTCACCCATGAGGACAAACATCGTATTGTGAGACAATCCTTCTTCTTTCATACGGTCAAAAAACAACTTAATCGCTTCATCTTGATAGCGGACGGTTGTCACATAGCGGTTTAAAATGGTGCTGGACGAATCATATTCATCAATAAACTGATCCTTCGGGTCAATTTCAAATGGAAAATGATTGGTCAAAGTAATGAACGTACTGTAATAAGGCTGCTTCAACTTTTTTAAATGATCAACGGATTGATCAAAGAAGTCGATATCCTTTAAACCCCAGCCAGTGGAATTCCGTTCATTGACATCATATGAATCGACATCGTAAAAACGATCAATTCCTAGAGATTCATACATCACATCACGATTCCAAAACGTTTTATTATTCGCATGAAATTGGACGGATTGATAGTTTTCTTTTTTCAACTGCTTGTATAATGTGTCATATTCATTGTCACTCGCTGTGAAAAATACAGCGCCGCTACTAGAAGGATAGAGAGAATTAGCGACAATAAACTCTGAATCGGACGTCTTCCCCTGCTCTGTCTGCTGATAAAATTCATCAAAATAAAAACTCTTTTTAGCCAATTGATTTAAAAAGGGAGTGATATATTGTCCATTTACCTTTTGATTCATGACAAATTGCTGCGTCGATTCAAGTGAAATGAACACAACGTTCTTGCCTTTAGCAAGTCCGAAGTACTCTTCGTTTGGTGCGCTGTAATCAGCCTTTGTGTAGTTTGCTACAGTAGAAAGCGTATCTTCATCTGCAAAAGCCTTTTGTCCAATGCGTGCCGTTTGGGCAGCACCGTCGTACAGATGAAATTGGAACAGCCCGAGGTTTCTAACAATGACTTCACGATCATAAGAGCTTGTCAGAAATCGAGGGTGATCCATCATAGCTGAGCTGACATGAAACAATAGGAAGCTGCAGCAGATCGCATAATATGTTTTGATCGTCTTGTATGACGCTTTTGGGGCTAATGGTCTGCGCTTGAGCAGCCAAGCAAGTACGACAAAATCAACGAGCATCAGCACAAAAAGCGGGTGGAATAATTCCGTCATACTGCTGCCCATATCTCCCATGTTCTTCGCTTGGAATAGCACGGGAATGGTAATGAAATCAATATAAAAACCGTAAAAGATCGTATTCGATATAAGAATCGCCGTGAGAATAAAATTTGCAGTCAATAAAAAAACCTTTTGTTTGGTTTCATTTAAAAAAAGAGCTATCCCAAACAAAGGGAGTAGAAAGCTAAGTGGATTGATCAAAATCAGCCATTCATGAAACAGATTGGCTGTTCGTATGTGAAAACCTAGTTGATAAATGATGTATGTTTTCATCCACATGAAGAGGATGGAATACACTAAAAACCAGTGATTTTTGAAAAACGCTTTCATCTATGTATCTCCTCACCATTCTGTATTCAGCTGCAAGGCAAAAACACTTATCTTAAACCTACTAAAAAAATGAGGAATGATCAATTCATATCTTATCTTTTTCGCAAAACTCTTTTTTATTCTGTTAGAACTGGATGGGGATAGACATGCCGCAGATGACTGCGATGTAATAGCAGGTGACGACAGTGAGAGCAGCTAGTACAACTTGTTCTCCTGTGCTGCCTGTTTTGACATAGAAGGGGAGACGCACTTTAATGGAAGCTGGAAATAAAAATTTAATGCCGTTTACTGTTCCAGCATCAAGGATAAGATGGCTCGTCATTCCAACTAATAAACCAATACTTAGGCTGTCATTTGGAATGTATGTTGTTGCGAGAAAATAAATGATCAGCAGAAATAATAAACTGTGAGTAAACGTGCGATGACCGAACACGCTGCTGATCAGGGCCGAGAGCAGCGGAAATTTTCTACCGATTTTACTTTTTGTATGGCAAAGATCGGGGATCAAAGCACCTGCTGATCCAGCTGCAGCCATGATGACTGGGTCAAATCCGTAGTAGTAGGCGACGGCCGTTGAGGCGGCGATTCCGCCCATAATGTGTGTTTTTCCTGTCATGATGCGTACTCCTGTTCTATTTTTTGTTCAAGTATTCACTATATCAAGGGTGAATTCATTCAGCAAGGCTTATTTCTAAAGAAAAAAAGGACAAAAGGGTTGGCTGATTGGTAAAACATTCTATAATAAGGAGGAAGTCAAGTTGATACTAACGATAAGGGATGCGATTCGGATGGGTAATGCAGACATTTTAAAAGAAATTGTTCTTGTACATTATGAAGTCAGCCGTAAATTAAACCGCAAGTTACTTGAGTTAGAAAAAGACATCACGCCTCCGCAGATATATGCTCTTACTATTTTGATACAAGGCAAAGTATCACATGCCGAAGAGCTGAAACAAAGGCTCTCTTTAAACCCAGGTGCAGCCTCCATTGCACTCAATAAATTATGTGAGCAGGGCTATATTCAGAGAGAGCGGGACAAAGACGACCCCTCGCTCGTCCGATTAGAAGTCACCGAAAAAGGGCAGGCGATTTATGAAAAGCATACACGTCTTTTCGGAAAGGTGATTCAGCATATGATGTCAGACTTCACAAAGGAAGACTTAAAGACCTTTTTGACATATCTGCAAAAAATGAGACAGACCTTTCATGATGATTGAGTCTTTCCACTTTGTATAATGCGGCGCACTGTAGCACAAATTAAACAGGCAACCGCATTTTATGAAAAGGGAGGAAACAGCGATGTCATTTTTCCAAAAGGATAAAAAGGCGAAAAGCGAGAAAGACCACAAGCAAGTAGATCAACTGTTAGAAGAAGCAAGCAAAGAGCTAGCAGGCGATCCGCTTCAGGAAGCTGTACAAAAGAAGAAAAACAACGATCAATAAGCAGGTATAGGGCAGAGAAAAAGATCTCTGCCCTTTTTCTATGTTTTTCCCTTTGACAGAAGTGAGAATGTTTGATAACCTTCGTGTAGTAAAAATGAATAGAAATCCTCACGCTATGTCTCAGTGAGGTAGAGGTTGCGCGGATGATGAGTCACTCATGGGAGAGATGGAATCGAAGATCATGAGAAAAAAGGCATCAGCGCCGAAGTGTAGAGAGAGCTCCAACTTTCTTTATGCTGGGTCTGCATTGAATAAATGCAGGACTGCCACGTCTTTGAAGCGTGGAGGGCTATCCGGAGATCAAGGTGTATGTTTTGAAAAGCATGGACTGTTGTTCAGGCTTTTTTTTATGTTCTGAGTACCGAAGATAAGGGTATGCTGTTAAGAAAGTGACCCATAATGAACATAAAGAATACAAGTCATTGCTTCACAAATATATCAATGAAGATACTGCCGGGTCTGGTCCGAAGTGAATATAACGGAGGTACGGAAATGGAACAGACAAAAAAATGGGGTTTTTGGTTATTGACGGCTTTTGTCGTCGGAAATATGGTAGGTTCAGGCATCTTTATGCTGCCAAGTACGCTTGCCCAGCATGCGAGTCCTTTAGGTGTGACGATGGCATGGCTTGTCACAGGTGGCGGTGTGCTGATGATTGCGCTTGTTTTTGGGCATTTGTCCATTCATAAGCCGCAGCTGACGGCTGGACCACAAAGTTATGCAAGAGCGCTTTTTAACGATCCGAAAAAAGGGAAAGCGGCTGGTTTTACAATGGTTTGGGGATATTGGGTAGCAAGCTGGATTAGTAATGTCGCGATTATTACGAGTCTTGCCGGTTATTTAACGACATTTTTCCCAATTCTCACCGTGAAGACGGAAATTTTCACCTTTGGTAAAGAAGCGATCACACTAGGTCAGCTGACAACGTTTATTGTATGTACCATTCTTCTTTGGGGAACACATACGATCTTAATTACAAGCTTAAGTGCTGCAAGTAAATTAAACTTTATTACGACCTTTTCAAAGGTACTTGGATTTGTCCTTTTTATTGTTGCAGGGTTATTTGCATTCCAAACGGCATTATTTGAACATTATTACTTCCCAGTTGCAGCAGAGGGCGAAGGAATGCTCGGACTTGGGGGCCAAATTCATCATGCGGCCATTTCCACACTATGGGCATTTATTGGCATCGAGTCTGCTGTCATTTTATCAGGAAGAGCGTCCTCGCAGCGCGATGTGAAACGTGCAACGATTACAGGACTTTTAATTGCACTTTCTATCTACATGATTATTACTTTGATTACAATGGGCGTCCTGCCGCACGATCAGTTGCAAGGCTCAGATAAACCATTCGTTGACGTGCTTCAGCTTATTATTGGGCCGGCTGGCGGAATTGTAATGGCATTGCTTGCGATTATTTGTTTATTTGGCTCGATGCTTGGCTGGATCTTACTTGGTTCAGAAGTACCGTATCAAGCAGCAAAGGCTGGCGATTTCCCGGCAGTATTTGCAAAAACAAACAAAAAAGGCAGTCCTGTTTTTGCTTTAACGGTTACAAACATTATGTCACAGCTGTTTATTTTCTCAGTGATGTCTCGTACGATTAATGAAGCTTTTACCTTTTTAACGACATCAGCGACACTTGCGTATCTCATTCCGTATATTGTGTCTTCGATCTATAGCTTTAAAGTCATCATGCAAGGTGACACGTATGATCTTCAAAAAGGGAAGCGAACAAGAGACGGAATCATTGCGCTTGTTGCGATGGGGTATTCCGCTTGGGTCATTATTTCAGGAACAGCTGATTTTAAAACATTTGGACTTGGCATCGGTCTGTTCTTAGTAGGTATTTTGCTTTATCCATTGATGTCAAAAGGATTTGCCAAAGGAACGGTATAAGGGAAACGTTTCTCCGTATATGGAGAAACGTTTTTTTATGATTCAGATGTTAAACGGTCCACAATAAACTCAAGCTGTCCTTCTAGTGACACTGGGTCATTAAAGAAGTAACCGACAGGATCGATTTCAAATACGTGTTTATTTTGTACAGCAGGAAGTGATGCCCAAATGCTGCTTTCATACACCTGGTCTCCTTTACTTTTTGAACCGCTCCATGGACTAGTGAAAATATAGTCGCCTGCGTATTCTGGCAGCTTTTCAAGGGAAATGTTTGCATAGCCGACTCCGCTGTCGATGGCATCTTTTTTAACTGCCTTTGGCGCACGTAATTTCAGCTCGTCATAAATAATTTCGCCTCCGCGTGCAAAGGTGTTTCCAAAGATATAGATACCTTTATCAAAGGGTGACACGATTGAAACGGTTTTGCTACCGACCGCTTTTGTTACTTTAGGCTTTACCTCAGCTATTTTTGTATCCCATTTTGTGATCCATTCTGCTGCTTTTTTCGGTGTACCTGTCATTTTACCGAATTCTTTCAGCTGATCTTTAAAGGAATATTGATTGTATTTAATGGCAACGGTTGGCGCAATTTTTTTGTATTGATCAAATTTCTCGTCTTCTCCCCAAGCAATAATCATATCTGGCTTCAAAGCGGCGACCTTTTCGACAGAAGGGGATGTTCCAAGGTTTTTGACACCATCTGTTTTGCCTTTATAGAAAGGGTTTTTAAAGATGGGGGCAGTTGTAGCAATCGGCGTCTTGCCAAGTGTCACGAGGTCACCGTAGTAGCTTTCTGCCAAAAGCACAATTCGTTTTGGATCTTTAGGGAGTTTGACTTCGCCTTTCACGTCCTGATAGGTGATTGTGTCATCCTGGTTGGCGCCAGATTTTTTATTTGAAGTGCCGCTGCAAGCAGCTGTAAAAAGCATGAGAAAGGCTAAGGATATCAAAAGAAATCCAGATCGTTTTTTCACAAAGATTCTCTCCTATTCACGTTCTTATGATAATGATTCTCAATTTCAATTATATCGTAACACGATGGAATGAAAAATGCATCGGCTATGTTAGGACCTAAAGAAAAATGGTGAATTTCTCCCGGTTTTTTGATGAAAATAAAGAAAATGTTCAGAACAATGATTTCAAAAAGGAAAGAAAATGATATACTAGACTTCGAGATTGATAATCATTATCACTGATAAGGAATAGATATGAACGGAAAGGAAGAGACTGGTTTTGGGCTCACAATCGAATAAGCAGCTGCCAGCCAAGGACGATGCAATGGATATTGTCACGAAGCCTTTTGGAACAGCAGCTGTTGTCATCATAGGAATCATCGCTTTAGCATTTGGTCTTTTTTTATCGGTATCATTAGGAGCAGCAAATATTCATCTACACACGGTATGGGAAGCCATTTTTCATTTTGATCCACAACAAACTTCACATCAAATCATTCGGGAATTGAGGCTGCCGCGTACAGTTGGGGCTGCACTCGTCGGTGCCTTTTTAGCTGTATCTGGTGCCATTATGCAAGGGATGACAAGAAATGCGCTTGCGTCTCCTGAAATTATGGGTGTGACAAATGGCTCTGCATTTGCGATTGCGATAGCATTTGCATTTTTCCCAGGCCAATCATCTTTCACATTAATTCTTTGGTCATTTGCTGGAGCCGCACTCGGTGCATCTATTGTGTTTGGTGTCGGTACCCTGTCTAAGGGAGGACTAACTCCAGTGAAGCTCGCACTAGCGGGTACGGCGGTTGGAGCTCTTTTAAGCTCGATCTCTTCAGCAATTGCCATTCGGTTTGACGTCGCTCAAGACATGAGTTTTTGGTACGCAGGCGGCGTGGCAGGCTTGAATTGGAGCAACATTCAGGTCGTTATTCCAGTCGCCATCGTAGGGCTTGTGATTGCGATGATCCTTGCTCGCTCGATCACTGTACTGAGCTTAGGTGATGAATTGGCTAAAGGGCTCGGGCAGTATACGAAAACGGTCAAGGTGCTAGGAATATTGGTCGTGATTCTTTTAACCGGTGCTGCTGTGTCAGTGGCAGGCTCAATTGGCTTTATCGGGCTTGTCATTCCCCATGTCACTCGATTCTTGGTCGGAGTGGACTACCGGTGGATCATCCCTTGCTCAGCTATTTTAGGGGCCATCTTGTTAATTTATGCAGACGTTGCTGCAAGACTGGTCAATGCTCCATTTGAAACACCAGTTGGTGCCATTACTGCGATTATAGGCGTTCCTTTCTTCTTATACTTAGCTAGACGTGAAAGGAGCGGAATTTAAATGGAAATGGTGCAGCTGGCAAAGAGAAAGAAATATAAACGAACGATGCTGATGATCTTTTTAGCCATCGTCGTCGTATTTTTGATTAGTTTAAATACCGGAGAAATTCGTATTTCTCCGATAGATACATTGAAAACATTTTTTGGACTCGGAAGTGAAATGGATGAGCTGGTGCTGTTCGAATTTAGACTTCCAAGAATGATCATCGCTTTACTTGTTGGTGCTTCTATTGCTGTTTCAGGAGCTATCTGGCAAGGTGTTTCTCAAAACGGCTTAGCTGATCCTGGTATTCTTGGTGTAAATGCGGGCGCAGGGTTTGCTGTTGTGCTTTTTATCTTTGCATTTCAAGGCACGATGTCGAACTTAGGTCATTTGACGATTTTTGTACTGCCGCTTTTCGCATTTGCAGGTGCAGCCTTTGCTGCATTTCTCATCTATGTGTTAGCGTGGAAAAAAGGCATCACACCTGTTCGCTTGATTTTAACGGGTATTGGCGTCAATGCTGCGTTTTCAGCAGCAATTGTGGTCATTCAATTAAAAATGAGCCCAAATGATTTTAACCAAGCCATTATTTGGTTATCAGGAAGCATTTGGGGCTCAAGCTGGACGTATGTCCTATCAGTTCTGCCATGGATGCTTATTTTCCTTGTGTTAGCGCTTGTGAGAGCACGCTACTTAAATATCATGAATTTAGGTGACCAGCTGTCCTATGGATTAGGGATTTCAGTTCATAAAGAAAGAAGCTTTATGATGCTGATTGCCGTTGCATTAGCAGGTGCAAGTGTCGCTGTTGCAGGTAGTATCTCTTTCTTAGGGTTAGCCGCACCGCACTTGGCGAGAAAGCTTGTTGGACCAAAGCACCAAGGAATGATACCAGCCTCCGCGTTGATTGGCGCACTGTTATTATTACTGGCAGATACACTCGGCCGTGTCATACTTGCACCATCAGAGGTGCCAGTTGGTCTAGTTGTTTCTGCTTTAGGTGCACCTTACTTCATTTACTTATTGATGAAAACGAACTAATGAGGGAGGAGAAAAACATATGAAATCGCTTGAAACAGAAAAGCTATGTATCGGTTATCAGGACCGTTTGATTGTAGAGGATTTAAATATCAGTATCCCAAAAGGCAAGGTGACAACATTGATCGGACCGAATGGGTGCGGGAAATCAACGATTTTAAAAACAATGTCCCGTATCATGAAGTCCAATCAAGGCGCTGTTTACTTAAATGGTCAGGCTATTCATCAAACGCCTACAAAAGAAATTTCAAAACAAATGGCGATTTTACCGCAAACACCCGAAGCACCAAGCGGACTGACAGTGTATGAGCTGGTGTCATATGGACGTTTCCCACATCAAAATGGATTTGGTCGCTTATCAAATGAAGATAAACGAATCATCAGATGGGCACTTGAGGAAACGGGCATGATTGCTTTTCATGACAGACCAATTGAAGCACTTTCTGGTGGACAGCGTCAGCGTGTATGGATTGCAATGGCACTTGCCCAGGAAACAGAACTGCTTCTATTGGATGAGCCGACGACGTATTTGGACCTGGCACATCAGCTCGAGATTCTTCAGCTGCTAGAACGGTTAAACAGAGAACAGGGACGAACTGTGTTGATGGTCATTCATGATTTGAATCATGCGGCACGTTTTTCTCATTACATGATTGCTCTCAATCAAGGAAAAGTCATCAAAGATGGGACGCCTCATGAGGTCATGACCAAAGAGGTGCTTGGTCAGGTATTCCACATTGATGCAGAAATCGTACTTGATCCTAGAACGAATAAGCCGATCTGTTTAACATATGATTTGGTGAACCATGAAAGAAAGCTAGAAGCTGTGAATGGATAATAGAAGTAAAAGGAACTCGGTGGAATAGCCGAGTTTTTTTTGCGTCTCTGAAACTTCCTAGTACCACCATTTTTCCCAGTTGATATTTTTTCGCTTTTATGCAGAAAAGAGGTACTTTTTTACTTTAGACAATGGTAATATACGGTTAGAGATCATAGCTAGAAAGGAAAGAGATGCGTGGAAACAGCAAAAATATTGATTGCAGATGACGAAGAAGCAATTGTCAAAATGGTTGAACGCGTATTAAAAAAAGAAGGTTTCAAGCATATATATAAAGCCTACCATGCAGATGAAGCATTAGATGTTGTCAAAAACGAGGACATCCACCTCTTACTTCTAGATGTGATGATGCCCGGTAAGTCTGGTTTTGATGTTCTTCCTGAAATGAGAAAATATACGAAAGCACCCATTTTCTATTTAACTGCAAGAACGTCTGATGTAGATAAACTGACCGGTTTTGCTCAAGGGGCAGATGATTACATCACAAAGCCATTTAATCCGCTAGAGCTTGTGGCTAGAATTAAGGCTCACTTAAACCGAACATATATCTCTTTAAAGGAAGAGCAAGAAGAGGCTCAAAGTCAATATGAATATGCTCATTTCTCTTATCATCCTCATTCAGCTGAATTGAAAGTAAGAGGAAAGGTGACTGCATGCTCTGCTCAGCTTCTTTCTTTGCTGAAGTACTTTTGTGATCATCCGAATGTGGTTCTTTCAAAAGATCAAATCTATGAGAAAGTATGGGGCGTTCCATCATATGGTGATAACAACACCGTCATGGTTCATATTCGAAAGCTGAGAGAAAAGATCGAGTTAGATCCGAGTCAGCCCGAATATATTGTGACGATCCGTGGAATGGGATATAAATTTATACCACACCCAGTAAAGGTTCATCATTAATTCATGAATTTACGAGCAAAACTTTTCTTTCACTTTGTCGGACAAATGTTTATTGTGATTGCCATTTTGTTAATCGGAAATACGTTCTCTGATAATTTATATTTAAAAAAATACTACGAGAACATGGCTGAAACCGGTTTAACAAAAGCTGATGGAGATACACTCATGAGCTGGCTTTATTTTAACGAGGATGGAGAAATGGAAGCCGATGATCAGCTCAAGCAAGCAGTGAGAAAACGAGACGGCTGGCTGCAAGTGATTGATTCAAAAAAACATAACGTCTATAGCTATCACCGCCCTAAGTCCATTCCAACATCCTATCAAAAGGATGAAATGATCAGGATCTTTGAAAAAAGGCAATATAAAGATTATAAGATGTACTTCTGGCCAATTGAGATTGATCAAAAAAGCTTTATCGTGTTGTATGGGTTTAAAACAAACAGCACAAAGGTAGCCAATTATTTGAAGCAGAACGAGAAAAATTTGGCTGCACTCTCTCAATATTCGGTTGAAACGAAAGAATTCTTGAAGAGAATGAATGGGTCGGTGCACCTGTTCAATGATGAAGGGAAATATTTAAAAGGCATTCGAGCCAATACCAATTTGAAACATGATGTAACAGATGTTGAACTGCTCAAGTATCAATCAAAGCCTTGGGAGTTTAGAAGTGATCTGTCTTATATTAGAGTGAATAAAAATCTGTATATCATTATTTCTGTACCAAATAAAGTATACAGCCCAGATGGATTATACGATAAAGAAACAGACGCTTTAAATCAATATACAACCATTTTAATTGCAGGTCTTGTGATTACGGTTATTATCGTCATGACATTATGGTACTCGTATCGCTATGGTCTGCCGATCTATCACATTATCCGCTGGCTGATTTTCTTATCTAGAAATAAATTACAGGAACCAACAAATAGAAAAGGGATTCCAATCAGTAAAAATAAAAAAGGTCGTATTAAGCGGGAATACCGATTATTTGAGGATATCCTAAAAACAATGGATCAGCTCACGCTTACATTAAAAGAGAATGAAGCAAACCGAAGAAAAATTCAAACCACAAGAGAAGAATGGATTGCAGGATTGTCTCATGATTTGAAAACACCTCTTAGTACCATTTACGGCTACGGGCTCATGCTTGAATCTGATCAATATCAATGGTCCAAGGAAGAAGTCATGGAAATGGGACAGGTGATTCGTGAGAAATCAGAATACATGTCGACCTTGATTGAAGATTTAAATCTCACGTATCGATTGAAAAATGGTGCCTTGCCTATTAATCGAAAGCCGGTCGAGCTGGATGAGTTTTTAGGCTCTATAATGGACGAGTTTTCAAGAAGCTCTTTTTCTGAGGATTTTTCAACCTCTTTTGAAAATCAAACAAACGGTGTCATCTTTGAGATCGACAAAGCTTGGTTCAGACGAGTGATTGAGAACCTGCTGGCGAATGCAGTCAAGCATAACCCAAAGGGCACGCATATTACAGCTGTTTTGTCTGAAACAGATGAAGAAGTTCGAATCGAAATGAAAGACAACGGATGCGGAATGGCACAAGAAACGGTCGATCACTTATTTAACCGCTACTATAGAGGGACAAATACAAATGACCCAACGAATGGAACAGGACTTGGTCTGGCAATAGCAAAAGAGCTTGTCTTACTGCATGACGGTGATATTCAAGTGGAAAGTGAACCTGGTGCTGGAACAACTATTGCGATTATCCTAAAAAAATCACCCCCTGTAAAATAGCCAAAAAACGATTTTCCTTTCTGAAGGAGATCGTTTTTTCCTATTTTAGGATTGAAATCAACTTTGTAAACGATTACAATTAAATTGTTAACGTGAACAAATCATTTTCATACGATAAGAGGGATGGGGGAATTTGATGAAAGCCTTTTTAGATGAGCAGTTTTTACTAAACAGTCCAACGGCGGAAAAGTTATACCATGAGTTTGCAAAGGATCTTCCAATCATAGATTACCATTGCCATTTAAGTCCTAAAGACATCTATGAAAATAAAACCTTCCGAAATATCACTGAGGCATGGCTTTATGGAGATCATTACAAATGGCGGGCCATGAGAGCAAATGGCATTCCTGAAACGCACGTCACGGGTGATGCATCTGATGATGATAAATTTTTGGCGTGGGCGAAGACCGTCCCTATGACCATAGGAAATCCGCTCTATCACTGGACCCATCTAGAGCTGAGAAGGTATTTCGAAGTCGAAGACCTATTAAATGAAAAAAATGCAGATATCATTTGGCAGAAAGTCAATGAAAAGCTGCAAGGAGAGGGATTTGGGGCGAGAGACTTCATCATGAAATCAAACGTTGAAACCGTTGTGACAACAGATGATCCGGTCGATTCACTTCAATATCATCAAAAACTGCGGGAAGAGGGATTCTCTGTACAAGTGCTACCAGGGTTTCGACCTGATAAAGCTCTAGATATAGCGAATGATCTGTTTGAAAAATATGTTCATGAGCTGGCAGAGGCTTCAGCTATTCCAATACAATCCTACCAAGACTTCTTACATGCCCTCCGAGCGAGAATTGATTTTTTCCATGAACACGGCTGCTTGATCTCGGATCATGCTATTAATGAAATGACATATGAAGAAACGACACAAGAAGAAGTGGAGACTATCTTTCATAAAAGAATGTCTGGTCATCCATTGACGGAAAAAGAGAAGATCAAATTTAAAACAGAGACATTCATTATGCTAGGTCAGGCTTACTGTGAGCGTGGCTGGGCAATGCAGCTTCATATCAATGCACTTAGAAATAACAATACGAAAATGTTTGAGCGGCTCGGACCAGATACGGGGTACGATGCGATGAATGACGAAGACATTGCAAAGCCGCTTTGCCGCATATTAGATCGTTTAGAACAAAAAGATGCATTGCCAAACACGATTCTGTATTCCTTGAATCCAAGGGACAATGTCGTGATATCAACATTGGCTGGAAGCTTTCAAGACGGGAAGACACCGGGGAAGATGCAGCACGGCACAGCCTGGTGGTTTAATGATACGAAACAAGGAATGACAGAGCAGATGATGGCTCTTTCCAGTATCGGACTGATCAGCCGTTTTATCGGAATGCTGACTGATTCAAGAAGCTTTTTGTCCTATACAAGGCATGAATATTTCCGAAGGCTGCTTTGTGATATTATCGGGGATTGGGTAGAAAAAGGAGAAGTCCCCTATGACCTTGAGCTGCTAGGGGGCATTGTGAAAGGTATCAGCTATGAAAATGCCAAGCAATATTTTCAATTTGACCGGGCAAAGCAGCTCTATCATCAAAGTAAAACCACATGAAGATTAAGGCAAGAAAATGAAAGCGGTTTTATGATAAGATGGAAAAAAATCATAAAAGGCGGAATAGCATGACAGTCACAATTAAAGACATAGCAAAATTGGCAAATGTCTCTCATACCACAGTATCAAGGGCTTTGAATAACAGTCCTTTTATTAAAGAGAAGACAAAACAAAAGATTTTGTCGATTGCAAAACAGCTGAATTATTCACCAAATGTCCATGCCAGAGGCCTTGTATCACAAAAATCGTTTACAATCGGTCTGTTTTTTACGAGTTTAACAGAAGGCACATCCTCAAGCTTCTTTGTGGATGCCTTAAAAGGCGTCAATAGCGTCATGACAGAGCATTACAATTTGTTTGTTAGGGGTATTGACGATTTTCACGATTACACAACCATTCATAAGCAGCGCTACGATGGCATTTTGCTGATGAGCCAAAGTGAGCACGATGAAGCGTTTATCCATCATGTCAAGAAACAGGGCATTCCAATCATTGTGCTGAACCGCCGTGTAGAAAGTAATGAAGTGATGAATATATTAGCAGATGATAGTCAAGGAGCATACCAGGCAGCGCACTATTTCATTCAGCAAGGCCATCAACAAATCGCCATCATTGAAGGAAAAGAAGGCTTTAAATCGACTCAGGAGAGAAAAGCTGGTTTTCTCCAAGCGTTAATTGATCACCATATTCCTATGAAAAAAGAATATATGATCGCGGGTGACTACCATATGAAAAGCGGCTATGAATCAATGGAATTCCTGCTGACCCTTGATCATCCGCCAACAGCGCTTTTTTGCTCTAATGATGACATGGCCATTGGTGCGATGAATGCTTTATATGCAAAGGGAAAGACGTGCCCGGGCGATGTCTCTATTATCGGTTTTGATGATATTGCATTTTCATCCTATACCACGCCTGCACTGACAACGGTGAAAAAGCCAATCGAAAAAATGTGTGCACTTGGAGCAGAGGCCATCCTATCCGTCATTAACGGTGAAAAGCAAGAAGAAGATCATATGGAAAAAGTGTATGTCCACACAGAGCTGATGATTAGAGATTCAGTCAAAAAGATGCAGTAATCAGCATCTTTTATAGAGGAATGTTCACGTGTGCATAAATTACAGAGAGGAGAATTCATTTGAAACGTTTATCAAAAACCATATATCCGGTGCCTGAGTATCCTGAAACGATTTTGCAGATCGGTGAAGGGAATTTTATGCGAGGCTTTATTAATTGGCACATTCAAAAGCTGAACGACTGCACAGATTTTAAAGGAAGAGCTGTAGTTGTTCCTCCGAGAAAAGGATCTGTTGCAGCTTTAAATGAACAAGATGGCTTATACACTTTATGTATACAGGGCTATCATGACCAGGAAGAAATGAATGAGCGCATGATCATTCAATCGATCAGCAGAGGAATCAGTACGTATACGGATTATGATGTTTTTTTACAAGTAGCTGAAAACCCCGATCTTCGCTTTGTCTTCTCAAACACGACAGAGGCAGGACTTATGTTCAGCAAGGCCGATCGCTTGGAGGATCGACCGCAAGCTAGTTTTCCAGGAAAGCTGACGGCGTTCCTATATCACAGGTTTAAAGCATTTGCTGATGATGACCAAAAAGGGCTGATCATCCTTCCATGTGAACTGGTCGAACATAACGGTGATCGCTTGAAGGAATATGTGATAGACATGGCAGCTGAGTGGGGTCTGCCGCTTACATTTATCACATGGATCAAGGAAGCCAATACGTTTTGTAATACGCTTGTGGATCGGATTGTTCCTGGGTTTTCTAAGGAAGCAGCTGAAATTGTCCAAAAGGAAGAGGGATACATCGACGAGTTGCTTGTCACGGCAGAATACTATCACCTCTTTGTTATTGAAGCACCTGCCTTCGTACAAAAAGAGCTTCCCTTTCAAGAAGCAGGTTTAAATGTCCTTTTTGTAGAGGATATTGCGCCTTATCGCATGAGCAAGGTACGGATTTTAAATGGTGCTCATACAGCAATGGTGCCAATCGCTTACTCATGCGGGGTAGAAACTGTAAAAGAAGCTGTGGATGATGAGGATGTCGGCACGTTCATCCGGCGGCTGCTGGAGGAGGAAGTACTGCCAGGGCTTGAGCTCTCTCGAGATGAGCTTCTTCTTTATACACAATCGGTTTGGGATCGCTTTTGCAATCCATTTGTGAAGCATCAATTGCTGGATATTGCGCTTAATGGTGTATCTAAGTTTCGAACCCGTATTCTTCCGTCATTGCTCGATTATGTTGAGCGAAAGAAACAGCTGCCAATGAAACTCGTGTTTTCACTCAGCAGCCTCATTTATTTTTACAGAGCACATGCAGAAAAGATTAAGGATGATGAGACTGTACTGGCATTCATGAAGGAAGCCTTTGAAGAAGAGAACCAATCTAATGAAACGATTGCAGCAAAGATTCTATCATGTGAGAAATTATGGGGGAGAAATTTAACGGATATAAATGATTTGGTTCACGCTGTAGCTGATCAGCTTACCCTCATAAAGGAGCAAGGGATGAGAGCGGCTGTTCAACGAATGCTACAACATCAATATGAAAGTCAGGGGGAGAAGGCATGAAAGATTTTATTGTGATTCACCCTTCAGATAATGTCGGTATTGCTTTAAAAGTACTTGAACAAGGGAAGGAGCTACATCATCAAGATCATTCCGTTATTTTAAAAGAGACCATCGCCAAAGGTCATAAGTTTGCATTGGCTGATATCAAGCAAAGAGAGAATGTCATGAAATACGGTTACCCTATTGGGCATGCAACGACTGCCATTTCTGCTGGAGAGTGGGTGCATACACATAACATCAAAACCAATTTATCAGGCAAGCTCGATTATGAATACGAGCCTTCTTTTACAAATAACCCCTATGAAAAAAAGAACCTTACATTTAAAGGATATAAACGAAAAAATGGGGAAAGCGGGATTCGAAATGAGCTTTGGATTGTCCCAACCGTCGGATGCGTAAATGGCATCGCCGATCAAATCATTCAAATTTTTACCGCTGAAATGGGCGGAAGCATCCATCCGTTTGAAACAGCTCTCGTGTTAAAGCACAATTACGGATGCTCACAGCTTGGGGACGATCATGAGAATACAAAAACCATTTTACAAAATGCCGTGAAGCATCCCAATGCTGGAGGAGTGCTTGTCCTCGGACTTGGTTGTGAAAATAACGATATTGACCATTTTCAGTCTACATTAGGTGATTATGACCGTGAGAGAGTGAAATTTTTAAGAAGCCAAGAAGTAGGAGATGAGATTGAGACGGGAGTTGCTTTACTCAAGGAAATTTATGAGGCAGCGAAAGAAGATCACCGTGAAGAAATCCCGTTATCTGAGCTGAAAATCGGCTTGAAGTGCGGGGGATCAGATGGATTCTCCGGAATTACCGCAAATCCGCTTTTAGGAAGGCTGTCCGATTTTATTGTTGCTCAAGGCGGCACGACAGTGTTAACTGAAGTGCCCGAAATGTTTGGAGCAGAAACGATTTTAATGGAGAGAGCGGAATCAGAAGCGACTTTCGACAATATTGTGCAAATGATCAATGACTTTAAACAATACTTCATGGATCATCAACAGCCAGTATATGAAAATCCTTCCCCGGGAAATAAAGCAGGTGGAATTTCGACATTAGAGGATAAATCTCTCGGTTGTACACAAAAAGCAGGAACTTCTGACATTCAAGATGTATTGAAATATGGGGAATTGCTGAAGCGAAAGGGTTTAAATTTGTTAAGTGCCCCGGGAAATGATTTGGTTGCTTCATCTGCTCTTGCCGCTTCTGGCTGTCAGTTGGTTCTTTTTACAACAGGTAGAGGGACACCATTCGGCACGTTTGTCCCAACAATGAAAGTCTCGACGAATACAGCCTTATATGAAACAAAAAAACATTGGATTGACTTTAATGCGGGAGAATTGCTTGAAGATGTACCAGAAGATATTGTGTTAGAAAAATTCATTTCAACGGTCATTGATGTGGCGAGCGGAAAGCTATTAAATCATGAAAAAAACAATTTTAGAGAGCTGGCTATTTTCAAAACAGGTGTCACACTTTAAGGCGACTGGGGGATCATAATGTGTCTAGAAAACGGGATTTGATGTATATCACAGCAGGAACGGTACTTACGGGGATTGGACTCACTCGTTTAGCAAGGCAAGGGAAGAAAGACAAAGAAGCAAACGGAATCCATCAAGTGTTAAAACAGATAAAAGCACCGCTGTTCCCTGATCGTGAATTTAATGTGGTTCATTATGGTGCAGATGCAAAAGGAATCGAGCTTTCAACAGATGCGATCCAGTCTGCCATTGATGATGCGCACCGTTTGAAAGGGGGACGTGTGCTGATTCCGGAAGGGACGTTTGTGACAGGTGCGCTAGAATTGAAGAGTCATGTAGAATTGCATTTGCATGAGAAAGCGTATGTGACATTCAGCCAAAACCCAAAGGATTATCTGCCGCTTGTCCTGACAAGATATGAAGGGGTTGAGCTTTATAATTATTCACCTCTCATTTATGCACACCATGCAGAAAACATCGCCATTACTGGAGCTGGAACGCTTGATGGCGGAGGGGATGAGCATCATTGGTGGCCTTGGAAATATGGCACGAATGGCCAGCCTTCTCAAGATCGGGATCGTCAGCTTCTATTTGAGATGGCTGAAAAGAGAATACCAGTAGAAGAAAGAGAGTTTGGAGAAGGGCATTATTTAAGATCAAGCTTTATCCAGCCCTACCAATGTCAGCAAGTTCTTATTGAGGGAGTGACAGTGAAGGATTCACCGATGTGGCAAATTCACCCTGTACTGAGTGAACATGTGATTGTCCGTGGAGTCCATATTATTGGGCATGGACCAAACACAGATGGTGTCAATCCGGAATCTTGCCGGAATGTGCTCATTGAAGATTGTTATTTTGATAATGGCGACGATTGTATTGCCATTAAATCTGGAAGGAACGAGGACGGACGGAGAATAGGGGTTCCGTCTGAAAACATTGTCATTCGTAGAAATGAGATGCGTGATGGACACGGCGGAGTGACGATTGGGAGTGAAATCTCTGGCGGGGTAAGGTATGTCTATGCAGAGAATAATGTAATGGATAGTCCGAACCTTGACCGGGCACTGCGTATTAAAACCAACTCTGTCAGAGGCGGGACCATTGAACATATTTACTTTAAAAACAACACAGTCAAAAGCCTAAAGCATGAAGTGATCTGTATCGACATGATGTATGAGGAAGGGGATGCGGGTCCACATCGTCCTGTTGTACGTCATATTGAAGTAGAAGGATTGAAAAGCAGCGGCGGAAGATATGGTGTGAAAATAGCCGCCTATCCACATTCTCCTGTGACCCATTTCAACATGAAAAATTGTGTCATAGATCATGTGACGTATCCGCTTTCTTTGGAGCATGCAGTAGCGCCTTCTTTTCAGAAAGTCGTCATCAATGGGGAACAAATTAATAAATAGATGGGTGAAAAACAGTCTTTTTAAAGGCTGTTTTTCTTATATCAGAACGAAAAAGACGCTTTTAGAAATCACATATACAACCTATCTGCACTGTAGTATAATATTCCCGAAATTAGAAAAGAATTGACGGAAGAGATTTCGTCAAGCAGTACATAAATCAGGGGGTTCATTCATGAAAAAGTTAACGGCCATTTGGCTATCGCTCCTGCTTGTGATGGGTGTTTTAGCAGGATGTGCAGGTGCTGAAACAGACCATAAAGCAAAGAGTTCACAAAATAACGAAACAGCGGCTGCGGCATTTCCTGTCTCGATTAAAGATGCAGCTGGTAAAACAGTCGACATCAAAGAACAGCCTAAACGAATTGTTTCATTAATTCCAAGTAATACAGAAGTTGCCTATGCGCTTGGTCTTGGAGATAAAATGGTTGGACGATCTGATTTTGACAATTATCCAAAGGAAGTTGAAAAGGTAGAGAAAATTGGCGGACTTGAATTCAATGTCGAGAAGGTGATTTCCTTAAAACCTGATCTGGTACTAGCTCATGCCTCGCAGATGGGATCAAAAGATGGATTTAAACAGCTAGAGGATGCAGGGATTCAAGTACTGACTGTAAATGATGCCACTTCCTTTAAGGATGTGTACAAATCGATCAATATGATCGGTGAAGCAACAGGTGCAAAAGAAGCATCAACAAAGCTTGTAGACGAAATGAAAGCAAAATTGAATAACATCAAGAAACAAGCAGAGGCGATCTCTAAAGACAAACAAAAAACAGTCTTTGTTGAGGTATCAGGTACTCCTGAAATTTATACAACAGGAACTCATACATTTATGGACGAAATGCTTTCTGTGATCCATGCGAAAAATGCTGCTGGTGATCAAACTGGCTGGGTGCAAATGACAGAAGAATCGATTATCAAACGAAACCCCGACGTAATCGTCACAATTGATGGTACCAGTTTAGCTGATCTGAAAAAGAGAGACGGCTGGAATGCGATCAAAGCAGTGAAGGAAAAACAAGTCTTTCAATTGAATACGGATCTCGCATCAAGACCGGGACCGCGATTGGTTGAAGGAGTCGAGGCTCTTGCGAAAAGCATCTATCCTGACACATTCAAATAAATTCATCATCGCATACACACTAAGTGCTTTACTTCTTGTGGTGAGCATTGGAATGGGAATCTCCTTTGGAAGCTTAGGGATTCCCATTCCTTCTATTCTCCGTATATTTGTTCACGAACTATTCGGTGTGCAGATAGGCACAATAGATTCAATTGATCGCAATATTATGATGAATATCCGGCTGCCAAGAGTGATATTAGCGGCGCTAGTCGGAGCAGCGCTGGCGTTATCTGGAGCAGCTTTTCAAGGCTTATTAAAAAATCCTCTTGCTGACCCATATACACTGGGGGTATCTCAAGGTGCATCAGTTGGAGCTGTCGCGACCCTATTTTTCAGTTTGCAGCTCCCTTTGCTCGGCAGTTTCACACTGCCTTTTTTCAGTATGACAACAGCACTTGTGACCTTATGTCTCGTCCTCTTTTTTGCACGTCTTGTTCATCGGGGGATGAGCATCTCCTCGTTAATTTTAACAGGGGTGATTTTCAGTTCTTTTTTGGGCGCGCTTATTTCATTGATGATTGCTTTAACGGGTGATGATCTAAAAGAGATTATTCATTGGCTTCTTGGCAGTGTGTCCATGAGGGGCTGGCGCTATATTGTGCTTTTCCTTCCTTTCTTTCTGATTGGGACCTTTGCATTAATGCTGATGGGGAGAGATTTGAATGTTATGACGTATGGCGAGGAGAAGGCAAAGCTATTAGGTGTACATGTGAAAAGGAGCAAATATATCGTGCTGCTTGCTGGATCAATTCTGACTGGAAGTGCGGTAGCGGTATCAGGAACGATCGGATTTGTGGGACTTGTGATTCCGCATTTTATTCGCCTCTTAGCTATCACAGACCACCGGCACCTCCTGCCTTTGTCTATGCTGAATGGCGCTTCCTTTCTTGTTTTAGCAGATGTGTTATCGCGTACGATCATTGAGCCGACTGAATTACCGATCGGCATCATCACAGCGTTAATTGGTGCCCCTGTATTCGGCATCATCCTCATTCGTAAATATAGAGGAGGGACTCATCTATGATTCAAGTGAAGGAAATTAAAGGTGGATATGGAGAGAAAGAGGTCATACGCGGCATCAGTCTTGAGGTAAAGCAAGGCGAATTTCTCGGTATACTTGGTCCAAATGGAAGCGGGAAGTCGACTTTGCTTAAAATGATCTCTGGGCTGCTGGAACCTGACAGTGGTGAGGTACGCCTGAGCGGTCAACTGATTCAATCTTACCGTCCAAAGGCACTTGCACAAAAAATGGCTGTTCTACCGCAGAAAACGGACCAAGCCTTCTCATTTACAGTGGAAGAAACGGTTCAATTCGGTCGTTATCCATATCAAAAAGGATGGCTGCAATCTGTTACACGAGAAGATATGCAGATCATCAACAAAGTAATGGAACAAACGGATGTTGCACAATTTAAGGATCAATCCATTCATGAGCTAAGCGGGGGAGAACAGCAGCGTGTGTACTTGGCACAGGCATTAGCCCAGCAGCCTGACTATTTATTGCTGGATGAACCAACCAGTTTTCTTGATTTGGCTTATCAAAAAGGCTTGCTTGATTTAATTAAAGAAGAGACCACTTCCTCTAGGCTGACGGTAATCGGTGTGCTTCATGATGTGAACATCGCCAGTTTGTATTGTGATCGGCTGCTCCTGCTTGATGAAGGAAAGGCAGAGATGGCAGGGCTGCCGCATCACGTCTTGACGCCTGAGCGAATCAACCGTGTATATGAAACAAATGTAACACCGCTCCAACATCCGCGAAGGGCAAACCCTCAGGTGATCATTGAGCCTGCGGGGGCTTCTGTAGCATCAAATGCAAAGTTAGCAGATGGCTGGAAAACGCATGGCGGAGAAGGAATGACGTTTTCCCTCAAACAGCCGCTTCGCATCCTTTCCTCACATCAGAAAAAGGGCGGCTTCTTTTGGAAAAGGTCTCTTGGAACGGGAAGTGAGATGCTTCGAGATGAGCTGGAAGATCGGGAAGGACTATTGTTTTACGACCAAGCAAGTGGACCAAAACAATTTGCTGCTGAAGACACAGACGACGACATGGTGCTTTACGGCATGCGTCATCAAGGAGAGCTGACCATTTGGCTTGTACTGAAAGAGTCTATATCAGACGGAGCGTCTGTTCAGCTTGTGGGGCAGCTTGTCCATATGATGAAACAGGAGACGAGCATGTCCATTCATCATCTTTGTATCGCTGCTGCGGGTATGCAAGAAACAGAAGATGATGAGCATTTACACGAAAGATTAAAGCAGAAAGTGCACCGTCTTCTTTATTCATTAAATGCCATTTGAAAGTGAACCAAAGGGTTCGCTTTTTTTGTTTATGATGCGATGAACATCACAGTGCTTTAGTTAAACAAATACATCCTTTTCACTTCAGGTTATACTAAAAGGACAAAGCAATAGAGAAGGAGGAACACCAATGAAACTTTATACAAAAACAGGGGATCAAGGTCAAACAGGCTTGATCGGCGGGAGAGCCGATAAGGATGATGTGAGAGTAGAGGCTTACGGCACGTTAGATGAGGCGAATAGCTTTATTGGACTCGCACATGCAAAATTACGTCAGCATGGCGAATTGTTTCAAGACATTTTGTCAGAGCTGATTGTGATACAGCACGAGCTGTTTGACTGCGGCGGTGATTTAGCAGCAGTGAAACCACCGAAAGAAGGTAAATTAACGGAAGCGTCTGTAGCAGTCCTTGAGCAAAGAATGGATGTCTATGTAGAAGAAGCCGCGCCGCTCACGAAGTTTATTTTACCGGGCGGCCAGGAAGGCGCAGCTCTCTTACATGTGGCGCGGACAGTCGTCAGAAGAGCAGAGCGGCATATGGTGACGCTTGCGAAGCAGGAGAAGATTCCATCAGTTGCGCTCACATATGTAAACCGGCTATCTGACTATTTATTTGCAGCCGCCCGAATCGTGAATCATCGACTCGGTGAAGCGGATGTTGAATATGAACGAAGTGCAAACGTATTTCGGTCTAAATAAAGAAAAGCACTCTTCTCATTGAAGAGTGCTTTTTTATTGGATTCTACCGCTCAGTCTGAGCGAAGTTACGACTCTGGTCGCAATGAAAGATCAATCTGCGACACGTTTTGCCAGCTTTCTTTTTTGACTATAGTAAAAGCAAGGAGCAAGAAAGGAGGCATGAAGATGAAAATAACAAGTAAAACCATCATCGGTTCGATTTTAATGTTTGTCGGTCTATCCATCTTCTTCGGTGGTTCACTAGGAGGGCTGATCCCGATTCTGATTGGGGCGTGGCTCATCTATGTAGGTGTAAAGAAATATGAGCAAGGCAGTAAAACCTTCGGCGTCATTCTAGCAGTCATTGGTGTCATGATCGTTGTGCAAGCTCTGCCATTTATCCTTGGAATCGCACTAGCTGGGGGGCTTCTCTACTTCGGCTGGACGATGATCAATGGTGAAGTGGCAAAAGGATCATCAAGCAGATCATATATGGAGCCAAACACGTCCCCGAAAATGGAAGAACCTATGCATACGTCATTTGATCAAGAATGGGAAGACTTTTTAAAGAAAAAATAAGAGGAGGAAATTCAAATGGTATTTAGAAGAATGAGAGATATGTTTGTTGCAACGGTCAATGAGGGCTTAGATAAAATGGAGAACCCGCGTGTCATGCTAAATCAGTACGTTCGTGATATGGAGGACGATATTGCCAAAGCGAAACATGCGATCATCAAACAGCAAACGATTCAACAAGGTTTCCTGCGCAAAGCAGAAGAGACGGAAGCATTTGCTGAAAAAAGAAAGAAGCAGGCTGAGCTGGCATTTCACGCAGGAGAAGAAGAGTTAGCTCGAAAAGCGCTCACAGAAATGAAGTATTTTGAAGAAAAGCATTTGGAATATCAGGAAGCTTATCAGCAATCTGTGAAACAACTAAAGGAGCTAAAAGAGCAATTGCAGCAGTTAGAAACGAAGCTGCGTGATATTAAAGACAAGAAGCAGGCGCTCATAGCAAGAGCAAATGCCGCACAGGCAAAGCAGCATATGAACGAATCTATGAATAAAGTAGATAGTGAAAGTGCATATAAAGAATTTCTTCGAATGGAGAACCGTATCGAAGAAATGGAGACAAAAGCAGGCAGCTATGCACAATTTGCAGATCAAGGGGCATATGCTCACCTAGACTATGCAGATGAGGTTGAAAAAGAATGGCAAAAGCTCAAGCTGGAGAAGAAGCCTGAGCAGCAGCAAGCAAACTAAGAAATCAGAGACAGGTCGGAAGAAAAGCAGGATTTTTCTTCCGATATTTGATTTCTTTCTGTTTCGCTTTTCCTTATAATGAAAAGGTCAGAAGATAAAGGGATGGTATGAATGAAGCGATTAATTGGTCTAATTTGTATACTCGTAGGTGTCTTTTTAATGATTGGGATGCTTTTCAAAAACGAAAATCTCTTTCATTTGAGTTTCTCCCGTGAAAAACCAGTCACAACAGCTTCAGCGAAAAAAGATGAAATTGATCAATTAGATATTTCTCTTTCTGGATTTCGCGTGAAGGTACAGCCTGAAAATCGTTCCGATATTTCCGTGATGGTCGTAGGTGGAAAAGGGAAAATGTATGCGGAACAAACAGGTAGTACATTTAACATCCGTGCTGAAAATAAAGGATTCTTGTTTTTCACTTCATTTGAAAAAGGAGAACTCTTAGTCAAAATGCCAACAGATTATCATAAAAATGTGAAGATTACGGGTGGAAGCGGGGTCAGTGAGATTGACGGCGAAGGGAAGCTGGCACTTGAAGATGTGATCCTCAAATCAACAAGCGGAAACCTCAATGCCGAGAATTTCTCAGCAAACAATGTCGAAATCAAAGCGACATCTGGCAGACTCTCTGTGTCTCACATCGATGCGAAAAATAGCGATATTGGAGCAACCTCAGGGCGTGCCGATATTAAAGATGTCAAAGGGGAAATGCAGCTAGAAATGACGAGTGGTAGATTGACGGCAAGCTTTGATACCATTGAATCACCTGTCTCCTTTCACATGACATCAGGCAGCGCAAAATTTAACCTGCCGGATGAAGGAGATTTTAACGTCCAAGTGAAAAAAACAAGTGGAAGTGTCGATCACACCTATCACTTTGATCAAGCAGACAGTGAAGGTCGAGGCTTTACAGGCACGCGGGGAAAAGGGACACACTTAGTCGATATTGAAATGACAAGTGGAAACTTAAAGCTGCGGTAATGAACGAAACAAAGGAAGGAGGCGAGTCAACTGCGTTTTTCAAGGAATCAAATTTTAGGTATCATTGTCGTGATTTTTGGTATTAATCTATTTCTCAAAATTATTGGGATCGGAGCCGATTTGTTTTGGCCTGTGTTTTTTGCGCTTGCGGGCTATTGGCTGCACTCAAGATCCAAACGTTGGCTCGGTTCAGTTTCCTATATTTTTGCCGGCTTTCTCTTTTTAAAATTCCTGCTCAATATTACGTTTAGTCTCACAGGATATTTATTTGCGGCCTTTTTGATATATGCCGGCTATCGCTTATTGAAAAACAAACCCGTTTTTGATGTCGATAAAAAGGAAGCACCGGAGAGCGATAAGCCTTCTCTGAAAGTCAATCTTGAAAAAGAGGGCGAGCAAAAGAAAACAAAAAGCCAGACAAAGCCGCGCAAGGAGCATGACTTCTTTATCGGTGAAGTCAGACTGATGAAAAAGCCGTTTCAATTAAGTGATCTGACGATTTCAGGGTTTATCGGCGATGTCAAAATCGACTTATCAAAGGCCATCATCGCAGAAGAAGAGAGCACGATCGTAATAAGCGGGCTCATCGGGGATGTGGATATTTTCGTGCCGCAGGATATTGAAGTATGTGTGAGTGCTTCGGCTGCCATTGGTGATATGAAGATTATTGATGAAAAAAGAAGCGGATTCGGAAGTAAAGTGTATGTGATGACCGACAATTACGATGAGAGCAAACGAAAAGTGAAAATCTCCATCTCTTTACTGATCGGAGATGTGGATGTGAGATACTTATGAGGAAACTCCATCTAGGTATCCAGTGGCAATCTATTCGTCTTGGAGTAGGGATCTCGCTTGGTGTTGTCATCATGACGATGCTGCCCATGTTTTTTTATTATCAGCTTGATCCGATGATTCTCCTCTCTACCCGCTGGTTCGGCATCCCGTTTTTTTGTATTTTACTGATCATTAGTCTTGCCATTGGGGTTTCTGCCTCACATGTATTTGGCTATCAGCATAAAAAGCGTCTTGATCAGCTTGTAGAGTCGATTTTAAAGTTTGAAAATGGGAACTTTGCATACAGACTGCCGTCTCTTGGCGACGATGAAATTGGCTTAGCGGCAGACCAATTAAATGAAATGGCGAAACGAGTAGAAGGTCAAGTAGCCTCTTTGCAAAAGCTCTCGAATGAGCGGGCAGAATGGCAGGTGCAAATGAAAAAATCGGTCGTCTCCGAAGAACGTCAGCGTCTAGCACGAGAACTGCATGATGCGGTCAGCCAGCAGTTGTTTGCAATTTCAATGATGACCTCTGCGATTCTTGAAGGCATGAAGGAAAAGGATGAAAAGATTTTAAAGCAGATGCGCTTAGTCGAACGAATGGCTGGCGATGCACAGAATGAAATGCGTGCGCTTTTGCTACATCTCAGACCGATCACCCTTGAAGGAAAAGACTTGAAAAAAGGCTTGATTGAACTCCTAAATGAATTTCAAGCAAAGCAGCCGATTGATATTGATTGGGAAATAGAAGATGATGTACCGCTCTCAAAAGGAGTAGAGGATCACCTCTTCCGAATTGTACAGGAAGCCCTGTCAAATGTGTTCAGGCATGCAAAGGCGACAAAGGTGACGGTGCGTCTGCTCATTCGAAATCGGCAGGTGCAGCTGAAGATTATCGACAATGGGATCGGCTTTCAAACCGATCATGTGAAGACGGCCTCCTACGGACTGGAATCAATTCGTGAAAGAACAAGTGAAGTAGGCGGTGTCGCAGAGATTATGTCATTTGAAGGAAAAGGAACACAAATTGATGTGAAGGTTCCCATTTTTGATGAAGGAAAAGGAGAGAACGTTCGATGATTCGAGTGCTTTTAATTGACGATCACGAAATGGTGAGAATGGGGCTTGCTGCTTTTTTAGAGGCACAGGCTGATATTGAAGTCATTGGTGAAGCGTCAGATGGACAAAAAGGTGTAGAGCTAGCAGTTGAATTACGGCCAGATGTCATTTTAATGGATCTTGTCATGGAAGGCATGGATGGCATCGAAGCAACGAAAAGAATTTGTCAGGAAATTGAAGATGCTCGAATTATCGTTCTGACGAGCTTTATTGACGATGATAAAGTTTATCCAGTGATTGAGGCAGGTGCGTTAAGTTATTTATTAAAAACATCCAAGGCAGGAGAAATTGCAGATGCCATTCGGTCTGCAAGTATCGGCGAACCAAGACTAGAATCAAAAGTAGCTGGAAAGGTGATGAATAAACTTCGTCATTCCTCAAATGGATCGATCCTTCATGATGCATTAACAGCAAGGGAAATGGAAATCTTGAAGCTGATTGCCGATGGGAAATCGAATAAGGTCATCGCTGAGGAACTATTTATTACAATTAAAACAGTGAAGACACATATTACGAACATTCTTTCCAAACTCGATGTAGAAGACCGGACGCAAGCGGCTGTGTATGCGCATCGTCATAAGCTGATCCAATAAAATAAAAAAACAGCTTTCAAAAGAAAGCTGCTAGAACATGCGTAAGTTTAGTCCTTCTGTCCTGTGATCGGACGTTCGGATAGTTGATGGAGCTCAGGAACTGGAAAAGCCTCCTGCTCCTCGGCCGATTTGTCTTCTAGGGCTTTCTTCATCTCGGATAATAGCTTTACGCTCTCCTTTGCCAAAGCTGCCTTTTTCTCTTGCAAACCAATGATCTGTGAAAGTCCGACGAATATACCGCCTCCAATAAGAAGGAGCGCAGGGGTTTGTCCATAATAGATCACGATCAAAAATGTGCTCGAAAAGCTGTCGGCTTCAATGAAGAAATCTTCTTTTGATTGCATGAATACAACGACTAACAGGAGTATTCCTAGAATCAAAAATAGAATGCCGGCCGAAAGTAAAGCTCGTTTCATGATTGACACCCTTTTTTTCTTACCATTTTAACATACTCTATAAGGATTGTGTTGCGCCCTTAGTCCCGAAGTCACGGATTTTCACATTTGCTTTGTACTGAATATCTGATTCACTAAAAATCTCATCCCAATGTTTTGCATCTTTTCGAAAATCCTTCGGGTAAGCAATACTCGCCTTCTGATAGAACCCGCAAATATCAGCTTTGATCTCATGCTGTAATTCACCGATGAAATCTTTAACGCTTGTCTCTATTCGCCGCTTGACAACGCCTTCAATTTCTCTGAGATACTTTTCATTAAAAGCGTTCTCACGTTCATTCCAATCCTCAGACAATCGTCCATCAAGTTCCACTGACACATCAAATTGATATTTTCCGCTGGCTGATTTATTGGTTTTAATATGGTGCTTGAGTTTGAAAATCTCAAAAGAGTAGATGCTGTGTTCATATTCAAATTCAATGACTCCACCCAGTCCGTCTCCAGTTAACAGATTGTATGACTGTACTGCTAACGGAGAGATATTGGTGAGAAATCGCTTATTCTTAATAATAGAGGCTCCATCGATCATTAATTTTCCTTGATCGACGCTGACTTTCGGAATAGCGAAAGATACATTGTTTTGCATGGCAGAAGAAATATCTCCTAATGAGCTAGTCTTAAACATGCGAATGGTCGATTTTCTATTCTCAGAAAGATCGTATAAGGTCGTAGAGGCTGGCTGTCCGTCGTCATTGATTTTCAGCATGTCTCCAGGATTCTTAGAGGTCATAAAGACGAGGCCTCCTCTCCTCGTTTCATTGTCTCGAATGAATTGATTAATGACGAGGTCGAAATTATTCTCATTGATGAGTTCCTCAGAAAACAAAAACACCCGTAGCTGCTGTGCGAAAATGCGATGGCTTTTCAGCGCCGTTGTGCGGAATATTTGATGCACAGAATCCCCGTTTGTTTCAATGATTTTCGTAGGGTCTTTGATGTTTGATTCCTGAGAGATCTTTTGAGGAACGAGGACTTGCATAGATACCTTTAATTTATTCCCTTGGTCCCCTTTGTCTACTGCAAATCCAATCGCCATGTTAAGCTCCTCAATATTTGTGCTATCCCAGCAACCACTTAATAGAACCAGCGTCAAAAGAGCAACAGCTGCTTTCTTTTTCATGTTGTGTTCCGCCTCCTTTTGAAAAACACGATGATAAATAAGAGAAACGGGAGAATGCCGAACAGCAGGAAAAAGAGGTTGTTCACATAGGTTAAATAATTTCGCACTGTATCGACATCCTTTGGAAAAATCGCTGCAAAGTAAATGACAATTCCCATTAAAACAAGGACCACTTGTTTAGGAAACTTGGTCAGTTTAGACACCCCGATTGCAGCAAAAAATGTATATCCGACAAAGCTTGTATAAAGCTGAACCAACCAAACGATAAGCAAAAAGGAGTCAATTCGCTCAATAAAAATTCCTTGAATATCAAAAGATTGAAATAAGGCAATGGTCGGCCAAGTCAAAGTCGCTGTTTCTTTGACAGTCAGCGCACCAATCACAAGAATATAAGTGAAAATATAAATAATCGCTGGAATTAAAAAGCCGACTGTCCCATAAGCAAAGGTATGTTTTTGTGTGTTCAAATAGGCAGGCATAAACAGCATCATTTCAATGCCTACAAACGAAATGGCTGATGCGTTCAAAGATTTGAAGACAGGGGTGAATCCCTCTCCTAAAACGGGACGGAGGTTATCTAACTTAAATTCTTGAAGGCTAAGTCCGTAAGCGACAAATAAGATGATGAGCGTCACAATCAGTATAAAAGGGAAAAGCCGCGCTAAATCACCAATTCCGCCAATCACCAGATAAAACCCAACCACAATAAAGCTGATCATTGTCACAGCTACTGGCGTGTTTTGAAGCAGAAAGAATTTGACCATTTCCGACATAGCCCGTACTTCATAGCTGGCAACGCCAAGAAAATAAATAATAATCAAGAGGTTGGCAAGTGCGCCAATCCATTTTCCAAGTCCCTCATTCGTATAATCATAATATGAGGAGAAAGGTACTTTTTTCATCATCAGGACATTTGCAAAAATAAACACAATGTAAATGACACTCATGAGTAAGAGTGCAATCCAGCCGTCAGGTGTAGCCGCAGCCTGAGCCATTGAACGTGGCAGAATCATCATACTTGCGCCTAGTGTTGTATTTGCAATAATGGCACTTGCCTGATAGCTTGATATCGACTCTTTATGATTGACCATCTCGTTCTCCTTTCTGTTGATTTTTTAAGGGCAATCGAATAATGGAATTGTCCTCGTTTTTATAGCTGAACACAAAATCTGGTGAGAAATACGGTGTGCCAAAACTTTTTTGACGTGTGAGATGGGTAAGGAGTACGAGCATAAACAGCACAATCCCGTATAAACCAAAGGTAGCCGCAGCAAACATGGACACAAAACGGAGCACGCGAAAGGACATGCCCATTCCATATTGAGGAACAGTAAAGGATGCAAGTGCAATGACACTCACGATAATCACCATAATCGAGCTGACAATATGTGCCTGAACGGCAGCCTGTCCAATAACAACTCCGCCAACAAGTCCAATCGTTTGACCGAGCGGATTTGGCAGCCTTAAACCGGCTTCCCGCAGCAGTTCAATTGTGATCTCCATGATAAGCGCCTCCACAATAGGCGGAAAGGGGACATTTTCTCTCGTACTTGAGATTGAAATAGCAAGAGTTGTTGGTAAAAGCCCTTGATGGAAGGACACAAGCGCAATATAAATGGCTGATAAAAATAATGTCAGAAAGATCGAGGTGAACCGCAGCATCCGAATGAGAGAGGCAGCGATCCACCTTTCATAATAATCATCAGGTGATTGCATAATTGTGGCGAGTGAAGCAGGTACAATTAACACAAAAGGTGAGTGATCGACAAAAATGGCGACCCGGCCATTGTTTAAAGCAGACGCGACTTTATCCGGCCGTTCTGTGTTTTGAATTTGTGGAAAAGGAGAGTACACATTGTCTTCAATGAGCTCCTCAAGAACACCAGAGTCCTGTATATCATCAATGGTGACTTGCTTGAGCCGCTTTTTGACTTCCTTTAAAACAGGTACTTGTACGATACCGTCGATGTACATGATGGTCACCTGTGTGTATTTCTGTAAACCAATCTTCATATCGACGGTTTTGACATCAGGATTCTTTAAGCGCTGTCTTACAAGCGCTAAATTCGTATTTAAATCTTCAATAAAGCCAATTTTGGGTCCTCTTACGACTGTTTCAGAGGTAGAATCCCCTAAATTGCGTTTCTTCGTTCCGTTTGTTTCTAATATATAAGCATGCTGAAATCCGTTAATCAGCACCACGCAGTGACCTTCAAAAATCGCATCAATCAATTCTTCAGAGGTCTTAACCGAACGAGTGGTCATCATGAATAAATTAGATTCCAACTTTTCTTTTGTAAGAGACGCATGATCTTGGAGAAGCAGCTTTAAAAAGGTTTGAATCTCCATCTTTTTGTTCATTTCTTTTATGTATAAATAGTAAACAACTTGCCCGTGAGGCAGCGTTTTTTTCTCATGAATCAAATCGTCCATATCCTTTAACTGCGGGAGGATGACAGAGAGATTATCGTATAAGTGCTCTTTCAGTGGAGTTTGATTCAAATGGATCACCCGCCTCAAATAACTTTTTCTTAGCATTACCTGCTTGAAAAAACAATATTCTGTGTTACATTATTTTGTGGTAAAAGAAAGAATGAGGGTTTTGGAGGACACAAGATGGCACAAATTCGTTTAGCAGGAACAAAAGAGGAGATTGACCGTATTCTACAGTCGTTTGACAAGCATTATGAAGTGACATATACATCAAAAGATTACGGAAAAACGAACCCAAAATACAAATATTCGAAAGATGTCCGCGTTTATATTGAACTAAAATTAAAATAAAGATAAAATTTTAATTGAAAACGCTTAAAGGATTTTGGTTTTTTGTATAGAATAGAGTTGAGTGTATAGAAGCTATGGAGGGATACATAATGACAGAATTTAGAATCGAAAAAGATACAATGGGCGAAATCAAGGTGCCAAAGGACAAGTTCTGGGGTGCACAAACACAACGAAGCAAAGAAAATTTCAAAATCGGTTCTGAGAAAATGCCAAAGGAAGTTGTGAATGCGTTTGCAATTTTGAAACGTAGCACAGCGATTGCCAACGAACGTCTTGGCAACCTTGAGAGCGAAAAAGCAGAAGCAATTGCTGCTGTATGTGATGACATCATCAGCGGAAAGTATGACGAGCATTTCCCGCTTGTTGTATGGCAGACAGGTAGCGGGACACAAAGTAACATGAATATGAACGAAGTCGTTGCAAATAGAGCAACTGCTTACTTGAAAGATAAAAATAGTGAGTTCAGCATTCACCCGAATGATGACGTCAACCGCAGTCAAAGCTCAAATGACACATTCCCAACTGCTATGCACGTGGCAGCTGTTTTAGCTGTGTACAAAAAGTTATTGCCTGCGATTGATCAATTGAGAGCGACTCTTGATGAGAAAGCAAAAGCATATCTAGAAATTGTGAAAATTGGTCGTACGCATTTGCAAGACGCAACACCACTGACAGTAGGTCAAGAAATTAGCGGCTGGGTGTACATGCTGGACCGTTCAAAAGAAATGATTCTAGAATCAACTGAAAAAATGAGAGAGCTTGCGATTGGTGGCACAGCTGTTGGTACAGGAATTAACGCACATCCTGAGTTTGGTCAATATGTCGCTGAAGAAATCAGCAAGCTGACAGGTCAAAATTTCAATTCTTCACCAAACAAATTCCATGCGCTGACAAGCCATGATGAAATTACGTATGCACACGGTGCCCTAAAAGCACTTGCAGCTGATTTAATGAAAATTGCCAACGATGTGAGATGGCTGGCAAGTGGTCCACGCTGCGGAATTGGTGAATTGATCATTCCTGAAAATGAGCCAGGAAGCTCCATTATGCCAGGTAAAGTGAACCCAACTCAAAGTGAAGCTTTAACAATGATTGCAGCACAAATTATGGGGAATGATGCAACGATCGGTTTTGCTGCCAGCCAAGGAAATTTTGAGCTGAACGTATTTAAGCCGGTCATCATCTATAACTTCTTGCAATCAGTTGAATTACTTGCTGATGGCATGAACTCATTCCATGACAAATGTGCCATTGGAATCGAACCAAACCTAGAAACAATCGAGAAAAACTTGAACAATTCATTGATGCTTGTGACGGCACTTAACCCGCACATCGGATATGAAAATGCAGCGAAAATTGCAAAGCTTGCTCACAAAGAAGGTTTAACGTTAAAAGAAGCAGCACTTCAATTAGAGCTGTTAACAGAAGAGCAGTTTGAAGAGTTTGTGAAACCAGAAGAAATGGTGACACCGAAAGCAAAATAAGAAACCAGGGGCGGCTGCCCCTGGTTTTTTTCATTGAATGTGATGTGAACAAAAATGAAACCCAAGGAATGCCTTGGGTTCTACAAATGGTCCTCTTTCAAAATACGCAAAAGTGATTCGGAGTGGGTTCGGAGCGGTGTGTATAATTTCAATTGATGCAGCATGCCTTTCACGATGACTTGTCTAGGTTTCTGTTTGTTTAATTCATTTTCTAAAATGCCAAGTGCTTCAAATAAATCAGGCTCGTCTTTCACTTCATAGTGTGCCTCAGCCTGCTCTCTTAGTTCTTTTAAAAGAGATTCTGTCAGCGGGTCGAATGACCGTTCATAAATAGGACCAAACCAATCGCTCGCTTGATCTACAGAGATGAGCGGAAGATCATGTCGCTCCATCATACCGCCCATCAAATCATCAATACGGTGAATCATCGTTGCGGCTAGCTCCTCAGCCTCCAGCTGAAAATCATATAAAATCGCAAGCTCGAAATATACATGGCTCATGCCCTCAATCGTCAAACAAAGATCAGCCATATAAGGAATCGCTGCATCTCCATATACTTGCTTAATGTTATCAATGTGAAGCTGAATGGTGGCAAGTCTGATTTGTTTTGCGAGCTGCTGCGTATCTTCATTCATTGGCAATGCTCGATCACTTAGCTGCATTTTAATAAAATCCTTTTGCTGCAAAATATTATCGTAGTAGACAGTGAGCTGTTTACGGTAGGCTTCCTTTGGTGTGCCGCCCTCTGTTTGAACCTCATGAATCCGGGTAAATACCTTATCATAATAGTAATGTAAGATTGAAATGAGCAGTGCTTCCTTTGATTTAAAATAAAGATAAAAAGCACCCTTTGACATGTGGCATTCATCCGCAATTTCCTGAACAGACGTTGTATTGTAGCCTTTGCTGGCAAACAATTTCATACCAGCCTCAATGATCATTTTCTCTTTCTTTTTCAATATGAATGTCATCCTTTCTTACCGAGAGACAAATGTCTTAGGAAACGTGAGCAAAGAGATGTGACTTATCGGTCATAAACGACGAAAGTTTTCAAAAATTAATCAGATTGTAACTTGTTTTTTACAGTGTAATTCTTTATATTATAAAGTAAGGTGACCAACTGGTCAAAATATGTGAAAGGATGATGTTCCATGAGAGAAATCGATGATATGATAAGACGCTTGCGAACAAAAGGAATTCAAGTAGAAAAAGTCAAAATGCCGAAAGAGACAACCATTGAAAAGAAATGGATGTATCAAGCTGGCAAGAAAATTAAAGCCACATACCGTGATTTTAATGGGTATTCATTCATCTAAAAAAGACTGCGGTCAAAAACCTACAGTCTCTTCTTTGGAACCGTGATCGTATAACGTACACCTAGTTCATCATTTTCAATAGATATAGACGCTTGATGCATGGAGAGAATTTTTTTGACAATGCTTAATCCAATACCGAATTCGCCCTTTTTTCCCTTACTAAAAGGTTCGTATAGGTTGGATAGCATATGTTCTTCAATTGGAGGACCGTCATTACGAATGACAATGCGTATTTGATCCTCTTCCTGTTTCATATGAATATCAATTTTACTTTTTGCGTAGCGAAGTTGATTTTCTAGTACATTCTCAAATAATTTGCTCCATTGTTCTGGATCGCCTTCAAGAGCAGCCTCATCATCTAAGTCCACGTTCCACTGCAATTCATTTTTCGACCAGCGTATCCGGTCGACCACTTCCAGCATCGTATTACTGAGTAGGAAGGAAGCATGTGCAGGGTGTTGATTTGATAAATAATCAAGCTTTGTTAAGTACAGCAAATCCTTGATTTTCTTCTCAAGCTTTTCCGCTTCACCTTCAATGACTTCCACCGTTTGTTCAAGATCTCCCTTAGGAAAAATACCATCTTTAATTGACTGCGTATAGCCGCGGATGACCATGACAGGTGTCTTTAAGTCATGTGATATATTTTGCAAAAGAGTCCGTTCTGTTTCATCCTTTTGAATGAGTTTTTGTCTCATTTCTTCAATGGTGTGACCAAGCTTTCCGATCTCATCTTGCCGGTCAACGATGACAGGATCGTCCCAGTCCTCTTGTGCAATCCGCTTCACGTGCTTTTCAAATGCAACGATTGGACGGGATAAGTAGCGGGCAAGCCAAATCGATGGAATCCAGCTTAATAAAATAACGGTGCCCAAGATAAAGATCAGCTGTTTAAACAGCGTAAAGGACAGGTCATCTCGATAAGAGTCTGGCGCATAAGACAAAAGAATATATTGGGTATTGCCTGTTGATACTTTTTTGATGACAAAAAAGATGTGCTGGCCATTCACCTCTTCAGAATAGCGTTTCGTTGCGCTTTTTTGTTTTTTCACAAAGGCTTGGATTTTCTCAATAAAAGCGTGCGGGAAAAACTGCGTCATTTGGTTTAATTCATCTGACGGAATCAGAATGTGCTGCACCGAGCGGTTTTCCGGTGTCGACTTTGGCGAGCCGTCTCGGTTCAACGGATATTCTGTGAGCACCTGTTGTTCATTTTCGATATTTTTATAAATTTCATTCGTGAAAAAGTTACGTAATGTATTGGAAAATAGAATGATCAGGACAATCGAGATGGTGAGTAAAATACCAGAGATGACGATCCAAATTTGAAAAGCGAGTGGTTTGTTCTTCATCCTTTTAGCATCCTATAGCCAAATCCATAGATGGTCTCGACCTTTAAGTCGGGCATTTTTTTGCGCAATCGTCTGACAAGGTCATCCACCACACGATCTGTCCCAAAGTAATCGTGTCCCCAAATTTTGACGAGAATATCTTCACGAGAAAAAGCATGTCCTTGATGATGTGTAAATAAAAGCAGCAAGTCAAATTCCTTAGAAGTTAAGTTAATAAGCTGATCTTCTTCATACACCTCTCTTACATCCTCATGAATGACATAAGAGGAAACGGGTGTAACACTTTGCTGCTGCGGAGTATCGCTGTTTTTATACACAAGCTCAAGCAGCTTTTGCACCCGAATGATCAGCTCGCGCGGAAGAAATGGTTTCGCAATATAATCACTGCTTCCCAGCTCTAAACCGAGGACACGATCAATATCAGCGTCGCGTGCTGAAATGAAAATGACCGGTACGTCAGGTGATGCGGCTTTGATTTCTTTAATCAGTGTGTAGCCATCTGTATCAGGCAGCATGATATCTAAAATCCATAGATGCGGCGGCTTATTCATTGCTTCGCGTGCCGCTTCTCCGGTTAAAAAAGAGGAGACATTCCAATTTTCACTTTCTAAATATTTGGTTAAAAGTTCGTTTAAGTTTTGTTCATCTTCCACTAAATAAATGGTGTACGACAAAGTCTTCCACATCCTCTCAACGTCATTATAACGGGATATAAAGGCGGCATGTCAACAATCTCATGCATTTTTCACAATTTCACATATTCTTCTCATTATTATCCCATAATGTTTGTTTATGATAAGCTCAAGGGAAAAAAGGGCATAGACAAAAGGCAGATCAATAGGTGCTTTTCACGAATGTGCGCACCTTGCTTTTTTTCTATGAATAAGTATTATATAATTTGACTTATTGTCATGTAGTATCTTCAATGATGTTGCCATTAAGAGGACATGAGTCCTATCTACACATATGAATCAAGCAAGTCATGAACATGATGTAAAGGAGTGTAAGCGATGGATTTTCGAAGAGAAGATGAAGAGAAGAATTTGAATCAAGAAGAAGATGTACATCAAGAGAATGAGAAACAAATAGACGAACCTGAAAAAGAAAAGGAAGTCGTTTTTCAACCTCATGAAAACGAAGCTTCTGCCACTCAGGAGAGTGTGACAAACCATTCTCCTCAAATGGGGGATGACCGTGCGTCGAAAAAGGAGAAAAAGCGGAAAGCAGCATGGCTCAGTCCGATCCTTGGCGGAATTATTGGCGGCGGCCTTGTGCTTGGCATTACACCGCTTTTGCCGCAGTCACAGGACACAGCAGCAAACAATCAAACGCAAACAGCGTCAAGTGAACCAGCGGCCTCTGAAAATTTCTCAACAAAACAAATCACCAATGCCACAAATGTTTCTGATATGGTAGAAGATTTAGAGCCAACCATTGTGGGAGTCTCAAACTATCAATCTACCCAAAATTCGTTTGGCCTTAGCGGTGATTCAACAGAAGCTGAAGCTGGAACGGGTTCTGGTGTCATCTTTAAAAAGGATGGGAAAAAAGCGTACATTATTACAAATAACCACGTAGTCGAGGGTGCCAATAAATTGAAGGTCACACTTTATGACGGAAAAACAAAAGACGCGAAGCTCGTCGGCAGTGACGTGATGACAGATTTAGCGGTTGTAGAAATCAATGCAGACGGCATTGATAAAGTGGCGAGCTTTGGTGATTCTTCTAAGCTTCGTGCTGGAGACAAAGTGATCGCAATTGGAAACCCGCTTGGTGCCCAGTTCTCTGGTACTGTAACAGAAGGGATTATTAGTGGTCTTGATCGTACAGTTGAAGCGAACACGTCATCTGGTACGGTGGAAATGAATGTACTGCAAACAGATGCAGCGATCAATCCAGGAAACAGCGGTGGACCGCTTATCAATACAGATGGTCAAGTCATCGGTATCAACAGCTTAAAAATTAGCGAAAGCGGTGTCGAATCACTCGGCTTTGCGATTCCAAGTAACGATGTCAAACCGATAGTAGATGAGCTGTTGAAAAACGGAAAGGTTGAACGTCCTTACCTTGGCGTACAAATGATTGATCTTGAGCAAGTGCCTGAAACATATCAAGAAAATACGCTCGGCCTATTTGATAAACAAATCGGCAAAGGGATTTACGTAAAGGATGTATCAAAAGGATCACCTGCACAAAAAGCAGGCTTGAAGTCTGGAGATGTCATCATTAAGTTTAAAGGGAAAAACGTGGCGAACAGCTCTCAGCTGAAAGAAATTTTGTACAAAGAAACAAAAGTCGGCGATAAAACAACAATGACTGTCATTCGTGAAGGGAAAAACAAAAATCTAGACATTACCCTTGGACAGTCTGAAACTGAATAAATGAAAAAACAGGTGGACGTTAAAGGTCTACCTGTTTTTTATGCTTATTTTTTTGAAGAGAGTGTACGTAATATGATCTTTTCCCACATGCTCCAAGGCAGAAGCTGCTTTGCGGTAAATGAAAGTCGCACTCCTTTCCCAATCGGATATCTCAGCTTTTTCAGCCGCTTCTTCTCAGCTAATCGAATCACAAGGTCTGCGACTTCACGCGGGTCCCCGTAGTTTGATTTCTGGGCATTGATATGAGCCATCATCTTTTGATAAATGTGTATGTATTTCGAGCCTTCCTCTGGCTGCAACATGTGCTCGTTCATAGACGTGTTCCAAATATTCGTTTGGAAAGAGCCTGGCTCGATCAAGGCTGCCTGTATACCGAACGAGGCTAGTTCAATGCGCAAGCTCTCTGTGTAGCCCTCTAAAGCAAACTTGGAAGATACATAAGGAGAAAGTGCGGGCATTCCCATTAATCCGCTGATGCTGCTCATATTGAATATCTTTGCACCATTTGTCATAAACGGAAGGACGGCTTGTGTCACTTCCATGACTCCGAAAACATTGACATCAAATTGCTGGCGGTACGTGTCAACAGGAACCTCTTCAGCAAAACCCGCATAGGCTGTTCCTGCATTGTTGACAAGCAGGGTAATAGGGGCGTAAGCATGTAGTTTTTTCTGAAATGCTTGAATCGACTGCGTGTCTGTCACATCTAATGCTTCAATATGTATCGCTTCGGATAACGAGACTTGCTCGATTTCTTCAGCAAGCTTTTTCGCATTGGCTTCCTGCCTGACGCCTGCAATCACTGTATAGCCTTGCTTGGCGAGACCTATCGTGATGAGCTTGCCAAAGCCGCTATTGGCACCAGTTACAATGGCTGTCCTTTTCATCATCTCGTACCTCCTTTTTGTTTCAATTTACCATAGCCCGCTCTTTTATTGAATAACGAAAAGAAGGATGGAGAAGAATAAAAAGCGATGATAAGAAATAGGAGGAAGCACATGATGTGTTGGAAGAAGGCGGGACAAATAGGAGTGCTGCTTTTTATGCTGTCTGGCTGCCAATCAATCGAGCCGCTCCAGCAAACAAAGGAAGCAGAAGCAGAGAGTCTTTCAGCGGTTCAAATGAAGGAACTTCCATTTGAGCATCTCCACCTGCATGTTCAATACGGGCAGAAAAGCGAATTATACGAAGCCACCTATCGTCAGGCGAAAGGCAAAGAAGAAGCACTTATTCGTGATCATATGAACGGTGTCCGCTATGAAGGTGAAGAAGCATTACGGGAGATGAAGATGAAGCTAAATGATATGTCTATTCCTAGTGCGAAGATCAATGAAACGTATGTAAATGAGCTATTAGCTGCTTTTAATTTAGACGATGATTATCAGCGAATTCAGGTCGATATTAAGCTTGAAGATGGGACCAAACGTACATTCCAAAAGAAGAAGTAAAACGGAACTTTCTCATTTTTTAATTGAAAATGATTTTCAAGATCACTTAAATCTGATACACTAAATTGAGATAAGTGATCTTTTGCGTCTATATATAGACGATATTTCATATAAAAAATTTGCATGAGAAAAGGAGCGTTTGAGCGGAATGAGTGCCATTTCTACTGAAGGTTTAAGCTTAGGCTACGGAGAAACAATGATCATAGATGAACTAAATGTATCAATCCCTAAGGGTGAAATCACAGTATTTATTGGCAGCAATGGATGCGGTAAATCCACGCTACTTCGCTCTTTGGCCCGTCTCATGAAGCCAATGGGTGGTTCTGTCCTGCTTGAAGGTCATTCCATTGCCAAATTACCAACAAAGGAAGTAGCGAAACAGCTCGCCATTCTTCCGCAAGGACCAGAAGCGCCAGAAGGATTAACTGTGCATCAATTAGTGAAGCAAGGCAGATATCCTTATCAAAATTGGCTGAAGCAGTGGTCAAAGCAGGACGAGGAAGCAGTGAATCGTGCACTGAAGTCAACGAAGATGGAAGACCTTGCTGATCGAACGGTCGATTCATTATCAGGTGGACAAAGGCAGCGTGCATGGATTGCGATGACGTTAGCGCAGGAAACGGATATCATTTTGTTAGATGAGCCGACGACATATTTAGACATGACGCATCAAATTGAAATTCTCGACCTTCTGTTTGACTTAAATGAAAAAGAGCAGCGCACGATCGTCATGGTTCTTCATGACCTGAATCTCGCATGCCGATATGCTCATCACCTTGTAGCGATTAAAGACAAGACGATTTATGCAGAAGGAAGACCAGAAACGGTCATTAATTGTGATCTTGTGAAAAATGTCTTTGATATGAACTGCCAAGTGACAACAGATCCTTTATTCGGAACGCCATTATGTATTCCGCATGGCAGAGGACGCTGTATTGTGCAGCAAGCGCAAGCGGAGACATTTCTCGCTGCAAGATAATCGTATGTCAAAAGCCTGACATCTGTTACGTACAGAGTCAGGCTTTTTTCTGAAAAAAGGAGCGGAAGATCAAAATGGGAAATGAACTAGACGAAAAGCTTGAAGGCTTGCTTGAGAAATATACAGAGCTGCTGCTCGGTGAATCAACAGACGAGCTGAAAGAAGATGTGAAACAGTGGGTCATCTATTCTCATATTGCAAAAAGTATGCCGCCTCTAGCAAAGCACTTTAATGAAACGTATCCAGAGGCTAAGGAAGAAATCAAAGAAACCATTCAGCGGATCAAACAAATGAACGAAGCTCATCGATCCAATCAAGACCGCTAAAAAAACTGCCAGCTCCATACTGGCAGTTTTTCTTTATGACATCTGTGATGGTCCGTATGGAGATTGTTCTGTCAGTGTTTGCTGAAATTTCTGGTGTGCCTGCTGAAGCTTTTGCTGCTCAGCGGCTTCAACTGAATACCACCCATATCGGAACATGACATCATATAAATGTCTTTGTGTTTTCTGAGTTTCTAGCGCGATTCGCTGAATATCCTGATAAAGAGATTCATGACTGAATTCATTGAGCGCTGTGTTGTATCCGCTTGTCATATATTTTTCAGTCGACAAGAGATCTGTGACAAAATCACGATCATTCATGTTTGTTGATGTGGGAACCGGGGTTTGAGGATTCCCGATTTTTTGTTGGTTTTGCTGTTCCATGTTTTTTCCTCCTATTGCATAAAGCCAGTAGACTGGCCTTGCCCTGAGCTGCCTAAATGCTGAAGAATTTGTGTGTAATGCTGATGGTGCATTTGGCCCACTTGATTTAATTCTTGTTTCAATGTTTGGTCCTGGCAATGCTCGGCCATAAAGTGAGCCTTTTTCATAGCGATCAAGTTCCAATTCAGCATATCCTCTAAGTACAAGGAATCCTTCACTGAAATGACTTGCGGGGGCATATTCATTTGCTGATTGTTCAAGGTGTGTTCCTCCTTACGATTTTGTTTCCTTACTGATTCTTTTTATATTGCTGATTTTGACTAGTCTTTTTGCCGCCTAGGTCTGCTTCCTGTGATGGACCTGCGTTTCCTTTTACACTTGCAGCACTTACGCCTGCTTTCGATGGGTTTTTCTTCAAACGAGACATGTGGACATCACCTCCATTCTTACAATGCCCTCTCGTCTTTAATTCATACGCCGCAAAGTAAGGCACATGAGAATGTGTAAATTTTTGAAATCCGTACTTGAACTGTTTCGGAAAATCTTTTAAGATAAAGAAAGAGGCATTGCTTTTTTTTGGACAAAAAATGAATGACTGTTCATTCAAAATGTTTAGGGGGATATTTATGGGCAAACATATTCGCAAGGCGGCTGTCATTGGTTCAGGTGTCATGGGCTCAGGCATTGCTGCGCATCTAGCCAATATCGGGATACCAGTAACATTGCTAGATATTGTGCCAAACGAACTGACAAAGGAAGAAACGGCAAAAAAGCGAACGCTTGATCACCCTAGTGTTCGGAATAGATTAAGTCAAGAAGCGATGAAAAAATTGTTAAAGCAAAAGCCAGCACCTCTTACTTCAGCAAAAAACCTTTCATACATCACACCAGGAAATCTCACAGATCACCTTTCCTTATTACAAGATGCTGACTGGATCATTGAAGTCGTCACTGAAAAGCTCAGCATCAAAAAGCACGTATTCTCGCTCATCGACGAACACCGCAAAGAAGGCAGCATCGTATCAAGTAACACATCGGGAATTTCGGTTGAAAAAATGGCAGAAGGCCGATCAGAGGATTTTAAACGCCACTTTTTAGGCACACATTTTTTTAACCCCGCTCGTTATTTAAAGCTTTTAGAAATCATTCCTATTCAAGAAACAGATCCAGAAGTACTCCAATTTATGAAAACGTTTGGCGAGGATGTACTTGGTAAAGGCGTCGTGGAAGCGAAAGATACGCCGAACTTTATTGCCAATCGTATTGGTACTTATGGACTCCTTGTGACAGTGCGTGAAATGCTTGAAAACAAATACACCATTGGAGAGGTGGATTCAGTCACAGGACCCCTCATTGGAAGACCGAAAAGTGCGACCTTCCGTACACTTGATGTCGTAGGACTCGACACGTTTTTCCATGTAGCCCGCAACGTATATGACCAAGTAGAAGGTAAAGAAAAAGATATTTTCCAGCTTCCTGAGTTTATTGAAAGAATGCTTGAAAAGGGATGGATTGGCAGCAAGGCAGGGCAAGGGTTTTATCAAAAGAATGGAAAGGCCATTTTAGAACTTGATCCTGTGACGCTCACATATGGAGAACGAACGAAGCTGAAAGATCTAGGCATTGAGATGGCGAAGCAGCAAAAGGGAACGAAAGCGAAATTGAAAGCGCTTATTTATCAAGATGGGCGTGCAGGACAATTGCTCTGGAACATGACGGCACCTGTGCTCCTTTATTCGGCTCAGTTAACAGGCGAAATTGCGGATGACATTCAGTCCATCGATAACGCAATGAAATGGGGGTTTGGCTGGCAGCACGGTCCATTTGAGCTATGGGATGCAATCGGTGTGAAAAAAGCAGTCGAGCGCATGGAAGCAGAAGGTCACAGCATCCCGCAGTGGGTGCAAGACATGCTTTCAGAAGGACACGATACATTCTATCAAGAGAATGCTGATGGAGAGCGTGCGTTTTATCATAATGGGACTTATGAACAGGAAAAAGGAAACGAAAAGAATATTTCCTTAGCGAGATTGAAAAAGAAGCACGGCGTTATTTTTAAAAATGCTGGTGCGAGCTTGATCGATATCGGTGATGATGTCGCCTTGCTCGAATTTCACTCCAAAAGCAATGCCATTGGACTAGATGTCATTGACATGATCAATCGCGCTGTCGATGAGGTGGAACAAAATTATAGAGGGCTTGTCATCGGAAACCAAGGCAAGAACTTCTGTGTTGGTGCCAACCTTGCTTTGATTTTAATGGAAGCTCAGGACGATAATTTCTTTGAAATTGACTTTGTGATCCGCCGCTTCCAGCAGGCAATGATGAAGGTGAAATATAGCGACCGTCCAATCGTTGCTGCACCGTTTGGTATGACACTCGGAGGCGGAACAGAGGTTTGTCTGCCGGCAGCAGCTATTCAGGCGTCGAGTGAAGCATACATGGGTCTTGTCGAAGCGGGAGTTGGACTGATTCCAGGCGGCGGTGGAAACAAAGAATTATACCTTCGCCATCTACAAGGATCAGCGAAGCCATCGCAGACCGCTATACAAGACGCCACGATGAAAACATTTGAAACAATTGCAATGGCGAAAGTATCCACTTCGGCAGAGGAAGCGCGGGATATGAACATGCTTCGCGCGAGTGACCGAATCAGTATGAACGGAGATCACTTGATCTATGATGCGAAACAACTTGTGCTCTCTCTTGATGAAGCGGGTTATCGTGCGCCGCTCAAGCAAAAGGTGCCCGTCATGGGCGAAACAGGCTATGCAGCAATGATATTGGCGGCTGAAAATATGAGATTGTCTGGATACATTTCAGAGCATGACATGACCATTGTTAAAAAATTAGCTCATGTTATTTCCGGCGGAAAACTGCCATTTGGAACAGAAGTAGAGGAGCAATACTTATTAGAGCTTGAAAGGGAAGCCTTTTTAAGTCTTGTAGGAGAAGTGAAATCACAAGCACGCATGCAGCACATGCTCGTCAAAGGAAAACCTTTACGTAACTAAGGGGGAGTCAAAATGAGAGAAGCAGTCATTGTCGCTGGCGCGAGAACACCAGTAGGGAAGGCGAAAAAAGGATCGTTAAAACATGTTCGACCTGATGATATGGGCGCATTGTGTGTAAAAGAAACATTAAAGCGTGCCGGTGATTACGACGGACAGATAGATGATTTGATTATCGGATGTGCAACACCAGAAGCAGAGCAGGGGTTAAATGTGGCTCGGAATATTGGAGCATTAGCAGGGCTTCCGTATACAGTCCCTGCCATCACCATTAACCGCTACTGCTCATCTGGTCTTCAATCCATCGCTTATGCGGGTGAACGAATCATGCTCGGTCAGGCAGAAACAATCTTAGCTGGTGGCGTCGAATCGATGTCACAGGTGCCGATGATGGGTCACTCCATTCGTCCGAATGCTCATTTGGCAGAACAAGCGCCTGAATACTACATGAGCATGGGACACACGGCAGAGCAGGTGGCGCAAAAGTATCAGGTCACACGTCAAGATCAGGACGCCTTTGCGGTAAGAAGTCATCAAAAGGCAGCCAAAGCATTACAGGAAGGAAAGTTTTCAGATGAAATTGTCTCCGTTGATGTAACAGAGCGGCGGGTAGGAGAGCAATATCAATTAGAAGAACATCAATTCACGTTCTCACAGGATGAAGGCGTAAGAGCAGGGACAACGGAGGAGATTCTTTCGACTTTGCGTCCGGCTTTTTCAACAAAGGGGACGGTAACCGCAGGAAACTCTTCACAAACAAGTGACGGCGCTGCGTGTGTGATGATGATGGATCGTGAGAAAGCATCCTCACTTTCCCTTCAGCCACTCGCCAAGTTCCGGGCGTTTGCTGTTGGCGGTGTACCGCCTGAGGTGATGGGAATCGGTCCAATTGAAGCCATTCCGCGTGCGCTGAAAATCGCTGGACTTGAGCTGAAAGATATCGGGCTGTTTGAATTAAACGAAGCGTTTGCCTCTCAGGCCATTCAAGTCATTCGTCATTTAGGGATTGATGAAGAGAAAGTGAATGTGAATGGCGGGGCAATCGCGCTAGGACATCCGCTCGGCTGTACAGGAACGAAACTGACACTGTCACTTATTCATGAAATGAAACGTCGAAACGAGCAATTTGGTATCGTCACAATGTGTATCGGCGGGGGCATGGGAGCAGCAGGAATTTTTGAATTGATCTAAAGGGGGAAATCAGGATGAAAGCAATGGAAGAGGTAAAAAAGGGTGGAAGCTTCTTAATTGATGAGACGAATTATGAGCATATCTTTACACCAGAGGATTTCACTGATGAGCATCAAATGATTGGAAAGACAACAGAGGATTATATTTTACAAGACGTTGTTCCATATATAGATCAAATTGAAAAGCATGAATTTGAGCATTCTGTCAGGCTTCTCAAAAAGGCTGGAGAGCTTGGGCTGCTAGGAGCTGACGTGCCTGAAGAATTCGGTGGGCTCGGATTAGATAAAATCAGTTCAGCCATTATTACCGAGAAATTCTCCAGAGCAGGGAGCTTCTCACTTTCCTATGGCGCCCATGTCGGCATTGGATCTCTGCCCATCGTACTGTTCGGAAATCAAGCGCAAAAGGAAACATACCTGCCTGGACTCGCTTCTGGAGAAACAATTGCGGCGTACGCCCTAACTGAGCCAGGATCAGGCTCTGACGCTCTTGGAGCAAAGACAACTGCGGTCTTAAATGAAGCCGGAACTCATTATGTGTTGAATGGGGAAAAACAATGGATCACAAACTCCGCATTTGCCGACGTCTTTGTCGTATATGCGAAAATTGATGGTGAACACTTCTCTGCTTTTATCGTAGAAAAGGATTTTCCTGGTGTCAAAACGGGACCTGAAGAGAAAAAGATGGGCATTAAAGGGTCCTCGACGAGAACGTTAATCCTTGAAGATGCTCAAGTGCCAAAAGAGAATTTATTAGGTGAGGCTGGCAGAGGTCATGTCATTGCCTTTAATATTTTAAATATCGGACGCTACAAGCTGGCTGTCGGGACAGTTGGTGCGTCAAAACGTGTCATTCAATTATCAGCAGAATATGCAAACCAGCGTAAGCAATTCCAAACGCCAATTTCTCGATTTAGCTTAATTGGTGAAAAAGTAGCCAACATGTCGGCAAAGCTCTATGCGATGGAAAGTGCTGTTTACCGCACAGTTGGATTATTTGAACAGCGCATGGGTCTATTAAGTGAAGAAGAGCAAAAGGACGGCAAACAAATTGCCCAGTCCATTGCAGAATATGCAATTGAATGCTCTCTTTGTAAAGTGCTTGGCTCTGAAACTTTAGACTATATTGCGGATGAGGGCGTGCAGATTCACGGCGGATATGGATTCATGCAAGAATACGAGGTCGAAAGAGCCTATCGTGACTCGCGGATTAACCGTATTTTTGAAGGGACAAACGAAATCAACCGTCTGCTTGTACCAGGCACATTCTTGAAGAAAGCGATGAAGGGAGAGCTTCCGCTTCTTCAAAAGGCGCAAACCTTACAGGAAGAGCTCATGATGATGATGCCGGAAGAGCCGGGTGATCAGCCGCTCGATCAAGAAAAATACTTGCTCACCCATGCGAAAAAGATCGCCTTAATGGTATCTGGAATGGCGGCGATGAAGTATGGAAAAGCATTAGACAAAGAGCAAGAGATTCTTGTGAACATAGCGGATATCGTCAATGAAATTTTTGCTGCTGAATCGGCGATTCTGCGTACTGAAAAGGCAATCGCTGCATCAGGGCTTGATAAGAATGCTCAAAAGCTTGCTTACACACAAATTTTCACGCAGGAAGCCTTCTTAAAAATTGAAGCCCATGCAAAAGAATCCTTGATCGCGATGGAAGAAGGAGATGCACTCCGCATGAGTCTGTCAGCTCTTCGCAAACTGACAAGATTCACCCCGATTAATGTCATCGCCAAAAAGCGCGAAGTGGCGAAACGAATCTTTGAAGCAGAGAAATATATCGTATAAGACGGCTTAAAAGGTGCGGATATCACTCCGTACCTCAGATTGTTGACAAAGGGCTAAAATGATCTTTATTTTAGCCCTTTGTCTTCTTTTCAGCGTGATAGAAAACCTTTGAAGTCTAGGAAGGACGAGCACCGGAGCGGAGCGAATTTGACATTCGTGAGCACCGAAGCGCAGACCTGACACCGAATGCGAGGGTTTGTCTACACGCTGAGGTGCGGATATCATTCCGCACCTTTTTGTAAGCATACATTTAGGTTTTTAAAATATTTTGTGATAAAATGTTGTCACTATTTGCAGGAGGTGAAAATGGTGGCTTTAGATTTTTATGAATACCCATCTTGCAGTACATGCCGAAAAGCAAAAAAATGGCTGGAAGAACACAATAAAGACATCAACAGCATACATATCGTCGAAGAGACGCCTGATAAAGAAACATTAAAAGCCCTTTATGAAAAAAGCGGCTTAGAGCTGAAGAAATTCTTTAATACAAGCGGACAGAAATACCGAGAGCTGCAGCTGAAAGATCAACTTCCTGCAATGTCAGAGGACGAGCAGCTAGAATTACTCGCATCTAACGGAATGCTGATCAAGCGTCCGATTACAACAGACGGTAAACGAGTCACAGTTGGATTTAATGAAGATACATTTAAAAGCGTCTGGAAATGATGTAACTTTCATTCAGATTGTGGTATCTTCAATATAGATTGAAAGAAAAGACTGGAGGGGTATTGAATGAGCACACCAAAAGATTTACGTTATTCAGAAGAACATGAATGGGTCAAAGTAGAAGGAGATAAGGTGCGTATCGGTATTACGCATTTTGCTCAATCTGAGCTAGGCGATATCGTGTTCGTTGAGCTTCCTGAAGTAGGAGACAAAATTACAGCGGACGAGCCTTTCGGAAGTGTAGAATCAGTGAAAACAGTTTCTGAGCTTTACGCACCGATCAACGGCACAATCGTTGAAGTGAACGATGAGCTGGATGACAGCCCTGAATTCGTCAATGACTCTCCATACGAAAAAGCATGGATGATCGTGGTAGAGCCAGCTGATACATCTGAAATTGAGAACTTGATGACTGCTGAGCAATATGAAGAAATGACAAAAGAAGACTAATTCACGTGAAATTGGACACTCTACCTTTATGGGGGGTGTCCAATTTGTCTTTTCAAAAAGAACAGGTGGATATAACAGATCATGTCACTGGACGATTCAAAGAAAGCGGCATGGTGCTGTATCATCAAAATGAAGAGATTGGCACGATGATTAGTGAAAACCAATATGAGTTAAAATCAGGTTATTCCTATGATCAAAATCGTTTTTATCGTCTGACGGATACATTGACCCACGGGACAGAAAAATATGTAGACTGTGATGATGAAAATGGCTGGTGCTAATCACAGATAAGGCTGCAGTGAGCATAAGCTGCAGTCTTTTTAGTGCAAGCCCCAATCTTTACAACCTCGATGAAAGATTGTAATCTAAGGGAGAAGTGAACAACGTCAAAAGGGCCGGGTGATCGTGATGAATGTAGAGGTAGAAAAGGTCATCATTGTAGAAGGTAAAACAGACAAACAAAAGCTAAAAGAAGTCATAAGTGAACCTGTTACCATCATTTGCACCAATGGCACGATCAGTACATCGAAGCTGGATCAGCTCGTAGACGAATTATTGGGGAAAGACGTTTACATATTAGCAGACAGTGACGATGCAGGCGACAAACTGCGGAAGCAATTTCGAAAAGAATTCCCTGAAGCACTTCATCTTTTTGTCGACAGAACGTACCGCGAAGTGGCCGCTTCACCGTCAGCCCACATTGCATCTATCCTATTAGCTGCAAACATTGATGTTCATTCGAAATATGTATGAGGGTGGACGTATATGAAAGAGATTGAAGAACACGAATTCAAGGAGATAAAGGACGATTTATTTCTTTTATACTTATATACACCGTTTTGCGGGACATGTCAGCTGGCAAAGAAAATGCTTGCTGTCGTTGACACCATGCAGCCGGATGTACCATTTTACGAAAATAACTTAAACTACTCACCAGGCTTTGCGAAAGCTTTTGAGATCGAAAGCGTTCCTTGCTTTCTACTGTTTAAAAAAGGTGAGCTAGTGCAAAAAGGCTATGCCTTTCACTCTGTTCCATATCTTCACGAAATGATTGAAACCGCTAAATAAAGCGGTTTTTTGTCATATTTCAAGCAATTCATCTGAAAATTTGTCGAGTTATTTATAAAGGACAAGCCAATGTTTGTAGAGAAATGTTATGTATAACCAAATGACAGGGAGGTTATACATGTGGAAAAAGTGAAAACCCATGGTAACACAACAGGGCAGCGATTATTGCTAAAGCCGCTGCTCTCATCATCATCCTTGAAGATTACATTTGAGGCGGAAACTGACTCTTGTACATTGATTGTGGATGAGCGTGGTGAAGTGAAGAAACTACCTGCAATTGAGTTATCGGATCTCATCTTTTATGGTGAGAGAAAAGAAATACTTCAATTATTAGATGGAGATATGTCCTTACAGCAGTTAATTAGCAGGGGACAAGTGAAAGTAAAAGGGTCATTCCGTGCGCTCCTAAGACTAGAGGCGGTGCTTTGGCTGACGAACGGTTTTTTTCGAAAAATGATAACGTAGTCGTTTACTAGGAAATTAGCGATTTACAGCGTTGACATATCTCGGGTAGCATGATATTCTACGTTAGTAAAAACATGAACATCACATAAAACAACATATTTTCTCTTATTAAGAGAGGTGGAGGGACGTGCCCTATGAAACCCGGCAACCGTCAGCATAGCTGAAATTGGTGCCAATTCACTCAAAGCCGCAATGCTTTGAAAGATGAGAGAAAGGCGTATTGAACATAAAAGGCCTTTCTGCTTGCATTGCAGTTAGGTCTTTTTTACTGACCTCAAGCCAGGCGCGAAGCATGGCAGCAGGAAGAATAAATAATGTATGTGATGGCAACCTATAGATTCAGCAAGAAAGCAGGTGAACAGACTGTGATCCATTTACAGAATGTATCAAAAACGTATCATTCAAAAAGCGGAAATGTTGATGCCGTGAAAGACGTCAACTTGGATATTGGTAAAGGTGAAATATTCGGAATTATCGGGTATAGCGGTGCCGGGAAAAGCTCGCTTATTCGCCTATTAAACGGTCTGGAGCTGCCAACAACAGGAATTGTTGAAGTGGCAGGCAACCGGATCAATGAAGTATCGAATGCGAAACTTCGGATAGCAAGACAAGAAATCAGCATGATTTTCCAGCACTTTAACCTACTTTGGTCAAGAACGGTGAGACAAAATATTATGTTCCCGCTTGAGATCGCAGGTGTAAAGGCATCAAAACGAAGAGAACGTGCGAATGAACTGATTAAATTAGTCGGTTTAGAAGGAAAAGAAAATGCGTATCCGTCTCAGCTTAGTGGCGGACAAAAACAGCGTGTGGGGATTGCGAGAGCATTAGCAAATGATCCAAAGGTTCTTCTTTGTGACGAAGCAACATCAGCGCTTGATCCGCAAACAACGGATTCTATCCTTGATCTTTTAGCAGATATCAATAAACGACTTGGGCTGACGATTGTGCTGATTACACACGAAATGCATGTCATTCGCAAAATTTGTCATCGCGTGGCAGTGATGGAGAATGGACGCATAGTCGAAGAAGGCGAAGTATTACGCGTCTTCAGACAGCCGAAGGAAGAAATGACGAAGCGATTTGTCCAGCAGCTTGCTGAACCAGAGGAAGCGAAAGAAACAATCGAGCACGTCTTAGAGCGTGTAAAAGAAGGTCAGGTCGTACGGTTGTCCTTTATTGGTGATTCTGCCGAGCAGCCGCTCATCACTGAAATCATTCGATCCTTCAATGTCGATGTAAACATCCTTCAAGGAAAGATTTCTCAAACGCAGGAAGGCGCGTTTGGAACACTCTTTATCCATATTAATGGAGAAGAGACCGAGGTAGAAAAAGCCATCGCCTATATCCAAAGTAAACAGGTTGAAATTGAGGTGATGACACATGTTTGAGAAATGGTTTCCGAACGTTGATTTAGAAGTCATTTGGAATGCAACGGGTGAAACGGTCTATATGACACTCATTTCATTGGCATTTGCCTTTGTGATCGGAATTATTCTTGGACTCCTGCTCTTTCTCACAAGTAAAGGTGGTCTTTGGGAAAATAAACCGATCAACACAGTCATCGGTGCAGTCGTCAACATTTTCAGATCGATTCCTTTTATCATTTTAATTATTCTTTTATTAGGGTTCACGAAATTCTTAATGCATACAATTCTAGGTCCAAATGCAGCACTCCCTGCCCTTGTCATTGGGTCAGCTCCATTCTATGCACGTCTTGTCGAAATTGCACTGCGTGAGGTAGACAAAGGAGTCATTGAAGCAGCACGCTCAATGGGAGCGAAAACATCGACCATCATTTTCAAAGTATTGCTGCCAGAATCATTGCCAGCCCTCATTTCAGGTATTACCGTAACAGCGATTGCTTTAATTGGCTCAACTGCGATTGCAGGTGCAATTGGAGCAGGCGGACTTGGTGACCTTGCCTATGTGGAAGGATACCAATCTGGTAATACAGATGTCACACTTGTTGCCACTGTGTTTATTCTCATCATCGTCTTTATTATTCAAATAATCGGTGATTTGATTACAAATAAAATTGATAAACGATAAGGGAGGATTTATTCATGAAGAAATTGATTTTAAGTGCACTATTCCTAGCATTTGCAGGCATTTTAGCTGCATGCGGTTCATCTAATAACGCAAGTGATAGCAAAACCATTACGGTTGCTGCTTCAAAAACACCACATGCCGAGATTCTTGAAGAAGCAAAACCACTTCTAAAAGAAAAAGGCTACGACCTCAAAGTGAAGGTACTTAGCGATTACAAAATGTACAACAAAGCGTTATCTGAAAAAGAAGTGGATGCGAACTTTTTCCAACATATCCCTTACTTAAACGAAGAAAATAAATCAAACAAAGATTACAACCTTGTGAGTGCTGGTGCGGTTCACCTTGAGCCATTCGGTATCTACTCTAAGAAATACAAATCAGTAAAAGATATTCCAAACGGCGGCACGATCATCATGACAAACAACGTAGCTGAGCAAGGACGTATGCTTGCCCTATTACAAAATGCTGGTGTCATCAAACTTGATCCAAAGGTCGATACAATCAACGCTACTGTAAAGAACATCAAAGAAAATCCAAAGAACCTAAAGTTCAAAAAAATCGCTCCTGAACTAACAGCGAAAGCTTATGAAAACAGTGAAGGCGATGCTGTGTTTATCAACGTCAACTATGCGATCCAAAATAAATTGAATCCGAAAAACGATTCAATCGAACTTGAGCAAACAAAGAACAACCCATACGCAAACATCGTGGCGGTTCGCAAAGGTGAGGAAAAATCAGATAAGATCAAGACTTTAATGGAAGTTCTTCACTCTGATAAAATCAAAGAATTCATCGACAAAAAATATGACGGTGCTGTACTACCGGTATCTGAATAACCATGTGTTAACCTCGCTTTCATCAAAGCGAGGTTTTTTGTGTATTTTTTCAAATCTCGCTCATAATAAAAATGTACAAATGACCTGAAGGGATGGAATGAAGATGAATGAACAGCATATGAGCGGATCCATGCAGCAATCACTGACTGATTATAAAACCGCAATGGGTGAATTTCAGAAGAAAATGCCGGTGTTTGGGAAGAAATTCAATGAATTCACGGAGCAGTGCTTTCAGAGCGATTCATTAACGCAAAAGGAAAAACAAATGATTGCCCTTGGCATCAGTATTCATGCACAGGATGAATACTGCATGATTTATCATACAAAGGGGGCGCTCGATCAAGGCGCGACAGAGGAGAATTTGCTAGAGGTTGTCAGCGTGGCGGCAGCATTTGGCGGCGGGGCAGCACTGAGCCAAGGGATTACTGTCGTTCAGCAATGTATTGACGAATTTGGAGGACAGACGCATTAAGGGAAGGATAAGATGGTATTTATCCATCTCAGGGAGTTGAGTCGTTCTCAGCCTTTTGTGTGAGAAAATATGCCAGCATAGCGCGCTATATCCCTTTTGAGTGAAGCCGCATGTCTTTGATACAATAAAGCTACACTCAAAGAAGGGAATGGTTTATTATTTGTTCGGACCATAGTACACTGGGATTGGATTATACCGCCGAGATGGAAAAGGCCATGCATAAGGCTCATGGCATGAGCTATGCAGAGTACGAAAGAGACCATGACTTACGGATGAAAGTGGAATATAAACGAGAGCAGTCCTATCGAGATGAGAAAAGACAGCTCGCAAAAATGAATATACGAGGCTATTAAATAGCTTAGGGACGGGAGAACAGTTTCCCGTCCTTTCTTTATGAAAACAGTCTTTTCGACATAAATCCTTTTATCTACCGGCTTTTTTTGTTAGAATTTTGAGAGCATCCTCTCACGCTTATCGTGAATGTGTTGTATTCACTTTTAATTTGTTATAAAATTAGAATGAGAATAAATTGAGAATAATGATTATTTTGGAGGTATCGATATATGACTGCTTCGACATTAACAATTAAGGACTTGCACGTTGAGATTGAAGGGAAAGAAATCTTAAAGGGTGTAAACCTCGAGATAAAAGGTGGAGAATTCCACGCAGTAATGGGACCAAACGGTACAGGTAAATCAACTTTATCTGCTGCAATTATGGGTCACCCTAAATATGAAGTAACAAAAGGCAGCATTTTGCTTGATGGCGAAGATGTACTTGAAATGGAAGTAGATGAGCGCGCTCAAGCAGGTCTTTTCCTTGCAATGCAATACCCATCTGAAATTAGTGGTGTGACAAATGCGGACTTCCTTCGTTCTGCTATTAACGCTCGCAGAGAAGAAGGCGATGAAATCTCTCTCATGAAATTTATCCGCAAAATGGACGAAAACATGGAGTTCCTTGAAATGGACCCAGACATGGCGCAGCGCTACCTAAACGAAGGTTTCTCAGGCGGGGAGAAAAAACGCAACGAAATTCTTCAATTAATGATGATTGAACCAAAAATCGCCATTCTTGACGAAATCGATTCTGGTCTTGATATCGATGCGTTGAAAGTGGTTTCTAAAGGAATTAACAGAATGCGCGGCGAAAGCTTCGGCTGCTTAATGATCACTCACTATCAGCGTCTACTGAACTACATCACACCAGATCATGTTCATGTCATGATGCAAGGACGTATCGTGAAATCTGGCGGACCAGAACTCGCGCAGCGTCTAGAAGCAGAAGGCTATGACTGGATTAAAAAAGAGTTAGGAATTGAAGACGAAACTGTTGGTCAAGAAGCGTAAGCGTTAGGAGGATTATTGATGACATTAGAAACGAAATTATCAGTAGATCAAGATTATGTCAAAAGCTTCTCCGAGAAGCATCAGGAACCGGCATGGATGAGTTCCCTTCGCTTACAGGCTCTTGAAAAAGCAGAAGACCTACCAATGCCAAAGCCTGACAAAACGAATATTTCTAAATGGAATTTAACCAATTTCAAACAGCATACAGTCGAAAGTGCGCCATTTGGATCATTAGAAGAGCTTCCTGAAGAAGTGAAATCTCTCATTGATTTAGAGGACACGGATAAGACAGTCTATATTCAGCGTGATCAAACGCCAGCCTACTTGTCTCTTTCAACAGAAGCGAAAGACAAAGGCGTGATCTTCACTGATCTTCATACAGCGCTTCGCGAACATGGTGATTTAGTGAAGAAATACTTCATGACGGATGCAGTGAAAGTAGATGAGCATAAATTAACAGCTTTACATGCTGCTTTAGTGAATGGTGGAGCTTTCCTCTATGTACCGAAAAATGTAGAACTTGAAGCACCAATTCAAGCCGTCTACCTGCATGAAAATGACGACACGACTTTGTTCAACCATGTCATCGTCGTAGCAGACGATCATAGTGCAGTGACATATGTAGAAAACTACATCAGTACAGCAAAACCTGAAGAAGCAATCTTCAATATCGTGTCCGAAGTGTTCACGGGTGCTAATGCTCGCGTCACTTACGGTGCAGTAGATAACCTTTCTGAAGGTGTCACAGTCTATGTGAATAGACGCGGTATGGCAAGTGGCCGTGACAGTAAAATCGAATGGGCGCTTGGCTTGATGAATGATGGAGACGTCGTGTCTGAAAACATCACAAAGCTTATGGGCGACGGTACATTTGGTGATACAAAATCAGTTGTTGTCGGCCGCGGGAATCAAACGGAAAACTTTACAACAAGCATCATTCACTTCGGTAAAAACTCTGAAGGGTATATCTTGAAGCATGGTGTGATGAAGGATCAAGCATCCTCTATCTTTAACGGAATTGGTAAAATCGAGCATGGCGCAACGAAGTCAAATGCCGAGCAGGAATCACGTGTTCTCATGCTGAGTGAGAAAGCACGCGGTGATGCAAACCCAATTCTATTAATTGATGAGGATGATGTAACAGCAGGGCATGCTGCTTCTGTTGGACGTGTCGATCCAATTCAACTGTATTACCTCATGAGCCGCGGGATTTCCAAAGAAGATGCAGAAAGACTTGTGATTTATGGCTTCTTAAATCCAGTTGTGAAAGAACTGCCGATTGAAGGAGTTAAAAAGCAGCTCGTTTCTGTGATTGAAAGGAAAGTAAAATAATGAATATCAAAGACGTTCGTGAGCAATTTCCAATCCTTCATCAGCAAGTGAACGGACATGATTTGGTGTATTTGGACAGTGCAGCGACTTCTCAAAAACCAAGAGTGGTCATTGATGCAATGAATGAGTATTACCGGTCTTACAACTCGAACGTCCATCGGGGTGTTCATACCCTTGGTACAAGAGCAACGGACGCATACGAGGGTGCGAGAGAGAAAGTTCGTGCATTCATCCGTGCTTCATCTGTCCAGGAGATTATTTTCACTAGAGGTACAACAACTGCACTAAACACAGTGGCGATCAGCTATGCTAGAGCAAACCTTAAAGAAGGCGATGAGATTGTCATTACGCATATGGAGCATCATGCGAATATCATCCCTTGGCAGCAAGCAGCAAAAGCAACTGGCGCCACATTGAAATACATTCCGTTACAGGAAGACGGCACGCTATCGCTTGAAGATGTGAAGCAAACGATCACACATCAAACGAAAATCGTCGCTGTCACACATGTTTCAAACGTACTAGGAACCATCAACCCGATTAAAGAAATCGCAAAGATTGCCCACGATCACGGTGCTATTATCGTTGTCGATGGTGCGCAGAGCACACCGCATATGCAAATTGATGTTCAGGATCTAGATTGTGACTTTTTCGCATTCTCTGGACATAAAATGTGTGGACCGACTGGCATTGGTGTACTTTACGGGAAGAAGGACCTTTTGAATAATATGGAGCCTGCTGAGTTTGGCGGTGAAATGATCGACTTTGTGGATCTGTATGATTCTACTTGGAAAGAGCTTCCGTGGAAATTTGAAGCGGGAACACCGATTATTGCCGGAGCAATTGGACTCGGAAAAGCCATTGATTTCTTAAATGACATTGGTATGCAGGAAGTCAGCCGTTACGAGCATCAGCTTGCCACTTATGCACTTGAGCGCTTCAAAGAGCTTGACGGTGCGACTGTTTATGGACCGCAGCACCGAGCTGGGCTTGTGACGTTTAACTTAGATGACGTCCATCCGCATGATGCGTCTACTGTTCTAGATACGGAAGGTGTCGCCATTCGTGCTGGACACCACTGTGCACAGCCGCTCATGAAATGGCTTGGTGTATCAGCGACTGCAAGAGCAAGCTTTTATCTGTATAATACAGAAGAAGAGATTGACCAACTTATTGCAGCGCTCCGTAAGACAAAGGAGTATTTTACGAATGTCTTTTAATGTAAACTTAGACACACTGTACAGACAAGTGATTATGGATCATTATAAAAATCCGAGAAACAAAGGTGTGTTAAACGACAGCATTGTCGTCGATATGAACAACCCAACGTGTGGTGACCGCATTCGTCTCACGATGAAAATCGAAGACGAAAAAGTCATGGATGCGAAATTTGAAGGAGAAGGATGCTCGATTTCGATGGCATCTGCCTCTATGATGACGCAGGCGATTAAAGGGAAAGATATTGAAACAGCTTTGAAAATGTCTCAGATTTTCTCCGATATGATGCTAGGAAAAGAATACGACGATTCCATTGATCTTGGTGACATTGAGGCGCTGCAGGGAGTGGCAAAATTCCCTGCCCGCATCAAATGTGCAACATTATCTTGGAAGGCGCTTGAAAAAGGCGCATCTGCCGAAGATAACGGCAAATCATAAGATTGGAGTGAAAATGGATGGCTAAAAAAATGCCAGATGTTGGTGAATATAAATACGGCTTTTCTGATAAAGACGTTTCCATTTTCCGTTCAGAGCGCGGACTGACAAAAGAGATCGTTGAAGAAATTTCTCGTATGAAAGAAGAGCCTCAGTGGATGCTCGACTTCCGTTTGAAATCTCTTGAGCACTTTTACAACATGCCGATGCCACAATGGGGCGGAGATTTAAATGCATTAAACTTTGATGAAATTACGTACTACGTAAAGCCATCAGAGCGCTCTGAGCGTTCTTGGGATGAAGTACCAGAAGAAATCAAACAAACCTTTGATAAGCTTGGGATCCCTGAAGCAGAGCAAAAGTACTTAGCAGGTGTATCTGCTCAGTATGAATCTGAAGTTGTGTATCACAACATGAAGCAAGACCTTGAAGATCTAGGCATTGTGTTTAAAGATACAGACAGCGCATTAAAAGAAAACGAAGACATCTTCCGTGAGCACTGGGCAAAAGTCATTCCTCCGACTGACAACAAATTTGCTGCGCTTAACTCGGCTGTATGGTCTGGTGGTTCATTTATCTACGTACCAAAAGGGATAAAAGTAGATACTCCACTTCAAGCATACTTCCGTATCAACTCTGAAAACATGGGTCAGTTCGAGCGTACACTGATTATCGTTGATGAAGGCGCACATGTGCATTACGTAGAAGGCTGTACAGCTCCAGTTTACACAACAAACTCACTTCACAGTGCGGTTGTTGAAATCATCGTGAAAAAAGGCGGCTACTGTCGTTATACAACGATTCAAAACTGGGCAAACAACGTCTTCAACCTTGTGACGAAACGTACAGTATGTGAAGAAAATGCAACGATGGAATGGATTGATGGAAACATCGGTTCTAAGCTGACAATGAAATACCCAGCGGTCATCCTAAAAGGTGAAGGCGCTCGTGGGATGACATTAAGTATTGCCCTAGCAGGTAAAGGTCAGCATCAAGATGCAGGTGCGAAAATGATTCACCTTGCACCAAACACTTCTTCAACGATCGTATCGAAATCAATTTCGAAACAAGGCGGTAAAGTCACATACCGTGGAATCGTTCATTTCGGACGTAAAGCAGAGGGTGCACGCTCAAACATCGAGTGTGACACACTCATCATGGATAACAAATCAACATCTGATACGATTCCTTACAATGAAATCCTAAACGACAACATTTCATTAGAGCACGAAGCGAAGGTATCAAAAGTATCAGAAGAGCAGCTATTCTACTTGATGAGCCGCGGAATTTCTGAAGAAGAAGCAACAGAAATGATCGTCATGGGCTTCATCGAGCCATTCACAAAAGAACTACCAATGGAATACGCCGTTGAAATGAACCGTTTGATTAAGTTTGAAATGGAAGGTTCTATTGGGTAATACACCTGAAAGGCCTGCTAAGTGTATTAGAGGTTTTGAAAGAATAATGAAAATCGGCCGGTGCCGATTCAGATTCTATCTTTTGTATAGGAGGCGAACTTTTTTTAGTTCGTCTTCTTCTATTTTCAGTAATTTCTATCGGTTAGAAACAAATTTTAAGCTGGCTCCTGATTCTAAAAGTAAAACTGAGTGGGTTTGTCTAAACAGTGCGTTTCTTTATAATCTACCCCAGCCTTTTTTTACAATAGTTTAACGTACTGTAGAAGGTGTTAAATAATTGCCAAGGTAATTTTGAGAGAAAATATTATCATTAATTTTATTTAATGATTTTATGTAAGTCTGTTTCGCTCAAAAAGTATATAACATATAATACAATTGATAATCTTTGCATCGTCGGTGCTTATAGGTTTTCATGTAATCGAGTATTTGTTTTAATTCATCCAAACTATAAAATTTTACTTCATCTTTATTTCAACATTATCTTTCGCTGAAACGTCTATCTGTTGGATGGGCAGTACGTCATTATATTCAACAAGAATTCGATAAAAAGGTGATTGATAAATCTTAGTTGGAGAAAATTCGATAATAGCACTATGATAAGTGGTGATTTTGAGGAATTTAAATTTATCATTGCACAACGAAGTAAATATAAGTGAAGGTTTGATTACAATAGATGTTAAAAAGACTATAATTTCTAATTCGAAACTTAAAGTATATACAATTTGAAGAATGTTAAATGACCGTTTAGTAGGTTTGTATATTACATCAACAAAGACGTAATAAGTAAAGCAAGACCAAGCTAGCTTAATTGCTGTCTTGGTCTTATATTTACAAATTTAACTAAATAATTAAAAGTATTTTTCTAAATATGTACTTACAAATTAAAGCCAATTTATTTCTAAATTAAAGTAAGATGCTCCAATACGAGGTCTTGTATCTACTATTTCAATATAATTCCAACCATAAGTTAGATCTGGAGCGAGTGCTATGTTTGTTAATCCAACTTGAATGAATTTTCCATTCAATATGCTGATTTTATGAGAATATTTACTATCAACTAGTACAGTGACGCCGTCAGAGCCAGTAAAATAAAATTTGAAATATTTAATAGGGTTAGACTTGTAGGTAAAAAATTGACCTCTACTGTTATTTTTTAGTTCAAAAGCTTTTTCATGAATACTGTTAGATGTGTTCATGATAGTAGAATGAGTTTGATTTTGATTGTTATTTTCAGCAGCAGATACATTACTAGTTAATCCACTAAACAGCCCTAGAGAAATAACAAGAACGAGTAATAATTTTTTCATAAACAAAAACCTCCTATAATTGTAAAACATTACAATTTTATGATAACATGAATATTTTTGGTTATCAAACTAATAATTGGGTTTATTTAATTGATAGATATGCTAATCAGGATCTTAAGGCATAGATAGAGAAATTATTGATTAGTCGGCAAAATAATAAATAGGCGCTAATTTGAAAATTGAGTACCTGGTCTTTTATTGTTTATTCGTCACACTGTCTATCCTTTTGCGTAGCGTTTCGAGTAAATTGGGTAATTTTTTCATAATGAAGAAAAAATTTGTTAACTGGAAATACGGTTAATCGTTGTCAGACTATATTTGTTCAAACTGAATTGAAAAAAGTCGGTGAAGATGGATTGTAAACGACGTGCAAGTGCAATGCTGTGCCTTCTATTTTCGTGATAAAAAGAAGGGGTTGCAACCCTTCATATTACTCAGTTTCTTGCCCCATTAGGTATTTCTTTCGTGTCGAAATGGAAGGTTCAATCGGTTAATAATAAAAAAGACCAAAAACGTGATATCAAACGTTTTTGGTCTTTTTGTTTTTGAAAATACAACTTACATCCCGCTAGGTGAGTAAAACGCATCAAAGGCTTTAGACAAATCGTCAGCTGCAGCTGTCAAGATCGTTTCCTCTTCTAAAATCGCTGTTCCTTGTGCTCGGACAATATGAAATTGTTGAAAGCCCATTAAGTTTTGGAATATTTCTTTTAGGTAGTAATGTGAATATTCCAGAGGTGTGTATCGATCGTTATTTGTGAAAATTGAGCCGCTTGCTTGAAGCAAAAGTACACGATAATCGTTAGTCATCAGACCAACTGAACCATTTTCTGTGTATTTAAACGTTTCTCTAGCAATCAAAATATTATCTATATAATCTTTCATACGTGACGTCACATTGAAATTATGAACAGGTGATACAATCACGATTCGATGATGTGCTTTGAATTGAGCCAATAAAGCAGATGAAGCAGCAGCGATTTTTTCTTCGGCAGCTGTTAATGTTTGTTCAGATGCTTGCTTATCCCAAATACGTAGCAGCTGGTCTTTTTCGATACGAGGAATTTCAGTTTCATGTAAATGTAAAATGGTTGGTTCTTCATGAGGGAATCTTTCTTTAAACTGTTCTAAAAATAGTGTTTGCAGTTTGTGTGAATAACTTTCTCGATGAGTGAAATCAGGGTGCGCGTTAATGATTAATGTTTGCATATACATGCTCCTTTTCTTTTGATAAACTGAGTATAAAATATAAAGGTGACAAAACATGTCACCTTTTTCAAAAGGAAAATCCAATGAAAAAATCAGAACGATTAAATCAGGAACTTATTTTTTTAAGTGATAAGTACTCTTTTCAATTAAAGGATTTAGAAACCGAATTTGGCATATCGAAACGTACGGCGTTGAGAGATATGGAAGAACTAGAGTCCATGGGTTTAGCTTTTTATGTTGAAAATGGCAGACATGGAGGATATCGACTGGTGAAACAATCTCCAATGGTCCCTATTTATTTCAATATCGATGAAGTTCAAGCTATTTTTTTCGCACTTAAAGCGCTAGATCTGGTGTCAGCCACACCATTTAAAAAGTCCTACTCACAAATTCGGCAAAAGCTGTTTGCCACAATGTCTGATGAGAGAAAACAAATGATTACAGAGACTTTGGAAGTGATTCATTACTATAATGTCGAACCAGTTAGTGAACAAAATCATTTGGAATTGATTTTACAGGCGATGATGGAAGATCAAATCGTGAAGATGACGTACACTCAATATGAAAATAAAAGGATCAGGCTGCAATTTCTTGAGTTATTTTATCGAAATGGGATTTGGTTCACCAAAGCATATGATGTTCAAAGTAAAAAGTGGGGCATCTATAGATGTGATTTTATGAAGGACTTGATCATTGAAGAAGAAGGCGGAGGCACCTTTACGAAGGAAGAATTAAAAGCAATGCAGGCCGAGTACGAAAAAACTTATCATGATATCTCATTTAAATGTCGATTAACGGAACAAGGGAAAGAAAAGTTTCTGAAGAATCATTATCCGAATATGAGATTGGAGATCATTGATGATACTCCTTATATTATGGGTGGGTACAATCAAGAAGAATTATCGTATATGACTCACTATTTGATCTCATTTGGGAAACATGTGAAAATTGAATACCCAGATGAATTAAAAAAGAGTTATTTGACTCAATTGCAAGAAATGATGGATCAGTATTGAAAGTGAACGAATTGTCTCTGAATAAAACTTCACATATTAAAAAAGGCGAACTATAGCCATTCGCCTTTTTTCTTTTACTTCGCCTCATGAAATGTATTGGTTTTCGATCTGTCATTGACCTTCCCATACGTCAGCTGACGCCAAATAAATTCCATCGGTCCATACTTAAAGCGCTTTAACCAAATCGTACTGAAAAGCGCAAGGAAGACATACACGCCAATAGCTATAAAGAACGTACCAGCCGGCTGGAGATGATCGACAAGCCCTGCTCCATACTTTAGAAATAGCATCGTTCCAATGATCGAGTGAAGCAAATAACAGGTCAGGGACATCCGTCCGACTTTTGTAAAGACCATCAAAGCACCTCGCAGCTGAGGAACGTGCAGAAACAGCATCGCAAGTGTACTCATATAAAACATACTGCCAGTTAATCCTCCGTTTTGTTCCAGAGTAGTGGCAATGCTCACCCAGGGTGTATTTTCAAAAGGATTGATTGCTACAATGATCGTACTGCTTTGAGTGATGAGAAAAGCGATTGTACAAATGATCCAAATGCGATTCCAAATCGCTTTTTTCGCCTCCATGTTTTTGAAAAACGCCATTTTCACAAAATACACACCTAGTAAAAACATGAAGAACATGGAATAGACAGTAGAAAAAGAACTGGAAGCCATCGTGACCATATCTGTCCACCGATCACCGATAGATGCTAAATAAGTCAGGCTGTTGTGGCTGATTAATTCAAAATCAGCCAAGTCCGGCTTGCCTGATGATCCTGAATTGATGGTATTGAGCAGCATCGTGAAAAAGGGCGTGAGCAATTGAATCACAAAGAGTGCGATCAACCAGTATCCGATGGTTTTGGCTGTGCGTTTGTAAAAGAAGAGCAATAAAAAGCCAGCGACTGCATAATACGCTAAAATATCACCAATCCAAACAAAGGTTAAATGCAGAAGGCCAAATCCTAAAAGAATGGTTAATCTGCGGGCAAACAGCTTGTTCGGATTGTTCACCCTCTGAGCCGCTCGATCCATAAAAATCATAAAACCAACCCCGAATAGGAAGGAGAACAACGTAATGAATTTCCCTGAGGCGAACCAATTCACCAAGTTATGAAAGACATCATTTGCTCCCATATCGAACCCCTTCGCCGAATCCACAATCAAAAAGTAATTCACCAGAATAATTCCCATTAGGGCAAATCCCCGTACGATGTCTAAGAAATGGATCCGATCTTTCAAACTCATCGCGTGTGCTACTTTGTTTGCATTCATATCCATGCTCCTTTTCTTGTTATGATAAATGTCATTCGGATCAGTTCAACGATCCTTACAATGAATCAATATACGTCCCAATTCTTAACAATTTATGAAGATCCAATTATTTGAAAATAAATGTGACAAATTGATGGAAGGTGGTCAAATTCATAAACTGTTAAGATTTATGCTGTATCTTTTCACATAGCTAGATGATATATAGTAAAGGCATAATAGAAAGTACATCACGTATCATGAGGTGAGAGAAACATGACACATCGAATATTAGTCGTAGAAGATGATCAGGATATTGGAGACCTTTTACAGGAATCCCTTACACGTGCTGGATATGAGGTGCAAAGAGCGATGAATGGCGAGCAAGCATTGAAGTTTGTGGACGATTCGCTCGATTTGGTGATTTTGGATGTGATGATGCCAGGCATATCAGGCATTGAAACGTGCCAGCAGATGAGAGCCTCTTCTAATGTCCCGATTCTGTTTCTAACAGCCAAATCAGGTACATTCGATAAAACCGAAGGCTTACTTGCCGGCGGGGATGATTATATGACAAAACCTTTTTCACAAGAGGAGCTTCATGCTAGAGTGATTGCACAATTACGCAGGTACACCGTCTATCAGGAAAAGAAGGAACAGGAAGAAACTTTTCTTGTTGGGGGCAAGCTGAGGGTGAGCGAAGAATTTAATGAAGTGTGGAAAGAAAATCAACAAATCAAGCTGTCTGATTTAGAATATCGTGTGCTCAAGCTGCTCATGAGCAGGCGAAACAAAATCTTTTCAGCCCAAAATATTTATGAGAGCGTGTGGGGACAGCCTTATTTCTATTGTTCCAACAATACGGTGATGGTGCATATTCGAAAGCTGCGTGCCAAAATTGAAGATGATCCGGCACGTCCTTTATATATCAAAACCGAATGGGGAAGAGGATACCGATTTGGCACATCGTAAATATACACTAGCCAAAAAGCTGGCACTGCTGATTTTGACAGCTACGGTTGTGAGTGGACTTGTCTTTTTGACGCTGCAAAAAATCACCAATGACCTCATTGACGGATATTTGAGTTCAGACGAGTATTACGAGGCGGAGTCAGCTAGATATATTCAAAAATTCAGCCGCTATGTGTCTGAGAATGAGCTGTCTTCTACAAATCGACAAGCGTTTGGTGAGTGGGTGAAAAAAGAGAATTACATTAATTTGACCATCTTCAAGGATGAAGTGCTGCAATATGACTCCATCTATTCGGCTGCTGATGAATCGGCTTACGGAAAAGAAAAGGTGACCCAGTATGCTGAGCATCATTCGTATCCGGTTCAGTTTAGTGACGGTGAAGGTCGGGTCATGGTGGATGGTTTCTATTCATCTCGTTACCACGATCTTGCCTTTACACTTGAGCTGCTCGGAGCGACGCTTATTTTCCTCCTCATTGTTCTGCTTGGCATTCGCAAAAGTTTACGCTACCTGCAAACGATTCACCAAGACATTCATATTCTTGAAGGCGGCGAGCTGGATTACGAGATGACGGTGAAAGGGCATGATGAATTAGCGATGATTGCTAAAAGTATTGAGGATCTTCGTAAAGCTTTTCTGGACAAGCTTCAAGCCATCGATGAGCTGCAAGAAGAGAGCCGCAGCTTAGTTACTGAAATGTCGCACGATATGAGAACACCGCTGACATCGCTAATGATGAATTTAGAGTTTGCGAAAAAAGAGGCGGCTGGGGCGGATACACGTAAAGATCAATATATAGCAAGTGCTTATGACAAAGCACTGCAATTGAAAAATCTTTCCGATAATCTGTTTGCCTATTTTCTGCTTGATAAAGAACATGAACCTGAGCTTGAGACCGTTGCAGTCAAAGAGGTCATTTACGATCTCCTATCAGATCAGGTGGCGATCTTGCAGCAAGAGACATTCAAGGTTCATCTTTTAGGAGAGCTGCCAGACAGCTATATCAACGTGAATGTCGAGGAGCTGGGCAGAGTGTTTGATAATCTGATGTCGAACATACTGAAATACGCCGATCCGAAAAAAGACATCAATCTCACGTTTCTATCCGATCAAGAAATCTTTGAGATCCATGTCAGCAATGCGATAAAAGAGACAAATGACACGCAGGAAAGCACTGGGCTTGGTGAACGAAGCATTAAACGAATGATGTCCCGCATGCACGGGCAGTTTGAAAAGATGGAAAAGAACGGCGTTTACTACACCGTGCTGCGATTCTGGCACATCAAAATATAGATGACAAATGAATAATATGGAATGGAGAGACAATCTCATGAAACGATTCAACAATTTCCAAAAGGTACCCGATCTCTTGCAAGGTCTGCTGAATATCTGTCTATTCTTTCTAGCCCTTGCTTTAAGCGTTCTCTTAATTAGTGAAACATGGTATATTGTCCAATTTGTCTACAAGAATGTGGTCAACAAAGGAGAAAGCTATTATGAAATGCTTGGTGAGCTGCTGATCTTCTTTATGTACTTTGAGTTCATTGCCTTAATTATTAAGTACTTTAAATCAAACTTTCATTTTCCGCTTCGCTATTTTATTTATATTGGCATCACAGCCGTTATCCGTTTGATTATCATCGATCATAAAGAGGCTGTATCGACCTTCTGGTGGGCGCTGACTATTTTAGCTATGACTGTTGCACTTTTTATCGCTAGTAAACGACATGCGGTTCAGGAGAATGAAGAAGTGAAGTGAGGGAAGAAGACGAACGATGACCGTTCGTCTTTTTTCATGTCTGGACATTGACGAAATGAACATTCAGTCGTCATCTGTCTATTAATGAACGGTTAGGATCAGATTGACAATTGATTGTCATGCGTCTAAAAAGTAGAATATGAGTAACAATAAATAAACAGTTGTTCATTAATGAATATCTGTTTGTGATGATGAGTGATCATCAGGATAAAAAGGTTTTTTCAAAAGTGGTTTACCTGATGTGCGTATTCTTATGGTATGCTTTAGAAGCCTTTTCTTTCCAGAGACATCGAACATCATGATTCTATGAACAGGGGGCGATCATATGCGAAGTATTCAAAGCTTTTTAGTAGAACAGCTGCTTGTTTTGACGAAAAAGAAACTCAATGTAAATGATTATCTAGAAGAACGAAGAAGGGCAAATGAATTACCTTATGAATTGCCTGAAAAAATTAAGAATAAGTACAAAATCACTAAAAATCACTCGTTTCTAGTCGATACGTATATGTTGAAATCAAATGTCCAGCCGGATGACCATCAAGTGTTGTTTATACACGGTGGCGGCTATATTGAACAGCCTTTGACTTGGCATTGGCGTTTTTTAGACCGATTGACGAAGCAATTAAATAGTACGGTGTATGTGCCGGTTTATCCAAAAGCACCAAACCATCAGTATATGGATGCGATCGAGAGTGTCCTTCCTGTGTACCAAGCTCTTTTAGAGAAAGGAATACCTGAAAATATCGTCATCATGGGTGATTCTGCTGGCGGAGGTTTATCGTTAGCTTTTGCTCAATACTTGGCAAAAAAGAGCTTGCCGCAGCCTGGGAATATCATTCTTTTATCACCATGGCTAGATGTTACATTAAGCAACCCAGATATCGCTGCGATGGTTCCAAAAGAACCAATGCTCAATCTAGCCTTATTAATTGAAGCAGGAAAAAGATATGCGGGTGACATGGATGAAACACACCACTTAGTCAGTCCAATTTATGGAGAGATCAAAGCATTGGGACGAATTTCTGTTTTTATAGGCACTCACGAATTCTTCCTCCCAGATGCCCGTAAATTCAAAGAGATAGCAGAGAAGCAGGGGGTTCCAATAAACTATATAGAATATCCTAAAATGAATCATGTGTTTCCTGTTTTCCCTATACCAGAAGCAAAAAAAGCGTTAAACCAAATTGTCGAGATTATTGAAAGTAATACCTTCCCTTTGAAAGAATGCAATGACTAAGATATAGGAATGAGGATGACTAGCGCAGCTGGCCATTCTCGTTTCTGTTTGAAGGAGCGAATCATTGACAGACACCAAGAACGAACCATTCTCATTTGCAAGTATGCAGCAGGTAGCCCCTGTTCATATTCCAGAAAGACAATTCATGCCATCACACGACGGCACAAGCCTTGCGTATTATTCATTTTTAGCAGAAAAGCAGAACGAGGCAAATGTCATCTTGATCCATGGCGGAGGCGCTCACAGCCTAGCTGGTTACGAGCATATCGCCTATACGCTGAAACATGATTTTCATGTGAATACGTTTTTAATTGATTTAAGAGGTCACGGCCATTCGGAAGGAAAAAAGGGTGATACACCTAGTGTCACAGATGTGTGGCAAGATATTTCGCAGTTTGTGGATACGGTCAAACAGCAGCATAAAGGAGCTGTTTATCTTTGCGGGCATTCTTCTGGAGCGGGATTACTGCTAAATTACCTATCTTGGCCGAAAAAAAGAGAAGTAGACGGTTACTTTTTTATTGCACCTGAATTTGGCTATCAATCAGACACTGCAAGACCTGATCAAATTCCTTTTGCGACCGTTCAAGTATGGAAATTCGTTTTGTCTGCTATGACAAAAGGGATGCTGATGGGTCATTCTGAAGCCGTGCGTTTTCATTATCCAGCATGGGTAGTTGAGCAGGATCCGCTTCTATTAACAGCCATCACCGTCAATCTATCACTTGCTTTAACCCCTTCTGCACCTAAAAAACAATTTGCTAGGATTGATCGGCCCTATGCGATGATAGTAGGCAGCGAGGATGAGCTATATGATATAGAAAAATTTTCTGCCTATCATGAACTGCCAAATGAAGAGATCAAGCAACAATCAGTCTATGAAGTGCTGGATGGACATACCCATTTGTCGGTGTTACTAGAAGCGGGAGAACAAATCGGTAAGACTATCCAAATGTGGAATCGTTCTATTTAGTATGAACAACTAGTCAACACTCTCCCTTTTTCTTAAAAATTTACATTGACACCATCCTTTTCTATGATAAAATCATAGTGTGATAATGAGAATCGTTATCAAACGATATGACTACATATAGAATGGATAGGTGAGGTACATGTTCAAAAAATCTTTTTGGTCGCTATTAGTTGTGCTCTCCATCGTTTTACTTGCAGCTTGCGGCAGCAATAGCAGTGAAGGCAAGTCAAATAGTAAAGAAAAAGCAAGAACCGTTGAAAGCGCTATCGGTTCAACTGAAATTAAAGGATCGCCTAAACGTGTGGTGACGCTGTACCAAGGAGCAACCGATGCAGCAGTCGCAATGGGCATTAAACCAGTGGGTGTTGTAGAATCTTGGCTTGAAGCACCTACGTATAAATATTTAAGAGATGACTTAAAGGATGTCAAAATTGTTGGGCAGGAAATACAGCCAAACCTAGAGGAAATTGAAAAGCTTAACCCAGATTTGATCATTGCATCAAAAGTCCGCCACGAGCAAATTTTTGATCAGCTGAAAGAAATCGCTCCAACTGTTGCAACTGAAACAGTGTTCACATTTAAAGATACAGTGAAATTAATGGGTGAAGCGTTAAATCAGCAAGACAAATCAAAAGAATTGCTGACGAAGTGGGATGACCGCGTCGCTGACTTCAAAGAAAAAGCGAAAAAAGACATCAAAAACTGGCCAATGAGTGTGTCTGTAGTGAACTTCCGTGCAGATCATGCTAGAATCTATCAAACTGGTTTCGCAGGGTCCATTTTAACAGAGCTAGGCTTTGAAGGACCTAAGAATGTCAAAGATAAAAAGCAAGACATCATTACACTTACAGACAAAGAGAGCATTCCGCAAATGGATGCAGATGTGATCTATTACTTCATGGATGATCAGGATAAAGCGGTTGAAAAAGCATATAAAGAGTGGACGAGTCATCCTTTATGGAAGCAGCTTGACGCAGTGAAAGCGAAACAAGTGCATAAAGTCGATGAAATCACTTGGAACATGGGCGGCGGTATTATTGCTGCAAACATGATGCTTGATGATATTTATGATCGTCTCGGCATTGATAAATAAGGATAACAGAGGAGAAAATGTGAAAAACCATTTTCTCCTTTTTCCATAACAGATTGAAAGCGGGAATCAGATGAGAAGTTTATTAAAAAAGGATTCGAGCAAGGCGCTGCTGTTTGTTGGATTCGTCGTATTGATGTTGGTCTTTTTTATGCTCAGCATTTCTCTAGGGCAAACCTCCATTTCCCTCAAAGCCACCATCCATGCGTTTCTTCAATTTGATGAATCGGATCCAAACAGTGTCATTGTCATGACATCCAGATTATCAAGAGCTTTAATTGCAACTGTTGTTGGATCAAGTCTAGCCATTTCAGGTGCACTGATGCAGGCATTAACGAGAAACCCGCTTGCAGCACCAGATTTGTTAGGAATTAATGCAGGTGGACTATTTTTTATCGTCATTTCGATTGTTTTCTTTTCAACAGAGTCATTAACAGGCTATATGTGGACAGCCTTTCTAGGTGCGGCAATTGCAGGGATGCTTGTTTTTCTTTTGGGTTCCATTGGAAGAGATGGATTGACACCGGTCAAAATTGTCCTTGCGGGAGCGGCAATATCTGCACTGTTTGCGTCCTTTACACAAGGACTTTTAATCGTGAATGAACAGTCGATTCAAAGCATCCTGTTCTGGATGGCGGGTTCAGTGTCTGGAAGAAACATTGATATGCTGCTGCCTGTTTTGCCTTATATTTTAGGTGCGACAGTTGTGGCGCTGCTTCTTGGACGTTCCATCAACGTCCTTTTGTCAGGAGATGATATTGCGAAGGGACTTGGCCAGCGTACGCTGATGCTGAAAATCACGATGGGGGTTCTCGTCGTCTTTTTAGCGGGTGGTTCCGTCGCTGTTGCTGGTTCAATTGGCTTTGTTGGTTTTCTAGTGCCGCATATTGTGAAAAAGCTTGTCGGACCTGACCACCGCTGGGTACTGCCTTATTGTGCCGTAGTGGGGGCGTCTCTATTACTTGTCGCAGACCTTGCGGCTCGTTTTCTGATCATGCCGCAGGAAGTACCGATTGGTGTCATGACGGCGGTAGCAGGAGCGCCTCTGTTTGTTTATCTCGTGCGCAAGGGGTTGAAGACAGGTGGCTAAAACATATACAGTGCGTTCAAAGGGCGGACGCATTTCATTTCAATTTTCAAAGCGGACGTTTTTAATTTTACTTTTATTGACGGCCATTGCTTTTGGGTTATTTATTCTCAGTCTCTGTATGGGCAGCCGATTTATTTCGCCTGTGGATGTGCTTCTTCATTTAATCGGTCAGGGAGAGGGAAATACCTTTGTGCTTAATACACTGAGGATCCCAAGAACATTGCTGGCTGTCTTAGTGGGAGCCGCACTTGCGGTATCAGGGCTTATTTTGCAAGGGTTAATCCGCAATCCACTTGCATCACCTGACATCATTGGGATTACGAGTGGTGCTTCGTTCGGTGCGATTATGTTTATTGTTTTTTGGATGGGCACTGTGCCTATTGCGTATCAATCCTTGTGGGCGATTGCCGGGGCGTTTGCCGTCTCGTGTCTGATTTATTTGCTTTCATGGAAAAAAGGAGTCAAGCCGATCACACTTGTTCTAATGGGCATCGGGATTTCTGCCATCATGAAGGCGTGTGTGACGTTTACTCTTGTTCTTAGTGATACGATGACGACGACAAAATCATATATTTGGCTGACAGGCAGTTTATATGGTTCTACGATGAAGGACGTCACGGCGATGTTTCCTTGGATCATGGTCATTTTACCGATTGTCATGGTGTTAGCAAGAACGATGAATGTGAAGGAGCTTGGAGATGATCTTGCAACAGGTCTCGGGGTAAAAGTGCAGGCAAAAAGGTTATTCTTTCTACTGATGAGTGTGACATTGGCGGGGATTGCGGTTGCCTTTGCAGGCGGTATTGAATTTGTTGGACTGATGGCGCCGCATGTCGCACGGATGATCATCGGTCGTTCCTTCATTGCGCTTGTCCCGGCATCTGCACTTGTTGGCAGTATTCTCGTGATGCTCGCAGATTTAGTCGCTAGAACGGCTTTTCTACCGTTAGATGTACCAGCAGGTGTATTCACAGCTGCAATTGGGGCACCGTTCTTTATTTATTTGTTATACCAGCAGAGAAATCGATAAACGAAAGATGGAGGTTTTGATATGAGGCCAGAGTGGGTTGAGAGAGAATTACTTGATTTCGGCGTACACATCACAAATGGACCAATGACATCTGATCGCACACTTGCCGCGCTTTTTTCAGAAGCATCTGTCCTGCGTTTATTAGAGGCTGAAAAAGAAGCGATGCATGCACCGAATTTAGCTGTAGCGTCGTCGATGTTTTCAAAGCGTTATGCCTACTTAGCGGTCAGTTCCTCTTTGTACATGATGACGCTGTATGACGGTGTCTATCAGTTTCCACCAGAGGCATGTGTCTTTAGAGAGGATCGGAAAATCGAGATTGATGAGTCATTGTGTTCGTTTGTTTCATTAGAAGGAGATCGGAATGAATGGAGAGAGCAGGTTGTGCATGCGCTGTTTACGGAGTGTGTTACACCTCTTTTAGATGTATTAAAGCGCACGTCAAGACTTCCATATTCTATTTTATGGGAGAATGTAGCAGTTCGTATCAATTCTCTTTATCGAAGCATGATGCGGGAGGCTGAAGACCCTGCTGTGAAGCAGCGCGTACGGGAGGACTATCTGTATCTGAAGCAAGCAGCGGGGAATGTATTCGGAGCAAAACAAAATCCATTTCATCACAGCTTAAACTTAGATGACAGTTTACTAGAAACATCCAATCGAAAGACTTGCTGTATGTATTATAAGCTCGAGAAAAAATCGGAGAGTCTCGATTATTGTCTTGTCTGTCCGATAAAATAAAAAAACACCTTACACTGAAGGTGTTTTTTTATTAGTTTAAATTTTTCTTAAATATTAATATGTAAAATAACACATGGAATTTTTGTGATATTATTGCATTATATAATAATTTATGGAAGGGACTAATATGAAAAAAATTATAATATTTATAATCTTCATTATTACGATAATCATTGGATTGTTCTTTATTCAACCAATTAAAAACCAGCTTTCTTTTCTTACAGTAAAAAATACAAATCTTACTGAATTAAAGGTAGGACAGTTGAAGCTGGGATTAATAAAGAAAAACTATAGTGAAAATGAGTGGATTAAAACTTCTAATTCTAATTATTTTAAAGTTAATACTAGAAGTGAAATCGTGGCAATCTCCTTAGAGAATAATAAAATTAGTATAAATAATACAATAAATATTAATTCAACTAAAAAAGAAATCAATGATTATTTCGGTGAAAATACTTATATTAGAGAGGATGATCAGGGATATAAAATTATAGGTTATAAAGATTCAAAGCATAATATCAAATTGGAATTTTTCTACTTGGATAACAATTTAGAGAGAATAATTATTAGTGAATTGGGGGAATAAAAATGAACCAAATGATCAGAATCTTTATAAGTAGCGTCGTGTTTTTTATGTTGTTTTTTTCAAATTTTATTGAATTAAAAGCCCAAACTGTAGGAGGATCTGAATTAGAGACAATAACGGTATTAAAATTCTATGTTGATCCATCAGACATTGATGATGAAATAATTAGATTATATGAAAGTAATGATTGGGAATATCATGGAGAGTACTTCAAAAAAGAAGTAAAACATGACAATGATAAAATTAAGATAGATGGAAAAAAGGCCGAAACAAATGATACAGGTAATTATGACGTTCAAAGTAACAAAAAACTTAAAGTTTTGACCGAAGCTGCTGAAGTAACAGGGCAAAATCCTGTATCTGTAAATATTAAAGCAGGAGAAACAAAAACAATCAAAACAGAAATTGATGTAAATACTATGTTAGATAATATGAGCATGGTTCAAGAAGAATCTCAAACAAATAAGAATGGTGTAACATCTATTGGACAAAAAAATGGAGAGAAACCCAAGAAAGGTGATGCAGTATCATGTAATAGATTTAATGGATATGGTGGGAACGGAAGATACTATGCAGATCGTAAGTCAAAACAGGCTATTAAAAACTTTGCTAATAGTGATTGTGATCAAGCTTTAGCCTTCTATACATTAGCATGTTTAAGAGATTATTTGCCTAGTACTAAACTCAGATATTGTGGATTAATGAATAAAACTACACAAGGTCATTGTTCAACAGATGTGGGACACTCAAAAAAATATCATAAACACACTAACAAATGGAAATGATGAATTAAGGAGATACTTATGAAGAAAATTTCAATAATTCTATCTCTGATTCTAATGGTGATTCTCGTTATAATAAGTCTTAAATATTTTGGGGAAACTTACAAACGAGTTGCTGAAATAGATGGGGAAGTTATAGTGAAAAAAGATATAAATAAAGTGCTGGATGAAAAATATTTTGATAGAGCAGTTAACGATGTTGTTGAAAAAAAAATTAGAAATGAAGAGATTAAAACTATTAAAACACCTTCAAAAAAAACCCTTGAAAAAACATTCATTTTTTATCAAATGATAAATAAAGGTGCGAAGAATCTAGAAGAGCATTTAGAAGAAACTAAAGAGTATTATTACAATACTGTACTTATTAAAAAATACAATCAAAAAAAGGAAAAAAAATATTTAGTTTTGACTGCTAAAGGTAGTCACAATGAGTTATCAAATTTATTGCACACTTCTGAAGCCGATGAGTTTATAGATGTTGCAAAAAAGAGTAATATAAAAATCAAATCAGAGACATTAGATGTACAAGATAATGAATATCAGATTGATTTTTCAAATTACAAGAAAAATGCTTTAGTTCATATTATGAATAAAGATAAAATGATTTTAATAATAATTAAAGATATTCATAATAATAAAGCTAATCTTTCTAATCAAGATATAGCAGATACTTATTATAGACAATTAACTCTTTTAAATAACAAATTACGTGATAAGTATAATGTTAAGAATTTTTAAACTGCTATTAATCTTAATAATTCTTAATGGTTGTGCTGAAAATAATATGGCGGATGATAATCAAGTAGAAAAACCCTCAGACTTATTAGGGCTTGATCATAACTATTGCACAGGAAAAAATGTGAGAATAGCAATTATTGATGATAATTTACCGATGAAATCTAGGGGAAGTGTATTAAATTATTATGATATATCGAAAATAAATGATGATACTGCTTCTCATGGATACGTAATGTTAAAGGTGTTAAAAAAAATAGCTCCTAATGTAAAAATCGACTTCTACTCCGTAGGTAATAATGAATCTGAGATAGAAAAAAAGTTTTTTATAAAGGCCTTAGAGAAAGTTATTAAGTCTGACGTGAAAGTTTTGAATTTGAGTTTAAACTTTGATTATTCAATAAATTCAGCAAAAAAATTAATTAAAATGGCAAATGAAAATGGAATTATAATTATTAATTCCTCTGGTAACAATGGTTTAAAAAAGAAGAAGTTTCCTAGTGGTCTTTCTGAAGTGATAAGTGTTTCCGCAGTTGATAATGATGGTTTTTTTGATGAAAACTCTAATTATGGAGAGCAAATTATGTTTTCCCTTCCAAATAGAACAAAATGGTCGGGCAATCTTGAAGGTACCTCAATCTCTGCAATTCAATTAACTGGGATAGTAGCCAGATTAATTGAGCAATATGAAATTAATGAAAAAAACGAAATAGTAAATATGTTGATTCAGTTGACTGGTAATAAAATTAAAAGCCAATTATATGGTTATGGGATACCTAGATTAAATAAATCCTCAAGGGATTGTTAATTGAAAAAGAGATGTTTTTGACTGTAAATAGTCAATTTATTTTAAAAGGCACTGCTACGAACAAGCAGTGCCTTTCTTTTTTATTCCCAAATCGCACTTGCCCATTCTGGGTGATCGATAAAGGGATTGCGGTTGTTCTGGTATGTTTGATAAATGATCTCGTTGCGGTTTCGTTCGATTTGATCGACAGGATCTTGTTTGTGCCACTTGAGGAGTACGGACATTTTGCCATGGAGAGGGGCGCTGCCATTATTCACTTTTTCGTTTAATTCTAAATCTGGAAAGCGGTCATCCCCTTCGTATCGCACTGCCATATAAAAGAGCATTCTTGCCACATCCCCTTTCACCCGGCTATGAGGTTCGAATGAGTCGCTATCGTAGAAATTGCCCGGTGCTCCCTTGTATTCATTTCCGCCCATATCAAAATCTAAATTTCCACGTGTGCTATTCGTTTGTACGTCTGTTGCCCGCAGGTGATGGAGATCTGTACCTGGGCCCTGGCTTGTCCCAAAATTGCCGTGTGACTTAGCCCACACATGCTCCCGGTTCCACTGACCAACATTTCCGCCATTCGCTTGCTTTGAGCGAGAGACACCGCTATAGAGCAAGAGCACATTGCTTGGATTCTTTGGATCTTCATCTGTTTTCTTTAAGGCATCCCAAACCTGGCTGTAGGATAGCTGCTTATGATCATCAATAATGTCGTGTAAAGCTTTCTTTAGAGCGGGTCCTGATTTGCCATTAGCAGTTTGATAATAGGAATCGATTTGACTTGTAGCTGTTGTTTTCGTTTGTTGTGCAGATGTTTCGTTTTGAAGCTGTAACGGGGAAAATGTGATGGTTTGGCTCGGTTCATTCAGAGTAAAGCTTTGAGCATTCGCAGCTTGCGGCAGCGGGGCGGCTAACGTACCGAATATCATGATTCCGGCAGCCACAATTCCAAATAAGGTTCTCTTCATTCGATTTCCTCCTTGATAGGGAATGTATTCTCTTTATTTCTATCATAATGTCAGAAAGAAATAAATGGATTTATCGTAAATTTTATGTAATAAATTCGCAGGAAAAGAGATTGCTATTTTATCAGCATTACGGTATAAGTGGGCATATAGGATGACAGCAAGGGAAAGGATGGATAACGTGAAAGAACTACAAATACCTTCAAGAACGATTATGACACCAGGACCTGTTGAAGTAGATCCCAGGGTACTCCGTGTGATGAGTACGCCAATTCTCGGTCAATTTGATCCAGCATTTACACATATCATGAATGAGACGATGACCTTATTGCGTTCCCTTTTTCAAACAGAAAATGAATGGGCTTTTCCAATTGATGGCACGTCTCGTTCAGGGCTTGAAGCTGTGCTTGCCAGTGTCATTGAGCCGGGAGATTCGATGCTTGTGCCTGTCTTTGGCCGGTTCGGTCATCTTCTCATTGAAATAGGACAGCGCTATGGGGCTGATGTACATACAATGGAATGTGAATGGGGAACGGTTTTTGACCCTAGTGATATCATTCAGAAAATGAAGCAGGTTAAGCCTAAAATCGTTGCGATGGTCCATGGTGAAACATCCACCGGTCGATTGCAGCCGCTTGAGCAAATCGGTGAAGCGTGCCGAGCACTGGATGCGTTGTTCATTGTAGACGCTGTAGCAACCATTGGCGGGGTCCAGGTGAAAGTGGACGAATGGAAGATTGATGCGGCGATTGGCGGTACGCAGAAGTGCTTGTCAGTTCCATCAGGTATGTCCCCTATCACGTATAATGAACGGGTGGCAGCTGTCGTTGAGTCGAGAAAGAAAGTGGAAAAGGGTATTGCGACACAGGATGAATTGCAGGAGCAAATGGATATTTCGCCAATTAAAAGCAATTACTTTGATCTCAGCCAGCTCCAGGATTATTGGAGCCCTAGGCGATTAAATCATCATACAGAAGCGACAACGATGCTCTATGCACTTCGTGAAGGGGTTCGTGTTGTGCTGGAAGAAGGTCTGTCTGAGCGTTTTCAAAGGCACGCATATCACGAGAAAGCCTTGATGAAAGGTCTTGAAGCGATGGGACTTCAATTGTTCGGTGATCCACATTGTAAAATGCCAGTTGTGACATGTATTGAGATTCCAAGTGGTATGGATGGAGAAGCGGTACGTGCCGATCTGCTTAAGCATTTTGGTATTGAAATTGCCAGCTCCTTTGGACCGCTAGCCGGACGTATATGGAGAATTGGTACAATGGGCTATAGCTGCCGAAAAGAAAATGTGCTCTTTGTGTTAGCAGGGCTAGAAGCAATTCTAATCAAGCATGGTGCATCTATCCATTGCGGTGCAGGGCTTCAGGCGGCTCTTTCTATCTATGAACAAGGTGAATAAAGTCATAAGAATACTCGCTATTTGCGGGTATTTTTTATTTGGAAAAGAAAACTAAATTTTGAAAAACTAGACTTATAGACAGTGATATCGCTATACTGAAGAAGTTCTGATCATTTTTGTCATCATTTTCATTTATTTAGCAGAAAGAGGTTTTTTGATATGAAAAAAATGGGCAGATTATACATTTTGATGCTCAATATTTTTATTGCCATGCTTGGCTTTGGCCTCATTGTCCCTGTCATGCCAAGTTACATTGAGGCCTTTGGCGCAACAGGAAAAACACTCGGTTTTCTTGTCGCTGCAACAGGTCTCACACAGTTTGCTTTATCGCCGGTCGCAGGCGCACTGACCGATCGATTTGGACGTAGAAAATTGATCATTGCCGGGATCGCCGGCTTTACGATTGCCCAGTTTATTTTTGCATTTGCTGATCAGCTTTGGATGCTGTTTGTGTCTCGGTTTTTAGGTGGTGCTGCCGGAGCTTTACTCATGCCAGCCATGTTTGCATACATCGCTGATATCACAAGTGAGAAGGATCGAGGGAAAGGAATGGGGCTATTTAGTGCAGCAATGACGTTAGGCTTTGTCATTGGACCAGGCGTAGGCGGCTATTTGGTCGAGTACGGAATCGCTTTTCCTTTTCTCATCGCAGGTTCCTTTGCAGCTCTTTCTACCCTATTGTCCATCCTGTTTTTACCTGAAACATTAACAAAGGAAAAGCAGGAAGAAGCGCGGTTAAACAAAGACATTCATTTCAACCCATTTGTACAAATGATGCAAGCTTTAAAGACATCCTACGGTTTTTTGTTTATATTGGCGTTTGTCCTCAATTTTGGCATCATTCACTTTGAATCGATTTTCGGCTTATATGTAGATCAAAAACATGGATTTACACCGAAGGATATTGCGTTTGTGATTACAGTTGCGGGTCTTGCAGGCGTGCTTGTCCAAGGTGCGTTGGTGAATGCCTCTGTGAAACGATTTGGTGAAATGCGCGTCGTGCGTTATGCCCTGCTGGGAGCGGCTTTGATGCTCATCGTCTGCCGTGTTGCGCCGTCATTTTGGCTGATCTTTGCAGGCTCTATTTTATTTTTGTCGGCTACATCATTTGTTCGTCCAGCCCTCAATACATTGCTGTCCAAAATGGCAGGTAATCAGCAAGGAGTAGCGGGAGGCCTCAATACATCCTTTATGAGCCTTGCCAATATTGTTGGACCGAGCCTTGCGGGCATTTTATTTGATGTGAATATTGAGTTCCCTTTTATGCTCGGAACACTGGTGCTTTGCATAAGCTTCATTGCATCCATCGTGTGGGGGAAAAAAGTGCAGCAGCGTTCTGCAATTTCTTAAAATTCAATTATAAAAAACCGATCAGCACAAATGGATCGGTTTTTTTATGGTCATCACCTTTTATATGTCACGACAGGTGATTTTTCTTTATGAAGCGCACGAATCATGGCATCACCTACATGCAAATGCTCTTTCACTAATTGAGGAGGGGTTAAGGCCATCCACTGATTCAACGAAATATCTGCAAAGCGGTCACTTTTAAACATTTCTAAAAACCAAAGGCTCGTTTGACCGATATTTTGGATGTAATGTCCCATACCAAAAGGAACATATCCGACATCACCTGCTCTGTAATTAAAGGTGCGGGCAGTGCCACCGGCTCCAAAGACCGTCATTTTGGCTGTACCTGTTAAATAGTATTGCCACTCATCATTATTAGGATGCCAGTGCATTTCTCTCATGCCGCCAGGCTTTACTTCAACAAGCGCAGCTGCAATGGTTTTTGAAACAGGGAAATTCCGTGAATCGACAATGCGGACAGTTCCTCCAGAGGTCGTCAGCGGTTTTTGGCGAAGCAGCTGGTACGTAAATGGTGGCTCGATGCTTCCGTATGGATCAGATACCGTTTGGCTTTCTAATGATGCTGGTGGAGAGCCTTGAAACATGTAGCGCTGCTTATTCGGAATATCATCAAACAGCTTCTCAGGAACGCCAAAATTTTCGGAGAGAATGTTTTTCGGTGTATGGGCAAACCAGTCTGTGATGGTGAACGTATCAAATTCAGAAAAAGCGCCATCATCAAAGACTAAAAGAAATTCACACCCGTCCTCAAGTCCTTGAATGGAGTGCGGAATACCTGGCGGGAAATACCATAAATCTCCTTCTGCTACATCAGCGATCATATTTCGCCCTTCTGCATCTACAGAGGTGATACGGGCTTTTCCTAAAATCATATACGCCCATTCAGCCTGCTTATGCCAATGGAGTTCTCGCACTCCGCCTCGAGTCAGCCGCATGTTGACACCCGCAATCGTTGTGGAAACAGGCAGCTCTCGCTTCGTAATTTCTCTTGACCAGCCGCCAGGATTCAAATGCATATGTGTATCGGAATATGAAAATTTCAAGTTTGGAATGGTTCCGGCATCGGTTTTAGGTGGAACAAGCATATCGGGGTTCTCGATGTCTCGAAGGACGTCCCGCGGGCCTAGATCGGTGGCACCAGCACCATCCTCTCGAATTGGCTGCGGGATGTGACCCAGCTCACCATCCATTGATCATCCCTCCTCTTGTATCACTTTTCTCCTCCAAACTATATGAAGCTTCGGAAGAAAACATTCAATCAGGATGGGGTGAAAGAAGCATCTGAATACGTAATGCTAAGCGCAGCCTTAATGTGGCTTCAGGGTCTTTTAAGCTGATTCGAAGCAGCTCTTCACACTTTTCCAATCGATAAATGACCGTGTTGCGATGAATTGACAAACGTTTTGCTGTTTCTGAAATGTGGCAATGTGTTTCTAAATAGACAGATATGGTGTGGAGGAGGTTTTGACCAGCTTCATATAACGGATGAAGGTGCATTTGGTGAAACGTGATTAAATCCTTTCTTGGAATAAGCTTCAATAAATCTGGCACATCCTTTGCTTGATAGAAGTGTATATATTCCGGCTGTGCCGAGAGATGTCCGGCTTGAAGTGCGTCTAATGCCTCACTGTAGCCCTCAAACAGATGGGTGATGCGACAACTAGTCAAGCTCACACCGAAGGAAATGGTGTGATTCACTTGTATGCTAACGAGCATCTGCAGCTGTTTTAAAAAAGAGAGGAGTCTGTCACTCATCTCTGACCAACTGCCCGTCTCTTCCATTACTACAATGCCCAAATCACCTTTGACAAATAAAAAGGAAGGGAAAGGAGAGCTTGGCAGTGCGCTGTCGAGCAGATCAACGACTTGATCTAATATAGTTGCTGCTTCAAAAAATGAGTGGTCTCATGACACTGATCAAGCTGATAGATCATGCATAGATAGCTGCTATCTACATTTAATCCAAACGCCTTCGCAACGTATGCAGCGTCTTGCTGAGAAGACGATAAACCCTCTATCCATCTGCGAAACGCTTCATTTCTGGCACGCTTGGCTGTTTGCTGGGCAGTATATTGTCTCATTCGCGCAATCGAGATTTCGTGTACGGCTTGTTCAATGATGACTTGCAGTGTTTCATTCAGCGGAAGAATGAAGGAAGGGATGACCACATACTCACATGTTTGTTCGGCTAGATCAATCGGAAAGACAGAAAAGGTTTGCTTCGTATCGATTATCGAAAAATAATGGGGTGCCCTGCTTTGGAAAAAGGGAAGAATGCGAATCCAATCTGGGCGCGTGATGGGCGAGTTGCCGAGAAGACGCCCATGCTGGTTACACAAATAGACAGGTTTGTGAATCTTTTCGGCGATTTTTTGCAATGTTTCAAATTGGTTATCGTCTATGTTCATATCCACTAAGTCTCCTTTATTGAGAACTAAAGTTCTTGGTGAAGATGAATAAATAAATGGACAATCACTGTTCATTTCTCTGATATATAGTATGTTATCAGCTCACATCATTTTAGATAGAATATTGTCAACTAACATGACAAACAAACAGAAATCATGATAAAATCACGCACCATCAGTCATCTTCATTCAGAATTACCGGCAAATATGATATGTTGTAGACAGAAGAATTTCTTTCAGAAAGATGGGTATGACAAGAGAAAAAGGCTTTCATGTGAGGAAGCCGTCTATACATGAAGTGGCAAGAGGTGAGAAACATGATTTATATCGGATTAACTGGCTGGGGAGACCATGACAGTCTTTATCCGCCGAAAATCGGCAGCGCGCAAAAGCTGTTTCACTATTCGTCTACGTTCCCCATTGTGGAGCTGGATGCCAGCTTTTATGCAGTTCAGCCTGAACGTAATCATGAAAAGTGGATCAAGGATACGCCAGACACCTTTCAATTTGTCGTAAAAGCATATCAAGGAATGACCGGTCATCAGAGGGGCGAAATTCCGTTTGCTTCAAAGGAAGAGATGTTTGACGCATTTATTCTTTCATTGACTCCGCTCATTCGTGCAGGGAAATTAGCCATGGTTCTATTTCAATTTCCACCATGGTTTGATTGCAAAAAAGAGCACGTCCTTTATTTAAGATGGTGTAAAGAGAAGATGGGCGACATTCCATGTGCCCTCGAATTCCGTAACCGCACATGGTTCTCAGATGAATTTTATGAGCAGACCTTGTCCTTTATGGAAAAAGAAGGCTGGATTCATTCTGTTTGTGATGAGCCGCAAGTGGGAGAAGGCTCCATTCCGCCAGTCATACAAGCTACGCACCGTGATAAAACATTGGTTCGTTTTCACGGGAGAAATAAACAGGGCTGGCTTCACCCAGCGGATCATGAAAATTGGCGTGAAGTGCGATACTTATATTTATATAATGAAGCTGAATTAAAAGAGTGGAAAAAGAATCTCGACATTCTGCATCAGCAATCAAAAGATGTCTATGTCGTATTTAATAATAACTCCGGCGGAGATGCAGCGGCGAATGGCCAGCAGATGATTGATTTGCTGGATATTACGTATTCAAGCCTTTCTCCGAAGCAGTTAGATTTATTTAGTTAAATGAGAGCTGCGGCTTTCAACCTGAATGAGATGGTTCAGTGACAACTTGAGGGAGAGATCAACATGCTGCAGAAGCTATGGTTATATCATACAAACGACTTGCACAGCCACTTTGAGAACTGGCCAAAAATCGCAGCTTATATTGAGGAAAAGCGTCAAGTTCACGATCAGATGCTCTTGTTTGATATTGGCGACCATATGGACCGAGTGAACCTTGTGTCAGAAGCTGATTATGGAAAAGTAAATGTCAAGCTTCTCAATCAACTTGGCTATGATGGGGTCACGATTGGGAATAATGAAGGCATTACGCTGCCTCATGATCAGCTCGATCAATTGTACGAGCATGCACAATTTCCAGTGATCCTGTCTAATTTATTTGAGAAAGGCAAAAGGCCATCGTGGGCAAAGCCTTATCATATAATCCAAATGGAAAATGGACTGAAAATATGTCTCTTAGGCGTGACCATTGCGTATACACCTGTCTATGAAAAGCTGGGCTGGGAGATTACAGATCCGTTTGACAGCATACGGGACATGCTGCAGGAAGTGAATGGAAAAGCGGATGTCATTGTGCTCTTATCCCATCTAGGTATCATCCATGATCGGGAAGTCGCCCGTGATTTTCCTGACATCGATATTATCCTAGGTTCACACACGCATCATTTGTTAGAACAGGGTGAAATGGACAATGGAGTGCTGCTTGCATGCGCTGAAAAGTATGGGCATTATATTGGCTGTGTCGAGCTGACCATTGATACAGCGAGCAAAGAGCTCATCGAGAAAAAAGCAACGGTGCAGTCAGTGGATCAGCTGATAAGTGAATCAGATGAAGCCATCACTACTTTACAGCAAGCAGAGAGAAGAGCGAAAGCCCTCATGCAGGAAAAAGTAACCGCGATTGAGTCAAGGTTAGAAACGAAGTGGTTTGATGAATCCCCGCTTCCGCAGCTCTTAACAGATGCCATTAAAGATTGGTGCGGGGCAGATATCGGCATGATGAATGCTGGGATGGTGCTTGATTCATTAGAGGCAGGAATTGTGACAAGAGAAGAAGTCCATCGAATCTGCCCGCATCCCATTAACCCTATTCGTGTGACGCTTTCGGGTCAACAGCTCATCGAAACCGTTCGGCGTGCATGTGAAGAAAAAATGGAACAGCTGCGCATCAAGGGCTTCGGCTTTAGAGGTGAACTGATGGGCAAAATGCTGTATAGTGGTCTCACCTATACATTAGAAGAAGGCGAAACCAAACGGGTGAAGGATGTTTTTGTGCATGATCAATTGATCAATAAAGACGCTTCCTATACGGTTGGAACAGTCGATATGTATACATTAGGCTCTCTATTTCCTCATATTCGTGACCATGAACACATTGAATATTTCATCCCCGAATTTTTACGTGATGTGCTTACTTGGCGCCTGAAGGAAGCCACATGAAATCCGCTTTTGCCTAACAACACTCGCCCTCTTGTCACATAGATTGTGATGAGAGGAGTGAAGGGATTTGGTGAATTTAACACCTATTAATATTGATGGACATTCCTTTACAGCCGTCACCGTCAAACTGCCGAAGACGAATTTTATGGCAGTGACAAATGAACATGGGTATATTATGTGCGGTGCACTGGATGTCGGGCTCTTAAATGAAAAGCTTGCAGATAGAGGCATTATCGCAGGGAGAGCAGTTGGAGTGAGAACGATAGAGCAATTGCTTGATGCCCCATTAGAATCTGTGACATACGCTGCAGAAGCGTTAGGCATTACAGTTGGAACCATTGGAAGAGACGCCTTATTAAAAATGATGAAATAAAATGGAGAGATGATTCCTATCCCCCCGCCTGTCTGCATACACTTGTAATGGAGAAGGGGGGATTTTTTATTGAGAATGAACCGTCGCTATCGCCCCTATAAAAAGGGCCCTTTGCCATTCCGATACGTCATGCTGCTTGCGATCTTATTCTTTGTACTCTCAACTGTCATCAGTCTATTTTTTATTAACCGTTCCATTAAACCAACCCTTATTCACATTGCTGAACTAGAAACAGAGCGTATCGCCAATCATCTGATTCAATATTCCGTTCAAGACTTTGCAGAAGATCAGGAGAATATGAAGGATATGGTGGTCATGAATACAAGTGAGAACGGAAAAGTAACGACCATCGATTTTAATGCGCAAGCAACATCGAAAGCAATGGCTGATCTGTCACGTCATCTTCAAAAAAATTTAGAGGACATTGAAAAGGGGAATTTTCAAAAAGAGGCAAAAGAAGCATTAAAGGATCAAACAGATGGACATGACGGCATTATATATAACATTCCGCTTGGGCAAGCGTCCGGAAATGCACTCATCGCCAACCTAGGACCAAAAGTACCTGTACGCTTCAGTGTCATTGGTGATCCGCATACGGACGTTGAAAAAAACATTAAGCCCTATGGCATCAACAATGCCTTGATTGATATTAGTGTTCTGATCGAGGTCAAGGTAAGAGTCATCATCCCGTTTGCATCTGAAACAATCGTGGTCAAAAATTCAGTTCCCGTCTCCATCCAAGCCGTTCAAGGGGACGTACCAGATTATTACAATGGCAGCGGAACGAACTCTGGCGCTCCATCGATTGTTCTTCCTGAGAAAAAGGAGAAGAAAGAATAACAGCCCAAGGAATGATTGGGCTGTTTTCTATTTGCGTTTCCGTTCAGCCCTTTCCCATGCCCTTAAATGAGGGTATGGATCAAAAGACCATTCAGTTCTGCCGTTGTCTTTATACATGCCATAGTGAAGATGCGGCGGAAATTTTCCTGCTGTGCCTGGAGGGCCATAACCGGAGCTTCCGACAGATCCAATGACTTGTCCGGGTTCAACAATTTGACCTGTTTTGAGTCCTTTTGCAAAGCCATTCAAATGAGCGAAGTAATGATAATGGTTATGAATATCTCGAATACCAATCCGCCAGCCGCCAAAGCGGTTCCAGCCCTTCATTTCAATCACACCATACGATGTCGCACGAACGGGAAGTCCATAATGGGCAAATAAATCCGTACCCTCATGAATTCTTCTGCCTCCAAATCCTCTTGCATCTCCCCATGTGCTCCGGTAGCTGTAGTCAGCTCCAACCGGAAGAGGGAAAGCGTGCTTTCCGAGGTCAAGATGACCATAGTGCTGATATAGCTTCATAAAAGATGAAATGATTCCAACGGTTTGATCTCGTCCATAATAGTCCCATAAAGCAATTTTTAATTGATCAATGCTGTTGCCGTAATGAAGCAAGTATTGAGCAAACGTGAATAATACGTCCTCATCGTCATCGCTGTTCGCTTTTCCATCCCCGTTTCCATCAAGTCCAATTCCATCAAACACTTTAATGCTTAAAGGAGAGGTATCCTGCTTATTCGGGTTTTCAGGGCCGATCCACATTTCCCGGGGAATGTAGATGCCAATGATGCCTTTTTGTTTTGGTAAATCTCTTCTGCTTTTTCGAATATTGTGCTCATACTGATCAACCGCAGCAAGTACATACCATGGAACTTGTGTCGTGATGGCGACTTTTTCGTATAGTGCCATTCGCTGCTTCAGTACATCTGGCTGTTTGCCTTCCCCTTGTGCATGAACAGGTAAAGGGAGCATTGAAAGAGCGATCATGATGGCTAAAACCACTTTCACAAACGTCCATCTCCTTTCATCAAGCATCGTCTTCTACCGTTTAGTGTGGTTAGATCACCCTATTTCATAAGAAGAAAATGTTAGTAATTTTCTTGTGATTTTTTTAGGAGGCTTTTGGGTATTTTTGCAGCTCATTCCCTTGTTGTTCAATCTGTACTATGTTAAAGTGTCTAAAGAAAAGGCTTTAGGCCGAAGATTCAATTTTTTTGCAGCTTATTAGCTGCATCCATCGTATATAGCAGGAAGATTTTTGTAGATGCACCTTTAACGAATTCATATGGAGATGATGGAATTGGCAAAGAAGGAAGAGCACGTAAGAAAACCGGACTGGCTTAAAATTAAGCTGAATACGAATGAAAACTATACCGGTTTGAAAAAAATGATGCGGGAAAACAACCTGAATACCGTTTGTGAGGAAGCAAAATGTCCGAATATTCATGAATGCTGGGCAGTGAGAAGAACCGCTACATTTATGATCCTTGGATCTGTTTGTACGCGCGCATGCCGTTTCTGTGCGGTGAAAACTGGACTTCCAACTGAGCTTGACCTGCAAGAACCAGAACGCGTGGCAGATTCAGTAGCGTTAATGAACTTAAAACATGCTGTGATAACAGCGGTTGCAAGGGATGACCAAAAGGATGGCGGAGCAGGTGTGTTTGCTGAAACCGTTCGTGCCATTAGAAGAAAAAGCCCATTTACGACAATTGAAGTTCTCCCTTCAGATATGGGCGGCAATTACGATAATTTGAAGACGTTAATGGACACACGTCCTGATATTTTAAATCACAATATTGAAACAGTTCGCAGATTAACGCCAAGGGTTCGTGCGCGTGCTACATATGATCGTTCATTAGAATTCTTGCGCCGTGCAAAAGAAATGCAGCCCGACATTCCAACGAAATCAAGCATTATGATTGGACTCGGTGAAACGAAGGAAGAAATCATTGAAGTCATGGATGATCTTCTTGCTAACAACGTCGATATTATGGCGATTGGTCAGTATTTACAGCCTTCGAAAAAACATCTAAAAGTTCAAAAATATTATCATCCGGATGAGTTTGCAGAGCTGAAAGAAATTGCGATGTCAAAAGGCTTTAGTCATTGTGAAGCTGGACCGCTTGTGCGCTCTTCCTACCATGCAGATGAACAAGTAAACGAAGCGTCTAAAAAGCGTCAGGCGCAAGCATAACAAAGAAAACGCCAGATCTCTCTGGCGTTTTTTCTCTTGTTAATTTTGTCCGTAAGGGGCGTTTCTTCTCATGGTACGGTCGGAATTCGTCATACCATTTGCATCTTCTTTCGTAGAAATATCTCCGCCTTGAGGGGAATATTTCATTTGTTGAATTGTTTTGGTTAAGATTTGATCAAAATCACGTGAATTGGTTTGAAGACGTGAAAAATTGGCAATGGATTGAAAGTGCTCTGGATTATCAGAGACGTATACATGATAATAACGAGGGAGAACAGAAACCGCCGTCTTCTTTACTTGATCGGCAGATTCATCCCGGTTTTTGTTTCCTGTACGATACACAATGAGTGCATCCTCATCTGTCACAAGTGTTGCTGCATCTTTGATGTTTGGCAGTTGCACAGTTAAACTTGTAATAACGTGGGCAAGATGCTCGCGATTTAAAGCAGGTGTTCTTTCTTTCTGATCCGTTACTTGCTGGCGCTGATAACGAACATACCCTGCTCTGTTTGTGTCTGCTTCTGGCATGTTGGAATTATTTCCTTCATGACGATCCGACAGACGGATGGTTTTACTTGAAGAATCTTCATCCACTTGCCGGTTCATACCTGATTGAAAGCCGCACCCGCCTAAAAGCATGCTGAGGAGAATCGCGGCTGTCAGTTGTTTCTTCATAAATGTGACCTCCTTTTTTCTTTAGCTTCGGCTAAATCGGAAAAAACATGCTTTAGCAATTGATGGAGTTCTTCCAATGAATTATCATTAAAGATGGATCGTTTAAAAAGAGGTGAGAAGATGATCGTCATTCAGAATGCTACTTTTGATCTTGTAAGAGAGATTAAAGACGGTTTTGATGAAGAAGCGTTTAAAGCAAGGTACTCAGATATTTTAAATAAGTACGATTATATTGTGGGGGACTGGGGCTACAATCAGCTTAGATTGAAGGGGTTCTTTGATGACCAAAACCAAAAGGCCACATTTGATACAAAAATCAGCACACTCGATGAATACATTTATGAATACTGTAATTTTGGCTGTGCCTATTTTGTCTTAAAACGAATCAGAAAATAACGCAAAGGGGAGCGTCATGATGTATTTCGTAGACAGAAAAAAGATTGAAGAGACATTACGTTTTTTCGAGGAGCAATATGAGCTGATGCAGAGTCATCAGACATGGACAAGTCCACTAGAGAAAAAAGCGCTGGAACGAATTGTTCATGTGCTTGTCGAATGTATTCTTGATACGGGAAATGACATGATTGATGGCTTTATTATGCGTGATCCAGGAAGCTATGATGACATCATGGATATTCTTGTTGATGAAAAGGTTGTACCAGAAGAGGAAGGCAGTCAGCTGAAAAAGCTTGTCTCGTGCCGCAAAACACTTGTACAGCAATACCAAGAAGTGGATCATCACGACTTGCTGCAGGTGATCAGCGAGGTTGAGCATGCGCTACAGGTTTTCCCAAACCGCATCCGTACCTACTTGGAGCAAGAGCTTGGCCCAGTATCAGCGTTTAAATAATCCATTGGAGTTGTGAGCATCATGAAATACAAAGGCTATTTAATTGATTTAGACGGAACAATGTATAAAGGAACAGAAAAGATCGAAGAAGCAGGTCAATTTGTTCAAAAGTTAAATGAGCTGAACATTCCCTACTTGTTTGTCACGAATAACTCGTCACGCACGCCAAAGCAGGTAGCGGAAAAACTCGTTTCATTCGATATCCCAGCAACAGAAGAACAAGTCTTTACAACAAGTATGGCAACAGCCAACTATATTGCCGAACAAAAGAAAGACGCGTCTGTTTACGTCATCGGTGAAGAAGGAATCAAGCAGGCCATTGAAGAAAAAGGGCTGACGTTTGGTCAGGAGGACGCTGATTTCGTAGTTGTTGGAATTGATCGCAGCATTACATATGAAAAATTCGCAGTAGGTGCGATTGCCATCCGTCAAGGCGCACAATTTGTCTCAACAAATGGAGACATTGCCATTCCAACTGAAAGAGGGCTTCTGCCAGGGAACGGCTCGTTAACATCTGTATTGACCGTGACCACTACCGTCAAGCCAACATTTATCGGGAAGCCAGAATCGATCATCATGGAACAAGCCATGCGGGTGCTCGGGACTGATGTGTCCGAGACGCTCATGGTGGGTGATAACTATGATACAGATATTATGGCAGGGATGAATGCAGGAATGGACACATTGCTCGTTCATACAGGCGTGACAACAAAAGAGCTGCTTCAGAAATATGATAAACAGCCAACCTATGTCATTGATTCATTATCAGAGTGGATTGAGCGATTATCATAAAAAAAGAGGACAAGCGCGTTATGCGCGTGTCCTCTTTTTTGCTTCATTCCACATTTCTCGCACTATGTGCCAGCCTGCTTGATGCTGCAGCAGCAATGGCGCCGACAATGTCATCTAAAAAGGTATGGCACTGCCCTGTGGATTTATCGTTCAGTGTCTCGAGAATTCCTGGTTTTTCTTTATCGATATATCCGTAATTCGTAAAGCCGATCGAACCATAAATGTTGACGATAGCAAACGATAAAATTTCATCAACCCCATACAGGCTTTCGTCTGTTTCCAGAATAGACTGAAGCGGCTCGGTCAGTTTTTTTTGCTCGGCTAGTACGTCTAGTTCGACACCAGTTAATATCGCATTTTGGACTTCTCGTTTTGCGATGACACGCTCCACATTGTGGATGCATTCTGTCATGTCTAAGCCAGGATGATATTTTTCCTGTAAAAAGTAGACAAGGTCTGCTATATCTTGAATGGATACGCCTCGTTCTTGTAAACGGCGTCTTGCTGTTTTTTCTACTTCGTTCATCTCATGATGATGCGGCATATATTCCTCACCCAATCCTCGTAATTTGTCCACAACGTGTAAAAAGCTTCGGATAGTAAATAGTATTCATAAATCCCTCAACCTGCGACTACGATATGATAAGAGATCGATCATATGAACGCAGGTGAAAACATGAAAGAAACCATTTATCACACATTTGGTATTGATGTGCGTCAACTTATGCCATATGGCAGTTATCAGAGCTTTCAAACGTCGGAGGCTCTCTTTATCATTGTTCCTGTGTCTCATTTGCGAGAAGAAGAACTCACAGAGCTGTTTCATATCAGTCAGTATTTACTGAATGCCGGAGACCCATACGTCGCTGTGTTTGAATTAACAAATGAAGAGAAGCCCACCTTTACTCATGGAAAGGAGCTGTATGCCTTATTGAAGGCAGCACCGCCGATCTCAAGCCGCTCGTTTCAACAGGCGTCAGAGCTGGCGGCCTTTCATGTCAGAGGAAGAGGATTTCCATATGAGGTGTCTGAAACAAAACGTGTGGGAGCCTGGAAGGAATTATGGGCAAAACGGTTAGATCAGCTTGAAGGCTTTTGGATGCAGCAAATGCATCAAAAACCACTAGAACGGTTTGAAAAAAAATTTATCGAATCCTTTCCGTATTATCTTGGATTAACGGAAAACGCCATTCAATATTTAGTGGATACTGAGCTAGATGATGAACCGAAAGAATGTGACTCAGGCACTGTCTGCCACCAGCGTTTTTCGCGGAGGACATGGCCGGATGAGCAGCCGCTTCGTTTACCTGTAGATTGGGTCTTTGATCATCCAACCCGGGATATTGCCGAATATTTAAGAGAAACCTTTGTCCAGCATAAGGAAGATTTAATTGAAGAGGGCTTCTCCTTTCTTCAGCAATATGAGCAGGTAACACCACTTTCTTCTTTTTCTAAGCGTTTGCTATACAGCCGCTTGTTGTTTCCGCTTCATTATTTTGAAATTGTGGAAGGCTACTACATGTCGGGAGAAAATGAAAAATCATATTATGAAGAACGGCTAGATTACGTCTTAAATGATGCCAATCGCTATGAATACTTTCTCAAGGTCTTTCAAGAAATGAGTGCCATGCGAAGCGGCGGGAGCCTCATTCCACCTGTTGGCTGGATCACAGGTCCACTGATTTGAAGTTTCAGTGAACAGATGAAACGTCTCTTTTCTCTTGAGGCGTTTTTCGTTATGCTTAAAGAAATCAATCAAAGGAGTGTTCTTCTTGACGAAACCTTATGTCTATATCACAAGAAAGCTGGATGAAGCATCACTTACACCACTAAAAGAAGTCGCTCATATCGAGATGTGGCCGAGCGAAGAGGAGCCATGTCCACGAGAAGAATTAGAAAAACAAGCAGCGAAAGCGGATGCGCTTCTCACCATGCTGTCAGATCAAGTAGATGAAGCCCTTTTATCAAAGGCTCCACATGTTAAGGTCATCGCAAACCTTGCTGTGGGTTATGACAATATTGATCTTGAAGCCGCTAAAAAGCGCAACATCACCATTTGTCATACGCCTGATGTATTAACAGAATCCACGGCTGATTTAGCCTTTGCCCTTCTAATGGCGTCAGCTAGACGGATTGTCGAGGCGAGTGATTGGGTGAAGGACGGAAACTGGACAGGCTGGGGACCGCTTCTTCTTGCAGGAGCTGATATCCATCATAAAACCCTTGGAATTGTCGGCATGGGCAGCATCGGAACAGCGCTTGCCAAGCGGGCAGCAGGCTTTGACATGAAGGTGCTGTATCATAACCGGTCAAGAAAGCCAGAGGCAGAAGCGCAGCTCGGCGTGACCTATGCGGCTTTTGAGGATTTGCTCAGGCAGTCTGATTTCATCGTCTGCCTGACACCGTTAACCCCAGAAACGAAAGATATGTTTAATGAAAAGGCATTCGATCTGATGAAGAACTCTGCTTATTTTATTAACGTATCAAGAGGACAAACTGTGGACGAGGATGCTTTATATGAGGCAGTCACGACAGGAAAAATTGCCGGCGCTGGCCTGGATGTATTTAGACAGGAACCTGTCAGCCCATCTCATCCGTTAACAACATTACCTAACGTCACGGTTCTCCCTCATATTGGAAGTGCAAGTGTTGAAACGAGAAAAACGATGATGCGTTTATGTGCTGAAAATATTGCGCTTGTCTTACAAGGTCAGCAAGCTAAAACGCCGGTTCGCTCATCATATTAGGCTCCCTGAGTTTCGGGAGTTTTTCTGACAAAAATATTTTGAAAATATAGAATCTTGATATAAATAGCTGTTAAGCGGTTTCATTCTAACAATCTCTTATTTTATTACCTTGTCAAAACGAGGATACCCCTTTATAATGTGTGTACATTGAATGTCTGTGTTAGGTTAACAAATGTCTTTTTAGAGAGGACATTGACGGAGAAAGGTGGAATTTCAGGTGAAGGCAATTCGAGTTGGACTATTAGGATTAGGAACAGTGGGGAGCGGTGTCGTCAAGATTATCCAAGATCATCAGGATAAATTAATGCACCAGATCGGCTGTCCGGTATTAATACAAAAAGTGCTTGTGAGCAATCCCGATAAAAAGAGAGATGTGGATGTGGCAAGAGAGGTCTTCACAACTGAAGTATACGATGTGATTAGAGATCCAGAGGTCGACGTCATTATTGAAGTGATGGGCGGCATTGAAGAGACAAAACAATATTTAATAGATGCTTTAAATGAAAAGAAGCATGTCATTACCGCCAATAAAGATTTAATGGCACTTTACGGAACAGAGCTTTTACATGTGGCGAAAGAAAATGGCTGTGATCTTTATTATGAAGCAAGTGTCGCCGGAGGAATTCCGATTCTGCGTACGCTGGAGGAAGGATTAGCCTCTGACCGAATTACGAAGATGATGGGGATTGTGAACGGCACAACGAATTTTATTTTAACGAAAATGAACGTCGATAAAAGTGCATATGAAGATGTCTTAAAAGAAGCGCAGGATCTAGGCTTTGCAGAAGCAGATCCAACAGCTGATGTAGAAGGACTAGATGCGGCAAGGAAAATGGCGATTCTTGCAAGACTTGGATTTTCCATGAATGTGGAATTAGAGGATGTAAAGGTCAGTGGCATCTCTGACGTTTCTGATGAAGACATTAATTTCAGTAAACGATTCGGCTACACAATGAAGCTAATCGGAATTGCCCAGCGGGACGGAGAAAAAGTAGAAGTCAGTGTCCAGCCAACGTTACTTCCTGATCACCATCCGCTTTCATCGGTCAACAATGAATTCAATGCGGTGTATGTCTATGGAAGTGCTGTGGGAGAAACGATGTTTTATGGACCAGGAGCTGGAAGTTTGCCAACGGCAACCGCTGTGGTATCAGACTTAGTCGCAGTCATGAAAAACATGCGCCTTGGCGTGAACGGAAGCGGATTTATTGCACCGCAGTTTGAGAAAAAGATCAAATCACCATCGGAAGTATTTGCTCAGCAATTTTTAAGAATTCATGTGAGAGATCAAGTCGGGGCATTTTCCCGCATTACATCTATTTTTTCTGAAAGAGGTATCAGCTTTGAAAAGATCCTTCAGCTTCCTGTGAAAGGGCATGATGAGCTGGCTGAAATTGTGATTATTACACACCGGACCTCAGAAGAAGATTTCTCAAATATCCTGCAAAAATTAAACGATCTCGACGTGGTGGTTCAAGTGAAGAGCACGTACCGAGTAGAAGGGAACGGTTTAAGCTGATGAAGTGGAATGGACTTATTGAAGAATTCCAAGAATTCTTACCAGTAAACGAATCAACACCAAAACTAACATTAAATGAAGGGAATACTCCGCTGATCCACCTCTCCAAGCTTTCGGAAAAGCTAGGGATTGAGCTTCATGTAAAAACAGAAGGCGTCAACCCAACAGGTTCTTTCAAGGACCGCGGGATGGTCATGGCTGTTGCAAAGGCAAAAGAAGAAGGCAATGATACGGTCATGTGTGCTTCGACAGGGAATACTTCTGCAGCGGCAGCCGCTTATGCAGCCCGTGCTGATATGAAATGTATCGTCATCATTCCAGACGGAAAAATTGCCTTTGGCAAGCTTGCACAGGCGGTGATGTACGGAGCAGAGATTATTGCGATTGACGGTAACTTTGATGATGCACTGAAAATCGTCCGCAGCATCTGTGAAAAATCGCCGATTGCCCTTGTGAACTCTGTCAATCCGTATCGAATTGAAGGACAGAAAACGGCGGCATTTGAAATCTGTGAGCAGCTAGGGTCGGCCCCGGACGTACTGGCGATTCCTGTTGGAAATGCGGGGAATATTACCGCCTACTGGAAAGGCTTCAAGGAATACCATGAGAAAAAAGGAACTGGACTGCCTGTCATGCGCGGCTTTGAAGCAGAGGGCGCAGCTGCGATCGTGAGAAATGAAGTGATTGAGCAGCCAGAAACAGTGGCAACGGCTATCCGTATCGGAAATCCAGCAAGCTGGAAACAAGCTGTGGCAGCGGCAGATGAATCAAACGGAAAGATTGATGAAGTGACAGACGAAGAAATTCTCCATGCATATCAATTGATTGCTCGTGAAGAAGGCGTGTTTGCAGAGCCAGGCTCATGTGCGTCTATCGCAGGTGTGCTCAAGCAGGTGAAATCCGGAGAAATCAAGCCAGGCAGTAAAGTTGTTGCAGTATTAACAGGCAACGGATTGAAAGATCCGAATACGGCCATTGATATTTCACAAATCAAGCCGGTCACACTCGATGCAGATGAAGATCAAATTCTTGAACACTTGGAAAAGGCCGCGCGCGTATGAGTAAAGCCTCCATGCTTTTTTCAATCACAGTACCGGGAAGCACTGCCAATTTAGGACCAGGCTTTGATTCAGTTGGAATGGCGCTTAGCCGTTATTTAAAGCTATCGGTCTATGACCATGATAGCTGGCTGTTTGAAGCAGAATCAGAAGTCGTGTCTGGGATTCCATCAGGCACCGACAACCTCATTTATCAAACAGCCAAAAAGGTCGCAGATCACTTTGGAAAAACACTCCCGCCTGTTTATGTCAAAGTGTGGAGTGATATTCCATTGGCACGGGGGCTGGGAAGCAGTGCTGCTGCAATTGTGGCAGCCATTGAGCTAGCCAATCAGCTTCTTGAATTAAATATGCCGGATGATCAAAAGCTCTTTTTTGCAAGTGAGGTAGAAGGTCATCCAGATAATGCGGGTGCCTCTTTATTCGGAGGTTTATTGATAGGTCTTCATGAAGAAGACAAGACACATGCTGTCAAAGTGCAACATGTGGATATAGATGTTGTCGTCGTGATTCCTTTTTATGAAGTACTGACAAAGGATGCCCGTGATGTCCTGCCAGAGGATTTTTCCTATAAACATGCCGTCAGTGCGAGTGCTGTGAGCAACGTGCTTGTTGCGGCATTAATGACGCAAAACTGGCCGCTTGTTGGAGAAATGATGAATAAGGATTTATTTCATCAGCCTTACCGCACAATGCTCGTCCCAGAGCTGTCGAAGGTAGAGCATGTCGCTTCGCTAAAAGGGGCGTATGGAACGGCATTAAGCGGTGCTGGTCCGACAATCTTAACCTTAGTTGAAAAAGGGAAGGGAGAAGCGCTGAAAAAGCAGCTTGCCCAAAATTTCCCGCATTGCGAAGTAGATTTGCTGACGGTACCAGTAGAAGGTGTTGTCGTGGAGCATGATCCAGTCAATCAAGTAAAGAACGTGCTGTAAAAAATGCACGTTCTTTTTTTATTCTTGTTTTTATAAAATGAAGCAGGGATTATTATTTAGAGGATCGAACTATTTTTTATGCATAAAAGGAGGAGATACATTCATGAAGAAATTGATGACAGCAGAAGATTTAACGAAAATTGTTTCTGTTTCTCATCCGGTTTATTCACCAGATGGAAAAAAGGCGGTTTTTACAAAGGTCACGGTGAATGACAACAAAGACGATTATAATTTCCATTTATGGGTTCGAGATGAAGAGACAGAGGAGCTGTCACAATGGACATTTGAGGATGGAAAGCATCATCAGCCAGTGTGGTCAAAAGACAGCAGGCAGCTTGCGTTTATTTTGCAAAAGCCAAAGGAAGCTCCTCAGCTTGCACTCATTCAGAGCAAGGGAGGCGGTGTGCGCACCTTAACGGCGATTCCTTACGGGGTATCTCATCCTGTCTTTTCACTAGATGGAGCTTTCATTTATGCGGCTGTGTCACTGAAACCATCAGAAACTGTTCATGATGAAAAGAAGGAAGAGCGAGATGAGTTCGCTCCTGCGGTATATGATGATTTGACCTATAAAGCAGATGGCAGAGGCTTTTTAGATGGGCGTTTTACGCAGATCATTCAAGTGGATGTTCATTCAGGAGAGGCCAGGGCAGTTACGAGCGGAGAGCATCATCATGTGAATCACACGCTCTCTCCGTGCGGGAAATGGCTTGCCTATATTCAATCAAATCCTCAGAAACCTTACATAAGTGATGTGTGCCTCCAATCATTAGAGGACGGTACGACAAAGAAAATGACACAATCTGCTGGCGCTTATTCCGCCGTGTCTTTTGCTCCTAATGGAGAGAGCCTCGTGTATATTGGACATGAGCGTGAATTTCAAAATGCGACCTTCCCAGCATTATGGCTGTATGATCTGAAGGAGCAAAAAGTCATTCAGCTGTCAGAAATGCTCGATATGTATGTGGGCAACTGTATGGCAGGGGATAGCGTTATGGGCGAAGCCAATCAGCTTCCGCAGTGGACAAAGGATAGCCAGGGATTTTATTCGCTTGTTTCTGCTCAAGGCAGTACAGGGATATATTATTTCTCCGTTGAAGGCTTAGCCTATCCTGTTCGATTAGAGGCAGAACATATCACAAACTTCAGCCTTCATCCGAATGAATCCAAAATGCTGCTGAGCCGGCTGTCACCCGTTTCACCAAGTGAGCTGTATGAGCTGACATTAGGGGAGGCAGATCTAAAGAAAATCACGTTTGAGCATGATGAATTCCTCAAGGAGCATGTCCTAACGGTACCAGAGCCATTTTCGTTTCAGTCAAAAGAAGGCGGCGAGGTGCATGGCTGGTTGATGAAGCCTTCCCAGATGGAAGAGGGGAAGACTTATCCGCTTATTTTAGAAATTCATGGCGGACCGCATGCCATGTATGGTTATACGTATTTTCATGAATTTCAAATGCTCGCTTCTGAAGGCTATGCCATCGCATATATCAATCCTCATGGCAGTCATGGATACGGACAAATGTTTACCGACCGTGTGAGAGGAAGCTATGGTGACGTTGATTATGAGGATGTCATGCAAGCTGTTGATCATGTGCTGAAAGCCTATGATTTCCTTGATGAAACAAGACTTGGAGTGACAGGCGGCAGCTATGGCGGTTTTATGACCAACTGGATTGTCGGACAGACCGGCCGTTTTCGCGCAGCCGTCACACAGCGGTCCATTTCAAACTGGATTAGCTTTTATGGCATCAGTGATATCGGTTATTACTTCACAAGGTGGCAGATGGATGGGGATATTTATGATTCAGCCGATAAGCTATGGGATCGTTCGCCGCTAAAGTATGTGAAGCAGGTAAATACGCCGCTTCTCATCCTGCATAGCGATGAAGACTATCGCTGCCCAGTCGATCAAGCAGAACAGCTTTTTGTAGCACTGAAGGAGCTTGGGAAAGACACAAGGCTCGTCAAATTCCCGAAAGCATCTCATGATTTATCCAGAAGCGGCCATCCGGGGCAGCGTATTCAAAGACTGACCTTTATAAAGGATTGGTTTAGAGAGAAGTTAAACTAAAAAAAAACGACCCAAATTCGGGTCGTTTTCATGTCATATATGAATTAGAAAACCTGTTCAACTTCTACAACGCCAGGCACTTCTTCTAATAATGCGCGCTCAATACCGGCTTTTAATGTAATGGTTGAACTTGGGCAGCTGCCGCATGCACCAAGAAGACGTAATTTCACAATGCCATCTTCAATGTCTACAAGCTCACAGTCTCCACCATCACGTAATAGAAATGGACGAAGTTTGTCCAGTACTTCCTGTACTTGGTCTTTCATTTCGACTTCAGTCATTGGATATAATCGCTCCTTTCACAACATATCACCATTATATTCATCTGGACGATAAAAATCTATTGATTGGTTTCAAAGTTTCCTTCTCATTATAGCACAATCTCATCTTGAAACAAAAAGTGATTTTGACTTTTTTCATACAGAAAATTCAGCTAAAATAAAGAAAGAATAGGGGGCTTGTTAAATGAATCAAACCGTCGATCTTTATGTATATGGAAGAGATGTACTCTGCGCTAGCTGCGTCAATCTGCCTTCTTCAAAAGACACATTTGAGTGGTTAGATGCAGCGTTAAAACGAAAATATCCGAATCAGCCGTTTCGCATCACATATATTGATATTGAGCACCCGCCAGAAAACGAACACCAAAAGGAATTGTCTGAACGAATTCTTGAGGATGAATTCTTTTATCCGCTAGTCTTAGTGGAGGATCAAATTGTTGGAGAGGGTAATCCAAAATTAAAAGACATTTATCAAGAAATGGAGAAATACGGTTACACGGAGAGCAGTGAATAAACTGTTCTCTTTTTGAGAAAATAAACAGAACAAACGTTCCTTTTGAGGTTGAAAAAGAACGTTTGTTCGATTATAATGAAATGAAAGGAGCGTGAGCATCATGAATTATTTACTGAAACAATCTCTTCATCAGCAAATACCAATTGAGATGATTTATATGAAGAAGAACGGAGAGTGCACGAAGCGTAAAATTATTGTTCACCGTCAAACAGACCAGCTCATCCAAGCGTATTGTTTATCGAAAAAGACGATGAGAACGTTTCGTAAAGACTGCATCCTTGCCCTTGCTCCAATCAAATTGACCCGTTCATCGGCACATGCCGTTTCATAGAAAAAAGCTCCCTCGACGAGAAGGAGCTTTGAGATAAAATTCACATGATGTTAGCCATTGTGATGCTTATACATCCAAAGGAGTCCAGATTTTAGAAGTCTTGGTACACGGCCAACAAGTGGACGATCTGCTACTAAGCCAAAGCCAGCTTTTTTTCCTAAAGATCCTAAGACACCTTTTAACTTAAACTGAGGATAAGCCTCAGGAAGCGGCTCGTTTTTCCAGCGTTTTTGCAGAGATTGGACAATTTGTTCTGCCTGCGCCTCGGCAAGCTGTGCACTTGGAGCATGCGGAAGACTTGCGCAATCACCCACGACATAGACGTGCTCATCTCCAGGGAGATTGTGATGAGGTGTTAATACGACGCGGCCTTGTACGTCCTTTTCAACATCCATCTCTCGTATCACTTTGCTTGGCTGAATGCCTGCTGTCCATACGATGACCTCTGCTTCAATGGCATCATCATGGTTATAAACAATACCTTCTTCAACCTTTGTAATATTCGCACAGTTAATGATCTTTACGTCATTTTCTTCAAACCACTTTTGCACATATAAACTTAATCTTTTTGGGAAGCTTGATAGAATCAGCTCTCCGCGGTCGAAAAGAATAATGTTTAAATCAGCACGGCTTTCTCTTAATTCACTGGCTAGCTCTACCCCGCTAAGTCCAGCACCGACGATGCCAACCGTTGCACCTGCACTCAAATTGTTTAATTTGTTATACGTATGTCTTGACTGATCAATGGTTTGAATGCTGTATGTATGTTCTTTCGCACCAGGGACATTATGATACTTGTCCTCACAGCCGAGCCCAATCACCGTGTCGTCATAAGGAATGGGTTCACGGTCGCTGAATAAGATCTGTTTGTTTTCAATATCAATTTTTTCTACTTCCCCATATTGAATATCCAGCTTCGGATGCTCTGGAAATGATACTCGAATGTGATGATCAGAGATCGTTCCAGCAGCGAGTGCATAATATTCTGTTTTTAAACAGTGGTAAGGATTTCGATCAATTAATGTGATGGTAACATCATCAGGTAATTGATTTGGCAATAAGCGGTGGAGAACCCGCATATTCCCGTAACCTCCGCCGATCAAGACTAAATTTTTCATGACGATTCTCCTTTTCCCCGTAGACATTGAAAAACACTTATACTAAAAAACTTTAAGTTAAAATACCAAATAAAATTATATCGAATTTACTGTGAAACCACAATAATTGTTTCAAAATAACCTACATATTCATTAGTTAGTCCTAAATAGTAAAACATTTTACGAGGAATAGGCGTAACGATACAGGTGAAGCTCATGTTTTGACTAATAGAAGGAATTTCGGTAGGATGGTAAAGCAATGTGAGGTGAAGCAAAGTGTTCCCACTGATCGAATTTTGTGTAAGTAATCTTGCGCAAGGGTCTCAAGAAGCAAAAGAGAAGCTTGATAAAGACCCAAACCTAGACGTTATGGAATACGGCTGTTTAAGCTATTGCGGCAAATGTATGGACTCCCCATTTGCACTCGTGAATGGAGAATTTGTTTCCGGAGAAAATGCAGAGCAGCTAGTCGAGCGTATTTATGCTTTTATAGAGGAAAATGAGATGTTTTAAATGCACCACATGGTCATGAGGTGCATTTTTTTCATATTTTTAGTTTCCATTTTTAAGGAGAATCAATAGAAAGCGCATCCAATATGTTATGCTAATAAAATATCATCAAAATGAAGCATCACACGAGAGAAAATGAGGCATATGCATAATAAAAGCCCCTTGCCATGGCAGCAAAGAGCTTTTATGTATGAAAAACGGGGGATGATAAGATTGTCTCCTGAACCGACTCCTTTTATACTATAAAGAAACAACATTTTTGGAGGAAGCTCATGACATCATTTCAATTCACGAAAATGCACGGGTTAGGAAATAATTATATATACGTCAATCAGATGAAGGAACAGCTTCCAGAAGAGCAGCTATCAGAGATCGCGATCCGGGTTTCTTCTGTTTACACAGGAATCGGTTCAGACGGAATGATTCTTATTTGTCCTTCAGATGCTGCACCTGTGAAAATGCGCATTTTTAACAATGATGGTTCAGAGGGTAAAAACTGCGGTAACGGTCTGCGCTGCGTGGCTAAATATGTGTATGAGCATCAAATCGTAACAGACACAACGTTCCAGATTGAGACATTGTCAGGACTCGTTGAAGCGACCGTTCATGTGCAGAATGGTCACGTGCATTTAGTGACAGTAGATATGGGAAAGCCTCGTTTTGAAAAAGAAGCGATGCCGATGCTTGGCGAACCAGCAAGCACAACGATTAATGAACCACTTGATTTTGGCACGACGACCTTAAATGGAACGGCTGTTTCAATGGGAAATCCGCACATCGTTTTTTATCTGGAGGACATTGAAAAGGCACCGCTTGATACAATTGGGCCAATCATCGAAAAACACGACATGTTCCCAGAAGGCGTCAATGTAGAATTTGTAGAAGTGGTGAGTGAAACAGAGCTGCATTTTCGCGTGTGGGAAAGAGGATCTGGCATTACTCAAGCCTGCGGAACAGGAGCTTGTGCGGCTGCCGTATCCACGATTGTGAATGGACAGGCGAAAAGAGAAACGGACATGACGGTTCACTTAGCAGGCGGAGATCTCATCATTCGCTGGAAAGACAATGAGCATGTGCTTATGACAGGACCTGCTGAAACGATTTGTGACGGCACATTTTATCTGTAAACCATTTATTTGAGAAAAGGCACCATCACGTTTATAATTGAAAAGAAACATCCAGTCAAAAGGAGGGATGATCATGAGTACACCAGTAACCATTACAGAAGCTGCTGCACTGCAGATTAAAGATATGATGAAAGAACATGAAGAAGAAAATGCGTTCCTACGAGTGGGCGTAAAAGGCGGCGGCTGCAGCGGTCTTTCATACGGCATGGGCTTTGACCATGAAGTTTCTGAGAAAGACACGCAGTTCGAACAGCAAGGCATTCAGGTCCTTGTCGATTCCGAAAGCCTTGATATCATGAACGGCACCATCATTGACTTCAAACAATCACTAATGGGCGGCGGTTTCACCATCGATAATCCGAACGCGATTGCTTCATGCGGATGCGGTTCTTCTTTCAGAACAGCGACGAATACCGGTACGCCGGAAGAGTGTTAACAACTGATCGTGAATTAAGATAAGCCTTCTTGTTCGTTTGTTTTTGTAAACAACACGATCGAGGAGGCTTTTTTGATGAAGAAAACCAACCATAAAAAAAGAGACACTCATTCAGTGTCTCTTTCTATATTGCTTCTTCTATTTTCAACAGCTCTTTATCCAAGACATCCACCAGCTCTTGGGTGCTAAACATATAGATGACCACTTCTTTATTGTCATCTTCCACATGGACTTCAATCACCATTTTAATCTTTGCTGGTTTTTCGTGGTACACCACTTCAAATGTACCCATTTTTTCCGTTTCATTGTTTTGATTCATTTTTTGAACTTTGGAGAGTATCTGTTTGATTTCTTGATCACTCAATCCAGAATCTAAAATTGAAGTGGACACACGATTTAAAAATGGTTCTAGTTGATCAACATCAATATTCAATCCTGCTGCGAACTGAGCATAATGTTTATTATAGTCTTTTGCAAACAGTTCAACTGAGCTACCAATCATCAGTAATAAGCCCAAACTGATTATGAAACGTTTTAACATCTTTCCACCTATCCTTCATTAAGATCTTCTTCTTTTCCTATATCGGTTGATCAGATGAAACCTTCATTCTCACTTCAACCATTTATAAATCGCTCAATTTTGTTACAGCTTGCTCTCACAACTGGCTATTTCCCCTCGAAAAGAGTATCATGAGAACCAAACATAAACTGTAGGTAGAAAAGAGGTTGCTGAGGTTTGAGTGAACAAATCAATTGCAGGAACTGTCATGAACTGATTCCGTATCGGTCCAAAACGTGTCCAGCTTGCGGGATTGAGAAGCCGCTTCCGAAAAAGGAACGTGTGAAGGATCGGGTGATTTTGGTTGTGGCAGGGATTGTTGTGGTGCTGCTTGCTGCAATGGTACTTGGAATGGCGAATGCCTATATTGGGGTTTTTAAATAAACGAAAAAGGAGTTCCGCTAGTGGGAACTCCTTTTTTTGATCTCGCTTATTTGTTTTCAAATAAGCTTGTGGAATGAAGAGGCTGTACACGGGCTTTCGGGTCCATGTAGGCTTTCGCATTGTTGACAGCCGTTGGTGCTTCACCAAAACCGCTGGCAATCAATTTGACCTTTCCTTCATACGTACAGATGTCTCCTGCCGCATAGAAGCCTTCAATGTTTGTTTCCATTGTGGATTTCACAACGATCGAGTTCTTTTCGATTTCAAGACCCCATTGCTTAATTGGTCCGAGGGAGGAAACAAAACCGAAGTTGACGATCACATCGTCCACATCAAGCACTTGTTTTTTGTCGCCTTTGACTTCTTCTAGCACAATCTGTTCAATGCGGTCTTCACCAACGAGCTCCGTTGGGACAAATGGCGTCACGACATTGACTTTCGAGTTGTGCAGGTTTTCTACACTGTGCTCATGTGCGCGGAATTTATCGCGGCGGTGAATAATGGATACCTCTTTTGCGATAGGTTCAAGCATCAGTGCCCAGTCCACCGCAGAGTCTCCGCCGCCAAGAACAGCGACACGTCTGCCGGCAAATTGGTTCAAGTCATTAATGAAGTAATGCAGGTTGCTTCCTTCAAATGATTCTGCTGCACTTAGCTCAAGCTTTCTCGGTTGGAATGCCCCGTTACCAGCTGTGATGATGATCGTTTTAGAATAATGAATTTCTTGATTTGTCACAAGTTTAAAGATACCATCTGCCTGTTTTTCAACCGTTTCAACTGCTTGCTCTAAGCAAATGGTTTGATCAAATTTATCCATTTGTTCCTTTAAGTTATCAATTAATTCTTGTGCGCGGATTTTTGGAAAACCAGCCACATCATAAATGTATTTTTCAGGGTAAAGAGCGGATAATTGACCGCCGAGCTGAGGAAGGCTCTCAATAATTTTCACACTTGCCTGTCTCATGCCGCCGTAAAACGCAGTAAACAATCCTACTGGGCCGCCCCCGATAACGGTAATGTCATATACCTTAGAATCTTCTTGCATTCCTTTAATCCTCCCAAATGAAAATTGTTATCACTATATCATATCATACCACACATCGTCGTTTGACTTGTTTTGAAAAACTTGTCGTTTTTTGATGCCGAAGCTTTGAAAAAGAGGAAAAAGTGAGAAAGACCGTTTATCATAAGGATTTTCAGTTTAAAGCCTTGAAAATTGGATCAGAACTCGCTATTATTGTTAAGGGAACTAAATATTAATTTTTTATGAATTTTTGTCGGATACGGTCAAATGCTTTCGTTTTATGTAGGTGAAAGTTCAGATTTTCACATACTTATTTTTTGTTTAAATTTCATAAAATGCCGGAAAGCGGTTGAGAATAACGATATGTAATTCTTTTATCCGTTTTACAGCAAATTTAAAAAAGGTGGATGTGATTCCAGTGAATAAACCGAAAATCGTTGTATTAGGTGCAGGTTATGGCGGATTAATGACTGTAACAAGATTAACAAAACAGCTTGGCACAAATGATGCGGACATTACTCTTGTGAACAAGCATAATTATCATTACGAAACAACATGGTTACATGAAGCAAGTGCAGGTACACTTCATCATGACCGCTGTCGTTATCAAATCAAAGATGTGATTAACAGTTCCCGTGTCAACTTTGTACAAGCAACAGTTGAAAGCATTAATAAGGAAGAGAAGAAAGTTGTGACATCAGATGGCGAACTTTCTTACGACTACCTTGTTGTTGCGCTTGGTGCTGTTCCTGAAACATTTGGTATTGCAGGACTGAAAGAATATGCATTCTCAATCTCTAACATCAACTCTGCTCGTCAGCTTCGTGAGCACATTGAGCTTCAATTTGCGACATATAATACGGAAGCTGAAAAACGTCCAGAGCGCTTGACAATCGTTGTCGGCGGTGCGGGCTTCACAGGTATTGAGTTCCTTGGTGAGCTTGGAAACCGTGTACCTGAGCTTTGCAAAGAGTATGATATTGATCAAAAAGACGTGCGCATCATCTGTGTAGAAGCTGCACCAACAGCTCTTCCAGGATTCGATCCTGAATTGATCGACTATGCAATGAACTACCTTCAAGGAAAAGGCGTTGAGTTCAAAATTGGTACAGCGATCAAAGAATGTACGCCTGAAGGCATCATTGTTGGAAAAGACGATGATACTGAAGAAATCAAAGCTGAAACTGTTGTTTGGGCTGCTGGTGTACGCGGTAACCCAATCGTAGAAGAAGCTGGATTTGAAAACATGCGCGGCCGCGTAAAAGTATCTCCAGATCTTCGTGTACCAGAAAATGATGATGTATTCATCATCGGTGACTGTTCATTGATCATCAATGAAGAAATCAACCGTCCATACCCACCAACGGCACAAATCGCGATGCAGCAAGGTGAAACAGTAGCGAAAAACCTTGCAGCACTAGTGAAAGGTGGTTCTCTTGAAAGCTTTAAGCCAGACATCAAAGGAACAGTTGCTTCTCTTGGTGAACACGACGCTGTAGGTGTTGCGTTTGGTAAAAAACTTCAAGGAACAAAAGCTTCAGCAATGAAGAAAATCATCGACAACCGTTCTTTATTCATGGTTGGCGGACCAGGACTTGTTCTGAAAAAAGGAAAATTCAAGTTCTTCTAAACCGATATAGACAAAAACGTGTATCCTCGTGATACACGTTTTTTTTTGGCATATTTTCTTACTTGGTCATTGGCAGTAAAGTATGGTATGATAAATTATCAGAAAATTTAGATTAAGGGAGTGAACAATATGAATGCACATACAAAAGAAAAAAAGTCTACTTGTCAATATTGTTCGGGGAAAGGATATTTTCAGTTATTGCTCGGCGGATCTGAAACATGTGAGGAATGTAAAGGGACAGGAAAGAAGCTTTAATCCATCTGCTTTTTCCATTGATTGACTTCATCTCTATTTCCAAGTTAAACTAATGATGGGATATTTGGGGGTGGAGATGAAGTGATCAGTTTACCAGTCGTTATTATTTCCGTTATTTTATTTTTCGTGTTATTCTTCGGCATTGGCTTTTTGCTCAATATGCTGCTGAGAATGTCATGGATTATGGCTATTTTATATCCAATTGTATGCCTTTTCATTATCAATAATCAAAAGATGATCGCTTATGTCAGAGAACCGGGCATCGCTTTTTCAGGAATAGGGGACCGCATAGTCTCTCTCGCTGCGGCTGATATCATGATCTTGTTAAGTGGTCTGATTGGTGCAATTGCATCAGGTTTTGTCATTAATGCACTTCGAAAAAGAGGATATCAAATGTTTTAACTCACTTGTGGATAGGCAAGTGAGTATTTTTGTTTCTCCTTTGCATAGTTTCCATTTCGTTTGGAAACAAATAGATGGGTAGAGGAGTGACAAATAAAGATGAAAACATGGATGAAACGATTGTTCATGACAGCCCTTTTTATGCTTGCTCTTTTGACGAGCTTTACGGGCATATCTGGCGTTGAACCAAGTGATGTAGCTGCCTGGGTGAAAGAGACTGAACCTGGCAAGCAAGTATCTTCTTTTTTCCAACAGCAAAAAAGAGAAACGATGGCACTCAAAAGCGATGACTTGCGGGCTATTTCTCTCGAAGAAGCGTTTAATTGGAACGATTACCCGAAGCAAAAGGTTGTTGCCACAGGCTATACAGCAGGTGTTGAATCAACAGGTAAAACGAAGGAACACCATGCATATGGCATTACATATTCAGGCGTCAAAGTGAAACGTGATTTATATTCAACTGTGGCTGCTGACCCATCAGTCTTTCCAATTGGAACGGTGCTCTTTATCCCAAACTACGGCTACGGAGTGGTCGCAGATACGGGAAAAGCCATTAAAGGTCATAAGCTGGATTTATACTATGAAACCGTAGATGATGTGTATAGAGAATGGGGTAAAAAAGTACTCGATGTGTATATCATCAAAAAGGGAGAAGGAACGTTAACGGAAAATGACTTAAACCAGCTGAATGAAGCAAAATCCATGCAAGTATTCCGTCAGCAGTTTCAAGCCAATAAAGAATAAAAAAAGCTTTGGACAAGTTTTAGGTCCAAAGCTTTTTTCGCTTCTACATGAAGTAATAATCTAAGATGAGTGTCAGTAAGATCCCTGTTAAGCCGCCAAAGAAGACTTCAATCGGCTTATGACCAAGAAGCTCTTTCAATTTCTTTTGCTTTTCTTTTTCTTCCGCACTCGGGAAATTCTTTGCTTCAGAAACAAATCGGTTAAAATCTGTTACCAGCTTGTTCAGTACAGTCGCCTGTTCTCCTGCCTGTCTGCGCACACCTGTCGCATCGAACATGGTAATAATCGCAAAGATGGCGGAAATCGCAAAGATCGATGTATTTAGCCCGTGCTCTAAAGCCACTGCTGTTGAGAGTGCTGTTACGGCTGCGGAGTGTGAACTTGGCATTCCGCCTGTGCTTGTAATGAGCGACCAATCTAGTCGTCTAGAAATGATAAATTGAATCGGTACTTTTACAAATTGAGCAAAAAAGATGGCTGCAAGGCTGGCAAGCAGCGGAAAATTCGTCAGTACGCTCATGAACAAGAAACATCCTCTCTGTAAGAAAAAATATCGTGCAAAATGATGGACTGTGTACCCTAGTATGATGAAAAAATGATAGCAGATTCAAAAAGCTGCCAAGTCCATGTTCAATTATAACATTAAAGAAAGTAGATGTGGAACGAGGAGAGTGCAGGGGGGCTGTACAAGTTTTCATCGCTTTTTCATGATGCCCTTCCGCGTGTGAAAATATAAATGTTCATCAAGAAAAGACAGATTGGCAATGATCGTATAGACCCGCAAATTTTGATATAATAGAAGTTCCAATGTGAAAAATGGAGTTCATTGAAGGAGCGTGTGATAAATATGTTTTTCTCGACAAATGAATGGCAACATAAAGATACACTGGCGATTGGACTTTTTCAAAAGAGCCAATTATCAGGAAAAGCAAAAGAAATGGATGAATTACTTGAAGGACGAATCACTGAATTATTAAAAGAAGGCGATATCTCATCTAAACGAAATCAGCTTTCGAAGTTTTTCCCGTCCCCTGAAACAGGCATCAAACGCATTTATTTTGTCGGGCTTGGGAAGGAATCAGATTACACGTTTGAAGAGGCAAAAGAAGCGTTTGCCCATTTATTTAAAAAGCTTCATCAAGATAAAAAGCAAGCGGTTTCTGTCTTACTGGATACGTTTATTGGAAAGGATCTGCCTGCCCAAGATGCAGCTCATGCCCTTTCTGAAAGCTGCCTTTTAGCTACATATGAATTACAAGATTTTAAACATAAAACAAATGAACCGGATCGCTTCATCGAGTTTGTTTATGCAACGACGGATCATGATACAGCAGAAATTCAGGCAAGTCTGAAAGTGGGCGAAGTCTACGGACAGTCCGTCAATTCAGCCCGTACCCTTGTGAATATGCCGCCGAACATGCTCACATCCTCTGATCTGGCTTCGTACGCGGCAGAGCTTGCGTATAAATACGAATTTGAGATTGAAATTTTAGATAAAGAACAGATGGAAGAGCTCGGGATGGGCGGGATTCTAGCTGTCAATAGAGGCTCAACAGAACCACCAAAGCTCATCGTTCTGAAATATCAAGGCAAGGAAGACTGGACGGACGTGATTGGGCTTGTCGGTAAAGGCATCACGTATGATACTGGTGGCTATTCATTAAAGCCAAGAGCCGGTATGGTTGGAATGAAAACTGATATGGGCGGCTCAGCCTCTGTTTTAGGTGCCATGGAAATCATCGGTGAACTGCGCCCAGAAAAAAATGTCATTGCTGTCATTGCCTCAACCGATAATATGATCTCGGCTGATGCTATGAAACCGGATGACGTCATTGTGTCGCTTAGCGGTAAAACAATCGAAGTGCTGAATACGGATGCAGAGGGTCGTCTTGTTTTAGCAGATGGGGTGACATATGCGAAGCAGCACGGTGCCTCTGTTCTTATAGACGTGGCGACATTAACAGGCGGAGTCATTGTGGCACTTGGAAATGAGACAACAGGCGTCATGACAAATAACGATGAACTGTATGCCCAGTTTAAAGAGGCATCAGAAGAATGCGGTGAAATGATTTGGCAGCTGCCAATCACCGAAAAAGATAAAAAGCGCGTACGAAACAGCAAAATGGCGGATCTCAATAACTCACCAGGACGTGATGGACATGCGATCATGGCAGGTGCATTCATTGGTGAATTCGCTGAGGATACGCCTTGGGTTCACTTGGATATTGCAGGAACAGCTACAACAGAAAAGCCTTCATGCTTTGGGCCAACAGGAGCGACAGGTGTGATGGTGCGGTCATTGGCCACATTTGTGGAACGATTTGAAGGAAAGAAATAAAGGATGAGGCTCTGCCAACTGGCAGGGCCTTTTTTATGTAGGCCATACGCCATTTGACGAAGAAAATTTTCTATGGTAACATACGTTGGTACTTTAATTATCTACTACATTAGTAAACTAAAGGATTTCGGAGGTTTCATCATGAATGCAGTTGTGATAGCGGTTCTTTTAATGTTGATATTAAGCTTGCTGCGGGTCAATGTGGTCATTGCCCTCGCACTTGGTGCTTTAGCTGGCGGACTTGCAGGTGGATTAGGCCTTGGAGGAACAGTTGAAGCCTTTACTGATGGACTCGGAGGAAATGCGACAGTGGCGATTAGTTATGCACTTTTAGGAGCATTTGCTGCGGCGCTGACGAAAACAGGCCTTCCAGATGCCATGGTTGAAGGAGCAGTGAAGCTTTTAGGAAAAGAAGGCGACTCAAGAAGAAAAACATTATCAAAAGTACTGATCATTCTTGTGATTTTGATCGTATCGTGTTTTTCACAAAACGTCGTTCCGGTTCACATTGCCTTTATACCGGTCTTAATTCCGCCATTATTAAAAGTGTTTAACGAGCTTCAAATTGACCGCAGACTGCTAGCATGTGTCATGACCTTCGGACTCACTGCACCATATATTTTACTTCCAGTCGGTTTTGGACAGATTTTCCACGGAATGCTTCGTGATAACATGAAAGAGGCAGGATTAACTGTACAATTATCAGATGTTCCACTAGCCATGCTAATTCCTGTAGGGGGCATGGTGCTCGGGCTGCTTGTTTCACTTTTCGTGTATCGGAAACCAAGGGTATATGAGGATCGAGATATCACGGACGTAGAAAAATCAGCTTATACGAAAAAGAGCTTATTGCTTGCAGTGCTGGCTATCCTTGTCTCACTTATTGTCCAGCTTTATTTATCTCAAAGCCTTGGTGTGGAAGGAATGATCTTCGGTGCACTGGCAGGTCTTCTAGTTCTGTTTGCCACAGGCATGATGAAACGAGATGAAGCGGATGCGCTGATTACTTCCGGTATGAATATGATGGCATTTATCGGCTTTGTCATGCTTGTAGCGGCTGGATTTGCCAACGTATTAACGAAAACAGGAGATATTGAACAACTAGTGAAAGCATCTTCTCAGTTCATTGGAAACAATCAAAGCGTTGCGGCCATTTTAATGCTATTAGTTGGTTTACTTGTGACAATGGGGATCGGTTCATCCTTTGCGACGATTCCAATCATTACAACCATTTTTGTTCCGTTATGTATGCACTTAGGATTTAGCCCACTAGCCACCATTGCTATTATTGGTTCAGCTGCGGCTGTTGGCGATGCAGGTTCACCTGCAAGTGACAGTACGCTTGGACCAACATCTGGATTGAATATGGATGGACAGCATCACCACATTTGGGGTACTTGTGTTCCAACCTTTGTATTTTATAATGTTCCACTTGTCCTCTTCGGCTGGCTTGCGGCAATTATTCTTTAACATGAAAGCTTGTAGAGAAAACGTTGTTTTTTCTATAAGCTTTTTTTGTGATGTTTTATCCATTTGTTCACTTTCTGAAGGTGAAAAATAATTAGGTCTAAAGTATGAATTAAATGAATCTTTCTTTCTCTTTCTTACGTATATATGCTGATAAAAATGAAAAGGGGAAGATGAGAGATGTCATTTTTTAAAAAGCTAGCGGCAAGTGCTGGGATTGGTGCAGCGAAAGTAGATACCATTTTGGAGAAAAACGCCTATTATCCAGGACAAGAGGTAAGGGGAACCGTCCATGTAAAGGGCGGGAAAATCTCTCAGGACATCCGCTATATCAATGTCAAGATTCAAACACAATATGTGATTGTGAAAGATGATGAAGAGCATAGAAAATATGTGAATATCTTTACTTTACGGGTGACGGATTCTTTTATCATCCAGCCTGGAGAAAAGCATGAATTTCCGTTTTCATTTATTCTTCCTATCGATACCCCGATGACGATCGGAAAAGTAGAAATTGCAGTAATGACAGCCCTTGATATCCAAGGAGGGATCGATAAATCTGACTATGACCGCATTTTCGTTGAAGCACATCCTTGGGTGAGAAATGTACTGGAGGCCACTAGAAACCTTGGCTTCCACCTGAACGAAGCGGACTGTGAACAAGCACCTTACTTTCAGCGTCGTCTGCCATTTGTTCAAGAATTTGAGTTTATTCCGACATCAGATGACTATCGTTATATGCTTGATGAGTTAGAGCTGATTTTTCTGATAGATGAAGGCGGGTTAGACATTGTTTTCGAAGTCGACCGCAGAGCAAGAGGACTCAGAGGGTGGCTTGAGGAGATGTATCATGATGGAGAACAGCTTGTGCGCTACCGCTTCAGTCCATCAGATCTTGAAGATGTAGAAGTGCTTGAAGGGATGCTAGAAGGAATCATCGACCAATACGCGGAATAATGATGAAAAACGAGCCTGAATGAAGACAGGCTCTTTTCTATGCGACTTGTAGATGATGTCTGCAATTATGATGCGGCTTGTTGTTTTCGAAAGGACGTGGCTTTTGAAACAGAGCGATAAATTTTAGGTGCCAGCATTGCAAGCAATATCGTCAATGCGTAGTCTTTCACCATAAACCAGATCATAAAGAACCACGTGGTTTGATAGGAAATAGGTGCATTTAGCCACACATTTAATGCGAGGTACGTATAAGTCGTTCCGATCATATACATGACGGTCGTACCTGCAATAGCTGCAAGCAAAAAGCGGCCAAAGCCAGGATTTTTTCTTTTTTCTAAAATGAATCCAGCTAGCCAGGCAGCAGGAATATACGATAAGACAAAACCACCGCTTTTGCCTAAAATCACTCCAAAGCCTGCTGAGAACTGTGCGAATACAGGTGCGCCAGCAATTCCAACCAAGGCATATACAATCATCGCTAATGCACCAAGCCGTCTACCGAGCAAAAGACCAGCAAGTACACAAAAAAACGGCTGCATCGTAAGTGGAATTCCGCCGACCTGCAAAAACGGCACAATGGATGTGATATTGGCTCCAATCGCCATGAGTGCAGCAAACATTCCGACTAGCACAAAATCAGCGGTTCTTGTTTTCTGTTGCATGATGTTTCCCCCTGTCTTATCTGTACAAATAGATTAAGGGGATGAAGGTTATTTGTCAACCTGTTTTTAATATTAGTTAACAATAAAACCCGCCCATCAAAAGGGCGGGTCTGTATTAAGCTTCTGTCATAGAAGACGCATCGATCGCTTGATGAACTGGTACATAATCATAGCCGAGATCACGAGCGACAGCTTCATATGTGATATGTCCGTTCATGACATTGATACCTTCTGCGATGGCTTTGTTTTCTTGAATGGCTTTTGCAGCGCCTTTATTAGCAATTTGTAGTGCGTAGGGAACGGTGACATTTGTTAAAGCAACAGTCGATGTCCGTGGAACGGCTCCAGGCATATTGGCGACAGCATAATGTAAAATACCGTGTTTTTCATAAGTAGGTTGATCATGTGTTGTGATATGATCGATTGTTTCGACAATGCCGCCTTGGTCAATGGCTACGTCTACGATGACGGAACCGGGCTTCATTTGCTTCACCATTTCTTCCGTCACAAGCGTCGGTGCTTTGGCACCTGGGATCAATACCGCACAAATGAGAAGGTCGGCCTCACTGACTGAATCGGCGATGTTGACAGGGTTAGACATTAACGTTTTCATTTGATGACCAAATTGATCGTCCAGCTGACGTAAGCGTTCTGCGTTTACGTCAATCAGAGTGACATCTGCGCCAAGTCCAATCGCCATTTTCGCTGCGTTTGTTCCAACAACACCGCCGCCTATAATTGTGACCTTCCCTCTTGATACCCCTGGTACGCCTGCGAGTAAGATGCCTTTACCGCCTTTTGGTTTTTCTAAAAATTGTGCACCGATTTGAGCGGCCATTCTGCCTGCCACTTCAGACATAGGTGTTAAGAGAGGGAGTGATTTTCCGTCCGTTACTGTTTCATAAGCAATAGCTGTGACGCCTTTTTGTTTTAAAGCTTCAGCCAAGGAGGGCTCTGCCGCAAGATGCAGGTACGTAAATAAGATGAGTCCTTCTCTGAAAAATGAATATTCCTCAGGTAATGGTTCTTTTACCTTCATGATCATATCAGAAGATGCCCACACATCTTTCGCTTGATCAAGAATTTCTGCACCAACAGATACATAATCGTCATCAGTGAATCCGCTTCCAAAACCAGCGTTTGTTTCAATCAAAATCTGATGTCCAGCTGAAAGTAATTGAGAAGCTGCTCCTGGTGTTAATGCCACTCGGTTTTCATTGTTCTTAATCTCTTTCGGAATGCCGATGATCATGTTTATTCCTCCCATGCTTATCTATTCATATTGTATGTCTAGTGTATCCTGAATGTTTAAAAAATGCTTCGGTTGAAATGAAAAATAAAAAAACGCCTCTTTGTGAAATTTCACAAATGGACGTTTTTTAGCTTCATATCAAGGTATATGGTCATTTTCTCATTCATGTTTTTTAAATCGATTTCTGCAATGTCAGTAATGCGTTTTAATCTGTAATTCAATGTATTGATGTGGATGTTTAATTGCTTTGCCGCAATATTGGCATTGCTGTCACAGTCAATAAACCGTTCAAGGGTTTCAACTAGGTTGGAATGATGCCTCAGGTCGTAATCTTCCAGCTTTGATAAAGAGTAACTGGAGTAAGATGAGCCCCTTCGTTTTTCAGCGAGAACATCTAAATATTGATAAATACCGAGTTCAGAAAAACTGTGTAAACGTTCGGTTTCAACAGGGAAGCGTTCTTTTGTTTTTAATACAGCGAGTGCTTCTTTATAGGATGGCTGAATATGAGAGATGTTATCGTAAATTCCACCAATCGCCGCTTGAACGTGATGGATATGATAACGGTCAGACAGCTGCTGCAGCATGCCGCTTGTGAATTGTTTAATATCCTGCAGCGGGTGCTCTGTTTTTGGTGAGACAAGAATAATGAATTCGTGAAAATCAACAGTCGTTAACAACACTTGGACTTGCTGCGTTGTTTCAAGCAGATAAGATAGCTTTTTTTCTGTGTCCTCTGTGAGTTCATCACGAAGTCGGAAGATGATGATGGCATACGTGTCTGGACATCTGATGCCGAGTCTTAAAAATAGGTCGAGCATCTCATCCTTTTCATGAATATGACCTGTGAGCATCTTCCAAAAAAGCTCCTGATTGCGTACTTCTGTTTTCGTTTTGCGAATTTGTAAGTTAAGTAATTTGTTTTTAACAGCATGTGCTGCCATCTTCAGAAGGTCCATGTCTTCTTCTGAAAAAGGCTGTGTGGATTCAATCGCCCAGATAAATCCGAGTACTTCTTTGTCCTTCCAGATTGAAATGGCCACCCTGCTAGATAAACCCACCTCTGCAATTTGAGGGACACGAAGCGGTTCGTCTGTTTTAAGGAGTGTAGGAATGATGCCGTCTTTCCAAAGCCGATTAATGACTTTTTCCGGTACACGGCGGGAGATAATGGTTGAAGTTCTGGCGGGATCAGTAAAATCATTATGTGTGCTATAAGCCAGCAATCGATGATGCGTATCTTCTATAGTAATAGGGCAATTGAGCACATCACTAATTTGGTCTGCCACATCCTCTAAACGATCAAGACTATACTTAAATGGATCTGTCTTTTTTGTCATAAAAACCCCTGCTTTTTCGAATATTTCACGTACTTACATTATGAAGAGAAAACGGTACGTAAATCAATAACAAAATGCCATAAATTTAAAAAAGAGATCGCTGTGAGAAGCGAGCGTATCATGCTGAAAGAAGGCGAAAAAGAAATAGTACAATAATAACGTAGTAATAAATCAATAGGCGGAAAGATTCAGTGAAGTGTGTCTACACTTATTGAGAATATATGACCAAAAAAATGTTAAATACTAGATAAAAAGCGAAAATACAGTAATTCTATAGACTCATTTTGTAAAATAAAAACAGATTTGTTTGACTGTGTATCATTTCTGTTTTTATAATAATAACGTCAAAAAATAAGTGGATTAGCCCATTATATGGCGGCTATGCACGGGAGGTAATGAGGAATATGTCAGGAATTATTCGCGTAACCCCAGAAGAACTAAGAGCGACCGCTAAGCAATATGGTGTTGAAAGTCAAGAAGTGTTAAACCAAGTTGATCGTCTAAATAGAATGATCTCAGATTTAAAAGGAATGTGGGAAGGTGCTTCTAGTGAAGCATTTGCTGATCAATACGAGCAGTTAAAGCCTTCATTCATCAAAATGTCTGATCTATTAACAGATGTCAGCAATCAGCTTGATCAAACGGCAAATACACTTGAAAGCACTGACCAAGACATCGCCAGCCAAATCCGCGGCTAATCAAAGGGATTTCCTTTCTAAGTGTGAAAAGCAGAAAAAGCGCCGAGTCTGTCAATGGATGCCGGCGCTCTTTCTATTTTGTGAGGTGGAAATTTGTGTATATCGATATTACCATCGACTTAAAAAATTATGATGGCAGTGTGTTTGATTTGAGACTATCAAATTATTTACATATTAAACAAGTCATCCATATCGCCTGGCAGGCAAAACAAATCTCACTTCCTAAGCGAGAAGGCGGCTGGGTGCGAGTTGTCAATAAGAAAGCTGTGTTTTCAGGCGAATATAAGCTGTCAGACTGTGGAATCACCACAGGAGACAGGCTGGAAATACTATGAAAGGACTTTTGTAAATGGCAGATAAAAAGAGTTCCTATTTAGAAGAACAATTAGAAGTAGTGATGAAAAAAGAGGGCGGCACCTACAGTTTCATTTTTCAAAGAGAGACCATTAAACTCTTAGACGGTTTAGAAGCGGCACCGATCAAAGACATCAACCCTTCATTCAAAAAAGAGATTCAACTTACTGAAGATGAAGTCATCATTTCTATTCAACCGCCTCCTGCCTATCAGGAATTTCGTTTCATCCATGCGAAGGATGAAAAAAGCAAATGGATTTTTTCATACCAGCTTGTCGATGCAGTTTGCAAACACGACGTGAAGCGGCTGCATCCTATTGTTTCTCCTGAAAACATTGTTTTTCATCAAGGCTTAGCTCCTGCATTTTTGCATTACGGCGTCAAAGAAAGCATCCCGCCATATGAAACAGAGGAACATCGTTTATTAAAAGAAGTCAAAGCCGTCATTCTTCGAGTGGTGGACCATGAATATCAGTTTCAAGAATATGTGGCTTACAGCGAAACGCTGAAACTATCTGAACTGGCAAAAGAAATCAGCGAAACGCAGTCTTTGGAAGAATTGTCTGCCCTGATTCAGCAAAAGATCGAAGCGATTGAAACGAAAGAGAAAACGCTATTGACCATTCCGAAAAAGAAATGGAAGGTCGAACGATATGTCGGACTAGGTCTGCTTGTCCTATTAATCCCTGCTTTGGTGTACACCATTTACACCTTCTTTTTTGCGATGCCGAAACAAGAAGCGTATGTCGAGGCAAACAAATATTATCTCAACAAACAGTACAGCCAAGTGGTGGATACGTTAGAAAAATATTCAGCCAATCAAATGCCGGTCTCTCTTCAATATGAACTGGCCATTTCGTATGTACAAACAAATCAAGGCAATCTGTTACTCGATCAGCATAAAAAAGAAATCACAGATACATACACATTACAGACTGATCCGCAATATTTCCTTTTCTGGATTCATATTGGACAAGGCAATAGCAAGGAAGCACTTGATATTGCACGTGTACTTGGAGACGACCGGTACATATTTACAGCACTCGTCGCCTACCGCAATGACATTCAAAACGATGACAGTCTTTCTGCAGAAGAAAAACAAAAACAGCTAGATCCAATTATTAAGGAAATGGCGAAATATGAAGAAAAAGAAACAACGGAGACAAGCACCAATGACTCCTCGGGCGCAAGCCAAACAGATGAAACAGCTGAACAAAAAGAGCAGTCAAAAGCCGATCAAGAGAAAAAAGAGAAAGAATCTGAAGCGAAAAAGAAAACCTCTCAGACGAAAAAAGATGAGAAAAAATAATTCTTTCGATACAACTGACAGTTGGTGCTGTCCCATGAGGAGGTGGAGCGTTTGAGTCTTCTTTGGGTATTTTATGAGGAGGATTATCAAACCGTCCGTTTAGACGAGCAGTTCAATCGAGAAGCTGTGATTGGACCTGAAATAGAGCATACGGTGACAATCCCTTCACTTTCGTTTGATGAAGGGGTCATCCGTTTATCTCCCGATGAACCGAATGATGGCTTTTCCATTTATCAGGGTGAAGAGAAGAAAGGCACATTACTTCTACATGAACCGTATAAGCTTGGTACACTGACACTTATTTTAATGGAAGCACATCATGATCAACACATTTATTACCTAGGAAATAGAGTCGAGCTGTCTTTTTCACGTGAGAACAAAGATGATATCGATGTGTGGAAAGAACAAGCGCATTCCATGTTTCAAGATGCGAGCCAGTTTACTTTGGAGAAAATCGAAGGAACTTGGTATGTCATGCCTCAGGACGAAACGATTTATGTGAACGGGAAAAAAATTCACGGTCCAGAGACAATTGATGCTGGAGATGAGCTGTTCTGGAATTTTCTAACGGTGACATTGAAAGATGATGATTTATTGCAGGTGACTGCATATGAACCATTTCAAACACGTTTGGAAAAAACAAGAGCACCTAGCACAGAAACAAAACAAAAATATCCTTTATATAGACGAACACCGCGTTTAATTTATGATCTGCCAGATGACCGTGTTTCCTTTAGTTTTCCTTCGCAGGAAAGTGAAAATAACAGCAGAGGGCTTTGGCTTGTTGTCCTCCCGCCGCTTGTGATGCTTCTCGTAATGGGAATTGTCGCTCTGATCCAGCCCCGCGGGATCTTTATTGTCGTGTCGATGGCGATGTTTATCATGACGTTAATCACATCGTCTGTTCAATACTTTAAAGAGAAATCACAACGCAAAAGACGGGAAGAGAAACGGCAGCGAGTCTATTCTCTTTACTTAGAAAATAAACGAAAAGAGCTGCAAGAGCTCTACGACCGCCAGCAATATATTTTGACGTATCATTATCCGTCATTTGAACAAATGAAGTATTTAACATCAGAAATTAGCGGCCGAATTTGGGAAAAAACACTTGTGAGTGATGATTTCTTGCAGCTGCGTCTTGGGACGGGCGCAGTCCCATCAAGCTATGAACTATCGATGAGCGGCGGCGATATGGCCAATCGTGACATTGATGATTTAATGGAACAAACGCAGCATATGCAACAGGTTTATCGTGAAGTGAAGGATGTACCCATCACATTCGGTCTTGCCGATGGCCCAACTGGATTGATTGGAAAGCCAGCCATTGTGAAAAAGGAGCTTCATCAGCTTGTCGGACAGCTTGCCTTCTCGCACAGCTATCATGATTTAAGATTTGTGTTTATTTTTCATGAGCAGGAGTATGAGAATTGGGAATGGATGAAATGGCTTCCGCATTTCCAGCTGCCTCATACATACGGCAAAGGGTTTATTTATAACGAACAAACACGCGACCAGCTGTTGTCCTCGATTTATGAGATTTTACGTGAGCGTGATCTAGAAGAAGAAAAAGAGAAGAAGATCTTTACGCCTCACTTTGTGTTTATCGTGACAAATCATGAGCTCATTGCTGAACATGTGATTTTAGAATATTTAGAAGGCAGCCGAACGGACCTTGGCATCTCCATTATTTTTGCTGCTGAAACAAAGGAAAGCTTAGCTGAAAATATCTCGACGCTTGTCCGTTATATTAACGAAGAAGAAGGAGATATTCTCATTCAGCACAAGAAAGCCGTCCGAATTCCATTTCAGCTTGATACACATGAGCGCGTGGACAATGAGCTGTTTGCCAGAACGCTGAGAACATTAGATCATCAAGTTGGCATGACCAATTCGATTCCTGAAACGGTTTCCTTCCTTGATCTTTTTCATGCCAAACAGGTAGACGAGATTGGTATTCGTGAAAAATGGCTCACATCAGAAACGGCTAAATCACTCTCTGTGCCAATCGGTTATAAAGGGAAAAATGACATTGTGGATCTGAACTTGCACGAAAAAGCACACGGTCCACACGGCCTGTTGGCGGGAACAACAGGGTCAGGGAAAAGTGAATTTTTACAGACGTACATTTTATCGCTCGCTGTACACTTTCATCCGCATGAAGTCGCTTTCCTATTGATTGACTATAAAGGAGGCGGAATGGCGCAGCCGTTCCGGAATATTCCTCATTTACTTGGCACGATCACCAATATTGAAGGCAGTAAGAATTTTAGTGAAAGAGCGCTTGCCTCAATTAAAAGTGAATTGAAGAAAAGACAACGCTTGTTTGATCAATATCATGTGAATCACATCAATGATTATACGAAGCTCTATAAGGAGAAAAAGGCTGAACAGGCAATGCCTCATTTATTCTTAATCTCTGATGAGTTTGCAGAATTAAAAAGTGAAGAGCCGGACTTTATTAGAGAGCTTGTCAGTGCTGCGCGTATCGGCCGAAGCCTCGGGGTTCATCTCATTTTGGCTACCCAAAAGCCAGGCGGAGTCATCGATGATCAGATTTGGAGTAACTCCCGCTTTAAGGTCGCACTAAAAGTACAAGATGCGTCAGACAGTAAGGAAATATTGAAAAATAGTGATGCGGCGTCCATTACCGTTACAGGCCGCGGCTACCTACAAGTGGGGAACAATGAAATCTATGAATTGTTCCAATCAGCTTGGAGCGGTGCGCCGTATATGGAAGATGGCTACGGATCAGAAGATGATATTGCCATTGTGACTGATACTGGACTTATTCCGTTATCAGGGGTGAGCACAGAGCCGGCTGTGAAAAAAGAGACAGTGTCGGAGATTTCTGCTGTTGTGGATGAAATAGAACGTATGCAGCAGGAGCTTGGGATTGAGAAGCTCCCAAGTCCATGGCTTCCACCGCTCGAAGAACGGATTCCAAAATCACGTTACGCGTCAAGTGAAGAGCATGTCTTCCATTTTGCGCTTGTCGATGAGCCAGATCAACAAAGCCAGCATCCACTTTCTTATCAAATGATGGAGGATGGAAACATTGGGATCTTTGGTTCCTCCGGCTACGGAAAATCGCTTGCTGCAACAACACTGCTCATGAGCTTTGCGGAGAGATATTCACCGGAAGAATGGCATGCGTATATTTATGACTTTGGAAACGGAACATTGCTTCCGTTAGCCAAACTGCCGCACACAGCGGATTATTTCTTAATGGATCAAATGAGAAAGATTCAAAAGTCGATGACGCGTCTGCGGGAAGAGGTTGAATACCGCAAGCGATTATTCAGACAGCAAGAAATGAGTCATATCAAAATGTACAACGCCTTAAATGAGAAAAAGCTTCCATTCATTTTCATCGTGATCGACAACTTTGACATTGTCAAAGACGAAATGCATGAACTTGAATCTGAATTTATCCAGCTGAGCCGTGATGGGCAATCATTAGGAATTTACTTCTTGATTACAGCGACTCGGGTAAACGCAGTCCGTCAATCTCTTATGAACAACTTGAAAACAAAGGTCGTCCATTACTTAATGGATCAAGGAGAGGCGTACTCGATTATTGGCAGACCGAAATTTAGCTTAGAGCCGATTCCAGGACGAGTCATTATCAACAAAGAAGAGCTTTACTTTGCACAAATGTTCCTGCCAGTTGAAGGAGAGAACGATCTTGAGCTGTTTGAGCATTTGAAACAAGAGATCCAGCTTCTTCATGATCGCTTTGAATCAGCTGAAAAACCAAAACCTGTACCAATGCTTCCTGATAAACTAACCATTTGGGAGCTAGAGAGTCGCTTAGAAGAACAAAAACAGCCGTATGACATTCCAGTCGGACTAGATGAGGAATCTGTTGCTCCTGTTTACTTTGACTTGAAGAAGAATAAACACTGCCTCATCATCGGTCAAACGCAGCGAGGGAAAACAAATGTGACAAAACTGATGCTTGATCAGCTATTAGCAGCAAAACCTGAGAAGCTGGCCGTCTTTGATTCGATTGATCGGGGGCTCTCTCATTATGCAAAAGAAGAGAACATTGATTACCTTGAAACAAAGGATGATATCACCGAATGGGCCGAGGAAATAGATCGTTTATTCAAGGTGCGTGAAGAGATGTACGTCGAAGCTGTGCGCCGGGGAGAGACTGATCAGTTGTTGTTCTCTCAAATTGTGCTTGTGATTGATGGCATTACGCGTTTTCAGCAGACAATCGACCCGCGTCTTCAAGATCAGTTGGCTGATTTCATGAAGTCATATGCACACCTAGGCTTTAGCCTGATCGCGTCAGGAAATCATACCGAATTCAGTAAAGGCTATGATGCACTCACAAATGAAATCAAACAAGTTCGTCATGCTATGTTACTCATGAAAAAATCAGAGCAAAACATCATACCGCTTCCGTATGCAAGACAAGAACCAGATATTCAGCCAGGCTTCGGGTATTTGGTTGAAAACGGGAAAGAGAAGAAAATCCAGGTTCCTTTATGTGCGGTAGAAAGGAAGAGTGTTCAATGACAGAGCAGCAAAAAAGCTCCATCAAAATCGTATCGACGATGATATTGATTCTGGTTCTGCCGGTTTTATTTTTCCACCTCATTGGAGATGACCCGGCAAAACAGAAAAAGAATGCCACACGTAATATTGCTGTGGTCAATGAGGATATGGGAGCGAGCGAAAGTGAAAACACCGCTCGCTTCGGGCAGGATGTTGTCGCCGCATTATCAGAGCGTCCAGATTATACATGGACCGTAGTGAATCGGAGTGCGGCAGAAAATGGACTGAAAAGCAGAAAGTATGACGCTGTCCTCTATATTCCGTCTGATTTCTCTAAAAATGTGCTGAGCTATGATAAAGACCATCCTGAAAAGGCATCCATTCAATTTTCCATTCAAGATCAGCTCAATTCAGTCAATAAAGAGAAAGTGCAAAGAGAGCTGGAAAATGCGCAAAAGAAAATGAATGAACAGATGTCGACGTTATACTGGAGTTTTGTATCACAGGAAATCGGCAATGTCAGAGAAGAGTTTGAACATATTGTCGGGAAAGAAGTCGAATTCCAAAACACAATGTATAACTTCTATAAGCCGAATTCAAACAAACTATCAGACGCCGTTCAGCAGCAGAAGAAACAAATAGAAGAATTAAAAAATGCGATGACTGACTCGCAGAAACAGTATAAAGACGGTCTGACTACAACAGAAGAAGCAAAGAACCAGTTAAAGGACTTTGTAAAAGTAGTCGATCAATACCAGCAGTATCAAGACAAACAAAAGGACCTCTTGATCAAAGCGCAATCGACAAACCAAAAACAAATCCAGCAGGGGCTCAAACAGCTCGCTGATATCCAAAACCAAAATGCCCGCAGCTTTAGTGATCAAATGGGTGGACTCAAAACAGATATCAACGGGGTGCAAAGTCAGCTGAAAACAACTGACAGTGCCATCCAATCTGTTCAAAAGTCGAGAGAAGACGCTATTCCTGATCAATCAAAGGGATTAAAGGAACTTGTGAAGACGTCTCAGGAAGAATTGATTAGTAATTATGAAGCTCAATATCTTGCATACATAGGGGATAAAATTACTCCATTGCAAGAGCAATTGAAAGTTTCGAGAAAGGCATTGATTGAAGCAGAGAAACCGAAAGAGGATCCGAATGAGGATTCGAATAATCAAGGTGAAGACCAAAAAGACTCGACAGACGATTTGAAAATAAATCTTGAAGAAGAGACGAAGAAATTAACTGAAATCTCAACAGAAATAAATCAAGTGGCAGATGAGTTGTCTGGAAATGAAGAAACGCCACCTACTCCAGAAAATGGTGAAGAAAATCCAGAACAAACTGGGGAAACCAAATCAACGTCAATTCAATCAAAAGAGCAACTAAAAGCACTATCCCTAAAATTAGAAGAAGTGAAAAAGAATATCGAGGAGAAAACCACAGCTCATAATGATCAATTACAAGGAAAAGTCGATCTTTTGAGTAAAGTATTAAAATCTTTAACAGAAAAAATAGATAAACTAGAAGAAAAAATAATAAGAATAGAAACTAGCAACAATAAAAACATAAGTGATATAAAGAAATCCATCATCAAACAAGAATCTGCTATTACAAGAAAATTAGAACGAATAGAAACAACTCAATCTCCATTAAATCGATATACATCGAAAATGGATAAACTTAGAGATTTTAATACAAAATCAGAAAATGCATCAGAATTATTAAAGTATTCAAATGAATTAGTACATTATGAAGCATTACTTAACAGCTTCTATCAAGAGAAGGATCCTTCTTCTTTGGTCGACACCAAACCAGATGAAATCCAGTCCATCCTCTCCATCAAAAAAGAAGAAACAGAAAACTGGGATAAGCTCAAAAACCAGATGCTGACGTCAAACGAGGATGTGTCGACTTTTATTGATGAGATGCAGAAGTTTTCAGATGGCTATGCAGAATACATTTCGACTCAGCAGGCAAGCATGGAACAGGAATTAAACACAATTTCTGAAAGTGCGGACAATGTTGCGGAGCAAATGGCTGATCAAGGAGATGCAGTGTATACGGCAGACCTTGCAGGCAGTTCAATTGTTGTCAGTGCGCAGGATTCAATTGGTCAGGAAGTGCTTCGACTTTCTGAAAATATGAGTTCGTTAACCGACCGCCAAAAAGGGGTGGCGGATTATACGAATAACATTGAAGAGAGTGTGACGACGGTCCAAGAAAAAGCGGATACGCTGAATGAAAACTGGAGCAAGAATGTTCATTCCACGAAGCTTGTTCAGCAAGATTTAAAAGGTATTTTAGGAAACACATTAAGTGATCAAGGCAATAGCAACTATGTGTATAATCACTTAGCCAATCCGCTGAAAATCAGTGGTGATGTACCAGAAGAAAAAACGCAGACTGTACCGCCAGTGGTCATTTTGGTCATTGTGATGATCAGTAGTTTGTTAATTGGCTTTTTCAGCTCGTATTATGCGGCAGCTCCGATGCTGGTGAAAGGTGCACTATTTGGCATCTTAAATCTATTAGTCGGACTTATGATCAGCTTGTTCGGACTGAACATTTACAAGCTTGCAGATGATCAAGCGATTCAGTGGTCCATTTTCACGATTTTACTATTAGTGGCTTGTTCCGCCTTTATTCGCACGGCGTTCCTTTTCGGCTCCATTGCCGGCTGGATGGCAGCAACAGCGCTTATTTTCTTCTTTGTCGCACCATTAATTGATTTGGTGATGCCGAATTTCCATTTCACAAATCCAGTGACAGACGTGTACTTGTCCATCCAATATGGAAATGGAGATCACTTTGGAATGGGTGTGATAGGATTAGTGATTTTAACTGTCCTCTTCATGGTCATCCCTCTTGTGACAAAGCTATGGAAAGATAAAACAGAGGAACGTGATGTCACTCATGAGGCTTAATCTGTTCGTGAAAGGGATGGCTCTTGGTGTCATGTCCCTTTTTCTTCTCATTCCTGCTGCTTTCGCTGCTGGTGAAGATACGGATACAAATGTCAAGCCGAATGAATATCAAGAAAAAGAACTCAATATTAACTCAAGTATATTGAGGGATCAAACGAAATACGAACAAAGCAAAAAGACATCAACAGTTAAAACAGACATTCATTTTGCTGAACCGACTAAAACTCCGGGAGGGTCTCTTTCTCCGCAGCTTTTCAGTGATCTAAAAGAGAACCCGCCCAAAACATCAGTTCACATGATGGAAGAGATGAATATCTCTTTTCGAGATGCCGCTGTATCGGCACCTTCTGGCGATGATCACAAGAAGCAGTCATCCGCACTGCTTCCGATCATCTTTGGTTTCTTGATCGTCTTTGGCATCGTTGTGATGTTCATTCTGATTCCGAAGGTGAATGTGAAGGCTGAAAAGAAATAGCCTGTCTCTTTAAAAAGAGGCAGTTTTTTCTTTATGCAGATTGCTTGAAGTCATACCGTTTCACTACGTAAAATAAGGTTATCAAGGGAGGAGATTGTCATTCGAATTTCAATCGTTACAGGCGGATCAAAAGGATTTGGCCTAGCACTTGTGAACCGGCTGCTCTCACGCGGAGATCATGTGTACACAGCAGCAAGAAGCGCATCACCAATTTCTCATTCGAAGCTCACACATACACAGATCGACCTGACAGATGAGAAAGCAGCAGCCCAATGGCTTCAAGATTGTCTCACGCCGCAAACACTGACAGCAGCTGATGACATCTTATTCGTCAATAATGCTGGCATGGTGACACCAATCAAGCGTGTGGGGCAAGGCGGACAGGATACGCTTCATCAGCATTATACGCTGAATCTTGTGATTCCTGTTTTGCTGAGCCATGTGTTTGTTAAACAGACTCAATCATTTAATGGAAAGAAAACGATCGTTCATCTTTCTTCTGGAGCGGCGAAAAATCCTTATAAAGGCTGGAGTGCGTATTGCAGCTCAAAGGCAGGACTTGATATGTTTATGAGGACTTTGCATGAGGAACAGCAGGACGAGGCGTATCCAATCAACACGTTTTCATTTTCCCCAGGCACGATTGATACAGATATGCAGGGAGAGATTCGAAAATCTTCAAAACAGGACTTCGAACAAATTGATCGTTTTCAGCAATTATATGAAACAGGCACCCTGAAGAGTCCAGATGAAGTCGCATGTATTTTGCTCGATCTTATAGCGGATGATCCAGCTGGAGGCTGCGTATATGATGCACGAGAGTATGGAAAAAAGCAGTCATAACGACTGCTTTTTTCCGTCTTGTACAAGCAAAACCGGCTGATTTGACATAAGCTAATCTTGAGACTCATAGAAAATATAACAGAACATTTGAGTTTCTTTTCAGAATATGTTAGGATGCTAAAAATATAGATAAGGAGGGGTTTCCATGAGAAAGGTTACATTAATGGATGTTTACACCCATCCAGTTGCTCAAAAATATTTAAATCGTTCAGGAAAAGCCCATGCGATTGCTTGTGCTTATCACGCATTTAAACTGGCAATGAAGGCTGGAATTAACCCAGATCTCGCTGTGAAAGCAGCACTCTTGCATGACATCGGCCACTATGAATGGTATACAGCCGGCGGAGAATGGGATTACGAGACATATAGACGAAATGATATTCATGCCATTAAAGGTGCAGAGCGGGCACATAAACTGCTCATACGGCTCGGGGAGGAACCAAAAGCAGCTAAAGATATTGCACTTGCGATTCTGCTTCATACAGATTCATATTTGCCAGAGGGCGACCTTCATAAGGACACACTCCAACAAATTGTGAAGAAAGCAGATGAAATGGATGAAGAGCCGGGCGGGCACCACCATTACAGACAAATTGACGAATCACTGGCAATGAAGAAAATTGCCGATTTGGATCAGAAAGTGCAGCAGGCACTTCAGCCCATGAAACGCTCTGTTTAATATGGAATGTCTCCATGAATCGTTCCGTGCTGATCAACATACAATGTGCGAATAACGGTACGGTTAAACGCAGATGTCCCTGACGTAGTGAGTCCAGTGTATTGTACCGTGACGGAATAAGTACCTTCTTTTTTCAATTGAATAGCTGATGAGCTACTTGTTTTCACTGGATGATCCTTTTGTGCGTCTTTAAAGTAATTGGTTTCCACAGATTTGCTTAACCGTTTAATTAGACCGCTTGAATGGGTCGATGCACCTCCTGACTTCGAAGCAGCTTCTTTAATTTCTTCATTTAATGGTGAATCAAAAGATACAAGCAGCAGATAAGGAGCTCTTTTTCCAGAGTTCGATTGAATCGTCCATTTTCCAGGAACAGGTTTATTGATTTTCACATGGTGTGAATATGCGCCTTCATATGGGAAAGAAGCTTCCGATGTCTTAAGATTTGTTAAGACGTCTCCATTTGGGGCAATGATTTCGGGCTGCGACTCCTGCCTTTCATTTAACCACTGGATCGATAAGCCATTCGTTCCTTCCTCTACATAGAACGCTTCTGTTTTATCCTTTTCACTTTCTCCACCTGTCACATAAACATCTGTATTGAGCTCAGTAGAGACGGGCTCTTGTTCCTCTTTATGTTTATTTTCAGCGCTCGAGGCATTTGCCAGCAGCTGATGCTGGAACACAGGAAACATACTTGTTCCGTTTTTGATTGAATAGTGATCCCATTTTCCTGTTAAAATATTGTTTGCATAGGATAGTTTTGTGCTGTTTACTGTGACGGCACCATCATTTGTACCAAAGCTCTTTAAATACATGCCGCCTAAATACAGCGCACCGCCAAATGTTCCCCATTCCGAACCAGAGTAGGTGACATATTTATTGGGGAACGCCTCTAGCTGGTCGGTTTCACTTCGAAAAGCTGCCATCAGACCAGTTTGCAAAGAATAAAGCGCTTCGCTTTTTTGTCCAAGAATTTGCGCGAGCCAGCTCCCACCTTTGCTATATGCTAGATCCGCAAGCGGTGTCCCGTTATGAGGAGAGCCAAGAGTAATGACCTTTTCCACATAGGGATGCGCTTTGAAATACACTAGGGCGGCCTGTGTATCGACCCCTCCTTTACTATGACCAATCACTATTAGTTTTCTACCAAACGCGTCATAGATTTCTTTGAGCTTTTCTGCTAATAGTTTGCCGTTCTTTTTCATGTCCTGATCTGGGTGCAAATCTATGAATGCGCTTTCGTATCCGTTCTGAACAGCCTGCTTTGCCATATCGTTTCGGTTGGACCAAGTGTAGGAGGAGCTGTTAATACCATGAACAAAAACAAGTGGTGGTTTTGACCCGTCTTTTTGAATGGGCTCTTCTCCTTTAAACCACTTTCCTGGCGTCCCTGGGGGATCTCCAATTGTCCCTGCATACGCAAAGCTTGCAGAGGATAGAAAGAGCATGACAGCAACAATACAAATGAGTTTTTTCAAGAAAATTCACCTCTTCAAATGATTTAAATTGTTGGCAGCACCAATCTATTATACTTCTAAAAAATGTAAAAACGAACCAAATGTTAAAATATGGTATTAATGTTGTGGGGTTGCCATGAGTGACATTCACATGGGTTCATGCATACGCTGTGGGTAAATACACAAGTAAAGGGGCGGGTAGTATGGCACAACAAGGAAGTCCACAGCTTGTTTCATTAGTTGATCCATATGTTTATCAAACATTGCAGAAAGTGGTCGGTATGAGATTAATTGTGCAAACAGTGAAAGATACGGTCCGTGGGAAATTGAAGGAAGTCATGCCGGATCATATTGTCATAGAAGCGGGGGCGAAATCAGTTTTTTATGTGCGGATCCAGCAAATCGTGTCGGTGATGCCTGATCACAGTGAAAGAGTGTAACAAGCAGACGCATAGGTGTCTGCTTTTTTTCATGCTTATAGAATGTATATCTGGAAAAAGTGCATGATATACCAATTGTTCTTTTTTTTTCAAAAAATGAGGTTCTAAAAACAAGAAGCAGTTGACAGAAGGGGGGTTGAATAGTAGTTTTTTAATAAGATCAATACGTAACAGGAGGAGCATCTTTGTTAAAATCTAAAGTTCATTTTTGGACATTCCAAATATTACTTGTTTTACTCATTGTGTATGTATCAACAAAGGTTTCGTTTTTATTTCAGCCGATTATTTTATTTGCATCAACACTGTTTGTCCCCATTTTGCTGGCGGGTATTCTCTTTTTCATCTTTAATCCAATTGTTCAATTTTTGTCCAAGAAAATACCTAGAACTCTCGCTATCCTGATCATTTATCTCCTGTTCATTGGACTCATCACGTTTATCGTCAATGCTGCTGGACCGGTGATTATCTCGCAGGTTGGTGGACTTGTCAAAAGCTTCCCTGGTTATGTGACGGACATGCAGAAATTTATCAATGACTTTTCGCATTCTAAAACATTTACTTGGATGATGAGCCAAGATTATGTATCTGTCTCAAAGTTTGAACAGACGGTCGTTTCGACATTAAAGGCATTACCGGAAAACATTGCTTCAAGCATGTCTGCGGTTTTTGGCGTGATTGCGAATATTGCCTTAGCCGTCATCACAGTTCCATTTATTTTATTTTATATGCTGAAAGACGGGCATAAGTTTCCGGACAAGCTCGTACAGTTCTTGCCAATGCCTTACCGCAAGGAAGGGCTGAAGATCTTCAAAGAATTAAATGACACGCTCGCAGCTTACATCCAGGGCCAGATTATTGTCTGTTTGTTTGTCGGAGTCGCTTGTTTTATTGGATACTTATTAATAGGTGTAAAATATGCGCTTATTCTCGGTATTATCATTGCGGTCACAAATGTGATTCCATACCTTGGACCATATCTTGGAGCAGCACCAGCTGTGCTGATTGCTTTTCTTGATTCGCCTGGAAAAGCAGTGGTGACAGTGATTGTGATTCTTGTCGTGCAGCAAATTGACGGAAATGTCATTTCTCCATTGATCATTGGGAAACGCCTGAACACACATCCTTTGACCATTATCCTGTTATTAATTGGGGCAGGAAGCTTTGGCGGCATCCTTGGCATGATCTTTGCGGTTCCTGTCTATGCACTGCTCAAAGCCATCACTCTGAATATTGTCAGATTGGTTCAGCTACGTCAGCGCTCTCGCAAAGAGCAGCACTTAAACGTCTAGGGCAGATGCACAACTTTTCCCTTTTTGCATAAGATGATTGTCATAAGCAGATAGGGGGAGATTCTGATGCCTGCAATCGTTGGACCTATTCATATTGAGTCATTAGGAGGCAATGGTGCAGCTACTTTCGGTGATGTACTGGCCATTGCCCCATTAGCTGTAGACCACTCGACTGGCGGGGCAGGAGCCTTTAATTCAGGTGATTATATGTCGCTTACAAGTGATCCGAATGCGACGATGCTATGGGATTTCACATTGTTTGGCCAGCCTCAATCATTTAATGCATAGAAAGACAGCTGATGCTCACATATCAGCTGTCTTTTTTATATTGGATAGACACATATTTTCCTCATAGGCATATGATGAGGGGAGTAAAGGTGGTGGAAAGATGCCAGCGATTGTTGGGCCTATTCATATTGACCGTGTAATTGGAAATGGTTCTGCACATTTCGGTGATGTTTTTGCCATTTCGCCAAAAAGTGTCGATCACTCTGCCGGTGGATCAGGTACGTATAATGCAGGTGACTTCGTCCAATTTTTTAACAGTCCAAATGTCACATTTGTTTGGGATTCAAATCTTATTAGTCAGCAGAAGAGCTTCAATGCGTAGCCAGCTTTGAAAGGGAATTCCTTTTCTGAAGCTGTCTTTTTTTATGGTACAATGGATATGGAAGTAAGAAGGAAAAAGAGGTGTGAACAGAGCCAAATGAAAATTAGAAAAGCACACATCACAAGCGGACAACCAAAGACCTACAATGTATATTTACATGAAAATAAAAAAGAATATAAAACGCTTGTTGCCGTACCTGATATTGAATGGAGTATTTCCATTGCGTACGAGGACGAAAAAGAACAGCTGATCCATACACTCGAGCAATCCTTAATGGAAAGAGCAGAAACAGACGAAGCCCGTGAACTTGCACTAAAGATTGTGCACTGGGTCACAGAAATGTAAATATGAAAACCAGGAGTGAAAACAGCGATGAAAGAAGAATCCGTAGACTTTTATTTGCAGCAAGGGATATTTGGACATGCTGAAACAAAACCCGATGAACGAAGAATGTTTCTCGGTTCATTAAGAGAACGAGCGCTTCTTGCCCTGACAAAGGGACAGGTCTCACGAAATAAACCGTATCAAGAGGTCGAACAAGTATTAAAGGCCAACCGTCAGGCCACTGTTCTTTTAAATGGTGAGTTGTCCTATGCTTCTTATTCTCAATATGTGAAAATGGCTAATGCCGCGGGATGTTCCTTTAAAGTGGTGAATCATCATGAGGCACATTCTCCTTTTGGTCTTGTGATAGAGCTGCCAAATGCGGTCAATCAAGAGCACATCTATATAGAAGATGAGCTGTTTCAAAAGGCTTTTTCTCACGAATCTGTTGAATAGGTTTCCCTAGTGAAATGAATAAGCTATAATGAGTCAAAAGAGCATATGGGAGAGATGCGGATGGGCAAAGCATTGATTTGTATTGATTATACCGTTGATTTTGTTGCAGACGATGGAAAATTGACATGCGGAAAGCCTGGACAGGCGATTGAGCCTAAGATCACAGAGATCACTTCTTCGTTTATTGATGAAGGGCACTTTGTCGTCTTTGCAGTCGATCATCATGAGGAGCAAGACCTTTATCATCCAGAGACAAAGTTATTTCCGCCCCATAATATTCGCGGGACAAAGGGAATTGAACTTTATGGCAAACTAAGTTCACTATTTCACACGTCAAAGCATTTAAAACATGTCTACTATATGGAAAAAATAAGATACTCTGCTTTTGCAGGCACTCAATTAGAAATGAAACTGCGCGAGCGTGGCATCACTGAACTTCATTTAGCCGGCGTATGTACCGATATTTGTGTACTTCATACAGCTGTTGATGCGTACAATAAAGGCTTTGAAATTGTGATTCACGAGAATGCTGTAGCGAGTTTTAATGAAGCGGGGCACGAGTGGGCACTTTCTCACTTTGAGCAGTCGCTTGGTGCGAAAGTGGTTAAGTAAGGGAAGGAGAATGGAAGTTGGAGCATCGGTTTATTGACGACAGTTTATCACTACATACAGACCTTTATCAAATTAACATGGCAGAAACGTATTGGAGAGACGGCATTCATGAGAAGAAGGCAGTGTTTGAACTCTTCTTCAGAAAGCTTCCATTTGACAATGGCTTCGCTGTATTTGCTGGTTTAGAGAAAGCGATTGAATATTTATCGGACTTTTCCTTCACTGAAAGTGATCTAGCGTATTTAAAAGACGAACTCGGTTATAAAAGCGATTTCATTGATTATTTAAGCGGGTTGTCCTTTACAGGCTCCCTTCATTCAATGCGGGAAGGCGAAATTGTCTTTGCAAATGAGCCAATTATGCGTATCGAGGCAACGCTTGTAGAAGCGCAGCTCATTGAAACCGCCTTACTGAATATTGTGAACTTCCAGACGCTGATTGCAACAAAGGCAGCTCGGATTAAAGGAATCATTGAAGATGAGACAGCATTAGAATTTGGAACAAGACGTGCACATGAAATGGATGCTGCGATGTGGGGAGCAAGAGCGGCACTCATCGGCGGCTTTCAGGCGACAAGTAATGTTCGTGCTGGGAAGCGTTTCAACATCCCAGTGTCAGGAACACATGCTCACGCACTTGTACAAGCATACCGCGATGAATATACGGCATTTAAAAAATACGCTGAAACCCATACAGACTGTGTCTTTTTAGTCGATACGTATGATACCGTAAGATCCGGTATTCCAAATGCCATTAAGGTAGCGAAAGAATTTGGAGACAAGATCAACTTTATTGGTGTCAGACTTGATAGTGGTGACCTTGCCTACTTGTCTAAAAAAGCTAGAACGATGCTGGATGAAGCTGGATTCCATGACGCAAAAATCATTGCATCAAGTGATCTCGATGAACATACCATCATGAATTTAAAAGCACAGGGTGCCAAAATTGATGTGTGGGGTGTTGGGACAAAACTGATCACAGCATTTGACCAGCCAGCTCTCGGTGCAGTGTATAAGCTTGTGTCGATTGAAGAGAATGGTAAGATGAATGATACCATCAAAATTTCATCCAACCCAGAGAAAGTGACAACACCTGGACGTAAACGTGTGTACCGCATTATCAATCAATTGAATCATCACTCTGAGGGTGACTACATTGCGCTCGAAGAGGAAGATGTTCATAGTGAGGATAAGCTGAAAATGTTCCATCCTGTGCATACATTTATCAGCAAATTTGTCACAAACTTTGTGGCGAAGGATCTACATGTCCCGATTTTTGAACAAGGAAAACTTGTATATGACAATCCGGATATTCAAACGATTCAAGCCTATGTGCAGGAGAGCCTCGGACTTTTCTGGGAGGAATATAAACGAATCAGCAAACCAGAAGAATATCCAGTCGATTTGAGTCAAAAATGCTGGGATAACAAGATGCAGTTTATCCATGACGTGAAAAATAAAATTAAACTAGAGCTTTATGAAAGCTAATGTTGGAAGAAAGGAGATCATCAAGTCAGGTGATCTCTTTTTTTATTTTTTGACCGATTCAAAATGAACCATAAGCACAATCATTTGGTATACTGAAAGCACATCTTGTTTGTCATTGCATAAAGGAGGATTGGAGCAGTTGAGGGTGTTTGTTGCGAGACAGCCTATTTTTAACAGAAAAGAACAAGTCGTATCATACGAGCTGCTTTATAGAGATAGTGAAACCAATACATATAGCGCTGAAGATGGTGACCAAGCGACAACGGACCTCATTATTAACAGTTTTTTAAATATCGGCATCGAAACATTGACAGAAGGCAAAAGATGCTACATTAATTTCACCGAAAGCTTACTTTCGTCTGATCTGCTCACCTATTTTGATCCGCATCAGCTTGTGATCGAGATATTAGAAAATGTCCCGATTACCCCGGCACTTATTATGAGATGTAAGGAATTAAAAAAATGGGGATATACGATTGCACTTGATGATTTTTTTCTAAGCGGATCACATTTCAGTGACAAGTTGCTTGAGGAACTCCTCTATTGCATTGATATTTTAAAAATTGACTTTCTAAAGACCACATCGGAAGAACGTAGAAAAATTCTACATACCTATAAAAAATATCGACTTCGTTTCCTTGCAGAAAAGGTGGAAACGCGAAGAGAATATGAAGAAGCGCTAGAAGCCGGCTTCCATTTGTTTCAAGGGTATTTCTTTAGTGAGCCGCATGTTATATCAGGACGAGCATTATCGACCAGCTTCCATGCGTACCACCAGCTATTAAATGAGCTGAGCAAGGAACAGCCGAATATCCAGGTTGTGACCCATTTTATTGAAAGTGACCTTTCGCTATCATACCAATTATTAAAAATGCTCAATTCAGGCGGCATGAGACGTCTTTATCAAATCAAAAGTATCCGGCAGGCGATTATTCTGCTTGGTTTTAATGAAATTAGGCGGTGGATCTTTATTCTTTCATTTAAAGAATTGAATGTTCAAGCCAACTCAAGCCAAAAAGAAATTATTAAAATGTCCTTCATTCGGGCAAAAACGTGTGAACTGATTGCAAGTCGTACTGAACGAGAGCACCCAGCCTCTTATATGCTGACAGGCATGTTTTCTCTCATTGATACACTTGTCAGGGCAGATATCACAGAACTTGTAAAAGAGTTGCCACTTTCTGATGAAGTTGGTGAGGCACTGCTTGGCTATGAAAATGATTATTCATTTGTGCTAGATGTCGCCAAACGGATTGAACGAAATGAATGGGATCATGAGATGTTAGATGGGAATCTCCCGAAGCAAGAAGCCTACGGATGTTATATAGAAGCCATTGAATGGTGTCATAAAATGTTTGAATCATAAAAGCCGCCCACGCTGAGAGCGGCTTTTTTTGTTATGCCCACTGTAAAAGGAGAAAAAGTCTGCTAGAGGCAAGAGACAAGTAGATACGAATGCCTTCTGGACTAAAGCGGATGTCAATACCACTTTTCACACCGATTTGTTTCAGCATTCGGATGACACTTGTCGAATCAGAGCGCTCAGCAGCCTCCATCATCCGCTGTGCAAACGAAAGGGAGCTGGAAATCTGCTGTGTAATAAGTGAAGCATCAGCAACAAGTCGGGCTGATTCCTTTGCGGCTCGTTGAAATGAGTGGGCATCTACTGGAGGAAAAGTCATAGGCGTGCGCGGATATGCACGGCTCATTGCGGGACCCTGCAAAGCAGGATAAGGAACATAGTAAAACACATGGTCACCTCTTCTCTCATTGACGTGAAATTGGACGGATATCTGTTCTAAATGTATGTAGAAAATCAGAATAAAGAATCAAAGTCATCTTTCTATCTTTATAAATCCAACATAAAAATAGGTACTTTTGCGGTCAATTTCGGTGAATGTCGCCAAAAAATTGCGGTGTCCACAAAGGGGCCTGTCGTCTGACCTATAACACGCAAAACCGAGGTTACAAGAGGGATCGTATGTTCTGTTGTGAGAGAAGTGTGACGAATGATGCCTATTCTTGTCGCAAAAATGACGGAGTTCCTTTGAAATTAAGATAAAAGTATGATTTGAAAAGTCAGAAAATGATGAAAAAAGACCTATTGAATTTTGCGGTATCACGCACACATTTTGTGCATACTTTTCGGTGAAAAAATACTCAATTACATTTACACTGTTAGTAACAGATCAAATACTTATGACCCAATCACCATACACAAATACATTGATCTTCCAAAAAAGGAGAGTGGAATCGATGGAAAAGTATGAAATCGAAGAACTTAAACAATTATTATGGAAACTTGAAAACGAAATTAGAGAAACAACGGCTTCTCTTCATAACATTAACAAAAGCATTGATCAGTACGACAAATATGAATATGTGAAAATTTCTTAAAGACTTGATAATCATCAAGTCTTTTTTTTATCCAAATACATACAAAAAAAGGATATATTATTATATAATTGTTAAATAGTGATGTCAGTGGACATTTGCTCAAGTCTTTTTAGTAAAATAAAAGGCGGAAGGGTGAGGGACAAGACCGAGTATGCTAAACTATCTAGAGAATACAAAAATCAAGCAGAATATGTCTGATTTTATTCAACATGCAGTCAGGCAGAATGATTTACAAAAGCTGCTTCTAGAATTTACAGATATAAAGAATGAATTTCCCTTTGGGCAATTAGCTTACAAGCATTATGAGGCATTTGGCGGACAAGACAAGCAAGCGATTACACAATTGGCAGCAGGGATTGAACTTCTCATCTTATCAGCCGATATATTAGATGATATTGAAGATCAGGATAAAGATTCTTATCCTTGGATGAACGTCAACCAAGGAGTGGCCATCAATGCTTCTACGTATTTGTATACACTGAGTATCCAACTCATCACATCAATAGGTGAAAATGATTTTCAACTAATTGAGAAACTGTTCCAACTCATCAAACGGTCAATGGAAGGACAGCATGAGGATTTGCGTCATTTGCATGGAACAGAAGAAGAGTGTGTAGAGGTTTTAAGGAAAAAATCAGGATCTTTAACAGCTCTTGCTAGTGTACTGGGTGCTTATTTAGCGACGGGAAAAATCAACTCAACTGTGGAATCATATTCAATATGTTATGGTGTTGCTGAACAGATCAGTAACGATTTTTTTGCGTTATTTTCGAAAACAAACGGAGACTTTCTTAAAAAACAAACATTGGCATTTAGCTATTTACAAAGAGGCTTTAACGATGCCAGTCAAGAGATTCTTACGTTCTTTTCTAGTCGTTTAGATGAGTCAGAACAAAAGTCATTTCAGCTGAAGCAGAAATTACTTGAAGCAGGTTTGACTCAGTACATGGTATCAATGAGAGAGATTATGCTGTTAAAAATGAGGCAAGGGATTGACAAACTCGAATTGCCTAAAACAAAGAGGGAACAATTGTATGCATTTATGACAAAGGAGGGCAATGATTGAACATTCAAAATATCATTGCATATCTAATAAAAAACCCAGGTGTGGTCGATGAATTGATATCTGGAAATGCCAGCTTAATTCATGCTGACGCACAAACAACTGCTGCCATAATACAGGGGGTAAAAAAAGAATATATGAGTGCAAAATACATCTGGGAGTATTAATTTAAAGTTCAAACCAGTATGATGATTTAATGATCTTTCTTAAGGATGTTTTTAAACATGAAAAAGCTTACCTATACAAAATTGTCCACGTTTCTTGTATTTTTATCTTTTTTATTTGTGATCTATATTTCATATATCTATGTATTTGATATTTTTAATGGTGCACGTGTAGAAAAGAATGCTAATGGTCAAACGGAAGTTGTTGACGTTGAATATCTTTCTTTAGCTTATTCGTCGGGGTTAAAAGAAGGAGATATTATACTAAAGATAAACGGACAATCTAATTTAATTCAAGACCACATGATCAATGGTAAGCTTAGAAATGTACAAAGAATTGATATACAAAGAGGCAACCAAATTATATCACTTAAAAATAAGACATTGATTGGTCGCGAAAGTTTATTTGTCTATTTAATTCCTCTTCTTCTATATTCAATATGCTTATTCTGTATCTTTTTTATTATTAAAATTAACAAAGAACCGCAACGGAAATCTGCATTTTTATTAATTTTATTCTTACTGTCAATTTGTGTTGGATATCTAAGTGCAGGTACGTCAGGAATTGGTGATAGATTTAGCCATTATGTTCTACTATTGTGTTTATCAAGTGTGTCTATCTTATATATCCATTTTATCTATCAATATTTCAAGGAATTTGATGTGCATTTAACGAATCCAAAGCTCATCAGGTACTTATATTTGATCCCTATCTTTAACCTTGCCGTACATAGCTTGGTTTCGGTTTCATCTGAATTGAGAAAATATGTTCCTAGTATTAGTTTACTGTTTTTTTTCGGAACAGTTTTAATAGCTCTTTATTTAATAGTCAGAGGAATGAAGAAATATAAAAAAACAGCACATGGTTCTGTTTTAAAGTTTTTTGCCATTATGAATGTTTTGTCGTTCAGTCCATTCATTCTATTTTTTGTTATACCCTATGTGTTTTTTGATAAGTATTTGATTGATCCTTTTATTTTGACATCAATCGTTTTGTTAATTCCTTTTTCCCTTGTATACCAATTCATGACGAACAAACTTTACAATATGGATTTCTTGATTAGTAGACTGAGGTACTATGGCTTTCTAGCCATCACACCGACCATTTTTGTTGTTGTCACGTTTTACATTCTGCAAAAACCAGAAGATTTAAAGTACACTCTGAAGCTCGCATTAATCACCTATGCGCTTATGCTTGCTGTCTTTTATTTTAAAGAAATTCTAGATTTCCGCTTCCGGCTGAAACGTTTTTCAGAAAAGCATAATTATCAGGACAGTGTGTTTAAATTTACTCAGCTCATTCGTGAGGCGTCATCACTTCACCAAGTGTTATATCATTTGAAATACACCATTTTAGAAGTGCTGGTTGTGAATAAAGCCTTTGTGCTTGAAGTGAAGCCAGATGGACAGATTGAAGAGATTGATGAATCTTCAGGTGATAGCAATCTATGGAAAGAGTATGTGGATCAATTTCAGGATATTTTAGGGGAAGTCGGGAAAATCATTGAGCTTGATAAAGGGTTCATGATGAAAATTGGCGAGCGGGGCGGTCACTCATTTGTGATTTGCTGTTTATCCAATTTACAGACACCAAAATTGACGCGTGATGAGATTTCTTGGCTGAAAACATTGGCATTTTACACAAGTGTCAGTTTAGAAAATGTCGTCAAGATTGAAGAATTGATGGAGCATCTTGAAGATTTGAAGCAGCGTGAAGCGAACCCTGCTTGGCTGAAAAAAGTCATGTTTGCGATGGAGGAAAAACAGCGCTCCGATTTAGCGAGGGATCTTCATGATTCCGTGCTGCAGGATTTGATATCGCTGAAAAGACAGTCAGAGATGTTTTTAACGAATTTCCAAAACGATCAATGCCCAACGTCTATTGAACAATCGCTTATCTCATGGAATGAACAAATGTCTAAGGTGATTCAAACGACGAGAGAAACATGTCATGAACTTCGGCCGCAGCTGCTGTACGATTTAGGTTTAGTGAAGGCGATATCGAAGCTGACTTCTCAAATTCAGGAGGAAGCACCATTTCATATTCGGCTGAATACGACACGCTTTGATAAGGAGCTGGACATTGATATTGACTCCCAGCTCAATATATACCGAATTGTTCAGGAGCTGTTATCCAATGCCTTGAAACATTCTCAAGCCAGCCAAGTGCTTGTAATGCTGATTTGTATTAAAGATCAGGTTGTTCTTCACTACGAGGATGATGGAGTTGGGTTTGACGCAAGACATCTTGATCAGCACACCATGAGCATGGGCCTTTCTGGCATCAGAGAACGAGTCAAGGCGTTAAATGGGAAGCTTCACATTCACACAGCACCTGAAAAAGGGCTGAAGGTGAAAATTGAAATGGAATTGTAACGATTTATTAAGGAATAAGACTTGGCATCTGCCAAGTCTTTTATATAAAATGGAAGTGAGTGATTTAAAGGGAGGAAGACATGAAGAAGATATTGGTCATTGATGATCATCCGGCTGTCATGGAAGGGACAAAAAGCATATTAGAATCAGATCAACAGCTATCAGTCGATTGTTTAAGTCCTGATGCAGAAGCCGCCTTTTTAAAGACGCATGACTTTTCCATCTATGATGTGATTTTGATGGATTTAAATCTCGGGGATATCAATGGAATGGACATTGCGAAACAAATTCTAGAAACCAACCAACAAGTGAAAATCATCATTTATACAGGGTATGAAGTAGATGATTATTTTGAAGAGGCCATTCGGGCTGGATTGCACGGTGCAATTAGTAAAACAGAGACAAAAGACAAAATTATTGAATACATACACCGCACATTGCAAGGAGAAGTTGTCATTCAGCTATCCTATTTAAAGAAATTAATTTCACAGCAGCAAGAAAAGCCAGAACAGGCGCAGCAGACCGATCACGAGCTGTTAACAGAGCGAGAGTGTTTGATACTGAGAGAAGTGGAAAAAGGATACACGAACCAAGAGATTGCCGATGTGCTGCATTTGAGCAAACGCTCAATTGAATACAGCTTGACGTCCATCTTTAATAAGCTGAATGTTGGCTCTCGAACCGAAGCGGTGTTAATTGCAAAATCTGAAAGTGTGTTGTAAACGTGTGAAGGGAGAGAACCCTGATGGAAGTGAGTGGATCAAATACACTGCTTGAGGCACTGGGAATTGAGATTGTAGAGTGTAATGAGTCACGATGTGTAGCAACAATGCCAGTCGATCACAGAACAAAACAGCCATTTGGACTGCTGCACGGAGGAGCATCTGCTGCTCTAGCAGAAACAGTGGCAAGCATGGGGGCTGCGGCTCATTTAGACTTAACTCAGCAAGTTTGCTCAGGGATTGAAATTAATGCCAATCACTTAAAATCTGTACGTGATGGAGTAGTGACAGCGACGGCTGTTCCGGTACATGTAGGGCGCCGTACAATGGTATTTCAAATTGATATTAAAGATGATCGAGACCGGCACATCTGTACGTCAAGATGCACACTTGCTGTCATTGATCGCATATAAAAAAGCTCCCGGTGCAGCGGAAGCTTTTTTTTAGGTTGGATTGATTCATAAAAAGAAGATCCCCGCATGTGAGGATCTTCTTTCGGTTTATAAGTACGAGTCTTCTTTGCGTTTAATCACGAAGTTACGAAAACCACCATAATCATCTTGTACACTTCGTTTGTCCATCTTGACACCAGTATTGTAGGCGGCTCTTCCGATCAAGTGTGCGCCGACCGGAGCTGTTAAAAAGATAAAGACAATCCCAAGTAGAATCTTCGCAGAAATAATACCTGCAAGAAACCATTCGTGAAAGAATACCCCAACTAATATGAGGACAACACCAAGTGTCGATGCTTTTGATGCAGCATGCATACGTGTATAAACATCCGGCAGGCGAAGAACGCCAATGGCTGAAATGAGACAAAGGATGGCGCCGAGCAGGATAAAGAAAATGACAATAGCTTTAGCGATGACGATCATTTTCAATCACTTCCCCTTTCTCAAGGAATTTGGAAAAAGCGACAGTGCCGATAAAGGCAAGGATACCGAGCAGTAAAATAATTTCAAAGAACGTTGTCGTTTTCAGCAAAATAGAAACGATAGCTGTCATCCCAATTAAATTGATTCCTATCGCATCAAGTGCACTTACACGATCAGGAATAGAGGGACCTTTGATCACTCGAATAACAAACAGAAGGGTGGACAGGGCAAGAATACCAAGTGAAATTTGTAAGATGATCTCCATTACTTGCCACTCACCTCCTGAATCGCTTTTTCAAATGAAACCCGGATATCATGAATGGCTTTTTCCGCATCTTCAATATCCATTGCATGAATGTACAAAATCGAACGATCATCAGAAATATCTATGACCAGTGTACCTGGTGTCAATGTAATCATGTTAGAAAGGATGCTAATTTCCCAATCCGTTTTCAAGTCCGTACGAAAGGCAAAAATACCGGGCTTTATTGTGAGCTTTGGAGATAATACGGTCTTTAATACACTTAAATTGGCAAGAAGCAGCTCCCGAATAAAAATCAATAAGAGCTTGAAAATTGCATAAAGGGCATACCCGTAAAAACGCTGTGGGAAAAATCGCCGAAGCATAAAAATGGCGACCATCCCTAGTGCAAAGCCTGATACAAAGTCTGCTGCTCTGTATGTATCATTCATAAACATCCAGGTAAAGGCGAGGAGAGCGTTTAATAATATTTGAAAGGCCATGTTCATCTACTCCTTCAGCACAGCTTGAATATATTTTTCTGGTGTTGAGAGCATTTCCGCTGCTTGATTAATATAAGGGGAAATGAACTCTGTCCCTAACCCAATGGCAAGTGACAAGATCACAAGCATTACACCAGGGTACACCATTCCTTTAACCGACGGTTTCCTTCTTCGCGTATCTTGTTCCTCACCCCAAAATGCGAGTATGAAAATTCTCATGATCGAATAAAGGACAAGAAGGCTGGACAGTAAGACAAGGATAGAAAAGGTCATGTGACCAGCCGAAAAGCCGCCTTCTACAATCTTTAGCTTTCCAACAAACCCACTCAGAGGCGGGATTCCTGCTAGTGATAAAGCCGATATGAAAAACATCCACCCTAATAAGGGCTGAGATTGAATTAGTCCGCCCATCTTTTTCAAGTGATTTGTGCCAGCATACACAAAGAGTGCACCTGCCAGCATAAATAAAGCGCCTTTAATCACCATGTCATGAATGAGATAATAAATGGCCCCTTGAAGTGAGGCAGGTGTATTGGCTGCAATCCCAAACAAAATGACCCCAACGGCTGTAACAATGTTATAGATCACAATCTTTTGCACATCCGAATAAGCAATCGAGCCTATCACACCAAATATCACAGTCAGTGCGGCCAGCCATGCCATAAGTGTATGGGTGAACCCTGTATCGTGTATAAAAATTAACGTAAAGACTCTGGCAATCGCATATAAACCAACTTTTGTGAGCAAAGCGCCAAATAGAGCGGAAATCGCTGCTGGTGGTGCATGATATGAACCTGGAAGCCAGAAATAAAGCGGGAAGATCCCAGCTTTTAAGCCAAATACAATCATGAACAGAATGGAAATAACAGTGATTAATCCTGTTTGCCCTGATTCAGCAATCTTCACACTTAAATCAGCCATATTCAGTGTACCAGTGACTGCGTATAAACAAGCGACACCGACGATAAATAAAGCCGATGAGATGATATTAAACACAATGTATTTGAGTGATTCTCGAAGCTGCGGTTTTGATCCGCCCAGCACAATAAGCATGTATGATGCCATCAGCAGTAATTCAAAGAATACAAACAGGTTGAAAATATCGCCTGTTAAGAAGGCGCCACTTACGCCAGCGAGCAAAAATTGCACGCCAGAGTAATAGAACAGCCGCTCCTTTTCCTTCCCAATCGTTTGAAAGGAGAAAAGAACTGTCACTAGTCCAACGACGGAAGCGGTCAGTACAAGGAGCGCAGCAAATTGATCGGCCACAAGGGCAATCCCAAATGGTGCTTTCCAACCTCCTAAATAGAGGGTTTGAATCCCATTAGTAAAGATGGTTTGGACTAAATACACATTGCAGACAATGGCTGATAGTGAAGCAAACACACTAAAGCCTCTTGACAGCATGATGTTCTTATTCATAAAGATCAAGAGTGTAGCAGCTAATAATGGTATTAAAATTGGCAGGATCACGAGATTATTCATGCTGATCATTTCCTCTCATTTGATCCATGTCATCTGTTCGCAGCTCTTGGAAGGCACGGAAGGCCATGACAAGTAAAAAGGATGTCACACCAAAAGCAATGACAATGGCTGTTAAAATTAATGCTTGTGGTAATGGGTCTACATAGGATGTGATTCCCTCAGTTAAAATGGGAGGGGCTCCTTTTTTTAAGCCACCCATTGTTAAAAGAAGCAAATGGACGCCGTGGCTCAAAACAGCAGTGCCGACGATGACCCGCAGTAGGCTTTTTGAAAGCATTAAATAGGTCGCCGTCATAAAAATAATACCGACGATAATAGACATTAGAAATTCCATTATTCCTTCTCTCCAATCGTTTGAATAATGGTCATGGTGACACCGACAACAACCAAATATACACCGATATCAAACAGTACGGCTGTTGCCAGTTCTGTTTTCCCTAAAAACGGCAGTTGAAAATAATCAAATGCATGGGATAGAAAAGGTGCACCGAATAGAAATGATCCCATACCCGTCAGGATCGCGACGAGCAGCCCAGTCGCTGCAACATAGATAAAGTTGAACGGCAGAATGCGTCTAACTGTTTTCAGATCGTAGGCTAAGAGCAGAAGGACGACAGCACTGGCACTCATTAATCCGCCAATAAATCCTCCGCCTGGGTTATTATGTCCCGCAAGAAACAGGTGAAGGGAGAAGAGCAGGATGATGAATGCAGTGATTTTAGTTGTGACTTGTAAAAGCATATCATTCGTATCAATTTTTCTCATCGGCGCACTCCTCTCTTCCGTTTTCCTTGTGTCTTTAATAATCCATAAATACCAAGTGCCGCAATCGCCAGCACGGTAATTTCAAACAGTGTATCAAAGCCCCTGAAATCAACAAGGATGACATTGACAATGTTGTTTCCGCCTGCAAGCTTGTAGCTGTTTTCAATAAAGTAAGACGCAATCGTATCAAGTGACTGATTGCTTGTGGAAGCGAAAGCAAGGCATGTCACAATGACTCCAACACCTACTGAAATGATGAGATTGGTCATTTTAAATTTCCTCGTTTTTTGCTTCATGCTTAGTTGTGGCAAGTGATAGAAGCAAAGTAAAAACAGTGCAACAGAAATTGTTTCAATAATTAACTGGGTGAGGGCAAGGTCAGGTGCCCTGAAAATAACAAAAAATAGTGACAGCGTATACCCCATGACACCTAACCCGATAATGGCTGTTAAGCGAGAACGAGCAAACACAGTCGTGAGGGTTGCGGCTATCATGACTAATGATAGAATGACCTCGTATGTGCCGACTGGAGCAGCATGCTCCATATTAAATGAAAAGGCATTCTGATAAAACATCACGCCCCCAAGCACGATAATCATGAATCCAAACACATAGACAAGGTAATCACGAAGGAAACCAGTCATATAACTGTTTGTTAGGCGATAGGAGCCCTTTTCTAAGCCGATCAGTGACCGGTCATATAATGAGTTGAATGACCATTTTTCTTTGAAGATATTGTAGATTGGACGCCATTTTGACAACGTCAAATATCCGATGATTCCTAAAGCGACAACACCTATCGTCATATAAAGCTCTGGCTGAAAGCCGTGCCATGCTTCAATTTTGACAACAAACCGTTTTCCTGGATCAATCGCATCCGGAATAATGGCTGCAATTGCAGGTTCAATGACAGAATAAGCTAGAATATTTGGGAAGAAGAAAAAGGTGACCACAAGTGCAGCAAGGATAATTGGCGGAATGAGCATACCAATCGGTGCTTCATGCGGCTTTTTCTCTAATTGATCTAACTGAAGATTGCCTCTAAATGTTTTAAAGAGAAGCATCATACTGTAAATGAACGTAAAGACACTAGCGAGCCAAGCAACGGCTGGGAAAATAGCACTCCAAGTTGAAATGTCAGTAAAACTGACATTAGAAATGCGCAGCATACTTGTGAAAAACAGCTCTTTACTTAAGAAACCGTTAAATGGCGGTAGACCAGCCATTGAAAATGTACCGATTAACGTAATCGTAAAGGTAATCGGCATAATGGTCATTAAACCGCCTAACTTCCGAATGTCCCGAGTGCCGGTTTCGTGATCAATGATACCAGCCGCCATAAAGAGACTGCCTTTAAACGTGGCATGGTTAATTAAATGGAAAATCGCAGCGAGAACGGCCGCGCCGAAAAAGGCGGGGTTGTTTTCATGGATTGCAGCTGCTCCAACACCAAGCATAAGCATAATCATCCCGAGCTGACTAACGGTAGAAAAGGCAAGGATAGCTTTTAAATCGTTTTGACGAACGGCGTGGAATGATCCCCAAAATAACGTCACAAGTCCAACGATGGATATGGTCCAAAACCATACCTCTGATATAGCAAAGATGGGACTAAAGCGGGCTACAAGGTAGATACCGGCTTTGACCATTGTGGCAGAATGCAGATAACTGCTCACAGGGGTAGGTGCTTCCATTGCATCAGGCAGCCAGATATAGAATGGGAACTGCGCTGATTTTGTAAAGGCACCTAGTAAGATCAGGATCATGGCAGGGATAAAGTAAGGTGATGCCATAATGAGCTGAAGCTGATTAACTGCTTCACGAATACTAAATGAATCAGTAATCAGATAGAGGAGGATAAAACCACCGAGCATAGCCAATCCGCCAAAAACGGTAATAAGCAGTGATTTTGTCGCTCCATAACGTGAGCGATCCCGTTTATACCAATATCCAATAAGTAGAAAAGAAGAGATACTTGTCAGCTCCCAAAACAAGTAAAGAACCACCATATTGTCAGATAGAACAACACCGAGCATAGCGGTCATAAACATTAACAAATACGTATAAAAAGAGCCGAGCTGTTCTTTTTCCTTCGATAAGTAGAAAATACTGTACAAGACGACAAGTGCACCAATACCTGTAATCAATAGCGCAAATAACAAACTAAGACCGTCTACATACACAGTGAAATTCATTCCTAGAGAAGGAATCCACTCCATCTGTGAAAATAACGTTCGTCCATTTGATGTCATCGTCATCATTTGGACAAAATAGCTAAATAATAGAATAGGCAAGATAAGAACAAACCACCCTGTATGTATACGCTTTACGTATTTAAAAAGAAAAGGCACAACAAACGCAAGCAAAAAAGGCGATAGGATGGCGAAGTGAATAAGCTGCAAGAAAATAAACCTCCTTCAATCAATATAAATTCACGTTCTAAAGAACTGGTAAATAAAATTATAGCGTAAATACAGACATAGTGCATTGGTTTGAACTGAATTACAGCAAACTGTATTTGTTTTGAGTTCTTTTGACCACAAAAAATATTTTATCAAAAATAAAACTCATTGTATATTGTTTTGTATTTCGTACATGCTTTTCTTAAAGGAGCTGATTACATGAAACTAAAAGCGGGCATCAGCTTAAGCATATTCTGCACGATTTTAGGAGGAGCATTCTTCATAGAACGAAATGATCAAAAAAGGTGGCAGGCGGAAAGTGAATGGCCGTTGTTTTCAGAACATCTTCTCTATATGACCTATCAAGAAGCAAGACAATATCCATTTCAGCCAAGAGAATATATACGTGTAGTCTCTGCTGAAGAATAAATCCTTATAGGAGAAAAGAAATATAAAAAAAGCATGTGCCCATAATAGAGCCCATGCTTTTTATTGTTTGATTAAGTAAACATTCTAAGTAAGATTGTTGCGCAGATCACGGTTGCTGCTCCGCCTAGACGTGTAGAAACTTGTGCGAAAGGCATGAGACCCATTCTTCCGGAAGCTGAAAGGATCGCAACGTCACCAGTACCGCCAAGACCACTGTGACAGCCTGTCACAATCGCAGATTCTACTGGGTACATGTTCATCAATTTCCCAACGAAGTAACCAGAACCAACCATTCCAAGAACGACAGCGATACATACACAAACGAATGGAATAGAAATCACTGTTGCTACATCATCAAGTGGAATGTATAGAATCCCTAGACCGACCATAAGTGGCCATGTGAAGCTTCTTGATACAAACTTGTAGAACTGCTGTGAGCCATCTTGCAAATGCTGAGGCATCACGTTTAAGTATTTGATTAAAGCGGCAAGGACAATCATTAAGATTGGACCTGGAATATGAACAAAGCTTTCTAACAAACCACCAAAAATGAACGTTGTACAAGCAACAAGTACACCAGCACCCATTAACCCAAAATCAACTTTTGGATCCATATCAGGCTGTTCAAAAATTTCATTTGCTTCTTTAGACTTTACAAGACGACCATTCCCGTTTAGTTCAGGACGTTTTTCACCAAGCTTCTTCATTGCGCCAGCACAGATAATGGCAATGACGTTCCCAATGACGGCAGCAGGAATTAATTGAGAAATTAATGACTCTGCTGATACACCAAGAATTTGTGAATAAGCAATAGATAATGGCAAAATCCCTTCTCCAACACCACCAGCAATAATTGGAACAATAATAAAGAAGAACGAATGATGCGGTGTGTAACCAACTAAAAGACCAACAAGAATTCCGGCAGTCACAGCTGCAATTGTTCCTGCAACAAGAGGAACAAACATACGAATAAGGCCTTGTACTAAAACAGTTCGCTGCATCCCAAGAATACTACCTACTACAAGAGCAGAAATATAGAAGTAAAGGAAGTTCGACGTTTTCATAAGAGACGTAACCGCTTCCAACGAGTTCGGATTCAGAACATGAAAAAAGACCAGGAACGATGGTACGAATAAAGAAAGAATCGCCGGTCCACCAATATCTTTTAATATCGGAATACGTTGTCCTATATCTCCAAGGAAAATCCCCAAAATCATAATAACAGCGAAACCACCAAGCATATTTGCTGGAATTTTATTAAAATAAGCGGCAGTTAAAATAATCGCTGCAAGTACTAAATACACAGGTAAGTCAATAACACCAATTTTCCAAGACATGATCTTACGGAAAACGCTTTTATTATTGTCAGAATCGTCTGTAATCGATTTCAATTGTTGTGTATTAGCCACATAAACACCCCCAAATGCTATTTGTCTCAATTGTAGAAGATTCTGTGACACTCATCTATTTATTAAACTAAATTAAGTGTAATAAAAGTAAAATAAACAGGAGTTTTTATGTTTTTATCATACAAAAATCCCCTGAAGGTAGTTTATCCTTCAGGGGACTGATCATACATCGTAATTATCGTTTTCCTTTTAAATAAGGTGTCCCAAGTGCTTTCGGTGCATCTGCCCGGCCGATGAAGCCAGTGAGTGCTAAGATGGTCAGCACATATGGTGCAATGAGCATATACACGTTCGGTATATCTTGGAATAGCGGCAGGAGAGAGCCAATAATGCTTAAACTTTGAGCAAATCCAAAGAATAAAGCAGCGCCCATTGCGCCGAATGGGTGCCATTTACCGAAGACTAGAGCAGCTAGTGCGATGAAGCCTTGTCCAGTAATGGTCGCATGTGAGAAATCAAGCGCGATGGTCGACGCATAAACAGCTCCGCCAAGACCTCCAAACAGTCCACTAATAAAGACGCCGATATAGCGCATCCGGTACACTTTGATTCCCATTGTATCAGCAGCCATTGGATGTTCTCCGACTGCACGAAGACGAAGACCAAACGGCATTTTAAATAAAACAAACCAAGCAACAACCGCAAGCGCTAATGCGAGTATGGACGTATAATAAACATCTTTAAAGAAGATATCGCCAATAATCGGAATGTCACTTAAAAGGGGAATATCACCTTTATAGAAAGGCTCTGTAATTTTATCTGTTTGAGCTTTCCCGTAAATGAGTTTCACAACAAACAGTGTAGCACCAAGTGCCAGCATGTTAATCGCAACACCACTGACCGTTTGATCAGCACGGAATGTAATGGTCGCAACTGCATGAATCAAAGAGAACAATCCGCCAATCGCCATTCCGACGAGGAGCCCAAGCCATGGGGTCAAGGCGCCAAACGTATCAGCAAACAACAAGTTAAAAATAATACTGGAAAATGCTCCGACGACCATCAAACCTTCAAGACCGATATTCACAACACCTGATCTTTCTGAAAAGACGCCTCCAAGAGCGGTTAAAATAAGTGGTGCAGCATAGACAAGTGTTGCTGGGACGATGATTTCAAGAATTTGCAGAAATCCCACTTATTTTCCCCCCTTTTTCTTCATTTGGTTCATCACAAGGCGGATAATATAGCTTGAGGCGACGAAAAGAATAATGATCGCAATGACAATATCAACGACCTCAGTCGGCACACCAGATTCAAGCGGCATGTTTAAAGCACCGACCTTCAATCCACCAAGCAGCAGTGCAGCAAGAACAACACCAACAGCAGTATTTCCACCTAATAAAGCGACGGCGATTCCGTCAAAACCTACACCGGTAAACGAGCCTTTAATTGAAGCATATTCAAATGTACCAAGACCTTCCATGGCGCCTGCAAGACCTGCAAAAGCACCTGAAATGAGCATCGCATAAATGATATTGCGGCGAACGTTCATACCGGCATAATGGGATGCCTGCTGGTTCATTCCAACAGCACGCAATTCAAAGCCTTTAGAGGTTTTTTGAATAATGACCCACATCACGACCGCAGCGATAATAGCAACAAAAATACCATTATGCATCCGAGAGAAATCGGTGATTTGTTCAAAGAAACCAGAGCGAAGCGAGGCAGTGGCATCGATTTTTTCTGTTTTATCTTTATTATTCGTTAAGACATTTGAGATCAAATAGTTTGTCACATGAAGGGCAATGTAGTTCATCATGATCGTGACAATCACTTCGTGAACATAAAAACGAGCCTTTAAAAACCCAGGGATTAAGCCCCATAATGCACCAGCAGCAGCTGCGGTGATGAGTGCAAGCGGCAGGTGGATGTACATAGGTGCATGGACAGTTGTACCGATCCATACAGCAGCTACCCAGCCAATCAGCATTTGACCTTCTACACCGATATTAAAGAGACCTGTCCGAAAGGCAAAAGCAACAGCAAGTCCTGATAAAATGTAAGGTGTCACTTGTCTGATGGTTTCTCCCATATAATAGGTTTCACCGAAGACGCCATTCCAAAGGGCGCCATAGCCTTCGATGACACTATAACCGCTTGCCAGCATAATAATGGCCCCAACAAAAAGACCAAGTACAATGGCTATAAGCGGAATGAGCAGATTTGTTAAACGATTAGACATTTGCTTCTTTCCCCACTTCCTGTTGCGTACTTCCAGCCATTAATAGACCAAGTTCTTGCTCTGTTGTTTCTTTTGGATCAACGATGGCAATAATGCTGCCTTCAAAAATAACAGCAATTTTATCACTGACATTCATAATTTCATCAAGCTCAAATGAGATGAGCAGGACGGCTTTGCCTGTGTCCCTTTGCTCAATGAGGCGCTTATGAACAAATTCAATCGCACCAACATCAAGTCCACGTGTCGGCTGAGCGGCAATTAATAAATCAGGATTGCGGTCAACTTCACGGCCAATAATGGCTTTTTGCTGATTCCCACCTGACAGGGCGCGCGCCTCTGTATATTCACTCGGTGTTCTGACGTCATACTCGGCAATAATTCGCTTTGCCTTTTGGTAAATATTTTTCATATTCATCAAGCCAAATTTTGAGTATGGACGCTGATAATATGTTTGTAAGGAAATATTTTCTCCTATTGAAAAATCAAGCACTAGTCCGTGTTTATGACGGTCTTGAGGAATATGTCCAATTCCAGATTCGGTCACCTTACGAGGCGGAAGATTTTGAATGGCTTTCCCGTTTAGCATGATCGTGCCAGATTCTGATTTTTTTAGACCAGTGATGGCTTCAATTAATTCAGATTGACCATTGCCATCGACTCCAGCAATACCGACAATTTCTCCAGCCTTTACTGAGAGGTTGAGCTGTTTCACCGCTTCAATTCCTCGCGCGTCTTTTACCGTAAGGTCTTGAATTTGAAGTACTTCCTCAGCAGGAGAGGCTTCTTTTTTGTCTGTCTTAAATGAAACTTCACGACCGACCATGAGGCTTGCAAGCTCATCTTTGTTTGTGTTTTCCACATCAAGTGTACGAATGCCTTGGCCTTTTCGAATAATGGTGACGCGGTGACAGGCATCCATAATTTCTTTTAGTTTATGCGTAATTAAAATAATGGATTTGCCTTCATTGATTAAGTTTTTCATAATTTGTATGAGTTCTTTAATCTCTTGAGGTGTTAAGACGGCTGTTGGTTCGTCGAAGATCAAAATATCAGCGCCGCGATAAAGTGTTTTTAAAATTTCTGCACGCTGCTGCATGCCGACAGAGATGTCAGATACTTTTGCGGCAGGGTCTATTTTTAAGCCATAGCGGTCAGAAAGCTCTTGTACTTGCTGTATGGCTTGTTCTTTGTCGATCTTTCCAAATTTCTTGGGCTCTTTTCCTAAGATGATGTTTTCAGCGACGGTGAAGGTATCGACAAGCATAAAGTGTTGATGCACCATACCGATGCCTAAATCACTTGCATCATTCGGGCTAGAGATGGTCACAGGTTTTCCATGAACCTTGATTTCACCTTTTTCAGGCTGGTAAAGACCGAAAAGCACGTTCATGAGCGTTGATTTTCCAGCGCCGTTTTCACCAAGCAGCGCATGAATTTCGCCCTTTTTTAGCTGCAGCGTAATGTTATCGTTTGCTACAATGCCAGGGAATTCTTTGCGTATATTCAACATTTCAATGACATAATCCACAGGTTTAACCGCTCCTTTTTTAGGGTGCTGATGAAGATAAAAACTAGCAAAAGAAAAGCTGCAAAACGAGGCTGCAGCTTTTCTTTTACCACCTTTTACGAATAAAGAGGAGGTAAAGGAGAGGCAAGGGGATAAGACGCGCTTATCCCGATGCTCAAATTAAGCTTTAAAATCTTTTAGTTCATCACGTGTTGCAGGGATTTTCACTTCGCCCTTGATGATTTTTTGTTTCCATTCTTCTACTTGTTTTAATACATCTTTATCTAGATTGTCCTGAGATGGAGAAATGTCAAGAGCGCCTTCTTTCAGACCGTAAGTGATCACTTCGCCGCCAGGGAATTTACCTTCTTTTGCTTTTGTCGTTAAGTCTTGTACCGCTGTGTCTACTTTCTTAACCATAGAAGTAAGAGTGACACTTTGTTTTGTTCCAGGTACTTTTCCTTCGTCATACTGGTCTTTATCTACACCGATGACCCAAACTTTACGGTTAGGATCTGCTTTTTTCAGGTTTTTCGCTTCTGTGAAGACACCAGTTCCAGTTCCGCCAGCTGCGTGATAAATGATGTCGACGCCAGATTTGTACATGCTTTCAGCTGTTGCTTTCCCAATGTCTGCTTTATCGAATGCACCAGCATATTTCACTTCCACTTTTGCTTTCGGATTAGCTGCTTCAACGCCTGCACGGAAGCCAACTTCGAATTTTCTGACTAATTCAGAGTCAACGCCGCCGACAAAACCAACTTTGTTTGATTTTGTAGAAAGAGCAGCCGCAACACCCACAAGGAATGATCCTTCATTTTCGTTGAACACAATGCTGGCTACGTTGTCTTTTTTCACGACTGCATCAACGATAGCAAAATGGTTTTTCTTACGTTGATCCGCAATTTCAGATATAGCATCTTCCATTAAGAAACCAATTCCGTAAATCAGGTCGAATTTCTCACGAGCAAGTGTGTTTAAGTTTGTTGTATAGTCAGCGTCTGATTTAGATTGTAAGTAATCAAAGCCGTTTTTACCTTTTTTTAGATTGTTGTCTTTTCCAAATGCTTGTAAACCTTCCCAAGCTGATTGGTTAAACGATTTGTCATCGACACCACCGACATCAGTTACCATTGCAACAGTGAATTGATCTTTATCTTTTTTGCTTTCACCGCTGTTTGAGCCAGAGTTGCCGCATGCTCCAAGGATGGTTCCTGCTGCTACGACTAAGGACAATGCTAGTCCAATTTTGCGCTTCTTCAAAACATAACCCCCTATAAAATTTAAAAGTTTCAGAAAAGTCTCGCGAAAAAAGACCGATCTACCTCTTCTCACCCTTCTGAATAGGGTATTTTATCCTGTTTTCTCCTGAAACTTATGGAGGACATGAGAGAAGATGTAAGACATCAGACTTATATCTCGGTTAACTAATCAATCATAATTTATCATTTCCAATCGAATAAATAAATAGAAATTTGTTTTATTTTTAAAAAAATGTTAAAAGGCGAAATTCGATGTCTTTTTATGTGCTGAAATATGATATAATGCCGCTTTTGCGATGTGCTCTACTACAGTGGAACCACTGATATCAAGGGGTTTGTCACATCGTGTTCCATAAAAAAACATCTGGCCTTTATATAAGGTCAGATGTGTCAAATTATAGATATTGCTGAATTAAATTCATATTAGTTGTATTGAGTTTATATTGGAAAACAGGACGTCCAATTGTCCCATATGCCATTTCAACATCAACTACTTCGATGTCCTCAAGGAATTTCAAGTATTTTCTAATGGAGACTTGAGAAATTTCTGTATGATTCGCTAGGTCTTCGGTCGTGAAAGCATGATGACCGAATGATTGAATACTTGTCCAGATGAGTTTGAGTGTGCTTTTGGTCAGGCCTTTTGGCAGAAGGACTTTTTCCGTCTCTGCTTTTTTATGAAAGAGCTTCGCATCTAAATCATTTTGCGAGATGCTGTTCATTGTTTGGTACAAGGCGTGTTTCCGTTTATATTCTGAGAGCGCTGATTGGAAACGTTCAAATTCAAACGGCTTGATTAAATAATCAACAGCTCCGTTGCGCATCGTTTGCTGGACTACGTCGACTTCATTGGCGGCTGAAATGACAATGACATCAACCGAATGATTTTGCTTGCGAATTTCTGATAATAATGCCAGTCCATTTTGTCCAGGCATATAAATATCGAGCAGTACGAGGTGAATGGCTTCTGTTTTTAAGATATCCAGTGCCTGCTGAAAAGAAGTGGCAATCCCTTTTAATTCAAAGCCCTCGATTTGGGTCAGATAACGTTTGTTCAGCTCCCCAACCATTGGATCATCTTCTACTATTAACACATTAATCATGTGAATCCTCCTTTTGTTTGTACGGAATGCGGAGACTAAAGGTCGTTCCTTCTCCTTTTTCACTCGTGACAATCAGATGTCCGTTCAATTTTTTGATGCTTTGGTCAACGAAGTAGAGACCGAATCCTCTGTCTTCTCCTTTAGTTGAAAAGCCTTGATCAAACATGATGTCTTGTTCTTCTTTTGTGAGACCAACACCTGTGTCTGTAATCTCAATATGAAGCTGCTCCTGAACGTATCGGAATGAAATCGAGATATTTTTCGTCTCAGTATGAGAAACAGCGTCGAGTGCGTTATTTAATAGGTTGCCAATGACGGTGATGAGATCATGCGTCACTGCCGGGTCCTCTGAATTTGGGACTTGTGTGCTGCATATGACTTCTAAGGTCGCGCCTTGTTCCCTGATATAGCTTTGTTTTCCTAGTAAAAATCCTGCTAAAACAGAGTTTTTCACATGGTTGATGATTTCATTTGTCTCCGTCTGCTGATAGATCGCAATATCTTTGATATAAGTGCCAAGGTCATCGTAGTTTTTGAGCTGAACCAATCCTAAAATGACATGAAGCTTGTTCATAAATTCATGCGACTGAGCACGGAGGGCATTTGCATACATTTTGACTCCGCTCAGCTGCTCAGCCAAGTGTTTGACTTCTGTTTTGTCACGGAAGGTGGCGATTGCCCCGACAATTTCATCTTTTACTGTAATCGGGACTTCGTTAAAGACGAGCTCCAGTCCGTTCATTCTCACGTCGCGGTCAAGCAGCGGCTTGCGTGTTTCAATGACTTGCTTTAAGCCGCTTGAAGGGAGGAGCACCTGAACATCTTGTTCTCTAGGATCAACCATAATGCCCATATTATGAAAGAGTCGTTTGGCTTCAGCATTGGCGAGCTTGATTTTACCGTGCTGATCGACGGCAAGTATCCCTTCTTTAGTTGATTCTAGCATGGCGCTTCGTTCTTTTAATAATGTAGCAATCTCATCTGGCTCTAGTCCAAACATAATTTTCTTCACTTTTCTTGCCACAATGAGTGCTCCGATGATACCAGAAAGAAGACTGAGCGATGTGACGAAGTAGAGTGGAAGTAAGCTTTGATGAATGATCAAGTCAATTTCCTTTAACGTAATCCCTACTGCCACAGCCCCGAGCTGCTTCCCATTTTGATCATAAACCGGAACAAAAGCACGCATGGATCTGCCAAGTGTTCCAGAAGCCGTACTAATATGTTCTTTACCCTGTAATGCTGGCTCTTCATCACCACCAGCAAATCGCTTCCCGATCTTCTGCGGATTTGGATGGGTTTTGCGAATGCCGTTCATATCCATTACGACAACGAATTCGGTTTTGGTGATTCGCTGAACACTTGTTGTATATTGACGCAGTGCTGAATACGATTGATTTTCTTTTAATGATTTCGCTGTGATCGGAGCCTCTGCGACCATTTTGGCAGTGGAGAGGGCGATGTCACGTTCCTGCTGATGAATATTCTTAGCTGTTTCTGACCAGATCGTAAAGAAAGTGATACAAAGGGAGATCAGGACAACGATACAAACAAAAATCGTCAGCCGAGTTTGCAATCTTAATGTTTTTTTCACGAGTATACCCCTAACGCCGATTTTTTCGTAATAGTAATACTTTAACGGGAAAATGTAAGTTTGTGAAGGAATGTACGTGCAAAATCACAAATTTGATTTTGCTGCCAGTTTACTTTGAAAGCATCTTGTCAATCCGTTTTAAGTGAGCCATAATAAATGTGAGCTTATGAGAAAGGATCTATTTATGAAAAATACATATTTGACTGGATATTTTCCGCTGATTTCGATTTTACTATTCAGCTCTGCTTTTTCAATTTTCACAGTAGGGATTACGACTGATTTCTTGACTCAAGCAGGCATTTTAAAAGGGATGCTGGAATTTTTCTCGGAACAGGGCATCAGGCTTGCTCTTTTTGCTGCTTTTGCACTTGTTTATTTTATGATTTTATCTGCCTTGAAACTGATTGCAGATACGGTGTTAGAGCTGGCACTACTCTTTTTCGCGAAAGATCCTGAAGGAGAGAACTTAAAGAAAATTAGGATTGCATCCGTTGTTTATTTATTTGCCAGCTTGCTTGCATTTCTGCTGACGCAGCAGCTGATTCTGCTTGTCGGACTCTTTGTTTTAGCAGGTCTTGTCTATTTTATCTGGGTTGTGGTCCGCATTTATCAATCGCTTTCCATGCTGAATTTAATTGGATTTATGATGTTTATTTTGCTGTTTTGGGCCACGTTTTTAATCGGCATTTTGTACTTATTTATTAAGCTTTATAACAGTGTTATGGCTAGTCTGCCTTCATAAACAGACAAAGAAAGCATCCTCCGATAGTGGAGGATGCTTTTTTTATGATAGAAACCGTTTTTGAATATCAGGTGTAGGCATCATACAAGATGTTTTTTGACCGAACCATTTGTAGCGATTTTTCGCTATCCGCTCATAAAACCAATCACGGATAGGGCGCGGAATGGCAAGGAATAAATAACTCCATCTGTAGATTCCTTTTAAATGCCGCATGGCTTTTAAGATGCCTGTCGACTTCGTATAAAGGGTGCCTTTTTCAATATAAATGAATGAATTGAATTCATCTAGAGGCAAACCGTTTTCTTTTAAAATGCGCTGCCCTGTCTCTGATTGTAATGAAGCAAACATCATTCGCTCATTTGGATCACGCTTAATCACAAACTGAACAGCGCCGCTGCACACGTTGCAGACACCATCAAATAAAATTAAATGGGGTGGATGTGTTGAATGCATGGCAACCAAACCTCCTGTTTATCTGGCGTATTGCATCGTATTTTTCCAAATACGTAAGTGCGGACTTGAGCTGTAAATAGATTCAACCGTTCCTCTATCTCTTCCAACCCATACACCCATTGTATATTGATCTGTCAGTCCAACAAACCAAATGTCTTTGTAGTCATTGGATGTTCCTGTTTTACCACCAATGTAAGGGGAACTGAAATTCGCTTTTTTCCCTGTTCCGCTTTTTACAACAGAGGCAAGCAGTTTACGCATGGTGTCATTTGTCCGCTGAGAATACACTTGCTTCGGTGACTCTTTCCACTTGTAAAGGGTCTTGCCGTTTAAGTCTGTCACCTTTGTAATTGAATGACTTTGCGTGTAAGCTCCTTGATTACCAAAGACGGTATACGCATCTGTTATTTCTAGCGGCGAAAATCCCTTCGTAAATCCACCAAGTGCAGAAGGAAGGCGATAATCATCCGCTACGATATGTTCGAATGAGAATTTCTCTAAATAGCTAAAGCCCTTTTTGACACCAACTGTATCCAGCATTCGGATCGCAGGGGTATTGTAAGAGTTCTTAAAGGCTGTTTCAAGTGTGACGGTTCCATACGTTTTATGACTATAGTTCTGCGGACAGTATCCGCTACTGCAAAACTTGCCGGCACTGATTTTGCTTGAAGCTGTTGCACCCGTTTGGTCGATGTAAGGACCATAGTCTAAAAGCGGCTTAATCGCAGAACCAGGCTGTCTTTGTGCTTGATAGGCGTAGTTGAAATCAAACTTTTTATAATTCTTCCCGCCAGCAAGTGCGACAATTTGATGTGTTTCATGATTTATGACCGCTGATCCGCCTTCTACACCTTGGTAAGGTAATTGCGCATTGAGCTGATAGACGGCTCGTTGCTGTAAGGAAGGATCAAGTGCCGTATAAATTTTGACACCATCTTGAAGTAGGGCACTGACCTTTTCAGATAATTCTTTTTGAATGGCTTTTTTTGCTCCATCTGTTTTGGCCTTCTTCAAGCGTTTTGTAAAGCCTTCCTGATCTGACACAAGATCGGTAAATTCCTCATTGGCATATGTCACATAGTCAGGGTAAAGGTTTTTCTTTTCACTCAAGGACAGGCTGATTTTTTGTTTGACGGCTTTTTTGTATTGCTTTTTGGTGATGACGCCGTCTTTCTCTAAAATACCTAGCAGTCGTTCTTGTCGTTTCTTTGTGTGTTTGAATTGCTTCAATGGGTCATACAGTGTTGGGTTGTTTGGAATCGCAGAGATAAATGCCATCTGTGCAAGCGTTAAAGAACTAAGCGGCTTATCAAAATAGTAATTAGCCGCAGAACCGACACCGTAAACACCATTACTGAAATAAATCGTATTTAAATAGCTTTCGAGAATTTCATCTTTCGAGAATTTCCGCTCTAATTCATAGGAATAGAGCAGCTCTGTAAACTTTCGGGTGAACGAACGTTCATGGCTTAAATATAAATTACGAGATAATTGCTGTGTGATCGTACTTGCGCCTTGGCTGATGCCATGGTTTTTCACATTTGAGGCAATGGCACGAACAACTCCCATAAAGTCAATGCCTTTATGGTCATAAAAGTTCCGGTCCTCTGAGCGGAGGAACAGCTCCTTCACATGATCAGGAATTTTATCATACGTGACAAACACTCGGTTTTCATCGTTTGATACGATTTCGGAGATGAGGGAACCATCCCGGTCATACATATAACTGTTTTGGGAAAAATCTATCTTTTCCAGCTTGATTTTCTGATCAAGCACTTCGTTCACAGGCTTCACACTTGCAGCTTCTTCCTTTGATAGATAAAAAGTCAGAATAAATAATGGAATGAGGGCAGCAAGTAATAACCAACCAATCATTGCACGAAACATGAGGTCACTCACTTTCTTCAATTTTCTAGCCATATCGTACCATTCTTTTGCGAATACGAGAAGGTTATTTTTAGAAAAGAATGGGCTTGAAGTCTAGTGAATAAGGCTTCTACACAAGAAAAAAGAGCATCTGATGTTGGGTCAGACACTCCTTTCTTTTGCCTTCGACTGTGAGCGGACTGCCCATAAAAATAATGCGCCAAATAGAAAAATACCGGCGGTGACATAAAAGACAGCTGGAATCCCGTAATGACTCGCGACAATGCCGCCAATCACCGGACCGACAACATTCCCAAGAAAGCGGAAGCTGACATTATATCCGAGCACTTCCCCTTGCATAGAGGCAGGGGCTTTGATCCGAATATACGCCGTCGTACATGGAATAATCCCGCCAAGTGCCATCCCGTATAGAAAACGGAAAAGTACTAACATCGCATAGGAATCCACCATTGCTTGCGGGATGAATAAAATAGAGGAGAGAATGAGAAGGGCAAGCAGCACCTTGTCGTGACCAATTCGATCTCCGAGATCTCCCCATTTTCGTGTAAAGAGCAAATTGCCAAGTCCAGTTGCAGAGAATGCAAGACCCGCATAAAATGCGAGATTAACAGGACCGTGTAAATCATGAATGTATAAAGCCAAAAGCGGCTGAATGCTAAAGTTCCCTACTTGTGTAATAAACGTTAATAGCATCGTGACGACAAGCAAAGGCTGTTTGAAAATATGAACGAGCACATCCTTCCGTGAGTAAGAAACGCGCCTCGCTTCTTTTGAACGGATGGGCTGTTCTTTCACTCCGAAAATAATCACAATTGCTGACGCATAAATGACAGCCGCTGTGAGGAAAAACGTATAAATAAATCCGACGCTGTCTGCCATGAATCCGCCCATTAATGGGCCAAACAATCCTCCGGCGACATTACTCATCTGCATCGTGCCAAGGGTTTTACCCGCAGTTGCTTTTTCTGTCTGTGCAGAGATGAGTGCCATTGAAGTCGAGATAAAGCCCGTGACAAGCCCCATGAAGAGCCGCAGGGCGAATAGCTGATAAACAGTTTGCACAAGCCCCATTAATAGAATACTTGTTGCTATCCCAATCCCGTTAATGAGCAAAATCTTTTTATAGCCATGCCGGTCTCCAATCCGTCCCCAAATCGGAGAAATCAGAAAGGCTGTTAAAAACGTGACCCCAAAGACATATCCGCTCCATCTCTGGACAAATTCATTTGAATAGCTGCTATCAAGAGATTCTATGTAAAGTGATAAAAAAGGGACGATCATTGTAATGCTGGCAGATACAAAAAAGTTCACAAACCACATGATGTACAAGTTTTTCTTCCTGTTTGTGATAGAGACCACCTTCTTTATTTATTTCGTGTTCCTTAATAATTATAAAGGAAAATAAACGATCTTTCATCTGATGGATAGGTTGGGCATAGTGAATCTGCATTATTTTCAAGAAAATGAAGTGATTTCAAGGTCCGTCTTAATATAATGGTATCAGAATGTAAAACTGACGAAAAAGTGAGGTGAGACTTGTGGAACAGAAGACGGTGCTTGTGGTCGATTTTGAATTTACGATGCCTGATGGAAAGTATCATCCGCAAAATTTTTTTCCTGAAATTATTGAAGCTGGGGTAGTGAAAGCGGCAAGTGAAAAGATCATAGACACGTTCTCTAGCTACGTCAAACCAAAAAAGTTCCCGAAGCTGACGAAGCGCTGTAAATCGTTCCTCGGTATTACGCAGCAGGATGTAGAGAGCGGAATTTCCTTTGAGGCGTTTATCGAGAAGCTTGTGTCGCTTGATGGGGGAGAGGATTGTGAGATTATTACATGGGGCAATATGGACATGAAAGTGCTGAAGCAAAACTGTATGCTCAATCACATTGCCTTTCCTTTTAAGGGGAAGCTGAGGGACCTTGCCTTTGAATATAAAACCTTTTTTGGTGATCGCACACTGACAGGGCTTCGCAAGGCGGCAAAGGAGTACGGCAGTGAAGGAGCTGGTAAGCATCATAAAGCACTTGATGATGCCATGACGACTTATCAGCTGTTAACCCTTTTTGAAAAAGATAGAGCCTATGTGGAAAATCCACAAACCACCAAAATTGGTGAGCTGATCGATTTCTCACACTTTTTTGATTCGGCTGATTAGCGGGCGTCTTCTGGAAAATAATCTTTTTCGAGAGAAGATAGGCATGCTCTTGATTTTTCCGCCCATTTTGAATCATCTGCATGGAGCGCTTGTTTTAATTTTTCTACAGCTTCTTTTAGTGATACTTGATAATCTGGTATAACGCCATCATAAGGCTTCACCATATGATGAGGGATATTCGTCTGTTCACGATAGGACAAAGCCCGTCTTTCTTGGAAAAAAGGCACGTCTGCTTCTTTTGGGTGATGCAGGTCGCCTTGAGTGGGATGTGTCAGAACGGCTTTTACTTGAACGAGATAGGCCGATGGTTTCACTGCTGTCACTTCCCCAACGTAAACACCTGTTTTATAAAATCCTTTCACAACTTGTCCAATTTGAATGTCTGTCATGTGAAATTCCTCCATTTCCTTCTCGCAGGAAGGTATTTCATTTCTTTTAGCCAATATAGTGAAGTAAACGAGCAAAAGGGGGAATGGCGAATGCTGTCGTTCATCGCACTCTTTCTACTGTATTTTCCTGAAGATAAAAGGGAGTACATCCCAGCGGCAATCACCACGGTAATTTTCTTTATGGCTGCATTTATTTGCTTTCGTCTGATCGTTCGTGCGTCTAAGAAGCAGGAGCGGATAGATGAAAAAAGGACAAAAAAAATGGAATGATCATTTTCTTCTTGTATCTTCAGGAAACTTCACGGTGACGGTTGTACCAGACTGCAGTGAGCTTTTGAAACGAATGGTTCCATGGTGATTTTCAATGATAGAAAATGTCACGGTCAGCCCAAGTCCAGTCCCTTTATTTTTTAGGGTGTAATATGGTTCGCCAAGCTTTTTCATTTGGCTTTCTGTCATTCCTACACCGTTATCCACGAAACAAAGGCATATTTTATGATTTTCTTTTGAAGCAAAAAGTTCAATTTCCCCTTCGTGTTCTGGGGCTGCTTCAATCGCATTTTTGATTAAATTAATCATGACTTGCTTAATCTTCGTTTCATCACCTTGAATGTATAAGTCTGGTTCAATGGATTGATGAATTGTGACCGATTTAAAATTCGCATAGGATGTCATCAGTGATGCACATTCCTCGAGTAATTTAGATAGATTGAGAGATTCAATTTGATAATAATTTTGTTTCGCAATGTCAAGATAACTCGTAATAATATCCTGCGCCCTGTCTAACTCGGACAGAACGAGATTTTTATAATCTTTATTGGTTGACGTCTCTTTTGTATTGTCACTAGAAAAGAGTAATTGAATAAAGCCTCTCACCACTGTCAGCGGATTGCGCACTTCATGGGCAACGCTTGCAGCGAGTTCACTTACAATGGTCAGCTTTTCTGATTGGACGAGCTGTGTTCTCATTTGCGCATTTTCTTTGACGAATTCAATGGAATAGATACTTAGCACGAGAAAGAATATGTAGTAAAGAGTTGAGAAAAATAACTCAAGTAACTTCTGCTGCATAATAAAGGCCGGGCTGTATTCCATTAAGCTGACCGCAAATAGTCCAATGTAAATAAAGAATCCTTTGGATAAACCGATAAGCACTCCATACATCAGCTTTTTCAGCTTCGAATATTGACGCCATTTCCGGTAGAACAGAAATGGGATGAAAAAGTAAATCGGTACGACAATGAGTCCAACCCATAAAAAAGAGCCATACATCACGAATTTGACTATGGAACTTATCAAGATGGCGACGATCCCAGCTGTGTACCCTCCGTATAAAATGGCAAGTACAAGAGGGATGGATTGAAGGCCAGTCTGCAAGTCTAAAATCGAACCAACTGGATACATAATACATAGTGCTGAAGAGATGGATGCGAATACTGTGATGAGCAGTTTATTCGTTTTTGGGAAATGAGCAGGGGTCCGGCTTAGCCATAGCGCATGATATAAAAAGATTGGAAATAGAATAAAAGATACATGGAGCAGAAAATCCTTGAACATTTCCATTTAAATGCTCTCCTCGTAAATAATTGTAATTCCTCTCATTATATCATTTCATTTACAAAGTAGATATGATAAAAGGAGGGTTTTTTTCTTTAAAAAGAACACCCGTGAGGATGTTCTTTCAATCATATAGATCTTAATCAGATGATTGCGTAAACGCTTGATGAAGGCGTTTTAATCCTTCTTTGACTGTTGAAGCAGGACAGCCGAGATTCATTCGAATAAAGCCGTCTCCTTCGAGTCCGTACACTTGACCAAGCTCTAAGATCACTTTGCCCTTTTTCAGCAAATTTCGTTTCAACTCCGCTTGACTGAATTGATAATCCCGAATGTCCAGCCACAATAAATAAGAAGCATCTGGTTTCATATAACGCATGTTTGGAAGATGTTCGTCAATATAGTCCATTGCCATTTTCATATTGTTTTCGAGATAAAGAACAAGTGCATCAAGCCACTCGTCTCCATAGCGGTATGCTGCTTCCATCGCAGGGATCGCAAATGCATTCAGTTTGGCCAGTCCGTTTCTTTGCATTTCATTGTTGAAAAGGGTTCTTTTTTCTTCATCGGAAATAATAATGGCAGATGCTTGGAGGCCAGCTAAATTAAATGTTTTACTTGGTGCAATGCACGTCACTGTGATATGTGCTATGTCGTCAGAAAGACTAGCAAAAGGTACATGCGGCTTTCCGTATAGCATCAAATCAGAATGAATCTCATCTGAAACGACTGTGACACCGTGCTTGATACAGAGGTCTCCTACTCGCTTTAATTCCTCTTTTGACCACGCTCTTCCGGACGGATTATGCGGATGACAGAGGAACATGAGCTTCGCTTCTGGTCTGCTTAATTTTTTCTCTAAATCATCAAAATCCATGACATAGCGGTTATTTTCTATTTTTAAAGGATTGGTTGAGACTGTTCGTCCATTTCGTTCAATCATTTGATAAAAAGGTGTGTACACAGGAGACTGTATGACGACTTCGTCACTTGGTTCTGTATAGGCTTGGACTGCAAAACTAAGTGCCGTGACAATCCCAGGTGTGAAGGTGACGTCTTCTGTTTGGATCGACCACCCGTGTCTTCGTTTGAGCCATTCTGCTACTGCCTGCTGCGTATCCTGATCCTGAAAGGCATAGCCAAATACGCCATGATCCAATCGCGTTTTCAATGCATCAAGGACGACCTGTGGCGCTTTAAAATCCATATCTGCTACCCACATTGGCAGCGCATCTTTTGTTAGGAATAAAGACTCTGCTTGATCCCATTTCACTGATTTTGAACCTTTACGTATGATCTGTTCGTCGAAATTCATGAAACCCACCTCTAGCCGTTTTTCAACCATTGTTGGTTGTGCTAAAATAAACATCACAAAATTTATTATAAGCGGTGATACCGATGAAAGATAGTCAAGCTGTAGAAGAGATGATTCAACTCATTAAGGCATGGGACCCTTTTCAATATGGAGAGGACTTCTATGAAACGGAGCCTGCTGACGTCATCAGTGCATTATACGACGCAGAAGACTCTTTATCTTTAGCAAAAGACATTCAAGCCATTTATCAACACTCATTTGAGCAGCTCCTGCCATTCGAGAGCTGTCAACATATAGCGAATCAGCTTTTCGTCATACGAGACAGCAGCTCCTGCACACGTTAAGACAGGCTGAAATGTCCGATTTGATCAGACACAAAGACCGGATTTTCCTCAGGAACGAGGTGCCCGGTTTTTTTTAATGCATGCAAGGTTGAGTTTGGTAGATCCTTGTGCAGTCTTTCTCCTATTTGGATGGGAACGATTCGATCTTCCTCACCCCAAATGAGCAGCACGGGTGTCTCCATTTTCTTTAGCACATTCGAGGTCAAATCCCCTTCCCGGTGCCGAATCAAACGGAAAATTCCTCGGAAAATTTGATCATCAGAAAAAGGCTTTAAGTATCCGTCCACCATCTCTTGATCAATGATGGAATGATCATGCACAACAGCCGTTAAATTTTTCATGATGCCTTGCTTCAAGAGCTTTCTTTTAAGATAGAGATAAAAATAAGGAATATATGTGCTGTAAACAAGCGATCTCTTTGATTTATTTAAATATCCTGAGCTGCACAAAAGGACCGCCTTTTCAAATAGGTCTGGCCGTTCAGATGCGGCATATAAAGCAATTTGGCCGCCCATCGAATGACCCACAAGGATCGCATGCTGAATCTGTAAGTAACCAGCTAGCTCGATAATGATCTTTGCCATGTTGCGATAGCTGTAAATAAACGTATTCGACTTCTCGGACTGTCCAAATGGCGGAAGATCGATCGCGATTAAATGGAAGTCTTGTTTCAGAAGCGGGATGAGCTTTCGATAGCTGAAGGTAGAAGAGAAAAGACCATGAATTAAGATCAATGTTTTCTTCCCCTGATTTGGATAGTGCTCGTAATAGATGTCTAAACCGAATTTACTTTTCATATAAGCTGGCTGAACAATGTCCACACTCATCACTCCGATACTTGATACTCTCTCTGTTAGGTGACAGTATTGTACCCTAAAAAGTGGATTTTAAGCTATGATTAGCATCTTTTCCCTGCTTAGCATAATGGGAAAAACGTGCTATAATGTTCAGAAGATTTTTTAAAACTAGCTTTTTACAATCTGAGGTGTGAAATCAAATGAAACTAACAGAAAAAGAAACTGAAATATTAGAGATTTTAGATGAAAACAGCCGTGCCGATTTAAATACAATTGCAAAAATGGCAGGCGTGACAACAGAAGAAGCAGAAGCGATTATTCAAAAACTTGAAGATCAAAAAGTCATTATTGATTACTCAACCATGATTGACTGGCGTAAAGTAGATGGTCACGAAGGCGTCACAGCAATGATTGATGTCAAAGTGACACCAAAAAGAGGCGTCGGATTTGATGAAATTGCTGAACGTATTTACCGCTTTCAGGAAGTAGAGTCTGTCTATCTCATGTCAGGTGTTTACGATCTATCTGTTGTGATCCGCGGAAGATCTATGTCTGATATTGCCCGCTTCGTGTCTGAAAAATTATCGACACTTGATTCCGTTGTTTCAACAACTACCCACTTTATTTTGAAGAGATATAAACATGATGGGAAAGTGTTTGAAACAGGAGACGATGACAAAAGAATCGTGGTGTCACCTTAAATGAAAAAGTCTTATTTATCTGAAACGGTACAAAGCATTCAGCCGTCAGGTATTCGGAAATTCTTTGATTTGGCAGCCACAATGGAAGGGGTCATTTCCCTTGGCGTTGGCGAGCCAGATTTCGTGACAGCTTGGAATGTCAGAGAAGCAAGTATTATGTCATTAGAACAAGGGCTTACCTCTTATACGGCGAATGCAGGGTTATTATCTTTGCGAAAAGAATTGAGCGGCTATTTATATAAGCGGTTTCACATTGACTACAGTCCTGAAGAAGAACTGATTATCACAGTTGGCGGAAGCCAGGCACTTGATTTGGCGTTTCGTGCGATTTTAAACAGCGGGGATGAAGTGATCATTCCAGAGCCTTGCTTCGTAGCATATGGGGCTCTCACGACACTTGCAGGCGGAGTACCTGTTTATTTAAGTACATCGGCTGAAAAAGATTTCAAAGCAGACTCTGCGGATCTTCGCACGAAGCTGACGCCGAAGACAAAAGCTATTTTGCTTTGCTCGCCATCAAATCCAACTGGGTCTGTTTATTCAAAGGAAGAGCTTGAAGATATTGCTCAATTTGCGAAAGAGCATGACCTGCTCATTATTACGGATGAGATTTATGCAGAGCTGACGTACGATGAAGCTTTTACAAGCGTCGCGGCCATTCAAGATATGAAGGAAAGAACGATCCTCATTTCAGGCTTTTCTAAAGGGTTTGCTATGACAGGATGGCGCTTAGGATATGTGGCAGCACCACCTGTACTGCGCGATGCCATGCTGAAAATACACCAATATTCTATGATGTGTGCGCCCGCTATGGCACAATATGCAGCAGAAGAAGCGTTGAAAAATGGGCTAGAAGATGTAGAGAAAATGAAGAAAAGCTACAGAAGGCGGCGAAATTTGTTTGTCGGCTCTTTGAATGAACTGGGGCTCGCATGTCACCAGCCAAACGGCGCATTTTATGCTTTCCCGTCCATTAAAAGCACCGGCATGACGTCAGAACAATTTGCTGAGGAGCTGCTACTAAGCGAAAAAGTAGCCGTAGTCCCTGGTAATGTCTTCGGACCGAGTGGTGAAGGTCATATTCGTTGTTCATATGCTTCGTCTCTTGACCATCTTCAGGAATCACTTTCAAGAATCCAGCGCTTTTTGCAAGAACGACAAGTGAAAGAAGAAGCACCTGCCATTATTAAATAAAAAAAGGCATCAATCCATTAGGACTGATGCCTCTCAAATTAGGGGGGAATACTAGAAAGCATTCTTGTTTTCAGGTATTCCCCCTTTTGAACTGATCTAAACCCAATTAAAAAATATTTTGCGTAAAAGAGCGTTCTGTGATATAGTTTTTAATTGCGTATAAACGAATATTAAAACATTTATTTAGGAGTTGTTATCATGGCGACAAAGTTTGAAGTAGGCAGTGTTTACACTGGTAAAGTAACAGGATTACAAGCGTATGGTGCGTTTGTTGCATTAGATGAAGAAACTCAAGGACTTGTGCATATTTCTGAAGTAACACATGGCTTTGTAAAAGACATCAACGAGCACCTTTCAATTGGTGACGAAGTACAAGTAAAAGTTCTTTCTGTTGATGAAAATGCAGGTAAAATCAGCCTTTCTATCCGTGCGACACAAGATGCGCCAGAAAGAAAAGAAAGCAAACCAAAGAAACAAAGACCACAGCAAGCGAAAGAAGAAGCTGCTGCACCACAAGGTTTCAATACACTTAAAGATAAACTTGAAGAGTGGATTGAGCAATCTAACCGTAAAGACCTTATCAAGAAATAAAAAAAGCACCGCTTCAAACGGTGCCTTAGGCTGCCTCGTATAGGCGGCCTTTTTTATGTCTTTTTGTTTAGCGAACCTCTGGATTCGGCTCGTCACGGCGAACAGCTTCTTCGCTTGGCTTAAATAGCAGACCAAGGTTAACAAGACCTGCAATTCCAACAAGACCATAAATAATACGTGATAATGCAGAGCCTTGTCCGCCAAAGATCGCTGCTACTAAGTCAAATTGAAAAAAGCCGATTAGTCCCCAGTTAATAGCACCGATAATCGTGAGCACGAGGGCAATACGCTGAATAGCACTCATCGTGATTCCTCCTTTCGCTACAGCATCAATACATTTATATTTTGCAGATTTTTAGCCAAACTATGCGTAAGAAAATGGATTAAAGCAAATTACTTTACTTTTGGAATGATAGAGGCGCATAATGTAGCGCGAGGAGGAGATCACATGGATCGATTTACTTATTGGAACCCAACGAAATTAATCTTTGGAAAGGGAGAAGTTTCAGCCCTTTCAGATGAACTCAAACACTACGGAAAAAACGTATTGCTTGTATATGGTGGAGGCAGCATTAAACGAAATGGTCTTTATGACCAAGTTGTCAGCATTTTAAAAGAATCAGGAGCTACAATGACTGAGCTTGCTGGTGTTGAGCCAAACCCGCGCTTAACAACGGTCAGAAAAGGGGTTGAGCTTTGCAAAGAGAACCAAATTGACTTTATATTGGCAGTCGGCGGCGGCAGTGTCATTGATGCAACCAAAGCGATCGCAGCTGGTGCGAAATACGATGGAGATGCTTGGGATATTGTCACTCGTAAGCATGTCCCAATGGAAGCCATCCCATTTGGTACGGTATTAACACTTGCCGCAACAGGTTCTGAAATGAACTCTGGTTCTGTCATCACAAACTGGGAGACAAATGAGAAATACGGATGGGGCAGTCCAGCCGTCTTCCCTAAATTCTCTATTCTTGACCCAGTGAACACATTTACTGTGCCAAAAAACCACACGATTTATGGCATGGTTGACATGATGTCTCACGTGTTTGAACAATATTTCCATCACACGGAGAATACACCTTACCAAGATCGTATGTGTGAAGGACTTCTTCGTACTGTCATTGAAACAGCACCGAAGCTGATCAATGATTTGGAAAACTACGAGCTTCGTGAAACGATTTTATTCACAGGCACCATTGCACTTAATGGAATGCTTTCAATGGGCGCACGCGGTGACTGGGCATCTCATAATATTGAGCATGCGGTATCCGCTGTGTATGACATCCCGCATGCAGGCGGTCTTGCGATCTTGTTCCCGAACTGGATGAAGCATGTCATTCAAGAAAACCCAGGCCGCTTCAAGCAATTAGCAGTGCGTGTATTCGATGTTGACCCTGCTGGCAAAACAGACGAAGAAGTTGGCTTAGAAGGCATTGAAAAACTATCTGCTTTCTGGACAAGTCTAGGCGCACCAAACCGTTTAGCAGACTATGACATCAACGATGAGAAAATTGACTTGATTGCAGACCGTGCAATGGCACGTGGTGAATTTGGCCAATTTAAAAAGCTGAACAAAGAAGATGTTCTAGCTATTTTAAACGCTTCTTTATAATCGAACATGGAAAAGATAGCTGCTTTTAAGCAGTTATCTTTTTTTGAGTTCTGCATGTACATATGTTACAGTAGTCTTTCATGTTTTTGGATATAAATGTTTTAAGGAGATGTAGAACAGATGGAAAACTTTATTTACTATAATCCAACGAAATTAATGTTTGGTAAAGGACAACTAGACGGACTTAAAAGCGAACTCGCTCGTTATGGAAAGCGAGTGCTTCTTGTATATGGTGGAGGCAGTATTAAGAAAAATGGTCTTTATGATAACGTGATCAGCGCTTTAAATGAAGCAGAGGCCGAAGTATTTGAACTGTCAGGTGTTGAACCAAACCCTCGCCTCACAACAGTGAAAAAGGGAATCGACATCTGCCAAAATGAGAACATTGATTTCTTATTAGCAGTTGGCGGGGGAAGTGTCATCGACTGTACGAAAGCCATTGCAGCTGGAGCAGAATATGACGGGGATGTGTGGGACATTATCTCAAAGAAAACAACCGCTCAAAAAGCATTGCCGTTTGGCACAGTGCTGACACTTGCGGCAACTGGTTCAGAAATGAATCCAGACTCTGTTATCACAAACTGGGAAACAAATGAAAAATATGTGTGGGGTAGTTCAGTTACTCATCCTGCTTTTTCAATTTTAGACCCTGAGCATACGTATTCTGTGCCAGAAAACCAGACGGTGTACGGCATGGTCGATATGATGAGCCACGTCTTCGAGCAATACTTCCATAATGTCAAAAACACGCCGCTACAGGATCGTATGTGTTTTGCTGTTCTTCAAACAGTCATTGAGACAGCACCAAAACTGCTCGAAGACTTACAAAGCTATGAGCACCGTGAAACGATCCTTTACGCAGGAACGATCGCTTTAAATGGTACGCTGCAAATGGGTTACTTTGGCGACTGGGCGTCCCATACGATTGAGCATGCAGTATCGGCTGTCTATGACATTCCGCATGCAGGCGGACTTGCGATCCTCTTCCCAAATTGGATGCGTCATACACTCGATCACAATGTGGATCGCTTTAAAAATCTTATGCTGAACATGTTTGACATCGAGACAGAAGGAAAGTCTGATCGTGATATCGCATTAGAAGGAATCGACAAGCTGTCAGCCTTCTGGACAAGCCTCGGTGCACCAAGCCGTTTAGCCGATTATGATATTGGTGAAGAACAACTGGACAAAATTGCTGACATCGCAGCAAAAGAAATGGAATATGGCGGCTTTGGTAACTTTATGAAACTTGGCCGTGATGACATTTTAGCGATTTTAAAAGCCTCTCTATAATTTGGATGGCCGCTTCTCTTCATGGGGAGTGGCTTTTTGCTGCACCAATGACGATTACTTGATTTCAATAGCTAGTTCCGCTAAAGTGAAAGGGATAGAACTAACGTAATGGAGGGCTTACAAGCGATGACACATATTCAATTTGACTACTCGAAAGCGTTACCTTTCTTTCAAGAACATGAGCTTACATATTTAAAAGATTTTGTGAAGGTGGCCCATCATAATATTCATGAACAAACGGGTACTGGCAGTGATTATTTAGGCTGGGTTGACTTACCGAAGCAATATGATCGCGAAGAATTTGCCCGCATTAAAAAAAGTGCAGATAAAATTAAGTCAGACTCTGATGTCTTGCTTGTTGTCGGAATCGGCGGCTCGTATCTTGGCGCACGTGCGGCGATTGAATTTTTGAACCACTCTTTCTATAACACGCTGCCAAAAGGCAAACGCAAGACGCCGCAAATCATCTTTATTGGAAACAACATCAGTTCTTCTTATTTAACTGATGTGATGGATCTATTGGAAGATGCAGATTTTTCTATTAACGTCATTTCAAAATCTGGTACGACAACAGAGCCAGCGATTGCGTTCCGAATCTTTAAAAAGCTCCTTATTGAAAAATACGGTGCTGAAGAAGCGAAAAAACGTATTTATGCAACAACTGACAAGGCACGCGGTGCATTGAAAACATTAGCAACGGAAGAAGGCTACGAATCATTTATCATTCCTGATGATGTAGGTGGACGTTATTCAGTCTTAACAGCAGTGGGTCTATTGCCAATCGCTGTGAGCGGTGCAGACATTGATCAGATGATGGAAGGTGCGGCAAAAGCAAGCGAAGACTTCGCTTCATCTGAGCTTTCTGAGAATGCGGCATACCAATATGCTGTCGTCCGTAATGTCCTTTACAATAAAGGCAGAACGATTGAAATGCTCATTAACTATGAGCCAGGACTGCAATACTTTGCAGAATGGTGGAAACAATTATTCGGTGAAAGTGAAGGGAAAGATGAAAAAGGAATCTACCCTTCATCTGCGAACTTCTCAACAGATCTTCATTCACTTGGTCAATATGTCCAAGAAGGAAGAAGAGACTTGTTTGAAACCATCGTTAATGTAGACAAGCCTCGTCATGAGCTTGTCATTGAAGCAGAAGAACAAGACCTTGATGGCTTGAACTATCTAGCAGGAAAAACGGTTGATTTCGTTAATAAAAAAGCATTTGAAGGAACGATGCTTGCTCATACTGATGGAAAAGTACCGAACCTGATTGTGACAATTCCTGAAATGGATGCTTATACATTTGGATATCTCGTGTACTTCTTCGAGAAAGCATGTGCGATGTCTGGGTATTTACTAGGCGTCAATCCATTTGACCAGCCTGGAGTAGAAGCGTATAAAGTGAACATGTTTGCTTTATTAGGAAAACCGGGCTTCGAAGAGAAAAAGGCAGAACTTGAGAGCCGTCTAAAACAATCATAAGAATAAAAAGGCACACCTTTTCATAAGATGTGCCTTTTTTTATGTTCTCATGGTGTCAGTGCAAGCCTCCCTAAGCTCTGTACATAGAATAATCAATGGAGGAGGTTGATGAAGCGATGAGAACAAATCATATTTATATCCATGACATTTCAGGACAGGCGATTGTTAACTTTGGGAATGTCGGACGAATTTGTCCAATGAGTGCTGTAAAGGACACATCTGGAGCGGGCAGTGCGAACGAGACAAATGCATCATCCAGCCAGACCTTATTTGATGCCGCATTTACAAACAATGTGCAAATCACGAAAGGCAAATGTATGAATTCCTCTCTTTAACGAACCCTATACAAAAAGGAGGGTTTCATATGATTCATGTACCATCCAGGCTGCCTGGTGAAAGCTTTTCACTTTACCATTTAGAAGAGACGATGAAGCCGCTCGGTTATGTCATTAATGGTAACTGGGATTACGATCACGGATACTTTGATTATAAAATTGATAATCGTGATGGCTATACTTTTCTCAGAGTTCCGTTTACAGCTGAAAAGGGCCAGCTGGATCAGCCAGGCGTTGTGGTGAAACTGGGAGATCCATTTCTCTTAAAGCATGTCTATCAAGATAAGTTAGATGATCATGCGATGGTTGGAAATGTGGGCGCATCCTTTAACCAATTCCAAGAACCAAAAGAGAAAGATGGAGATGTATCAAAAGCTTATACTGAGATTGGCTTTTCGCTCGTCAAGGAATTAGAAGACGCACTGCTTTAAAGGCTGATCAGTTCATCCTCTGGATGAAGCTCATAATCAAAGGGAGGATTCATCATGGGTCCTTCTTTTTTTTGTACACCGACAACGATCACATGATGCTCTAAAAAGTGATGGAGTGCTGTTAAGAATGTTTCTCCAGCTAACGAAGCAGGAACCGGTATGATGGTGACCTGTTTATGCAAGGTCATATGTCGTTTTTTCTTTAATGCTTTGAACTGTTCTTTTAAAAGAAAGTGCTCGACCATTAAATGATTGACTGCATCAGAGGTATGAATGACTTGATTGGCGCCAGCACGCTCGGCATTTTTCACGTAACGATCTGTTAAAATTTCAATTAAACAGTATAGAGAAGGGTTTAATCCTTTTGCTGCAAGTAATGTTAAAACACTCTGCATATCAGCTGTCACTTCATTCTCGTGCTGATCTGCGGTAATCATCAGTGCATCTGCACCTGAAATATTGGCTTTGCGAAGTGTGCCATCATCGGTGCCATGCCCTTTAATAAAATGAACATTCTCTAGAAGCGGCCCTTCCTTCAAAGAATCATCAATCAGCACAATCGGCATAGCGGGATCAATCGTTTGAAACGATTGAAGCAGTTTGTTCGTTTTTTCATTCCAACCGATGATAATGAGATGTCCTTTTCCTTTAAACGCGACCTTCCCTTCTACATAATGGTGCTGCTTGCTGAACACAGCGGCAGCGAGTGTGGCAAAATAAGCCGTGACAAAGCTTGCCCCGATCAGAATCAGCGCCATACCTGCGATTTGTCCGGGCATGGTTTGCGGCACAAAATCACCATAGCCGACCGTCGCGACTGTAATGAGAGCCCACCAGATCCCATCAAAGATCGTATGATACTGCTTCGGTTCAAGCAAGACAATTAATTGTCCGAAAAAAAGAAGCAAGAAACAGATGATGACGGCAATTCGAAGATAGAGAGGCCACCTTAGCCAAGCGATAAAGATACGGTTTGATTTCATCGGACTCTTCCTTTCAGGAAACTGCTAATATCAGTATGCCCGATTGAGGAAACATTTTTTCATCATCGTCATGTAGTTCCCATATCTTAAAATAAGAGAGAAGAAGGAGGGAATGCGAATGTCGTTCGTTCAAAAGACCGTACTTCTTTTTATCGGCGCTCACTTTTTATCATCAGCTATGATCTTACTTGTGTTTGACTTAAATGCGGTGAATCATTTTATGAATGATTTTTCATGGCTGCACTTTTTTCAAAACCTATACGGAACGGTGACCTTTTATACAGCATGCTTAGGTGTGTTCTTCTTTTTCATTGGCGCGGTGATCCCCCTTAAAAAGACCTAGTGCTTTTTTCTGTACACGTTACATAAAAGTCATTAAAATTGTAAATAAATATATAAAATAAAAAGGAAGCTGATGAGCATGCTGTTTTTTTATTTTTTAACTTTTGCCGCATTGGGATTATCATTTTGGGCACAATTTAAAGTAAAGAATAATTTTGAAAAATATTCAAAGGTTGAAGCATCCAGTATGAAAACAGGTGCGGAAACCGCTCGACATATTTTAGATCGCAACGGGTTATACGACGTGCCTGTTGAACCGGTAAGAGGAACTTTGACTGATCATTACGACCCGACGCAGCGTGTGGTTCGCTTATCTGAACCTGTGTACTATGGCCATTCCATTTCGGCCATTTCAGTCGCATCACACGAGGTTGGACATGCCTTGCAGCATCAGGAATCCTATGGTGCGCTTGTCTTGAGACATAAGATCTTTCCTGTCGTGAACTTTGCATCTGGTGTTGCCCCGCTTCTTTTCCTTGGTGGAATCTTACTTGGCAGCCTTAACTTAATCGGGCTTGGGATCATTTTGTTCTCAGCGGCTGTGTTCTTTCAGCTTGTGACATTGCCTGTCGAGTTTAATGCAAGTTCTCGTGCGAAAGACATCATTGTTTCAGAAGGAATCATTAGAAGCAGTGAAGAAAGAGGCGTGAACAAGGTGTTAAATGCTGCCGCTCTTACGTACGTCGCAGCGGCCCTTGTCTCCTTGTTTGAATTGCTCCGTTTTGTAATGATCTTCCTAAATGGCCGTAATGATTAATTGATGCCAGAGGAGGTGAGCCCTTACCGTTGTTAGGTAAGGGTTTTTTTGTATATTTTAAACGTATTTTTAGTCATATTACTCATTGCTGCGACAGCATTTTTTGTTGTCACTGAATTTGCGATTGTGAAAATTAGAGGCTCTAAAATCAATCAGCTGATTGAAAGCGGTGATAAGAGAGCCATTCACGTACAAAAGCTTATATCAAATCTCGACGAATATTTATCCGCCTGTCAGCTCGGCATTACCATCACGGCTTTAGGCTTAGGGTGGTTGGGCGAGCCTACGGTGGAGCATTTTCTGCACCCACTATTTGAGGAGCTGGGGCTTCATTCCGCATTAACCGACATCCTATCGTTTATCATCGCATTTGTGATCATTACGTTTTTACATGTCGTTGTGGGAGAACTTGCGCCTAAAACGATTGCCATTCAAAAGGCAGAGGCGGTCAGCCTTGTGACAGCAAAGCCACTTATCTTTTTCTATAGAGTCATGTACCCGTTTATTAAAGCATTAAATGGGGCGGCACGAGGCATTGTGAAATTATTCGGTTTTCATTCTGTCAAAGAACATGAAGTGGCGATCAGTGAGGAAGAGTTGCGCCTTATTTTATCTGAAAGCTATGAGAAGGGCGAGATTAACCAGTCTGAGTACAAATATGTGAATAAAATTTTTGAATTTGATAATCGAGTGGCGAGAGAGATCATGATCCCTCGTACAGAAATTTCAGCTATAGAGATTGAACAGACGCTTGAAGACGTGACGCATTATATGCTAAACGAAAGATACACACGCTACCCCGTCATTAAAGAAGATAAAGATCATGTGGTTGGTGTTATCAATAGCAAAGATGTGTTTAAAGCGAGTTTCCTGAATCAAGATGTGACGATTGAAGACTTAATGCGTCCGGTCATTCGTGTGATTGAAAGTACACCTGTTCAAGAATTGCTTATTTTGATGCAAAAGGAACGCATTCATATGTCAGTGCTCGTAGACGAATACGGAGGAACAGCCGGGCTTGTCACAGTAGAGGACATATTAGAGGAAATCGTGGGCGAAATTCGAGATGAATATGATCAGGACGAAACACCTCATATCGTTAAAAAAGGTGACTTCCACTATGTAATGGATGGAAAAGCCTTGATTGATGAAGTAAATGATTTATTGGATTTAGCGATAGAGAATGATGATGTTGATACAATTGCTGGCTGGATGATGACACATAAATTTGATATTGAGATTGGAGATACGATTGAAGCAGAAGGCTGTGAATTTACCATCATAGATGCGGAAGACCATCATATTCGGACCATTGAAATCAAAAAGGTCCACTTTTCTTAAAAACCTCGTCACGCTTGACGAGGTTTTTTTACTTGGTAAACTTTAGGTGGGAGAATGTCTTCCACCGATCAACAGTGATTGATTCCACATAAAAAGGGTATGGTTTTATAGAAATGACAAAAAGGAGCCGTTCATATGAAAAAAATCAATGTACAAACAAATAGACGCGATGAGATGATCGACGTGACGAATGAGGTCCATCAATATGTTAAGGAAACAGGTATTCAAAACGGAAGTGTCATCGTCTACTGTCCCCATACGACAGCAGGGATGACCATTAATGAAAATGCAGACCCAGATGTGAAACGAGATATGCTCCGGAGGCTTGACGAAGTCTTTCCGTGGGAACATCCGAAGGACCGCCATATGGAAGGAAATACAGCCGCTCATATGAAAGCGAGCTATATGGGTGCTTCGCAGCATGTTCTCATCCATCATGGTGATCTTGTCCTTGGCACATGGCAGGGAATTTATTTCTGTGAGTTTGACGGGCCGAGACATCGCCATTTTTATATACAGGTGTCATCAAACGAGTAAGAGATGGGGGAAATAAATGGGGGATTTCACGAAATTACTGCAAATCAAATATGGGATTATCCAAGCACCAATGGCAGGAGGTGCCGTGACACCGCAGCTAGCAGCTGCTGTTTCGCAATGCGGGGGACTTGGCAGTTTGGCAAGTGGATATGTGCAGCCTGACCATTTGAGGCAGCAGATCAAACAGGTCAAACAGCTGACAACTCGCCAGTTCCAGGTCAATGTATTTGTACCAGAGCCAATTTCTGAAGTCAAAAAAGAGGATGTGGCATTTTGGGAGAAGAGACTGCCAGTACGACCAGTAGCTGATAGTCTGCCGAGCGAAGAGGAATTGTGGCATGATTTTGAACAGAAAATCAACATTCTTTTGGAACAAGACGTACCGGTCGTTTCCTTTACCTTCTCTTGTCCAAATGAACAAACGATAGATCGTTTAAAACAAAAGGGGATCTTTTTAATCGGAACCGCCACTACAAAAGAGGAAGCACTGCTTTTAGAGGAAAAAGGAATGGATGCCATTGTTCTGCAAGGAAGTGAAGCAGGAGGTCACCGAGGTACCTTTTTACCTGCAAAAGGAGATGCCCTAGTGGGACTCTTTAGCCTGATCTCTGACGTCAAGCTGCTCTGTCATGTGCCATTGATCGCCGCAGGCGGGATTACAGATCGAGCAGGTGTAGAAGCCGCTCTAGCGCTTGGAGCAGATGCCGTTCAAATCGGCACACGATTTTTAGCCAGTCAGGAAAGTGCTGCGGCAGACGTATACAAAAAGGCGATTTTACAGGCAGAAAGCAGTGAAACAAAGATCACGAGGCTTTTCTCAGGGAAAAGAGCAAGAGGTATTGTGAATCAGTGGATGGAGGAAGAAAGACAGAATGAAGATAGGGTTCTTCCTTATCCGGTTCAGCATGTATGGACAACACCGATGCGAAAAGCAGCCGCTGCGGCGGGAAACCCTGATCAAATGGCTCTTTGGGCAGGACAGGGCGTTGGCCGTATTCACTCGATTTTAACCGTTGAGGAGATCATGCATGAACTGACGCACATATAAAATCATGTTGGGTGGTGTGAAAGGGTGGACATTTTAAAACATTCATACCGAAAAAAAGGCCAAATTGAATTTTGGTTTGATGAATTTCCGCACTCTCCTGCCGTCCTTACGCCCATTCGTCATTACTATTTTGTTCGTTATGTAAAATGGAGCTGGCATGATCCGCCGGTCACAAGAAAAGACTTAGAAAAAATGGAGATCCTTGCGAACACGATGCTTGGCACGCTGCAAGATTATCGAAATCGCAAGGCATACAAAAGCCCCTTGTCATAACCACTAGACAAGAGGCTTTTTTTAGCTGCCAAACATTTGCCTGAGATAAATCACATCCATCCGGGTGGTCTGCGGCAATAAATAAGCAGATTGAACAGCACCTGGCCGCCTTCTCTTATTTAATTTATCGATAATTTCGGCCGCTGTTAAAATCCCAAGTCCATGTCCGTAATATTGATCTTCTCCTAAGTAAATCACATTTTCCCCACGCCACTGTGACTGCTGATAGCTAAACTCTGGATTCTCGAAATATAAGCAATCTCCATAGATAAAGTCATTCCCGCGCTCAGTATAAATCGACAATGTATCATAATGCCAGTCATACAGGGTTAAACTGCGAAGCCTTCGGTTAAACTTCTCGTCTCCTACCGTTTGCAAGACGCCCATATAAAACACGATGACAATGGCGGTGGCACATTCAAAGGCATATTGTGAGCCATTTTCAAAAATGTCTTTAATGCCTCTAGATGGTTCGACTTGATAGCGCAGCTCTAGTGCTCCTGCCTCAGATACGCGCCAAAAGGCGTCATTTGCACGAGACCTTTGAAAGATGGCAAATGAGGCACCACTTTTATGCAAATCTCTTGCAGCATTCATAATGTTCGATCTCAAAGTGACCTCAAATAACAAATCAGATGCTTGCCTGAAGCGGAATGTATCATTTGAGGCTTGTAACTGCATCAAAATGATCCGCTTTTGTCCTTCTAGCTGAAATGAAGCCAGCTGCTCATTTGTCACTGGCTGTCCTGAAAGGATAATCATATGAAAAGCGCCCCCTTTTGTATTAGCGTATGCAGGGTGCTTGGGCAAGGAATCAATTTGTGGAAATAAACAAAAATGCATCCTTTTTATTTGAAAAACATGAAAATAATATGAAGATGTCCGATATATAACATATCGTTTAAAAGGAGGAAAAACATGAAAAATGCAATAAAATGGTTGAAAAAACCATCGATTTCTAAGAGGCTGATTATTTCATTCACTCTCGTTCTTGTCTTGCCAATTATTACACTCAGTACGATTTCATATCAGATTGCCAAAGAAGAATTAGATCATGAAATTATGTACGGAGCAAATGCAAGAGTCAATGAACTGAATGACATGATCGAGCAAAAGCTTTTGAATAAGGAAAATGCAGTCAAACTATTTACCGAAACATCCAGTGCTGCAGATTTTAAAAAGAAAAACCAGGACGAACTGTATGAGCATTTTGAAATATACAGCAAAATCAATGAAGATGATGTGGTTGGGTTTTATGCAGCAAGTAAAAAACGTGACTTTATTCAGTTCCCTAAAGTAGACATGCCAAAAGGCTATGATCCAACGACTCGTGACTGGTATAAAGCAGCAATGCAGGACGAAAAAGGTGAACCTGTGGTCACCAATCCATATATCTCTGCCACAACAAATGGAATGGTTGTCACAATCGCTCAGCGTCTGAAGGACGGATCGGGAGCCATTGGGATTGATATTGATGTACAGGATATTGTCGATAAAATCAAAGACATTAAAATTGGACGAGAAGGATATCCAATTATTGCAAATAGAAATAAGCAAATTGTAGCTCATCCAGAAGAAAAATCAGGCTCTGCAGTTACAGGGAACATTTCATCAATCCTTTACAGCAGCAAAGAAGGAACATCAACTTATGAGAATAAAGGAGAACAAAAACGCCTCGTTTTTGTGACAAATGATTTAACAGGTTGGAAAATTGCTGGAACGATGTTTGTATCAGAAACAGAAGAAGCAGCACAGCCAGTTTGGAATTCTGCCATTATTCTTTTAATTTCTTCTTTTATCCTTGGCGGTATTGCGATCTTCTTTATCGTTCGCTCCATCACAATTGGACTTCGAAAGCTTGTTGATTTCTCAGAAAAGGTGAGCGAGGGTGATTTAACCGAAACCCTTGAAACCAAATCGAAGGATGAAATTGGAAATCTCACAAGAAGCTTTAGCAAGATGAGTGAATCTTTACGTGAAGTCATTCGAGCGGTTCAGCAGTCTGTCGACAATGTGGCATCCGCTTCCGAGGAGCTGACGGCAAGTGCCAGCCAAACAAGTCAAGCAACCGAGCATATCACAATGTCGATTGAACAATTCTCAAATGGAAATGAAGCACAAAACGAGAAAGTCGAATCTAGTACGAATCAGCTTGTGGCAATGAATGAAGGATTACAAGGCATGTCACAAACGTCATCAGAAGTGGCTTCTGTCTCACTTCAATCGACAGAGGCAGCTGGTCAAGGCGGCCGAATTGTTGAAAGCGCAGCGAGCCAAATGAAACATATTGATACATCTGTACAAGAGGCAGAACAAGTCATGAAGCAATTAGAATATAAGTCTAAAGATATTACGAACATTTTAAATGTCATTAACGGCATTGCAGATCAAACGAATCTTCTTGCGTTAAATGCAGCCATCGAAGCAGCTAGAGCAGGCGAATCAGGACGCGGCTTCTCTGTCGTGGCAGAAGAAGTGAGAAAACTAGCTGTTCAATCGGCAGACTCAGCGAAAGAAATAGAAAAGCTCATTCAAGAAATTGTGTTAGAAATTGCTAAATCTCAAGATATGTTCAAAACGGTCAATCGAGAAGTACATGCAGGACTTGGTATGACAGAAGAAGCAAAAGAAAGCTTCCAGAACATTTATGAGGCGGCAGAAGGAATGTCGAAAAAACTGACGCAATTAAACGATACAGCCATTGATCTATCGAGCGGTTCGAAGCTGGTTTCACAAGCTATGCAGGAGATGCGCCAAGTCTCTAGAGAAAGTGCGGCAAACATTCAAGATATTGCGGCTTCTGCTGAAGAGCAGCTAGCCTCTATGGAAGAAATATCATCTTCTTCAGTGACACTTGCAAACATGGCAGAGGAACTAAAAGAGCTCACAAGTCAATTCAAAATTGATTAAAAAACGATGAAAAAATACCCAGAATTGTCTGGGTATTTTTTTTATGTTTAAACAGCATGTATAGCCTGTAAAATTAAACCTTTCATCCGATAATAACTTTAGAGAAGTAAAGGGGGAAAGAGAAAATGGGGAAAATGATCCAATGGTTAAAAAAACCATCCATTTCAAAAAAATTAATTATGGCTTTTTTGGTAGTCCTTATCCTACCAACCACTGCACTGACAATTAGTGCGTTTTTTACATCAAAGACAGAGTTAGACAAACAGATTATGGGCAGTGCAATGAGTCAAGTCAATGCATTTGATACTTTAATCAATGAGAATATAGGAAATAAAGCAGATGCTGTGGCTCTGTTTACAGACTCACTCAAAGCGTCTAATCTTCAAGAAAAAAATAGAAATACGACCATTAAAGAATTGCAGCAATTTGGAAAAATTAATGAAAAAGATGTTTCTGCTATCTATGCAGGCTCCGAAAAGGGACTGTTTATGCAATATCCTGTTCAAAAGATGCCTGATGGCTACGATCCGAGAGAGCGTCCATGGTATCAAGAAGCACTCAATGCAGAAAACGGCAAACAAGTCATCACAAAACCATATGTAGCAGCCTCCACAGGCAAAATGGTTATCACGATTACTCAAAAAATGAAAGATGGTTCAGGTGTTATTGGACTTGATATGGAAATTGACACCTTGATTCAAAAGTTAAAAGAAATCAAAATTGGGCAAAAAGGCTATGCTTTCATCATGGAGAAAGATAAAACAGTGTTAGCAGATCCGACCCAAAAGTCAGGAAGTCAGGTCAATGAGAATCTGGCAAATATTATTTTTAAAAACAAAGAAGGAAGCGGCAGTTACACACTCAAAGGAATAGATAAAAAGGTTGCGTATGTGACCAATGAATTAACCGGCTGGAAAATCGGTGGAACGATGCTCGTATCAGAAGTAGAAGATGCAGCAAAGCCCGTTTTCAATACAGCCCTTATTGTGTTCAGTGTGACACTTATCGTAGCAGGTACCCTCATCTTCTTTATCGTCCGCTCTATATCGAAAAGATTATCCAACCTTGCCCGCTTCTCGAAAAAAGTCAGCGAAGGTGATTTGCGAGATAAGCTTCAGATCCAATCAGATGACGAAATTGGTCAAGTTGGAAAAAGCTTTAATACAATGATAGACTCATTAAGAACCCTAATTGGTGCCGTACAAACCTCAGTTGAAAATGTCGCTTCTTCCTCAGAAGAACTGACAGCCAGCGCAGGGCAAACAAGTAAAGCAACAGAGCATATTACACTAGCCATTGAACAATTCTCAAATGGAAATGAAAGTCAAAATGAAAAAGTCGAATCTAGCTCAGACGAGTTAGAGGAAATGAACCGTGGCCTTCAGCACATGAATGAGTCGGCTGAATCCATTACTGCTTCATCGATCAAATCAACAGATATCGCAGGGGAAGGCGGACAGCTTGTCGAAAAAACCGCTTCTCAAATGAATGTCATTGATCAGTCCGTGAAAAAAGCAGAGAATGTCATCAGCGCTCTTGAAAGTAAATCAAAAGACATTACACAAATTCTAGGTGTCATCAATGGTATCGCCGACCAAACAAATCTACTTGCGCTAAATGCAGCGATTGAGGCAGCAAGAGCTGGGGAATCTGGCAGAGGCTTCTCCGTTGTAGCAGAAGAAGTAAGAAAACTGGCTGTTCAATCAGCCAATTCGGCGAAAGAAATCGAGAATTTGATTAAAGAAATCGTTCAAGACATCGATGTATCACAGGAAGTATTCACTGCGGTGAATCGAGAAGTTCAATCAGGCTTAAGCTTCACTGAACAAACAAGAGTCAGCTTCCACAATATTTTCGAAATGACAAAAGAAATTTCTGACCAGCTTCAAACCATGAATCAAACAGTTGTCCAGCTTTCAAATGGCTCTGCACATGTGTCAGAGGCTGTCCGTGAGATTGCAGGCGTCTCACGTGAAAGCTCCGCAAACATTCAAGACATTGCGGCTTCAGCGGAAGAACAGCTCGCATCTATGGAAGAAATCAGCTCCTCCTCTGCTACGCTTTCATCAATGGCAGAAGAATTGCGTGATTTGATCAGCAAATTTAAAGTCGAATAGACAAAATGAAAAGAGCCCTTCAGCTAAAGGGCTCTTTTTCAATTGAATAAATCAAAAGAAATAGGTAAATTTACTCATTTTAATTGAATTTTGAACATTATCCCTTGAAAAATAATTCGTATTACCTAAGAATAGAAGGGGAAGACCACAAATCATAATTCAAAAGGAGTAGAGTCATGAAAAAAATCAACTTTTTTAAGCATTTTACAATGTCCAAGAAATTAATTACTGCATTCTTAGCGATTCTCCTAGTGCCAATTCTCGTATTGGCAGCATTTTCTTATGAAGTGGCATCAAAGTCTCTCAATGATGAGATTATGTCTAGTGCTGCAAATGGTGTTCAGCAATTAAACGAACTCATTAATAAAGATGTACAGCCTAAAATTGATATCGTTTCTTATTTATCTAAATCGGTGAAAAAGAGTGAATTGACTTCTAAAAACAAGGATTTACTTAAGGTGAAATTAGAGCAATTATCGGAAACAGACGAAGATGTTGTGGAAGTATTCATTGCAGATCAAAATGGTAAACTAACCGAATATTCCGAGATTCATAAAGGGAATGGAGCGAGCGCAAAAAACGAACCATGGTTTCAACAATCGATGGGAGATAAGAAACTCATCATTTCAGATCCTTTTGTCGACAAGTCATCAGATGACCTGCTCATCACAATATCAGAACAGTTAGCAGATGGATCTGGTGTAATTGGGATCAACATGCGCTTGAACACGATCATAAAAGATACAAACAGTATCAAAATTGGTAAAGAGGGCTATGCGTTTGTCGCGACTCCAGATCAGCATTATATTGCCCATAAAACAGACAAGCCTGGGGAGAAATTGACAGGTGATTTCATCACGAAATTGTATGATAAAAAACAAGGCAACTTTAAATATGAATACAATGGACAGCCGAAGCAAATGTTTTTTGACACAAATGAAGCAACAGGCTGGAAGCTTGCTGGAACAATGTATGTTGGCGAAATTCAAGAAGCTGCACAGCCAGTTCTCGACTTAACAATGATCATACTGGCAGTTGCGATTGCCATAGGCGGAATCGCGATTTATTTTATTATTAAATCGATCCGAAAGCCACTGATAGCGCTCTCTGAATCGGCTGAAAAAATCAGTCAGGGTGATCTGACACAGCATATTGAAGTTCGTACGCACGATGAAATCGGCAAGCTTGCGCATAGCTTTAACGAGATGTCATCAAAGCTGAAACAAGTCATTCAAGCTGTTCAAAATTCCATTGAAAATGTGGCCGCCTCCTCTGAAGAGTTAACAGCTAGTGCGGGACAGACCGCTCAAGCGACTGAGCATATCACATCATCTATTGAACAGTTCTCAAACAGCAATGAACATCAAAATGATATGATCGAAAAAAGCTCAGTCAAGTTGAATGAAATGGATCGCAGCTTATCCCATATGGTCGATACGACCTCTCATATGATGGAATCGTCGATTGATTCGAGCAAAACGGCTCAGGCCGGTGGAGAGCTTGTTCAAAAAACAGCAGGGCAAATGCAAACCATCGAGCAGGCAGTGAAAGAAGCAGAGCTTGTGATTCAAGGCTTAGAGCAGAAATCAAAAGATATTACGAACATTCTGGGTGTCATTAACGGCATTGCTGACCAGACCAATCTCTTAGCTTTAAATGCTGCGATAGAAGCTGCTCGGGCAGGAGAAGCAGGCAGAGGTTTTTCTGTTGTTGCAGAAGAAGTTCGTAAGCTGGCAGAGCAATCAGGAAGCTCTTCAATGGAAATTGAAAGCTTGACGAACGAGATTGTAGAGGAAATTGAAAAATCACAGAACATGTTTAAACAAGTAGCAGGTGAAGTACAATCTGGATTAAATATTACAGATGAAACGAAAGTCAGCTTTGAGAAAATTACCGATAAAACATTAGAAATGACAGAACAAATGAAACAAATGAACGGAACAGCCAAAGAACTTTCGCATGGCTCAAATGATATTTCACATGCGGTGAATCAAATCAAAGAGCTTTCACGAGAAAGCTCTGCAGGCTTCCAAGATATCGCAGCATCCGCAGAAGAACAGCTGGCATCTATGGAAGAGATCAGCTCATCCTCTGCTACGTTATCTCAGATGGCAGAAGAGCTAAGAGAGCTCATTAAACAATTTAAAATATAAGAGTATAGGGAAACACCTGACGTTTTGGCGTCAGGTGTTTTTCCATTCAATACATATAATTTGGGTAATTTGGTCTTATTTAGACTTTAATAAGTTAAAAAAGTTAACAACCTAGTAGTACTTCCGATATATATACTATCTTACTAAAAGGAGTTTTCTTTTTTATGAAATTCATACAGTATTTCAGGAAGCCATCTATTTCAAAAAAGCTCGTATTCTCTTTCTTATTTATTCTCTTATGCCCAATCATAGTGTTGGCATTCTCTTCATATCATACGGCTAGCACTTCCTTAAATGATCAAATCATGCAAAGTGCAAAGGAGAACGTCGAGCAGCTAGATAAAAATATTACGAAGGTTGTGAAAGTGAAAACAGACGCAGCCGATTTCTTTAGCAAATGGATCACGGAGAAAAAGCTTAAGCAAAAAGGCACGACAGATATTCAAGGACGCTTTGAGCAGTTCATGAGTATGAATGATGACACAGAAGGCATTTTTGTCGCTTCAAGTGATGGCAAAGTGTTTTCGAGATATCCTAACAAAAAAATGCCTGCTGATTATGTCGCAACGGAGCGGGATTGGTATAAAGACGGCTGGGAGAAAAACGGAGAGCTGTCTGTTTCAGCACCGTATCCAACAGCTTCTACAGGTACGCTTGTGGTCACCATCTCTAAAAAGTTAGAGGACGGATCAGGAGTCATTGCAATGAACTTAGACATTGCGAATCTAGTAAAAGAATCAAATAGCATAAACATTGGGAAACAAGGCTATGCCTTTATCGGAAGTCCGGATCGTACCTTTGTTGCCCATCCTACGAAAAAAGCTGGAACAAAATTATCTGGTGAATGGCTAGAAAAGCTTTATTCACAAGATGAAGGTTCTATGAGTTATATGCTCGAAGGAAAAGAAAAGCAAATGGAATTCACCACAAACAAAGTGACGGGCTGGAAAATTGTCGGTACGATGTTTGTGACGGAAGTCGAAGAAGCTGCACAGCCAGTCTTTAACATGGCCGCTATCATTTTAGCTGGTGCGCTTATCATTGGTGGGATACTGATCTTCTTAATCATCCGTTCTATTACAAAACCACTTTCTATACTTGTTTCTTCTTCAAAGAAAATCAGTGAGGGAGATTTAACAGAAAAAATTGATGTCCAGTCAAAAGATGAAATTGGACAGCTAGGCACAAGCTTTAATGAAATGAGTGAATCATTAAGAGATGTCATTCAAGCAGTACAAACATCTGTAGAAAACGTGGCTTCTTCATCTGAAGAACTGACGGCAAGCGCAGGCCAAACAACAAAAGCAACTGAACATATTACATCATCTATTGAAACATTCTCAAACGGCAACGAAAATCAAAGCGAAATGGTGGAGCAAAGTGCGGCTCATTTAAAACAAATGAATGAGGGACTGAACGAAGTCGCAGAAACATCTGATGTCATCACAGCGTCATCTATTCAATCAAGAACAGCCGCGGAATCAGGTGGACAGCTTGTGGAGCAAACCGTTGGCCAAATGAAGACGATCGACCATTCAGTGAAAGAAGCTGAAGGGGTGATCAATGGACTAGAGCATAAATCAAAAGACATCACAAACATCCTAGGCGTGATTAACGGCATTGCGGATCAAACGAATTTACTTGCACTCAATGCAGCCATTGAAGCAGCACGTGCAGGTGAGTCAGGCAGAGGCTTCTCTGTTGTTGCAGAGGAAGTGCGTAAACTTGCAGTTCAATCATCAGATTCAGCAAAAGAGATTGAAAAGCTTGTGAAAGAAATCGTATCTGAAATCGAAACATCTCAAAATATGTTCAAATCAGTAAATGAAGAAGTGAAGAATGGTCTTTCCATTACAGATCAAACGAAAGAAAGCTTCTCACAAATTAATCAGCAAACAGCCGAAATCGCTACAAGAATTAATGAAATGAATACAACAGTACGCGAGCTTTCAAAAGGATCTGAGCAAATTTCTAAAGCAGTGAATGAAATTGCAGATGTATCACGGGAGAGTTCAGCAAGCATCCAAGATATCGCTGCATCTGCTGAAGAGCAGCTTGCTTCTATGGAAGAGATTAGTTCTTCCTCTACGACTCTTTCCCAAATGGCGGAAGAATTACGTGATTTAATTAAAAAATTCAAGATCAGTGAATAAGGTCAAGTGGTTCTCCTCAAGGGGAACCGCTTTTCTTTTTAAGCGGTCATCTCGTACAATAGAGGAAATCGAAAGAATAGGAGAGATGATATGCGTTTATCAAATAAGAAGGTCATTGCGTTTGTCAGTGATGATTTTGAAGATTTAGAGCTATGGTATCCGGTTCTGCGTTTAAGAGAAGAAGGGGCAACTGTGCACCTTGTAGGAGAAAAAGCAAATCATGAGTACACTGGGAAGTATGGTGTGCCGGCTGTATCTGATGCAGATTTTTATTCCATTCAAGCGGATGAATATGATGCTGTGCTTGTCCCTGGAGGGTGGGCGCCAGATAAACTGCGCCGTTTTCCAGAAGTGTTAAATATCGTACGTTCATTTGATGAAAAGGCAAAACCAATCGGGCAAATTTGCCACGCTGGATGGGTATTGATTTCAGCAGGAATCCTGCAAGGAAAAAAAGTGACAAGTACACCTGGTATTAAAGATGATATGACAAATGCTGGAGCAGACTGGTTTGATGAAGCAGTCGTCATAGATAGTCACCTCGTCTCGAGCAGACGTCCACCGGATCTTCCTCCCTATGTGAAAGCATTTGCGGATGTATTAGCGGCAACATAAACTATGGATCCAAAATAAACAAAGGGCGAATTTGCATCTCATGTTCGCCCTTTGTTCATCATTTCATGCCCCATTCATTTTATCTATCGGCAGGAAACCTCACGCCCATTTGTTTTCTCGCCTCGTCCATAACGGACATAGTTTGAACAGATAAGGCAAATGTATTGACCGGAGACTGACTCATTCCTTGCTGAATACACTCAATAAAATGACAGATTTCATAATACATGGCGGGCTGATCATCTTTGAGAGAGATGTCGGTTTGGTGTCCTTGCCGATCATGGATCGTGATATGTGAAGGACGGTGGAATTGATCAATCACCATCGTCGCATCCTCTCCTTGAATTTCCGCAGATAAATGAGACGTTGAAATTTTAGAATGAAAAAGGAGTGCTTGATGTCCGTCATATTGCATAAGGACAGAGCCGCTTCCATCTACACCAGAAGAAAGCTTATAGCCTCTCGCGGTGATTTGATTCGGCAGACCAAATAAATAGATCGCCGGGTAGACGAGATACACACCAATATCCATTAAAGAACCATTGGATAATTCAGGCTTAAAAGCATTTGGAATCTCGCCATTTCGGTAGGCATCGTATCTTGAGGAATATTTACAGTAATGAGCGACCACTTGCCGAATGGGTCCAAGCTGATCAAGATGCTGTTTGATTTGAAGGAAGTTGGGCAGAAATGTCGTTTTCATCGCTTCCATTAAACAAACTTGATGTTTTTTCGCTGTAGCAATCATTTCTTCTACTTCTTTTCGGTGAGAGGCAAATGGTTTTTCGCATAATACGTGCTTTTGGTGCTCCATCATCAACATGGCCTGCTCTTTATGAAGGGCATTTGGACTCGCAATATACACGGCATCAAACGCATCACTTCCTGCCATTTGATGTAAGTTCGTAAAAACTGTATCAATACCGTATTTTTCGGCAAATGCCTGGCCTTTTTCAGCGGATCGTGAATAGACGGCTGTACATGTAAAATCAGCTATTCCTTCACCGGCCTGTAAGAATCGATCTGTAATCCAGTTCGTTCCGATGACAGCAAATCGAATCATGTCGTTCCCTCCTTCTGCTTTTCTCTGATTATACATCCTTTGAAAGCGTTTGTAAGAAAGAACATTCTTTTTATTGAAAAGCGGATGAAACCTTTATATAGGCTGATGCGTCTTACATAAAGGATATAAATGTACGAGAAGTGGGTAGTTTCTTCCTTCATTCGGGTAATACTCTGATAGAAGGGAGAGGAGGAAACGATCATGAAGCGCGTCCTGCATATAGGAAGTACATACGTCTTTGCGCTTTTATTCATAGCAGCCGGTATTTTTCATGTGATAGAGCCGAGCGGCTTTGCCCGTATGATGCCAGGCTGGCCATATCCATATGTAATGGTCTATGCGACGGCATGCCTAGAATGGCTGCTGGCTGTCTTGCTGCTTTTGCCAAATGTCAGGATCGCAGCAGCAAAAATCATTGCTGTCTATCTTGTCCTCATTTTCCCTGCAAACTTATTTGCTGCACGAGAGGGAATTCCATTTCCAGGTCAAGAAAGCACAGAGCAGTTTTTGCTATGGATAAGACTGATAGGACAGCCCATTCTGATTGTATGGGTGATGTCCATTGCGAAATGGGAAAAAAAGCTGAAACAATGACCACTATATCATGATCAGGTAGTGTACAATTTATTTATAAAATAGCCCGAGTTTGGAGGAACGATATGAATTCTATGCAAATGTGGAGCAGTCGATTTAGAAAATTTTTTCTTGATAACAAGTTTGTTCTCTTTTTACTCGTCCTGCTATTAATCGGATTGAATATCCTTGTTTTCATGAAAACATCCTTTATTTTCACACCGCTCATTGTACTCGTCAAAACGATTGCCTTACCGATTATTTTAACGGGGGTCGTGTATTATTTATTAAATCCGATTGTCAATTTGTTAGAGAGGTTTAGAGTTAAACGAATCTTTTCGATTTTGCTTTTATATATAGTCATTATTGGCATTATAACAGTGACGATTGTGTCTATTATTCCTTTTTTACAAGCACAAATGATGAGCCTGTTTCATAACCTTCCGAAATATGTTGATACGGTAGAAGATCAGATTAGACAACTAACGGGAAGCAACTTCATTAATCAAGCGCAAAAAAACATGAATTTTAACGTCTCTGAATTGGTGAGCAAAGCGTCAAGTCAAGCGACGAAAATTTTGGAAAGTACCTTTACCGGAGTGGGGACGTTCTTAGGGGCGCTCACTGAAATCATCATCTCGATCGTGACCGTTCCGTTCATTCTGTTTTATTTATTAAAAGACGGCAAAAAATTACCTGACTATTTCTTGAAATTTATTCCGAATAAGTTTAGAGAACATACTCATATCGTGCTTCACGAAATGAACCATCGCCTGAGCTCTTATATTCTCGGACAGATCATTGTCAGCTTCTGTATTGGTGTTCTTCTTCTAATTGGCTATCTGATTATTGGACTTGACTATGCGTTGCTGCTAGCAATCATTGCGGCATGTACAAGTGTGGTGCCATACCTTGGTCCAACGATTGCGATTACACCAGCGATTGTGATTGCACTTGTGACATCACCAGTGATGCTTTTAAAACTGATCATTGTCTGGACAGTGGTTCAGCTCATTGAAGGGAAATTTATTTCACCTCAGGTCATGGGGAAAAACCTTCATATTCATCCGATCACGATTATCTTTGTTCTCTTAACAGCAGGTAAATTGTTCAGCGTAGTCGGTATCATTGTTGCGATTCCGACATATGCCGTCCTGAAGGTCATCACGACCCACTTGTTTGATTGGTTCAAAATGCGATCCAATTTGTATAAAGAAGAAAAGGTTTAATGTCATAATCTTTTTTTGAAAAAAATATAGTATCATAAAGACGAGCTTTCGATGAAGGAAGCTTGTCTTTATGTGGACATAGATGGTTGCCTGTTCAAAAGATCAGAATTGAAAGGAAAGAAAATCATGAATCTATGGGATTTATTCGTGGCACTGGTTTTAGGAATTGTCGAAGGATTAACAGAGTATGCACCTGTCTCGTCTACAGGTCACATGATCATTGTCGATGATCTATGGTTAAAATCAAAGGAAATCATTACGCCAGAGGCGGCAAACACATTTAAAGTCGTGATTCAGTTAGGCTCTATTTTAGCTGTCATGATTGTGTTCAAGGATCGGATTTTGAACTTGTTAGGCTTAAAGAAAAATATCACTGAAGAACAAAAGCGCAGCGGGCATAAACTGACCATTGCTCAAATCGCAGTAGGACTCGTCCCAGCCGTCATTTTAGGATTCTTATTTGAAGATTATATTGATAAATACTTGTTTGATGTGAGAACAGTTGCAGTCGGTTTGATTTTAGGCGCAGTGCTGATGCTTGTCGCTGACTGGATCAATAAACGTAAAACAGAAACAAGCTCTGTCGATAACATGACGTACAAACAGGCGCTTTATATCGGACTGTTTCAATGTTTGGCGTTATGGCCAGGCTTCTCTCGCTCGGGTTCGACGATCGCAGGTGGGGTTATTCTTGGTTTGAATCACCGTGCGGCAGCTGACTTTACATTTATCATGGCGATGCCGATTATGGCGGGCGCAAGCTTTTTAACACTTGTGAAAAATGCCGAATATTTAACAACAGACATGCTGCCATTCTTTATCGTCGGGTTTGTGAGTGCATTTGTTGTGGCTCTCTTCGTTGTTCGATTCTTCCTAAAACTGATCAATAAAATCAAACTGGTGCCTTTTGCAATATACCGAATAATCCTAGGTGTGATTTTATTTATCCTATTCATGTAATGCTGAAAACTACTCTTATTAAAGAGTAGTTTTTTGTTGTTTTAACTCTTTTAAACAGTAAAATCAACCTCTTAGTTGGTAGAAAAAGAAGTTTTTTCATAAATTAGTGTTTAAGAGACAGGAGAAGGGGTAGTACATAAACATACCAATTAAAGGAGGAGTTAGAAATAATGAGAAAAACAAGCAAATTTTTTGTTAGTTCTGTGATCGCTACGTCAATGGTTGCTGCCCCTCTATCTCTTACGACTTTTGGTCAAACGGCTGAAGCTGCAACGACAACAGGTGTTGATGGAAGTGTCTCGATTGATCCAGTAGCCATTGCCGATAAAATTGAACAAGCAGTAAAATCATCTCAAAATCGTGATGGATTCGTAAAAAATGCGGCGTACAGCGCCTTCTATGAAGCAGGTCAAAACTATAACGTCGTTGTCCAAAACTTAAGCCAAGATCATGACTTTAGCGGACTGAACAATGTGGTTTACTATGATAGTGTTGAATATGATGGGATTACGTTTGGTATTTGGGTATTTGAAGATGGGACGTTCGTCAATAATGGTGACGGCGGCTATATTAACTGGACATTTGTTGGCAGCTTTGACCGTGAGGAAGGAAGCGGCACTGTTGATTTCCATAAAAGATTCTAATCTTATTGTCAAAAGTCTGCCGATTCACCGGCAGACTTTTTTTATAACGCACATTCTTCTATGTCAAAACCTAAATCTTCAATGATGTGATGATCCGTTTGAACCTGCTGACCTTTTGTTGTTAAATAATCGCCTACGAAAATGGAATTTGCGGCATAAAGGGCAAGCGGCTGAAGCGTCCGTAAATTGAACTCTCTGCCTCCAGATACTCGAATTTCCTTGGTTGGATTGACAAACCTCATGAGTGCCAACACTTTCAATGCTTTGATCGGATGTGTTCGTTCTTGATGCTCAAGTGGTGTTCCTTCGATTGCATGAAGAAAGTTGACTGGAATGGAATCCGCATCAATGGCTCTGAGCGCAAAAGCCATTTCAACAATTTGCTGGTTGGTTTCACCCATTCCAATGATAACCCCTGAGCAAGGAGACATGCCCGACTGTTTGACCTCCTCAAGGGTCGACAAACGGTCATGATATGTATGAGTTGTCGTAATGTGAGCATGATGATCTTGATGTGTATTGATATTGTGATTGTACCGATGAACCCCTGCTTCCTTCAGCCGCTTTGCTTTTTCTTCATTTAATAACCCAAGACATGCACACACCTTCAAAGGCATGGTCTCAGTGATCTCTTTTACTGCTGCGGTCACCTCATCTAATTCTCTGTGAGAAGGTGCTCTCCCGCTCGCGACAATACAATAAGTCCCCGCTTTTCTCTTGAGCGCCTCACGCGCGCCAGCCACAATCGTTTTTTGATCAAGCATTGTATATCGTTCAACCGGTGCTTTTGAAATGATCGACTGTGAACAATAACCGCAGTTTTCAGGGCAATAACCACTTTTTGCATTAAAAATCATATTTAATTTCACCTTATTTTGAAAAAAATGAAATCGTACTTGGTAGGCTGCATGCATGATAGATAATAATTCTCTATCGTCAGTTTCAAGAATATCTAGACCTTCTTGCAGCGTGATCCGTTCATTTTTCAGCGCTTTCTCTGCTATCGCTTCCCAAGACAAAGATATGTGTTTTCCCATCATAAGCTCCTCTCATTATGTTAACTTATTTTTATTAAAAGTTAACATAATAGATAGTCATTGGCAAGCATTGGATAAATGAAGTCTGCAAAAATACTTGAAGACATACAAAAAGGCGATGATCATGAAATCATCGCCTTTTTATATGTAAAGCTTTATAGCTTATCGAACAGTAATATAGTTAATCACAAGCTCGCCTAGTGAATTATAGTAAGAAACTGTGACAGATCCGCGTTGTACCGCACGAATCCAAGTGAAGTTCGGAGCTGTTTGATCTAATTGAATGGCATATGTTGCACCAGACACAGAAATTTGGCTGGCTGGAAGAGAGACGGCGATTGACGAACCTACAGTAAGCGTGCGGTTCACTGTAATCACTTTATTCATAATAGGAGCTTTTGCTATGACTGGTTCTTTTGGCTGGGCAGCTGCATGAGCACCTTCAGTTTGGAAGAACGTAAGAGCACCTAGAGCAGCTAAAGACAATGTACAAGCTTTCATTAATTTTTTCATCGGTAACACTCCTTTTTTTGGTATATACATATATTAATAATAATAGTATTATATGTCAATTAAAATATATGAAAAAAAGAGTATTTATGGTGAAAATTGTAACATATTATCCATGAGGTCTCTCTTTTTTAGGGGAAAAAGAGGCATAAAAAAAGCTGGGTGCATCCCAGCAATGTAAAGCTTTATGAAAAGAGATGTTCAATCGTCGTCTCGCTGTTTTGGCTGACGGCCCTTTTGTTTCTCTTTTTCTTTAATGTAGTGAATAAAATCGATGGTTTGTCTTCGTGCTTCTTCGGAAAAATCGGAGGCAGCCTTAAACGCAATTTGCAAATCTGGATCGTCTGCAAGGTCGGCATCAGTTCCGCCTTTGTCCTTACCTGTGAGAAGATAATCCGTTGAGACCCCATATAATTCGGCGATTTTCACAATCATTTCACCGTCGGGCTTTCTCAAGCCATATTCCCAATTTGCATAAGTGGACATCGCCTTTAATCCGAGTTTTTTAGCAACCGTTGACTTGCTCCATCCATGCTTCTCTCTTAATTCAGTTAAAATCTTTCCAGTCAAATTATCCATTGGAAACACCTTTTTTCATGTTATGAGTAAATTTTATCATGAATTACACGGAAAAGATAAATAATTACACAAAAAGAATAAAAAATGATTGACTTACTCGTTTTGTGTATATTATCATAATGAATATAACTTACACATATTGAGTAAGAGGTGGAAAGATGAAGCTTGAAAATTTACGAGAAGAACGCATTTTACAAGGGAAAACACAAACCTATATGGCGAAAAAGTTAGGGTATAAGTACACGAGCGGCTATGCAAATATAGAAATGGGCAGAACGAAGCCCAGCTTAGAAATAGCAAAGCATATTGCGGATTTGCTAAATAGGGGTGTTCAAGAGCTTTTTTTTGATCAAAAGTTACACAAAATGAGTAATTCTTTAAAGGAAGAGCATTTATTTGAAAAGGGGAGACGAACAAAATGAATATTGAACATCCAATGGTAGCGCAGATAAATGACTTTGGATATCCAAAAAGCTTCTGGTCATATGACATGACACGTTATGGGTATCAAGCAGAGATTGAGGAGAGTCTGGAGGGATTTGAAGCAGATGAAACATCAGATGACGTTTGATGCCAGAAAGGAAGCGCAGCTTTGTTTAGTCCAAGCCGGTGGCTGGATGACCTTTCATCACCAGAAACCGGTGTTTGTTTTTTCCACATCAGAAGACAAGCAAACATACATGACCCTCTTGGCGGAAAAGCTCGCTGAAGCAAAAAAGGAGGAAGCAAGACGACATGAAACGATGGAAGAAAATCATGGAAATCCTCAAATGCTTGCTAAAAGCGAGTAAAAACGAACAAGACATTCGTCAGTGGGAAAAGGATGACGGGAGCTCATAACATGGTCATCCATTTCATCATTGAGACAGAGTTATTGTTCACAAAAGATACATTGATAAAAAGAATACGAGCAGCTGCAAAAGCGCAATGCCCGCAGAAAATAAAAGACGCACTATCACTCGAGATTCGTTTATTTGACGACATGCCGCTTGACATAGCTGACTGTCAAATCAAGCGTACATACGCAGAAAAAGGTTTGATACGCCCAGTGAATGTCAGCATCTTTCAGCCGCGGCTGCACCATATTCAAGAAGCACTTCATTCTATTGCGGATAGGGCTCCTCTACAGATCGTTGATTTAAGAGTTCCCCAGTTTTATAGTATGCGTCCAAGAATTGAAATCATTTTAAATACGATAGGTGATGGCACGAAGTCCTCACCAATTAAGGAGACAAGTATATGAACGAGCCAAAACAATTATTCATTCAAGAAAACCAGACATTTGTCGGTGAGATGGAAACAGGAAAAATCCAAGTCATCGTGTTAGATGGGAATGTAGGAACGGCTTATCAGATAGATGTACCTGAACATGGAAAAACCATTATACAAACGGCAAAAGGTCATTTTGCAAGAGTAGATCACGAGATTGGTTTTAAAATCAGCTAGATTACTGGATAGATCACAACATCATACGTCCAAGACGGAAAGCCTGCGGACACTGATCAAGACCTTATGAAAAGGGGACTGATTGGTGTCCGTTTTTTATTTTCTTAAAAAAGGGAGAGAGCCAGCATGCAAGATTTACTCATCGAATACAAACGAGCTTTAAAGGATGCTAGAAAAAGATATGAACCATTTAGAGAAAAAGAAGACAAACAGCTGTCAGATCAAGAGAAGCATGATAAAAAAATTATCGCTAGTATGGTCAGCGATCTCGAATATGTCGTGGAATGGCTTCAAATTGGCAGGCAGCCAGGCGCACGCAGAGGATTAGACAGACGTTCAGTCTATCAGCGTACCATCCTGGCAAATCCAGAAGTGTTAGAGGCTTTATCACATGAATATACACTTATCCAAGAAAATGAAAGAGAATTCAGTGAGCGGGACAAGAAACGAATTGATGAAGCCTTGTCCGTTTTAACGGACCGAGAAAAGGACGTATTCTTCATGCACACAACGCAAGGATTATCGTTTAGCGAGATTGCGATTATGCTGGATGTGAAAAAAGGAACTGTCCAAAAACATATGGAGAGAGCTCGGACAAAGATGTCCAAAAAAGTACAAGAACGCCTATTCGAAGCAGCTGAATAGGCGTTTTTTCTTTTACAAAATAAATGGAGCAGCACTTGTCTTACAGTTGCCACCTATAGTTAGAAAGACCAAACGGATGTTTGCTAGCCCTACACAAATGATTCCTTCACAGGAAATCGTTCGAATTAAAAGGAGGCGGCAGGTGAATGTAAATGAAAGATAAACGGATAGGAGCCAAGCAAGATTATATGAAAGGGATGACGTACCAGCAAATTGCTGATTATTACAATGTCTCAATCCATACCGTGAAATCATGGAAAAGACGATACGGATGGCAAAGGCAAAAAGGTTCGTCAAAGCAGGCACACTCGATCTTCAATCAGTTTCTTTCAGATGAAACAATTGAAATTATGGAGAAAATGGGCGGGCGTACATCCCTTGATTTAATCTGGGATCAAATTCAAATTCAATATGCTGCCATTATTCGGGCGCAGCGAATCATGTATGTGTCAGATCAAGATGACATGATCAAAGAGCTGAAAAAGGCTGCATACATGCCTTCTTCATTAGAAGAAACAGTAGAAGGCATTCAGTCAGAACAAGAAATCAGCACAGAAGAATATTCGTTTCAATTTTCATGGGATCGGCATGCTACCTTTTTAAATGCCCAATCTCGTGCAATGGGAGAGCTCAGGCGTCTCATTAAACAGTTTGAAGAGCTTGCACATGCGAAGGATGAAAGAAGATTAAGACTAAAGCAAATTGAACTGACCATCGAAAAAACAAAAAAAGCAGTGCGCGAAGAAAAAGAGGAAGATCTTCACATCATGATCAAGCGAAAAGAGGATAACTCATGACGCCATTGATTGAAAAAGAAGTCAATCCTCACTTTGAACATTTTCTATTCGATTGGAATCAGAAGTTTCAATTTTTAGTAGGCGGTTACGGCTCCTCTAAAAGCTATCACATTGCATTAAAACTCATTTTAAAGCTGCTGGAAGAAAAACGGACAGCACTTGTCATTCGAGAAGTCTATGATACCCACCGCGAATCAACCTTTTCTCTATTACAAGAGATCGTCAGCGATCTTGGCATCGATCATGTGGTGAAGTGCCGCAGTTCGCCGCTTGCCTTGACGTTTCGAAATGGCAGCAGCATCTTATTCAAAGGGCTGGACAAGCCTGAGAAATTAAAATCGATTAACAACATCTCGATTATTTGGATTGAGGAGTGTTCAGAGGTTTCTTATGAAGGCTTTAAAGAGCTGCTTGGAAGGCTGAGGCACCCGTCTTTACCGCTTTATATGATGTTATCGACCAATCCTGTTGGTCAAGATAATTGGACGTACAGACATTTTTTTCGAGATGAACAGCTGAAGCGATTTGTCCTAGATGACGAAACCTTATACAAAAAACGCACCGTTGTGATCAAGGATACGTACTATCATCACTCCACAGCGGAAGATAACCTATTTCTCCCTAAAAGCTATGTGAAGCAGCTGGATGAGCTGAAAGAATACGACCCAGACCTCTATCGAATTGCGAGGAAGGGCTATTTTGGCATCAATGGAACAAAGGTTTTTCCTCAATTTGAGGTAAGAAATCATGCTGATGTATTAGAAGCGATTCAGCAGATGGACCGGCCGCTAAAACGAGCAGGCATGGATTTTGGATTTGTTGAATCATACAATGCGCTCATTCGATTAGCCGTCGACCATGAAAAAAAGTACTTATATATTTACTGGGAATATTACGATCGCGGGAAAACAGATGATGAAACAGCTGTTGACCTAAAAGAGTTCATTGAATCAAAGGAACTCATCAAAGCCGATGCAGCAGAGCCTAAAACCATTCACTATTTTCGGCAGCGTGGATTTCAAATGGTGGCAGCACATAAGTACCAAGGCTCGCGTTTGCAGTATACGAAAAAGATCAAACGGTTTAAGAAAATCATTTGCTCTGATGCTTGTCCGTACACAATCTATGAACTTCAATCACTGACCTATAAGGCAGATAAGGATGGACGTTTAGAGGAAGATGCATTTCAAATCGACCCACACACATTATCAGCCATCTGGTATGCGCTGGATGACTATGAAGTGACGGATTTGAAACAGACCGCCTCAGAGCGTGTCCGTCCAAACAGAGAGAGGAGGTCCGTACAATGAAACAATTGAAAGCAACGATTATGAAGGCAAACATGTCTGATCATACAAAACAAATGTATGCAGATGAATTTTCCTATGAAAAAGATGACATTGTTCCCCCGCCATACAACATCAATGAATTAAAAAGCATGGCAGAGTATTCAACCATTCTTCAGCAATGTATTGATGCGTACAAAACGAATATTTTAGGCTTTGGATTTGGGGTGGAATACGCCTTTGACTTTAATGCAGAAGGTGTAAAACCGGCAAAAAAGAAAGCCGCAGAAAAGGAATGGACAAGACTTGAAGAGTTTACGAAGTACATGAACTATGATGAGTCCGCTGATGTGATTCTTGGCTATGTCCTGGAAGACCGAGAGAAAACGGGCAATGGTTTTTTAGAGGTGCTGAGAGATGGACAAGGAAAGCCAGCTGGAATCGAGTATTTAGATGCGCTTCATATCCGCATTTGCAAGCTTAGTGAGCCAGTCGATGTCGAATTCAGCTACACAGAAAATGGCGAATTAAAGACAATGAATCGAAAGAAAAGATTCCGCAAATATGTGCAGGTGATCAACGAAAAGAAAGTCTTCTTTAAGGAGTATGGTGATCCGCGCATTTTGAACTGTGAAACAGGCAAGTATGATGACACCACACCAGAGCCGCTTCGCGCAACAGAAGTGATTCATTTCAAAATTGGCAGTGGAACGTATGGGATTCCCCGCTGGATTGGCAACATCGTCAATATGTACGGAGCACGCAAGGCAGAGGAACTGAACTATCTTTATTTTAAACAAGGGCGGCATGTACCAGGTGCCATCATTGTCGAAAATGGCATGCTGTCAGAATCCTCTTATCAGCAGCTTCAAGACTATATGGATGATATTGAAGGATCTGATCACGCGCATAAATTTCTATTGCTTGAAGTTGAAGGTCTGCCGACAGAAAAAGGGTTAACGGGAGAAGAAGATGTCTCAAATGTCAAAGTAAACTTCAAATCTCTAGCCGAGATCCTGCAAGAAGATGCGCTCTTTTTAGAATACGATGAAAAAACAAGAAACAAAATCCGTTCTGCGTTTCGTCTGCCGCCAATTTACACAGGTGAGTCTCAAGACTATAACAAAGCGACGGCAGATACAGCGCGTAAAACAACAGAAGAGCAGGTATTTCAGCCAGAACGGCATCTCATCACAGGAAAACTCAATACTCTTTTCCTGCCGGATCTTGATATGTGGCATGTCCGTTTTCTATTAAATGGTCCTGATTTTAGAGACCCATTAGAGATTGCGAAGGTACTGACGCCATTTATTCAGGCGGGGGCAGTGTCACCTAACGATTTGCGCGATCTAGCAGGAAGAATTCTTGGGAAAACGCTAGAGGAATGGCCTGAGGAACTGTATCACCGACCTTTAGAAAACCGCATGAAATCAGCTGAAGAAAAGCCTCAACCAGAGCCGGACCAGCTGACGAAATAAACAGAAGCGGGTGCGCTTTTTTGAAAGGGGGTGAACATATGCCAAGAGAACTAAAAAACGCTAAAATTACGCATGTTTCCTACGTGGACAAAGCAGCGAACAAGAAGAAATTCTTTTTGATGAAAGCAAAGAAAAAGCGGCCTGACTTTCAAAAGGAGGTCAGTGTCCTGACAAAGGCAGAAGATGCTCATCGCCTCGTGTACGGTGTCGTGTATGAGCCGAATACGCCTGATGCACATCAAGACTTTATGACAGCCAAGGAAATTGAAAGAGCAGCACACGGCTTTATGAAGGATGCACGTTATATTGACAAGCAGCATGATTTTCAGGATGGTGTTGGCGAAGTGGTTGAATCATATATTGCTCCGGCTGATGTTGAAGTGGGCGGGGAGCTGATTCGCAAAGGATCTTGGGTGCTTGTGACAAAGGCTTCCCAAGAGATTTGGGATCAAATTCAAAAAGGCCACATTACAGGCTATTCCATGGCTGGAACGGCGGACATCGTCGCCATAGAAGAACAAGATCAGCTTCTATCTCAAGACACAAATGAGAGAGGGCTTTTTTCTTTGTTGAAAAATTTCTTTTTAAAAGAGGAAGGTGCAAACATGTCACAACCATTTTGGAACGTTTTAGACCATCTGCTGGAAACCTTACAGTCAGGTGATGGTGATGAGGCGGATGTAAGAGCGGCCTTAGAACAGCTCATTCCAATCGTGCAGGACATCCTGAAGACAGAGGATGTACTTCAAACGATTGGTGAAAGGCCAGAAGACGTACAAAAAGAAGAGGCCGCTTTGACGACGGATCAAGTGCGAGAGCTTGAAAAAGCAAAAAAGGCCATTGAAAACGTCTTACAGCAGGCTGACCAACAGGAAACAGAACAAACAGGGGAAGAACCTGTCCAAAAAGTGCTCGAACAAGTCGTTGCACCGATTCGTCATCAGCTCTCTTCCTTAGAGAAATCAGCCAGCAGAGAAAAAGCAGCGATGCAGGAAGTGCTTGAGCAGCAGCTTTTGCCTATTTCAGAGCGGATTCACATGCTCGAAAAGGCAAGGGGCATATCAAAACAAACAATCCACGATACACAAAACAACACGACAAAACCCATATGGGATGGCTTACTATAAGCCGAAATAAGGAGGAAACAGTGTGAGAAATCAAGAGTTGATTCGCAAGGCTGAAATGACACTTGCCAGCTTAAAAACCGGCGGTCTCATGAACGCAACCCAATCCAACACATTCATTAGAATGATGCAAAACACACCAACCGTTTTAAATGATGCACGCATCATTCCGATGGAAAGTGATTCACAAAAAATCGAAAAAATCGGTTTTGGCCAGCGTATTTTGCGTCCAGCAGAAGAAGGCCAAGCGCTTGATGCGAAAGACCGTGTTGTCCCAGCGACAAGCACTGTCCAGCTCAATGCAAAAGAGGTCATTGCAGAAATTCATATGACCTACGACAGCATTGAAAACAATATTGAAAAAGACGGAATTCAGCAGACAATTATGCAAATGCTGGCTGAACGAGCGGCAGTTGATATTGAAGAGCTCATCGTCAATGGGGATACGACTTCAACAGACCCGTTTTTAGCCCAAATGGATGGTGTGAGAAAACAAGCAGTATCTCATATTGTGGATGCAAATGGAGCGGAAATTAGCCGCCAAATGTTGAAACAAGCCTATAAGGCGATGCCGTCAAAATATTTACGTGTACCTCAGGATTTCCGTTTCTACACATCCCCAAGTTTAGAGGTGGAGTGGAAGGATCAAGTAGCAAACCGTCAGACAGCTCTCGGAGATGCGGTGATTCAAGGCGGACTTTCTTCTGCATTCGGTGTGCCGGTCAAAGGCCTTGCCAATATGCAGCCATATGACGAAGCGGGAACAGACGTGTCAGATATTTTGCTGACGCACCCTAAAAATATTATCGTAGGTTTTTCTCGTCATATTCGAATTGAAGTAGAAAAAGATATTCGCAGCCGGAAATTTATTATTGTTCTGACAGCGAAGCTAGACAGCAAATTTGAGGAAGAGGATGCTGTAGCAAAAGTAATGAAAGTGAAAGAGTAGGTGACGGCAGGCCATGATTATTTCTCCTGAAGAACTGCAAGCCTATTCTGTATTTGAGCGTGTGAAAAATCGATCTGTAGAAAGACTGACAGCAGATATTATCGAAGCAGAAGCTGCGGTATTTCAGATCGTAGGTCATGATTTCTCAAGCGGAAAATATCAGCCCCTCCCTGAAAAAGCAAGAATCGCTTTATTAAAAATGGCCCAATATTTTGCCATGCTGAATGATGATGAATCTATGATGAAAGGCTTTACGTCAGAGAAAATGGGTGATTATTCATATGCGAAGGCAGCTGATCAAGTGACAGGCAAACCTTACGTATATGCCCTGCTTGTCGATTACATTGAACCATCATTAACTCGCGGCAGTACCAAATTAAAGGTGAGATCATTATGAGTTATCAATCTCTCTTAACAGACCGCTGTGATCTTTTTCACCTTGAACATCAGGAGGCTTCCCGAGGAAAATTCGGGATTCCAGCTGATGACTTACAAATGACTCTTTCCTATCCTGATGCGCCTAGCCTGACAGATCTGGCTTGTTACGTCATAGAAAAGAATCAGTCACTTGTGCAAGAAGAGCCGAATACAGTGATTTATCAGTCCTATCTTGTCCATTTTCCTTTAGCGAGTGATATTCGCCTGCATGACAAAATGGTGTGGAACGGCGTCTCACTTAAATTGCAGCAGCCCAAAATAGTGAAAAATCATCACATTGAAGTGATGGCAGTCAGGAAGGAAAATCTATGAAAATTGATGGACTTGACCGTCTGCTTTCACAGCTGGAAACAGCGTGTGCCGGCGGCTTAAAGGCAGAATATCAAGCTTGGCTAGAGGACATGGGCATAGAGCTTTTGGACATCATTCAGGATGAGCTAATCAAGGAGAATGCTGTCGATACAGGCCGGCTTCTAAGCTCCTTTACGCAAGGAGACAAGGAGAATCACTTTCTCATGTCAAAAGGTGGTCTCACGCTGGAAGTGGGAACCCAGCTTGAGTATGCCTCCTATGTCAATGATGGACATGCTACTTCTTCAAGTGGAGAGCGAAGATGGGTGCCTGGCAGGTGGGCTGGCAGCCGTTTTGAATATGATCCGAATGCAAAGACAGGAATGATGCTTGCTTCTCAATGGATAGATGGAAATGGCTACTGGGATCATGCTGTCATGCTCTATGAGCAAATGTTTGAGCAGTCGCTGGATCGAAAGCTTCAAAGCTGGTTCGATCGACATTTTGGGAGGTGATGAAATGAATCAAGAAGTCGGGGCAATCATGCATTATATTTACACACACTTTCCTGTAACAATGTATGATCGACTTTTGCCAGAGCATTTTCAAGTACCATCTGTTTATGTGCCGCCCGTAACAGTGATCAGCGGTCCAGATACGGTATCTACGTTTATGAAATCTTATTCGCTGCAAGTGAAAGTGTTTCATATAAATTCAGAAAAAGCGCATGACGCGGCAGAAATCATTGTTGATGCATTGCTTGCTGATCGTCAAATGATTCAGATGATGAGTGAAGATGGAGAGGTGCTTGATGATTATGTCCGCATAAAAAGAGTGGAAACCAGAATGTTAGATCAAGGCGTAGCAGCGATTGTCCTGACGTGGGATAGCAGTTATTGGTACAACCGAGACAAACAACCGAGCCTTGAAGACATCAATTTTTCAGATGGGGTGATCAAACGTGAGCAAGACTAAAAAAGCAGCGCCTGCCCAAACAGCTGGCGAAGAAAAAGAATTTGGCTTTTCATTTGAAGCCTTAAAGGAGCACAGTAAGGATCTTTTTGGGGTTAAACCAGAAATCCTTGAAGGTGCTCTTTTTTATATCAAACATCAACCAATTACAAAAACAGAAGCGAAAAAGCACATTGATGCTTTTTTGTCCAAGGAGGTTTAAAGGATGAACGGAGGCACATTTACACCAGGTACAGAGAAAAAGCGTCCTGGCATTTACTTTAATTTTAAAACAACAGCAGAGCAGCGAATTACTTTAGGTGATCGAGGTACGGTGGCACTTCCTCTTGTGATGAGCTGGGGAGAACCAAAAAACTTTATTTCCGTTTCCAATATGGAAGACTTAAATAAAAAGGTTGGACTCAATATTGATGACAAGTCGCTTCTCCTTTTCCGTGAAGCAAAGAAAAAAGCGCAAACAGTCTTGCTTTACCGTCTAAACGAAGGGGAGCCAGCCAAAGCTGAAATCTCAGAAAGCTTTGTGGCCACAGCCAATTATGGCGGTCTAAAGGGAAATGAGATCACCATCCAAGTGGCAGAAAATGTACTCGACAGCACAAAACGTGACGTCATTACTTATCTTGGCACAGATATTGTGGATAAGCAGATTGTGACGGATGTCAAAGATCTTGTGAAAAACAAATATGTTCAATTTTCTGGTGAAGGTGAAGCAGTTATCACAGCTGGTGTGGCACTAAGCGGCGGAAAAAACGGTGTGGCAAGTGTTGCAGATTATACAGCTTTCCTAGAAGCAGCAGAAACAGAATACTTTGATGTCATTGCGCTCCCAGTCGATAATAGTGAGCAATTAAAAGCAACCTTCGCTTCATTTATCGAGCGTCTACGTGATAAGCAAGGACGTAAGGTGCAAGGCGTTGTGGCGAACTATGCAGCTGACCAAGAAGGCATTATCAATGTGACAAGTGGTGTTGTGCTGGAAGATGGAACAGAACTAACACCTGCTCAAACAACAGCTTGGGTTGCAGGAGCAAGTGCAGGTGCAAACTTCAATCAGTCACTCACCTTTGTTGAATACGAAGGAGCAGTAGATACATTAGAACGCCTTGATAATGATCAAGTAGAATACCGATTATCCCAAGGGGAGTTCCTCTTCACCTTTGATGCGAGAGACCGCACGGTGAGTGTTGAAAAAGATATTAACTCTTTAACAAGCTTCACAGCTGAAAAGAATCAGCAAATGGCGAAAAATAAAATCATTCGTGTGCTTGATGCCATCAACAATGATTTAACGTTTGAATTAAAAAATCTGATTAAATTACGCAAAGCCAATGGCAATGACATTCCAGCATCTGATGATGGAGTACAGCTTGTGAAAACACTGATTACACAGTATCTCACACAGCTTCAAGATGGCAGCGGCATTACAGGCTTTAACTCAGAAACAGATATTGTCATCGGTCTCAATGAAGATCGTGATGGTTTTATCATCGATCTAGCTGTTCAACCAGTAGATGCAGCAGAAAAATTCTATTTCAATGTGGAGGTGAAGTAAGATGGCTTTTAAAGCGCAAAATACAATTTCAGGTAAAGAGGGTCGTCTTTTCTTAGAAGGTGAGGAGCTTGCCTTTATCAAAACGTTTGAAGCAAACGTGGAGAAAAACAAATCAGAAGTCAACGTGATGGGCCGCCGAATGACTGGTCATAAAACAACAGGAGCAAATGGAACAGGAACGGCCACATTCTATAAAGTTACATCTCGTTTCGTTCAATTAATGCTCAACTATGTGAGAAAAGGGGAAGATCCTTATTTCACTCTTCAAGCGGTGATTGACGATAAATCATCAGGCCGAGGTACTGAGCGTGTAACATTATTTGATGTCAACTTCGATTCAGCTAAAATTGCTGGACTGGATGTCGATTCAGAAGCACTTGAAGAAGAAGTGCCGTTTACGTTCGAGGACTTTGATCTTCCTGAAAAGCTGAAGAATTCCTTTTAATGAACAAAAGGCAGACAAGTGACGAAAATATATGTTGTTTTTATTTTATTCAACGATATGGTATAATTTTTCATAGTTACAGGGTAGCTACAAAAGAGTTACTGTGTAACCCCAAAAAGTTTCTTAGAAATATGTTTACATGCAAAGTACTTTGCATAAAATAAAAAGAAGCCAGGATGCGTCAACATCCCGGCAATGTACAATTTGGCCCTCAAGGGGCTGGCTAATCGAATAGGATACTTTAGGATAGACTTCCCTTTTACCTACCAAAGCTCAAGGGGGAGTCTATTTTTTGTCTATATACGTCAACAGGGTTATGATAAATGACCCGAAAGCAAGCATTAACATTAGTGCTTGAAATGTTGACATGAGCATCACCCCCTTCCTATCGGGGGATGAGCCAGACACCCTTGAGCTAGCCGTTCAATTGTACAATTTAAATTATACATGAAAAGATTGGAAAGCACATTCAAAAATGGATGTGCTTTTTTGCATTAAAAAAACATAACAAAGGGAGTTTTTAAACATGAGCGAAAAACAAACATTTGATCTTTCATTTTTTATGCCAGGACAAACAGTAGAAGCGGAAGAGGTCAAAGTGCCAATCTCTAAGCGTTTTGTTGATATAAAAGGGAATGTCATTCCTTTTGTCTTTAAAGCCATTACAACTGAACGCATTGATGAACTGGAAAAAGAAAACACGACCTTCAAAAATGTCAAAGGAAGAGGCCGTGTGAAAGACTTAGACAGCCAGCGCTTCTACGCACGTATTGCCATTGAATCGACTATTTATCCAGATTTCCGCTCGAAGGAACTAAGAGAAGCCTACAGCACACAAGATCCAGTTGAAGTCGCAAAACGTGTATTATCTGTCGGCGGTGAATACGCAAACTGGTTAAACAAGGCCATTGAAATCAACGGATTTGAAGACGAAATTGAAGATTTAGAAGAAGCAGCAAAAAACTAATAAAAGATGGGGATAAAGAAGCCGTGTTTTTATATTACGCCATGCACGAACTTCACTACTCCCCATCTGAACTCCTAGATTTATACGAATCACCAAGACCGTTCAAAGCACTCCTATTCGGACTCATCAGCTACAAGCTAGACATGCTAGAAAAAGAAGCAAAGAAAGGAGGGAAATAATTGGCGAAACTCACTGCACGATTTGAATTAGAAGACAAAGTATCGAAGAAGCTGCTGCGAATACAAAAGCGATTTCAAACATTTGAGAAGCAGCTCAAACCATTTAGAAAACCGGTGAAAATAAACCTGGATTTAGATGACAAGAAATTAAAAAACTTCAGTTTATCGCTTCGGAAAATGTCAGTGATTTCCATGAGACTGGATCAAGGAATCTTTCGTGATCTTAAAGCGTTAAACAATCAGTTAAATATGCTCCCAAATCACTTGGTCATATCCATTCAAGCGAAGGGGCTAGATGTCATGAAATCCAGTTTAAATCGTTTAAAGCAAGCGGGAACAAACCCCATTATGCTGACGTTTAAACTAAACGATCAATTGTCAGGTAAAATGTCAGAGGTAAAAAAATCTATCTATCAGCTCATGAACAGAACGTACTATATGAGATTAAACATGGTTGACCAAGCCACCGCTGCAATTCAACGAATCAAAAAGACACTCAAAAGTTTGACGATGTCTAAACACGAAATCAGAGTGTCTGTTCAAGACAATGCAAAGAGTAAGTTGAAAAAACGAGATCAAGCAGAGTCAGTTGTGAAAGAACAAAACATAAAAAAAGAACCTGAGGCTGTTAGTCCGTCAGTGAAAACGGAAGATCCTAAACAGAGCTGGATCCAGAACCTTGCCAATAAGGGATTAAGTGAAATTCAAAAATATGCAGGTGACGTTGCAGATAAAGTGAAGGAAAAATTGAGTCCTAGAAAGTTTTGGGATGAAAAGGCACTTCCTTGGGTTGAAAATAAAATAGAAGAGTACAAGCAAGATGTGATCGGAAGAATTAAAGAGAAAATTAAATTTAATCCTGAAAAAAAACTAGTTCAATTGGTGACTAATGTATTAGATCGGTTCTTAGGTGCAAGTGATCAATCAAGTGAAAGTACCACTCAGGCACCAACAACAGCACCAACAACAGCACCAACAACAGCACCAACAACAGCACCAACAACAGCGCCAACAACAGCGCCAACATCAACACCTTCAAATCCAGCTCCCAAAACGAAACCTCAGTCACGAGGTGGAAAAGGCTTGTTTCGCAATAGTTGTTGCCCCTGTTGTGCAAGAGGTTTAAGCAGGGGAGGATCTACGAAAACTAAAAATCGAAATGGTCGCTCACCAAGACAGACAAGAAATCCAAATGCTACATCAAGGGCCGAAATGAATAGAAGACCTCCAAGTAGATTAGGGAAGTTGAAAACTAATGCAGGTAAATTATTTGGGAAAATCCCTAATGGACTAAAGAAAGGTGCGGGTATCGCAGCTTCAGCTGGAGGACTTACGGGTTTAGTGAAAGGTAGCAAGGGGTTAAATGGATTAGGGAAAGCGATGAAAAGTATAGGGAAAGGAAGCGGCAAGTTATTAAAGAAAGTACCTATTCTAGGAAGTGCACTTAGTGCAACAAATCTAATCGGTATGAACAAAGATAATGCTGGTGAAAAGATTGGTACGACTGGAGGCGGCATCGCCGGCGGAATGGCAGGTGCTGCAGCAGGTGCAGCTATTGGAAGCGTAGTCCCGGGGATAGGTACAGCCATCGGCGGTCTAGTAGGCGGCATCGCGGGAAGTATGGGCGGAGAATCTATCGGTGAAACAATTGGAAAATGGTTTGATGGCGGCGGATTTGAAAAGATTGGCCAAAAAGCCATTGAAATCAAAAATCAAATTGTCGAAGTTTGGTCAACAGTCGCGGCTTGGTTCACAGAAAATGTATGGACGCCATTAAGCATTACGGTTGTCACAGTAGCGTCATCCATTTGGTCAAGTTTAGTCAATGCATGGACATGGATCCAAGAAACCTTCAGTGCAGTAGCGGGCTGGTTTATTGAAAATGTATGGACACCTCTTAGCGACACAGTCGTTACGGTAGCAACGACCATCTGGTCAAGCTTAGTCAATGCATGGACATGGATTCAAGAAACATTTAGTGCAGTAGCAGGCTGGTTTATCGAAAACGTTTGGACACCGCTCAGCGACACAGTCGTTACGGTAGCAACGACCATCTGGTCAAGCTTAGTCAATGCATGGACATGGATTCAAGAAACGTTCAGTGCAGTAGCGGGTTGGTTTATTGAAAACGTTTGGGCACCACTGAGCAGTACAGTTGTTACAGTCGCTACAGGGATTTGGACAGCATTATCAAATGCATGGAAAAAGATACAATTAATCTTTGGAGCTGTATCGACATGGTTTATGGAAAATGTGTGGAATCCACTTGTAGATACGGTAGGAACCATTAAAGACAGTTTCGGTAAAAAGTTTGAAGAAGCGTATAAATTGGTGACAGATATATGGGATGGATTATCCAAATGGTTTGAGGACAACATTCAAAAGCCGATTGTAAAAGTAGCTGAAGCTATTGGTGATGGGTTTTCTAAAGCATTTGGTTGGGTTAAAGATTTGTTTAATAAGGCTGGTGGTGGGGTTGATTTTGTATTGAAACATGTCTTTGGAAACCCTGACAAAAAAGCCACAGGCGGCTATATCACCCAGCCAACCCTATCATGGGTCGGTGAAGCAGGTAACGAATTTGTCATTCCAACTCAAAATAACCGAGGACGCGGGAAGATGCTGCTTGCTCAGGCTGCTTCTCATCTTGGAATGTCTGTTATGCCAAGCGGAGCAGCTGGAAATCAAGTATCAAGCTCTCCAGCTCCTACAGCAGTAGCTTCATCATCTTCTGTCGGTTCAATAGACGGATCGGTTTCGATGACTGGAAACATTCAAGCCTCCAGCATAGGCGAGCAATTTAATAAGGATTTTGAACAAGGATTAAATCAAAAAGTGATTACACTTGATCAATGGAAACAAAAGAATATTCAGCAGCCTTTTGGTCAATTGACCTCAGACTCAGGTAAGTATGGTCAGCAGACAGTTGCTGCTTTTGCGAATGGTCAGCAGGTGACACCAACAGGAACAGACAGCTTTTTGCAAAGTCGTGTAAAAGCACCATACCAACAAGTGATGACAGCATCACCAACTTGGGGTTCTGGAACGGTTAGTGGTTTTGCCACAGGCCAAAATGCCACATCAGTTGGTACTAGCCAATACGTAGATCAGCACATCAAACAACCATTTCTACAAGCAAAACAAGAATCGCCGGGCTGGGGATTAGGAATGATGGATGCCTTTAACAACGGCATGCGTTCAAAAGCTAGTGAAGTCACACAAGCTGCCAAAGAAATGGCGAAGAAAGTAGAGCAGGCGTTTAGAGAGGAATTAGACATTCATTCCCCTTCACGCGTGATGATGAGTCTTGGGAAATTCGCATCGATCGGTGTCGTCAAAGGACTCGACTCAGTGGATGTGAAAAAATTTGCTGAAAATCAGGCTGGTTCATTAATCGGCGCTTTCAGCGGTATGGGAGCTTCAGGGCTTAATATAAAACAATGGCTCATGGCGGCTATCATGGCAACTGGTACATCAATGAGCTGGCTCCCAGGTTTGATGACCATCGCACAGAATGAGTCGCGTGGAAATCCGAGAGCAATCAACTTATGGGATTCAAACGCCAAGAAGGGAACGCCTTCTAAAGGCTTAATGCAAACCATTGGACCAACGTTTAACTCCAATAAAGGCAAAGGCATGAATGACATTTGGAACCCAATTCATAATGCCGTAGCAGCCATTAACTACATTAAGGGCAGATATGGAACAGTCTTCAATACACCGGGATTACGAAGTATGAGAAGAGGCGGGCCTTATAAGGGCTACGCAAATGGCGGACTGATTACTCAGGAGCAGGTTGCTAGAGTCGGTGAAGGAAACAAACGCGAATGGATCATACCTGAAGAAAGAGGCATTCGCGGAAGGTATTTATTAGCGCAGGCAGCCAAGGCACTTGGGATGCAAGTATATGATCCAGCAAATGCATCTGCTCCTTTACCAGAATCACAGATGCAGCAAGTCACCTCAGTTCAGTCTTCTAGTCGTACTGCATCGCCAGGTAATAAACAAATCACGATTCAATTCAATGGAGACCAGCATTTCCATAATGGACAAGATCAGCAATCGCTTGTCGAAAAAATTAGACAAATGCTCGTAGATGAACTGGAAGTAGAGCTTCATACAGGAACGAAGGGGGTCGTGATTGATGGGTAAATCAGTGTATCAATTGTGGATTTCCCAAGGAAAGGACAAGTTGCGATTCCCTGTCCTTCCATCCGAACTTGAAATCACAAATAACGTACAAAATGAAACGGTAAAGGTTGCCTCTTTTGGAGAACTAACCTTTATTGATGTCCCATCGGCTAAGCAAGTATCATTCACTTCATTATTTCCTAAGAAATATTCGCCAATTGCTGAATATAAAAGCATTCCATCACCGGAGAATGCGATAGCGAAAATAGAACGAATGATGCGTTCAAAGAAGTCTGTGCGGCTGATTGTAACGGGGACAAAAATCAATATGACGTGCAGCATTGAAAGCTTCACCCATAAAGAAGGGTCATATGATATTGGCGATCGTGAATTTACGATCGAGTTAAAGGAATACAAAACCGCATCGCCTAGGAAAATCAAACGAAAGAAAAAAGCAAAACAAACGAAAAAGAAACGGCCTTCAAAAACACCACCAAAAATGTACACCGTCAAAAAAGGGGATACGCTATGGGCCATATCAGGAAGGTTTTATGGCGACAGTACAAAATGGCGGCGTATTTGGAATGCCAACAAATTAGCGATGATTAAACGGAGCAAACGCAATATTAAGCAGCCGGGGCATTGGATTTTCCCTGGACAAAGGTTAAAAATACCACAATAGGGGGGCTGGCATTGATCGAGCTTTTTGCCATCAGAAGCGGCACCATGTATGAGCTTGTCACAGAGAGTGTGACACTTCAGGGGCAAAGGTATCAAGCCCCTCGCTCTATTCAAGCAAATATTATCACTAAGCAAGGCAGTCAAACATATTACCGTGTCTCAGAAGGGGACACGGTTCTTTTTAAATGGAAAGGAAAAGAGTTGTTCAGAGGCATTGTGTTTTCTCGGACGCCTGTTGAAGGGAAACTGACCTTTACCGCATACGACATGCTTCAATATTTGGTGAAAAACCAAGATGTCTATGTTTTTTCAAAACAAAGAGCAGATCAAATCTTGAGACGGATTGGGGCTGACTTTCAAATCCCAATGACCTCTATCGCCAATACAGGTCATGTCATCAAATCACTAGTGTTTAAAAATGATACTAGCCTATATGACATGATTCTGAAAGCATTAAAAGAAACAAAGCGGCAAACGGGCAGAAACTATCAAATCTATTCTACTAAAGGAAAGATGGGGCTGAGAGCTTGGCCAGATCCAGAGGACGTATGGGTCATTGAATCAGGTGTCAATCTCATTGGCTATCAGTACAGCACCTCGATTGAAGAAACAGCCACTCGTGTCAAGCTGCGCACGTCTGCAGATGAACAGGGGAAAAATAAGAAAAAAGGCAGCAAATCAGAGATTGTAGTGGTCGAACAGGATAAAGCAGGTCAGAGTAAATACGGCATTTTACAGCATGTTGAGACGGTTACAGGGCAAATTAACCAGCCGCAGCTGCAAAAAAGAGCCAGAGTACGGCTGGCAGAGAAAAAAGGTGTGAAACAAGAGGTCAAAAGCATCCAAGCGCTAGGCATTCCTGAACTGCAAAGCGGTCTTCCAATCTATTTGAAAATCCCTGAAATCGACGTGAAAAAAACGTACTGGATCGATCAAGACAAACATGAATTTAGTGGCGTGAAACACACCATGACAATTGATGTCGTTGAGAAAAACTCCATTCCAAAGGGTGATCAAGCGTGAGGTTAAGTGAAGCGATTAAACGATTAGCAGTGAATGCTGTAGACGCTGCCTCTCCAATTGATCTGGTGGTTGGAGAAGTCACGGCAGTTTCTCCTGTAAGCATCCGGTTAAATGAAAACCATAAACTGATCATTCCGGAAGAATTACTGATTTGGCCAAAGCGCCTAAATAAGGGTGAGGAAGATGAACTGAAAAGGGGTGACAGCATTATGGTGCTGGCAATGGCAGGAGGGCAATCCTTCTACATCATCGACAAATTGTAAGGGAGGTGATGAATGTGGCACTTTCACCAGAGGAAGAAATTGAGGAAACAGAAGAAGACGAAGAAGTGGAAACCTCGACGACATATCGAATAGATGTCGAAACTGGCAGATTGACAGGTGAAACCATTTCAGGCATTGAAGCAATTCGTCAATTCGTTTATATGACACTTAGGACAGAGCGGTATGCACATCCTATCTACAGCCACGACATTGGCACTGAAATTCAGGAGCTTTTAACGGATACAGAAGCCACGGATGAATACAAAGAAATGGAGATTCCGAGGCTGCTAGAGGAAGCATTAATTGTCGACGAACGGATTGATCATATTGAAGAGATAGAGGTCACAAAGGAAAATGACTCGTTTCATGTCAAGCTAGCTATTGTCACAGATGAAGGTACATTAGAAATAGAGGAGGTGATGGAGAGCGATGTTTGAGGAACAAACGTACGAAGCATTAATGGAAAGAATGCTAGACAGACTGCCGGATGACATAGATAAAAGAGAAAACAGTGTCATTTGGAATGCCTTGGCACCTGCTGCCGCTGAATTGGCCCAGTCCTATATTTGGCTTGATCAAGTATTCGAGCTGGTCTTTGCAGATACAGCACAAGGAGAGTTTCTAGATCGGCGGGCCGCTGAAGTAGGAATTGAAAGAAAACCAGCGACTAAAGCGGTTTGGTCCGTAGCTATTCAGCCTAACGATATCAACATTCCAGCTGGATCACGTTTTTTTATTGAAGACGTCTATTTCCAATATTCGATTGATGGCACGCTAGAATGCGAGACACCTGGCAAGATCGGCAATGGTCAATTGACAGATCAGCCGCTGCTTTCACTTGATACAATCCCTGGGTTAGAATCAATTATCATGAAAGATTTGGTGATACCCGGACAAGAGGAAGAAGATGACGCTTCGTTATACGATCGTTACTTAATACGTGCTAGGCGGGAGGCTGTCAGTGCCAACAAGGCGCATTATAAAAAATGGGCTGAGGAAGTGACAGGAGTTGGCAGAGCGAAAGTATTCCCACTTTGGAATGGAGAAGGAACAGTCAAAATTGTCATCACAGACGGCAATCTAGATGTTGCATCAGATCTTCTTGTTAAAAGAGTACAGGAATACATCGACCCAGTACCAGGCGAAGGAGAAGGACAAGCGCCTATCGGTTCAAAAGCGACTGTCGAAAGTGCCAAATGGCTGGATATTGACATAGAAGTATCCGTCGAACTTCAAATGGACTGGACCCTTGAAGGAGCGCAGAAAGAAATAGAAGAAAAGGTCAAAGCGCTGTTGAAATCAATCGCATTTGAAAAAAGTACCATTCGAATGTCCGCATTAAATGACATTCTGTACCATTCAGAAAGTGTATCAGATTATGCAAACGTGTTATTGAATGGAGAGTCAAAAAACTTAGTGTTACAGGACATTGAGATACCGCGTCTGAGGCAGGTGAAGGTTATTGAGCAAACAGGATGAAATGAAAGACTACTTGCCGCCATATTTTACAGAGATTTATGAAGTCGATCACCTGCTCAAAACAGAAGCGCCAGAGTTTGAGCAATTGGATGAATCCATTTTCGATTTAACGGATCAGTTCTTCCCTTTGACAGCAACATGGGGATTGAATAGATGGGAAAGAATGCTGAAGGCGCAGCGAGAATCGGATGACTCTATTGAACTTCGCAGAGCACGCTTACTCAATATGATGTCAAACATTCCACCGATCACGTATCTTTCTTTAGAGAAATCGGTGAATCGCTTTCTCAAAAATCCAAGTGCCATCATCCGTCTGACCACCAATCGCTATCATTTCGCCTTACGTGTGAACCTAGATGATCTGCAAAACACTAGATATATTGTAGAAATACTTGAAACGTTAAAGCCAGCTCATTTGGCTTATACATTCACTGCATTTCATCATACTGATGTACATGAAAAAAATGATCATCACGGGAGGTTCACACTGCGAAGCAGAGTGGGTTTTTTCGATCATATCCCGATTTTACTCAATGGTGAATTTGTATTAAATGGTACGTTTTATCTGAGCGGAACACGAGGGACAACAGAGGTTCCGGCTCGTTTCCGGCATTCGTTGAAGTTGAGAATGCCCCTTCAGCATAAGTCAGAGAACACATACCGAATGAATTATGTCATGACTGGAGCGGTACATGAAACAAGGCAAAAAGCGGCACTGACATTACGCACAAAAAGCCAGCTGTCACATCAAACCAAAAAGAAAATGACGTTCCGATTGCCAGTACATGTTCAAACTGAACAGGGCGGCAGCTTACTGATTAAGGATCATTACTGGATTCTCGATGGATCTGTTCCGCTGGACGGATCAAAAATGCTAGCAGCTACTTCTCAAAAAATAGAGCTATAAGGAGGATCACAATGGCTGATCAATTAACCGTAACAACATTATATGCACGTCAACAAATGGCAAAGTCAAGAGCAGAAGGAACAAAACTCACAAAAGTCGTTAAAATGGCATTTGGAAATGGCGGAACGAAGGATGGCAAACCGATTTCACTAGACGGCACTGAACAAAAACTCAAAAAAGAACTCGTCCAAAAAGAGATTGATTCGTTTACCTTCATGGAACCAGCAAAAATCCGCTACACCTGCACGATCGCCGAAGGAGAACTTGCAGGTGAAGTCATCAACGAACTAGCACTTGTCGACGAAGCCGGCAAATTCACCGCCATCCGCACCATGACAGACAAACAAAAAGACGGCGACATCGAATTTGTTTTTGAGATTGATGATATTTATTAAAGATGGGATATCTGGAAATAATCCCAATGTTTTCGGTCAAAGCAAGCGATGATAGATTTGAAAGGAGAATGATCATGGAGATTAAAGCACCTCGAACTTTTAAACCAACTGATAAAGCTCATGCTGACCTATTTAATGATATGGTTGAAGACTTTCTCTACAATGATGTGGGTCTATTAGAGGTAATCAATCAACATATGAAAGATACAAATCCACATGCATCTGAAGTAGAGAAGAAAAAATGGAACGATTCTCAGTGCTATAAGATTACGGCAGATAATGGAAGTCAGTTAATTAATATACCATCTGATGCCAGGATTTTTGATGCAATAAAAGGGAAAGGAACGTGTACTTTTTATGCAGCTTCTGGAGTAGAAGATTCCCCGGCAAATATTTCATTGAGAGGATTACAGACAGTAGGGCAAGATAACATTGGTACTGGTTTTGCTGTAGATATTGCTGGTAATGCTTATAGTTTTTACTATAATGCTGCAGATACCGCTATTAACTGGACAAAGCTCCCTTCAAATTCTGAAAGAAACAAATGGAATGAAGGACAATTATCTAAGATTACCTCAGATAATGGGGGGGTGATTCTATCTGTTTCCGATGGTGAAGATCTACTTGAAAAGATTGTTTCTTTAGGTCCAAGGCATGGTACATTTTATGTCGCAGGTAAAGCACTAAACACCCCAACAACAAGATCGTGTCGAGGTATGTATCATTTTACTTCTCAAGATAGCAATGGAAAAGGGACATTTGGATGGGTTATGGCAATAGATTATAACAATTACATGTATACAAACTATCTTGATTTAAATTTGGGGTGGCAAGGCTGGAAACGAGTGTTAACAAAGGAGGATATGGATAATACTTCTTTTATTGATACGTATGATCTTGATAATTCTTCTGTATCAGCTGTTGAGAACGTTCCAACTAAATTAAATTTTGGTGAAACAAGGTCAGATGATTTAGGTGAATATAATCGTTCACGATCTGAAATTACTTTGAAAAACAGTGGTCTGTATTTAATTAGACTTTACCTAAATAGCAATAACATTACTGTTGGCTCAGATAGTATTTTGTCATGCTATGTGAATGGAACAGAATTTCAACGATTTGGAAATTGGAATCCTGTCATCTCATCAAGTATATGTGTATTATACCTTCAACAAAAGTTTAAAGCGGGAGATAAGTTAACATTTTATATTACACCCAAAAACACTGGTAGAACGATTACGGTAAATAGAGCGTATGTTACCTTGTCACAGCTAAGATAGAATTATTTGAAAAAGAAAGTGTGTGAGCAAATTTGTCGTTCAAAACTTAAAGACACAAGGCCCACTGGATTCTGTTTTATGTGCATAATACAACAAAGGAACGAGAACTTAAGTTCAATGCATAACATCGGCTATATAATAATGGTTTTTGAAAGGAGAAAAAGATCATAAAAACACCTCAACCTTTTAGGACGAGCGATAAGGTTCATGCAGATCTCTTTAACAATGTAGTGAAGATTTTGATCGAAAATGACCCGGAACTACTAGAACAATTCAATCTTCATACGGAAGATACAAATCCTCACGTTTCTGGTTCAGAAAAGAAGAAATGGAATGAATCCCAGCTATATAAACTGACAAATGATAACGGATCTCAATTGATCAATATCCCTGCTAGTGGCAGTATCTATGAGGAAATTAAAGCACTAGGTACCTGCTCATTCTATGCCCCAGGTGCTTCTGGAGTAGTCGATTCTCCTGCTATAGGAAATGCTGCCTTAAGAGGTTTTCAGCTTGTTGGTCAAAATAATATTGGCGTAGGAATCGCAATTGACACATCAGGCAATGCATTTTGTTTTTCCTATCATGTGAATGATATTGGAATCAACTGGGTGCAAATGCCGACTCAAAATGAAAAAAACAAATGGGATGCAGGACAATTGTCTAAAATCACTGCTGACGATGGAAAAGCTTTCGAAAGAATTAATGCAGATGATCCTAGTATTTTAGATAAGCTGATAAAATTGCCGGGAGTTCACTCATGGTACATCCATGAAGCACAATCCAGATCTTCCGACAAGAAGTTCCATGAGGGCTTTGTCTGTCTTTAGTGAAAATACCTACGGCTGGGTCATCGGTGCAAACAATACAGGAGATGTCTATATTAACCGTTCAACAACTGATGTAACAGGTACACAACAAGAGTGGAGCGGTTGGAAACGTCTCAATGACCATAATCTATTAAACTCAAAAGGATTAAGACTTTCAATGCCAATAGGTACTGATATTTTAACGCTGCCATCCGGATTTTACTTTGCTGTAGGGTCTAATGTTTTAAATATGCCTGTCGATAATGATTCTTCTTGGTTTAATATCGATATCTTAGAAACTGTAAATGGTAGAAAGAGCATTCATGTCATTAGAAGTTATGACAACACTCATTGGTTTGGTACTGTTCATACTGATGGTGTCTTTAAAGGGTGGAAAAGAATAGTCACTGATGCTGATTTTGAAAATGTTCAGTGGCTAAATGTTACATTAGACAATGGTTCCTCTATTGGAGACAGACCAGTTCAATATGCTAAATGGGGAAATTTATTATTGTTGAGAGGTCACCTAATAGCAAATAGAGAAGTGATCTGTGGAAAGATTCCCATCACGGGTTTACCGAATTTACCAGATAAAGGAATGGTTGTATCAGTTCCAGTATCAGGTACAACGGGTCATAGTAAATTATATATATATAAGACAGGAGAGTTAAAACTAACCGGTTTACATGCAGTGAATAACAGTGCAGTAACAGGCTACTATTTAGACACGGTCATCCCATTAAATTAAGGAAGTGATATTATGATACAAGCCTATGAATACAATCATCAAAATGAATTGGTCAGACCTATCGAAGTGTTCGAAAGGGATGATGAAGGCAATTATGTCATTCCAGATCAATGCACAACAATTGCACCACCCAATAATCCTTCTTTTTATAAAGCTGCATTTGATGTAGAAAAACAACAATGGTATGAATCAGCGACACAGGAGTATATTGATAGCCTAAAACCAGCATCTCTCCCACCAAGTGATATTGAGCTTTTAAAGAAACAAAATGCTTTATTATCAAAACAACTAACGCAGCTATTAACTATGCAAAAAGTAGGTGCTTCAGAATGATGTTTCCGACTGTAGCGGATATCAAACAATTCTGGGACTGGCAGTGTTACGACTCAGAGGACATTGCATTTTATGTAAGCATTGGCTGGATCTCGGCAGACGACTATCAAAATATAACTGGAGAAATATACGAAGCCTAATGGCTTTATTTTTTTTGCCGGAAAGAAGGTGATTCCAATGGAAGTAGATGTCGTTCAAAACTTAATGACACAGGGCCCATTTGCTGTTCTCTTTTGCTGGATTCTGTTTTATGTTCTCAACACAACAAAAGAACGAGAAAACAAGCTCAACGAACAAATCGAGGCGCAAAATGATGTGTTAGCAAAGTTTAGTGAAAAGTATGACGTCGTCATTGACAAACTCGACAAAATTGAACGGAATTTAAAATAGGAGGAAACATCATGAAAACATTCGACAAAGGCACTGTCATTCGAACAGTGCTTCTTTTTATTGCACTCATCAATCAAACGCTTGTCATGTTTGGACAGACGGTGCTGCCGATTAGTGAGGAGCAAGTACAAACCGCTGGTGAGGCACTATATGTAGCAGGTTCCACCATTTTTACGATGGTGACAGCCATTATCGCTTGGTTTAAAAACAATTATGTGACCTACAAAGGTCAATTACAAAAAGATACACTGAAACAAAGAGGGCTAACCAAATAATCGTTGAAGGAGAAACAATATGGTCAATATCATTCAAGCCTATATTCCAAAACACAACCGCAACAGACCAGGAAATACGATGAAGCCGCTCTATATTACGGTGCATAATACCTCTAACACGGCAAAAGGTGCAAATGCGGGGAGTCACGCTGCGTTTGTTGCGCGTTCAAGTACTGGGGTCAGCTGGCATTACACTGTCGACGATCAGGTCATTTATCAGCATTTACCGTTAACCGAGAATGGCTGGCATGCAGGAGATGGAAGAGGCAATGGCAATATGAAATCAATCGGAATTGAAATTTGCGAAAATACAGACGGCAACTTTGAACAAGCAGTCGAAAACGCCCAATGGCTCATTCGAAAGCTAATGGGCGATTTGCGGATTCCTTTATCAAATGTAGTGCCTCATAAACATTGGAGCGGGAAAGAATGTCCAAGGAAATTGCTCGGAAGGTGGGATCAATTTAAAGCTGGAATAGCCACAGCCCATACCGGCAGCAAAAGGACAAGAAAGCCAGTTCGAACAGAGAGCTTGAGTCACAAAGCACCAGTTTCCAAACAGAAATCGTCAAATCTGCCATCTGGCATCTTAAAAATAACCAAGCCCCTAACAAAAGGAGCACAAGTCACAGCTGTGCAAAAAGCCTTATCTTCCCTCTATTTTTACCCAGACAAAGGGGCAAAAAACAACGGTGTTGATGGCTATTATGGACCAAAAACAGCGAATGCGGTCAAGCGGTTCCAGCTCATGAATAGTCTAGCGGCAGACGGGATTTACGGTCCGAAGACGAAGAGCAAAATGGAACAGTTGCTGAAAAAATGATCATTCAAAAAGGGCTATCAGCAGGTGAATAGATTTTCCCCTTGCTGATAGCTAACAAAAAATGACATCATTTGTGATATAATCGACCAAATCACGATCATGAGGGGAGAGTAAAGTGAAAAAGGAACTGTTTCAAGTAATCATGCTGTCAGTGCTGTTCATCTATTTCATTTATCACGGAATGACGAGCGATTTTCCTGTGTCTTACACAATCATTCTCATCACAGCTTATGTCTCTGTGATTACGTACCGCATCATAAAGATATTAGGCTTAAGAAAAAACAAAGAACAAACAGAGCTGTAAGAAATATATACATAAAAAAACCATCCTTGATTTCTCAAGAATGGTTTTTCGTATGGAGCATAGCGGGATCGAACCGCTGACCTCTACGCTGCCAGCGTAGCGCTCTCCCAGCTGAGCTAATGCCCCGATGTATTACGACATAATTTATTATAATCAATCCTCCTGTAAAATTCAAGCTTTAAAACGCACACACATTGTCTATTTATCTTTCTGATCAATCGGGATATAGTCAAAGATTTCCCCTGAATGAACAGAGTCTGCTAAGCGTCTCAGCCAGTCATAGTAGGCTTTTGAACTTTCAAGCTGCTCAATGAGCTGCTGCGCTTCCTCTCTTATATGTTCCTCCAGCTGATCATCACGAGCCACCTCTTGAAGCCGCACTTGTGCTTCTTCAATCGCCGCTAAATTGACCTCGACCTCTCGTTCCCATTTTTGCGGAAAGAAGTTCATGAAAAACTTAAAAAAGTCCTTTTCAGCAACAAAGCTATGTTTTCTTCGTCCTCGGTGAAAGGTCTTTTTGACAATATTCATGTCTTGCAGTTTTTTCACACCCGTACTCATACTTGGTTTGCTCATTTGCAGCTCTTCACGCATTTCATCCAGCGTCATTTCTTCATTTAAATACATGGTCCCATAAAGAATACCAGCACTTCGTGTAATTCCATAGAGATCCATCGTTTCAGCTATGGAATCAATGACTAGATCTTTAGCAGCTAAAATACGCTCTTCTGCTTGCGGCTGTTCCTGCTTTTTCATCTTGTCCCTGCTTTCTATTAAGAGAATTCAATACGTTCAAAAAAATCTTTATGGACTATATGTTAACGAAAGAATGCAAAATGTCAAAAGAAAATGAAGCATATCTCCCTTTGACAGAAAAATTTGAACATGATACGTTAATTATGTTCAAAACGTTAAATTTTTATTTAACAAACTTATCAAAGAGAATCAGAGGAGGTTCCTTCTATGAGTCAAACACTATTTATAGATGGACAATGGGTTGGCGCCAAAAGTGGCGACACGCGGGATATCATTAATCCATTTAATCAAGAAGTGATCGCGACAGTTAGTGAAGGATCAAGAAATGACGCGCAGCTAGCCATTAAAGCAGCGAGAAAAGCCTTCGATCAAGGTGATTGGGCAAACTTGCCTGGACTTGAAAGAGGAAATATGGTGTTTAAGATTGCTGAATTGATTAGGCGTGATCTTGATGAACTAGCCAAATTAGAATCGCTTGATACTGGAAAAACAGTAGAGGAAAGCAAAGCTGATATGGACGATATTGCGAACGTGTTCCAATATTATGCAGGGCTTGCCGACAAAGATGGCGGGGAAATCATTGCATCGCCAATTCAGAACTCTAAAAGCGAATTGGTCAGAGAGCCTGTCGGTGTATGCGGGCAAATTACTCCATGGAACTATCCATTGCTTCAAGCAAGCTGGAAAATCGCACCTGCTCTTGCAGCGGGGAACACAATCGTATTAAAACCAAGTGAAATCACACCACTTACTACGATCAAAGTATTCAAACTCATGGAAGAAGCAGGCATTCCAGCAGGGGTTGCGAACCTAGTCCTTGGACCAGGTGCAACGGTTGGTGATGAGCTTGCTGTAAATGATCATGTCGATTTGATTTCATTTACAGGCGGTATTGAAACAGGTAAGAAAATCATGCAGGGAGCCAGTGGGAATGTGAAGAAAATCGCCCTTGAGCTCGGCGGGAAAAATCCGAATATTGTGTTTCAAGATGCTGATTTAGACGTAGCGGTTGACCAGGCAATGAATGCTGTGTTTTTCCATGCGGGACAAGTGTGTTCAGCAGGTTCACGTTTGCTAGTGGAAGAATCCATTCATGATGAATTTTTAGAAGAACTGGTGAAGCGTACGAAAAAAATCAAGCTAGGCAACGGCTTTGATGAAGAAACCCAGAGCGGACCGCTCATCTCAGCTGAGCATCGAGAAAAAGTAGAAAAATACGTCAGCATTGGGTTAGATGAAGGCGCCAAATTAGAAACAGGCGGAAAAAGACCTGACGCAGAGGAGCTTTCAAATGGGTTCTTCTACTTGCCAACGATTTTCTCAGGCTGCATGTCAGAGATGCGGATTGTTCAGGAAGAAGTCTTTGGCCCAGTATTGACAGTTGAATCCTTCCGTACAGAAGAAGAAGTGATTGAGCTGGCAAACGATACGATTTATGGATTAGCAGGAGCCGTGTGGTCTACTGATATCAGCAAGGCCGAAAGAGTCGCTCGTCAATTAAGATTAGGCACAGTTTGGATCAATGATTTCCATCCTTATTTCGCTCAAGCTCCTTGGGGTGGATATAAGCAATCAGGTCTAGGACGTGAATTAGGACGCACCGGGCTCGAGGAATATACGGAGCTGAAGCATGTATATCGTAATACAAAACCTGAAGCAATTCGCTGGTTTCAATAAAAATCACACATTTGGAGGAGATTCTTTATGACATTAAATATGAAAATTGAAAGCATGCAAAAATTCCATACGTTTGAAATTCCGACTGTCATTAAACATGGCATCGGTGCAGTGAAACATGTTGGGGAAGAAGTAAAAGCATACGGTGTTTCAAAGGTATTGCTTGTAACAGACCCAGGTATTTACCAAGCGGGTGTGGTAGAGCCAGTGATTGCTTCATTAAAAGAAGCACAAATCGATGTGGTGCTATTTGATAAAGTAGAGCCAAACCCACCAGTCCGTTTAGTGAATGAAGGCTCTTCGTTATATGAAAAAGAAGGCTGTAATGGATTAGTCGCAGTAGGTGGCGGAAGCTCAATGGATACAGCGAAGGCGATCGGTGTAGAAGCGACGCATGAAGGCTCAGTCCTTGATTACGAAGCGGCAGAGGGGAAAAAACCGCTTGAAAAGAGAATCCCGCCTTTAACTACTATTCCAACAACGGCTGGTACAGGTTCAGAAGTGACACAGTGGGCAGTAATTACAGATGAAGAAAGAGAATTCAAATTCAACACAGGTGGCCCGCTCATTGCAGCTCACCTCACCGTCATTGATCCAGAGCTTCATGTATCCATGCCGCCTCATGTGACAGCAATGACTGGAATTGATGCACTTGCACACGCCATTGAATGCTATACAATGAAATTTGCTCAGCCCATTACAGATGCGGTCGCGCTCATGGCCATTGAATATGCAGCTCATTACATTCGCCGTGCCTTTGCTGATGGCGAAGACTTAGAAGCCAGATATGGAATGGCACAAGCTGCAATGCTTGCCGGGCTTTCTTATGGAAGCGAATCAGCAGGTGCTGCACATGCGATGAGTCAAACACTCGGAGGCATTATTCCTGTAGCGCACGGCCAGTGTGTTGCAGCAATGATGGGACCGGTGATGGAGTATAACTGGAAGGGGTATCCCGAAAAATTTGCTCGTATTGCGCAAGCATTTGGAATTGATATTAGCCGAATGTCAACAGAGGAAGCCGCCAAAGCAGCAGTGAACTGGATGTATGATTTAGTGGAAGACCTAGAAGTTCCTTCATTAGAAGAACAAGGTGTATCAAAAGATATGATTGACCGCTTATCTAAAGAAGCAATGAAAGATCCGCAAACAATTGGAAACCCAAGAGATCTAAACGAAAAAGCATACAACTGGATTTATGCTCGCTGTTTTGATCTAACGCCTAAAACAGTGTAACAATGAAAAAAGGCTCCCAAAAGGGAGTCTTTTTATGTCTTATAGCTGTTCTTTAATTTCTTTGATTTGATGAATATGGCGTTTTTCATGTGCGCCGATAAAATCAAGATATTGCTTAAGGGATAATTCTTCAAACACAGGATGTGCAATCACGCGCTTGAAATCATCCTCAGTAAATGTTGATAAAATTTGATTGAGCTTCTCACGTGCTGTATCGAGCTCATCCTTTAAATGTGTAGGTGTCACATGCTTGCGCTCAGGCTCAACAATACTGGGCGCACTGGCTTTTTTCGAACGATCCTCTGCCATTTCCACCGGTTTTGGTTCATATTCTTTGATCGGTGCTTTTTTCCCCTCAGCAGCTAGATGTTTTGCTGCCACGAGGTCCATCTTCTTTAAATGATCTGCCACCTCTTGAATACTCCAAGTATCATCAGATAATTTTTGATTCAATTGTTCTTCGTTCAAACCTTGCAGCTCTTGCCACAATTCTTGTCTTGCATCATGTAATAAACTCATTTTCATCACCTCAAGATCAAATTTTAACATACGGGTACATGACAATCATTCTTGAGCTATCGTTGAATTCCTGTGAAGAATTGTGAGGAAATTTGAAACCTTTACAAAAGTGGTTCGTATTACCTGTTAGAAGGAATACATTGGAGGTGAGCATGGTCTAAATGAAACAAAGGCTGTTCATTTCATGAAGAAAGGGTGAGGAAGATGGATGTGTTCGGGCTGCCACTTCAGACGCTATATTTATACATATTGATGATATCAGGAATCCTGACACTTGTTTTCGTCCTTTTCGGCGATGTATTTGATGGATTGTTTGAAGCGATTCCTGTTCCATTCCTTCAACCAACATTAATCCTCGCATTTCTTACCTTTTTCTCGGCTGGAGGGTTTATCTCTGAAAAGACAGCAATTGTAGGGAGTGGACTTGGTGCAGTCTTATCTGCCATCCTCGCAGTGGTTCTTGTGACCTGTTTGAATGTATTTGTCTTAGTCCCGCTTTCCTCTGCTGAAGAATCTCTCTCATATACGGAGGCCGACTTAAAAGGAAGAACTGGGGAGATCATTGTATCTGTTCCAAAAGACGGGTTTGGAGAAGTGCTGTTAATTAGTAATAGCGGGAAAATCTCAAAGCCTGCCGTCAGTTTCGACGAAGAGGAGATTCCATATGGAACCCGGGTGCTGGTCGTCGAAGTGAACAAAGGCGTCTTATCAGTTATACCAAATGAAGAAATCTAGGAGGGAATGCTATGCCAGGAACAACCATTTTAATTATCATTGGAATTGTGCTTGTGATTCTAATTGCACTTATTGGTGTATTTGTTTCGAAATACCGGACAGCTGGTCCAGATGAAGCATTAATCGTCACAGGAAGTTATCTCGGAAGTAAAAATGTCCACGTGGATGAAGGTGGAAACAAGATTAAGATTGTAAGAGGCGGAGGTACCTTTGTACTCCCTGTTTTTCAACAAGCAGAGCCGCTCAGCTTACTATCTAGCAAGCTAGATGTTTCAACACCTGAAGTCTATACTGAACAAGGTGTTCCAGTCATGGCGGACGGAACGGCCATCATTAAAATTGGCGGATCGATTGAAGAAATTGCTACTGCTGCAGAGCAATTTTTAGGTAAAACAAAAGAAGACCGCGAAAACGAAGCGAGAGAAGTACTAGAAGGACACCTTCGCTCCATTTTAGGGTCAATGACAGTTGAAGAGATTTATAAAAACAGAGAGAAATTTTCTCAAGAAGTACAGCGTGTCGCTTCTCAAGATCTAGCGAAAATGGGTCTTGTCATTGTATCGTTTACCATCAAAGATGTCCGTGATAAAAATGGCTATTTAGAATCATTAGGTAAACCTAGAATTGCCCAAGTGAAACGCGATGCAGATATTGCAACAGCAGAAGCAGATAAAGAAACACGTATCAAACGTGCAGAAGCAGATAAAGATGCGAAGAAATCTGAGCTTGAGCGTGCCACTGAAATCGCTGAAGCAGAAAAGATCAATGAACTGAAAAGAGCAGAATTCAGACGTGAACAAGATACAGCAAAAGCAAGTGCCGACCAAGCGTACGATCTTGAAACAGCTCGTAATCGTCAGCACGTAACTGAACAAGAAATGCAAGTAAAAATCATTGAACGTCAGAAGCAAATTGAATTAGAAGAAAAAGAGATTCAGCGTCGTGAGCGTCAATACGATTCTGAAGTGAAAAAGAAAGCAGATGCGGATCGTTATGCGGTTGAGCAGTCAGCTGCGGCGGAAAAAGCGAAACGCCTCGCAGAAGCAGATGCCAAGAAATACAGCATTGAAGCAATGGCAAAAGCAGAAGCTGAGAAAGTCCGAATTGACGGGCTTGCTAAAGCGGAAGCTGATCGTGCAAAAGGGGAAACGGAAGCCGAAGTCATTAGACTGAAAGGACTTGCGGAAGCCGAAGCGAAAGAGAAAATCGCTGAAGCATTCGAACAATATGGTCAGGCAGCAATCCTTGATATGATTGTGAAAATGCTTCCTGAATATGCGAAGCAAGTATCTGCACCACTTTCTAACATTGATAAAATTACAGTTGTGGATACGGGAGGTAACGGAGAAGGCAGCGGTGCCAATAAAGTCACTGGCTATGCTACAAATCTCATGTCCAGTCTGCAAGAAAGTCTGAAAGCATCCTCTGGAATTGATGTCAAAGAAATTATTGAGAACTTTTCCGGCAAAGGTAATGTGAAGCAAAGCATTCAGGAACTAACGAATGAAATCAAACAGCCAAGAAAAAAAGAGATCGCTGATACTCAAATAGAAGAATAAAATCAATAGACACCTTCCATCAGAAGGTGTCTATTTGGCATACGCTCGATATGGATGCCTTTTTACATATGAAGAAAGATTTACGAGAATACCAGCAGATATCATCATGAACACTAGGGAGGAGCCGCCATAACTAATGAAGGGAAGCGGAATGCCTGTGATCGGAAGAAGACCAAAGACAGCGCCTAAATTAAAGACTGCTTGGAGCATGATTTGAAACGTAAGCCCAATCGTTAACAGTTTTCCAAAAGGGTCATGTAAAGCCTGCACAATTCGCAATGCGCGATACATGATGAGTAGATATGCGCCCATCACAATCAAAATCCCCATAATGCCTAGCTCTTCACTGATAATGGCCATAATAAAATCCGTATGCGCTTCAGGAAGAAAGCCTAGCTTTTGAATGCTCCCACCTAAGCCATTCCCTGTCAGCCCGCCTGAATTCATTGCGAGATAAGAATGAATCAGCTGATAGCCATCTCCATCTTCATACTGAAAAGGTTCACGAAAAGAAGTCAGCCGCTTCAAACGGTAAGGAGCTGTCACTGCAAAAAAAGTGATGCCCGCTGCGGCAGTCGATCCTAGCAAAATGAGATGGCGCGTTTTCAGCCCAGCGCACAATAAAATAATGCCGCAGCTCAACAAAATAGACACAGCTGTGCCTAAATCAGGCTGTTTCAAGATTAATAAAAATACAAGACTTAAAAGGATGAGTGGCGGCAGTACGCCTTTTTTAAAAGATGTAATGTACGCCTGTTTTTTCGCGTACACATAGGCAAAATAAATCACCATCACTAGTTTCACAGCTTCAGATGGTTGGAGCATAAGAGAACCCAGCTGAATCCACCGCTGTGAATTGTTTTTGACGACACCGATTCCAGGAATCAGGACTAGGATGAGACATAGCAATGACAGCATGACAAGCCATTTCATCCATTTACGATAAATCTGATAAGGGAAAAGAGCAGCAATGAAGAAAAAGAATCCCCCAATCAGGAGCCATTGCCATTGTTTGATAAAGAAATAGCTGCCCTTCTCATACTTCACTTCTCCTAAAGGATAACTTGCACTGTACACCATCAGTAAGCCAAATAAACTGAGGAATACAATTGTTCCAACAAGAACGAGGTCGACTCTTTTGAGATGAGATAGAAGAAATGCCACCATCTTCAATTCCAATTGTCTCCAAACATATAGGATGATGACCTGATATTGACACTAAACACGAGGCCAATGGCGATCATGTTAGTCAATAGCGCACTGCCTCCATAGCTGATAAAAGGAAGCGCGAGTCCCGTCACAGGCATTAAACCGACTGTCATCCCTACGTTTTGGAAAACTTGAAACACGATCAGCCCAACGACTCCTGCACATATGTACAAGCCATAAAGCGTATTCGCGTGCATAGCGACATGAATGATTCGATAAATCATCGTTAAGTACAAACACATCAAAAGGGAAGCGCCGATAAAACCAAACTCCTCACCAATGACGGCAAATATAAAATCCGTATGCGCTTCGGGGATATTACCGCCTTGTACTTGATGCCCCTTTGTAAAACCGCTTCCTGATAATTGACCTGATCCAATGCCGAGCATCGATTGTTTCAGCTGATACCCGTATGTCGAATCAAATTCATCGGGAGAGAGCCAGCCATAAATGCGATCAAGCTGGTGAGGCTTAATGATTTTTGTGAAATGCTCAAAGTGCTCGTTGTGTAAGTAGACCAAAAATGAAAGAAGTGCCAGAAAAGAAGCGGTTAATGCGGCCATCATCTTGCTAGAAATCCCTGACACAAGCATCAGTGTAAAGGCGATAGATAATATCACGAGCGCTGTCCCTAAATCAGGCTGAATTAAGATGAGGAAAAAAGGGACAACGGTCCAGCAAACGACTTTACTTGTAGGAATGATGCTTTCTTTAAACGAAAAGCGCCGGTGCTTGTATTGGTTCAGCACAGCCGCTAGAAGCAATATCATAAAAATTTTCATGAACTCTGATGGCTGAACTTTGATTGAACCGAAGCTGATCCACCTTTGCGATCCGTTTTGACTCGTTCCAAAAAAGTGCACAAGAATAATGAGGAAAATACCACCTGCAAATAACCGAAAAGATAACCGCTCAAGCAATTCATAATCAAAGTATGCAGCTATTGCCATGAGACCAAAGCCGACGATATACCAGAAGATTTGTCTTTTGACGAAATAAAACATATCCTGCGTTTCATACTGGCCCGATCCGCTATATACAGCTATCAGGCTGATGACAAATAAACAAATCACAGTGAGTAAAAGGATGAAGTCAATGCTGTACTGTTTTTTCATAGCTTCTTTTCCTGTTACCTATTTGTCAGCTGCTCTATGACGATTTTCACAGCCGCAGCATCATCAATGTAGCCGATCGGAAAAATATAATCTGGTATTAAGTCAACAGGCATAATGAAATAAAGGAGTGCCCCTCCCATCAGCATTAATTCTCGAGAAGTACCTCGTCTGGTCATAAATAAGCTGTACATGTCATTCAAATGCTGAAGGAATGGTCCGACGCCGTTTAGCGTCTCCATCTTTTTTTCAAACTTTGCCGATATCGTTTCTTTTCCCTCGTTTGTTTGGCTATAGGTCTCATATTCGTTTAGCTTTTGTTTCAATTTGGCCTGACTAAATGTACCGTCGTAGACCGCCTGATCTTTCAGTGTTGTTTCGATCTCTACGACCGTTTGTATGAACGTATCACTATATACTTTTTCGTTTTTGATTGGAAACCCTGCACCAGCTAATAGTTGATCTAATGATAGGTTCAGAGAATCTGAAAGTCGCTGCAGATGATTCAAAGTTGGTTTTCTTTTTCCATTCATGATTCGAGACAGTGTCGCTTTATCAATTTCTGTGTATGTGCTGAGCTCTCTTAAAGATAGAGATCGTTGTTGCAATCTTTCCTTTAAGAGGTGCCCAAGCTCAGTTGTTTTAGTATCCATTTTACGTCATCCTTTGTATGATGTATCAACTCTTCTATAGAAGAAGTCGTACCCAATATAAAGGCGTGTTGACAAAATGTCAACAGATATCAATTATTGATTGAATTTTAGGAAATAGGAATTTATCATAATAAAGATAGAGTGAAAACAGTGAGAAGGAGTGGCGCGGATGAAGGTGAGACATGCTGTACAACAAGATATTCCTAAAATCGCCGAAATACATGTGAAGAGCTGGCAGACGACTTATCAAGGCATTATTAATCAGGATTATTTGGATGGTTTACAGATAGAAGATAAGGAAGAGAGCTGGAGAAGAAGGTCACTTGAAGGGACGTTTGTCGCAGAAGATGACGAGGGGGTATTTGGTTTTGCTTCTTTTGGAAAACAACGTGATGAGCGCTATCCAACATATGATGGAGAACTTTATGCGATCTATCTATTGCAAGAGAAACAGAAATCAGGAGCAGGTATTGCTTTAATTTCAGAAGGAGTGCGTTTTTTAATAGAGAAAGGGTATCAGAATATAATGCTGTGGGTGTTTGAACAAAATTCGGCAAAGCATTTTTATCAAAAGCTTCAACCTCATTTTGTCGTTACCAGCCAGTTCGAGCTGGCTGGCGAGAAGCATAATGAAATAGGGTATGGGTGGGAGCTGCCGGTATTAAATGACCATGTACACCGAATTAAATCGTCAGCTTCCAATAATAATGAGAGAAAAAAGTGAAAAGCACAGCTAGCAGCATATAAGAGATAAGAGGAGAAGCTTCTACTTTTCCTTTTATTCCTGCTATTTTTAAAGCTTCATAGAAACCGGCCAAAAAATAAGCAAGACTGAGAATATAACAGCACAGCATAATGGAGTAAGGGTTCATTGGCGTACCTCCAACATGAAATCTTCTACTATTAATAGATTCCATAGAGCGGCAAATTATGCATAAAAAAATAACCAGCTGAAATCAGCCAGTTATTTTTTGTGAGGGAAAACCAAACGAGATGCACTTGGTATGAGTATGCAAAGAACAATACTGCAAATAATAAATGAAGGAACCATATATGTGCTGTTATAAATTAAAGAATAAACCCAACCCGGTGTTCCTTTTGGTGCATACTGAGAAAAGAAAACAACACCAGAAATAAAGAACGTCAACAGTCTGAAGAAACTTGCAACAAATACGGATAAGGTAATATAGAAGAATTGCTGCTTTCGCTTTTGATCCTGAATGGCTTTTTTAATCAATCCAGCAAAGAGGCCGCTTAGGGAAATGACAACAGATGCGACGAAATAATCGAGAAATCCTTGAACTGGTGTAGCGATAATAGGGCCATTCATCAGCTGAAGGCCTGCAATAAGCACACCAATGATAAACCCGGTTGATATTCCCCATCTAATAGACATAAGAATGACGGGTATCATAATCAGCGCAAGAGATCCGCCGTTTGGCATTCTTAAAAAGAGACTTGATAAGTAATCTAATACTAGTGCAAGTGAAGTCATAATTGCGATTTCCATCAGTCGTACCAATTGATTTGATTGCTGCATAAAAAAATCTCCCTTTTCATGAATTGAGCAAGGAGAGACCGTGTAAGGATGAGTATGTTATTCATAGAAAAACATATCGAGTTGAATACACCACATGTATTCAATAGAATCCACATTCCTACTTCAGTATTAACTGACAGGTTCAAAGGGTCAGAACAACGAGTGTTCACTCTCAGCACAAAGCTCCCCCTGCGGTTATTTAGTTTTCTTCTATTATAAATATACTAAAGACCTTCAGGATCAACAATAGAGAATTCCTGTTACAATCAATTTTTGTATGATTATATAGGAAGAGATAAGGAAAAATAAATTATTTAGAAAAAATACTTGTTTCCTCTCTCAAAAGGTGTTATATTTGTATTCGCCGCTAAAACAGCGCGGTTATTAAATAACATAAAGAAAAAAGTTGTTGACTTCAACTTGATAGAATGTTATATTAATAAAGTCGCCTCTGAGAGACGACGAAGATGATCTTTGAAAACTAAACAAGACAAAACGTACCTGTTAATTCGAGTTTTTATAAAAAAATCCTATGATATATCATAGGTAGTCAGTCAAACGCTGACGAAAAACAAAACTTCGGTTTTGTACTTTTTCGGAGAGTTTGATCCTGGCTCAGGACGAACGCTGGCGGCGTGCCTAATACATGCAAGTCGAGCGAACAGAAGGGAGCTTGCTCCCGGATGTTAGCGGCGGACGGGTGAGTAACACGTGGGTAACCTGCCTGTAAGACTGGGATAACTCCGGGAAACCGGAGCTAATACCGGATAGTTCCTTGAACCGCATGGTTCAAGGATGAAAGACGGTTTCGGCTGTCACTTACAGATGGACCCGCGGCGCATTAGCTAGTTGGTGGGGTAATGGCTCACCAAGGCGACGATGCGTAGCCGACCTGAGAGGGTGATCGGCCACACTGGGACTGAGACACGGCCCAGACTCCTACGGGAGGCAGCAGTAGGGAATCTTCCGCAATGGACGAAAGTCTGACGGAGCAACGCCGCGTGAGTGATGAAGGTTTTCGGATCGTAAAGCTCTGTTGTTAGGGAAGAACAAGTGCGAGAGTAACTGCTCGCACCTTGACGGTACCTAACCAGAAAGCCACGGCTAACTACGTGCCAGCAGCCGCGGTAATACGTAGGTGGCAAGCGTTGTCCGGAATTATTGGGCGTAAAGGGCTCGCAGGCGGTTTCTTAAGTCTGATGTGAAAGCCCCCGGCTCAACCGGGGAGGGTCATTGGAAACTGGGAAACTTGAGTGCAGAAGAGGAGAGTGGAATTCCACGTGTAGCGGTGAAATGCGTAGAGATGTGGAGGAACACCAGTGGCGAAGGCGACTCTCTGGTCTGTAACTGACGCTGAGGAGCGAAAGCGTGGGGAGCGAACAGGATTAGATACCCTGGTAGTCCACGCCGTAAACGATGAGTGCTAAGTGTTAGGGGGTTTCCGCCCCTTAGTGCTGCAGCTAACGCATTAAGCACTCCGCCTGGGGAGTACGGTCGCAAGACTGAAACTCAAAGGAATTGACGGGGGCCCGCACAAGCGGTGGAGCATGTGGTTTAATTCGAAGCAACGCGAAGAACCTTACCAGGTCTTGACATCCTCTGACAACCCTAGAGATAGGGCTTTCCCTTCGGGGACAGAGTGACAGGTGGTGCATGGTTGTCGTCAGCTCGTGTCGTGAGATGTTGGGTTAAGTCCCGCAACGAGCGCAACCCTTGATCTTAGTTGCCAGCATTTAGTTGGGCACTCTAAGGTGACTGCCGGTGACAAACCGGAGGAAGGTGGGGATGACGTCAAATCATCATGCCCCTTATGACCTGGGCTACACACGTGCTACAATGGACAGAACAAAGGGCTGCGAGACCGCAAGGTTTAGCCAATCCCATAAATCTGTTCTCAGTTCGGATCGCAGTCTGCAACTCGACTGCGTGAAGCTGGAATCGCTAGTAATCGCGGATCAGCATGCCGCGGTGAATACGTTCCCGGGCCTTGTACACACCGCCCGTCACACCACGAGAGTTTGCAACACCCGAAGTCGGTGAGGTAACCTTTATGGAGCCAGCCGCCGAAGGTGGGGCAGATGATTGGGGTGAAGTCGTAACAAGGTAGCCGTATCGGAAGGTGCGGCTGGATCACCTCCTTTCTAAGGATATATGGAGCAGCGTGCGTTTTCGTCTTGTTTAGTTTTGAAGGATCATTCCTTCAAAACATGTCTCTAGCGAGACAGGATTGTTCTTTGAAAACTAGATAACAATAAGTAATACATTCACATTGAATGCAATGCAAAGTTCATCACACATAGTGATTCTTTCTAAAGTAAGAAATGGTTAAGTTAGAAAGGGCGCACGGTGGATGCCTTGGCACTAGGAGCCGATGAAGGACGGGACGAACACCGATATGCTTCGGGGAGCTGTAAGCAAGCTTTGATCCGGAGATTTCCGAATGGGGAAACCCACTGCTCGTAATGGAGTAGTATCCATACTTGAATACATAGAGTATGAGAAGGCATACCCGGGGAACTGAAACATCTAAGTACCCGGAGGAAGAGAAAGCAAATGCGATTCCCTGAGTAGCGGCGAGCGAAACGGGAACAGCCCAAACCAAGAGGCTTGCCTCTTGGGGTTGTAGGACACTCTATACGGAGTTACAAAGGAACGATATAAGCGAAGAGGTCTGGAAAGGCCCGCCAAAGAAGGTAACAGCCCTGTAACTGAAATGTTGTTCTCTCCAGAGTGGATCCTGAGTACGGCGGAACACGTGAAATTCCGTCGGAATCCGGGAGGACCATCTCCCAAGGCTAAATACTCCCTAGTGACCGATAGTGAACCAGTACCGTGAGGGAAAGGTGAAAAGCACCCCGGAAGGGGAGTGAAATAGATCCTGAAACCGTGTGCCTACAAGTAGTCAGAGCCCGTTAAAGGGTGATGGCGTGCCTTTTGTAGAATGAACCGGCGAGTTACGATCCCGTGCAAGGTTAAGCAGAAGATGCGGAGCCGCAGCGAAAGCGAGTCTGAATAGGGCGCATGAGTACGTGGTCGTAGACCCGAAACCAGGTGATCTACCCATGTCCAGGGTGAAGTTCAGGTAACACTGAATGGAGGCCCGAACCCACGCACGTTGAAAAGTGCGGGGATGAGGTGTGGGTAGGGGTGAAATGCCAATCGAACCTGGAGATAGCTGGTTCTCTCCGAAATAGCTTTAGGGCTAGCCTCAAGGTAAGAGTCTCGGAGGTAGAGCACTGATTGGACTAGGGGCCCCTACCGGGTTACCGAATTCAGTCAAACTCCGAATGCCGATGACTTATCCTTGGGAGTCAGACTGCGAGTGATAAGATCCGTAGTCGAAAGGGAAACAGCCCAGACCGCCAGCTAAGGTCCCAAAGTATACGTTAAGTGGAAAAGGATGTGGAGTTGCTTAGACAACCAGGATGTTGGCTTAGAAGCAGCCACCATTTAAAGAGTGCGTAATAGCTCACTGGTCGAGTGACTCTGCGCCGAAAATGTACCGGGGCTAAACGTATCACCGAAGCTGCGGACTGTTCTTACGAACAGTGGTAGGAGAGCGTTCTAAGTGCTGTGAAGTCAGACCGGAAGGACTGGTGGAGCGCTTAGAAGTGAGAATGCCGGTATGAGTAGCGAAAGACGGGTGAGAATCCCGTCCACCGAATGCCTAAGGTTTCCTGAGGAAGGCTCGTCCGCTCAGGGTTAGTCGGGACCTAAGCCGAGGCCGAAAGGCGTAGGCGATGGACAACAGGTTGATATTCCTGTACCACCTCCTCACCATTTGAGCAATGGGGGGACGCAGGAGGATAGGGTAAGCGCGGTATTGGATATCCGCGTCCAAGCAGTTAGGCTGGGAAATAGGCAAATCCGTTTCCCGTGAAGGCTGAGCTGTGATGGCGAGCGAAATTTAGTAGCGAAGTTCCTGATTCCACACTGCCAAGAAAAGCCTCTAGCGAGGTGAGAGGTGCCCGTACCGCAAACCGACACAGGTAGGCGAGGAGAGAATCCTAAGGTGATCGAGAGAACTCTCGTTAAGGAACTCGGCAAAATGACCCCGTAACTTCGGGAGAAGGGGTGCTTCTTAGGGTGTTAAAGCCCCGAGAAGCCGCAGTGAATAGGCCCAGGCGACTGTTTAGCAAAAACACAGGTCTCTGCGAAGCCGTAAGGCGAAGTATAGGGGCTGACGCCTGCCCGGTGCTGGAAGGTTAAGAGGAGCGCTTAGCGTAAGCGAAGGTGCGAATTGAAGCCCCAGTAAACGGCGGCCGTAACTATAACGGTCCTAAGGTAGCGAAATTCCTTGTCGGGTAAGTTCCGACCCGCACGAAAGGCGCAACGATCTGGGCACTGTCTCAACGAGAGACTCGGTGAAATTATAGTACCTGTGAAGATGCAGGTTACCCGCGACAGGACGGAAAGACCCCGTGGAGCTTTACTGCAGCCTGATATTGAATGTTGGTACAGCTTGTACAGGATAGGTAGGAGCCTTGGAAACCGGAGCGCTAGCTTCGGTGGAGGCATCGGTGGGATACTACCCTGGCTGTATTGACCTTCTAACCCGCTGCCCTTATCGGGCAGGGAGACAGTGTCAGGTGGGCAGTTTGACTGGGGCGGTCGCCTCCTAAAATGTAACGGAGGCGCCCAAAGGTTCCCTCAGAATGGTTGGAAATCATTCGCAGAGTGTAAAGGCACAAGGGAGCTTGACTGCGAGACCTACAAGTCGAGCAGGGACGAAAGTCGGGCTTAGTGATCCGGTGGTTCCGCATGGAAGGGCCATCGCTCAACGGATAAAAGCTACCCCGGGGATAACAGGCTTATCTCCCCCAAGAGTCCACATCGACGGGGAGGTTTGGCACCTCGATGTCGGCTCATCGCATCCTGGGGCTGTAGTCGGTCCCAAGGGTTGGGCTGTTCGCCCATTAAAGCGGTACGCGAGCTGGGTTCAGAACGTCGTGAGACAGTTCGGTCCCTATCCGTCGCGGGCGCAGGAAATTTGAGAGGAGCTGTCCTTAGTACGAGAGGACCGGGATGGACGCACCGCTGGTGTACCAGTTGTTCTGCCAAGGGCATCGCTGGGTAGCTATGTGCGGACGGGATAAGTGCTGAAAGCATCTAAGCATGAAGCCCCCCTCAAGATGAGATTTCCCATTCCGCAAGGAAGTAAGATCCCTGAAAGATGATCAGGTTGATAGGTCTGAGGTGGAAGCGTGGTGACACGTGGAGCTGACAGATACTAATAGATCGAGGACTTAACCTTTATTCTAATGTGAAGTTTGAACATTGTTATCTAGTTTTGAGAGAACATTCTCTCCATCAGGTTTGGTGGCGATAGCGAAGAGGTCACACCCGTTCCCATACCGAACACGGAAGTTAAGCTCTTCAGCGCCGATGGTAGTTGGGGGTCTCCCCCTGTGAGAGTAGGACGCCGCCAAGCTTCTCTAAGGATCAGTTCCGTATGGAACTGGTCTTTTTTGTGCTTCTTGAGAAAATATGCTGCTGATTGCACTTGTTTGATGAACGTTTTAACAAACAAGCGCATTTACAGGCATGTGAAACACTTTAAAAATGAGATCGGGTATTCCAGTTAACTATGAAATAACCAGTAAAGAGTTAGATTAATAGATGATAGAAAAGCTCTGAATTGATAATAGTAGATAATTCTAATACGGACCACATGGTATCTAATGTGAGAAGCGAATATTTATGAAGGAATTGCCCGTTTTTAAAGAGAATATAGAGTGGAGAAGTTTAAGTGATGAACGTTAGATCACGCTGTTTTAATAGAAGAAATAATGGTCATTTGTTAAAAGAAATACGTAATGAAAATTGAAATAAAATTTTTTTAATATAGCCTTTACAAATGATGAAAACCTGTATATAATAATCTTTGTCGGATCGAGAGATTCCTACATAGTGGAGGATTAGCTCAGCTGGGAGAGCATCTGCCTTACAAGCAGAGGGTCGGCGGTTCGAGCCCGTCATCCTCCACCATATTTATTCTTACATAATGTTAGGATAGATAAAGCCGGTGTAGCTCAACTGGTAGAGCAACTGACTTGTAATCAGTAGGTTGGGGGTTCAAGTCCTCTTGCCGGCACCACTTTCATATGGTAAGATAGACAAGTCGCTTTTAAAGCGAGCCATTAGCTCAGTTGGTAGAGCATCTGACTTTTAATCAGAGGGTCGAAGGTTCGAGTCCTTCATGGCTCACCATGTTTCATGCGGGTGTGGCGGAATTGGCAGACGCGCTAGACTTAGGATCTAGTGTCTTTATGACGTGGGGGTTCAAGTCCCTTCACCCGCATTGCCAAATAAAATAAAGAAATCCTGTAATGCGGAAGTAGTTCAGTGGTAGAACACCACCTTGCCAAGGTGGGGGTCGCGGGTTCGAATCCCGTCTTCCGCTTATACCATCCACGCCGGGGTGGTGGAATTGGCAGACACACAGGACTTAAAATCCTGCGGTAGGTGACTACCGTGCCGGTTCAAGTCCGGCCCTCGGCATTATAAAATAAGCGCCCGTAGCTCAATTGGATAGAGCGTTTGACTACGGATCAAAAGGTTAGGGGTTCGACTCCTCTCGGGCGCGCCATTAAGATCGGGAAGTAGCTCAGCTTGGTAGAGCACTTGGTTTGGGACCAAGGGGTCGCAGGTTCGAATCCTGTCTTCCCGACCATCTTTATGGGGCCTTAGCTCAGCTGGGAGAGCGCCTGCCTTGCACGCAGGAGGTCAGCGGTTCGATCCCGCTAGGCTCCACTTTTAAAAGATTATTTTGATCATGGCGGTGTAGCTCAGCTGGCTAGAGCGTACGGTTCATACCCGTGAGGTCGGGGGTTCGATCCCCTCCGCCGCTATAAAGGACCTTTAGCTCAGTTGGTTAGAGCAGACGGCTCATAACCGTCCGGTCGTAGGTTCGAGTCCTACAAGGTCCACCATCTATACGGAGGAATACCCAAGTCCGGCTGAAGGGATCGGTCTTGAAAACCGACAGGGGTGTCAAAGCCCGCGGGGGTTCGAATCCCTCTTCCTCCGCCATATTTTTTAAAACCTTATATCATCGCGGGGTGGAGCAGTTCGGTAGCTCGTCGGGCTCATAACCCGAAGGTCGCAGGTTCAAATCCTGCCCCCGCAACCAAATTATTTTATACACCAATAGGGAGTGCTCATTGAGTGCAACCAAAATGGTCCGGTAGTTCAGTTGGTTAGAATGCCTGCCTGTCACGCAGGAGGTCGCGGGTTCGAGTCCCGTCCGGACCGCCATTTTTAAAATGAATACATGGCTCGGTAGCTCAGTTGGTAGAGCAACGGACTGAAAATCCGTGTGTCGGCGGTTCGATTCCGTCCCGAGCCACTTTTATAAAAAAATATTGATAGTATGGCGGTTGTGGCGAAGTGGTTAACGCACCAGATTGTGGCTCTGGCACTCGTGGGTTCGATTCCCATCAATCGCCCCATACATATTTTTGCGGGTGTAGTTTAGTGGTAAAACCTCAGCCTTCCAAGCTGATGTCGTGGGTTCGATTCCCATCACCCGCTCCATTTGTATATCCATTCATGGGCCTGTAGCTCAGCTGGTTAGAGCGCACGCCTGATAAGCGTGAGGTCGGTGGTTCGAGTCCACTCAGGCCCACCATGATATTCCGCAGTAGCTCAGTGGTAGAGCTATCGGCTGTTAACCGATCGGTCGTAGGTTCGAGTCCTACCTGCGGAGCCAAATGGAGAAGTACTCAAGTGGCTGAAGAGGCGCCCCTGCTAAGGGTGTAGGTCGCGCAAGCGGCGCGAGGGTTCAAATCCCTCCTTCTCCGCCATTTATCTGGCCCGTTGGTCAAGCGGTTAAGACACCGCCCTTTCACGGCGGTAACACGGGTTCGAATCCCGTACGGGTCATATTTAAAAGAGATCTTGTCAAAGATCTCTTTTTTTATTTTCTTCAAAAAAAGAAAGACCGCCATTATAGCGGTCCTTTTTTACATGTTCATGGAATAGATCGTATAAGACAAGTAAGTTGCAAAGAAGCCCCATAAGACATAAGGAATTAGTAAAATCGGAACGACTTTGCTTAGTTTACGCGAGACGATGACAAGAGCAAGTGCTGTCAGTGCTACAAGAAGGCAATCGATTGTAGCAGCAAATAAATCTTTTTGTGTAAATTGAAAAAAACTAAAGGCTTGATTAAATACATAATTTAAAAGAAAAAGAATCCAAAATGGTAAGGTGATTTTTTGAAATCCGTACTTTCCATAAATGATCGCTGCGGACAACGAGATAAGAGCAAATAAGATAGCCCATACAGCACCAATTACACCACCACTTGGTGTCCATTCAGGTTTATTTAATGCATCATACCACTCTCTGTCAATCGGGAACAAGAATCCGGCAATAGAGAATAATGCGTATGTAATAAAAAAGACAACCACTGCCCAAATGATACTTTTTCTCGCCATTAAGAATCTCCTCCAATCAAATTCACTCTTAAAGTGATTTCCCAATCATTACATGATATAAACATTAAGCCCCCATTATGAGGGGACTAATGATTTTCTTCTGTATAAGGTTCCTCTTCGTACGGCTTCAAATCACCAAATACGGTCATGACGCCTTCTTCGTCCAATGCTTTTTCATAGGCTTCATGGGCTTTATTTGGATACACCATACTTGCCTTGCCCTCAATATCAGCAGCTGCAAATCCTTCATAGTCTTCGACATAATCTTCATCTTCTGATTGAGTGTACACATCATCGTATGTCAATGGAGGAAATTCCATATCGGACGGCGTATCAGAGTTTCCGTAGCGTTCTACGTCTTGATATGCATCCTCTCCATCGTAGGCTGCACTTTCTTCATTTTCGAATTGCCCTGATGGCGGACTTAATAAATCCTCTTCAATTGGACGGTTTTGTGAAACGGTTTGTTCTTTTGAATGCTCTGTGCATGTGACGGCACTAGGCAAGGCTTCTAAACGTTCCTTTGGGATAGGGGCTTTACAGACCTTGCAAAGTCCATAAGAGCCGTCAGTGATGGCTTGAAGTGCTTCATTGATGTCTAACAGATGTTCATGTTCTAAACTATTTAACGCAATATCTTTCCCGCGTTCGAACAGCTCTGTTCCTTGATCACCTGGATGATTATCATAGGCTGACAGATCTCCGACAGAATCATAAGGAAATGATACTTTTTGTTCATCGTCATGGCTTTTGGCTTCGAGTTCGTGTTTTTCATTGAGAAGTCGCTGCTTCAAATGATGTAATTCGTCTTTAGACAACAAAGCGATCATCCTTTCATATCAAACATAATGTTAGTATGAGCAATTTTATCTGTAAGACTAGTTCCAATTTGAAGCAATTCCTCATGAAAAAACGCCTGCGGCTGGGGCAGGCGTTCTTTGTTAAGCAATATAGTACTGTAAAATCAAAGCGATTGTTAGCAGGAAACCGAAAAATGTATTGGTTTGTGCTGTAGATTTCATGGCATTCATTAATTCAATTGGTTTTTCTTTTTGCTTAAATTCTTTGATAGCTGTATATGCTTTTGGGACACTGAGTAAAACAAGAAGGCTCCAAAGGCCGACAATATCTGTGAAGATATAAACAAAAATAAGTACATAAGAGAGCAAAAACATGGAAAGTAAAATGTTCACTGCAGCTTTTCGCCCAGCAAGGATAGCAAGTGTTTTTCGTCCATTTTCTTTATCGCCGTCTAAATCGCGGATATTGTTCGATAGTAAGATGGCACCAACTAAAATAGAAATTGGTAATGAGACGAGAACCGCTTTAGACGTCAGTGTGCCTGTTTGAATATAGAAACTGATCAGGATGATTCCTAATCCCATAAAGGCACCTGATACAAGTTCTCCAAACGGTGTATATGCAATAGGAACAGGACCGCCAGTATAGAAATAGCCTGCTGCCATACAAATGAGCCCTATCAGTGCAATCCACCAGCTAGACATCATGCAAATATATACCCCTAGTAGTAAAGAAAGCGCAAATAGTGCATAAGCAAGGGCGAGAACGGTTTTAGGCTTCACGCCATTTCTGACAATGGCGCCGCCGATGCCGACAGATTTCTCGTTGTCCAATCCGCGAACATAATCAAAGTACTCATTAAACATGTTTGTTGCGATTTGGATAAACATAGATGCAAACAGCATAGCTAAAAATAGCCCAACATGTATTTGACCACTTGGAAGTGCGAGAACAGTTCCTAAAGTAACGGGAATAAATGCTGCTGTTAATGTATGCGGTCGTAGTAAATTCCACCAAATCCGCCAGTTCTTATCAGGCTTAATCGGTGAAAGCTGATCTGATATCGATTGATGCTGCATAAAATATACTCCTTTAAATAAAAAAATACGTACACGTCCAAATTCCAGTTTAGCAAAGTTCAAAAGGGTGTCAATATATTGATGCGATGAAACCTGAAAAAGATGTTTGCTAATCGTTGCCATATCGAGAGAAAGCTTGATCTTAGAACAAGACTTTCCATTTTTCTTATAGATGCTCTCGTTTCAACAAGCAGGAGCGAAAAAATCTAGAAAGCGTGATATAATAAGGATTCGAGGTTTTAAAAGCTGTTTTCTTTACTAAGTTCATCTGTTAAGGTTTATAATAGAAAAGCAGGTCATTCGACATACTCGAATGTTCACGTATTTTTTCATTTTGGTTTTATTTTTTTATGTTATTTCATGGATTTTGGAGGAATGTATCATGGTGACAACAGTGCAAAGTACTTTCCGGCAGGAAGCGCTTGCGACATTAGAAGAAGCGAATAACGTCAACCATGCTGTTTTGATAAGCTACTCCAGAAGAGTTGACGATCTGGATCCTCTTGCCTTTTTCCAAAGCGGCGAAGCGGATTTTTTAGGCGAGCGTTTTTTTTGGTCTGATCCAGAAAGCCAAATGATATTTTCTGGACTTGGCAGAGCGGCCGTTATTAAATCATCTGAACAAGGCAAGGAACGATTTGATACAGTCCATCAAGAATGGGAACAGCTGAAGCAGCACATGTTCCATTTTCATGATGAGAAGGAGTTAAGGCAAGCGGCTGTTGGTCCGCTTTTATTTGGAGGATTCTCATTTGATCCGTTTGAAGAGAAGGCGCGTCACTGGGAAGCTTTTGGCGAGGCTCATTTTTTTGTGCCATCGATGATGCTTACTGTCTCGAAAGAAGGGACGTTCCTTACGATCAATGAATGGAAGCAGGTGGACGGGAATGTTCATCAGCTCATTCAAGAATTAGAACAAAAAGCCTCTCATTTCGAAACATTACCGCTCAGACATGATGGACAAGCCGAACTTGTTCATATGGAAGAACGAGATGTGACGAAATGGATGAAGGCGATCCAAGAAGCGACAGACCACATTCGTGCAAACGAATATGAAAAGGTTGTTTTAGCAAGAGAAGTCTTGCTTCACTATAAAAATCAAATTGAACTCGCTCCACTGTTATCAGAATTATTAAAGCATCAAACAACGAGTTATGTATTTGCGGTTGAACAGGGGAGACAAGCATTTGTCGGAGCTACGCCGGAACGCTTAGTGAAAAAAAGCGGCGGAGAGGTCTTTTCATCTTGTTTAGCAGGTTCGATTGTTCGTGGAAAAAATGAAGCGGAAGATCGAGCATTAGGCGAGGAGCTACTGCATGATGAGAAGAATTTGATTGAACATCAAATTGTCGTCAATATGATTGAGCAAGCATTTGAGGCCAATTGCCTTCGCGTGCATAAACCAAATCAACCTAGTCTTTATAAAACAAAAAACATTCAGCATTTGTTTACACCGATTGTGGGAGAAATTAAAAGCAGCTGTTCTCTCTTTTCATTAATTGAACAGCTCCATCCGACGCCAGCATTAGGTGGATATCCGAAGAAAAAGGCAGTTGAGGTCATTCGTGAAATCGAACCGTTGAAACGTGGCTGGTACGCAGCGCCGGTAGGGTGGATTGACTCTCAGGATAATGGAGAATTTGCTGTTGCCATTCGGTCAGGTCTTATTGAGGAAGACCATGTTCGTTTGTTCGCTGGCTGCGGCATTGTAGAGGATTCCCTTGCAAAGCAGGAGTACGAGGAAACGCAAGTGAAATTAAGACCAATGCTATCTGCCCTTGGAGGTCGTCCTATTGAATAATCAAATCATGACAACATATATTGGCAGATTGATGGATGAATTTGTCCAAGGCGGCGTACAAGAGGCCGTTGTCTGTCCAGGTTCTCGTTCGACCCCGCTTGCAATGCTGGCTCTAGCCCACCAAGACATCAATGTCCATGTATTAGTGGATGAACGGTCTGCTGCTTTTTATGCGCTTGGTCTTGCAAAAGCAAGTCAAAAATCAGTGCTGCTTATTTGTACATCAGGTACAGCAGCAGCTAACTTTTACCCAGCCATTGTAGAGGCACATTATTCCCGTGTCCCACTTATTGTTTTAACTGCTGATCGGCCGCACGAATTGAGGGAAGTTGGGGCACCTCAAGCGATTGATCAGCAATTCTTATTCGGTAAGTTTGTTAAATGGTTCACAGACTTAGCATTGCCAGAAGACAGTCAGACGATGTTGCGCTATGTTCAGACGGCTGCGGCAAGAGCAAATCATATGTCGATGCAAGAGCCGAAAGGACCTGTACAAATCAATGTCCCTCTGAGAGAACCATTGCTTCCTGATTTGTCTATTGATCCTTTCGAGAGAGAAGAAACAGACCGGAAAAAAGTATTAGCTACAGGACAGGCTTTCCCAAATTGTGATGCGATATCTGAAATTGTGACGGGCATGAACCGTTCCAAAAAGGGACTGATTGTGTGTGGTGAGCTTCATACTCAGAAAGAAAAAGAGGCAGTGTTACGTCTTTCAAAAGCCTTGCATATGCCGATTTTAGCGGACCCGCTTTCTCATTTACGAAATGGTCATGAGCAGGCAGATCTTATTATTGATGCGTATGATTCTTTATTGAAAGATGAAGCATTGCAGCAGCACCTATTGCCGGATATGGTCATTCGTTTTGGACCGATGCCTGTGTCTAAGCCTTTATTCAAGTGGTTGGAAAAACATGTGGATGTCAATCAGATTGTTGTTGATGCTGCTGGAGGTTTTCGAGATCCTGGGCTGAGTGCTTCATACGTCATTGAAAGTGATGTGGCAGCTTTTGTAGATGAAGTAGTCAATAGAGCGGATCAACGTGAGGATACAAGTTTTCTAAAGCGCTGGCAGGATGCTAATTCATCATTCAGAACGCATGCTGCCCATTATTCTGATGAGGATCTGTCATTTGAGGGGAATGTGTACCGTCAGCTTCAGCATCTATTGCCGAAGGAGAGTGTCCTTTTTATCGGAAATAGTATGCCGATTCGTGATGTGGATACATTTTTTGAAGCGCAATTGAAGCCTTTTCGAATGATGGCGAATCGAGGAGCAAACGGTATTGATGGCGTTGTGTCTACAGCACTTGGCACGTACGCAGCTTTGAAACAGCCGGTCACCTTAGTGATTGGAGATTTATCATTTTACCATGATATGAATGGCCTCCTTGCAGCGAAGTTGATGGACATTCCACTGACGGTTGTGCTTTTAAACAATGATGGAGGAGGCATCTTTTCTTTCCTTCCGCAGGCGTCTGAGGAACCGTATTATGAAAAACTCTTTGGTACACCGACTGGACTGAATTTTGAGTATGCTTCGAAGCTGTATGGGGGAACCTATGCGAAACCGTCAACGAAACAAGAATTCCATGATGTCTACAAGGCGCATATAGAAGAGCCTGGACTTCATTTAATTGAAATTGAAACAGATCGGCATTCTCGTGCAAGCAAGCATCGTCAAATGATGGATGACATATTGAAAGAAGTGAAAAAAGAATGTCTTCTTTCATAATACGGATGCGTGATGGTGTGGCGTACGAGGTGGTGGATCAAAATCCATCAGGTGAGAATGCCACGTTATGCCTACATGGCTTCACTGGAAGCGCGGCTTCTTGGACGTTCTTGAATGCTTATATGGAGAATACGAGATTGATTCAAGTCAGTTTGCTTGGACATGGCCGCACGGACTCACCAGAAAGTATAAGAAGATATGCGATGTCGCATCAGCTGGCAGATCTTGCAGAGATTTTAAACCAATTAAAGCTTCACAAAGTGAATATTCTCGGATATTCTATGGGAGGACGTATTGCTTTATCATTTGCCACTCGTTATTCAGAGCGAGTCAACAAATTGATTCTAGAGAGTACCTCTCCAGGGCTTCGCACGTTTAAAGAGCGGATGGCAAGACTCAAGCATGATCATCAGCTTGCTCAGAAAATGAGACATGAAGGTTTAGTGAAGTTTGTGGATTTTTGGGAGAGTATTCCACTGTTTGCTTCGCAAAGAACTTTATCAGCTGACACGCAGGCTCAACTAAGAGAGGGAAGGCTGAAAGCCAATCCACTTGGACTGGCTCGCAGCTTAGAAGGCATAGGAACAGGTTCGCAGCCCTCTGTTTGGAAGGCATTAAAGCATATAAAATTACCTGTTTTGTTGATTTGCGGAGCGCTTGATGAAAAGTTCTGCAATATCGCCGCACGTATGCAGCAGGAGCTTGAAGGCAGTCAATTTATATTGGCTGAGCAGGCTGGGCATACAGTTCATGTGGAACAACCACATTTTTTTGGTAAAATAGTAAGTGAGTTTATTACGCAAGATTAGAGGAGGAACTATTGATGGCTATTGAATGGCAAACTGAGCGTCAATATGACGAAATTTTATATGAAACGTACAATGGGATCGCAAAGATCACGATTAATCGTCCACATGTACATAACGCGTTTACACCAAAAACTGTGAGTGAATTAATTGATGCATTTTCACGTGCTCGTGATAATTCGAATGTAGGTGTGATCGTACTTGCAGGTGCTGGCGGCAAAGCATTCTGTTCTGGTGGAGATCAAAAAGTACGCGGTCATGGCGGTTATGTAGGAGACGATCAAATTCCGCGTCTAAATGTACTTGACTTACAGCGTTTGATTCGTGTGATTCCAAAACCTGTTGTTGCGATGGTTGCTGGTTATGCAATCGGCGGCGGGCACGTTCTTCATATTGTGTGTGACCTGACAATTGCAGCAGATAATGCGATTTTTGGACAAACTGGTCCAAAAGTAGGCAGCTTTGATGCTGGTTATGGTTCAGGCTACCTTGCACGTATTGTAGGTCATAAGAAAGCGAGAGAGATCTGGTACTTATGCCGTCAATACAATGCACAAGAAGCGCTTGATATGGGACTTGTCAATACAGTTGTACCATTAGAGCAGCTTGAAGAGGAAACCGTGAAGTGGTGTGAGGAGATGCTAGAAAAGAGCCCGACTGCTTTACGATTCTTGAAGGCTGCATTTAATGCAGATACGGATGGATTAGCTGGAATTCAACAATTTGCAGGAGATGCGACACTTCTTTATTACACAACAGATGAAGCAAAAGAAGGCCGCGATTCCTTTAAGGAAAAACGCAAGCCGGACTTCGGTCAGTTCCCGCGTTTCCCTTGATTCAATCATATCGATGAAAAACAGCTTAGTGCATCAGACTAAGCTGTTTTCTTTTACAAAAAGGAGGTGTCATGATGAAGCAACCAAATTGGCTGCTGCACCGTGCTTATTTAACACCAGAAAGAGTCGCGCTCATTTATCAGGATAAAAAATGGACATTCCGCGATTTAGCTGATGAAGTCAATGAGCTTTCCAATAGACTGGCACAAACATCATTAAAAAAAGGGGAAACGGTTGGTCTTCTGATGAACAACCATCCTCAAATGGTGATGCTTGTTCATGCTTGTTTGTCATTAGGATTCAAAATCGTGCTATTGAACAATAAGTTAACAAAAGCCGAAAGACGCTATCAACTTGAAGATGCAAAAGCAGCCGCTTTATTTACTGAACCTGTTTATGCCAGTGATCATAAGGGTGAAATACCCGTTTATACAATGGAGACTTTACCTGAAGAAGGGCAAGAGAATGTAAAGAAAATCGAAAGCGAATTTGATTTAAATGAAACAGCGACGATCATGTATACATCTGGTACAACAGGACGCCCAAAAGGGGTCGAGCAAACATTTGGCAATCATTTCCATAGTGCTGTTTCCTCTGTACTCAATATGGGCATCAGAGAGGATGACCGCTGGCTTATTGCACTGCCTCTTTTTCATATTAGCGGATTATCCGCTTTATTTAAGTCTGTGATTTATGGGATGACTGTCGTACTCCATCAGAAGTTTGATGTCGATGAAGTAAAAGGTTCTATTGAACAGCATCGTGTGACGATGATATCTGTTGTTCAAACGATGTTATCCCGTTTATTAAGCAGACTGGAAGAATGTCCGTCTTCTTTGCGCTGTCTTTTATTAGGCGGAGGGCCTGCGCCTTTTGCGATGCTTCAAGAAAGCAAAGAGAAAGGCTTCCCTGTGTTTCAATCGTATGGCATGACAGAGACCTGTTCACAAATTGTGACCCTTGCGCCTGAATTTAGTGTAGAGAAACTTGGATCAGCGGGAAAACCCCTTTTTGGGTGTGAGCTGAAAATTCAAGATGGTACACGCATTTGTCGTCCTTTTGAGCATGGCGAAATTATGGTGAAAGGGGCAAATGTCATGAAAGGGTACCTTTACCGTGAAGAGGCGACCGCGGCTGCCTTTGATCAAGGCTGGCTGAAAACGGGTGATATTGGCTATGTGGATGAGGAGGGATTTTTATTTGTGCTTGACCGCCGTTCAGATTTAATTATTTCTGGCGGTGAGAATATTTATCCTGCTGAAATTGAAGCGGTCCTGTTAGCACATCCGCATGTAAAGGAAGCCGGAGTGACGGGTATGTATGATGATAGATGGGGAGAGGTACCGGCTGCCTTTCTTGTCACAGACCATAAAATACCGGAGAATGAGCTCTATGCTTTATGTGAGTCGCATCTAGCAAAATATAAATGGCCTGCCGCTTTTCACTTTGTGGACGAGCTGCCAAGAAATGCGTCGAATAAATTGCAGAGGCACAGACTCAGAGTCAAAAGGGGTTTTTAGATGATTCAAATTGAACGAGTGATTTTATATCATGTCACGATGAAGCTCAAGCAGCCATTTACCACAAGTCTTGGGACCATATCGGAGCGTGAGTTTATTATTGTCGAGGTAAAAGATCAAACGGGATTGACTGGTTGGGGAGAGGTGTCAGCTTTTTCTTCTCCTTGGTATACAGAAGAAACCATTGAAACTTGTTACCATATGCTGAGAGCTTTCTTTATACCAAATGTGCTGACACGCACCTTTACACACCCTTCAGAAATACCAGACAGCCTGTATCAATTTAAAGGGAATAAGATGGCGAAAGCGGGAATTGAAGCGGCTGTTTGGGATATTTATGCGAAGCGAGAGAATAAATCGTTACGAGATGTATTAGGCGGCACCAAGGATAGAATACCTTCTGGTGTTGTGGCGGGGTTAGGACCCGTTGATGATATGCTGAAGCAAATACAACAATTTGTGGACCAAGGCTATCAGCGGGTGAAGGTGAAAATTAAGCCGGGACAGGATATTGGTCTCCTTAAAAAAATTAGAGAGTCTTTCCCTCACCTTCCATTAATGGCAGATGCAAACTCTGCTTATGAGTTAAAGGATATTAGCAAGCTCAAGCAGCTCGATGACATTCGTTTATTAATGATTGAACAGCCATTAGCTGCAGATGATATCGTCGACCATCGCCATTTGCAAAAGCATTTAAAAACACCGATATGTTTGGATGAAAGTATTTGTTCTTTAGATGATGCTAGAAAAGCTGTAGAGCTTGGCAGCTGTCAAATTATCAATGTGAAGCCTTCACGAGTTGGAGGGCTGACAGAAGCCCTTAAAATCCATACATTCAGTAAGGAGCATCAAATTCCGTTATGGTGCGGAGGAATGATTGAAACAGGCATTTCCCGCGCCCAGAACGTGGCACTTGCTTCACTTCCGCAATTTACAATTCCAGGTGATATTTCAGCTTCGTCAAAATATTGGGAGCAGGATATCATTTTTCCTGAAATCAAGGTTGAAAATGGGTTTATTGAGGTACCTCGTTCCCCAGGAATGGGAGTAGAAGTGGATTATCAAGCGCTTCGTTCTTTTTCAGATAAAATTGACGTGTTTACAAAACATGATTTTGTGATGTGAAAATGAGGTATTCACCTTTTGCACATCCGATAAAATCTATATATAGTGAGAGAAAGTTTTTCCTTCCTGTCTCAAAAAAAAGAAAGAGCGGGTCACCGCTCTTTCTTACTCTTCTACCAGTTCGCTGTCATAAGCAAGCTGTCCAATATAGTGATTCATTTCAGTTGGCATGTCTGCTGCAGGGCCATATTCATAATCCCAAAGGTTTAAAAAGGAGTGAGCTGCTTGATAAAATGCGGCTTCGTCCGCGTCATGAATTTCGTCAAAAAACGTTTGAAGCAGCCGATCGTATTTCAATGTGAAGCGCCTCCTTAAATGAGACTTAAAGATCTTGTGGTTTAAACGTTTTACAATCCGTTTCTTCACTTTTTTCAGCCGTATTTCCTGTGTGGCTGACGACATAGATTGCATCTGCCCCACAGCGGTTTCCAGCATTCCAATAGGAACAGTTATTAACTTCACAAAGGATTTTTTGACTCATACAGATGACCTCCTTTTGAGTATGTCTTTCTTCTATAATGTAACCGAAATGAACCTCATCCATTCACGTTAATCTTCCTGGCGAATATAGCGCTTATCCTTCATAAACAATTTCCAGAAGAAATAGAACCCAGGAAATAAGATGATAAAACCTACAATATACGTGATAAATAATGCTCTAAATGTCACAGGGTCAGTAAAACCAGACATGATTGTAATATCTGGATAGGCCATATAAGGCAAATGGGCACGTCCGTACACGTAGCTTGCTAAAAAATATTGAAGGGTAATCGCAATGACAGCTAAACGCGGCCGGCCTTTTCGATGCTTAAACCGGCTATTTGGTAAATATAGAGCCAGCCCTGCTAGCAAAAACATCAGGAGTGATACAAGAAGAATAGGGATGTTCTGCATCATTTTTGTGAACAGCCAATTTGCCTCGCTTCTTAATGTCAGCATGATGAAAAAGGCCATCATGAGTGAAAGCGGGCCCGTAATGAGCGCTCCTCTTCTATAAATACTGTAAGCTTCATCTTCATCAGCCACATTCGAGAAATCAGCTAAAAGCAATGACGAAAGAAAAAGGGTGCTGAAAATGGCAAAACCGACAAAAGAATAGACATTTGCACTCGTAAAGACCAGTCCAAGATCTAATGAGTAATTGTTGTTCTCCTCAAAGATAAATCCACCATGAGTAATCGGAAGAACCATGATCAGGATCGATGGAATGATAAAGCCGCTAATCCCTGAAATGTAAGTCACTGCTTTTCGGTATTTTTTAGGTAGAGAATGAGAAAACACAAGAAACCCGCTTCGCAGTGCAAGAAGTAATAATATGATGCTGCCGGGTATTAATAAAACAGTACCAAGGACAAAGGTCGCTCCTGGAAACATGCTAAACAACGCAACAACAATTGCCACAATAAATACGTTAGTTACTTCCCATGTTGGAGAAAGATACTTATTTGCGATATTAGCGGCCTTTGTTTGTTCTTTATTCATATAAATCATGGACCAAAATCCTGCGCCGAAATCCATTGATGCCATCACTGCATAGATAAAAACGAACCCCCATAAGATGGTGATTGCAATGAGTGCATCAGTTGTCACATCCATTTGCATCTAGATCGCTCCTTTTTAAGATTCTGTTAACCGTAGGTCTTCTTCAATCGAATGTTTTCTAAAGTAGTACGTCAGCACAATCACAGTTGCTATGCCTAAGATGAGGTAGACAATGGCAAAAAGGATAAAGAGCGTACCGATTGAGCCTGATGATGTGACGACCTCTGAGGTTTTGAGCATTCGATAAATGACCCATGGCTGACGGCCTGTACATGCAAAGATCCAGCCAAACTCAATAGCCAAAAGACTAAGGGGCCCGCCGAATAAGTAAAGAAAAAGGAGCCACTTCGGATAATGTTCGCGTTTCAAAATTTTACGGTAAAGCAGTGCTAATACCGCAAACAAAATGAGGACTGAGCCAATAATGACCATGCCATTAAATAATGTGTGAATAAATAAAGGCGGCCACTCGTCACGTGGGAAATCATTTAAGCCTTTGACCACCGTATCAAAGCTATTTCCTGCCAAAAAGCTAAGCGCCCAAGGGATTTCAATTGCTCCTTTAATTTCCTTTGAATCGGCATCAGTAAAACCACCTATTGCGAGAGGTGCATGTGATTGTGTTTCAAATAAACCTTCAGCACCAGCTAACTTTTCAGGCTGATATTCATACAGAAGCTGAGCAGACTCATGACCATTTATGGCCGTAAGAAATGAGAAGAGGCCTCCTACAATAAGTCCAAGAAAAAGAGCTTTTCGATGAAACGTATAGAGCTTCTCATTCTTTCTTGTTTTAAGCATTTTAAAAGCTGCCACTGATGCAATCACAAAAGCACCTGTTGTAAAAGCAGACAGCACGACATGTGTTGCAGTTACGACAAAGCTAGGATTGAAAAAGGCCTTCCAAGGCTCGATATTCGTAATTTCTCCATTGACCATTTGAAAGCCAGCAGGGGTACCTTCAAATGCATGTACGTTTGTGATCAGAATTGCTGAAGCGGCTGCGCCAATCACGACAAAAATAACGGTAATGATGCGCATAGCAGGTGATAGGCGGTCCGCTGCGTACACATAAATAGACATAAATAATGCTTCAATAAAGAACGCATAAATCTCAATCTGAAATGGCAGTGACATGACCTTTCCGATGACCTCCATAAAACCTGGCCATAGAAGAGCGAGCTGGGTGCCTGCAATCGTGCCTGTTGGAATGGCGACACCTAACAAGACAGCCTGCGCTTTCGTCCACCGTTTCGCCATGACAGCATAGTGAGGGTCCTTCGTTTTTTGGAAGATGAGTTCAGCTAACAAAATCATTAGCGGGATGCCAACGCCAAGCGAGGCATAAATAATATGAAAGCCCATGGTTGTGCCGAACAGGCTTCTAGCTAAAACGAGATCAGTCAATTTTTTCTCCGCCTTTCTTATCGCTTCTCTTTTTCATGATGTTATTATTCTCCACCATTTTTAGATTATTCTTCCTGACTAAGAAAGCTTGATTTTTGACATGTTGTAAAAGAGGGAGTAGAATATAAATATAAAGCGTAATCATTACGTTTTGATAACGAAAGGAGTTTTGACATTGAAAAGAGATATTCATCCAACCTCACATGATGTTGTATTTATGGACGTAAACAGCGGTTACCGCTTTTTGAGTAAATCGACAAAGTCATCTAATGAGACAGTAGAATGGGAAGATGGGAAAACGTATCCTGTCATTAAAGTAGAAACAAGCTCTGATACGCATCCTTTTTATACAGGACGCCAAAAATTCGGAGAAAAAGGCGGAAGAGCCGAGTTGTTTAAGAAAAAGTATCAAATGTAATAAAAAAAGCACACCCTACAATGGTGTGCTTTTTTACAGCAAAAAACCCGGGAGATCACCCGGGCCTAACAATTAATCATTTAAAGCGGTTTTTAAGGTCTTTAGATTTTGTTTCATTAAGCTGACGTAGCTTTCACCTTTTTTTGCATCATCTTCAGTAATAGATTCTAAATTTTTAAGTGTGAGGCTTTTTGCCCCAATTTCACTGCGGATCGTATCTGAGACTTTGCTGCTGACGTTGTTTTCAAAAATCACATATTGAATGTGATGCTTTTCAGCTTTTTGGACAATGCTTTCGAGCTGCTTTTGTGAAGGCTCTTCAGAAGCGGATAACCCTAATACACTGATTTGTTCAATGCCGTAGCGCTTTTCCCAATAACCGTAGGCTGCATGCGAAACAAGGATTTCTTTATGTTTTGCTTTAGATAACGTTGTGTTGAACTCTTGATCTAGCGATTGCAAATCTTTTTTTAGTTTTTCATAGTTTTTTGTGTATTCGTCTTTATGATCTGGATCTAATGAAACGAGTGTATCTTTAATGTTTTTCGCCATTTGCTGTGCATAAACAGGGTCTAACCATGCATGAGGATCTTTATCTCCGTGATCGTGTCCATCATGTTCATGATCTTCCTCTTCATGATCGTGATCTTTGCCTTCTTCATGTGAATGCTCTTCTTTTGTCGATAACAATTTGATGCCTTCGGCTGCTTTGACTGTTTTCACGCCTTGGTCTTTTAACGTAGAAGCGGTTTTGTCAGCGAATGCTTCAGCGCCTGTGCCGCTGTAGATGAAGGCGTCTCCTTCAGCCATTTCAACCATCGTTTTTGAACTTGGTTCAAAGCTGTGTGCATCTGCATTGGCAGGGTACACGCTTTGCGCATGAACATGAGAACCGCCAATTTTTTCAGTGAAATCTTGAATCGGGAAAATGGTGGTGTAAACGGTCAGTTTTCCGTCTGCTTTTCCTTTTGAAGCATTTGTCCCCGCACTGCTTGAGCAAGCGGCAAGACCGATCGCAAATAAAGCAGCTGTTAACATATAAAAGATTTTTTTCATGTGGAAAATGTCTCCTCTCAATCTATTAGATAGAAATGATTACGATTTAATGTCCTGAGTTATTGTATCGTAATAATTACGATTTGAAAAGAGAAAAATAAAAAAATTTCATCAGCAGATGTTTCCTTTTAAAAAAATGTGCTGCAAAACGTGACGAAATTTCTCACATTATGCTATATTTATTTTTAAAAAAAGATAAAGGAATGGACAACGTATGAAACTTTTAGAAGAAATCATCGAATATAATCAACAATTTATTGAAGAAAAGAAATACGAAGAATTTACAACAACGAAGTTTCCACAGAAAAAAGCTGTCATTCTGTCATGTATGGATACAAGGCTTGTCGAGCTGCTTCCACGTGCAATGAACATGAAAAATGGAGATATCAAGATCGTTAAAAGTGCTGGTGCTCTTGTTTCTCATCCATTTGGAAGTATTATGCGAAGCATTTTAGTGGCTGTTTACGAATTAAATGCTGACGAGGTTTATGTCATCGGGCATCATGATTGCGGTATGAGCAAAATAGACAGCCAGACACTTTTAAACAAAGCCATTGAGCGTGGTATCCCAGAAAAACGGATTGAAGTACTGGAATACTCAGGAATCGATTTTAAACAGTGGCTCAAAAGCTTTAGTTCGGTTGAAGAGAGCGTGAAGGACAGTGTGTCCGTTGTGAAAAATCACCCGCTTCTCCCATCAAATGTCCCTGTGCACGGTCTTGTAATTGATCCTGGAACTGGCAAGCTTGACGTAGTCGTCAACGGATATGAAAAAAAGTAAGTTATGTTTCCTTTTTCGGCGGGACAGGATCGATGCCGCCAGGATGGAGCGGATGACATTTTAATATCCGTTTGATGGTGAGCCAGCCGCCTTTTAAAGCGCCATGCGTTTTGATCGCTTCTAACCCATAATTTGAGCATGTTGGGTAAAACCGGCAGCTAGGCGGTGTAAGAGGGGAAATACATTTTTGATAAAAGCGTATGATGCCGATAAAAATTTGTTTCATAAAGGTTCCTCCTTGTCTGTCTTTCACAGTATAAGAAAAAAGGACAAGGAAGGAAAGTTTTATAAACTAAACTGGTCGGAGAAATATGTTATAATATAGGAAATTGCAATTATAGGAGTGGTGATTATGCCTTCAGTAGAAAGCTTTGAACTTGATCATAATGCTGTAAAAGCGCCATACGTTCGTCATTGTGGCGTTCATAAAGTGGGATCAGATGGAGAAGTCAATAAATTTGATATTCGTTTTTGTCAGCCAAACAAGCAAGCGATGAAACCTGATACGATTCATACATTAGAGCATTTACTTGCGTTTAACATTAGAACACACTCAGAGAAATACGACCATTTTGATATCATTGATATATCTCCAATGGGCTGTCAGACAGGCTACTATTTAGTGGTCAGTGGTGCACCAACTCCAAAAGAAATCGTTGAGCTTCTTGATGCAACATTCAAGGATGCAGTTGAAGTAACAGAAATTCCTGCGGCAAACGAAGAGCAATGCGGTCAAGCGAAGCTTCATGACCTTGAAGGGGCAAAACGTTTGATGCGTTTCTGGCTTTCTCAAGATCAAGAAGAGCTTCTCAAAGTATTTGGCTAATCAATCATAAACCGGACATGATGATGTCCGGTTTTTTTTGTATTCGATCATGAGATGTCAAAATAGGGGATATTTGTTAAAATGGACATGTCAGTAAAAGAAGGGGGAACTCGGGATGCGAAAAATGTTGGGAATGATATTGATGCTCTTGTTACTAAGTGCATGTGGGAACTCTGCAGCAAATAGTGAAAAAGGGGAGGTACCTGAGCTATTAGAAGTGAAGCTTACAGGACCTGAACAAGTGGAGAAAAATGAAAGCGTTATAGTAAAAGCAGCTGTCACATATGGTGATACGCCTGTCGATGATGCAGACGAAGTTCAATTTGAAGTGTGGAAAGATGGCGATAAGGATAACAGCAAGATGATTCAGCCAAAGAAAGAGAATAAAGGTGTATATGAATTGCATACAGCCTTTAAAAAAGATGGCCTTTATATCATACAAGTCCATGTGACAGCTAAACAGCAGCATAATATGCCAAAGACGAACATTCAAGTAGGTGATGTGAAAAAAGAGAGTTCATCTACTGAAGAAGAAACTTCACATCATTAAATGGCATTTTATTTCGGGTTAGGACGTTGGTTTGGTTCAGCATCCTGTGGTGTATCGATTTTATGCTTATATTCATAAGCCTTCGATGTTGTCCACAGCGATAAAAAGACAACGATTGAGATAATGATAAAGCTGATAATCCCAAGTAGCAGCATCTAACTCCCTCCTTATTTCCATATTAACATATATTTCATGCAGCCAAAATAGAAGAAATTCATCGCAGGTTTCAGTATAATAGGAAAAGGGTATTCTCATACTAAACGCAATTACATAAGGAGGAATAAACATGTCTGAAAAATTATTACACGTCGTCAATAAACAAGTAGCAGATTGGACTGTGCTTTACGTAAAATTACATAACTATCACTGGTACGTAAAGGGAAAAGACTTCTTTACACTCCATGAGAAATTTGAAGAACTTTATACAGAAACAGCGACATACATTGATGATTTGGCTGAGCGTATGCTTGCTTTAAATGGACAGCCTGTTGCAACAATGAAAGAATGCTTAGAAATTTCTAGCATTCAAGAAGCTGAAGGTAATGAATCAGCGGAGCAAATGGTGAAAAATCTATATGATGATTTCTCCAATATCGCTGAGGAATTAAAACAAGGAATGGAGCTGGCTGGAGAAGTTGGCGATGAAACAACAGGTGATATGTTACTTGCGATTCATCAATCTATCGAGAAACACAACTGGATGCTTAAAGCATTTTTAGGATAATACGTATGTGGAAGGAATGTCGATCGTTAAGAGATCGACATTCCTTTTTTGTTGGAATCGTGACAGACAGCCCATTGAAATCATAGGGCTTTCAGCCGAAGAGAAAAGAGAAGGGAGGGGAGAAGATGTCTTCTATTGCAGGAATGATGAGTCAGCAAGTCGCGAGCATTCAAAAAACACTTAATATTAGTTTGTTGAATTCACAGCTTGCTACGAATACAGCACAAGCCATGGTCATGCTGGATCAAGTTCAGCAGCAGCCTCAAGCTGTTCAGCCAAAGGATTCAGACGCTCGCTTTATTGATGTGAGAGTCTAAAGATGGAAGCCGCCACACAAGGCGGCTTTTTTTCTTGTCATCACTCTGTCTGATTGAAAAGGCGACGCCTTTATTTTTTGTCGTCCAAGCTATTGCGAAGATCTGGCATATACTATTGAGGTAAGGAGTTCCACTTTGAAAGGATGTTGATGCCAAGTGAGCAAGGATTTAGGCATCTTTTCGTTGTTTACAGTCAGTTTGTCAGCGATGGGCTTTCTGTTTGGTGGAGCAGGATATTTACTGATGATATTAGTAACACTCATGGCCATTGAATTAATTTGTTCAAGCCTAAGAGAATCTTTGACAGGACAGCTCACAATGAAACGTTTTTCTACGCGGCTTGTTCGAAAGATTGTGACGGTCTCTCTAATATCCATGGCGCATTTCTTCGATGTCATGCTGAAGACAAATGGGATGATTAAGGATTTAGCGATCATCTTTTATATTATTTATGAATCTTACCAAATCGTCTCGACAGCCAATGCCCTCGGAATTCCCATTCCACAGTTGTTTATTGATGTGTTGGACATGTTAAAAAATAAATTGCGCAAGAAGCCGTAATTTCTTCATATCTGGTCATACTAAAGGAAAAAGGATGAATCAGATGACGAGACACACATATTATGTATCCGTACAGGATGGATCGATATCGCAGCATAGAGATGCTGCGGCTTGGCAATTTCAAATAGAAGCAGACGATGATCAAATTTTGCAGCTGAGAGACTATTTCGATGAACAGTATATGACAGATTGGAAAGGCTTCTTTCGAGCGCATGTTCCGTATCTTGAATATCATTATGACAGTCCGAATGATGAAATGGATCGAAAAAGAAAAGAGATATACTCAATGATTTTCGAGCTCGGAAATGAAGAGACAAAGAACTTTATTGAAACAAATGGATTAATGAATTGAAAAAGCATGTAGAGATTTTCTACATGCTTTTATTTTCGCGGTTGTAAGATGCCTCCGATCAGGTCACTAAGCCCGCCTCTATTCTCTTGCTGAGATGTCTGTGAATTCGTGAATTCATGAGAGGAGCTCTGGCTCTGAGGCTTGTAACGGTTATCATCTAAACCAACCCGTAAGCCGGATGTCCGCTCAGATGGCTGGATAATGACAATTTGGTCTTGTTCTTGGAACTCAAATAAGTAGGATTCACCAGATGTTTGTCCGATGAGGGTCTTCCAGTTCACATCTAATTTGACCTTCGGTGCTTTACCAGTCCAAGCGACAATGGCGTCAGGATCTACACGGCAAGGGGCTTTTAAAATGAGCGGGTTTCCATTTGTTTTAATGGCGACCTGCGCCCCGTGGCCTTGATAGGAGAGCTTTGATGTAAACAGTCCTTTCTGTGATAAAATCCCTACGCCTACTGGTGTCACGCCGTAATGACATTCCTCAGTAAAGGCAAGTAAATCCTCACTTTCTACACTTACATGCTGCCAAGGACCGCTCGGCTCAAGATTAATCACTGTCACGTGCTCGCTGGAATCAGCTAAATAACAAGTACCTTGTCCACTGACCTCCATCACTTCAAGGTTTTCACCTGTCAATTTCCTGCTGATATGGTTAAATACTTGACTGACCATATTTCCTTTGTTTGTTCCGAGGAGTCGTTTGCGGTATTGAAACGTACCTTGATCGGCAATCATTGCGCCTTTTTTCGCAAAAAAGATTCCGCTGCCTTCTGCTTGTAAAGTAAGTTCTTCTATTGTGGTGAAATGAAATCCCATTGGTGCTGGCTCCTTTCTGCGTCAAGATGTGAATCCGTAGATGCGGCATAAATCATTTAAATCTAGCGTAGTTCCTTGCCCGGTTGCGATGATTTTCCATTCTTCCTCATCTCTTATGAGTTGAGCGCAAATGATGGAGGTACAATATGAATAATCTTCTGTTAATTGAAAGGTACAAATTTCTTGTTGTGAGATTTGATCAGTCAGATGCACGTTAGCGTTCGTCACTTGTCCAAAATGATGCTTGCGCTCGTGTGCATCATGTATCGTAGCTGTAACAACGATTTTATGAATATTTGGAGAGACTCTGCTTAATTGCATAATGATCATTTCATTGTCTCGATACCCACCGCCAACTTGATGATCACCAAGATGGCGAACAGCTCCGTCTAAGCTTTGCTGCTGATGATAATAGATCAGATGGCTTGGAGACAACAGTTTGTCCTCTTCATTTAAGAGAAACACTTGCGTATCTAAATCAATTGGCTGGCCAGCCAAATCCCAGCCAAGCCCGATTTGAATTTGGTCGATATTTGGATTGTTTTTTGTTAAATCTAGCTTTTGCCCTTTGATGAGGTGTTTGTTGATCACCTCATGAGGTGCGTCTTCTTTTTTGATTTTACTGGGTGTAAGCGCTTGGTCTTTCTCTTGTTTTGACCCATTTGTTATCCTCATGCTGTTTTCCTCCTCGTCGTAATAGGACAAACACTCATTGATTTACGTCATCAAGGGATAAAAGGTTTCATGATTAAAATAGGGTGAAGTTGGGGATGATAAAAAGGTTTTAGCAACAATACCTTATATTAAATACAGACGAAATGAAACCACTCGTTTGTTTCACTTTTGATAAAAATTCTTCAGAGAAATGTGATCTGTGGTATGATGTTTTACAAGAAGCAAGGACAGGATATGAGGGATTTCACATGCATGTATTTAAAGACTATTATCATAATACGGTCAAGCTCTCCTTTGAAGAGAAGCCTTTTTCAAGTCATCCAAAGCATGTCTGGGCCATATGCCGTTACCAGGGGAAATGGCTGCTCACTGAACATGAGGATCGGGGCTATGAGTTTCCAGGAGGGAAAGTTGAGCCAAATGAAGAAGCGGATCAAGCCGCTATACGTGAGATTCAAGAAGAGACGGGTGCTGTTGTTCGTGAATTAACGTATATTGGCCAATATCAGGTGCTAGGCAGAGAAAAGGTCATCGTAAAAAATATTTATTTCGCTGATATTGAAAGGCTAGTGAAGCAAGACACGTATTTTGAAACAAAAGGACCTGTTCTTTTCGCAGACTTGCCAAGATCCATCGCAAAAAATAAGAATTTCAGTTTTATTATGAAAGATGATGTGTTAAGACAAAGTCTTGCTTATTTAGAAAAGAACGGTTTGATTCGTTAAAAAAGCGCAGGGAGATCTCCCTGTGCTTTTTTTATTTTTGGAGAAAACGGCGTTCGAGCCATTCCACAAGCTGGTACATGATGGTCGCAAACACCGCAATAATGAAAAGACTTAAGAACACGAGTGTAAAGTTGAAGACTTGAAAGCCGTAAATAATCATGTAGCCGAGCCCTTTTGAGGATACAAGAAATTCCCCTACAATGACTCCAACCCAAGAAAGACCGACATTCACTTTGATGGCAGAAATCATCGTTGGAATACTAGCTGGCAAAATGACCTCACGAAAGACGACGCTTTTGTTCGCGCCAAAGGTTTTCATCACCTTTAAATAATTCTCATCGACCTCTTGAAAGGCAGTGTAAATGACGATCGTCGTAATGATCACACTAATGATCGCACCCATGGCGACGATGCTGATCATACCAGGTCCAAGGGCAACAATTAAAATGGGGGCGAGGGCAACTTTCGGCATGGCATTTAAAATGACTAAATAAGGGTCAAGAACGTTTGCTAATCGAGTAGACCACCATAAGGCGGCAGCGAGCAAAATGCCGCAAAAGGTACCAAGTAGAAAACCGAGCACCGTTTCAAATAATGTAATACTCATATGATTCATTAAAGAACCATCTTGAATTTTTTGCACAAACAAATGGCAGACCGCAGATGGTGAACTGAAAATGAGCGGATCAATGAATCTGAAATGACTGGCAAGCTCCCAAAGCGAAAAGAAGCTGGCGAATATGATGAGCTGATAGATACGTGTGATCCGTTTTTCCATTCGGTATTTTTTGCGATAGGCTTCATGTAAAAGGTCACTGTGTTTCAACTGTTTTCAGCTCCTTCCAAATCGTTTGAAAGAGCTCTTGGAAATGCGGGGTCTGTCTCGCTTCAAAAGGAGAGAGAGCCCTTATGTCGTCTGGAACGGTAAAGATTCGCTGGATAGAGCCTGGATGCTTTGAGAATAAGAAAATGCGGTCACTCATTGCAATGGCTTCACCGATGTCATGTGTCACAAGGACTGCTGTTTTTTGATAGTCTTTTAATGTGTGAAAGACGAGATCTTCTAATGTGAGTTTGGTTTGGTAGTCTAGGGCTGAAAATGGCTCATCTAGTAAAAGCAGACCGGGATCAACTGCAAGCGTTCGGGCGAGAGCCGCACGCTGCCTCATTCCGCCAGACAGCTCCTTCGGATATTTTTCCTCGACTTCATGCAGTCCAAGCTTTGGCAGTAAATCAAGGGCAGCTGAGACGGACTCATGTGAATCTTGTTTCGCAATTTTTAACCCGAGAATCACATTTTCCTTGATGGTCTTCCAAGGAAATAAATAATCTTGCTGAAGCATGTAGCCGATTTGATGCTCCTGTTGATTTGGTTCTTTTCCTTCGATTAAAATTCGACCTTCAGAGGGCGGTGTAATTCCTGCGATGATAGACAGCAAGGTGGTTTTCCCGCAGCCGCTGGGACCAATAAATGAGATGAATTCACCTTGGTCTATCTCCATATTGATGTGCTGTATAGCCGTTGTTTTTTCTTTTAAAGAGAAGTACGTATGGGTCACATGGTCAATTTGAAGGAAAGACATGTGCTACCTCCTATTCTATTTGTGATCTGTGACCTTCTTTGCAATGGATGAATCGACAAGTTGTTTGTACGGGATAAATTCCGGCAATTCTCCGCTCTCCTTCATGATTTCCTGCAATTTGTTCCATTCCTCTTCATTTAGAAAAGGATCTGTTGCATAGGAATCTTGTTGTTTGTAGCGTTTGATGGCAGTTGATAAGACAGCAAGATCTGTATCAGGAAAATGAGATTGAATGGCCTTTGCGATCTCCTCAGGCTGCTTGGTTTCTACCCATTTCTGCGCTTTGTAAATGGCTCGGGTGAAGGCTTCGGCGGTCTCTTTGTTTTCCTCTAAGTAACTCTTCTTTGCCATGAAGGTGGTATATGGCACCTTGCCAGAAGCTTCTCCAAAGGAGGCGGTAATGTACCCTTTGCCTTCTTTTTCAAGTAAGGAAGCGGTCGGTTCGAATAACTGCACAAAATCGCCAGTTCCAGAGGAGAACGCACCTGAAATGTTGGCAAAATCAATATTTTGAATCATACGAAGATCCTTTTTTACATCAATGCCTTCTTTTTTCAAGACATATTCACCGACCATTTGCGGCATGCCGCCTTTCCGCTGTCCTAAGAAGTCTTTTCCTTTCAATTGATCCCAAGAGAACTGGTTTACTTTCTCCCTTGAAACAAGAAATGTGCCGTCTGTTTGTGTCAGCTGTGCAAAGTTCATGACAGAATCCTTTGTGTCTTGAGCCTCTACATAGATAGAGGATTCAGACCCGGTCAAGGCGATATCAGCACCGCCTGATAAGAGAGCTGTCATCGTTTTATCGCCGCCCCAAGTAGTTTTCAGTTCAACCTCCAGGCCTTCTTCTTTGAAGAAATCCTTTGATAAGGCGACATATAACGGAGCATAAAAGACCGAATGGGTCACCTCGGCTACTTGTACGGTCTGCTCTTGTTCTTTTTTACAGGCGACAAATGGAATAAAGAGCAGGACGACGACGATGAATGCCAGTCTGACTTTGATGGAACGATTCAAGAGTAATTCGCCTCCTTTGTTCTAGATCACTATTAAAGTATGTGAAAAGGGATTTTTGGTGAGTGCCTAGACGAAAATAAGAAGCGCATTGTTTATTTATAGAACGCGTCTTTTTTTCTATACTAGAGGCATGAAGGCTTTCTTGAATTTGGCAGAAATAAAGGAGCGGTTTCGTGTATAGATTGAGTTGGGTATTTGTTGGATGGTATGTAGTAGGTCTGATCTTAATGGTCTTTTTTGAAGTGCCAGCATGGCTTCAGTTTGCAAACGGAATCTTTCTTGTACTGTATGCTTGCTGCGTCATCGAGATTGGGCGACAGATTTATGGCTCATGGGGGTTTGTCATCAAAAGGGCAGCCATTGTCGGAGTGCTTACATTTACGGTGGAGTGGATAGGGATCACAACGGGATTTCCGTTTGGGGCCTATGACTATTATCCGACGCTAGGCTTTCTAGTGGCGGGGGTGCCGTTAACTATTGCGTTTGCTTGGGTTGGCGTGTTTTTAAACAGCCTTTTTTTATCCAGTCAGCAGTCAAAGTGGAGACGAGCCGTCGAAACGGGGATATGGATTGTGTTGCTTGACCTCATATTAGATCCAGTAGCAGCTGAGCGGAGGTTTTGGGTATGGTATGACGGCGGTGGGTTTTATGGTATTCCTTTTGAGAATTTTGTAAGCTGGGGTATGATTGGAGCAGGTCTTTCATTTCTTTTCCCGCTTGTCTCAATTGATCAAAAGGCACTCAGCTGGACGAGCCGCATTTATCAGGCGATGGTGTTCTTTTTTGGTCTTTTGGCATTAAAGGGCGGACTCGATGTCATTTTTTATTTAGCACTGATCATTGTCATTTTGTGTGAAGGAAGGGTTCGATTTGAAAGAAAGCGACAAAAGCCGATCGTTTAGACGTCTATTTTCACTTTATCTTGAGCGATATTTACTCCATAAGCATTTCCGCTGTGTCATGATGAAAGGCTCGGTGGACCCGAAGGGAAACCTGCCTGTTCTTTATCTCGCCAATCATAGCTCATGGTGGGATGGATTAATCATTTTTCTTTTAACAGAAAAAGCGTCTGAGCTTAATCACTACATGATGATGGAAGAGAAGCAGCTGAAGCAATATGCTTTTTTCCGTAAGCTTGGGGCGTTTCCGGTTCATAAAGAGAATCTCAGAAGCGTGAAGCAAGCTTTAATGACAGCAAAAGAGAACATGCAGAACGGCGGAGCGGTATGGCTTTTTCCACAGGGGAAAATTATGCATCAGGACGTGAGACCGCTTGAACTTGAAGGCGGGGCTTCTTTTTTAGTGAGACAATTTGAACAAGTCGTGGTGAAGCCTGTAACCTTGCAGTATACATTTAATCAATATCAAAAGCCGATAGTTTCTGTTGTGTTCGGTGATGATGCCATCGTATCTGGAAGCTCCCTGCGAAGCAAGGATATGACGCGTATGCTTGGCGATCTGCTTGAAACGCAGTTAAACAGACATCAATCACAGATCATTGCAGATCCTGATTTTTCAATAAACGAAGAATTTAAACAGATCACAAGGACAAGTCAGTCAACAAGTGATGCGTTTGATTCTTTTAAAAAGTGGGTGAGAACATGGCGTTCTTCTTAACTGTGATCAGTGTGCTGCTGCTTTGTCAGTTTCTATTTACCATATGGAATATGAAGCAGTTTCCCGTGTTAAAGCCCGCTTCCTTTTCGCCAGATGAACGTATTTCGTTATCGATACTGATTCCGGCTAGAAATGAGGAGAAACGGATAGAAGCCTGTCTTCAATCGATCGTTGAACAACGTCTTTATCCGAAAGAGGTTGTTGTACTTGATGATCATTCGACAGATCAGACAAGAGCGATTGTGGAGCGCTTCTCACAAACATATCCATGGATTCGTGTGCAGTCAGGCCGGGTATTAAAGCAAGGCTGGTTAGGGAAATCATACGCTTGTTCTCAGCTTGCTGAGGCAACGGCTTCTGATTGGCTGTTATTTTTAGATGCGGATGTCCGGTTGAAACGGGGAGCAATTGAAGCTGTGCATGAGCAGTTATGCACGCAAAAAACGGGCATGCTATCAGGCTTCCCCGAACAAAAAACAGGTACATTTTTTGAGCATCTTGTCGTTCCCATGATGATGTTTACCATTGGCTGTCATCTGCCTGTGAAGTGGGTCAGAAAATCAAAGAATCCTGCTTTTGCCGCCGCGCATGGAGGCTTTATTGCCATTGAAAAGAATTGCTATCACGACATCGGCGGGCATGAAGCGATTAAGGATTCGCTAGTGGATGATATGGCATTGGCTAAACGGGTGAAGGAACAAGGCTTTCCGTTCACATTAGCAAGCATTCATCCATTTGTGTATATGAGAATGTACGAGAGCGGACAAGAGGTTTGGGAAGGCTACCGGAAAAATTTATTCCCAGGTGTCAATCGAAGCATTGCTTTGTTAAGCAGTGTCTTTTGTTTATACACCCTGCTTTATTTGGCTCCTGTCATTTGTTTGATGATGGCTTTGATGCAGCTGGATGTGCTGAGTATATGCTTAGCGATTCTTTGCTATGGACTAGGTGTGTCGATCAAAGCGGCAATTGATATTGAGAACGGAAGAACATCTGCAATGGCCTTTTTATTACCGGTCAGCATTTTGAGTCTGATCGCCATTGGCTTTGCTTCTATGAAAATCGGGCTGAAAAAAGAAGGGTATGAATGGAAAGGGAGAAGGTACGAATGAAAAAAGTGATCATCATCGGCGGCGGGCTTGGCGGATTATCAGCAGCGATCCGCTTACAGTCACGCGGGGTTCAGGTCACCATATTAGAAAAAGAAGCGGCTTTAGGCGGGAAATTGCAGCGCCATCAGGAGGCTGGCTATTCTTTTGATCTAGGACCGAGTACCATTACAATGAAGTCATACTTTGAGGAAGTATTTGCTTCCTGTCATAGACGGATGGAGGATTACGTCACATTTTATCCGATCTCTCCCCTGACCAAAAATGTTTTTTCAGATGGACATACGGTTGAATTTACACCGAATATTGAGCAGATGGAATCACAAATTGCAGCATTCAGTCCTGAAGATGCGAAGCAATACCGTGCATTTTTACAGGAATCAAAGATGCTTTTTGAACTGGCTGAGGATCAGTTTTTAAATCGTTTGTTATTGACGTGGAAGGATAAGGCGGATGTAAAGCTCGTGAAAGCACTTCTCTCTGTCAAACCGTTTACAACCGTTCAACGCTTGCTGCGACAATATTTCCGTCATCCGCATACATTGGCGATGTTTGGACGGTATGCGACATACATCGGCTCTTCTCCCTATGAGGCACCGGCTATTTTTAATATGATGGCGTATTTAGAAGGGGAGAAAGGAATTTATGGCATAAAGGGCGGTACATATCGTTTAGTTGAAGCATTTGAGACTTTGGCAAAGGAATTAGGTGTACAGATTCACCTGAATGAACAAGTCAACAAGATTCATGTGAAGGACCGGCGAATCAAAGGAGTAGAAACGGCTCACCAGATGTATGAAGCTGATCAAGTCATTGCAGGAGCGGATGCGCTGACTGTCTACCGCCATCTGATTGATGAAAAAGACCGCCCAAGCTTTTTAAATCAAAAGCTTGCTGCCATTGAACCGTCATTATCTGGCTTTGTTCTCTTATTAGGTGTACCTAAGGTCTATGAACAGCTGTCCCATCATAATGTGTTTTTCCCAGAGAATTATGAGCAAGAATTCAAGGATATTTTTCAGAAAAAACAACTGCCTCAGGACCCGACACTTTACATATGTTATTCAGGTCATTCAGAACCAGCTTTAAGCGGAGGACCGGGAAGAAGCAACTTGTTTGTCCTGGCGAATGCGCCTTATGTGACAAAAGAGCAAGATTGGGACATGCTAAGAGAGACATACTCGCAGCATGTGAAAACAAAATTAAAGGAAAAGGGCCTCTTTGATTTAGATAAGGTGGCCGAATATGAAGCGGTTCAAACTCCGCTTGATCTGCAGCAGAAAACGGGCGCATATCATGGAGCCATTTATGGTATGTCTTCCAACTCGTTCAAGCAGGCGTTCTTCCGTATCAATAATCAGTCAAAGGACATTGAAGGACTTTGGTTTGTTGGAGGAACAAGTCATCCAGGCGGAGGCACGCCAATGGTGACTAAATCGGGTCAGCTTGTCGCAGAAGCAATCATCAAGCAATTGACGTAAGAACAGATGAAAAGGAGAGAAATCAAGTGATTGTGGAAAAAAGAAGGTTTCCGTCCCCCCATCCGCATATTCACTTATTTACAGTGACCTATGAGGCAGATGGACTTCGGATCAAAGGGCTGCTCGCTGAACCGGCCGAAGAAGGTCGTTATGACGGCTTTTTGTATTTAAGAGGCGGTATAAAAAATGTGGGAATGGTGAGACCAGGCCGAATTGTGCAATTTGCCGCACAGGGATTTGTCGTATTTGCGCCCTTTTACAGAGGAAATCAAGGAGGCGAAGGGAACGAAGACTTTGCTGGAGAGGACCGGAAAGATGCTTTTGCTGCCTTTCAATTGTTAAAGCATCACAAAAAGGTGAAGCAGGATCGTATTCATATCTTTGGTTTTTCACGCGGAGGCATTATGGGCATTTGGACCGCTGTCGAAATGAAGCAAGAGGCGGCTTCATTTGTGACATGGGGAGGTGTCAGTGATATGAAGCTCACCTATGAAGAACGTGTGGATATGAGAAGGATGATGAAACGTGTGATTGGCGGTCCCCCGCACAAGGTGCCAGAGGCTTATGAGGACAGAACGCCTTTAAACGATGTGGACAAAATTGAAGCGCCTGTTCTCATCATCCATGGAGAAGAGGATCAGAATGTATCCATTGAGCATGCGTATTTATTAGAAGATGCGCTGCGCCAGCACGGAAAGTCAGTGGAGACTTGGTATTTTCATGAATACAACCATTATTTTCCGCCACAGCATAATCGGGAAATTGTCAGAAGGCTGACGACGTGGATGCACAGCCGGAAAAGCGGAAATGTGGTAAAATAAGCAGTATAACGAAATTTAGAAAGTAGGGGGATTTTCAATATGGGAATGCCTGTTGAATTTAATACAATGATTGTCACGAAGGGAAAAGAGACAAGAATTGAAGAGAATGTATTTGAACTCATGAAGGAAGGATACCGCATTTATCCATTAAATATTCCGCTTGAGGTACGTAAAACGAAAGACGGAGAAAAAACAGGGACAGCACACGTTGAAAAGCTGGAGCTTACAGACAATGTGACAAAGGTCACTTACCGACTCGTTTCATTACATTCAACAAACTAACCAAAAAAGCTGAGGGAATGATTCCCCTCAGCTTTTGTCATTTGATTATACGAGTGGTCCGCCTTTGGCTTCAATGTCACTTGCTGCGTGGCTGAATTTTTGGAAGTTCTTTTTAAATTCATTGGCAAGGAAGTGTGCTTTTTCTTGATAAGCCTCTTGGTCATCCCATGTTTTAGATGGTTGAAGCACTTCATCTGGAACGCCAGGAATATGAAGCGGGATGTGTAATCCAAAGATGTCATCAGTGATCATTTCGGCGTTGTCGAGGTCGCCTTCGATCGCTGCTTGCACCATTGCTCTTGTATGCGCTAGGTTCATACGTTTGCCTGTACCATAGCCTCCGCCAGTCCAGCCTGTATTCACAAGGAATACTTTAGCGCCGTGCTCATCAATTTTCTTGCCAAGCATTTCAGCATAGACGTGAGCTGGAAGCGGCAAGAATGGTGAACCGAAGCAAGTAGAGAATGTCGTTTCTGGTGATGTGACACCGCGCTCAGTTCCTGCTAATTTACTTGTGTAACCGCTCAAGAAATGGTACATCGCCTGTTCTTTTGTTAAACGGCTGATTGGAGGTAAAACGCCAAATGCATCAGCTGTTAAGAAGACAATGGCAGATGGGTGTCCTGCGATACTTGGCTTCACGATGTTATCAATCATTTCGATTGGGTAAGCAGCTCGTGTGTTTTCAGTAAAGAATGTGTCATCATAATCCGCTTCACGTGTTTCTTCATCAAGTACAACATTTTCAAGAACTGATCCGAAGCTGATGGCTTTGTAGATTTGCGGTTCTTTTTCTTCGCTTAAGTTCACACATTTCGCATAGCATCCGCCCTCAATATTGAAGACTCCTGAGCCAGACCAGCCATGTTCATCATCACCGATCAGCTTGCGGCTTGCGCTTGCAGAAAGTGTCGTTTTCCCAGTACCTGAAAGGCCGAAGAATAGTGCGACATCGCCTTCTTGACCAACGTTTGCTGAGCAGTGCATAGATAAAATATCTTGCTCAGGAAGCAGGTAGTTCATGACAGAGAAAATGGACTTTTTCATCTCTCCAGCATATTCTGTTCCACCGATCAGAATGGTGCGTTTTTCAAAAGAAACGATAATAAACGTTTCAGAGTTTGTGCCATCTGTTTCAGGATCTGCTTTAAAATGCGGTGCAGATAAGATGGTGAAAGGTTTTTCGTTTGAAGAAGGTGTTGATCCGTCAGGTCTGATGAATAGCTGTTTTGCAAAGAGATTGTGCCATGCAAATTCGTTTACCACTGTAATTGGCATACGGTATCTTTCATCTGCGCCGGCAAATCCTTCAAAGACGAATAGTTCATCACGTTCTTTTAAGTATGACACAACTTTTGTATATAAACGGTCAAATGCTTCTTTAGAAATCGGCTGGTTGACTTGACCCCAATCAATTTTATGTTCAGAGCTTTCTTCTTTCACGATAAATTTATCTTTAGGCGAACGTCCTGTGTAGGCACCCGTTGTAGCACGGACAGCTCCTGTTGATGTTAAAACGCCTTCATCACGTGCCAAAATCTTTTCAACAAGTTTCGGAACAGATAAATTTTGGTGCGTATTTTCTAATGAGAGCAATGACTGCAAATCTTCTTTTAAATCCACTGAGTTCATAAAAAACCCTTCCTTTACCGTTGAATTTGTTTTGTTTCGATTAGTATAACACATTCATAAGAATAGTCTATACTATTTAAATATTTTTGTGTGTGTTTTTTCATTTCTGCTATGAAAATATGCTTTTTGGTGATGCTAATATTGAGGTGAAAAAAAGGGAAGATAATTCTGATGAAGCATTGACATGACGCAAGTGTTTAAGATAAGATATCTTATTGAACGGATACTCTTATCCCGAGTTGGTGGAGGGACAGGCCCGATGAAGCCCAGCAACCGGTTTCTTATGAAAAGGCATGAATATGCTGAGAAACCAAGGTGCTAACCTGATGCAAGGTACAAGAACACCTTGAGCGATAAGAGTGAAAGGCATGCGATCTCAGACCCTTTCCTCGCAATGAAGGAAATGGTTTTTTTATTTTGGGATATCATATGAACAAATTGCCAATAACATCTCTAATAGAAACGTTTTCAAATATAAGAGGGAACGAGTTCCGTATCATATTGGAGACCTCATCTTGGGATGATGTGGTCTTGTACAGGAGGAAATAGCCATTATGAGTCAAAATCGTCGTTTATTTACTTCAGAATCAGTGACGGAAGGACATCCGGATAAAATCTGTGATCAAATTTCAGACAGCATTTTGGATGAAATTTTAAAGAAAGATCCAAATGCACGTGTTGCCTGTGAAACTTCTGTTACAACGGGTCTCGTATTAGTAAGCGGAGAAATTACAACGTCTACTTATGTCGATATTCCAAAGACGGTGCGTGACACGATTAAGGAAATTGGCTACACACGTGCGAAATATGGTTTTGATGCGGAAACATGTGCAGTGCTCACATCCATTGATGAACAGTCTGCTGATATTGCGCAAGGTGTAGACAAAGCGCTTGAAGCACGTGAAGGCACAATGACTGAAGAAGAACTTGATGCGATCGGTGCAGGTGACCAAGGATTGATGTTTGGTTTTGCCAACAACGAAACCGAAGAACTTATGCCGCTTCCGATTTCACTAGCGCATAAATTATCTCTTCGTTTAACTGAAGTTCGCAAGGATCAAACACTTGCTTATCTACGTCCAGATGGAAAAACACAAGTAACAGTAGAATATGATGATCAAAATAAACCTGTTCGTATTGATACAGTGGTTATTTCTACGCAGCATGCACCAGAAGTGACGCTTGAACAAATTCAAAGCGACTTAAAAGAGCATGTCATCAACCCTGTCGTTCCAAGTGAACTAATTGATGAACAGACAAAATACTTTATTAACCCAACTGGTCGTTTCGTGATCGGTGGACCTCAAGGGGATGCTGGTTTAACTGGACGTAAAATCATCGTTGATACGTATGGCGGATACGCTCGTCATGGCGGCGGTGCTTTCTCTGGGAAGGACGCAACAAAGGTTGACCGTTCAGCGGCATACGCTGCTCGTTACGTAGCGAAAAACATCGTAGCTGCAGGCCTTGCTGATTCTTGTGAAGTACAACTTGCTTATGCAATTGGTGTTGCACAGCCTGTCTCGATTTCAATTGATACTTTCGGAACAGGAAAAGCTTCTGAAGAAAAATTAATTGAAGTGGTTCGTGCGAACTTTGATCTTCGTCCAGCTGGCATTATTAAAATGCTTGACCTGCGTCGTCCGATCTACAAACAAACAGCTGCATACGGACATTTCGGCCGTCATGATTTAGATCTTCCGTGGGAAAAAACGGATAAGGCCGATACACTTCGTAAAGAAGCATTAGGACAATAACAACATATAAAACCGCTTATTTTAAGCGGTTTTCCTTTTGATTAAAAAAAATTCTACAAAAAGCGAAAAAATGTGAAACAAAATCGGACAAATAACTGTCTAATTATAGGTCTACTTTTAAGAAATAACATAACGTGGAGGCAATAATATGTGTGGGTTTGTTGGTGTGTTTAATCACCGTCCATTGTCCGAAACTACTGAGCAGGAAGAGTTAATTAAACAAATGAATCGTCTCATCGTTCACCGTGGTCCGGATGATGAGGGTTACTTTCATGATGAGCATGTAGGATTTGGATTTAGACGTTTAAGTATTATAGATGTTGAGCACGGAAAGCAGCCGCTTTCTTATGAAGATGAAAAGTATTGGATTATTTTTAATGGAGAAATTTATAACTATGTGGAGCTGAAGGAAGAGCTTGTGAAAAAGGGCTATACGTTCAGCACAGATTCTGATACGGAAGTACTGCTTGCCACATACCGTCATTATAAAGAAGAGGCGGCTTCTAAGCTTCGCGGCATGTTTGCCTTTTTAATTTGGGACAAAGAAGCGCAGCAATTATATGGCGCAAGAGATCCTTTTGGCATCAAACCGCTTTATTTTACACAAATGGATGAGCAAGTGTACTTTGCGTCTGAGCGCAAAAGCTTGATGGCTGTGAACGAGAACATTTTATTTGATGAGACTTCATTGCAGCAGTACATGTCGTTCCAATTCGTTCCTGAGCCAAATACGCTCGATCAAAAGGTGCATAAAGTTGAGCCTGGTCATCAGTTTATTTTACGCCCAGGACAGGAGATCGAATTTAAGACATACTGGAAAGTTCAATTCAAGCCTGAGCAAACACAAGAACAGAAGTTAATTGAAGAAGTACGCGATGCCATCTATGATTCTGTGAAAGTTCACATGAGAAGTGATGTACCTGTTGGTTCATTCCTCTCAGGTGGTATTGATTCTTCCTTCATCGTGTCTGTCGCAAAGGAATTGCACCCGGAGCTAAAGACATTCTCTGTTGGTTTCCAGCAGGATGGTTTTAGTGAAGTTGATGTTGCGAAGGAAACAGCTGATAAGCTAGGCTTACAAAACTTCAGCGCCGTTATTACTCCAGAGGAATATATGAATGAGCTTCCGAAGATTGTCTGGCATTTAGACGATCCATTAGCAGATCCGGCGGCGATTCCATTGTATTTCGTGGCAAAAGAAGCGAAGAAACAAGTGACGGTAGTTCTTTCAGGTGAAGGAGCGGACGAGCTGTTCGGTGGATATAATATTTACCGTGAGCCTCTTTCTCTTAAACCATTTGAATCTGTTCCATCTATGCTGAAAAAGCTTCTTCTTCGTCTGGCTCGTTTAATGCCAGAAGGAATGAAAGGGAAGAGCTTTATCGTTCGCGGCTGTACGCCATTAGAGGAACGTTATATCGGTAATGCGAAAATCTTTGAAGAGCCAGTGAAGAAAAACCTCTTAAAGCATTATGATCCAAGCATCACGTATCGTGACGTAACGAAGACATACTTTGAGGAAAGCGCAGGCTACAGTGATATTAACAAAATGCAATATGTTGATATCCATACGTGGATGCGCGGAGACATCTTATTGAAAGCAGACAAGATGACGATGGCGAATTCTCTTGAGCTTCGTGTTCCATTCCTTGATAAGGTCGTTTTTGAAGCGGCTTCTAAAATTCCAGAAGAGCTGAAAACAAAAGATGGCACAACGAAATATTTATTGCGTAAAGCAGCAGAAGGCATTGTGCCTGACCACGTGTTAAACCGTAAAAAGCTTGGTTTCCCTGTGCCAATTCGTCATTGGCTGAAAAATGAGATGAATGCTTGGGCGAAAGACATCATCAAAAACAGTCAAACAGATGAATACATTAACAAAGAGTATGTGCTTGATTTATTAAATGAGCATTGTGCTGGTAAAGCAGATCATAGCCGTAAGATTTGGACCGTCCTTATCTTTATGATTTGGCACAGCATTTATGTAGAGCGCAGCATTGATCCAGAGCAGTTGAATCACCAACCGAAAGAAGTCATCTTTAGTTAATAAAAAAGGTTTTCAGCTTTGTGCTGAAAACCTTTTTTGTCATGATAGAAAGCGGTGGAAAAGGGTAAAATAACAAGCGGTTCATAGTTATTGCTTAATATCCTGAAAAAAACATGATAAAGTGAAGATACGCGTATGATGTTAACGGGATATAAGGGAACGATAGTATTGTCCTTTTTCTACATATTCTCTACGGATTCTGTCCATGTCTTGGATATCTTCATCTGTTAATTGACGGACGACCTTGGCTGGACGGCCGAAAGCGAGTGATCCTTTTGGAATAACCTTTCCTTGAGGGACAAGACTACCTGCACCGATAAAGGCACCTTCGCCAATTTCTGCACCATCGAGAATGATAGACCCCATACCTATGAGGGCATTTTTTCGAATGATTGAGCTATGTAATGTGACTTGGTGTCCAATGGTAGCACCATCTTCTATAAGAAGTGTTTTTCCAGGACTTTGATGCAGACAGGATAAATCTTGAATATTGACGTTTTTTCCAATTCTCACAGGAGCGACATCGCCTCTAATGACCGTTTGGAACCAAACGCTTGAATATTCTCCAATCGTGACATCTCCAGTAATGGTGGCGTTTTCTGCGACAAAGACCGATTCGTGAATCTCAGGTGTAAACTGATGATATGGATAAATCACTTTTTCGACTTCCCTTCTTAATACAACATTTGTGAGGTGTTTACTTTGTGGACTTGGCATGCTGAAAGACCAGTTGGTACAATTGTGATTGTACATGGTGCGAGCGAATATCACGGCCGCTATAAATGGCTGATCGAAATGTGGCGAAATGCCGGCTATCACGTCGTCATGGGTGACCTGCCTGGGCAAGGGACATCGACACGTGCGCGCGGCCACATTCGTTCGTTTCAAGAATACATTGATACAGTAGATGAATGGATCGAACATGCGAAATCATTCAGGCTTCCTACTTTTTTACTTGGTCACAGTATGGGCGGACTCGTTTCAATTGAGTGGGTCAAGCAGTATACCCATACGAAGATTGATGGCCTTATTTTATCATCACCTTGTTTAGGTCTGCAATTTAAACCAAAGAAGCTAATGGATTTTGCATCAAAAGGTCTAAATGTGCTGGCACCGTCTTTTAAAGTCGAGTCAGGACTGTCGATTGAACTAGCCACACGAAATCAGGCTGTGATTGAGGCAGACTCAAATGATTCCCTTTACGTAACAAAAGTGTCGGTTCGCTGGTACCGAGAGCTGATCAAAAATATTGATGCGGCCATGCAGCCAACGAATGTCTTTAAATCGATTCCGCTCCTTTTAATGCAGGCGGGCGATGATAAGATTGTCGATAAAACGAGGGTGATCAAATGGTTCAATGGCATTGAATCAACCAATAAGTCATATCGTGAATGGGAAGACCTGTATCACGAAATTTTTAATGAACCGGAAAGAGAAGATGTGTTTAAGGCAGCAAGAGCCTTTACAGATCAATATATTTGATGGTGAGCTTTAAGTTAGGGGTGGATTGATTTGTCAGTACCGGAGCGTCCTTTTGCACTGATGACCAAGGTGTATAAAGATATTTTTCCGCTTGTGCATCAGGAGCTGAAAAAGTGGCGGGCTCATGCAGAAATGATTGAAAATGAAGAACTGCGTACACAGGCATTAGCGAGCATATCGAGTAAAACCTTTCACTGCGAAGGCGGAGGCATTTTATCTCTTCTAGCAGGTGAGGCGAAAGAAACATGTATTGAATTCATTGTGGCGTATCAAACCATCAGTGATTACTTAGATAACCTATGTGACCGCAGTACGTCGCTTGATCCAAAAGATTTTCATATGCTGCATCAAGCAATGAGAGATGCGCTTGATATTCATGCTGAGCTCAAGTCTTACTACCAATTCCGTGATGATCAAGAGGATCATGGGTATTTACATGCGCTTGTCCGCACATGCCAAGACGTGCTGTCGCGCCTTAAGCATTATCCGATCATTCAGCCATATTTACACACGCTGTGCGATTACTACAGTGATTTGCAAGTACATAAACACGTCGTTCCTCATGAGCGTGTGCCGCGGCTAGAATCGTGGTTCCGCCAATATGAAAAGGATTTACCTAAGATGGAATGGTATGAATTTTCAGCTTGTGCAGGATCAACGTTAGGGATTTTCTGTCTTGTGGCGTACGCGCTGCAGCCGAACTTTACAGAAAAGCAGGCGAAGCAAATTTACGAAAGCTATTTCCCTTATATTCAAGGTCTGCACATTTTACTTGATTATTTAATTGACCAAGAAGAAGATAGGCTTGGGGGAGATCTGAACTTTTGCTCCTACTATGCTTCTCATCATGAGATGATGGATAGACTTCAGCATTTTATTGAAAAAGCGGATGAGCAGCTGAAAGGCATTCCGCACGAAAACTTTCACAAATTGATTAACAGAGGATTATTGGCAGTCTATTTATCCGATGAAAAAGTAACAGCCCAAAAAGAGATGAATAAGCTGGCAAAACGGCTGATCAGATCAAGCGGGAAAACATCGTTCTTTTTCTATATCAACGGAAGAGCTTACCGGACCTATCAGAAAATGCCTTGGATGAAATCCTCATAAAAAAGCTCAAATCCATTAGGATTTGAGCTTTTTTTCAATGGCGACCACAAAAGGCGGGTCGTTTTGAATATTCATGTATTGATATGATAAAACTTGCACCTCTTCATGAGGAAGTGATCTGCAATAGTCGAGAAGTACTTCTTTTTCTCTTTTCCCTTGGGGGTGTCCATGATAAATCACAAGGACGATCAGACCTCCTGGTTTAAGCCAGTTGAGGAGCTGCTCAATGGCTTCAATGGTTGTATGGGCCTGAGTGGTGACGGCTTTATCGCCTCCGGGCAAGTACCCAAGGTTAAACACCGCACCTGAGATATATCCATAAACATCTCTTGGCAGGTGTTGAGCCAGTTTTTCATGACCATCGTGAATCAGGTGAACATAAGGATATCCCTCGCCAAGCCTTTTGCGTGTCTGCAGTATGGCTTCTTCTTGTACGTCGAATGCGAAAACTTGTCCATCATGACCGACAAGATCAGCTAAATAGAGTGTATCGTGGCCATTTCCCATCGTTGCATCAATGACGACATCGCCTTTTTGACAAGCCCGTTCTAATAGCTCTTTACTAAAAGGGAGCATGCGTTTCAAGATCATTTTGCTGCTTCTTCCAATCTGACGAAACGTTTGCCTTGGTAGCTGTTACGTCTTTCAAGCTCAGCATTAATGGCATTTAATACTTCCCACTTGTTTACACTCCACATTGGACCAACCATTAATTCAATCGGGCCATCCCCTGTAATACGATGAATAATCATTTCTGGCGGCAGGATCTCCAGCTGATCACAAACAAGCTGGACATATTCCTCCTGGCTGAGAAACTCCAATTTGCCTTTTTCGTATTGCTTGACCATTGGGGTTCCTTTTAAAAGGTGAAGCAAATGAATTTTAATTCCTTGCACATCTAAATCAGCAACAGCTTTTGCTGTCTCCATCATCATGTCACGGTTTTCAAGAGGCAAGCCGTTGATGATATGCGAGCAGACACGAATGCCGTGTTTTCGCAGTTTTTCTACACCTTCTACGTAGCATTCATAATCATGGGCACGGTTAATAAGCATCGCTGTCCGTTCATGAACCGTTTGAAGACCAAGCTCTACCCAAAGATAAGTGCGCTCATTTAATTCAGCTAAGTACTCCACCACGTCATCTGGCAGGCAGTCAGGTCTTGTCGCAATAGATAAACCAACCACACCATCCAAATTCATCACGGTTTCAAATTTTTCCTTTAAAACAGGAAGCGGGGCGTGTGTGTTTGTATACGCCTGAAAATACGCCATATATTTTCCGTCTTTCCATTTTGTATGCATCCGGTCTTTGATTTCGTTAAATTGAGTGACGAGATCATCCGCCCGGTTTCCTGCAAAGTCACCAGATCCTGCGGCACTGCAAAATGTACAGCCTCCATGGGCTACAGTACCATCACGGTTTGGGCAGTCAAAGCCGCCATCTAAGGCCACTTTAAATACTTTATGACCAAAGTGTTCTCGCAAATGATAGTTCCATGTGTGGTAGCGTTTTTCGCTGTTTGAATATAAAAAAGGGTTATGCTGATCCAAGTCAGTAACCTCCTTGCGTAATAATAGGCATCCTTAAAGTTTAACAAAAATCATGAAGGAGGACAATTGAATCTGTCCAACATTTTCTTTAGTGAAAAAGCTTTACGTGGGCAAAATAGGCGGGAGCAATGATGAAATGGAGGGAATGCAGGATGGCAACAAGGCAGTCAATCGATGAATTTATCCAAAAAAGTACTGAAACCCTTGAGTTTGCAAATGAGCAATTTGATTTGAACTTACGTCAAGAGCATTATAATGAGGATGAATTTTCTAAGGCGCAGCTTATGCTGGAAGATGCGGTGAACGAATTAGAAAAATTAAAGGATGTCGCCAATGACCAGCAAAGAGAGCGGTTAGACAGAGCACGTGTTCAAATTCAAAGCTTACAAAATCAAATGATTTTAGGTATTTCTTACGACAACGAATGATGAACAGATCCTTTTTTAAGGGTCTGTTTTTTATTTTTTGAAAGGCTATTGACTTTTTATTTGAGTGTCTATATTGTATTAAGTGTACTACATCAACTAATACACTAAAGACACTTACAAAGTGAAGAAAGGTGTTCAACCATGAAAAAAGAAAAAAAAACAATCAATTTAAAGTGGATGGTGCTGGCTGTTTTGTTAGCATGTACATTTTTTTTCGTTCTCGTTTTCATTGGTTTTGAAGTTCAAAAAGATTTGATACTTAATTCAATCCCTTTAATGCAAGGACATGAACAAGCAATAGGACTGCAAAAGCATGAATGAGGAAAGAGGGAGCCATCATGATTCAAATAGATCCACGAAGCGCTGCGCCAATATATGAACAAATCATTGAGCAACTCAAAATTTTATGTCTAAAAGGTGTAATGAAACCTGGTGACAAACTGCCCTCTGTCAGAGAGCTCGCCACTATTATCATCGCCAATCCAAACACCGTCAGTAAAGCATATAAGGAGCTTGAGCGGGAAGGGATTATTGAAACACTAAGAGGCCGCGGTACGTATGTAACAGAAGAGGCTCAGTTTAAGCTGAATGAAGGGAAGGTATTGGAGATGAAGGAGCAATTAAGACAACTCATTATAGAAGCTCATTATGCCGGTATTGATATTCAACAACTGAAGGAATGGATAGAAGAGATCGGCTCAAGTCTTGAGGGAGGAAAAAAAGTTGATTGAGGTTAGAAATGTATCGAAGACATTAAACGGACGTGAAGTACTCAGTAACGTTTCCTTCAAATTAGGCGAAGGTGAAATCTTTGGTTTGCTTGGCAGGAATGGCTCTGGTAAAACAACTCTTCTCCGCTTGATTCAGCAAATTCTTCTTCCGGATGAAGGAGAGATTTATTTTAAAGACGTACTTGTGAAAGACCACCCGTTAGTGAAGCAAAATATTGTGTATATGCCAGTCGTCAATCCCTACTTTGACAGATACAATTACGGACAGCTTGTCCAGCTGTTAAAGCATATTTACCCGAAGTTTGACGTGACATATGCCAATGAGCTTGTGAATCGCTATGAAATTCCGGAAAAAGTGAAATACCGCGAACTATCGACAGGGTTAAAAAAACAGCTGTCATTAATTTTAAGCTTTGCGATCAAGCCAGCCGTGATTCTGTTAGATGAACCGACAGATGGTATTGATGCCGTCACAAGAAATGATGTTCTTCAGCTCATGATCGACGAGGTAGCGGAACGTGAAACGTCGATTCTCATCACATCGCACCGATTAGAGGATATTGAGCGGATGTGTAACCGAATCGGGTTTTTAGAAGGAAATCAACTTACAAGTGTCATGGATCTAGATGAATTAAAGAATGATTATGTCAAAATCCAGATGGCCTTTGAAGAAGATATGAACTTGAGTATACGAAAAAATGGTGTTGCTATATTAGATCAAGCGGGCATTTTTTATACAGCGCTTGTTCTTAAAACCGATGTAGAGGCTAAAGAGTACTTGAAGTCGCTGCAGCCAAAAGTATGGCATGAACTGCCTGTGAATTTAGAAGAAGTATTCATTGCAAAGTTTGGAGGGAAACGGAGATGGTAAAGCGGCAATTATTATATAAAGAGTGGAAGCAATCAGAGCTGACATTTATTTTAGTGATGCTGGTTGCAGTCTTTACGACGCCATTATCCTTTTTACTGGGATACTCGTCCTTTCAAACTTGTGTAAACGACCCCACATGTACAATCGGAGATCAATACTTTTATTATAATTTCAGTTCTGATATTTTTATCGCCCTCTCATGGCTTATGGGCTTGCTTTTTGCGATTATCCAGCTGGGATATGAAAGAAATAAAGGACAAATTGATTTTACTTTATCCTTGCCGTTTAGCAGAAGTACCATTTATCATACAAAGTTTTTCTTAGGTGCCGGAATCATAACGCTTGTTCATGTGTTGTCATATTTTCTCACTTACTTACTCATATTAGGCACTCAACCAAAAGAGACGTTTGACTTTAATAGTGGTTACTTCATTGCACTCGTATCAACCTTAATGATTTATAGTTTGTGTCTTGCAGCAGGTGCGTTAACAGGAAGCGCAATTAGTCAAGCCATTGTTACATTCAGTACAGCGATATTGCCATATTTATTAATTTGGCTTCCGATGTTTCATTTAGATTTTATTTTAAGAACGAATAGGCATTGGGTCGATGTCAGTTATGAATACTTTATTATGCCTATCGCCCCAATTACTTATATAACAGACCGTTTTCAATTTCGAGATATAGATAAATATCCACTTTGGTTCAGTGGTGAAGAATTCATTATACCCATTGTGATGATGATTGTATTTTATCTCATTGGTTTGCTTAGCTTTATGAAGCATCCTATTGAACGAAATGGTCGTTTCTTCCTTTACTCAAAAATGGATAGACCGATTCAGATTTTGGTCATTGTCTTCGGTGTTCTAGGATTTGGATGGGTTGGATTTTCTTCTGACACTTCCATATTGGGTTATATTGTTGGCATGATCATCGGCGGCGTAGTAGGTGCATTAACAAGTTATTTCTTAATATATCGAAAAAGATAAACAGAGAGCAGGGGAGTAGAGATGATTCAGATTCAAGCGTTAGATCATGTGTTTAAAATTGGTAAAAAGGGCAGAGAGAATGAGATTCCTGTGCTGAAAGGGATAGACCTGTCTATCAAAAGAGGCGACATTGCTTGTATAGTGGGGCGAAGTGGCTCGGGGAAATCTACCCTATTGAATTTAATTTCAGGATATATTACGCCAACGAGCGGACAAATTGTCATTGATGGTACCGATGTGACTGGATTTAATGAAAAAGAATGGGCGGACTTCCGCTTAGATCACTTTGGTTTTATCTTTCAAAGCTTTCAATTGATCGGGAGCTTAACGACGTATGAGAATGTTGAACTTCCGCTCACTTTAAAAGGTGTAAAGCCGTCTGAACGAAAGGCGAAAGTAAAAGAAATGCTGAAACGAGTAGGTCTAGAACATCATGCAGGGCATTATCCGAATGAGTTGTCGGGCGGGCAGCAACAGCGTGTGAGTATTGCAAGAGCCTTGATTTTAAATCCATCTATTATTTTAGCGGATGAACCAACAGGCAGTCTAGATTCAGAAACCGAAGGAGAAATCTTAGCCTTTATCCAGCAGCTCAATCGTGAAAAAGGAATCACATTTGTCATTATTACACATGACGATGAAGTCGCCTCCATCGCAGATACAACGTTCCAGCTCCATGATGGTGTATTAAAGAAAGGGGAACAATCCATTGAAGTTTAGAGATCAGGTCAAATTCATTAGAAGAAACATGAAGAAAAATAGATTGCGTGTGTTTATGACCATTCTTGCGACGACAATGGCATGCTCTTTCTTAATCGTTTTAGCATCTGTCGGTTTTGGTCTGCAAAAATCAGCGCAAGATGAAATCATGAAACAGCAAATCATCACAGAAGTGAAAGTGTTAGGCAAGGAAAAAGGTGACGTCAAGACAGATGATTTGAAGAAATATGATCATGTGAAATCTGTGGTTTCAAGAACGGCGCTCACTCCATCGGTAAAGATCGAGCTCGATGACCGCTCAGGTGAAACGCAGGTTGCTTTGACCGATATGAAAGAAGAAAAAGAAGCAGGGCTTGAGCTAGACCGAGGTAAAGTCCCAACATCAGCGAACGAAATTGTGGTCGGGTATCATATGGCTGAACAACTGTGGACAAAAAAAGAACGCGAAGCCTATGAAAAAGAATTAAATCAGACATCAAATGGTGAAGAAATGCCAAAAGAGCCTAAAGGCTACACGAAGGATATTTTAAATAAAGTAATCCAAATCAAAGTGCCAAAATTAAATGAAGAAAATGAAGTTGTCAAAGAAAAAACATTTGATTTCCGTGTAGTAGGTGTCATGAAAAAGCCAAATCTGGAGTGGCAAGAGGATCATAAAATTCTCATTCCGAATGCGTATGAAAAAGAATTTGGTCAAATACTCGATCTATCTCCTGAAGCAGGAAATGTCGAGAAAATGACCTCTGTCTATGCAGATAAATTCGACAATGTTGGTGCGCTTACGAATAAGCTGACAGATGAGGGATACCAAGTCATCTCTGTGACGAATCAGCTCGAAGGAATGGATATGTTCTTTACAGTCTTCAAAATTGGACTTATTTTTGTTGGATGTATTGCGGTCATTATTTCTGCGATCGGGATTTTCAATACGATGACAATGGCTGTAACAGAGCGGACACAAGAAATTGGGATTATGAAAGCCATTGGCGCGAATCCATCCATTATTAAGCGAATGTTCCTCATGGAAAGTGCTTATATTGGGGTGATTGGGTCGATCATCGGTATTATCATCTCATATATCATTAGTTTCGCTGTCAATTTAATCATTCCAGCTATTTTGACGTCCATGTCAGAGGGAGGGTCAAGTGATCAATTCTCGATCACCTTCTCCTACATTCCACTCAGCCTTGTGATTACAGCAACAGTGATTAGCGCAGGGGTAGCGATCCTTTCAGGGCTCAACCCAGCACGTAAAGCAACAAAAACGAATGTATTATCAGCATTAAGAAGAGAAATCTAATAAAAGAACCTCCTAAAACACCCTATGGGGCTGACAGGAGGTTCTTTTTTTCGTGACACATGGCTATTGCTTAGGTGCCCGGTACCCTGCACGCTCTGCTTCTTCTACGGAGCAAAACATTTTGGTTACATTTTTGGTTCTAGAGTAGTATCTGCTGCTCGGTGTGTGATAAATACCGTTGACACTACCTTTGATGTTACAGGCGGCAGATTCTTTTTTTGTTTCCTTCTGTGATTCATGACCGCCTGTACTTTTTCCTTCATCTTTAGGAGCGGAGCGCTGAACGGTAGAAGACTCTGTATCGCTGCTACTTTTCTTGTTCTCTTTTTTGAGCGTTTCGTTGCTTGAGGTAAGCTTGTCTATTTTCTCTTCAAGCGCTTGAATAGTCTTTTCTTGCTTTTTGACTGTTTCTTTTTCTGAGGTGATGGTTTCTAGCTCTTTCGCTAGCTCTTCTTTATCCTTTGTTACGTCCTCTAAAGAAGCGGTAAGTTCTTCTTTATCAGCTTTTAAGCGCGTTATGTCAGATGTGAGCTGCTTTTGATCCTTTAACAGCTGTTCTGAAGATGGATCTGCTTGTGCTTTCGGTGCATCTGTGGCAGCAAACGGTAATGACATAATGGAAAAGATGAGACCTAAGATTAAGAAAGGATAAAATAGTTTCTTTGAAAAGATCTGCGCGTTTTGGTGTTTGAGTAATAAGAAATTGACAGCATATCCAATGGCAAAACAAACACATAAAAGACCTATGATGAGTAACATCATCATCTAGAAGCCCCCCTATATCTTTCATTACACTAATTATACCTCATATTTCCATTTTTAGGGGGTGTTTTAACTAAAAAAAGCCCTGTTTTACACAGGGTTTTCAGCTAATGGTAATCCTTTGATTGCTTCCTTAACTGTTAAATAAGTGATTGTATCCTGAAAATCTGTATCCAAGTCTTTCATTTTCATGGCAAGCTGCGGTTTGATCCCTGTGATGATCAGTTCGGTTCCAGTTAAATTGAGAAGATGGTGCAGCTTGAAAATACGTGCTGCAACGGAATCATCAACATCGATTAAACCAGAAAGATCGACAATTAAATAATCATCCTTTGAATCATCTAATATACAAGTTAACTTCGCAACAATGGCATCAAAGCGTTCTTCAGATAGTTTTCCAATGAGAGGCAGAGCAGATACACCATTTTTGATTGGGACGATTGGCGTCGAAAGAGAGGTGACTTCCTGTAAGGAATCTTCTAGGAGCTGTTCATATTCTTTCTGTTTCGTAATATCTTTTTGAAAGCCAATGAAAAAAGTTTTATCATCTTGTTCAATGTATAGTGGATCTATATTGAGTTCATTCCAAAAAAAAGTACCGTCTTTTTTATAATTTTTTAACTGTGTGGTAATAGGTGTTTTATTCTGTATTCCATGACGTATTAAATCGATCTGTTCTTGATCTGTGTCTTTCCCTTGAAGGAATCGACAATTACGCCCGAGAATTTCATCTGGTTTGTATCCAGTCATGTGTGTAAAACCATGATTCACATAAACGATAGGGTTATCTTCTAAAGAAGGGTCTGTAATGATAACACCGATCCGCGCATGATCTAGCGCTTTTTTTATAAGTTCAAGCTGTTTTTGTAAGCCGAAGATGTTCGAGCTGACCATATTACCCTCCTTTGTTGCTGCTATGAGACATATCAAATGGTTGTCTTTTCAACCAAAGATACTCCTTACTAACGTAACATAACATATGTTCTGTTTCAACGATTGCAATAGCTTTGTTAAATTTGTCATCATAGTTTGTCCTCCATTAGAATATAGTAAGTAAGGAGACTTTTCTTTAGAAAAAGAAGGAATCAATTGCTCATAATTCATAAAATGACAAAAATAGTTAATATGGATTAGACAAAAATGATTCCAATGCATCAAGATTGTTTTGGGTCATTCACATATAATGGAAGAAACAAGCTTTTTTTCTTCGTTAGAGAGAATAGACCTTTTACATGGATTATGACGGAACAGCAGAATGGCATTACAGGGGGCTGGACAGCCTGAAGTCGCTTTACTATTCTAAGGGCTTTAGGAAGGTGATGAAAATGCTGCAACAAGTCATTATTGCTTGCGCCATTGGAGGGGTCATGGGCATTCTCGGTCACGTAAAGAAAAAAGGCAGGCTAGAGAAGCCCAGAATGACAAAAAAGTTTATTTATTTAGGGTTTATTGAAGATTGGCTCGTTGGGATGATTGCCGCTACACTGCTTGTCTTATCCTCAAATCCCGATTCTAGTCTACACTTGGTCATCTTATCAATTATTTCAGGTTACGGAGGAGAAGCAGTTCTGCGAAGCTTTGATTTTGTAAGAGAACAGCATTCACAGAATGCAGACTCCAACCGTCATAACCGATCTCCACACGAATAATTTCCTCTACTTTACCCTGATCTAGGGTACATTCCCATTGTATACAAACCTGCTTGCACTTATGATCATAATTCTATAAAATACTACTTAGATGACGGTTACGATAAGAACAGTGAAGAGGAGTAGTAGGAAAGCAGTATTTGTCTTTAGAGAATTGACGGCTGGTGAAAGTCAATCAAATCTGCTTCTGAACTCGCCTCAGAGTTGCAGTTGCGTTAAAGCTTCTGTCGCATGTCTGCGTTAAAGATATTAAGTGAGCGTACAAACAGAAAGTTACGCTAACAAGGGTGGTACCGCGGGAACCAAAAAATCTCTCGTCCCTTTCCAGGGATGAGGGTTTTTTGTTGATTTTAGAAAAATCTGAATTCTTGCAGTGGTCATCTGAGCAGATACAGCCGTACATATTAAAGGAGGTTTTCACATTGAGTTTTCAGCATCGGGAAATTGAAAAGAAGTGGCAGGATTATTGGCTGACACAAAAAACATTCGCCACATCTGACTCGGAAGATAAACCAAAGTTCTATGCACTTGATATGTTTCCATACCCATCAGGAGCAGGACTTCATGTCGGGCACCCTGAGGGCTACACAGCAACGGATATTTTATCACGCATGAAACGTATGCAGGGATATGATGTTCTTCATCCAATGGGATGGGACGCATTTGGTCTTCCAGCAGAACAGTATGCACTAGATACAGGGAATGATCCCGCGGTCTTTACAGAAGAGAACATCAATAACTTCCGCCGCCAAATTCAATCACTAGGGTTCTCGTATGATTGGGATCGAGAAATCAACACGACTGATCCGAATTATTATAAATGGACACAATGGATTTTCTTGAAGTTGTACGAAAAGGGATTGGCTTATATCGATGAAGTACCAGTGAACTGGTGTCCGGCGCTTGGCACAGTCCTTGCAAATGAAGAAGTCATTGATGGAAAAAGTGAACGCGGAGGGCATCCAGTTGAAAGACGTCCAATGAAGCAATGGATGCTAAAGATTACGGCATATGCGGACAGGCTGTTAGAAGATTTAGAAGATATTGATTGGCCTGAAAGCATTAAGGACATGCAGCGTAACTGGATCGGACGTTCAGAAGGTGCACATGTTCATTTCGAAGTAGAAGGACATGATGAACAGTTTACTGTATTCACAACGCGTCCTGATACATTGTTTGGTGCGACCTATGCGGTACTTGCACCAGAACATGCACTTGTTGAAAAAATTACAACAGCTGCTCAAAAAGAAGCAGTCGAAGCATATATGAAAGAAATTCAATCTAAGAGCGACTTAGAGCGGACGGATCTTGCAAAAACGAAGACGGGTATTTTCACAGGCGCTTATGCCATCAATCCAATAAATGGTGAAAAGATGCCGATCTGGATTGCAGATTACGTGCTAGCTACTTATGGAACAGGCGCGATTATGGCGGTACCTGCTCATGATGAGCGTGACTATGAATTCGCCAAAACATTTGATCTTCCAATCAAGGAAGTTGTCGAAGGCGGAGACATTGAAAAAGAAGCTTACACAGGTGATGGAAAACACATTAACTCTGATTTCCTCGATGGATTAGGAAAAGAGGAAGCGATTGAAAAAGCCATTGCATGGCTGGAAGAACATCAAAAAGGCGAAAAGAAAGTCACTTATCGTTTAAGAGACTGGCTATTTAGCCGCCAGCGTTATTGGGGTGAGCCAATTCCAATTATTCATTGGGAGGACGGAACGTCTTCAGCTGTTTCGGAAGATGAGCTTCCATTGATTTTGCCTAAGACGACTGAGATTAAACCAAGTGGTACAGGTGAATCACCTTTAGCCAATATCAAAGATTGGGTTGAGGTTGTCGATCCTGTTACAGGTAAAAAAGGACGCCGTGAAACCAATACAATGCCGCAATGGGCAGGCAGCTGCTGGTATTTCTTACGTTATATTGACCCGCATAACTCAGAAGAGCTTGCATCTCCTGAAAAGCTGAAGAAATGGCTTCCTGTTGATGTATATATTGGCGGAGCAGAACATGCTGTACTTCATCTTCTATATGCGCGCTTTTGGCATAAGTTCTTGTATGATATCGGCGTTGTTCCGACAAAAGAACCTTTCATGAAATTGTTCAACCAAGGAATGATTCTTGGGGAAAATAATGAAAAAATGAGTAAATCAAAAGGAAATGTTGTCAATCCAGATGATATCGTAGAATCTCATGGTGCGGATACATTGCGCCTTTATGAAATGTTCATGGGACCTTTAGATGCATCAATCGCTTGGTCTGAAACAGGACTTGATGGTGCTCGCCGCTTCCTTGATCGTGTATGGCGTCTATTCACAAACGAAGATGGCACAATCAGTGATAAAATAACAGAGCAAACTGGAGGCGCATTAGAACGCAGCTATCATGAAACCGTGATGAAGGTAACAGACCATTATGAAGGATTGCGCTTCAATACAGGGATTTCGCAATTAATGGTGTTTATCAATGATGCCTACAAGGCTGATACACTGCCGAAAGAATATGCAGAAGGCTTTGTGAAACTTCTTTCTCCAATTGCTCCGCATGTAGCGGAAGAGCTTTGGAATAAGCTTGGTCATGAAGGGTCTATTTCTTATGAAGCATGGCCGCAATATGACGAGTCAAAGCTTGTCGACGATGAAGTAGAAATTGTCGTACAGTTGAATGGAAAAGTGAAAGCAAAATTAACTGTCCCTGCTGATGCGACAAAAGAACAGTTAGAAGAGCTTGCGAAAAATGATGCACGTGTAAAAGAACAGCTTGAAGGGAAAACCATTCGCAAAGTGATTGCGGTTCCTGGGAAGCTTGTCAATATTGTTGCAAATTAATGATGACACCCATCGGTATGAACCGGTGGGTGTTCTTTATTTCCCGGGACATAATTTTGTCGAAAACAAGGTGATTGGACTATCGATCTCGTATGTTAACAGGTGATCAACAAAATGAGGAGTGATGTCAATGGAAAAGGGAAGCAAACGAGAACAACTGCTCAGTCTATTAGGAGAAATGCCAGAACGCCATCGCGTGGAGGCATATACGTTAAAGATTGAGGATCGTGAATCGTATGTAGTCGAAACACTCATTCTTTCAATCCATGGTGTGGAGGAAGTGCCCGCTTATTTTGTGAAACCGAAGGATACAGTGAAAAAAAGACCCGTTGTGCTGTTTCAGCACTCTCATGGCGGGAACTACGTCGATGGAAAGGAAGAGCTCATCAAGGGTGCTCATTATTTGCAAGAGCCTTCATATGCGAAAGAGTTCACCTCAAAAGGCTATAGTGTCCTGGCTATTGATCATGCAGGATTTGGTGAGAGAAGAGGGAGAACCGAAAGTGAAATTTTTAAGGAAATGCTTTTAACAGGGAAAGTGATGTGGGGCATGATGCTGTATGAAAGCATGTGTGCCATTGATTATGTACTATCTCGACCTGATGTGCTGCCGGACCGGTTAGCTGTTTTTGGAATGTCAATGGGCGGGCTTCTTTCCTGGTGGACGGCTGCGCTTGATGAGAGGGTCAGTGTGTGTATTGATCTTTGCGCACAGGTCGATCACCACACATTAATTGAAACGAACAATTTAGACAGGCATGGCTTTTATTACTATGTACCAAGCTTAGCAAAGCACTTTACGGCAGCTGATATTCAGGAAATGATTTTTCCAAGGCCGCATTTAAGCTTAGTTGGAAAACTTGATCCACTCACCCCTGCTGAAGGCGTAGCAAGTATTCAAAAGGGATTGAGTCAAGCATATCAAGCGGCTTCATTAAAAGAACGTTATCAGCTTGTTGGTTTTCATGCAGGTCATTTTGAAACAGCCGCTATGCGTCACGAAGCTACTCGATTCTTAAAAAAATGGCTGTAATCTATAAAGGCTGGGACATACTACGTCATTAGAAAGGAGGAGACAGATGAAAAAGATCACGATCATTGGTGGGTGCGGTGTGATCGGCCGTATTTTAACAAAAGAGCTCTCTTCTGAGTACGAGATCATCATCATTGATCAAACGGGCTGTGAAAAAGGAGTCATTTTGGCAGATGCAACGAATGAACAGGGATTATATAAAGCGATTCCGCGAGATACAGATGTTATCATACACCTTTTAAACATGGAGATGACGTATGATGTGATGAATCGTGAGGAGTTTGAAAAAATGAGTGATATTTTTTGGAGGAGCTCTTATTCTATGTTTCGATCAGCAGCAAGGCTCGGCATTCGAAAAGTCATTTTTGCAAGCAGCAATCACGTGACCGATCGTTATGAAAAAGATGGACGCTCCTTACTAGGAAGACATATTACAACAGACGATGTACCTGCGACTCAAAATGTCTATGGCATTTTAAAATTTGCTTCTGAACAGCTAGGTCGTTTGTTCCATGATCAAACGGGAATGTCTGTTATCAATTTACGGATTGGAACGGTTGTGACGGATGAGATGGAGGCATTACACGAGAAAGATCGAACAAAACGAACACTTCTTTCACATGAAGATCTAGCAGGGATGATAAAGGCAGCGATTGAAACGGCCGTTCCCTTTGGCACATATTATGCCGTATCAGAAAACGAAGAAAAGCCTTGGTCTATGAAAAACACGAAGCAGGAGTTAGGCTACATACCCGATGTGAATACGACGGAAATCCTTGAAGAAAATGATCAGGCATAGGGCATAATCATGTCATTAGCTGATGATCTTATTCTTTTGCTTCATGAGCATAAAAGCACGACTGACAGGATCGATCCAGTTGGTCTGTCAAGATGATTATAGACGCTTTCTTCCCTCGTTTGTTACATTTTAATCACGATATCGTCACAGGCTGCAGCTTATTTTCGGATAAAATGATAACGCTTTCAAAGGAAGGGTGTGATGAACATAGATCGTTCTATTAAAGACCGATTGTTCAACTTATTTAATTACTCTTTTCTACTCATGTTCGCATTAATATGTGTGCTTCCGTTCATCCATGTCATTGCTGCCTCTTTTGCTACAGTAGAAGAGGTCATCACGAAGAAATTTATCTTGTTCCCGACCACGTTTTCTTTAGAGGCCTATCGGTATATTTTCTCAACGGATATTGTGTACCGCAGCCTTATTGTGTCCATTCTTGTGACACTCGTTGGAACAGCTGTCAGCATGTTTTTGTCCTCACTCATGGCATATGGGCTGTCTCGTCAGGAGCTAAAAGGCCGGAGAACATTGATGTTTCTCGTTGTCTTCACGATGCTGTTTAGCGGTGGGATGATTCCGACGTTTATTGTGGTGAAAACTCTTGGTCTGCTTGATACCTATTGGTCACTGATTCTACCGGTTGCGATCAATGCGTTCAATTTGATCATTTTGAAAAACTTCTTTCAAAACATTCCGGCAAGCCTTGAGGAATCAGCGAAGATGGATGGCTGTAACGATTTAGGGATTTTCTTTAAAATTGTGCTGCCACTTTCTTTGCCAGCCATTGCGACCATTTCACTTTTTTATGCCGTGACGTATTGGAATACGTATATGACCGCCATCCTGTATTTAAATGATTCAGTGAAATGGCCGATTCAGGTGCTTCTAAGGCAGATTGTCATTGTTTCGAGCGGCATGCAGGGGGATATGTCGGATATGGGATCATCCACACCACCGCCAGACCAAACGATTAAAATGGCTGTCATTGTGGTAGCCACCATTCCCGTTTTGCTTGTCTATCCATTTATTCAAAAGCATTTCAACAAAGGGGCATTACTAGGTTCTGTAAAAGGTTAAAAAGAAGGAACAACGGAGGGATCTTATGGGGAGAAAGAAATTATGGCTGATTGCGTTTGTTCTGTTATTTGCAGCAAGCGGTATTTTATCCGCATGTTCAAGCAAAGGAAGTTCATCGGATGAAAAAGTTGATTTAGACAAAAAAGTGAAACTGACATGGATGGCCATTTTGTATCACCAGCAGCCGCCGAAAGATTCGGTTTTAAAGGAGATTGAGAAGCTCACAAATACAGAACTTGATATTACGTGGGTGCCTGATGCTGTGAAGGAAGACCGGTTAAATTCTGCCCTTGCTGCAGGGAATCTGCCGCAGATTGTGACGATTCAAGACATTAAGAATTCGTCTGCTATTAATGCATTCAGATCAGGTATGTTCTGGGAAGTCGGTCCGTACTTAAAGGATTATCCAAATTTAAGTAAGATGAACAAACTGATTAATAAAAACGCCTCTATAGACGGTAAGCTTTATGGCATTTATAGAGAGAGACCACTTTCAAGACAAGGAATTGTCATTCGAAAGGATTGGCTTGAAAATTTAAATTTGGATACACCAAAAACGTTGGATGATCTTTATGAGGTAGCGAAAGCCTTTACTGAAAAAGATCCGAATCAAAACGGAAAAGCGGATACAATTGGCTTTACGGATCGGAACGATTTGATTTATGGAGCATTTAAAACACTTGGTTCATATGAGGGAATGCCAACAGACTGGAAAGAAGAAAACGGCAAATTCACGCCAGAATTTATGACAGATGAGTATATGAATACGATGAAATATATGAAGAAACTGCGTGATAATGGCTATATCAATAAAGACTTCCCTGTAACAAGCAAAACACAGCAGCAGGAATTATTCTCACAAGGAAAAGCAGGAATCTATGTTGGAAATATGGTTGATGCTGTGAACTTGAGAGATGATGCGACAGATAAAAACATGAAGGTCGATATCTTAAACCGAATCAAAGGCCCAGATGGCAAAGAACGGGTGTGGGCATCAGGTGGTCATAATGGCATCTTCGCATTCCCTAAAACAAGCGTGAAATCAGAGGCAGAATTAAAGCGAATTTTGGCCTTCTTTGATCGCATTGCGGAAGAAGATGTCTATGGTCTCATGACGTACGGTATAGATGGCGAGCATTATAAGAAAGAGGAAGGAAATACATTTGTGAGGGAAGAAAGCCAAGTGAAAAGCTGGCAGACAGATGTACAGCCGCTTGTCAGTCTAGTAGGCATTGATAAAAGGTACTTGAAAAATAAAGGGGATGCGGTTCGTACAAAATATGAAGAGCTGGAAGAAGACAATCAAAAGATCATCGTCGCCAACCCTGCTGAAAGCCTGTATTCAGAAACAGCCTCAGAACGAGGAAATGAATTGAAAAAAATCATCGATGATGCGACCTATAAGTTCATTCTTGGAGACATCAGTGAAGATCAATTTAAGAAAGATGTAGAGAAGTGGAAATCAAATGGTGGCAATAAAATCATTGAAGAATATGAAGCTTCCTTTAAAAAATCAAAATAATCAACATAAACACCCCCGCACAGTTAAAAAGCGGGGGTGTTTTCATTAAAAGTCAAAGTTGTCTGGGTCTGGTCCGATACGTTTGTTTTCATTTAAATCAGACAGGCGTTTCATATCCTCATCTGATAAGGCAAAATCAAATATGTCTGCATTTTCTTTTAAACGATGCGCTTTCGTTGATTTTGGGATGGTGATAACGCCTTTTTGCACATCCCAGCGCAAAATAATTTGAGCAGGTGTTTTGCCGTATGTGTCCGAGAGTTCTTTGATCACCGGATGATGCAGCAGTTCACCCTGCATGAGCGGTGACCAAGATTCCATTTGAATGCCGCGAGAGTTCAAATACGTATAGAGAGTTTCCTGCGTAAGCTTTGGGTGAAACTCCACTTGATTGATAGCTGGTATGATGTCTGCATCTTTTAATAGTTCGTCTAGATGATGCGGCTGGAAGTTGCTCACACCAATGGCTCTAACCTTTCCTTCTCGATACAAGGTTTCCAGCGCACGCCAAGCGTCTTTATATTTGCCCTCAACCGGCCAATGGATTAAATATAGATCAAGGTAGTCAAGCTGAAGTTTTTTCAAACTTTCCTCATATGCTTTTAGAGTGGATTCATATCCTAAATCGGCATTCCACACTTTTGATGTCACAAAGAGGTCTTCGCGGCGCAGTCCTGTTTCTGCAAGACCAAGTTGTATGCCTCGTCCAACCCCTTCCTCATTGCCATAAATAGCCGCTGTATCAATACTGCGATAGCCTATTTGAATGGCTGTTTTGACGGCGTCTATTAATTCTGCGCCATCTTCAACCTTGAATACCCCAAGACCAAATCCGGGCATGTGGACTCCATTGTTTAATGTTTTTGTACTTTGTAAATGATTCATATTGAACACTCCTTAGATGGTTTGATTTTGTTCTTGTTGTTCGATTCGAAAACTAATCATCGTGAGAATGGCTGCGATAAGGACCATGATACCGCCGACCCAGCCTGTATGCACAAGCCCAAGGGTATCTGTCACGATGCCGCCTAAAAATGAGCCGATGGCGATACCAGCATTAAAGGCAGCAATATTCATAGCGGAAGCGACGTCGACTGCTCCTGGTGTGTATCTTTCTGCAAAGTCAACGACAGCTACTTGCAATCCAGGGACATTCATGAAAGCAAAAAGTCCCATCAGCATGACAGTTGCAATGCCTAGCACTGTAAATCCAGCAGTCAAGCTAAGGATAAACAAAATGATGCTCTGGATGATAAACATGTAAATGAGTGCTTTCATTGGCTGCTCATTAGCAGCCTTTCCGCCAATGACATTTCCAGCTGCGATCGTGATTCCGTATAAAAGCAGGATCAATGCCACCGCCCCTGGCGCAAGGCCTGTCACATGCTGTAAAAGAGGAGATAAATACGTAAAGACGACAAAGGTTCCTCCGTATCCTGTTGCTGTAATGACAAATAGAAGCAAGATTCTTTTTGTTTTTAATAAAACAGCTTGATCCTTAAATGATGTTTTCACGCCTTGCTTTAATTGAGATGGAACAAGAAAATAGTTAGATATTAGTGCGATTAGACCAATGATCACAATCACACCAAATGATGTCCGCCAGCCGAGCTCATGACCAAGAAATGTCCCAAATGGCACACCTGTCACAGTCGCTACTGTTAAACCAGTGAACATAAAGGCAATCGCGCTTGCCCGTTTTTCTTTCACTACAAGGCTTGCAGCAATTGTAGAACCGATGGACATAAAGATTCCATGGGATAGGGCTGAAATGACCCGTCCGATTAATAGGACTGAAAAGGTCGGAGCCATCGTGGCAAGTGTATTTCCAATCAAAAAGACGAGCATAATGAGCAAAAGCAATGTTTTCCTTTTCATCGTTGAAGTCAAAGAAGTCAAAATAGGCGCGCCGAATGTCACCCCAAGTGCATATAAAGAGACGGTCCAGCCAGCCTGACTGACGCTCACTCCAAAGTCCTCTGAAATCATCGGCAAAAGACCGACACTAATAAACTCAGTGGTTCCTATAGCAAAAGCACTAATAGCTAGTGCGAGAAGGGCAAAGTGGTTTTGTTTTTTCTTCATGAATCAGTTCACATCCTTCTGTGATGACATTTTGATAGACGAAGCCGATCGGCAAGAGTTATTATCTAACATAGATGACGAAAAAAAAAGTACGTACTTTTTTGTAATATAGGTACTAAAAAGTGCCTATTCGTATAAAGAGGAGTGAGGATTTAATGGAAAAGAAAAAATATAATATCTCCGTGGAAGCGACTCTTGAGGTCATTGGCGGGAAGTGGAAGTGCGTGATTTTATGTCATTTAACACATGGGAAAAAACGTACAAGTGAATTGAAGCGGCTCATGCCAAACATCACACAAAAAATGCTTACACAACAGCTGAGAGAGCTTGAAAGTGATGGGGTGATTAACCGAATCGTGTATGAGCAAGTACCGCCTAAAGTGGAATATGAATTAAGTGAATACGGTCAGTCGCTCGAAAGAATTCTGAATGCGCTATGTGACTGGGGAGCAGCTCATATTGAACGCGTGTACGGAGAGCCGCTTTCAGTGCTGGAAGACAGCATTTTAAATGAACAATTTAAATAAAAAAGTCCCGCTTCCTATGAGAGCGGGACTTTTTGTCTTATATGCCTTTTTTCTGGTCGCGGTATTTGCCGGGGGTCGTGCCTTCTAGTTTTTTGAAGGAACGGATGAAGTTTTGCGGGTTTTTATATTTCAGCTTTTCCGAAATTTCTTTGACGGACATATCGGTCTCCACGAGCCAGTTTTTGGCGACATGGTGTCTGTAGGATGAGAGATATTCACTAAAGGAAATATCCATTTCCTTTCTAAAGATACTGCTTAAATAATTTGGGTTGTAATGCAGGCGTGTAGCGATTTCATCCAATGTGAGATCTGAGTCGAATTCTTGATGAATGATATGAATGATCTTTTCTGAGATGTTTTTGTATTGTGATTCCTCGCGTGCACCTAGCTGGTCAATAATCGGCCGAATGATCTCATGTTTTAGCCATGCTTCGGTATCTTCAAATGTTTTAAATTCAAAAATCGTATCATACAGCATTTTATTGTCTTCGACCTCAAATAATTCAATGCCAAGCAAATGCATCAGCTCAATCAAATTGTTTAAAAAACGGGCGAGGGCGATATGGTACTCGTGCGGTCCTGCATTTTTAGAGAAAATGGATTGCAGGAGCACATGTAAATAGTGATCTGCCTTCCCTTGATCACCTGCTTTCATCGCATCAAATAAATCATGCTGCAGCTGCTTTGGAAAATGGGTTTTAAACGTTTTTCCTTGCTGGATATGTTCATATAAGATAATGGACTTTTTCTCTGCTTTGAGCCTGTATTTTAAGGCCTCTTTTCCTTCAATGTAAGCCTGTTTTGCCATCGTAAGCTCCTGAAACTGGCGGCTGATCCCGATGCTGATCGATAAACCGAGCTCTTCCTCGATACGCAGCTGAATCGTTTCTGCTAATTGGTTTAAATATTCAGTAAACTCTTCATCTGACTTTGAGTGATTTAGGATAATCGTCGTTTGATGCTGATTGACAACTGTTGGCTGCAGATGCTCCTCTTGCGGAATAATCTGCTCAATGAGTCCATTGATCGCAAATAAAAGTAAGTCAGCATCCTTTTTTTCATAAGGTGTTCCTTTTAGCGTATCAATTTGGGTCACAAGCATGGATAAGTGAGACCAGTCCTGAGGGAATCCTAAACTTTGGAACCGGTTGTTAATCTCTTCTTCTGTCAGCTTTCCGAGCAATAGCCGCACCATAAAGTATTGCTGAAGGTGCGTGACTTGTTGCTCAATACGTTCCTCTAAATCATTGTTTTGATCCTTCATTTGTTTAATACTCGACTCAATCAACTCAAATTCATTTTGAAAAGGCTGCTTTTGCAAAAAGGATTCATTGCGTGCAAAGGACTCGTATAACAAGCGGATTGGTTTATAAAAGTGTCTGGACCCAAACCATGAAAATAACAATGAAAGCGCTAACAAAACAAAGCAGATAATAAAGGTGATCCACCCAATTGATTTCGTTTGTGCCTTAAGTTCTGGAATAGAAACAAAGGATAGGTACGTCCATTCGTTATAGTCTGATTTTTGAAACGTAATTTGATAGTTTAGTTCCTCGATCTTCATGTTAAATTGACCTGATCGTTCTTCACGTGATAGGACATGCTTGACGAACTCTTGATTTTTCAGGGATTCACCAATTTGTTCTTGGCGGTTATGTAACAGCACTTTTCCGTTAGTATCAATGACAAACATACTGTCAGATTGAGAGAAGTCCGGCATATTGTCAGCAATCGTACAGCTCGGAATGCTGGCGACAGCGATCCCTTTTTTCTGGACACTGTTCATAGGGAGTTGTTTGATTAAGTTCACATTGTATTTGCAAAAGGAGGCCTTTCCTTCTTTTGTCGCAACAAGTGGATTATTCTCTTCAAGTGCCCAGCTGGAATGACTCGGAATATTGAGGTAAGAGGTGAGCGCTTCCTCTTGGTCTCCGCTTGTGACATGATAAAGCCCCGAATTGTTCATGTACCAGTCTTCCATTTTACTGACGAGTGTAATATTGGACAGATCGGTGTCAAAGGTTTGCAGGTAGTTCAGTTCCTGCTGTACTTGATTATAAAGCTGGAATTGGTCTGGATTTAAAGGTTCTGCCAGTGTTTGAAGGAGAGGCGGCGAACTGACATAGTGAGTGAGAGAATGATCAACAGTCTTTAAAATATGCTCAATATTGGATTGCGTTTGTTTAACGCTGTCCAGCTTTTCATTTGAGATATTTTCGAGTGCTGTTTTTTGTGAATGCTGATAAGAAAAAATACCGACAATGATGACAGGAATCGTACTAAGCATGAAAAAAAACGTGACGAGCTTGTAATAAAATTTATATTGCCTTCTTTTCATAAAACCCCCCATTTCAAACGGAACAATCTTTTCCTCTTTATTTATTAATCCAAAAATTTGGTAGGTTTGTCAATAATCATTTTCTGAGATTAGGATCATTTTCTCATGTTTTATGTAACGTTTTGAGTAGCTTCCCCTAAGTAAATATGATCTGATGATATGATTGTAGACGGATTTTTCATCCTTAAGATACAGTTAACACATGCATCAGCATGAGGGGAGGCTTTATCTATGAAAACAGAGGATGTCACTGCCAAGGGTGTGCCTGCGGCAGCTTTGAAAAAAGAAAGAAGAAAGCGCTTACTTAATCAAATGCTTAGTCAAAAGTTTTTGTATCTCATGATTTTGCCAGGGCTCATTTATTTTCTTGTCTTTAAATATGTGCCGATGTGGGGGCTGATCATTGCCTTTCAAGATTACCAGCCGTTTCTCGGTATTCTCGGCAGTGAGTGGGTTGGCTTCAAACACTTTATTCGATTGTTTACAGAACCAACATTTTTCATCTTATTAAAAAATACACTGATTTTATTTGCCATGAATGTTGTGATTTTCTTTCCAATTCCGATCTTATTGGCCCTGCTTTTAAACGAGGTCAGATTGGCATTGTTTAAGAAATTTGTGCAGACGATGATATACATTCCTCACTTCATGTCATGGGTGATTGTCGTGTCCTTATCCTTTGTTTTGTTAACAGTAGATGGCGGGTTAATCAATGAATTAATTGCTTTCTTTGGAGGGGAAAAGATTAACTTCCTTCTTAGTCAGGAATGGTTCAGGCCAATGTACATTTTACAAGTGATCTGGCGGGAAGCAGGGTGGTCGACGATCATTTACCTAGCGGCGATTACAGCGGTAGATCCGCAGCTATATGAAGCAGCGAAAATGGATGGAGCCGGTAGACTGAGACAAATGTGGCACATCACGCTTCCTGCCATTAAAAGTGTGATTGTCGTTCTGCTTATTTTGAAAATAGGTGACACATTAGAGCTTGGCTTTGAGCATGTCTATTTATTACTCAATGCAACGAACCGGGAAGTAGCAGAAATCTTTGATACGTATGTTTATACAGCTGGTCTTAAGCAAGGGCAATTCAGCTATAGTACAGCTGTTGGTTTATTTAAAGCAGCGGTTGGACTCATTTTGGTCATGCTGGCGAACCGTTTAGCGAAGAAATTTGGGGAAGAAGGTATTTACTAAAAAGGAGATGAAGAAAAATGACATTATCGACTAAAAAGGGATCACCACTTAAGCATGCAGAGAAATTAGCACAAACAATTATGAAAGCGCATACACCAATTGAGCTGCCTCCAGCTGGAAGATGGCATTATCATCAAGGCGTTTTTCTTTGCGGTGTGATGAAACTATATGAGTCAACAGGGAACGAGACGTATTTCAATTATGTGAAAAGCTACGCAGATTCGCTCATTGATGAGTATGGAAACCTGCTATTTCGAAGAGATGAGCTTGATGCGATCCAAGCAGGGCTCATTTTATTCCCTCTTTATGAACGAACAGGAGAGAAGCGGTATGTGCTGGCAGCAGAGAAGCTCCGCGGGCTTTATCGCACATTGAATCGCACATCTGAGGGCGGATTTTGGCATAAAGACAATTATGCTTATCAAATGTGGCTGGATGGTCTCTACATGGGAGGACCTTTTGCCTTAAAGTATGCAAAGCTGAAAGGTGAAGAGGAACTGGTGGATATGGTGATCCAGCAAGAGCATCTCATGAGAAAGCATACAAAAGATGAAAAAACAGGTTTGTATTATCACGCGTGGGACGAACGAAAAGTGATGCCATGGGCTGATCAAAAGACAGGCTGTTCTCCCGAGTTTTGGGCAAGATCATTCGGCTGGTATGTCCTTGCATTAGCAGACATGATCGAGGATCTGCCAAAGCAGCATGAGGGGCGAAAGGTGTGGAAGGAAACGCTGACAGACATGCTGGAGAGTGTAGCTAGGTATCAGGATCAAGACACAGGTCTCTGGCATCAAATCATTGATAAAGGGACTCATAGCGACAATTGGCTTGAAAGCTCTGGATCGTGTTTATTCATGTACGCCATGGCAAAAGCCATGAACGAAGGGTATGTCAGCCCCCGCTACACAGATCATGTGGTGAAAGCTTACCAAGGCTTAATTCAGCATAAGACGGCTGTGACAGAAAACGGTGATTTTACCATCAATGATATATGTATCGGAACATCCGCTGGATTTTATGATTACTACGTCGGTAGAGAAAGAAGCACAAATGACTTGCACGGGGCAGGCGCTTTTATTATGGCGTTAACTGAGCTAGAGAAGCTGCCTGTTTTTCAAAAGGCATGAAGAGGCAAAAAAGGGCTGCGGCATGGTTGATCAGCTTCATCGCTGCCTTTTGTTTGTCAGCCTGTCATGCGAAAACAAACGGTATCGATGTTCTGATTTTTTCTGATATGTCAAGGGGGATGAAGGATCAATTAGTCGAGAAGGCTTTTCAAACGGAACAAGAAACGTATAGCGTCCACATCTTTCCGGCGATTCCTGAAAAACTTCTTGTTGAAATTACCGCAAAAGAGGGGGACATCATGCTTGTCCCAGAAGAAATGTTTCGAACGTATGATGATCCTGAAAGCTTTCAGATGCTTGAAGAAATGGGCATAGATGATCAATCGGCAGGGCCATATACGACCGAGGATCAAAGGACAGGGAACACGGTCGATTATGCGGTTCAAGTTCATAAAGGCACGAAAAAGCTAAATGGCTATACCTTTCGTTTACATCGCGATATGGTCGCTTTTATTCCCGTGTATGCAGACAAGTCCAAAGAGGCGCTGTCTCTCATGAAACAGCTTCGTGAAAATCGATAGAAATAGGGGTGGGGACTGTGAAACGGGTCGTAATTTGCGGACTCAGTCAGCGTGCGTTCAATATGTTTATTAAACCGCTCACAGAGGATTTCAATGAGCAATACAGGATTACAGGGCTTTTAGATATAGATCATCATCGGTATACACTTTGTCAGGAGCGTTTTCCATCACTGCGGGGCGTCTCGTTTTTTCATGAAGAGGCATTTGATCAAATGGTGAAGGAAGCAAAGCCAGATATCGTCATTGTGGCAGGCAGGGATGATACACATGTCATCTATATTTTGCAAGCACTTGACCATGACCTCGATGTCATCACTGAAAAGCCGATGGTTACAACAGCAAAAGACGCCAAAAAAGTAATGGAAAAAGAAAAGGAAAGTAAAGGAAAAGTCACAGTCACTTTCAATTATCGCTACAATCCATTTCATCGAAAGATCAAAGAACTCATTTTAGAAGGAAAGATTGGAAGGGTCACATCTGTTGAATTGAGCTGGCTCATTGATACGTATCATGGCGCTAGTTATTTCAAAAGGTGGAACCGCACGCGGCAATTCTCTGGCGGACTATCCATTCATAAATCGACGCATCATTTTGATTTGGTCAATTGGTGGCTCAATCAAAAGCCGAAGCAAGTATTTGCCTATGGGGCGCTGAATTATTACGGAGATAAAAGTCCTTGGAATCCTTTGCAGGGAGAAGAAAACAGGTATTGCGGAACATGTCATGTGAAGGATACATGTCATTATGAAGCAAGATGGAATCCAAGAGTAGTAAGCTCAAAGGTCGAGGACGATCATATCGAATCGGGTCAGAGTCAAACGCAGCAATACGCCAATTACCGCCCAGACGCCTGTATTTTTGATGAGGAAATTAACATTGAGGATACATATGTGGCATCAGTGGCATATGACCAAGGGGCCCTCTTCAGTTACTCGATTCAATTCTCAGCACCCTACGAAGGATACCGGCTTGCTATTAATGGGACGAAGGGGCGTATTGAAACAAATGAGTTTCATGTGCCATCCAGAATTCCTTTTCAATTCCCAGAACAGACGATTTCTTATTATCCGATGTTTGGGGCAAAAGAGACAATTGAAGTCGTGAAGCAGCCAGGAGGACATGGCGGCGGAGATCCTCTGCTTTTGGCCGATTTATTTATCGGGAAAGATCCTTTAATTCACTATGATATTTCGGCAGGAGCAGAGGCTGGTGCTTATTCAATTGCACTTGGGGAAGGCATGTGGCGGTCTGTTGCAGAGAAGCGTCCAATTGACATAGAAGAGTTGCTTCATAAAGAGACGGTGTCATAAGAAAGAGAGGAGGGGAAAGAGATGGATCATGATGGTTCAATGAGCAGAATGCTGCGAATGTGTGAGTGGGTGATGAGACTCGCCTATACGAATTTGCTATGGCTGCTGTTCACCATGCTGGGGCTTGGGATCTTTGGATTGATGCCTGCGACCACTGCGTTATTTTCGGTGATGAGAAAGTGGATACAAGGGCATGAGCAAGTGGGCGTTTTCCGGACCTTTTGGAAGGTGTACCGTGAGGAGTTTGTACGCTCTAACTTGATTGGAGTGGCGCTACTGATCATAGGGACGATTATATATGTAGACCTTGCGTTTATTTATCCAACGAGCTGGTTTTTGCATGTGCTTCGTTTTGCCATTTATATCTTTGGTTTTCTCTTTGTTGTGAGCTTGTTTTATATTTTTCCGCTGCTGGCTCATTATGATTGGAAAAAACGTCTCTATCTGAAATTCTCTCTTTTGCTCGGTATCTCATATTTACAATATACACTCTGTATGCTCGTTTTCTCGGCTCTGCTGTTTGTTCTCTTTGCTTATTTGCCGGGAATTGTGCCGTTCTTTAGTGTGAGTATACTCGCCTATGGCCATATGTGGCTGGCCTATCAAGTATTCAAAAAAGTAGAGTTTGAAAGTGAGCAGCAGACTGCCGAAGTGAAGAAACGCCTGCCGTCTTTCCTTCAATCGAAGCGGGTGAATACACAGTGATGCGGTTCATTTGCTATAATGGTGTCACCGTGATTAAAAGGAGAGATGAGCGCCGTGTCAGTAAAAGAAATCTCAATAGAAGAATTAAAACAAAAGCTAGAGCAAGAAGAAGCGATTCAGCTTGTTGATGTGCGTGAGGACGAGGAAGTAGCAGAAGGAATGATTCCAGAAGCGGTCCATATTCGAATGGGAGATATCCCCGAGAAACTGGATGCATTCGATCAAACGCAGGAGTATTATATTATTTGCCGCTCTGGTAAACGTAGTGAAAATGTCTGCTATTTCCTAGAAGACCAAGGCTATCAAGCGACCAATGTCGTTGGTGGAATGCTTGCTTGGACAGGAGAAACAAAACCGAAGCTGTAAACAGAAGTCCTTTCATCTCACAGATGAAAGGCTTTTTTTGTTCATATGCCCGCCCTAATGTGCATAAAAATAGAGTAGCGAGAGAAGGGAGAGTGGCATATGTGCTAAAGGTAGCTGTATTTGATGAAGAGCACGAAAAAGATTTGCAGAGTGAAATCAATCTTTTTTTAAAAGGCATGGATGACGATCAAATCATTGACATCAAGTACAATGTAGCGGTGATCTGTGAGCAAGGAGGAGAACAGCTCTACTGTTTTTCTGCCCTCATTTTATATAAAAAATAGATGGCCACAAAAAAGGACCTGTTTGAAGGGTTCTTTTACTTTGTTTAACTAGCGTCAATATATAAACGATGCTTGTTGCAGTGAACACATTGAAAGAGGTAGCCTTGCAGATCTCCGCCGTTGACGAGCCATTGTTTTAGGTTCTCTTTCGTTAATCCTCCGCCGCTGCAAATGTCTTCAATATCTTCTGTGAGTTCTTCCTCTAAATGTTCTATCTCTTTCCATCCGACATACTGGACGATCGCGCAAAAATCTCCGCAATGGCTTAACCAATATTCCTGCTGCCAGCCGCGATAACCTGGTGTTCTATAGATCAGTTCATCTATATATTCCTCTTGCTCAACGTCGTCACAGCTTGCATCGTCTTGAAACATGCCATCGTATTTCTTAGCGGCTGAACCATCTTTAATGCACCAAGGGCAAATTCCTTTCACATCTTCAACAGAATAAAATGGACCATGATACACATATTCTCTTTCTTTCTCGCAAACAGGACATGTCGTAGGCTCTTTTTTGATTACGTTTAACGAAACTGGATCTGGGTTGTACTTGAATGTAGGCAGCGTCATATAAACCTCCATGTTGTGAATCATTTCATCCTATTATTTTAAAGGAATGTGAAAGAGCATGACAATCTTAAATTGTTTGTATAGAAAAAAGCCGTTCACATGAGGAACGGCTTTTTTCATACACGTTTATGCTTTTTTTACTCTTGGACTTCTTGGTTTATTGACTTTGTTAGCTTGTTTGATTGCTCTTCGTTCAGCATTTAATGATTTGTACAGTGACACAACCATCAATATAATGACAATGGAGAACGGCAAGGCGGCGAGTTTTGCTGTATTTTGCAAGGCTTGAAGGCCGCCTGAAAATAATAGCACTGCCGCAACAGCTGATTGGATAATGCCCCAGCTGATCTTTACACTATTCGCAGGATTTAATGAGCCATAGGTTGTCTGCATTCCCAGAACAAATGTGGCTGAATCTGCTGATGTGATAAAGAATACAGCAATTAAAATAAGTGCCAAAATTGACGTAATCATGGCAAGCGGGTATTGATTTAAAACACCAAACAGCATCGTTTCAGTCGGCATACCAGCTACATCTATAATATTTTTTTGTTGTAAATCCATAGCTGATACTCCGAAGATAGAGAACCATAGGAACACGAGGATTGAAGGAGCCACTAAGACACCAATTAAAAATTCTCGAATGGTTCTTCCGCGCGAAACTCTTGCAATGAAAATACCGACGAATGGAGACCAAGAGATCCACCATGCCCAATAAAAGATCGTCCAACCATTAATCCATTCTCTCTTTTCTGGATCATTTGGTGATAATCTAAAGCTCATTTGTACAATATTCGATAAGTATTGTCCGATCGAATCTGTAAATGAATTTAAAATAAAAACAGTTGGTCCAGCAAAGAGTAAAAAGATCATGAGTATAGCAGCAAATATCATATTAGCATTACTTAAATATTTAATACCTTTACCAATTCCGCTCCAAGCAGAGATCAAGAACAGAACAGTCACGATCGCAATAATAATGAGCTGAGTCAAAAAGTTATTTGGAATGCCGAATAAATAGGTTAATCCACCATTAATTTGTGCGGCACCTAGCCCTAAACTTGTTGCTACGCCAACTACTGTTGCAAACACTGCGATACAATCGATCGTTTTTCCAATCCATCCATGAATTCTGTTTCCGAATACTGGGTATAAGGTGGAACTAATTAATCCAGGCGCATCTTTTCTAAATTTAAAGTATGCGATGCATAATGCGACAATCGCATAAATGGCCCATGCATGAAGTCCCCAGTGGAAAAATGTATAACGAAGGGAATCGCGGAAGGCTTGTGCCGTTTCAGTCTCTCCTGTTGGTGATTGAATTGCATAGTGACTGATTGGTTCAGCGGCCCCATAAAAGACAAGACCAATTCCCATACCGGCACTAAATAGCATCGCAAACCAAGAAAAAAGGCCAAATTCAGGCTCTTCACCTGGTTTTCCTAACGTAATTTTTCCGATTGGACTAAAAATAAAGAATAGACAAAAGCCGACAAGTAGTGAAATCACTATCAAATAATACCAGCCAAAGTCGTTTGTAATGTAAGTTTGAATCTGATCTGTGACATTTTGTAATGTTTCTGGAGAAAAAGCTCCCCACATAACGGCAACAAATGTGATCGCAATCACAATCCAAAATACACTTGATACGTTTTTCACACCATCTCACTCTCCTGTTGTTCTACACGTTTAAGCAGAGGATTTTGTTTAATATCCCCTATCTCAACTATTTTCAAACAAAAAGAGTCGAGTTTCTCACTCGACCTCTACTTTACCGTAACATGTTTTGCTTCCATTAATCAACTATCGATATGTGAAGATGATTTTTCTTCAATTCGTTTGCGAAGCCGGTAGACGTATTCTTTTAAACAAACAGCGAAGATGGTAAACGCCAACACAATGGCGATTTTTAACGGGGTAATAGACAGTTTTAAGAAGACAGCGGCTGTCAAACTAATCACAACTGCTAGGATAATCGGAAGTGCACGTCTTATCATGAAAATCTCTCCTTTGCTTCAAGTGCAGCATTCATACCGGCAAGCCTGCCAGTTACAAGTGCTGAGGTGATATTGTATCCGCCTGTATAACCATGAATGTCTAGAATTTCTCCGCAGAAATAAAGACCGGGCATTTTTTTAGATGCCATTTTTTTTGGTTCAATTTCTTTCACAGAAACGCCGCCTCCTGTGACAAACGCTTTGTCCAAAGAGAGCGTACCGTTCGCATGAACGATAAAATGTTTGCAATCATGGGCGAATGCGCGCAGTTTGTCCTTAGCAAGACCAGAAAATGTGTCTTGCGGATCAATACCATTTCTTTCTAACAAAAACAATAAATAGCGTTCTTGCATCCAAGACTTCAGAACATTTTTAATGGCCTTTTTCGGTTCTTCTTTTAAGTCTCGATGCAGCTTTTGGAAAAGCTCCTCATCATTAAGCTTTGGATATAAGTCTATTTGCAGACGGACAGTCGGCTGTTTTTTTAATTCTTTCACCACAAATCCGCTGCATCTAAGAACAGCTGGGCCGGATAAGCCAAAGTGTGTAAAGATCATATCCATGACATGTGTGACGACGGGTTTCCCTTTTTTATTTAAAACACTGACAGCCACACTTCTTAAAGAAAGCCCTTGGAGCACTTTTTCTTTTATAAAACGCTCATCTGATGTGACCGGTACTTCTGTTGGGAAGAGCTCTGTAATCGTATGACCAGCAGCTTCTGCCCATGCGTAGCCGTCACCAGTAGAACCAGTATGAGGCACACTTTTTCCGCCAACAGCAATCACAACGGCATGACTTGAAATTTTTTCATCATTATTTGTAACAATTCCGGCTGCTTGTCCGTCTTGATACAGAACTGTTTTAATCTTCTCATTCGTTCGAATGGTCACATTGAGGTTGCGGAGCCTGTCTAAAAGGGCATCCACAACAGATTGTGCTTTGTTTGAGACAGGGAACATACGTCCATGGTCTTCTTCTTTAAGTTCAATGCCGAGGTTTTCAAAAAACGAAATAATATCCTCGTTATTGAACTCAGAAAATGCACTATATAAAAAACGGCCGTTTCCGGGAATATGCTTGATGATTTCTTCTACTGGAAGGCGATTGGTGACGTTACAGCGTCCACCGCCAGAAATGGCGAGCTTTCTGCCAAGTTTGGTTCCTTTGTCAATTAACAGAACAGTTGCACCGTGCTCTGCTGATGCAATCGCGGCCATCAGTCCAGAAGGTCCACCGCCAATGACAATGACATCATAATGTTTCATGTTACATTCCTCTTTCTGCTTTCAGTCATTCATCTATTATAACGAAAATTGGGTAAGGCTGAAATATGAATTGATTGGTTTTGTGCCTTCTGTATTGGATTTGTTACCTGTGCGTCGAAATGATGTGGTAAAATAGTTGAGTTGAATATTCATTAGAAAAATGGTGGTTAAGCGCATGTCTAATAAACTGCTTCGTGGTACGTTGGTTTTAACGATAGGGACTTATCTCTCTCGTATTCTTGGTATGATTTACTTAATTCCATTTAGCGCAATGGTTGGAGCTACTGGTGGAGCGCTATTTCAATATGGATACAATCAGTATACGATCTTTTTAAGTATTGCTACGCTTGGTTTCCCAACAGCGGTATCAAAATTTGTTTCTAAATATAATGCAATTGGCGATTATGAAACAACAAGAAAAATGTTCAGGGCGGGTATGTCGGTCATGCTTGTCACCGGGATTATCGCCTTTTCTATTTTATATTTGACCGCACCGATTTTTGCCAAGATTCAGCTTGGCGGATCGAATGAAACAGGCGGTTTGACTGTCGATCAAGTAGTATATGTAATTCGGATGGTCAGTTTAGGTCTTTTGGTTGTACCTATTATGAGTCTTGTGCGAGGGTACTTCCAAGGGCACTCTATGATGGGACCGACAGCTGTTTCTCAAGTCATTGAGCAGCTTGTCAGAATCATCTTCCTATTAACAGCAACGTTTATTATTTTAAAAGTGCTTGACGGCGGTCTTGTCATTGCTGTCGGTTATGCAACATTTGCAGCACTTATCGGCGCATTTGGCGGGTTATTCACGCTTTATTTATATTGGCTGAAGCGCAAGGATCGGCTCTTATCGATGCAGCCGAATACAGGTGCTTCCTCCGACTTATCTTATAAGCAAATGTTTACAGAGCTGTTTAGCTATGCGGCACCGTATGTGTTTGTTGGACTGGCGATTCCAATTTATTCTTATATAGATACAAACACGATTAACAGAGCCATGATTGCATCAGGACATCAGGATATTAGTACAGCGGTATTGTCTATTGTGACGTTATATTTACCGAAGCTCGTGATGATTCCTGTGTCGCTTGCAACAGCGTTTGGCTTAACCTTGATTCCAACGATTACGGAATCATTTACAGCTCGTAACTACAAGCTGCTCAATAGACAAATTGATCAGACAATGCAGGTCATCTTATTTTTCGTGCTGCCTGCTTCATTTGGTATTTCGGCATTGGCTGGACCGGTTTATTGGTTTTTCTATCCGTCTGTTCACCCTGAGATTGGGATGTCAATTTTGTTCTGGTACGCACCTGTTGCGTTATTGTTTTCTTTATTCACCATTAATGCAGCGATTTTGCAGGGAATTAACAAACAAAAATTTGCCATTGTCAGTCTGTTGTTAGGGATCATTATTAAAACGGTTCTGAACATTCCGCTAATCAGCTGGCTACAAGGAAATGGTTCTGTGCTTGCGACTGCGTTAGGCTATAGTGCGTCCATCTTGTATATGTTTATCATGATTAAGCGCCATGCAGGCTATTCGTTCCGCAGGATTTTCAAACGATTTATTCTCATTGGTATTTTAACTGCGATTATGGCTGTAGTGGCGTATGTGACATGTCAGCTTGTGAGCCAAGTGATTTCGTATGAAGGTGGAATTGTTAATGCGGGTATCGTCATTTTGATTTCAATGATCACTGGTGGCGGTGTGTATCTGTTCCTATCTTATAAGGTAGGATTACTTGAGCGTGTACTCGGCAGCCGTATGCCGAAATTTTTAAGAAAAAAGAGTTAAGAAGAGGTGGAGTTTCATGAGGCTTGATAAATTGCTTGCTAGCAGCGGCTTTGGTTCAAGAAAAGATGTAAAGAAGCTGGTCAAGGCACGGGCAGTCACCGTGAATGGAGAACTGGCGAAGCAGGTGAAAGATCATGTTGATCCATCGAATGATGAAGTGCTCGTACATGGAGAGCGTGTAGAGTATAAAGAATTCATTTACTTAATGATGAACAAACCAGATGGGGTCATCTCAGCAACAGAAGATCTGCGGGATGAAACGGTTGTCGATTTACTTGAGCCGGAGGATATCGCAAGGGAGCCATTTCCTGTGGGCAGACTGGATAAGGATACAGTCGGTCTTCTCCTCCTCACAAATGATGGACAGCTTGCACATCAATTACTTTCTCCAAAAAAGCATGTGCCAAAAATGTACGAGGTTCATTTGAAATATCCATTAGGAGATCAAGACATCAAGCGTCTTGAAGAGGGTGTTGTGATTTTAGATGATTACCGGACGAAGCCGGCGAAGGTTGAAGTAGATGCGAATGAAAGTGAAGATACACGCATCCGTTTAACAATTACTGAAGGAAAGTACCATCAAGTGAAGCTGATGGCGCAAGCAGTGGGAAATGAAGTCATCTTTTTAAAAAGACGCTCGATGGGGGCTGTCTCATTAGATGAAGATCTAGCGCCTGGGGAGTACCGTGAATTGACGGATGAAGAATTAGACAGCTTAATCAATCGACCATAGATGTGGAACAAAAGAAAAGAACCGGCGATAGGCCGGTTCTTTTTGTTATATGGACAGTTCATTATACGCTTAAGATGATATTTTTACTTTTTTTCTTGTTGTTTCCCATTTGCCCCTGCTTGGACTATGAACAAGATCGTTATAGGCAAGCACGTTTAAGTCTCTTTGAATGGTTCTAGGTGTGATCCCGAATTCATCAACCAGCTCTTGTGTCGTCACAAGACCTTTCTCTTGAATGAACATATAGACTGATTTTATTCGAGTCATCATACGGTTTGTTGAAGGTTTCAAAAAACCACTCCCTATCAATAAGATCGGATGGACTTGACTAACCACAACTTACTACACTAAAACTGCGAAATAAGGACATGCAACAATGGTAAATGTTCGTGTTTCTTAATGTTTTATTCTATTATACACGTTATTATGCATCTAGTTCCACCAAAAAGTCAACTTTACGTGTTTTTTAACTTGTCTTCATGAATCGAAATATGGTATATACCATGTTTTGAATTCGGTTACAACCCAATGGGAGTAAGGGGTTTAGAGAATGCTGTTACATTCAAACGTCCAAAAATGAAACACAGAAAATTTACAAAATAAAAATTCACTGATTTCAAAAAGACACATTCCTTGTTAGAATGTGCCTTTTTTGTTTCTGTTATCCTTCTAAGAAAAAGAGCTGAATGAAAAATAAAATGGCAAAGATAAGGACAAGAACATGTACTTCTCTCCATTTCCCTTTTGCCAGTTTCACAAGTGGATATGAAATAAATCCAAGTGAAATTCCGGTTGAAATACTAGATGTCAGCGGCATGGAAAGAATCACAAGAAAAGCAGGAAATGCTTCGTCTAGCTCATTCCAGCGAATGCGTGACACGGAGTTCATCATCAAGCACCCGACAATGATGAGAACAGGTGATGTGATGGATGGTAAAGAAGAAATAGCCTGAACGAGCGGGCCGAAAAACAATGCCACAATAAACAGTGCAGCGACCGTTAAAGACGTTAGCCCGGTTCTTCCGCCAGCAGCAACACCAGATGATGATTCAATATAAGCTGTCGTTGGGCTTGTTCCAAACATAGAACCAATCGTCGTTGCAGCAGAGTCAGCGAGCAGGGCTCTTCGTACCTTTGGCAGCTGGCCTTTTTTCATGAGTCCTGCTTGTTCAGCCACTCCGATCATTGTGCCCGTTGTATCAAAAATCGTTACTAGTAAGAAGGAAAAGACGACCGCATATAAATGATGAGAGAATACATCACCAAAGGCAGCGAATGGATTTGTAATCAGCATACCTTCTGGCAGTGCAGGGATGTCCATCAGCATTTTAGGGAAATGAAGCTGTCCTGTTACAAGGGCAATCAATGTCGTCGCTAACATGCCGATAAACAGAGCGCCATTGATTTGAAGTACCATTAAAATAACAGAGATCATTAAGCCGACAAGCGTTAAAATGACAACAGGCGAGCTTAAGTTGCCAAGCTTCACTAGATTTTCCGGGTCAGCTGCGATAATTCCAGACTGACGGAGGCCGATAAAGGCAATAAAAAGCCCGATTCCGGCTGTAATGCCGTATTTTAAATTATCTGGAATGGCTTGAATCAGTTGTTTTCTAAGGGATGTTAACGATAAAATAATAAAGAGTATACCAGCAACAAATACCGCACTGAATGCTGTTTGATAGCTGATGCCGCCACCACCGACAACTGTAAAGGTGAAATAGACATTCAGCCCCATACCTGGCGCAATCGCAATCGGATAGTTTGCAAATAATGCCATCCAGAGTGTACCGACGACAGCAGCGATAATTGTTGCAGTGAAGACTTGGTCAAAAGGAATGCCTGCTTTTGAAAGAATTCCTGGGTTAACGGCAACAATATAGACCATGGTAAAGAATGTCGTCATACCAGCGATTAATTCTCTCTTTATGTTGGTTTGGTTTTCTTTTAACTGAAACATAAAATCCTCCATTTACGAACATTATTACAAAACAATTAATATAATATTCGTTTTATGGGTGGAATGCAACCTTTTTTCAAGGAGGAATGGAAAAAATGAATTGGGAAGCTGAAGTCATACGAAAAAAAGACGATTTGATTGAGGACACACAATCTTTTTTACAAATTGAAAGTGTCCTTGATGAAGAAGGTGGAAAAGAAGGAAAGCCATTTGGTGAAAAAGTCGATCAGGCCCTTCAGTATATGCTGAAAAAAGGGGAAGACGAAGGCTTCACAGTCAAGAATGTGGATGGCTATGCAGGTCATATTGAATATGGAGAAGGCGAAGACATTGTAGGTGTGCTATGCCATGTGGACGTTGTGCCTGCTGGTGACGGCTGGACAACCCCGCCATTTTCAGCAGACATAAGAGAAAATAAAATATTTGCACGAGGCGCCATTGATGATAAAGGGCCAACCATGGCGGCTTTCTATGCACTGAAGATGTTAAAAGATACAGGGATGAAGCTGTCAAAAAGGATTCGAATGATCATTGGAACAGATGAAGAAAGTGATTGGCGCTGTGTGGACCATTATTTCAAGCATGAGGCGATGCCGCAAATTGGATTTGCGCCAGATGCTGATTTTCCGATTATTCATGCTGAAAAAGGGATCATTGATGCCATTGTGTCATTTACATATCAACATACAGAACAACATCAGCGCTATACACTCAAGCAATTCACATCGGGTATGCGGCTGAATATGGTGCCGGATGAGGCGACTGCCACTGTGACAGCGGCACAAGAACACGATGCTGAATCATTAAAAACAGCTTTTGAAGCTTATCTTGCTGATAACCAATTATTAGGAGAGGTAAAGAATGCAGCGGATGGACTGCAATTCACATTAAAAGGTGAATCAGTTCATGCCATGGAGCCGGCGCATGGCATCAATGCGGGCATTCATATGGCCAATTTCCTAAGTGGACAAGAATTAGATGAAGACGGCCTTGCGTTTACCTCTCAAATCAATGCTTTATTTGATCAGGATACAAGAGGGAAAAAGCTAGGAATTGCTTGCAAAGATGACATTAGCGGAGATTTAACTTTAAATGTTGGCACAATCCGCTATGCACAAGGCGAAGAAGCGAAGCTAGGATTAAACGTCCGCTATCCAGTGACAGCAGACGGCAAGGACGTTAAAAAAGGGATCGAAGGCATCAAAGGGGCTACCCTTCTGAAATTTGACGACAGCCCTCCGCATCACGTCTCAAAAGATCATCCGCTTGTGAAAACATTGCAGCGGGTATATGAGGAACAAACTGGAAATCCAGCTCATCTGATTGCGATTGGTGGGGGAACGTATGCGAGATCTTTAGAAGCGGGTGTTGCCTTTGGTCCTCTCTTCCCTGGCAGACCAGATTGTGCACATCAGAAGGATGAATATATCGAAATCGACGATCTACTAAGAGCAACCGCACTATATGCACAAGCCATGTATGAATTGGCAAAATAGGAAAAGAGAAGAGGGATTCACAGTGAAAAAAATGTTCTTATGCTCTTCATTCAAAGACAGCTATTCTCTCTTGTCTGATTTTACGGGTGAATCGTTAAAAGGAAAACGTGTGACATTTTTCCCAACAGCCAGTGCCGTGGAAGAAGTCACACACTATGTGGATGCAGCTAAAGAAGCCTTTCATCAACTCGGTATGCAGCTAGAAATCGTTCAGATAGCTGAGCAGTCTACCGAAGAAATCGCAAAGATGATGAAACAAAATGATGTGGTGTACGTATCAGGAGGCAATACTTTTTATTTGCTGCAGGAATTGAGAAAGCACGGTCTCGATGACGTGCTGAAAGAAGAAATCAATAAAGGTAAGCTGTACATCGGCGAATCCGCAGGGAGTATCATCATGGCGCCAAGCATTGAATATATCTCCTTGATGGATGAGCGGCAGAAGGCACCAGAGCTTTCATCCTATCAAGGCTTCAATGAGGTAAGCCGCTATCCAGTACCGCATGTGCACAATACCTATTTAGGGGATGCTGCGCAGCAAATCCTAAAGAAGTATGAGCAGACGCTCGATTTATGCCCGCTTACTGATGAACAGGCTTTACTTATCACAGGGGAGCAGACTGTGATAAACACTGCTAAATCGTCCTAACCGAAAAACGAAGAAAAAGGAACAGGGATTCATTGCCCTGTTCCTTTTTTAATCTTGAAAAACATCACTTGATAAGTATCGTTCGCCTGTATCTGCTGTCATACAGATCACAATTTGATCTGATGGCAATTGCTTGGCTGTTTCAATTGCAGCATAGCAGGCTGCACCAGATGATGGACCAACTAAAATTCCTTCAAGCCGGGCAAGCTGACGTGTGATTGTGTACGCATCTTCATCGCTTACTTGCACGATCTCATCATAGACATGCTCATTTAAAATATGGGGAATAAATCCCGGGCTCGTGCCAACGAGTTTATGTTTGCCAGGTTTCCCGCCAGATAAGACTGGAGACCCCTTCGGCTCTGCCACACGTATGGTCAAATGAGGGAATGCTTTCTTTAATTCCTCACCAGTGCCTGTAATGGTTCCGCCAGTTCCTGCTGTTGCGACAAAGGCTCCAAGTGGCTTTCCAAGTTGCTTGACAGCTTCTATGATTTCAACAGCCGTTGTGCCTCTATGTGCATCTGGATTCGCTCTATTATCAAATTGCATCGGGATAAAGCTATGAGGAATTTGAGCTGCCAGTTCCTCTGCTTTGCGAATACAGCCTGGCATTTTTTCTTCTCCTGGGGTTAAAATGACCTCCGCCCCGTAAGCCTTCAAAATATTGATTCGTTCCTTTGTCATCGTATCAGGCATCACAAGGATGGCTTGATACCCTCTAGCTGCTGCGTTCATGGCTAAACCAATCCCTGTATTCCCACTCGTCGGTTCAATAATGGTCGCTCCTTTTGTCAGCTTCCCTTGTCTTTCAGCCTCGACGATCATATTGTAAGCAGCGCGGTCCTTCACACTGCCGCTAGGATTGAACGATTCCAGCTTTAAATAAACAGCTGCTGCGTTGTCTGGCTGAAGCCTCTGTAATTGAACAAGTGGTGTATCGCCAATTAGCTCAGCTATATTTTGTGCAACCTTCATCATGTGACACCCTTTCTTCTCATTCCGCATTTCTTTAGTTATACTATCATCAATGGGGATTCGTAAAGTTTGTTAAAAAAGGACAGGTGATATTGTGAGAAAACCGTCATTATTTTATTGGAATTCATATCCCTGAACAACTTGCGCATCAAATCAAAAAAGACATTGATCAAAGAAGCGGACTGTCTTTTCAAAAATGGACAGCACCACATGATTATCATGTGACCTTGATCTTTTTAGGGGCCATTCCAGATGACCGCTTAAAGAAGATCATCGAGCTGCTTGAGATCCTCTCAAAGGAAGCTGCTGCATTTCCAATCGAGCTGAATGAGGTCGGACAGTTTGGCACAAAGGAGCGCCCGAGAGTCTTTTTTGCAAAACCTGATGAAAGTGAACCGCTCATGCAATTAAGAGAAAAGGTGAAAAAAGCCGTATTGTCAGCAGGACATCCTGTTGAAAAGAGACCGTTTCATCCGCATATGACGATTGCACGCAAATGGAACGCGGATCACTCTTTTGCAGAACAAGCGCCTTTACGCAAAGAGCCATACGTGATAGAGGTTTCTTATATGACTTTATATGAAATACGTCCGAGTGAAACCCCGCGTTATCACGCAATCAAACAATTTGCACTACATAAATGATTCTAAAAGTTGGAGTGAGCAGCAGATGGCGCAAATTATCAAAATTCAAGATTATATATCACGATATGAACAAGACCCGCATCACTACATCAATCAATTCATTCGCTTGAAAAAGCAAAGGTGGGACGAGTTAAAAAAAGCTTCTAAAGAGAAGACGCAGCATTCATTTGACCAAATCTCTGAACAAGTGCCTGAACAAGAGGAGGAAAAGAGAAAGAAATTCTCCTTAAAGAGAAAGCCGAAAGCAGCCGATATGAAGAAGGAACGGGACCTGAGTCTTTTTAACGAGCCAACAGATATAGAGCAAGGTGTCTTTACAAACGTTCCTACAGATGAAACGAAGCTCATTCATTTTTTTAAAGATCATCTATATGATGTTCAATTAAAATGGGCGAGCTCGACGATTTCCCACATTTCGACTGTTTCTCATCATATTCGGTATGATGAAAAGCTGCGCATGCTTGCTAGACAGCTTCCGGATTCATATTTTGTGATGTACAAACCGGTGCTGCTCATTCAAAAAGCAGAGATGGAATTATGTCCAGTTCTCATTACGCCGCTGGAAGTGATTTGTTTATCCTTCTTAGAGGCAGAGCCTGACAGCGTATATATCGGAACGAAGGAACGTTTTTGGGAAAAGCGGGCGAATGGGAAAGCGGTTCAGTCCGTTTTGAATCCTTGTGCAGGCCTTCTACGCTCTGGCACCGTCGTGTCAAAGATTTTACAGCAAAGCGGAGTCGATCTTCCTGTGAAAAAAATCCTGATCAGCCGTACCTCTTATATTGACTTACCGGAAGTTCCATACGGGATGGAGGTTGTCGATAAGAAGAAGGCGGAAGATTGGTTTGAAAAGCAGCGGAAAAATACCGCGCCGACAAAGCATCAGCAATTTAAGGCGACAAAGGCATTGCTTGCATATGGTGAATCAGACAGCAAAAGAAGGCAGGAATGGCTCGATTAAAGGCATAATGGATGGTCACGAAAAACGAGACCTGAGTGGAGCTAATATATGAATGAATGGTACTTTATCGTTAATCCAGCAGCAGGACATGGAAAAGGACTTCGTACATGGAGGAGCATAGAGAAAGAACTACAAAAGGTGGAGATCTCATATCGATCGTTTCTCACCCAGCATGAAGGTCATGCAGAAGTATTGGCAAGACAAATTAGCGCCATGCAAGATGACAGGCTGAAGCGCCTGATTGTCATTGGCGGTGACGGAACCATTCATGAAGTCCTGAATGGCTTAAAGGAAATGGAACATGTGCAGCTAAGCTTTGTTCCCGCCGGTCATTGGAATGATGCGGCGAAGGGGCTTGGCATCCATCGTCAAGATGTCCTTAAAGAAGTGAGAAAGCAAAAGAGAATGCTCACCAAAACATTTTCTCTCGGCTCCTTTCAAGATCACGCAGAAAGCGCACAATCCGTTCTCTTTCTCAATCATATCGGTGCTGGGTTTGATGCGCATGTGCTAAGGAAAACAGTGCATTTTAGAGGGGGGAAGTGGTTGAAACGGCTGGGGCTGGGGTTTATCATCTACCCGCTGTCATTTCTCCATTCTTTATGGTCCTTTAAGCCGTTCGACCTTGCACTGTTTATTGAAAACGAGAAAAAGGTCTTTCGCCAAGTGTGGTTTGTGATTGTTTGTAATCACCCCTATTACGGAGGCGGGCTGGAAGCAGCACCAGAAGCGAGCGCGAGACAGCCAGGCTTTCAAACGCTCGTTGTCACAGATTTGAATCCATTCAAAGCACTCTTGTTTCTAAGTGCGATGGTGTTTCGTAAGCACCTTGGAATGAAGGGGGTTACCCTGTTTCAGCACGAGGAAGCGTACTTGGAGGCAGACGGAAAAATCTTATTTCATGCAGATGGAGAAGTGATCGGTGCCACGCCTGTTTTTGTGAAGGCGAGTGATCGCTCTTTAAAATTACGTGCTTAAACCATGTCTCATGAATGTCCTAGTCATAAGGTTCTTGTCCTGATTTTCTAGTTTTGCTTGACGAGTATAAGAAGGTAACGATAAAATCTATAGGACGGCTATTGTTTAGCATCTCATTCTCAATAGCTGTCCTTTTTGTTTTTATGATCATATAAATAAAAAAAGAAACAGCCTATTGACCTTCAATCGGCTGAATTTTGTCGACTAAAAAAGCACGATTTAAAATATTTTAAGAAATGATGGGTTGAAAATTGATATGAACTGGTTGGGACAAATATTAGGTAGCGAATGGCACATCTCTCCTGCTGGAGGCGCTACGGGAGATGCGTACTTCGCAACACACAATGACCAAAAGCTATTTTTAAAACGCAATACGTCACCGTTTCTTGCGGTTTTGTCAGCTGAAGGCATTGTGCCGAAGCTTGTCTGGACAAAACGGATGGAAAATGGGGATGTCATCACTGCGCAGCACTGGCTGAGCGGCAGAGAGCTGAAGCCAAAGGACATGAATGACCGTCCTGTCGCAGAGCAGCTAAGAAAAATTCATACATCGAAAGAATTGCTTGATATGCTGAAACGATTAGAGAAGCACTCTCTAGACCCAGCATCCATTCTGAAGCATTTAAAACAGTCCATATTAAAAGAGCAAATTGATTCTCTGGACATCACACGTGCCATCCAGTACTTAGAGAAGCATGTGGAGGCAGTTCAATTTGAAGACAAGGTCGTGTGTCATTGTGACCTCAATCATAATAATTGGCTGCTGACAGATGAAAACCAGCTTTACTTGATCGATTGGGATGGGGCGATGATTGCTGACCCAGCCATTGATCTTGGACCACTTTTATACCATTATGTTGAAGAAGAGAACTGGGAAAGCTGGCTCTCAATGTATGGTGCCCCGCTGACGGACAATTTGCGGAAACGCATGGCTTGGTACGTCCTCGCTGAAACTGTATCGTTTGTCGTGTGGCATAAAAGAAAAGGGAATGAAAAAGCGCAGCAAGAAGTGCAAGCGGAGCTGAGCGCACTTTTACAGCGGTTAAACATTCATTAAGAGAGAGGAATATTCTCGACCCACTCTGACAAATGCGATTGATGCGCCTCAATATGTGCATCAATTGAACTGACAGAGGTGCCCTTTTGGCTGTAATCATAAATATCTGTTAATAATTGACGAATATCGGCATCAAGGTCTTCTTTTGCCAGCATTAATTGAATCACGCGTCCCACCTGTTCATATTCTGCAACAGTCCCGCAGCAATCCAGCTGGTGATCGGTTAAAATATCTTTGATTAATTGAAGCTGATGTTGACGGTTTAATCCCATACGTATGCTCCTTTTCTGCGTGTCATTTATGTGGTTAAACTGTGCATTCAGCGCCCAATTTATACATGCGGCAGACCAGCTCAAGCGAAGGGCTGGTCTTTTTCGTATGCGCATAAAGATGCCGTCTTGCGGGTCTTTATGTTTCATGGTATCTTGATAAAATGTAAAGAAAATAGAGGTGTATCAAATTGAGAATGCGACATAAACCATGGGCTGATGATTACTTAGCTGAAAATGCTCATATTGCCTTAGCTAACCCCGAGCAATATAAAGGGAAATGGCATGAGCTGTTTGGAAATGATCATCCAATCCATATCGAAGTTGGCACAGGAAAAGGGAGCTTTATCGCTGGAATGGGCAAGCTTCATCCTGATATCAACTATATTGGCATTGAATTATTTAAAAGTGTCATTGTGACAGCAGTAGATAAAATCAAAGAGACAGATGTTGGAAATGTAAAGCTTTTGAACATTAATGCGGAAACGCTGACAGATGTGTTTGCGGAAAATGAGATTGACCGGGTGTATTTGAATTTCTCTGACCCGTGGCCAAAAGCAAGGCATGAAAAGCGCAGATTGACGTTTAAAGCCTTTTTAGAGCGATATGAACATATTCTCCGTTCAGGCGGTGAGTTGCATTTCAAAACAGATAACCGCGGGTTATTTGAATATTCTTTAAAGAGCTTTTCTGCATATGGACTTCTTTTAACGTATGTAAGCTTAGATTTACATAAGGACGGACTAGAAGGAAATGTGATGACGGAATACGAAGAGAAATTCTCGTCTATGGGGCAACCTATCTATCGATCAGAAGTAAAATTTCCAGAATAACAAGTGACATCAAGCTGGCTGCAAAAAAATTGCAGTCAGCTTTTTTCATGAAAAGATTGATGCATGCGATTTTCAGCTGTATTTGCTACGATAGAAAAAGGAGGGATGACAGCAATGGAGACAATGAAAATAGGTGACATGGAACTGTTTTGGTTAAACGGGGGAGATACACACATGGACGGCGGTGCGATGTTTGGTGTGGTGCCAAAGCCGTTATGGTCAAAAAAATACCCGGTGAACGAGCGCAATCAAATTGAACTGCGGTGTGACCCAATCCTTATACGGTGGAATGGTCTTCATTTTTTAGTGGATTCCGGGATCGGATCAGGTAAGCTGACGGATAAACAAAAACGCAATTACGGCGTAACAGAAGAGACGAAATTGGAAGAGTCACTCGCGGCACTCGGTCTGCAAACAGCAGATATTGATTACGTTTTAATGACGCATCTTCACTTCGATCATGCAAGCGGATTAACAAAACGTGAAGGAGAAAAACTCGTGTCTGTTTTTCCGCAAGCAAAAATCATCACATCCAAAATTGAATGGGATGAAATGAGGGCGCCTAACATCCGTTCAAGAAATACATATTGGAAAGAAAACTGGGAGCCAATCGCAGATCAAGTGGTGCCATTTGAAGAAAGCATAGAAGTAATAGAAGGCATTGAGCTGCATCATACAGGCGGTCATAGCAATGGCCATAGCATCTTAACGCTCACAAGTCAGGGTGAAACAGCGATTCATTTAGCTGACATTATGCCAACGCACGCTCATAAAAATCCATTATGGGTCTTGGCTTATGATGATTATCCAATGACTTCCATTCCAGCTAAGCAAAAATGGCAGGCATTTGCAGAAGAAAAAAATGCGTGGTACTTGTTTTATCATGATGCGATTTACCGCGCTGTTAAGTGGGATGAAGATGGGCAAATCGCACATGAAGTCAAAAGAGAAACAGGAAGATAAAAGATCATCTGCATGTTTTTTCGCCTTTCACACAAAATAACGACAAAATGAACTTGTGAAAGGAAGAGTGCAGGTGAACCAATCTTATCGTGTACATGGTGATGTCATTGAAACACCATTAAGAGGGATGGAAGTCATGTCCGTCCCTTATTTAAACAAAGGGGTTGCATTTACGAAAGAAGAGCGGGAAGAGCTTGGTTTAAAAGGGTTTCTACCGCCTAAAGTTTTAACATTAGAGGATCAGGCAAAGCGTGCGTATGAGCAGTTCAAGGCACAGCCGGATGAGCTTGGGAAAAATGTGTATTTAACATCACTTCACGACAGAAACGAAGTGCTTTTTTACAAATTACTAAATGAGCACTTGGCAGAGATGCTGCCGATTGTCTATACACCGACGGTTGGAACAGCCATTCAGCGTTATAGCCACGAGTATCGAAAGCCAAGAGGGCTTTATTTATCAATTGATGACTTGGAAGGTATGGAAGAGATATTTGCCTCTTACGGTGTGGATGAATCTATTGACTTAATCGTTGCGACAGATGCAGAAGGCATTTTAGGTATTGGAGACTGGGGTGTTGGCGGTATTGCCATTTCAGTCGGGAAACTTGCTGTTTATACAGCTGCAGCAGGCATTGATCCTAGCCGCGTACTGGCCGTTGTGCTTGATGCGGGGACGAACCAAGAAAGTCTCTTGAATGATCCGCTTTATGTTGGAAATCAGCATTCTCGCGTTAGAGGAGAGCGTTATGATCAGTTCATCGATCAATATGTAGAGCTTGCCCGCGCAACCTTTCCAAATGCACTCCTGCACTGGGAAGACTTTGGGACAAAAAATGCACGAGCTATATTGGAAAAATATAAGGAACGAATTTGTACATTTAATGATGACATTCAAGGGACTGGAGCTGTTTCACTTGCTGCGGTTTTGGCATGTGCAAAAGCTTCAAAGGTTCCGCTGAAAGACCACCGAATCGTCATTTTCGGAGCGGGTACTGCAGGGATTGGCATAGCGGAGCAGATACGTGATGCGATTGTCAGAGACGGAGTCAAAGAAGAGGAATCATATGATCATTTCTGGTGTATTGATAAAACAGGATTGCTTACAGATGATTCACCTGATATTCAGCCATTTCAAAAGCCATATGCAAGACGTTCTGACGAAGTAAAGGATTATGCCCGTAATGGCCCTAAGCATTCCATTGATTTATTAGAGGTCGTCAAACAGGCAAAACCAACGATCTTAGTTGGCACCTCGACAGTAGGGGGAGCATTTACAGAGGAAATTGTAAAAGAAATGGCGTCGCACGTAGAGCGCCCAGCGATTTTACCGATGTCGAACCCAACACCTCTTTCAGAAGCAAAGCCTGAAGATCTCATTGAGTGGACAGAAGGACGCGCCCTCGTGACAACAGGAAGCCCATTTGATCCTGTCGAATATGGCGGCGTCACATATGAAATTGGGCAAGCGAATAATGCTCTAGTGTTCCCAGGGCTTGGTCTTGGAACGATTGTGTCTAAAGCACGCCTCATGACAGACAGCATGTTTGTTGCGAGTGCTGAAGCGATTGCCAGCATGGTCAATGTCGGAAAGCCGGGTGCAGCGATGCTGCCGAGTGTCGATCAGCTTCGAACCGTTTCAGCGACAGTGGCTGTCCGTGTGGCGCAAGCAGCGATTGATGAAGGAATTGCAGAGGAAACGCCTGAGGACCTTATTCAGGCTGTACAGGACGCTATGTGGCATCCTGTGTACAAAAAAATCAAAGCCATATAAAAAAGAAGCTTCGCAAGGACACACCTTTGCGAAGCTTTCTTTATCAAGTCACAGAATCAATGACATCCACAATCATGCCTGTTTTGGCATCAATCATGACTTCGTACTGTTCAAGCTCCCCAAAGGCTGAGCGAGTAATGCCAGATTTGTACACATCAATCGTTTCACCATTTACGGTATACGGTTCTGGTACAGTATAAATCCAAGAGCCATCAATCGGGCCGCGCTGTTTAAAAGCGGATTTCACAATTTTTAATGCTTTTTCAGACGAAATATACGTAGGGAAAAATACTTTCTTTGCAACAATTGCAGCGGCTACGCCAATACTCGCACCAATCAGAACATGTTTTAACTTCAACGTGCTGCACCTCCGTATTGCTGTTTTTTCCATTATACAAAACTTGTCCATTGATGTTAAGGAATCCGAATAGTTGAAAGCATATTCAAAATTTCTGGAGAGATACTTGGAAAACCGAAAGAATTCTTATAGTATAAAGTGAGTGTTATTTTTATAGGAATATATATGGTCATTACATAGAAACGAGGTAAATCGTAGAATGAATGAAGAAACGTTGTCGCTTTTCCGAAATTTAACAGAATTACAAGGCACCCCAGGTAATGAACACCATGTGCGTGCTTTTATGAAAAAGGAACTTGAGAAATATTCTGACGAACTCATTCAGGATCGTCTTGGCGGTGTGTTTGGGGTACGCAAGGGACCAGAGAACGCACCTAAAATCATGGTGGCTGGTCATATGGATGAAGTGGGATTCATGGTTTCATCCATTACGAAGAATGGGATGATACGCTTCCAAACACTCGGCGGCTGGTGGAGTCAAGTCATGCTGGCACAGCGTGTCGACGTTCATACCGATCACGGGCCAATTCCTGGTGTCGTCTCTAGTACACCGCCTCATCTTCTGACTCCAGAACAAAAAAGCAAACCTGTGAAACCATCAGACATGCTCATTGATATTGGGGCAGACAGTGAAGAAGAGGCAAAAGAACTTGGCATTCGCCCAGGACAGCAAATCGTGCCTGCAACAGTCTTTACCCCTATGGCGAATCCTAAAAAGATCCTAGCAAAAGCTTGGGATAACCGCTATGGCTGCGGACTTGCGATTGAATTATTAAAAGAAATAAAAGACGAACCACTTTCCTGTCATCTGTATTCAGGTGCAACGGTTCAGGAAGAAGTAGGGCTTAGAGGGGCAGAAGCAGCTGCGAATATGATTCAGCCAGATCTGTTCTTTGCTTTAGATGCAAGCCCTGCAAACGATGTGACAGGTGACAAAACACAATTCGGCCAGCTTGGCAAAGGTGCACTTCTGCGTATTTTTGATCGAACCATGATTACGCACCGCGGGATGAGAGACTTTGTGCTCGATACGGCTGAGTCAAACAGTATTCCATACCAATACTTCGTATCACCAGGTGGTACGGACGCTGGACGTGTGCATATTTCAAACCAAGGCGTGCCTTCTGCTGTCATTGGAGTGTGTGCTCGCTACATTCACACAAGTCATTCAGTATTGCATGTGGATGATTATGCAGCGGCAAAAGAATTAATCGTCCGTCTTGTGAAAAACTGTGATCAAAGTACAGTGGATTCTATTTATCAACAGGTGTAAATGTAATCAAAAGGCTGCCTCTTTCAAGAGAGCAGCCTTTTGTTATTGCTGTTCAAATACATAAGATAACGCCTTGATCGCTTGGTTCACGGTTTCCACAGTAATATTCGCTTTATTTGATAGTTCCTTTAACGGATGGTGCAGTTCTTTTGGACGGATCAAAATGAGAGGTTTCCCTTTAGCGATGGCAGCAGATGCATCCATTGCCGTGTTCCACTGTTTATATTTCTCACCAAAGCGGGCAATGACGACGTCTGCTTTGTTTAATAGGATCTCAGTACGGAAATTATTCAAATCAGAAGCAGCATCATCTTTGAAAATGGCATTTGGCTGCTCACCTAAAATGTCCTCACCAATGTGATCGGAGCGGTCATGATTCTCCATTGGACCAACAAATGTTACTGGCAGTTTCAATGATTGGCTTTTCTCCTTGATTTCATCGCGCCACTGGCTATGAATTTCTCCTGCTAAATAGACGGTTAGTTGCATAACAATCTCCTCCTTTTGTACAAACTTAGTAAAGGTTTGCCCTGTTTCTTTTCATGTTACACAAGAAGTGCTTGATAAAGCAAAAAAAATATGATTATGATATTCATGGTAGAGACTATTTTTCATCGTAAGAATACTACATATAATGGGAAGGACAGGCCTCTTCGTCTTTCCTATGAGAAAGCAGGAAGACGACGTTGATGACTTATTTGAAAAGAAAGGGAATCTCCCTTTCGCCAAAAGTGTACTTCATTGATGCACTCTCTTATATGGCTTTAGGTCTATTTGCTACACTAGTAGTAGGTCTGATTTTAAAAACAGCAGGCGGTCTGTTATCACTTCCGCTCATCATCAAAATGGGAACACTCGCCATGGGGCTCATGGGACCAGCGATCGGTGTAGCCGTTGCGTACCGGTTACAGGCATCTCCTTTGATCATTTTTGCAAGTGTTGTCTCAGGTGCTGCAGGAGCAGAGCTTGGTGGACCTGCTGGAAGCTTTGCCGCAGCATTAATTGGTGTGGAAATCGGTAAGCTGGTCAGTGGTGAGACAAAAATTGATATCATTTTGACACCGCTTGTCACCATCATCACTGGTTTTTCCACCGCCGCTTTGATCGGTCCTGGGATTGAAGCCATGATGACAGGGCTTGGCAGGCTCATCATGTGGGGGACTGACCAAAGTCCGCTAATCATGGGCATGCTAGTCGCAACCATTGTTGGACTTGCCCTCAGCTCACCGATTTCAAGTGCTGCGCTTGCACTCATGCTTGACTTAAGCGGTCTAGCTGCTGGTGCTGCAACAATCGGCTGCTGCGCTCAAATGGTCGGCTTTGCCGCTGCGGGCTTTAGAGAAAATCGTTTTGGCGGTCTTGCCGCTGTCGGTATTGGCACATCAAAACTGCAGCTGCCGAACATTGTGAAAAATCCCCTTATCCTTATTCCGCCAACGATAGCGGGCCTCATTCTCGCGCCAATTGGTATCATTGGCTTTGGGATGGTCAATAATGCGGCAGGGGCAGGAATGGGAACGAGCGGCCTCGTTGGACAGCTCATGACACTGACCGTTATGGGATTTCATCCATCCGTTTTTCTGGCGATCGCTCTTTTGCATATCGTTGGCCCAGCAGTGATTAGTTTGGTAGTATCAGAATGGATGAGAAAGAAAGGCTATATACAATTCGGAGATTTAACCATACAAACTGGAGGAATGAAACATGAAAAAAATTGAATCAAATGAAGAATTACAAAAAGTGATTCAAGAAGACTTAACAGTATTGCTATTTTCAGCGGACTGGTGTCCGGACTGCACCTTTATCGAACCATTCTTGCCAGAGCTTGAAGCAAACTACCCAGAATTTGAGTACTTCTATGTGGATAGAGATCAATTTATTGACACTTGCGCAGAGTGGGAAATTTACGGCATTCCAAGCTTTTTAGTATTTAAAAATGGACAAGAGATTAACCGCTTTGTCAGCAAGGATCGTAAAACGAAGGAAGAGATTGAAGCATTTTTAACAGATTCTCTTTCTAAATAATGAAAGGAGAGTCTAAATCATGGCAAAAATGACATCAAGACAGCTTGCGAACGAACTCAAAAGTCGTCTGACAAATGACAGCTGGTTACACCAGTTTGACCGAGAAAAAGATACGCTTCGTATTGAAGATAAACAAACAGGTAAAGGAATCACACTAGAGCTCCCGCCAATCATTGCAAAGTGGGAAGTAAAGCCTGATGAAACATTGGATGAGATCGTTTATTATGTGAAAGAGGCGCTAAGTGCCATGAAAGGCGAAGCGCAGCACATCTCAGGAAAAGAAAAGCAAATTTATCCGGTCATTCGATCCACATCCTTTCCGGAGACATCAAGTGATGGCATTCCGCTCGTTTTTGATGAGCATACAGCTGAAACGAGAATCTACTATGCACTTGACCTTGGAAGCTCCTACAGATTAATTGATGAAAAGATGCTTCAAAAGGAAAACTGGACAAAAGAACGAATTAGGGAAACTGCAAGCTTCAATGTCCGCTCACTTGAAACAGTGGTGAAAATGGATGAAGTGGCAGGCAACCGGTTTTATTTCTTCCGTGCAAATGACGGATATGATGCCAGCAGACTTTTAAATGAATCGATTTTACAAGAGTATGCGCAAAAAATAGAAGGACAGATGGCCATTTCTGTCCCCCATCAAGATGTATTCATCATTGCAGATGTTCGCAATGAATCAGGCTATGATATTTTAGGACAGATGTCGATGAGCTTCTTCGCCAGCGGCACGGTTCCGATTACCGCATTGTCATTTTTATATGATGAGGGCAAACTTGAACCGATCTTTATTCTTGCTAAAAGCAGACCAAAACAGCAGTAGAAGGGAATTTTGAAGAATGAACGTTTTTTATAATGCAGAAGGTGTAGGCGACACACTCCTTATTTCCTTGAAAGATGTGACGAGAGAAGAAGTAGGTCATGAGACGTTTGGAGATGTCGTAAGAATCTTCAATCAAGAAACAAAAGAAACAACAGGCTTTAATATCTTCAATGCATCTACTTACATGAAAATTGAAGAAAACGGATCTGTACCGCTTTCTGAAACACTTGTTCAAGATATCAACGAAATTTTAAACCGCAACGGTGTCAGTGAAACGTTGACTGTCGATCTATCACCAAAATTTGTTGTCGGTTATGTAAAGGAAAAAGAAAAGCATCCGAATGCAGATAAATTAAACATTTGCCAAGTGGATGTTGGCGATGAAACATTACAAATCGTGTGCGGTGCACCAAACGTTGATCAAGGGCAATATGTCGTGGTTGCGAAGGTTGGGGCAGTGATGCCAAGCGGTTTAATCATCAAAGATGCTGAGCTAAGAGGTGTTCCATCAAGCGGTATGATTTGTTCAGCAAAAGAACTAGATCTTCCAGACGCGCCTGCTGAAAAAGGGATTCTTGTTCTAGAGGGAAGCCATCAAGCTGGCGAATCCTTTCAAGCATAACCTCCCATAAACGTGCACATCAGAGCGAAGAATGTGTTATACCAAAAGTCACTAAGTACGTACTTAGTGACTTTTTTTCATCTACAGACAGTACAAATAGCAAGGAGCGGCACTTTTCTCGCTTTTCTGCATGAAAAAGCAATGGTATACTAAAAATCGCCCAAGAAAACGTAAGGGGAGTTAAAGTGAGTGATAAATGATGAGTTGGTTAGATAAATTTTTTAGTGTATTTTTAGGAGAAGAAAAGAAAGAAGAAAAAGCTGTGAGACCTGAGGAAGGTCCAGTTGCACCAAAGCAGCCAGTTTTTGAACAGCATAAAGAATATAAAAAAATTGAAGATACAAAAGTCTATTATGAATATCCAGCAGGAAACTTCCGCTTTCCGCTCGTTCCAGATGAACCTCAGCGAGACGGAGTAAAGCAGGAAAGAAGACGCCCGAAGCAAGGCCACCCAAAGGCCAAGCAGAAGACCTATGAGTCAAAACAAACGGTGCAGCCTGACATTCATAAAAAGCCATTCAAACCAGAGCAAATTCCGTCACCAATCTATGGCTATCATCAGGATATGCGTCCGAAACGAACAGAGACGAAAGAAGAATCATCTTCTGTTCAAATGAAAGCAGCAGAAACAGCGCAGCGAGTCACCCTGTTATCAGAAGAGGCAGAGCGTGAACGAAATGTCAGACAGCAAATGAACATTCCGTCAATACGGAAAGAAAATCGTATGGAAGAAACAGTTCCAGCCCCAGCAGAAGAAAGAGTGGACATGCAAACAGACGTGACCCCGCTTACTTTGCAAGAGGAACTCGCTTATCAGGATCACGTTCAATCGACGATGGAGCGTTTAAATGACGAGCCTTTCATTCAAACAGAGGAAAAAGAGCCAGTCTTTTCTGAGTCTCAAGACCATATTGAAGCTGACTTACATAATCAGCAAGCCGAAGTGTATCACGAACCGCCGGTAGAGTCTGAGCTGGTACAGGATGTTTCCAGTGAAGACGAAGAAATAAAAGCTGAGCCAGTAGAACAGTTTGTCGATCATACAAAGGAAATAGAACCGTTGACATTCGAAACAGCGGAAGACACGCATCCCGCAATTGAAATGGAAGTAGACATGCCGGCAGAAGAAGTAGAGGTACTAGACGACATCTCAGCAGAACCGGTCGAGGAAATAAAAATTGATTCCATCGAAGAAGACCATCAAGAAGAAGTGCAAGCGGCAGCATTGGAAGAAACTGAGCCAGTTGCCGAACATGATCTGCAAGAAGATCAAATGTTAGAAGAAGCGGAAATAGTAGAAGATCAAGTGATGCCAATAGAACAAGCAGCAGACGAACAGACCGCTGCTGAACGAGTAGAACCTGTCATAGAGCAGCAAAAAAAGCAAGAACAATTGCATGAAGTGATGGAAGAAAAACCGAAACAGACATCTCCTCAGACAGAGCGTGCAAGCGGACAAACCTCAACGGTTCCTTTTAACGTCATGATGTTAAAAAGTGATCAGCGTGTGCAAGGACAAAAGAAAGCAGCAGATGCCCAAGGTTATGTGTTTCCAAGCCTCGCCCTATTAGACGTACCTCCAGCTCAAAAAGAAGAGGACGGGACATGGGTGAAAGAGCGGGCAGAGCTGCTCAATGCCACGCTGAAAAATTTCAATGTCAGAGCAAGTGTCGTTCATGTCACGCAAGGCCCTTCTGTGACGAGGTTTGAAGTACATCCAGAACCAGGTGTCAAAGTGAACAAAATCACGAACCTGTCAGATGATATTAAACTCAGTTTGTCCGCAAAGGATATTCGAATTGAAGCACCAATTCCAGGAAAGAACACGATTGGGATCGAAGTGCCGAACCTTCACAGTAAAATGGTTTTCTTACGAGAGATGATCAGAAGCAGTGCGTTTAGAGACAATCCATCTCCTTTAACAGCAGCACTCGGATTAGATATCTCAGGACAGCCTGTTGTCGTTGATCTGCAAAAAATGCCGCATGGCTTAATTGCTGGAGCAACCGGTTCAGGAAAAAGTGTCTGCATCAATACCATTTTAGTGAGCTTAATGTTTAAAGCGTCACCAGATGAAGTGAAAATGCTGTTAATTGACCCTAAAATGGTCGAATTAGCGCCTTATAATCATATTCCGCATCTTGTGAGTCCTGTTATCACCGATGCCAAGACAGCGACAGCTGCGCTGAAATGGGTAGTGGATGAAATGGAAAGACGCTACGAACTGTTTGCGCACTCTGGTGTGAGAGAAATCAAACGATTCAATGAGCTTGTCAAAGAAAAACAAATGGGTGAAAAACTACCTTATCTTGTCGTGGTGATCGATGAGCTCGCTGATTTAATGATGGTCGCACCAAACGAAGTCGAAGAAAGCATTTGCCGAATCGCGCAAAAAGCAAGGGCGTGCGGCATTCACTTATTGATTGCCACACAAAGACCTTCTGTTGATGTCATTACAGGTCTGATTAAAGCCAATATTCCAACAAGAATTGCTTTCTCTGTCTCAAGTCAGGTAGATTCTAGAACGATCATCGACATGGCAGGTGCAGAAAAGCTTCTCGGAAAAGGAGACATGCTCTTCTTAGAAAATGGCTCCGGCAAGCCGACGAGGCTGCAAGGAAACTTTGTATCAGACCGCGAGATCGATCAAGTAGTGGCACATGTTAGAAAACAGCGTAAGCCAGTATTCCTTTTCGAACAGGAGGAATTAATGCTCCAAGGCTCTGCGATTACAGATGAAGACGAATTGTTTATGGATGCCTGCCGTTTTGCCATTGAGCAAAATAGCGCTAGTACATCGAGTTTGCAGAGAAGATTTAGAATTGGCTACAATCGTGCAGCCAGATTGATCGACATGATGGAACGCGAGGGCATGATCTCTGGTGCAAAAGGCAGTAAGCCAAGGGAAGTCCTTATGACACTGAGTGACTTAGAACAGCTGATCTAAACAAAATCACTTCATTTTTTTCATAAACATGGTATGATAGCACATAGGTGCAATTTTGGAATTGGACGCTTTTCGCATGCCTGTCAGAACGCTTTTTTATGTAAAATGAGCGAAAGCAGGTGTTAGAAATAGGAAAGTTGTCGGATACTAATCATAGTTAATATTGATTAGAATAGGAAGATCGGAAAAAATCTTTATTTGGAGCTGCGATCTGTGACCCGCTAGAGGCGAAAATCACAAGTTGCAAATTGAAATGAGCGTCATATACTGTAAGTCAGATAGACGTTTGTTGGAGGTACAATTATGACTGTTTATCATTTTGTTGGAATAAAAGGGACAGGTATGAGTCCACTGGCCCAAATTCTTCATGATACTGGGTATACTGTCCAAGGATCGGATATCGAAAAACATATCTTTACACAAAAAGCATTAGAAGAACGAAATATTAAAATTCTTCCTTTTGACCCAGATAATATTCAGCCAGGGATGACCGTCATTGCAGGTAATGCATTTCCTGATACACACCCTGAGATTGAACGTGCCCTTTCTGAAGGGATTCCTGTCATTCGTTACCATAAATTCCTTGGAGAATACATGGATTCATTCACAAACGTTGCGATTACTGGTGCTCATGGTAAAACGTCAACAACAGGACTGCTTGCCCATGTGATGCAATCAGCGAAACCAACTTCATACTTAATCGGTGATGGATCTGGTATGGGGAAAGAAAACAGCGAGTATTTTGTATTTGAAGCATGCGAATACCGCAGACACTTCCTCAGCTATCATCCAGACTATGCGATCATGACCAATATTGATTTTGACCATCCTGATTATTTCTCGGACATTGACGACGTGTTTGATGCGTTTCAAAACATGGCGCTTCAAGTGAAAAAAGCCATTATCGCTTGCGGTGATGATGAGCATCTGCCTAAGATTCAAGCGAAGGTACCTGTTGTGTACTACGGTTTCAATGAAGAAAATGATTTCCAAGCACGCAATGTTGTAAAAAACACGGAAGGCACTACATTTGATGTGTTCGTACGCAATACGTTTTATGATACCTTCTACATTCCTGCCTATGGAAATCATAATGTCCTTAATTCATTAGCTGTCATTGCATTATGTCACTATGAAGCCATTGATGTAGAGCTCATCAAAGGGGCACTAACGACATTTGGCGGAGTCAAACGCCGCTTTAATGAAAAAGTAGTCGGTGAGCAGGTTTTAATTGACGACTATGCCCATCACCCAACGGAGATTGAAGTCACAATTGAAGCAGCACGCCAAAAGTATCCAGACCGTGAGATTGTGGCTGTTTTCCAGCCTCATACGTTCACTCGTACACAGCAATTCTTAAGTGAATTTGCTGACAGTCTAAAGAAAGCGGACTATGTATACCTATGCGATATTTTCGGTTCAGCCCGTGAAAACATTGGGAAGCTGAGCATTGAAGATTTACGAGAAAAAATCCCGCAGGCCCAATTGATTGCAGAAGAAGACACATCTGTGCTGAAAGCGCACGAAGATGCGATTCTGATCTTTATGGGAGCAGGAGACATTCAAAAATATTTGCGTGCTTATGAAAAAGTCGCTGTATAAATACTTAAACGAAAAGTGCCGTTTTGATCGGCACTTTTTTTATTTTGAATAAAATGTGACAAAGGGGCTAATTGTGTCAACATCTGCCGCATTTTTTCGTTCGCTGTGGACAGGAATTAGCGAATAAGTGTAGAATTATTATTCAAACGGTCATTCTAGGCGATGTTTGAATGATACAACGAGAGGGTATTGAATTGAATATGCCCGCAGCAAAGGAGGTATCAGATGATTATTATTCTATATCTAAGCGTTGCACTGATCGCAATTGCTTTCCTCATTCTTGTCATCTACTTGTCCAAAACATTAAAATCCTTACAGCTGACATTAAAGAATGTCGCATCAACTTTAGAAGGTCTTGAAGGTCAGATGCAAGGGATCACCACAGAGACAGCACAGTTGCTACATAAGACGAATCAGCTTGCTGAAGATATCCAAGACAAATCGGCAAAACTCAACACAGTTGTGGATGCGGTGCAGGGAATTGGCGGCTCGATTAACCAATTTAATTCAAGCATAAAGCAGGCAGCTGGTGCGGTTTCTTCATCCGTTGAACGAAATCAAGAAAAAGTCACGGATGTGGTAAGCTGGAGTAACGCAGCACTTGAAATTTATAAAAAGTGGAAACAACGAAAACACCAAAAATAAACCATTTTCGCATAGGAGGAATAATCATGAGCAAAGACGGAATCAATAGCAAAGACTTTTTGATCGGAACACTTATTGGTGGCATTGTGGGTGCAACAACAGCTTTATTTTTAGCACCGAAGTCAGGGAAAGAGCTTCGCGATGATTTGAACACCCAAGCGAATGTTTTAAAAGAAAAAACAGATCGACTCACAACAGATGCAAAAGAAAGAGGCACTGAATATGTGACGATTGCGAAAGATAAAACGTCTGAATTGTCCCAACTGGTGGCAGAACAGTCAAACCAAATTTTAGACAAAGTGAAAGACATAAAAGAGCGTGCAGCTGGAAAAGCTAATCATGTGAAAAGTGAAGCAGAAGATGCGGCAGCTGACCTAGCAAGTGAAGCATCAGATGTAGCAGATGAAGCAAAAGTACGAGCACAAGAAGCGAAATCAGAAATTGAAGATGGCATAAAAGATGTCAAAGAAAAAGTCGAACAATCGACTAAAGGCTAACTCTTACTGCACAGAGTGAAGAAGGAGAACATCATGTCAAAACAACTCATTGAAACAGAAGAACAGTTTGATCAACTAACGAATCAAGATGGGACCTTTGTCTTTTTTAAGCACAGTTTGACATGTCCGATCAGTCAAGCGGCTTTTCAAGAGTTTGAAGCATTTGCGTCTGCACATGAAGACGTGCCAACTTATTTCTTGCAAATTCAAAACACAAGGGAGCTTTCATCCTATGTGACAGAAAAGTCGGGGGTAAAGCACGAAAGTCCCCAGGCACTCGTCTTTAGTGGTGGAAAAGTAAAATGGCATGCATCTCACTCAAGCATTACAAAAGAAGCGCTTGAACATAATGTGTAAAAGAAACGTCAGCAATTGCTGACGTTTTTTTTATAAAAAAAGGTTTACTTCAATCAAAACTATGCTATAATCTTACACATAATACTTTATCGCTTAAAAGCGTTTGGGTAATAAAGAAAATTTTCGTGACAATTCCGAAATCTTTGTTTATAATAAACCCTATCATGAGAGAATGAAATAATAAAAAGCGAGAGCGGGCAGAGGAAAGGATGACAAAAATGAGCAACAATGAACTAGAACAATTGAGACAGCAAGCAGATGAACTAAATCTCCAAATTTTAAAACTGATCAATGAAAGAGGAAACATTGTAAAAGAAATTGGAAAAGCGAAAGAAGCGCAAGGTGTCAACCGTTATGATCCTGTCAGAGAGCGCACAATGCTAAACCAAATTCTTGAAGAAAATGATGGACCATTCGAAAACTCAACGATTCAGCATATTTTCAAAGAGATTTTCAAAGCAGGTCTAGAACTTCAAGAAGATGATCACAGCAAAGCACTTCTTGTTTCTCGTAAGAAAAAACCAGAAAATACAATCGTAAATATAAATGGAGAAGCGATCGGAGATGGGAAACAGCGCTTCATCGTTGGACCATGTGCTGTTGAAAGCTACGAGCAAGTCGCAGAAGTGGCGGCAGCAGCGAAACAGCAAGGACTAAAACTTCTTCGCGGAGGAGCATTTAAACCTCGCACAAGTCCATACGACTTCCAAGGACTTGGTGTAGATGGTCTAAAAATTCTAAAGCGTGTAGCGGATGAATACGGTCTTGCTGTCATTAGTGAAATCGTCAATCCTGCTCACATTGAAGAAGCGATTGAGCATATCGATGTTATCCAAATCGGTGCACGAAACATGCAAAACTTCGAACTTTTAAAAGAAGCTGGATCTGTGAAAAAACCTGTTCTTTTAAAACGCGGTCTTGCAGCGACGATTTCAGAATTCATCAATGCAGCTGAATACATCATCGCCCAAGGAAATGATCAAATCATCCTTTGCGAGCGCGGTATCCGCACATACGAAACAGCGACAAGAAATACACTAGATATTTCTGCTGTGCCAATCTTGAAACAAGAGACACATTTACCAGTCTTCGTTGATGTGACGCACTCAACTGGACGTAGAGATCTTCTCCTTCCAACAGCGAAAGCAGCTCTTGCGATTGGAGCAGACGGTGTCATGGCAGAAGTGCATCCAGATCCATCTGTTGCTCTATCTGACTCAGCACAGCAAATGGACATTCCACAATTCGAAAAATGGTTAGATGCGTTAAGACCACTTGTTAACATTCACGCATAATCATAGATAGAAAAGCCGCCGGATGACTGCCCGGCGGTTTTTCTATGGAGTAAATAGGATAAAGATTGGGAATGAAAGGAAAAGAGCACATTGCAAGCCTCAAACGTGCTTGTTCACAATGTTTTCATTTTTAAAATTCAATACAATCTGCTAAGATCATTGTCATAGCTAACGTTCTCGACGGTTTTTCATGAAATATGATTCAATTTACAGGTAACAAGCTCATTAAAGTTTGTTTAATTTAGTTATAAAAAGAAAGGGAACGTTTTCATATGATGAAAAAACGTGTATAATTTCATAAAAGAATGTCATTTTGATGTAGATTGAAAAATTATGTGTCTCTTTTCATCGTTTTAATGACAAATAGGATATTATTTTCCTCGTATCTGACATGTCTCTATCCAATTGGTGAATGCTATAGATATGAAGTGTATTTGAAGGAGTGATTTATGTGAATAATGTTACAATATATGATGTAGCAAGAGAAGCAAATGTAAGTATGGCAACGGTATCACGAGTAGTGAATGGGAATCCGAATGTAAAACCAACAACAAGAAAAAAGGTACTTGAAGCGATTGATCGTCTTGGCTACCGTCCGAATGCTGTGGCACGAGGCCTTGCAAGTAAAAAAACAACAACGGTTGGGGTCATCATCCCTGATATTTCTAGTATCTTCTATTCGGAGCTTGCTCGCGGAATTGAAGATATCGCCACAATGTATAAGTACAACATCATTTTGAGCAACTCAGATCAAAATACCGATAAAGAGCTTCATCTATTAAATACTATGCTAGGTAAACAAGTAGATGGGATTGTCTTTATGGGCGGAAACATCACAGATGTGCTTGTTGAAGAATTTAAGCGCTCTCCTGTGCCAATTGTTCTTGCAGCATCTGTTGAAGAGCAGGCTCAAACACCATCTGTCAACATCAACTATGAGCAAGCGATTTATGATTCAGTACAACTTTTAGTTGAAAAAGGACATAAGCGAATTGCCTTCGTATCTGGCCCAATGTCAGAACCGATTAACTCTATGAGAAAGCTTGCAGGTTATAAACGTGCGCTTGAAGAAGCAGGCATCGCATTTGACGATGCGCTCGTCGCTGAAGGCGATTACTCTTATGATTCTGGAATTGAATCACTTGCTCATCTACTTGAGCAGTCTGATAAGCCGACAGCTGTTATTGCGGCTACAGATGAAATGGCGTTAGGTGTCATTCATGGAGCACAAGATAGAGGCGTATCGATTCCTGAGGATTTAGAAGTGATTGGCTTTGATAACACGAGACTTTCTCTCATGGTGCGTCCTCAGCTGACAACTGTTGTTCAGCCGACGTATGATATTGGCGCTGTCGCAATGAGACTGCTGACGAAGCTGATGAACAAAGAGCAAGTGGATGACCAAATTGTGGAACTTCCACACCGAATTGAAGAAAGACAATCAACAAAATAAAACGAAAAAGCAGGCTTACACATCAGTGAATGCCTGCTTTTCTTATGCATTTTTCTTTTCTCTTCTAACGGGCATCAGTGCTTTTTCTACAGTTTGAGCATTTTTTTCTGTGATTTCTGCTTTTCTTGGGATCGGTGGATATAAATCGTCAGGATCTCCCCATGTGGATGGCAGAGTGACGGGCGATTGTTTATGCCAAGCCTGAACCCAGTCCTGAGGCAGTTCATCAGGTGGTGTAATGCCTTTCATTTCAAGCCAAATTCGGCTCCATGCCCTTGGCACGACCCGCCAAATATCATATCCTCCTCCGCCGACAGCGATCCATTTGCCATCACAATATTGATGCGCTAACTCATGGGCAAGTTTAGGAATTTCCTCATATATTTTCATGGTGGCAGATAAATGGGTTAACGGATCATAGTAGTGTGCATCTGCACCGTTTTGCGTCAAAATCACATCTGGTTTAAAAAAAGCAGCAATTTCAGTCACTGCTGTTCGGTATGCTTCAAGGAACGATTCGTCTTCTGTAAATGCATCAAGCGGAATATTGTAGGCGTAGCCATAGCCTTTATCGTGACCTCTTTCCTGTACTTGTCCAGTTCCAGGGAACAAATAGCGTCCCGTTTCATGAATCGAGACCGTACAAATCTCAGGGTCGTCATAAAAGCTGAATTGTACACCATCTCCGTGATGGGCATCCGTATCAATATACAAAATTCTTGCACCGTATGTCTTTTGAATATATTGAATCGCCACTGAGCTGTCATTATAAATACAGAAGCCGGATGCACGTCCTTTAAACCCGTGATGAAGTCCACCGCCAAGATTCAGTGCATGCTGCGTGTGTCCCATCATGACTTGGTCAACGGCTGTGAGTGTCCCTCCAACAAGGAGAGAAGCTGCTTCATGCATACCTGCAAACATCGGTGTATCCTCCGTGCCAAGACCGTAGCGCTCACCCTCTGCTGTAGAGAGCTTTCCTTCACTAGCCCGCTGCACAGCTTGAATATAATCGGCTGTATGGACGAGCTTTAATTCATCAAGGGTCGCCATACGCGGTGCGACGATCTCATCATCTGTTAACGCCTTCATTTTTTGAAGCAGGTCATATGTTAAGTAGACACGAAGCTGATTGAAGGGATGGTCTTGGTGAAACTGGTACGTTTGAAAAGAGGGTGAAAAAACAAAGGTCGCTTCCTTCATTTGATCGTCTGCTCCATTGGCCACAGCACCTTATATCCTTTTGCGCGAATCAGCTTCGTCACATGATCTGCATGCATGGTTTGAAGGCGGAAGACGAGCACTTTAGACGATTCATTTGCATGCGGATACACAAGCACACTCAGCATTTGAATATGCTGTTCCTTTAAAATGGCCGTGATGTCTGCAAGACCTTCTGTCATTTGGTCCACTTCAACCTCTAAGTGTGACCCAGGCTGATCTGCACCTGTCAGTCTGACAAACGTACGAAGCAAATCAGTCTTTGTGATAATACCTACAAGCTTGCCTCGTCTCACCACTGGAAGGCAGCCAATTCCGTGTTCAAAAAAGACACTTGAAATCTCTTCAACGAAATCAAGCGGATGAGCAGTAATCGTCTCTAATACCATGATCTCCTCAACAGGACGCTGAATAAAGAGCTGTCTTTTTTCTGTTTCAAATATACTTGGACTGGCATTTTTAATATCTCGATCTGTCACCATCCCAATGACAGAACCTTGATCAGATACGATCGGAATATGCCGGATGTGATGTGCACTCATTTTTTTTACGGCCTCTTCAATCGTATCGGTTTTTCGCAGCGTGATCACATCACGCTCCATAATTTGTTCAATCATCATTGTTTACCAATCCCCTTTGCCAAAAAAACGAATTGAACGTTAATACATAAAGCGTTGATGGAAGCGAAGGCGATCGAAACGCTCAATCGAATCAGGACTCACATTTTTCCCGATTCTGGCCATTAAACAATTGGCTGGATGTGAGCTGATCTCTGGCTCGTCTGTTGCAAACCAAACAAGACCGCCTGCGTTCATCATTTTCTCCATCATCTTGCGGTACTCCCACACGTTTTTCTTTGTCCCCTTTAAATCCCAATGCCAGTAATATTCAGTTGTAATGACGATATAATTCTCCATTTGCTCATCCATCATGCTCACATCAAGTAAATGTTTGCCAAGTGAGCAGCCTCTAAATGGAGGAGCGACCTCAATCGCGCCAAGCTCGATTAAATTGTCCATGTTGCCCTCTGACCAGCGCTCAAGCGGATCAGGATATAAATACGTGACATAGCCGACAACAAGCTCATCCACTCTTGCAATGATAATACGTCCTTCTGGAAGATCTGCTATTTCAACAAGTGCTTGTTTCTGTTCCTCTGGCGTGCGAAATGCCGTTAGGCCTTCATGAAATGTATAGTTCGCAAGCTCTGATGCAGGTACCGGACCTTCAATAAGGATGGAACCTGTTTCACGCTCAATGATTTTTGAATAATAAGTTTTAGGATGCTCCACGTATCCACCGCCTCAAATTCTAGTGAGTCGTCTCTATTTTATCTTAAAACCTGCAAGAATTAAAACGGTTTCACTATAAGTTTTTTAAAAATTGAGAAAAAAAGTCATCTATACTATAATGGTCATTGTAAACGTATGCAAAGGGGGACTGTTTGATGAAAGTGGAAACGCTACCATCAGTAAAAGGGGACTATCATTTAAATGATTATGAGCAGGCATACAAAGAATTTTCATGGGAAGAAGCAAGAAAAAACTTCTCATGGTATGAAACAGGAAACATAAATGCAGCCTATGAAGCGATTGACAGACATGCGGACTCGTTTCGCAAGAACAAGGTGGCGCTTCATTACAAAGATTCACAGCGGGATGAAAAGTATACGTTCAGAGATATGAAAATCAACACAAATAAAGCGGGCAATCTATTCAGAGAAAAGGCGCATGTGCAAAAAGGAGATCGCGTATTTATCTTTATGCCTAGATCCCCTGAGCTCTATTTTCTTCTGCTTGGCGCAGTTAAAATTGGTGCGATCGTTGGCCCGTTATTTGAGGCATTTATGGAAGGTGCGGTCAAAGACCGTTTAGAAAATAGCGAGGCGAAGGTCATTGTGACAACGCCAGATCTGCTTGAACGAATTCCGTTTGCAGAGCTTCCGAAACTTGAATCTGTCATTATTGTCGGCGGTGAAAAGGAAGATATCGATGGCGTTCGGACCATCCATTATGAAGAAGCCTTTGACCAGGCGGCGAAGGATCTTGAAATCGAATGGATGGATGAAAAAGACGGCTTTCTGCTTCATTACACGTCAGGGTCGACAGGTACGCCAAAAGGTGTACTGCATGTCCATGGTGCAATGGTGCAGCAGGATCAGACCGGTAAATGGGTGCTTGATCTGAAAGAAGACGATGTCTACTGGTGTACAGCTGACCCGGGCTGGGTAACAGGCACAGTGTACGGCATTTTTTCACCGTGGTTAAACGGGGCAACAAATGTCATTTTAGGCGGCAGATTTAACCCTGATACGTGGTATGAAACGATTGAATCACTAGGTGTGACCGTTTGGTACAGTGCACCGACCGCCTTTAGAATGCTAATGGGGGCAGGAGATGACCTCATTCAAAAATATGATCTCAGCTCGCTTCGTCATGTGTTAAGTGTAGGTGAGCCTCTTAATCCAGAAGTCATTCGCTGGGGAGACGCTGTATTTGGCAAACGAATTCATGACACTTGGTGGATGACGGAAACCGGTGCACAGCTGATTTGTAATTATCCATGCATGGACATTAAACCAGGTTCAATGGGGAAACCGATTCCAGGTGTAGAAGCTGCGATTGTGGATAATGCCGGAAATGAACTTCCGCCATATCGGATGGGCAACCTCGCCATCAAAAAAGGCTGGCCGTCTATGATGCATACGATCTGGAACAATCCTGAAAAATATGAATCTTACTTTATGCCGGGAGATTGGTATGTTTCAGGAGATTCAGCTTATATGGACGAAGACGGATACTTTTGGTTCCAGGGACGTGTCGATGATGTGATCATGACATCAGGAGAGCGGGTTGGTCCTTTTGAGGTGGAAAGCAAACTGGTTGAACATCCGGCCATTGCAGAGGCTGGTGTCATTGGAAAACCAGATCCGGTCCGCGGTGAAATTATTAAGGCATTCATTGCGCTTAGAAGCGGATATGAGCCGACAGATGAGCTGAAAGAAGAGATTCGTACGTTTGTGAAAAAAGGACTCGCTGCACATGCGGCACCGAGAGAAATCGAGTTTAAAGACAAACTGCCTAAAACGCGAAGCGGAAAAATTATGAGACGTGTACTAAAGGCGTGGGAACTGAATTTACCGGCTGGCGACCTATCGACAATGGAAGATTAATTTTTTCATCAGTTGACTTGATATCAAAAATATGTTTAAAATGACATTAGTTGAATATGTAAAGGTTTTGACTGAGATTCAGTAGAATCATCTTTCCCTGTCCAAGAGAGCTGACGGCTGGTGCGAGTCAGTGCAAAGAGATATTCGAATTACCCTCACGAACCGCTTTTACGAAAAGGAGCATGCATGCTGTCCTGATTAGTGAAAGAACGGATCTGTCCGTTATCAGTGTAAGTGAAAAGACGTGATGTATTGTCTTTTAAGCAGGGTGGTACCGCGATATATATCGTCCCTTCGTTCATTCGAAGGGGCGTTTTTTATGTTGAATTGTAAAAAAGGAGAATGAGATATGAGTCAATTGATGGAAGAGTTATCGTTTAGAGGATTAATTCAGCAGCAAACAGATGAAGAAGGTTTAACAAAATTATTAGCAGAAGAAAAAATCAAGCTATACTCCGGTTTTGACCCAACAGCGGACAGCTTACACATTGGTCACCTATTGCCAATTTTAACATTACGCAGATTCCAGGAAGCAGGTCATCACCCGATTGCTCTTGTTGGCGGTGCAACTGGACTAATCGGTGACCCTAGCTTCAAAAAAGCAGAACGTTCACTAAACCCAGCAGAAATCGTCGAACAGTGGTCAGATAAAATCAAAGGACAGCTTTCTCAATTTCTTGATTTTGAAGCAGGCGAGAACCCAGCCGTTATCGTGAATAACTACGACTGGATCAGCCAAATGAATGTGATCACATTCCTTCGTGATATTGGGAAGAACTTCGGTGTGAACTTCATGCTGGCAAAAGATATCGTCAGCTCACGGATTGAGACAGGTATTTCGTACACAGAGTTCAGCTACGTCATCCTGCAATCTTTAGACTTTTTAAACCTTTACAGAAATGAAAACTGTAAACTGCAAATTGGCGGAAGCGACCAGTGGGGAAATATTACATCTGGACTTGAGCTGATCCGTAAGTCTGAAGCAGAAGGGGCAAAAGCATTTGGTTTAACGATGCCGCTTGTCACGAAAGCAGACGGCACGAAGTTTGGTAAAACAGAAGGCGGCGCCATTTGGTTAGATAAAGAAAAAACATCTCCATATGAGTTCTACCAATTCTGGATCAACACAGATGACCGTGACGTTGTGAAATACTTAAAATACTTTACGTTCTTATCGAAAGAAGAGATCGCATCTTACGAAGAAAAAGTGCAAACAGCACCTGAAAAACGTGAAGCACAGCGCCGTCTAGCAGAGGAAGTCACAACACTCGTACATGGCCGTGAATCACTAGAACAGGCAGTCAACATCTCAAATGCCCTATTTAAAGGTGAGATTAAATCTCTTTCAGCCGAAGAAGTCAAAGTAGGCTTTAAAGATGTTCCATCAATGGAGAAAAGCAGCACAGAAGAGTTGACACTTGTCGATGTCCTTGTGGAATCGAAGCTGTCACCATCAAAACGTCAAGCACGTGAAGACATCACAAATGGTGCAGTTTCCATCAACGGAGAGAGACAAACCGATAAAGACTACGTCCTTTCAGCGGAAGATAGAATTGAAAACCAATTTACCGTCTTAAGAAGAGGGAAAAAGAAATACTTCCTTGTGAATTACAAATAAGAACGATGTGCAGCCGGCTGTGATAACCGGCTGCTTTTTTTATTTAAAATGTGAGACGGGTGCTCAGTTAAGAGTCTATTAGACTGTTCATAGAGACTTTGTCTAGTCTTTTGGCATTGGCGCTGAGAAAGTCAAAGGTGCTTTTTCAGTAATTATTTTCTGTGAAATAAAGCAACAAACAGTGCCTTGTTCACTTTTCTGACATATTTTTCTTGTATAAAATAGAGTCGAATAAGATGAATAAGGGGGAATGAAAGTGATTCGATTTAAGAAAAAGAGTTTGCAAATTCTTGTTGCCCTTGCCTTAGTGCTAGGTTCAATGGCCTTCATCCAGCCGAAAGAAATCAAAGCGGCTGAGCATAATCCGGTAGTGATGGTGCATGGTATGGGAGGAGCGTCTTATAACTTCGCTTCGATTAAAAGTTATTTGGTTACACAAGGCTGGGATCGAAACCAATTATTTGCTATCGATTTCATAGACAAAACAGGTAATAACCGCAACAATGGTCCTCGTCTATCCAGATTCGTCAAAGATGTGCTAGACAAAACGGGTGCTAAAAAAGTAGATATTGTGGCGCATAGTATGGGCGGGGCGAACACGTTATACTATATTAAGAATCTAGACGGCGGCGATAAAATTGAAAACGTCGTCACACTTGGAGGAGCGAATGGACTCGTATCACTCAGAGCATTACCAGGCACTGATCCAAATCAAAAAATTCTTTACACATCTGTCTATAGCTCAGCAGATATGATTGTTGTCAACAGCCTCTCTCGTTTAATTGGCGCAAGAAATGTCCTGATCCACGGCGTTGGACATATCGGTCTATTAACCTCAAGCCAAGTGAAAGGGTATGTGAAAGAAGGATTGAATGGCGGAGGACAGAATACGAATTAAAACATGAAAAAGACAGCGACTTGTGCTGTCTTTTTTGATGTCATCGCCATATGGCAGAAGCTAGTTGGTGGAGGGGAATTTTTAAGGAGGCCACACGTTGACACACAGACTCAAGCAATATTTCTTCGGATACTTTCTCTATTTTCCATGCTCATTTCTCATTATCTATTTTATTTGGATGAAGTTCGTCAAATCAGTTCAAATTGGCGAGGTGCTGTCTAATTGTACATCGATTATCGGTATCTATTACATCATCACTAGTGTGTGGTTTATTTTTTTTATGCAAAAACAGGCAAAACAACAGTAAAAGCATGTACAAATGGATCACCATTACGTACACTACATGTAGTGAATAAGAATCTTCGGAGGTGAGCGTTTGTGCAAACGAGTCAAAAAGCTTTAATCATTGTAGATGTACAGAAGGCGTTCGAGCATGAAAAATGGGGAGAACGAAATAATCTAGAGGCCGAGGAAAATATCAGCCGCCTATTGAGGTTTTGGAGAGAGAAAGGCTGGAAAGTCATTCATATTCAGCATACAGCCGACAATCCAGACTCTGTGTTTCATCCGGCAAATGAAGGACATCTGTTCAAAGATATTGCCAGACCGTTAGAAGAAGAATTGGTGATCCAAAAGAAAGTGAACAGCAGCTTCATTGGTACGAACTTGGAAGAACAACTAAGATCAAACCATGTTGACACAGTCGTGATCGCAGGATTAACAACACCGCACTGCGTATCCACAACTACAAGAATGAGCGGAAACCTGGGCTTTGATACGTATCTGATTTCGGACGCAACAGCTGCCTTTGGGCTAACAGATCAAACTGGTACATATTTTGACCCAGAAACAATCCATCGGCTCTCACTTGCCACACTCCATGATGAATTTGCGACTGTGCTGACAACAGAGCAACTCATCACAAATTTGGCAAAATCATAATTGAACGTTAGAAAGCTCCTAGAAAAATTCTAGGAGCTTTTTTTATGCCAAGTCAGATGTGTCCAGTGATTTGTTTTCGTTGTTTTTTACGTGAGTATATGAGATCAATCTCAATAAATATAAAGCTGACAAAGAATGATAAAATCAATATACCGTACTCCCCTATCGATACATTCACTAGGTTGATGTTAAGGACATACTTGATAGAGAGATGTAAAACAATCCAAGAACTGATCCATTCTAAAGCATAAGTTAGCCATGTAGGGAGCTTAAGTAAATAAGCCAGCCCTTTGCCTACGAATAGAAGAATAGGTGACCAAAAAACGACGATGACACTCACGAATAATGAGAAAGAAATCAAAGAAAAAAATGAATCATACGTAATTTGCTCTCCAAAAAGAAAATTTACGCCTAAAGTGGCGATGTATAGCACACCAGCTGAAACGACGATCACAAAACAGAGAGAAAAAAAGAGCAGTAGGATAAACAGACTTGCAGCAAACCTATTTGGTGGTCCATCGATGATTTGTTTTTTTCTTAAAATTGAATAGGCGATAGCAGCTAGGGTGAAGAGTAAGAATATAATGATTGTGATACTATACATGGAACTCCTCCATTTAAGTACTATAGAAGACCATCCGATTGGATATGTCATCCATCACCATTCTATCAATATTTCCCTATATTTGTATACGGTGATTTGGAGGGGGGGATTGAAAAAAGAATCGCAAACAAAAAACCCTAGAAATCCTTGAATAATCAAGGGATCTAGGGTTTCTTTGATCTCTCTTTGGAGAGTCATGAAATTAACGAGAGTAGAACTCAACGATTAGTTGTTCGCTGATTTCAGGCGCTAATTCAGAACGCTCTGGAAGACGAGTGAAAGTTCCTTCAAGCTTTTCAGCATCGAAAGTAAGGTATTCAGGAACGAAGCTGTTCACTTCAACTGATTCTTTCACAACTGCAAGGTTTTGAGATTTCTCACGAAGAGCAATCGTTTGACCTGGTTTCACAGAGAAAGATGGGATGTCTACACGGCTTCCATCAACAAGGATGTGACCATGGTTGACTAACTGACGAGCTTGGCGGCGAGTACGAGCAAGGCCAAGACGGTATACTAGGTTGTCAAGGCGAGTTTCAAGAAGAATCATGAAGTTTTCACCTTGTTTACCAGGAATTTTAGCAGCTTTGTCAAATAGTGTACGGAATTGACGTTCGTTGACACCGTACATGTGACGAAGCTTTTGCTTCTCTTGTAATTGTAAACCGTATTCAGATAGTTTTTTGCGTTGTCCTGGACCATGTGGGCCTGGAGCGTAAGGGCGTTTTTCAAGTTCCTTACCTGTTCCGCTTAATGAAATGCCTAAACGGCGGGAAATCTTCCAACTTGGACCTGTATAGCGAGCCATAATGTGACTCCTCCTTATTTGTTTTTATTTGTGAAAAATAAAAACCGTCTGTTCTTTGTCTTTTCCGTCATTATGTTTTCATGCATCCTCGCTCCAGCAGCAGGGAGTTACAAGATGCACCTTCATATAGAAGGAACAAAATGATACAAAAAAGCCGAACAAAAAGGCTGCCATATTTCACACAAACTCTATTATAGGACGCTGGATAGGAGAAGTCAACCTATTTAGAAGCAATGGCGGTGCCTTGCGTCTGCGAAGAAAAATAAAAAAGCAGACAATATGTCTGCTTTTTGTAAGATTACGCATTTGTAGAGGCGGATAACGCATTCTGGAGTACCTCGGTAAATTGAATTAAGTAGGTTTCATCTACTTCACTGAAACGGTCTTTCACAGGGCTGTCAATGTCGAGTACTCCAATGATCTCTCCATTTACCTTGAGCGGAACGACAATTTCAGATTGTGATGCTGCATCACATGCGATATGTCCAGGAAATGCATGTACATCAGCGATGCGCTGGACTTCACCTTTTGCAAACGCAGTACCGCAAACACCTTTTCCAGATGGGATTCGCACACATGCAGGCAGTCCGTTAAACGGTCCGAGCACAAGCTCGCCGCCTTTAGCTAAATAAAACCCTGCCCAATTAACCTCTGGGAGTGAATGATACAATAGCGCCGCAGCATTTGCCAGGTTGGCAATTAGATCAGGCTCACCATCTGTAATGGCTTCGACCTGTTTAACGAGCAATTGATAGTCTTTTGATGGATCGCCAGACTGTTTTTCGACATGAAACATGAAAATCTCCTACTTTCTATCTCAAAAATGCATAACTTGCGTCTCGCATGTGGGATTTGTCGAGCAATTGTAAAAGGAACTTCCACCTTCATCTTGAAGTATGTACACATGAAGAGGGGTGAGCGGATGAAAACATCAACAACCATGCAAACAAAAGACCGTATTATTGAAGCTGCCATCAGACTTTTTAACCAAAAAGGATTTTCTGGAACCTCTGTCCGTGAGATTGCGAAGGAAGCAAACGTCAACGTTGCCCACATTTCTTATTACTTTCAAGGAAAAGGAGGGCTGCTTGAGCAGCTCGTATCCGATTTTTATGAAGGCTATATTCACATGATTGAATCACATATCCATCACATGGAAACTCGTCATGCAAAAGAATGCTTACTACATGTGGTTTTTGATATTTTATCTTATCAGCACGAGCACCGTCAATTAACCCGTTTCGTTTATCGAGAGGTAACGATTGATTCGACGCTCATTAGAGAAATTATGTCAACCTATTTAACGAAAGAAAAATATTTGTTTCAGCTCATCATTGAAAAAGGAAAAAACACCCATGTGATTTGTGAGCAGCTCTCCATCTCATCTTTTATGATTCAGCTGAAATCACTACTCATGATGCCCTATTTACAGACGCAATATTTAATGGAGGTGCTTTATCTAAATCCAAATGAGCCTTATTTCTATCAAACGTATTTTAAGGAACTGAGCCGCTCTCTTCATCATTTACTAGAACCAAAAAAGCCGGCATTAGATTCTCATTTAAAACTCATGATGTCTTCGAATTGATCATAAGCATATCCGAGATCTTCCGCTTGATGGGCATCAGACCCAAATATGAGCGGGATTTTTTTCTGTTTTGCAAGATCAATCATCCATTGATCTAAATAGATACTTCTGGCATATGTTTTACGAAGACCTGATGTATTAAAATCTAAGGACATGCCTTTTTTTGCCGTTTCTTCAAGACAAAGGGTGACCTTTTGACAAAGTGCAGGTGTCATCTCAAATGGGAAAAACTGTTTGAATTTCTGCACAAGGGTGATATGACCGATTCTATTTGGCTTATAACGACCTAAAGATGATAGAATAGAAGAATGAATTTGGTCATAGTAGCTCTGATAGACCTGTTCGATGGTGCCATAGAGGCTTATTAGCTGCTGGAAGGCATTCTCGTCAAAATCAAGGCAAATATAATCATCGCCAGCAGGAAGAAAGTGAACAGATAAAATGCTATCGTCTAGTTCTGGACCATAGCAGTCTAAAAAGGCACTTGTTTCCTCTTCATACTCTTTGATATAGTCAACCTCAAGCCCAGTTTTTACTATTAATTGGCCTGTGTATTCCAGTTTCAGCTGATCCAATTTCGTTATATACGATTCAAGTTCTTGGAGCTTCATGGCACTATCCTGCTCTGGTGTTGGATCATGGAACGATGGAGGCAGAGGGGCATGCTCGGTAAAGGTTATGGAATCAAATCCCTTTTTGATGGCTTTTTCAATATAAGAATGAAATGAATCAAGCGAGCCGTGCGGGCAAAACGGTGTATGTAGATGTGCATCTTGCTTCAGCATGTCGTCACCTCTTGTCGATATTTTGAAAAACGTCATGTTTATCAGCGAAAATAATGAAAAATCATGACCAAAAATGCTGGTTACATGGTATCATAATAACAATGAAAACGACAGCTTCCGCATACATAAAAGCAGGTCACATGGATACGTGTGATCAAATGATAGAAAGCGCTCAAATACTTTCTTGAAAAACATACATAAAACCGTGAATGGATGGTATTGGAAAACATACGATCCTGTTTATAAAAAGACAAATGCAAAGCGGACACGAAAGGGTTCTCAGGTCTACTCGGGACACTTTTACCCTGACATCACTTAGATCACAACAAGGGGGCTCATTATGGAGTTTATCATCGGTTTAATTGTCATTTTGCTTGCTTTGTTTTCAGTCGGTTATTTCCTCAGAAAAAATATATATAAAGAGATTGACCGATTGGAAGCATGGAAAATTGAAATTTTAAACAGATCAATTGTAGAAGAAATTTCAAAAATCAAACACTTAAAAATGACCGGAGAAACAGAGCAATTTTTTGAAAGATGGCGTGCAGAGTGGGACGATATCGTGACAGCCCATCTTCCAAAGGTAGAGGAGCTATTATATGACGCAGAAGAGTATTCTGATAAATATCGATTCTCCAAAGCCAAGCAGGTTCTTGCACATATTGAGGACTTGCTGAGTGCTGCTGATTCGAACATTGAAGACATTTTAAAAGAAATTGCAGACCTTGTCACAAGCGAGGAGCAAAATCGCAAGGAAATTGAAAAGGTCAAGGAGCAATATCAAACGGTTCGAAAAAATCTGCTTGCGTACAGCCATTTATATGGCACCCTTTATGACAAAATGGAGCAGGACTTAGATGAGGCCTGGGAAGGGATCAAGCAGTACGAGGAAGAAACAGAAAACGGAAACTACATGAAAGCAAGAAAAATTTTGCTTGAGCAAGACCGCAGACTCGACCAGCTTCAACTATATATCAATGATGTACCAAAGCTTATTGCAGACTGCAAACAAACCGTACCAGGTCAGCTGACGAAGCTGAAAGACGGATATCAGGAAATGTCGGAAAAAGGTTACAAGCTGGAGCACATCCAGATCACGAAAGAGCTGGAGACTTTAAACAAACAGCTTGCGAGAGCGGAAAAATTGCTCATTGATGAACTCAATTTAGAAGAGGCATCAAGCATTTTGCAAATGATCGATGATGCGATTGAGACGCTTTATGATCAGCTGGAGGCAGAAGTAGAGGCAGGTCAGGAAATCAAAAGCAGAATGCCTGAGCTCACAGAAGCATTCGAAAAGCTCGAGCAAGATCACACACAAACAAAGGCAGAAACGGCTCTTGTGAAAGAAAGCTACAAGCTGACAGCAGGAGAACTCGATCAACAGAAAGCATTCGAAAAACGTATAGAAGAAATTGAAAAGCTGATGAAACAAATCCGCGAGAAGCTTGATCGTGATCACGTGGCATATTCATTATTAATGGATGAAATCAATCAGCTGGAGACCTTCATCGAAGATGCAAAAGCATTGCATGACACATTTAAAGGTCATCTTCAATCATTAAGAAAAGAAGAATTACAAGCGAGAGAAACACTGGCTGAGCTTAAAACGATGCTGACAGATACAGTACGCCAGCTGCATAAAAGTAATATTCCAGGTGTACCTGCTGAGATGAAAGAGAGCGCTGAAAAAGCACAGGAGATGATTCATCAAGTGCACGAGCAGCTAGAAAACCTGCCACTCAACATGCCGGCAGTAAATCAGCAATTAAAAGATGCCTCTGACACAGTCAAAAATGTTGTGGATGAGACAGAAGAAATGCTCAGTAAAGTGGATCAAATTGAACGAATCATTCAATACGGCAATCGTTTTAGAAGTCAAAACCATATTCTTTCAGAACAATTAAAAGAGGCAGAACGAAGATTTTACGCCTATGATTACAACGGATCATTTGATATAGCAGCAGCGGCTGTTGAAAAAGCATCACCTGGCGCTGTACAAAAGCTGTTAGCTCAGCAAGAAAAAGAGTATCAGCATCAATAAAAAAGCTGAAGTCCATTTACAGGACTTCAGCTTTTTTCTGTTAAGATGCTTGTTTCTCCCGCTTTTGGGAAGCAGAAGAAGTGAAAAGAGAAAGAATGAACCCAATGACCACTCCGAAAATAGCAGGAACAACCCATCCAATACCAAGATCATATAAAGGTAATATCGTTTGAAAGAGATCCTCCACTGGTCCAATCGGGAGTTTCGCTGCTACTAAGCCGTCAAACAAACTGACGCAGCCTGTTAAAATCAAAGTAAGGACATATACAGGTCTTCTTTGACCAATCCATTTATCTGCCAGCGACAAAACAATGATGACAATCGCTAGCGGGTAAATGGCAGTTAAAACTGGTACAGAGAAAGCAATAATATGAGCAAGTCCAAAATTTGAAATAATAAAACTGAATAATGTCACGAGTGTAACGACCATTTTATAAGAAAGTTTAGGTAATAAATTCGAGAAATACTCTCCGCATGATGTAACGAGACCGATACTTGTCGTTAAACAAGCAACCGTAATCGCAGCACCCAACACAATATTTCCTAAACTGCCAAATAAAAATTGAGAAGACTGAGCCAAGATTTTACTGCCATCTCCAACAAAACCAATGGCGTGTGTACTTGAAGCGCCTAAATAAGCAAGAGATAGATAAACAAATGTTAATCCGCAAGCTGCAATCAGACCCGCTTTGATACAAGCAGAAGTCAGTGCCTTTTTACTTGTCACACCGCGTCCTTTAATGGCGTTGATGACAACAACCCCAAACACAATAGAAGCAAGAGCATCCATGGTTTTATAGCCCTCTAAAAATCCTTTGAAAAATGACCCATTGCTATAGGATACATCAGGTGTGCCAATGACGCCCATCGGCGTTAAAATGGCTTTGACAATAATGATAAAAATAATCGTAAATTTAATTGGTGTTAATACTTTCCCTACACGATCCACAATCTTCGTTGGATTTAGAGCAAGATAATACGTAATACCAAAAAAGACAAGTGTGAATAAAAGAAGTGAGAGCCAAGCTGGTACACCTGCTAAAAAGGGTAATGCACCAATTTCATATGAAACCGTTCCTGTCCGAGGAATAGCGAAAAGTGGCCCAATAGATAAATATAAAATGACGGTAAACGCTGTTCCAAAAGCTGGGTGAGCTTTATCAGCTAATCCTTTCGCATCTCGACCTGTCAGAGCGATTGCAATAATCCCTAGAAGAGGTAAACCGACACCTGTTAATAAAAATCCGCCCATTGCTTTCCACACATTTTGCCCAGCATATTGCCCAAGCTCTGGTGGATAAATCATATTACCGGCGCCGAAGAATAGAGCAAACAGCATAAAACCTATGATAACCGTATCTTTCGTCGACAAAGTTGCCTTCATTGCATTTAAAGCCTCCATTATTATGTTGAAATATTCTGTTAATTAGTTGCTAGGTAACCGTTCATCATTAACAATCACTAATTATAAAGGATGTACGCCTGATGTCAACATGTGTTTACGTACAAAAGTCATGAATTTTTCTATTTTAGTATATGAAGAACAATAAAAAAACATCCCCTTCTTCTTTGGAAGGGGATGTTTTAGCTTGCGATAATTATGAGACAAGCTGCTTTGGCGGGCTGGTAAACATCGAAATAAGTAAACCAACCACAGCACCGATAACAGCTGGTATGATCCAGCCAATGCCTAAATCGTAAAACGGAACAATTGATTTCAAGATGCCAGGCAAGCCGCCTAGATTAACTTCGGCAGCTAATAATCCATCAATGATGGCGAAGAAACCAGTAAAGATAAGAGATACGATATAAATGAGTCTTCTTCCGTTAATCCAGCGATCAAGGAATGACAATAAAATAATGACAATGGCTAGTGGATAGATCGATACAAGAACTGGAACAGATAGAGAGATAATTTGTGCCAGTCCAAGGTTTGCAACCAGTGTACTAAATAAAGATACGATCAGAACGACTGTGCGATAAGACAGGCTAGGGAAGAGCTTTGAAAAATATTCTCCACAAGATGAAATAAGTCCAACACTAGTCGTTAAACAAGCGAATAAAATGGCTGCGCCAAGAACAATGTTACCAGCAGAACCGAATAAAAAGTTTGCAGAAAGTGAAAGCAGTTTGCCGCCATCATTTGCTCCAACCATTCCCGTCGCATCGGGACTTGAAGCACCCACATAAGCAAGTGAAATGTATACGAGTGCCAGCCCAACAGCTGCCACGAGTCCTGCTTTAATACAAGCTGCTGCAAGAGATTTACGCTCTGTGATGCCTCTGTCCTTAACAGCTGTCACCACGACGATTCCAAATACGATAGAAGCAAGAGCATCCATTGTTTTATAGCCTTCTAAAAATCCAGTAAAGAGCGGGTTTGCTTTATAGGTTGCATCAGGAGCACCGATCATTCCCATTGGCGTAGCAATGGCTTTAATGACAATAATAGCAATTACAGTTAATAAGATCGGTGTCAAAATTTTACCAATTCGATCAACCAGCTTTGAAGGATTTAAAGCAAGCAAGTATGAAATAGTGAAAAACACTACAGTAAAGATGAATAGTGGTACCCATGAAGTGGATTGGGCACCTGAAAGAAATGGAGCTAATCCTATCTCATACGAAACCGTACCAGTTCGTGGAATAGCGAAAAATGGCCCGATAGATAAATACAAAATAACGGTAAAGATGGTCCCGAATTTTGGGTGTGCTTTATCTGCAAGGCCTTTTGCACCGGTACCTGTAAGGGCGACTGCAATCACCCCAAGAAGCGGAAGACCTACTCCTGTGAGTAAAAATCCACCGATGGCAAGCCATACATTCTCACCCGCATATTGTCCAAGAACAGGTGGGAAAATCATATTTCCTGCGCCAAAGAATAATGCAAAAAGCATTAGGCCAATGGCTAGCGTCTCCTTTATACTTAAACTATTTTTCAAAATAGTTCCTCCTTAATCAGTGTAGTGTGCCAAATTAAAATATTCTGACAATTAAAATGTTTATGTGCCAATGGCACTATGGATGATATAGTGAAAATGAAAAGTTGTCAACTGCCATTTTCAGAAAATTCTATGTCTGACTTCATTATGGTAACATATAAATGCATTTATTTTTTAAGTTTTTTGTAAGGAGTTACAATATGATCTATCTTGATAATAGTGCAACAACCAAGCCTTACCCAGAGGTTTTACAAGTATATCAGCAAGTGAGTGAACGTTTTTTTGGTAATCCGTCATCGCTTCATCAGCTAGGAATTGATGCAAGCCGGCTGCTAAATGAAACGAGAAAACAAATGCTTCACTATACAGGCTTGAAACAATATGAGATTATCTTTACTTCTGGTGCAACAGAAGCGAACAACATTGCCATTAAAGGAGCAGCTCTCGCCAAAATGAACCGGGGGAAACATATTGTGACAACAGCCGTTGAACATCCCTCTGTCATCGAATCGTTTGAACAGCTGAAGGCTTTATTTGGTTTTGATATCTCCTATATTCAAGTAAATGAGCATGGTCATGCAGATATGAATCATTTAAAAGAAGTGCTTCGCCCTGATACAGTTCTTGTCAGTATGATGCACGTTAATAACGAAACGGGTGCCATCCAGCCGATTGTAGAAGCTGCTGGCATGATTCGTGAGCATGCTGAAAATGCCCTTTTTCATGTCGATGGGGTGCAGGGGATGTGCAGAGTAGCACTTGATAAACAACTGGATGTGGATCTTTTGACGATATCTGGTCATAAAATTCATGGCTTAAAAGGCACAGGAGCGCTCTTTTTAAAAAAAGGTGTAGTGCTTGCCCCTTTTATCACAGGAGGAGAGCAGGAATTAGGCCTGCGTTCAGGTACTGAAAACCCTGCTGGTGCTGTCAGCCTAGCAAAAGCCATGAAACAATCATTCGAGCTGCTGAAAAAACATCATGATGAAATGCTCAACATAAAAATGCAGCTGCTAAAGCAGCTTGGAGAAATAGAAGGTATTGTCATCAACACACCGCTGACGCAAAGTGCGCCGCATATTGTGAATTTTTCAGTGCCAGGTATTCAGATCGAGGTCTTTCTCCATATGCTTGAAAAAGAAGGGATATATGTTTCGACAACCTCTGCCTGCTCAGCTAAGAAAAAGGAGCCAAGCCAAGTTCTCCTAGCGATGGGGAAACCGGAAGAAGTGGCAAAAAGCAGTATGAGAATCAGCTTGACGTATGGACAAGGACCAGAGCTAGCACCGCAAATCATCACATCGATCGCACAAAGTGTGAAAAAATTAAAAGGAATGAGATAACAACATGAAATATGATCATATTTTAGTCCGTTTTGGTGAAATTTCAACAAAAGGGAAAAATAGAAAGAAATTTATTGAAAAACTAAGGCAGCATATCCGGTTTGTATTGAAAGACTTTGCAGCATTAAAGTATGCATCTGATAGAGACCGCATTACGATTATGCTGAACGGAGAAGACCCTGAACCGATTTCAGAACAGCTTAAAGGTGTATTTGGCATTCAAAGCTTTAGTCTTGCGGTGAAATGTGAGACAAATCTCGATGCCATCAAAGAAGCGGCACTCACAGCTGTACAGGAAGTATATGAACAAGGAAATACATTTAAGGTCTCAACGAAACGCTCTTATAAACAATTTGAACTTGATTCAAATGAAATGAACCGCGAAATTGGCGGACATGTGCTGAGGAATACAGAAAACTTAACGGTCAATGTCAAACAGCCGGATGTGCATTTGCGTATTGAAATAAGAGAACATGCGACATATATTACATTCAAAGATGTCAAAGGTGCAGGCGGACTGCCGGTTGGTTCAAGTGGAAGAGCGATGCTCATGCTTTCAGGCGGCTTTGACAGCCCAGTTGCCGGCTATCAAGCGATGAAACGCGGTATTCAAATTGAGGCTATCCATTTCTTTAGTCCCCCGTATACAAGTGAACGTGCCAAGCAAAAGGTCATTGATCTGACAGAATGCTTAGCTGCATATGGAGGCGAAGTGAAGCTTCACATTGTCCCTTTTACAAAAATTCAAGAGCTGATTCATAAACAAGTACCTGAAAACTATACGATGACATCAACAAGAAGAATGATGCTGAAAATTGCAGATAAAATAAGAGAGAAGCGTGATGCTCTTGCGATTATTACGGGTGAAAGCCTTGGACAAGTCGCAAGTCAAACACTTGAAAGCATGTATGCCATTAACCATGTAACCAATACACCAATCATTCGCCCGCTCATTGCGGTTGATAAGAATGACATTATTGATGAAGCGAGACGAATTGGCACATACGAGACAAGCATTCAGCCTTTCGAGGACTGCTGCACAATCTTTACGCCGCCATCTCCTAAAACAAAACCAAAGCTTGAGAAAGTAGAACGATACGAAAGCTTTGCTGATTTCGAGCCAATGCTCGATGAGGCAGTGGAGCAAATCGAAACGATCATCGTCACAAAAGAGAAGAAAGCGGCAGACGAATTCGCTGATTTATTCTAATATAAAAATTTCATAATAATTACCATAAAAACAATCGCATGAAGTCATGTGTTTCTACACATTCTATATTCACAAGGAGGTGAGAACACATGGCTCAACAAAACAGACAAAGCAGTTCTAACCAATTACTAGTACCAGGCGCTGCACAAGCAATCGACCAAATGAAGTACGAAATCGCTTCTGAATTCGGAGTAAACCTTGGTGCAGAAACAACTTCTCGTGCTAACGGATCAGTTGGTGGAGAAATCACTAAGCGTCTTGTATCTTACGCTCAACAACATATGGGTGGCGGATCTTTCTAAGACACACAATTAAAAAGCTATGGCTTAGGAGCGGGATCATTCCCGCTCTTTTCTATTTGTACATAAAAATAGTTTGAATATTTACAAAAAAGAAGACGGAATGAAAAAATTATGGCATAATACTAGGAGTAGGTCCTAATCCAAGCATTTTTCAGTTATGAGTGTTAGAATAGGTAAATTGAAACATGTTTCGTTTCATAGAAAGAGGCTAAAAGGAGCTGTACCATGAAAAGAGAAGACTTAATTGCACCAGAACAATATAACTTAGTCAGTGAGATTGAAGCGTTCAGTCATGACAAGGAGAAAAAGGCCCTGCACTGGCAGGATGGAAATGGCTACGAAGCACATGTGACGTATGCATCTTTAGTGGAAGAAGCAAATAAAATTGGTCATGTATTATTAAATGCAGGCTTTAAAAAAGGCGATAAAATCATTGTGATGGTGCCGCGCATGCTAGAAGCATATAGCATTTATTTAGCGATCTTGAAAACAGGAATGGTCGTCATTCCTTGTTCAGAAATGCTGCGTGCAAAAGACTTAGATTACCGAATTGAACATGCAGAAGCAAAGGGAGCGATCGTTTACTCTTCATTCATTCAATCGTTCGACGGAACCAACCAGCCAAACGATTTTAAAACATTCTCAATCGGTGAAAACGATCATGGGTGGACAAACATTCTTGCGCAAAAGGAAGAGCAATCAAGCGAGCTGCAAATGGCTCCGACAACACGTACAGATATGGCGTTCTTATCCTATACATCTGGTACAACAGGCAACCCAAAAGGGGTTGTTCATACACATGGCTGGGCATATGCACATTTACGCACTGCTGCCAAAGCATGGCTCTCCATTAATGAAGGGGATAAAGTATGGGCGACAGCAGGACCAGGCTGGCAAAAATGGGTATGGAGCCCTCTCTTATCTGTGTTAGGAAGCGGGGCAGAAGGCTTTGTATACGGAGGGAAGTTCAATCCAAATACGTACTTAGAGCTGCTTCAAAAAAATGAAATCAATGTCCTATGCTGTACGCCGACAGAATACCGATTTATGGCGAAAGTAGATGACTTAAGTCAGTACGAGCTTCCAAAGCTACATAGTGCCGTGTCTGCGGGAGAGCCGCTCAACCGTGAAGTCATTGATACATTCAAAAAGCATTTCGATATAGAAGTACGAGACGGCTATGGCCAAACAGAAAGCACACTGCTCGTAGGGGTGCTAAAAGGAATGGACATCAAGCCTGGCAGTATGGGGAAACCCACACCTGGCAACGAAGTCGAGATCATTGATGAGGACGGCAGCGTGTGCGCTCCTGGAGAAGTTGGTGACATTGCGGTCCATCTCGAAACGCCGGCTTTATTTAAGGAATACTACAAAGATGAAGAGCGTACAAAGACGCAGCGCCGCGGGAATTACTTTATTACCGGTGACCGTGCGAAAAAGGATGAAGATGGGTACTTTTGGTTTGAAAGCCGCAGAGATGATATCATCGTCAGCTCAGGCTATACCATTGGGCCGTTTGAAGTAGAAGATGCACTGATTAAACACCCAGCAGTTAAAGAATGTGCGGTTGTGGCGAGTCCAGATGAAATCAGAGGATCCATCGTGAAGGCATATGTTGTCCTGCGTGATGAATCAGCGCAAAGTGATGAGCTGATCAAAGAGCTGCAAACTCATGTGAAAAACACAACAGCACCTTACAAATACCCAAGAGAAATTGAATTCATTGACGAACTGCCAAAAACACCGTCAGCGAAAATCCGTCGTGTCGAGCTGAGAGAAAGAGAGCTTGCACGAAAAGGATCATGATGAATAAACGAAAAGCGTTTGGATGAAAGCATCCAGCGCTTTTTTTATGGAAAAACAAATCTGGAAGCGATCATGATGTTTTATGTTAAAATGTGTAGGAATTGCTGGAAAAGGAGAATGTTAGAAGATGTTCATTGCCATCATTCATGGAATTGTGCTTGCCTTTGGCCTCATTTTACCATTAGGCGCACAAAATGTATTTGTGTTTCAGCAAGGAGCCCTTCAGCCGCGATTATATCAGGCTTTACCTGTCGTGATCACTGCTGCTCTTTGTGACACACTTTTAATTGCGTTAGCTGTCATTGGGGTTTCTGTTGTGGTGTTCACCATTCCTATGCTACAAATGTGTCTTTATCTCATTGGATTTTGTTTTTTAGTTTATATGGGATGGTCCGTATGGAACACAAGCTCATCAACAGATGCTAAAGAGAAGCAGGAATTCATGCCTGCGAGAAAACAAATTCTCTTTGCCTGTTCAGTTTCACTTTTAAATCCCCACGCCATTCTTGATACCATTGGCGTGATTGGCACAAATTCGCTTCAATATAGCGGGGCAGAAAAATGGGCATTTACACTCGCTTGTATCATCGTGTCCTGGTTATGGTTTATTGGGCTCGCTCTTTTAGGGAAGATGCTAGGGAAGTTAGATACAAACGGCAAGTGGATGAACCGTATCAATAAAGCTTCAGCGGTCATGATCTGGCTTGTCGCGTTATACATTGCGTATCAATTGATTGTATAAAGGTACATAGAGAAAATAGAGAGGAGCGTTTGGGCAGATGAGAGGCCTGCGCTTTTTTGTATTTTCTTTGCATGAGCGATACGCTCATGCTTTTTTAGGTTCTTTTTTGAAAATCGTTTGATTTAAAAGGCGGAGAGCTTGTACGATATCATCCATTTGTTCTATATCGGAGGAAGATAGGCTGTCTAATAGCACCCCTTCGATATGTTGGAAGGCTTCATTCATACAAGTACGGCCTTTGTCAGATAGCTTAATGACGTGTTTTCGTTTGTCATCACGGTCTTCTTCTTTATCAATGAATTGTTTCTCGTGTAGTTTTTTCAGTTCTCTGCTGACATTCGGAAGAGACATGTGCTGACAGTCGGCAATTTCACTTGGCGTAAGCGGCTCGCTGACAGCTAGCTGCTCTAGTATCAAGTATTGTAAGGTCGTTAAGTTAGCTGGTTTGACTTTGTACATTAGGTCATGTTTTAGTTCTGAAAAAGTAGAAGCAAATGCTACGAATTCCTTGAAGAAATGGGGATGTTTCATGTTTATCACCTCCTACGTAACATACCAAAATTATTATCAAAAAACAATTATCATTTGACAACTATCCAACAGGGGTATATCATTTAGTTATCAAATGATAATAAAAGGAGCTCATACATGAATGTACTCATTATTTATACTCACCCCCATCACAATAGTTTAAATGGTGCTTTCTTAAAAGAAATCATGAAAGGCAGTGAAGAAAATCCACTAGTTCATGAAGTGAAAATCATCGATTTATACAAAGAAGAATTTGACCCTGTGCTGATTTTTAATAAAGAGAAAAAAAGGCGTGACATGCATAAGGACCCTGACATTCGGGTGTATCAGGAGAAGATCAAATGGGCGGACAAAATCGTGTTCGTATATCCTATTTGGTGGGGAAGACCGCCAGCCATGCTGCTTGGCTTTATTGACCGCATGTTTGCTGCGAATTTTGCTTATCGTCAAACAGGCGGGCTGCTTCCAGAAGGACTGTTAAAAGGAAAAAGTGCTGTTTGTGTATCGACGATGCAAGGGCCAACCAACTACCCTCTCTTCTTTTTGCAAAATGCACACAAGGTGTTAATGAAACGAGCCCTCTTACAATATGTCGGAATCAAACCTGTGAAGTTCTTTGAGTTCGGCATGATGGAAAGCCCAAAAGGAAAACATGACGTCAAATTAAAACGAATCTATAACTATTTCAGAAAAATCAGCTCATAAAACAGTTAGTGAAGTCACTTTTCTTCTAATTGGATCCTTTTATGTTTTAAAATGACAGTGAGGGTGGGAGAACTCTTCCTCGTCATTTGAAAAGGGGGATATGGATGAAGAAAACATTGTTTAAAGATGCGGCGCTTTTAACACTTGATCCAACTTTAGGTTTTTTAGAAAAAGGAGATTTATTAATTGAAGGGACACACATTTTAGAGGTTGGACCTTTCATTGAAGCAAATGATGCTGACATTGTCGATGCGTCCGATATGGTGATCATGCCAGGGCTTGTGGATACACATCGTCATGTGTGGCAGTCAGTCATTCGAGGCATAGGCACAGATTGGTCTTTGCAGACATATTTGAGCAAAATCTATTACGGAAACTATGGTGCGATGAGACGCCCATCCGATGATCGAATCGCGAATTATTTAGGGGCATTAGAGGCATTAGATGCAGGAGTGACCACATGTTTAGACTGGACGATGATCAATTCAATGGATCATACAGAAGAGCTCATCGGAGGATTAAAGGATGCGGGCATTCGAGCTGTTTTTGCTTTCGGTTCCTCTGGAGATGCTGAGTATTGGGATAGGGAGAGCACGCTCACCAATATGGAGGACGCAGCACGCGTGAAAAAAACGCATTTTCAATCGTCAGATCAGCTTTTGACAATGGGGCTTGCGATTCGTGGACCAGAGTTTTCTTCATGGGAAACTTCAGTATTTGAAATTGAGACAGCCCGGTCTCTAGATGCTCTATGCAGTATGCATATTGGCTTTGGGAACTGGGGAGCGGAGGATCGTTCGATTGAGCGGCTTCACAAAGCAGGGTTACTTGGACCTGACCTCAACATGGTGCATATCAATGCAATCGATGCAGATCAAATGAAGATGCTGGCAGACAGCGGAAGCTCCATATCCATTACACCTGAAATTGAAATGATGATGGGTCACGGTTATCCTGTGACAGGACTTGCGATTGAACAAGGTGTTCTTCCAACGCTCGGTGTAGACGTGGTTACAGCGACAGGCGGAGATTTGTTTGCTCAAATGAAATTCGGACTTCAGGCAGAGCGCGCGCTCCAAAATCAAGCATTGCTGATGGAGGGAATCATGCCGGGGCCTGAACTTGGAATTTCTGCTCAACAAATGCTTGAGGCTGCGACGATCAATGGGGCTCGTGCATTACAGCTTGATCATAAAATTGGCTCGCTCACACCTGGAAAAGAAGCTGATTTCATCCTAATCGACCGGACAAGCATGAATCTTCTGCCGATGACAGATCCGGCTGGAGCGGTTGTACAAACGGCACACCCTTCAAATGTTGATTCTGTTTATGTGGCTGGAAAAGCAGTGAAACGAAACGGAAAACTTGTCGGTGTGAACCTAGAAGAGGTCAAACGGAAAGCTTATGCGGCAAGAGATCATATTCTATCGCACAAGTTTGAATCAACTCCATCATAAACAAACAATCCCCATAGGCAGCTGCCTATGGGGATTAGATTACAAGGATTCTTTAATGACCTTTTTATAATATTGGACAGACAGGAATCCAAAGATAGAATATAAAACCGTATAAATCGACATGACGATGAGCATTGGAGTCCACAATTCACCGCCGAATAAAAACCAGCCTGACTGTACAGCAAAGTAGCTGTGCAGCAATCCAATGATGAGCGGAATCCCAAAGTTAAACAGTTGTTTGAGTCGGATGCCTTTTAATAGGTCTTTCTCTGTAAAGCCAAGCTTACGTAAGATCGTGTAAGAGCTTTGTTCTTCTTCACTTTCATTCATCTGTTTGAAGTATAAAATACAGCCTGATGTGACAAGGAAGCTTAGACCTAGAAATCCAACCACAAACATCATCAGTCCTATTGTTTGCTTTTGCTGCTGAGCTGAAGCTAATTGAGACATGCTGTTGTCACCTAGTTTTAAAGAGGTAAACACATCATTCGCTTGTTCAAGGTTTTGATCATCTTTTATATTGACCGCATTATATTGGTTATTCTCAAGTTGCAGCTTAAGATCTTTCTGCTGGTCAAGCTGCTCAAAGACACTTTGACTGACGACGGCAACAGGCAGACCACCAGAAGTGAATTTGTAAGAGATGAGGTAATCTTTCTTCATATCAATGACCTTTAAATCAAGGGGTTTCTTGATAAGTAGTTTCACATCACCTGAGTTTTGAATCGGCATGAATTTCTTCAATATATCACTGTAGCCGCTTAAGATGACTTCGTTGCTTTCCACATGAATATTTGGTGCGTTTTTCTCACTGATCACAGCCAGTGTTAAGACGCCTGGATCATTATTCATATTTTTTATCTCTGAATCCATGATCTTCTTTGCGTCAAACTTCGCTTGAATGACCTTGAACTGTTTTGTTTCATACGCAATATGTTTGTCAGAAAGTGCACGAGTGAAGGTATCGGCTTCTTTCTCTGAGCCCATGACGAAATGGGATGGAATCTGTTGTTCAGCGGTTTTTTCTGCTGAGTAATAGGAAATGTAGCTTAAAGATAACAACCCGATGGCAAGTGCAGATACAGTTGTAATAATCGTTAAAAGCAGTGCATTTGATTTTAACCGAAACATAATAGATGAGAGAGACAGGACTTCATGAATGGCGAGATAGCCATTTTTTCTTTTACGTACGATATTGGCAATGAATGAAACAGAACCTTTATAGAAAAGAAAGGTACCAATAATGACAGAGGCTAGAATATAGATCATGGCTAACAATAACTCAAGCATGGACGTATATGAGCCGGTAAAAAGCTGAGAAGAAATATAATAGCCTGAGCTGATCAAGACAATACCTAGAACCCCAATGATAATTTCAAACACAGAGATTTTTTTCACACGCTGCTCTGTAGAAGACGTAGTTCTAAACAAAGATAAAATGGTCTGTCTATTAATAAACCATCTATTTCTTAACATGATTAATCCATAGATGATGAAAAAGACGATCAGTGTCTGCAAAAGGGCCATGCCTGAAAAGTGCAGATTGGCGATGGCGCTGACGCCGGATACTTTAAATAGCACCATCAGCATGAGTTTGGAACCGATAAATCCAGCTATGATGCCAACAGCCATGGAGAATACGTATAGAATAAAATTTTCTGCATTAAGCAGTTTGGCAATTTTTTGTTTCGTCATGCCAATGAGCTGCAGGAGGCCTATTTCTCTCCCTCTGCGTTTAATAAAAATGCTGTTCGCATATAACAGGAAGATCCCAACAATGGCGATGAGCAGTACAGAAGCGGCTTTGATCGCCGCACCGCCCTTAATGGACCCTTTTACATCATCAAGTGCTGGTGAATACTGCAAGGTGACAAAAGAAAAGTAAAGCGCCACACTAAACATGAGAGCAAACACATATAAATAGTAATTTTTAAAATTTTTCTTCAAGTTACGGAGGATGAGCTGATTAATGTTCATGCTTCACACCGCCTAAAACACCTTGCGTTTTCATAATATCCTCGAAAAACATCTTTCTCTCTAAAGCACCTTTATTCAACTGAGTATAAATCTGCCCGTCCTTGATAAAAATGACGCGTCTTGAATAGCTCGCTGCGACAGGATCATGTGTCACCATGACAATGGTCGCTTTTCTTTTTCGATTGAAATCTTGCAGCTTATTGAGTAAATCAGATGCAGATTTTGAATCAAGCGCTCCGGTAGGTTCATCTGCGAAAATAAGACTCGGCTCATGAATGAAGGCACGAACCGCTGATGTCCGCTGCTTTTGTCCGCCAGAGAGTTCGTTTGGATATTTGTCTCTTAGTTCATAGATACCCATGTCCTCAGCAAGCTGTTGAAAACGTTCAAAAGCTTCTTTTTTCGGCGTTTTGGAGATGGATAAGGGCAAGAGGATGTTCTCTTTGACCGTGAGTGTATCAAGTAAGTTATAATCCTGAAAAACAAAGCCAAGCTGCTTTTTTCTGAATTCTGCAAGCTGCTGATCCTTCATTTGTGTCATCTCAGCATCTGCGATACGAATGGATCCGCTGGACACATGATCAATAGAGGACAATACGTTCAAAAGAGTTGTTTTCCCCGAGCCCGATGGCCCCATGATGCTGACGAATTCTCCAGCTTCAATGGTCAAATCAATGCCACTCAGCACCTCTTGTTTGTTGAATTTATTTCCGTAGCTTTTATATATTTTGCGAGCTTCTAAAATGTTCATTTGTCGATCCCCTTTTCTATTTAATTGATACCTCTAGTATAAAAAGAAGCCCGCCGCACTTCCTTCGATTTGGCGAACAAAACAGACGAGCATGTGACATTGTTGTCACATGCTCGCAATATGCACAAAATCATTTTTTTTCGGAAAGATGAAGGTGAAGGTTGTGCCTTGATCTATCGTGGAGTTGACCTCGATTTTGATATGAAGAGCGTCTGCTCCTTTTTTCGTTAAATAAAGCCCCATTCCTGTTGAGGCGGTGTCATTGTGATGTCTCGTTGAGGTAAAGCCTTTTTCAAAAATACGAGACAGGTCTCTTGGATCTATTCCTCTGCCTTGATCTGTGATCGTCAGCATCACTTGCTCATTGATTTGCTTGCTTTCAATGGCAATATCAGACGAATGACTATACTTGACTGCATTTGTAAGCACCTGTCTGATCATAAAGGATAGCCATTTTGCATCACTTAATACGTGACGTGCTTCTAGCGTGAGTTCAAACCCTATCCCTTTTTGCATGCACCATGATTGGAGCGCTTTGATTTCCTTTGCTAGGATGCTTTGCAGGTCCAGCTGTTCAATAAATAAATCATTTTCGATATGACGTATTCTGCTTCGGTGCAGCTGGGCATCGAGTAATAAATGAATTCTGAGCCATTCGTACGTCATATTCGATTTCAGCGGCTGCTCTGTTAAGCGGTCAATCATTAAGTGCATCGCTGTGAGAGGTGTTTTCACTTCATGTATCCATGAGAGCAATTCATCTTTCTCTTCTTCAAGGGCGATTTGTTGTTCTACTGCCATTTTCCGGTAGCGGTCAATTTGCTCAGACGTCGCATCATGTACAAGCTGCTCAAATGGGGAAGATGGAGTAAGCCGCATTTGATGATCAATATGATCATCCCATTCTTTCAGACGCTCATAATACGCCGTTTCTTTACGGTATCGGAAAAAGAGAAAGACGCTCATGAAAAACGTAGATAATAATACAATATAAAAAAGAGACGCCATTGGAATGGTCGTATCCAAAAAAGCAACAAACAGAATGAGGAGCTGCAAACTAAGAAAGAACAGAATCCAGCTTCTTCGTTCTTTTAAAAATGCTTGCAGCATCATTGATCATCCTTTTCTTTTGCAAGATAACCTTGGCCTACTTTTGTCTCAATGTAGGTACCAAGGGAGATCTCATCTAGTTTTTTTCTAAGGCGATTGACGTTCACAGTAAGTGTATTGTCACTGACAAACCGTTCATCCTCCCACAATGCTTGAATGAGTGATTCCCGGCTGACAATATGATTTTTATGCTGAATCAATTCCTTGAGAATAAACAGTTCATTTTTCGTTAATCCCACTTCACCGTGATCATTGGTCACGGTGTTTTTTTCTAGATCAATCGTAGCGCCGCACCATACCTTTAAGCTGGCCGGTTCTGCATTATAATCATGCACTCTGCGAAGAACGGCACTGACTTTGGCAATGAGCACGTCAAAGTGAAAGGGCTTTTGTACAAAATCATCGGCACCGAGCTGCATGGACATGACCATATCAGCAGGATGGTCACGAGAGGAGAGGAAGATGATCGGTACATTTGAATGATGCCGAATCATCCGGCACCAGTGAAAACCATCGTATTTTGGAAGCTGTATATCGATAATGACGAGATCAGGCTGAACAGAAGTGAATTCCTGCATCACCTGTTGAAAATCGTGAATCCCATATACATCATAGGACCAGTTCACTAGACGTTCTTTGATTTCTTGGAAGAGGGTTGTATCGTCCTCAATCAGTAAAATTTTAAACAAAACCAGCACCACACTTTTTGTATTCGCTTGTATGTAATTGTAGCGGAAAAAAGACGCTGCCGCTAGAAGCAGACAAGAAAAAAGCAAGGGAAGGGCTCCCTTGCTTCAGTTTATTTACCTAAGAAGTGCTTTTTAAAGAATGATAGTTGATACTCGAGTGTGAGTGGGTCATTAAAATAGAATTCTTCTGCATTTGCCTCATACACACGATGTTTTTTCACAGCTGGGATGGACTTGTAGATTTCACTGTTTTGATAGGAATTGTCCATTTCGCTGTTTTTACTAATGATCATATAGTCTCCAGCAAATTCAGGAATGACCTCCTGTGAAACGGCATAGTATCCAGCTTTTAATGCTTTTTCTTTCACTTTTTCAGGCATTTTTAGTTTCATTGCTTGGTAGAGAATTTCTGTGCCGCGGCCCCATGCATCTCCAAACACGTAAAGATCTTTTGTGCCGCTTTCAAATACAGAAACTGTCGCATCCTTACCGATTTTTGCTTTAATTTCTTTTCCTGCTTCAGCTGTGCGTTCTTTAAAATCTTTTACCCATGCTTTGGCTTCTTTTTCTTTGTTTAATACTTTTCCAATTTCAATATGCTGCTGAAGGTAATCGACTTTGTTATACGTAAACAAGACGGTTGGTGCGATTTTTTTAAGTTTTTCTACATTTTTTGTATTGCTTAAGCCAATGATGACATCAGGCTTAAGCTTCATGATTTTTTCGACATTCGCATCCGACACTTCTTCCACATTTTTTAATTCCTTTTGGAAGCGAGGGTTCTTTTTTGACCAAGAGTCGACGCCGACCAGGTTCACACCAAGTGACATGACATTACCTGTGTAGGAACCAAGTACAACGACACGTTTTGGGTGCGCTGGCAGCTTCACAGGGCCATTTTCAGATTCATATGTAATTTTGTCTGATGATGTTGATTGATTTCCTTTATTTGAGGAAGAGCTGCTGCTATTGCCACATGCGCTCAATGCAAGTACAAAGATGAGCATCAGAGGGAACAATATTTTCTTCATGAATGTAGACTCCTTTGAAATCGGCACATAAGCCGGGTATTTGATTGTATGAGTGATAATGATAATTATTATCACTTGGATATCATATCATAGAAGTGCGGTCTGTTGTCAATTACATTTTGATCGTTGGTGATAAAAAATAGGAGAGGAGATTTTTGGTAGAAAAAAAGATCAAGGCAGCATGTGTCCTGATCTTTTTTCTTATTTAAACCAGCCTTTTTCTTTTGAGCGTGTAATGGCTTCAATGCGGTTTTTCACTTCTAGCTTATCTAAAATAATGGAAATGTAGTTTCGGACAGTGCCGCTTTTAATGCTGAGCTCCTTAGCAATTTCTTTTGTGTTTTTGCCGTCGGCGACGAGTTCAAGTACGGATTTCTCTCGATCTGTTAAAGGGTTTTCGTCACTATATAAGTCTTCCATTAATTCAGGGGCGTACACCTTTTTCCCTTTCATCACACTGCGAATGGCACTTGCCAGATCTTCACTTGGACTATCTTTCAGCATATAGCCGCTGACGCCAGCTTTGAGCGCCCTTTGGAAATAACCAGAGCGGGCAAAGGTCGTTAAAATGATGATTTTTACATCTGTTCCTTTGAGCTCTTCCGCTGCATCAAGTCCCGTTTTTCCTGGCATTTCAATATCCATTAAGCAAATATCAACAGGGTGTTTTTTGGCAAAATCGATGGCGTCCTGGCCGTTCGTACCTTTTCCAACAACCGTCATATCGTCTTCTAAATCAAGAAGTGAACCGAGCGCACCGAGCAGCATTTGCTGATCTTCTGCGATAAAAATGTTGATCATTTCATCCCCTCCTTGTCTTTTGCTGCTGAATCATTTGGAATGCTCATGATCAGCTTTGTTCCGTCCTTTGTCTCAATACGCAGGCGCCCATTTGCAAATTCCAATCTTTCTCTAATTCCTAAAAGGCCATGCCCCTTCATTGGAGAGAGTGGATCATCGCCTTTAAATGTCCCGTCATCCTCGACTGTGATGATAGCTTCCTTTGATTTTTGATGAATGGTGATTTTGCAAACGGTCGCATCACTATGTTTGACGACATTTGTCACGGCCTCTTTGATGCACATGCTCACAATGTTTTCGTTAAGAAGAGAGATGCGTTTTGGCGCTTCCTTTTCATCATAAATCAATTCAATCCCCGCTGCTTCGAGAATTTGCTCGATGTTCGACAGTTCATCTTTGATTCGAATGCCTTTCATGGAAGAAACAATCTTGCGGACTTCATTAAGAGACGTTCTGGCTGTCTGCTGGACGCTTTTCAGTTCGGCGCGAGCTTGTTCAGGATCTTTATAGACGAGTTTACGGGCAAGATCACTTTTTAAGCCAATGAGAGAAAGCTTTTGTCCAAGGGTGTCATGCAGATCACGTGCGATGCGCTGCCTTTCTTCAAGCTTTACAAGATCGGCGATCCGTTCATTGGCATTTTCTAATTTCTCTTCAAGGCGTTCACGTTCTTTTCGGCTTCGAATGCTGAGAGGAAGGAGAATGGCACTAATGAGTGTGATCACAACAAAAGGAATTTGTGTGAGAAACCATCCCTTTTTTAAAATCAAGCTAAAGTTCACTGCTACGGCGGCGCTCCCTAGATGAATATAGTATAAAATATAAAAAGGGACTTTTCTTTTAATGTGCCCATTGAAATAGGCGATGCAAAAAGCGAAATAAATATAGCTGTAGAGCATCACATAGCCTGTAGAAATCGCAATCAATAAAAGACCGAGTACATATAAAGCCCATCCTTTTGCGACAAAGGCAAAACGATACACTCCGAAAAAAACCACATTCAAAATAATGCCAATGACAATACCTAAAGTCGTAGGCGTTTTTAAGATAAAATAGAAGGGCAGGATGAAAAAAATGGCCCATATATAGGGAGAAATCCCATGCAATTTTTGAATTTTAAACTGTTTTTTCATCCGTGTGTCACCTTTTCCGTTTTCGTTCTTTTCCTTACTTTATCAAATTCAACATATGGTTGCATCCTGTAAATGGCAACAAGCTCCTTCTAGTGTAAGAAAGAGCTTGCACCAATTATGCATTTTTCTTCAGAATGTCTCCTTTAATGACAGGTGCGGGCATCTTCTTAGATTGCCGTGCTTCTTTAAAGGTAACGAATGCTTTCGTTTCTTCATCCCAAAGTCTAAATTTCATTGATTCGATACTTGTTTTTAAAGTGATGGTTGGAACATTTTGAAGCGGCTCACTATGATCATGTGCATGCTCCAAGTGATAATTTGGTACCCTCGGGCTTAAATGGTGGACATGGTGATAGCCGATATTGCCTGTTAACCACTGAAGAAGCTTTGGCAATTTGTAAAAAGAACTGCCTTCTACAGCTGCCTGCACATAATTCCAATGTTCATCTTCTTCAAAGTAAGAATCCTCAAATGTATGCTGCACATAAAACAGCCATACACCGATTGATCCTGAGATCAGGAAGATTGGACCTTGGACAAGCAGGAACTCCTGCCAGCCAAAAAGTAGACACGTTGCAGCTGCTAGCGCAATGATGCTCACGTTTGTGAAATACGTGTTCCAGCGCTCTTTTTTACGAGCATTTTTGACGTTGAAACGGTTTTTTAAGAGAAAAACAAAGATCGGTCCTAAAATAAACATCACAAAAGGATTACGATAAAATCTGTAGCGGAATTTCGTCCAAGCTGATGCTTCTTGATATTCTTTGACTGTCAGGAGCCAAATGTCGCCAGTACCTCGTTTGTCTAGATTACTGCTTGTGGCATGGTGAATTGAATGATCTCTTTGCCATTGAAGATAAGGGAAAAGGGTGAGTACGCCCGTTACAAAACCGAACAGGTGATTCAGTGGCTTCTGTTTGAAAAAGGATTGATGGCAGCAGTCGTGAAAAATAATAAAGACACGTACTAAAAAACCAGCTGCAATAACCGCAAAGAAGAGGGTTAAAAGGTAGGAGATGTTCAGGCTATAATAGGCAAGAAACCAAAGCCCCAAAAATGGAATGAATGTATTAAAGAGTTGAGTGATACTTTTTTTTGAATTAGCACCAGAGAATTGGCCAACTTGTTTTCTTAAAGTGGCTTGCTGCTGTGTGTTTGTTGAAGTCGTCATGAACGTTCAAGTCCTTTCCGTTTCTTTCTACTTCAAAGTATAGATGGAAAGGTGTCATGCTCATAGTAGCACCCATCATGTATTCAATATGACATTTGTCATGTTGGACGCAGGAAAGGCTGATGGTTCAAGGGTTGTAAGCTTATTTTATTTTAAATAAAAAAGTAAAGGCGCTTAGCCTTCACTTTTTATTGACGTGCTTCATGAACTTTTAACTGCTTGCCTTTAATGGTTGTGTGGCGCATGGCGTTCAGCACAAGAGGGCCTTTGCCGTTTAAAATATCGACGTATGTTTTCGTATCTTGAATGGTAATAATCCCAATGTCATCAAAGGCAACGCCTTCTATTTTGGCAATGGTCCCAACGAAATCAACAGCCCGCAGCTTCTTTTTCTTCCCGCCGTTAAAATAAAGCTTCATAATATCCTTTTCAACGCCTGCCTGTTTATTTTCCTTTTGAATCGGCGTTTCAATCTTTTCTTCAAAGCTTTCTACATGCTGCTCTGCGTCTTCCTTTGTTGGGTATGGCTGCGTCTTGAAATCAATACCTGCTTCCTCTTTTAATTCATCAATCAGAGGCTTTGCATTTCTCGTCATAAACGCAATGGTTTTTCCGCTTTTTCCCGCTCTGCCCGTTCTTCCTGTTCGGTGAATATAGCGCTCTTTTTCATAGGGAAGGTCATAATGAATCACATGTGTCATATCACTGACATCAATACCCCGGGCTGCTATATCGGTTGCGATCAAATAACGGAACTCACCGTTTTTGAATTCATCCATGACAGCGAAGCGGTCTTCTTGTCTCATGCCTCCATGAATTTTGTCACAAGGCACATCCCATTCATCCAGCTTCATTGTGAGTTCGTTCACTCGGTCCTGTGTATTACAGAAAATAATGCAGCTATCTGGATTTTCAATCACGATCGTACGCTGAAGAAGAGAGAATTTCGCTTCTTCCTCCGTTTCAATCACGGTGTGAGTGATTTGTGGTACAGACGTTTCTTCCCGTGCAATTTCAATTACTTTTGGTGAATGTAAAAACTGTTCACTTAATTTCTTCATCTCATCAGACATGGTCGCTGAAAACAGCATTGACATGCGCTTTGGCGGCAGATACTGAATAATAGAAGAGACTTGATCAATAAACCCCATGTTCAGCATTTCATCCGCTTCATCTAATACAAAAAATTTAAGGTTTTCTAAGGAAAGAGTACCTTTCTCAAGGTGATCCAAGACTCGTCCCGGTGTTCCGCACACAATGTGGTTTTTTTGTGCAAGCTCTACTTTTTGAGCTTGAAAAGGGGCTTTTCCATAAATGGCTGCGGCTTTAATTCGTTTCAATCGTCCAAGGCTTGTGAGATCCTGTTTGACCTGCATGGCGAGTTCTCGCGTTGGAACGAGGATGAGGGCTTGAGGTTTATTTTCAGCCCAATCGACCATTTCACAAATCGGCAAACCATAGGCTGCCGTCTTGCCGCTGCCTGTTTGAGATTTGACGATCAGATCCTGCTTTGAAAAAGCAACGGATAATGTCTCGTGCTGAACAGGTGTAGGTGTATGGAAGTGAAGTGCTTTTAGCGCTTGTTTTAAATCATCGCTTAATGGATATTGATCAAATTGTTGTAATGTCATCGTGTTCTCCTTTTCGTACATTCATACTTGTGACATCATACCATAATCATGACCGTGAATGAAAAGACACGAAAAAAACCCCCGTAAAGGAGCTTTCAGCGTGTAGACAAACCCTCGCATTCGGTGTCAGATTTGCGCTCCGGTACTCACGAATGTCAAATTCGCTCCGTTCCGGTGCTCACTCTTCCTAGACTTCAAAGGTTTTCTATCACGCTGAAAAGAAAACAAAAGCCCCATAAAGGAGCTTTTTGATTAAAGGAATCTGCGTTTTACTTTTTCCCAGTAGGAGTTGTCTTTTAATTTCACCGTTTTAATGACTTTTCCTGAAAGGCCGATGTCGATTTGTTTGACGTGTTTTGTGCCAAGTGCTTCGTTATCAAGCCCGATAATCGGATGGTCGTTTCCGTCCTGCACAACCTTCAGTGTTAGCTTGCGGTCACTGCTTAAGATGAAAGGAGCACCGAGTGTACGGTACGAGTTGTTGTTTAGCGAAGCGAGCTCTGTGACTTGCATACAAGGGAGCATCGGGTCAACCACTGCACCGTTTACCGATTTGTTGTAGGCTGTTGAGCCAGTCGGAGTAGAAATAATCATTCCGTCTCCTCTAAATGTTTCAAAGTGGAAATCATCTATATACACATCGATCACAAATGTCTTAATAATGCTTGAGCGGATCGACAGTTCGTTTAAGCAATGGAACTGGTTTGTACTGTCAACGCTTACATCAATGATCGGATATTTTCTCACTTCAATCTGTTCAGTGTTCATGGCATCAATCATTTTATCAAAATGTTCTAATGAAAAATCGCAGTATAAATGCGAATTCTCTGTTTTTGATACCCCTACATATAAGCAGTCATCCCGGAAGTTCGTTTTACGGACTGCTTGAAGAAATGTGCCATCTCCGCCAATTGAAGCAATAATATGGGCATCCTCTGCACGCTTGACGACTTGAAAGCCTTGATCGGTAGCGAGCTTCTCCAGAGAAGAAATGTGTCCATCCAATTCATGATCTTTTTTGTAAAAGAAAAATACATTGCGACGATTGTCTGTCATTGACGTTCTCCCCTTCGTTGTCAAAAGTAGATTTAAAGTAATAAAGGGCTTACATATGAAGCCTTGCTCACATTTTACACTTTTTTCATATGAAAGTAAAAATATTAGAAAAACCTCCGTGATAATGGCATTCATTTTGAGAAATGAGTCAATGTAAGGGATTTGAAAAGGGCAGAATTTGAGCATAATTGAATAGCTGTTTTCTCATGAAAGAGTGGTTTAGGTGTTTCGTTGTGGTGAAGCTCTAGCCTATTAGGTGCAGAGAGAGGAGAAAAAAGCCAATTTTTCGTCATGCGTATTACTTGGCAGACGATGTAAAGTTGATCGTGAATTAAGAGAGGTGCTATCATATGATGAAATGAAATGTAAAAAAACCACAATTCCTGTGAAACATTTCATGTGAATATTCGTATCAATGAAGAGAGACAAAAAGGAGGAGAAAAAGATGAATGCGAAAAGATGGGTAGCGTTAATCATTGCACTTGGAGTTTTCGGATTTTCAATTGTGATTAGTGTCACGACCGCTTTGTATGAAAGCTTCAATGACAATAAAATGAGCTATCAATTTGGGGATGAAATAGAAGAGAAGGTACTAGAGGATGGAAGCGGTGCTGGAAAAATTGCGGTTCTTGAGATTAATGGAACCATTCAAGATAATGGCGGCGCATCAAGTCTGTTAGGCGGAGAAGGTTATGATCATCGTGCATTCCTCAAGGAACTAGAAAAAGCGAAAGATGATGCTTCAGTAAAAGGTGTACTGCTGCGCGTTAACTCTCCTGGCGGCGGTGTCTATGAAAGTGCAGAAATACATAAAAAATTAGAAGAAGTGAAAAAAGCGAAGAAGCCGATTTACGTCTCCATGGGCTCAATGGCAGCGTCTGGCGGCTACTATGTATCAACTCCAGCCAAGAAAATCTTTGCTTCACCTGAAACATTAACAGGGTCTTTAGGTGTGATCATGCAAAGTTTGAACTATTCAAAGCTGGCAGATAATTTAGGTATTAAATACGAAACAATTAAGAGCGGAAAATTCAAAGACATCATGTCACCAAATCGTGATATGACAAAAGATGAGCGAGACATCATGCAAAGCATGGTTGATAACTCGTATGAAGGATTTGTCAAAGTGATCTCGGAAGGACGCGGCATGTCAAAACAAGACGTGAAGAAAATTGCTGACGGCCGGGTCTATGACGGAACACAGGCAAAATCGAACGGATTAGTTGATGAGCTTGGATATTATGAAGATGCAATCAAAGCAATGAAGAAAAATGAAAAAGGGTTAAAAGGAGCGACAGTGATCAGCTATTCTCAAAGCTTCGGCTGGAACTCTCTCTTCAATATGAGCGCAAGCAAACTCTTTAAAAGTGAAATTGATTTTCTCAATCTAAAAGAAACACTGGCTGGCTCAAATGGGTCTAAACCGATGTATCTCTATTCAAAATAAAGGAGGGATCATAGATGGATTCTACATTCGATGAAGTAACCGAAAGCCGAAGCCAAGAAGAATCGAATCCGGCTCTTGCGAAACGTGCAATGATTGAAGCACAGGCGTTTGCAGGATTTTGGATTAGGTTTTGGGCGTTTATTCTTGATTGGCTCGTCGTCTGGGGTGTCAACCATTTGACGGTTTCTCCAATCTTTAGTCTGTTTGGCTGGTCCAAAGGAGGAGGATGGTTTTCTCCATTCTCTGTCACAACGACGATTGTATTCCTGCTTTATTTCGCCATCATGACGAAAATCTTTCAACAAACGCTTGGAAAAATGGTGTTTGGGATCAAAGTGGTCTCACTTCAGCCTGAGAAGAAACTGGCATGGGATGTCATTTTCTTTAGAGAGATTGTGGGACGCTATATTAATACGCTTTTTGTACTCTATGCTGTTGTTGGGTTCACACCGAAAAAGCAAGGGGTTCATGATTACTTTGCCGATACGGTGGTCGTCCATGAACACCTATATGAAAAAACAGAAGCAAACGTATAATCAGAGGAGTTTGGCCGGGTACCGGTCAAACTCTTTTTTTATGATTGGGTATAAAATCCAGAATGAGAGCCATAATCGTAGAGGAAGCATCATTTGTTATAGAGGAAGTGAGCACAGTGCTTTACGTTTGGATCGCAGCTTTTTTGTTCCTTGGGATCTTATTGATCTTCATGAAAGTGACCATTTCACTGGATTATTCACATGCAAATGACAATGACCACCTTGCACTGAAGATCATCACTTTATATGGAATCATCAGACTCAAAAAAGACATTCCGATGGTGAGGATCAATCCAGAAGATCAAACGATTGATATACGTGAAAAGAAGATGGCGAGCGCCAAAACCCCTAGTCACGAAAAAGAATCCATACATAAAAAAGTGGGAAAGCGTGATATGAAGCAAATCCTTCATCAAATGGAGCGCATCACAAAAGAGATCGTCGATTTAAACCGGATCATGCGTAAATTCTTCATTCACATGAGGGTTGTATCGTTTCACTGGTCAACATGGATCGGTTTTCATGACGCCGCTTTAACAGGTGTAGCAGCCGGCGGGGTGTGGTCAGTCAAAGGAGCATTGCTCGCCTTTATGCAGGAGCATCTCACCTTTAAGCATAAACCGGTATATGAAGTTATTCCTGCCTTTCAACACAATGTGTCACAGACCCAGTTTACATGTATAGCTTATTTTCGTATTGGACATGCTATGCTTGCAGCCATTCGTTTACTTGTCCATTGGTTAAAAGGAAGAAAGGCGAGAAAAAGTGCCTCTCTTCAAGCAACGAAGAATGAATCATCTGTTTAAGGAGGAACCCGAAAATGGCAGATCATCCAATCCAAGGTCTTATGAAGACAGCGATGGAAAACTTAAAAGAAATGATAGATGTGAATACGATCATCGGCGATCCAGTCGAAACCCCTGATGGCAGTGTCATTCTTACTGTGTCAAAGGTTGGTTTTGGATTTGCAGCCGGCGGTAGTGAATTTAACGGGAACCAAAAGAAAGAAAAACGTTCTGATGATCAAGAACGAAAAGAACCGAGACTCCCATTTGGCGGAGGAAGCGGCGGAGGTGTGTCTATTACACCAATCGCCTTCTTAATTGTCGGAACAAATGGCGTTCGAATGCTTCATTTGGATGAACATACACATCTGCTTGATAAAATATTGGATTCTGCTCCTCAAGCAATTGAACGTCTTCAGCACATGTTTAAGAAGGATGAACGGGAGAACCGTCATAAAGAACGAAAACTAGATGACATAGACCTTTAAAAAGTTAGCTGCGCTGCAGTTAACTTTTTTTTCAAAAGCGACGATTAGGCTTTGCAGTTTTTTGCTTTCTCTACTATGATAGAACCATACATTTGATAAGGGAGGAATTATTTTGGCATCGATCACATTTAAAGGGAGTTCTGTCACGCTTGTAGGAAATGAAGTAAAAGTAGGCGAGCAGGCTCCAGATTTCACGGTATTAACGAATTCACTAGGGGAAGTTTCACTTTCAGATTTAACAGGAAAAGTGACGATCATCTCAGTGATTCCTTCTATTGATACAGGTGTGTGTGACGCACAAACAAGACGTTTCAATGAAGAGGCAGCCGGTTTAGGTCCGGTCAATATTTATACAATTAGTGCAGACCTTCCATTTGCACAAGCACGCTGGTGCGGAGCAAACGGAATTGAAAATGTCGAAACATTATCTGATCACAAAGATATGTCATTTGGTGAAGCATTCGGTGTATATATGAAAGAATTGCGTTTATTGGCGCGTGCAGTTTTCGTATTAGACACTAATGGGAAAGTGGTTTACACTGAATACGTAAGCGAAGCAACGAATCACCCAAATTATGAAAAAGCCATTGAAGCTGCAAAATCACTGTTATAAAAGCAGCATCGACAAGAGCTCCGGCTTCATACTGGGGCTCTTTTCAATGAGAACATATAGCTTTTAACAAAGCGAGGAGAGAAAAGCATTGCAGAAAGATCAAGTAAGTACGATTTTTGAGCTGCTCGATACAGCTTCTATTCGATTAAAAAAGGCACAAAGTATTTCCTATATTGAGGCATTGGCTGAAGCAGGAGAAGCCTTTTTCCAAGCAAATGATCGAGACGGTTTACTAAAGGATGTAATAGAGAAAGCAGATTTTGCCTCTTATGATCATGAGCAGATTCGTAAAGCGTTTCAGCTCGCCGTATTGAAAGGACAAAAGGATATTTCCCATCCAAATCGTCAGATGACCCCAGATACGATCGGGCTGTTTGTCAGCTATTTGGTGAATAAATTTTTAAAAGGTCAAAAAGAGCTAGTTGTCTTTGATCCAGCAGCAGGAACAGGGAACTTATTGCTTGCTGTCTTAAATAATCTGACTGCAGAAACAAAGCGCGGCTTTGCGTCTGAAATTGATGATGTCCTCATTAAAATTGCATGGGCACAGGCGAATTTGGAAGAGAAGGAAGTCGAGCTTTTCCATCAAGACAGCCTTGAGCCGCTTTTGATCTCTCCAGTAGATGTCACTGTATGCAGTCTGCCAGTTGGTTATTATCCAAATGATGAACGTGCAGCAGACTATGAATTAAAGGCAAAAGAAGGACATGCCTTTGCGCATTATTTATTTATTGAACAAAGCCTTCGTTATACAAAAGAAGGCGGCTTCTTGTTCTTCATCATTCCAAACGATTTGTTTGAAGGAAAAGAAAGCGTGCAATTAAAGGACTTTATCAAAGATCAGGCATATATGAATGCATTAATTCAGTTGCCGGTTTCCATGTTCAAAGACAAAAAGCACGCCAAAAGCTTGTTTGTGATGCAAAAGAAAAAGGAAGGGCTCGAAGCACCAAAACGGATGCTGTTTGCCAATCTGCCGTCTTTCTCACAAAAAGAATCAATGGTGGGTGTCATGAGAAAATTAGACCAATGGTTTATAGAAGAAAAAGAAACGAAAGAATAGCCAGAGTGATGTCTGGCTTTTTTATTATTCAGAAAATAACGACTTATCGATGTAAGCGGTAACAGTTCAAAGGTGCACTTGAAATGCAAAGTTTTCAATGTTTAAATGAAAAAGTCAGATATTTTTCGGACTTATCGTTAAACTATAAAAGACCCGTCATACAGGTTGAATATAGCACCGGAAAAAACGTGAAACCTTATATAACAACTGAGTAAAAGGAGCGACAAGAATGTCTAAAATTATCGCAATCAACGCAGGAAGCTCATCTCTTAAATTCCAATTGTTCGACATGCCAGAAGAAACCGTTTTAACAAAAGGTCTTGTTGAAAGAATCGGAATGGACAACAGTATCTTCACGATTTCTGTAGATGGAGAAAAGAAAACAGAAGTCACAGATATTCCAGATCATGCAGTAGCGGTTAAAATGCTGCTTGAAAAACTAATTGAATTTAACATCATCAAAGACTTTAATGAAATTGATGGCGTAGGACACCGTGTTGTTCACGGCGGAGAGAAATTCAGCGACTCTGTTCTTTTAACAGATGAAGTCATTAATGACATTGATCAGCTTTCAGAGCTAGCACCACTGCACAACCCTGCAAACGTTGTAGGAATCAAAGCATTCAAACAAATTCTGCCTGACGTACCAGCGATTGCTGTGTTCGATACAGCTTTCCACCAAACAATGCCAGAGCAGTCTTACCTATACAGCCTTCCGTACGACTACTACAAAAACTTTGGTATTCGTAAATACGGATTCCACGGGACAAGCCATAAGTTCGTAACAGAGCGTGCATCAGAGCTATTAGGCCGTCCTCTTGAAGAACTTCGTTTGATCTCTTGTCACCTTGGAAATGGTGCGAGTATCGCAGCAGTTGAAGGCGGAAGATCAATTGATACTTCAATGGGCTTCACGCCGCTTGCGGGTGTTGCGATGGGTACACGTTCAGGTAACATTGACCCTGCTCTTATTCCATTTATTATGGAGAAAACAGGACATACAGCTGAAGAAGTACTTTCTACTTTGAATAAGAAGAGTGGTCTTTTAGGTGTGTCTGGTCTATCAAGTGATCTTCGTGATATCGAAGAAGCAACAGAAGAAGGAAACGACCGTGCAGAAGTAGCTCTTGATATTTTTGCAAGCCGTATTCATAAATACATCGGTTCTTATGCAGCGAGAATGAATGGCGTAGATGCGATCATCTTCACAGCTGGAATCGGTGAAAACAGTTCAGAAGTTAGAGCACGTGTCCTTCGTGGTCTTGAATTCATGGGCGTTTACTGGGATCCTTCTCTTAACAACATGAGAGGCGAAGAAGCATTCATCAGCTACCCGCACTCTCCTGTAAAAGTAATCGTGATTCCAACGAACGAAGAAGTTATGATTGCAAGAGACGTTATGCGTTTAGCGTAACATCCTTTTGAAGCTCTTTTCCTCAGCGGAAAAGGGCTTTTTTCTATTGAAATCAGCATGCTATAATGTGAGGCAATATGAAAGGAGCGGTGCGAAAAATGAGCGTGACAGAACATAAACGTGAGGCGAAAGCGAGGCTTTATGTGAAAGTCATTACGGTCAGTGACACAAGAACGAAAGAAACAGATAAAAGCGGCCGTCTAATGATTGATTTGCTTAAAGAACAGGGACATCTCATTCTTGCATACGATATTGTAAAAGATGACATTGGAGCGATCCAAGACGCTGTACTAGAGGGAACAGGCGAACCAAAAATAGATGCCGTCTTGTTAAACGGGGGCACAGGAATTGCCGCAAGGGATGTCACCATTGAAGCGATCACCCCGCTTTTCTCGAAGGAGCTGCCTGGCTTTGGCGAAATCTTCCGCATGCTGAGCTATACAGAAGACATTGGTTCAGCCGCTATCTTGTCCCGTGCCGCGGCTGGGATCGTCAATCAAAAAGCCGTCTTTGCCACACCAGGTTCTACTGGAGCTGTTCGTTTAGCCATGACAAAACTCATCATTCCAGAGCTTCCTCACGTCTTACGAGAGCTTGAAAAGGATCAAAAATAGCCCAAAATGACTCTGCCAAGAAAATTTGGCGGAGTTTTTTTCATAAAGGGGTTGAAAAAACAATTTTTCCTTGTTACAGTGTATACATACTAAATGCATGTTTATAAATTAAAACTTATTTTTATGCAAAAAACATTCACAGAATCAAAACAAGTGAGAGGAGCTTTTCAATCATGTCACAAAATAAAAAAGTCGTATTAGCATATTCCGGAGGTCTTGATACCTCTGTTGCAGTTAAATGGTTACAAGAGCAAGGGTACGAAGTCGTAGCTTGCTGCCTAGACGTAGGTGAGGGAAAAGACTTAGCATTCGTTCAACAAAAAGCACTTCAAGTCGGAGCGGTTCAGTCTTACATGATTGACGCAAAAGAAGAGTTCGCAGAGGAATTTGCACTAACTGCCTTACAAGCACACACGATGTATGAAGGAAAATATCCGCTAGTATCTGCATTATCTCGTCCGCTTATTGCGAAAAAATTAGTGGAAGTCGCAGAAAAAGAAAATGCAGTAGCGGTTGCGCACGGATGTACTGGAAAAGGAAACGACCAAGTCCGTTTTGAAGTCTCCATTAAAGCATTGAATCCAGACCTAGAAGTTCTTGCACCAGTGCGTGAATGGAAATGGTCTCGTGATGAAGAAATCGACTATGCTCAAAAGCACGGTATTCCAATTCCAATTAACTTAGACAGCCCATATTCAATCGACCAAAACCTTTGGGGCAGAAGTAACGAGTGCGGCATTTTAGAAGATCCTTGGGCTGCACCGCCAGAAGGAGCGTATGATTTAACGACGCCACTTGAAAAAACACCTGACACACCTGAGATCATTGAAATCACGTTTGAAAAAGGAAAACCAACAGCTATTGATGGTATTCAGTATTCCTTATCTGATCTCATTCTTCATTTAAATGAAGTCGCTGGTCAGCATGGGGTTGGCAGAATCGACCACGTTGAAAACCGTCTTGTTGGCATTAAATCTCGTGAAGTGTACGAATGCCCAGGTGCTGTCACACTTCTAAAAGCGCATAAAGAGCTTGAAGACTTAACGCTAGTGAAGGAAGTTGCACACTTTAAGCCAATCGTTGAACAAAAAATGGCTGAATTAATATACAACGGATTATGGTTCTCACCACTTAAAGGAGCACTAGATGCTTTCTTACAAGAAACACAACAGAACGTAACAGGTGTTGTACGTGTGAAACTATTTAAAGGTCATGCCATTGTTGAAGGACGTAAATCACCATATTCACTTTATGATGAAAATCTAGCAACTTACACAAAAGCAGATGAATTCGATCATGATGCAGCGGTAGGATTTATTAACCTTTGGGGCTTACCAACAAAAGTAAACAGCATCGTGAATAAAAAGGAGCAGGTTAAAGCATGAAAAAGCTTTGGGGAGGCCGATTTCAAAAAACACCAGAAAAATGGGTCGATGAGTTTGGCGCGTCCATTCATTTCGACAAACAATTAGTCAAAGAAGATCTGACCGGCTCCCTTGCTCATGCAAGTATGCTGAATACATGCGGTATCCTAGATGATGAGGAGGCCGCTGCCATTAAAGATGGACTGAATACGCTCATGAAAAAGGCAGAGGCAGATGAACTCGAATTCTCAGTGGATTATGAGGACATTCATTTAAACCTTGAAAAAATGCTCATTGATGAGATTGGTCCGCTTGGCGGCAAATTGCACACAGCGAGAAGCCGGAATGATCAGGTTGCCACCGATATGCATTTATATTTGAATAACCAAGTAGAGCATATCATTGAACTGATCTCTTCCTTTCAAACAGTGCTTGTGGAAAAAGCAGAACAGCACGTTGAAACGATTTTTCCAGGATATACGCACTTGCAGCGTGCACAGCCTATTTCCTTTGCGCATCATATGCTCGCCTATTTCTGGATGCTAGAACGTGACAAAGCGCGTTTTCAAGATTCTTTGAAGCGAATTAACGTGTCTCCACTTGGATGCGGAGCGTTAGCAGGAACGACATTCCCAATTGATCGTGAATATACAGCAGAGCTGCTTGGCTTTGATCATATTTACGAAAACAGCCTTGATGGCGTAAGTGATCGGGATTTCATTTTAGAGTTTTTGTCTAATAGCAGCCTTGTGATGATGCATCTCTCACGTCTTTGTGAGGAAATCATTTTATGGTGCTCTCAAGAATTCAAATTCATTGAGCTTGATGACACTTATGCAACAGGCAGCAGCATGATGCCGCAGAAGAAAAACCCGGATATGGCTGAATTAATCCGCGGGAAAACAGGCCGTGTGTATGGCAACCTGATGGGGCTTCTCACGATTATGAAAGGCTTGCCGCTTACGTATAACAAAGACTTGCAAGAAGATAAAGAAGGCATGTTTGATACAGTGAAAACCATTGCTGGCAGCCTGCAAATCTTCACAGGCATGATTCAAACAATGACAGTGAACGAAGATGTCATGAAAAAAGCAACGAAAGAAGATTTCTCAAATGCGACCGAAGTGGCAGACTACCTTGCAAAAAAAGGCATGCCATTCCGTGAAGCACACGAAATCGTTGGCAAGCTCGTGTATACATGCATTCAAAAAGGCATCTACTTAAGTGATCTTCCGTTTGAGACATTTACAGAAGCGAGCGCTCTTTTTGAAGAAGACATTTACACCGTGCTTGATCCTTATGTTGCTGTTGAAAAAAGAACAAGCGCAGGTGGAACTGGATTTAAACAAATTCAGCTCGCTTTAGAAAAAGCAAAAGCCTGCCTAGCGTAACTGACCAAAACCATTCGTTGATACGGATGGTTTTTTGTCTTGGGAAAAGGAGATTGATCATCATTGGAGAAGTTGAAATCATACCAGTGTTAAGCTGAAGAGGGAGTGACAGCAGTTCATGAAGAGAACGCTTCAGGCTTTGTTTGACCAGCCCATCGTATCAGTTGAAACGTTAGGAGAACAGTACGACGGACGGGCTAATGATGTGTGGCTGATCTCCTTACAAGACAAAACGGAATATGTCGTGAAATCTCCTAAAATGACAAAAGTAGAAAGTGAGTTTGAATATGGGATCGACATAATCTATGGAGTAAATGCTCATATAGGACAAGAATATCTCGATCAAATCAATGAAAAGCTGGCTCTGACGAATTCCTTTCATATTCCGAAAGTTGTTCGTAAAGTGAAGAAGGCAGGGAAACATGATAATGTCATGGAAAAAATAGAAGGAATCCCTTTAACATCTTTTGAGGGGCGCTCATCACATTTCTATAAAGATTACGGGAGGAAACTAGCGCTTCTTCATTCATATCGAACAAACTCTTTCGGTGCAGTATACGGTGCAGAAACGAGACATTTGAGAGGATTTCATGCTCTTTTAAAAAAGGCTGTCTCCAAACTTGTAAGCCGCTATTATGCTGATCAGCCTGAATTTCAGTGCTATGGAGAAATGGTGCAGCAAAAGCTGGATCACCTCAATCCTCCTGATTCAGCCAGTCTTATTTTAATTGATTTAGATCCATCGCAATATATTGAAAAAGATGATCAAGTGACGAGTCTAGTGGATACGGAATATATTGTGTTTGGACCAGCTGCATTTGATTTTATTGCATTGGAATACCTTTTGACGAAAGAAGCTGCACACGATGTTCAGTTGGGCTATGAAGAGATTTGCCCGCTTCCTCACCAGCTTCATGAGGTGAGAGCATGCTATCGTTTTGTTTCGCTGCTTCTTGATATTCATGGCTCGTGGGATATCCAAAAGTGGATGAATCACCCATCATTTTTTCATTCTAAATAGAAATAACAGAAAGGGTTCATAAGTGCGCCAGATGCAGGTTTATAGTAAAGTAAAGATAAGAAACATGTGAACTTGCAACCTTTGCTTTAGGAGGAGATTGTGTGCGACACGCATTAATAACAGCGGGTTCTAAGGGACTTGGCAGGAAAGTCACCGAGTCTTTACTGAATATGGGGTATTCTGTGACAGTCAATTATCGAAGTGATGATGAAGCTGTACGGCAGATGAAAGAAGAATTGCAGGAATATGAAGAAAAGCTTCAATTTGTCCAAGGTGATGTGACAAACAAAGAAGATTTAAAGAACATGGTCGAGCTGGCAGCCGAGCGATTTGGGCGAATCGATGCCTTGATTAACAATGCTGGACCTTATATTTTTGAACGAAAAAAACTAGCGGATTATTCCGAAGATGAATGGTATCAAATGATGGAAGGCAACCTATCTGCTGTGTTCCATTTGTTCCGTATGGTTATCCCAATGATGAGAAAGCAAGGCTTCGGCCGAATTGTCACATATGGCTTCCAAGGTGCAGACCATGCGCCGGGATGGATGCACAGATCAGCCTTCGGAGCAGCAAAAGTGGGGCTCGCGTCACTGACGAAAACCATTGCGATAGAAGAAGCCGAAAACGGCATCACGGCCAATATGGTTTGTCCAGGCAAAATCGTTGGAGACATGAAAGAATCGACAATAGAAGAAGCACGCCAGATGAAAGATGACGAAACGCCGATTGGCAGATCTGGTACTGGAGAAGATATCGGGCGCATCATTTCCTTTTTATGCGATGACCGCTCTGATCTGATTACAGGAACTGTTATTGAAGCAACAGGTGGTCTTAACGTCATTCACAGGCATTAAGTTTTTCAGTTTTTTATACAGGGAATAGATGAAATGAGATCAAATTCGAAAGGTGGATATACTCACATGAAAGCTACATATCACGGACATTCAGTCGTACACATTGAAACAAACGGATACCATATTTGGATTGATCCATTTTTAAATGGAAATAAGCACACAGATATCAAACCGCAAGATGTCAAAGCGGATGCCATTTTGCTGACCCACGGGCATGGAGATCACGTCGGTGACACCATTGAAATCGCTAAAAACAATGATGCGCTCGTTATTGCGCCATTCGAGCTTGCCACTTATTTAAGCTGGCAAGGTGTGAAAACGCACCCGCTATCGATTGGGGGCGGACGTGAGTTTGAATTTGGCAAAGTGAAGCTCACTCAAGCGTTCCATGGTTCTGCTATCATTGATGAAGATGCAAAAACGATTACGTATACAGGCATGCCATCAGGTATTTTATTTACTGCAGAGGGCAAAACGATTTATCATGCCGGAGACACTGCACTCTTTTCAGATATGAAGCTGATCGGTGAGCTGAATCATATTGAGCTTGCATTCCTTCCGATCGGTGATAACTTCACGATGGGACCGGACGATGCAAGAATCGCAGCCGAATGGCTTCGGGCGAAGCAAGTCGTGCCAGTTCATTACAGCACATTCCCGCCGATTGAGCAGGACCCACATGCATTTGCAGACAGCCTGCATGGCGGCGTCGGTCATGTGTTAAACAGCGGAGAATCGATCGAGATTTAATCAACATAGCAAAAAGTCGGCACTCAAATGCCGGCTTTTTTTATTTACATGTATCGTGCTGAAAAAAGACAAATTGCTATTAAAAGCCTCCTGCCCTTATAATGAAAGTTAGATGAAAACGCTGAAAACAAAAAGGGTGAACGGGATTGGCGACAAAGCATGAACAAATTTTATCGTATATTGATTCATTAGATGTCGGAGAGAAAATTTCTGTCCGGCGTATTGCGAAAGAAATGAAAGTAAGTGAAGGCACGGCTTACCGGGCTATTAAGGATGCTGAAAATAAAGGGTTCGTGAGTACCATTGAACGAGTCGGCACCATTCGAATTGAACAGAAGAAAAAAGAAAATATTGAAAAACTGACATATGCAGAAGTGGTCAATGTGATTGACGGACAGGTGCTTGGGGGACGAGCGGGCTTACATAAAACATTAAACAAATTTGTCATCGGGGCGATGGAGCTTGATGCGATGATGCGCTATACGGCAGCTGGAAACCTGCTGATTGTCGGAAACCGGATCAATGCCCACAGACAAGCATTAGAGGCAGGGGCGGCTGTACTTGTTACAGGCGGATTCTCAACAGATGATGAAATCATTCAGCTCGCAGATGAGCTTGAACTGCCGATCTTATCGACAAGCTACGATACATTTACCGTAGCAGCTCTCATTAACCGGGCCATTTATGACCAACTCATAAAAAAAGAGATTGTACTTGTGGAAGATATTTTAACGCCGATAGAACGAACGGTGTATCTATCACCAGAGGATAAGCTTGAAAAATGGTATGAAAAAAATTATGAAACTGGCCACGGCCGCTTTCCAGTCGCAGACGACCAAATGAAGATTCACGGCATTCTCACCTCAAAGGATATCGCAGGTCATGACCGCTCCACACCGATTGAAAAGGTGATGACGAAAAACCCACTGACAGTCATTGGCAAAACCTCTGTCGCTTCTGCTGCTCAAATGATGGTATGGGAAGGCATTGAGGTGCTGCCAGTTGTAGATGATTATGCGAAACTGATTGGAATGATCAGCCGTCAGGACGTGCTGAAGGCGCTTCAAATGATTCAAAAGCAGCCGCAGGTCGGAGAAAAACTGGATGATGTCGTCTCAAGAGGGTTTAAAGAGACCGATACAGAAAAACCAAAGGCAGATGCAGTGTATCAATATGAGGTCACACCACAAATGACAAACCAGCTCGGAAACATTTCATATGGCGTGTTCACGCAAATTTTAATTGAATCCGCCAATCGCTTCTTAAAGTCTCATAAAAAAGGGGAGCTAATTGTCGAAAGTCTCTCTGTCTACTTCTTAAAACCGGTTCAAATGGAATCCACGATACAGATCAAGCCAAATATTTTAGAAGTAGGACGCAAGTTTGGAAAGCTGGAAGTGGAAGTTTATCATCAATCGAATATCGTCGGTAAAGCCATGCTGATGGTGCAGCTCATGGAGAGAGGATAATCTGCTGAAAAAGACAAAGGGCTAAAATAAACATCATTTTAGCCCTTCTCTCCTATTATGCGTGATCTTTTTCGCCTTCCTTTAAAAAGAGCGGAAGGTAATGCTTGTAGGCTTTATATCCAGCCCACGTACTGCCGATACCGACAGCAACAAAAATAAATCCAATGACAAATGCGAGTGACGAGCGGTTTAAAAATAATTGATTCACACCGAAGAGCAGGACAAAGCAGCCAAGTGCCATACTGGATTTCGCCGACCAGAATTTCTTTTCGACTGGGCGGTTCGTACGGACATTCTTTGCTTTGTAGTATAAATAAAACATGGCAGAACAAATAATAAACACAATCAAAACAAGCATGTGCCAAGCCTCCATTGTAAGTGGTTACAACCCTATTTTAAACGTAAATAGGCTTGCTTACTAGAATAAATTGTCTATTCCTCACTTTTCCGTCAGGATAGATTATGATTTAATAATAAAAAGAGTATCGGATAAGAAGGAGTTTTTATGAAAAAAGAACTGATTAGAACCATATCATTATATGACACCATCATCATTCATAGACATGTAAGACCAGATCCTGATGCGTATGGATCGCAGTGCGGCCTTACGGAAATCTTGCGTGCCACCTATCCAGAAAAAAATATTTATGCGACAGGAACCCCGGAGCCATCCCTTTCATTTTTATATGAACTTGATGAAGTACCGGATGACGTGTACAAAGATGCCCTTGTCATTGTCTGCGATACAGCCAATCAAGCAAGAATTGACGATCAGCGCTATTCAATGGGCGATAAGCTGATGAAAATTGACCATCATCCAAATGAAGATCCTTATGGTGATTTACTTTGGGTGGATACAGAGGCAAGCTCTGTGAGCGAAATGATTTATGAATTGTATTTAGAGGGGAAAGAAGAAGGATATCAGCTGAATACAAAGGCGGCTGAACTCATTTATGCCGGCATTGTAGGAGACACAGGCCGCTTCCTTTTCCCAAACACGACGAAAAAGACGCTCAAATATGCAGGAGAACTGATTGAATATCCATTTTCATCTTCAGACCTTTTCAATCAATTGTATGAGACGGATCTGAATGTCGTGAAATTAAATGGCTATATTTTTCAACATATTTCTTTGTCAGAGAATGGAGTCGCTTCTGTTTTCATTAAGCAGGATATTTTGGAATCGTTCCAAACGACAGCGCAGCAAGCCTCACAGCTTGTTGGAACACTTGGAAATATTGCAGGGATTAAGGCATGGGTCTTTTTTGTGGAAGAAAATGATCAGATTCGTGTTAGATTCCGTTCGAAAGGCGTCGTCATTAATACCATTGCGAAAAAATATCATGGCGGCGGCCACCCGCTTGCAGCTGGTGCATCTATTTATGATTGGGCCGTGGCAGATGAGATTTTGCGTGATTTAGAAGAAGTATGTAAATCATCATCATGAGAGAGGGGGGCTTCAAGTCCCCTCTCTCTTTTTTTGTCATGGAGAAAAGGGTTACTTGCATACAGGGATAAACCAGCAGCCGATGTCAGTTGAATCTTCATAGGCTTGGAGATTTTGATGCTTTAATTCTTTTTTAATTAAATGAGCCATCATTTCTGTCTCAGCATAAGCGCACATGCCGTCCTTGATCCGGCTTGCTTTGTCTCGTGCCATTTGACGATAGCTATAAACCTCCATTGTCCTCACCTCTTTCTATTGTAGATCTCGTTCTACTTTTAGTGTATAAAAATTAAGGGGGAAAAGCGATCATTGAGGGCAGAAATTCATAAAAATTCCACATGATCATTTATTCAGCAAATGAAATGCGCACTTCAAGTGAAAGCTTCGTATAAATTGTCAGCTCTGTCACTTTGGCGCGGTATGCCTTTTCCCGAATGGTATATTCTTTGTTTTCGACCGTGCGTTTTAATAATTCCTTTGTTTTATAGACACTTTCAATATCCTTTGTAATAACCTCTGAGATATCCTCCTTGACCTGATCTTCAAATTTTAGCGTGTCTGGCTCTGGGATTTTATACTGCTCACGATTGACGAGATGGACATCTACGCTTTGGATCAGCAGTCGCTTCTTATTATCCTCATTTAACTTATGCAAATCTTCCCGATAGAGTGTGATTTGTTCTTTCAGACTGTCCATATGGTGCTGCTGGCTTCTCAGCAGTGTCACCTGCTTTTCCTGAAAGGTTCCGTATGTAAAGAGGAAAATGAGCCAGCTCACAATCGCACCAAACATCATCCCCGCAAAAAAACGCTGCCAGCCTGGACGTTTGTAAAGCTCCGGCACCCTCATGATGACACATGCTCCTGTGTGAGCCACGTGATAATAAGATAACCCGTTTGCGCACCGCCCATGGCAGAGACAATTAATAAAATCTGCTTGAAAATATCACGCGTGTTCCCTTCAAAAATGCCTCGTTCAAAGCTATAAACAGCATCAAACGTTCCCCCGATGGCTGCGACAAGCGCCCAGATCTTTAATCGATTGGCAAGACTCGTAATAATGGATAAAGGCGGCTGACCAGACAAATAAGCACCAACACCGCCGATAATGGCACCACCCAAAATGACTCCAAGCGCAATAAAATAGCAACTGATAAAATTTGGAATAAAAGCTTCCTTCACATCCATTTTGTCCACCTCACTCTATTCAATATATGGTGCGTGCGGGACAAGTATGAACGGACAGAAAAGAAAGAACATTTGTTTCTCATCGCATCGCGTTTTATAATGAAAGAATGACTTTAGACGAAAGGAGTGGATTAAGCATGTCTTATGTTCATCTTCAGGTCCACAGTGGATACAGCTTATTAAGCAGTGCAGCAAAAGTAAAGGAGCTTGTGCTCAAAGCAAAAGAACTTGGCTACAAGGCGCTCGCTCTTACCGATGACCATGTGATGTATGGAACGGTTGAATTTTATAAGGAATGTAAAAAACATGGCATCAAGCCGGTCATCGGTTTAACAGCTTCTGTCTTCATAGATGAACAAGAGACAGAGGCTTATCCCTTGGTGCTCCTTGCCAAAAACAATGAAGGCTACCAAAACTTGATCAAAATCAGCAGTGTGCTGAAATCAAAATCAAAAGCTGGACTGAAAGAGAAATGGCTGAAAAGCTATCACCGCGGGCTCATTGCCATCACACCAGGCGTTTCTGGCTACATTGAAACGCTGCTTCAGCACGATCAGATAGAAGAGGCGCATGATGCGGCGAAACAATTGAAACATATTTTCGGTGAGGGACATGTGTACATCGCACTTCAGCCATTTCAGCAAGACGAATCGCTTACAGGTAAACTGAGGGATGTCTCAAAAAGTGCGGACATTCCTCTTGTTGCGACAGGAGATGTCCACTACATCAACATGGAAGACAAAACGGCCTATACGTGTTTAAAGGCGATTAAAGCAGGGCAGCAGCTGCCTGAGGTTGAGGAAGACCAAGCAGAAAAGCATTTCAGAACCTTTGAAGAAATGAAGGAATGGTATACGCAGGATACGGAGCTGCTCACAAGAACGGTGGAGATCGCAGACCGCTGTGAAGTTGATTTAAATCTTGGGCAGACAAAACTCCCATCCTATCCGACCCCTGATCAATCAACAGCAGATCAGTTTTTACGCAAAGTGTGTGCGGAAGGGATGAAGCAAAGAAAGATTGCTTCAAATGAAGCGTATGTGAAAAGACTTGAGTACGAACTGAGCATTATCCAAAAAATGAATTTCAGTGATTATTTTCTCATTGTGTGGGATTTTATGAAGTATGCCCATGACCAAGGCATTGTCACAGGACCGGGCCGAGGATCGGCAGCAGGATCACTTGTTGCCTATGTACTGTTTATTACGGATGTTGATCCGCTCCGTCACGGTTTGTTATTTGAACGTTTCTTAAATCCTGAGCGAATCAGTATGCCTGATATTGATATAGATTTCCCTGATACGAGAAGAGATGAAATCATTTCTTATGTAAAAGACAAATACGGAGACATGCATGTGGCGCAAATTGTCACGTTTGGAACACTTGCAGCAAAAGCAGCTTTAAGAGATGTAGGACGTGTGATGGGGATTGATTCAAAGGCAGCGGATCGTCTTGCAAAGCTGATTCCGTCAAAGCCAGGAACGACGCTGAAAGAAGCGCTCACTGCATCTCCTGAATTAAAAACAATGCTCCAGCAGTCCGAAGAGCTCAGGCAAGTCTTTCAAACTGCTTTAAAGGTGGAAGGCTTGCCAAGACATACCTCGACACATGCAGCTGGCGTTGTGCTGAGCGAGGAGCCTCTGACAGAGGTCGTTCCGATTCAAGACGGCCATGATGGTGTGTATTTAACGCAGTATGCGATGAATTATTTAGAAGATCTCGGACTTTTAAAGATGGATTTCTTAGGACTTAGAAACTTAACCTTAATTGAATCCATTAAAAACCAGATTGAAAGACAGGAAAACGTCCACATTAACTTTAGTGACATTTCATATGAAGATCAGAAAACATTTGAATTGTTATCAGCGGGGGATACAACTGGGATTTTCCAGCTTGAATCACAAGGAATGCGTCAGGTGCTGAGACGCTTGAAGCCCTCTAGTTTAGAAGACATTGTGGCAGTCAATGCCCTCTACCGTCCAGGTCCAATGGAGAATATCCCGCTCTTTATCGACCGAAAGCACGGCAGAGTCAAGGTCTCTTACCCGCATCCTGATTTGTATGACATTTTAAAAGACACATATGGAGTCATCGTCTATCAGGAGCAAATCATGCTGATTGCAGCGAAGATGGCAGGATTTCAGCTTGGCGAGGCAGATCTATTAAGAAGAGCAGTTTCAAAGAAGGATAAAAAGGTTCTTGATGAAGAGCGGAGCCATTTTGTTGAAGGATGCCTAAAAAAGGAGTATCCTGTTAACATTGCAAATGACGTTTATGACTTAATCGTCAAATTTGCAAACTATGGTTTTAATAGAAGCCATGCTGTTGCATATAGCATGATTGGCTTTCAGCTTGCTTACTTAAAAGCGCATTATCCGTTATATTTTATGTGCGGACTTTTAACGAGTGTGATTGGAAATGATGACAAAGTTGCTCAATATTTCTATGAGGCAAAGGAAAAAGGGATATCTGTGTTGAAGCCTTCTATTAATAAGAGTGAATTTCCATTTACGGTTGAAAAAGGGGAGATCCGCTACAGCTTAAGAGCGATCAAAAATGTCGGAGTGTCAGCTGTAAAGGATATATACAGGGCAAGACAGGAAAAGCCGTTTGAAGATTTATTTGATTTTTGCGCAAGAGTATCAGCAAAGAGTGTCAACCGAAAAACGATTGAAGCGCTCATTTTTTCAGGGGCGATGGATGAGCTTTATCCAAATCGTGCTTCGTTATTGGCATCAATAGATATTGCATTAGACCACGTGTCATTTTTAAATCCAGATGATCAGCTTGACTTTCTGGGGGATACAACCTTCTCTATTAAGCCAAAATATGCAGAGATAGAAGAATTGCCGCTTGTCGATCTTCTGCAATTTGAAAAAGAGGCACTTGGACTATATTTATCAAATCATCCTGTACAAGCGTACCGAGATCGCTTAAGAGAGAATGGTGCAGTGGAAATCATCAGACTTTCTTCCTATATAAAGCGAAAGGTCTCAATGGGTGGTCTTTTGACAAAGGTGAAATCGATTCGAACAAAAAATGGACAATCGATGGCATTTGTCACATTTGGGGATGAAACGGGAGAAATGGAAGGCGTCGTCTTTCCAGAGCAATTTAGAAAGCTGTCCCCCTTACTTGAGGAGGGCGCCATGCTTTATGTTGAAGGCAGAATAGATGTCAGAAATGACAGCAGCCAGATCATCGTGCAAGAAGCCGTTCTGCTTGAAGAGATGGGCACACAAAGAAAAGAGTCTGTCTACATTCGGGTGAAAGAAGAAAATCATACGCAGGAGCTGCTAGAGAAAGTAAAGCGGGTGATCTCGATGCACAGTGGAGAAGCAGATGTCTATTTGTATTATGAGAAGCAAAAAAAGACAGTGAGACTTCCAGATGCATACAAAGTTCATGCAGATCATGCTGTCATTTTCCAGTTAAAAGAGCTGCTTGGTGAACAAAACGTTGTGATTAAATGATGACAAATCGCCTGAATATGTTTTACAAATTCACCTATTGTGTTATCATTTTAAAGATTCTGTGTATTTAAAACTGCCAGTATGTGCTTATCAACTTAGCAATTCATTAAATCATTTTCCACTTGAAGGAGTGTTCATCACATGTCATTAAGAGAAGAAGCATTACATATGCACAAAGAGAATCAAGGCAAACTTGAATCAAAATCAAAAGTACAAGTGAAAAATGCGAAAGACTTGAGCTTGGCTTACTCACCTGGTGTTGCAGAACCATGTAAAGATATTTATGACGACACAAGCAAAGTGTATGATTATACAATGAAAGGCAATATGGTCGCTGTTGTCACAGACGGAAGCGCTGTTTTAGGGCTTGGAAATATTGGTGCAGAAGCTTCTCTTCCAGTAATGGAAGGAAAAGCTGTACTATTCAAAAGCTTCGCTGGCGTTGATGCCTTCCCAATCGCACTTGCGACAAACGATGTAGACAAAATCGTTGAAACAGTAAAGCTTCTTGAGCCAACGTTTGGCGGTGTCAACCTTGAAGATATTGCAGCTCCAAACTGCTTTATTATCGAAGAGCGCTTGAAAAAAGAGACAAACATTCCAGTGTTCCATGATGATCAGCACGGAACAGCGATTGTGACAGTAGCAGGACTTGTAAATGCGCTGAAACTGTCTGGAAAATCAATGTCCTCTATCAAAGTGGTGGCAAACGGCGCTGGAGCAGCGGGAATTGCGATTATCAAGCTTCTATATCATTTCGGTGTACGTGATATTATCATGTGTGATACAAAAGGTGCAATTTATGAAGGCCGCCCGAACGGTATGAATGCAGTGAAAAATGAAGTGGCTAAATTCACGAACCAAGACCGTAAAGAAGGTTCATTAGAAGAAGTGATTGAAGGCGCTGACGTCTTCATCGGGGTCTCAGCAGCAGGCGCTCTAACAAAAGAAATGGTTGGCAAAATGGCAAAAGATCCTGTCATCTTCGCAATGGCGAATCCTAATCCAGAGATCATGCCAGAAGATGCACATGCAGCAGGCGCAAGTGTTGTAGGAACTGGCCGTTCTGACTTCCCGAACCAAGTAAACAACGTACTGGCATTCCCAGGAATTTTCCGCGGAGCATTAGATGTACGAGCAACCCACATTAACGAAGAAATGAAAATTGCAGCCGTAGAAGCAATTGCTTCTCTTGTTTCAGATGATAAATTGTCAGCTGAATACGTCATCCCTGAACCATTTGATGCACGTGTAGCACCAGCGGTAGCAAAAGCGGTAGCAAAAGCAGCAATGGAAACTGGTGTTGCAAGAATCCAAGTCGACCCAGAAGAAGTCGCTGAAAAAACAAGAAAATTAACGATTATCGGGGAATAATCAATTGGAAAAGTGTGCACGTTCTTTCTGAAATTGGAGGAAAGACGTGCACCATTTCCTCTCATACGCGAAAATTTTTTCATCCGGAATGATATTTTTTTGTAGACGTTCACAATTCACCTATATCAACTGCTCAGCGCCCCAAACACATACTCATTTCTCATCAATTCCCCACTGAAAAAATTGAATGAAGGATGACAGCGTTTGACAAAAAAAGTACAATAGTTTCGGTACAGTTATGACATGTCCTATAATAGTGGATGTGCGTGTAAAGAAAAAACCCTTCAAAAAGGGAGGTAGTCATTTGTCAATCAAAAATATTTTCAGTAAAAAGAAAAAATATGCATCTGTACCCTCTGAACAGGCAAGTCAAGATGTGCCTGAAGGCATCATGACCAAATGTCCGCAATGTAAAAAAATAATGCTCACCAAAGAACTAGATAAAAATTTACGTGTTTGCATGAATTGCGGCAGACATTTGCAAATGAATGCAAAACAGCGTATTGACAGCCTTGTTGACGAAGGCACATTTGAAGAATTTAACGGGCATCTGATCTCAGAAAACCCGCTCGGATTCCCAGGCTACGAAGAAAAGCTTGAGAAAGACAGAGAAAAAACATCTTTGAATGAAGCCATTGTCACAGGTCAAGGTGAAATTGAAGGCAAGCGTGCTGTGATCGCTGTAATGGATGCCACATTCCGTATGGGCAGCATGGGCTCGGTTGTTGGTGAAAAGATCACACTTGCGATCGAGAAAGCAAAAGCGGACAAGGTGCCATTTATCATCTTTACTGCATCAGGCGGAGCGAGAATGCAAGAGGGGATCCTCAGTCTTATGCAGATGGCAAAAACAAGCTCAGCATTAAAACTGTTCAGCGAGGACCAAGGTTTGATTATCTCTGTGATGACGAACCCAACAACTGGTGGTGTATCAGCTAGCTTCGCGTCTCTTGGTGATTACAACTTTGCAGAACCGGGTGCTTTAATTGGGTTTGCAGGTCGTAGAATCATAGAACAAACAATTCGTGAAGACCTGCCAGAGGACTTCCAAACGGCTGAATTTTTGTTAAAGCATGGACAGCTGGATGCTGTCATTCATCGTGCAGAGATGAAAGAAACACTAGGCCGAATCTTAGCATTACACAGCACAGGAGGTGAACGAGAGTGGCTGGAGAACTAGAATTTGAAAAACCTGTCATTGAACTTCGAGCGAAAATTGATGAACTGAAAAAGTTCACACAAAACTCAGAAATGGATTTAAGTGCAGAAATTGAGCGTCTTGAAACACGTCTGAGCAAACTTGAAGCAGACATTTATACAAATTTAAAGCCGTGGGACAGAGTACAGATTGCTCGTCATGCGATGCGTCCAACAACTCTCGATTACATTCAAGAGCTGTTTGACAACTTTTTCGAGTGTCACGGTGACCGTTTTTATGGCGATGATGAAGCGATCGTTGGAGGAATTGCCACGTTTAAAGGGCTTCCTGTCACGGTGATTGGCCACCAGCGCGGTAAAGATACAAAAGAAAACTTGCGCCGTAATTTCGGAATGCCTCATCCAGAAGGCTACCGTAAAGCGCTGCGCTTGATGAAACAAGCAGATAAATTTAATCGTCCGATCATTTGCTTTATTGATACAAAAGGAGCTTATCCTGGTAAAGCAGCTGAAGAACGCGGGCAAAGTGAAGCAATTGCGAAAAACCTATTCGAAATGGCAGGACTTCGTGTACCGGTTGTCTGTATTGTCATTGGAGAAGGCGGAAGTGGCGGCGCACTAGGCTTAGGCGTAGGAAACCACCTATACATGCTAGAGAATTCAACGTATTCAGTGATTTCACCTGAAGGTGCAGCAGCACTGCTCTGGAAGGACTCATCACTTGCGAAAAAAGCTGCAGAATCAATGAAAATTACGGCTCCAGACCTAAAAGAATTAGATATTATAGATGATGTTATTAAAGAAGTGCAAGGTGGAGCACACCGAGACGTGAAACAACAAGCAGCCTACATTGAAAAAATATTAAAACAGTCACTTACATCTTTGCTCAAACTAACACCTGAAGAACTAGTCGAACAAAGATATCAAAAATACAAAGCAATCGGGAAAGTATCGGTTGAAAATCAATATATTGGGGTAAACTAAATAAACGTACAGCCTTTTTGGCTGGCGTTTATTTTTTTTCATCTTTTTTCATGAAAACCTTCCTCGTGTAAGCGCTATTTGAAAATAATTTTCATTTGTTTTCATAAAATTTGAAACGTCTGAAAACCTTGATATGGTAGGCTTTAAAGGGGATGATCTTCCTCGTTTTTGAAAGAATTGCTTTCATACTTTCTTAACTTTTGTTTAAAAACGGTTTATTTAATTGTATAATAAGTACGGTTTTAGAAATACAAATTGAAAACATCCTGTTTTGCTCATGATTGTTTTCAAGCAGTGGAAATGGTATGTTTAATTCATATATGGTCTCTGAGGTGAAAAAGATGAAGCGTATAGGAGTTTTAACGAGCGGTGGGGATTCCCCAGGAATGAATGCAGCTGTGCGCGCAGTTGTAAGGAAAGCGATTTACCATAATGTTGAAGTTTACGGTATTTATAATGGATATTCAGGTCTAATTAACGGTAAAATTGAAAAACTTGAAATAGGTTCAGTTGGCGATATTATTCATCGTGGAGGAACAAAACTTTACACGGCAAGATGCCCTGAATTCAAGACAGTTGAAGGTCGTGAAAAAGGCATTGAAAACTTAAAAAAATTCGGTATTGAAGGACTTGTTGTGATCGGCGGAGACGGTTCATTCATGGGAGCAAAGAAATTAACTGAGCTTGGTTTTCCATGTGTAGGTGTCCCGGGTACAATCGACAACGATATTCCAGGTACTGATTTCACTATTGGCTTTGATACAGCACTGAATACAGTCATTGACGCCATTGATAAAATTCGTGATACAGCCACATCTCATGAACGTACATACGTAGTGGAAGTAATGGGAAGACATGCTGGTGATATTGCCCTTTGGTCAGGTCTTGCAGGCGGAGCCGAATCTATCTTGATTCCAGAAGCAGACTATGACATGGATGAAATTATCGCGAGATTAAGAAGAGGGCACGAGCGCGGCAAGAAGCACAGTATCATCATCGTCGCAGAAGGCGTAGGCAGCGGTGTTGAATTTGGTAAGCGAATTGAAGAGGAGACAAGCCTTGAAACCCGTGTATCTGTCTTAGGACATATTCAGCGCGGAGGTTCTCCAAGTGCGTTTGACCGAGTACTCGCAAGCCGTTTAGGAGCATATGCAGTAGAACTTCTACTTGAAGGAAAAGGCGGACGCTGTGTGGGTATTCAAAGCAACGAACTCGTTCACCACGATATTTTAGATATCTTAGATAAAAAACATACAGTCGATCAAAACATGTACCGACTTTCACAAGAGCTCTCTATATAAAACGAGAAGACCTTAGGAGGAACAGTAATGAGAAAGACAAAAATCGTTTGTACAATCGGTCCAGCAAGTGAAACCATTGAAAAGCTGACTGAATTGATTGAAGCAGGAATGAATGTAGCCAGACTAAACTTCTCTCACGGAGATTTTGAAGAGCATGGTGCACGCATTGAAAACATTCGTAAAGCAGGTAAAACATTAGGCAAGGACATTGCGATCCTTCTTGATACAAAAGGTCCAGAGATTCGTACACGTACAGTCGAAAACGGCTCAATTGAGCTAGTCGCTGGTGCAGATCTTATCGTAAGTATGGAAGACATTGTTGGAAATACGGAAAAAATCAGTGTGACATATGAAGATTTGATTCATGATGTAGAAGTGGGTTCAACAATCCTTTTAGATGATGGTCTTATTGGTTTAGAAGTCAAAGAACTGAACATGGACCGCAAAGAAATCGTCACAAAGGTCATGAATACAGGCACGCTCAAAAACAAAAAAGGTGTTAACGTACCAGGTGTAAGTGTGAACCTGCCAGGTATTACAGAAAAGGATGCCAATGATATTCTGTTCGGAATTGAACAAGGCGTCGATTTCATCGCAGCTTCTTTTGTGAGACGAGCTTCTGATGTTCTTGAAATTCGTGAGCTTCTTGAAAAGAATAACGCGGCTGACATTCAAATCATCCCTAAGATTGAAAACCAAGAGGGTGTTGATAACATCGATGAAATCCTTGAGGTATCAGACGGTTTGATGGTTGCGCGTGGAGATCTTGGTGTAGAGATCCCGGCAGAAGAAGTACCGCTTGTACAAAAAATGCTGATCAAAAAATGCAATCGCTTAGGCAAACCAGTCATCACAGCGACCCAAATGCTTGACAGCATGCAGCGTAATCCTCGTCCAACCCGTGCGGAAGCAAGTGACGTGGCAAATGCCATTTTTGATGGCACAGATGCGATTATGCTTTCTGGTGAAACAGCAGCAGGAACGTATCCAGTGGAAGCTGTACAAACGATGCATAACATTGCATCACGCTCAGAAGATGCACTCAACTATAAAGCCATTCTTTCTCGCAGAAGCGAAGAAGTAGAAGTCAGCATTACAGATGCCATTGGTCAATCTGTTGCACATACAGCGATGAAGCTTGACGTTGCAGCGATTGTGACACCTACAGAAAGCGGTCATACTGCGAGAATGATTTCAAAATATAGACCAAAAGCACCAATCGTAGCGGTCACAGCAAACGAATCAGTTGCAAGAAAGCTATCTCTTGTATTCGGTGTATTTGCAAAGAGCGGATCAAAAACGACGTCTACTGATGAAATGCTTGAGAATGCAGTCGAGAAATCGATTGAAACAGGCTACGTGAGACACGGCGATTTAATCGTCATTACAGCTGGTGTGCCAGTTGGTGAAACAGGTACAACAAACTTAATGAAAGTCTATGTTGTCGGTGACATCATTGCGAAAGGTCAAGGAATTGGCCGTAAATCTGCATTTGGACCGGTTGTTATTGCACAAAGCGGAAAAGAAGCAGATGAAAAAATGTACGATGGTGCGATTCTTGTCGCAAACTGTACAGACCGTGATATGATGGGTGCTTTAGAGAAAGCATCAGCCCTGATCACTGAAGAAGGCGGCTTAACAAGCCATGCAGCAGTCGTTGGACTCAGCCTTGGCATTCCAGTGATTGTAGGTCTTGATGGTGCAACAACATTGCTAAAAGAAGGCGAAGAGATTACAGTAGATCCGGCACGCGGAGCGATCTACAAAGGCCGTGCAAGTGTCCTTTAAATCATACACACGAGGGGAGTTGTCTGACTCCTCTCTTTTTTTATGTTACACTAAAAAAGTAAAACAGCTTTCGGGTGATAGATACCCCATGAGGTGATATGGTTGAAAAAATATTTGCTACTATTATTGATTCTGTTCCCTGCAGTGGAAATCAGTTTATTTTTAATATCAAGTAAAATCATTGGCATTTTGCCAACGATGCTGATGATCGTACTCACGAGTGCACTAGGTGCTTATTTTGCAAGAAAACAAGGAATCGAAGCATTTCAAAAAGTGCAAAGAGATTTACAATATGGCAAAATGCCAGGGGTAACGATTGTCGATGGTTTTTGCATTCTAATCGGTGGTCTGCTCCTGCTCATTCCCGGCTTCTTATCAGATATCATCGGTGCGCTGCTGCTCATTCCGATGACGAGAAAGCAAATCAAGCCGCTCTTTGAACGTTGGCTCAGGAACATGTCTAATCGCAGTCGCTATACGATTATTCGCTAAAGAGACCTTGAACTGAAGGTCTCTTTTACTTTTGCATGCCGTACCGAATGTATTGATAGATATCCCTGAAAACACCTGCATTACGAAATGCTTGCCACACGACAAGGGAAGCAGGGCCAATGACGAGTCCGAGGAAACCGAGCCATTTTAACCCGACAAATAGCGCCACAAGTGTGGCTAAAGGATTAAGCCCAATGGATTTGCTCAAGACTTTTGGCTCTGAAATTTGTCTTTGAATGAGCACGACAATATACAAAATGCCGAGCCCGATGGCGAGGGAAAGGTTTCCTGTCATGGCAGAGTAAATGATCCATGGCAGAAAAACAGTGCCGCTCCCGATATAAGGAAGTAAATCGACAAACCCAATACATAAAGCAATGACAAGGGCGTGCTCGACTTTTAAGATGATCAGACCAATGATGACAAGGCCGATGGTCATTGCAACAAGCAAAAGCTGCGCCTTCATAAAACCGGTAATGGCTTTTTTGATTTCAGATAAAATGGCTCGTGTATGCTGCATCCATTTTGCGGGAAAGATACGAGAACCATATTTTTTTAATGTAAACCAATCTTTCGTGATAAAAAAAGTTGCTAGTGCAGAAAACAAAAGGGTTGCGGCTGCATCAGGCAAAAGACCTAAAAAAGCTGGGATGAGCTCGAGTGTTTTTGAAAGAAAAGTCCCTATTTTGGCGGCAGCTTCATCGCCCAGTGCTTGGATTTGTCCCAAAATCGATTCCTTTTGCCCTGCTTGAAGCGTATTAAATTGGGCGGTTACATCATGGTACAAAGGCAGGATTTTATCTGTAAAAAACCGTTCAACAATCCCAATCATTTGATCAAGGTGACCAGGCAGAACCTTTGCCAAATAAGCACTTCCTGAAATGATTTCTGCTACTAAGAGTGTGATGAAACCGGCGGCTACTAATAAAAAGAGCAGTAATACAATGATTACAACAAATCCTCTTGGCATTCCGGTGATCTCTTCTATTTTGCATACGGCAGGGTGGATGAGGCAGGATACAATAAGTGCAATCCAAAAAGGATATAGAAAAGGAAAAGAGTGATATAAAAAGATAACCGCAAATACAGCAATGCTGATCATCATCAAACTTCGTAGAAAAATGGCCATATAGGTGTGATTCACACAATCCCCTCCAACAAACAAGCATGTCCATACTTCATTTTATTCAAAAAGATTAGTAATATGAAAAGGTCGCAATAAAAAGAAAGGAAGGGGCGGCGTATGTTTACTCAAGCAAATTTATTTTTGGTTCTTTTACTCGTTATTGCACTTATTGCAAAAAACAATTCATTAATTTTAGCGGTTTCTGTGCTCATTGGGATTAAGCTGATTGGTTTGGATCAAAAAATTTTCCCAGTTCTCCAATCAAAAGGCATCAATTGGGGGGTCACCGTTATTACAATTGCTGTGCTTGTCCCTATTGCAACAGGTGATATTGGATTTAAGCAGCTTGGAGAAGCCGTGAAATCTTCTTATGCTTGGATTGCACTTGGAGCGGGTATATTAGTAGCATTAATTGCAAAAAACGGTATTGTGCTACTCGAAAATGATCCACATATCACGGCAGCGCTTGTGTTCGGGACGATTTTGGCAGTCAGCTTATTTAAAGGTGTAGCTGTCGGTCCGCTGATCGGAGCAGGAATTGCTTATTTAGCGATGCAGGCTGTGAAATTTTTCAGCGGTTGAAAAGAGAGTGGTTCATGCCACTTTCTTTTTTATTTTTTTCTTGTGTGAGCTTTTGCAAAAAAACATAATTAAATATAATAAAAGAAGCAAAATCCCTTTATTCCATGCCTTATATGGAAGACTGGAAAAAAAAATATCAAAAAAAATTATAGTTAAACATTTAACAAATGTCTGATTATTGTTTATAATGGGAATAGGCTTAATTTTGAACTCATTGATCACACAAGAGATATGAGGCTAAAAGCGCTCTAACCGTATAGGTAAATGTAAGCATTTTCTTTTCTGAACCTGCCGTCTTATTCGGATTGGATAGCGCTTTCAAAAAGCGAGAATTCTGCAACGAAGGGGAATCTTTTTAAAAAGGGGAGATTGAACATGACAGCAACAAGAGGTCTTGAAGGTATTGTGGCAACAACTTCATCCGTAAGCTCAATTATTGATGATACTCTTACTTATGTAGGGTACAATATCGATGATTTAACTGAAAAAGCTACATTCGAAGAAATTGTCTACCTGTTATGGCACTTAAAGCTGCCGAATGAGCAAGAGCTGAGTGAGTTAAAGCAGCAGCTCAACGAAAATGCTCACATTCCGCAAGAAATCATTGAGCACTTTAAATCGTATTCGCTGGATGGGGTTCATCCAATGTCTGCGATTCGTACAGCGGTATCCTTACTAGGATTACTTGATAACGAATCAGAGATTATGGACAAAGAAGCGAATTACAGAAAAGCCATTCGCTTACAGGCGAAAATTTCTGGACTAGTCGCTGCATTTTCACGTATTCGTAAGGGACTTGAGCCTGTACAGCCAAAAGAAGAATACAGCTATGCTGCAAACTTCTTGTATATGCTAAATGGCGAAGAGCCATCACCAGTAGAAATTGAGGCAATTGATAAGGCACTCATTCTGCATGCGGATCATGAATTAAACGCATCGACATTTACAGCACGTGTATGTGTTGCTACACTATCAGATATCTACTCTGGTGTAACAGCGGCTATCGGTGCGCTGAAAGGACCACTTCATGGCGGAGCCAACGAAGGCGTGATGAAGATGCTTTCAGAAATTGGTGAAGTTGAAAACGTAGATTCCTATATTCATGGTAAGCTAGAGAAGAAAGAAAAAATTATGGGCTTTGGCCACCGCGTATACCGTCAAGGTGACCCGCGTGCAAAGCATCTAAAAGAAATGAGCCAGCGTTTAACAAACCTGACTGGCGAGCCGAAATGGTATGAAATGTCTGTTCGCGCAGAGGAAATCGTGACATCAGAGAAAAATCTTCCACCAAATGTTGATTTTTATTCTGCATCTGTATATCACAGTCTTGGGATTGATCATGACTTGTTTACACCAATTTTCGTGATCAGCCGATTCTCCGGATGGATTGCTCACATTCTAGAGCAGTATGACAACAACCGTCTCATCCGTCCAAGAGCTGACTATATTGGGCCTGATCTTCAAACGTTTGTTCCGATCAGTGAAAGAGACTAATGTTTATAGAATAAGCAGGGGCTGATCTCGGGAAGGCCAATCAGCCTCTATATCAACAAAAAACGAATCACGTGAAAAACTTCTTCGCTTGCAGACATCAAGCCAAGAAGTTTCAAATATTCACTACATAACCTGGGAGGTAATATCATTGTCACAAGGCGAAAAAATTACAGTTACTGGCGGCGTATTGAATGTACCAAATAATCCAATCATCCCGTTTATCGAAGGGGACGGAATCGGTCCTGACATTTGGAAAGCAGCATCAAGAGTACTTGAAGCAGCTGTAGAAAAAGCATATAAAGGAGAAAAGCAAATCACTTGGAAAGAAGTATATGCCGGTGAGAAAGCTTACAATAAAACTGGAGAATGGCTTCCTGAGCAAACACTTGAAGACATTCGTGAATACTTAATCGCGATCAAAGGACCACTGACAACACCAATCGGCGGAGGAATCCGTTCATTAAACGTGGCACTTAGACAAGAGCTTGATCTATTCACATGCTTACGTCCAGTTCGCTGGTTCAAAGGCGTACCGTCTCCTGTGAAACGTCCAGAAGACACAGATATGGTCATCTTCCGTGAGAATACAGAAGATATCTATGCTGGCATCGAGTATGCAAAAGGATCAGACGAAGTGAAGAAGTTAATTGACTTCTTGAAAAACGAATTAGGTGTTAACAAAATCCGTTTCCCAGAAACATCAGGTATCGGAATCAAGCCAGTTTCTGAAGAAGGAACTTCTCGCCTTGTCAGAGCGGCTATCCAATATGCAATTGACCAAGGCCGTAAGTCTGTGACGCTTGTTCACAAAGGAAACATCATGAAATTTACAGAAGGTGCCTTCAAAAACTGGGGCTACGAAGTGGCTGAAAAAGAGTTTGGCGACAAGGTCTTTACATGGGCACAATATGATCGTATTGTAGAACAAGATGGAAAAGATGCGGCAAACAAAGCGCAAAGTGAAGCAGAAGCTGCTGGCAAAATTATTGTCAAAGACAGCATTGCAGATATTTTCCTTCAACAAATCCTAACTCGTCCAGCTGAGTTCGATGTTGTTGCAACAATGAACTTAAACGGAGATTACATCTCTGATGCTCTTGCAGCACAAGTTGGTGGAATTGGTATCGCACCAGGTGCGAACATCAACTACGAAACAGGACACGCTATTTTTGAAGCGACTCACGGAACAGCACCTAAATATGCTGGTCTTGATAAAGTGAACCCATCTTCTGTTCTTCTATCAGGCGTGCTTTTACTTGAGCACCTTGGCTGGCAGGAAGCAGCTGATCTAGTGATTCAATCTGTTGAAAATACAATTGCATCAAAAGTCGTCACTTACGATTTTGCTAGATTAATGGATGGCGCAACAGAAGTGAAATGTTCTGAGTTTGCTGACGAGCTCATCAAAAACTTGTCTTGATTCTTAAACTTTAAAGTTAAAGGGGAAAAAGGAAATGGCAAACAAGCGTAAAAAAGTATCTGTTATCGGAGCGGGCTTTACTGGAGCAACTACAGCATTTCTAACGGCTCAAAAAGAATTAGCGGACGTCGTATTAGTCGATATCCCGCAGCTTGAGAACCCAACAAAAGGGAAAGCACTTGATATGCTGGAAGCAAGTCCTGTTCAAGGCTTCGATGCAAACATTACAGGAACTTCTAACTACGAAGATACAGCCGGTTCTGATGTCGTGGTCATTACGGCGGGAATTGCAAGAAAGCCGGGAATGAGCCGTGACGATCTCGTGTCAACAAATGAAAAAATCATGCGCAGCGTGACACGCGAAATCGTTAAATATTCTCCAGAAGCCATCATTGTTGTATTAACAAACCCTGTTGATGCAATGACGTATGCAGTTTATAAAGAATCAGGATTACCAAAAGAAAAAGTCATTGGACAATCGGGCATTCTTGATACAGCACGTTTCCGTACGTTCGTAGCTCAAGAATTAAACCTATCTGTTAAAGACGTGACGGGCTTTGTGCTTGGCGGACATGGCGATGACATGGTTCCTCTTGTTCGTTACTCTTATGCAGGCGGTATCCCGCTTGAAACATTGATTCCTAAAGAGCGAATTGATGCAATTGTTGAAAGAACAAGAAAAGGCGGCGGCGAAATCGTCAACCTATTAGGTAACGGTAGTGCATATTATGCTCCTGCTGCTTCACTAGTCGAAATGGTTGAGGCGATCCTTAAAGATCAGCGACGCGTCATGCCAACGATTGCTTACCTTGAAGGTGAATATGGCTACGAAGGCATTTACCTAGGTGTACCAACAATCGTAGGTGGAAATGGCCTTGAGCAGATCATCGAGCTTGAGCTGACAGAAGAAGAAAGAAGTCAGCTTGACCGTTCTGTTGAATCTGTTAAGAATGTCATGAAAGTATTGTCTTAGTATGAATAAAAAAGAAGGCTTCTCTGATGAGGAGTCTTCTTTTTGTTTACAAAACAAATCTTGTCGAAATTTTAAATTGTTCTCTTGTTAAGCTTTCGTTAAAATGAAAGAGAAAGCATGACTTCTCGCTTTTCACATAAGATACAAAAAAGGATGCAGGGGAAATCACTAATTGGAGGCACAACATGAATAAAAAAATATTAGTTGTGGATGATGAAGAATCGATTGTAACACTTCTAAGCTATAACCTTGAAAGAGCGGGCTATGATGTCGTCACAGCAAGAGACGGGGAAGAAGCGCTTGAAAAAGCAGCAAGTGAACAACCTGATCTCATTGTATTAGATTTAATGCTTCCGAAGATGGACGGCATTGAAGTGTGCAAACAACTGAGAATTCAAAAAATGATGTTCCCTATTTTAATGCTGACAGCAAAGGACGATGAATTTGATAAGGTGCTAGGTCTTGAGCTTGGGGCCGATGATTACATGACAAAGCCATTCAGTCCTAGAGAAGTGGGTGCTCGGGTAAAAGCCATCTTGAGAAGAGCACAGCAATCTCAGCCTGCCCCCACGCAAGAGGAGAAGGAAGAGATGATTGCAGATCAAATCAAAATTGGTGAACTGCGTATTTTACCAGAACACTACGAGGTCTATTTCCAGGAAGAACGTCTAGAGCTGACGCCAAAAGAGTTTGAACTGCTGCTTTATTTGGCGAAGCATAAAGGACGTGTCCTCACGCGTGATTTATTGCTAAGTGCCGTTTGGAATTATGACTTTGCAGGTGACACTCGTATTGTGGATGTTCATATTAGCCACTTGCGGGACAAAATTGAAAAGAACACGAAAAAACCAACATACATTAAAACGATTCGCGGCTTAGGCTACAAATTGGAGGAGCCAAAGCCAAATGAGTAAAATTAGAACCCGTCTGTTTTCGGGACTCATTTTTCTCCTTTTTATTGTGTTTGTGGCACTGGGTCTTTTCTTGGATCACATGTTCCATGTTTTCTATGAAACAAAATTAACGGAACGAATGGAAAAGGAATCGAGCTTTCTCCTGTCTTCTATGAATGGTGATGATCTAAAGGCGAAGCAAAACAAAGAGGTCCTCAACCAGGCAAAGCAGCATTTTGATATGAATGCGTCGATTGTCGATTTAAAGGGGAATATCATACATACAACGGGTCAAGCAGAACAAAAGGCCATCATTCAAAACACACTGAACAATGAACGTCTCCAAACAAAAGGGGTCGTTATTGACGATGAGAAAGATGCGCTGTTCCATTATGCTGTCCCGATCTTAAAACAACAAAACGAACCGGCGGGTTATTTATTTCTCCATGCGTCATACGAGCCTTTAAATGAAATTGACGGCCAGCTTTGGCTTGCCTTAGCCTTTTGTCTTGGCTCGGCGATCATCATCATTGTTTTCTTCGGGTACCGCATGTCGATGAAATATGTGAAACCAATTGATTATGCGACAAAGGTAGCCAAACAGCTAGAACGCGGGAACTATGATACGAATAATTACGAAGAGCTGATGATTGAAACAAGTGAACTGAATACTTCCATGAAGCGTTTGGCGGGAAGTCTGCAAGAAATGACAAGCGCCGGTGAAATGCAGAGAGACCGGCTGCAAACGGTCATTGAAAATATTGGAGCGGGGATTATATTGATTGATAAGATGGGGTATATCCACCTCGTCAATCGAACCTTCCGCAAGCAGTTTAAGGTGCAAAAGCATATTTACATGCACAAGCTGTATCACGAAGCGTTTACCCATGAAGAGATTATCGAATTAATTGACGAAATTTTCATGACAGAAACGAAGGTGCGGAAGTTTTTACGTCTAGCCGTTGACATTGAACGCCGCTACTTCCAAGTGGATGGTGTACCCATTTTAAGTACAGACGATGAATGGAAAGGAATTGTCCTCGTGTTTCATGACGTGACAGAAACGAAGCAGCTGGAGCAGATGCGAAAAGACTTTGTCGCTAATGTGTCTCATGAGTTAAAAACACCGATTACGTCGATTAAAGGATTTTCTGAAACCCTTCTTGATGGCGCAATTGATGACAAAGAAGCACTGACAGAATTCCTTTCTATCATTTTAAAGGAGAGTGTCCGTCTAGAAACATTGATTCAAGACTTACTTGATCTTTCTAAAATTGAGCAGCAGCAATTCAAGCTGAATATTCAAGAAGCCAATGCGACAGAAATCATCCAAGAGATTCAAGTGCTGTTAAGTCAAAAGGCTACAGAAAAAGGCATTCAACTACATGTACGTGTCCCAAAAGAACCGGTCTATGTCATGGCAGATCCGCTAAGGTTAAAGCAAATCTTCCTCAATCTCGTTAATAATGCCCTTACCTATACACCAGAGGGAGGTAGTGTCACCATCACAGCAAGACCGCGAAAAGGTGCCTATGAATTTGATGTAGCAGATACAGGAATCGGCATGAAGAAAAGTGAGATTCCAAGAATATTTGAGAGATTTTATCGAATTGATAAAGATAGAAGCAGGAATTCAGGCGGTACAGGTCTTGGTCTTGCCATTGTCAAACACCTTGTGGAAGCGCATGAAGGAACAATTTCTGTCCGCAGCAAACAAGGTAAAGGAACGACTTTTACAGTGAGCCTGAAATCAACATAGAGAAAAAAGGAAAGTCACGTTAAAATTTACATGATCTTTACAATGAATTCATGTTTTGTTAAACATTCATTGATAGGATGAATAGGAACCCCTTCATCCAAGGAGCCAATTTTGGAAGGACGAAAACACTTGTTGTTTTCGTCCCTTTTTTATGCAGGCTCGACTATTTTCTTTTCAAAATAAACTTTGATAAAATGAAGATACAATGTGTGAAAGAGACGGCTGAGATGGCTCAGCCGATGGAGGATTAAAACATGACAGACAAAAAGAAATTAGTGTTAGTGGATGGAAACAGTCTCGCATATCGAGCCTTTTTTGCTTTGCCGCTATTATCAAATGATAAAGGCGTACATACAAATGCTATTTATGGGTTTGCGATGATCTTAATGAAAATGCTGGAGGACGAGAAGCCAACTCATATGCTCGTCGCATTTGATGCGGGAAAAACAACATTCCGCCATGACATTTAAAGAATATAAAGGCGGAAGACAAAAAACCCCGCCAGAGTTATCAGAACAAATGCCGTTCATCCGTGAACTATTAGATGCCTATCGAGTGCAAAGGTACGAGCTTCCTCAATATGAGGCAGATGATATTATCGGTACATTGGCTGTCGAGGCAGAAAAAGACGGCTTTGAAGTCAAAATCTTCTCTGGAGATAAAGACTTAACACAGCTCTCAACTGATCATACGACAGTGGCTATTACGAAAAAAGGCATCACAGAAGTAGAATACTATACACCTGCTCATATTGAAGAAAAATATGGTCTGCGACCAGATCAAATCATTGATATGAAAGGGCTGATGGGAGATTCATCAGATAATATCCCAGGCGTCCCAGGTGTAGGCGAAAAAACAGCCATTAAATTGTTAAAGCAGTTTGAAACAGTCGAGAACCTGCTTGAACATATTGATGAAGTGAGCGGGAAAAAGCTCAAAGAAAAGCTTGAAGAATATAAAGAGCAAGCAGTCATGAGTAAAGAGCTGGCAACCATTCTCGTAGAAGCACCTATCGATGTGTCGAGCAAAGATCTCGCCTACGAAGGTCCACACATGGATCAAGTGATTTCTCTTTATAAAGAACTAGGCTTTCAAACGCTGCTAGAGCGTCTAGGAGAAGCACCAGAAACAGATGAACAGGTTGAAGTAGATGCTTTAGAAGTGAAGAAAATGACAGCTGCAGGAGGCGACATGCTGACAGATCATGCAGCCCTTGTGGTAGAACAGCTTGGAGATAATTATCACGAAGCGGATTTGATCGGTTTTGCGATCCATAATGAAAATGGTGCGTTTTTTATGACGAAAGAAGATGCACTTCAATCAGATGCATTTAAAGAATGGGTACAGGATGAAACGAAGAAAAAATGGGTCTTTGATTCAAAAAGAGCAGTTGTCGCTCTCAGATGGCATGATGTAGACCTAAAAGGTGTCGACAATGATGTTCTGCTCGCTTCCTACGTCGTCAACCCGCAGAAATCATACGAAGACGTCGCAAGTGTAGCGAAGGAGTATGGTCTGAATATCGCTCTTTCTGATGAAAAAGTATACGGAAAAGGAGCAAAACAGGCGATTCCACCTGAAGATGAACTGAAAGAACATCTTGGACGAAAGGCAGCGGCGATCTCAGCCTTGCATGATTTAACACTAGAAGCATTAGAAAAAAATGATCAGCATGAACTATATGAAGATTTAGAGCTGCCGCTAGCACTCATCTTAGGTGAAATGGAATCTCTTGGAGTAAAGGTAGATATAAAACGCCTAGAGAAAATGGGTGAAGAATTAACGAAAAAGCTCAAAGAATATGAAGAAACCATTCACCGCTTAGCAGGAGAAACGTTTAACATCAATTCTCCTAAACAGCTTGGTGTCATCCTTTTTGAAAAATTAGGTCTCCCAGCTATTAAAAAGACAAAAACAGGCTACTCGACGTCTGCAGATGTGCTTGAAAAGCTTGAAGATAAGCATGAAATCATTCGGTCCATTCTACACTACAGACAAATTGGAAAGCTGCAATCGACCTATGTAGAAGGGTTAATGAAAGTTACGCGTAAGGATACCCATAAAGTGCATACAAGGTTTAATCAAGCACTCACGCAAACAGGAAGATTAAGCTCAACAGATCCAAATCTTCAAAACATCCCGATTCGTTTAGAAGAAGGACGGAAGATTCGTCAAGCATTCGTTCCTTCAAAAGAAGGCTGGCTCATGTTTGCAGCTGACTATTCACAAATCGAGCTGCGTGTACTCGCTCATATTTCACAAGATGAAAATTTGATCGAAGCATTTACGAGGGACATGGACATTCACACGAAAACAGCGATGGATGTGTTCCATGTCTCAGAAGAAGAAGTGACTTCCGCTATGAGAAGACAAGCCAAGGCAGTAAACTTCGGTATTGTATATGGAATCAGCGACTATGGACTTTCTCAAAACCTTGGGATCACAAGAAAAGAAGCAGCCGCATTTATCGAGCGCTATTTAACAAGCTTTAAAGGCGTGAAAACCTATATGGAAGAAATCGTCCAGGAAGCGAAACAAAAAGGCTACGTCACGACGCTTCTTAAACGCAGACGATATATCCCGGACATCACAAGCCGTAATTTTAATATCAAAAGCTTTGCAGAACGAACAGCCATGAACACACCGATCCAAGGCAGCGCAGCCGATATTATTAAAAAGGCGATGATTGATATGGCGCGAAGGCTCAAAGAAGAAAACCTGCAAACAAATCTTTTATTACAGGTGCACGATGAATTGATCTTCGAAGCGCCAAAAGAAGAAATTGCGATCCTTGAAAAGATTGTTCCTGAAGTCATGGAAAATGCACTTCAGCTTGATGTGCCACTAAAAGTTGATTTTGCTTCAGGTCCATCTTGGTACGATGCAAAATAAATCATAGAGAGAAAAAGGAGCGAGGAGCATGCCGGAATTACCAGAAGTTGAAACCGTCCGGCGCACTCTCAAGCGGTTAGTCGAAGGAAAGACGATTGAAACGGTCGATATCAAATGGCCAAACATCATCAAACGTCCTGGGGAGCCGGAAGAGTTCGCAAGAAGAATGGTAGGAGAAACCATACAAACCATTGAAAGAAGAGGGAAGTTCCTCCTCTTTCATTTAGACCATTATGTGATGGTCTCCCATTTAAGGATGGAAGGGAAATACCGTGTACATGAAGCGCATGAGCCTTATGATAAACACGTACACGTCGTCTTTACGTTTACAGATGGGACGGAGCTTCGGTACCATGATGTGCGTAAATTTGGCACGATGCACTTATTTCAGCCGGGTGAAGAGGAAAAGGAACTCCCGCTATCACAGCTAGGATATGAACCATTTGATAAACAGTTCACTCCTGAGTATTTATGGGAGCAATTGAAAAAAACAACCCGCGTGGTCAAAACAGCGCTGCTTGATCAAAAGATTGTCGTAGGACTTGGTAACATTTACGTAGATGAGGTCCTGTTTAAATCAGGGATTCATCCAGAAACGAAAGCGAATCAGCTCAGCCTGGAATCCTGCAAAGTGCTTCACAAACAGATCATCGATACGCTTCAAGTGGCGGTAGATGCGGGCGGAAGTACGATTCGTTCTTATATCAACTCACAAGGAGATATTGGCACATTTCAGCTGCAGCTTCTTGTATATGACCGGCGGGGAGAGCCTTGCCAAACATGCGGAAGTATCATTGAGAAAACAGTAGTCGGAGGGCGCGGCACGCACTTTTGTGTGACCTGCCAAAAACGTCCCCAATAAAGCTTAACCATGGGCATGCTTCCTTTTTGCGATGCATACGATAAAAAACATTCATTTTTCAGCAAGGTGTAGACTGACACACAGCCCACCTGCTCTTCATATAGTGGAGAAGAGTCTAAGAACGCCTAGAGACTCTTGATCATCGTTGCATGAACAGAAAGGAAGAGTTCAGGTATGATTTCGATTTCGCTCCTGTTTTTAGCTATTGCAGTCAGCATCGACAGCTTTTCTGTAGGTTTTACGTATGGTCTTCGCAAAATGAGAATCCCATTTAAAGCCATCGTCATTATTGCATGCTGCTCAGGGATTGTGCTGCTCATTTCTATGCTGATTGGCAGCCTGCTGACGACATTTCTCCCTGTCTCAGTGACCGATAAACTGGGGGGAGGCATTTTAATTGCCATTGGTCTTTGGGTCCTGTATCAATTTTATAAACCAGCGAAAGAGCGCGATTTGCTTCTTCATGAAAAGACATTGCTTAATGTGGAAGTCCAATCGCTTGGGCTTGTCATTCACATTTTAAGAAAGCCGACAAGTGCAGATATTGACCGATCTGGGACGATTAATGGAATAGAAGCGTTACTTCTTGGAATTGCTTTATCCATTGATGCATTTGGCGCAGGGATTGGCGCAGCGATTCTAGGCTTTTCTCCCATTGTCATGAGTATCACGGTCGCAGTGATGAGCTCACTTTTTGTATGTATCGGGCTCCGAGCCGGTCATTACTTGGCAAATTGGCGCTGGATCGATAAACTCGCATGTTTACCAGGGCTTCTGCTCATATTAATTGGGGTTTGGAAGCTGTAAAAGGAGGAAATCAATTGACGCTTGTCATTGGATTAACAGGCGGGATTGCTAGCGGAAAAAGCACAGTCTCGCAGATGATAAAAGAGCATGGCATACGGGTTGTGGACGCAGATGTGATTGCAAAAGAAGCGGTCGCCAAAGGAACACCCGCCCTTCATCATATCGTTCAAACCTTTGGTGAGGGTGTCCTCCTCCCAAATGGAGAGCTGGACCGGCAGCAGCTGGGAGCTATTATCTTCTCTAATGAAGAGAAAAGAAAGCAACTAAATGCAATCGTTCATCCAGAAGTGCGAAAGGAAATGCTCAGGCAGCGTGATGAAGGAATCGACAGCCAAGAAACATTTGTTGTCCTGGATATCCCGCTTTTATTTGAGAGTCAGCTGGAAAGTCTTGTCGATCGGATTATTGTGGTATATACAACACCAGAATTACAGCTATCACGACTCATGAATCGAAACGACCTTAGTGCGGAAGAAGCACTGAATCGGATTCACTCTCAGCACCCTCTTGAGGAAAAATGTAAGAAAGCAGACCGGGTGATTGAAAATACACAAGATCTCGCTTTTATCAGAAAGCAATTACAGAACATATTAAATGAATGGGAACATACAGATAAGTAAGAGTACATACACGTACTCTTCTTTTTTTATGCTTTATTCTAATTTCCTTTGAAAAGAACAGCCCTTTTTAGAAAATATACGTTAATATACTGGCAATTACATTCTAATGTGATATACTAATTTCATAAATAAATTTATTGAGTATAACACATAATAGAGGAGTGACCTGTTCATGAAGGTAAAAGCAGCGATCAATGGATTTGGCAGAATTGGACGCATGGTCTTCAGAAAAGCAATGCTTGATGATCAAATTCAAATTGTAGCGGTGAACGCAAGCTATCCTGCCGAAACGCTAGCACATTTAATTAAATATGACACAAATCATGGACGTTACGAATGCGATGTGACAGCAGAAGATGACGCCCTGATTGTAAATGGGAAAAGAGTGCTTTTGCTCAATAACAGAGACCCAAAGCAGCTTCCGTGGGGAGAGCTTGGGATTGATATCGTTATAGAAGCAACAGGAAAATTCAATTCAAAAGATCAAGCGATGGGCCATATAGTTGCCGGAGCGAAAAAGGTCGTACTTACAGCTCCAGGTAAAAATGAAGACGTTACAATAGTAATGGGTGTCAATGAGGATGATCTTGATCCTGAAAAGCACGTCGTTATTTCAAACGCATCTTGTACAACAAACTGTTTAGCACCAGTTGTCAAATTGTTAGATGATGAATTCGGCATCGACAACGGTTTAATGACAACGGTTCATGCGTATACAAATGATCAAAAAAATATCGATAACCCGCATAAGGATTTGCGCCGGGCAAGAGCATGTGCCCAGTCCATTATTCCAACTACGACGGGTGCCGCTAAAGCGCTTTCTTTAGTGCTACCGCACATGAAAGGGAAATTGCATGGACTTGCACTGCGCGTGCCAGTCTCCAACGTATCGATGGTTGATCTTGTCGTTGACTTGAAAAAAGATGTGACAGCAGAAGAAGTCAATGCAGCCTTCTCAAATGCATCAAAAACTTCTCTATCCGGTATTTTAGATTACACGGATGAGCCGCTTGTTTCTACAGACTTTAATACGAACCCTTATTCAGCTGTCGTAGATGGACTGACAACGATGGTGATGGGGGATAGAAAAGTAAAAGTTCTTGCATGGTATGACAATGAATGGGGTTATTCATGCAGAGTGGTGGATCTTGTGAAGTTTGTCGGGTCGCAGATGAAAGAGCTTTCTGCTGTTTGAAATGAAGAAGACGAACGTCCCTTTTCAAGAAATGAGAGAAAATCCCATTGAAAACACAGCTTGCAAAATGGGTCTAAACAAAGTATACTATTTTTCGTGAACTTCTTGTTCGCAGACTCATTCGGGTATACTTAAAGGGTTAGGACCTCTTTGGACTAACTTTCCCCCGTGGTATATGTCCGGTCCGGCTGCTTAGAACTTCACTCTTTCATTCTTGTTTAAGGGGGGTCCATGATGGAAACAATCGGACGTCACGTTATCTCCGAGTTATGGGGATGCGACTGTGATAAACTGAACGACATGGATTTTATTGAAAAAACGTTTGTAAATGCAGCTTTGAAATCAGGAGCTGAAGTAAGAGAGGTTGCTTTTCACAAATTTGCACCTCAAGGAGTAAGTGGAGTTGTCATTATTTCTGAATCTCATCTGACAATTCACAGCTTTCCTGAACATGGTTATGCGAGCATAGATGTTTATACTTGCGGCGACCTAGATCCGAATATTGCAGCAGATCATATCAGAGATGAATTAGGCGCTGAAACAAGAGAAAACATTGAAATTCCTCGAGGCATGGGACCTGTACAAGTGAAACAGGCACAAGCCAAAGCACTGTAAACATAAAAAAAGATCGCAATGGGAGCTGGCCAAAAGCATTGAAATGCCTTTGTGTTATGCTCCTTTTTATATTTGTTTGATAGAGAAAATCCAACATTCCCCAACTTGCCTATACTTTTGTTCTAGGAAAACAAAGGTTTTTTTTATAAAATAAAGAAGAGGTATTATGGCAAAGGGGATACGTATATGACTTTAGGACAAAAGTTCAAACGATTCATGTCAAACCATACAGAAACATCTGACGAGCATCCACTACCAGAACTGAAAAGCCATTACTACAAATCGACGAATGCGCAAGTTTTTCAAGCGCTGGAAGCCATGCTTTCCGGGCACGCTTCCTATCAAGTGACATCTGTTTCAGCAGAACGAGGTGAAATCAGCGCCAACATCACAATGCCGAAAAAAGCCTTTCTCGTAGCGACTGTCATTTCAATTCGTCCTTTTGAAACAGCTGTCGATTTTAATGTGACAACAGAAACAGCACTGCCAACAGATTTTGGCTATAGTGAGAAAACGGTTTTTTCCCTTTATGATGAACTAGACAAACAACTTCCAAGAATAGATCGGAGCTGATGAAATGAAATGTCCCACATGTCAGCACCTTGGTACAAGGGTGCTTGATTCAAGACCAGTAGATGAAGGGAAATCCATCCGTCGTAGAAGAGAGTGCGAAAGCTGCCAATATCGCTTTACGACGTTTGAGAAATTAGAAGAATTACCACTGATTGTGGTGAAAAAAGAAGGAATTCGTGAAGAGTTCAGCCGCGAAAAGATGCTGAGAGGACTCATTAAAGCGTGTGAAAAACGTCCAGTTGCTTTAAAGCAGCTGGAGGATGTCTGCTTTAATATCGAAAAAGAACTGCGTAATCAAGGCATGTCAGAAGTGAAAAGTGAGCTTGTAGGTGAAATGGTGATGGACGAGCTGGCAAAAATTGATGAAGTGTCTTACGTCAGGTTTGCCTCCGTTTACCGGCAGTTTAAAGATATCAATGTCTTTATTGATGAATTAAAAGATTTATTAAAGAAAGAACGCTAAAAAAGAGCTGAAGATTCTTCACGCTCTTTTTCCTGCGTAAAGCGTAAAACGTAAAAAGGGTGTACAATAGAAACAATTGCAATTCATGGGGAGGATCAGCATATGACAGAGCATTGGAAGGAAGTGCTAGCCGTCGATCCGTATGTCGTCAAAAGCGCTTCATTGCTCGGTGACATCGATAGACAGCTCATCACTCTTTTATATCAGCCGCTTATAGGCATGTCCGCTTTCAGCTTATATATGACGCTGTGGGGAGAGCTGGAACAAAATCGTATGTGGGGGAAACCCGCACCTCATCGGCAGCTCATGGTCATGCTGCAAACGAATTTGAATGATATTTTTGAGGAACGTTTAAAGCTTGAAGCGATTGGTTTACTGCGCACATATGAACAGGAAACGGAAGAAGGCAGACTGTTTACATATGAGCTTGTACCGCCGCTAAGACCAGATGAGTTTTTCCAAGATGGTATGCTGAATGTCCTGCTGTACCATCGTGTAGAGAAAGCGAAATATATGCAGCTTCGTGATTATTTCTCATATCCTGGTGTTCCGGCAGAGGCAAGGAACATCTCACGGTCGTTTGAAGAAGTCTTTCACGTATTGCAGCCAGGTGAACGCAGGATGACAGAAGAAATCAATCAGGCGTCATCACTTGATCAAGGCTATGAATATGTCACCGTTGGATCGAGTCAGCCTGCTCCGCTCTCAGACGATTCCTTTGATTTCGATCTATTGTTAGCAGGCATGTCTGATATGATGATTCCAAGAAAGGCTTTGACTAAGCAGGTGAAAGAAACCATTAAGAAGTTAGCGGTTGTATACGGCATCACCCCGCTTCAAATGCAAAATATTGTAGCAGGCGCCTGCGGTTCTGATCAAATGATCTCAACAGAAGAACTGAGAAAAGCAGCAAGAGACTGGTACCAAATTGAATACAGAGGCGAGCAGCCAAAACTCATTGATCAAAAACAGCCGAGACACTTGCGTCAAGATGCTTCAAAAGCGCCGGTATTAGATACGCCAGATGCAAAATTGATTGAAAAGCTTGATCATATTTCGCCTAGGGAGCTGCTAAAAGATATGGCTGACGGCATTGAGCCAACATATGCCGACTTAAGAATTGTCGAAGATATTATGCTTGAGCAGCAGCTTGAGCCAGGTGTCATGAACGTTTTGATCTACTATACATTACTGAAAACAGATATGAAGCTGTCGAAAACATATATGCAAAAAATTGCCGCTCATTGGGTGAGAAAGAAAATTAAAACCGTAGCGGCTGCCATGAAAATTGCCAAAGAAGAGAACAGGCAAATGACAGAGTGGGCGCAGCAGAAAAAGCAGCGCAGCACGTACGGATCAGGGAAAGTCGTCCGTGAAGAGAAGCTTCCTGACTGGATGAAAGAAACTGAAACGAAAGAACAGCCGGCAAAAGAACAAACAGACAGCCTATCGACAGAAGACCTCGAACGAGAAAAAGAAAAACTGTTAGATCAGTTTAAAAATATGAAAAAGTACAATGCACATTAAGATGAGGTGAGATGAGGATGAAACCGATCGGTCGTTCATTTGAACAGCTAAAAGGGCGCGTAGATTTTCGTGTGAGATACAATCAGATTAAAGAGAGTGTGTTATCTGATGAAAACGTAAAAGCCTTTTTACAGGAGCACCAAGAAGACATACACGAAGACATGATCAATCGCAGCTTGAACCGGCTTTTTGAATATGTGCAGCAGTCGAAGGGCTGTTCATATTGCTTAGATGAAGAAAGCGTCAATGCGATTTTAGACGGTTATCACCCGAAGCTTGTGATCAAAGGTCAGAGTATTGATATTGAATATTCCCCTTGTCCAGTCAAGCTGCGGCTCGATAGACAGAAAAAACAGCAAGAGCTCATGAAAAGCATGTACATTCCGCAAAATGTTCTTCAAGCAACGTTTGCTGATCTGAACGTTGTGGGAAGACAGGAAGTCATTCAAAAAGTAGGACAATTTCTGCAAAGCTATGATGAGACGGGCAAAGGGAAGGGCTTATATTTACACGGGAAGTTTGGAGTAGGAAAAACGTATATTCTGGCAGCCATTGCGCAGCAGTTAGCGGAGAAGGAATATCCATCTCTCCTTGTGTACGTGCCTGAATTTGTGAGAGAGTTAAAAAATTCGTTAGCCGATCATACATTAGAATCAAAATTGAACATGGTCAAATCCACCCCTATTCTAATGCTTGATGATATTGGGGCAGAGTCGATGACAAGCTGGGTTCGTGATGAACTGCTCGGAACGATTTTACAATACCGTATGGCAGAGCAGCTGCCGACTTTCTTCTCTTCTAATTTCTCACCAAGTGAACTGAAGCATCACTTTACGTACTCACAGCGCGGGGAAAAAGAAGAGGTCAAAGCCGCTCGTTTAATGGAACGGATTCTCTATTTAGCAGAGGCAGTCTTGCTCGAAGGAGAAAACCGCCGTCATTTATAAAAACGTCTATCACGTGAAGGAGGAGCAAATGAAATGAACAAAAGAAAATGGCTGCTTTTTCTCGTGATTGCAGGTCTCGCTGTTTTACTTTGGTGGCTGAACAAACAGCATCTTCAGCTGGCACCGAAAGATGTGAAGAATTGGGTGCTTCAATTTGGATTGCTGGCCCCCTTTGTTTTTCTTTTCTTATCTCTTTTTCGCCCGTTTGTTCTCGTCCCACTTACGGTCTTTTCGCTGGCAGCGGGTTTGGCCTTCGGAAGTGTTCTTGGGACGATTTATGCTCTCGTCGGTGCTACCGCCGGGGCAACAGGCTCCTTCCTGCTTGCCACAACCTTTCGCTCCAAAAAGAAGGAAACAGAATCAAGCAGCCGGAAGCTGAGAGCGGTGACATCCCGCATTCAGGAGCATGGCTTTCTTTACATTTTGTTATTGCGTATTGCCCCAATCCATTTTGACTTTGTCAGCTATGCGGCAGCAGCTTCACGTGCGAATTATCGTGCATTTACGGCAGCTACCTTTTTAGGCTTAATACCGGGTACAGTGGCATTAAATGTCCTTGGATCAAGCTTTGTCAGCGGCAATTATGCCGCTTTAGCAATCGTTTGTTTGATTTATCTGATCTTTATCTCAGTTCCACTTATTTTAAAAAGAAAGATGCCTGATTTATTTTAGGCGTCTATTTTTTATGTTCTCCCCATATATATGTAACAGATGTCGTTAGGGGGGACAAACATGCTTGAAATAATCTTTGAAGATGAATATGATACCGCCGCTTTTTTACATCTTGCTGAACACTTGGACAGTCGGCATCACATGTCAATTCAACAAGGGAAAGACCGGCTTCTCATAGAGGCGAAGGAATCAAAAGAAGGACTTGAGCCTATTGTGCGGCCATTACTGGTTCACTTTTTTTTGGAATGCAAAGAAAATGAGCGCATGCGCAGCATTCTTGAAAACACGTATTTATTTAAAGATCCTGAAGAGCAGCACCAAATTCTTTCCATCGCCCACAGCATCATGAATGGGGATTTAGATGATATTCCCGGCATTCATCAAGAACCGTCAAGAGAAGCCCTGTTAACAAAGGAGCTTGAGACGATTTCTTTACAGCAAGGTATTTTTTCAATTGGTTCATTTATGACATTCAGACTGTCAGAGTATGACAGGAGGCTGAAGAACTATGTTGAAGTCTCCATTGAAGAATACAAAATGGAACAAGAATATCAAAACTTCATTCAATCGCTTCGAGACTATGTGATGGCAAAAGAACCAAAGCTCGAAAAAGTACATGTTGTGCATCAGGATCGCCTGATGATTTGGGAATTTCGGTACGCTTCTGAGCGTGATCAAAAACAATACATAGACAGACAGTTTGTAAGAGAGCATCCAATGTATATTGATTCGCAGCTGATTGCACCACTCGTATCCATAGCGCCCCAAAAGATTGATCTGTTTACAAATGATACAGGTCACTCGATGGTACAGACCATTCAAAATATTTTTCAAGAAAGGGTCGAGGTATTCCCGGCTCATTCATTTCAAGAACACAATGTTCAATTTGTCCATGACCATTTGGAACAGAAAAGTGAAAAGCTTTCTTGATTTTCACGAAAAAACGTTTTATAATACGGTGTAACTTCATACAGAGACCGTATTGATAAGGACATGAACAAATGAACACCCGCTTAAAGAGAGGGAAGCCGCGGCTGAAAGCTTCCTAGCAGAGGACCATTTGCTTTACCACCTTTGAACATCAGCTGTGAACGTTTTAGTAATGGCTGACGGGAATTCCCGTTATCGAACCACAAGCCGTGTTTGCTTATGAAAAAGTAAGCTGCAAATACGGGAAAAAGGGTGGAACCACGATTCCGTTTTATTCAACCTCGTCCCTTTCCAGGGGGCGGGGTTTTTATATTGCCAAAAAAAGGAGTGACCAGAGATGTCAGAACAAATTCAACTTACATTTCCAGATGGAGCAGTCAAGGAGTTTGACAAAACAGCTACAACAGAAGACATCGCGGCATCAATTAGCCCAGGCCTAAAGAAAAAAGCGCTTGCCGGTAAATTGAACGGCAAAGAAATAGATCTGCGTACGCCGCTATTAGAAAGTGGAACAATTGAGATCATTACAGATAAAAGTGATGAAGCGCTCGACATTATGCGCCACAGCACAGCTCATTTGCTAGCACAGGCAATCAAACGTCTGTATGGAAAAGAGCATCACGTTCAGTTTGGCGTAGGTCCTGTGATTGAAAATGGCTTCTACTACGATGTGGACATCGATGTTGCCATCACACCGGAAGATTTACCAAAGATTGAAAAAGAAATGAAAAAAATCATTAACAGCAATCTGCCAATCGAGCGAATTGAAGTATCAAGAGAAGAAGCGAAAAAACGCTTTGAAGCGATTGGTGATCAATTAAAGCTTGAGCTGTTAGAAGCGATTCCAGAAGGTGAAGCTGTTACGATTTATGAGCAGGGTGAATTCTTTGACCTCTGCCGCGGCATTCACTTGCCATCAACAGGGAAGATCAAAGAGTTTAAGCTGTTAAGCCTTGCAGGTGCATACTGGAGAGGTGACAGCAACAATCAAATGCTTCAGCGTATTTACGGTACAGCTTTCTTCAGCAAAGATGATCTAAATGAGCATTTACGTCTGCTTGAAGAAGCGAAAGAACGCGATCATCGTAAACTAGGAAAAGAGTTGAAACTGTTTGCGAACTCTCAAAAGGTAGGTCAAGGTCTACCGCTTTGGCTGCCAAAAGGCGCAACGATCCGCCGCGTTATTGAGCGTTACATTGTTGATAAAGAAGTACGCCTTGGTTATGAGCATGTGTATACACCAGTTCTTGCAAATGTTGAATTGTATAAAACTTCAGGGCACTGGGCGCATTATCAAGAAGACATGTTCCCTGTGATGGAAATGGACAACGAAGATCTTGTTCTTCGTCCGATGAACTGTCCGCACCATATGATGATTTACAAAAACGAGCCGCATAGCTATCGCGAATTGCCAATTCGTATTGCAGAGCTTGGTACAATGCACCGTTATGAAATGTCAGGTGCTTTATCCGGCCTTCAGCGTGTTCGAGGTATGACATTAAACGATGCACATATTTTTGTTCGTCCAGATCAAATCAAAGACGAATTCATTCGTACAGTTCGCCTAATTGAAGAAGTGTATCAAGACTTTGGCTTGAATGACTACACATTCCGCTTATCTTACCGTGATCCAGAAGATACTGAGAAGTATTTCGACGATGATGCCATGTGGAATAAAGCGCAATCGATGCTAAAGGATGCAATGGACGAGCTTGGTCATGACTATTATGAGGCAGAAGGCGAAGCGGCATTTTATGGTCCGAAGCTTGACGTTCAAGTGAAGACAGCTCTTGGAAAAGAAGAGACATTGTCTACTGTACAGCTTGATTTCTTACTTCCAGAGCGCTTTGATCTCACATATATCGGAGAAGATGGCAAGCACCATCGTCCAGTCGTGATTCATAGAGGTGTTGTTTCTACAATGGAGCGTTTTGTAGCCTTCTTAATTGAAGAATACAAAGGAGCCCTTCCAACTTGGCTGGCACCTGTACAATTCCAAGTCATCCCGGTTTCACCGTCTGTCCATTTAGACTATGCGAAAAAAGTACAAGAACGTTTGCAGCTTGAAGGTCTTCGTGTAGAGCTTGACAGCCGTGATGAAAAAATCGGATACAAAATTAGAGAATCGCAAATGCAAAAGATCCCGTACATGCTCGTCGTCGGAGATCAAGAAGCAGAAAATGGCGCTGTCAATGTTAGAAAATACGGAGAGCAAGATTCAGAAACGATGGATCTTGAAGCCTTTGTGAAACATGCAGTGGCAGAAGCGAAAAAATAATCTTTTTCAAACGAAGCAGTCAGTGATCTTTCTCTTTAGATCACTGGCTTTTTCTTGGGAAAAATCCTCCACTGGTGATCCAGTCCCTTGAATGATACGTTTAGATAGTACGAAAGTATGGGTAAGTATGTACTATTGGTTCGAGTTAGATTGGGGGAATGAAAGCGATGATGCAAACAACAAACACTTTATCATCACAAGTATTGGAGCGAACAGCAGTACTTCGTGCATTGGAACACTCACTGGCGATGATTGAATTTGATGTGACAGGAGAAGTCCTATGGGTCAATGATATTTTTGCAAAAGCCATGGGATATTCAAAGCAAGAGATGATTGGTTTAAAACATAGACAGTTTTGTCCTCGTCATATTGCAGAGCACGCAAGCTATCAAATGTTTTGGAAGCGTTTGAAAGAGGGGCAAGTCTTTCAGGAAAAGGTGCAGCGGATGACGAAGAATGGTGACAGCTTATGGCTTGAAGCAACCTATACACCTGTCCGTAATGAAGAGGGAAACATAGTGGGTGTTGTGAAAGTCGCAACAGACATAACAGAGAGAGAAAACACGATGAAACAGGTCGTAGACGATTTAAAGGAGATGTCTGCAAAATTAATGGAGCGAGCAGAAGTGGGCATCCAGCATAGTCAAAGAGTCAATGTCTCCTTTGATCATATAGCAAACGAAACAGATCAAAATATGAGCTTACTAAAAGGATTAACAGAGCAGGTAGAGTCCATCAGCTCCATCGCTACAACGATTAACAGCATTTCTTCACAAACCCAGCTCCTTGCATTAAATGCGGCGATCGAAGCAGCCCACGCAGGTTCCTATGGAAATGGCTTTAGTGTAGTGGCGGCAGAAATTCGAAAGCTTGCAACTAATTCAAAAGAAGCGATCGTCAAAGTAGATCAATATGTAAAGGCGATTCATGCGGAAGTAGAGAAGGTCAGCAGCGGAACGAGCCGGGCCCAAACAACGGTGTTTACAAATCGTGATCTTGTGAAGCAGGCAAACGAGGAATTTATCAATATAGGAGAAGCAGCCCGCAGTTTAGACAAGCAAGCGCAAAGTCTAGCAGGATTTGTGTAGTTTGAGCACACAAAAAACACCCAATCTCGTCAGGAGAAGGGTGTTTTTTCATTTGTTCTATTTTAATATATCAAACAATTCATGTAAGTCTTTGATTTCATAATCTGGCGTTACATCTGTTTCATTCTTTTTACCATGTCGATTGATCCAAACGGTTTGAATACCAGCGCGAGATGCCCCAAGAATATCTGTTTTTGGATTGTCTCCAACCATGATCACATCGTCTTTTGTTAGATTTAACAGCTGAAGGCAGTGCTCAAAGATGCCAGGGTCAGGTTTGCCTTTCCCGTAATCTCCTGAAATCACAATTTCATTAAAATAAGGTGCAAGCTCAGGAACACCGGCCAGTTTTTCTTTTTGAAGACTAGGATCTCCGTTTGTTAAAAGGAGCAATTCATAGCTGCCTTTCAGGCGGTCTAAAACAGGGTACGTTTCTTCATAGACAAAGGGGCGTTTTCTCCGCTCGGCTGCAAAGAAATCAGCCAAATATTGTCCAAATGCCTCATCGTCAATTCCTGCTTCTTTTAAGCCATTGGTCCAAGCGTTCTTGCGGTACTCTGGTGCAAGGGCATTCAATTTTTGAAAGCCTTCGCTAATCGGTTCACTAAAATTGGACCACAGTCCTTCGAAAGGATTAATTCCGATCATGACAGTATAATCATATGTTTCATAGGACGAATACAGCTTTCTTGCTTCTTCACGAACAATCTGTTCAAATGTTTCTGGATTCAGTCCATATTTCTTTTCCGCTTCGCGGCATGTTTCCTGAAAAGTGGTGTGAATGCTTTTTTCATCCCAAAGCAAAGTATCATCTAAATCGAAAAATACGGCTTTCATGATCTTCTCCCTTGTTATGTATGTGTTACCTTCAATTGCAAGTGACGGCTCAAGTTTATTTTACAATAGAAGATGAGAGCAATAAAGAAAAGATTTGAGAGATATTTGAACATTGACCGCACATGATAAAATAGAAAGACAGTAAATAATACATACATCAATTGAGGTGGCAGGTTTGCTTCATTTAATTATTATGATGATCGAGCGTGTTGGGATCATCGTTATTTTAGGGTTTGTGCTTGCCCATGTGAAGGGTTTTCGCAATCTATTACTTCATAATGAAGGGGTTCGAAAAAAGGCAGTCCTTGTCTTTATTTTTGCTTCTTTTAGTATTATCAGCAATTACACAGGAATTGAAATCCAGCAGCAGATGGTCATGAATCATGAGTTTTCCTATCATCTCGGCTCATCAAGTTCGATTGCCAATACGAGAATTATGGGGATCGAAATGGGCGGATTAATAGGAGGGCCATTTGTTGGCATTGGCGCAGGGCTTTTAGCTGGGATTCATCGCTATTCATTAGGAGGAAGCACGGCACTCAGCTGTGCGATTTCTTCGATTTTAGCCGGTGTGATTGCAGGCTATGTCGGCAGCAGGTTTAAGCGGAAGAATCGAATGGTGACACCTCGCCAAGCCGCACTTTTTGGTGTGGCAATGGAATCCTTGCAGATGATCATTATCCTTCTATTTGCAAAGCCATTTGCTGATGCTTGGGGGCTTGTAAGTATCATTGCTTTGCCGATGATTTTTGTGAATGGAATTGGCAGCTTTATCTTTTTATCGATTTTACAGTCAGTCATTCGGCAAGAAGAGCAGGCAAAGGCGATGCAGACACACCGTGTATTTTCAATCGCCGATCAAACGCTGCCTTTCTTCCGCCAAGGGTTAAATGAACAGTCATGTAAAAGTGTGGCGGAGATCATTCATCGATTAACAGAAACAGATGCGGTCTCCTTAACCGATACAGAAAAGATTTTAGCGCATGTTGGAGATGGGACGGATCATCATATTCCATCGAAAAGCCTGATTACAGGACTGTCGAAACAAGTATTGATGAGCGGCAAAATTATGAAGGCGCATTCGAAAGACGAAATCAATTGTTCAGTCACCCATTGTCCGCTCCAAGCGGCGATTGTGCTGCCCCTCACCTCTAATGGTCAAACGATCGGAACGTTAAAAATGTATTTTAATTCTCCGGTCGGATTAAGCAGGGTAGAAGAGGAGCTTGCAGAAGGCTTGGCGATGCTGTTTTCCACACAGCTTGAGCTTGGAGAGGCAGAAACCCAAAGCCGCCTGCTAAAAGATGCAGAGATCAAAGCGCTTCAAGCGCAAGTGAATCCGCACTTTTTATTTAATGCCATTAATACCATCTCTGTCTTGTGCAGAACGAATGTAGAGATGGCTAGGAAACTACTGCTGCAGCTGAGTATTTATTTTCGATCCAATTTGCAAGGCGCCCGCCAGCTGCTTATTCCACTTCATAAAGAAATGCAGCATGTAGAAGCATATTTGTCACTTGAACAAGCAAGGTTTCCAAATAAATACCACGTGACCTTTCAAATTGAAAAGGAGCTTGAGCAGGTGATGATTCCGCCATTTGTGCTTCAGGTACTTGTTGAAAATGCAGTGAGACACGCTTTTCCTAAACATCAAACGAGCTGTGAAGTCATCGTATCTGCTGTGATGAAAGATGGGCATGTCAATATGAAAGTGACGGATAATGGACAAGGAATCGAGAATGACAAGATGGCTCAGCTATTAAAAGCACCTGTTGAATCCAAAGAAGGAACAGGTACCGCTCTTTTCAATTTAGATCAGCGGTTAAGAGGGATTTTTGGCAGACAAGCCGCTCTATCTATTCATAGCGGCCAAGGCACTGACATCTCATTCCGCATTCCAATGGACTATGTAAAAAAGGATGATTTTCGTTGATAAACGTATTAATCGTAGATGATGAAGTGTTAGCAAGAGACGAATTAAAATACTTATTACGCAGAACGAAAGAGGATGTTCAAATAGAGGAAGCAGAAAATATAGAATCTGCTTTTGACCGGATGGTGGATCATAAGCCGGACTTGCTCTTTTTAGACATTGATTTATCAGGTGAAAATGGATTTGATATTGCCAAAAGACTTAACCGAATGTCAGATCCGCCAGCGATTGTTTTTGCCACAGCCTTTGATCAATATGCGCTAAAGGCGTTTGAGGTCAGTGCGCTTGATTATTTAACAAAACCATTTGATGAAGAACGGCTATTGCAGACGATCCAAAAGTTTAAAAAGTGGAAGTCTGTTGAGACGCGAGACCATCAGCTGTCAGATGAGAAAATTCCCCATCAGCAAAAATTAGCCATCTCAGTCGATGACTCAATTGTCATTCTGCAAGTAGAAGAGATCATGTATGTTGGGCTTAGTGAGGGGAAAAAGGTTGTGAAAACAAAGGATCACATGTACGAGGTCACAGAACCGCTTGTGGTCATTGAAAAGAAACTCCCTGAGGCTTACTTTATGAGGGTTCATCGAAGCTATATCGTGAACACCTCTCATATGAAAGAAGTACAGCCGTGGTTTAATTCGACGTATAATCTGCATATGACAGACGGGTCGATTATTCCAGTCAGCCGTACTTACGCCAAAGAACTAAAGAAGTCGCTCCTGCTAGAATAGGACGGCTTTTTTTATTTGTATTTCAATACTCGTTTTCTGCATTTCATTCATTGAATCTGGTGAGTTTGATTGTAAACGCTTCATTCATTTATTTCATGCCTTATACTGAGGGCAGTCGAAGAAAGAGGTGAAGGGGCATGAGTGCCACTAAAGTATATGGATTTCTATCTCAAGCATTTATCTTTGCAACCGTAATGTTCGTTTCTAATCTCATTTCAATGTATTTACCAATTCCGATGCCTGCATCTGTGATTGGTCTAGTTCTATTATTTGTTTTGCTGACAACGAAAATCGTCAAACTGGAGCAAGTGGAGCAATTAGGTACATCATTGACAGGGCTCATTAGCTTTCTATTTGTTCCCTCTGGTATCTCGGTTATTCAATCACTAGGTGTCATGCAAGAAGTAGGTGTGCAAGTCGTTGGTGTCATCATCATTGCAACGATTATGTTACTTGCAGCGACAGGGCTATTCTCGCAGCTTCTCTTGCAATTATCAGAAAAACCACAGAAACGTAAAGAGACAAAGGAGAGCAAATCGACTCCTTCTCATTCTAATAAACCAGCTTCAAGTACGCATTAAAGGAGAGATGCAGGATGGGTACAAGTACGATGAGTCCTTATTTTGGTATAGTCGTCTCATTAGTCGCCTTTGGAATCGGTACATTCTTATTTAAAAAATCAAAAGGCTTCTTCTTATTTACACCACTTTTTGTGGCCATGGTGTTAGGTATTTTATTTTTAAAAATTGGCGGTTTTTCCTATGCAGATTACAATGAGGGCGGCAAGATTATTAAGTTTTTCTTAGAGCCCGCGACCATTGCTTTCGCTATCCCGCTTTATAAGCAGCGTGCATTGCTAAAAAAATATTGGTGGCAGATTTTATCCGCTATTTTTGTAGGATCACTTTGTTCCATTACAATTGTGTATGTCGTAGCAAAAGGAATTCATCTTGATGCAGCGGTAATGAAAAGTATGCTCCCGCAGGCAGCGACGACTGCGATTGCTCTTCCGATTGCAAAGGATATTGGCGGAATTGCAGATATCACAGCCTTTGCGGTCATTTTTAATGCAGTCATCGTGTATGCACTAGGTGCTTTCTTCTTAAAATGGTTTCGAATTAAAAATCCAGTGGCAAAAGGGCTTGCACTCGGTACATCAGGACATGCACTTGGCGTCTCTGTTGGGATTGAGATGGGTGAAGTGGAGGCGGCCATGGCAAGTATCGCCGTTGTGGTCGTAGGAGTTGTGACCGTCATTGTCATCCCAATCTTTATGCAATTCATTCTTTGATGGCGTCATTGTTTTGAAAAAGCCTTGCCCTATTCGTTTAATCATGCTAAGATGAAAAAGTTGTTTCAAGAGTTCGGTTACTTGACGGACGAATGAAAATTGTGTAGAATAATTAACGAATTGAATAGATATCACAAGCAGAAGCACCCGCTTCTCACCTGATTGACACGTGTTTGTAGTTGACAGGTTGACCGTACATTTATTTTTTCATGCAAATGTTCGCAGTGTGGGTGTTTTATATGCCCACACTTTTTGTTTGCCTGTAAAACATACAACGAAATGGTCAAAATGAATTGTGAACTCAATTCAAAATCTCATGGAGGTGGCTCACTATTAGCAAAGATCAATTAGTTAATGAAGGTATTCGTGCGCGTGAAGTTCGTTTGATCGGACAAAATGGCGATCAGCTGGGGATTAAAACCCGCCAGGAAGCTCTGGAAATTGCTACGAAAGCCAATCTTGACCTTGTGTTAGTTGCTGCAAATGCAAAACCACCTGTTTGCCGAATCATGGACTACGGTAAGTTCCGATTCGAACAGCAGAAGAAGGATAAAGAGGCACGTAAGAATCAAAAAATCATTAGCTTAAAAGAAGTTCGGTTGAGCCCGACAATCGATGAACATGATTTTAACACGAAGCTCCGCAATGCAATCAAATTCCTTGAAAAGGGCGATAAAGTGAAAGCTTCTATCCGCTTTAAAGGCCGTGCGATTACGCATAAAGAAATCGGACAGCGCGTGTTAGACCGTTTCTCTGAAGCTTGCGCTGAAGTAGCAACAGTAGAAACAAAACCTAAGATGGACGGACGTAGCATGTTCCTCATGCTTGCACCAAAAGTCGAAAAGTAAAGTAACAGAGGGAGGAAACATCCAATGCCAAAAATGAAAACTCACCGCGGATCTGCTAAACGTTTCAAAAAAACAGGTTCTGGTAAACTTAAACGTTCTCATGCGTACACAAGTCACTTGTTCGCTAACAAATCTACAAAGCAAAAGCGTAAATTGCGTAAGAGCGCAATCGTAAGTGCTGGAGATTTCAAACGTATTAAACAACAACTTGCAAACATCAAGTAATCTGGAATAGGAATCATAGGAGGGAATTACAATGCCAAGAGTAAAAGGCGGAACTGTGTCGCGTCAGCGTCGTAAAAAGGTTCTTAAATTAGCAAAAGGTTATTTCGGTTCAAAACATAGATTATATAAAGTAGCAAACCAACAGGTGATGAAATCTGGAAACTACGCTTTCCGTGACCGTCGTCAGAAAAAACGTGACTTCCGTAAACTATGGATCACTCGTATCAATGCTGCAGCTCGTATGAACGGTCTTTCTTACAGCCGTTTAATGCATGGCCTAAAGCTTTCTGGTATCGAAGTAAACCGCAAAATGCTTGCTGACCTTGCTGTGAATGACCTAAGTGCATTCAATCAGCTTGCTGATGCTGCAAAAGCACAACTAGACAAGTAAGTCATATGAAAGATCATTCCGTTGAGGGGTGATCTTTTTTGCTCATCATGTGAGGTGAAATGAATGAATATCGCGTTGATTGTGCTGCTGATCTTGGTAAATGGCTATGGTTTCTTTCTCATGGGAGAGGACAAGCGCCGGGCAAAAGCGCATAAATGGAGAATTTCAGAGGCGCACTTATGGAGTGCTGCCGTGCTTTTTGGGGCTGCTGGATCGTATCTAGGGATGCAGTATTTTCGTCATAAAACAAAACATCCTGTCTTTCAAATTGGCATGCCAGTGTTAATCATGGTGCAGTTGATCATATTAGGATATATCAAGTTCATCTGAAAAAGGAGCAGACGCCATCAAGACGGCGTGTCTGCTCCTTTTTTTTGTTTGATTTTTTTAATGGGCTGATCCCAATCAATTTTTGTTTGAGGATAACGTTCGATGATGTTTTCCTCCAATTTTTCAAAGTCTTCTAATGTAAATTCACTTAGCTTCTCAGGTGACTCCGTCCAAACGTAAATGGAGTGGACAAACAGAGGATGATCCTTAGAAGGAACATGCTTTTCCCCTTCAAACAAGACACCTTTATAGACGAAATTAAAATTTTTACGTGCATTTTGCTGTTCGTCCATAAAATAAAAGCCTTCTTTTAATTGTGCTTGTTTCAGCTTTCTTCTCGGGTTTGAGAAGAATTTTACCGCCATGTAGAAGATGTAGACAAGCAGTGCAACAAGAGCTAGTCTAATGAGGATTACAAACATGACAGGATGCACCTCCAATACCGTTATCTGATGTATTACGAATGAAAAGGGCAAAAGGTTTCAACTTTTTTTAAAAAAATATTTCGGAAAACGAAAAAATATTCATAAAAAGATCGTATTGAACGAAAAAGGTTTTGTATAATAAGAATGCACCATGAAGATAAAGGAGGATATATGGAATGACAAAGCTAGATCAAACATTAACTATGCTGAAAGACCTAACGGATGCAAAAGGGATTCCAGGAAATGAACGTGATGTCAAAAAAGTCATGCAGACATACATAGAATCATATGCAGATGAAGTCTCTAGTGACCGCCTTGGCAGCTTAATCGCTAAAAAGGAAGGAAACGCAAACGGACCTAAAATTATGCTCGCTGGTCACTTAGATGAAGTAGGATTCATGGTGACAAAAATTGATGACAAGGGCTACATTCGCTTCCAAACTGTCGGCGGATGGTGGTCACAGGTCATGCTCGCGCAGCGTGTGACCATTGTAACGAAAAAGGGAGACATTACAGGTGTGATTGGCTCAAAGCCGCCGCACGTCTTGTCACCTGAAGCTCGAAAAAAATCGATTGAGATTACAGATATGTTTATTGATATCGGTGCATCAAGCAAAGAACAGGCAATGGAATGGGGCGTTCTGCCTGGAGATCAAATCGTCCCTTATTTTGAGTTTACAGTGATGAATGATGAAAAAATGCTCCTTGCAAAAGCATGGGACAACCGTATCGGCTGTGCAGTAGCGATTGATGTCATGAAGAACTTACACAATACTCAGCATGAGAATATTGCTTACAGTGTTGCAACTGTACAAGAGGAAGTTGGCCTGCGCGGGGCCAAAACAGCAGCGGCTACAATCCAGCCTGATATAGGGTTTGCCATTGATGTTGGTGTAGCAGGAGACACGCCGGGCATTACTGAAAAAGAAGCAACAAGCAAACTTGGCAAAGGGCCAACGATTGTTGTATTTGATGCTTCGATGGTATCTCATAAAGGGCTTCGAGATTTTGTTGTCCAAACAGCGGATGAATTGAACATCCCTTACCAATATGACTCCATGCCTGGCGGCGGGACAGATGCTGGCGGCATCCATTTAACTGGTCATGGTGTGCCATCTCTATCGATCGGGATACCAAGCAGATATATTCATACCCATGCAGCGATGATTCACCGAGATGATTATGAAAATGCAGTGAAGCTTTTAACAGAAGTGATCAAAAGACTTGATCAAAAAACGGTTGAACAAATCACGTACGGTTCTTAAGTAAGAATGCCTTTCCTCAGTATAGGGGAAGGGCTTTTTTTATTTCTTTGAATTTCCCAGGAAATGAACGCTGTTTTATCATTACGTCAAAAGAACTGTTTTTGACAGAAGAAGAAAAAATATTCTAGTGAATAAGGCACATGTGATCTGGCTTTTATTTTTGTAAGATGAAAGCAATAAAAAGGACAGAGCCTAAAGAATGCCCTGTCAAAAGAGAGTTTATGGAAGTAGGTGAAGCTACCTCAAGAATAAACATATTATTCACATTTGTCAACTTGGTTTTAAAAGAAAGAAAAATCAATCAATTTATGTTATATTTGTAACAAATTGTTTGTGCAAAGGGGATGGTTAAATGAATGCGGTTACAATTGTCATAGCATCTATGTGTATTTTAGCGATTGCCTATCGTCTTTATGGCACATTTATGATGGTCAAGGTCTTAAAGGTGACAGACGATCATCCTACACCGGCTCACACATTAGAGGACGGGAAAGATTATGTACCAACTAATAAATGGGTCACATTTGGGCATCACTTTGCTGCGATTGCAGCTGCCGGTCCGTTAGTGGGGCCGATTTTAGCTGCACAATTCGGGTATTTACCGGGTCTCCTTTGGCTGTTAATTGGCGCAGTGATTGGCGGAGCTGTACATGATCTTGTCGTCTTATTTGCGTCGATGCGAAAAAAGGGGAAATCGTTATCAGAGGTAGCGAAGGAAGAGCTAGGACCTGTCGCAGGATTTTGTACAGGGCTTGCGATGCTGTTTATCATTACGATCACAATGGCAGGTTTGTCTATGGTGGTGCTTCATGCATTAGAACGTAACCCTTGGGGGACATTTGCAGTCGGAATCACGATTCCAATTGCGATGGGTGTTGGACTTTATTATAAAAAAACAGGCAATTTAAAACTAGCCACAACTGCGGGATTTATTTTGCTGATGGTTGGTGTATTCCTTGGGCCGAATATTCAAGGCACGGCACTTGGCGATCTTTTAACACTTGATACAAAAACGCTTGCTCTTGCTCTGCCGATCTATGCTTTTTTTGCTGCGGCATTGCCGGTATGGCTGCTGCTCGCACCGAGGGACTATTTAAGCAGCTTTATGAAAATAGGTGTTTTTATCGCCTTGATTGCTGGAATCTTTGTCGTCAATCCAACAATTCAATTCCCAGCCTTTACGGAGTTTGTGAATGGAGGAGGTCCTGTTTTAGCTGGTCCTGTCTGGCCTTTTATTTCAATTACCATTGCTTGCGGTGCCATATCTGGTTTCCACGCATTTGTTGGATCTGGGACAACGCCTAAGATGCTTGACCGCTGGAGTGATATGAAGCCTGTCGCGTTTGGCGCAATGCTAGTAGAATGTCTAGTTGGAATTATGGCGTTAATTGCCGCTACGGCTCTTCATCCAGGCGATTATTTTGCGATCAACAGTACGCCAGAAGTGTTCAGAACACTTGGGATGAGTGTCGAGAACCTTCCGCAGCTGAGTAAGGAAATTGGTCTTGATTTAGAAGGAAGAACAGGTGGAGCTGTGACATTAGCTGTAGGAATGGCGTATATCTTTACGGGAATTCCGTTCTTTGGTCATTTGGCGTCTTATTTCTTCCAATTCGTCATTATGTTTGAAGCCGTCTTTATTTTAACCGCTATTGATGCAGGGACACGTGTGGCACGCTATTTAATTCAAGACTTCTTTGGTGAAGCTTATAAACCGCTTAAACGAAATGACTGGGTCCCTGGGTCGGTGTTCGCAAGTGCGCTTGCTTGTTTTATGTGGGGGTACTTGCTGTACTCTGGAGACATCGGGTCGATTTGGGCGCTGTTTGGGGTGTCAAACCAATTAATGGCATCGGTCGGTCTCATTATCGGAGCAACCGTTGTATTAAAAATTGCAGATAAAAGGCGATATATGCTGACTTGTTTAATTCCACTTGCTTACTTATATGTGACAGTGAATTATGCGGGCTATTGGATGGTAGCAAATGTATACCTTAATCCCGAGGCATCAGGCTACAGCGTGCTGAATGCGGTGCTGTCGATCATTATGCTGATCTTAGGGTTTGTGATTATTGTGTTTGCAATTAAAAAGTGGGTCGACATTTGGCGTGATCCAGCGCTTCGGATGGAAACACCGATTACTGGCTAAATGAAAAAGCCGGTTTGCTTATGATAGCAAACCGGCTTCTTTTATTGCTGCTGATGAGGCTTTAAGCCTTGCTCTAATGTTTCAAGAATCTCGTTTTTCTCGTTTTCTGATGCTTCTTGCCATAGCACTTCGAACAACACGCCAAGACCTGGCAGCATTTTTTCCTCACCGCTTTGAATGGCATCTAAAATCGTATGCTCAAGCTGCTCTTGATTATGGCCAGTGATGTTTTGAATGACTGCGCCTCTTAAATTAAAATCCATTGCCCACACTCCTTTTTTGATGGTAATAGCCCTATTCTGTCTCAAAGACAGGTTTATTATGTAGTGTGCATGAGATATAATAAATTCATGATATTTAAAGGAGTTAAAGTCGCTTGAAATATATAGAATCAGCAAAAAACACAAACATTAAACAGTGGAAAAAGCTCCATACAAAAAAAGAACGAACGAAAACGGGGCTGTTTCTCGTGGAGGGAATCCACTTAGTAGAAGAAGCATTGAAGAGCGGGGTTGTGAAAGAATTAATGGTCACATCGCCTGATAAGCTTCCTTCTCATATCGATTCTGACATTGAGCTTTATGAACTGAGCGAAGAAGCCTTTTCCGCCATGACCGAAACGGAAACGCCTCAGCACATCGCGGCAGTTTGTACAGTTCCAGTATTTGAAGAAAAGAAGTATGAACGACTTCTTCTGTTAGATGCAGTGCAGGACCCAGGGAATTTAGGCACACTCATTCGGACAGCAGATGCCGCTGGTCTTGATGCTGTGATCTTAGGCGATGGAACAGTTGATGCATATAACGGAAAAACGCTCCGTTCCGCCCAAGGGTCACATTTCCACCTGCCAATTTTAAAGCAAAGCCTTCAGCAGATCATACCAGCATGTAAGGAGCAAGGCATTCCTGTATACGGAAGTGCGCTAAACAATGCGAAAACGTATAGAAGCGTAACGGCAGAAGGTCCGTTTGCATTGATTGTTGGCAATGAAGGAGCGGGTATAAACCAAGAGATTCTGCAAATGACAGACCACAATTTATATGTGCCAATGTATGGCCAGGCAGAATCATTAAATGTGGCTGTTGCAGCGGCTGTACTTGTTTATCATTTGCGTGGATAGTGTTGCACCGAAAAGCAGAATAAACTTCTGTATTCATTGGCACATAAGGGCTAAGTATCATTCAACTGGAATTCAATGCGTGTTATTTATCTCAAAAACGAACCTATATTGCACCCATAAAAAGAAATATCATGTTCTTTGTCAATAGAAAAAGAAGTAGCATATCACACTACTTCTTTGAACTTTCTCCATTCGATTAAAAATCTCTTTACTGCAATTACAGGATCATGTTCACGATAATCCACCATAATATAATATCCATTTTCTTCAGCATATCTTTGCTTACATTGATCTATCGTCTCTTGATCTACAACAGATCGAGTGAAAGCATCCTGAAAATGTTGTTTACCATGAACCACGATATACACATTATATTTAGGTAGGTGGAAGTCATATCTGCGTATTTTCCCATCAATTGATACAGGGTACTCTGCTTGATATTTGACTTTCATCTCCCTCAAGATATTCCCGATTGCTTTTTCACCTGTTGAACTCGTACATTCGGGGCAACTTGTTTGATTAGTTGTGCGAGTATTTATTTAGGTTTGCCATTCATGACCTTGTTCACATTTCCAATACGCTTTATACCTGTTGCCTCTTTTATAGTCAAATGGAGTACCTGTATTTCTTTCACAATCCCATTCTGATGCTATTTCAGGGCGCTTTACTGCCAAGTAATTACAATACGCACATTCAAAGTTTTTATAAAATGCGTCTTTATTTCTGTTTAACTTGGTGTAACTATTAACTGATTTCGCTTCTTTTTCTGATTGAAGTTTATTGCACTTATCACAGCGAAAAAACACTTTGCTTTTTGATCCATATGAAATATCATGAAATTCTAAGTTGTTATTATCTTGTGGATGAAAGTATTTCTTTAGATTTGGTCTCACATCAAGTAATGATTTTTTCACCAAAACCAACCTCCCTACTCCTATTATATTTGTCAATCGAAAGGAGTAAGGATCAAGGAGAGGGGAATCTTTAATATTCCACCCATTTTAATCATCAGGTTGTTCAAAGTGTGTCAGGATATACTTTGTGTTATGTTCACCTTCTAAATAATCATTCGCAGTTTCTTTAGTGATAGTAGCTTTAATAATGCTTGGTACCCTAAATTGAAGGCTTTTTTCATCTTTTAATTTTTTAAACATATCTGATGACATTTACCGCCAATTTCACCTATTGTATCTGTAGAAATTCTAAATCTATTGTAGGTTGTATTAATGGATGTAAGCAATCCTTCAACTTCCACTTCTTAAGTAAATATTTTGCTCTTTTCTTTTAAGATCTGCGTCAACATATCTAACTTATCATATGACTCTTTTCCAAACTCTACTGATTTTTCACCACGAGACTTAGTGTTCGCTTCTAATGAAAGTGCAAATTTATTATCTACCACATCTTTTAATAAATTTTTAATACTTTTTATTGTTTCTAAGGAGTATTCCTCATCAATCTCAATCGGCTCTTTAATGTCTTTTTTGTGTATATCATCAATTATCTCGAATAGGTTATTTAATGATTTTTCAGGTACTTCAAATAGATAAACTTCATTGGGCTCTGTTTTCAACCAAACTCCAAAAGATGAAGGCTGTAAGGAATCCAATCTCAAATTTATTTCATGAGTAGGGAGCTGATCCATGACTTTACTGCCAATATCATAAGGGCAATCCCATTAATGGATTTCTTTAAGTGATCCAATACTTTCAAAAAGACATTTAAACCTATATCATGGCTATTATTATCATCCTTTAAGATTAGTTTAAATCTAGAACTGTCAATAACATCTTCCTCTACCCTGTAGAGCTCTTCATCAGTTAAGTGATCATATTCTGCAAAGAAATCGGTCTCAGGAAAACTCAATGGTTCTAAGTTTGTATCATCTACTTTAATAAGATTAATTTCTGCATCTGGATTTTCAACAGTAGAATCAATAATTAAATAATTACCTATTTTTATTTTTAAAATTCATTAACAAACCTAACACAGAAATTCTTTGTTGAAGTAACTCAAGATGCTCTTTAGTTGAGATGGGACTAAAGAACCTCTTATCAACATCATCGCTTACTTCTTTAAAGTAGTAATTTAAATACAAATCATTATCGGGAGTCCTAGAAATGAAAAACAAAGGGAAGTCAAAATACTCAAATACATTAATCATTTCTGAATTTTCAAGTTCCCCATATGAAATTTTATCTTGTTTCACTTTCCTACTCCTCTCCAACAAAAACATCCATCAGGTTCACACCCTTTCATGATAAAATAATAGTGTAGTGGATAGAACTGCGTTGAATTGATACTTAAATAGCTTTTTATAAATTGAAAGATGGGTGAAGAGTTTGAAGTTAACAAATCAAAAGAGCTTCGTGTCGTTGATGAATGAGATTGATACAGAGAAACGTGAACAACGAGACCGAGGAACTTTATTTGAGATATTAGTTTCCGCATACCTTAAAAACGAGCCAATGTATGCTCGTCTGTTTGATGAAGTATGGATGTTAGGAAGTGTACCTGAAGAGTACGGAGTCCCTAAGAAGGATACTGGTGTAGATTTAGTTGCACGAAGAAGAGAAACCGGTGAATTAGTTGCTATACAGTGCAAGTATTATTCAATGGACACAACAATCCAGAAATCTCACATTGATTCTTTTTTAAACGAGGTAGGAAAGAGTTATTATGCAGAAGGAATTATTGTAACTTCAACTGATAAATGGAGTAGCAATGCAAATAACGCTTTGTTAGATCGTGATAAAAAAATTGTTCGTATAGGTTTATCCCAATTACGTGATAGCGAGATTGATTGGTCAAATTTCTCGATTGATGATCCCAAGACAGTTGAATTGAAAGCAGTAAAAAAACCACGCAAACATCAGATTCCTGCTATTGAGAAAGTAGTAAACGGATTTGAAACTGTTGACCGTGGAAAATTGATAATGGCACCTGGTACAGGAAAAACCTATACTTCACTGGTGATTGCTGAGGAAATGGCGGAAAAGAAAGATGGGACGTTTAGAGTATTATACCTTGTACCGAGTATTCAGTTACTTTCCCAATCATTAAGAGGCTGGACTGCAGACTCTAAATACCGTAAAGATATGGACACATTTGCTGTCTGTTCTGATAGAAAAGTTACTAAGAAGACATCAGGTGAAAATCAATTTGAAGATATTGCAGCTGCTGACCTAGGGTATCCAGCTACGACTGATTATCAAAAATTACTGGACCGTCAAAATGTAATCGACTTAAGTGATAATCCAAGTAAATTCTTGGTGGTTTTCTCAACTTATCAATCAATTGACGTAATTATTGAAGCACAAAAAAATGGTTTTTATGAGTTTGATTTAGTTGTATGTGATGAAGCACACCGTACTACTGGTGCTACTGAGTCCGGAACAGAAGCAAGTGCGTTTACGAAGGTTCACGATGACAACAACATTAAAACTGCTAAACGTTTATACCAAACTGCTACACCAAGAGTGTACGGTGAGGATGCGAAAAAGAAAGCAGAGGAAATGTCTGTCTTAATTTCAGACATGGGTAATTCTGAAATATATGGGGAAGAATTTTACCGGATAGGATTCGGGGATGCAATTAAAAAAGATATTTTAACTGACTACAAAGTAATGGTTCTAGCTGTAGATGAAGAAGTAATTGCTCGTAGATTTCAACAGATGCTTGCTCGTGAATCAGAATTGGAATTTGACGATGTTACTAAAATCATTGGTTGCTGGAATGGATTGGTTAAGCGGAAAGGTAACACTAACGAAACAATCGGCCAACCTATGAAGAGAGCAATCGCGTTTACAGGGACAATTAAGGACTCGAAGTTAATTACTAATATGTTTTCAAGTGTAGTTGATGAATATATAAACGAAGTAAACGACCAATCAGATATATTTAATATAGAAATTGAACACGCAGATGGTTCAATGAACGCTCTACAAAAGAATGAAAAGATTTCATGGTTAAAAGCTGGAGTCAATGACCGTACATGTAGAATCTTGTCAAACGCTAGATTTTTAACAGAAGGCGTCGATGTTCCCGATTTAGATGCTGTTATGTTTTTAAAGCCAAGAAAATCGAAAATTGATATTGCCCAAGCAGTTGGACGAGTAATGCGGAAAGCCCCTGGGAAAGATTATGGATATGTAATTTTACCTATAGGAGTTCCTTCTGGAGTAGATCCTAATACAGTTTTAGATAATAACGAAAAGTATCGAGTGGTTTGGGAAGTGTTGAATGCTTTACGATCTCTAGATGAACGTTTTGACGCAACTATAAACAAACTTGAATTAAACAAAAAAAAGCCAGACCAGGTTCAAGTTATTGGAGTTGGAGATGCTCCTGATGATGACTTAGTGATACCTTCTCCAGAAAATGAACAACTTGCATTCACACTTACTGATGATGATTGGTCAGAACTTGAACGTGCCATTTATGGAAAAATCGTTAAAAAAGTCGGTAACGTACGATATTGGGAAGATTGGTCTAAGGATGTTGCAGAAATAGCTCAACAGCATATGATGCGTATTCGAGTAATGCTGGATGATAAAAATAGCGAGGCTTTTCAAGAGTTTCAGAAGTTCGTAAATAGTTTACGCTATAACATCAACAGTACTATTTCAGATAATCAAGCAATTGAAATGTTGGCGCAGCATTTAATAACTAAGCCAGTATTTGAAGCATTATTTGAATCATATAGCTTTGTTAATAACAATCCTGTTTCACAAGCAATGGAATCAATTTTAAGTGTACTTGATAAACAAGGATTAGTAAGAGAACAGGAAAGACTACAAGAATTTTATGAAAGCGTCCGTATACGTGCTCAAGGCATTGATAATTTAAAGGCAAAACAGGACATAATCATCCAACTTTATGACAAATTCTTTAGAGTTGGATTCAAGGAAACTACAGAAAGTTTAGGTATAGTTTTTACACCTGTAGAGGTTGTAGACTTTATTATTCATTCAGTTAATGATGCTTTAAAAAAACATTTTGGAAAATCATTATCTACCGAAGGAGTACATGTTCTTGATCCTTTTACCGGAACGGGAACATTCATTACTCGTTTACTACAAAGCGGGCTGATTAATAAAAATGAATTGTTGCGTAAGTATACTCAAGAACTTCATGCAAATGAGATTGTACTTTTAAGTTATTATATAGCTGCTATCAATATAGAAGAAACATTCCATTCAATTATGGAAGGGGAATATCAGCCATTCGAAGGCATTGTTTTGACTGATACATTTGAATCTACCGAAAGAAAAAACTCTTTTGAAGATGAATTGTTTAATGAAAATAATACTCGGCTTAAAAAGCAACAGGAAAACCCTATTTTCGCAATCATAGGTAATCCTCCTTATAGAATAGGGAAAAATAATGCTAATGATGCTAATGAAAACGTTCGTTATTTAAAGTTAGAAGAAGATATCGCTAATACTTATGCAAAATTTTCTAATTCCACAGCAAAAAACACACTATATGATAGTTATATCAAATCACTCCGCTGGTCAACAGATAGATTAGGTGAAAAAGGTATTGTTGGGTTTGTTACAAATGGTTCATTTATTGATAGCAACGCCACAAGCGGTTTAAGAAAATGTTTAGCAGAGGATTTCAATTATATATATGTGTATAATCTTCGGGGTGACCAAAGAACTCAAGGCGAACAATCAAGAAAAGAAGGTGGGAAAATATTTGGATCTGGTAGCAGAGCATCTATTGCTATAACACTTTTAATTAAGGATGGATCTGAAAATCACAAAATTTATTATCACGATATTGGAAATTATCTAACTCGTGAAGAAAAACTTAAAATAATTTCTGAAAGAAAATCCATAAATAATATTGACTGGAAAGAAATTATACCAGACGAGAATTTCGATTGGATAAATCAAAGGGATGAAAATTACAGCTCGTATATTCCGTTATTTTCTAATAACGAAGATAGAATATTTAATGACCATGGAATTGGTGCTCAAACAGCACGGGATTTTTGGACGTATGGATTTTCAAAGATATCTGTTGAGCAAAAGGTTGAGAAACTCATTGACAACTATAATTCAGAAATTAGCAGGCTAGCTAACATCAATGATATAGATGAGAAGTTGGCATCTATAAATACTTCTGATAACTTTGTTAAGTGGACAAGAGGGTTGAGAAACTCATTTAAACGTGGGATTAAGTTTGATTTTGATGCTAAAAAAATACGGTATAGTCAATATCGTCCCTTCACAAAAAAATGGCTGTATTATAGTTCAGATGTAGTAGAATATCCTGCAAAATACAAAGAGAAAATGGGGACAAACAATAAGCTTATTTTTGTTACAGGAACAGGTATCAAACGAGATTTTTCAGCAATTATGGTTGATAATATCCCTAATTATCACCTAATGGATACAGGGCAAGCATTTCTCCTATATGATAATTCTAACAAGTCTACACTTTTATCAGACAACAGCAATATTAGTGATTCAATTAAAGAAAAATTGGGTTTAAATGACTTAGGTGTTTTTTACTATGTTTATGGGGTTTTACATTCACCAGAATATCGTGAACGGTATGCCAATGATTTGAAAAAATCAGTACCTCGCATTCCTATACTAAAAGATAAAAATAAATTTGTTTACGTAGGTCAAAAACTTTCTGAGCTCCATCTGAATTATGAGTCTGTCGATCCTTTCACTGACTTAGTTATCGAAGGAAAAACAAACCCTTCATATAAAGTTCAAAAGATGAAACACCCAAAACGTGGACAATTAGATACTATTGTCTTTAATAGTGACATCACCATTAAGAATATCCCTGAAAAGGCATATGATTATGTCGTAAATGGTCGCCCAGCTATTGAATGGATAATAGACCAGTATCAAGTGAAAACAGATAAGAAGTCTGGTATTGTAGATGACCCTAACTTATTCTCTGATGACGAACGCTATATATTTGATTTGCTATTACGTATAATCAACGTATCTGTTCAAACAGTGGATTTAGTGAACAGTCTACCAGCATTAGAAATAGAAGAGTAAAAAGAAATTAATTTAGCATACTTTTAGGTTTAACCCTAGAAGTATGCTTTTTATTATTTGTAATAAAACATCCTTTTTATTAGACTGCTCTGCAGACTTAATCAGATAAATAGTCTATATTGAAAACTTTCATCCTCCTTTATTCATTTCTTCGATCTCATCTAATAGAGTCAATAGTGGGTTTACAGGTTGCTGGTTCTGATTATTCATTTGCTCTAATTTTCTTTCTTCAATCATCACTTTAGCCATGTCATTAGCCAACTGTAACCGCTGAGACAATGGTATACATAGCACTACCATGTGCTGGTTTATTTGTTTATCAATAGATATCATCCGCTTTTCAAGACTTATAGTAGCTTCGTCTTCTATTCTGAATTCGTTGTGTGCTTGTTTTAAGCGTGACCAAATAAACAGAAATTGCGCCAACAGGTTCAAGCTATTAGAATCTGCTTCTGTAAAACTGTCATTATACTCCTTTAACTTCTTAAAATACTCCAACTCTTCATTAGAAAATCTTTAATCTTACAATGCCTAAAAAATTCCTCTGCTGCTTTTTCGTATGATGAATTCTGTGTATCATCAGTGATAGATTGGAAGGTCTGTTTGGCAAGTGAACTGGAGATTGATTTTCTTCGTTTGATGGGAATCACTCCTAAAATATTTATAGGAACGATTTGAGGTATGCGTGGTGCTTTTCGTGGTATTTATGAATGAACTGTACCTATTAAAAATGAGCATAAAAAACCATCACGTTTGTAAAAACGCAATGGTTTCAGTAGTTTGGTACGCCCTCGGAGGGAATCGAACCCCCATTTTAAGAACCGGAATCTTACGTGCTAAGTATTGCAACATGCGCTCATTTTCACTATAATGAAACTAATATTTTAAAAACCATGATAGAGGAAGATTGTTTCAAGGAGCAGCCTTATAGGGAGAATGCATCGTAGACTGAAAGTGCATTTAAGGAATGCTGAAACAGGAATTCACCTCTGGAGTTGTCACCGGGACCGCAAGCTTTGCGTAAAGGTGAACCGGATTCGTTTGATTCCGTTATGTCAATGAAGCTTATTCGCACATGTATTTGTGCTTAACAAGGGTGGTACCGCGACCACAACTCGTCCCTTCTTTTCTAGAGGGGACGGGTTTTTTTATTGTCTTCAAACGATCAAACAGCCGTTTATCCAGGCGGTTTTGTATATCAAAAGGAGGATTACACTCATGCAAGAAACGTTAAAACAGCTTGAATTAGAAGCGATAGCGAAGGTTGAAGCAGCTAGCTCGCTCAAAGAAGTCAATGACATTCGTGTTCAATATTTAGGGAAAAAAGGACCGATCACAGAAGTACTCCGCGGAATGGGCAAGCTCTCCGCAGAAGAAAGACCAAAAATGGGCGCACTCGCAAACGAAGTGAGAGAGCAGATTGCTGGTGCCATTGCTGAAAAAAATGAGCAGCTGGAAAAAGAAGAAGTGAAGAAGAAACTTGCGTCTCAAACGATCGATGTTACATTGCCAGCAAGCCCAATCAAAATAGGGGCAAGACATCCATTAACGATTGTTGTCGAAGATATTGAAGATTTATTTATTGGCATGGGCTATACCGTTGAGGAAGGTCCTGAGGTAGAAACGGATTATTATAACTTTGAGGCGCTGAATCTTCCAAAGGAGCATCCGGCACGTGATATGCAGGACAGCTTCTATATTACCGAGGATACACTGCTCAGAACACAAACGTCACCAGTTCAAGCACGTACACTTGAAAAATATAAAGGACAAGGTCCTGTGAAGATCATCTGCCCTGGGAAAGTATATAGACGAGACAGCGATGACGCGACTCATTCACATCAATTCATGCAGATTGAAGGGCTTGTTGTCGATCACAATATTAGCATGAGTGATCTAAAAGGTACGCTTGAGACAGTCGCAAGAAAAATGTTTGGTGAAGATCGTGAAATTAGACTGCGTCCAAGCTTTTTCCCATTCACAGAACCATCTGTTGAAGTGGATGTGTCCTGCTTTAAATGCGGAGGAAAAGGCTGTTCTGTATGTAAAGGAACAGGCTGGATTGAAATTTTAGGAGCTGGGATGGTTCATCCAAATGTTTTGAAAATGAGCGGATTTGATCCAGAAACTTACCAAGGCTTTGCTTTTGGAATGGGTGTTGAACGGATTGCAATGCTCAAATACGGCATTGATGATATTCGCCATTTCTACACAAATGATATTAGATTCACAAAGCAATTCAAGCAGGACTAAGAGGAGGAAATCAACATGTTTGTTTCATATAAATGGTTAGAAGACTATGTCGATTTAGAAGGCATTCAGCCGGATGAATTAGCAGAGAAAATCACAAGAAGCGGAATTGAAGTGGAAGCCGTTGAATATAAAGGCGAAGGCATTAAAGGAGTTGTCGTTGGACACGTCGTGGAGCGAGAACAGCACCCGAATGCCGACAAGTTAAATAAATGTCTCGTGGATATCGGAGAAGACGAACCGGTTCAAATTATTTGCGGGGCTCCGAATGTGGATAAAGGTCAATATGTGGCTGTCGCAACGGTTGGCGCAGTCCTTCCTGGGAACTTTAAAATTAAAAAAGCAAAGCTGCGCGGCGAAGAGTCTCATGGCATGATTTGTTCTCTGCAAGAATTAGGTGTCGAAAGCAAACTCGTACCAAAGGAATATGCAGAAGGTATTTTTGTTTTCCCAAATGACGTCAAACCCGGGGATGATGCCCTTCAGGCACTTCAATTAGACGATGCAGTACTTGAGCTTGGCTTAACACCAAACCGTGCGGATGCTCTGAATATGCTAGGTGTCGCCTATGAGGTTGCAGCCATCTTAGGGAAAGACACCAAACTTCCTGATACAGCACATGACACGTCTTCAGAAAAAGCAGCAGACTATATTTCGGTGAAAATTGAAGATCAAGAAGCGAATCCACTTTATGCAGCGAAGGTCATTAAAAATGTAAAGATTGGACCAGCACCGCATTGGATTCAAACAAGATTGATGAATGCAGGCATTCGCCCAATTAACAACGTCGTCGATATTACGAACTTTGTACTGCTTGAATACGGTCAACCGCTTCATGCCTTTGATTATGACCGCTTTGGTTCAAAGCAAGTGGTCGTACGTAAAGCGACTGATAGCGAAAGCATTCAAACACTTGATGAGCAAGAGCGTACACTTTCATCAAAGCATCTTGTGATCACTAACGGAACGAAAGCGCACGCTGTCGCAGGCGTCATGGGCGGTCTTGAATCAGAGGTGCGTGATGAAACGACAACAATTCTTTTAGAAGCGGCATATTTCAACGGTCAAACAGTCCGTCAAGCATCTAGAGACTTAGGGCTTCGCAGTGAATCAAGCACACGATTTGAAAAAGGACTTGATCCGCAGCGTACGAAATCTGCAGCCGAAAGAGCGGCGCAATTGATCAGCATCTATGCTGGTGGTGAAGTGCTAAGCGGGACTGTGGAGGAAAACCACCTTGAAATAAATATGAATGTCATCCACGTATCTACTGAGCGTGTGAACAAGGTGCTTGGCATGAGCATTTCAAAAGAAGATATGATTCAAATTTTCAACAAACTGGGCTTTACAGTAGGCGAATCAAATGACGTTCTTGTCGTAACGGTTCCTTCTCGCAGAATGGATATCACGATTGAAGAAGATCTCATTGAAGAAGTTGCGAGATTATACGGCTACGATAATATTCCATCTACACTACCTGCGACAGCTGGTACAGTTGGCGGTCTCACGCCATATCAAGTGAAACGCAGAAAGGTGAGACGTTTCTTAGAAGGCGCAGGTCTTTCTCAAGCGATCACGTATTCATTGACAAATCAGCATAAGTCTACTGCCTTTGCATTGAATCCAGCTTATAAAACAAGACTTTCCCTGCCAATGAGTGAGGAACGAAGTGTGCTCAGACAAAGTCTTCTGCCAAACTTACTTGATTCAGTTGCATATAACTTGGCAAGACAAGCTGATTCCTTTGGTTTTTATGAAACGGGTTCTGTGTTCTTAGCAGAAGCTGAAGGGGCAAAACCGGTGGAAAAAGAACATGTCGCTGGTGCGCTGACAGGTTTATGGCATAAAAATCTTTGGCAGGGCGAGAAAAAAGCTGTCGATTTTTATGTAGCGAAAGGAATTGCAGAAGGTCTATTTGAAAAGCTTGGTGTATCAGACCAAATCACATATGTTCAAGCAGAGCGTGAAGGTCTTCACCCAGGTCGGACAGCAGATGTTCATTTAAATGGAAAAGTCATTGGGTTTGTTGCTGCACTTCATCCAGTCGTTGAAAAGGAATTAGATTTAAAAGAAACATATGTCTTCGAGTTTGATTTAACAGATGTGATGACGTCTGAATCGAAGGATATGAAATATACAGTGATTCCGAGATTCCCTGCTGTGACAAGAGATATTGCGCTTGTTGTAGATCAGCATATCTCAAGCGGACAGCTGGAGCGTGTCATCTATGAGGCAGGCGGGGATTTACTGACTGATCTATCCGTCTTTGACGTGTATGAAGGTGAACACATGGAAGAAGGCAAGAAATCTGTTGCATTCTCTCTCCAATATTTAAATCCGGAACAAACTTTGACAGAGGAAGAAGTCACCGCAGTTCATACGAAAGTATTGAAAGCATTAGAAGATACGTATCAAGCCGTCTTGCGCGGTTAAAGAAAAAAGAGCTAAGGCCATATGGGCCTAGCTCTTTTTTATAACCATTTTTTTGCTTTTTGTGTGTTGGCAAAATGCAGTTTTGTAAATTGACGTAAAGCCTCTTCGCCGTGCAGCTTGATGAGCTTTGCAGCCGCCTTGTCTACATGAGGGCCGGCTCCTTTTGGAATGTCAAACCCTGCTGCTTTAGATAACTTATCCATTTCAATTAAAAAAGCGTACCTTGCAATAATGGAAGCCGCAGCAACTGACAAATGAATGCCTTCTGCTTTTGTGCTAAAGTACGTCCGTTCCCGAATAATTTTTTTTCCAGCAAGATGCTTGAAATAAATACCCGGTTCTGCAAATTGGTCAATTAAAATAGCTTCAGGCTGTTTCCCATCTAATTTCTCCAGCACAGAGGTGATGACTTGGTTGTGAAGGAGCGCCTTCATTTTTCCTTGGCTCATGCCCTTTTCCTGCATCGCATTATACTTTTCATTTCGGAGTACAAGAAGGCTGAACGGAATGGTTTTGATGAGATCTTTGGCAATGTTGATAATTTGCGGGTCTTTTAGGCCTTTTGAGTCTTTTACGCCAAGCTCTTTCATGAGAGCAAGCTTGCTTGAATCAACATAGGCGGCACAGACCGTTATCGGTCCAAAATAATCACCTGTTCCTACTTCATCTGAACCGATGACGGACATAGAAGCAATCCCTGACGGCGGACTATATTTTGTGACAGCAGGTGCTTTTGGACTTTTCGGATCAGCAGTTTGTAAATGGCTGAATTGACTGGCTTCAGCTTCTGCCTTTTGACCTTGAAACAGCACTTTTCCAGATCGATAGGCTGTAATCGTACAGCCAGGAACCTTTGCTTGAAAAAGGGCGCCTGGTGGTAACGTATCAGTTAAGTGGTGCGCATACGCGCTCTTCATCTTTTTAAGGTCTTCTGATGTTGCTTTTAAGACGGATTGTGGCACAGTGGATAACTCCTTTTTACCTTGATATCATTGATTTCTAAAGTGTACCATAACAGGGAAGGGCTCGTCTTTCCATTCAATGTCTAAACATGTTATGATAGAGACTAGGATTCTCGTGGAATGGAGGAGAAACGTTGTCTGACGGCGGTAAAACGAAAACAACAAAAACAACAGTTGAGATTTACGGACAGTCCTTTACGATCATCGGTCAAGAAACGAAGATGCATATGCGACACGTTGCTTCAATTGTTGATGATAAAATGAGAGAAATAAATGAAAAAAACCCATACCTTGATATAAACAAATTAGCTGTACTGACAGCAGTCAATGTCGTCCACGACTACTTGAAATTAAAAGAGCAATACGAAAAACTAGAGAATCAGCTTAGAGAAAAGGAATGAAATTACCGTGATCGATATCATCATTTTGTTTTTGCTTCTTATGGGAACGCTTGTCGGTCTAAAACGCGGGTTTATTCTTCAATTTATTAAATTGATCAGCTTTGTTGTTTCTATCTTAGTGGCTTCCATGTTTTATCAGTCACTTGCACCACAGCTTACGTGGATTCCAGCACCTAATTTTAGCGGCGGTCAAGCGCAGCTCGCTTTCTTTAGTGGGAATCTAGAAACAGCTTATTATAATACCATTGCGTTTATCATTCTGTTTATCTTGACCAAAATCCTGCTCGCCATCATTGGCGGATTGCTCACAACCATTGCAAGTATACCTGTGATTAAGCAGGTCAATAAACTGCTTGGCGGTGTTTTAGGATTTCTTGAAACCTATCTATTTGTTTTTATTCTTTTGTTTGTCGCTGCATTACTTCCAGTCGATGCACTGCAAACAATGTTGAGTAAATCCATATTAGCAGATGCGATCGTAAGCAACACCCCTTATCTGTCCGGTCTTGTCAAAGACTTATGGACGACGTATGGAGTTTAAAAACTTCTCCTTTCTTGGAGAAGTTTTTTCTCATTCCATGACAGAAAGTTGTAGGATGAAGGAAAAGTTTGTATATTTATAAAGGAAGATGCCAAAGCGGCTGGAGGATGAGAGATGAATAAAAAAGATATTATCAAACTTCTTGAAACAATTGCAGTATATATGGAGCTAAAAGGAGATAATCCTTTTAAAATTTCTGCCTTTCGTAAAGCAGCAGCGGCACTGGAACAAGATGACCGCAGCCTTTCTCAAATAGACGATCTATTAGCATTACCCGGCATTGGAAAAGGAACCTTTGCTGTGATCACTGAGTATATCGAAAAAGGACAATCAGAAACACTCGAACAATTAAAAAAAGAAGTGCCTGAAGGACTTGTCCCGCTTTTGAAATTGCCAGGACTCGGCGGGAAGAAGATCGCTAAGCTTTACCAAGAGCTTGGGGTCCATGATGCACAGTCTCTAAAAGAAGCATGCGAAACGGAAAAGGTACAAGCGCTTGCTGGCTTCGGCAAAAAAACAGAAGAAAAGATTCTCGCAGCTCTTGAGGAAGCAGGAAAGCAGCCGGAACGACTGCCAATTGGATTTGCATTAGATGTGGCAGAGCGGATTGATCATGCGCTTGAAGAGATGAAAGGTATCATCCGTTTTTCAAGAGCTGGCAGCTTAAGACGTGCTCGCGAAACCGTCAAAGATTTAGATTATATCATTGCAACAGACAATCCTGAGCAAGTCAGAGAGCAGCTCGTTGCACTTGATGATGTGAAAGATGTGATCGCAAGCGGTGATACGAAGGTATCTGTTGTGCTTGCCCTTGATTTTGAGATCAGTGTCGACTTCCGGCTTGTGACAGAAGACCAATTCGCAACTACGCTGCACCATTTCACTGGCTCAAAAGATCACAATATTCGAATGCGTCAGCTTGCAAAGGAACGCGGAGAGCGCATTAGCGAATATGGTGTGGAAACGATTGAAACTGGAGATGTAAAAACGTTTGAAGACGAAAGCGCTTTTTATGCACATTTTCAACTTCCGCTCATTCCTCCAGAAATTCGTGAAACCGGAGCAGAGATTGATACGTATAAAGAAAGTATGCAGTTTGTAGAACTGAAAGATATCAAAGGCGACCTTCATATGCACTCGACATGGAGTGACGGAGCCTTCTCTATTCGTGAAATGGCGGAAGCATGTATCGCAAAAGGCTATGAATACATGGCGATTACAGACCACTCGCAATATTTAAAAGTAGCAAACGGCTTAACAAAAGAACGTTTGCGTCTGCAAGCAAAAGAAATTGATAAGCTTAATCAGGAATTCGAGCATTTTCACATTTTCAAAGGGGTCGAAATGGATATCCTGCCGGATGGATCGTTAGATTATGATGATGACTTTTTAAAAGACATGGATTTTGTCATTGCGTCTATTCATTCTAGCTTCTCTCAGCCGGAAGAAGTCATTATGGAACGCCTTGAAAATGCCTTGCGTAATCAGCATGTCGATTTAATTGCACATCCAACAGGCCGTTTGATCGGCAGACGGGATGGCTATGCCTTAAATATAGATCAGCTCATAGAACTTGCGAAGAAAACAGGCACTGCACTTGAACTCAACAGCAATCCGTCAAGACTTGATTTGAAAACAGAGCATTTAATCAAAGCAAATGAAGCGGGTGTGAACATCATGATCAATACAGATGCGCACAACATCGCCATGCTGGAACATATGGAAGTCGGTGTAACAGCTGCAAGAAAGGGCTGGACACCAAAAGCAAATGTCGTGAATACTTTTACTCTAAACGAGATCAAAAAGTTTTTAACGCGTGACAGGTAGTCGTTAGGAGGCTGGACCATGCTGCAACAAAAAGTGTTAGCATCATTAGAATTTCATAAAGTAAAAGAAAAAGTGATGTCCTATACCGCATCCACATTAGGAAAAGAAAGAGCGCAGGATTTAACACCTCTGACGGATATAGAAACCATTCAGCATTTGCTGGAAGAGGTAGCAGAAGCGCAAGATGTGATCCGATTAAAGGGATCAGCGCCATTTGGCGGGTTAACAGATATTAGACGCGCAGTGAAACGGGCAGAAATCGGAAGTACATTAAGCCCTTCTGAGCTGATGGAAATCGCAGGACTATTATATGCGGTGAAAAATATGAAGCACTTTCTCACGTCCATGTATGATGATGGAGTAGACATACCGCGTCTTCATACATATGCTGAGACGCTCATATTACTGCCTGAAATCAGAAAAGAAATCGAAAGCTGTATTGGTGATAATGGAGAAGTACTTGATCATGCAACCCCGGCACTTCGTTCATTGCGCATTCAATTACGCTCACTAGAATCAAAGGTCCGTGATAAATTAGAAGCGATGATTCGTTCACAATCGGCTTCGAAAATGCTGTCAGACACAATTGTCACCATTCGTAATGACCGGTTTGTTATTCCAGTGAAACAAGAGTACCGCTCGAATTACGGCGGCATTGTTCATGACCAGTCTTCATCAGGGGCAACCCTTTTTATTGAGCCGCAAGTGGTCGTGGATGTAAATAACACCTTGCAGCAAACCCGTTTAAAAGAGAAGCAAGAGGTTGAAAAGATCCTGCAAATGCTGACAGAGAGTGTGTCAGAGCACATTGGGGAACTGCTTCACAATGTAAAGGAGCTGCAAACGCTAGATTTTATTTTTGCTAAAGCTAAATATGCAAAGGCAGAAAAAGCCACAAAACCTGCTGTGAATGATCAAGGAGAAATCTATTTAAAACGAGCAAGACATCCTCTATTGCCTCGGGATCAAGTTGTCGCAAATGATATTGAGCTCGGTAAAGATTTTTCAACAATCGTGATCACTGGACCAAATACAGGGGGAAAGACCGTTACCTTAAAAACGCTGGGTCTATTGACGCTGATGACACAGGCGGGCCTCCATATTCCAGTTGAAGAAGGCTCTGAAGTGGCTGTGTTCGACCAAGTTTTTGCTGATATTGGAGACGAACAATCCATCGAACAAAGCTTGAGTACGTTCTCATCTCATATGGTCAATATTGTCGATATCTTAAAGCATTTGACTTCTAACTCTCTCGTTTTATTTGATGAATTAGGGGCAGGAACAGACCCAGCTGAAGGTGCGGCACTTGCGATGAGCATATTAGATGAAGTGCATCAAACAAATGCACGTGTCATTGCAACGACTCATTACCCCGAGCTGAAGGCATATGGGTATAACCGGGAAGGCGTCACGAATGCAAGCGTGGAGTTTGATATCGAAACCTTATCACCAACGTACCGCCTGCTCATCGGTGTGCCTGGTCGAAGTAACGCATTTGAAATTTCAAAGCGTCTTGGTTTGCCAGATCACCTCATAGACCGGGCAAAAGCGGATATGCATGCAGAGCATAATGAAGTAGACCAAATGATTGCTTCATTAGAAGATAGCAAGAAACAAGCAGAAGAAGAACTGCATGAGACAGAAGTCTATAGAAAAGAAGCAGAAAAGCTTCATAAAGAATTGCAAAGACAAATTCTTGAATGGAATGAGCAAAAAGACAAACTGCTTGAAGAAGCTGAACAGAAAGCGAAAGAGAAAATTGAACAAGCATCAAAAGAAGCAGAAGATATTATTCAAGAGCTCCGTTCGATAAAAAGTGAACACCGCTCATTCAAAGAGCATGAACTCATCGATGCGCGAAAGCGTCTTGAAGAAGCTGTTCCTGAGTTTGACAGGAAAAAGAAGCCAGAGCCAGCGAAAAAAGCAGTAAGACAGCTGAAGTCAGGCGACGAAGTCAAAGTGCTCACCTTCGGACAAAAAGGAACACTGCTTGAACAAACAGGCGACAAAGAATGGAGTGTCCAAATGGGCATTCTAAAAATGAAGGTAAAAGAAAAAGACATGGAATTTATTAAATCAGCACCTGAATTTAAGCAAGAAAAAGCCATTACGGCAGTCAAAGGAAAAGATTATCATGTCTCGCTTGAACTTGATTTAAGAGGCGAGCGTTATGAAAATGCCTTAAGCAGAGTCGAAAAATATTTAGATGATGCTGTATTAGCTGGTTATCCGCGCGTGTCTATTATTCACGGTAAAGGAACTGGCGCCCTTAGAAAAGGGGTTCAGGAATTATTGAAACAGCACCGAAGTGTGAAAAATGCTCGTTTTGGCGAACAAGGTGAGGGAGGATCAGGCGTCACCATCGTCGAATTAAAGTAAAAAGGAGAAAACGCATGAAAGCCTTTTGGGAAAATGAACTTGTGGAAATTGCCGCCTATTATAGTGTGGCCGTCCTATGTCTCGTCTTATTTCTAACCATTTTTGAACTCGTCACTTCTTATAAGAACTGGGAAGAGATCCAGCGGGGGAACTTAGCTGTTGCCATGGCAACAGGCGGGAAGATCTTTGGGATTGCGAATGTGTTTCAGCATTCAATCGCACAGCACAATTCCCTTCTTCAAATGGTTGGATGGGGGGTATACGGCTTTGTGATGCTGCTTGTCAGCTATTTCATTTTTGAATTTTTAACACCGCGTTTTAAAGTAGACAAAGAGATTGAAAATGATAATAGAGCGGTCGGGTTTATTTCACTCATCATTTCAGTTGGGCTGTCTTACGTAGTCGCAGCCGGCATTTAAGGAGACGACATGGAAAAGCTAGCAAAAGTATTAATCGTAGTTGCCTGCACTTTTGCAGTCATTGGTGCCGTTTATCTGTTCCTGTGAAATGAAAAAAACAACGTTAGAAAGCTGTCAGGGAATCCCTTGGCAGCTTTTATCTCATCAAAGGCGGCGAATGACATGAAGCACATTCTGCAACAAGACGAACTGATCAAGCGCATTGATACTTGTCTTCAAATGACATCCCTTCCAAGAGACATATACGAACCGTATATGGCACGTCCATTTCAAACGTCAGGATTTTTTGATGATTTGAGTCCCTATATTCAAATCGATTCGAGTGGTTATATCCTCATTCAATATGAACGAGGAATTCAAATGCTGCATAAAAGAACAAAAGTGGCAGATGAAGTCATTTACTGGATTTTAGAAGATACCATTTTTCTCACGGTTTACATCGACATGATGAAAAAGCATCAAGTCGACAACATCCAGACGCATTTACCGAATGATCCGAGTATCCATCAACAGATCGTGGATAGAGTGAACGAATCATTTCGTGCCATCGGCGGTTTATATGAACAGTGGCATCATGAAGGAAAAAGAGCTTCTATCGAAACACCGGCGAAAAAGTAAACATGTGCAATTGAACCAAGCTCTATTAGAAAAAAGCAAACTGCCCTAAGGAAAAGTTTGCTATAATATAATAGTACGAAAGTTCAGGAAGGAGGGTTTTTATGCAGTCAGATAAACGTTGGCTTCTGCATTACCCGAATCAAATTCCCCACGAACTCACCATCCCAAACGAAACATTACAATCTTACTTATTCAGCTCCGTAGAGGCTGCACCTGAGCATACAGCCATTCATTTTCTAGGAAAGAACATCACCTATGAACAGCTGCAAGAAGACGTATTGAAACTAGCCAGTCATCTGATGAAAATTGGCGTGAAAAAAGGCGACAGAGTAGCGATCATGCTGCCGAACTGTCCTCAATCGGTCATTTCTTATTATGCTGTTTTAATAGCAGGCGGCATCGTTGTTCAAACAAACCCGCTTTATACGGAGAAAGAACTGGAATACCAAATGGAAGACAGCGGCGCCAAAGTGCTGATCACGCTTGATCTGTTGTATCCAAAGGCTTATAAAATGAAAGCGCTGACAAGTATGGAGCACTTAATCGTTACCAAACTACAAGATTATTTACCATTCCCGAAAAACATACTGTTTCCTATTGTGCAAAGAAGAAAAAATAAAATGGTCATCCAAGTCGAGAAAAATGACACCATTCATCACTTCGTGCAGATTATGAAAGAATCGGAAGGTGAACAGCAGATACCCGCACTTGCCTTTGATCCGAAAGAGGATATCGCTGTTTTGCAATATACAGGCGGAACGACCGGTTTACCAAAAGGGGTCATGCTCACACATGAAAATATTTTAGCGAATACTGAAATGTGCGCTTCCTGGATGTATAAAACAAACAGGGGGAAAGAACGCATCCTCGGCATCATTCCGTTTTTTCATGTCTACGGAATGACGACCGTCTTAAATCTTGCTGTCAAAGAAGGACATCAAATGATTCTTCTTCCACGCTTTGATGTCGCTGATACCCTCAAAACCATTGAAAAACAGAAGCCGACGCTATTTCCAGGCGCACCAACCATGTATATCGCCTTGCTGCATCATCCGAACATTGAAAAGTATGACCTGTCGTCCATCACTGCATGTCTAAGCGGCTCAGCGGCACTTCCTCTTGAAGTCAAACAAAGCTTTGAAAAATTAACCGGAGGACGCTTAGTGGAGGGGTATGGACTTTCAGAAACCTCACCTGTGACTCATTCTAACTTTTTATGGGGAGCGAACAAAACAGGCAGCATTGGCTGTCCTTGGCCTAATACAGATGCCGGTATTTATTGCGAGGAAACCGGAGGCCTGAAAGAACCATATGAGCATGGAGAAATTATTGTTAAAGGCCCTCAGATCATGAAAGGATACTGGAATCAGCCAGAGGAGACAGAGGCTGTATTACGAGATGGCTGGTTTTTCACCGGAGATATAGGGTATATGGATGAGGACGGTTTTTTCTATATCGTCGACCGGAAAAAAGATGTCATCATTGCGAGCGGCTATAATATTTACCCAAGAGAAGTCGAAGAAGCTCTTTATGAGCATGAGCTTGTACAAGAAGTCGTCGTCGCAGGTATTCCAGATCCGTACAGAGGAGAAACAGTGAAAGCATTTATTGTACCGAAAAAGAATGCCTACTTAACAGAGGACGAACTTGATCGCTTTGTCAGGACGAGAATTGCCTCATTTAAAGTACCGCGCGTGTATGAATTTAAAGAGTCACTGCCTAAAACAGCCGTCGGGAAGATTTTGCGCAGAGTATTAATTGAAGAAGAGAAAAGAAAGCACGCTTCATCATCTGAAACGCCTGCCGATCAACCGAAAACATAACGGCTGCATCATCCGGTCTACCGGCCGGATGATTTGAATGTTGACCGTCTGGTCTGTTATGCTAAAGGTGGAAAAGAAAGAAGAAGATTACTTGACAAATCGCCCGTTTCTTTTTAACATAAAGTTATGAATGAATACTCATTCAATCCAGAAAGGGACGAAGCACATTGAAGCAGAAAAGACCGAAGTACATGCAAATTATTGATGCAGCAGTTGTGGTGATTGCAGAGAATGGCTATCACCAATCACAAGTGTCAAAGATTGCGAAACAAGCAGGGGTAGCAGACGGAACCATTTATCTTTATTTCAAAAATAAAGAGGATATTTTGATTTCATTGTTCAAAGAAAAAATGGGACAATTCATCGAACGGATGGAAACAGATATTCAAAAGAAACCGTCGGCGAAAGAAAAGCTTCTACTACTCATTGAGGAGCATTTTCGTATGCTTGCGCAAAATCATCATTTGGCTCTTGTGACACAGCTTGAACTCAGGCAGTCAAACCTTGAGCTGCGGCAAAAAATCAATGAGGTGCTGAAAGGGTATTTAAATATGCTCGAATCCATTTTAGCAGAAGGAAAGAAAACAGGAGAATTTAGACAAAATCTAGATGTCCGCTTAGCGAGACAAATGGTATTTGGGACGATTGATGAAACCGCTACAACATGGGTCATGAATGATCAAAAATATGATCTTCCTGCACTCGCAGAAAACGTACGTGATCTACTCTTAAACGGAATACATCAATCTTAAAGACATTTTGAAAAAGGATGATTGACATGGAAAAGATACTCAGCTTACATCACGAAAGGCAGACAGCACTTATCACGATTCAGCATCCACCAGCAAACGCCTTATCTTCTCAGCTGCTCACCGAGCTTAATGACATGTTTGAACAGCTCGAACAAAATGAAGAAGTAAGAGCCATTGTGATCCACGGAGAAGGAAGATTTTTCTCAGCAGGTGCTGATATTAAGGAATTTACGACGTTACAGGAAGAGTCTGATTATTCAAGTCTTGCAGACAGAGGGCAGCAGGTCTTTGAGCGGATTGAACAATGTCCAAAACCGGTCATTGCTTCAATTCACGGAGCTGCATTAGGCGGGGGTCTTGAGCTTGCTATGTCTTGTGATATCCGAATCGCAACAAAAGATGCGAAGCTTGGACTGCCTGAACTAAACCTAGGTATCATTCCAGGGTTCGGCGGTACGCAGCGCCTGCCGCGCTATGTTGGTTCTGCTAAAGCGCTAGAAATGATGGGTACAGCTGAACCGATTACAGGTGAAGAAGCATTCGCCTGTGGACTTGTGTCAAAGCTGGCAGAAACAGAGGAAGAGGCGCTCGAAGCAGCCAAAACACTTGCATCAAAATTTGCAACGAAAAGTCCAAAATCACTCGAGTATGTGCTGGATTTATTGAATGCGACAAAATTGTATTCATATGATGGCGGTATGAAGCTAGAAGCCAAAAAGTTCGGTGAAATTTTCCAATCGAATGACGCCAAAGAAGGCATCCAAGCCTTTATTGAAAAACGCAAACCGAATTTTAAAGGGGAATAAGGGATTCAAACGACACAAGGGGGAGAAATGAATGAATATATTTGTTTTGATGAAGCGTACGTTTGACACGGAAGAGAAGATTTCCATTCAGTCTGGTGCAATTCAAGAAGATGGGGCAGAGTTCATTATTAATCCTTATGACGAGTACGCCATAGAAGAAGCGATCCAGCTTCGCGACGAGCACGGGGGAGAAGTGACCGTTGTGACAGTTGGCAGTGAGGATGCGGAAAAGCAGCTGAGAACAGCGCTTGCTATGGGCTGCGATCAAGCCGTTTTATTAAATGTGGAAGACGACTTAGAAGAGTGGGATCAATATTCAGCTTCTACGATTCTTTACCATTATTTAAAAGACAAAGAGGCGTCCTTGATCTTAGCAGGGAATGTGGCAATTGACGGGGGCTCTGGACAGGTTGCCCCGCGTCTTGCTGAATTACTTGGGTTTTCATATGTCACAACCATCACAAGTATTCAAATTGACGGCGGCTCTGCTTCGATTGAACGAGATGCAGAAGGTGATGTGGAAGTCATTTCTGCTGAGCTTCCGCTTGTCGTCACTGCGCAGCAAGGTCTCAATGAGCCTCGCTATCCATCATTACCTGGCATTATGAAGGCAAAGAAAAAGCCTTTAGAAGAGTTGGAACTTGATGATTTAGATCTCGATGAAGATGATGTCCCATATAAAATCAAAACAATTGAACGTTTCTTACCGGAGAAAAAAGAGGGTGGCAAGGTGCTGAGCGGTGAGCTTCAGGATCAAGTCAAAGAACTGACAGATTTACTAAGAAATGAAGCAAAGGTCATCTAAACATCCACTTTACGATATCACGAGAACAAGGGGGAACTTGAAAGATGAGTAAAAAAGTTGTTGTACTTGGAGAAAGTCGTGACGGTAAATTAAGAAATGTGACATTTGAAGCTATTGCTGCCGCTCATCAAGTGGCAGATGGCGGTGAAGTCATTGGCGTGTTAATAGGGGATGACGTCAAAGACCAAGCGAATGAACTGCTTTACTATGGAGCGGATCATGTCATGATTGTGGAGCATCCGCACCTTTCATATTATACGTCAGATGGTTTTACGCAGGCACTTCAAGCCATATTAGATCAGGTTGACCCAGATGCGGTCCTCTTTGGACATACGTCTATCGGAAAAGACTTGTCGCCGAAAATAGCTGCACGCTTGCAAACTGGTCTAATTTCAGATGCGATTGATGTAAGCGTTACCGGAGAACATCTTGTTTTCACAAGACCGATTTACTCTGGAAAAGCCTTTGAAAAAGTGATTTCAACAGATCGTCTGCTTTTGGCAACCATACGCCCAAACAACGTGGCACCTCTTGAGCGGGATGCCTCACGAAGCGGAGACATTACACCGGTTTCTGTCGATATTCAGAACCTGCGAACGATCGTGAAGGAAGTCATTAAAAAAACGTCAGAAGGTGTAGATTTATCTGAAGCAAAGGTCATTGTTGCCGGGGGACGCGGGGTCAAGAGTAAGGAAGGGTTTGAACCGCTGAATGAACTCGCTGAGACGCTGGGCGCAGCAGTCGGTGCCTCGCGTGGCGCCTGTGACGCAGACTACTGTGATTATGCCCTGCAAATTGGGCAAACAGGCAAGGTCGTCACACCTGATCTCTATATTGCATGCGGGATATCAGGGGCGATTCAGCATTTAGCCGGAATGTCTAACAGTAAAGTCATTGTGGCGATTAACAAAGACCCAGAAGCCGAGATCTTCAAAATTGCCGATTACGGAATCGTCGGTGATTTGTTCGAAGTGGTACCGCTTTTGAATGAAGAGTTAAAAAAGATGAATATCCACTCGTAACGCTCATACACTCAGAATGCCTAGGTATTCTGGGTTTTTTTGTATGTAATCAATACACAAAGGAGCGGTTGACAAGTGAAGGGGACAGTAAAAGTCAATGACGTGATCGGACGTATTTCTAAACACATCTATGGACATTTTCAAGAGCATTTAGGAAGAGGGATTTATGACGGGATTTGGGTCGGAAAAGATTCTGAGATTGATCATATTGAGGGGATTCGTACCGATGTGCTAAAAGCCCTTCAAGCACTACATATTCCGGTGCTTAGGTGGCCGGGCGGCTGCTTCGCAGACGAGTATCATTGGGCAAATGGTGTTGGAGATATGAGCGAACGAAAGCCGATGGTGAACACTCATTGGGGTGGTACCGTTGAATCCAATGCATTTGGTACGCATGAGTTTATGAAATTGTGTGAGCTGCTTGAATGTGAGCCTTATATTTGCGGAAATGTGGGAAGTGGGACTGTTCAAGAATTAGCAGACTGGGTCGAGTACATCACATTTCCAAAGGGAACACCTATGTCTGATTGGCGCATTCAAAATGGAAAACAAGAACCTTGGGACCTGACCTATGTTGGTGTAGGCAACGAAAGCTGGGGATGCGGCGGGAATATGACGCCTGAATACTATGCAGATCTATATAAACGTTATCAAACGTATGTAAGAGAGTTTGCAGGTCAGACCATATACAAAATTGCATGCGGCGCCAATTCAAATGATGTGAATTGGACAAAAGTATTAATGGAGCGGGCCGCACCTTGGATGGATGGACTCAGTTTGCATTACTACACCGTACCTGGTACGTGGGAGAAGAAAGGGTCAGCGACTGAATTTGATGAAGATGAATGGTTTATCACATTGAAAAAAGCCTATGAGATGGAACGGCTTGTCGTGGATCATGGAGAGATTATGGATCGTTATGATCCAGACAAGCGAATCGGGATGATCATTGATGAATGGGGAACATGGTATGACCCAGAACCAGGTACGAATCCAGGATTTTTGTATCAGCAAAACACACTAAGAGACGCACTTGTTTGTGCCCTTCATTTTCATATCTTTCATCGTCATTGCCAGCGGATTCATATGGCGAATATTGCCCAGACGGTCAATGTGCTGCAAGCAATGGTGTTAACGAAAGACGAAAAGATGCTTCTGACGCCTACTTATCATGTGTTTCACATGTTTCAAGTGCATCAAGAGGAGGAAGCACTTGAAGTGGAATTCGTGTCAACACCTTATGAACGAAGCGGTGAAAAAATACCTCAGGTTAGTGTGTCAGCTTCGCGTTCGTCCGATAAGATGCATATTAGCTTTTGTCACCTGAATCCGCATGAACAAAACGAAGTATCCCTTGCCATTGAAGGTTTGGATGCAAAAACGAAAGTTACGGGCCGTGTGCTGACAGCAGATCGCATGAATGCGCACAACACATTTGATGATCCTCATGCTGTCCAGCCAGCAGACTTTCAGCAATTTGCTGTAAAACCGGGTGAGTTGACCATAGATCTGCCGCCAATGTCTGTGGTGATGATCACGATCGATCTGGCTTGATCGCATATTTAGATGTTTGATGAGGAGGATGTTGGGGCATCATACATTGTAAACGAAGCGGAAAGGGAGTTATTTATATGCTTAGAACGATTCTCATGATTATCGGTGCAATTGTTGTCATTGGTGCGATTGTACGGTTTGTTTTTTAATTTATTTCATAAAAAATGATTCGTAAGCATTTCATTCGCAAGTCACATTGGTAGATGCTATACTAAAAAGCATAATTTACATTGGAGGAATGAATAATGGCAATCGTAAAAGCTACTGACGCAACATTTTCACAAGAAACTGCAGAAGGTGTTGTTCTTGCGGACTTTTGGGCACCATGGTGCGGACCTTGTAAAATGATTGCTCCAGTTCTTGAAGAACTTGATCAAGAAATGGGCGATAAAATGAAAATTGTAAAAATTGATGTAGATGATAACCAAGAAACTGCTGGTAAATACGGCGTAATGAGTATCCCAACACTTCTTGTTTTAAAAGACGGTGAAGTGGTAGAAACTTCTGTTGGTTTCAAACCAAAAGAAGCACTTGCTGAGCTTGTTAACAAACATCTATAAACCTGTCTATGCCCGAGCGGCATACTCACTGAAGCGGTTCTCGTAAAGACGAGAGCCGCTTTTCTTTCAATATGGTATAAAACAAATGTTCGTGATACACTAGAAGGAGTGAAAGAGGAAAACAAGGACGGATGAAAATATGAACAAACTGATCAAAGAAAAGCTATCGGTCTTGCCAGATCAACCAGGCTGCTATTTAATGAAAGATCGACAAAATACAGTCATTTATGTGGGGAAGGCAAAGGTCTTAAAAAATAGAGTACGCTCTTATTTCACTGGATCTCATGACGCCAAAACGCAGCGTCTTGTCAGTGAAATTGAGGACTTTGAATACATTGTCACCTCTTCTAATATCGAGGCACTCATTTTAGAGCTAAATTTAATCAAAAAATACGACCCAAAATACAATGTCATGCTCAAGGATGACAAAACGTATCCTTTTATTAAAATTACGAATGAACGACATCCTAAATTGATCGTCACCCGTCATGTGAAAAAGGACAAAGGGAAATATTTCGGACCATACCCGAATGTACAGGCAGCACGTGAAACGAAAAAGCTGCTCGACCGTTTATATCCTCTCAGAAAATGTGCCACCCTCCCTGATCGCGTCTGTTTATATTATCATCTTGGACAATGTCTCGCGCCATGTGTGTATGACATTTCTGAAGAAACGAATAAGCAGCTCGTGGACGAAATCATAAGGTTTCTAAACGGAGGACATCAGCAAATCAAAAAGGAACTTACCGAAAAGATGCAGGAAGCCGCCGAACAATTAGAGTTCGAACGCGCAAAAGAATTGAGAGATCAAATCGCATATATCGACTCTACGATGGAAAAGCAGAAAATGACGATGAGCGATTTATCAGATCGAGATGTTTTTGCATATGCCTATGACAAGGGCTGGATGTGTGTCCAAGTCTTCTTCATCAGGCAAGGAAAATTGATTGAACGAGATGTCAGCCTGTTTCCTATGTATCAAGACCCTGAGGAAGAGTTTCTCACGTTTATGGGGCAATTTTATGAAAAGAACAATCACTTTCTGCCGAAGGAAATTCTGGTGCCAGATAGCGTAGATCAAGAGATGATTGAACAATTGCTTGAGACGAACGTTCATCAGCCGAAAAAAGGAAAGAAAAAGGATTTGCTTTTACTTGCCCATCAAAATGCTAAAATCGCCTTGAAAGAAAAATTTTCGCTCATTGAGCGTGATGAAGAGCGGTCCATTGGTGCAGTGAAGCAGCTTGGAGATGCGCTGAATATTTATATGCCTTACCGGATTGAGGCATTTGATAACTCGAATATTCAAGGTGCAGACCCGGTTTCTGCCATGGTCGTCTTTCAGGACGGGAAGCCGTATAAAAAGGAATACCGAAAATACAAAATTAAAACCGTCACAGGTCCAGATGATTATGCATCGATGCGTGAAGTCATTAGAAGGCGATATACCCGCGTGTTAAAGGATGAGCTTCCGCTGCCAGATTTGATTTTAATTGACGGAGGAAAGGGACAGATCAATGCAGCGATAGATGTGCTTGAAAATGAATTGAATCTGTCTGTTCCAGTAGCAGGTCTAGTAAAAGATGAAAAGCACAGGACGTCGAATCTGATGATGGGCGATACACTGGAAATTGTTGCACTGGAGCGGAATAGCCAGGCCTTCTATTTATTGCAGCGCATTCAAGATGAAGTGCACCGGTTCGCGATTAGCTTTCACCGGCAGCTGCGAGGAAAAAATGCATTTCAATCTATTTTAGACGATGTGCCAGGTATCGGAGAAAAGCGTAAAAAACAGCTTCTTAAACATTTTGGCTCTGTCAAAAAGATGAAAGAAGCCTCTATCCAAGAATTTCAGGAGGCTGGCATCCCGAAACAAACGGCCGAGCTTTTAATGGAAGCTTTAAAAAAATAGATTGTACTTTTTCCAAAAGTCTGTTAAGATTGTGACTAAATTTAATAAATGAACGTGTTGTTTGTTGAAGATAGAGGTGCGAACTTCAAGAGTAAGCCTTCAGAGATCGATGGGATCTAGGAAGAGGGCTGAAAGGGGAGCGTCGCCGAAGTGAATAAAATCCACTCATTTTATTCGCTGGCTGTACATTGAAGAAATGTAGGGCTGTCAAGAATTTATTTCTTGGAGGGCTATCTCATTGTTTGCATCGTTTGATGATGATTATAAAGCAATGGGAGATCTGTTCTCTCATTGCTTTTTTTATTTGCAGTGAGCAGGCAGTCTCCAAAGCCGCTTCTTGCCTCTTCTCTCACACGTGATCTTTTGAAAAAGGGTGGTAGACATGGGACTAATTGTACAAAAATTTGGCGGAACGTCTGTTGGATCGACAGAAAAAATTCGCAACGCTGCAGAAAGGGTCATCGCTGAACGCGAGGCCGGACATGATGTGGTTGTGGTTGTGTCGGCAATGGGTAAATCAACGGATGTTCTAGTAGACCTAGCGAAAGAACTCACAGATCATCCGAGCAAAAGAGAAATGGATATGCTGCTCGCAACTGGAGAGCAAGTGACCATTTCCTTATTAACGATGGCGCTGCAAGCAAAAGGCTATGATGCCATTTCCTTTACAGGCTGGCAGGCTGGTATGAAAACAGAGCAAGTACATGGTAACGCAAGAATCGTCGATATTGATGAAACAAGAATAAAAGACGAATTAAGTGCTGGGAAAGTGGTTGTTGTGGCTGGCTTCCAAGGAATTGCAGATGATTTGCATATCACAACGCTTGGACGCGGTGGATCAGATACAACAGCTGTGGCACTTGCTGCTGCACTAAAAGCGGATAAATGTGATATTTACACAGATGTACCAGGTGTGTTTACGACAGATCCGCGTTATGTACCGGCCGCGCGGAAACTTGCAGGTATTTCATATGATGAGATGCTAGAGCTGGCTAATTTAGGAGCTGGTGTCTTGCATCCGAGAGCTGTCGAATTTGCGAAAAATTATCAAGTCCCGCTAGAAGTCCGTTCTAGTATTGAAAATGAATCGGGTACGTTAATTGAGGAGGAATCATCCATGGAACAAAATTTAGTCGTCAGAGGCATTGCATTTGAGGATCAGATTACACGCGTGACGGTGTGCGGTCTTTCAAGCGGTCTTACCACATTGTCGACCATCTTTACGACACTTGCGAAGCAAAATATCAATGTCGATATCATCATTCAGTCTGTCACAAGCACCAATCAGACGTCGATCTCTTTCTCTGTGAAAACGGATGATTTGTCTAAAACAGTTGAAGTGTTAGAAGAATATAAAGGAGCACTCGGCTACGAACAGATCGAGACAGAAAGCAAATTAGCCAAAGTATCCATTGTTGGATCTGGTATGGTTTCAAATCCAGGCGTAGCAGCTGAAATGTTCGCTGTGTTAGCAGAAAAAGACATCCAAGTGAAAATGGTCAGTACGTCTGAAATTAAAGTCTCGACAGTGGTTGGCCGAGACGATATGGTCAAAGCAGTTGAAGCATTGCATGATGCGTTTGATTTATCAAAGGTAGCTGCGCATTCTTAAAAAGGCGGGAGGTGTATCTCATGAAAGAGTGCACCTCTTTTTTATATTCGAAACCGCCGCAAACCCATTCACTAAGTATGCTATGATAGAAGAAGGCAAACAAAAAAAGGCGTGACCTGAAGTCTGCGCCTTTCATAAAGAGAGTTAGCTTGGGTCTCTTAAATCCCATTTAACGGTTAAAATGACTTTATCAGCACGCTTTTTCACTTGTTCATAAGATTCAGCCACGTACTCGTTGAGAAGCTGGATTTGTTCAGCAATAAAACCTGCTTCCATCTGAAAGCATGGCTCCTTTTGATAGGTGAGTCGATTTGATACAAGTGGACCTTCGAGCTCAAACTCAATTTCCTGTTTTTTCGAATGGACCATCGTGAGAGTTCCCCATCCGGCATCATGGAAAAATTCGGGGATCTTCTCCCATGACTCTTGAGGAAATTTACGAGCAAGCAGCTTACCCGCAAAATACATCATAGATGAATGATCCTGACCAAGAATATCAGGCAGCAGAACTTCGCGTATCAGCTCGTAGGCAAATCCATTGACTTCAATTTCTTTTAGCTGTTCTAAGTTAGATTCGAATTTATTCATTGTACGGCTCCCCTCTTTCAACAATTTATTATAGCTTATGTGAGCATATGATGACAGAGTTTTCCCTGAAGTCTAAGAAATTCTTATTGTAGTAAAACGAATTTTGATTTAAAACTTTTAAATTTCGGAAAATTTTAATTTATGTACGCGGTTTCTTGACGCTTTTTTGACATAGGAGTAAAATGAAATTGTCAATAAATTTGAATAAAGTGCTTACAATTGAAAGAAGCGGGGGTAAGACAATTTTCAGCAATTGCACTTTTTACTAGGGGGTAAAGTAATGTCGGGGAACAAAGAATTTTTTTATCGGAGATTGCATTCTTTGCTTGGCGTCATTCCGGTCGGTCTATTTTTAATTCAGCACTTAGTGGTGAACCACTTTGCGACGAATGGACCAGAGGCGTTTAACAAAGCTGCACACTTTATGGAACAGCTTCCATTCAGATATGCACTTGAGCTGTTCGTGATTTTCTTACCACTGATCTATCATGCTGTTTATGGGGTGTACATAGCCTTTACGGCACAAAACAACACGTCTCGCTTCAGTTACTTAAGAAACTGGTTGTTCAGACTGCAAAGGATTTCAGGTATCATCACATTGATTTTTGTGACTTGGCATGTATGGGAAACACGAATTCAAGCTCAGCTTGGAGCTGAAGTGAACTATGACATGATGGCGAATATTTTAAGCTCTCCATTTATGCTAGGCTTCTATATTGTCGGCGTTTTATCTACTATTTTCCACTTTGCTAATGGCTTGTGGTCATTTGCTGTCAGCTGGGGAATTACTGTTTCACCACGCTCACAAAGAATCTCCACATATGTGACGTTAGGTATATTTATAGCGCTTTCATATGTAGGGCTAAGAGCAATTTTCGCTTTTGTTTAAGAGGAAATAGATTAGTAGAAGAGGGAGAGGGGCTACAATGAGTAATTCTAGCATCATCGTTGTCGGAGGCGGCTTAGCTGGTCTCATGGCAACTATTAAAGCAGCAGAAGCGGGAACAGCTGTTAAACTATTTTCAATCGTACCTGTAAAACGTTCGCATTCTGTATGTGCACAGGGCGGAATCAACGGAGCGGTGAATACAAAAGGTGAAGGGGATTCACCTTATGAACATTTTGATGACACGGTGTATGGCGGAGACTTCTTAGCCAACCAGCCGCCAGTAAAGGCAATGTGTGAAGCAGCGCCGTCCATTATCCATTTACTTGATCGGATGGGTGTAATGTTTAACAGAACACCAGAGGGATTATTGGACTTCCGCCGCTTCGGGGGAACACAGCACCACCGTACAGCATTTGCTGGAGCTACAACAGGTCAGCAGCTATTATATGCACTTGATGAGCAGGTTCGCCGCTATGAAGTAGCAGGACTTGTCACGAAATATGAAGGCTGGGAATTCCTTGGCGCTGTGTTAGATGACGAGGAAGTATGCCGAGGCATTGTCGCGCAGAACTTGACGACAATGGAAATTGAATCCTTCCGTTCAGATGCAGTGATCATGGCAACAGGAGGTCCTGGAATCGTGTTCGGAAAATCAACGAACTCCATGATTAACACTGGATCTGCTGCATCCATCGTCTATCAGCAAGGGGCTCATTACGCAAATGGAGAATTCATTCAAATTCACCCAACAGCGATCCCTGGAGATGACAAGCTTCGTCTCATGAGTGAATCGGCTCGTGGTGAAGGCGGACGTGTTTGGACATATAAAGACGGGAAGCCTTGGTACTTCCTGGAAGAAAAATATCCAGCATACGGAAACCTTGTACCGCGTGATATCGCTACACGTGAAATTTTCGACGTATGTGTCGAGCAAAAGCTTGGCATCAACGGAGAGAACATGGTATATCTCGATCTTTCTCATAAAGATCCAAAAGAACTTGATATTAAACTTGGCGGTATCATTGAAATCTATGAAAAATTCATGGGTGATGACCCGCGTAAGCTTCCAATGAAAATTTTCCCTGCTGTTCATTACTCAATGGGCGGATTATGGGTTGATTATGATCAAATGACGAATATCAAAGGTCTATTTGCTGCCGGAGAATGTGATTACTCTATGCACGGCGGAAACAGACTTGGAGCAAACTCACTGCTTTCTGCCATTTACGGCGGAATGGTCGCTGGACCGAATGCTGTGAAGTACATTAGCGGTCTTGAAAAGTCTGCGGAAGACCTATCTTCTGCAACATTTGACAGCGCCGTGAAGAAAGAGCAGGAGAAATGGGACAACATCCTGAGCATGGACGGAACAGAAAATGCGTACGTGCTTCATAAAGAGCTTGGAGAATGGATGACGGATAACGTCACAGTCGTTCGCTACAATGACAAACTCTTAAAAACAGATCAGAAGATCGAAGAACTAATGGAGCGCTACAAAAAGATCAACATCAATGATACAGCTTCATGGAGCAACCAAGGCGCTGCCTTCACACGTCAGCTTGACAACATGCTTCAACTGGCAAGAGTCATTACGATCGGGGCTTACAACAGGAATGAAAGCCGAGGCGCACACTATAAACCGGACTTCCCAGAGAGAAACGATGAAGAGTTCCTAAAAACAACGATGGCTACGTTCAAAGGAAAAAATCAAAAGCCAGCATTCCACTATGAGGACGTCGATGTATCGTTAATTGCACCTCGTAAACGAGATTACTCGAAGAAAAAGGTGGAGAAATAAGATGAGTGAAAAAAACACGATTCAATTCATAATCACACGTCAAGATACAGCAGATGGAAAGCCTTATGATGAAGAATTTGAAATTCCTTACCGCCCAAATATGAACGTCATTTCCGCACTCATGGAAATTAGACGGAACCCGGTCAATAAACAAGGGGAAAAAACAACGGCAATCAACTGGGATATGAACTGTCTTGAAGAGGTGTGCGGAGCTTGTTCTATGGTCATTAATGGAAAACCGCGCCAGTCATGTACAGCCTTGATTGACAAGTTAGACCAGCCGATTCGTCTTCAGCCGATGAAGACATTCCCGGTTGTGAGAGACTTGCAGGTTGATAGAAGCCGGATGTTCAATTCCTTGAAAAAAGTGAAAGCATGGGTACCGATCGATGGCACGTATGACCTTGGTCCTGGACCAAGAATGCCTGAGAAAAAACGTCAATGGGCATACGAGCTTTCGAAATGTATGACATGTGGTGTCTGCCTTGAAGCTTGTCCAAACGTGAATGATAAGTCTTCCTTTATGGGCCCTGCACCGCTTTCGCAAGTTCGTTTATTTAACGCACATCCGACAGGTGCGATGAATAAGTCTGACCGTTTAGAAGAAATTATGGGAGACGGTGGTCTTGCGAACTGCGGGAATTCCCAAAACTGTGTGCAGTCTTGTCCGAAAGGAATCCCGCTGACAACGTCAATTGCTGCACTTAACCGAGATACAACTTTACAAGCATTCCGTAACTTCTTCGGAAGCGATCACGCAGAATAACATCACATTCAGTCCTCTTTGCCAATCATGATGAGTGTTTAAGAGGCTGGATGCAACATATAAACAAACGCCTCTTCCAATACGGGAGAGGCGTTTTGTTTCCAAATAAGGAGATGATCAAGTGAGATTGCCGTCATATATTGAAGAGCCGTTTGAAGAGTGGAGGGCATCCTTTCGATTTTATGTCGAAACCACTGTTCGTTTTTCAGAAACGGATATGTTTGGCCATATGAACAATGTCACCCCTTTTGTGTATTTTGAAGAGGCGCGCATTGCCTTTTTTCAAAAAACAGGTATTGTTGATAAACGGATGAAACGTGTGAGAGAGACCATGACAGTCGTCGCTAATCTGCAATGTGATTACATCAAGCAGGTAGAGATTGGAGAGAGGCTTCGTGTGTATGTCAAGCCGGAAAAGGTAGGCTCAAGCTCACTCATTCTTCATTACTTAGGAGAAAATGAGCAGCAGGAACCATGCTTTACAGGGTCAGTCACGATGGTGCAAATTAGTAAAGATACAGGCACATCTGTCCCATTTACTGAAGAAGAAAAAAAGACATTTCAGGCGCAGCGAAATGAGTAGCATGCTGCCTTATCAACGTGCACACTTCATTTTGTTATAATAAAAGCATCATATCAAGAAGAAACAAGAGGAGAACACATGAAGATTTTTCAATATGACACCATTGATAGTACAAATAATGAAGCGAAAAGGCTCATGCAGCAAGGAGAAAAGCCCTCATTTGCTGTCTATGCACGCCAGCAGACAGCAGGAAGAGGCAGACTCGGCAGGCCATGGGAAACGCCTGTAGGGAATGTGGCGGTAACCATGACAGTCATGCCGCCAGAAGAACTCTCCACTCAATCAACGATCGCTCCGCTGACAGCACTAGCAATCTATGATGTGCTGAAACCACTCATAAGAGCGGACGATCAGCTGGCGATCAAATGGCCGAATGATATTCTCATTAATGAAGCAAAGGTATCTGGCACATTAATAGAAGCAGACCGCAGCGCCATTTATATTGGTGTCGGTATCAATGTAGAAACAAAGCCGGAGCATGTCCCGTACAAAACCATTTGCCTATCTGAACTGACAGAGGTAAAAGCCGATCAGCTTGTGAAGGACCTTGCCACGGCTTTTGAAAAATATCATACACGCTGGAAGAATGAAGGGTTTGAAGCACTCACTGCCCTCTATAACAAACGGTTATATCGACTCAACAAGCCGCTTCGCATTTCGTTAGATCGTGAAAAACAAACATGGGAAGAAGGCATTTGCAGCGGTGTTAACCGCTTTGGTCATCTTCAGCTAAAAGATGATAAAGGACAGATCAAAGCTCATTCTGCGGGAGATATTGATGCCCCGCTTCAACATTAAAAAAAGCAGACGTCTTCTCGTCTGCTTCCAGCGTGTAGACAAACCCTCGCATTCGTTGTCAGGTCTGCGCGCCGGTGCTCACGAATGTTTCATTCGCTCCGCTACTCGTCCTTCCTAGACTGCAAAGGTTTTCTATCACGCTGAAAAGAAGACAAAGGACTAAAATAAACATCATTTTAGCCCTTTGTCAACAATATCAAAGCAGACGATGTTCTCGTCTGCTTCAGGCTTCTCTTTTTATACGAGGCTGCACAATATAATCTTGTTTCGTAAAGACAACCCCGTCTAGGATTTCTCTTGCGGTTCGAATGACTTTGACTCTGTTTTGAGACACGTCAATGTCCGTTTGCATAATTCCGGCAGGATGCCCGATTCGAAGCGTATCATGTTGTCCATCAAAAAGCTGTGCAGGAAGTGTTTGTTCCATAAAACAGCTGGCTGACACACAGACAGAGCCGGTAATGGCAAGCGCTTGGTGTGGTCTTTGCATTGATAGCATGCGTACGATGATGTCCATATCGGCTGCTCGTCTCATCACTCCATTTGTATCGACATAATCAGCAGGTTCGCTAATAATCGCAAGCTTCGGAACGGCTGGTGACTGTAATGTTGCCATGTCTTTTGGCGCAAAGTGACACATTTCAGCAGCGATGGAACGAATCTCTTCTAAATCATCCAGTAATGCGTCTGAAAATTCCTCAGGCAATTCAGTTCCTTTTAAATGAAGATCCTTCGCTCGGACAAAGGCAATGGGATTTGCGATGTCAACGATCGAGATCGGAATCTCCCCGAATTTTGTCTGAATCGTATCCATGCGGTTCCCTGTCGGAAAGGTTTTACCTGTTACAGCGCCTTCAGGTTTTTCAAATGATAGATAGATGGGAGATCCTGTCCCTTTTACTCCTGGAATTTCTACATCTCCCTCAAATTTCACTTCGCCGTTTTCAACCTCAACCTCTGCTACAATGACTTTATTGGTGTTGGTATTGAGGATACGTACAGTCGTAATGGGCTCAATTGCTTGAACAAGTCCTTTAATGATGGCATATGGTCCAACCGCTGATGAGATATTCCCGCAGTTCCCTTTAAAGTCGACATATCTCTCATTGATGCTGACTTGTGCAAACGTATAGTTCACATCCACATCTGGACGTGTGGCTTTATCAATAATGGCTACTTTACTTGTTAAAGAATTACCGCCGCCGATCCCATCGACCTGCAGCCGGTCAGGACTGCCCATAATGTCTAAAAGAAATGCCTCGAGCTCATCGTGTTCATAGGGTGCATCGTTTGCTTGAATGAATACCCCTTTGCTTGTACCGCCTCGCATAATTGTGATTGGAACTTTTCTCATTGCTCTCACCCTCAATTTTTAATGAACTGTTTATCTAATCAAAATGGTAAAGTATAATAAGAAATAAGTTAAATACATTATTTTAAGAGGAATCAATAAAATTTTTTTATAACTAGGAAAAAGGAGGGCACACAATGGATGAGAAAGACTGGCGGTTTTTAAAGGTGCTCTATGAAGAAAAGAACATCACAAAAGCGGCGGAAAAATTATTTGTCTCTCAGCCTGCCTTAAGCTATCGGTTGAAGCAGCTTGAAGAGGAGTTTGATTTGAAGCTTTTCTTTAAAAGAAAACGAGGGATTGAATTTACGTCAGAAGGCGAGTACTTGGCTGCATATGCAAATGACATGCTCAAACAGCTTCAGCAAACAAAAGATGGCATGCTCAACATGCAAAAAAAGGTCAAAGGGACAATCCGGTTAGGGGTCTCAAGCAACTTTGCTCAGTATAAGCTGCCGGAAATTTTAAGAGAATTTTCTAAGCAGTATCCACATGTTCAATTCATGGTGAATACAGGCTGGAGCACGAAAGTCATGGATTTATTAGGCACATCAAGTGTCCATTTAGGGATTTTAAGAGGGGATTACGATTGGAATGGAGAGCGGTTTTTGCTTGATAAAGAGCGGCTTTGTATCATTTCAAAATCAGAAATCCAGCTAAAGGACCTCCCAAAGCTTCCGCTCATTGACTATCATACAGATAGTTCATTAAAACGATTGATTAACAGATGGTGGCAGGAAACGTTTACCATGCCTCCGCTTGTAACGATGGAGACAGACCGCCAGGATACATCAAAAGAGATGGTCAAGCACGGTTTAGGCTACGCCATTGTTCCGGAAATTTGCCTCAGACCAAGTGATGAGCTATTTGTAAAAGGTCTTTCGTATAAAGATGGCCAGCCTGTTTTAAGAGATACATGGCTTATGTATCAGCCAGACTCTCTTCATTTATCTGTTGTGAAAGCATTCATAGAGTTTTTAAGAAGCCAGCAAGGTTGATTATAAAAAAAATTTATAGAATATACGAAAAAATCAATATTTTCATTATAAAAAGAGCTATTATATCCTTGAAATAGAAAGCGCTAACATTTAGGTCGCAAGTGCAAAGGGGCGCTTGCTGACTGCGCAAAGAAGAGGATGGAGGGATATAAAGTGCTAGCTATTTTAGGACTCTTAATGGTCGTAACTTTTACATTTCTTATTATGACAAAACGTATGCATCCGGTGGTGGCATTAACCGTTGTGCCGATCATTTTTGCATTGATCGGTGGGTTTTACAGTGGATTAGGGGATATGATGCTTGATGGACTCAAAACGGTTGCACCGTCTGCTGCTTTATTATTATTTGCCATTTTATTCTTTGGTGTCATGCTGGATGCAGGGCTGTTTGATCCACTGATTAAACTCATTTTACGTATTGTGAAAGGGGATCCTGTCAAAATTGCGTTTGGGGTAGCGATTTTGTCTATGCTTGTTGCATTAGATGGGGATGGGACGACAACGTACATGATTACTGTATCAGCTTTGCTGCCACTTTTCTTAAGAATTGGGATGAACCCGCTGATTTTAGGGACGATTTCATTATTATCATTAGGCATTATGAGCGGTATGACCCCATGGGGAGGTCCTGCTACTCGTGCAATTGCTGCACTTGGCTTGGATGCAGCTGAATTTTTTATTCCATTAATTCCAACGATGGTAGCTGGCGGTCTATTCATTCTTTTTACTGCCTATGTGCTCGGGAAAAAAGAGCGGAAACGAATTGGGATCGCAGAGATTCAGTACAAAGAAGAGATTTCGATCTCCCCTGAATTGGCAGCGTCAATTGAAGATGGCGTCGAAGACATGAAAAGACCAAACCTCATTTGGGTAAACTTCTTTTTGACAATTGCGGTGATGGCGACACTTGTTTTAGATATCGTACCGATTCCAGTTCTCTTCTTAATTGGATTTGTCATCGCGCTCATGATCAACTATCCAAAGGTTGAAGATCAGCGCGAGAGAATTTTATCGCACGCAGGAAATGCCTTAACGGTTATTACTCTTGTGTTTGCAGCTGGAATTTTCACAGGAATTTTTTCGGGAACAAAAATGGTGGAGTCCATTGCTAATTTGGTCATTTACATGATTCCGGATTCCTACAGCTCATTCTTTCCACTCATTGTCGCTTTAACAAGTATGCCATTTACATTTGTTCTTTCAAATGATGCGTATTATTTCGGTGTGCTGCCAATCTTAGCTGAAGCGGGTGCAGCATACGGGATTGATCCGGTGGAGATTGCGCGCGCTTCTATTATCGGACAGCCTGTCCACTTGCTGAGCCCTCTTGTGGCTTCAACGCTCCTTCTTGTCAGTATGCTGAACAAAGATATTGGCGATTTGCAAAGGTACGCCCTGCTATGGACCGTGTTAACTGCCCTTTTTACAACATTGATCGCTTTGTTAACAGGTGCCATTTCTATCTTTTAAATACGTGTATGAAAAGGACGATGTCTCGGGTAGGAGACTCGTCCTTTTTTTGTGCGGATAAAAGCGCACAAAATGGACGCTCATATGCGGGAATTCTCGATTTTAACGTCACCTACCTCGGGCAGCCGGCATATGATATCTCGACTATACAGAATCCCATTCTATAGAGACTAGAGCTCTCACCTTAGCAAGGAGGGTTACAATACTTGAAGGAGAAAGAGTTTCAATCCAAGCCGCTATTAACCAAAAGAGAAAGAGAAGTATTCGAATTGCTCGTCCAAGATAAAACAACAAAAGAAATTGCAAGCGAGCTTTTTATTAGCGAAAAGACTGTTCGAAATCATATTTCGAATGCCATGCAAAAGCTAGGAGTCAAAGGTCGTTCACAGGCCGTAGTCGAGCTTCTGCGTATGGGTGAGCTAGAGCTCTAAAGTCAGCCGGTTTTCCTTCCACACCAGGGAGGAACCGGTTATTTCTATATGGTTTCCATGAGTCTCTTCTTGCATTTTCTCTGAAAAACGAGGAAAATAGGAATGTACGTTTTAATCAAAGTGAGATGCTATAGTGAGGTATCAATGAAATGGAAACGAATGAGTTCGACCATGTAGCAGAGATTGAGAAATCATTGCGCCATATTGCGGCAATTATTAAGCAAAAAGGCAGAGAAATCCTGAATCAATATACGATTACACCTCCTCAATTTGTAGGGCTTCAGTGGCTTTATGAATTCGGAGATATGACAATAGGTGAGCTATCACAAAAGATGTATTTGGCTTGCAGTACAACCACCGACTTAATTGATCGAATGGAAAAAAGTGAACTTGTCGAACGAGTAAAAGATCCTTCTGACCGCCGCGTGGTTCGCATTCATTTATTGCCTGAAGGCGAGCGGATCATTCAAGAAGTGATTGTTAAACGCCAAGAATACGTCAGTGAACTTCTAGGGGCTTTCTCAGAAGAAGAAGCCATCGTTTTCAATCAATCCTTAACGAAACTACAGCAGCAAATGAAAAGAAAATGAGGCGATTTTGTTGGATCAACCAATCGGCGTCATTGATTCCGGCGTCGGCGGTTTAACCGTTGCAAAGGAAATCATGAGACAACTGCCAAAAGAAAAAATCATTTACGTAGGCGATACAAAACGGTGCCCGTATGGCCCTCGGAAAGAAGAAGAGGTTCTTCAATATACTTGGGAAATGGCACACTACTTATTAAGACATCATCATATTAAAATGCTCGTCATCGCATGTAACACAGCGACGGCTATCGCACTAGATGAAATCAAAGCAACACTTGATATTCCGGTCATTGGCGTGATTCAGCCCGGTGCCCGCACAGCCATCAAGGTGACAAACAATCAGCAGATTGGTGTCATTGGTACGGCCAATACGATTAAAAGCGAGGCATACAAAGAAGCTCTGCTATCTCTAAAAGCAGGACTAGCGGTTCAAAGTCTGGCTTGTCCGCTGCTTGTCCCATTTGTGGAAAGCGGTACATTTTTAGATCAAACAGCAGATGAAGTGGTGAAAGATTCCCTTGAACCGATGAAAGAAACAGGAATTGATACACTTATTCTTGGCTGCACGCACTATCCGATTTTAAAAGAGTCGATTCAGCGCTTTATGGGCAGTGATGTGAGCATCATTTCATCAGGGGATGAGACCGCTAGGGAAGCGAGTACAATTCTTTCCTATAAAGGGCTGTTAAACACGTCTCAAGAAGCACCTGTCCATACATTTTATACAACAGGGCAGCAGCAAAATTTTGAAAACATCGCTCGTGACTGGTTTGGCTACCTGCCAGGGAAGGTCGAAACCGTATCACTCGAACACGTCTATCAGCAATAACCCGCTTCTTCTTGAGGTGGGTTATTTTTTTATGAAAAGGGTCTAATCCGCAGAGGGAGCTCGTATACATAGTAGTACAAACTACTAGAGGAGGGTGAAGTATGCTGAAAAAAGGATCTACAGCAGCTGTGACGTGTATCGCGTCAGCCATGCTTTTGTCAGGATGCGGATTGTTTCAAACAGACCAAGCGAAAACAGAGATTGACCCGCCACAAAACGTCACATATGTGAAAGATAATAAAGAAGATAAACAAACAGCGAAAGAAGGAAAAGAAGAGAAGAAGGCAGATACAGTCATGAGAGAATTATATTTAATTGATAAAAATGGGTATGTCGTCTCTCAATCCATTCCACTGCCGAAAAATGAAGGAAGTGCCAAACAAACCCTTGAATACCTCGTGGACGGAGGACCGATTTCTAACCTTATGCCAAATGGATTCCGGGCTGTTTTGCCGGCCGACACGAGCGTCTCAGTCGACATTAAAGACGGAACGGCCGTAGTGGATTTTTCAAATGAATTCAAAAACTATAAAAAAGAAGATGAACAGCGCATCCTGCAATCGGTCACTTGGACGTTAACGCAGTTTGAATCCGTCGCCAAAGTCAAATTGAAGATGAATGGACATGAACTAAAAGAAATGCCTGTGAACGGTACGCCCATCTCAGATGATTTAAGCAGAGAAGACGGTATTAATATTCAGCATGAGGCTGCCGCTGATATGACATCGACAAAGCCAGTGACGGTGTATTACTTAGCTGAATCTGATGAACAGACGTACTATGTTCCAGTGACCAAAAGAGCGCCAAAAGATGAGGATGATCAAATTACAGCAGCCATTCATGAGCTCGTCTCTGGCCCAAGCAAAAAAAGCCATTTGCTCACAGACTTTGATCATGATGTAAAGCTGAATGATATCCCGAAAGTAAAAGATGGACATGTGACACTTGATTTCAACGAATCCATTTTTGGCAGTGCAGATGAAAAGAAAAAGGTCATTTCACAAAAAGTTCTTGATAGCATTGTGCTCACATTAACCGAGCTGCCGGACGTCAAAAGCGTATCTGTCAAGGTGAACGGCAAGGCTGAGCTTGTGAACGAAAAAGGAGCAGAGCTGACAAAGCCGGTTTCACGACCAGAACAAGTGAATACAGGTAGTTTTTAACGTCACACATTGATATAATGGAGAAAAAGAGGCATGCATATTCGCTGCCTCTTTTTTATTCCAAGCGATTAGAACGAGCTGAGGTTGTCAAAGTTAGTAGGAGAACCCCGCTGGCATACGCGCGGAATGTATATTGTAACGGAGGTAAATCATGAGATTAGATGAAAGACACTATGACGAATTAAGAAAAATTGAAATAGAGGCAGGCTACATTACGCATCCAGAAGGCTCTGTCTTAATCTCAGCGGGCAATACGAAGGTGATTTGTAACGCATCCATCGAAGACCGCGTACCTCCTTTTTTAAGAGGAGAAGGAAAAGGCTGGATTACAGCAGAATATAGCATGCTTCCAAGAGCAACTGCTCAAAGAACCATTAGAGAATCATCTAAAGGAAAAGTGACAGGACGTACAATGGAAATTCAGCGATTAATTGGACGAGCACTCCGTGCAGTCGTTGACTTAGAAAAGCTTGGAGAACGCACGATTTGGATTGACTGTGATGTCATTCAAGCAGACGGCGGCACACGCACAGCATCCATTACAGGTGCTTTTGTTGCCATGACGCTTGCGATTCAAAAGCTTCGAGCAGAAGGTGTCATCAAACAAAACCCGATCACTGATTATTTAGCGGCGATATCCGTCGGAATTGATTCTCAGCAGGGTCTTCTGTTAGATTTAAATTATGAAGAAGATTCTTCAGCTGAAGTAGATATGAATGTCATCATGACAGGCGCTGGACGCTTTGTTGAACTTCAAGGGACAGGCGAAGAAGCGACATTCTCAAGAGAGCAGCTAAACGGACTGCTTGATTTAGCCGAAAAGGGCATTAAAGAATTAATTGAAAAGCAAAAAGCAGTGACAGGAGAAGTCATCGAATAAAAAGAAGGGTTTGATCAGGATGAAAACAGCCATCATTGCAACGCACAATGCGGGCAAAGCGAAAGAATTCAAAGCCATTCTTGAGCCAAAAGGATTCACGGTCAAAACACTAGCAGACATCGGCTTTACTGAAGAAATTGAAGAAACAGGACATACCTTCGAAGAAAATGCCGTCATCAAAGCCGAGGCGATTCAAGCCAAAGCGGGTGAAATGGTCATTGCAGACGATTCCGGTTTATCGATTGATTATCTTGGCGGAAAACCTGGCGTCTATTCAGCGAGATACGCTGGAGAGCATAAAAACGATGCTGAGAATGTAGAAAAAGTGCTGAGTGAACTTCAAGGCATTGAAAAAGAAGACCGCACAGCTAGATTCAGATGTGCCCTGGCTGTCAGCATACCAGGCAAAGAAACAAAAACGGTAGAAGGATCAGTAGAAGGCTTTATCGCAGAGGAACCAATCGGCGAAAATGGCTTCGGATATGACCCGGTTTTCATCGTCAAAGACAAAGACCAGACGATGGCCGAATTATCACCAGAGGAGAAAAACAAGATCAGCCATCGAGCGGTCGCGCTTCAAAAGCTTTCATCACTGCTAGACGCAAATGAATAAGGGGGAATGAAGCCATGAAGATACTCATCATTAGTGACAGTCATGGACTCACAGATGAACTTCAAACCATTGCCAAACGGCATGCGGCTGAAGTTGACATGATGATTCACTGCGGAGATTCAGAACTCGACACGAACCACCCAGCACTCGAAGGATACAAAGTCGTCAAAGGAAATTGTGACTTTATGGGCGATTTTGAAGAAGAGCTCCTGCTCCCACTTGATGGAGGCGGAAAACTATTTCTCACTCACGGACATCTGCATGGCATCAAACAATCCTTGCTTCAAGTCTACTACCGTGCAGAAGAGCTAGGCGCAGATATTATCTGCTTTGGTCACTCGCACATCCCAGGCAGTGAGCTGCTAAGAGGAAAACTGCTCATTAACCCAGGCAGCGTGCACCTGCCAAGAGTGCGTAAAGAGCGCAGCTATGCTATACTGACACTAGATGGAAGCGAAGCGAACGTACAGTTTTTCACAGACGAAGGTGAGGCCATACAAGACCTCGAAAACACTGTCACATTGGAAGGTATTTCATAAGGGTGCAGCATTTGCCCCTTATGAAAAAACTTTCGAAAAACCGTTGACTTTAAAGAACAATAGTAATATAATAAATCTTGTCGGTGAGGTACTCACCAAAAAAACACTACATAACAACATGTCCCAGTAGCTCAGCTGGATAGAGCAACGCCCTTCTAAGGCGTCGGTCGGGAGTTCGAATCTCTCCTGGGACGTACTAAATTAAAAGCCTGAAATCCTTGATATGAAAGGATTTCAGGCTTTTTTGTTTGTTGGAACATAAGATCGATTATTGCTTCAAATTAGAGTTTTGGGAGGGGGTTGGGGGCGAACTTGTTTTTAAGTATTTCCGTTCCCTATTTTTGTATCAAAGAAGCTATCAAGATGGGTGGCTGATTTTTGATTAGCTTCTTCAATGACTACGAACGTAAATGGATCAAAATCAAAATGTATAAATTGAAAAATAGATTTATATTTGAAGGTAGCGACTAAATATATTTAAAACAGAAACAAATGAAAAGCCCATCTAATTTGGAGGGGCTTTTCATTTGTTAATTATCACTTGTCCAATTCCCATAATTTTTGACCGTCTGCTAAATACACTGCACTTGGTGTATCTTTATAAAGTGAAATTTCAATTAAGGAACTTTTTTCTTGCTTTAACCAATCGTATATATCACAGCCGTTATTAGCGGGGGGCGATAAGATGTTATTAACTTGAAATGCGACTGCGTCATACTCTGTATAATTGACATCATCATCTTCCAATCCGTTATCTGTTTCATAAAGTGTGTCAGATTCCCCAATTACTTTTAAACCGTTTTTCCATTCTAAAATCAAATCGTTATTTTTATATTTTCGTAATGCTGAAATTAATGGATCATATCCCATTCGAATTCTCCTTAATTTATGGTTTTAAAGGCTCTGATGGTACTATATGAGCACCGTTTTTGCTGTAGTGTATTAAGCCTCTAGTAGTCTCTACATACTTACTGGTATCTTTATCATAGTATTTTCCAATCACTTGGCCAAAGTCTACTCTTTCTTTGTGCTCACCTATTTTTGTACCTTTCCCAGCGAACTTATCTAGCAACTCTTGTGCTTTTTTATTATCTCCAAAGAAGATACTCTTTGTTTTACCATTAGCTATCTCCTGTTTATAGTTAGGTGCATCAGGAATATGTTTCTCTTGAGCGCCTGGTTTTACTTTTACAGGGAAACCATTTACTTCACGATAAGGACCTTTTGGTACGGAGTGTTTGCCGAATAAAGGTGTTTTAACAATCTTCTTGGCTACTTTGTCTCCTTTCATGATTTTAAATACATATTTTCCAACTTTAGCGATTTTAGCTCCGGGTATCATGTACAAGGTTGAGACTAAACGATCCATGTCAGCGACTTTGTCACCTGTTACAGGATCTCTCCCTGTGATGACTCGAATGGCATCATTTACTCCTGTAAATTCAACCGCTGTATTTAAGATGGTTTGCTCACCCGTTTTCAAGTCGGAAATCTTTGTGATGCTTTCAATATTCACTTTGTTTTGATCCGATATTCGTAATCGATATAACATTCCATCTCGAATAACTTCAACTGTTTTGGCATTTGCGAAGTCAATCTTCTCATTTGTATTATATACTTTTCCATATAAAGAAAGGGAGCTGCATAAACGACAGCTCCCAAGAGGAGGAGTTAATTTTTCTTTTTTCTGTAGTCCTTTACTAAGCTTGAAACAACTAAACCCATCACACTGAAAGCCACGAGATAAAATAAAACATTTGTTACAGGTGTATCAATTTTCCCTAAGATCATCACAAGGGCAATAATAGCGCTGGGCAAAATAATTAATAACATTTTGGATGGCGTGCTTTGCTGTGACACTTAATGACCTCCTGATTGATCCATTAAATAGATATTTTAGTTGATTTTAACATATGGGGATTGTGCGAACAACATAAGGGGGGAGCAATCTACTTTAAGAGCGGACAAACGAAACTTGCTGATTTTATGGAAATCATTTCAATTAAACCTTTTGTGTAATAAAATGTATATGATTAATACAAAGGGGTGAGATGGCGGTGAAGCATTTTTAACGCTATCATTGTGGGGATCATTGTATATGTTGCAGATCATCGTTTAAGCATGTTTCCGTTGATGCTGATTTTTGCGGTTGTGATCTATATCGTAAGCAGGATTAGCGACGCATTGATTAAGAAATACTCAAAAGATTGGAAGGACGTTTTTTAAATAACCTTCCATTTATTTTTAACTAATGTAAAAGACATTGCAAAGCGGTAAATATGCAAAAGAGAGAATATTCTTTCTCCAGCTAAAAAAATGAAGGTGTATAGTAGAAGGAGAAGATGAATCGAGTTTTAAGTAGGAATTTGTCTTATCAAATGGACAGTTAGAAAGTGATTAGCATTTTTTATTGATGGATTAAATGGGGGAAAAGTACATAATCTCAAACACTTTAGAAAAACAATGAAAGGAATGATCACTTGTACAACATCAATCCAAGTCACCTGTTATATAGAAATGGAGAGACAACAAACAGTTAAGAGAGTGATCAATTATTCGCTAAAGAGTTAGGCCATATCGAGATCACGAGCGGGCCATGTTTACAACAGGCTTGGTGACGGGATGTACCCAAGCTTTTGGGGACTAGATCAAAACGGAAAACCCGCTTGCCTTGAGACGGTTTTTCTTATCATGGAATGATGAGAAAATCATGAAACCACAGGTTCTTTTTATTGTTTTTTGATCATAATTTCAGTGTATTAATAGAAGTCATGAAGTGTATAATGAGGTTTTATACGAAAGTGGCTTCAGCCACTTTCGTACTGCAGAAACGATTTTAAGAACCAATTAGCCCCGGTGAAATTTGTTCAACTCTTGCCCAATCAAATATGGTTTCGATTTGCATTTGATTCTTGCAATTTATTTTTAGAAATCCTTCATTCTCTGTTGTGCTAATCTCAAAATGATCAATTATATTATTATTTCCTAAATGATTAATTTTTAAATCCGTTACACCAATGAATGATAATTCAACGTAGACAACATCAAAATCTCTCCAACGTTTTGGTGTATTCTTTACGGAGTCTTTTGTCATTAGTCGTAAAAATAGGGTAGGGCCATCTCTGTTTAAATCAACATTCATGATTTCTGCATTTTTAAAATGGGGGATCCCCCCGAAAATTTGAGTCATCGCTTGTGGGTTCATAAATTTTTCTTCTCTAATCATTTGGATACTCCTCGTTTGAGTTATTTATTGTTTCTTCTTTCAAAATAATAATGGTCTTCTACACCTTCAACTTTACCATTGCGGGTGTTATGTTCAGGTCTTACATTGTGGTGTGAAGGTTGGTTTCCGATGCCTCCTTCTCCAAAATCGTGACCATTTGAATGATCCTGAATAACAATCTTTTTACCATTAACTTCATACGTAAGTTCTCTCGTAAGGATTGGTTGGTTTTTTTCATTTAATATTCTTTTTCCATTTTTATCTGTTAAGGGCACCATCTTTTGACTTTCAGGATTTTGTGTTCTTGGTATATTTAATTGGCGTTTAATTTCTTTTAAACTAGCTTTTCTAGATTCATGATGGTTTTTATTTAAGTTTTTCTGTACGTCTAGTGTTGCTTTATTTTTTAATTTATTATTTACACCATTTAGTCCAAACGGCAAAAGTATACCCAGCGCCGCATTCATGCTCGCTTCCTGCTGTTCTTTGGAAATCTTGTTTCCGAACATGTCTCGGCCAGTGATCGCTTCGCTGAAGCCGTTGGTGGCGGTGAGGCCATATAATCCTTTTTGGGATGTCTTTAGGGCATCAAAGGATTTTTGTGATGTCTTGTAGATGTCGACTGCCCTGACTGCGGCTGAGGTGGCTTGGGTCGTTTTATAAACAGCTTTTCCGCCTTTGAAAATGCGCCCTGCCCAGCCGACGATAGGGATATATCCCGCTGCTGCCATGCCGCCTGCGGCGACGCGCTGTCCTGCGGTAAGTTCTTCGCCTGTGATCGGGTCAACGCCCGTTGCGGCGCGTTTTGCATCGTTCACGCCAGTTAGTTCATTCACAATATTCCCGCCATAATCAAGTGCTTTTTCATACCAAGGACGGTTAGCGAGTGCTTCTTGTTCCTTTGCGATTTCTCTAGCTTCTTCTTGTTCTTTTTTGATTTTGAGATATTCAGATGTCTGCTTTTCAATATCGCTTTTTGCCTTGTAGATTTCGCTATTTTGATACTCTTTCTTGTCAAAATTAATAGGTGAAATGGCTTTTCCGTCATTTGTCGCTTTCATCATTTCTGCGTACAATGCCATTGTAGCCTGTTGCTCCGTCTCTGACAAAGCGTATTCATCTTTTAGATTTTGATCGAGTTCTCTTAAATCTTTTACTGTCTTTTTTCGTTCATCTTCTGCATCTTCTATTTTGTCATCAAAGGTTTGGCTATCAAATACCTCTAGTGAAATGAGGTCATCGATGTCTTGAAATATGGTTTTGAGTGCCTTTTTTTGATCTTTTACGATGCTTTTAGCATTTTTTATACCCATATGGACGGCATTCTCTAAAAAGTGTTCTTCTACGAAGGTATCGCCGCCAAAGCTCGTATCATCAAGTGTACCGGAAACACCTTCATGAAATGCTTTTTGCTTATCAATAAAGCTGATAAACATGTCCACATTTCCAGCTAACTCTTTATAAAAGCTTTTAATGTTATAGGCACCCTCTCCAGTAAAATCATCACCGAGATTTGCCACACCTTGAAGTGCCCTTTTTAAATCAACCATTTGTTCGCGGAGTACCTGATAGTGTTTTGCTCTTGTATCCATGGCACTTGTTAGTGCTTTTGCATCAAGTGTTTTGCCCAGAAAGGTTCACTCCCTTCTCAAATAAGTATATTTATTTTAACAATATAAAAAAATGTAATGAATAGGAAAAAAGTAGTGAGTGTTAAAGCTCTAAATACTAGATTGGTCAACACACTGCTGAAGTAATTTGACCTTTCCATCCTGGTACAAAAAGCGTGATGCCGGAGAAGGACCAGGGTTTTATGAAATTGATGAGCATGACAACAACAAAGGCCCCTTTGAAAGTAAAAAGGATTATGTGGTGTTCAAAAACATACTCATGTTCGAAGTCAATAAATATAAGAAGTAATTGAAATCAAAGCCATCTAGGTAAACTAGGTGGCTTTTGTGTTTATTCGACAGCTTTCAGCAATTTTAAGGCAAATTTAAGATCGAATTTCATTTCAAATACATTAAATCTTTGTTACAATAAGACAGCTTTGCGCAAAAGAGACGTTCTAAGGTTCGACATTTTTTAGCATTTTCTTAAAAATTTTATGGTTTGATATGAAACTCTTTTGATGATCCATGCGTCTCTATAAGTGTCAAAAGAAAAGAGGTTATCAATATGCTATTCAAAAAGCTATCAGAAAATAAGTCTGTAAAATGGATAGGATATACGAGCTTTTACTTACTTATTTTTCTATTATTGTTCTTTATTTACGGATTCCATACAGCAAATACGGGATCATTCATTTACAACGATTTTTAATTGGAGATTAAACTATGAAACTATTACACACGATTCATGAATACCAACAAACGAAACCAACACAGCCAGCATTTGTTTCTCAACATGCTTCGATCACATATGATGAGCTTTGGCAACTATCAGACCAAATGGCTGGTGCGATCGATGCGGTCGCAACAGATAGTGCACCTGTCATTGTATACGGTCATATGGAGCCAGAGATGCTGATTTCTTTTTTAGGCAGTGTGAAATCAGGTAGACCATACATTCCGGTCGACATTTCAATCCCTGCAGAGCGTATCGTCTCAATTATTGAAAGCTCAAAAGCCAGTCTATTGATTTGTGCAAATGAGCAGAATGTACTAGATGTAGAAGAGCACATTGAAGTGAAGAGTGCGGCATCGCTTTTAGCTCTTGAAAAAGAAGCACCGCCATCATCGCAGTGGGTTCAACAGGATGATGTGTTTTACATCATTTATACGTCTGGCAGTACCGGAAAACCGAAAGGCGTTCAGGTAACAGCCGATAATTTAGAAAGCTTTACAGAGTGGATGTGTAGAGACTTCCCAATTGGTGAGGGGCGCACGTTCTTAAATCAAGCACCGTTTTCTTTTGACTTATCAGTAATGGATTTGTATCCAGCGCTTCAATCAGGCGGCACGCTGTACTGTTTAGTGAAAGATCTTGTGAATAAGCCGAAGGATATGTTTACAGCACTTGGTCAATCTGACGTTGAAGTGTGGACATCAACACCTTCCTTTGTGCAAATGTGCTTAATGGATCCTTCCTTTACAGGGGAGCTTTTACCAGAGTTGAAAGTTTTCTTGTTCTGCGGAGAGGCACTTCCTGTATCTGTAGCAAGTGCACTCCTTGAGCATTTTCCAAAGGCGCAGGTCTTTAATACGTATGGTCCGACTGAAGCAACTGTTGCGATTACATCGATTGAAGTCACGCAGGCCATTCTTGATCAGCACGATTCTTTACCAGTCGGCTATGCGAAACCAGATACAGATATCGTCATTTTAGATGAAGAAGGCAAGAGTCTTCCTGATGGTGAAAAAGGGGAAATTGTCATCGTGGGGCCAAGCGTCACGAGAGGCTACTTAGGTGAACAAGCCTTAACGGAGAAAGTATTCTTTGAATACAAAGGGCGCCCTGCATACCGCACAGGTGACGCAGGTGTGGCGCAGGATGGTTTGATTACGTGCCACGGTCGTCTGGACTATCAAATTAAACTGCACGGATACCGGATGGAGCTTGAAGAAATTGAATATCATGTGAGCGAGACAACGTATGTCAATGCTTGTGTGATTGTGCCATTCCAGCCAAACGGTCATGTGGAGTACTTGATTGCAGCCATTGTTCCAGCGGCACATTCTTTTGAAAAAGAATATCAGCTGACAAGTGCAATTAAGAAAGAAATGGCGGATTCACTGCCTGCGTACATGATTCCAAGAAAGTTTGTCTATCTTGAGCAGCTATACATGACGCCAAACGGGAAGGTTGACCGTAAAAGAATCGCGAAAGAGGTTCTTCTATGATTCCGTTTAGTTCATTCTTTTTCTTCATTCTAATTGGTGTTCTTCTTTTGCCGACGATCATTCTTGGTCTACGCGGCAAAAGAATGCAGGGCTACAACATGTTTGCAACGGTTGTGGCACTTGCGCTTATTTTCTCAAAGGATGCACATGGCGCGCTGCTTCTCTTCTTATTTACAGTGTGGCAAGTCTTGATCATCCGGTTGTACCTTTCGTACCGGTTGAAAGCGAACAGGGCGTCTGTCTTCTATATGGCAGTGGTTGCATCGATTTTGCCGCTTGTACTATCAAAGGTCTTACCGTTCTTTTTAACTCATCAGCCGCATCAACCGCCGCCAATGAACTGGTTGAGCTTTTTAGGGATCTCATACTTAACATTTAAAGGTGTTCAGTTAATTATCGAGACAAGAGACGGCTTGATTAAGAAGAAAATTCCGATTCATCGTTTGGTCTATTTCATTGTCTTTTTCCCGACGATTTCATCAGGTCCGATTGATCGTTACCGCCGGTTTGAAAAGGATATGGATACGCCGCCTGAAAAGGAAGCGTACAGTGATCTTTTATACGCGGGTATTCATAAAATTTTTATCGGCTTCTTATATAAGTTCATTATTGGTTATTTGATTCACACATATATTCTGATGAATATTCATCACATTAGCAGCAGTCACTTTGTTCAACAGTTAACGTATATGTATGCGTACAGTATGTATTTGTTCTTTGACTTTGCTGGTTATACAGCGTTCGCTGTTGGTGTGAGTTATATCATGGGCATTAAATCACCAGAAAACTTTAACAAACCGTTTATCAGCCGGAATATTAAAGACTTCTGGAATCGCTGGCACATGTCCCTGTCTTTCTGGTTCAGAGACTACGTGTTTATGAGATTTGTGTTCTTTATGACAAAAAAGAAGTGGATCAAGAACCGTATGGCTGTATCAAATATTGGGTACTTTGTCCTCTTTCTATTGATGGGTGCTTGGCATGGTCTAGCACTTCAATATATTATTTACGGACTATATCACGCAGTTGTGATGTCCGGTTACAATTTATTTGAGAAATGGAATAAAAAACACAAGTGGTGGCCGGATAACAAGGTCACAATGGTTGTGTCGATCATTATTACATTCCATGTGATTTGTTTCGGATTTTACATTTTTTCAGGAAAACCATTTCATCATTAATGATTAAGGGAGTAGAAAATTATGGAATTTAAAAATCAAGTATACGGTATTATTGCAGAGGTTTGTCAGGACGACGTTGTGAAAGAAAATCCAGAGATTGCAATTTTTGACGAAGGTCTTTTAGATTCATTTGGTACAGTAGAATTACTTATGGCTATCGAAAGTCAACTTGGAATTACTGTTCCGATTACAGAGTTTGATCGTGATGTGTGGGATACACCGAATCACATTGCTGAGCAGCTGGCAGAGATGAAGTAATGAAAAAGCGTTTTTTTGGGCCGCTTATTTTAGCGGCTGTTCTATTCATTGGTGTTCTTCTTGTACCAAATGCATGGCTCTCACATCTGATCCCAAAAGACAAATTACAAAAGTCAGCCACAGAATTAGATCCGGGGATGTTCCAAGGGCTTTATTTACAAGATGAAATGCTAAAAGATCCAACTTATTTGCCGATCTATGGATCTTCTGAACTATCACGTTTTGATCCATATCACCCTTCAAATTTCTTTCATGAGAATCCTCAAGGGTTTACACCTTATCTTATTGGAAAAGGTGGATCGCAATCATTAATTCATGCGATGAACTTTGCAGCGCATATGGATGAACTAAAAGGGAAGAAGCTTGTATTTATCGTGTCTCCGCAGTGGTTTGTAAAGTGGGGATCAGACGAGAATCACTTTGCACCGAACTATTCAGCGCTTCAAGCGCTTAATCTCGCTTATAATAAAGAAATTGATCCAGCTGTGAAAAAAGAACTGATCAAGAGAATCATGACGTTTAAAGCAGTAAAGAACGATATGGTCATCACAGAGCTTTTTAAAGCAGAGCTTTCTGAGAACAAATTCGCTTATGGCGCGATTTCTCCTATTGCCAAAATGTATTATGGCATGCTTCAAAAGAAAGACATGTACTATACCATTGGATCGGGACATGAACGTAAGCTTCAACCATCTCCTTCAGTCAAAGGAAAAACATGGACTGAGCTTGAAAAAGAAGCGAGCGTTTTTGGTGCGAAAAGAGCAGGGGACAACCCGTTTTATATTAATCAAAAACTGTTTGACCGCAAGCTGAAACCGATCATGAAAAAGATGAAGGATTCCCGTGAAGATCACTCTTATGCGGAATCACCAGAGTACAAAGATTTTCAAATCATGCTGGATATTTTAAAACAGGCAGGGGCGAAGCCTTTGTTTGTGACGATTCCTGTTAACGGGAAATGGTATGATTATACTGGTTTCCCAAAAGAGGGGCGCACAGAGTATTATGAGAAAATCAATCGTCAAATTCGCGATAATGGGTATGAAGTTGCAGATTTGACTAAGCATGAGTACGATCCTTATTTCTTTAAAGATACGATTCATGTGTCTTATAAAGGATGGGTGTACATCGATAAGGCAATCGAAAAGTTTTACAAAGAGCAGTAGAATGCAGCAGCTTTCTGCTGCTTTTTGTTTTGTCGAAATGGCAGATATCTTGTATAACGAATGGAAAAGGGCTATGCTGTAGATGGAGGCGATATGATGAATCGTTCTGAGAAAAAAGAACTATTGAAGCGTTCGAAAAAGCATTTTAATGATCATGCCTTTTGGGAAAAGTTAAAAAAGACGGCACAAAAAGCTGGTGTCTCTCTTGTCTATGCTGTGCTATTACTTTACTATACATTGCAAAAACCTGAAGTACCTGTCAAAGCAAAAACCCTTATTATTGGGGCGCTCGGATACTTTATCCTTCCAATTGACCTTATTCCCGATACATTGATTGGTGTCGGCTATACAGATGATTTAGGCGCGATCACATTTGCTCTGATTCAAGTAGCGGTCTACATTGATGATGATGTGAAAGGAAAAGCGAAGGACAGGCTGTCAAAATGGTTCGGTGAAAAAACCGATACGTCTCTGATTGATCAAAAACTTGAAGATGGCGGGATGCCGTCTGCATAAAGAAAAGCCTCCACAGTTGGAGGCTTTTTTTCATTATCCTAAAAATTTCACGCAAACTGGATGAGGGACTGAGATGTCTGATTGTAAGACAGTGAGTCGTCCTGTTTCTTTGTCGCGTTTGTATAACACTAAGTTGCTAGATTCTTGGTTTGAACCAACGACGAATTCTTCAGTTGGATCAAGCACAAAGTCTCTAGGCCAGTTTCCTTCAGATGAAGCAATCTCGACAAGACTTAATTGGCCGCCAGTGTCTGCTTTAAAAATCGCAATGCTGTCGTGGCCGCGATTTCCTGCATAAACAAATTGGCCGTCTGAAGAGACGTGAATGGCACTGCCTTGATTGTTCTCTGTAAAGTCGCTTGGAATGGTTGCAATCGTTTGGATCTCTTCGAAATGACCATCTTCAAAGTAACGAAGCACAATCACCTCTGAGCTTAGCTCTGTCATCACATATGCCACAGGTTTCGTTGGATGGAATGTGATATGACGAGGACCGGTGCCTGGTTTTGTTTCAAATGTATGAGCAAGCTCGAGTTTGCCGTTTTCTTTCTTATACGTATAAATGCCATCTGTCCCAAGGTCAACAGCGACTGCAAATTGTTCATCTGGTGTCAGACCCATAAAGTGAGTGTGCGGTTTTTCCTGACGATCTTCGTTAGGGCCAGTACCTTCATGCTGCGCCTGGGACAGCGTGCGGATCACTGAGCCATTTTCAGCATCGATTTCATACATCTCTGCTGTTCCTTTATGATAGTTAGCTGTAAAAGCTGTTTTTGTTTGACTGTCCACGCTGACGTGACAAGGAGAAGCGCCTTCGGCAAGTTCTTGGTTGATGAAACGAAGTGTGCCGGTTTCTGCATCGATTTGATAAGCAGCCACGCCGCCCTGTGATCCTTCTTTTACCACAGCATACACAAATTTTTGAGAATCTGAGACGGTTAAATATGTAGGATTTTCAAGTTCAGCAGCTACTTCTACTTTCTCAATCTGCTGCTTGTCCGTATTTAATGTAAAAGTATAAATGCCTTTACTGTCTCCCTTTGTATACGTTCCGATATAACCTCTGATGTTAGCCATGTATTGCCCTCCTTCTATAAGATGCTCTCATTCTATCATAAATTCATAGGAAAACGCTTTAGAAAGGCATACCGAAAGAAAATCAAAAGCGTTGGAATCTACCAGTATTCATTCAAAACAATGTGAAAAAATATGACAAACGGTTTCTCAAATGAAAAGTGTTCAGGTAAAGTAAATAAATTGAAGAAAAAATACAAAAAATTTTAAGTTTTTTCATTCCTTGTCTAGCAAAGGTGTAAGCGTATACATTTAATTTTGATTAGTCTAAATTGTCTAATAATTTTAAAAATGCTGTTGACACTGTATGGAAAGCGGCGTAAGATGGGTTCAACAAAAGCTAAACAAACACGAAAGAGCAAGCGTGAGACACTTCAATATAAAGTGTCTGAAAATTCAACTACTTTTTGTTTGAAAGAGAGGGTGCTCACTGAAAATGGAAGACCAAAAGGAACAGTGGATCTTTTTAAACGATGAACTCGTGAAAAAAGAGGATGCGAAAATTTCAGTTTATGATCATGGCTTCTTATACGGTGACGGTGTGTTCGAAGGGATACGCGTGTATAACGGAAATATCTTTCGAATGAAAGAACATTTAGACCGCCTGTATGATTCCGCCAGATCGATTATGCTGAACATTCCATATTCACTTGAGGAACTCACGGAAAAAATGATTCATACAGTTGAAAGGAACGGACTGAAGGATGCCTATATCCGCCTTGTTGTCTCAAGAGGAGCTGGTGATCTTGGTTTAGATCCAAACAACTGCGGGAGAGCCAACACAGTGATCATTGTAGAGCCGCTGGCCATCTTTCCAAAGCACCTATATGAAACAGGTATTGATATTGTGACGGTACCGACGAGACGAAATCGTCCCGATGTACTAAGTCCAAAAGTGAAATCATTAAATTATTTGAATAACATCCTTGTCCGAATCGAAGCCCATATGGCCGGTGTGAGTGAAGCGCTGATGCTGAACGATCAAGGGTACGTGGCAGAAGGTTCTGCAGACAATGTGTTTATTTATAAAAAAGGTAAGCTCTATACACCGCCAGGTTATATCGGCGCTCTTGAAGGCATCACAAGAAATGCCATCATGGAGATTGCAGAGGACTTAGGCTACGAAGTGAAAGAAGAACCATTCACAAGGCACGATGTGTATACAGCAGAAGAAGTCTTTCTAACAGGAACTGCAGCTGAAGTGATCGCCGTTGTAAAAGTTGACGGCCGTACAATCGGTGAAGGGAAGCCTGGGATTCACACTAACAAACTTCTTGAACAATTCCGCAAGCGAGTGGTTGAAGAAGGAGAAAAAGTCGTTTTTACAGATGAAAACATTCACGCAAGCTAAATAGATATCGATAAACGTTGAAGAGGACTAGTAGCTTTAGAGTCAGTATCTACAGAGAGCCGGTGGTAGCTGGAAACCGGTGTTACTTTCTAAAGTGAACTCACCTCTGAGTGTCTGCTTGAAATGATAGTAGGGCAGACCGAGTGACATTGCTCACTCGTTACCAAAATGGATGAAAGATGTCCATGAGACGGCAGCTGAATTTGCCGTGAACAAGGGTGGTACCGCGAAAAACAAAGCTTTTTCGCCCCTTTGACCTAGTGAAAAGTAGTGTCATTGTGGGGTGAGAAGGCTTTTTTATATGGTCTAAAATCTCAATCTTGAATAGAAAAGGGTGAAAAGACTTGACTGAAGCAAGACAAAGAGGAGGAAATCAAATGGGGACAAATGTACAAGTGGAGACGGAAACATCTAAAGCACCACAAACGATGAACGGTGCACTCATGCTAATTGAAGCACTTAAAAGAGAAAAAGTAGAAGTCATTTTCGGATATCCAGGCGGAGCGGTTTTACCGATCTACGATAAAATTTATGATTCTGGGTTATTCCATGTCCTGCCAAGACATGAACAGGGAGCGATTCATGCAGCGGAAGGATACGCTAGAGTATCTGGTAAACCTGGTGTTGTCATTGCAACATCAGGACCTGGAGCGACAAACCTAGTCACAGGAATTGCAGATGCAATGATTGATTCACTTCCTCTTGTTGTCTTCACAGGACAGGTGGCAACCTCAGTCATTGGATCAGACGCTTTCCAGGAAGCAGACGTGCTCGGCATCACAATGCCTATCACAAAGCACAGCTATCAGGTGAGAAATCCAGAGGAATTACCGGGCGTCATTAAAGAAGCGTTCCACATTGCAACGACAGGAAGACCTGGTCCAGTCTTGATTGATATTCCAAAAGATGTGGCAGGCATTGAAGGAACGTTTGAATACGATCAGCCAATTGATTTACCTGGTTATCAGCCAAAAGTGGAGCCGAACTATTTGCAGATTCGCAAATTAGTAGAAGCTGTCAGCAGAGCGAAGAAACCAGTCATTCTAGCAGGAGCTGGCGTTCTTCATGGCAAAGCATCTGAAGAATTAAGGCAGTATGTAGAGCAGCAGCAAATCCCAGTCGCTCATACACTGCTAGGACTTGGCGGCTTCCCGGCAAAGCATCCTCTGTTCCTAGGAATGGCTGGTATGCATGGCACATATGCGGCGAACATGGCTCTACATCAATGTGACTTGCTCATTTCAATCGGTGCGAGATTCGATGACAGGGTAACTGGCAATCTCAATCACTTTGCGAAACATGCAAAAGTAGCACATATTGATATCGACCCAGCAGAAATTGGCAAAAACATTCATACGCATATCCCGGTTGTTGGAGACAGTAAGTTAGTCCTTGAAGAGCTGATTAAGCAAGACGGGAAGCAAGGAGAGTCAGACGAGTGGAAAAACCAACTAGATCAGTGGAAGGAAGAATATCCACTCTGGTACGTTGAAAACGAAGCAGAGGGCTTTAAACCTCAAAAGCTGATTGAATACATTCATCAATTCACAAAAGGTGAAGCCATTGTGGCAACAGATGTTGGACAGCATCAAATGTGGGCAGCACAGTTCTATCCATTTGAAAATGCAGATAAATGGGTCACATCTGGCGGCCTTGGGACGATGGGCTTCGGTTTACCGGCAGCCATTGGCGCTCAGTTAGCTGATCAAGAGGCAACGGTTGTTGCGATTTTAGGAGACGGAGGTTTCCAAATGACCCTGCAAGAACTTGCCGTTATCCGTGAGCTGAACCTTCCAGTGAAAGTGATTGTTCTAAATAATCACAGCCTTGGAATGGTAAGACAATGGCAAGAAATTTTCTACGAAGAACGCTACTCATATTCTAAATTTTCAGAGCAGCCGGACTTCGTTAAATTATCTGAAGCTTATGGCATTAAAGGAATCAGAATCTCATCAGACGAAGAGGCGAAAGAAAAGCTTGAAGAAGCGCTAACCTCTAGAGAGCCTGTTTTCATCGATGTCAATGTAGCGAGAGATGAAAAAGTATTCCCGATGGTAGCACCGGGGAAAGGACTTCATGAGATGGTGGGGGTGAAACCTTGAAAAGAATTATTGTGTTGACTGTATTAAATCGATCAGGCGTACTGAACCGAATCACTGGCCTTTTTACTAAACGACACTACAACATTGAAAGCATTACGGTCGGCCATTCTGAGATTCAAGATGTATCACGCATCACGTTCGTCGTCCATGTAGACCAAGAGAAAGACATCGAACAGCTGACAAAACAGCTGAACAAACAAATTGATGTTCTCAAAGTAACAGACATTACAAACCAATCAATCGTCCAGCGAGAGCTGGCTTTGATAAAAGTCGTTTCTGCACCAGCATCTAGAATGGAGATCACAGGGGTCATTGAACCGTTTAGAGCTTCTATTGTAGATGTGAGCAGAGAGAGTGTCGTCATTCAGGTGACAGGTGAGTCTTCAAAAATTGAAGCACTCATTGAATTACTTAAGCCATACGGCATTAAAGAAGTCGCCAGAACTGGCACCACGGCCTTTGCGAGAGATAATCAGCAAAAGCCGCAACAAAATAAAACAATTTCAATTGTCTAAACAAAAGGAGAGAGTCAAATGGTAAAAGTATATTATAACGGTGATATTCAAGAAAACGTATTAAACGGTCAAAAGGTTGCCGTCATTGGATATGGATCACAAGGTCATGCACATGCATTGAACTTAAAAGAAAGCGGCGTAGATGTCATCGTCGGCGTGAGAAAAGGTGGATCTTATACAAAAGCACAAGAAGACGGCCATCAAGTATTCACAGTAAAAGAAGCGGCAGCACAAGCAGATGTCGTGATGGTATTACTACCAGATGAGCAGCAAAAGAAAGTATATGACGAAGAAATCAAAGATCAATTAGAAGCTGGCAACTCACTTGTTTTCGCACACGGATTCAACGTTCACTTCCATCAAATTGTTCCTCCAAGTGACGTAGATGTGTATCTTGTAGCGCCAAAAGGTCCAGGACATCTTGTGAGAAGAACATATGAGCAAGGCGCTGGTGTACCTGCACTATTTGCTATCTATCAAGATGTATCTGGTCAAGCGAAAGACAAAGCGCTTGCTTATGCAAAAGCAATCGGCGGAGCAAGAGCGGGCGTTCTTGAAACAACATTTAAAGAAGAAACGGAAACGGATCTATTCGGTGAGCAGGCAGTCCTTTGCGGAGGTCTTACTTCACTAGTAAAAGCAGGATTTGAAACATTAACAGAAGCTGGTTATCAGCCAGAGCTAGCATACTTCGAGTGTCTGCATGAATTAAAACTGATCGTTGACCTTATGTACGAAGAAGGATTAGAAGGCATGAGATATTCAATCTCTGATACAGCACAATGGGGAGACTTCGTATCAGGACCACGCGTTGTGGATGCAAACGTAAAAGAATCGATGAAAGCAGTCTTGACTGATATCCAAAACGGAACATTTGCAAAAGAATGGATTGTTGAAAACCAAGTGAATCGTCCACGTTTCAATGCGATCAATGCTAATGAAAATGAGCATCAAATTGAAGTTGTTGGAAGAAAGCTTCGTGAAATGATGCCTTTCGTCAAACAAGGAAAGAAAAAGGAAGCGGTGAGCGTCGGTGCGAAAAATTAATTTTTTTGACACAACACTTCGAGATGGAGAGCAATCACCCGGAGTGAACTTAAATGCACAAGAAAAGCTAATCATTGCAAAGCAGCTTGAGCGCCTTGGGGTTAATATCATTGAAGCGGGTTTTCCCGCTTCATCCCGAGGGGATTTCTTAGGCGTACAAGAAATAGCAAGAACGATTAAAAACTGTTCTGTTGCTGGTCTTGCACGATGTGTGAAAGGTGATATTGATGCTGCATGGGAAGCATTAAAAGATGGAGTGGAGTCAAGGCTTCATGTCTTTATTGCCACTTCTGACATTCACCTGAAGCATAAACTAAAGAAAACACGTGAAGAAGTCGTAGAACAAGCTGTCTCCATGGTGAAATATGCGAAAGAACGTTTTCCAGTTGTTCAATGGTCAGCAGAAGATGCGTGCCGTACAGATCTTGCTTTCTTGGCAGAAATTGTAGAAAAGGTCATTGACGCTGGAGCAAGTGTCATTAACTTGCCAGATACAGTTGGGTACCTAGCGCCAAAAGAATACGGTAATATCTTTAAATATATGAAGGAACACGTTCCAAATATCGACCGTGTCAACTTGTCCGCTCACTGTCACGATGATCTAGGGATGGCTGTAGCAAACTCACTTGCAGCCATTGAAAATGGAGCAGATCAAATTGAAACGGCTGTCAACGGAATTGGCGAGCGCGCTGGAAATGCTGCTTTAGAAGAAATTGCAGTCGCTCTTCACATTCGAAAAGACTTCTATCAGGTCGAATCAACGATTCAATTGAATGAAATTAAGCGTACAAGTGATGTAGTGAGCAAATACTCAGGCATGATTGTGCCGCGTAATAAAGCAGTCGTTGGAAACAACGCATTTGCACATGAATCAGGTATTCACCAAGATGGTTTCCTCAAAGAAAAAACAACCTATGAAATTATTTCTCCAGAGCTTGTCGGCGTGACAACAGATGTGCTTGTCCTCGGGAAACACTCCGGAAGACATGCGTTTAAAGACCGCATGAAAACACTAGGATTTAAACTAACAGAAGAAGAAATCAATAAGTTCTTCGAAACCTTTAAGAACTTGACGGAGAAGAAAAAAGAAATCACAGATGATGATTTGATCTCTATTATATTAGAAGAAAAAGTAGCAGACCGAAAAATTGGCTACGAATTTGAAAGTCTTCAAGTGCATTATGGAACAGAACAAATGCCAACAGCAACAGTTTCTCTGAAAAACCAAGAAACGCAAGAAGTCATTCAAGAAGCAGCTACAGGCGCAGGCAGTGTAGAAGCTGTGTACAACACGCTGGAGCGCTGTATGGAGGAAAGAATTCATTTGCTAGACTACCGTATTCAATCAAATGGAAAAGGCAGAGATGCACTAGCCGAAGTATATGTCACTGTTTCAATAGAAGGAAAAGAAACAGCAGGACGCGGTGTAGCGCAAGATGTGCTGGAAGCATCGGCGAAAGCCTACGTCAATGCAGTAAACAGGCATTTAATCTTTAAATCAAATCTCATTGAAATTGAGAAACATCACGCGATCTCATAGGAAAGGAGGTAGGTCCTCATGAAAAAGAAAATTGCACTTTTGCCCGGCGATGGAATCGGACCGGAAGTTGTGACATCAGCTGTCGCTGTCCTCAAAGAGACAGCGGCTCAATTTAGGCACGAATTCGAATTCGAAACGGCGCTCATTGGCGGTATCGCAATAGATGAAAAAAACAATCCGCTCCCAAAAGAAACGGTTGATGTATGCAAGAGCGCTGATGCGATTTTATTAGGAGCAGTCGGCGGACCCAAATGGGATCAAAATCCACCAGAGCTTCGTCCGGAAAAAGGCTTACTCGCCATTCGTAAACAATTGGACTTATTTGCTAACATTCGTCCTGTCAAAGTGTTCGATAGCTTAAGCGAGGCGTCACCGTTAAAACAGGATCACATTAACGGAGTCGATTTTGTCATCGTTCGTGAATTAACAGGCGGTCTCTATTTTGGTGAACCAAGTGAGCGCTATACAGATGAAGAAGGAAAAGAAGCTGCGGTTGATACGCTTCTTTATACAAAGGAAGAGATTGTCCGTGTACTAAAAGAAGCATTCGACATGGCGTTAACGAGACGGAAAAAAGTAACGTCTGTGGATAAAGCGAACGTTCTGGCTTCTAGTAAGCTATGGCGGGATGCGGTAGAAGAAGTGGCTTCTCAATATCCAGACGTTGAATTTGAGCACATGCTCGTTGATAATGCCGCCATGCAGCTGATTTATAAGCCTGCACAATTTGATGTCATTGTGACAGAGAATATGTTTGGTGACATTTTAAGTGATGAGGCTTCAATGATTACTGGATCACTCGGTATGCTGCCATCTGCTAGTCTATCAAGCACCGGCCTTCATTTATATGAACCGATTCATGGATCAGCACCCGATATTGCGGGGCAAAACGTCGCAAACCCTCTGGCAACTATTTTATCGGCAGCAAGCTTGCTTAGAACTTCCTTTGCGTTAGAAGAAGAAGCGGCTGCCATAGAAGAAGCTGTAGAAACTGTTCTTGCCTCAGGCAAAAGAACAAAGGATTTATCGGCAAAAGAGGGAACGTATCAAACAACTGAAGACATCACTCACGCAGTTGTAGACGCACTTAAGCAGCGTGTGAAAACAATTGTATAAATAGAATCTTGTGGAATTAGGTAGAGGGAGGAAAAGGGTTATGCCTCGAACAATCATCGAAAAAATATGGGATCAGCACGTTGTCAAAAGCGGCGAGGGGAAACCAGACCTTTTATATATTGATCTGCACTTGGTGCATGAAGTGACATCGCCTCAAGCGTTTGAAGGATTAAGACAAAAAGGGCGCAAGGTGAGAAGACCTCAAAATACGTTTGCGACGATGGATCACAACATCCCGACTGTGAATCGATTTGTGATCAAAGATGAGATTGCTAAAAAACAAGTGAGTGCTCTAGAGCGTAACTGTGCTGAATTTGGTGTCCGCCTAGCTGACCTACACAGTGTAGACCAAGGAATTGTCCATGTCGTTGGACCAGAGCTTGGTTTGACACTTCCGGGAAAAACAATCGTTTGCGGAGATAGTCATACATCCACTCATGGCGCATTTGGCGCACTTGCTTTTGGAATCGGTACAAGTGAGGTCGAACACGTACTTTCCACACAAACACTTTGGCAGCAGCGTCCGAAAACATTAGAAATTAGAGTAGACGGAAAGCTGCAAAAAGGGGTAACGGCCAAAGATGTCATTTTAGCAGTCATTGGTGCGCATGGCGTGAAGTTTGGATCAGGTTATGTCATTGAATACACTGGGGAAGTATTCAGAAACATGACGATGGATGAACGTATGACCGTTTGTAATATGTCGATTGAAGCAGGCGCAAGAGCAGGATTGATTGCACCTGATGAAGTCACCTTTGAATATTGCCGCGGACGCAAATATGCACCGCAGGGAGAAGACTTCGAAGCAGCGATTAAAGAATGGGAAGAACTTAAAACAGATCCGGGTGCAACCTATGATAAAACGATTGTTTTAGATGGGAATGAGATTTCACCAATGGTCACATGGGGAATTAACCCAGGAATGGTGCTGCCTGTAGATGCATCCATCCCAGGACCTGAAGATTTTGCGCAAGAAGATGATCAAAAAGAAGCGATTCGTGCGTACGAATACATGGGTGTTCATCCTCATCAGCGTATTGAAGATATTACGATTGAGCATGTGTTTATTGGCTCATGCACGAACTCAAGAATGACTGATTTACGCCAAGCAGCTTCTATGATAGAAGGACAAAAGGTAGCCGATCATGTCAGAGCGATTGTCGTGCCTGGCTCTCAAAGCGTCAAATTGCAGGCAGAAGAAGAAGGTCTTCATGAAATCTTCCTTGAAGCAGGATTTGAATGGAGAGAATCTGGCTGCAGTATGTGTCTCAGCATGAATAACGATGTGGTACCAGAAGGAGAACGCTGCGCATCTACATCAAACCGTAACTTTGAGGGGCGTCAAGGAAAAGGTGCGAGAACGCATCTTGTCAGCCCGGCAATGGCTGCAATGGCTGCAATACATGGCCGATTTGTCGATGTCAGGAAGTTTAATCAAGAGAAAACAGTCGTGTAAGGAGTTGTCATAGATGGAGCCTTTAGTCACACACAAAGGAAAAGCCGCTGTGCTTAACCGTATCAACGTAGATACAGATCAAATTATTCCGAAGCAATTTTTGAAAAGAATTGAACGAACAGGATATGGCCGGTTTGCCTTTTTCGACTGGCGGTACTTAGCCGATGGCAGCCCTAATCCTGATTTCGAACTGAATCAGCCGATTTATGAAGGAGCATCCATTTTGATCGCAGGAGAAAACTTTGGCTGCGGATCATCAAGGGAACATGCCCCTTGGGCACTTGATGATTATGGTTTCAAAATTGTCATCGCACCATCATTCGCAGATATTTTTCACCAAAACTGCTTTAAAAATGGGATGCTTCCGATTCGTCTTGATTATGATGTGTGGAAAACATTCGTTGCGTCATATGAGAACAAAGGGTATGAGATGACAGTTGATCTTGAAAAACAGCAAATAGAAGATCACGAAGGGAATATCACTCCTTTTGATGTGGATCCTCACTGGAGAGAAATGCTCCTGAATGGCTATGATGAGATCTCATTAACTTTACTACTAGAAGATGACATTCAAGCATTTGAAGATAAGCGCAGCAGCTGGCTGCGTGCGTAAACAACAAGAAGCCGTCCGCCCGAGGTGTGACGGCTTCTTTTTTGCATGAAAACCTCTCGTTACTTGTGTTTACTAACCTTCGTTGGTAAACTGATAAAAAATATGCGCCCGAAAGGAACGTAAGCATGAAACATGACAAGAAGAAAGATAATGTCATTTTGTTTCCTGGTCTGAAAGAAAGACTGATTGAAAAAGGAATGGCAGCATTAAAAGATAAACAGTATCAAGAGGCGCTTCACTTGTTTTCAGAAGCAAAATCTTATGATGACGATGAAGAATCCGATATTCATCTCGGTATGGCGATTTGTTTTCTGGAGCTGGGCGAGCTGCAGGATGCAAAGCGTGTGTGTGAAAAGATGCTGCATGAGGGATATGGTCATTACTTCACCGTGCTTCAAGTGTATATGACAATCTTGATTCAGCTGAAAGAATATGAAGAAGTGAAGCAGACAATTGAGGCGGTACTTGAGGAAAACCATCTTCCAGCAGAAAGCGCAGAGCATTTTTACAAGCTGCTCGAATTTAGTAGAAAAATGATCGAATCGCCTGAACAGATTTTAGATGAAGATGAAGAGGATGGCGGTGAAATCAATATAGATGATATGCTCGAGCGGCCAGAGGAGCAGGTGCAGTTCATCCATTCGCTGAAAGACCGAAACATCACGCCGCACATGGGTCTATTAAATACGATCCTACAAAAGCCTGATGGAAACCCTTTGGTGAAATCATTGATCCTGCAGCTTCTGTCAGATCATGATGTGGCAAAGCCGGTTCATGTGACGAAGTTCGGTGATTCGTTAACCCTTATTCCTTCTGAGGCTGTAAAGCCAGAGCAGATGCCGCTGCTTCAGCAAGTCCTTCGTAAGCTCGATGACACACTCGGCAATGAGAACCCAACCCTTTACCAAGGCGTGGAAGAGTTATGGCGCCGGCACTTATTTGTCCTATATCCATTTCTTCCTAAATACACAGATCCGAATCTCTGGGCAGCAGCACTTCATAAAGTCGGCTATGAAATGCATGGGATCGAGATTGACCTCGAAGAATTGCATCTATTGTATGAATTTGATGAACGAGAGCTGAGAGAAGCTTACACAATGCTGAAAGATATTGAAGAAATTTCTTATTTGTAATTTGTCGATTTAGTTGAAAGACGGACTTGTTATGTTATAATATAATGGTTGTATTTGTGCATATATCGTGCAGTTGTCGATTCCAATGGTTGAAAGACGATATGTATAATCAAGTCAAATGTTGTATACATAATACCGCTTCTTTAGCGGCGTGCGTGGTTTTTAATTGGACGAAGTCTTTATGATGCTTTAGAATGTAACAACGCACAATCTGAATAGATTTTTGGAGGGAAACACACATGTCAGTAAAATGGGAAAAACAAGAAGGTAACGAAGGCGTCTTAACTGTAGAAGTTGATGCTGAAACATTTAACAAAGCACTTGATGATGCGTTTAAGAAAGTTGTTAAGCAAGTATCGATCCCTGGATTCCGTAAAGGGAAAGTACCACGTGGTCTTTTCGAACAGCGTTTTGGTGTAGAATCTCTTTATCAAGATGCATTAGATATTCTTCTTCCAGTTGAGTATCCAAAAGCAATCGACGAAGCTGGTATTGAGCCAGTTGATCGCCCTGAAATCGATGTTGAGAAAATCGAAAAAGGCGAAAGCTTAATCTTCACTGCAAAAGTAACAGTGAAGCCTGAAGTGAAACTTGGTGACTACAAAGGTCTTAACGTAGAAAAAGACGACGCTACTGTCACTGATGAAGATGTACAAGAAGAGTTAAAAGGCATGCAAAACCGTCAAGCTGAGCTTGTTGTCAAAGAAGAAGGCGCAATTGAAAACGGCGATACAGTTGTTCTTGATTTCGAAGGATTCGTTGATGGAGAAGCATTCGAAGGCGGAAAAGCTGAGAACTACTCTCTTGAAGTAGGTTCTGGTTCATTCATCCCTGGTTTCGAAGAGCAGTTAGTTGGTCTTGAAGCAGGCGCTGAAAAAGACGTAGAAGTCACTTTCCCAGAAGAATACCACGCTGAAGACCTTGCAGGTAAACCAGCTGTATTCAAAGTGAAAATTCACGAAATCAAAGCAAAAGAACTTCCAGCACTTGACGATGAGTTCGCGAAAGATGTTGATGAAGAAGTAGAAACTCTTGCTGAACTAACTGAAAAAACAAAGAAACGTCTTGAAGAAGCGAAAGAAAACGAAGCAGAAGGTAAACTTCGTGAAGAGCTAGTTGAGAAAGCTTCTGAAAATGCGGAAGTTGACATCCCACAAGCGATGGTTGACACAGAGCTAGACCGTATGATGAAAGAATTCGAACAACGCCTTCAAATGCAAGGAATGAACCTTGAGCTTTACTTCCAATTCTCAGGACAAGATGAAAATGCGCTGAAAGAGCAAATGAAAGAAGATGCTGCTAAACGCGTGAAATCTAACCTAACACTTGAAGCAATTGCTGCTGCAGAAAACTTACAAGTGTCTGATGAAGAAGTAGAAGAAGAGCTTTCAAAAATGGCTGAAGCATACAACATGCCAATTGAAAATATCAAACAAGCGATCGGATCTACTGACGCAATGAAAGAAGATCTAAAAGTTCGTAAAGCAATTGATTTTCTTGTAGAAAACCGTTAATATGGTGCATAATAATAAAACAGGGCGCGAGTGACTCGTGCCTTGTTTTGTACAATTTTTGACTTATCATCGCTTCTTTTGGAAACGATAGTGTAAGTCACATCTTTCTGTTATACATATCTCAATGTGCAGTGTTAGAAACACATCATTACCGTCTTTTAGGAAAGTATGGTAAAATGCATACATACTGGACCCAGAAAGGTAGCTGACTGTTAGCTACAGGCAAGTGAAGAAGAATAAGGGGTGAAAGAATGTTTAAATTCAACGAGGAAAAAGGTCAATTAAAATGCTCGTTTTGCGGAAAAACGCAAGATCAAGTGCGTAAACTGGTCGCAGGACCTGGCGTATATATATGTGATGAATGTATCGAGCTTTGCACGGAAATAGTTGAAGAAGAGCTCGGCACTGAGGAAGAAGTTGAATTCAAGGATGTTCCGAAGCCTCATGAAATTCGGGAGATTCTTGATGAATATGTCATCGGTCAAGAAAATGCGAAGAAATCCTTAGCTGTAGCGGTTTATAATCACTACAAACGGATCAATTCCAACAGCAAGATTGATGACGTTGAGCTTTCGAAAAGTAATATCTCTATGATTGGGCCAACAGGAAGCGGTAAAACATTACTTGCTCAAACGCTTGCTCGTATTTTAAATGTGCCATTTGCGATTGCAGATGCAACATCACTAACTGAAGCAGGTTATGTTGGTGAAGACGTAGAGAATATTTTACTAAAGCTGATCCAAGCAGCCGATTATGATGTAGAAAAAGCGGAAAAAGGCATTATCTACATCGATGAAATCGATAAAGTAGCAAGAAAATCAGAAAACCCTTCTATCACTCGTGATGTATCTGGGGAAGGTGTTCAGCAAGCACTACTGAAAATTCTTGAAGGAACTGTCGCTAGTGTACCGCCTCAAGGTGGACGTAAGCATCCTCATCAAGAATTCATTCAAATCGATACGACAAATATCCTCTTTATTTGTGGTGGAGCCTTTGACGGCATTGAGCAAATCATTAAACGCCGCCTAGGTCAAAAAGTTATTGGATTCGGTGCAGAAAATAAAATCGAAGATCTTGAAAAAGAAGTTCTTTTATCAAAAGTACTCCCAGAAGACTTGCTTCGCTTCGGTTTAATCCCAGAATTCATCGGCCGCTTGCCGGTTATTGCAAGCCTAGAGCCATTAGATGAAGAAGCGCTTGTAGAGATCTTGACGAAGCCTAAAAATGCACTCGTTAAGCAGTATACAAAAATGCTTGAGCTTGATGATGTAGAGCTGGAATTTGAAGAAGATGCTCTTAGCGAAATTGCGAAAAAAGCAATTGAGCGTAAAACAGGAGCTCGTGGTCTACGTTCAATTATTGAAGGCATCATGCTTGATGTGATGTTTGACCTTCCATCACGTGACGATATTGAAAAATGTGTCATCACTGGTGCAACGGTTGCTGATGGCGAGTCGCCGCGTCTTGTGTTAAAGGACGGCACAGTCGTCAATAAAGATACGAAAACATCTGCATAAGAGTAATCTCACTCCTGAATCTTTTTGATTCAGGAGTTTTTTATTTATCGTGTAAGTTGTGTTTATTCCGTCCAGCTCTAGGAAATACTAGCAGACAGAAACCAATACATACGATAGATGAAGGAGGGAGCACCGATTGAGCTGGACAGGAATCGTATTATTCATACAACTGTTCTTTGGTATCGTCATCGGGCTGTACTTTTGGAACTTACTGCGAAATCAGCGCACACAGAAGGTGACGATAGACAAGGAGTCAAAGAAAGAAATGGAAGCACTCAGAAAGATGCGGTCAATCAAGCTGAGTGAACCTTTATCAGAGAGAGTCCGGCCAAAGGGGTTTCAAGATATTGTGGGGCAGGAAGACGGCATTCGTGCACTAAAAGCGGCACTATGCGGGCCGAACCCACAGCATGTTATCGTCTACGGACCACCGGGAGTCGGTAAAACAGCCGCTGCCCGTCTTGTGATGGAAGAAGCGAAGCGTCACGCTGATTCTCCGTTTAAAAAAGATGCGGTCTTTGTAGAGCTCGATGCCACAACCGCGAGATTCGATGAACGAGGCATTGCAGATCCGCTTATTGGTTCTGTGCATGACCCCATTTACCAAGGGGCTGGAGCCATGGGGCAGGCAGGCATTCCGCAGCCAAAACAAGGAGCCGTCACACATGCTCATGGCGGTGTTTTATTTATCGATGAAATTGGCGAGCTGCATCCGATCCAAATGAACAAAATGCTCAAAGTGTTGGAAGATCGGAAAGTCTTTTTAGACAGTGCCTACTACAGTGAAGAAAATACCCAAATCCCGAATCATATTCATGATATTTTCCAAAATGGACTTCCGGCCGATTTTCGATTGATTGGTGCCACGACAAGAACACCTGACGAAATTCCACCAGCGATCCGGTCAAGATGTCTGGAGATTTTCTTTAAAGACCTTGACCAGCATGAACTGAAAATCGTCGCTGCAAAGGCTGTCCAAAAAATTCAAAAGGAATTAAGTGACGAAGGGCTCAACCTGTTAACCTCCTATGTGAAAAATGGACGTGAAGCGGTCAACATGGTGCAGATTGCCGCGGGTATGGCGGTCACAGAAAACCGGAAAGACATTACGATTGAAGATGTCGAATGGGTCATTCATTCAAGCCAGCTGACACCAAGATATGAACAAAAAGTACCGGAAAAGCCAAAAGTCGGAGTAGTCAATGGACTGGCTGTGTATGGACCAAACAGCGGTGCCCTGCTTGAGATTGAAGTGAATATCTGTAAGGCGCTTGAAAAAGGCAGTATCAATATTACAGGGATTGCAGAAGAAGAAAGCATTGGCAATCAATCGAAATCCATTAGACGAAAAAGTATGGCCAAAGGGTCAGTTGAAAATGTATTAACGGTGCTTCGAAATTTAGGCATTCGGACAAATGAATATGACATCCATATTAATTTTCCAGGCGGTGCCCCAATTGATGGACCGTCTGCTGGAATTGCCATGGCGACCGCAATCTTCTCAGCCATACATCAAATTCCGATTGATCATCTGACAGCCATGACGGGTGAAATCGGATTGCAAGGTCAGGTGAAGCCGATCGGTGGTGTGATACCGAAGATTAAGGCAGCGAAGCAGGCTGGTGCCACAACTGTCATTATTCCTTATGACAACCAGCAGTCGATCTTAAAAGAGATTGAAGGGGTCACTATTGTGCCTGTGAAGCACTTCCAAGAGGTGCTGGATCAGTGTCTGGTCAACCCGCCAGACGAGAAGAAAGATGGACTAGAAGACGAAATGAAAAGAAAATCTGTTTAATCCCCATCATATATGGGGATTTTTTAGTGAAATAGATCTTTTTTTCTTTTTCAAGATAAAAAGAAAGGGTATACTACGGTAAGATCAACATTTCTCAAGTCTTTTACATTGTACAAGACTGAAACAGGTATATTATAATGATTCATACTAGTGACGGAGGTGTCAATCAACATGGCAGATGAAATCAAAAAGAATGTTCCGCTCCTTCCATTGCGAGGTTTGCTTGTTTATCCAACAATGGTCTTGCATTTGGACGTTGGACGCGAAAAGTCTGTTCAAGCATTGGAACAGGCGATGATGAACGATCATATGATTTTTCTAGCAACACAGCGGGAAATTTCAATAGATGAACCAGGTGAAGAGGAAATTTTCAAAGTCGGCACCTACACAAAAATTAAACAAATGCTGAAGCTGCCAAATGGAACGATTCGTGTACTCGTTGAAGGCTTAAATCGAGCGCAGATCGAATCATATGTGGAGCTTGAGGACTATACGTCTGTCGACATTAAAGAATTGGCAGAAGAAGAATTAAAGGACGCAGAAGCAGAAGCACTCATGCGTACATTGTTAGATCACTTTGATCAATACATAAAAATTTCTAAGAAAATCTCAGCTGAAACATATGCAACAGTGACGGATATTGAAGAACCTGGGAGAATGGCAGATATCGTTGCTTCCCACCTGCCGCTCAAATTAAAGGACAAACAAGAAGTGCTGGAAACAGTGGATGTCAAAAAACGGCTGAACCGGGTCATCAGCTTAATTCACAATGAAAAAGAAGTACTCGAGATTGAAAAGAAAATCGGGCAGCGCGTGAAACGTTCAATGGAGCGTACGCAAAAAGAATATTATTTACGTGAACAAATGAAAGCTATTCAAAAAGAGCTTGGAGACAAAGAAGGGAAAACTGGGGAAGTCAGTTCTTTAATGTCTAAAATCGAAGAGTCGAGCATGCCAGATTCTGTTCGTGAAACGGCGCTCAAAGAATTGAATCGTTATGAAAAAATTCCTTCAAGCTCTGCTGAGAGCTCTGTGATTCGAAATTATATTGATTGGCTGATCGGCCTCCCGTGGGGCATCTATACAGAAGATCGTCTCGATTTAAAGCTTGCAAGTGAAATTTTAGATGATGAGCATCACGGGCTGGAAAAGGTCAAAGAACGGGTGCTTGAATATCTTGCTGTACAGAAGCTGACCAATTCACTAAAAGGACCGATTCTTTGTTTAGCAGGACCTCCTGGAGTAGGGAAAACGTCACTTGCTAAATCGATTGCCAAATCACTTGACCGAAAGTTTATTCGTGTTTCCCTTGGCGGTGTGCGCGATGAGTCTGAGATTCGTGGACATAGAAGAACGTATGTAGGTGCGATGCCAGGCCGTATTATTCGCGGAATGAGCAAGGCAGGAACGATGAATCCAGTCTTCCTTTTAGATGAAATCGATAAGATGTCCTCTGATTTTAGAGGTGATCCATCTTCTGCGATGCTCGAAGTCTTAGACCCAGAGCAAAATCATAACTTTAGCGATCACTATATTGAAGAAACATTTGATTTGTCTCAAGTGTTATTTATTGCTACTGCCAACAATTTAGCAACCATTCCAGGTCCACTTCGTGATAGAATGGAGATTATCACGATTGCAGGGTATACAGAGGTTGAAAAAGCAGAAATTGTGAAAGATCATCTTCTGCCGAAGCAGCTAAAGGAGCACGGATTAAAGAAAGGGAACTTGCAGCTTCGTGAAGCAGCGATTTATGATACGATTCGCTATTACACAAGAGAAGCGGGTGTTCGTGGATTAGAGCGTCAGCTTGCGGCGATATGCCGTAAAGTAGCAAGAGCAATTGTGGCTGAAGACCGCAAACGTATCACGGTGACGGAAAAGAACTTATCTGAATTTCTTGGAAAAAGACTTTACCGTTATGGTCAGGCTGAAACGACAGACCAAGTGGGAGTTGTCACAGGACTTGCGTATACCACTGTTGGCGGAGATACCTTGTCAATTGAGGTATCACTTTCTCCGGGTAAAGGCAAGCTGTTGTTAACAGGTAAGCTTGGTGATGTCATGAGAGAATCTGCACAGGCGGCATTCAGTTATATTCGTTCGAAGGCAGATGAACTGAACATTGATCCTAATTTTAATGAAAAGCATGATATTCATATCCATGTTCCAGAGGGTGCGGTTCCTAAGGACGGGCCATCAGCTGGTATCACCATTGCGACGGCTCTTGTATCAGCCCTCACAGGACGACCTGTGTCAAAAGAGGTAGGTATGACAGGAGAGATTACGTTAAGAGGAAGAGTGCTTCCAATTGGCGGACTAAAAGAAAAAGCATTAGGCGCACATCGTGCAGGACTGAAAACCATTATTCTTCCAAAGGACAATGAGAAGGATATTGATGATATTCCTGAAAGTGTGAGAGAAGGACTAACCTTTATTCCGGTCTCGCATTTAGATGAGGTGCTTGAGAAAGCGTTGGTAGGAGAGGGAAGATGAAAGTAACAAAATCAGATATCGTCATTAGTGCGGTAAAACCAGAGCAGTACCCAAGCGGGGGACTGCCTGAAATCGCTCTTGCTGGACGATCAAATGTTGGGAAGTCCTCGTTCATCAACTCATTGATTAATCGTAAAAATTTAGCGCGTACGTCTTCTAAACCAGGTAAGACTCAAACGCTTAATTTCTACATCATCAATGATATGCTCCATTTTGTGGACGTTCCAGGCTACGGCTTTGCTAAAGTGTCAAAAACAGAGCGTGAAGCCTGGGGTAGAATGATCGAAACGTATATTACAATGCGTGAAGAATTAAAAGCAGTCGTCCAAATTGTGGACCTGCGTCATAAGCCATCAGTAGATGATGTGAACATGTATGAATTCCTGAAATATTACGGAGTTCCTGTGATCGTCATCGCAACAAAGGCGGACAAAATTCCAAAAGGCAAATGGGAAAAACATGCGAAAGTCGTCAAACAGACGCTTGATATTGCCCCATCTGATGAACTAGTCCTATTCTCTTCTGAAACAAAAAAGGGAAAAGACGAAGCCTGGAATGCCATTCTTGCGAAGATTAATAACTAAAAAAAGGCATCTGTCATGAGCAGATGCCTTTTTATTGTATAAGTTATTTCCTTTTTAAAAATAATAAGAGGAGACTGACAGCAATCAGTACATACGGCCAGTACAATTCAAAACCGGAAGTAGGGATCGAAAAGGAACTTAGCTGCTTTGTAATTTGCTGAAAGAAATAAAGGAACAGACCGAGTGCAATGAGAACAACACTTTCAATACGATATTCTTTTTTCTGAGATGATTTCACAAAAAGAGCAAGTCCAACGATGAATACGATCATCGTAAATGTGTCTGGCCAGTAGTCCAATTTTGGCTGGAGAATAAAGTGTAGCGAAAGACCCGTCATCAGCATACCGATAAACACATGAGCGCTTTCTTGCTCCTTCTTTCCTTGATATAAGAAAGCAAGGCCAAAAAGCAGTACGAGTGTATACCATTTCTCTTGATCCTTCCAAATGTCAAATTGACCTCCTGAGAGAATGGCATATAGCGCTACAGCCAGCAAAGTGAGCGGCAGCAAAATGGATTTCTTCTTCAAAGATGTCACCTTCTTTTAAGCAGATCATTTGTCCGCACGCGCCAAATCTGGTAAATTGCTTGAAGTGATGATATGGCATAATGGGTGTCGAACATTTTTCTACTATATCACAACATTTTTGAAATCTGTTCACAATTTTCATCCAGCTAAAAATGAATATATGTTATAATCATTATAAATAATAAATTCTATATTGTAATTATTATAAATTAGACAGGGCGTTGGGGGTGCAAGCTGAAGTTATGCATATTCTTGTTGTGGGTTTAGATTATAAAACAGCCCCTGTTGAGATACGGGAACAGCTGAGCTTTGAACCGAGCGAGCTCGGAACAGCGATGTCCAAGCTTAAAGAAGAAAAAAGCATTCTAGAGAATATCGTCATCTCAACATGTAATCGAACAGAGATCTACGCAGTGGTAGATCAGCTTCATACTGGACGGTTTTATATAAAAAGATTTTTAGCTGATTGGTTCGGTTTAGAAAAGGAAGATGTCTCGCCTTATTTGAAGTTCTATGAAAATGATGGAGCGGTCGAGCATTTATTCCGTGTGGCCTGTGGACTTGATTCCATGGTGATTGGCGAAACACAAATACTTGGTCAAGTGCGCTCTAGCTTTAAAGTAGCTCAAGAGGAGAAGACCATTGGTACCGTTTTCAATTATTTATTCAAACAGGCGGTCACCGTTGCAAAACGCTCTCATGCGGAAACAGACATTGCGTCTAATGCCGTGTCTGTCAGCTATGCAGCTGTCGAGCTTGCGAAAAAAATATTTGGACGTCTTTCTGATAAACATGTCCTGATTCTTGGTGCGGGTAAAATGGGCGAACTAGCGGCTCAAAACCTTCAAGGTCAAGGGATTGGTCAAGTAACGGTTATCAATCGAACATATGAGAAAGCAAAAGAATTGGCAGGCCGTTTTTCAGGAGAGCCTAAAAGCTTAAACCAATTGGAAAAAACATTATCTGAAGCGGACATTTTAATTAGCTCCACTGGTGCGAAACAATTTGTCATTACAAAAGAAATGGTCGAAGGTGCGAATAAAAAGCGGAAAGGCAGACCACTATTTATGGTGGATATTGCTGTGCCCCGTGATTTAGATCCAGCCATTTCTGAAGTAGAAGGTGCTTTTTTGTATGACATTGATGACCTTGAGGGCATCGTGGCAGCTAACTTAAAAGAACGCCGTGCGGTGGCTGAGCAGGTTGAGCTCCTCATTGAAGCAGAAATTGTGGAATTTAAGCAATGGCTGAATACGCTTGGTGTGGTTCCTGTCATTTCTGCACTTAGAGAAAAGGCGCTGACGATTCAAGCGGATACGATGCAGAGTATTGAGCGAAAGCTTCCGAATCTCACACACCGTGAAATGAAGCTATTAAATAAACATACGAAAAGCATTATCAATCAAATGCTGAAAGATCCTATCTTAAAGGCAAAAGAAATTGCCGCAGAGCCGAATGCAGAGGAAAAACTTTTACTCTTCAAAGAAATCTTTGATTTACAGGTTGAAGATGAAGAGCAAAAGGTGGAGCCGATGCAGGTGGAGCAAGGGTCATTTCAGCTGTTTAAACCAAATATGGCACAAGGCCTTGCTACAGTTGCTAGTGAGTGATTAAGCGATGATGGAATCCATTGTAGCGAGACTAGGCGAAGCGACGACCTTGATCTATGCACTAAGTGTCTTGTTCTATTTCATAGATTTTCTTCAACACAACCGGAAGGCTGGAAAAATAGCTTTCTGGTTGCTTTCTATTGTCTGGCTGCTGCAAACAGTCTACATGTTCTATATTATGATGGAAACAGACCGATTCCCTGTGTTGAATGTAGCAGAGGGGTTATATTTTTATACGTGGGTGCTTGTGACACTTTCACTTGTTCTCACAAAGGTCTTGCGTGTTGAATTTATCGTCTTTTTTACAAACGTCATCGGTTTTTCCTTGATGGCAATTCACACCTTTACACCATCTGATCTTCACTCAGCAGAACTAACGGGGAAGCTGACGAGTGAGTTGCTTGTGATTCATATTACGATGGCGATTTTATCATACGGTGCCTTTTCACTTTCATTTGCTTTCTCTCTTCTCTATCTCTTTCAATATCGTTTGCTGAAAAAGAAAAAATGGGGGAAATGGCTTCTAAGAATTGAAGATTTATCGAAGCTTGATCATATGGCATACGTATTAAACATTATTGGCGTGCCGATGCTCTTACTTAGTTTGATTCTTGGCATCATTTGGGCATATATTTCGTATGATACGTTGTACTGGACAGATGCCAAGGTGCTTGGTTCGTTTATTATGCTGTTTTTATATGGTGTTTACTTATATATCAGATTGGTGAGAAATATGCAGGGCAAAGTCGTGGCACTGTGGAATGTCGGTTCATTCCTTGTGCTGATGATCAATTATTTTCTGCTTGGTAGCTTATCAACCTTTCATTGGTTTCAATAAATAATGATGAGTCTTAAGGGCATTGTCGGGAGGAAGACGAATTGCGTACAATTAAAGTAGGTTCTAGAAGAAGTAAGCTTGCAATTACACAAACAAAATGGGTCATTCAAAAGCTGTCTGAACTAAACCCTTCTTATTCTTTTGAAATAAAAGAGATTGTGACAAAGGGTGATAAAATTTTAGATGTAACCTTATCAAAGGTTGGCGGAAAAGGACTGTTTGTCAAAGAAATTGAACAGGCGATGCTGAATCACGACATCGATATGGCCGTTCACAGTATGAAGGATATGCCGGCTGCTCTTCCTGAAGGGTTAGTCATTGGCTGTATTCCTGAGCGTGAAGATGTAAGGGACGCTCTTATTTCGAAGGATCATCTGCGTCTTCACGAGCTGCCGAATGGTGCTATTGTGGGAACAAGCAGCTTACGGCGCAGTGCCCAGCTTCTTCAAGAAAGACCAGATCTGAACATTAAATGGATTCGAGGAAACATTGATACACGATTGGAAAAGCTGAAAAATGAAGAATATGATGCCATTATTCTAGCGGCTGCCGGTCTGTCCAGAATGGGCTGGAGCAAAGAGGTCGTGTCTGAATTTTTATCTCCTGAGACTTGCCTGCCCGCAGTTGGCCAAGGCGCTTTGTCAATTGAGTGCCGCGGAGATGATGAAGAGCTATTGCAGCTCCTTGCTCAATTTACGAATGAATACACAAAGAAAACGGTTCTCGCTGAACGAGCCTTCCTCAAACAAATGGATGGCAGCTGCCAGGTGCCGATCGCTGGCTATGCAACGATGAATGAGCGTGATGAAATTGAACTGACGGGTCTTGTGGCATCTGCTGATGGACACACGATTATTCGAGAAACTGTATCAGGCACTGACCCTGAGGCAATTGGAACAGCATGTGCGAAGCAGATGGCTGATAAGGGAGCAAAGGATTTAATCGACAAGGTGAAAAAGGATCTGTCCTCCCAATGACCATAGGCCAATCGCTTCACGGACAGACGGTGCTTGTCACTCGAAATGAACGTCAAGCGGGGGTGTTTCAGCAGAAGATTGAAGAGCTGAACGGCCATGCTGTTTTAACCTCTCTTATTCGGTTTGAGCCTACGCTCACAAATGAAAAAGCGCAGGCCTTTTTAAAGGACTTAGAAAATAGCCAATGGCTTGTTTTCACGAGTGTGAATGGTGCGTCTTTTTTTCTGAGCTACATAGAGGACCATCATTTACATAAAAGTTTATCCCATTTGAAAGTAGCTGCGGTAGGTGAGAAAACCTCTGCCTATCTTGAGCAGCACGGCTTGAAGGTGGACGTAGTACCAGAACGATTCATAGCGGAAGAGCTCGCAGATGCGCTGCTTGACCATGTGCATCCGGGAGAGCGTGTGTTTGTAGCAAAAGGACACCTGTCTCGAGATGTCGTGAAGAAAATGCTTGTGCCACTTGGCATAGAAGTAAAAGAATGGATTTTATATGAAACGGTTAAGGATGAGGAAGGGATTGCCGCTCTTAAAACGGCAATGACGAAGCAATCATTTGATTTTATTACATTTACGAGCTCATCGACTGTCCATTCATTTATGCATGCCATGGAGGCAGATGCAGCGAAGCTGGCTGCTTCTGACACCTGTTTTGTGACGATCGGTCCTCTGACAAAAGAGGCACTGCTTCAATACGGGATTTCTTCTGAAACCCCAGATACTTATACGATAGACGGAATGCTTGAATTGATGTGCCGTTTATCTGAAAGGAAGTTGAATCAATGATGAAATTTAACAGACACCGCAGACTGCGGACAAGCGCAGGAATGAGAGAATTAGTCAGAGAAACCTTTTTAAGACCATCTGATTTCATTTATCCGATCTTTTTTGTAGAGGGCGAAAATGTCCGAAAAGAAGTCCCTTCAATGCCGGGTGTTTATCACATTTCAGTGGACCTTGTAAAAGAAGAAGTCCAAGAGCTTGTCGATCTAGGCATCAAATCAATTATCGTATTTGGTGTTCCAGATCATAAAGACCATGTGGGCAGTGAAGCATATCACGACCATGGCATTGTGCAAAGAGCAACGCTTGAGATCAAAAAGCATTTCCCAGAGCTTGTGGTCATTGCAGACACTTGCTTATGCCAATATACAGATCATGGACATTGCGGAATCGTTGAAGATGGTGAAATTTTAAATGATGAATCTCTTCAGCTATTAGCGAAAACTGCTGTTAGTCAAGCGAGCGCAGGTGCAGATATCATTGCGCCTTCAAATATGATGGATGGATTTGTGGTTGCCATTCGTGAGGCGCTTGATGAAGCTGGCTTTATTCATGTACCTGTCATGTCATATGCTGTGAAATATGCAAGTGCGTTTTACGGTCCGTTTCGTGATGCGGCGCATAGCACACCGCAGTTTGGAGATCGTAAAACATACCAAATGGACCCTGCAAACCGTTTAGAAGCATTAAGAGAAGCGCAATCTGACGTAGAAGAGGGAGCTGACTTCCTCATTGTGAAACCATCCCTTTCTTATTTAGATATTATGCGTGATGTCAAAAATGAATTTACACTCCCTGTTGTTGCTTACAATGTGAGCGGAGAATATGCAATGGTCAAAGCCGCTGCTCAAAATGGGTGGATTTCTGAAAAAGAGCTTGTTCTTGAAATGCTGACAAGCATGAAACGTGCAGGAGCAGAACTTATTATTACGTATCATGCAAAAGATGCAGCAAAATGGCTCTCAGAATAAAGAACGGATAGACAGGAGGACGTTGAAATGGGACGTAGCTATGAAAAATCAAAGCAAGCATTTGAAGAAGCGCAGCATTTAATGCCTGGTGGTGTCAACAGCCCTGTACGTGCATTTAAATCAGTGAACACAGATCCGATTTTTATGGAACGAGGCAAAGGCGCCAAGATCTATGATATTGATGGAAATGAATACATCGATTATGTCTTATCATGGGGACCGCTTATTTTAGGGCATACGAATGACCGTGTGGTTCAAAGCATTCAGCGAGTTGCAGAAAAGGGGACAAGCTTTGGTGCTTCGACATTAGTTGAAAATGAATTAGCTAAGCTTGTATCAGAGCGGGTTCCTTCTATCGAAGTCATTCGTATGGTCAGCTCTGGTACAGAGGCAACCATGAGTGCGCTTCGTCTAGCTCGAGGCTTTACAGGCAGAAATAAAATTGTGAAATTTGAAGGCTGCTATCATGGCCATGGTGATTCTTTGCTCATTAAAGCAGGTTCAGGTGTTGCAACGCTAGGGCTTCCAGATAGCCCAGGGGTACCTGAAGGGACTGCAAGTAATACGATCACAGTGCCATACAATGATTTAGAAAGCATTCAAGTTGCTTTTCAGGAATTTGGAGACGATATTGCAGGTGTCATTGTCGAGCCGGTTGCAGGAAATATGGGCGTTGTCCCTCCGCAAGACGGTTTCTTACAAGGGCTGAGAGATATCACGGAGCAATACGGAGCTTTACTCATTTTTGATGAGGTCATGACAGGCTTCCGTGTGGATTATCACTGCGCACAAGGCTACTTTGGCATCACACCTGATCTGACGTGTCTTGGTAAAGTGATTGGTGGCGGTCTCCCAGTCGGTGCTTATGGCGGAAGAGCGGATATTATGAGACAAATTGCGCCAAGCGGCCCAATTTATCAAGCAGGAACGTTATCTGGTAACCCACTTGCGATGACAGCAGGCCTGGAAACCTTAAAACAGCTGACACCTGAGTCTTATGAAGAGTTTAGACGAAAAGGAGACCGGCTGGAAGAAGGCATTTCAAATGCAGCAAAAGCACACGGAATTCCATTAACGTTTAACCGTGCAGGTTCGATGATTGGATTCTTCTTTACAGATGAAGAAGTGGTCAATTATGACAAAGCTAAAAATGCTGATCTCGCTTTATTTGCTGAATTTTATAAGGAAATGGCCGATCACGGCATCTTCCTTCCACCTTCTCAATTCGAAGGACTGTTCCTATCAACAGCCCACACAGATGAAGACATCGAATATACGATTGAGACAGTGGAAAAAGTATTTCAAAAACTACGTTAATAAACGAAAGCCGATATGGAGATATATCGGCTTTTTTGTGTTGCTGAAAACCAATCATATTTTCACCGCCGCTCACATACATCTGTATTGACATCTAATTTTATTTTGAAGGATTAGATGAAAGGAGGACACCGACTTGTCTCAAAATAATCGATTACAGTTTTCAGTAGAAGAATCCATCTATTTCAAAAGCGGACAGGAAGTCAGTGAGCTGCTGTCTATTTCTCTCGATCCTGACATTCTCGTTCAAGAAGTGAATGATTATGTTTCGATTAGAGGTTCACTCGAGCTAACAGGAGAATACAACATAAATCAAGAGGAGCTATTGGGTGAATTGAGTTCCTATGCATCATACAGAGAAGCTGATGAGGTGAAGGTCAGAGAAGATGGGACGGCGGAGCTTCTGCATCAATTCCCAGTCGATATCACGATTCCTAAAAACAAAATCAGTCATTTAAATGATGTGTTTGTGTTTATTGATGCGTTTGATTACCAGCTGACAGAAAATCGTTTGCTCACCATTCAAGCTGATCTAGCGATTGAGGGTCTTTTAGACGAGGAAACGCCTCAAGCGCCTGTAGAGGAGCCGTATGAATTTGTTCATCGTTCTGAAGAAGAATATGGCGACGTGACCTACGATTATCAGCTGCAGCCAGAAGATGAAGAGCAAGAAGAGCTACAAGACTATGAACATGAGATTGAAGAGGATCAGGCTGTATTACAGCATGACACGCGCGCCGAAGAAGAGGAACAGGAAGAAGAAATTGAGATAGAACTGGTGAGTAGGGAAGAAGAAACCGAAGAACTAAAAGAACAGGAGGAAACGGGGAGCCAAGAAGAAGTGGCGCTTGGTTATCGCTCCTTACCTGAAGCTCAGGTGCAAGAACCACCATTTTTTGAACCGCCTAAGCTCTTAGATGAAGAAGAACGGCAGGACACGTTTTTTGAAGTAGAAGTGAGAAAAGATCCGGAAATAACCGAAGAGCAGGAAGAAACGGTTCAGCCATATCCTGTATTTGAATCACCCGCTTATCACGTGGAAGAGGAAGAGGCGCGGGACGACACGTACCAGCTTGGACGGTTATATGAACGAGAAGCACCAAAAGTATATGAGTCAGCTCAAGAAGAAGAGGCATTTGAAGAAGACGTGAGAGAAACGTCGGGCAGTGAGAACTCTCTTTATTTAACAAAGCTGTTTGCTAAGCAGGAGGAGGAAGATTTTTCTCGCATGAAAATATGTATAGTTCAGCAAGAAGATACGGTCGATCGTATTTGTGAGCGATACCAGTTGAATGTGCAGCAGCTTCTTCGCACAAATTCATTATCGGTGGATGCGGAGCTTGAAGAAGGGCAGATTCTTTATATTCCTGAATATCAAAAAAGCAATGCATAACAAGAGATGACCGATCGAGAAAATGTGGTGAGTGAACGTGGATGAGATCCAATCTGTCCTATACGAATACGGGCTTGAGGCGGAATACGTTGAACCTGTCAGTCCTGCTGTCGTCAAAGTATATACAAAGCAGGGCGTGTTTGCCTTAAAGCGAGTAAAAGCCAGTCGACATATGCAGTTTACAGAGCAAATGCTTGAACTAGAATCAAAGGGCTATCGCTCTTTTGTGCCGATTTATCGGACGAAGAGCGGTTCTTTTTTCTCAAGTCATCGTGAAAGTCAGTACGCATACTATCTCATGCCTTGGCTGACGAATGAAAAGAGAGAAGAGCAGGACGATAAACATGAATATTTGTTTCAAGAGATTGCAAGACTTCATCAGCGGACTGAAGTGATGATGGATATCACAGAGCAAGAGATCGAAGCGCACTACACACAAATCAAGACCAAATGGGAAACAGAGAAAGACATGTATGAACGATTCATAGAGCGGGCAGAGCAGACTTGGTATATGTCGCCATTTGAACTGACTGCTGCGATGTATTTTTCAGAGGCGATGTCTGCCAGCGAATTTGCCCTCGAACGATTAGAAGATTGGCATGAAGAAATGAAAGATAAAGAAACAACACGTGTTGTCTTAAATCATGGGCAGCTGTCGATTCATCACTTTTTGTATAATGATGTAGGCACAGGACATTTCACCAATTTTGAGCGGTCTAAAAAAGCCGCCCCCATTTATGATCTTCTGACCTTTTACTTTCGGACATTCAAAACCTATCCCACGTCTTGTCCTGAATGCACTTCCTTGTTTTATACGTACCAAAAAGGAAATCCTCTTCGGGAGGAAGAGCTTCATCTGTTCCTTAGTTACCTTGCTTATCCGCAAGGTCTGTTTGATACAGTTAAAACCTATGAAGCAGGCGGGCAGGATGAGATGGAAAGCTGTCAACAGCTGTTAAGAGCGTATTGGCAGATGAAAAATTCAGAGCCGACCGTCATGAAGATACACGAGATTGAGCAGGCTAGACGGCTTGAAGAAGAACAAAGTGCCTCGTCATCAGCGGAATGACGAGGTTATTTTGTGTTCATATTGGCTGGTACATAAGCGCGAGTGTTTAAAACCAATCAAGGTGAAAGGCGCAGGCGAGAAAAATGAGAATACCTAAGATGAGGACGTCAAATGTTGTGGGGAAAATGATCGTACGAAACCCTTGAAATATCGCAATCGGGAGAACGACCTGGGAGGCCACTGCCCGAATTTGTCTCAGCCAGGGGGGAAGTGTGTAAGGATTGATCTTTTTCAAAGCAAACGCCCTCCTTCTTCATTTTGTTATTATCATATGGGCAAAGAGGCAAAGGGTGCTTGCCTAATTTGTATAAAGAAGAAGAAAAGCGGAAAAGATGATTGACGAAAACAAAAGGCATTTAGTAATATAAATAAAAGATGAGTATGTGCTGATGAACGTGATATATCGTAAGCATGGATCAGGAAGAGTACGAGCAAGACCCTAAAGAGAGGGAGACCATGTGCTGAAAGGTTTCCTAGGATGTACTTGTTTGGAAGGTCGCCTGTGAGCTTAATTTCTTGAATGAACAAGTAGAGAAATTCGGGAGAACCCCGTTATCCTTTAGAGTGTATGGGACACGTCTATGTGTTCCATGAAAAAAGGTGGTACCGCGAAAAAGCTTTTTCGTCCTTTTATAAGGATGAAAAGGCTTTTTTTATGTTTCATCAGCCGAAAAAATGTGGAGGTTACATAAATGGAAACAAATAATCAAGAAATGCCAACAAAGTACGACCCAAATGCGATAGAAAAAGACCGCTATACGTACTGGCTTGAAGGGAAATTCTTCGAAGCGCAAAATGACAAAACGAAAGATCCATATACAGTCGTCATTCCTCCACCAAACGTGACAGGAAAACTGCACCTTGGGCATGCATGGGATTCGACCCTTCAAGACATCGTGACACGTATGAAACGGATGCAGGGCTATGACGTTCTATGGCTTCCAGGAATGGATCATGCCGGTATTGCGACGCAAGCAAAGGTCGAGGCAAAGCTTCGCGAAGAAGGCGTAAGCCGTTATGACCTTGGCCGGGAGAAATTTGTGGAAGAAACGTGGAAATGGAAAGAAGAATATGCGGACTTTATTCGCAGCCAGTGGGCGAAAATGGGACTTGGTCTTGATTACTCGCGTGAACGTTTTACATTAGATGAGGGTCTGAATAAAGCGGTACGCCAAGTGTTTGTCCAGTTGTATGAAAAAGGGCTGATCTATCGCGGAGAGTATATCATTAACTGGGACCCAGCGACGAAAACGGCACTTTCTGATATTGAAGTCATTTATAAAGATGTTCAAGGCGCGTTTTATCACTTAAGATACCCACTTTCAGATGGCACGGGTTCAATTGAAATTGCGACGACAAGACCTGAAACAATGCTCGGAGATACAGCCGTTGCTGTGCATCCTGATGACGAACGTTATCAGCATTTGATTGGAAAAACAGTGGTCTTGCCAATTACAGGACGCGAGATTCCAATCGTTGCTGATGACTATGTCGATATGGAGTTTGGTTCAGGAGCTGTGAAAATTACACCTGCTCATGACCCGAATGACTTTGAGCTTGGAAACCGCCATAACTTAGAGCGTATTCTTGTCATGAATGAAGATGGCACAATGAATGCAAATGCACTGCAATACAAAGGAATGGACCGCTTTGAATGCCGTAAACAGCTTGTTAAAGACTTGCAAGAAGAGAGGATTTTATTCAAAATTGAGGACCATATGCATTCAGTTGGTCATAGTGAGCGAAGCGGAGCTGTCGTTGAACCTTATTTATCAACACAATGGTTTGTAAAAATGCAGCCGCTGGCAGACGAAGCCATCAACCTTCAAAATGGAGATGACCAAGTTCAATTTGTTCCAGACCGCTTTGAAAAGACGTATTTACACTGGATGGAAAATATCCGTGACTGGTGTATTTCTCGTCAGCTATGGTGGGGACACCGCATTCCAGCTTGGTATCATAAAGAGACGAAAGAAGTATATGTTGGACTGGAAGCACCAAAAGATTTAGAGAACTGGGAACAGGATAACGATGTGCTTGATACATGGTTTAGTTCAGCGCTTTGGCCTTTCTCTACAATGGGCTGGCCGGATGCAGATAGTGAAGACTTCAAGCGCTACTATCCAACAAACCTGCTTGTTACAGGCTATGACATCATTTTCTTCTGGGTCTCTCGCATGATCTTCCAAGGTCTTGAATTCACTGGAGAAAAACCGTTCAAAGATGTTCTTATTCATGGGCTGATCCGTGACGAGCAAGGACGTAAAATGAGTAAGTCGCTAGGAAACGGAATTGATCCAATGGAGGTCATCGACAAGTACGGTGCAGATTCATTAAGATATTTCTTAGCAACTGGAAGCTCACCAGGTCAGGATCTTCGCTTTAGCTTTGAAAAGGTTGAATCCACTTGGAACTTTGCGAACAAAATTTGGAACGCATCGCGTTTTGCTTTAATGAACATGGATGGCTTAACGTATGATGAGCTTGATTTGACTGGAGAAAAATCAGTGGCTGACCAATGGATTTTAACCCGCTTAAATGAAACGATTGAAAGTGTTACACAGCTAGCTGACAAGTATGAATTTGGTGAAGTGGGCAGACATTTATACAACTTCATTTGGGATGACTTCTGTGATTGGTACATTGAGATGGCGAAGCTTCCGCTTTATGGAGAAGATGAAGCAGCGAAGAAAACGACTCGTTCCATCCTTGCGTACGTATTAGATCAGACGATGAGACTTCTTCATCCGTTCATGCCATTCTTAACAGAAGAAATCTGGCAGCATCTTCCGCACGAAGGTGAATCGATTACTGTAGCGGCTTGGCCTGAGGTGAAACCGGAGCTTTCAAACGAACAAGCGTCTGCTGATATGAAACTGCTTGTGGAGCTCATCCGTTCTGTTCGTAACATCCGCAGTGAAGTGAATACGCCAATGAGCAAACAGGTAGAGCTTTACATTAAAGCCTCTACATCTGATGTGCAGGAACGCTTAGAGAAAAACCGTTCATATATCGAGCGCTTTACGAACCCAAGTGTACTTGAAATTGGCACAGACGTCCCAGCTAGTGATAAAGCGATGACGGCTGTTATTTCTGGAGCAGAGCTCATTCTGCCGCTTGAAGGCTTGATCAACTTAGATGAGGAAATCGCTCGTCTGCAAAAAGAACTGGATAAGCTGACAAAAGAAGTTGAGCGCGTCCAGAAAAAGCTAGGCAACGAAGGCTTTATGAAAAAAGCACCTGAAAGTGTCGTAGAAGAAGAGCGTGCGAAAGAACGTGACTATGTCGCAAAACGCGAAGCTGTTCAAAAGCGCATTGAAGAGCTGAAAGCATAAGGTTGAAAAGACGGCTCCTAACAAAATGGAGTCGTCTTTTTTGAAAATTTCGGATGAAATGAGAGATGACATTGTTTACAACCTATCATGAAGCCATTGAGTGGATTCACAGTAGATTGGCCTTTGGTGTAAAACCTGGTCTTGAAAGAATGAAGTGGCTGATGAACAAACTAAGCCATCCGGAACAACGCATAAAAGCAGTACATGTTGCAGGTACAAACGGAAAAGGTTCAACGATTGCGTTTACTCGTTCCGTTTTACAGGCAGCAGGCTATTCAGTCGGCACCTTCACCTCCCCGTTTATTTTAACTTTCAATGAACGAATCAGCGTGAATGGAGCACCTATACAGGATGAAGAATGGCTGAGTTTGGTCAATAAAATCAAGCCTTTTGTTGATGAGTTAGATCAAACAGAGCTTGGTGCAGCAACAGAGTTTGAAATCATTACCGCATGTGCATTTACTTATTTTGCCGATGTGCAGCAAGTAGACTTTGTCCTACTAGAGACAGGCCTTGGCGGAAGACTTGATTCAACAAATGTTGCCGTCCCTATCTTAACAGCGATTACGTCGATCGGTCATGATCATATGGCGATTTTAGGTGACACACTTGAACAAATTGCATCTGAAAAAGCGGGCATTATCAAAGAGGGTATTCCGATGATTACTGCTGTTCATCAACCGGAAGCACTTGCGGTCATTCAAAACATCGCAAAAGAAAAGAAGGCGGAATGTATTTCATTACAGGATATTTGTACCTTCAGTCATCAGCAGCCAACAGAAACAGGCGAACAGTTTACGTTAAGCACACCAAAAAGGCAGTATCCGCAGCTTGAAACAGGGTTAATCGGAACGCATCAACGGCAAAATGCTTCCCTTGCTGTTCTACTCATTGAATGGCTGGAGCAAGAAGGTTATATTAGCGTGGCAAAAGAGCAGATATATGAAGGTATTCGGTATGCAGTTTGGGCTGGAAGATTTGAAAAGGTTAAAGATCATCCACCAGTTTATTTAGACGGCGCTCATAATGAAGAAGGGATCGACCGTTTAATTGAAACGGTACAAGCTCATTTTTCTAGTAAACAAGTGCATGTCTGTTTTAGTGCTTTAAAAGATAAGCCGTACAAGCAAATGATTCAAAAACTTGAAGCCGTTAGTTCCTCTATCCATTTTGTTTCATTTGATTTTCCAAGAGCTGAATCAGCGGAAAAGCTTTATGCGTGCAGTCAGTTAGAGGCAAAATCGTATGACGATGACCCTCGTGCAGTGCTTGAGTTCATTCAGAAAAAAAGTGATGATCCTTTAGCGGTGATCCTTGTGACAGGCTCCCTTTATTTTATTTCAGATATACGAAATCGTATGATCGGGTAACGAAAAGACGCAAATGGCTTTGATGCCCCCTGCGTCTTTTTCTTTTTATATGTAAAAGAGGGGGAAAATCATATTTTCATTATATGCTGTAGTGGATAGGGTCATGGTAAAATCCGGTCTATCTTATTCCCGGAAGGAGTTCCACATATGATTGAGATTTTTTTGTTTCTTGCAGGTATCACGATGGGTTCGTTCTTTCATCTCGTAGGCGAAAGGCTGCCGGTGAAGCGGTCTATTCTCTTCCCACGTTCTCACTGCACAGCCTGTAAACAGCCGCTATCCCTGCACGACATGATCCCGCTCGTTTCTTATGCTGTATGGAAGGGATCTTGTAAACATTGCGGCATTCGTCTATCTTGGCTATACCCAATGGTTGAACTGCTGTCAGGCGGTCTTTTTTTATTTGTTTATAGCATCACAGGTTTTTCGTTTGAAGGTCTTTTTCTTGTGATTCTTTGTAGTTTATTCGTGATTGCTGTCGTGAGTGATCTTCTCTATATGAGGGTGCCGAACGAGCTGTTTCTCTTCTTTTTCCCTCTTTTCGTCATATACCGCACGCTGGAACCGCTTCTGATCTGGTGGGAAGGGGCGGCTTCTCTCATTTTTTGCATTCTTTTGTTTTCTAGTCTAGATTATTTTAAGCCAAATAGTATGGGCGGAGCTGATATGAAGCTGTTCAGTGTGCTTGCGTTTTGCTTTGGCTTCAAGCCGTTCCTTCTCATGCTTTTTCTCTCATGTATTGCTGGAATGGTTTATGCAAAGGTCTTTTCCTTTCGATTAAACGAGCCATTCCCTTTTGTTCCTTCGATCGCTTTTTCATTTCTGATGTATCTCTGTGGTGCCCCTGTCTTGTTTCTATTTGGCTAGTCGAAGGGGTGAAAAAATTGGCGAACACTTTTTTGCCCTGCCGACAAAAGTCTTGTTCTTTTTTTTTCCTGCTATGTTAAAGTGTGAAACAGAAAGAAGGACGGGTTAAATTCGCACTGATTCATTGGACAGAAAGGTCTTTCTTACAAACATGTCAGAAAGCGGGGAATGACAGTGAAAAAGAGGCAGGCAAAAAAACAAGGGCTAAAGGTCAATATTAATGGCAAGGAAGAAATCGTACATGAAGATGATCATCAGCCGCCAAAACAGCAAGAAGATCAAGTGACGTTTTCGAATTGGGAAGAAAAGAGACATTCGGAACAGGAGACAGCAGCTTCTCAGGAAGATTCGTCTAAACCGAAAGAAGAAGATTTCCAGTGGGATGATGCTGCTGATCATATTTATCATTCTGATCCAAAAGTCGTCACACCTTATCAAAAGAAAAAAAGCTCCTTTGATCAGAAGTTCGGTAAAAATCGCGGTCCCTTTAAGAGAGTGATGACAACGATTGTGTTTGCGGTCGTTCTTGGGACAGGCCTTGGGGTGTTTGCGCTTAGTTTAAGTCAAGATGGTACATCAAATCCTTCAGGTGGAGATATCAGTGTCTCGGCATCTGGTTCTGGAAATCAATCATCGATGAAAGCCGGCGGGGATGAGCCGAATGCAGGTACTACAGATGAATCAAAAGAGAACAAAGATGAAAAAAGTACCTCTGGCAGTTTATCAACCTTTGTTGTACAGGCTGGGAAATTCTCTTCTGAAAAAGGAGCAGATGACTTAGTTGGCAGTTTAAAGGATGCAGGGTATGCAGGGAAAAAGGTTTCCATGGATGATGGATATTATGTCATTGCCGGGCTTGCGACAGAGCAGGGGATGACAAGCGCTGTAGGGAAAAAATTGATTGATCAGCACTTTGAGGCATGGGGAGGAAAGGAGCTCTCATTTCAAGTACCAGATGAGCTGACTAGTTTAATAGAAAAGGCATCTGTACTATCATCCAAAGTGATTGCAGGCGATGAAGTAGATCAAAAAGAAGTCACGCAGCTAATTTCTGAGCTTGAAAGTGCCAAAACAGAGGACGCACCGGCTAAAAGCGGTTTGCTGAAAGCTGTGCAGCTATTAAATGACCCAACTGCTGAAAACGGCTGGAAATCTCAGCAGGCATTGCTTGATCAATTAAATACGTAAAATCATTTTTTAAGAAACGAAACTAGTCAAAAAATGACTAGTTTTTTTCTTTTGCATCCAACATAATGATGAAGGTACATGAAAAATGAATTTTCGTAAATTGTCGGTAAGATGTACATTTGCTAGGATGAATGGGTATCTTACTTCTTAGGCTAAACCCTGAAAGGATGAACAAACATGAACCAATTGATTCTCGCATCGCAATCACCTAGAAGAAAAGAATTGCTTGATCTAGCAGGGTTTTCTTATGACATTCAAGCAAGTCATTTAAAAGAAGAAATAATTCGAAACCTTTCCCCTGCTGAGAACGTCCAATGGTTGGCAGAACAAAAAGCAAATGATATTCAAAGATTAAATCCCAAAGCTGTGGTCATTGGTGCAGATACAATTGTTGCAATTCACGGCAAATGTCTTGGGAAACCAAAAGACAAGAAAGAAGCGGCTTTTATGCTTCAATTATTATCAGGAAAGACACATCAAGTCTTGACGGGTGTCACGGTTCAGTCAGAGAATAGAAAAGAAACATTTTATGAACAGACAGAAGTGACATTTTGGACGCTGACTCAAAATGAAATAGACCGCTATATCGATACGGGCGAACCCCTTGATAAAGCGGGAAGCTATGGCATTCAAGGGAAAGGCGCACTGTTTGTTCAAAAAATAGATGGTGATTATTTTTCCGTTGTCGGTCTACCTATTGCGAAAACAGTCAGAGTGCTTGAAACCTTTGGAATCACCCCTTTTTGAAGACAGGAAGGAATTCTAAAAGGAGTGGTCATCCTGAACGATTTCCCTATGCTGCTAAAGCATTTCCCTCATGATGAAAAACCGAGAGAACGATTTATCAAATACGGGCCCAGCAGTTTGTCAAATCATGAACTTGTTGCGATCCTTCTAAGAACTGGCACGAAAAAAGAATCAGTTCTCCAAATTTCCGCAAGACTTTTGCAAACATTTGGCGGTCTTCGCTCTGTAAAAGAAGCCTCAATTGAAGAAATGTCGAAGATTCGAGGAGTTGGAAAGGCGAAGGCGATTTCTCTTTTAGCTGCTTTAGAACTCGGCACTAGATTACACCATCAAACGACGGATAACCGCTATGTGATCCGCACACCAGAAGACGGAGCGAACTTTGTGATGGAAGATATGAGGTTTTTGACACAGGAAAATTTCGTTTGTCTTTATCTTAATACAAAAAATCAAGTTCTTCATAAACATACCGTGTTTATTGGAAGCCTGAATTCATCGATCGTTCACCCGCGTGAAATTTTCAAAGAGGCCTTTAAACGTTCGGCCGCTTCATTTATATGTGTGCACAACCATCCATCTGGAGATCCGACGCCCAGCAGGGAAGATATTGAAGTGACACAGCGACTTTTTGAATGTGGAAAGCTGATTGGAATACAGCTGCTTGATCATCTAGTCATAGGTGATCAAAAATTTGTGAGTTTGAAGGAAAAAGGGTATTTGTAACACTTTTTTTTTCAATGTTTTACGATATAATAGAGTTTATGAGTTTTTCCCTAAAGGGAATTTTGGTTTAAGAAAGGAAGATACATACATATGTTTGGAATTGGTACAAAAGACCTTGGAATAGATCTTGGAACAGCGAATACGCTTGTTTTTATTAAAGGAAAAGGCATTGTTGTAAGAGAACCTTCGGTCGTAGCCTTGGAAACTGATACGAAGTCTATAGTGGCAGTCGGAAATGATGCTAGAAATATGATTGGTCGTACACCTGGTAATGTTGTGGCACTACGCCCGATGAAAGACGGAGTCATTGCAGATTACGAGACGACAGCAACAATGATGAAATATTACATTAATCAAGCATTAAAAGGCAAAGGGCTTTTTGCTCGTAAACCTTACGTGATGGTATGTGTACCTTCTGGTATTACAGCTGTAGAAGAGCGTGCAGTCATTGATGCAACAAGACAAGCTGGTGCACGTGACGCATACCCGATTGAAGAGCCTTTTGCTGCGGCGATCGGTGCTAACCTGCCTGTATGGGAGCCAACAGGAAGTATGGTTGTAGACATTGGCGGGGGTACAACAGAGGTAGCCATTATTTCTCTTGGTGGCATTGTGACATCACAATCAATCCGCGTGGCAGGAGATGAAATGGATGATGCGATCAGCAGCTACATCCGTAAAACGTATAACCTCATGATCGGTGATCGTACGTCAGAAGCGATTAAAATGGAAATCGGTTCTGCGCAGCCTGATGTACATGACGAAATGGATATTCGCGGCCGTGACCTTTTAACAGGTCTGCCAAAAACGATCTCGATTACAGCAGATGAGATTGCAAAAGCGCTTCGCGATACAGTGGAAACAATTGTTGATGCGGTGAAAATGACACTTGAAAAAACTCCGCCTGAGCTGGCAGCAGATATTATGGACCGCGGAATCGTTTTAACTGGCGGCGGTGCATTGCTTCGTAATCTTGACAAAGTCATTAGTGATGAAACGAAGATGCCAGTCATTATTGCGGAAGACCCGCTTGACTGTGTGGCAATCGGAACAGGCAAAGCACTAGAGCATATTCATTTGTTCAAAGGAAAATCAAAAGATAATCGATAATCGGGCGTAAATAAAGAGGTGTAAGACATGCCGCAGTTTTTTATGAATAAAAGATTAATGTTGCTCCTTGTCTGTGTCATCGTACTGGTGGCCATGATTGGTTTTTCAGTGAAAAGCGGCAGAGGTGCTTCATGGCCGGAAAAATTAGTGGGGGATACGACAGGCTTTTTTCAAGGTGTCTTTCATAAACCATCACAATTTATTGCCGGTATTTATGGAAATGTTCAAGATTTAAAGAACACATACGATGAAAACGAACGTCTTCGAAAAAAACTTGATGGACAAACCCAATATGAGGCGAAACTTCAAGAACTAGAAGATGAGAACAAAAAGCTTCGCAAGCAGCTCGGATATGTGAACTCTATTCGTGATTATACGCCAATTCTATCAACGGTTATCGCGAGAAACCCGTCCCTTTGGGATAGCTTTGTGATGATTGATAAAGGAAAAAAACAAGGCGTTGACAAAGATATGGCGGTCACAAATGAGAGTGGTGCGTTAATTGGGAAGATTGAAAGTGATAAGCTCAACAATTTTACTTCGACTGTAAGGTTGCTAAGCTCTACTGACCAAAATAATAGAATTTCAACGAAAATTTTTGCGAAAAAGGGCAAAGAAGAACTCAACGGAATTATTAACGGCTATGACAGTAAGAAAAAAATGCTGACAATGAATATTCTGAAATCTGATGCAGATGGAGATGTCAAAAAAGGAGATCTTGTTGAAACATCTGGAGCAGGGGGCGTATTCCCTCAAGGCTTGACGATTGGTAAGGTAAGTGAAATCGAGCCAGATCATTACGGCCTGACAAAAATCATTTATGTAGAACCAGCGGCTGAACTCAACAATTTAGACCGTGTGATTGTGGTGAATCGCAGCTCAAGTACGGGAGATGCATCTGAATTGACGAAGGAGGAAGGCTCGTGAGACGTGTCCTTCTTGCTTTCGTCATGTTGTTTATCTTCGTATTTGACAGTATTTTTGTCGATCTAGTGAAGCTCCCATTTGTTTCAGACAATCAAATTTTAGCTCCTCATTTCATCTTACTCGCACTTGTATTTATGACGGCTTTTGTGAATCAAAAATATGGTGTGATTTTCGGTTTTATCTTTGGACTTTTATATGATATTTCGTATACAGGCATACTTGGTGTTCATATGTTTGGCTTTGGAGCGCTTTGCTATTTGCTAGCGAAAGCCTTTAAAGTTTTGCAAACGAATATGTTAGTGGTCGTCTTTCTGTCGATTATTGCTGTTTCCGTGATGGAGTTTTATGTGTACGGCGTTCAAGCGACGATTCAACCAGGGATTATGCCGTTTAATACGTATGTCATCGAACGCTTTATTCCAACGATTCTTTTAAACACTGCTGCGTCTCTCATACTTGTTGTGCCGCTTAGGCTCTTTTTCATCAATATGAAACAAGGACTGATCGACGAATAAAAGCAGGAGTTTGTCCAATTACGGCGAAATGAGTATGTTGTTGAGGTGAGCATCTTGAAAACTCAAAAACAGCAATATGTGACGATAAAAGGTACAAAAAACGGATTAACATTACAGTTAAATGATGACTGTTCGTTTGATGACCTTCTTTCTGGCTTGCGAGAGGTTCTTTTACTTGAGCAATATACAGATGGAAGGGAAGGTCATAAGGTTAATGTGCATATTAAGCTTGGTTTTCGGTATTTAACAGAGGATCAGGAAATGCGTTTGACTGAAGCAGTCTCTGAAAATGAACATCTCGTCATTCACTCTATTGAAAGTGACGTCATGTCTACTGAAGAGGCGAGACGATTAAAAGCAGAGGCCGAAATTACCTCTGTAGCGAAAATTGTACGCTCTGGACAGGTACTGTATGTTGAAGGAGATCTCTTATTAATAGGAGATGTCAATCCTGGCGGAACGATTCGTGCAGGGGGAAATATTTTTGTGCTCGGCGCTTTAAAAGGTGTGGCACACGCTGGATGTAATGGGAATAAACAAGCTGTCATTGCGGCATCTCGTATGATTCCAACACAGCTTCGCATCGCACAAGTGTTTAACCGTGCACCAGATCAAAAAGAAGATGGAAATGAAATGGAATGTGCTTATTTAGATATAGATGGCAACATGATCATTGAACGCCTGCAGCAATTGGCTCATATAAGACCTAATCTGACAAGGCTTGAGGGAGGAATGTGAAATTGGGCGAGGCTATTGTGATTACCTCAGGAAAAGGCGGCGTTGGCAAAACAACAACATCTGCAAACTTAGGCACAGCACTAGCAATTCAAGGGAAAAAAGTGTGTCTAGTTGATACCGATATTGGCCTTCGGAATTTAGATGTCGTGATGGGGCTTGAGAACCGCATTATTTATGATCTAGTCGATGTAGTAGAAGGAAGATGTAAAATTCATCAAGCGCTTGTAAAAGATAAGCGTTTCGAGGATCTTTTATATCTTTTACCCGCTGCTCAAACAAGCGATAAAACGGCTGTAGAGCCAGAGCAGATCAAAGAATTAATTCAATCATTGAAACAAGACTTTGATTATGTCGTCATTGATTGCCCTGCTGGAATTGAGCAAGGCTTTAAAAATGCAGTATCTGGTGCAGATAAGGCAATTGTCGTGACGACGCCTGAGATCTCAGCTGTAAGAGATGCCGACCGTATCATCGGCTTGTTAGAACAAGAAGATATCGAACCACCTCGTTTGATCGTCAACCGTATTCGTACACACATGGCGAAAAGTGGCGATTCAATGGATGTGGATGAAGTTGTCCATCACTTATCGATTGATCTTCTTGGCATTGTTGCTGATGATGATGACGTGATTAAGGCTTCAAACAATGGGGAACCGATTGTCATGGATGCTAAAAATAAAGTCTCGATTGCGTATCGTAATATTGCCCGCCGCGTACTAGGCGAATCTGTTCCACTTCAATCATTTGAAGATGAAAACAAAGGAATGTTTGCTAAGCTGAAAGCATTTTTTGGTGTAAGAGCTTAATAAACAGTCAGGTAAGATGAGACCGATTCGATCAGAATCGGTCTTTTTGTTGCATATCAGATGAGGTCGCCACATAAAATGTACAAACTGTTTGTATGTAAAGGGTGATCTCATGAAAAGTGTGGACGAGTACCGAAAGAAAATCGCGCAGCGCCGCAAAACGAAGCAGTCAGCTGCTCCATCTAAGAAGACGACTTTCAAGAAAAAAGAGGATATCCCTCCATGGGTCATGCTGACAGAGGAAGAAAAGCATTCAGGGTCGTCTTCCTTTGAATCGTCGTCTCATCAGCCGAAGAAATATCAGCATCCGCTATTTAACCCCAATGCCTTTGTGCTGAAATGTTTATTATCTGCATCCCTTGTGTTGATTACAGCCATTTCGTTTAAAGGTCAGGCAGGGCCGTTTCAGCAGCTGAAGCCGATCATTACGCAGACCTTTGAGCAAGATTTTCAATTTGCTGCTGCTAATCGCTGGTTTGAGAAAACAGTTGGAAACCCCCTTGCCTTTTTAACGGGCAAAAAGGAAGACCAAAAAGATGTACAAGCGAATCAAGAACTGGCCGTACCTGCTTCTGGAAAAGTGCAGGAATCCTTTACGCAAAACGGAGCAGGTGTCAAAGTCGAAACATCGGCTGAAGCGATTGACAGCATGAAGGAAGGCTATGTAGTAGAAGTGAAAAAGAAAAGTGACACAGGTCTGACAGTGGTCGTGCAGCATGCAGATAACAGCTATAGCTGGTACGGTCAATTAAAGAAAGCCGATGTGGCCTTATACGATTTTGTCGATAAGGGTGAGAAAATTGGCCAGATCTCACTCGATGATCAAGGAAAGGGCACATATTACTTTGCCATTAAGCAGAATGAACAGTTTATCGACCCTATTCAGGTGATGACCTTTGAATAGATGGCTGGTCATGCTGACGAAAATTCACATTCATCCGCTGCTGTGGATTGTGATGGCGTTTGCGATTCTCTCTGGTCAAATCAAGCCGCTGCTTTGTCTGCTCATTATCGTCTTTGTCCATGAGCTTGGACATGCAGCGGCTGCTTGCTATTATCATTGGCGCATTCGGCGGATTTTTCTACTCCCGTTTGGCGGAGCGGTAGAAGTAGAAGAGCATGGGAACCGCCCGCTAAAGGAAGAGCTGGCGGTCATTTTATGCGGGCCGCTTCAGCATGTACCGCTCCAGCTTATGGCATGGTTTTTCATGGAAGCTTCTTTTATTTCACACGACATTTTTACGATGTTCACTTTTTATAATATGGCAATTTTCCTTGTGAATCTTTTGCCGATTTGGCCGCTAGATGGCGGAAAATTATTCTTTTTGCTCTTATCAGCATATTACCCTTTCCAACGAGCACATGCCCTTACCATAAAAGGCTCCCTTGTCTTTTTCAGTCTATTGACAGTCGGATTACTTTTGTTTGCGCCGCTTCAATTCAACGGCTGGGTGCTACTCACCTTTTTAGCCTATTCACTCGTGATGGAGCACCGGCAGCGGCATTATGTCAGGGTCCGCTTTTTACTAGAACGCTATTACGGTAAAAAAGAGCAAAAGGTAGAAAAGCTGATTCCGCTGAGAGCGAGCGCTGAGGAAAAAGTATATGAAGTCATGGCGCGATTCCAAAGAGGCTGTAAGCATCCGATTATTATTGAAAGAGATGGCGTGAAAATGAGCCAGCTTGACGAAAATGAACTGCTTCATGCATATTTTTCAGATCGAAGAACTACCTCCTCCATGGAAGAGCTTCTTTTGTCGTACTAGTGATGAAAATACGTTGACATTCTGCGTCTAATTTGATATATTTTTTAATGTTATGGATATGTAGCACCCGTGCTACAACCGCGCGAAGCAGGTGTAAAGAGCCTAAGGCCCCCTGTATTCGGCGAGTCTGAGTTTATTAGGAGGTGCAGAGATGTACGCAATTATCGAAACTGGTGGTAAACAAGTAAAAGTTGAAGAAGGTCAAACTGTTTATGTTGAAAAACTAGCTGCTGAAGCAGGTGAAACAGTAACTTTTGAAAACGTATTGTTTGTCGGCGGAGACACTGTCAAAGTGGGTAACCCTTCAGTTGCTGGAGCAACAGTAACGGCTAAAGTTGAAAAACAAGGTCGCGGTAAGAAAATTACTGTGTTCAAGTACAAACCGAAGAAAAACAACCACAAGAAACAAGGTCATCGTCAACCTTACACTAAAGTTGTTATCGAAAAAATCAACGCTTAAGGCGTGTGAGTGATATGATCAAAGCAACCATTACTCGGTCGGCAGCAGATGAAAGCATTACGTCTTTTCAGATGACTGGACATGCCGAGTTTGCTGAAAAAGGTCAGGATCTCGTTTGTGCAGGAGTATCTGCTGTTGTTTTCGGCTCAGTCAATTCAATTATTGCACTGACAGGATTGGACCCTCTGCTCGATATTGGTGAGGAAGGCGGCTATTTCTCTTTTGAATTGCCAGCTGATACAGATCCAGTATCCTTTGAAAAAGCCCAGTTGCTTTTAGAAGGCATGGTCGTTTCCTTAGAAACAATTGAACGAGATTATCACGATTATGTGAGAATATCTACAAAAAAATAGGAGGTGAACTTCATGCTTAGATTAGATCTTCAATTTTTCGCATCTAAAAAAGGGGTAGGTTCTACAAAGAACGGACGTGACTCTGAGTCTAAACGTTTAGGCGCTAAACGTGCTGATGGTCAATTCGTAACTGGTGGTTCTATCCTTTATCGTCAACGTGGAACGAAAATCTATCCAGGTGAAAACGTTGGACGCGGAGGCGACGACACTCTTTTCGCTAAAATCGACGGAACAGTTAAATTCGAACGTTTCGGTCGTGACCGTAAAAAAGTGAGCGTATATCCTGCGGCACAATAATTGCTAAAAACTCCGGTCATTGACTGGAGTTTTTTTCACTTTTTACAAGTAGTATCGAAGATGAAAAAGAAGATGCACTCCATCAATATCAAAGAACGTTTGCTGACTTTGCCTCATTTTCTCCTATAGATCAGAAAAAACAACCTTTCCTCACATAACTAGTGTTTTTCTATGCTGTCTTCTCTGTTATAATTCAGGGAGACATAGTGATGATAAGACTCCTAAAAGAGAGACCAAACGATTGGGAGTGCGATAATGGAAGAGATATCAAGTAAACAAAACGAAAAATTAACTCACGTTGCATTAACAAATGAATTGATCTATCTGCTCAGTCGTTCAAGACATGACTGGATGAATAAATTGCAGCTGATCAAGGGCAACTTGACATTAGAAAAATATGACCGTGTGTTTGAAATTATAGAAGAAATGGTCATTGAAGCACAGCATGAATCCAAACTCTCAAATTTAAAAATTCCCCAATTGGCCTATTACTTTCTAACATTTAATTGGGAGTCGCATTTTATCACCCTAGAATATGAAGTGCTTGGTGAAACCCGAGACTTATCAGCATATGAATCGCAGCTGCTATCGGTATCACAGGAGTTGTTTTCGATATTCGATCAATCAGTTTGCCAAAAAACTGAAAATCATTTAACGGTCACGTTCCAAACAGATCATGAAGAGAATGATGTGGTCTTATATTTTGATTTCAAAGGAAAATTAACAAGTTTGGATGCGTTAAATGCGTTTCATGACGCAAACTATCCATGTATGAGTGTAGTTCAATTTCATGTGACAAGTCATGAGTCGATGATTGAGCTTTGTTTGAGGCAAGAATGAGATATGTGATGCAGAGAAACGGAGGAAGTTATGTTTGTAGATCAGGTTAAAGTGTATGTTAAAGGCGGTGACGGCGGAAACGGTATGGTGGCGTTCCGTCGTGAAAAATATGTGCCAAAAGGCGGGCCGGCTGGCGGCGACGGTGGAAATGGCGCAGATGTGGTATTTGAAGTAGACGAAGGACTCAGAACATTGATGGACTTTCGTTATAAGCGTCATTTTAAGGCGGATCGCGGCGAGCACGGAATGAGTAAAAACCAGCATGGCCGAAATGCGGAAGAAATGATTGTCAAAGTTCCGCCCGGTACGGTTGTGACGGATGCAGAGACGGAACAAGTACTCGCTGACTTAACAGAGCATGGACAGCGGGCTGTCATTGCAAAAGGCGGACGTGGTGGACGTGGAAATTCACGTTTCGCAACACCGGCAAACCCTGCACCACAGCTTTCTGAAAATGGCGAGCCGGGTAAAGAACGTGACGTCATCTTAGAATTAAAAGTACTTGCAGATGTTGGACTTGTTGGTTTCCCAAGTGTTGGGAAGTCGACACTGCTTTCAATTGTCTCTTCAGCGAAGCCGAAAATTGCGGATTATCATTTTACAACGCTTGTGCCGAACCTAGGGGTTGTCGAAACAGATGATAATCGAAGCTTCGTCATGGCGGATCTGCCAGGACTGATCGAAGGCGCGCATGAAGGCGTTGGCTTAGGTCATCAATTTTTACGCCACATTGAGCGGACACGTGTCATTGTCCATGTCATTGATATGTCAGCACTTGAAGGACGTGACCCGTACGAAGATTATGTGACGATTAATGAAGAGCTTGAGCAGTACAATATGAGATTGACTGAGCGTCCACAAATCATTGTAGCGAACAAAATGGACATGCCAGATGCAGCTGACAATCTAGCGGCATTTAAAGAAAAATTAACGGATGACTATAAAGTGTTCCCAATTAGTGCGATTACAAGAGAAGGGCTTCGTGAGCTTTTATTTGAAATCGCTAATCAGCTTGAAACAACACCGGAATTCCCGCTTTATAATGAAGAGGAACTGTCTGATAACCGCGTGATGTACAGGTTTGATGAGGGAGATGCACCATTTGAGATCACAAGAGATCCTGACGGTACATTTGTCATAACGGGTAAAGCACTTGAGCGGCTGTTTAAGATGACAGATTTCTCAAGAGATGAGTCCGTGAAACGATTCTCTAGACAGCTGCGCGGAATGGGCGTTGATGATGCCTTGCGTGAGCGTGGTGCACAAGACGGTGACATCATTCGCCTGCTTGAATTTGAATTTGAATTTATTGATTGATCAGAAGGAGGGTCCAGTCCATGGGCTCTCCCGTTTTTAAAAGGGGAGAAAACAGGTGAAAGAAGAAACGTTCTATTTAGTAAGAGAGGATGTCCTTCCAGATGCGATGCGGAAAACGCTTGAAGTCAAAAAGCTTCTCGATCGCAAAAAAGCGGATTCAGTTGCCGATGCTGTTCAACAAGCGGATTTAAGCCGCAGTGCTTTTTATAAATACAGAGATGCTGTTTTTCCATTTTATACGATGGTGAAAGAGCAGATCATCACATTGTTTTTCCACCTTGAGGATCGGTCTGGGGCTCTGTCAAGACTGCTGCAAATTGTGGCTGACTCTGGCTGTAATGTGCTATCCATTCACCAAACGATTCCGCTACAAGGAAGAGCGAATGTCACCCTATCCATTAGCACGGCTGGTATGGCAGATGATATCAATACAGTCATGAATCAATTAAGAAAACTTGAATTTGTCGAAAAAGTTGAAATTCTAGGTTCTGGGGCATAAAAGGAGAGATCATAGCAGATGAAGCAATTAACTGTAGGTTATTTTGGACCAGAGGCAACATTTACTCATTTGGCCGTATGCTCTTGCTTTCCAGCAGATGCAGTGCAGCGTGCCTATGCAACGATTCCGCAATGTATGGATGCTGTATCAAAAGGCGAAGTCGATTTGGCGGTCGTTCCACTTGAAAATGCACTCGAAGGATCTGTGAACTTAACGATTGATTATTTAATTCATGAAGAAGCGCTGTCCATTGTTGGTGAAATGACAGCACCGATTCGACAGCATTTGCTTGTCCACCCATCAAGAGCGGAAAGCTGGGAGACATTAGATGTGATCCAATCACATCCGCATGCAATTGCCCAGTGTCATCAATTTCTGAAAAAACAGTACCCAGATATTCCGCATCGTCCAGTTGAATCAACAGGTTATGCAGCGAAGTATATCAGTGAGCATCCGGATGAGGCTGCTGGGGCGATTGCCAATGAAATTGCCGCACAAACGTATGGTTTAACAATTGCAAAAAAAGATATTCATGATTATCCGCACAATCATACACGCTTTGTTATTTTACATAAAGATTCTAAAGCATCGTTCCCGATGAATGCTGGGTTCTCATCGAAGCCAAAAACGACCATTGTCGTCAGTCTGCCAAAGGATGACCAATCTGGTGCATTGCATCGCGTGTTATCTGCCTTTTCTTGGCGGAATCTCAACTTGTCAAAAATTGAATCTCGTCCAACAAAAACGGGTCTTGGACACTATTTGTTTATTATAGATATAGAAAAAGAAATGGATGAAGTCCTTGTCCCTGGTGCGATTCAGGAATTAGAAGCGATTGGCTGTGAAGTCAAATTGCTCGGCAGCTACCAAACATATGAACTAACGAATGAAAAATAGTGTCCCTTACAGGACACTATTTCAGCGTGTAGACAAACCCTCGCATTCGGTGTCAGTCCTGCGCGCTGGTACTCACGAATGTCAAATTCGCTCCGTGCCAGTGCTCGCCCTTCCTAGACTTCAAAGGTTTTCTATCACGCTGAAAAGAAGACAAAGGGCTAAAATCAAGTATATTTTAGCCCTTTGTCAACAATCTGAAATAGTGTCCCTTACAGGACACTATTTTTTTAGTCTTTAATTAAAAAGCCAGCTTCATCAAGCGCTTGGATGGCTTGGTCAAGCTGCTTTTGACTGTAAGAAGTGAGTGTATGTAAATGCACGCCGTCTGTTAGTTCTGACAAGTAGGAGGCACCCGTGTTAGAAATGTGATGAACGAAATCAGCTACTTGCTTGCGAGTGCTGACGCGAATAGAGGCCGTGAGTTCACCGTAAACAGGGTGCTCTATGATCACATCTTTTACCGTCACCCCAAAATCTACAATTAAAGTCAGTTCCTCTTCTGTCCGAACAGGATCATGCTTGCAGGCGATGATTTGTTCAATTTCTCTTTCTGGCGTATGCTGAGATGCCATATACACATAGCCTTGACTTGTGGCAATAATGGGTTCGTTTTTTGCTTTCAATAGTGAGATATCTTGTACAATGACTTGTCGAGAGACAGCCGCCTTTTTAGCCAAAAAGCTCCCGGTGAGTGGTGTATCTGTTTCTTTCAGCCACTCTAAAATGGCGTTTCTTCTCTCTTCGCCAATGAGTTTCCTCTCTTGCTCCACGTTTTATGCTCCTTTCTTCTCCTTTTGCAATTGTTCAAATGTATGCAAAAGCTGATTGATGTCCTCTTTTGATGACTTCGATCCAAATGATAGTCGAATGAATTGAAGAGCATCACGGTCTGATACGTGCAATGCCTTCACAGCCGGGGAAGGATGATGATAACCAGAAGCACATGCGCTTCCAGTCGATATACAAATCCCATGCCGGTTACATGCTAACATTACATATTGTCCTTCAAACCCTTCAAAAAAACAACCAATAATATGAGGCAGCATAAGGCGATTCCTATTGTTGTGAAGTGTACGAACAGGAAGCTGTCTCATTTTCAGCTGCTGAAGAAAATAATCACGAAGCTGCTCATTTTGCCGCTTTTGCTCATCTAGCTTAAGCATCAATTGCTCGCTCGCAGCAGCAAAAGCACCGATACATGGAACGTTCACTGTTCCAAGGCGGAAGCCATTTTCCTGAACTGCACCTGAATATAAAGGCTTCCAAGGAACTTGAGTGCCCATATAGACAGCACCAGCGCCCTTAGGTGCATACACTTTATGGCTAGAGATGGATACAGCATCAACCCCAAGCTCCTTGATGGACACACGAATCTTTCCGAAAGTTTGCACGGCATCTGTATGAAAAAGAATGTGCCTTTCTTTTAAAATGGGTGCTAATTCAGCGAGCGGCTGGATAATTCCTGTTTCTGAATTAGCATGCTGAATAGATACTAGTCCTGTTTCAGGTAATAATGCATTTTTGAGAATGTCCTGAGTGATGATCCCATCTTGATTCGGTTCAATGATTGTGACCTTCACACCAAGACGCTCTAAGCTTTTAACCGCATGATGAACAGAAGGATGCTCTACAGAAGTTGTGATGACATGCTGCTTGTGTGCTGGCAGACCATTTGCCATCGATTGAATCGCAAGAAGATTGGATTCCGTTCCGCCGCTTGTAAAGTAGATGCCGTCTGGTTCGCCCTCAAGAATGGCAGCGATTGATTGTCTGCTGTAGGTCAGTATGTCATTTGCTCTTCCGCCTGCATCATGAAGACTGCTTGCATTCCCGTAGCAATCTTTACTTAGCTGCTGAAAAACATGCAGTGCCTCCTCCGAAACAGGTGTAGAAGCTGCGTAATCTAAATAAACCAATCCATCCATCTCCTATGTGAAAATTTTTTCTTGTATTTATTGTAGTGTTGTGTAATGATATGTGTCAAGACAGGTGTAAATGACAGGAGGGGCAATGGTGTCATCAATTAAAAAAATCATTGTGGTGGGATCAGGTATTGCAGCACTTTCCTTTGCAAAAACCATTTCAGCAAGCTGCGAAGTCATCATGATGACAAAAAAACAATTTTCCTCTAGCAATTCCATGCTTGCACAAGGGGGGATCGCTGCTGCCTTTTCAGCACAAGATTCTGTTCATCAGCATGTACAAGACACATTAGCTGCCGGCTGTGATCACAATGATGAGATGGCGGTACAAGAGATCGTCAGTCTTGGAAAGCATATGGTGGAGCAGCTCGTAGAAGAAGGCTGTCCATTTGATCAAACGGAGACGGGCGTGCCGCAATTAGGTAAAGAGGGGGCACATGCGACTCATCGCATTTTGCATGCAGGAGGAGATCAAACAGGCAAAACCCTCGTTCATTATTTGAAAAATCAGCTTGGTTCACATATTCATTTATATGAATATCACCATGTCATTGATCTACTCGTTCATGAAGGAACCTGCATAGGTGTGGTATGGAGAGATGAGAAAGGTCACGTACATACCATGACCGCAGATGCCGTTGTCTTATCGACAGGCGGCTGCGGCTCCCTATATGAAACAAACACAAATGACTCTTCTGTAACAGGAGACGGACTGATGATGGCTTATCGAGCCGGTGCACAATTAGCTGATCTCGAATTTGTTCAATTTCATCCTACCCTCTTGACGATCGCTGGAAAAGCAGTCGGTCTCGTTTCAGAGGCAGTCCGAGGAGAGGGAGCCTATTTAGAAGATGAAACAGGCAGGAGAATCATGAAAGGCATTCACCCACAAGCTGATTTAGCGCCTAGAGATATCGTCTCTAGAGCTATTTTTCATGAGCAGCAATTAGGTCATGAGCTGTATCTCAATATCAGCGAAATTGCACATTTCTCAGTTCGTTTTCCAGCAATTGCTGCAATGTGTGAGCGGGCAGGTGTCGATATAGCAAGCGGCAGGCTCCCAGTTTCCCCTGGTATGCATTTTTTAATGGGCGGAATCTGCGTGAATGAATATGGAGAAACGACGGTTCCATCTCTTTTTGCTATCGGAGAAGCGGCCTGTACAGGCTTACACGGAGCGAACCGATTGGCGAGTAATTCTCTCTTGGAAGGTCTCGTTTTAGGAAACAAAGCGGCACGGAGAATTGAACAAGTACCTAAACAGAAAAAAACAATCCCCTCTTTCTCAATTCAAGAAATATGGCCTGTGCCAGCGATTTCAGAGGATCAGTTGAGACAATGGATGACGACATATGCCGCAATTGTAAGAGACGAAAAAGGGCTGAAGACCTTACTGCAAACATTACAGCAAGTCCCTTATCAGCAAATGAATGTGAAGGATATCACAAGTGAGCAGATCGAATTAAGCAATCAATGGACATTAGCGATTTGTCTTGTGAAGTCTGCATTACTTCGTACAGAAAGCAGAGGTGGTCATTATCGAATGGATTGTCCAAATCGGAATGATGCATTATGGCGGGGTGTGCAAATTGTCCATGAAAAAGGTCACATTCACATGATGAAAAATGAAAGGATCGGTGCTAAATGGAACGTTTACAGTTAAAGCAAATGCTGACTCATTTTTTCGCAGAAGATATTGGTTTTGGAGATGTGTCAGCTGATGGCATTTTTGGAGAAAAGAAAGGAACAGCCTATATCATCGCAAAACAATCGGGTGTATTGGCTGGTTCTCAAGTCATTGACATAGGGTACCGCCTGCTGAATGAACAGATTGAGGCTGAGTTGTTTTTTGAAGAAGGTGATTGGATTCATTCAGGGGAAGTGCTGGCGAAAATAAAGGGACCAGTCAGCGACTTATTAAAAGGAGAACGGGTCATTTTAAATGTCTTGCAGCGCATGACAGGTATCGCCACTTTAACACATGAAGCAGTGGAGCGATTAGCGGACCCGTCGATTACAATTTGTGATACGAGAAAAACGACGCCCGGCTTGCGTATGTTAGAGAAATACGCTGTGAAAACAGGTGGGGGAAAGAATCATCGCTTTGGCTTATCAGATGGGGTGATGATCAAAGATAATCATATTGCCGCATGCGGCTCTATTCGTGAAGCTGTAGAGAAAGCAAGAGCATATGCCGGTCATATGGTGAAAATTGAAGTAGAAATTGAATCAGAAATGCAGCTAAAGGAAGCCATTGATGCAAAAGCCGATGTCATCATGTTTGACAACTGCTCTCCGGACGAAGTAAAACGTTTTAAACAAATGACGCCGGAGACAATTCTGACTGAGGCTTCAGGAGGCATCACGCTAGAGACATTGCCAAGTTACAGAGGGACAGGTGTCGACCTTATTTCGCTCGGTTTTCTGACACATTCTGCCCCAGCATTTGATTTTAGTATGAATATGGAATTCAGTCATAAAGGGGGAACCACTCATGTCACTGCTTGATGTACTCGCGAATCAACATGCAGCGATGATGCCAGAAGAATATAAACACCGGTCAGTTGATGAGATGGAGCAGCGTGTGGTAGACATTAAACGTGCCTTTGGATCAAAGCTTTTTATACCAGGGCATCATTATCAAAAGGATGAAGTAATCCAATTTGCTGATGCAACAGGAGATTCATTGCAGCTCGCACAAATAGCTGCAGACAATCAGGAAGCGGAGTACATTGTGTTCTGCGGTGTTCACTTCATGGCTGAAACAGCAGATATGCTGTCAAAAAAAAATCAAAAGGTTCTTTTGCCAGATATGAGAGCTGGCTGTTCAATGGCAGATATGGCGAACATGAAACAAACGGATAGAGCATGGGAGCAGCTGACTGATCTGTTTGGGGAGACGATCCTTCCACTTACGTATGTCAACTCAACAGCTGATATTAAAGCATTTGTTGGCAAGCATGGCGGAGCAACTGTGACATCATCAAACGCTAAGAAAATGCTGGAGTGGGCGCTCACACAAAAAGAGCGGATTCTGTTTCTCCCTGATCAGCATTTGGGGCGTAATACGGCCTTTGATTTAGGCATTTCACTTGAAGAAATGGCTGTCTGGGATCAAATAGAAGAAAGGCTTATCACCGATCAGCCGCTTTCCCGCATCAAGATGATTTTATGGAAAGGCCACTGCTCTGTCCATGAGAAATTTACGTTGCGGAATATTGAAGAAACGAGAAAAAGAGACCGCGACATTCAAATCCTTGTCCATCCAGAGTGCACCCATGAGGTCGTCAGGGCTTCTGATCTTGCAGGTTCAACGAAATTTATTATTGATACGATCAAGGAAGCACCAGCAGGAAGCAAATGGGCGATTGGAACAGAGATGAATTTGGTCAAGCGGATCATAGATCAGCATCCAGATAAACAAATTGAATCCCTCAATCCGGATATGTGTCCATGTTTGACGATGAATCGGATCGATCTCCCTCATTTGTTATGGTCACTAGAAAGCATAGAGAAAGGTGATCCGGTCGGTTTGATTCAAGTCAATGAAGACACAACAAAAGACGCTTTACTTGCACTGAATAAAATGCTCGCTATTAAATAATAAATCAGCCCCTCCTATCAGAAAACAAGTTTTTATCATATCGGCTTGTAAATAGGCATAAATTTATGGTGAAACATATTGTACTTCTGACATAACCGTTACGTTCACGTTTTGCATAGGAGGGGAAAACGTTGAAAATTCATATTGTGCAAAAAGGAGACTCCCTTTGGAAAATTTCAAAGAAATATGGAGTCGACTTTCAAGAATTGAAAAAACTAAATTCACAGCTCAGTAACCCAGATTTGATCATGCCGGGTATGAAGATCAAGATTCCATCAAGTGGTGTTCCTGTAAAAACAGATCATCACAAAGCAAAAGAAATGCCAAAGCCGAAAGAACATCCGTATGTAAAAGAAAAGCCAAAAGATGTCGTGCAAGTGCAAGATACGAAGCCGAAAGAAAAGCCAAACGAACCTGTACCTTATGTACCGCCAGTGCCAAAGATCGAGCATCCAGTTTTTCCGCAAGTCGATGTGAACTATTATCAGACCAATCTCTACCAGCCATTTACGCCTCCTCCCAAAAAAGAACATCATGAGAAAAAAGATCACGTTCATGAAAAGAAAGATCATGTTCATGACAAAAAGGATCATAAAGATCATGTTCATGATGGAAATAAGGAGCATAAAGATAACAAGGACCATTTCCATCATGAAAATAAGGGCTATCAAGATAACAAGGACCATTTCCATCATGAAAATAAAGGTCATTTAAAAGATGAAGTGGCAAAGGGATATGATCCGTTTATTCATATTCCGCATCAAAAGGAGGAGGGAAAAGATATGGAGCACAGCAATTACCCAAACCTTCCTAATTTCCCGCAAATGCCGAATGTAGGAGGCGCAGCGGTAGGGGGAATGGCTGAGAATAAGGAACATCATCACCATCACCAGCATCATGACGCATATGATCCTTATTATGGTCATGGGCATTACATGCCGGCAATGTATCCATATCCGCAGCAAATGGTGCCAGCATCGCCAATTTTACCAGGGTCAGGTCTTTGCTATCCTGTCCAGCCATATTATCACCATCACATGATGCCATATCCGTACCCAGCGCAGCCGTATTATCCTGCGTATCAAGCGCCAGCTTATTACGGAGAACATTATGAACATCATGCAAACGACGGGCATCACTGGCACCACCATATGCATCCAAATGCCAATGCCAATGCCAACGTCAATGCGAACGTGAATCAAGGCTTTTATCCAAATGTTTCAAATGAAGCTTATGGCAAGGAAGACTGCGGATGTGATGATGGCATGAAGCAGCATCAGCCGTGGCCAGGACATTACCCGAATCCTGTACCTTATGGCCAAATGGGAGCTTATCCAGCTCAGCCTTATATGCAGCCATATCCAGGTCAATCTGTTTTTGCAAGACCAGAGGAAGACGAAGAAGAGTAATAACAGAAGGAGCGATCTCAATCGTTCCTTTTTTTGTTTATAACTGACAGCTTGATTTTTCCCCAAACTGTACATGCTAAAACAGAGCCTGTTTCGCGCTCATGAGATTGAATTTGTACAGGGGGTTTTTCGTTTGAGACAAAAATGGCAAAAAACGATCGCATTAGTGCTTCTTCCTATTGGGTTAACGGCATGTGGTACAAATGACAATGCAGGTGTAGATACACGTCATAATCAATCAGGTCAGCCAGTCGGATATCATTCGAATAACCGAGCGGATGACAATCACCAAGATCATCAAGGGCCAGTTTCTGAACTCATGGAGGGAATGAACGGTGGGAATACAACGAATGTTGATTATCGCACCCGTCCTCAAGCAGATGATCGAACGCCTCTCGCAGGTGGAGATGGACGCTACAGTCATGGAGATATGAACTATCATAACCAAATGTCGTTCTCTGGCTACGATAAACAAGAGAACGTGCAGCGTTCAAGAAAAATTGCCAACCGCGTCAATAAAATGAACCACGTTGCAGACTCACAGGTGATGGTAACAGATGAAAACGTGTATATTGCCATTAAATCAGATGGACGTCTGACATCAGAGGGCGTATCACAAGTGGAAGAAGCAGCGACTCGTTATGCGGATGGAAGAGCTGTCCAAGTCATTAAAGACGAGGGGGCTTTCACACGCTTTAGAGATATGAGAAGAACACAATTTGAAACAGGTCAAACAGGCATGACTCGATAGGTTAGAGAATAAAAAAGGCTAAAGTTCCTCAAGAACTTTAGCCTTTTCTTAAAAATATACCTTAATGCCTATATAAAATTCGTAAAAGAAATAACAGCCAAACCCAAGTAATAAAATACCAGCAATAATGGATGTCCATTTGATCATCGTTCGATTCATCACTTTTCTTGTTAAGGATACAAGGGTGAGAAGACCGATGTCATGAAGGAGAATCCCTGCCAAAATACCGCCTGATGCCAGCATAAATTCAGATGAATCTGTTTTTGTATATGCATCTGCCAGTACAGCTCCGAATACAGAAACCCAGAACACAAGGTTTCCAGGAGAAACCGCAACAAGCAAGCCGTTTCTGTACGTTTTTGCGAAAGATTTATTGACTTTTTCGCCAGCTAAATGGATGTCTTGATCCGCATGCTTAATGGAATCGTATGCGAGAATCATTAAGAAGATAGCTCCGATCAGCCAGAGCGGGATTTGGACAAATGGCAGTGATAAAAACTGAGCAAATCCAGCATATAAAGCCAAAATAAGCAGGAGATCGATGGTCATGCCGCCTGCTCCTACAGTTAAACCATGAAAGAAGCCGTTTTTTAATCCCTGTTTTGTCATTTCAACCGTGATCGCTCCAACTGGCAGAGCAATTGAGAATCCTATGACGATAAATGTGAGAAATGTTTGCAATCGACTAGAACTTCCTTTAAAAAAGTTTGTATAAAAATTCTCCGTTTAGATTAATTATACATAATAGGAGAAAAGGATCAATGATTATTTCAGTTTTTATTTAAACGTTTGGGATGGATGATGTATATAAGGGTGTATATTAAACTCGCTGTATCTCTTTTGTAGTGGAAAGGAACTATTTTCCTAAAACTTCTTTTTTTCATGGCATCTCTATGCTACACTGTTGTGGAAATAAATAAATGTGACTAGGGGTGCCCGCGGCTGGGCTGAGAGAGAAGTATAAGCTTCTTAACCCTTTGGACCTGATCTGGCTCGTACCAGCGTGGGGAAGTTGAAGATGATACATGTGTCATTTATGGATGACATTCATGTTTATTTCTAACGACGAAACCAGGTTCTTTTCATAGAGCCTGGTTTTTTGCTGGTGCTGATTCCATCCTGTCCGGTGACAAGAAGAGAAGGAGAGAACAGCAAATGAAAGAAAAGGAAAATACTCCAACAACTCAATCGTTATTATCAAGCTTTGATGGCAGCCGAAAGGTGTATGAGAAAGGGTCAAGACCTGACATTTTAGTGCCAAAAAGAGAAATTGCCCTCACGCAAACCGTGACGCAGGCGGGAAACATTCAAAATGAACCGATTCGTGTGTACGATACAAGTGGACCTTACACCGATGAGCGTGCCCATATCGATGTGACAAAGGGGCTTAACCGTCTGAGAGCAGCATGGATCGAAGAAAGAGGGGATATAGAAAGGTATGAAGGACGTCATGTAAAACCTGAAGATAACGGATATCGCTCCAAAGAGAAAGCGTCTCATCAACATGTTCATACTGATTTTCATCATGAGCCGCTTCGCGCAAAAAAAGGTGCCTGTGTAACGCAAATGCATTATGCAAAAAAAGGTATTGTAACGCCTGAAATGGAGTTCATCGCGTTAAGAGAAGAGTTAAGCCCTGAGTTCGTGAGAGAGGAAGTAGCGAGCGGAAGAGCCGTCATTCCAGCGAATATTAACCATCCTGAAAGTGAACCGATGATTATCGGAAGGCATTTTCATGTCAAAATCAATGCGAACATTGGCAATTCAGCTGTGACATCATCCATTGATGAGGAAGTTGAAAAAATGACATGGGCGATCAGATGGGGTGCAGACACCATGATGGATCTGTCTACAGGAAAGGACATTCATACAACGAGGGAATGGATCATACGGAATTGCCCGGTCCCAGTAGGAACTGTTCCCATTTATCAGGCGCTTGAAAAAGTGAATGGCGTGGCAGAAGATTTGACGTGGGACGTGTACAGAGACACGTTAATTGAACAAGCAGAGCAAGGAGTAGACTACTTCACGATTCATGCGGGTGTGCGTTTAAGGTATATTCCGCTGACAGTCGATCGAGTGACTGGTATTGTTTCAAGAGGCGGTGCCATTATGGCAAGGTGGTGTCTTGCTCATCATCAAGAGAATTTCCTTTATACCCACTTCGAAGATATTTGTGAGATTATGAAAACGTATGATATTGCCTTTTCACTTGGAGATGGGCTTAGACCAGGATCAATAGCTGATGCCAATGATGAAGCGCAGTTTGCAGAGCTGGAAACGTTAGGTGAATTGACAGAGATCGCTTGGAAACATGATGTTCAGGTGATGATTGAAGGACCTGGACATGTTCCGATGGATAAAATCAAAGAAAATGTGGACAAGCAAATGGAGATTTGCAAAGAGGCACCATTTTATACATTAGGGCCTCTTACAACAGATATTGCTCCGGGATATGATCATATTACATCTGCCATCGGCGCAGCTATGATCGGCTGGTATGGAACAGCGATGCTATGCTATGTGACGCCAAAAGAGCATTTAGGGCTGCCGAACAAAGAAGATGTAAGAGAAGGTGTGATCGCCTATAAAATTGCTGCACATGCTGCTGATCTAGCAAAAGGACATCCTGCTGCTCAAAAGCGCGATGATGCTTTATCGAAAGCAAGATTTGAATTTAGATGGCGGGACCAATTCAACCTGTCACTTGATCCAGAAAGAGCGATGGCGTTCCATGATGAAACATTGCCTGCTGAAGGCGCTAAGACTGCCCATTTTTGCTCGATGTGCGGACCGAAGTTTTGCAGCATGAAAATTTCCCAAGATATTCGCAATCAATCAGAAGAAGTGAAAAAAGAGATGGAGAAGAAGGCGAAGGAGTTTATCAGTCAAGGAAGTCAAATATATTCATCCTAAAAAAGAACCTCGCACGCATGTTGTGCGGGGTTTTATCAGATCGCGGAAAAGGCTTTTCTTAAGAGGTGGAAAAATGCCTTTAATGCAGCCCCTATCATGTCCAGACTCGGAATGAGGGCATCTGTTAAATGAAACAAGACTGTTTGTTTTTCTGGAGATGTTCGTTTCTTTTTCCGTTTCATAAAGAAAACCTCCTTTTAAAACAATATATTTCTTTGCAAAGAAGAGGGATAGAGATGTTGTTTGAATTTAAACAAAATTTAAACTTCTTGTGTTTGAAAGGAAAGAAGGAGGGGAAACGAGTTAAGTAGAGAATGAATGAAAAGAGCCGATCTATTCGGCCAGCTAACAAGAGAGAGTGGAAGGTGATCTTATGATGAAAGTATTTAAGGTAACATTTCATATGAACAATGGGGAAGTGCTTGATTTCGAGCTAAAACGTCCAGCTACCTATGATGTGTATAAGAAAATTGAAGAAGCCAATCATTGGTTTAAGCTGAATAATGAAATCATTAACTTATTAAATGTGAATAGCATCCATGTTGAAACAGATTGACACAGAAAAGCCGCTCGGTAAGAGCGGCTTTCATTATGCAGAAAAATCATTCCGATTATTAAGCTGACCGCGGGACAGCCAGTTTTTTTTATATAAATAAGCAATCACTTCAAGCCATAGACGCGGTGCTTTTTTCGGGAAGAAAGGTTTTTGATAATAAGCGTAAGCGGCTTTTAAGTCATCCCATTGATGGCATGCTTTTGTTTGTGTGAAACGGGCAACGTCGATGACCCTGACCTGTCCTTCCTTCGTTAAGATTAGATTCCTTAGGTGGATATCAGAAGGATTCAATCCTTTCTCGCGTGCTTCTTCTAGCGCATCATCGACTTGTTCAATCATTTGTTTTTTAATAGGAATCCCTTTTGTGAGGCATTCATAGAATGTATATCCTTTAATATATTCCATTAAAATATACTGATCCCCAGATTCATAAATCTCAGGGTAGTAAGATGAACCAGAGAGTTTTTCATAAATAGCGGCTTCTTTGCGGGCAATATGCTGATAAGAAGGGAAAAAGACTTTTAAAGCCATTGTCTTGCCGTTTTTTTTGTATGAAAAGACATAGGCACTTCTTCCTTTGCCGCACAGCTCAAGCTCTGCCGGTTTAAAGGCAAGCTTATGAAGACGTTTATCCTCATGATACTGAATCGATTCGGCTAATTTTTTGACTTCTGACATTGACTTCACCTTCTTTGGTTTCAGTTTATGCGGCTGAAAAACGAATGATGAAAAAACCGAGCATTCGATAAAGCAATGGATTGTATAAAACATACCATTTACGAATGAAGGATACAACGAAAGACTCTTCCCATATATTCATGTCATCCATTTGGTTAATGTTTAGAAAAATGGGTCAAACTACATATGTCATGCATCGATCTCATGTTTTAAAGAGGTGTAAATAGTGAAAGTGAAGATGAAATGTTTCGTTACAGGACTTATCATGACAAGTGTGCTTTTTTTCGCTGCGGATATGGAAGGAAAAGAACACTTGCAAAAGCAGTCAAACTCGATCACCGTGCAGCTTGAAAAAGTCTATCTAGACGGAGATGTGAGTATTGAAAGACACCGTGCATCATTAGAAGACAAAGACACATTCTGGTCGCAGTATAAAGGCTGGACGCTAGTAGAACAGAAAGAGGATTTTGCGCTTTTTAGAAAGCAAATTGATGATATCTCTCCATTAAGCAAAGCAAATGGATATATCGGATTATCAGAGGACGGTGTCATTTCTACGTTTCATGGAAGGCCTGACGGCTGGGCGGAGCCCATTCATCTCTTTTTTCAAATTGATACGTCCCGTTTAGAAAGTCATGTGGAGGAGCAGCTTGAGCAAGGCATTCCTTTTCGAACAAAGGATGAATTTGAGCATGTGCTTGAAGTCATGAAGCCTTACCGAAATGAAATATCGTTTTAAGCGTATAACAGCTTGCTGGTGTGAAGGCCGCAAGCTGTTTTTCGTGGTGTCATCGTAAAAATGGATTGAGCGAACGTATGTTAACTTTTATTGCGGTTTTCTTCTCGATTTATGTTACAATGAAGAACAGTCAAAGAGGTGAAAACGGTGATAGAGTTTGTAAAAGGGACCATTGATTATGTGTGCCCGCAATATGTTGTCATAGAAAACGGCGGAGTAGGATATCAAGTCTATAGCCCAAACCCGTTTATCTATCAAATCAATAAACAAGAAACGATTTATACGTATCATTACATAAAGGAAGACGCTTTTTCGTTATATGGATTTCAAACACGAGAAGAAAAAGCGCTGTTCACAAAACTGTTAAATGTCACAGGGATTGGGCCGAAGGGGGCTCTAGCGATTCTTGCTTCCGGTGATCCTGGCGCTGTCATTTCAGCGATAGAACGTGAAGATGAAGCGTTCCTGATTAAGTTCCCTGGCGTTGGCAAAAAGACAGCTCGCCAAATCATTCTCGATCTAAAAGGAAAGCTAGCTGATGTCGTTCCGGAAATGATTGGCAATCTATTTAATCACGAGGACCATATTCAGGTCGAAACGCAGCAAACGGCATTAGACGAAGCGCTTGAAGCCTTAACTGTTCTCGGATACGGTGATCGTGAAATTAAAAAGGTTCTTCCATTGTTAAAAGAAGAAAAGAATCTCACAACCGATCAATATGTGAAAAAAGCTTTACAAAAAATGTTGAAATAGGGTGATGTCTCATGGATGAACGGCTCGTCTCAACTGAAGCAGACAACCATGAATCAGCCATTGAGCAAAGTCTGCGGCCTCAGACACTTAGCCAATATATCGGTCAGCAAAAAGTAAAGGATAACCTCAGCGTGTTTATTGAAGCTGCCCGTATGAGGCAGGAAACGCTCGATCACGTCCTTTTATACGGACCGCCCGGACTTGGGAAAACAACGCTTGCGTCGATTATTGCCAATGAAATGAATGTTCAGCTGCGTACGACATCTGGACCAGCAATTGAACGTCCTGGTGATTTGGCGGCGATTTTAACGTCTCTTGAGCCAGGCGATGTGTTGTTTATAGATGAAATTCATCGCTTACAGCGCTCAATTGAGGAAGTGCTTTATCCGGCAATGGAGGATTTTTGTTTAGATATCGTCATTGGCAAAGGAGATACAGCGCGCTCTGTACGGCTTGATTTACCGCCATTTACACTTGTAGGAGCCACGACCCGTGTCGGGCTTTTAACAGCGCCGCTTCGTGACAGGTTTGGGGTACATGCAAGATTGGAATACTATGAGCAAAGAGATTTGGCTCACATTGTCTCAAGAACAGCCGAGCTGTTCGAGATTGGGATCGATCTTCGCTCAGCCGAAGAGATCGCAAGACGTTCCCGCGGTACGCCGAGGGTTGCCAATCGTCTGCTCAGAAGAGTAAGAGATTTTGCGCAGGTGCTTGGGAATCATGCGATTACCGAGGACATTGCGGAAGATGCCCTTGAGCGCCTTCAAGTCGATAAGCTTGGTCTTGATCATATCGATCACAAGCTGCTTTTAAGTATGATCGAAAAATTTAGAGGCGGTCCTGTTGGGCTTGATACAATCTCAGCGACAATAGGAGAAGAATCACATACGATTGAGGATGTGTACGAACCGTATTTACTGCAAATTGGTTTCCTGCAAAGAACACCAAGAGGACGGGTCGTCACAAGAGAAGCGTATGAACATTTTCAAATGGAGGTTCCGATTCGTGACTGAATTCCCTAAAATATTGATGATTTTAGGTAGTGTCCTTTTTGCCGCAGGATTAGTATTTCAATTGGTTGGTAAGCTTCCAGGTGATATTTTTGTGAAAAAAGGAAATGTGACGTTCTTTTTCCCTGTGATCACATGCATTGTCATTAGCATCGTGCTCACGATATTACTGAATATCTTTGGACGGATGAAATAACGTTAACTAGTTAACTACAGAATAGGTGAAGGAAATGAAGTTAGAACTATTTGATTTTGATTTACCAGAAAGATTGATCGCACAAGTACCGCTTGAAAAACGAGACGCATCAAGACTGATGGTCTTAAACAAACAAACGGGTGAGATGACACACGATACTTTCTCACAAATCACCGATTATTTTCAAACGGGTGATTGTCTCGTTTTAAATAATACACGCGTTCTGCCGGCACGGTTGTTTGGAATGAAAGAGGATACAGGTGCAAAAGTTGAACTGCTTCTCTTAAAACAAGAGGAAGGCGACAAATGGGAAACACTTGTAAAACCAGCCAAACGGGTGAAAAAAGGAACAGTGATCACATTTGGTGATGGACGGCTTCAAGCAGTATGTACAGAAGAATTAGAACATGGCGGAAGAAAAGTTGAGTTTCAGTATACCGGCATTTTTTATGAAGTACTTGAATCCCTTGGTGAAATGCCGCTGCCTCCTTATATTAAAGAACAGCTTGACGATCGTGAACGCTATCAAACCGTGTATTCGAAAGAAGTCGGCTCCGCTGCTGCTCCAACTGCTGGTCTTCACTTTACAAACGAGCTGCTGGATGCGCTGAAAGCAAAGGGAGTGCACATCGCATTCATTACACTGCACGTGGGGCTTGGTACTTTTCGTCCGGTCAGTGCAGATCGTATTGAAGAACACGAAATGCACGCGGAATTTTACGAAATGAATGAAGAAACAGCGGCAGAGCTTAATCGCGTTCGCAGGGAAGGCGGGCGAATTATTTCAGTGGGGACAACGTCAACGAGAACGCTAGAAACCATTGCAAGTGCGCATGATGGCGAATTCAAAGCGTCAAGCGGCTGGACGTCAATCTTTATTTACCCAGGCTATACATTCGAGGCAATTGATGGCATGATCACGAATTTCCATCTGCCCAAATCCTCGTTAATCATGCTTGTCAGCGCATTAGCTGGGCGAGAGCATGTCTTAAAGGCGTACAATGAGGCTGTAAAAGAGGAATACCGATTCTTCAGTTTTGGCGATGCCATGCTGATTCAATAACATCATACAACAAAGACAGGAGGGCTCATTTTGTCGCAATTACCGATACGTTATGAGTTCATTAAATCATGCAAACAAACAGGTGCAAGACTGGGGCGCGTTCATACACCGCACGGCTCCTTTGACACACCTGTATTTATGCCGGTAGGTACACTGGCTACAGTCAAAACGATGGCACCTGAAGAATTAAAGGCAATGGAAGCAGGGATCATCTTAAGCAATACGTACCACCTATGGCTCCGCCCGGGGCATGACATTGTGAAAGAAGCAGGCGGTCTGCACAAATTTATGAACTGGGATCGAGCGATTTTAACCGATTCAGGCGGATTCCAAGTATTCTCTTTGAGTGAGTTTAGAAAAATTGAAGAAGAAGGCGTCCACTTCCGTAATCACTTAAATGGAGATAAGCTGTTCCTTTCTCCTGAGAAGGCTATGGACATCCAAAATGCGCTTGGCTCTGATATTATGATGGCATTTGATGAATGCCCGCCATATCCAGCAGAATACGATTACATGAAACGTTCAGTAGAGCGGACAAGCAGATGGGCAGAACGCTGTCTAGAAGCGCATCAGCGTCCAGAGGATCAAGGGCTGTTTGGAATCATCCAAGGCGGAGAATACGAAGAGCTTCGTAAACAAAGTGCAAAAGATCTCGTGTCACTTGATTTCCCAGGCTACGCCATCGGTGGCTTATCTGTTGGGGAACCAAAAGATGTGATGAACCGTGTACTTGAGTTCACAACGCCATTGTTACCAGCAGACAAACCAAGGTACTTAATGGGTGTCGGCTCGCCAGATTCCTTAATTGACGGTGCCATTCGCGGTGTAGATATGTTTGACTGCGTGCTGCCAACGCGAATTGCCAGAAACGGTACGCTCATGACAAGCGAAGGACGTCTTGTTGTGAAAAATGCAAAATATGAGCGTGATTTCAGACCAATCGATGAAAATTGTGACTGTTACACATGTAAAAACTACACACGTGCTTATATTAGACATTTAATCAAAACAAATGAAACGTTCGGAATTCGATTAACAACTTATCATAATCTTCATTTTCTGTTAAAATTAATGGAGCAAGTGAGAGAAGCTATCCGTGAGGATCGTTTAGGTGATTTTAAAGAAGAGTTTTTTGAGCGTTACGGCTTTAACGAACCGAATGCGAAAAACTTTTAACGCATAAACGAAAAGGCTTTACAATGCATTAGAAAGGGGTGAAATAGAATGGATGGTGGTATGGGTTCAATCATTATGATTGTTGTCATGTTTGCTGTGCTTTACTTCTTATTAATCCGTCCACAGCAAAAGCAACAAAAAGCTGTGCGTCAGATGCAGCAATCTTTATCAAAAGGCGATAAAATCGTCACAATCGGTGGTTTACACGGTGAAATCGACTACATTGATGAATCAAAAGTGGTCATCAAAACTAGCGAGAACAACCGTTTAACTTTCGATCGTCGTGCTATTAGAGAATTAGCTGACAAAGGCTAATCCTCCGATACATAGCCATAAAAAAAAGAGCGATATAGATCCGCTCTTTTTTTATTTGCCTCGAAGATTGACACCAATCATCCCGCCGAGCATACAAATTCCTAAAAATGCCCCATGATAGATGAACTGCTCTGGTGAAAAGGTTGCTCCAAACCCTAAATATTGAAACAAAAATACAGTGAGAGAAAAGATCAGCGAAGTGATCGCACCAATGAGCCAGCCGCGCTCCTTTGCTTTTCCTCCAGAAATGATCCCTCCTAATAAAAGTGCCACAAAGGACAAAATCATAATCATCCATTTAAACGATGATTCCTGCATACTTGTGAAGGTAAGCATGAGCGATACAAGTAAGCTTGTGACAATCATGACGATAAAAATGGCCATTAAGCCGGATAAAATCCCTTTTCCAATTTGTTTCGTTTCCTGCATGTGATTCGTCTCCTCTCCAATTGACCGAAGCTTGTCTTTTACTAAAATGTATTCAACGCGAAGAAAAAATAGACATGTTTCTCACGATAAAAGCAGAGGCTTTCTTTTCTACATAAATAAAGGGTTTTGACACAAGCTATGTGAGAGAAGGAGGGTTTACATCACATGCAGGATATCTGGATTATCTCCATGAGAACAATCATTTTATATTTTCTTATATGGTTTATTTTTCGGTTAATGGGCAAGAGAGAAATTGGCGAATTGAGCATTTTAGATCTTGTCATTTTTATGATGATCGCAGAAATTGCGGTTCTCGCTATAGAAGAAGTCGAGGATCATATGTTACATACGGTATGGCCGATTCTGCTGTTAACCTTCATTCAAATTACACTTGCCTACCTCTCATTGAAATTCCAAGGTGTCCGGCGCTTTCTTGATGGCAAACCGGTCCTGCTCATCATCAATGGGAAAATCGACGAAGGTGCGATGAGAAAACAGCGATACAATTTTGATGACCTGCTCATACAATTAAGAGAAAACAACATCGATAGCATTCAGGATGTCTCTTACGCCATTTTAGAGCCATCTGGAAAGCTCGCCGTCGTTGAAAAAGAAAACAAGCGCACACATGCTGCGCTTGAGCTGCCACTTATTGCAGATGGGGTTGTGCAGCATGATCACCTGAAGCAAATTAATCAAAATGAACAATGGTTGAAAGATGAGCTGACCAAAAGGGGCTATCATGATATAGAGCAGATTTCGTACTGCAGCTTTAATCAAAAGACTTTTTATATTGATTTGAAAGATGAAGTGATCAAAAAAAGATGAGCTAGAGCAGCTTCCCAATAAACGGGATGCGGCGCAGCTCTTCTTTCTTCACTAGACCAAGACAGATTAAGAGAATGACATACAGCGCGCACGTCACAAAAATCAGCATGACTAGCTCAATCGGGGCAGAAAAGAATCCGTTCATTTGAGATTTCAGCCAAAGGCTCACCACCCCAGTGCCGATGATCACAAGAACACATATCCCATATTCCTTCATTGGTAAATGAATAGGCAGTACTTTACCGACAGTTGCCGCATGAAGCAGCGTGACAAGGACGATGCCGATTAATATCGCAAGTGCTGCCCCCATAATGCCAAAGCCCGGCTGTGAAGCAAGAACAAAAATCATTCCTGTTTTCACAACAGCACCTATCAGACTATTCGTCATCGCCGCACCAGCCAAATTGAGTGCTTGCAAGACGGCTTGAAGCGGCCCTTGAAAATAATATAGAAGAAAAAATGGTGCCATGAATTTCACATAAATAGCCGCATGCGATGAACCATACATAAAGAGCGTTAAATCTTCTGCGTAAACGAAAAGAATAATACAGGAAATACCTCCGCTGAGTAGACAAAGACGCATTGCCTGCTTCAGCCGGTATTCGACCGTTTTGCGTTTGTTCTGCTCCATTCCTTCACTGATCGCCGGGACTAATGCCGTGGAGAGTGAATACGTAATGAAGCTTGGCAGTGTCAAAAGAGTCAGCGCAAGACCAGTCAATTCCCCGTACTGTCTTGTCGCCTCAACAGCCGCATATCCAGCAATGGCAAGACTCTGCGCGACAACTATCGGCTCTAAAAACCACGAAATATTGCCGATAAATCGGCTGCCTGTTGTTGGCAGGGCAATACTCATCAGCTGCTTAAACGTGTCCTTACCGTCATGAATCGCCTTGAAAAATCGTTTTCGAATACGAATGGTCTTTTTATAACGAAAGGCAATCAGTAAATAAGCAAGTGAAATCATCTCTCCAATGACAGATGAAATCATCGCTCCTGCTGCCGCATATTCAATTCCATAAGGAAGGAAAGCGGTTGTACATACGGCTACTAGAGAAATTCTTGCAACCTGTTCCAGCACTTGAGAAATGGCAAGCGGGCTCATTTGCTGTCTGCCTTGAAAATATCCTCTCAGCACACTAGAAATGGCGATGACTGGGACAACGGGCGTAATGGCAAGCAGTGGATAGACTGTTCTAGGATCTGTCAGCATATTTTCTGCCATGATGGGTGCAAACCATAAAAAGAGCGGCGTGAATATCAAACTGAGTGTCCCTGTTATCGCAAGAGACATGACAAGAATTCGTTTTGTTTTCTGTTTGTCTCCACGGGCTTCTGCTTCTGCGACAAGCTTGCTAATAGCGACAGGCAGTCCGAATTGTGTCAGTGTCACAGCGAGAAAAAAGGTAGGAGCAGCCATCATATAAAGCCCGACTCCTTCTTCGCCAATGAACCTTGCAATCACAATTCGATTGACAAAACCCAATATTCTCGTGATAAAACCTGCTAAAATTAAAATAATCGTGCCTTTTAAAAACGTTTGCTTCGTCAAATCAAAGATCACCTGCCTTCTCAAACGACATAGAATCATATACAATAAGATATGCGTGTATATCGTCCAAGCATGACAAGTCTCTCGATAAAAACTGAAAAGGGGGAGCATCCCATTGACACAACATCCGGCTGCAATTTACAAAGACCATTTAAAGCCTTTTCTGTTCAGTAAGCTTGAAGAATTCATCGTTTTGGGCTATAAAGATGTAGATTTAGAGGAATTATGGTCATACTTAGAGAATAAGAAGTGGAAGAAAAAACAAGAGTATCCGATTCATGAAATGGTTGCAGATATTTTATCTGTGAAAATTGGCGAATTTATGAACTATGCAACCGTTCAGTCGTTTAAAACGTCTGCTTTTTTGGACAGTGAAGATGGCAAGAATATGCTAGATGAACTGTTGAAATAAGCCATCTTAATGGATTCAGGTGTTTAAGGAGGAAATACATAATGAAAAAAGGGCGCATTCTTGCGTTTTTCTTAGTGGTTCTGTTAATCGGAACTGGCGTAGGCTTACTAACAAAGCCTGTTGCGAAAGATATGACGCTAGGGCTGGATTTACAGGGTGGATTTGAAGTCCTGTATGATGTACATCCAGTGAAAAAAGAGGACAAGATTACAAATAGTGTCCTCGTCAGTACGGTGGAGGCTTTAAACCGAAGAGCCAATGTGCTAGGTGTAAGTGAGCCGAACATCTCGATTGAAGGCAACAATCGTATCCGTGTGCAGCTTGCGGGGGTAAAAGATCAAAACAGAGCTAGGGAGATACTTTCCACTGAAGCACAGCTATCCTTCAGAGATACGAATGATAAAGAACTCCTAAACGGGGCTGACCTAGTCGAAAACAGTGCAAAACAAACATTCAGTCAAACGAATGAGCCAATTGTGACGGTTAAACTAAAGGATGCGAAAAAATTTGGTGACGTCACAAGAAAAGTAGCGGCGATGGCGCCGAATAACCAGCTTGTCATTTGGCTTGATTACCACAAAGGAGATTCCTTCAAAAAAGAAGTCTCAAAATCAAACCACAAGTATGTCTCTGCGCCGAATGTGAATCAAGAAATTAACAGCAGTGACGTGCAAATTGAAGGGAAATTTACTGTCCAAGAGGCAAAAGACCTTGCAAGTATTTTAAATGCTGGGGCATTGCCAGTGAAATTAACTGAAAAGTACTCCACATCAGTGAGTGCGCAATTCGGTGAACAGGCATTAAATGAAACTGTCTTTGCAGGGATTGTGGGAATTGCCCTCATTTTCTTATTCATGCTTTTTTATTACCGAATACCTGGTCTTATTGCTGTCATTACGTTATCAACGTATATCTATATTACCTTACAGGTGTTTGACTGGATGGGGGCTGTTCTGACACTTCCTGGAATTGCGGCACTGATTCTTGGAGTAGGGATGGCGGTTGATGCCAACATCATCACATATGAACGAATCAAAGAGGAGCTTAAGCTCGGTAAATCTGTCCGCTCTGCTTTCAGGTCAGGGAACCGCCGATCATTTGCGACCATCTTTGATGCAAACTTAACGAGTATTATTGCAGGGGGCGTCCTTTTCTTCTTCGGGACAAGTTCTGTAAAAGGGTTTGCGACGATGCTGATCCTTTCCATTTTAACAAGCTTTATTACAGCTGTATTCCTATCAAGATTCCTTCTTGGTCTGCTTGTGGAAAGCCGAGCGCTTGATCGCAAGAAAGGCTGGTTTGGTGTTCGTCAAAAAGACATCATCGATATTCATGAAACAACAGAAAATACGGAACCAAAAACACTATTTGATAAATGGGATTTTGTCAGCAAGCGAAAAGGTTTCATGATTTTCTCAGTAGCCATTACCATTGCGGGGATTATCGTCCTTTCGATTTTCAAACTCAATGCGGGTATTGACTTTGCAAGTGGTACAAGAGTAGACATTCAAAGTGACCACAAGCTGTCAACTGCTCAAATCGAGCAAGACTTTCAAAAATTAGATCTGGATACAGATAGTGTTGTGTTATCTGGCCAAAAAGAAAATCAAGCAGCGGCACGATTTGTTGGTGTGCCAAATAAAGAAAAAATTGCAGAAGTGAAAGATTACTTTAAAGATAAGTATGGAACAGAACCGAATGTCAGCACGGTGTCTCCTACTGTCGGAAAAGAACTTGCACGTAATGCTATATATGCCATCATCATTGCTTCGATTGGGATCATTATTTATGTTTCCATTCGTTTTGAATATAAAATGGCCATTGCAGCGATTGCCTCCCTTTTATATGATGCATTTTTCATTGTGGCATTCTTTAGTATCACACGATTAGAGGTAGATGTGACCTTCATTGCGGCGATCCTCACGGTGATCGGGTATTCGATCAATGACACGATCGTGACGTTCGATAGGGTTCGTGAGCAAATGAAGAAACGTAAACCAAAAACGGTAGAAGATCTATCTTACATCGTTAACTTGAGTTTACAGCAAACCTTTACACGATCTATCAATACGGTACTCACTGTCGTAATTGTTGTGATCGCACTGCTTATCTTCGGATCGGCATCGATTACAAACTTCTCCCTCGCCTTACTTGTCGGTCTGTTAACAGGGGTGTACTCATCTCTATATATCGCAGCGCAAATTTGGCTCATGTGGAAAGGCCGTGAGCTGAAAAAGCCGGCGAAGATTGATACTGAGCAAGATATTTAATTGAGAAAGGCTGCCTTTTTGGCAGTCTTTTTTCAATAGATTTCCCGAGAATAAGTCGATTCGAAAAAACATTTCGGGTATCATTGATCTTGAAATAGTCTTTTGCTATAATGACATACGTTTAGATCAGTATAGAAAGCAAGTGTCCGTTTGAGGCATTTGGCTTTATTCATTGGAGGGGCTGTTATGAAGGTTCGGGAAACTGAACTGCCAGGTATCGGTCACAAAGTCGAAATGATCACAAGAAATAATGAAAAGCTAGCCATCATTACACACGATGACGGCAGGAGAGAAATGTATCATTTTCAAGAGGACGATCATGAAGAATCTATTTCTGGTATCTTGCTAAACGATGAAGAAGCAAGACAAATTGCAGCAATCTTAGGCGGCATGGTATATAAGCCGAAAGCGCTTGAAACTGTTGAAGTAGCCATTGATGAACTGATGATTGAATGGTTTAAGATTGAAAAGAATGCACCAGCTATTCAGCAAACCATCGGAGACCTCAATGTCCGCCAAAACTATCAAGTAACAGTCATCGCTATCGTGAGGAAATCACATGAGAAAATGTTAAATCCAGGACCTGAAACGGTCATTGAAGAAGGGGATACCCTTGTTATTTCTGGAGAAAGACAAGAAATAAAGAACCTCATTAAAGAAAAACTCAGCAGCTAATTCATGCCCATGCTGATAGATTTTCTTCCGCTTTTTCTTTCTGGGTTTAAAAAGGACAATGAAAAGGGAAGAATAAAAGAAAAAGCTTGGGGGATATGTAGATGAACAAACAACAATGGACCATCATACTCGCATTTATTTTCGTATTAATTGTCTCAGTATTTGCCGTAATCAATGTGCGGCCAGTGCAAGTTGACTACTTATTTGGATCGGCTGAATGGCCGCTCATCCTTGTCATTATTGGTTCTGTGCTCATGGGCGGACTCATTGTGGCTTTTGCAGGGATTTTCCAAATTGTGAAACTAAAACGTGAACTAAAGGCTTTAAAAGCTGAGCGTGCAGCCGCACCTGCACCTGCTGTTTCGAATAAAAAGATCGACAAAGACGTTCAAAAGAAACCGAATGTGACGCCTTTAAAAGAACAGCCAGCATCATTTGATCGGAAGGAAAAATAATCTTTCAGCACAATTTCATAAAATAAAAATTGAAACCCCTCAGGCCACTCTAGTATAATAGTGTGGTTGAGGGGTGAATTTATGTTATTATCCAAAATGCGCTGGGAATATGAACATCCAAGCGAAGAAAAAGTGAAATCACTCTCTGAAAATCTGAATATTTCAGCGCTGACTGCATCGCTTCTTGTAAAAAGAGGACTCGAAGAAGTAGAAGAAGCGAGGTCTTTTTTATTTGATCAAAAAGCTGAATTTCATGATCCATTTCTATTAAAAGGAATGAAAGAAGCAGTAGAGCGCATCAACAAAGCAATCGAACAGCAGGAATCGATTGTGATCTTCGGAGACTATGATGCGGATGGTGTGACAAGTACGTCTGTGCTTTTACATACATTAAAAGAGTTGTCTGCGAAAGTAGACTTTTATATTCCAGATCGATTTAAAGAAGGCTACGGGCCTAATGAACAGGCTTTTCGATATATCAAAGAGCAAGGCGCATCGCTTGTCATCACCGTCGATACAGGCATTGCAGCTGTAAATGAAGCGCGTATTGCAAAAGAAATAGGGTTAGACTTGATCATTACAGATCACCATGAACCAAGCGAAGAGCTGCCTGAAGCACTTGCGATTGTCCATCCTAAGCAGCCAGGCTGTGAGTATCCCTTTAAAGAACTTGCCGGTGTAGGCGTAGCATTTAAAGTGGCTCATGCTCTTCTTGGTAAGCTGCCAGCTCAGCTGTTAGATCTTGCGGCAATTGGGACAATAGCGGATCTTGTGCCGCTTCATGATGAGAATAGATGGCTCGCTAAAAAAGGGCTTATGCAGCTTCGGCAGTCGAATAGACCGGGACTGAAGGCGTTATTGAAAGAAGCAGGTGCTACTCTTGAAGAAGCAAATGAGGAAACGGTCGGCTTTCAAATTGCGCCAAGGCTGAATGCTGTAGGACGAATTGAACAGGCAGATCCAGCTGTTCATCTTCTCATGACAGAGGAGAAGGATGAAGCAGAAGAACTCGCTCGTTTTGTACAAGAACTGAATAAAGAACGTCAAAAAATTGTGAGTACGATCACAGAAGAAGCCATTCAAATGGTGGAAGAGACAGGTGATGACCAGTCTGCCATTGTTGTAGCGAAAGCTGGCTGGAATCCGGGTGTTGTTGGAATTGTTGCCTCTAAATTGACGGATACATTTTCTCGTCCGGCAATTGTGCTTGGAATAGATGAAGAGACGCAAATGGCAAAAGGTTCAGCACGGAGTATTCCCGGCTTCGATCTATTTTTCCATTTAAGCAAATGCCGCGACATTCTGCCGCATTTCGGCGGGCACCCGATGGCTGCGGGCATGACACTTCGAGCGGATGATGTCCCTTTACTAAGGGAAAGATTAAATCAATATGCGAATGAAACGTTGACAGAGGAAGACTTTATTCCGATTCAGCGGGTCGATGCTGTATGCAAGGTAGACGAATTGACGGTTGAAGCGATTGAAGAAGTGGGGATGCTGTCACCATTTGGCATGCAGAATCCAAAGCCGTTCATCATGATTGAAGATGCGAGACTTGAAGAAATCCGAACCATTGGAGCAAATCAAAATCATATCAAAATGTCTCTGAAAGATGAAGACAAACTGCTTGACTGTGTCGGTTTTCATCAAGGTCAATTGAAAGAAGAAATTGTCACAGGTAGCCGGATTTCCGTCATTGGTGAAATGTCCATCAATGAATGGAATAACCGGAAGAAACCACAGCTCATGCTAAAAGATGCCCGAGTAGATGAATGGCAGCTGTTTGATTTGCGCGGCAAAAAGGATTGGGAAAAGACAATCTCCACGCTTGACCCCGAAAAATATGTGGTGGTCTGTTTTGACGAAGAAACAAAAGAGGAAGTCAGCATCCCGATTCATCATGTCCATGCAGAAAATGTTTCAACACTCGATGTTGAAGGCAAGTATGTCGTCTTTGCAGATGTCCCTGCAGATGAACAGTTGCTAAGGCAGCTGTTAGAAAATCAAAAGCCAGCTAGAGTGTATACAGTTTTCCAAAGAAAAGAAGATCATTTCATGTCCTCTTTCCCTAGCCGTGATCAATTCAAATGGTTTTATGGATTCTTGTTAAAACGAGGAAGTTTCCCTCTCAAGGAACAAGGAATGGAGCTTGCGAAACATAGAGGCTGGACAAAAGATACAATGATTTTTATGACAAAGGTGTTTTTTGAACTCGGTTTTGTTAAAATAGAGAATGGTGTGCTGTCAATAGTACGTGATGCCCCTAAAAAAGATTTAACGGCATCAGCATCCTATACAGCAAAACAACGATTGATGGAACTCGATCAAACACTAACATATTCCTCAGCCAAAGAGCTGAAGGAATGGCTGAATAGCATGATGAGCGAAGTCTCACCTGTGCTTTGACGTACGAGGAGGAAAAGGAAAAGATGGATTTAAAACAATATGTGACAGTTGTACCTGACTACCCAAAGGAAGGTGTACAATTTAAAGATATTACAACGTTAATGGATAAAGGCGAAGTGTACCGTTATGCAACGGATCAAATCGTTGAATACGCGAAGGAAAGAGACATTGATCTTATTGTTGGACCTGAAGCGCGTGGATTCATTATTGGCTGTCCTGTAGCATACGCACTTGGTGTAGGCTTTGCACCGGTTCGTAAAGAAGGAAAGCTTCCTCGTGAAGTCGTTAAAGTCGAATACGGCTTAGAATATGGGAAGGATGTATTAACGATTCATAAAGATGCGATTCGTCCTGGTCAGCGTGTATTGATTACAGATGACTTACTTGCAACTGGTGGAACAATCGAAGCGTCCATCAAGCTTGTAGAGGAATTGGGCGGCGTTGTGGCAGGAATTGCATTCTTGATTGAGCTAACGTACCTGGACGGCAGAAAGAAGCTTGACGGTTACGACATCTTGACGTTAATGCAATACTAATGGAGTTTTACGCAAAAAGCACTCGGTAAGAAGGGTGCTTTTTTCCTATCAAAAATCTTTTAGCGGACTTCTTCTCTTTACATCTATCGAATTTTTCTTGATAATAAACTACAATACAGTTTTCATTTAAAAAGGTGATTCCATGGCGAACGAACAAGTTTTAACGGCGCAGCAGGTCATTGACAAGGCAAGAGAATACCTGTCCGCTGAACATATTCAATTTATAGAGCGAGCATATGAATATGCTGAAAATGCACATAAGGAGCAATACCGGAAATCTGGTGAGCCTTATATTATCCATCCAATTCAAGTGGCGGGGATTCTTGTTGACCTTGAAATGGACCCATCAACCATTGCAGGCGGTTTCCTGCACGATGTTGTCGAGGATACAGATGTGACATTACAGGATTTAAAAGAGCATTTTAACGAAGAAGTTGCGATGCTTGTTGATGGTGTAACAAAGCTCGGGAAGATTAAATATAAATCACAAGAAGAACAGCAGGCCGAAAACCATCGAAAAATGTTTGTGGCAATGGCGCAGGATATACGCGTCATCTTGATTAAACTGGCAGACCGTCTGCACAATATGAGAACGCTCAAACACCTTCCGCAGGAAAAGCAGCGTAGAATTTCAAATGAAACCCTTGAAATCTTTGCACCGCTTGCGCACAGATTAGGGATTTCAAAGATTAAGTGGGAGCTTGAAGATACAGCGCTCCGTTACTTAAATCCGCAGCAATATTACCGGATCGTGAATCTCATGAAGCGTAAACGAGCGGAACGTGAGGAATACTTAGACGAGGTTGTCAATGAAGTAAAAGATCGTGTGTCAGAGGTAAACATCAAGGCTGAATTTTCCGGAAGACCAAAGCATATTTATAGTATTTATCGCAAAATGGTCCTGCAAAATAAGCAGTTTAATGAAATTTATGATCTGCTGGCCGTCCGTATTTTGGTTGACAGCATTAAAGACTGCTATGCCGTGCTTGGGATTATCCATACTTGCTGGAAGCCGATGCCAGGCAGGTTTAAGGATTATATTGCAATGCCAAAGCCGAACATGTACCAATCGCTTCATACAACAGTGATTGGACCAAAAGGTGACCCGCTTGAAGTTCAGATCCGTACAGTGGAAATGCATGAAATCGCAGAGTACGGAATTGCTGCGCACTGGGCATATAAAGAAGGAAAAGAGTCAGCAGAATCAACGGAGGAAGCTGTTTTCCAGAAGAAGCTCTCTTGGTTTAGAGAAATCCTTGAATTCCAAAATGAATCGACAGATGCAGAAGAATTTATGGAATCGTTAAAAATTGATCTCTTCTCTGATATGGTGTTTGTCTTTACACCAAAAGGAGATGTCATTGAACTGCCATCGGGTTCTGTTCCGATTGACTTTTCTTACCGGATTCATTCGGAAATCGGGAACAAAACGATCGGTGCGAAGGTCAACGGAAAGATGGTCACGCTCGATCATAAATTGAAAACAGGTGACATTATTGAAATTCTGACATCAAAGCACAGCTATGGGCCAAGTCAGGATTGGGTCAAACTTGCCCAAACCTCCCAAGCGAAGCACAAGATCAGACAGTTTTTCAAAAAACAGCGCCGTGAAGAAAATGTCGAAAAAGGCCGAGAACTCGTGGAGAAAGAAATCAAAAACCTTGAGTTTGATGTCAAAGACATTCTGACAGCTGAAAACCTGCAAAAAGTGGCTGACAAATTTAATTTTTCAAACGAAGAGGACATGTATGCAGCGGTTGGTTATAACGGAATTACTGCACTCCAAGTCGCCAATCGTTTAACTGAAAAAGAAAGAAAACAAAGAGATCAAGAAGAACAAGAAAAAACGGTTCAAGAAGTGACTGTAGAGCCAAAGACATATCACGGGAAGAAACGAGAAGCAGGGGTAAGAGTCAAAGGGATAGATAACCTGCTTGTCCGCTTATCTAAGTGCTGTAATCCTGTTCCAGGTGATAGCATTGTTGGTTTTATTACGAAAGGCCGAGGCGTATCTGTTCACCGTGATGACTGTCCGAACGTGAAGACAGGAGAAGCGCAGGAACGGTTAATTCCGGTTGAGTGGGAGCATGAACAGCCTGCTCGAAACCGTAAAGAATACAATGTGGAAATTGAAATATTAGGATATGACAGACGCGGCTTACTTAATGAGGTGCTTCAAGCAGTCAACGAAACCAAAACGAACATCTCGTCGGTTTCTGGTAAGTCTGATCGTAACAAAGTGGCGACGATCCATATGGCGATCTTTATCCAAAATATTAACCATTTGCACAAAGTGGTAGAACGCATTAAACAAATCAAAGACATTTACTCTGTTCGCCGATTCATGAATTAGAAAGGAAGTATATCGTCTATGAGGCTTGTTGTGCAGCGTGTGACAAGTGCATCTGTGAAGGTAGAAGAAGAGATCACAGGTGCCATCAATGAAGGATATATGGTACTCGTTGGTGTCACACACGAAGATACAGAAGAAGATGTGCTTTATTTAGCTGATAAGCTTGCACATTTACGTATTTTTGAAGATGAAAACGGGAAAATGAATCATTCGTTATTGGATGTAAAAGGAAGCGTGCTGTCTGTATCTCAGTTTACCCTTTATGGTGATACAAGAAAGGGCAGAAGGCCAAATTTTATGAAAGCAGCCAAGCCAGATGCTGCGAACGCCCTTTACGAATGTTTCAATAAAGCCCTTAGAGAAAAAGGTATTCATGTAGAAACTGGCCGCTTTGGCGCGATGATGGATGTGTCATTGACCAACTCAGGGCCTGTCACCATCTGGATGGATAGTAAAGAATAGATTCAATTTAGACTGTAGATAGACTCTTGCAGGAGTTTGTTTAGAGTCTTTTTCTTCTGCAATCAAACAAAAAAGAGGCACAGCGGCCTCTTTCTTTTAGCGGAAATATTGTTTTAATCCTTCTGTCATTCCTTCTGTGACTCGTTCTTGGTAAGAGGCGCTATAAATGATGGCTTCCTCCTGAGGATTGCTTAAATAGCCGAGTTCATATAAAAGAGAAGGACGTTTGTTTTCTCTTAACACAAAATAATCTCCGAATTTGACACCCTTATCAGGGATTTGAGAGCGTTTAGCAACTTCTGTATGAACATTTGTCGCTAATTGCTGGTCTTTTGCTGCTTGATAATAATACGCTGTACTTCCTCTGACGCTTGGGTCCATAAAACTATCATAATGAAGACTAATAAATGCATCTGCATTTCTGTAATGAGATGTCGCGACCCTCGATTGAAGGCTGATAAAAGTATCTTCACTTCTTGTTAAATAAACATTTGCTCCAGAAGCCCTTAATTTGCTTGCCAGTAAATTGGCGGTTTTGATGGTAATGTTCTTCTCAAAGGCTCCATCTGCGCCAATCGTGCCGCTGTCTTTTCCGCCATGACCTGGATCAAGAACAATCGTTTTTCCTTTTAAAGAACCAGTTCCTGACGATGAATCCTGCTGTGGTCTTGGTGCCTCGCTGCTATTTTTATTCGTTTGAACGACCCAGCTTGCCACATAACCAGTTCCGCCGTTTGATAATGTCACCTCGTACCAGTCACCTTGCGTGCGAACAATTTGATAGGCAGCGCCTTTTGTGGCTCTTTCTGCAATCTGAGCAGAGGTAGAAGCGCTTTTTCGAATGTTGGTGCCATCGTAGACAATGTACGCTTTCTTTTGGGAAGCCGAAGAAGATGAATTCTTTTCACCCGCCGAACTCGCTCCATTGCTTGTGACGATATAATAGCTTGCTGCCCAGCCTTTCACGCCTTTTGCCTCAATTTCATACCAGCCGTTCTGCTCGCGCAAAATGGTGATCTGTGTGTTGCGGGCAAGTGAAGCGACGACTTGTGCATTAGGTGCCGCCGATTGCCTTACATTTAAGCTTGATACGCCAACTGTGCCTGTCTGTTTAGAGCGAGAGGACTCGCCAGCGCTTGATTGAGAAGCTTTTTGGCCGCCTGACACATAATCAGAGTGAACCCAGCCTACTGCTTGTTTATACGAAATTTTTGTCCATTCGCCGCTTGTCTGCAGCTTTTTAGCGGAAGCGCCTTGCGGGAAAGTTCCGACGACTTGATAGGACGTCCCAGGGCCTGTCCGTATGCGAAGATCGGAGGCTGTCGATGTAATGGAACTGCTCTCTGCTGAGCTTTGATTTTGCGTCTTTGGCTTAGCAGACTTTTGGCCGCCAGATGATGTTGTAATCAGCCATGAGACGACCCAGCCTTTTTGGCCGTTAGATAGCCCGATCTGCACCCATTCTCCTTGTTTCGTGAGAATGGGATAGCTTTCTCCGCGCTCCACAACAGCTGCGATTCCATAGCTTAAGCCAGGACCTGTTCTCACATTGATTTCATCTGTAGCGACCACAGCTTGATCTGTTTGTGCTGTAGCATGTGTCATAGGCAAAGTACTTGCGATGAGAACAAAACAGGTAAGAAGCATCATGATTTGATTGTGTTTTTTTAGATTCAAAACGGTGTTTTCCCCTCCCTTGTAAAACCGATGAATGTAAATTCGTTATGTAATGGACTAATTCCTTGCAGTTTCCTAATAAAAATGAATCAATCTGTTTATACTAAATAAAAACGTGATAAAAGGATGTACAAACATGAGATTAAGCAGAAAATTAGGACGAGTGCAATATAATGGACATCGTGATATCGATCGCTGGCAGCACGACGAAATGGATCAACCAGGCTTCTTAGAAGAAACCGCATCTGAATACGGATGTACGTCAAAAGAAGAGCTGGAAAAGAAAAAGAGGCACGGCAAGGGTTGACAGAGTGGCAGCACCGACCTTATTATAATATAAATCAACACACTTGAAAATTTAAAATGTGGAACTGATGATAGAGAATAGTAGGGTAAATTGCGTGAGCAGAGAGGAATCGCCTTAGGCTGAAAGCGAATCCGCATGGCATTTATCACGAAAGAACACTCTGTAGGTTTCCTGCTGAACGCTCTAAAAATGAGTCAATAGGCGGAGAACGTGAATCTGCGTTAAGGATTTGAGCGGGAACATGGCTAGATTATGTTCCAACTAGGGTGGCACCACGGGTATAACTCTCGTCCCTACTATACACATAGTAGAGGCGGGGGTTTTTTATATGTCCACATAAAAAATGAATGATGGTCGTAGGAGGACGAAAAATGAGTTTTAATATTCCAAGAGGCACACAGGATATTTTACCTGGAGAGTCAGAACGCTGGCAGTATGTTGAACAAATTGCAAGAGATACATGTGCAGCCTTTCAATACAAAGAAATCCGCACACCGATTTTTGAGCATACAGAGCTGTTTGCACGGGGAGTAGGCGAATCAACCGATATCGTTCAAAAAGAGATGTATACATTTGAAGATAAAAAGGGACGCAGCATCACCCTTCGTCCAGAGGGAACGGCATCAACCGTACGTTCTTATGTTGAAAATAAATTATTTGCACAGCCGGCGCAGCCGACAAAGCTGTATTACATCGGACCGATGTTCCGCTATGAACGACCGCAAACGGGAAGATATCGTCAATTTTATCAGTTTGGAATTGAAGCGATCGGTTCAAAGGATCCAGCCATTGATGCAGAAGTGATATCCCTTGCGATGAGTGTTTATGAGAAAGCAGGTCTTTCTAACTTAAAGCTCGTCATTAACAGCCTTGGTGACAAAGAGAGCCGTGCAGACTACCGCGAGGCACTTGTTAAGCACTTTGAACCAAGAATCGATGAATTCTGTCATGACTGTCAAACTCGTTTACATCAAAATCCGCTTCGAATTCTTGATTGTAAAAAGGATCGTGACCACGAATTGATGGCAACAGCTCCATCCATTCAAGATTACTTAAATGATGAATCACGGACTTATTTTGAAAAGGTCAAACAATACTTAACAGATATAGGCGTTGAATATGTCGTCGATCCGAACTTAGTGCGTGGTCTTGATTACTACAATCACACAGCATTTGAGATCATGAGCAATGCTGAAGGCTTTGGTGCAATTACCACATTAGCCGGCGGAGGCCGATATGATGGACTTGTTGAAGGAATTGGCGGTCCTGAATCACCAGGAATCGGTTTTGCTATGAGTATTGAGCGCTTCCTATCAGCAATCGATGCTGAAGGGATTGATCTTCCACTGCAAGATGGCATTGATCTATACATTGCTGCACTCGGTGATGATGCGAAAGATTACGCTGTTGCATTATTAAATCGTCTGAGAAAAGAAGGCATTTCAAGTGAAATGGACTATACAGGGAAGAAATTAAAAGGACAATTTAAAGCGGCTGATCGATTAAAAGCCAAGTTTATTGCTGTCCTGGGTGAAGATGAGCTCGCGCAGCACATTGTGAATGTAAAAGATACGACAACGGGTGAACAAATTGAAGTGAAGCTTGATGAGCTGATTCAAATGATGAAGGCCCACAAGAAGGCGTAAAGAAGGAGTGGAATGTTTGTGTTTGGTAGAACTTTTTATTGTGGAGAAGTAACAGAAGACCAAATCGGTCAAACCGTTGTATTAAAAGGATGGGTTCAAAAAAGACGTGACCTTGGCGGATTAATCTTTATTGATCTGCGTGACCGTACAGGAATTGTACAAGCTGTTTTCAATCCAGACCTTTCAAAAGAGGCGCTTGAGACAGCAGAATCGATTCGTAATGAATATGTCCTTGATATTAAAGGAACGGTTGTGGCAAGAGAAGAAGCAACAATCAATCCAAATTTAAAAACAGGGAAAATTGAAATACAAGTCGAAACGGTCAGCGTGTTAAATGAAGCAAAGACTCCTCCTTTTGTGATTTCAGATCAAGCGGATGAGGTATCAGAAGATGTGCGCCTTAAATACCGTTACTTAGACCTTCGCCGTCCTGCTATGTTTGAAACGATGAAAATGCGACATGAAGTCACTAGAGCATTCCGCCATTTCCTAGATGATAACGGCTTCCTAGATATTGAAACACCGATTTTAACAAAAAGTACGCCAGAGGGTGCACGTGACTATCTTGTTCCAAGCCGTGTACACGAAGGAGAGTTCTATGCATTGCCTCAGTCCCCGCAATTATTTAAACAATTGCTAATGGTTTCAGGAATGGATCGTTACTATCAAATTGCGCGCTGCTTTAGGGATGAAGACTTGCGTGCTGACCGTCAGCCGGAATTCACACAAGTCGATATCGAAATGTCCTTTATGAGTCAAGAGGACATTATGACGCTTGCTGAAGAGATGATGGCAAAGGTGATGAAAGATGTCAAAGGTGTAGATCTGACATTGCCATTACCTCGTATGACATATGATGAAGCGATGAATTCTTATGGTTCTGATAAACCAGATACACGTTTTGAGATGAAGCTTGTTAACATCTCAGACACGGTAAAAGACTCTGATTTCAAAGTCTTTAGCGGAGCTGTGAAAAATGGTGGAGCTGTGAAAGCCATCAATGTCAAAGGAGCAGCAGCGAACTACTCAAGAAAAGACATTGATGCCCTTGGTGCATTTGCAGCGAACTACGGTGCAAAAGGTCTAGCTTGGCTTAAAGCAGAAGGGACAGAATTAAAAGGACCGATTGCTAAATTCTTTGACGAAACAAAGCAAGCAGAATTAAAAGAAGAGCTGCAAGTTGAAGAAGGCGACCTTCTACTTTTTGTTGCAGATAAGACGTCTGTTGTCCATGACGCACTTGGTGCCCTTCGCCTAAAACTCGGTAAAGAGCTTGGGCTCATCGATGAGTCTCTTTTCAACTTCTTATGGGTTGTTGATTGGCCGCTGCTTGAAAAAGATGAAGAAGAAGGCCGCTTCTATGCTGCCCATCATCCTTTCACAATGCCAGTGCGCGACGATCTTGAATTAATTGAGACAAGCCCAGAAGACATGAAAGCACAGGCTTACGATCTTGTCCTAAATGGCTATGAGCTTGGCGGAGGTTCGATTCGTATTTTCGAAAAGGATATTCAAGAAAAAATGTTTAGCTTACTTGGGTTTTCAAAAGAAGAGGCTTATGAACAATTCGGCTTCCTTCTAGATGCTTTTGAGCATGGTGTTCCTCCGCACGGCGGAATCGCACTTGGTCTTGACCGCTTAGTGATGCTGCTTGCCGGCCGCTCTAACTTAAGAGACACGATTGCATTTCCGAAAACAGCAAGTGCGAGCTGCGTGCTAACAGATGCACCAGGTCATGTGAGCGAGGCGCAGCTGGATGAGTTAAGTTTAGCCATTAAAACAAAAGTAAAACAGTAAAATAGACGCATGGATATAGGCATGTAAACGCTTGAAAAAGCGGCATGCCTATGATATGCTTTCTTCAATCAATAAATAAAGTCCTGATACGTACGGTGGTTACCTAGTTTTGACCGAACATTTTTTTATACGGGAGCTTGCCTTTCCTTTCTGCATAAATGCCTCTTTTGAGGACTTATAAAGTCAGGAAGAAAGCACCCACCTGCATGGTGCGGGGTTCAAAACGAAGGAAAAGCTGGCGGCGTTGTCGGGACTTTTTTGTGTTTTTTTCTTTTTCAGAAGGATGACGAAGAAGGTTGAATATGATATGATTCTTTCGATTCATTTTAAATAAAGGTGGAGTGAGGCACTTGTTACATCAGTTTTCAAGAAACGAGCTTGCCATTGGCAAGGAAGGCTTAGATATATTAAAAAACAGTACAGTTGCAGTGCTTGGTGTGGGCGGCGTTGGTTCATTTGCAGTTGAGGCACTCGCTCGTTCAGGCGTTGGCCGTATTGTTCTTGTTGATAAAGATGATATTGATATTACAAATGTAAACCGTCAGCTGCCAGCATTGCTTTCAACAGTTGGACAACCAAAGGTTGACTTAATGCAGGCGAGAATCGCTGATATTAATCCAGAATGTGAAGTTGTTGCGCTCAAGATATTTTATACAGAGGAAACCTATGAGCAATTTTTTGAATATCCACTTGATTATGTCATCGATGCGTCAGATACGATTCACTATAAAATTCATTTAATGAAAGAGTGTCTAAAACGCAACGTGAACATCATTTCGAGTATGGGAGCTGCAAACAAAACAGATCCGACCCGCTTCAAAATTGATGACATTTCAAAAACACATACCGATCCAATTGCAAAAGTCGTAAGAACGCGTCTGCGCAAAGAAGGGATTCGTAAAGGAATTGAAGTCATTTTCTCTGATGAAAGTCCGATTGTGATTCGCGAAGATGTTAGAAAAGAAGTTGGAAATGATGAAGCGAAGATTCGCAAGGCACAAATGCCGCCATCATCCAATGCCTTCGTCCCGTCTGTTGCAGGACTGATCATGGGTGGTCATGTCATTATGCAGCTTTTGAAAGATATTCCAATTACACGTGTGAAGGATAAATAAACAGCCCACCTGCTATCACGCTGAAAAGAAGACAAAGGGCTAAAATCAAGATCATTTTAGCCCTTTGTCAACAATCTGACAGCCCACCTGCTATAACGCAGGGGGCTTTTTTTATTTTTGGCGTTTTAAATTCTCATATACTTGTTTTAGTGCGCCTTCAAATTTACCTGTTTGCTTCGGTTCATAGTATTGCTTGTTTTTCAGCGGATCAGGTAAGTACTGCTGCTTCACCCAGCCGTTTTCATAATCGTGAGGGTATAAGTAATCCACACCTCTGCCGAGAGCGGTAGCTCCTTTATAGTGAGCATCCTTTAAATGAACAGGGATTTCACCAATTTTCCCTGAACGAATGTCACCTAGTGCCGCATCGATCGCCTTATATGCTGAGTTGGATTTAGGAGAAAGACACAGTTCAATGACTGCGTTGGCCAGCGGAATTCGTGCTTCCGGGAAGCCGACTCTTTCTGCTGTTTGAACAGCGCTTAACACACGAGGGCCTGCCTGCGGACTAGCTAAGCCAATATCTTCGTAAGCCATTACGAGTAATCTCCTTGAAATGCTTTCAAGGTCTCCTGCTTCAATCAGTCTGGCAAGGTAATGCAGCGCCGCATCTGCGTCAGATCCTCTAATGGATTTTTGAAAAGCCGAGAGGACATCATAATGAGCATCACCATTCTTATCATGTGAGAAGCTCTTTTTTTGTAAACATTCTTCTGCTGCGGCAAGAGTGATCATTATATGCCCAGCCCCATCTGCTTTTGTCGATAAGACAGCTAGTTCTAACGCATTTAAAGCAGAGCGTACGTCTCCGCCGCATCCATTGGCAAAATGATTCATCGCATCATCGTCCACTGTCACCTCATAACCGCCAAGTCCGCGATGTTCATCCTGTAACGCTCTTGTTAGCGCAGCTTTGATTTGCTCCGTTTCAAGCGGTTTCAGCTCAAATATTTGTGTTCGGCTTCGGATGGCGGGGTTGATCGCATGATAGGGGTTAGCCGTCGTTGCACCAATTAAAATGATCATGCCATTTTCTAAATAAGGAAGAAGGAAATCCTGCTTTCCTTTATCAAGCCTGTGAACCTCGTCTAAAATGAGGATGACCTGGCCGCTCATTTTCGCTTCAGCGGCGACAGCTTCCATATCCTTTTTGTTATGAATGACCGCATTCAACGTCCGAAACGCAATGCTTGTACTGCCAGCGATCGCCGTCGCAATCGATGTTTTGCCGATGCCCGGCGGTCCGTATAAAATCATCGAGGATAAATGTTTTGCCTCGACCATTCGTCTAATAATTTGACCTTCTCCAACGAGATGCTCCTGCCCAATGATGTCTTCAATATGACTTGGGCGCATCCGGTACGCTAAAGGTTTCATGATTATCTCTCCTAAAGCAATGTCTTGTTTGTATAGAGTACCGAAATTTCTTCAAATAGAAAAGGGATGCGTCCTCATTTTGAGCTTAGAACCCGCAAATGAAAGTTGGCTAAAAGTATGATATAATTGCTTTTGGTCTATATAAGCGTATATGAAATCAGAAAAATAATTGATGACATAGAAATAGAAAACGCAGAGGTGTTTAACTTGAAAATTTCTACTAAAGGCAGATATGGTCTGACGATCATGATCGAATTAGCCAAAAAACATGGCGAAGGCCCTACATCATTAAAATCAATTGCTCAAAACAATAATTTGTCTGAGCATTATTTAGAGCAGCTTGTATCACCACTTCGCAATGCTCGTCTTGTGAAAAGTATCCGCGGAGCATATGGCGGTTATGTGCTTGCCCATGAGCCAAGCGAGATTACAGCGGGTGATATTATTCGTGTATTAGAAGGACCGATTAGTCCTGTCGAAGTCATCGAAAACGAAGAACCAGCAAAACGTGCACTTTGGATTCGTATTCGTGATGCAGTAAAAGACGTACTAGACAATACAACTCTTGAAGACTTGGCAAGCTATAAAGGTGACGAGGATCAAGAGGCGTATATGTTCTATATTTAGATCAGAGGTGTACCGGAAATGGAACGTATCTATTTAGATCATGCAGCGACAACGCCTATGGATCAGCGGATTGTGGACAAGATGATGCCTTACTTTACAGAGATATTTGGCAATCCCTCTAGTATTCATTCATACGGGCGCGAGGCAAGAAAGTGGCTCGATGAAGCAAGGGAAGTCATTGCAGGAGAATTACACTGTAAGCCGCAGGAGATCATCCTCACAAGCGGAGGAACAGAGGCAGACAACTTGGCCATTACAGGTGTGGCGATGGCAAGGCAGCATGAAGGAAAACATATCATCACAGCAAAAACAGAGCATCATGCAGTGCTGCATACATGTGAACGCCTAGAGAAGCTAGGATTTGATGTGACATATTTAGATGTGGATGAAACGGGATTGATTCATCTTGAACAACTAAAGCAAGCACTAAGAGATGATACGATTCTTGTCACCATCATGTACGGCAACAATGAAACAGGTGTGATTCAGCCCATCAAAGACATTGGCGAGCTTTTACACCATCACACTGCTCATTTTCATACTGACGCCGTGCAGGCGTTTGGAACAATGCCGATCGATGTAGCAGACCTTCATATTGATCTTTTATCTGCTTCTGGCCATAAGCTAAATGGTCCAATGGGAACCGGCTTTTTATATGTAAACGAAGGCGTGAAACTTTCTCCGCAAATTTTCGGAGGAGAACAAGAAAGAAAACGCCGTGCTGGCACTGAGAATGTGGCAGGGATCGTGGGACTTGCAGAAGCTGTTCAATTAACGAAGCAAAATAGAAGAGAAAAAGCCATGCATTATGGTAAGCTCAAAGAAATCATGCTGCAAGTACTCGAAGAGGAATCACTTACTTTCTCTATCAATGGACACCCGAAAGAGACATTGCCTCATATTTTAAATGTTCATTTCCCGGGCGTTTCCATCGAATCGTTACTTGTGAATTTGGATATGGAAGGAATTGCTGTTTCAAGTGGATCTGCATGTACGGCTGGATCCGTCCTTCCTTCGCACGTGTTAAGCGCCATGTATGGCGAAGAAGCAGACAAGCTGACGTCCTCAGTCAGAATAAGCTTCGGTCTTGGGAATGAAGAGGATCATGTGAAGCAGGCGGCGCGCAAGATAGCAGCTGTTGTCAAACGCTTAGCCAAATAAACGTCCCTCTTTTGTTCGTGTGTGAAAAATGAAACAGCCAAGCACCTGAAGAACGAAACGCACATGCTGTTTCATTGAAAATGGAGTTGATGAAGATGACAAAAAGACCAGAAGACACAAGAGTTGTGGTCGGTATGTCCGGAGGAGTCGATTCATCAGTTGCCGCTCTTATGCTAAAAGAGCAAGGCTATGATGTAATCGGCATATTTATGAAAAACTGGGATGACACAGATGAAAATGGTGTATGTACAGCAACGGAGGATTATGAGGATGTCATCCGCGTGTGTAACCAAATTGGAATCCCTTATTATGCAGTGAATTTCGAGAAGCAATATTGGGACAAAGTGTTTCAATACTTCCTTGATGAATATAAAGCCGGCAGAACGCCAAACCCAGATGTCATGTGTAACAAAGAAATTAAGTTCAAAGCGTTCCTTGAGCATGCATTGTCACTCGGTGCGGATTATTTAGCAACAGGGCACTATGCGCGCGTCGACAGAACTGGCGATGAAGTCAAAATGCTAAGAGGTCTTGATGCCAACAAAGACCAGACGTATTTCTTAAATCAGCTGACTCAGGAACAGCTTGATAAAGTCATGTTCCCAATCGGTGATTTAGAGAAAAAAAGGGTTCGTGAATTGGCAAAAGAAGCAGAGCTCGCAACAGCAACGAAAAAAGATTCAACGGGTATTTGCTTTATTGGGGAAAGAAACTTTAAAACGTTCCTCAGTCAATATTTGCCTGCACAGCCTGGCGTGATGCAGACGATGGACGGAGAAGTCAAAGGGGAGCACGATGGACTGATGTATTACACGATCGGGCAGCGCCAAGGTCTAGGCATTGGCGGCAGCGGTGATCCTTGGTTTGTCGTTGGAAAAGACTTGGAACAAAATATCCTGTTTGTCGAACAAGGTTTCCACAATCCACTTTTATATTCTGAAAGCATTTCAGCCGTCAATATCAGCTGGACTCGTCCTCATATTGTCGGTGAAAACGGTGAATTAACATGCACAGCTAAATTCAGATACCGTCAAGAAGATCACCATGTAAAGGTCAAAATGACAGGTGAGCAAGAAGCGATGGTCATCTTTGATGAACCTGTTCGTGCTGTGACACCAGGACAAGCGGTTGTCTTTTATGATGGCGATGAATGTCTGGGCGGCGGAACAATTGACGATGTCTTTAAGGACGGCCAAAAACTGTCGTATGTGTAACATGTTTTCAAAACCTCAACGTCGCTGTTGAGGTTTTTTAATGAAAGGATGAGAGAGCGAATGAATCATAATGAAATCGGCATAGAAGCCTTAAATCAGGGGAACATCGAAAAAGCAGCGGAAGCTTTTACGAAAGCCATTGAAGAAAGCCCGAAAGACCCAGTTCCATATATTAACTTTGCGAACTTGCTGTCAAGCATCAATGAATTTGAACGTGCGTTAAATTTCTTTCAAAAAGCAATTGAGCTTGATCAAGCTGCAGCTGCAGCCTATTACGGGGCAGGAAATGTATACACATTAAAAGAAGACTTTATGAAAGCAAAAGACTATTTTGAAAAAGCACTAAAAGCGGGCATGGAAAATAGTGATTTGTTTTATATGCTGGGGCAAACGCTCATCAAATTAGAGCAACCGAAGCTTGCGATGCCTTATCTTCAGCGTGCCATCGAACTGAATGAAGATGATAATGAAGCAAGATTCCAATTTGGCATGTGCTTAGCCAATGAACAATTGCTGGAAGAAGCGGTGACAACCTTTACTGAGGTGATTGCGCGTGATCCGGAGCATGCAGATGCCTTTTATAATTTAGGGGTTGCGTATGCATACTTAGAGAAAAAAGACGAAGCACTTGAGATGTTAGGAAAAGCGATTGATGTGCAGCCTGACCATATGCTGGCACTGCATGCGCAAAAGTTGATTCAAGAAGCAGAATAGACGGAAGGAGGGAAGACCTGTGCAGGAACATCCAGATCAAATGAAGCTTGAGGACGAACCGTTTTTAAAGGGAACAGTTCAAGCCGTTATTTTCCATAATGAAAGTAATTTATACTCGGTGTTAAAGGTGAAAGTCATTGAAACATCGGAAAACTTAGAGGAAAAAACAGCATCTGTCACAGGCTACTTCCCAGCACTTCATGAGGAAGAAACTTACACCTTCTATGGCAAAGTCACAAGCCACCCGAAGTTTGGTGAACAGTTTCAGGCAACTCATTTTCAAAAAGAAGTACCGACAACAAAGCAAGGAATTATTCATTATCTCTCAAGTGATTTATTTGAGGGGATAGGCAAAAAGACAGCGGAAGAAATTGTAGGACAGCTTGGCAGTCAGACGCTTCATAAAATTATGCGTGACCCAGCGGTTTTGTATGACGTTCCGCGCTTATCAAAAAAGAAGGCAGATAAGCTGGCCGCAGCGCTTCAGGAGCATCAAGGATTGGAACAAATTATGATCAGCCTCAATCAATTCGGCTTTGGTCCGCAGCTCAGCATGAAGATTTATCAAGTGTACGAGAGTGAGACGCTGCAGAAGATTGAAGAAAACCCGTATCAGCTTGTCAAGGATGTCGAAGGGATCGGTTTTATTAAGGCAGATGAACTTGGCGCTAGAACTGGCATCTCAGGAAGTGACCCAGAGCGGATCCGTGCAGCCTTGCTTTATACAGTGGAGACAGCCAGTCTTCAGGACGGTCACACGTACATACAAACAAAGGATTTGATCGTCGAAACCCGCAAGCTACTCAATCAGACAGGCAATGAGTACAAAGTGACGGAAATGGACGTCGCCAATCAGATCATTGCACTTGGCGAAGGGAAAGAGATGATCATTGAAGATGAGCGCTGCTATCATCCGTCCTTATTTTATGCCGAGCAAAGTGTCGCCAAACGTATACAAAAAATCGTCTCCCAAACGGAATATGCAGATCAATTTCCTGAATCAGAATTCCTTCTAGCCCTTGGTGAGCTCGAGGAACGGCTGGGCGTCCAGTATGCGCCGACACAAAAGGAAGCGATTCAAAAGGCACTCATGTCCCCAATGCTGCTTTTAACAGGCGGACCTGGGACTGGGAAAACAACTGTCATTAAAGGCATTGTTGAGCTTTACAGCGACCTTCACGGTGTATCTCTTGATCCGAGTGATTACAAAAAAGATGAATCCTTTCCATTTGTGCTTGCGGCGCCAACTGGACGAGCAGCTAAACGAATGACAGAATCAACAGGGCTTCCAGCTGTGACGATTCACCGGCTGCTTGGTTGGAACGGATCAGAGGGCTTCTCGCATGATGAAGAACAGCCGATTGAAGGAAAGCTTGTCATCATTGATGAATCAAGTATGCTAGATATTTGGCTTGCGAATCACTTGTTTAAAGCCATTCCTGACCATATCCAAGTGATCATGGTGGGAGATGAACATCAGCTTCCGTCTGTCGGACCAGGCCAAGTGTTAAGAGACTTGATTGCATCACAAGCCGTACCAGCTGTTACCCTCACAGATATTTACCGGCAGGCAGACGGCTCCAGCATTGTTGAACTTGCACATGATATGAAAAATGGCGTCCTGCCAAAAGATATTACCGCACGTTCAAAAGACCGATCCTTCATAAAATGCTCAGCTGATCAAATGAAAGAAGTCATTGAGAAAGTCGTCAGCAATGCTGCTCAAAAAGGCTATTCAGCTAAAGACATTCAGGTGCTTGCGCCCATGTATAAAGGAAAAGCAGGCATTAATGAGCTCAATAAAATGCTGCAGCACATTTTGAATCCTAAAAAACCAAAGGGCAGAGAAATCCCGTTTGGTGATGTGGTGTACCGGACCGGAGATAAAGTGCTTCAGCTTGTGAATCAGCCGGAGAACAATATTTTTAACGGTGATATTGGAGAAATTGTCTCGATTTTTTATGCGAAAGAAAACACGGAAAAAGAAGATATGGCTGTGATCTCCTTTGATGGGAATGAAATCACTTTTACTAAAAAGGATTTTCATCAATTTACACATGCCTATTGCTGCTCCATCCATAAATCACAAGGTAGTGAATTTCCCATTGTTGTACTGCCAGTCTTGAGAAGCTACTACAGAATGCTTCGGCGAAATCTGCTGTACACAGCCATTACACGAAGTAAAAAGTTTTTAATCCTGTGCGGCGAGGAATCAGCACTGGAGTGGGGCGTGAAAAACAATGAGGATTCGCTCAGACAAACGTCCTTAACGATGCGGCTCGTGCAAACAGGAGAGGTCATGGATGCGGAGCTTGCAGCACTTCAAAAAGAACTGCCGTTTAGCGTACATGATGCAAATATCGGTATGGAGGGAATCACTCCATTTGATTTTATGCATGAATAAAAGGCTTCCAGATGGAAGCCTTTTTTAGCATGAAAAGAAATTCGCATATTTCGTTCATGGAAGCCATTTCTTCGTATGAGTCTTGAAGCAAACGCACACGATAAGACTGTTCCGCAAAAGGTGGTTGAGCACATTTTGAGAACATGTCGAGAGCTTGAAGGAATGTCAATCTATGCTGGTGAAACGTCTCATTCACTTGGTTCCATAAAAGATATTTGCTTATTAGCCGGAGGCAGCTGCGGAGGATATGTGTTAGATGGGAAAAAGAAAGACTGTGCACTCGTTCCATTCTCGGCTGGGGATCAGCTGACAGACAAAGGCTTATATGTGAGCTGCTATGAGGGAGTAGGCATGGATTCCTCCGCCCCATCCCTCTTATTTTCGAAATTAAAAAAGAAAATGATGCAGTCGCCTGACGGTGAAAATTTAGGCATTTTGGAAGATGTATACTTTTGCACAAATTCGGGCACAATCGTAGCATATGAACTCTCGGACGGCTTCTTTACAGAGCTATCAGGGATTCGAAAACAGCTTCAGGCTGCCGGAACCTTGATCAACGTTCAAAAGGAAGCACTTGTTCTAAACCGAACGTAAAGAGGTGCTGATTATGCTCATTTGCCCAAATTGCAAATGTAAAGACATCGGAAAAATTGGGGTCAATCAATATTATTGCTGGGGCTGTTTTATTGAATTGACGCTGTCAAAAGGCAAAATATCTACACACCAAGTGGAAGAAGACGGAACACTAAGCAGCTTAGATGATCTGTTTAGTGATGATGAACGTTCAATTCAACTATAAGTGTTAAGGGGGAATTTCGAATGGGTAAAATGACTTCTTCACTATTAACGCTTGGTGCAGGCGCACTCGCATATCACTTTGCAAGCCGATATGATATGCCATCAAAGCGGGATATGAAAAAGCTAAGAAAACGCGTTATGAGAATGATGTAAACAAAAAGACATCCGCTAAGTGCCAAAAGCGGATGTCCTTTTTTATGCCTGCCTATATTCTAATCGGCGCGCCAGTAATGATAGGCTGAAATTGACGACAAAATACATCATTGCCGCTAATAGGAAAATGGGCATTAAGTAAGATTGGCTCTGACCGTTTAATATTTGAGCGTGATGCAGTAGTTCTGGAAGAGCAATGACAACAGCTAGTGACGTATCTTTTAAAAGAGAGATGAATTGACTGACAATTGGCGGCACCATTCGGCGTAAAGCCTGCGGCATAATAATCATTTTTAACGTTTGGATATAAGTTAAACCAGAAGATCTGGCTGCTTCAATCTGCCCCTTATCAATTGATTTTAAACCGCTTCGAATGATTTCTGACAGCATTGCTGATTCAAATACGGTTAAAGCTGCGATAGCCGAGGCTGTAATGCTCAGCTTAATGCCAATTTCGGGCAGTGCAAAATAGGTGAAAAAGATGATCAATAAGAGCGGCAAGTTTCGAATGGTTTCGACGACGACTGCAAGTATCTTTGATAAAACCGGAATTTGAGCGAACCGCAACGTGCCAATGACTAATCCAATGAGAAAGCTCAAAATGATGGAGATAAAAGCCACTTTTAAGGTGACAGCAAATCCTTCAAGTAAAAAGGCGAGATGATCAGGCTGGTAGGCACCAAGAAAATCCATAATGTGTCCTCCTTTCAGTGGCTTCTTGCTAATCTTTTTTCCAAATAACCAACGCCTAAACTGAGCGGAATCGTTAATAGCAGATAGAACATGGCAACAAAGATGTAGACATCAAATGTCACAAATGTTCTAGAAGCGATGAGGTCTCCTTGATACATGAGGTCAAACCCTGCAATGACTCCTAAAATAGAGGAGTTTTTGACAAGGTTAATAAATTGATTCCCAAGAGGGGGAATGACAATTTTAATCGCTTGCGGCAGAATGATATACCGCATTGTCCCGCTATAGGATAGACCTGAAGCACGGGCTGCTTCCATTTGTCCAAGCGGTACAGCTTGTATCCCTGCGCGAATGGCTTCAGCAATAAAGGCAGAGGTATAAATGGCAAGAGCAATAGTGCCAGCGGTGAAGCCATCTGCTACAATACCTAGCACGGGTAACCCAAAGAAGAAGACAAATGTAATCAATAATAACGGAATATTCCGAATAAATTCCACGTAAGCCGTTCCTAACCAGTTGAGCGGCCTGAGTGGCGCAATCCTCATAATGGCAATGAGTGTACCGATCAAAAAGCTTCCAATCAAAGCAATGACACTTGCGCCAATGGTATATTTAAAGCCTTCTACATAAAGATTGAAGTTTTCAGTGAGAATGGAAAACCGCAGCAATCAGTTCACTTCCTTCCTGATCAACAGGGGAGCCAATGAGCGGCTCACCCTGAGAAAATCATTCTTAACAAGTCAACCCATTATTCTTTGATCCATTTTTGATGAATCTTGTCATACTCCCCATTGTCTTTTAATGTCTTTAGGGCTTTATTAATGGCCGTTGTTAATTCCTTATCCGCTTTCTTGACAGCAATGCCATAAGGCTCATCTGTAAAGGTGCCGCCGACGACTTCGTAATTTGAATCCTCATCTGCCATACCAAATAAGATCGCATTATCAGTTGTCAGCACTTGCCCTTGGTTTGATTTTAAAGCTGTAAAAGCTTCCTGATAGTTCTCAAATTCTAATACAGACGCTTCAGGTGCTTTTTCGCGGATATTTTGAGAAGAAGTAGACCCTTTCACTGCAAGCACTTTCGTCCCTTTCTTCAAATCATCAATTGATTGAATGTCGCTTCCTTTTTTCACAAGCAGTGATTGTCCTGCTTCAAAATATACATCTGAGAAATTGACTTCTTTTTTACGCTCTTCGGTAATCGTCATGGTTGCGACGATTGCATGAATATCTCCTTTTTGCAGTAGAGGAATTCTCGTTTTTGATGTCACTTCTTTGAATTCTGCTTTTCCTTCATCACCGAGCATTTCCTTTGCGATGGCTTTTGCAATATCGATATCAAACCCCTCAATATCTCCGCTGCTAGGATTTTTTAGACCGAAGAGACGTGTATCATTCTTGACCCCGAATATGATTTTTTTGTCTTTCTGAATGGTTTCTAAAGAGCTTCCTTTTTTTGCATCAGTCGAGCCTTTTTCAGCAGATCCGCAAGCTGCTAATGCGGCAATACAGCAAGTCATAAAGAGTAGTAGGCCAAAGCGTTTCATTTTTTTCATTAAAATCATTCCCCCTAGTGATTTAAAATACGGCTTAGAAAGAGCTGAGCGCGTTTCTCACGCGGTTTCTCATAAAATGCAGCCGGTGTTGATTCTTCAAGAACTCTGCCTTCATCAATAAAGACAATACGGTCAGCCACTTCTCTTGCAAATCCCATCTCATGTGTGACGACAACCATGGTCATTCCTTCTCGTGCGAGCTGCTTCATCACATCTAGTACCTCACCGATCATCTCTGGGTCAAGAGCTGATGTCGGTTCGTCGAACAGCATGACCTCCGGTTTCATCGCAAGCCCTCTTGCAATGGCAACACGCTGCTGCTGTCCGCCTGAGAGTTTTGAAGGGTAGGCGTCAGCTTTATCAGGAATACCGACTTTATGTAAATAAAATTCGGCTGTTTCCCTCGCTTCTTCCTTGCTCACCTTTTTCACCTTCATTGGCGCAAGCATAATGTTTTCAAGCACCGTCTTATGCGGATAGAGATGAAAATGCTGAAATACCATCCCGATATTTTGCCTGACAAGATTGATATTGGTTTTCGGATGCTGAACAGGCACTTCGTTGACAAGCACCTTTCCCTCATCAATGCTTTCAAGACGATTGATGCATCTGAGCATCGTGCTTTTACCTGATCCTGAAGGACCGATGATCACGACGACCTCACCTTTTTGAATATGTAGGTTAATGTCTTTCAGTACATGGAACTGGCCATAATGCTTATTGACTTCTTCGAATGTGATCATGAAGAACCTCCTCTTGTACATGGTGGAATTCAGTGGAGACATTTTAGTAACTTTGGATGGTGCTGTATGTTTCATGTGTATTCATTTTTAACAAAGTTAGGACAAATTTTATTTACATGGATAATTACAGAAGATGGTTAAACAATAAGAAAAGAGGTGAAAAAGGTGAAGAAACGTCCGATCCAATTTCTGATATATGCTGCAGGGGTTCTGCTTGTCCTTGCATCCTTGCTCATTTTATTGCAGCTCGACGAGTTATGGATGCCTATTTTTTTGTTGTTAAAGGCAGTTCTGATTCCGCTGCTCATTGCTATTTTTATTTCTTATCTGCTTTATCCGATAGTGGAAAAACTGCACTCGAGGGGCTTACCAAGGACTCTAAGTCTCTTATTGATTTATGTCCTGTTTTTTGGAGGGATTGGGCTTGCGGTTTATAAAGGGGCGCCTGTCATGATCAAGCAGTTAAATGAGCTGTCAGAACAAATTCCTGTGCTTGCGGAAACGTATAATGGCGCTTTATCACATATTCATCATCATACAAGCCATTGGCCAGACGGACTTCACGACCGCTTGGACCGCTTAATTGTTCAATCGGAGACATATGCAGCGAACGGCGCGGAGCGGATGATTCTTAGCTGTAAAGTAATACTTGATTACGCATTAGTTGCAGCGCTCATCCCTTTTCTTGTTTTTTATATGGTGAAGGATATGAATACGATGAAGCGGGCTGCATGGTATTTGACGCCGCCCTCATTTCGGAAGAGGGGACATGCGTTTGTAAAGGCAGTTGATGAATCACTTGGTAATTATATTAGAGGACAGCTGCTTGTCTGTTCATTCATTGGGGGTGCAGCAGCCATTGTGCTCTGGCTGTTTCATATCCCGTACCCGCTTGTCCTTGGTATGCTAATTGGCGCAACGAATGTTATTCCGTATTTTGGACCGATTATTGGCGCGATTCCCGCTGTTTTTATTGCGTTTACCATCTCAGTGAAATCGGTTATTATTGTGCTGATTACAGTTGCCGTGCTGCAATTTTTAGAAAGTAACGTCCTCAGCCCGATTATCGTAGGGAGAAGTCTTCATATGCATCCTGTCGTCATTATGCTAGTCTTGCTTGCTGGTGGAGAGTTATTTGGTTTAATAGGCATGATTTTAGCCGTACCAACTGCCGCTATAATCAGGGTGATCATTGTGCAATATATCCTTATGAGGCGAAGCGTTCATTGACAAGAGGAGTCGAGTTGTCTATAATAATTTCGATTCATACTACATACTGAATTCAATGACGGACCCGAGTACGTTAAAAAGCTGTTTCAGAGAGAGGCTTTATTTTGCTGAGAAAAGCCTTATCAGACCTTTAACGGAAGCTAGTCCCGAGTGCAGATAAACACTGCCGCTCTCTTCCGGCGTTATCGGATGTGAAGGTGATAGACGAATTTGTCTATAATCAGGGTGGTACCGCGAGAACATCTCGTCCCTGTGTAAGTCGTTTTGTGCTTGCATAGGGCGGGATGTTTTTTCGTTTGTGTGGAGATTGATGAATGAAAAGGGAGGATTTTTGAATGAAAACTTTAACTTCAGCTCAAGTACGCCAAATGTTTTTAGACTTTTTTAAAGAAAAAGGACATGCTGTAGAACCGAGTGCATCACTCGTACCGCATGATGATCCGACACTTTTGTGGATCAACAGCGGCGTGGCAACATTAAAGAAATACTTTGATGGCCGCGTCGTACCTGACAATCCACGTATTTGCAACGCGCAAAAATCAATTCGTACAAATGATATTGAAAACGTAGGGAAAACAGCACGTCATCATACGTTCTTTGAAATGCTCGGCAACTTCTCGATTGGAGATTATTTTAAAGAAGAAGCGATCGAATGGGCGTGGGAATTCCTCACAAGTGACGAATGGATTGGCTTTGACCCGAATTTGTTATCTGTTACTGTCCATCCAGAGGACGAAGAAGCGTATGTTCTATGGAGAGATAAAATCGGTGTACCTGAAGAACGTATTATTCGCCTTGAAGGGAACTTCTGGGATATTGGAGAGGGCCCAAGTGGACCGAATACAGAAATTTTCTATGACCGCGGTGAATCATACGGTAACGATATGAACGATCCAGAATTATATCCTGGCGGAGAAAATGAGCGATATCTAGAAGTGTGGAACCTAGTGTTCTCTGAATTTAACCATAATCCAGATGGGTCATACACGCCGCTTCCGAAGAAAAACATAGATACAGGGATGGGTCTTGAACGAATGGTATCTGTCATTCAAAACGTGCCTACGAACTTTGATACTGATCTATTCATGCCAATTATTCGTGCCGTTGAAACCATTTCTGGAGAAAGCTATGGCGAGACAAAGGAAAAAGATACAGCATTCAAAGTCATTGCTGACCACATTAGAACGGTTGCCTTTGCTGTAAGTGATGGAGCGCTTCCTTCCAATGAAGGGCGCGGGTATGTGCTAAGACGTTTGCTTCGCCGTGCCGTGCGTTATGCAAAAACCATTCACATCCATCGCCCGTTTATGTTTGACCTAGTTCCAGTAGTGGCGGAAATCATGAAGGATTTCTACCCAGATGTACAAGCGAAAGAAGAATTTATTGCAAAAGTCATCAAGAATGAAGAAGAACGCTTCCATGAAACACTGAACGAAGGCTTAGCTATTTTGTCAGAAGTCATCAAAAAAGAAAGAGACAAAGGCAGCACACAGATTTCAGGTGAAGATGTATTTAAGCTGTATGACACGTATGGATTCCCTGTCGAGCTCACAGAAGAATACGCAGAAGATGAAAACATGACAGTGGATCGAGAAGGCTTCCAGGCTGAGATGGAAAAGCAACGTGAACGTGCAAGAAATGCGAGACAAGATGTCGGCAGTATGCAGGTTCAAGGCGGTGCTCTAGGAGATATTAAAGTAGAAAGCACATTTGTTGGCTACGAAAATCTAACGGCAGATGCCCATATTGTCGAATTGCTTCAAAATGGTGAAATTGTCACAGAAGCACATGAAGGCGATACAGTACAAATTTTGTTAGATGAAACACCTTTCTATGCGGAAAGCGGCGGACAAGTGGCTGATAAAGGGACATTGAAAAGCGCTGAAGTGATTATCGACATCAAAGACGTGAAAAAGGCGCCAAATGGTCAGCATGTTCATGAGGGTATCGTCGTAAGCGGTACAGCCAAAAAAGGACTTGAAGTCACTGCGGAAGTGGAATCAGCTCTTCGAAAAGGCATTGTGAAAAACCACACAGCGACACATCTTTTGCACCAGGCGCTAAAAGACGTTTTGGGCAGCCATGTGAACCAAGCAGGATCATTGGTGAATGAAAATAGACTTCGCTTTGACTTCTCTCACTTTGGACAAGTCACAAAAGAGGAATTGTCTCAGATAGAAAAAATTGTGAACGAAAAGATCTGGGAAGGCATCTCTGTTGCTATTGACCTGAAGCCGATTGCGGAAGCAAAAGAAATGGGTGCAATGGCGCTCTTCGGCGAGAAGTATGGCGATATTGTCCGAGTTGTCCAAGTAGGCGATTACAGCATCGAGCTATGCGGCGGCTGTCACGTTCAAAATACTGCGGAAATCGGGTTGTTTAAAATTGCCTCTGAATCGGGTATTGGTGCTGGAACACGCCGGATTGAGGCGGTGACTGGTAAAGGGGCATACGAAGAATTAAATGACCAGCTGGCGATTTTAGAGCAGGCAGCGAGTGAGCTGAAGTCAAATACGAAGGATGTACCAAAACGTATCGCTTCATTGCAGGCAGATTTAAAAGAGGTTCAAAGAGAAAACGAATCTCTTCTTGCAAAATTAAGCCAGGCTGAAGCAGGCTCTATTTTAGAGAAAGTGACAGAAATCGGCGGAGTGAAAGTGTTAACTGAAAAAGTAAACGCGAAAGACATGAACCATTTAAGAACAATGGTTGATGACTTAAAAGCCAAATTAGGCTCAGCTGTCATTGTGCTCGGAGCCGTTCAAAACGGAAAAGTAAACATTTCAGCAGGAGTGACAAAAGACGTCATCGAAAAAGGTCTGCATGCAGGGAAACTTGTGAAACAGGCAGCTGAAATCTGCGGCGGAGGCGGAGGCGGACGCCCAGACATGGCACAAGCAGGCGGAAAACAACCAGAAAAGCTAGAAGAAGCACTGGCAACTGTCGAAGAATCTGTTAAATCCGTTTTATAATCAGGCGATGTAGTGTAGAATAATGGTATTAGATGAGCGTTTAGAAAAAAGCTTGCTAGTAGAATGTTGGAAGAGAGGTGCAAGAAGCAGTGAGTTCATTTGATAAGACAATGAAGTTTAACTTCTCTGATGATTCAGCTGAAACCAATGTGAATGAAGTGCTCATTACAGTACATGACGCACTCCAAGAAAAAGGATACAACCCGATCAATCAAATTGTCGGATACTTGCTGTCAGGCGACCCTGCTTATATTCCAAGACATCAGGATGCTCGCAACCTAATTCGTAAAATAGAACGAGACGAATTAATTGAGGAATTGGTTAAATCGTACTTAGAGACACATAAAGAGGCGTAAAACATGAGAATTTTAGGCTTAGATTTAGGCACGAAAACCCTTGGTGTTGCGATCAGTGATGAAATGGGCTGGACAGCGCAGGGGATTGAAACAATTAAAATTGATGAAGCAGGCGGAGACTTCGGTCTCAGCCGCCTGTCTGAAATCGTCTCGCAATATGGAACGGATAAAATTGTACTTGGTTTTCCAAAAAATATGAATGGTACGGTCGGTCCTAGAGGTGAAGCCAGCCAATCATTTGCGAAAGTGCTAGAAAACACGTACAATGTTCCTGTTGTGCTTTGGGACGAGCGCCTGTCGACAATGGCAGCGGAAAAAATGCTCATCTCTGCAGATGTGAGCAGACAAAAGCGTAAAAAAGTCATTGATAAAATGGCGGCTGTTATGATCCTGCAAGGGTACTTAGACAGCTTAAATTAAAATGAGGTGAATCAAATGGAACACGGAGAAAAGCAAATTACAATCGTTGATGATAATGGAAATGAACAGCTTTGCGAAGTACTATTTACTTTTGAAAGCGACCATTTTAACAAATCATATGTTCTTTACTACCCAATTTCTGAGCAAGACAATGAAGAAATTGAAATTCATGCATCAAGCTTTACACCGAATGAAAACGGTGAAGATGGCGAGCTAGAGCCTATTGAAACGGATGAAGAGTGGGACATGATTGAAGAAACGTTAAATACGTTCTTAGATCAAGAAGAAGACGAAGAATAGAACGAATAAAAGGCCTGTGAACGGATCTTCGTGATCTTTCTTCACAGGTCTTTTTTTATGGTCTGTATGTTAACTTTATTTCATTTAATGTTGACATAATAGGCTGTACCTTTTACTCTATTTTTAACAATGAATTGAGTGAGGGGTATGGAAATTGAAAATTCAAGATATGATGCAAATGGCGCTAATGACTGCGGTGATCGGGATGTTAGGATTGATCCCGCCGATTTTACTTACATTTACACCTGTACCCATCACATTGCAAACGGCAGGTCTTTTGCTTGCTGGTGGGCTGTTAAAGCCAAAACAGGCACTGATCAGTTTACTTCTGTTTCTCTTGGTTGTGGCATCAGGCGCACCTCTTTTGTCAGGTGGCAGAGGCGGAATAGGGGTCTTTTTTGGACCAAGCGGTGGATTTTTACTTGCTTATCCAGTGGCTGCCCTCATGATTAGTTTGTGGATCAACCGTCTAAAAAAAGTGACCACTTTGCACCTTTTTATGATCTTTACGGTATGCAGTATCGGAATTTTGTATCTATGCGGCATTCCTTTTCAAGCGATGATGATGGATATCAAGGTCACTCAGGCTGCTCTCCTTAGTCTGATTTATATTCCAGGTGATCTCATCAAAGCGGGCATATGTGCTGTTCTCACGGTGAAAATCATTGCGGCTATGTCATATCGAAAAAGGGATGTGCATAAAGGGAGGCGTGCAGTTTGAACAGAATAACGGAAAGCTATGCATCACATGCAGAAATGAACCCAGATCATATCGCCATCATTGATGGACAAGAAAGGATCACTTATCAAGATTGGTATGAGCGTGTCCGGCTATCAGCGCAATGGTTACAACAAACGGCTCATGAGCAAAAAAGAGTTGCCTTTTTATTATCAAATGGTGCTTCTTTTCTCCAAATATTTGCTGGCGCTGCTTGTGCAGGGTGGACAGCTATCCCGCTTGACCCGAGATGGAGTCGTGAGGAATGTGCTAAAAAGCTTTTGTTAAGTGAGGCAGCTCTCGTCATTATCGAGGATCGATATTTAAATAGATTTGAAAAGTACAGCGAAGATTTGCAGGTTCTTTCTTTATCTGAATGCAAGGAAAAAATGAGCCTCATCACACAAGGTCCATCTAACAAATGCGACAGCGAGATCGACCCTATCTTTTATATGGGATTTACGTCAGGATCAACTGGTTCACCTAAAGCATTTATCAGGCGCCAGCAGTCATGGATCAAAAGCTTTCAAACAACAGCCGATACATTTGGAATCACTCATCAAGATCATGTTCTTATAGCTGGTACACTCTTATCCTCTCACTTTTTATATGGTGCCATCAGTACATTATACTTTGGCGGCACAGTGACGATTTTAGAAAAATTTACGCCAGTGAAAGCGAAAAAATCCTTACAGGCAGGAGACATTACTGTGATGTATACTGTCCCTACGATGACAGAATCGTTGCTGGAAATAGACGCTTTTGAGAGAGACAATCCGCTTCTTGTCATATCATCTGGAGCAGATTGGGGCACTCCTTCAAAGAAACAACTCGTGACCAACTTTCCGCATGTGACATTTTTTGATTTTTACGGCACATCAGAGTTAAGCTTTGTTTCCTACTTATCTTCAAATGACTTTTTGCAAAAGCCTTCATCTGTCGGACGGCCTTTTTCTCCCATTCAAATTGAAGTGAGGCGAGCTGATCAAACAGTCTGCCAGCCAAATGAGACAGGAAGAATTTATGTGAAGAGCCCGATGTCTTTTGCAGGCTACTTACATGAGGAGAAACAGCCGAAGGAGTGGCTGACAGTTTATGATATGGGCTGGCTGGATGAAGACGGCTATTTGCATATGAGCGGCCGTGAAAATGGCATGATCGTCTATGGAGGGCTGAATATTTTCCCAGAGGAAATTGAGCGTGTGCTAAATGAACTGCCAGAAGTGAAGCGATCGGTTGTAGTTGGCGTTCCTGACCCATATTGGGGTGAAATCCCTGTTGCTATTATTGAACAAGGACAGCACACAAAGAGGATTCGGCAAGTTGTCAAAGAAAAACTGGCGGCCTACAAGGTGCCTAAAAAATGGCTTGTCATGGATCAAATAATTGAAACATCCGGAGGAAAAATAGCACGTGCCAGTATGAAAAAGTGGACGGAGGAACAATTGTCATGCAAGCAGTAATTGTACAAGCAAAACGGACACCCTTCGGTGATAAAAATGGGATGCTGAAGGATTATCGTCCAGAGCAATTAGCCGCGCCTCTTATTCAGTATTTGTCTAAAGGGATGACGCCGGACGACATCATATTAGGAAATGTTGTAGGAGGCGGCGGGAATATGGCCCGTCTGTCCTCATTAGAAGCAGGGCTTTCTTTCTTGGTACCTGGGATGACGGTTGATAGGCAGTGTGCCTCAGGTCTAGAAGCAATCCGAACAGCTTGCGCCATGGTTCAATCAGGAGAAGGCTCAATGTATATCGCTGGCGGGACTGAGAGCATTTCGAGATCACCAATGAAAGAAAGAGCCCGCTTTTCACCGGAATGGATAGGAGATCCGGCTATGGGAGAAGCAGCAGAGCTGACCGCTACGAGATTCTCTGTGACAAGAAAAGAACAAGATGACTATGCGCAATTAAGCTGGGAAAGAAGTATAGATGCAATCAAACGTGGTACATATTCAGAAGAGATCGTTTCAATTGACGGACTGAGTATAGATGAAGCGGCCGCTAAAATAAGACCGATGGCAAAACTGATCCAGCGGGCAAAGCCTGTATTTTCACCGGGGAATGGATCAGTAACTGCCGCCAATAGCTGCAAAGAAGCAGATGGTGCAGCAGCGGTCGTTGTGATGGAAAAAGCGCTAGCGGAGGCAAATGGGTTTCAGCCAATGCTGCGATATGCCGGAAGTGCTGTGACGGCGATGCATCCCAATTTTCCAGCTGCTGCACCGATTGATGCGATGAAGAAACTTCTACATCAAGAGAAAATCAAGGCAGAGGATGTTGCACTGTTTGAAATCAATGAAGCTTTTGCTCTGAAAATAGCGCTGATTGCTCGTACGCTGGATATTCCTTATGACCGAATCAATAAAAGAGGCGGTGCACTTTGTCTTGGTCATCCATATAGCGCATCAGGGGCTGCGATGATGGTGAGACTGTTTTACGAAGCGCGCACCTTACCGAATGGAAGCTATGTCATGGCTGCTATTGGGAGTGGCGGCGGCGTTGGTTTAGCCGTATTATGTCAAGTTCTGTCATGACATGCATGAGCAAGTAATTGCCGAACTCCGTCGAATCATGTACTATAAAAGCTAGATGTGAGGAGGGCCATGCATGTTTTCAGAACAAAAGAAACGACCATTTTTCAAAAGAAAAATGGGGATCGTCCTGTTATCTGTCCTTGCTGTCATCATCATTGCAGCATTATCAGGCTTTTTATATGTTAAATCAGCACTTGGACCGGTCGATCAAAAAAGCAAACAAACGATTAATATTCATATTCCTAATGGGACATCTGTCCGTGAGATTGCGGGCATTTTAAAAGAAAATGGGCTCATTTCGAATGACACGATTTTCACTTATTATGCAAAATACAAAAATGCGTCCGGCTTTAAAGCGGGATACTTTCATTTGAAACAAACGATGGACGCAGACACGCTCATTCAAAAGCTGACATCTGGAGGGACAGACTACGCCTTTCAGCTTGTGATTCCAGAAGGAAAACAGCTGTCTGATATTGCGGCAGTGATTGCAAACCAGACGAATTTTTCAGCGAAAGAAGTGCAAGCGAAGCTGGATGATCCTGCGTTTATTCAAACGCTAATGAAAAAATATCCGAAAACGGTGACATCACAGGTAAATGGCAAACAGGTGAAACATCCGTTAGAAGGTTATTTATTCCCTGCGACGTATCCATTTTATCGTGAGGATGAATCACTCGAAACGATCATTGAAACGATGATTAAACAAACAGATCAATACGTGAGAACGTATGAAAAAGACATGAAAAAGAGAAACATGTCCATACATGATGTGTTAACGATGGCATCACTGATTGAAATGGAAGCAACGGAAAAGACGGATCGCGCAAAAATCTCCAGTGTTTTTTATAACCGGTTGAAAAAGGAAATGCCGCTTCAAACCGATCCAACTGTTCTTTATGCACTGGGTGAACATAAATCCCGTGTTTATTACAAAGATCTCAAGGTGAAATCTCCTTATAATACGTATAACAACAAGGGCCTGCCGCCTGGACCTATTGCAAATGCTGGCGAATCTTCATGGAAAGCCGCACTGCATCCAGATAAAACGGATTATGTGTACTTCCTTGCGAAGAAAAATGGAGAAGTCGTCTTTACAAAAACGTTAAATGAGCACAACAAAGCGAAAGCCAAATACATCACAGGCAGTAATTAATGTACATGTGAATCGAAAAAGACTGTAGACAATTCAAGATTGCCTGCAGTTTTTTTCGTTGGAATATCCATTTTATAGGTTCGCAATGTCCACTTCTTTGTGGTAAAATATATCGGGTTGTTTTACTTAGATGAACGAAAGATTGACGAGAAAGAGAGCTGCAACAGGCAGGACTCTTCTTTTTCAGGTCATGAAGGAGCTAGACAAATAATGACTATCGAAGATGATCAAATGAATGATTATATTGAACATTTAATTCACCCAAGTCCTGATGCAATCGCTCAATTAGAGGCATATGCAAAAGAGCATCATGTGCCAATTATGGAAAAGGTGAGCATTGAACTTTTACTGCAGCTGCTGTCGATGAAAAAGCCGAAGAAAATTCTTGAGGTTGGAACAGCAATAGGCTACTCCGCCATTCGAATGGCGACAGCTCTACCAGATGCTGAAATTTTTACGATTGAGCGAAATGCAAAACGCTATGAAGAAGCGACACGGAACATTGAGGAATTAAAGTTAAAAGAAAGAATACACGTGTTCTTTGGTGATGCCATAGAATCGGCTAAAACAGTCCAAACGATGGCGCCCTATGATGTGATCTTTATTGATGCCGCAAAAGGGCAGTACAAACGTTTTTTTGAGCTGTTTGAACCGATGCTTGCTCATGACGGAATGATTATTACAGACAACGTATTATTTAAAGGTTTAGTGGCAACGAACTATGAAGAAGAAATAGAAGATAAAAGAAAAAAACAATTAATTGGAAAAATTGATCGATACAATCAATGGCTTATGTCAAACCCCGATTTCCAAACGTGTATTATTCCAGTTGGAGACGGGATCGCCATTAGTACTAAAAGAGGTGACCAATCATGAAAAAACCAGAATTGCTTGTGACGCCAAGCAAGGTGTCAGATGTACTGCCATTAATTGAGGCGGGAGCTGATGCATTCTTAATAGGCGAACAAACATACGGTATTCGTCTTGCAGGCGAGTTTTCAAGAGAAGATGTGAAACAGACGGTTGAGCTTGCACATAAGCATCACAAAAAAGTGTATGTGGCGATGAATGCGATTTTTCATAATGATCGTGTGCAGCTGCTTGGAGATTACTTAACCTTTCTCGATGCATTAAACGTAGATGGCGTCGTCTTTGGAGACCCAGCTGTGATCATGGCCGCTAAAGAAACAGGGGTAAGCCTGAATCTCCACTGGAGTACAGAAACGACTGGGACAAACTATTACACTTGTAACTACTGGGGCAGAAAAGGCGCAACGCGTGCTGTTCTTGCCAAAGAACTGAACATGGACAGTGTCATCGACATCAAAGAAAATGCCGAGGTGGAAATCGAAATTCAAGTCCATGGCATGACATGTATGTTCCAATCAAAACGTACGCTCATTGGCAACTACTTTGAATACCAGGGCAAACAAATGGACGTCGAAGGCAGAAATATGGAGGAAGGACTATTCCTTCATGACCAAGAGCGTCAAAACAAATACCCTATTTTCGAGGATGCAAACGGCACTCATATTATGAGTCCAAATGATGTGTGTATGATTGACGAATTAGAGGAATTTGTTGATGCAGGCATCGACTCATTTAAAATTGACGGAATTTTAAAGTCACTTTTTTATATGACAGAGGTGACGTCTTTATATAGAAAAGCAATTGATTTATTAGCGACTGACAAAGACGCGTATGAAGATCAGAAAGAGGACTGGGTGAAGCGGATTGAAGAGATTCAGCCAGTGAATCGTTCAATTGATACAGGGTTCTTCTTTAAAGAAACGGTTTATTAATATAAGAGGAGGCAGAGGAAATGGCACTATTGAAAGATGGTATTTCTGAAATGATTGACGGGAAACGTGTCATTACAAAAAAACCAGAACTGCTTGCACCAGCAGGAAACTTGGAAAAGCTGAAAATTGCTGTACATTACGGAGCAGACGCTGTCTTTATAGGCGGAAAAGAATTTGGACTTCGTTCAAATGCCGATAACTTTTCAATTGAAGAAATGGCTGAAGGTGTCGCATTTGCAAATAAATATGGTGCACGAATCTATGTGACAACGAATATCTTTGCCCACAACGAAAACATGGACGGGCTGGAGGAATACCTTCAAGGGATTGAAGGCGCTGGAGTAGCGGGCATTATTGTGGCTGACCCGCTGATTATTGAAACGTGTAAACGTGTCGCACCTAAGCTTGAAGTTCATTTAAGCACACAGCAATCTCTTTCGAACTGGAAAGCTGTTCAGTTTTGGAAAGAAGAAGGGCTTGAGCGTGTGGTGCTTGCTCGCGAGACAAGTGCGCTGGAAATTAGAGAAATGAAAGAAAAGGTCGATATTGAAATTGAGACGTTCATTCACGGTGCGATGTGTATTGCTTACTCTGGCCGCTGCGTGCTCAGTAACCATATGACAGCAAGAGATTCTAACCGCGGGGGCTGCTGCCAATCCTGCCGCTGGGATTATGATCTTTATAAACTAGAAGGTTCTGAGGAAGCGCCATTATTTGGAGAGGAAGACGCACCATTTGCGATGAGTCCAAAAGACTTAAAGCTTGTCGAATCCATTCCTCAAATGATTGAAATGGGAATTGACAGCTTGAAAATCGAAGGACGAATGAAATCAATTCATTACGTGGCAACTGTCGTGAGTGTGTATCGCAAAGTCATCGACGCCTATTGTGCGGACCCGGACAATTTTGTCATTGAGCAGGAATGGTTAGATGAATTAGATAAATGTGCAAACCGTGACACAGCACCAGCCTTTTTCGAAGGTGTACCGGGAACGGATGAGCAAATGTTTGGCATTCATGGAAAGAAAACGACTTTTGATTTCGCAGGTCTCGTTCTTCATTATGATGAAAAAGAACAAATCGTCACATTGCAGCAGCGTAACTTCTTTAAAGCAGGGGACGAAGTCGAATTTTTCGGGCCAGAAATTGAGAATTTCACATGCAAAATTGAGACGATTTGGGATGAAAAGGGAAATGAACTAGATGCCGCTCGTCATCCACTGCAAATCGTCAAATTCAAGCTCAATCAAAAAGTATACCCTAGCAACATGATGAGAAAGGGGAAATAACAGGCACATGAGGAGTAAACCAGTTGTCATTGGAATTGCTGGCGGCTCGGGTTCAGGTAAAACGAGCGTCACCAATTCAATTTATGAAAAATTTAAAGGACATTCCATCCTCATGCTTCAGCAAGATTTATATTACAAAAATCAAAGTCATATGCCATTTGAAGAGCGCCTGCTTACGAACTATGATCATCCGCTCGCATTCGACAATGACCTGATGTTTGAGCATTTGGAACAGCTCTTAAGGTACGAATCCATTGAAAAACCAATATATGATTTCAAGCTCAACACACGTTCAGAAGAGACTGTCCATGTTGAACCAAAGGATGTTATCATCGTTGAAGGCATCTTTGCACTAGAAGACGAACGCCTAAGAGATTTAATGGATATTAAACTGTATGTTGATACAGATGCAGATCTGCGCATCATTCGCCGCATTTTACGCGATACGAAAGAAAGAGGCCGTTCAATCGATTCTGTCATTGAACAGTATGTATCTGTTGTCAGACCGATGCATAATCAATTCATTGAACCGACTAAGCGATACGCCGATATCATCATCCCAGAAGGCGGCCAGAACCATGTGGCGATCGACTTAATGGTGACAAAAATTCAAACGATTCTTCAAAACCGAGCAGAGTAAATGGTGGAGAAGAAAAAGACCTTTACATTGTAAAGGTCTTTTCAACATCATATTAATAAACAGTCACGAAAACTTGTCCTAAGACAGATGATCCTTTATAAAGAGTGATAGTGGCTTTACCAGTTGAATGAGCGGTCACTAGTCCACTAGAGCTAACAGAAGCTACACTCTGGTTATCTGTCCAATAACGTGTAGCTGCAGAATCATAGACAGAGTAGCGCTCACCAACTCTTAAAGGTAAACTGTAATTTTGAATCGAAATCACATCTAAAGTTTGAAATCCAGAAGAACTGCTATTGACTGTGACATCCGCTGTTTCTTTGGCCGAAGCCATGCCCATTAGTGAAAAAGATAATGTAGAGATGGATAGAACAGAAACAATTGTTTTCTTCATGTTCATTTAAAACACTCCCTAGCATGTATTTGGTCTTGCATTGATAGAATTCAACAAAAACCAAATATTTCCTTGTTAATATTTGTTAATTATGTGTGAACTTTTATTAAAGCAGCATTCTCAGAAAGAATCTTAAGGGTTTGATATGATAATAAAACAATGAAGAAAAGAAGAGATGGAGAAATCACTACCACATAGCGAAAGAATGAAGTTAAAAAAGTATATTAAAAAAACGACAAACAAATCATCACAAATTTTCAAACAATTCTTGATCAAAAAGCAATTTTGTAATAATATAGCATAGACATATCGTACACTGACCATATTATGTATTGGAAGATGGAGAATGGATAAGCTATTCTTCTACATATGATCGAAATGGCGAACGAGGTACAGGAGCTTCCTGTGCCTTTCCACAGTTTGTGCGATGGAGATAGATCATCTTTGGACCACTGATAATGGTTCTGTCTGAAAAAAAGGCATAATAGTTGCATCTAAAAGGGACGCCATGTAAGATGGACTTTTACAAATATGGGACAGAAGGAATGAGGGCCTGAAAAAGTCCTCATTCTTGTATATTTCAGTCGTCACTCACGTGCAGAAAATATGTATGATGAGGATTAATAGAAGGAGTGAATGATTCATGGCACAAGAGAAAGTATTTCCAATGACAGAAGAAGGAAAACTTAAGTTAGAAGAAGAGCTTGAATATTTGAAAACGGTTAAACGTAAAGAGGTTGTAGAGCGTATTAAAATTGCGAGAAGCTTTGGAGACCTCTCTGAGAACTCGGAATATGATTCTGCTAAAGAAGAGCAAGCGTTTGTAGAAGGGCGTATCACTACGCTTGATAATATGATTCGCAATGCCAAAATTATCGAAGATGAAGGAAACTCAAATATTGTCTCACTTGGTAAAACAGTCACTTTTGTTGAATTACCAGACGGAGAAGAAGAATCTTACACAATCGTTGGAAGTGCAGAAGCTGATCCGTTTGAAGGAAAGATTTCAAACGATTCACCAATTGCAAAAAGCCTGTTAGGCAAACAAGTAGACGACAAAGTAACCGTTCAAACACCTGGCGGAGAAATGTTCGTCCAAATTGTAAAAATTTCATAATAACGTTTATACGATAAACACCTCGTCCACAATAAGGACGAGGTGTTTTTATGCGCAAAAAACGTAGAATTCAATGGACAGGTGCTATTATTTTTATGCTGTTGCTCGGTCTTCTCATGAGACTGGCAGAAATTCAACTGTTTTTCACAGAATCTTTTTCAAAGCTTGATATCAATTTAATACAAGAAAGTGTCAAACAGCGTACAGAAGAAGTGGTCATTTCAGATGGCCGCGGTGAATTTTTAGATCGAAACGGCGAGGCGCTTCTCACAAAAGAACAGCCTGCGGTGATCTTATTTCCTTTCCTGCAATATGATCTTCCTCATTTAAAACAAACCGCCTCTATTCTTGAGATGGAAGAAGATGCACTCAAAAAACAGCTGACAGAAACCAAAAAACCTCTGATTCTCAAAGATGACATCACGAAAAAAAAGCTGAAAGACATCAATGATATGAAATATTCAGGTGTGTACGGCGTATATATGAAAGAGAAGGACAAAAAAAGACTTGCCCTCCACACATTAGGCTTCACGAGTGAGAATCCAGAATTGCTCAGAAAGCGTTATCCTGACAAAAAAGAGCTTTCCATCCGTACAGAAATCGGCACTTTTGGGCTGGAAAGTACCTTTGACGAATTTTTATTACCCGAGCAAGACACAAAATTGTTATATCATGTGGACGGAAGGGGAAACCCTTTGTTTGGGATGGACGTCAAATATACAGCAGAGGCTCATTCATTTTATCCTCTTCAAGTTCAAACAACAATTGATGAAAACATGCAAGCTGAAATGGAGAAGGTACTGAAAGACCAGGGCGTCGAAAAAGGCGGGGCCGTTCTGCTCGACATTGAAAGCAGCAGTGTGCTGGCGATGGCAAGTATGCCAAACGTCACAAGCAAAAACCGGCATGAAGCAAGAAATTACATGCTGACTGCCATGGCACCAGGCTCTGTCTTTAAAACCGCTGTACTTGCCGCAGCAATCGAAAAAACCCTCGACCAGCCACAAACGATGTATGACTGTCGAAAGAATTTATATGGAGAGCCAGAAGGAACGCAGGAAGTGCTGAATCTGTCTGAGAGCTTTTCGCAGAGCTGTAATTATACCTTTGCAACACTTGCTGACAAGCTGATCCAAACAGATGATCAAATCATTGAAAAGACGGCTGCAAAGCTTGGACTCATTGATCGAGCTGGCTGGGAAGGGGATGTCTATCATAAGCAGCATTTCAAACAGTTTGATCGTGAAGAAACCGGCAATGTGTGGGGGGATAAAAGAGACAAGCATGTTAAAAAGGCTATTGCCCAAACCGCAATAGGGCAAAAAAATGTCAAAACGACTCCTTTGCAAATGGCCAATATGATGGCGTCGATTGCAAGAGGCGGAGAACGAAAAGAAGTGAAAATCGCTGAAAAAGTGCTGTATCAAAACGGAACAACGATGCTAACCTTTCAAAACAAACGACCAGAAGGGGGCAGTATTGACCGCTATACAGCACAAAAACTGCAAAAGTACTTAAGGCAGGTGGTAACGTCTGACAAAGGAACAGGAAGAAGGTTTCGAGACCTTCCATTTGATGTGGCGGGGAAATCAGGCACTGCCCAAACTGGCAGTAAAGATAAAAAGGGGAATCCGCTTTATCATAAGTGGTTTGCTGGATACTTTCCGGTGGAAAAACCAAAATATGCTCTTGTCGTTGTTCACCTTGATGAGACAAGTGGCCGGGCTAAGACAAATGATGCGTTTTATGATATTGTAAAAAAGGTCAACGAAATTGAAAAGAAACAGACATAGAACATCCCTTCATGTCATGTTAAAATAGTAACGACTTAGGGAACAGAGGCAAAGGAGTGCAGAGATTTTGAGTAGAAATTCTCGATTTGAACATCGTGATAAGCGCAGAAAGGCCAATATGGTGCTTAACATATTAATTGGTATCGTTGTGGTGCTTATTTTGGTGGTCGCAACGAGTTTATTAATTTTTAATAAACCGAAAGACACAGATGTAGCGAAAGAACCATCTAAAACAGCGCCTGCAACAAGTGAAAATAAACAAAAATCAGATGAAGATGTGAAAGATCAAAAGAAAGACACATCCGATGATTCAGATGCAAAAAAAGATGACTCATCTGATCAAGACGACGATGCGAAGAAGTCAGATGATGAAAAAGAGCCTAATAAAGATGCGTTAAAAGACGCCAAAGAAACAGATGGCGGCAAAACGAGTGACGTAGACAAAACATACGAAAGCGATGACTGGGAGCCTGTAGGAACAGAGCAATCCGGTTCACATACAGCAACCTATGATTCTAACTCAAAAGACTGGAAAGAAATGATGAAAGCCATGTCCTATGCAACGGGAATTTCAGAAGATCAAATGACAGTTCTTTGGTTAGGAAATAACGGAGGCCCTCAAGATGCAAAGGGAACCATCCGTGACAAATCAACAGGCGAACGCTACCGCGTGGAAATCACATGGGTAGATGAAAAAGGCTGGAAACCTGTAAAGGTTGAAAAATTAAAATAAACATGAAAAAAAGATAGCAGCCATGCTATCTTTTTTTTAGATATTCGCCTTAAAATGAACAACCGCTGTATACAAAATCCGGTCATCGATCACAGTCGTTTGATGACTGACAGAATGAACGGTCAGCAAGATTGCCTGATTATGTTCAATTTGTTTTTGGATCTTTTGTTCAAGTTCTTTTAAAGACGATGCTTCAAAGAATTCAATTTTATCCTTTAGAAAATCCAACTGAAAATCCATTTGATTCACCTCTCCATACTCTTCATTCATCTTAATCTCTCTCCTCTAAAAGAGCAAATATTTTTCTACCCCTCCCAGTATTTTTTAGTAGGAAAGAAACTGAACATGTGGTAGGATAGGAACTGTTCGACGGATTAAAACATACTATACGCATAGGAATAAATAGATAAAGTGGAGGGAAAGAAAATGGGACGTGAGTTTCTTTCTTTATTTGATCATTGGGCTGACTCTTATGACGACACGGTAAGTGGTCATGATGAGCAGTATGAAGAAGTGTTTCGCCGGTATCCGGTTATTTTAAAAGAAATTGTTCTGCGTGCAGGTCAAGATGTTCTTGAGTTTGGAAGCGGCACGGGGAATTTAACAGCGGCACTGCTCGCAGCTGATAAGAACGTATTTGGCGTTGAACCATCAGACGCCATGAAGAAAGCGGCTCTTCAAAAGGGAATACCCGATGTGATTCATGATGGGGATTTTTTATCATTTCCAGCGCCGCCATTTGAGCCGGATACAATCGTCAGTTCATATGCTTTCCACCATTTAACGGACGAAGAAAAAAAACAAGCCATTCACACCTATAGCAACATCCTTCACTCAGATGGTAAAATAGTCTTTGCTGATACAATGTTTCAAAATCAAGCAGCACATCAAGCTGAAATTGACAAAGCGAAAGCGTCAGGATTCGATCAGCTTGCTGAGGATTTAGAAACAGAATATTATCCATCCATCGATGTGCTAAAGCAAATCTTTGAGGAAGAAGGTTTTAGTACGTCCTTTCATCAAATGAATGATTTTGTTTGGATCGTAGAAGCGAAGAAAAGGGAATGAAAGGATGTTTTTGATTTGAAAATCGCAGTCATAGGTGCAATGGAAGAAGAAGTGACGATATTAAGAGATCAACTAAAGAATGCTACACAAGAAAACATCGCTGGGTGTGAATTCACAACAGGTGTTTATGAAGATAAAGAAGTGATTTTATTAAAATCAGGGATTGGAAAAGTGAATGCAGCGGTCAGCACAACACTTCTGCTTGACCGCTTTCAGCCGGATTATGTGATCAATACAGGATCAGCTGGCGGTTTCCATCACACATTAAATGTAGGGGATATTGTCATCTCTACTGATGTTAGACATCATGATGTGGATGTCACGATCTTTAATTACGAATACGGACAAGTACCAGGATTGCCAGCTGCTTTTGTTGCAGACGAAAAGCTTGTGAAGCTGGCAGAGGAATCGGCTTTAGAGATCGATCATATCCAAGTGGCAAAAGGAACGATTGCAACCGGAGATTCATTTATGAATGATCCGGATCGTGTAGCGTTTGTGAGAGAGAAGTTTCCAGAGCTATATGCGGTGGAAATGGAAGCCGCAGCCGTTGCACAAGTTTGCCAGCTCTTTGGAACGCCATTTGTTGTCGTTCGAGCGCTATCTGATATTGCAGGGAAAGAATCCAATGTCTCATTTGATCAATTTCTTGAACAAGCAGCGATTCACTCAACCGACCTTGTCTTGCGTATGATAAAGCAAACTCAATAAAAGAAGGGGATTCCCCCTTCTTTTCCATACAAAGGAAGGGAATCATATGGCTGTCATAAAGGATATTACAGAATTAATTGGCCGCACACCGCTTTTAAAACTGTCAGGGGTTGGCATCCCGGAAGGTGTAGAGGTATATGCAAAGCTTGAAATGATGAATCCGGGTGGAAGTATTAAAGATCGTTTAGGTGATATGCTCATAAGAGAAGCATTGGCATCTGGTAAATTGCGCCCTGGCGGAACCATCATTGAAGCAACTGCTGGAAACACAGGCATTGGGCTTGCCCTTAGTGCAAGAAAGCATCAATTGCGTACCATTTTTTGCGTACCAGAACATTTTAGTCAAGAAAAACAACAGCTCATGAAGGCGCTCGGTGCAGAGATCATTCATACACCAAGAAAAGAGGGCATGAAGGGTGCGATTGATCGAGCCCTTGAACTAGAGGCAAGCCTTGGCAATGCCTATTGCGTTTTACAATTTAAAAACCAAGTAAATCCATTGACTTACTATAAAACACTTGGTCCAGAGTTATGGTCTGATTTGCAAGGAAACATCGATATATTCGTTTCAGGAGCGGGTTCTGGCGGAACTTTTCAAGGGTGTGCTGCCTATTTAAAAGAGCAGCATCCGGCGTTAAAAACAGTTGTTGTCGAACCTGAAGGATCGATTTTAAATGGAGGAGATCCGGGTCCGCATAGAACGGAAGGAATCGGCCTTGAATTTATCCCAGATTATATGGAATCTGCTTTATTCGATGAGATATATACCGTCAGTGATGATGATGCTTTTAAAATGGTGAAAGAAGCTGCTGAAAAAGAAGGCGTTCTCATCGGGAGTTCTTCGGGTGCAGCGTTGTTTGCCGCTTTAGAAGAAGCGAAGAAGGCAGCACCTGGGACAGTCATCGTCACCATTTTTCCTGACAGCAGTGAACGGTACTTAAGTAAAGGTATTTATGAGGGAGGAAAATAAAATGAAACGAAAAACAATGATGATACACAGCGGAACAACTGGTGATGAAAAAACAGGCGCTGTGTCTGTACCTATATACCAAGTGAGCACCTATAAGCAGCCGAAAGCAGGCGAGCATACAGGATATGAATATTCAAGAACAGCGAATCCAACAAGAACAGCACTAGAAACCGTCATTCGTGACCTTGAAGGAGGAGCAAACGGCTACGCATTTGGTTCAGGAATGGCTGCCATTACGGCAGTGATGATGCTGTTTAACAGCGGAGATCATATTATCCTGACAGATGACGTATACGGCGGAACGTACCGCGTCATCACAAAGGTACTCAATCGTATTGGTATTCAAGCGACCTTTGTTGACACAAGTGATCCTGAAGCAGTGAAAAAGGCGATTTTACCTGAAACAAAAGCGGTTTACATTGAATCACCAACCAATCCTTTACTCAAAATGACTGATCTCAAAGCGATCGGCCAATTGACAAAAGAAGCCAACATCTTAATGATTGTTGATAATACATTTTTCACACCTTATTTCCAAAGGCCGATTGAATATGGGGCGGACATTGTCCTGCATAGTGCCACTAAATATTTAGGCGGCCACAGCGATGTCGTAGGCGGGCTTGTGGTAACAGCGACAGAAGAGCTTGGAGAAGAACTGCATTTTGTTCAAAATTCTACAGGTGGAATTCTTGGACCGCAGGATTCATGGCTTCTCATGAGAGGAATCAAAACGCTTGGACTAAGAATGGAAGCACATCAGCAAAATGCACAGAAAATCGCTGAGTTTTTAGAGAAACATCCAGCAGTGACACGTGTTTATTACCCAGGTCTTGATGCTCATCCTGGACATGAACTTGCAAAAACGCAAGCATCAGGCTACGGCGGCATGATCTCTTTTGATATTGGAAAAGAAGAACATGTCGATGTCTTTTTAAGTCAGCTTAAGCTGTTTACGATCGCAGAAAGCCTTGGAGCGGTTGAAAGCTTAATCTCTGTTCCTGCTCGTATGACTCATGCGTCCATTCCAAAAGACCGCCGCGAGGAGCTTGGCATCACTGATGGGTTAATTCGTATATCCGTCGGGATTGAAGATGTGGATGATTTACTGAATGATATGAAGCAGGGACTAAATGCACTAGTGAATGGATAGATTTACATGCCACTACCTTTCTTTTACTATGTTAAGCTATCAATAGACATGTTAAACAGGAAGGTGATTCAAGTGAAGAAAAAGTGGAGTGGTTTAGTGACAGATTACAAGCAGTACGCTTTTATTTTGCTTGCTGTCAGCACCTTTTTATATATTGGTACGATCATACCAAACCAACACATCGAAGCATCTCCAAAAATGCTGATGATGGGAATTGATTGTGTTTTCTTATTAGCAGCTTTTCTTTGTGTGAGACGCGCGATCTTTTTTCAAAAGAAACTGCAAGAACTAGATGAAGATTAATTCGAAAAGTCTCCTCATATACGTGAGGAGGCTTTTTTTTGATTGTATTGGACAATCGGACAAGAATCACTGTAGAAATTTAGTCAAACACACAAAATTCATCTATTTTACTAAAAACAGGTTTACAAAATGGTGCTTGCTGGATATACTAACAAAGTAATTAAAAACGTAAAGGAGGCTGAAGAATATGTTATTCGTATCTACTTGTGATCAATTCAACAACAATTTCATCATGTCATCAGCCTGTGGAAGAGCTCGTGTCCTTCCTTTACCTTATACGGTGCACACGCTTCAAAACTGTTAAAGTAAACGAGGATTTTACGTATCATCCATTGCAGGTTGGAAGACACTGTCTTTTGATCTGCATTTTTGTGCCCGCAGGTCAACTGACAAAGAAGATCTGCGGGCTATTTCGCGTGCTGCGAACTGAAGGGAGGTGAGCGTATATGACAATCCATTTATTTTTTATCACATTGACGATCCGACGAAAATACAAAGACATTGAAACGGTTCTTTATGAACAACAAGTCGAAACATTTTATGAAGAAATGAAGCAGAAACAACTAAAGTATATGAACTAAAACACGAAAAGAAAAATTGAAAAAGGAGGAGATTGACATGTTTATGATGCTTGCAATGCTTGATTGTTATACGATGGAGAAGGACCAGGTTTAGACACGCTCCACATTGATCATCTGCACATATGATATCCGTAAAAGGAGATTGTGAGGTGATCAACGAATGTCGATGTCACCATATATGAGGTTTCCGTCAGTGGGGCACGGATATACATCCATTCCGCATTCCTTAAAGCATGGATACGGTAATCCGTACCGAATGCAAAGAGAGCAAGAGGAAATGCTCAGACAATATATGTATCAGTACCGAGCTTATTGGTATTAAAGAAAAGGAGCAGGAAACGTTATCGTTTCCTGCTCCTTTTACATTAGCAAATCCAGCTTGCACCGATGATGATCAACAAAATGAACAGTACAACAAGCAATGCGAATCCGCCTGCAAAGCCGCCACCGTAACCACCGCAGCCTCCAGCATAACCTCCACCAAAGCCCATAATCTAGCACCACCTTTATCTAATCAAGATACATTCATAAAATATGCAGCTCATGCAGAAAACGAAATCAATCTAAGCACAATTAATGAAAACGCCTATGTAGATGAAAATTTTTTTAAGTTCTGCGAAACATTTTCTGAAAAGGTGCCGTCTAATCAATAACAAATAATTAGGACTAGGTCTTAAACTTTGTTAGGTGAGAGCCGATATGAAAAGTAAGAAAATTCGTAAATAGTTTTATTTACTGGTGCAAAGCAGGTGTTAACATTGATTCAAAGCTGGATTGGAAAACAAATGAGGGAACCAAAAGGCTTGTTCTCAAAATGGGTTGCCCGCTATATGGAAAAAAATCATCATAATATCAATGAATGGACGATTCAACTCTTAAATATACAAGAAAATGACCGGATTTTAGAAATTGGTACTGGAAGAGGCATGACATTATCGAAGGTAGCAGAGAAACTTGATCGCGGTAAAGTATATGGAGTGGATGCCTCTCGTCATATGATCAAATATGCAAAAAGAAAACATAAGAAGCTTGTGGAACAGGATAAAGCCGTCTTGACTCTTGGTAAAGCCGAGCATTTACCATTTGAAGATAGATCTTTCAATAAATTATTTACGGTGCAGACCATTTATTACTTGAAGGATATTGAGCAAGTCATGAAGGAAGTGTACCGTGTTCTTCAAGTGGATGGAGAAGTATTCTTATCTTTCCAACAGCAGGAACTGATGAAGGAACAAAAGCGGTCACATTCTTTTTCATCGTATAGTGAACAAGAGATTAGCCGACTATTTTCAGCGTATCACTTTAGAGAAGTTTCGGTTTATCACTATGATACATACATCTGTATCAAAGCGTTAAAATGATGAAAATATTTCCCAGGTAATGAACAAGCATTCACAAAGAGGCTCTTCGTGAGAGGAGCTTCTTTGCGTGTAATTGAATCATGTTTGAACGAATAAAAAAAGTCTCTTCACCGAAGAGACTTTTGTATATGATGTAGGCGCCAGCCAGGTGTGTAAGGAATGATAGTATATATAAGGAATTTGTTTGTCGATTAAGGATACCTGTCTGGCTTATTCCTTATATCGACATCGTTCTTCAAAAGTTTAGCTTTTTTTTCAATATTTTCTTTTTTATTTGACTGGAAAATACATTTTTCTCTTTTTTTTAATCAATTGTGCCATTTGAAGCAGGGAATTGCTTCAGAAGTAGAGAAAATTGTAGAGACTTCATTTTTAAACAAAAAGGGAGGAATGAAAAAATGTCGGGAAACAAAGGTGTCGTTTATAAAGGAGCAGGAAATGTAGCAGTTGAGGATATTGGATACCCTGATTTGATTTTAAGAGATGGCCCGGGTGTACCGAAAGCCAATGTGGGGCGCAAATGTGAGCATGGCGTCATTTTAAAAGTAGTGACGACGAATATTTGCGGAAGTGACCAGCACATGGTGAGAGGTCGTACGACTGCGCCTGCAGGACTCGTCCTTGGTCATGAAATTACAGGTGAAGTCGTTGAGGTAGGACGAGATGTGGAGTTTATTCAAAAAGGAGACCTTGTGTCCGTTCCCTTTAATATTGCTTGTGGACGATGCGTCATGTGTAAGGAACAAAAAACCCATGTGTGCTTAAATGTAAACCCGGACCGTCCCGGCTCTGCCTATGGGTATGTTGATATGGGTGGATGGGTTGGCGGCCAATCCGAGTACGTCATGGTACCATATGCAGATTTTCAGCTGCTGAAATTTCCAGACAAAGATCAAGCGATGGAAAAAATACTTGATCTGACGATGCTTTCCGATATTTTCCCGACAGGTTTTCACGGTGCGTATTCTGCTGGAGTAAAGCCTGGTTCAACTGTATATATTGCCGGTGCAGGGCCAGTAGGTCTTGCCGCAGCGCATTCCGCTCAGCTTCTTGGCGCTTCTACGGTCATTGTCGGTGATTTGAATGAACAAAGGCTGGAGCAGGCCAGAAGCTTTGGCTGCGAGACGATCAATTTACGAAAACATGATCGAATCGGAGAACAAATCACCAATATCTTAGGAGAGCCAGAAGTAGACTGTGCCGTCGATTGTGTCGGCTTTGAAGCTTCAGGTCATGGAGATCAAGGAGAAGCACCTGCAACCGTTTTAAATACAATTATGGATATTACCAAAGTTGGTGGTAAACTTGGAATCCCAGGGCTTTACGTCACAGAAGACCCAGGTGCAGTGGATGCTGATGCAAAAGTTGGATCACTGAAAGTGCGAATTGGACTCGGCTGGGCAAAAGCCCATACCTTTGTGACAGGCCAAACTCCTGTTATGCAATATCACCGCAGCCTAATGAAATCCATTTTAAGCGGACGAGCACAAATCGCCAAAGCAGTGAATGCAACCGTCATTAACCTTGATCAAGCCCCTCAAGGATACAGTGACTTTGATTCAGGTGTAGCGAAGAAATTTGTCATTGATCCGCATGGGATGATTTCTAAATAATGATTCAATGTAAAAAAATCGAAAAAACTTACGGGAGAGTATATCCTGTAAGTTTTTTTGTGTAAATAGTCTTTTAAGATTCAGAGGTTTCCATTCTAAATATAAGAAAGCTTTGTTTAGTTATTTAGAATGATCAATTTCTTCAGTAAGTGTTATAACAGTCCTTCTTTTATTTAATCTAGAGTTGATCCCTGCTAGCCGTTCATGAGTATATAATCCTCTGTTAAATCAACAAATGCCTTTAAAGCAGGGGACATCCATTTGTTTTTATGCCAAAATAGTTGAATTTTCGTTGAGAAACAAGGTTCCATCCAATTGATTTTGATGATATTGCCTTCTGAAATTTCTCTTTTCACAGAAATTTCAGGAAGTACAGCGATTCCTAAGCCTGCCATTACACATTTTTTTATGGCTTCTACATCTGCTAATTCTAGTTTACTTCGCGGTTTTGCTCCCGCCTGTGTTAATGAATGTTCAAAGGCGTAGCGATAATCACAGTCTTCCGTTAACAACAATCTTTGCTCGTTCAAATCAATTGGATATACTTTTTGTTTTTTGCTCAAAGGATTTGTTGGGCAGCATACAATGGCCATCGGTTCATCTTTTAATTCTTTTACAAGTAAATGCGAGGATACTACAGGATTCATGGATAATAAGGCGACATCAATTTGTCCTTCTAGTAATAGATTTAAAACATCTTTTTCCGCTATTCCTGGGCGGAAGATCAGTTCGACTTTTGGATACTTTGTTTGAAAGTCCGTTAAAATGTGAGGAAGCCGGTAGGTGCATTGTGTTTCAGATGCACATATTCTCAAAATGCCGCTTGGCTCATTCATCCCGCCAACAGCCTCTAATGCTTCCCCTGTTAAACCTAAAATTTTATCCGTATATTGTTGAAATTGTTTTCCAGCTTCTGTTAAGATCACCCTTTTTCCAAGCCTTTCAAATAGAGGGGTTCCTAGCTCTTCTTCCAATGCCACAATATTTGCTGTGATGCTAGATTGAGCATAACCAAGCATTTGTGCAGTTTTTGTAAAGTTTAATACTTTTGATGCTGTTTGGAACATCATTAGTTGTTTGATCTCCAACTTCAAGCCTCCCTACCTCTCTAAATCGGATGAGCCGATTGATATCATCAGAAAACCTCTATAGATTGATCATAACATTTTTAATATCATAAAAGTAAGCGCTTGCAAGTTGTGTTATTTCAAATATTCAGATTCACAAAGGGGAAATGGCTTTGTTTGAAGTAATTGTCAATTCAGTGAATGACTTTTTATGGACATATATTTTAGTGGTTATGTTATTAGGCATAGGAATCTTCTTTACGGTGAGAATGAAATTCATGCAAATTGTTTTACTAAAAGAGGTCTTTCGTTCTATTTTTGAAAAAGCTTCCAAAACAAAAGAGAATAGGAATGAAATTTCCTCTATGCAAGCTTTTTTTATTGGAGCTGCTACAAGAATTGGTACTGGAAATATGGCAGGCGTTGCGATTGCTATCACTGTTGGTGGTCCTGGAGCTATTTTCTGGATGTGGTTTGCAGCCGTTTTAGGAGGAGCCTCTGCATTTGTCGAAAGTACACTGGCTCAAATTTATAAGGTGAGAACAAATGACGGATTTAAAGGAGGTCCTGGTTACTATATTCAAAAGCAATTCGGATTGAAATGGCCAAGCAGGATTTTTGCTTTTTCTGTCATTCTTAGTTTCGGCTTAATTTTTAATGCAGTACAAACGAATACAATTACAAATGCCTTTCAGTATTCATTTGGTATAAGTCCGATTGGCATGGGTCTATTTGTCACCATTTTAACGGCTTTCATCATTTTTGGTGGAGTCAAGCGAATTGCTAACGTCACTCAAATCGTTGTTCCAGTGATGTCAGTGTTTTATATTATCTTAGCATTCTATGTGATTGTCACAAATATCACTGATGTACCCGCAGCATTAGCAAGTATTATGAAAAGTGCGTTTGGATTAGAGCAAATCGTTGGAGGCGGGATTGGTGCTGCGATAATGAACGGTGTCAAACGTGGGCTTTTTTCAAATGAAGCAGGAATGGGAAGTGCCCCAAACGCCGCTGCTGCCGCTAATGTTTCGCATCCAGTAAAACAAGGATTTGTTCAATTATTAGGTGTGTTTTTTGACACATTAGTTGTGTGCAGCTGTACAGCCTTTATTATTATGCTATCGACAGTAGAAACAACGGGTGAATTATCTGGTATCGAAATTACCCAAGCTGCGATGGCACAGCATTTTGGATCTTGGGCGAGTATCTTTTTAGCATTTGCTATATTTACTTTTGCTTTTAGTTCTATTGTAGGTGGCTACTATTATGGTGAAGCCAATATCGGTTTTATTCATAACAGTGCAACAGCGTTATTGGTGTACCGAATCATGGTATTAATGATGATGATGTTTGGCGCTGTTGCCAACTTACAAATCGTTTGGACTTTGGCGGATTTGTCAATGGCCATCATGGCAATCGTCAATTTGATTGCAATAGCTATCCTAGGAAAATATGCTTTTGCCGCTTTGGATGATTACATGCAACAAAGGCTGTTAGGCAAAAATCCTGTCTTTTATGCATCTAGCATTCCAGGTTTAAAAGAAATAGAGTGGTGGGGAGCAGAAAAACAAACGGCTCACTCAACAAATTTACATGAAGGAGTAGAAAAATGATGATGAATTTTGATTATCATTGCCAAACAAACATAATGATGGGGATTGGTCAGTCAAAAGAAATTGGATCTATAGTAGAGGATCTTGTACTCACGGGTGCCACAGTGATGATTGTGACAGATTCTGGTGTGAGAAACGCAGGGCTAGTTCAGCCTATTGAAGTGTATTTGCAGGAAGCCGGTTATTCTGTTTTTATATTTGATCAAGTATCTCCAAACCCTAGAGATAATGAATGTCTAGCTGGTGCAGAGCTCTTTAGAAAAGAACAAGCATCAGCGGTCATTGCGATTGGTGGCGGAAGTCCAATGGATACAGCGAAAGCGATTGCTTTATTAGGGCCAAATGGCGGCATTCCTGAAGATTATATATCAGGGAAGAAGGCGTATGCTAATCTATCTCCATTAATTTGTATCCCAACAACGGCTGGTACTGGTTCTGAGGTGACCCGATCATCTGTCATTACGTTCGCTGCTTCCCATAAAAAAATCACATTAAAACATGCCTTGCTTCGGCCAACCATTGCGATTTTAGATCCGGCTCTTACATTGACGGTGCCAAAAAGCATAACAGCCGCAACAGGTGTAGATGCATTGGTACATGCTATTGAAGGCTATTCATGTAAAGTAACAAACCCAATTTCGAAAGCAATGGGTGCAAGTGCAATGAAGACAATTGTGAAATACTTACCCAAGGCATACGAAAATGAATCTGATCTAGAAGCGAGATATAAAATGCAGGAAGGTAGTTTACTAGCCGGCTTATGCTTCGGTTCAGCCGATGTCGCAGCCGTTCATTGCTTAGCAGAAGCACTTGGCAGTCTTTATGATACACCTCATGGTATCGCAAACGCGGTATTTTTGCCTTATGTCATGCAATTCAATGCAGTTGAAAACAAGGTACTGCACGCAGAGCTTTCCAAAATAATGAGCTTTGCAGATAAAACGGATTCAGATGATGTGGCGATTCAAAAATTAATTGATGGCATGTATACTTTCACAAAAAATTTAGGTATTCCAGCACTAAAAGATCTATCTTATGTAAAAGAAGAGGATTTTGAAAAAATGGCTGAATTAGCAGAACAAAACGGCTCTACATCAAGCAATGTTCGTACTGTTACGAAAGCCGACTACTTAGACATTTTAAAGGCTGCTTTTGATCAATGAATTCCAAAGAAACACCCTCCTATGACACGATCACTTGGAGGGTGTTCTTTTATGTTTCATGTGGCTAGGTATCGCTTATATAAGAGTGGTATGATAGACGACAACATCTGATAGAGAAAGGATTGGATAAACGATGAACTTTCACAATAAAACGGTCGTCATCACAGGCGCAGCCAATGGAATTGGTGAAATGATCGCATGGGGCTATGCAAAAGAAGGAGCGCGAGTGGTGCTTGCAGATATAGATGAAGAGAAGGGGAAGCGCTTGGAGGAAGAGCTGAAAAAAGAATCGTTAGAAGCTTATTTTAAGAAAACAGATGTGACGCAAGATAAGGATATTCAACACTTAATGTCGTTTGCGGCGGAGCGCTGTAAAACGATTGATATTCTCATTAATAATGCTGGTGTCATGTGCACAGTATCGCCTTATGAATTAACGGTCGATGATTGGGATCGTGTGTTACAGACGAACCTAAGAGGAACTTTTTTATGTGCAAGAGAAGCAGCACGTTATATAAAAGAGAATCCAAAAGGCGGTTCTATTGTGAACATTTCATCCACCCGAGCGACCATGTCAGAGCCAAATACAGAAGCATATGCTGCATCAAAAGGCGGAATATCGGCGCTGACTCATGCCTTAGCGGCTTCTTTTAGTCCGGATCATATCACGGTGAATAGCATTTCACCTGGATGGATTGAAACGAAAGATGAGGAGAATCTTCGAGAGATTGACCACAAGCAGCATCTTTCCAATCGAGTGGGCACGCCAAAGGATATTGTGAAGGCTTGCTTTTATTTAACCGATGAGGAGAATCAATTTGTGACCGGCACAGATTTAGTCGTTGATGGCGGCATGACCAGAAAGATGATCTATGCTGATTAACTCGAAAAAAACATTGACGCTTTGATCAAGGCGCAGTACAATATGTAACAATTCAGCTGAAGATCATGATGAAATAAAGACATGGCGCTCATAGAGAAGAGTACATCATGAGCCGTCCCGCACAGAGAACTCCGTGAAGCTGAGAAGGAGCCGGGCAGCATGATGGAACCAAACCTCTTAGCTCTGCACCGGATTCCTTCGGATGGTGGTGCAGCGACATTCTCCCGTTACAGAGATGGGTTCATGATGACCTGCTAAGGTTCATCTGGCAACAGATGAATAAACTGAGGTGGCAACGCGGAGTAAATCCCGTCCTCAAGACAGAAATGTCTTGGGGGCGGGATTTTTTATGACAAATAGGGGGAAAAGTGATGAAAAAACATTGGCGGGATATGAGTTTGCTCCTTGGAGCTATCGGAATTGCGAACATAGGAGAATGGATTTATATGATTGCTCTCCATCTGCTCATTTTTCAAGAAACGGGCTCTGTGCTGGCTGTAACAGCTGTCTATATGCTGAGACCAGCTGCGGCTCTTTTGACAAACAGCTGGTCTGGTAGTTTGATTGACAGGCTGAATCAGCGGAAAGTGATGATCAGCTTAGATATCAGCCGGGCTATCTTGATCGCATGTATACCCTTTGCGTTATGTTCAGGACATCTGCTTACCCTGTATGTAATGGTGTTCCTCATTCAAATGGCACAAGCGATGTTTCATCCAGCTTCGATGGTCTATATGACAGCATTGATCCCAGCAGATAACCGAAAAAGGTTTAATGCCATTCGCTCATTATTACAATCGGGTGGATTTTTACTTGGACCCGCTGCAGCAGGTCTGCTTTTTTTAATAGGTACACCTGTTTTTTCCATTTATATAAATGCGATCTGCCTGTTGGTATCTGCTCTGTTCACGATGTGTTTACCGAATTTGTTCAAACAAGATGCTGTCCAAAATGGTTTTACCTTTTCAATGTTAAAAGAGGATGCGAAGCTTGTTCTTCGGTTTAGTTTGACATCACGCCAAATGATGGCGGTGTATTTATTATTTAGTGCCGCTATCACGGTACTTCCTACTGCCATTGACTCTCTTGAAACAGCCTTTGCAAAAGAAGTGCTGCTGCTAACTGATACACAATATGGTCTTCTTGTTAGTATAGCAGGGGCAGGCATTATCGCAGGCGCAAGTCTCAATTCGGTCATTGTGGAGAAGCTGCCTGTTTCGATCATGCTCGGGATTGGCAGTTTGTTTGTGGCATGTGGCTATCTCATTTATGCTTTTTCCAGCACATTGTTTGCAGCCGCTGTTGGATTTTTTATACTAGCATTCTTTTTAGCATTTGCGAACACAGGTTTTATGACTTTCTATCAAACGAATATCCCGGTAGAGGTGATGGGGAGGGTAGCCAGTTTTTATGCTTTGGTTGAAGCCATTCTGACGATCATGCTGACAGGGGTCTCTGGTGGACTTGCACATGTTTTATCAATCCGAACCTCCGTTGTCATCGGGTGTCTATGTATGGTTCTTGTCTGTTTAGTGCTATGTTTTGTCATCTTTCGTCCATTGAATGTCAAAAAGATAGTGCATCTTACTTAGAAAATTAAAAAAATTATGTTATGATTATTTAAGTAAGTTAATGAAATTGATGAGAAAAGGAGTCTTACACATGAAAGCACTACGCTGGCACGATCAAAAGGACATTCGACTAGAGGAAATTGATGAACCAAAAGTTGCTCCAGGAAAAGTGAAACTTAAAGTGAAATGGTGCGGCATTTGTGGTAGTGATTTACATGAATATCTAGGAGGACCTATCTTCATTCCAGTGAATGAACCTCATCCACTGACAAAAGAAAAAGCCCCTATTACACTGGGACATGAATTTTCTGGTGAGGTTGTTGAAGTAGGAGAAGACGTCAGCAATTACAAAGTAGGCGACCGAGTGGTTGTTGAGCCTATTTTTGCAACTCATGGACACCAAGGTGCTTACAACTTAGATGAAAACATGGGCTTTTTAGGACTTGCCGGAGGCGGCGGTGGATTCTCTGAATATGTATCTGTCGATGAAGAATTACTTCATTTATTACCAGACGAAATTTCATATGAGCAAGGGGCACTTGTAGAGCCTTCAGCAGTTGCTTTATATGCAGTTCGTTCTAGTAAAGTACAAGCTGGTGATACAGCGGCAGTGTTTGGCTGCGGCCCAATTGGCTTGCTTGTTATTGAAGCATTAAAAGCAGCTGGTGCTACTGATATTTACGCAGTAGAATTATCTAAAGAACGCCAAGAAAAAGCGAAAGAGCTTGGAGCGATCATTGTTGATCCTTCTCAATATGAAGATGTGGTTCAAGAAATTGCACGCCGTACAAACGGTGGCGTCGATGTTTCTTTTGAAGTGACAGGTGTACCTGTTGTATTGAAACAAGCAATCCAATCAACTAGAATTTCAGGTGAAACAGTCATTGTGAGTATTTGGGAAAAAGGCGCAGAAATTCTGCCAAATGACATTGTCATTAAAGAACGTACAGTCAAAGGAATTATCGGCTACAGAGACGTATTCCCATCTGTATTAAACTTAATGAGAAAAGGCTATTTCTCTGCTGATACGCTCGTCACAAAGAAAATCAAGTTGGACGATGTGATTGAAGAGGGTTTCCATGCATTAATCAATGAAAAAGATCAAGTGAAAATTCTAGTGAGTGCTGAATAAGTAGGATGATAAAGAGAATGGCAGAGGCCATTCTCTTTTTTTATGCACATGATTGCTCCTTTTCATAAAGAGGCATGCGGTTGAATAGTGATAAATGAAAAGATGTTTTTGATAAGGGAGATGACATCATGTTTTATCACATCAAAGAACTGCAATATGAAGCAAAGCCCTCAAAGCCTGATCCAGTTTATGCAAAAAAATTGCAGGAGGTATTAGGCGGTCAATATGGTGAGATCAGCGTCATGATGCAATATTTATTTCAAGGCTTTAATTGTCGAGCAGATCAAAAATATAGAGATTTATTGTTTGACATAGGGACAGAGGAAATTGGTCATGTGGAAATGCTTGCGACGATGATCGCTCGTTTACTTGATAAAGCACCTGTTAAAGAACAAGAACAGGCGTATGAAAGTGATCCAGCACTTGCAGCTGTTATGGGCGGAATGAATCCTCAGCATGCAATTGTTGCCGGTTTAGGAGCCATGGCAGCGGATAGTCAAGGATATCCGTGGAATGCTAAGTATATCATTGCAAGCGGAAATTTAATGGCTGATTTTAGAGCCAATTTAAATGCAGAATCACAAGGGAGACTTCAGGTCACAAGGCTCTACGAAATGACCGATGATCGAGGCGTGAAGGATATGCTTTCTTTTCTTATTGCTCGAGATACATATCATCAAAATATGTGGATTGCGGCGATTAAAGAATTAGAAGAACGAGAAGGGGATGTCGTCGTACCAACCACCTTCCCGCGCTCACTAGAAAAACAGCAAGTATCCTATGATCTGTTTAACTTCTCAAGAGGGGAAGCAAGTAAGGAAGGCAGATGGGCACATGGCCGAAGCATGGATGGAAAAGGGGAGTTTAGATATATTTCTGCACCAGTCGTGTTTGGTTCTGCACCAAAACTAAAACCCGCACCAAAGGAACTGTTTAACACACTGAAAAAAGGCGAATAAAAAAAGTCGATCAGGATTTGAGCCTGACCGGCTTTTTTAACGTCCGAGAGATCTTCCGTACACACTGACACGTTTCTCTAACAAGGCAAAAGCGAGTTCAAAGAAAATGCTCAGCAGCCAATAGATCATAGCAGAGACGAGATACGTTTCTAAAAACTGATAGCCGTCGTTCGCAATGATTCGGGAAATCCCCATGATTTCAAGTACTCCAATCGTAAACGAAAGAGAGGTGGCTTTTAATAGCTGAATGAGCTGATTGCCTAAGTTCGGCAGGGCTACCACAAATGCCTGCGGCAAAATAATGCGCATCATCGCTTGGCGTGTTGTCATCCCCACAATTTTTGCTGCTTCAAGCTGCCCTTTGTCTACCGCAAGAAGTGCACTCCGAACAACCTCTGTTAAATGGGCAGCTGAATGGAGGCTGAATGTAATAAGAGCAACAGCTAATGGGGAGACCATGTCTTGATGAAAAGTCAGCCCGAATGTACCGCTCATTTTGGTTAGAACAAAAGGAAGTCCATAAAAAAAAGCGAACAACTGAACAATAAGAGGCGTTCCTCTAAAAAAGGAGACATAGAGCGTCACAAGCTGTCTGAGTAAAGGAATGCGGAAGAGACGAATGAAAGCAAAAACAGATCCAATCATCAGACTTACAGCCATGGAAACGAGTGCAATCAATAAGGTAAAAGGAACGCCTTTTAAAATATGAGGTACTTGGTCAATCGCAAATGGAATATCGATGGTTTGCATCAAATCGCCTCCTTAACGTGACAGGCTGGTGCGGCCTTTTACAAATTTCCTTTCAAGCAGCATGGTGATCAGTTCAATACTCATGCAAATAAGCCAATACACAATCGCAATGATCACATACACCTCAAACATACCGATTCCGTAGTTATTTCCCAAAATGATCTTTACCTGTCCCATCATATCAATGAGTCCGATTGTAAAGGCAATTGCTGTGTCTTTCACAAGATCAATGGTGTAATTTCCGAGGTTCGGCAGTGCAATGAGAAAGGCCTGCGGGATAATGATCCTGATCAACGCCTGTGTATCTGTCATCCCAACAATGTAGGCGGCCTCCAGCTGATCCTTCCCGACAGATGAATACGCACTGCGAAAAACTTCAGATAAATAAGCCCCCGTATGTAAAGAAAACGTCATCATCACAAATAACACACGATCCCAGTGATTGATTTGAATCCCTGCCACAAGCAAAAGCTGAGGCAGTCCAAAATAAATCAAGAAAAGCTGAACAATTAAAGGCGTACTCCGTGTAAAAGATAAATAAATAACAGCCAATTGCTTCAGCACTGGGATTTGTTTAATACGAATACATGCAAATAGCAAGCCGATGATGGTGGCAAAAAACAATGACACGATAATCATGAGAAAAGTAAGTGGCAGGCGTTCAATCACCTGTAAAAAAATGCCCAGCCAATCTCCAGCTGTAAACGTCATGACGCTTCCTTCCTTTCTTCATTTTGATCGCCTTGCTCTGAGATGTCATCAATATCTTGAAAGAAATCAACCCCAAACCACTTTTTCGCCAGTTTAGGCAGTGTTCCATCATCAATCATCTCTTGTGTGATCCGGTCCAAATCTTTTGCAAGCTTCTTCTCGCTTGGCTGTAGGACAAGATAGATAGGCTCCTTTGACACAATGCCTCCAACTTTGACCTTTAGATTTAAATGCTTTTGAATGGTATCAAAGGTTGAAATGTTCATAAATGCTGCATCTGACCGTCCACTTTCAACGCGCTTTAAGTTAAGCTCATTTGAAGGGCTCTCAATAGTCGTCAGCGGAATATCCGGATCATGTTCTTTATTATATTGATTTAAAATCGAACGCAAGCCTCCGCTAGGGCTGACAGGAGCCAGCTTTTTAGATGTCATATCATCAAGCGATCGAATCTCCTTGTCTGATTCATTCACAATTAAACCTGTCATCGAATAGCCATACGGAACCTTAGGGTAAAGGAAACGCTTTTCACGTTCAGGATTACTAAAAAACCAATTAGCCGCCATTTCAAACTTCCCTGCGCCTACACCAATTAAATTCGATTCTTCCTCGCCAAAAATGTAATCAAAATGTACGTGAGGAAGCCTCTTTTCCAGTTCATTTAAATAATCAATATTATAGCCAATTGGTTCGTTTCGGTCATTTGTTGCTAAAAAGGGTGGATTGACCTCTGCACTTAGTGCGACTTTTACAATTTTTCTACCATCATCTGTCGTGGTTTTCACACTGCTGCAGCCCATCAGAAAAAGAAATAACAGAAAGACACCGGACATCATGAATGCTGTTCTTTGCTTCATTTGTCTTTCTCCGATTCTTGCCACATGCCGCGATGAATTCTTGATAAAAATTGTTTCGTTCGTTCATGCTGTGGCTTCAATAGGACGTCTTCCGGTGAGCCTTTTTCAACGATTTCGCCATCTGCCATAAAGATCACCGTATCCGCCACGTCCTTTGCAAAAGAAATTTCATGCGTCACAATGACCATTGTCATCCCTTGGCTCGCAATATCTTTGATCATTTCAAGAATTTCTCCTACCATCTCTGGGTCCAGTGCCGACGTAGGTTCATCAAACAAGAGCACTGAAGGATTCATCGCAAGAGCGCGGGCTATGCCAATTCGCTGCTGCTGACCACCAGATAATTCACTCGGAAATGCATCCTTTTTATAAAGCAGTCCAATCCGCGTTAAAAATTGCTCTCCGACCTTTTCTGCTTCTTTTTTAGACATGTTTTGAGACACGATCAATCCTTCTGTAATATTTTCAAGTGCTCGTTTATTCTGAAACAAGTGATAATGCTGAAACACCATGGAAGATTGCTGTCTGAGTTTTAGCAGATCTTTTTTATGATATCGTTCAAATTGAATCGTGGCTTCACCAACTGTCAGCTCTCCTTTGTCTGGAATATCAAGGCTGTTTAAGCTGCGGAGAAGTGTAGTTTTTCCTGATCCGCTCGGTCCAATAATGGCGACCACTTCACCTTCTTGTACGGTGAAATCAATGCCTTTTAACACATGGGTCTGCCCATAAGATTTATGTAGATTAGTAGCTGAAATCATAAAAGCATCACGTTCCTTTGACATATGTACTTAATATTGATAAAATTTAACACATTAAATCCTATAAGTAAAGTGTGTTTTATTTATTCCGATTGGAAAAATCAGATATGATAGATTGTGAGAAACAGAGGAGTTGGATACGTTTTGTCTAAAGCATTATTTGTTGATACAGATTTTCAAAAAACATGGCTCAATCAGCTGGAATCTCTTCGTGAAACGATCGAACAAACGGCAAAAGAACATGATGAAGGCGCTTATTTTCCTGAAAAAAATATTGAATCATTAGTAGAGATGGGCTATACGACGTTGTCTCTTCCTGCTGAATACGGAGGCGGAGGTCAATCTGTGAAGGATATGGTTCTGTTTCAAGAAACGCTCGGCAGTATGGACGGAGCGACTGCCTTATCCATTGGCTGGCACCAAGGGGTTGTAGGCGAAATCTACGAAAAGAAACAATGGAATGAGCAGCAGCTTCAATTCTTTGCGGAAGAAGTGAAAAAGGGCGCCCTTGTCAACCGTGCCGTGAGCGAGGCGCAGACAGGCAGTCCAACAAGAGGCGGGAAGCCTGGGACAACAGCCACTAGATCAGGTAATGAGTGGATCATCAATGGACGTAAAATTTTCACAACGATGTCACCAGCACTTACATACTTTTTAGTCGGCGTATGGATTGAAGAAAAAGAGGCAATGGGCTTCTTCTTAATTCATCGCGAGACAGAAGGTGTTTCAATAGAAGAAACGTGGAATGTTGTGGGGATGAGAGGAACTGAAAGTCATGATTTGATCTTAGATCAGGTGAAGGTTTCAGATGACATGCTTGTTGAGGTGCAAAAAGGGCCGCGCGGTGGTACGCTAAATCCTTGGATTGCACATATTCCATCCTGCTATTTAGGCATTGCGCAAGCAGCAAGAGATTATGCTGTTCAATATGCCATCACCCATTCACCGAACAGCATCAACGGCACAATTAGTGACCTGCCAAATGTCCAAACGCTGATTGGTGAAATCGACTTACTATTAAATCAAGCACGCCACGTCATCTACTCAACGACCACATTGTATGAAAAGCCAGAAAAAAGAGAGCTGTTAATTAATGAATTTGGTGCTGTGAAGCATACCGTCGTTAATCATAGTTTGCAAGTTGTCGATAAAGCTATGCGTTTAGTCGGTGCGAAAAGCTTAAGCCTAGATTGTCCACTGCAGCGTTACTATCGAGATATTCGTGCCGGGCTTCATAACCCGCCAATGGACGATATGACGATATCAAAAATGGCGAAACAGGCCATTCAAGAGAAAAAAGAGAGCTAATATACAGCAAAAAGTCGGATAAAAACCGGCTTTTTTTATTTGAAAGAAAAGAGGACAAGCGTACCTTATGTCCCATCGCTTAAGCATGCTACAATCATGGGAATCATGAGAAAAGGAGCGATTGTTTTGAAGAAAAAGTATATAAAATGGCTGTTTTCTGGCATCATGCTGATGGCACTTTGTATCAGCCAGCCTTCATCAACTGAAGCAAGATCATCAGCGTGGTCAGTAGATGAATTCTTTAAAAATCGGGAAGGCACGTTTGTGATTCAAGAAGTAAAAGAAAAGTCCCCATGGGTGTATAACAAAAAAAGAGCGAAAGAGCGCTTTGCACCTCAATCGACATTTAAGATAGCAAATGCCTTAATCGGACTCCAAACAGGCGCAGTGAGAGATGAATACGACATCAAATATTGGGATGGTGTAAAAAGAGAGATTGACAGCTGGAATAGAGATCATACATTAGGCTCTGGAATGAGAGATTCAGTCGTCTGGTACTATCAAGCCATGGCACGTGACATTGGAGAAGAACGTATGAATCATTGGGTGAAGGCCATTCATTATGGGAACAAAGACATATCTGGCGGAATCGATCAATTTTGGTTAAGCAGTACCCTGCGAATTTCTCCTATCGAACAAGTTCGTTTCCTCAAACAGCTATATGAAGAGACTCTTCCATTTGACCTAAAGAACATGAGAACAGTTAAACGAATGATGGTACAAGAAGAAGAGAAACACGCTACCCTATACGGAAAAACAGGCTTGGAATCAGGTATCGGCTGGTACGTAGGCTTTATCAAACATGAAAATAAAACCTACATTTTCGCCACAAATATCGAAGGCACCGGCATAGAAGCAAAAGACATCACCTATCGCATTTTGAAAAAATATCATTTGATGGAAGCATCCGTTTAGGGTGCTTTTTTATATGCTAAAAAGGGGAAATATTGATAAGTTGATGATATATGGGTTAGTTTGAAAGAATGATATATTTATAGAAATATATTGAAGTATCATTTCAAATGCATTATTATATATGGCGTAATGTTACAAATGTTACAAATATATGATAAGGAGATTAATATGAACCTAAAAAGAAAAGTAAATTGGAAAAGAAATATTGCAGCTCTTCTATCCTTTGTGATGCTTATATCAATGTTACCTTCTGACATTTTTGCAGAAGAACATGTAGAAAATACAAAACCAAGTCATAACAGCTTAGAAACATTCGACAATTCAAAAGTCCTAGAAATGGCAGGAATTGACGAAGATGAAATTGGAAAAGACGGAGAAGTTCTTTCAGAAAGAACAGAAAACAGCAAGCTTTTTTATGAAGGAGAGGGTGTATTTACACAAGAGGTTTATCCTGATCCTATTCATATTAAAGAGGCTCCAGATGCTGAGTGGGAGGACATCTCTCCAGAATTAAAGACGATCTCGAAAAAAGAAATAGAAACAGAAAATGCGAAATTAGAAACTACTTTTCAAAAGCAAATGAAACAAGGACTATATGTGACATTTGAACACAAGAAGCATCAAATTGAATTTTCAATTTTAAAATCTTCAGGGAAAAACAAATCAGAAATCAATTCCAAAGATACCTCTGCACAATTTAAAGAGAACACCAACGAGCTTACATATGAAGAGGTATTTCCAAATATAGATTTACGATCATTCACCTTTAATGAAAACATCAAAGAAGATATTGTACTCAATCAATATGATGGCTACAATTCATTTACATTTAAAATAAAGACAGATCTAACTGGGGAAATTGAGGAAGACGGTTCTATTACATTTTACGATCAGAAAAAACGGACCATTTTTCAAGTCCCGAAACCGTTTATGACTGATTCTAATTTAGATGAAAAGTCAGGTGAAGTGGCTCGCTCAGAAGATGTGAGCTTTAAATTAGAAAAAGAAGACGATGGCTATTTACTTCATGTGACAGCAGATGAAAAATGGCTCAAAGATCCTGAACGAGTTTATCCTGTGTCTATCGATCCTTCGACTTCTTTATCTGTATCAGCAGACACATTTATCATGAGTAAGTACCCAACAACAAATTATTCATCCTCTACGCAAAAATGGGACGCTAAACTTAAAAGTTATGTACTCAAAACAGGTTATTACGATAAAACAACTGGTACAAACTATGCGTTCATGAAGTTTAACTCATTCAAACCGATTCAACATATGAATGTAACGAAAGCGACGCTCAAAACATATGTTGCTCATTCATATTACGGGACGAAAGCTACTGGTCTCTGGCTGGATACAGTGAATGCAAACTATGATCATACAAAACTAACATGGAACAATAAACCAAGCTCAAAAAACATCGGTAAGGCCAATGTATATAAAGGACAATGGGCGAGTTATGATGTGACATCGACAATTAAAGCTTGGAATAGCGGAACAGCTAACTATGGATTTAAATTACATGCAAATGGAAATGGGCAAGACCATTGGAAAAAAATAATCTCATCAACAAACTCAACTAATAAACCAGTCATTGAAGTAACATATACAATTCCACAGGCAAATGCACCGACTGTAAAAGGTTTTAGTAATGGGAATGGTACAGGTTACTTAAATTTAAGTTGGAAAAAGGTGTCTGGCGCAAAAGGCTACAAAGTGTGGCTATACAACGGAAAAGAGTATGAAGCCATTTCAGTTGGAAATGTAGCATCATGGAGTACAAAAGGAAAGAATATATGGCCAACAGCGAGTGAGATAGCAACAAAAAAATATAAACTCCATTTAGATGGAAAAGGTGGCACTGAATTAGCAGTTGATCCTTCTCCAGTTTACAAAAACTCAGGTGGCAATTATGCGACAAGTAAAAATTATTGGGTAGCTGTAAGTGCGATTTTTAACCAAGGTGAAGGCGCAATGTCAGCAAAAGTAAAACCTGTCGTGCCGAATGTTGCTAGAGCAAAAGCACCTAGTACAAAAGGATTCAATAATAATAACGCAACTGGTTACTTTGATCTTTCTTGGAATTCGGTTTCCGGTGCAACCGGTTATAAAATACAAATGTTTAATGGGAAAAGCTATGAGACATTGGATCTTGGGAATCAAACATCATGGTCAACAAAAGGGAAAAAAGTATGGCCGACAGCTGCTGAGATTAAAGCAGGTAAATATGCATTGCACCTCCAAGATGGAAAAGGTGCTGAGCTTCCAATTCATCCAGGTGCGACTTACAAAAATGCTGGAGGAGATGCGGCTCAAAAACATTATTCCTTCAGAGTGATTGCCTACAATAAAGATGGGGAGGCTATTCCTTCACCGCCGGCTGGACCAACTTTACCTGATCTATCTAGACCAAAAGCTTTATCTGGATATGCTTATACCAATACAAAAGAGAGCCAAACGGGTTATATCAATCTACATTGGGATAAGGTGAAAAATGCAAAAGGATATAAAATCAATATCTATAATGGTAAGGCGTATCAAACATTTGATGTGGGTGATGTCGATCATTGGACAACACAAAACAAGAATATTTGGCCAACTCCTGCTGAAATTAAAAGTGGGAAATATGTGCTTCATACAGATAGTAAGGGCGGGGAATTAGCGCTAGACCCATCACCAGTATATGAAAATGCGAATGGAAATTATAAAGGACGTAAGAACTACTCCTTTACCCTTTCTTCCTACGATGCAAATGGAGAAACCATTCCGACACCAGCCTTTAACCCGACATTCCATGAAGGGGCCGAATTCCTTGGAACAGAGGATTACTGGTCGATTATTGATATACCAGACGGTCAGCTTAATGGTGCAACTGGGAATGTCATTGTCAGTGAAGAAGAAATGTCGATTGATGGAAGAGGACCGGGGCTTGGAATTGGTCGAACGTACAACAGTTTAGATGCAGCTGACCACCTGTTTGGTCAAGGGTGGTACGCAGATGTAGAAACGAGTATCACGCCAACAAAAGAAGGTGCCATCTATCTTGATGAAGATGCCACAACTCATGTTTTTACAAAAAAAGCAGATGGTACGTATCAACCACCAACAGGTATTTTTCTTGAATTAACGGAATCAAAAGATGAATACATGTTAAAAACGAAGGATCAAACCTTTGCGCACTTTAGTAAAAATGGTGGGAAGATCACCAAGGTTGTAGATGGACATAAAAATACAACGACATACAAATATAACGAAAACAATCAGCTCACTTCAATGGAAGATGCATCTGGCCGAAAAATATCAATCGATTATGATGAAGATGGTCATATCATTTCGGTTCAAGGACCAAAAGGGAAAAAGCTTTCATATGAGTATGATGCAGGTTTACTAACGAAAGTCATTGATTCAGATGGAACAAGTATCTCATATGAATACGATAAAGAAGGCAGATTGATTAAACAATTCTCTCAAAACAGTACAAAAGATCAGCCTGTTTTTACAGAATATCAATATGAAAATCATCGTTTAGTCAAGGCAATTAATGCAAAAAAAGAAACCTTTGAGTATGCATATGATTTGTCTAAAAAGACACTCATGCTAACGCAGCCAAACGGGCGAAAAATACAGTATACGTATAACGAAGCAGCCAATCCAATTCAAGTTGTAGATGATGCGGAAGGGCTTAAAATCACCACTAAAACGAAATATGAAGGCAACCAAATCGTAGAAGAAACTGACCCAAATGATGTAGAGAAAGGAAAAGCTACAGAAAGCTATTCGTATGACAAAAATGGCAACGTCATTCAGGCGAAAGATGCTTATGGGACAGAAACCTACGAGTATAACAAAAATAATGATGTCACTAAAGTGAAAGATACAGAAGGAGATATTACAGATATCGCCTATGATGGATTAGATGCTGTATCTGAAACGGATCAAAGTGGAAATATGTCTTCAGCAAGTATTTATGACTCGTACGGAAATTTGGTACAAACGAGTAAAGAACTTGCTGCAGGTGCGAGTATATTAAAAAATGGCAGTTTTGAAGATACGCTAACTGGCTGGAAACTTACAGCATCTAAGGATGACGGGAAATTAGCGCAAACAGCTGGGAAAAGTGGTGTGTTATCTGGCGGCCGGTTATTAGAGATCAGTTCACAATCGACAACTGAAGGAACCGAACTTGGCTATTCTTCTGCTACTCAAGAAGTGACACTAGAGCCAAATACGACGTATACACTGAGTGGAAAAATCAAGACAGAGCTAACGAAAGCAAGAGCATTTTTTAACATCGATTTAAGAGATACAAACAACAAACGAATTCAATGGATCAGTAACGGTTACAGTACATTATCAGGAAAAAACGATTGGACAAAACGCCAAGTCACGTTTACGACGCCATCTCATGCAGGCAAAGCTGTGATCTATATGGAAGTGGATCATCGAGATAAGGCTGGAAAAGGAAAAGCCTGGTTCGATGAGATTCAGCTAGAAAAAGGCGAAGTTTCATCAAGTTATAATCCAGTCAAAAATAATTCCTTTACGGATAAAACAACAAGCTGGAGCGGAACAGGTGGTTCATTAGATAATGAAGAAGGCTTTAACGATGACGTTTCGTTAAAAATGACAAGAACCTCTTCAACTCAAGCAAATGCCATCTATAAACAATCTGTACCGATTGAACAAAGTGCGAATGATCAATCTGTATATGTCACATTAACTGGGATGTCTAAGGCTGAAAATGTCAAAGCCTCAAATGAAAATGATTACTCATTTCAAGCGTTCGTTACGTATACAGATGGCACAACAGGAACGTTTAATGCGAAATTCCCAACCGGTACACAGGAGTGGAACCGAGCGGCGGTTGTCATACCAAAAACAAAACCATTGAAAAAAGTCGACGTTCAGATTGTTTTCCAAAAAAGCGCGACTGGAACGGTTTGGTTTGATGATATCCGTCTAGTAGAAGGTAGTCTTTTAACGAGAACCACTTACGACGAAAAAGGGAACTATGCAGTTAAAGAAGAGGATGAGCTTGGTTACTCATCTCAATCTGTCTTCGACGAAACAGGCAAAAAACTTTCTGAAACCGATGCGAAAGGCGAAAAAACAACATTCGAATATGACCAGGCTGACCAGCTGAAGAAAATCACTTTATCTAACGGGACATCCATTGTGAGAACGTATGATAAAGAGGGCAATGAACAGTCGAAAACCATTCGTGCAGAGTCAGATCAGACGTATCAGTTTGAATACGACCTGATGGGCAAATTGACAAAAACCATTGATCCATTAGGGAATGTGTTAAAAAGTGAATATGATGCGAATAGCAACTTAATCAAAACCATTTCTGCTAATGGACATGAAGTGTCTCTCACGTATGATGGAACAGACCGAGTGAAATCCAAGTCATACAATGGGACAGAAAAATATAACTTTAGCTATGATAAAAACGGAAACGAAACAACGGTTGTCAACAAAGAACAAAACACAACTAAAAACAGAACGTTCGACCAACAAAACCGCATCACAAAGTTAACAGAGCGTGGCAGCAGCCAAACTTGGACGTATCCAGCCGATTCAGACAAACTGAAATCCTTTGAGTGGACACACGGAAATCAAAAAGGGACGAACCAATTCAGTTACAATAAGCTTGATCAAATGACGCAGATGAAGGATTCGAATTCTACGTATTCGTTTGATTATGATGAAAATGGAAATGTTCAGTCCTTTATTACAGGTAACGGCAGTGGTGCTAGCTTTGCTTATGATGAGCGCAACTTAATCAATGATTTGCACATTGGAACAAGCCAAGGCACGACGATCTTAAACGAAGCTTACGAATATGATCAAAATGGAAACAGAATAACGGTTGATCAAGGAAGCAACGGGAAGATTCGTTATGAATATGGAAAATTAGATCAATTGATCAAAGAAACTCATCCAGATGGCACGGTTATTGAGTACACATATGATGGGTTTGGAAACAGAAAAACCGTCACGACTGAAAAAAATGGCACTAAAAAAACAATCAACGCATCATTCAACATCATGAACCAACTGACAAAGGTAAATGATGAGACTTTAACTTATGACAAAAATGGCAACCGAACGTCTGACGGACAATTCCTTTATGAATGGGATGCAGAAGATAACATAACGGCCATCAAGAAAAAAGGCGAAGACAAGCCATTTGTCACTTACAAATATGATGAGCGTGGATACAGAATTCAAAAAACAGTGAATGGAAAAGTCACCAATTATTTTTATGACGGCGATAGCCTGAATGTTTTATACGAAACAGATGGAGACAACGAAGTCACAAAAGCATACACATACGGTGAGAGTGGACAACTCCTTGCATTCACGCAAAATGGAAACAAATATTTCTATCACTACAATGCACACGGTGATGTCATTGCCATCACAAATAGTGTAGGAAAAATCGTTGCTGAGTACGAATACGATACATGGGGCGTTCCAACAAAAGTAAAAGAAAATGAAGAAGTAAAAGGAAACCCATATCGCTATGCTGGTTACCGCTTCGACGAAGAAACAGGACTTTACTATCTAATCGCTCGCTACTATGAACCAAAAAATGGCGTATTCCTATCACTTGACCCAGACCCAGGAAGTGATGGAGATTCGCTAGATCAAAACGGATATACCTATGGAAACAACAACCCAGTCATGAATGTAGACCCAGACGGCCATTGGGTATGGTTTGTTGTCAATGCAGGATTTGCGGTATATGATGGATACAAAGCACATAAATCAGGGAAAGATTGGAAAGGTGTGGCGGCTGCAACCGTATCAGGATTTTTGGGTGGTGGAAAATTAAAGGGAGCGAAAAGGGCTTATAATTTTTCGAAAAGCAGTGGGAAACGAAAAGTAAAGAGTGTTGATTGGGACCATATCAAATCAGGTCACTCTGCAAAATCTAAAAAGAAAAATAAGGGGAAATTTAGAAGTAATAAAACATTAAAAAGAACTACACGGGATACCTTGAAGACGGGAAAGGCTAGAGCTGGGAATAAACCTGGCTCAACAGTTTATGAGAAAACTTATAAAAAATATGTTGGTGTCAATGGGAAAGGAAAAAAAACAAAGAGAGTTAGAGTGGTAGTCCAAAAAGATGGTACTTTAAGGACAAGCTTTCCATATTAGGAGTTGAGATTATTGATAAGTAAAATAACTACAGAGAAAGTAATTGATTTTCCTAAAGAAGATCTAATTTATTTTAATGTTGGAAGAGATGAGAAAATATATAAGGTATTTCTTATTGATGATCAACTAATACTTCAAGTAGTCAAGGATCATATTATTATAATGAATAAATCATTAAATGAACTTGATTCTGATAGCTATATTTATTTAATACAAGAAATAAACGATACCATTGTCATTGTGTTTGAACAAGATTATATATGTAAAATAAATTTTTTAGATTTAAAACAAAATAATATGGTAGAAATATGTTCATTTTTACTAGGTGTTAATACATTTCATCTGGATGAAAACGGATTATTATGGATTGGTATGTCAGAAGAGGGGATATTTGATGAATTAAATCCTAAGGGTAAAGGAATTTACTGTATTAACTTAATTATAGGAGAAATGTTATTTGAGGAAGAATTTAAAGGGATAATGTATGAATGCTCTTCAATACAAACTCTAGGTTCAGAACTATACACTAGCTATGAAGAAGAGCAAACAATTGTTATTTCAACTTTTTCTTACGATTTAAACCCTGAAAATCAGTCATGTCAAAAAAAGAAAATGTACCACCTAGATAGAAAAGAATACAGGTACTGTGACCAACTATATGTTTCTGAGAGACAAATCTTGTTATTTAATAATATGGAAAATAAACAGTATGCTTTTAAAATAGTTGACGATGAAACGTTTATTATGAAATTATTTTTAGATGGAATTGACCCCTCACAGTGTGATCCTACTTACAAAGTAGTTGGAGAATATCTTTATATTTTGGTAGAAAATAAGCTATATAGAAGTAAATTAATGTAGTAGTAAGAATGTCATGAATTACTTTTAGTATTAAATTTAAAACCCTCTCTAGGAATTAGGGAGGGTTTTATACTGGAGGAAAAGTTGAAGAAAGTTAAATTAAACACGATTACCAAAACAATCAAAGATATCGAAAAAGAAATAACAAAAATCGCACTGAGTATAGTGAAAGAAAAGCAAAAAGATTTTAGAGAATTAGGATTAACAATCAATGCTGAATTAGGACGATTCGTATATGGAAAAAAATATAGAGGGAGAGAAATTCAAGTTTCAGATTGTTTTACAGCATGATATCCTTCATCCATATATTTTTCAGTAGATATCTTAATGGCGAAGAGTTTCATGAGAAAACCATTCAAAGCTATGATGAATAAAATCTTATTAGGAGGCTTATAAGGAGTGTATTTGAAAAATATACAATTAATGCAAGATTGTGATCGTGGGAACTTAGCCAGCCAATCCCTTTGTATGACTGAAATGTTTTTATACGAATTAGAAAAGAAATTTCAAACGAAAGATTGTGAGGCTATTGTTTTTATATGTGGGTCTTTTGAAGACTATAAATTAATTAGTACTTCAAAAGTTGAGCCTGACCTCTTATTTTTAAGAAATACATACGAGTTGGAAGTACCCTTCAGTTATGGTGGATTTGAAAATGCAACCAATAAGAAAAAAATCTTAGCTGATACTTTGGAAAAAGCGTTGCTATATCTGTGTGAATTAAAAAAATGGGATAGTCAGCTAGTCAAAGCTACATTTAAGAAAATGAAAGAGAAGGAATATAAAGCGGAGATTAAAGGGAAAACAAAACTAAGTCCCGATAAAAAAAAGAAAGCTTACCCACTTATCGAATTAGATTTAAAGCAGTTTACTCTTTATCTTGTAGTTGAAGACAAAAAAAGAAATATCTTAGATAAAAAGTTAATTGCTGAAACCGATACCTACTTAGAAGAAATCTCGTATCATATGCGAGAGCTTAAATGGCTAACGGATAATGAAGTGGTACTTTTCAAACGTGCAAATAAAACAGTTTATACAAGTATACATTTATCGTGATAAATCAAAATGAGAAAATAAAGAACGCAATATATAAGGAGTGTATTCCAAATGGGCTTTTGGGAAGAAGAACATAAGAAAAAGAGCATCATGATCAGTGATGACGGGTTAGATATTTTTGAAGAAGCGATCGAACAATTTTATGAAATGACTGAGGAACATTTAGAGAGAAAGCCAACGATGGATGAGATGCTTTTGACCATCATGACGGTCTTAAATAACGGAGGCAGTCACTATTTTGATGATTTAAATGAGAAAGAAGTAACGGATATTAAAGTAACAACTAAAAAAGCAAAAACTTTATCTAAAATTGAACCAGGCGCTATTATTGAACTCCCATTAAAAGAAGTTGGAAAATTGAGCTATGCTTTGATCATTTCGGGTGAGGGGAAAAATCAATATGATGATATTTTAATCCAATACTATGATTTATTTGTTGATGAAAGAATAGAAAAAAGTGAGTTAAAACAATTGATAAAAAAGGAAAATGGATTATTTGTTGCAAATTCAGGTTTGACAGGTTTTTTAAATGGTTCATGGAAAGTCATCACAAAACTAAAGCAAGATTTTATAATAGAAGAGGATCTTCAAAATATGAAATTCGTGGAATACCGAGATGAAAATTATTACGTAAGCGAGGGAAAAGAAGGTTCCATGGCACCTGTTATGGACTTAGAGATTGCTGATCCAAAAACGGCTAAAATGATATTTAACCCGATTGGTATGTATGGCGAATACACTATTATAAACATTCTTTCATTATATTTTAAAGGAATGTCAATGGAGGATATTATCAAATATGAAATATAGGCAGTTTACAACGAGAAGTGAGTTTTGAGAAAGGAATGGTGTAATGAATGGATGAACCCAAAATGCTAGACTGTTTAAATAAAATAAGACAAGTCTTGAAGGGGATGATCACAAGAGAACAAGTGTCTGATTGGGCTGAAATTTATGTTTCTTCAGACGATCCAGAAATAGAAGATGATCAAGTTTGGGATATGTTGATTCTTTTGAGTGGAATTGATTTGAAAGATTCACCTCATTCTTACTTACATTCTGTTGATGATTTGAATGACTGGATAGAAAAGTACCTCTAGTTCCTATTTATCAGCTTTCTATATATATTCTTATGGTTAAGCCCCAATCTAAAAGGAGTGACGCAATGTCCATGCATCCGAAAGAATTAGAAACCACCGTCCAATTACCTGCGAAAAAGCGTTATGACTACTTCATTAAAAAGATTGTTGATTTTGAAGAGGTTTGGTCATTAAGAAACGAGAAGGGATGGGTGATGTCAGAGGATGAACATCGAATACCGCAGCTTCATTTTTGGCCGACAAAGGAGCATGCCGCTTATTGTGCGATTGAACTATGGGGAAAATCTATGCCAGAAATGATTGATTTAGACGATTTTTTAGAAGAGTGGCTGCCGGGGATGATAGCAGATGGAATCAATCCGTCGATTTTCTACAACCGAAATGATTCGGTTTCAATTGAAATTCCAACATTAAAAGAAGATGTAGAGGAAGAATTAAAAAACTACTAGGTTTACAAGAGTGGAGGTAGTTGTTTGAAACGGCTTGAAGACTTATTTATTCGTTCAGAAAAAGAATTCAAATTCTATCAGAATTTAGTAGACCATGTGTTTGACACAAATAAAGAGCTACCACAACAAGTCTTCCGTAAGACATTTGATTGTTTTTTGTTTCAAGAGTTTGATTGGGCATTGAGTGATGATATTTTACCAACCATTAAAGAGTTATCAACTGTTACACAAGATAGAGAATTTTTAACTGCAGTCCTTCAACCAGATCCAGCCGAATATTATTTGAAGGAATTTGGTTATTTTAATTGGGTCAAAGCGAGTGTGAACATTTCAGGTGAGCATTATGTAAACGCACTATGGACGCACCCAAAAGGGTCTATAGCGGATGATATCATAACGAATTCAAACATAGTGGTCTGGCTATCGCATTCGTTGCAGTGGGCGATTTGGACAGATAGAGATATGGAAATTTGTATCATAGGAATGGTATCAACAAGAGATTCTGTGAAAAATAGGTTATTAAAAGAAGGGTGGAAACCAGTGGATCACCCTGTTTTAGCAAATTGGTTTGAAGGATTATTGAAGGAGCAAAAAACATTCAATGACTATTACACCCAAATGCTTTCTCATTATGCGTCATGTTACAAGCGGTGAAATGGAGTATCATTGACTGATGATAGATTTACCCAAAGATATGAAAGGAGCATAAAGTGAAACATTTGTTTATATCCGATCCAAAAGAATTTGAACATGTTCTATCGTTTGTTCATTCGCTCGTTCACAGTACAAAAACATTCCCTGATCAAGTGTTGAAAACGCCCCCCCCTCATTATTTATTCGAAGAATTCCATTGGTTGTTATCAGATGATAGCTGGGAAATGTTAAAAGGTTTAGCTTTGAATCATCATGATGACTATGTACTCATGGCTGTATTAGATGAGCAGCAGAGCATGCATGATTATTATCATGATTTTGGTTATTATCCTTGGGTGAAAATCCCGTTAAACCTCACGCCAAGTGATTACCTTGATCTCTTAACGGATTATCCGATAGAGAGTGTAAATGATAGCATAATGGATATTGCTTCACGAGTGATATGGGTTTCCCCTTCTGCGAAATGGATCATATATGGCGAAAGAGGTTATGAGATAGGAGTACTAGCGATTCATCAATTAGAACAAATGAATAAACAATTGTTAAAAACGTGGAGAACTTTAGATGAGATTGTATTAGAGTGGATTTCAGTTGTATTTCTGAATCAAAAACTTCCTGATGATTTTAAAAAGGAACTGATTCGAAATTATAAAACTAAATAATAAATTTTACATATATCTACATGATCTGATTTTGATACTGTAGAGTATTTTTAGTTTCGTCTGATGTTTTAAAATTGATGAGGTGGAGCAAGTAATGAGAATCGTATTAGCAAAAGAGGAAGATCTATTCGAAGTAAATAAATTAATAAAGAAAATCAATTTAAAAGTAGAAGAGTATCATTGGGTCACAAGTGATGTGACACTCTCAATGCTTCATGGTCGGAATCATCAATTTCATTCAGAAGTCATGCCGGATTACACGGATTTTATATTTCTGAAGGGTGAACATTTCAAAAAATTCTTACATGACTATTCTTATTCTTTTATTTTCGCTGTTTTGACGGCATTGCCTCGTCATGTAAATCATTTGAATATCAGTTCAATACCTCAAATTGAAGATAATGAACGATATTGGAACGTGAATTATACACCCGTTATCCCTCAAGCCGTGTTTGAAATCGGTTTTTTTGATTCGACAGATGTTATTTTTACGGGAGATCAGAATATCTTAAACGAATTTCGAAAAAAAGCGGACTTTATTTCATTTGAAGAATATTTACAAACTCCGTGACACGATTCGTTAGGAGAGTGAATGAGATGTTTAGTAGTTTAGAAAGATGGATCGAATGCAGCTTCCATCCTCATGGGATAGGGAACTTGAACAATGACCTTCTTGAAGAATTTGATGCAAATGCAAATTTTCTATTTATCATAAAAGTCTAAAGAAAGGGGAAAGATCCATGAAGTTCAGCAAAGATAAACAAGGCTTAATCTACGATTTAAAGCAGCGTTATCAATACTTATTAGATTCAGCTTATCCAGATGAAATCGTCTCTTTTGAAGAAGAAACTGGGATATCCTCAGATGATTTTTATTTATTTTTTTCACTTGTTGCAGGGAGCTTAAGTTATGTGGTCGATCATAAACGAATACCGAAAAAACAGTTAAACGTGCTGCGTCAGTCATTTGAAGAGCAATATCCCCAAATCAAAACGTATCAACAGATCCTTGAATCTTATCCTTTATTGAATTCCTATGTTCAATACCATGAAGAAACAAGAAAACGAATCATTGTACTTATACAATAACCTCTTGGAGGATAAACGATGACATGGTTTTTAAATGAAAAAATCCAGAAACAAATCCCCGATTTCAATATCAACCATCTAAAGCAAATCAATGAATTTCACTACTTTAAAGAGTATAATGAACATTACGACTTGATCAACTGTATTGTTCTGCACATCCCATATGAATCCCCGAATCTACAAGCAGACATTCGTCTGAAATTCACTAATGTCTCTTCTGTTCAAATCAAAGATTTGGAGTTAACAAACGATGACCATATTATATTGAACATTCAACTTTTGGATAGAGGCTGGGAATATTTGAATTACTTTGTCGAAGATTATGAAGAACAGTATTTTTCTTTTTATTGTGAAACGGTTCAAGTCATACAAGTCGTATCAAATGAATCAGCCTAGTCTCTCTACATATGTGCGAATGATGCTTCCCCATCCCAACATAGAAAGGTGCAATGACATTGAATCGAATGATGAAGTGGCTTTTATTTGCGGCGGTCATCGCTGGATTATTGGTATGCGCATTCTTTGTGTTCCGTTTCAACCAGCCTAAGCCGACGACGAATATCCATTATGCAGACACACAAAACAAACAGCAAACACTCGATATGTATATGCCAAAGGGCAAAGATGAAGACAAAAAGAAAAAGCATCCAGTCATGATCTATCTCCATGGCGGCGGCTGGACAGGCGGCGATAAGAATAGAGTCGCTTCAAAAGCTGATTATTTTACGGGTCAAGGATATGTGTTTGTTTCAATGAATTACAGGCTTCACCCTGATGCCAACTATGAGCAGATGGCAGATGATACGGCAAACGCCATTAAGTGGGTGAAGGATCATGCGTATGAATATCAAATCGATTCATCAAAAATCAATGTCATGGGTCACTCAGCGGGCGGTCATTTGACGGCGCTGGTTGCCACAGATTCGACTTACTTAAAGCGTGTGGGGCTGTCGCCAAAAACGATTAATTCCATTGTGATTTTAGACGGACCGTTAAACCTCAATCAATTTATACAAGCCATCCCATCGTACAAAAAAGTCTTTGGAAAACAAGAGGAGAATTGGACAAAGGCATCACCTGTCACTTATATGAATCAAAAGAATGTACCTCCCGTCTATTTGGTTACAGGCTGGGAAAATCCTGAGGTGTACCGATTTGCAGAAAAACTAAATCATGATAAAGGCTCTCGGTTTGTTTTTCGGGTTCATACGTTAAGCCATAGTGATCTGAATAAATGGTTTGGATCAGACAGGGCGCCAAAAGAAGCGCAAGATATGACAAAGGCTGTGATGGCTTTTGTCAAAAAACAAAATCAATAACAAAGACCGTATGCTAGGCAATTCATTTTGCCGCAGTATATGATAAAGGGTAAATGGTTTGTAATGATAGGAGTGAATGTTGTTGTCATCACGTATGGAAAATAAAGTGTTCAATTGCGAAAAAGAGCTGACGCTGAATATTATCGGCGGTAAGTGGAAAATGCTGATTTTATGGCACCTTGGCAGAGAAGGGACAAAACGTTTTGGTGAGTTAAAGTCGTTAATGCCTGGGATTACGCAAAGAATGCTTGTCAATCAGCTAAGAGAATTAGAGGAAGATCACATTGTGCACCGGGAGGTTTATCCTGTCGTTCCGCCAAAGGTTGAGTATTCTCTCACAGAATTAGGAGAAAGCTTAATGCCGATTTTAGAGGCGATGTATGATTGGGGAAAACAATATCTCGACAGCAATTTTTTAAAGGATGATAAATAGAAAGATGACCGATGTAGACAAAGAGCTAAAATCACTTTATTTTAGCTCTTTGTCTTTTTTTTAGCGTGACTTGAAAACCTTTGCAGTCTAGGAAGGCCGAGTACCGGAGCGGCATCAGAACACAGACATGACACCGAATGCGAGGGTTTGTGCGCTCGCTGACATACTGGTCGAAAAGACAGTGTCTTTTTTGTAACCATATGCGAAAAAGTATAGTATGTAAAAAAAAAGTGCGTACTTGGATTGCTTCCATCCTGTTGTTATACTCATTTCATCGTGCAAGAAGCTCTATCCACGGAGCTCTTGAAGATGAGATGAAAAAATAGGAGTGAACGTTCATGAAATTACAATTAGCATTAGATTTAGTGAATATACCAGAAGCGATTGAGCTGATTAAAGAAGTAGAAGGATCGATCGATGTAGTCGAAATTGGAACACCTGTTGTGATCAACGAAGGCTTGCGTGCCGTTAAAGAAGTGAAACAGGCATTTCCAAACTTACGTGTACTCGCCGATCTGAAAATAATGGATGCGGCCGGTTATGAAGTGCAGCAGGCATCTGAAGCTGGAGCAGATATCGTGACCATTCTTGCAGCGGCAGAAGATATGTCCATTCAAGGAGCCGTGAAAGAAGCGAAAGCAAGAGGGAAACAGATTTTAGTGGATATGATTGGTATCAAAGATATCGCTGGCCGGGCAAAAGAGCTGGATGAACTTGGTGTCGATTATATTTGTGTGCACACGGGCTATGATCTGCAAGCGGTTGGTCAAAACTCATTTGCTGACCTTATGACCATTAAACAAGTCGTCAAACAAGCGAAAACAGCCATTGCAGGCGGAATTAAGCTTGATACGTTACCTGAAGTCGTGAAATTAAATCCTGATTTAATCATTGTCGGCGGTGGTATCGCAAGCCAGGAAAATAAAGCAGAAGTGGCCGCACAAATGAAGCAGCTGATCGCACAATCATGAAAACCAGTGACTATGTGAAAGCCATTTTAAATGAGCTTTCTGAGCATTCGTCAGCCCTTCAAGACGAACAAGCAGAGCGCCTGGTCACAAGTATTTTATCTGCACAAAAAGTCTTTGTGGCAGGTGCAGGCAGGTCAGGTTTGATGGGAAAATCGTTTGCGATGAGACTCACGCATATTGGCGTCAAGGCTTATGTCATTGGAGAAACGAATACGCCTTCCTTTACAGAAGAGGATCTCTTGATTGTGGGGAGCGGCTCTGGTCGAACAGAGACCTTGCTTGTCCTTGCAAAAAAGGCAAAAGCAATTGGCGGAAAAGTGGCAGCTTTCACGCTTTCAACTGAGTCACCAATAGCTGATCTAGCAGATGAAGTCATCTTATTGTCAGGTGCACCGAAGGATCAACAGGAAGGAAGCCATCATACCATTCAGCCAATGGGCTCACTATTTGAGCAGTTGCTTCTTTTGACATACGATGCGGTCATTTTGCGGTTAATGGAAATGAAAGAGCTCGATACACATACAATGTACGGTCACCATGCAAATTTAGAATAGTCATTTTCAAAGCCTTTCCTTTTTTAAAAGGAGAGGCTTTTTCATTTCAATCAAGCCCAGAATCTTGACATAACCGATTTGATGTAACTATAATAGTTACATCGTTAAAGAAAAAGCGTAAACACGGAAGGAAGATGAAGATGAAAGTACAAATCTGGTCAGATATTGCCTGTCCTTTTTGTTATATAGGAAAAAAACAGCTGGAAACAGCACTTGAACAATTCCCAGAGAAGGAACAGGTAGAAATCGAGTTTAAAAGCTTTGAGCTTGATCCACATGCACCTGCTGAGGTCAATTATGATGTTCATGATATGCTCGTTAAAAAATATGGGATGAGCCGCAGCCAGGCCATGGCGATGAATGAGCAGGTGAAGCAGGCCGGCAAAGAGAAAGGAATCGATTTTCAATTTGATCCACTCGTGTTGACAAACACCTTTGATGCCCATCGATTGGCGCAATATGCCGGTCAAATGGGGAAAGGTGATTTCGTCATGACTGAGCTGTTTCAAGCATACTTTACAGATGGAAAGCATGTTGGTGATCGTCAAACCCTTTTAGACATTGCAGAAAAAGCAGGTCTTGATTTGCAGGAAGTACAGCAAATTTTAGGTGGCGAAGAGTTTGCCGATCATGTCCGAAAAGACGAACAAGAAGCGAGACAGCTTGGTATCAATGCTGTTCCGTTTTTCTTGATCAATGACAAGTATTCAGTGGCAGGTGCACAGCCAGCCGATACATTCCTGCGTGCACTTGAAACGGCTTGGACAGAAGAAGCAGCTCAAGCTGATAAAGCGGCTTCTAATTCATTTGAAGCGGCATGTGCAGATGGTGTATGCGCAGTGCCTACTCCTAAAGAAGAAGCGTAATAGTCAAGTTCCCTATCTTTCTAAAAGATGGGGTTTTTTTCTTGATTTAATATAAAGTCACCATTATACTTAAGGTATCTTAATTATGAAGGTGATGACAGTGATATCCAAAACAGCTATGATCCAAAAGCTAAACAACATCGAAGCGCGCATCCATCAAAAGCTCCGATTAGAGTTTGAAGAATTATTTGTAGATGAGTTAACCGACAAGCAGCATATTGTGCTGAATTTTGTTGAGCAGAAAGGAGGAAGTTCTCCTATTCAAATTGCCCAGCAATTAGGGATCACTCAAAGTGCAGTGAGTCAGCTGTTAAATACGCTAGAAAAAAAAGAATGGATTCGCCGCAGCATTAACCCGAATAACCGGAGGGAATTGCATGTTGAACTTTCAGAAAAGGCAAAAACGTACCTTGAAAATATGCGAAAGGTAGAGCTTGCGATTATTGAAAAATATTATTCAGCATTATCCTTTGATGAGATCACCACATTGACATCGATTTATGAAAAGCTTGATCAATTGATCCCGCATCAAAACGAAGAGAAAGGATGAGAATGAATGACACTCAAACAAGAAGTCCAGAGAATCGCTTCCTCTTATACTGAGAAAAAGAAGGAGGCACTGCTTGTCATCGGACTGATTCATCAAGGGGAAACACATGTCTTCCATTTCGGGGATCATCCTATACAAAAGCACGTGCAGCCAGAGGATGTCATTTTTGAGATTGGCTCGATTTCAAAAGTCTTTACGACTAGTATATTGGCAAGCATGGTGCAAAAAGGGCAGATGAGACTCGATGATTCGATTTCACTGTATTGTCCTCACATTAGAAAGAATCACCCCATTCAAATAGAGCAGTTAGCAACCCATACGTCCGGGCTTCCTCCACACCGTCTTCTTAGAGACCTGCGGCTATGCTTCCTTCCTAAAGTGAGAAGAGATATGTACTGTCAATATTCACTCGATGAATTAATGAAATTGTTAAACTCGAAAAAATGGAATCAGTCAAAAAGCTTTCCATCTCGTTATTCCAATGTCGGTATGGGTCTGCTTGGTTTGATTATGGGCTGGTCTCAACGCAAAACATATGAACAGCTATTGACGGAACATATTGCAGATGAGCTTCAACTAGCAAGCACCTTTATTACGATCAACGATGATGTAAAAGCAAACATGATCTTAGGTCATCGGGAAAGTGGGAAAGAGGTTCCGCCGCTTCACATGCATGACTATCAAGGAGCCGGCGCCATTCGCTCGACCATCACTGATTTATTGTCATTTCTCTCTGCCCATCTACATGCAGACGTGGATTCTATTTGGAAAATCACGCATGAACCAAGACGGGACATGGGCAGAAACATATCAATGGGGCTCGGCTGGATTATAGATGACACTGGACTCATTTGTCATAATGGCGCGACGTCTGGCTTCTCCAGCTTTATGGGCTTTCGCCCGCATTCAAAAGCAGGTGTGATCGTTTTATCCAACTATCGCAATCGAATCACACAAGACTCTCCCGATCGCATTGCGTATGATCTGATGGATATGGTGGAATCTAAAATAAAATGAGCCTCTTGCGGCAAGGGCTCATTTTTTTCTTGCATGCATTTGTTTGATCGTTTCTCCTGGAACCAATTCAGGTTCATAAAAGGTTTGATGAGGGAGATTCTTCTTCCCCTGCACCTTTTTAATCATCCAGTCTGCTGCATCCCGGCCCATTTGCTCCTGAGGGTGCGTCAGTGTTGTCAGCTTCACATGGGCATTTTTCTGGGCAATATATGAATTGTCCTGTCCAATAATGGAGAGATCCTCTGGAATGGACAGCCCGATGTCACTGCATACATTGGCAACCTCTAATCCGACCTCATCGTTATAGCAAACAAGGGCAGTCAGCTCGTGCTGATGCTTTAATAAGAAAGTTTTAATATCATCCCCCAAATGCTGCTTCGATTCTGTATCGAAAAAGAGGACGTGCTCAGGCAGAAAATTAAGCTTCGCTTCACCAAGCGCTTGAATATAGCCTTTCATTCGGTACTTTCCCTGTAAATCATCTGTTTTTGAAATGAGCCCAATTTGCTGATGCCCCGAGGTGATCAGCTCTTTTGTGGCTAAATAACTGGACTTCACATCATCCAAGCAGAGAAAAGGAACCTCTAACTGCTCATAATAGGCATTAATCATAATGAGCGGTACATCCTGTTCTTTAAAAGATAGGTAGTACGAGATGTTCGGATTATATAAATTACTTTTCGTTGGCTCGACAATGAGTCCGTCCACACCAAAGGACAGCATCATTTCTAGCGCTTTTTTCTCCTGTTCTACATCATTATTTGTGCTCGCCAGTAACAAAGAATAGTTCTCTTCGTTTAATCGGCTTTCAATGCCTCGAATGATGGAAGGGAAAATGTAATCGGATATGTATGTCGTGATAACCCCAATCGTTTTCATATGCGCATGTCCCGCAGGCTTTGATTGATATTGATTGGTCACAAATGTGCCTGAACCCTTCTCACTTCGCAAAAAACCTTCGCTCGACAATTCTAAGATGGCCTTTCGAACTGTATGCCTGCTCACTTGATACATCTCCTGCAGGCTTGATTCAGTTGGAATACGTTCCCCGATCCGGTAATCTCCTGTAAGTATTTTGCTTTTTATATCATCGATAATGATCTGGTACTTCTTTTTCATCGTTTCACTTCTTTCTCAGTTGATCATCTACTCGGATTGAGAAGAAATTGTATGGACATATTTTAACATGGTTGTCGAATCAAAAACAGGCGCTTTCCCTTTCTGACGTCCCAGCTTTAGAAAAGTGCAGGTTTTTGTCGTGTTGTGTATGTACAACTATATTTATTATTGACATATGTACGTACAAATATTATATTGTGAATGTGCACAGAGAATCAATGAATCTAGAAAATTAAAATTGAAACCGCTATCAATCATGGAGGTGAACGCAGAATGAATCATGAAGAGACGACCAAAGCCTTAAAAGAAGGACGGACATCTTTAGGGATTGAATTTGGTTCAACACGAATTAAAGCCACCTTAATAGATGAAGCGTTTCAGCCAATTGCCCAAGGTGCATTTGAATGGGAAAATTCTCTTCAGGAAGGTATTTGGACGTACAACTTAATTGATATCATTACAGGTCTTCAAGTAGCGTACCGAGAGATGAAAGAGCAAGTCGAGCAAAGGTATGGCGTGACCATTCAAACCATTGGCTCAATTGGGGTATCAGCGATGATGCATGGCTATGTGGCATGTGATCATACAGGAGAGGTCCTCGTTCCGTTCCGCACATGGCGGAATGCAACAACCATAGAGGCGAGTCAAAAACTGACGGATGTTTTCCAATTCCATATTCCAGAAAGATGGAGCATTGCCCATTTGTATCAAGCCATATTAGAAGAGGAAAAACATCTTTCTCGTTTAGAATATATGACCACCCTATCAGGATACATTCACTGGCTGTTAACAGGAAAGCAGGCCATTGGCATTGGGGATGCGTCAGGTATGTTCCCAATTGACGAACATACGAAAGATTACAATGAAGAAATGCTCCATCAATTTGAAGACTTGATCGCAGAAAAAGGCTATCCATGGAAGCTTCGTCATCTTCTGCCGCATGTTTATTTAGCAGGTGAGGAGGCTGGCGTGTTAACGGCAGCAGGAGCAGCCATTTTAGATCAAGGCAAACATTTGCGGCCAGGCATTCCATTTTGCCCCCCTGAAGGTGACGCCGGAACGGGAATGGTGGCAACAAACAGTGTAGAAAAACGAACAGGGAACATTTCAGTTGGGACATCTGTTTTTGCCATGATTGTGCTAGAGCAGGAGCTAAAGGGCGTATATCCAGAAGTGGATATGGTCACAACGCCGGACGGACTGCCAGTCGCAATGGTTCATGCGAACAACTGTACAAGTGACTTAAATGCTTGGATGAATATCTTCAGAGAGGCATTTGACGCATTGGGTATGCAAGTAGCATCAGAAAAGGTATACGAAGCTTTATTGCAGCAGGCGTTAGAAGCAGATCCAGATGGCGGCGGACTCTTAAGCTATGGCTATTATTCTGGTGAAAATATTACAAGACTGCCAGAAGGAAGACCTCTTTTTGTCAGATCAGCTGAAAGCCGCTTTAATCTGGCTAACTTCATGCGTACCCATCTTTTTTCTGCTTTTGGCGCAATGAAAATAGGGATGGATCGCTTAAAAGAACAAGAACATGTTGTGATTGATCGTTTATTAGCACATGGAGGGTTATTTAAAACACCGCTCGTTGGTCAAAAAATGGTGGCGGCAGCGCTTAATACACCTGTATCAGTCGTTTCCACCGCGGGAGAAGGCGGTGCGTTTGGAATGGCTGTCCTCGCTTCCTATATGATCCATCATCAAAAGCAAACATTGGCTGAATTTCTCACGCATCAAGTGTTTGCCCATACATCAGAAGAACTGATAGAACCCGATCCGCTTGATGTCAAAGGTTTTGGCGAATTTTTAAAGCGCTATCAAGACGGCCTTCCGATTGAAGAGGCGGCAGTAGCACATCTGATGCCAAAGAAAGGAATGACAACTGTATGCTAGAACGCTTAAAAGAAGAAGTATACGAAGCCAATTTAGATTTACCAAAATACGGACTTGTGAAATTCACATGGGGCAATGTCAGCGCGTGTGATCGTGACAGCGGTCTATTTGTTATTAAGCCTAGCGGGATAGCGTATGATCAATTATCAGCGAAAGACATGGTTGTGGTCGATTTTGACGGTGAAGTAGTGGAAGGGGAATACAGTCCTTCTTCAGATACAGCAACACATGCTGTCCTTTACAAACACTTTGAGGAAATTGGCGGTATTTCACATAGCCATTCCATGTGGGCAACCGTTTGGGCGCAGGCAGGTCTCGATTTACAGGCAATGGGCACAACACATGCCGATACATTTTACGGCGCTGTTCCGTGTGCTCGATTTCTGACAGAAGAAGAAATCAATCACGGTTATGAGGTAGAAACCGGCCGGCTGATCATCGAAACGTTTGAGAAAAGAAACCTAGATGTGATGGCGGTGCCGGGTGTTTTGCTTCAAGGCCACGGCCCATTTACTTGGGGGAAAGATGCAAAAAGTGCGGTCACAAACAGTGTGATTTTAGATGAAGTTGCCAAAATGAATTTGTTCGCAAAGCAATTAAATGAATACGCGGAGCCTCTTCCGCAGCGAATTTTAGATAAACATTACTTAAGAAAACACGGAGAACATGCGTATTACGGACAAAAACCTTCAAGATAAAGAAAAGAGGGATATCTATGTTAACAAGTCAACATAAAGAATGCTGGTTTATTGTCGGATCACAGCATTTATACGGAGATGAAGCACTGCAGAAAGTAAAAGCAGATGCACAAAAGATGACGGATGCCTTAAATGAGAGCGGTTTACTTCCTTATCCAGTAATCTTGCAGGAGCTAGCTGTCAGCGCGGATCAAATCACAAAGCTGATGAAAGAGGTCAATTATCGTGATGAGGTTGTCGGCGTCATGACGTGGATGCATACATTTTCACCGGCAAAAATGTGGATACGCGGGACCAATCTTTTGCAGAAGCCTCTTTTGCATCTTGTCACACAGTATTATGAAAAGATTCCGTGGGACACGATCGACATGGACTATATGAATCTTCATCAATCGGCACATGGAGACAGAGAATATGGCTATATCAATGCACGTCTAAATAAACAAAATCAAATTGTTGCCGGTCATTGGTCTAAGCCGGATGTGCAGCAGCAAATCGCTGATTGGATGGACGTGGCAGCTGCCTATCATGAAAGCTTTCAGATTAAAGTGGCTAGGTTTGGTGACAACATGCGCCACGTGGCTGTCACAGAAGGTGATAAAATCGAAGCCCAGATTCAGTTAGGGTGGACGGTTGATTACTTTGGTATAGGCGATCTCGTCAAATATGTGAATGCAGTAGAAGAAGCAGAGGTAGATGCATTATTTGCAGAGTATTTATCGCAATATGATGTGGATTATGGGACATATTCAGTCGAAGAATGGGAAAAAAGTGTGAAGGTGCAAGCGCGCTATGAAATCGCTATCAAACGCTTTTTAGATGAAGGTGGGTACAATGCCTTTACGACAAACTTTGAAGATTTACATGGAATGAAACAGCTGCCAGGACTTGCGGTACAGCGGCTAATGGCAAAGGGATATGGCTTTGCGGGGGAAGGCGATTGGAAAACGGCTGCGCTGGACCGGTTATTAAAAGTGATGAGTCATCATCAATCCACTGGTTTTATGGAGGACTACACGTATGAAATGACCTCTGGACAGGAAGCAGTGCTGCAATCTCATATGTTAGAAGTAGATCCGGCGCTCGCCCATACGAAACCTGTCATTGTCGTATCTCCGCTTGGAATCGGAAACAGGGAGGATCCAGCTCGTCTTGTGTTTGATGGCAAAGCAGGGGAAGGTGTTGTTGTTTCTATTGCTGACTTTGGGACTCATTTCAAATGGCTCATACAAGAAGTCGAAGCCTTTGAGCCGGAGGAAGCAGCACCTCATTTACCGGTTGCACGTGTGCTCTGGAAAATCAAGCCGAATTTTCAGGATGGCGTCAAAGCGTGGATTAAGCAAGGCGGGGGTCATCATACAGTCGTATCCCTCAATTTAACGGTTGATCAAATTGTTCATTTTGCAAAGCTTGTGAGTGCAGAATATGTGGTTTTATAGAAGGGTGAAAGGTCTTCTACTGATTACAGTAGAAGCACGGGATGAAATGAAAGCGGTTAATTAAGTGAGGGGGTCATCCACTTGGAGAAAAAAGTGTCAAGCAAATTTATCTTCTTTTTCGGGTCCTTTGCAGGCATCTTATTCGGATATGATATTGGGATTATTGCAGGGGCAGAAGGGCATATTCAGCAAGAATTTCAGCTCAGTCCATTATGGCTTGGAATTGTCGTCTCTTCATTAATGGGCGGGGCCATCATCGGCTCCATTTTAAGCGGTCTCTTAGGGGATAAATTTGGCCGCAGAAAGCTTATTTTGGTCTCATCTGTTATCTTTTTTGTCGGAGCGATCGGATCAGCTATCGCACCAGAAGAGATTTCATTAACCATTGCACGTATCTTTTTAGGAACAGCCGTTGGTACAGCCTCATCTTTGGTGCCGGCATACATGTCTGAAATTGCTCCTGCTAAAATTCGCGGGAAATTGTCCGGGCTCAATCAGCTCATGATCGTGAGCGGACTATTGCTGAGCTATATTGTCGCATTTGTGTTTGAACCTATTCCAGACAGCTGGCGCTGGATGCTCGGTAGTGCCGCTTTATTTGCCATCGTGCTTTATATTGGTATGCTGAAGCTTCCTGAATCTCCGAGATATTTAATTAAACACGGAATGGCTCATAAAGCACGGGAAGTATTAGGATCACTGCGCTCTTCTCATGAGGAAATCGAAGCAGAGATGCAGGAAATTTTAGAAGTCGCAAAAGAAGAACGCTCTGGTATTCGCGAGTTGTTCCAAAAGAAATTTAGAATGGCTCTTTTCATCGGGGTTGGGATGGCGACCCTTCAGCAAATTCAAGGGGCGAACTCTATTGTGTATTATGCAACGAGTATTGCTCGAAATGTAGGGCTTGCACCTCAGGTTGCTGCAGGTTTTACCGTCATTGTCGGTGTCATTTTTGTCGTCACCACCGTGATCTTTTTACAATTTGTTGACCGGTTCGACCGCCGAACGATTCTCACCGTAGGGGGAACGGGCATGGCCCTTTCTTTCTTTGCACCAGCCGCATTAGGTGCGCTTGGCGTTAGTGAAGGGATTTTAAACTGGGTGACCTTAATTTCACTTTGCTGCTTTATCTTGTGCTATGCCTTCTCATGGGCACCGATCACGTGGATCATCATCGGCGAAATTTTCCCGCTTTCTGTCAGAGGTATCGGCGCAGGTATTTCATCTGCCTTTAACTGGACGGGATCGTTAGCCGTTGGACTCGTGTTCCCTATCTTGGCAGACAAATTCAGCTTCGGGGTCATTTTCTCCTCATTTGGTGTCATCTGCTTAATCGGACTATTGTTCACCCGCTTTGTACTAGTGGAAACAAAAGGAAGAAGCCTAGAACAAATCGAAACCGATATGGCAGCACGAGTATAAAGAAAACCCTCTATCCCATGTGGATAGAGGGTTTTTTACTCAAGCGTCTGTTTTAGCTCATCTGGCAATAAATCAATCAATTGATCATAAGAAGATAAATCCAGCACTTCAAGCAGTGCATAATATTTCGCATAAACCTCACTCAACTGATCAGGATGATTCATTTCATATTGATTCAAATGCATTTGAGTCAGTTCAAGTGCAATGTCTAGCTTGTTTCGTTCGATTGGTTGTGTCGTATTGATCATATCGTTCACCTCGTGTTTGATGATGAGTGGGAAGGCTATGGGGCACATTTTCTTCTGCCACAATATATCATTTGTATAATATGTTAAAATTGCCCTTTTGTAAAGAAAGAGAAAACGAGATGAATAGCGGAATTTTTAAAAAATAGACAAGCATCTAATCACGAATGGCGTTTCTTACATACGATAGAGTGTAAGTGAAAGACAAATTGAAGGGGTGTTGAGATGAGCCGGAATCGATTAGATGATTTTTTCTTTGGACCTCGCAGAGGAAACCATGGAGGAGATGAAACGGTTGTTTTCCCCACACGTCAAATTGTCAACACAAGAACGAATGAACAAACCATCAGAAAAATTCATCCAACGCATATCACAAACGTCAACAAAAACATCAAAAGAATTGAAAACTACTATCCTGTCACTGAGTCGACTCATAATGAGTATATCGTGAAAGAATACGATTGCGGCAGTGATATCAAAAACCCTTGCTGCCGTCCAGTAAAACGCTGTAAGTGGTAATGGAGGGGGCATCCTTTTAGGGGATGCCTTTTTATTTTCAGGAGAAACCTTTTGATCAAAATCTCCTTTCAAGATAAAATTGGACGTATTAATCATTATGTTGGGGGCGATGTTCTGAATATTCGATTGTTAACACCAGATGATGCTGAAGAATATGCCGCATTGAGACTAGAAGCACTGCGATTACATCCTGAGGGCTTTGCGATGAGTTATGAAGAAGAGCAAATCGGTACAATAGAAAAATACGCAGCTCGTTTTGCTTCTGTACAATTGATGTGGACCTTTGGTGCCTTTGATCAAGGGAAGCTTGTGGGCATGGTCACGCTCATCCAAGAAAATTTGCAGAAATTAAAGCACCGAGCGAATGTAGCAGCGATGTATGTAACGGCGGGTGCCCGCGGAAAAGGAGTAGGCAAGGCCTTGATGACAGAAGTTCTTTCATTCGCCGGAGAACGACATGACATTGAGCAAATGTATTTATCAGTCGTGACGACCAATCACTCAGCCAAACGCCTGTATCGCTCTATTGGATTTGAGTCATACGCACTTGAAGAAAAAGCACTAAAATGGCCTGATCATACATATGCAGATGAGGAAAAAATGGTTTTATTTTTAGCATAATCTGGAGGGGATAAAAGTGGATCAACAGACGATGCGCATTATGTTAGCAGCAGGACCAAATAGTGAGCTGGAATCTTTTGCGCTGCGTGCAGCACTTGAAAACTTCGGTGTGAAAGTCGATATGCAATGGATCGGAAGACCAAATGACCTGATCAATGTGTTATCTGGAAAAAATAGAGGAGAAATCGATTACATTCTTCTATCGTTTCATGGGGAAGAAGGAGCATTTCTCATGCCGGAATTAGGGGAAGATGTATATGATGATGGGGAGCCTAGAGGCGCTGCTTTTGGAGTGGATGAAATCAAGCGATATGCTTCGTTAGAAGGGGTTCACGTTATTTCTACAGGCTGCACACTAGGTGAGAAAAAACTAGCAGATGCCTTTTTAGAAGCAGGTGCCATGTCCTATGTAGCGCCGGATGATTACATTGATGGGAATGCGGCATTCATCTTTGTATTGACTATGCTTTATGAGCGATTGAACAATACAAAGACGCTTAGAGCGGCTTTTGATCGAGCGAGTTCGATTGATGAAGAAACGAAATTATTTCAACTATATATGCAAAAATAATGTTAGGGCTGAGAAATCAAGCCCTTTTTCTATTCCTCTTTTAAAATGTGTCTAAAATGTGACGAGTTTGTTTTTTGAAAACTAAATGGGGTTCACGCAAAGTCTATCCTACAAACACACGTCATTAAGGCATGACGCCATCACGAGAGGGGAATTATTGTGTCAATGAAATGGAAGATTAGTCTCGTCCTATGCGGACTTGCAATCATCATCGGAATTGCTGCGTTTTTTCATAATCAGCAGGCAAGCGGGACGGAGAAGAAGAAAGTAGAACAAGATGCGAGCTATAAAGAAGTGGAAATAGTCACCCTCGTGAATGACGGGAGATACATGAGATATGCTGTCAACTATCCGGTCTTTCATCAAGAAAAGCTAGATCAAGAGATGAAAAGATTTGCTGAAACAGCGCTAGATAAATTCAAAACATCATTCAGTGAAGCAAACGATGTCGATGAAGATCATCGATACGAATTAAACATAGATTACGAGATTACTCATTATGCCAAGCAAACCGCTGCGATCAAATTCAATACTTATGAATTAAAAGGCGGAGTAAAGGGCGAACATGAATCAAAGATATTCAATTTTGATTTCAAGAAACAGCATTTTTTATCAATAGATGATCTATTTTTATCAAAGAAAGAAGATCTGCAAAAACTGTCTCAAATGACATTTGATGAATTAAAAAAAGATCGCTCTCTTGCTGAAAATGAGCATTTGCTCAAACATGGAACGTCTCCTGCAGCAGAGCATTATCAGTATTTTGCCATCAAAGATCGTTTTATAGAATTCTACTTTCCAGCAGGGCAAATCGCACCAAGCGAACAAGGACCTCAAGTGCTGGCGATTAAAAAAACGCTGCTTAAAGGACTGTTAAAGCCCGAATACATTCATAAAGAAAAGAACAAAAATGAGAAAAAAGAACCGATCTCAAAAAGAAAGCTCGTCAAACTGCCAAAACAAGCAACATTCAACCCAAATCAAAAAGCTATTGCCCTGACATTTGATGATGGACCAAATCCATCCACGACCTCAAAAATTTTAAAAGCTTTAAAAGAAAACAAAGGACATGCGACATTTTTTGTATTAGGAAACAGGGTTCAATATTACCCTGATATGCTAGGTGAAATCAGAAAGGGTGGGAATGAAATCGGAAATCATTCCTATAGCCATCCTTTACTCACAAGACTTCCATTAAAACAAGCCGTCAAACAAGTGGAAGAGACCCAGCAAATCATTGAAAAAGCGGGTGGTTTCACACCGACTCACTTTAGACCGCCATATGGAGGAACAAACGGGCAAATTAACGCGGCTGTCAACATGAAAGTCACGCTTTGGGACGTAGATCCTGAAGACTGGAAATATCGCAACAGCCAGTACGTTGCCAACTACATTCTCACACATGCATCTAGCGGAGAAACTGTTTTAATGCACGACATCTACGACACCTCGGCAAACGCAGCTGTCACGATTATCAAGGAATTAACCAAACAAGGGTATCAATTATTGACAGTGTCAGAGCTTGAGCAGTGGAAGGAAGCGCGGGCGAAGAAAGGTGAATTGAATACGTAATGATCATGCGAATCTTAGTGGATTCGCATTTTTTAAATCCAATTATGAAAATAAAGGAAATGATGTTAAAGTTGTAGAAAGGGAGGGCTTCGAATGGTATTGATGAGGTTGATCAGCCTTTATATGCTGACAGCGTTTTGTTTGGGTTTTATCGTCAACTATGTACCTGGTTTGATGCTGCCCATTTATATTCTTGCGATGATCGGGCTCATTTTATGTCTCGTTCATATTGCGCTGCATTATATTCGTCGAATCAAATATATGTTGCTTCATGAGAAACGGTAAGAATAATGGCTTACTCTAAAAAACCTCTCTCTAAAAGAGTGAGGTTTTTATTTTTTCGGTTTTTGCTGTTCTAACAGTTGTATAATTTTCTCGTTTGATTCTTTCATTTGTCTTAATAAAGAAACGATATTCCCTGTAAACCCAATGAGGACAATAAGTAAAATGATGATGATCCACATGCTGTGGCCTCCAATCTGCTCACGAAAGCTGTTTGCTTTCTTATCCATTCTCTTGTATCAAGGATACCGTATAATGAATGTATTGAAATGAACAGTTCGTGCTATTTATTGGGTAATTGATGAGAAAAGAGAATGATTGAGGGGGATTCATTTGAAAAGAGTAGACGTAGTATCAGCTATTATGAATGATGAGGCAGAAAATATTTTAATGGTCAAAAACGTAAGGGGATATTGGGGGCTTCCTGGTGGTGCTGTAGAAAAAGGCGAACAACTGCATCAAGCCGTGATCCGTGAGGTGAAAGAAGAGACAGGGTATATTTGCAAAGTAAATGAACTTCATTCGGTTCGAGAAGCATTCTTTCAAGACAAAAAGCATCATGCACTGATGATCACCTTCTTTGCTGAAATCACCGGAGGACAAATGAGTATTCTCGATCCGGATCATGATATTGAAGAAGTAAAATGGGTCAGCAAGCAAACTTTTCAAAAGCTAAACCCAAAGCTATATCACTTGCTGAAATTAAACGAAGAACCACAAGCTTTTTATCAATTTGAAGGAAATAGAATAGTTGGTTAACAAGTTGATATAGGTATGAAGGAGAGATATAGATGTTTTTATACTACGGCCCCACAGGAGCTTCAGTAGCAAATCCAGGAGAAGAATTCATGAAAAGGATTTTCTTTCAGGAGGGTGAAGAATATTGGGAACAAGGTAACGGAGAATCTTCCATTGAGATAGAAGAAGATTGGGAAAGTGAAAGTCTAGTTTTCTTTTATACGGAACCGTATGGGTTCTTGATCATGAGATATCCAAATTTTTTGGTTCCTTTTAAAAAGGGAGAAAAAATTGAAACGATCGAGCATTTGGTCGCAGGAACCCCATTGTATGTGCCGTCGTGCAGTTATGTCGATCGTAATCAAGCGTATCAAATCGTTCATCATTTTTTGACGACAAAAACAGTTCCTGACTTTGTTGAATGGGTTGAGTTGAGGGATATTGATTTTCAGAAGGATATGAAAAGTTAGGGGCGCAAGATGAAGAAAGTGAGTAAAGAAAAATTACCTAGTTTAGACGATACTATGCATTTACATGTAGGGTATTATGAACATGATTTTGATTATGAAGGCGTGTTTTATAAAAGCTTAGAAACAGGAAGATGGGTCTTGTTTTTTGATCAACAAAGTTATGGGATAACGCTTTTGAAGGAATATGAGAAATGGTATAATTTAGGGTTGTTGATTGGAGAATACCTGATTGATGATGACCAAATTGAGGAGGAAGGTCATAAGCTTTTTGAGCGTTTCTTAAAAGAAAACAACATAGTGAAATAAATGAGGATAAAACATGACATAGTTTTCTTTTGTGTATGTGGGCTATATTGTGATGTTCAAATAAAAACAGACCCAACAAGGTCTGTTTTTATTAGTAGATGGAAAAGATTCACTTCCCCTTCTCCCGCTTCCGTTTCTCCTTCTCCGCCCGGTAAAACTCATGAAACATCTTCATCAGCGCCCGCTTCTCAATCCGGGACACATAGCTTCGCGATATCCCGAGCTCCTTGGCTATTTCCCGCTGCGTTTTTTCTTTCTTTAAATCAAGGCCGAACCGGCCGACGATCACTTCTTTTTCCCGGCCGTCGAGAATGTCGATATACTCTTTTACTTTTTCAAGCTCCATGTTGAGCTGAATCGTATCAATCACATCTTCATTTTCGGATTTTAAGACATCAATTAAAGAAATTTCATTGCCTTCTTTATCCTGACCAATGGGGTCATGCAAGGAGACATCCTTTTTTGTCTTTTTGAGCGCGCGTAAATGCATCAGGATTTCATTTTCAATACACCGCGCCGCATACGTTGCCAGCTTTGTTCCTTTTCCAGAGGAATAGCTTTCGATGGCTTTAATGAGTCCGATCGTCCCGATGGAGATGAGGTCTTCTGCGTCTTCCCCGGTATTTTCAAATTTCTTGACAATATGGGCGACGAGCCGAAGGTTATGTTCAATCAGCATATTTCTCGCGTGTTCATCGCCCTCTGCCATAAGGGCTAAGTATTTTTTTTCATCATCTCCCGAAAGGGGCTGTGGAAAGGCATTGTTTTTGACATAGGACACTAAGAACACCAATTCTTTGACCATCAATCCCATCGCTGTAAATACTCCTGCCACGATTTTCACCTCCACCATGTTTAGGCCACTGCCTATATCCTCAAATGTATGTGAAGGGGGGGTTGTCTGTGTCTGTACGATGAAAAAATCATCTTTTTCGAAAAAAACGGGCTTCTGTTCGTCTTGTTTTGCTTCCCTTCTCATATGTTTGCGGTTTCTTTGCGGTGCTTGGCGGTCAAGAAGCGTGCTAAAATATGTAATATTAGACCGAAAAGGAAGGGGTTTTTTCGGAACATGGGGAAGGTTCTTTCTTCACATGTAGGTATGAAAATTAATGAATGGTATCGAATGATACGGCAGTTCAGTGTTCCAGATGCGGAAATCCTAAAAGCAGAAGTAGAAGCGGAAATTGAACGGATGGAAGAGGACCAGCATTTACTGATTTATTATCAGCTCATGTGTTTTCGGCACCAGATCATGCTTGACTATATACACCCTTCAAAATATCAACCTTTCTCAGTATCTAATCTTGTCGATAAAATCGAAAACTCCAATCATGAGTTATCTGATATGCTGCATTATTACCATGCATTTTTTCGTGGCATGCATGAGTTTAGTCAAAAAGAATATTTAGAAGCTGTCAAATATTACCGAGTGGCAGAAAAACAGCTGTCTATGGTATTTGATGATATTGAGCAGGCTGAATTTCATTTTAAAGTAGCAGAAGCCTACTATATTATGAAGCAAACGCATGTCTCGATGCATCATATTTTAAAGGCGCTGGAAATATACGATCAGCATGATGCTTATTCTATTCGCATCATTCAGTGCCTGTTTGTGATCTCAGGAAACTATCAAGATTTAAAACGAAAAGACCGAGCACTGCCTCATTTAAAAAAGGCAAAACAGCTCGCATCACAAATTGATCACCCGCGGATATACAGTTCAGCGCTTTATAATTTAGGGAAATGTTATGGGGAGCTGGGCTACCTTGAGGAAGCAGAACGCTATTTAACAGAATCGGCTAATATTGCCTGTAAAGAGCAGCTTCCCACGCTTCCGCATACGCTCTATACGCTGGCAAAACTGCTTTTTAGACAAAATGAACAAGTAGCAGCATGCCGCATATTAGAGGATGGAAAATTAGCTGCAAAGAAGCATGAAGACCAGCTGTTCTGTCATATGTTTGAGTATCTAGATGCTTTATATGTTCAAGAAATGAATGAAGAACAACTGCAAAAAACCATTGATTATTTGGAAAAACTTAGCCTATACTCTTATATAGAGGATATCTCACTAGAAATTGCGACAGCCTTAGAAGCCTCTCAACAATACCAGAAGTCCAACCAGTATTATCGGAAATTATTATGGGCTCAAAATCAAATCCAAGAAGGAGAGTGTCTGTATGAATTCTAAGCAACGTTCGACAGTTGAAGAGAGAAACCAAACGTGAAACAAAAAGCGGGCCTGATGGCCAGCTTTTTTTTATGTAAAAAAGAAGCCAGAGATGCGGACCGTGACCTTGAATGTTGAATGATTCATTAAAAAGCGGGCAATTTAATCTGTAAGAATGTTCTGTGGAGGCGGTCAAATGAGAGGGTTGCATGTCTTGATGTGTATATTAATGCTATGCACGTTTGTTCCTAATAAAATAGAAGCTCGAACATTAAAAAGAATCGACCTAGAAAAAACAGGACGAGCTTTTTGGGACATGAGACAGGAACGAAAAAAGATTGCACTGACCTTTGATGATGGACCTCATCCAGTGTACACGAATCAAGTATTAGATGTGCTGAAGGAGCATCAAGTGAATGCCAGCTTTTTTGCTATAGGCAGCCGGATTCATACATATCCAGAGATTGCGAAACGAATCGTAGGCGAGGGAAATGAGCTTGGCAACCACACGATGAATCATACGTATTTTGACCTGTTATCATCAAAGGAGATCAAGCAGGAGCTAAAAGAATCAGCGGCACATATCGCTTCACTCCAGCCAGGAGGGCCCTCATTATTTCGCCCTCCTGGCGGCCGCTTGACGATGAAATCTTTCCGCATTTTGTCAAAACAAGGATATGATGTGGTCATGTGGTCCTTTACGCAAGATCCGAAGGACTGGTCAAGACCAGGCTCACGCAAAATTGCGAGCCGGATTATTGATCACATTCAAGGCGGCGATATCATTCTTTTGCATGATGGCGGGGGAAACCGGAAGCAGACGGTCGAAGCACTGAAACAAGTGATACCTGAATTAAAGGATCGAGGCTATGAATTTGTCAAAGTGAGCGAACTGCTGCATCATGACAAAGCGTATGTACCTGTTCAACTGCACTAGGAAGTATTCGTCAAAAACAGTCATTCATTGAAACCAAAAGTCTTGTCGTTTACTATATGAAGAGGGCTTTTGGAGGTGAATGTTGTGAAGAAATATGTTGTCCTTTTCATCCTGCTTTGTGTCGCTGCTGGGTGTTCAAAGCCAGAACAAGAAAGTGTCATTGCATTTGGCGACAGCAATACAAAGGGATCAAACTGGGACTTTCGAGATTATCCAACATCTGAAAAATGGGTGAATCTCATGAAAAACGTCGAGCGCGGTCAAATTCAAGTGAAGAACGCAGGGATTGGCGGGCAGACGACTGAAGATGCGAAGCTTCGCTTTGAGCAGGATATTTTAAAGCAGAAACCAACTTACGTCCTCATCATGTTCGGTACGAATGATGCGGCGATTTTAGACGGGAAACATCCCCGAGTGACGAAAAAAAGATTTAAAGAAAATATAACCTACTTCATTTCTGAAAGTAGAAAAGCAGGTATTACCCCGATTCTCATGACGTGCGTTCCTGTTGTAGAAGGCGGAAAAAAGGGCTTGTATTATTACTCTAGGTATAAGTCATCTTATTTTGCTGAGAGAGGCGGGGCAAGAGCTTGGCAAAATTCCTATAATGACATCACGAGAGAACTAGCCAAGAATCAGCAAGTACCGCTTGTCGACAACTGGAAAGCGTTCATCCGAGAAGCAGGCGAAGATAGTGACAATGCGCTGATTCAATCAGGTTTGATCGACCCTTCTGGCAATCATATGACGCCAAAAGGGGCAAGAATCATATATAACGAAATCAAAGAGCGTGATGTCATTAAACATTTTTAAATGATGGCCATCTGCCTAAACAAGACCATCCATCCAGCATAGTCTAACAGTATATCTTCCTAGAAGGAGGTAACTGATATGTGGGGATGCCCTTATCCTTACCCTGCGTGTTCGCCTTATCCAGCTCAAGGAGCAGGAATCGGTTACGCTTTTCTTGTTGTGTTCCTTGTGGTCATTTTGGTCGTAGGTGGAGGGTTATGGTTTTGGAATGAACAGCCTTGCAAATAAGACACCTCTTCTTTGTTAAGAAGGGGTGTTTTTTACGGAAAATAGTAGTAAGCCTATAGCGCAAGTGATATAATATCAGTCACCTGAGTTTAAAAAAGGAGAGTGCTCGGGAGGCATGGTTCCTGTGATATGGAATTAAGAGGAAACAGAGAGCATATGCCCGAGCGAACGTCTTTTCATTTCTGTCTCAATTAATTCAATGAAGTCGCGATTTAAGTTCATTTCATTTGCTTTATAGTACGATTCTATAAGTAAATCATCTGACAGCTTTTTCATACTAGAAACCCATATGATGGGAAAAACACCTCCCCTGAAAAAGTTGGCATAAAACTTGAGGAAAAGACATATCATCATAGGTTGATCGAATGTCTCTGAAGTACCTTTAATCTACCATGAATGGGAAACAAGAACAATCGTTCTGTTATCCACATGGTGAAGTGGATAACTTGTGGGTAGAGTGTTTATAATTGAATGAAAGCGTGATGGAATATAGGTGGATAATGTGTGTAAAATTATCCACACCTGTTGAAGGTCCTCATCATATGTCGAAAACTTTTTCATTGTATTCGATAGACAGACAAATTGTGATTTGATTCGACACAATCGCTGAAAAACCAATGGAAGAAAGGGTGCAAATTGTGCTAAAGAAGTATTTCTTACCGGATGAATTTGTGAAAAGCATTTTCCACATTTCACCGCAAAAACTAAAAGAACGAAATGTAAAAGGAATTATTACCGATTTAGATAACACACTAGTAGAATGGGATCGTCCAAGTGCGACGCCGCGCTTAATTGAATGGTTTCAAGAAATGAAGGATCACGGGATACAAGTAACGATTGTATCGAACAATAATGAAAAAAGGGTCAAGCTTTTTTCTGAACCCGTTCATATCCCGTTTATTTATAAAGCGAAAAAGCCGATGGGAAGAGCTTTTAATAAGGCCGTCGCTGATATGCAATTGAAAAAGGAAGATGTGGTGGTCATTGGGGATCAGCTAATGACCGATGTTCTAGGCGGGAATCGTCACGGCTTCCATACGATATTGGTCGTCCCTGTTGCTGCCTCAGACGGATTTTTCACTAAATTTAACAGGCAGATTGAACGCAGAATTTTAGGAGCCTTAAAGCGTAAGGGCCACATTCAGTGGGAGGAAGAGTAATAATGGAAAAGGTTGTTTGTATTGGCTGCGGTGTAGCCATTCAGACGGAAGATAAAGATCAATTAGGATATGCGCCGGCAGCATCTCTATTGAAAGAAGATGTGATCTGTCAGCGCTGTTTTAGGTTAAAGAACTACAATGAAATACAAGATGTTTCTTTAACGGAAGACGACTTTTTAAATATATTGCACAGCATCGGAGAGACAGATTCTCTGATTGTCAAGGTCGTTGATATTTTTGACTTTAACGGAAGCTGGATAAATGGGCTGAGTCGTATTGTCGGTGGTAACCCGATTTTACTCGTCGGCAACAAAGTAGATATTTTACCGAAATCCGTGAAAAAAGATCGTTTGATTCATTGGATGAAACGGGAAGCGAAAGAAAACGGATTGAACCCGATCGATGTGTTCTTAATCAGTGCAAGCAGAGGTCAGGGCGTACCTGAGGTGATGGAAGCGATCGATCATTATCGCGAGGGAAGAAATGTCTATGTCGTCGGCTGTACGAATGTTGGGAAATCTACATTTATCAATCGAATCATCAAAGAAGTATCTGGCGAAGAGAACGTGATCACCACATCACAATATCCAGGTACAACACTTGATGCCATTGAGATCCCGCTTGATGATGGATCTGCTCTATTTGATACGCCGGGCATTATCAATCGTCATCAGATGGCGCACTATGTCAGTAAAAATGACTTGAAGATCTTAACGCCGAAAAAAGAATTGAAACCGAGAACGTTCCAATTAAATGAAGCACAAACGCTTTATTTTGGCGGACTTGCTCGATTTGATTATGTAAAAGGCGGCAGAACGTCATTTGTCTGCTATATGCCAAATGAGCTGAACATACACAGAACAAAGTTAGAGAACGCAGATGATTTATATGAAAAACATGCAGGGGAACTGCTATCACCGCCATCAAAAGAGGGGATGGGAGATTTTCCAGCACTCGTTCCGCATACCTTTACCATTGATCAGCCCAAAATGGATATCGTTTTCTCAGGCTTAGGATGGATCACGGCAAATGATGCAGGTAAGCAAATTAAAGTCTATGCGCCAAAAGGCGTGCATGTGTTTATGAGACGTTCGTTAATATAATTGTTCAGAGGGGGAGAGACCTTGAAACCTTTATACGGAGTAATCGGTAACCCTGTTGGCCATTCAATGTCTCCGGATATTCATAATGCAGCATTAAAGGATGCTGGAATTGATGGACATTATCACGGCTTTCAAGTAGAAAATGATGACCTGAAAGATGCGATTAGCGGTATGAAAGCCTTAGGAATCAGCGGCTTTAACGTCACTGTTCCGCACAAGGTAGACATCATGCAGTACCTGGACAAAATTGATGTCACAGCTGAACGCCTGCGTGCCGTCAATACGGTGCGGCTCGAAGGAGGTCAGCTCGTTGGGTACAACACAGATGGAGAGGGCTTTCTTCATTCATTGCTTGAAGCCTTGGATCAGCCATTATCAGAGCTTTCATTTCTTCTAATTGGTGCTGGAGGAGCGGCAAGAGCAATTTATACGACAATTGCTGGCTATGCACCGAAAAGCTTTGATATCACCAACCGCACCATTGAAAAAGCTGAGGCTTTAATTGAAAGTGCAGATGGGAACATCACTTCTAGTGCCATTACATTAAAGACGGCGGAAGAGCAGCTTGGGGAATATGATGTCATCATCCATACAACCTCTATTGGTATGCACCCGAATGTTGAAGAAACCCCGATTTCTTTAGCAAACGCAAAAAAAACAGCGGTCGTTTGTGATATTGTGTATAATCCAATAGAAACAAAACTGCTCAGAGAAGCAGCCGGGTTAGGTTTGAAAACAGTAGATGGTGTCGGCATGTTTGTTGGACAAGCAGCTAGAGCCTTTGAACTATGGACAGGCATCACGCCTGACGTAAGAAAAATGAAGTCAATTGTGATACAGAAATTAGGAGGAACACCATGTTAAAAGGGAAACAAAAACGTTTTTTACGTGCAAAAGCACATCATTTATCACCTATTTTTCAAGTAGGAAAAGGCGGGGTAAATGACAATATGATCAAGCAAATTTCCGAGGCGCTTGAAGTAAGAGAACTGTTAAAGGTCAGCGTATTACAAAACTGCGACGAGGACAAAACGGAAGTTGCGAAAGCACTTGTCAAAGGTGCAAAAGCTGAACTTGTTCAAACGATCGGAAATGTGATTGTCCTTTATAAAGAATCGAAGGAAAATAAACAAATTAAGCTGCCGTAAAGGTGGATGTGATATGAAAAAAATAGGGTTGTTCGGCGGTACGTTTGATCCTCCTCATAATGGGCATTTACTGATGGCAAATGAGGTGCGTTTTCAAGTAGGACTTGATGAAATTTGGTTTATCCCAAATCACAAGCCTCCTCATAAAACAGACCGGAAACGAGCAGATAGTCGTCACCGGGTGAAAATGGTGGAAGCGGCGATCCAGTCAAATCCACATTTTCGATTGGAGCTCATTGAAATGGAGCGAGAGGGTCCATCTTATACAGTAGATACGGTGGAGCTTTTAAAGAAGCGTCATCCTGAAGATGAGTTCTTTTTTATGATTGGAGCGGACATGGTCGAGTATTTGCCAAAATGGCATCGGATTGATGATTTGCTTCAGATGATTACTTTTATTGGGATGAAAAGACCGGGTTATACCGGAAATACGACATATCCTCTTTTATTTGCAGATGTTCCAGCTTTTGATGTATCATCGACATTGATTAGGCAGCGAATCATGCAGGAAAAACCTGTCGATTATTTGATACCGAAACCTGTTGAGCGTTATATAAAGGAGCATCACTTATATGAATCGTGAAGAAGCATTGAACTGTGTCAAAGAGCAGTTAACAGAGCATAGATATACACATACACTCGGGGTTATGGAGACAGCTATTTCATTAGCGGAACGGTTCGGTGCAGATGTGAAAAAAGCAGAAACCGCCGCTATTTTTCATGATTATGCGAAATTTAGACCAAAGGATGAAATGAAGGGGATTATCCAAAAGGAGCAGATGAACCCTCTATTGCTGGAATATTCGCCCGAGCTTTGGCATGCCCCGGTCGGAGCCTATTTGGTTAAAAAGGAAGTAGCTATTCACGACCAAGACATTTTAACGGCTATTGAATTTCATACATCAGGCAGACCAAACATGACATTACTTGAAAAGGTCATTTATGTCGCTGATTATATCGAACCAGGACGTCATTTCCCTGGTGTTGAAGAAGTAAGAGAGTTAGCAGAGCAAGATCTAGATAGCGCACTGATTCAATCACTAAAAAACACGATCAGCTTTTTATTGAAAAAGAACCAGCCAGTCTATCCAGATACGCTTGCGACTTACAACTCACTTGTGCATAAGAACAATTAAGGAGGAATTTGGATGGATTCATCATCAATTTTAAACGTCGCGGCAGGAGCATGCGATGATAAACGGGCGGAGGATATTATTGCCCTTAATATGCAAGGAATCTCACTTGTTGCCGATTATTTTCTCATTTGTCACGGGAACTCTGATAAACAAGTTCAGGCCATTGCAAGAGAGGTAAAACATCTTGCAGAGGAAAGTGGAATTGAAGTGAAGAAGATGGAGGGCTTTGATGAAGCAAGATGGGTATTGATTGATCTTGGTGATGTCATAGCTCATGTGTTCCACAAAGAAGAAAGAGGATACTACAACCTAGAGAAGCTATGGGGAGATGCGCCGAGAGAAACGCTTTCACTTGGCATTAACTCATGATTTATCAAGGGTTTGCAGGTGTATATGACGAGCTCATGACACATGCACCTTATGATGAATGGGTTCAGTGGATCCAGCAGAATATCAAACCGAATGCTGCCATTATTGATGTTGGCTGTGGAACTGGAGAGATTTCTCTTCGGTTAGCTGAAAAGGGTCATGCAGTCACAGGAATTGACCTCAGTGAAGAAATGCTGGCTTTCGCGCAGCAAAAAGCACAGGCGAAAAAGCAGTCCATTCAATTTTTACATCAAGATATGAGAGAGCTGACGGGTTTTGAGCAAGTCTTTCAAGCGGCGGTTATATGCTGTGATTCCTTGAATTACTTAAAAAACGAAAATGATGTCAAAAAAACCTTTAAAAACATGTTTCAGCTTTTAGAGGCAGATGGGGTTTTACTCTTTGATGTTCATACTCCTTATAAAATGGATAAGGTATTCCCAGGTTCGACTTATGCCGATCAAGATGAAGAGATCAGCTATATTTGGCAGAGTGATAAAGGGGATGACATGTATTCGGTCATTCACGATTTAAGCTTTTTTGTAAAGGACGGAGACGTGTATCAGCGTTATGATGAGACACATGAACAGCGTACATTTCCATTTGAGACGTATGCGGCGTTCCTTGAGTCCGCTGGCTTTGAACAAATAGACGTGACTGCTGATTTTACAAATGAAGCGCCCGGGGAATTCGCCGAAAGATATTTCATTTCAGCTAAGAAACCAAAAACCATCGTTTAATGGAACGATGGTTTTTTAAAATCCTTTTTTCGCTTGTTGCAGAGTTGATTAATTTCTGTGATCATCAGTAAATACACTTGGCGGGTATTGATGCGCAACTGCTTCAAGATCTTCATCGAATTTTTCATGTGTGTTTTGAAAAAGGCGGTGAAACATATCTTGAACACCTGCTTCAAGTGCTTTAATCCCTTCACCAGTGACGCCGCCTTTTACACACACTTTGTCTTGCAGTGTCGGAAGGGTATAGACTCTTTTTTCGATCAAACGGCCAAGCCCTACAAGCATATCTTCTGATAAGGAGGTGGCTTCTTCTTTAGAAATATCCGTTTCTTCAACGGCTGCTTCAATCATTTTCTGAACGAGGAAGCTGATAAAGGCAGGACCGCAGCTGACGATATCAGACGCCGCTCTTGTAATCGAATGATGAATTTCGATAGGTGTTGAAATGCAGGAAGCTAATTGTCTTAACGCTGTTTTCGTTGTGACATTACATGACGATCCAAATGTTAAAAGTGACGCTCCTGATAAAGCGCGGTTCGTAATGCTTGGAATCAGCCTGGCTGTTTGACAAGGAACGACATCCTGAAGCTGCTCAGGATGAACCGGACTTGTGATGATGACAATGGTTTGCTGCTCTGTTAAGAGAGGGCTCACTTCCTTTAACAGAGGATAAATATCAAGCGGTTTGACACAAACAAAGATAAAATCTTTATTCGTGATAGCTCCTGTAAGCTGTTTCGTAACTTCAAGCTCTGGATGGTTCTTTTTTATATTGAACGCTTTTTCAATGGTCCGGTTTGTAATGGTGATGGATGAGGGATTGACTGCCTTTGATTCAATAAATGCCTCAGTAAGTATGGTACCCATGTTTCCTGTACCGATTATCCCGATATTCAAACGTTCTCCCTCCTTAGGCGCATAGGATCTGTTATCTTCTAAACAGTATGTTGAGCAATAGAAAAATATGATTGAAAGAAGCGTGAGCACTTGAAGCGATTCATTCCATTGAAAAAATACAGTCTTTATATCGGAGCTGGGCTCATGGGCGCGATCATCATCACTTTCTTCCTTTTGGTAGGAAATAAGGGGGGCACTAGAGAGCCAAGTGTACTGAAGGGCGATCAAGACAAACCAGTCACATTAGAAGACAAACAAGAAAAGACCGATAATGAATCATCCTCCATTTTTGTGGAGGTCAAAGGGGCTGTAAAAAAGCCAGGTGTTTATACGTTTCAGCCTGATGCGCGGGTAGAAGAAGCCATTCGAAGGGCAGGAGGCTTTACTAGTAAAGCAGACACGATTGAAATTAATCAAGCAGCAAAATTAGAAGACAGTATGATGATTTATGTTCGGAAGCAGGGAGAAGCAGAGAGAGAGACACAAACAGCAGGTGCAAACGTTCCATCAGGTAATGAAAAAAGTCAAGGTGTCAATGTGAATCAGGCTGATGCGGCGGAATTGCAAACCATTAATGGAATAGGGCCAGCTAAAGCAGAAGCCATCATTACGTACAGAGAGGAACACGGAGAATTTCAACAAATTGAAGATTTGCGGAACATTTCAGGTTTTGGGGAGAAGACCATTGAACGGCTGAAAAATGAATTGACCGTTAAGTAGAATTGACGGTATAGAAGGAAGGCATGTACACTTAATACCAACCATCATTCTGGAGGGATCAGCTCGTGGAAAGAATTTCATGGAATCAATATTTTATGGCACAAAGCCATTTGCTTGCTTTACGAAGCACCTGTGAGCGGTTAGCTGTTGGGGCGACCATCGTCAGAGACAAGCGTATCATTGCGGGAGGATATAATGGTTCAATTGCTGGTGATGTCCATTGTGCAGATGTGGGATGCTATGTCATTGATCATCACTGCGTTCGCACCATCCATGCGGAAATGAATGCTATTTTACAATGTGCCAAATTTGGTGCACCTACATCCGATGCTGAAATATATGTCACACATTTTCCTTGTTTGCAGTGCTGTAAAGCCATTATTCAAGCAGGTATTCGAACCGTATACTATGCAAAGGATTATAAAAATCACCCATACGCCATTGATTTATTTGAGCAGGCAGGTGTTCAAACGGAACAAGTTGAACTTGATGAAATGATCATCGACTTAAAAAATCAAGAAAAATTAGCCTTTGTTGCAGATCTAATTGGCAAACTAAGTGAATCAGGACTTAGTGAATCAGAAATTCGCGATATGCATGAGAAGGCGAATCAATTATTTACTTCCTATGTTTAATTATTTGCCGTTTGGGGCAATTTCAGCAGCTGTTGGAATTGCTCTGGCTGCATATCATCTTCATATGTATTTCCTTCTCTTTCTTCTCATCATCTTCCTTCTCAGTCTACTGAAAAAAATTCCCAAACTCTTTCTCATGATCAGCCTATGTGGAGCTATCTATATTCTTATTTTTATGGTTCATGAGTCTTTTGAAAAAGATCAACCTGTTCAAGAAAAATTCTTTTCCGGCTCCGTTGTGATGGAAACGATTCCGAAAACAGATGGCAATCGTTTTTCGGCGACTGTGTCAACAGAAGATGAGCGGCTAGCCGCTTTCTATACCATTCAAACAGAGCGTGAAAAAGAGGCGCTAAAAGATATAGAGCCAGGTATGAGCTGTCATATGATGGGTGATGTTCGACGACCTAAACACGCAACCATTCCTAACGGGTTTCAATACGATCAATTTCTAAAATCAAAAGGCATTCGCGCTATTTTCTTACCGCAGTCAATCAAAGGCTGTACAAAAAATGATCGTCCTTCCTATTTTCTTCAAAAGATGAGGCAAAAGGGCTTAAAATTCTTAGAAGATCATGTACCGAAAAACTCTGTAGGTATTGTACAGGCTCTTATTTTTGGAGAACGAGAATTGATAGATTCTGACACACTAAGAGACTATCAAATGCTCGGCATTATTCATCTGTTAGCGATCTCAGGACTCCATGTGCAAACGCTTCTTGCCTGTTTATTTTGGTGTCTGCTTCGTGCCGGTGTGACTAGAGAGACAGCACGTCTTCTTCTATTATGCTTTCTTCCAGTTTATGCTTGTTTGACAGGTGCTGCACCATCAGTTTTAAGAGCTTGCCTTATGGCAGGAATCTATTTAGTGATGACAAGCCTGCCAAAAGAAATGAAACAGTCTTCTGCTGTCGTATTAAGCGCAGCGTTTTTATTCTTATTAGCGATTCATCCTCTATATCTATTCGATATCGGATTTCAGCTTTCATTTGTGGTGACGTTTTTTATTTTGTTATCGGCCAGAATCTTATCACAAGCGAAAAGCGCAGTGATGCAGTTATTCCTGATCTCATTTGTTGCACAGCTTGCCTCGCTTCCTGTTCTTTTATATCATTTTCAGCTATTTTCTTTGCTGAGCATCCCATTGAATATGATATTTGTGCCTTTTTATACGACAGTTGTCCTGCCTCTGTCCTTACTCTTTTTTCTTTTGTCTATCATTTATCTTCCGCTTGGGTTAGCGTTGTTCCAGCTGCTTGATTCGGTCATCCAGCTAAGTCATCAGTTGTCAGCACATATGGCAGTTTTTGATGGGTTCAACTTAATTTTTATGAAATCGACTTGGTGGCATATTCTGCTTGAAGTGAGTGCTATTGTTTTTCTGCTATTTATGATGGAGTGCAAAATGTCCGTTAAATCCTATGTCGTGCCGATTCTGTTACTCATTGGTGTCTTGAGTGCACACTATTTCACCCCGAATTTTCTCCAAAAAGGAGAGGTCACGATGCTGGATGTCGGACAAGGGGATAGTTTGTTTATTCAGCTCCCTTACCGAAAGGGACATCTACTTGTGGACACAGGTGGCAGACTTTCTTTTGATGATGAACCATGGAAAAAAAGACGTAAAGTATCTACGATCGGTGATCAAACGCTAATCCCGTTTTTCCATTCAAAAGGTATAGCAAAACTTGATGTGTTGATTCTCACGCATGCAGATCAAGACCACATGGGAGAAGCGGTTCATTTAATCAAGCGAAATAAAGTAAAGCGGCTGGCTATACCAAAAGGTTTTGCCCGAAGTCCAGAGGATGCAAAACTGTTAAGAAAAGCCGCTGAAAAAGGGATTATGATTGTTGAATTAGAAAGAGGAGATCAGCTCCAAGTTGGAGAGCACACATTTGAGGTTCTCCACCCTTCGAAACACCGGGTGACAAGTAAGAACAATGATTCACTTGTTCTAGCTTTTACTCTTGGCGGGAAACGGTTTCTGTTCACTGGAGATCTTGAACATGAAGGGGAACGAGACATTATGGAAGCCTACCCTCACCTGCGAGCAGATATCTTAAAGGTTGGGCATCATGGGAGCAAAGGGTCAACAAGTGAGGAGTGGCTTCGGCATCTAGAGCCGTCGCATGCACTCATTTCGGCTGGTGAACGCAATCGTTATCAGCATCCTCATCAGGATGTCTTGAAAAAACTCATGGATCATCAAACGAAGGTGTACCGTACAGATCGAGACGGGAGTGTCACATATGAATTTCTTGAGGAGAAAGGAACGTTTTACACGCATCCTCCATATGATATCTTACAAAATCAATAAAAAAACTGCCAAAACGGCAGTCATGTAGCATTCATGAAGTTAAGATCCAACGAGGTGTATAATGGTGGCCAAAATAAACATTGAGGCGAAAAATCCGAATGTGACGATAAAACCAACGGCTGAGTCGGTCACATCATTCCGCTTGCTTTGAACATTTTTTTCAAATTCATTCATTTTCATCCCTCCTGGCTAATTTTAGTATACTTGAACTCATTTGGAATTGCTAGAAGGTAAAGTAACCGTTTTCCATTTTCATGATCATTTTATGAATATCGTCTGTGGCAAGCTGACCCGGGAGCTTGCACCAGACGTTTACTATAAATGAGGAGGCGGTACTTTCAGCTTCCTCTTTACTAATGTCTTCGCACACTTTAGGATAGAGGAGGAAGTGAAAGAGAGGGATTCAATTTATGGTCTTTGAGGTTTGGAACAATTTAAAAAGAGGGGATATCCATCCCGTTTATTGCTTATATGGAAAAGAAACGTATTTACTACAAGAAACAGCAGCTAAATTAAGACAAACTGTAGTAGACGAGGAGACAAAGGATTTTAATTACTCCGTCTTTGATATGGAAGAGATGCCGCTTGAACAGGCTGTGACAGATGCAGAAACCTTTCCGTTCATGGGAGAAAGGCGTCTTGTTGTGATTAAGAACCCTTATTTTCTTACAGCGGAAAAGAAAAAGGAGAAGATTGAGCATGAGCTTTCTCTGTTAGAAGCGTATTTAGAAAAGCCGGCGCCTTATACCATTCTCGTCTTATTGGCACCATATGAAAAGCTGGATGAACGGAAGAAAATCACCAAATTGCTAAAAAAGAAAGCGGCTATGGTTGAGGCAAAAGAGTTAAACCCAAAAGAAACAACGGATTTCACCATTACACTGGTGAAAACAGAAGGAAAGTCGATTTCCTCTGAAGCGGCTGAGCAGCTTGTGATGCTGTGCGGAGGGAGCCTATCCTCATTGTTTCAAGAGGTCAGGAAGCTCAGTACATATATTGGAGAACGAGAAGAAATTGAATTAGCGGATGTTAATCAGCTTGTTGCAAGAAGCTTAGAGCAGAATATTTTTGAATTAATTAACCAAATTGTCAACAGACGCCGCTCTCAGGCCATGCAGATGTTTTATGATTTGCTGAAACAAAATGAGGAACCCATTAAAATATTAGCGCTTATATCCACTCAATTTCGTTTGATTTTGCAGACAAAATATTTCGCTCAGCAAGGATATGGGCAAAAACAAATTGCTTCAAATCTAAAAGTTCACCCATTCCGCGTCAAACTTGCTATGGATCGGGCAAGACTGTTTACAGAAGAAGAGCTCAAGCAGATTGTCAAAGAGCTGTCAACGATCGATTATGAAATGAAAACCGGTAAAAAGGACAAGCAGCTATTGCTAGAATTGTTTCTGCTTCGCCTATTAGGCGCTTGAACATACAAAAAAGACCTTCTAAAAAGAAGGTCTTTTTTGTAGATGTATAATTGCCAGTCTGTCCTAATGGCTGAGCCGGTCAGGACGGACGTACAGTTAAACAGTTGCCTCATTACTGAGGCGTTGCAAGCATTATGCAGAAAGTCCGTTTACTTGTTTAGCAAGTCTTGACTTGTAACGCGCAGCTGCGTTTTTGTGTACAAGACCAGTTTTAACGGCTTTGTCAATGCGTTTTGCAGCAGAAGAAAGAGCAGCTTTTGCTTGCTCAGCATCATTGTTAGCTACAGAAACTTCAACTTGTTTAATCGCAGTACGCATCGCAGACTTGATTGTCACGTTGTGTGCACGGCGTTCGTTATTCGTTTTTGTACGTTTGATCGCTGATTTAATATTTGGCATGTGTTTCACCTCCTAAGATACAACCTAAACACAATTGTCTTAAGGTTAAATCTTCACAATAGAACAAGTTGTATTCTATCAAACACACCTTTAGAATGCAATATAAATGTAAAGTATTTTTCATTGATGAAGCGCTCGAATGTTTCTTTCAAGAGATGGAAAGACTACTGTTAATTACTTGGTGGAAGGAGTCTTTTTATGGAGAAACAGAAACTTGATTTAAGTGCTTATCAAATTCGGACAGACCTGGCTGTTGAAACAAAAGAGATACTAGAACAAGAGAACGATCCGAATGTCGCCAAAAAGGACGGAATTCAAGGGATTGTCGAAAAGGAAAAAGAGGAGCACGGCATCCGTATACGCACGGTGGAGATCACGAAAGAAGGGGAGGCGCTGACCAGCAAAAAGGCAGGAACATACTTGACACTTGAGGCGCAGGGCATTCGGGAGAAAGATTCTGAGATGCAGGAAAAAGTTGTCGAAGTCTTTGCCCATCATTTTGCTCAGTTTTTAAAAGACCGAGGCATTCAGAGTGATGCGAGCTGTCTTGTAGTAGGACTAGGAAACTGGAATGTCACGCCAGATGCGCTAGGTCCGCTCACGGTTGAAAGTCTGCTTGTGACCCGGCATCTTTTTGAATTGCAGCCGGAAAATGTACAGGAAGGCTACCGCCCAGTGTCCTCTTTATCACCGGGAGTGATGGGACTGACCGGTATTGAAACAAGCGACATAATTCAAGGTGTCATCGAGAGGTCCAAACCCGATTTTGTCATTGCAATCGATGCCCTTGCTGCTCGTGCAGTGGAACGGGTGAATACGACGATTCAAATCTCTGATACAGGCATCCATCCCGGTTCAGGTGTAGGGAATAAGCGAAAAGAATTAAGCAAAGAAACGTTGGGAATCCCAGTGATTGCGATTGGCGTTCCGACAGTCGTAGATGCAGTCACCATTGCAAGTGACACAATTGATTATGTCTTAAAGCATTTTGGTAGAGAACTGAAAGATGACCGGCCGTCCCGCTCTCTTGTGCCGGCTGGTTTGACGTTTGGGAAGAAAAAAGTACTAAACGAAGAAGACTTACCAGATGAGGAAACGCGTCAATCATTCTTAGGTATCGTAGGAACTCTTCCAGAAGAAGAGAAACGGCAGCTGATCCATGAAGTGCTTGCGCCGCTAGGGCAAAATTTAATGGTGACGCCTAAGGAAGTGGATACATTCATTGATGATATGGCAAACGTGCTCGCCAATGGATTGAACACAGCGCTTCATCAAAAAATCTCTCAAGATAACAAGGGTTCTTATAATCATTAATCGGTTCTACTTTCTCTAGCTCGCTCATAGTGTAATTACTAGAAAGCGTGCTGGAGGGAGTAAATCATGAAAAAAAGACCCCGCCGTCCTCGACAGTTGGTCGTTGCGATTAATGGAACGAAAGTAGTCAAAAGCATTTTCTTATTTATAGCCTCGCTTGTTGTAGTATTTGTGATGTCAGGGGCGCTGACATCTTTAAAGCCGGAGCTGAGGCCACAAGCCTCGCTATATGGTGTAGCAGATGAGCTTTCCGGGGCTTTTTTTGCCATATTAATGGGCATGGAAAACCAATATTTCGCCTCAGCCGTCCCGAAAGATCAAAAAGGGTTTCATTTCTCTGGACTGTCACTCAAGCTTGCGACCAGTATCAATTTAGAAGACCCGCGTAGTTTTCTAGGGAGAGAACTCCCGGGCTTTGAACATTTTGATACAAAAATCATTTTAGCGGGTGAAGGAACAGATTATACCAACATGCCAATGGAATCGCCGCCGCCAAGTGAAGTCATCCAAGATGAAAAAGAAGCAAATTTGGCAGAGCTGGACAAGCTCGACAAAGATGTGCCGAAAAAGCCTGCGAAAGAGCCGGACCGGTCGACAGGAAAACGAAAAGCAGTGTACATTTACCACACACATAATACGGAATCATATTTACCATTTTTAAAAGGAGAAACGAATCCAAACAATGCACGGCACTCAAAAGTGAATGTCACCCTTGTCGGCGACATGTTCGGAAAGGCGCTTGATCAGCAAGGAATCGGGAATACGGTCGACAAAACAGAAGTTGAAAAACGGCTTCTGCAAAAAGGTTTAAAGTATCCCCAGTCTTATGATGAATCAAGACTGGTCGTAAAAGAAGCCTTAGCGAAAAATGATGATCTCGAATATTTAATCGATATCCACCGTGACTCAAGAAGAAAGAAAGACACCACTGTCGAGATCAAAGGAAAGAAATATGCGAGAATTGCGTTTGTTGTGGGGAAGAAAAATCAAAGCTATGAGAAAAACCTCAAGCTTGCGACGGAGTTCCACCATTTGATGGAGAAAAAATATAAAGGGCTCAGTGTCGGTGTGTTTGCCAAAGGCGAAATTGGTGATAATGGAATTTATAATCAAGATTTATCCGACAAAGCCCTTCTTTTAGAATTTGGCGGAGTGGATAATAATATGGAAGAATTGAAAAATGCATCCAATGCAGCAGCTGATGTCTTTAGCGACATTTTCTGGGACGCGGAAAAGGTAAACGGCAAAGCAAAGGATGAGACAAAACGCTCTTAAGGTGGTGACGGTGCATGGGATCATTTATTGGAAAAACCATTATTTTAGGACTGGTCTTGCTATTTGGCGTCTTTTTAGGAATGCAGCAGGCAAATAATGGCATGCTGCAAATGAAGGGTTACCATGACCCGCAATTAAAAGGCGCTTTCTCCATCCAAATGAACGATGATGAAGAACGAGAAGCCTCTATCTTAGGAACGGCTGTTACAGAAAAGGATCTTGCCGAAAAACAAAAGCAGCTTGAGGAAATAGAGAGCTTTAATGCCTTCTCCAAGGCAGGGAAGGCGTTGTCTGATGGCATGACACATGCAGCTCGTTCTCTTTATGATTGGGTGAATGGGAAATAAACAAATCAACACCATATGACTAAAGCCGCTAATTGATGAGCGGCTTTTCTTGATTTCGATTGAATCTTTACAGCCCTATTGATATAATCTAACCTAGCGCAACCCGCGTTTTATAGTAGGAGTGATAGATTGTGACAGATAAAGAAAAACGATTAGAACGGCAATCAAGAATTCGAAATTTCTCCATTATCGCCCATATTGACCACGGGAAATCCACATTGGCCGACCGTATTTTAGAAAAAACAGCGGCGATTACGCAGCGAGAAATGAAAGAACAATTACTTGATTCCATGGACTTAGAGCGTGAACGCGGCATAACGATTAAATTAAACTCTGTCCAGCTGAAATATAAGGCGAAGGATGGAGAAGAATATATTATGCACCTGATTGATACACCAGGGCATGTCGACTTCACCTATGAGGTATCTCGAAGCCTTGCTGCCTGTGAAGGTGCGATTCTCGTAGTAGATGCAGCACAAGGAATTGAAGCACAGACTCTTGCGAACGTTTATTTAGCTCTTGATAACAACTTAGAAATTCTTCCGATTATCAATAAAATCGATCTGCCAAGTGCAGAGCCTGAGCGTGTAAGAGGAGAAATTGAAGATGTCATCGGGTTGGATGCATCTGAAGCTGTTCTCACCTCTGCTAAGGCGGGTATTGGGATCGAAGATATTTTAGAACAAATCGTCGAAAAGGTGCCAGCACCTGCTGGAGACCCAGAAGCACCGCTTCAAGCTCTTATATTTGATTCTCTCTACGATGCGTATCGCGGCGTTATTGCGTACATACGAATTGTGGAAGGGACCGTCAAACCAGGTCAGAAAATCAAAATGATGGCGACGGGCAAAGAATTTGAAGTACTTGAAGTCGGCGTATTCACACCAAAAGCCATGCCGACAGATGAACTCACTGTTGGAGATGTTGGCTACTTAACAGCAGCGATTAAAAACGTCGGCGATACACGTGTGGGGGATACGATCACAAGTGCGGTGAACCCAGCGAAAGAAGCACTGCCAGGATACAGAAAGCTAAACCCAATGGTTTACTGCGGTCTTTATCCAATTGACACAGCGAAATATAACGATTTACGTGAAGCACTAGAAAAGCTTGAATTAAATGATTCTTCACTTCAATATGAGGCAGAGACGTCCCAAGCACTTGGCTTCGGTTTCCGCTGCGGCTTTCTTGGAATGCTTCATATGGAAATCATCCAAGAACGGATTGAACGTGAATTTAAAATCGATCTCATTACGACAGCACCAAGTGTTATTTACGATGTGTATATGACAGACGGTGAAAAAATCATCGTCGATAACCCGTCCAATCTGCCTGATCCGCAAAAGATTGAGAAAATTGAAGAACCATACGTGAAGGCAACAATGATGGTACCGAATGATTATGTAGGTTCTGTCATGGAGCTTTGCCAAGGGAAGCGCGGACATTTCATTGATATGCAATACCTTGATGCAAACCGAGTGAGCATTGTGTACGAAATTCCTTTGGCGGAGATCGTGTATGAATTCTTTGATATGCTCAAGTCCAACACAAAAGGCTATGCGTCCTTTGACTATGAGCTGATTGGCTATCGCCCATCTACTCTAGTGAAAATGGACATCATGCTGAATGGCGAAAAAATCGATGCTCTTTCCTTTATTGTTCACCGCGATTACGCCTATGAACGAGGCAAGATCATCGTAGAAAAGCTGAAAGAACTTATTCCGCGCCAGCATTTTGAAGTACCAGTTCAAGCAGCGATTGGACAAAAAATCGTGGCTCGCTCTACCATTAAAGCGATGCGTAAAAACGTACTTGCTAAATGTTATGGGGGAGACATTTCCCGGAAAAGAAAGCTTCTTGAGAAGCAAAAAGAAGGGAAAAAGCGCATGAAACAAGTGGGCTCTGTTGAAGTCCCGCAAGAAGCATTTATGGCTGTGCTGAAGATGGACGACAGCACACCGAAAAAATAACATCCTCCTCAAGGCAACCTGCTTTACAATGTCAGCCTTGGCGTTTATAGTCGAAAACAAACAAAGGTGCCGCAGCGATAAACTGCGGCTCTTTACCTGTAAAGAAGGTGTCATCAAATGAAAGCAGCATACATTCACATTCCATTTTGTGAGCACATTTGCCACTATTGTGATTTCAATAAATTTTTCATTAAAACGCAGCCAGTCGATGAATACTTAGCGGCTCTTGAAAAAGAGATGCAGCACACGATCGAGCAAAAGGGTGAGCAAGAACTAAAGACGATCTTTATTGGCGGGGGGACTCCGACATCATTGACCGTCAGCCAGCTAGACGAGCTCATGAACAGCATCCACCGTGTGTTAAAACCGTCAAAAAACCTGGTTGAATTTGCAGTGGAAGCAAACCCAGATGAATTATCACTCGAGAAGCTGCATGTGTTAAAAGAAGCCGGTGTCAATCGGTTAAGCTTTGGCGTCCAAACCTTTGAAGATGATTTGCTCAAAAAAATCGGACGAGTTCATCAAAAGAAAGATGTTCTCACATCTTTCGAGCGAGCAAGAGATGTTGGATTTGACAACATTAGCCTTGACCTCATGTTTGGCTTGCCGCATCAAGAAAAGCATCATGTGATGAATTCACTTGAGACAGCTTTCTCTTTAGGAGCAGAGCATTATTCTGTCTACTCACTGATTGTGGAGCCGAAAACGGTGTTTTACAACTTAATGCAAAAAGGAAAACTGCATTTACCGCCGCAAGAACGGGAGGCTGAAATGTATGAGCTTGTGATGGATGAAATGGAGCGCCATGGATTACATCAATACGAAATCAGTAATTACGCCAAACCTGGTTTTGAAAGCCAGCATAACCTGACCTATTGGAGCAATGAAGACTACTTCGGTTTCGGTGCAGGGGCACACGGGTATGTAGATGGCATCCGAAATGTGAACGCAGGACCAGTGAAGCATTACTTGGAACTGATAGAGCAAACTGGGTTCCCGTATAAAGAAACTCATCAAGTCACAAAAGCAGAGCAGATAGAAGAAGAATTGTTTTTAGGCCTTCGAAAAATCGAAGGGGTGAAAAGTGCCGACTTCCAAGCCAAATATGGTGCTTCACCAGAAGCTCTTTTTCCCACGGTTCTTGAAGAATTAGCAGAAAAAGGTCTCATTGTAAAAGATGACATTGGAATTCGTTTAACAAGAAAAGGAAAATTGTTAGGAAATGAAGTATTTCAAGCGTTTCTCGGTGAGTTATAATTGACATTTTAATTTGAGTTTGGTAATTTTGTTTATACAATTAGCACTCGTTGAAAGAGAGTGCTAACAGGGGTGATGATGATGTTAACAAATCGTCAGCTTTTGATTCTGCAAGTCATCATTAATGACTTTATTCGTTCGGCGCAGCCAGTTGGGTCAAGGACTCTTTCTAAAAAAGAGGACATCACATTCAGCTCTGCGACGATTAGAAACGAAATGGCTGATTTGGAGGAACTTGGTTTTATCGAAAAGACCCATTCTTCATCAGGAAGAATTCCTTCAGAAAAAGGATATCGTTATTATGTAGATCATTTGCTCTCTCCGCGAAAACTGTCGTCTAAAGAGCTTGTGCTTATCCAGTCGGCTTTTCAGGAGAAAATTTTTGAGCTGGAAAAAACAGTTCAAAAATCGGCGGAAATTTTATCAGATCTCACAAACTATACATCGATCGTGCTTGGTCCAAAGTTGAGTGAAAATCGATTAAAGCAAATTCAGCTTGTCCCCGTTCAGCCAAACAAAGCAGTAGCGATCATGATTACAGACAGCGGACATGTTGAAAACAAAACCATTACCTTCTCTGAGCATCTCGATGTCTCCGATATTGAGAAGCTGATGAATATTTTGAATAGCCGCTTAGCTGGCGTACCAATGGATCAGTTGAAGGACAGGATGTATAAAGAAGTGGTCATGCTTCTGCGCACACATTTAAAAGATTATGATCACATTTTAGATGCGCTTGGTAACACATTTACATCGACACAAAATGAATCAAAACTTTTCTTTGGCGGGAAGATTAATATGTTGAATCAGCCTGAATTTCATGACATCGACCGCATTCGCTCACTCATGATGCTGATTGAGCAAAAGAATGATGTCATGCAGCTGTTTCATCCAAATCAGCAAGGTATCACCATTAAAATCGGTTCAGAAAACAATTTGGAAGCAATGGAGAACTGCAGTTTGATCACAGCGACTTATTCGATTGATCAAAAATCACTCGGCTCCATTGCCGTCATCGGACCAACCCGCATGGATTACGGGCGAGTCGTTAGTCTTTTGCATCATGTATCAAAAGACTTGTCAAACGCACTTTCCAATTTGTATGATGAGTAGGGTGATAAAAGGCAGGGGCACAGCCCCTTCGTATTCTTGAATCTTTTGAGGGAGGTGAACACAATGTCAGAAGAAAAACAGACACCTGAGCAAGAAGCAGAGGTTGAAGCACAAGAAGAAGCAGTTCAAGCAGATACTGAGGAAGTAACACAGGATGAACAGTCTGCCTTCCAAGAGAAAATCGATGAATTGCAGCAGCTTCTAGATGAAAAAGAAAACAAGATTCTGCGTGTTCAAGCAGATTTTGAAAACTATAAACGCCGTGCTCGAACTGAAGTGGAGACCGTGCAAAAATATCGTTCTCAACATGTTGTCAGCGATCTTCTCCCAGCTCTTGACAACTTTGAAAGAGCGCTTGGAATTGATCCAGACAATGAGCAGGCGAAAAGTTTGTTAGAAGGAATGCAAATGGTTTACCGCCAGCTGGTAGAAGCGTTGAAAAATGAAGGCGTTGAACCAATTGAAGCTGTCGGCAAAGAGTTCGATCCGAACCTTCATCAAGCCGTCATGCAAGTTGAAGATGAAAACTTCGATTCAAATATCGTAGTAGAAGAATTGCAAAAGGGCTATAAACTCAAAGACCGAGTTATTCGTCCATCAATGGTAAAAGTAAATCAATAACTACATAATGGGAGGTCATCGATTATGAGTAAAATCATTGGGATTGACTTAGGAACAACAAACTCATGTGTTGCAGTACTTGAAGGCGGAGAGCCAAAAGTCATTGCAAACGCTGAAGGAGCACGTACAACACCATCTGTTGTCGCTTTTAAAAATGGAGAGCGCCAAGTTGGTGAAGTAGCGAAACGCCAATCAATTACAAACCCGAACACAATCATGTCTGTTAAAAGACATATGGGTACAGATTATAAAGTAGAAGTTGAAGGCAAGAACTACACGCCGCAGGAAATCTCTGCAATCATTCTTCAACATCTTAAATCTTACGCTGAAGGTTACCTTGGCGAAGAAGTAACAAAAGCTGTTATCACAGTTCCTGCTTACTTCAACGATGCAGAACGTCAAGCTACAAAAGATGCTGGTAAAATTGCTGGTCTTGAAGTAGAACGTATCATCAACGAACCAACAGCAGCTGCACTTGCTTATGGTTTAGATAAAACAGATGAAGATCAAACGATTCTTGTATATGACCTTGGCGGCGGTACATTTGACGTATCAGTCCTTGAGCTTGGAGACGGCGTCTTTGAAGTACGCTCAACTGCTGGGGACAACCGTCTAGGTGGAGACGATTTTGACCAAGTGATCATTGATCACTTAGTGGCTGAATTCAAAAAAGAAAATGGCATTGACCTATCAAAAGATAAAATGGCGCTTCAGCGTTTAAAAGATGCTGCTGAAAAAGCGAAAAAAGATCTTTCTGGTGTATCTTCTACACAAATCTCACTGCCATTTATCACAGCTGGAGATGCAGGTCCTCTTCACCTAGAATTAACGCTAACGCGTGCTAAATTCGAAGAGCTTTCTGCAGACCTTGTAGAGCGTACAATGACACCTGTACGTCAATCTTTGAAAGATGCTGGTTTATCTGCTAGCGAGATTGATAAAGTCATCCTTGTTGGTGGATCAACTCGTATTCCTGCAGTACAAGAAGCAATCAAAAAAGAAACAGGCAAAGAGCCTCATAAAGGTGTAAACCCTGATGAAGTGGTTGCTCTTGGTGCGGCGATCCAAGGTGGAGTCATCACAGGAGATGTCAAAGACGTTGTTCTTCTTGACGTAACACCACTTTCTTTAGGAATTGAAACAATGGGCGGCGTATTCACAAAGCTGATTGAACGTAATACAACAATTCCAACAAGTAAATCTCAAGTATTCTCAACGGCTGCTGACAACCAAACAGCGGTAGACATACATGTTCTGCAAGGTGAGCGCCCAATGGCAGCAGACAACAAAACATTAGGTCGTTTCCAATTGACTGACATTCCGCCAGCACCACGCGGTGTACCACAAATCGAAGTATCTTTTGATATCGATAAAAACGGTATTGTCAACGTACGTGCGAAAGATATGGGTACAGGCAAAGAGCAAAACATCACAATCAAATCTTCTTCAGGTCTTTCTGATGATGAGATCGAAAAAATGGTCAAAGAAGCAGAAGAAAATGCTGAAGCAGATGCGAAGAAAAAAGAAGAAATCGAAGTGCGCAATGAAGCAGATCAATTAGTGTTTACAACTGAAAAAACATTAAAAGATCTAGAAGGCAAAATCGATGATGAGCAAGTGAAAAAAGCAAACGACGCGAAAGATGCACTAAAAGCTGCGATCGAAAAAGGCGAGCTTGAAGACATCAAAGCGAAAAAAGATGAGCTGCAAACAATCGTTCAAGAACTAACGACAAAGCTCTATGAAGAAGCTGCAAAGCAAGCACAAGCTCAGCAAGAAGGCGGCGCTGAAGGTGCTCAAAAAGCAGATGACAATGTAGTGGATGCAGAATACGAAGAAGTAAACGACGATCAAGAGAAAAAATAATCACCTTTATTTTTGAAAAAGACTGCTGAAACGTACTCGTCAGAAAGTCAAAGTCAGGATCTCTTGGCTTTGACTTTTTTTCTTTCCAACGATGAAAGCAATTGAAAAAGGTCAAATCAAAATGATACAATCGTATTTATGTGAGAAAATCGGGAGTGTGAAGAGATGAGTAAGCGTGATTACTATGAAGTGCTTGGCGTGAGTAAGAGCGCCTCAAAAGACGAGATCAAAAAGGCATACCGCAAGCTTTCAAAAAAGTATCACCCTGATATTAATAAAGAAGCTGGCTCAGATGAGAAATTCAAAGAAGTAAAAGAAGCCTATGAAACCCTTTCTGACGATCAAAAACGTTCGCAGTATGATCAGTTCGGTCATACGGATCCAAACCAAGGCTTTGGCGGCGGCGGTTTTGGCGGAGGAGGAGACTTTGGCGGCTTCGGCGGCTTTGATGACATCTTCTCTAGTATTTTTGGCGGCGGAGCCAGAAGAAGAGATCCAAATGCACCGCGTCAAGGAGCAGACTTGCAATATACAATGACGCTTTCATTTGAAGAAGCAGCATTTGGAAAAGAAGCAACGATTGAAATTCCTCGTGAGGAATCATGTGAAACGTGTCATGGATCAGGGGCAAAGCCTGGAACAGATGCGAAGACTTGTTCACATTGCGGCGGCTCTGGTCAATTAAATGTTGAGCAGTCAACTCCGTTTGGTAAAGTGGTCAACCGCAGAGTATGTAACTACTGTAGCGGAACAGGAAAACAAATCGATCACAAATGTTCTACATGCGGCGGCTCTGGTAAAGTGCGTAAGCGTAAGAAAATCAATGTGACGATCCCAGCTGGTGTTGACGATGGTCAGCAGCTCAGAGTGTCTGGTCAAGGGGAGCCAGGTGTAAATGGAGGACCTCCAGGCGATTTATTTGTTGTGTTCCATGTGCGCTCGCATGAATTCTTCGAGCGTGACGGAGATGACATTTACTGCGAAATGCCGCTAACCTTTGCACAGGCTGCATTAGGTGACGAAATTGAAGTGCCGACATTACACGGTAAAGTAAAATTGAAAGTCCCTGCTGGCACGCAAACTGGCACGAAATTTAGACTCAAAGGAAAAGGTGTGAAAAATGTACGCGGATATGGTCAAGGCGATCAGCATATCGTTGTACGAGTCGTCACACCAACAAATTTAACGGACAATCAAAAAGATATTATTAGAAAATTTGCTGAAGTGAGCGGAAATAAACCGGACGAACAAGAAATGAGCTTCTTCGATAAGGTAAAACGCGCATTTAAAGGCGAGTAAGACGGATAAGGAGTTGGTAGTATTGAAGTGGTCAGAAATTAGCGTCCATACAACAAATGAAGCGGTGGAACCAATCACCAATATTTTGCATGAAGCAGGTGCGAGTGGTGTCGTGATTGAGGACCCGCTTGATTTAGTCAAGGAACGTGAAAATGTATACGGTGAGATCTACCAGCTCGATCCGAATGACTATCCTGAAGAAGGGGTCATCGTCAAAGCCTATCTTCCAATGAACAGCTTTTTAATGGAAACGGTAGATGAGATCAAAGAAGCCATCAACAATCTTCTTCTATACGATATTGACCTAGGAAGAAATACGCTGTCTATCTGTGAAGTAAATGAAGAAGAATGGGCCACCGCATGGAAGAAATACTATCACCCTGTGAAAATCTCTGAAAAATTCACCATCGTTCCAACATGGGAAGAATATACTCCGGTTCATTCTGATGAACTGATTATTGAAATGGACCCAGGAATGGCATTTGGAACAGGGACACATCCAACAACCGTTCTGTGTATTCAGGCGCTTGAGCGCTATGTGAAGGAAAACGATACGGTGATTGATGTTGGAACAGGCTCTGGGATTTTAAGTGTGGCAGCAGCGATGGTTGGTGCAAAGGACATTCAAGCCTTTGATCTCGACACCGTTGCGGTTGAAAGTGCGAAGCAAAACATCGAGCTAAATGGTGTAAGCGAACAAGTGACGGTCAAGCAAAATAACTTACTTGATGGGATTTCAGGTGAACGTGATGTGATCGTCGCCAACATTCTCGCAGAAGTGATTTTGCGCTTTACAGATCAAGCTTATGATTTATTGAAGAAAGATGGCTATTTCATTACATCGGGCATCATTGGACAAAAGAAATTACAAGTCAAAACAGCATTAGAAGAAGCAGGTTTTGACATAGTTGAAGTGCTGTCAATGGAAGATTGGGTCAGCATTATAGCGAAAAAATAAAGCGAGTAGGTGTCAGGACACGTATGCAACGATATTTTATCGACCTCACGAAAGAAGAAGTGATCGCAAAGGGATCTATCGTCATCAAAGGTGAAGATGTACATCACCTTTCCAACGTCATGCGCATGAAAGCAGGGCAGGAAATCCTTTGCTTAACGACAGACGGCTTTGAAGCGCTCAGTAAAATTGATACAATAACAAAGGAAGAAGTCATTTGTCACCTTGAAGGCTGGACAAATCAGGACAGAGAGCTTCCGGTAAGGGTAACAATTGCGAGCGGACTCCCAAAAGGAGATAAGCTTGAGTTGATTATCCAAAAAGGCACAGAGCTTGGCGCAAGTTCATTTATCCCGTTTCAAGCGGCTCGTTCTATTACAAAACTTGACCAAAAGAAGTCACATAAAAAACGAGAACGCTGGGAGAAAATTGCGAAAGAAGCAGCTGAGCAGTCCTACCGGAATATCATTCCTCATGTTTATCCAGTATCAACGTTTAAAGAGCTGACTCAATTAGCTGGTGAATTCGATAAATGTGTCGTTGCATACGAAGAATCATCGAAAGAAGGAGAGCAAAGCCGCTTTCAAACTGTGCTCCAACAGATGAAAGGCGGACAAACCTTGCTAGTGGTTTTTGGCCCTGAAGGCGGTTTGGCAGAAAAGGAGATTAAAGCGCTTGAAACGCTTGGTGCAGTCATTTGCGGGCTCGGACCACGCATTTTAAGAACGGAAACAGCTCCTCTTTACGCGCTTTCTGCTATATCTTATCAAACAGAGTTATTAAGAGGTGAATCATGATGGGAACAGTAGCGTTCCATACACTTGGCTGTAAGGTCAATCACTATGAAACAGAAGCGATCTGGCAGTTGTTTAAAGAAGCAGGCTATGAAAGAAAAGAGTACGAATCAAAAGCAGACGTATATGTCATTAATACATGTACGGTCACGAATACAGGCGATAAAAAAAGCCGTCAAGTCATTAGGAGAGCCATTCGTCATAACCCGGATGGTGTCATTTGTGTAACAGGCTGTTATGCGCAAACATCTCCAGCAGAAATCATGGCGATTCCTGGTGTTGATATTGTCGTGGGAACACAAGACAGACATAAATTGCTCGGTTACATTGAAGAATATCGCAGAGAAAGACAGCCGATTAATGGGGTTGGCAATATCATGAAGGCACGTGTGTTTGAAGAACTTGATGTTCCTGCTTTTACAGACAGAACACGTGCGTCATTAAAAATCCAAGAAGGCTGTAACAATTTCTGTACATTCTGCATTATTCCTTGGGCTCGCGGACTTCTTCGTTCTCGTGATCCAGAAGAGGTCATCAACCAAGCGCAGCAGCTTGTGGATGCCGGCTATAAAGAAATTGTATTAACAGGTATTCACACAGGCGGATACGGAGAAGACTTAAAAGATTATAACTTTGCAAAGCTTCTGAAAGAATTAGATGCACGTGTCAATGGCTTAAAACGAATTCGTATTTCATCTATCGAAGCAAGTCAAATTACAGATGAAGTGATAGAAGTGCTTGATCAGTCAGATAAGATTGTCAGACATCTTCATATCCCGCTTCAATCTGGCTCTAATACAGTGCTGAAAAGAATGCGCCGTAAATATACGATGGAATTCTTTGCAGAGCGTTTAACAAAGCTGAAAAAAGCATTGCCAGGTCTTGCTGTCACCTCTGATGTGATTGTAGGATTCCCTGGAGAAACAGAAGAAGAGTTTTTGGAAACATACAATTTTGTCAAAGACCATCAATTCTCTGAACTGCACGTATTCCCTTACAGTAAACGTACGGGTACGCCAGCTGCAAGAATGGATGATCAAGTGGATGAAAATGTAAAAAACGAACGTGTCCACCGCTTGATCGCTCTTTCTGACCAGCTTGCGAAAGAATACGCATCAGCTTATGAAGGAGATGTCCTAGAGATTATTCCGGAAGAATCCTTCAAAGAACAAGAAGGAAAGCAAAATCTTTATGTGGGCTATACAGATAACTATATGAAGGTTGTTTTTGAAGGAACAGAGGACATGATCGGCCGTTTGGTCAAAGTGAAAATCACGAAAGCGGGTTATCCTTATAACGAAGGACAATTCGTTCGTATAAGCGATGAAGTACAAACAAACAAAGTGAGAATGACCTCATAATCAATAAAACACCGGCTGCCAAAAGGGTAAGCCGGTGTTTTTATTTTGATTGATTCGGTAAAAGACATAAAATCAATGTGTGAAATGGACGGATGAATGGGAAGAAAAGCAAAGAGCTTGCCACATTAAACAGCAGGCTGAAGTGCGCAATTTGCTGAGCTGGAGCGTTTGCAAGAAGGGCGACAAATTCTGTCATCATGGCGAGAAATGGGAGACATAAAAGTACTCCAAGCACATTAAACAAAACGTGGGCATAAGCTGTTTGACGTGCTGCATAGCCGCCAGATATGGCAGCCATAACGGCTGTAATACATGTCCCGATATTGGATCCTAACACAAAGCTGATGCCTTCCTGAAGCCCAACCGTTCCTTCATTCATAAAGCCCATTAAAATGCCGATACAGACGGAGCTCGAATGAACAATTGCTGTGAAAATAGTACCCGAAAGCAGCGCCGTCCAGTCAGAATGCTGCATCATTTCGAGAAAGCGCAATGTCTCAGGCTGACTTGTCATCATACCTGCAATTTTAGAAAAGCCTTGAATACAAAAAAAGATCATCCCGAGTCCAAATATACTTTTTCCTGCATGCCGAAAAGATTTTCTGCCTAACATCATGCATATGAGGCCAGCTAGGATCAAGACCCACATGAAAACATCCATTTTAATGGCGATAAATTCTGTTGTAAACGTGGAGCCAATATTGGTACCAAGAATCATTGGAATGGATTTTTTAAAAGAGAGAATGCCTGTACTGACAAAGCCGATCACGATGACCATAAACGCCGAACTGCTTTGGAGAATCCCTGTAAATATAATGCTGACTAAGAATGCTTTTACTGGGTGATCTGTAAAGAGAAGAAGTGATTTCTCAATACGAGACGACGCAAGCGCCATTAATCCTTTTCTCAGCAAACCCATTGACCATAAAAAAATGAAAATAAGTGCACAAAAATAAATGATCGCCATCATAGAAAAGTCCTCCTCTTACCAATGAATATATGGACTTGTCTACCTGCTCATGACGAAAATATATTTCCAAATCACTTAGTTGACCTCACACTAGGCTTATATTATAATATCTAGGTACATGTTTCGCATGTATATCTTTTTTTAATGCAGTCGATTGGTGTATTCGGAGGGAGGGAAAGAGAATGTCAAAAACGGTCGTTAGAAAAAACGAATCGCTTGAAGATGCTCTTCGTCGCTTTAAACGCAGTGTATCCAAAACTGGAACATTGCAAGAAGCAAGAAAGCGTGAATTTTATGAAAAGCCTAGCGTAAAGCGCAAGAAAAAGTCTGAAGCTGCTAGAAAACGTAAATTCTAAAGAGGGTGGATTTTATGAGTCTTCTTGAGCAATTAAATTCTGATATGAAGCTTTTTATGAAAAACCGTGAGAAAGACAAGCTTGTTGTCATTCGGATGGTAAAGGCTTCACTCCAAAATGAAGCAATTAAGCTTAAGAAAGACAGTTTGACCGGCGATGAGGAACTAACCGTCCTTTCCCGCGAGATTAAGCAACGTAAAGACTCCCTCCATGAATTTTCGAAAGCTAATCGCTTAGATTTAGTAGATAAAGTTCAAAAAGAGATTGACATCTTAGACGTTTATTTACCTGAACAGTTTTCTGAAGAAGAACTGCAAACGATCGTGAAAGAGACGATCGCTGAAACAGGCGCTTCATCGAAGGCTGATATGGGTAAAGTTATGAGCGCTATTATGCCAAAAGTAAAAGGTAAAGCTGATGGAGCTGTCATTAACAGATTTGTCAGCGAGCAGCTGTCTCAATAAAAAAGTATCCTTCTATTGTTAGAAGGGTACTTTTTTTATACCCTCATCAATCTGTCATATAAAAATGAAACCTATGATACATTTGTAACGTATGTAAAGGAACGGTAAAATGGAAGATAGAGAGGAGGGATCACCAAATAGATGAAAAAAATAAAAATTTCTATTGCTCTCTTCAGCTGTTTTATAATATGCTTATTATTAGGGGTTCAATTGACCGCGAAATCAGCAGATCAGAAAGTTCATGTTATCCCAATTGAAGATACAGTAGAAAAAGGACTTTCTCAATTTATTGAGCGATCATTTGAGCAGGCAAAGTCCGAACGAGCGAAACATATCATTCTAGACATCAATACACCAGGTGGCGCAGTCGATGCGGCGCTTGAGATCGCAGATACCATTCGTGCGTCTGATATCCCTGTGACAGCGTTTGTGAATCATAGAGCGCTTTCAGCAGGGGCTTTCCTTGCGCTAAATGCCGACCAAATCTATATGACCCCAAATGGAAAGATGGGGGCTGCTGCGATCATTGACGGTGAAGGCAATGCTGCCGATCAAAAATCTGAATCGCTATGGCTTGCTGAAATGAGTGACGCTGCCGAAAAGCAGGGGCGTGATCCAAAGTATGCACTTGCAATGGCAGATGTAAATATAGACGCAAAAGAAGCTGGTGCACCAAAAGGAGAATTGCTTACCTTCAATACAGACCGTGCCCTTCAATTCGGTTATGCAGAAGGGGAAGCGAAAAATATGGATGACTTGCTTCAGAAGCTGAATTTAGCAGACGCTTCTATTCAATACGATGAAGTGAGCTTTGCTGAAAAGGTTGCGCGCTTTTTCACGCACCCAATTGTCATTCCAATCCTTTTATCCATCGCAAGCTTAGGGTTAATCGTTGAGCTCTATTCACCCGGCTTTGGGGTTCCAGGTACCATGGGAGTGACAGCGCTTCTTCTATTCTTTTATGGTCATCTTGTGGCAGGTTTTGCAGGTTATGAGACGTTGTTCCTGTTTTTAGCAGGGTTATTGCTCTTGATCCTGGAATTGTTTTTGCCGGGGGGAATCGTAGGTGTCATTGGACTGATCTGTGTGGTTGTCAGCTTATTTTTAGCAGCTGGAAGCTTTACAGAAATGGCGATTTCCATCTTGATTGCCACTGCTGTTTCAATCATAGCAGTTATTATATTGACAAAGGTGTTGGGGAAACGTATGAAATTTTTCAAAAAGTTCATTTTAACCGATTCAACCAATAAGGAAAGCGGTTATGTCTCAAATGAAACAAGAGAAGATCTTGTTGGGCAAATCGCGGTGACAGCAACCGCACTTCGTCCGTCAGGTACAATTGTATTTGGAGATGAACGCATTGATGTTGTGTCAGAAGGTGCATTCATCGATAAGGATGAAAAAGTAAAAATTGTGAAAGCGGAAGGCTCACGCATTGTCGTGAGGAAAGTATAGATAACTGATTTTATAGGAGGAATAAAATGGATCCATCTACTTTACTATTATTTGTGATTATCGCAGCAGGTCTGATCGTTCTATCGATCTTCTTCACCTTTGTACCGGTGATGCTGTGGATTTCTGCCCTAGCGGCTGGCGTAAGAGTGAGCATTTTTACACTTGTAGGAATGAGACTTCGCCGCGTTATTCCAAACCGAGTGGTCAATCCGCTCATCAAAGCACATAAAGCAGGTCTTGATGTGACGATTAACCAATTAGAAAGTCACTACCTTGCAGGTGGTAACGTTGACCGTGTTGTAAATGCATTGATCGCGGCTCAACGTGCGAATATCGAATTGAACTTTGCACGCTGTGCAGCGATCGACCTAGCAGGCCGTGACGTACTTGAAGCTGTACAAATGAGTGTAAACCCTAAAGTCATTGAAACACCATTTATCTCTGGTGTGGCAATGGACGGGATTGAAGTAAAAGCAAAAGCACGTATTACAGTTCGTGCAAACATCGAACGACTTGTCGGTGGTGCAGGGGAAGAAACAATCATTGCTCGTGTAGGTGAAGGAATTGTCTCTACAATTGGTTCATCAAATAATCATAAAAAGGTTCTAGAAAACCCAGATATGATTTCTCAAACGGTTCTTGGTAAAGGATTAGATTCAGGTACTGCGTTTGAAATTCTCTCGATTGATATCGCAGATGTGGATATCGGTAAGAACATCGGGGCAATTCTGCAAACAGACCAAGCAGAAGCAGATAAAAACATTGCACAGGCAAAAGCAGAAGAACGCCGCGCAATGGCTGTTGCCCAGGAGCAAGAAATGCGTGCAAGAGTTGAAGAAATGCGCGCGAAAGTCGTAGAAGCAGAGGCTGAAGTACCACTTGCCATGGCTGAAGCATTACGTGAAGGTAATATTGGAGTCATGGACTACATGAACATTAAGAATATCGATGCTGATACGGACATGAGAGATTCATTTGGTAAAATGACAAAAGGTCCATCTGATAATGAAAACAAATAAGCATCCTCTCACGCTTTAAGGAGGGAGCCCAATGGACATTCTATTTGAAAATCCGTTACTAATTGCGATTATCATCGGTATTATCTCTGCTGTATTTGGAAAAATCGGCAAACAAGAGGAGAAGGAACAAAACAACCGGCAACATAAGCCGGCTCCTCAGAATAAGCCTATGTCTCAAAAGAAAGCAGAACAAACGAGCCCAAACCCGGTCAAAACAGACCAGTTGGACGATTTCGGCGATGTACATGATCATGGCGGGATGAAGAAGCAAGGATCACAGTCCTTACAGGATCGTTATACCGCTACACTAGCTGAAATGGAAGAAAGAAAAAGTGAGCTGAATAAAGAGTTCCAATCTCTTGAAAGGCAGCTGACCAAGCCGAAAGCTTCTGCTGCGGAGATGAAGCCGCACATCATTGGCAAGCTTAATCAAAATACTGTTGTTCAAGGCATGCTTCTTGGAGAAGTATTTGGAGAGCCGCGCGCGAAAAAGCCGCACAGAACGATGAAACGGCCATATAACAGATAAACAAGAAAGTCCCTTTATATAAAAAGGGGCTTTTTTTATTTGACTTGAGGGAGACCTCTCGCAGTGAAAAATGATGAAATGGCTGTTTTGCGGGATTCATTAGCATGATCTGAACCGCTGAGGAATAAGATGACATAGAGGCTTTCTCATCAGTCTCACCATCTTTCAGTTTGATCTCATACACATGAGGTGGGAAGGGGTTCTTATTGAATGGGAAAAAGAAAAAATCGACTTAAAGCATGGCTGACAAGAACACTTGAAATCCCTCCAGACGTCATGATGGATCTTCCCCGTATTACGATGGTTGGTAGACTCCACATTTACATAGAGAACCATAAAGGGCTTTTGCTTTTCAGTGATCAAGAGGTAAGGCTGATGCTCAAACAAGGACAATGCATTATTTCAGGGAAAGATTTTGTGATTAAAACGATTTTGCCAGAAGAGATCTTATTAGAAGGGAAAATCGATGAGGTCCGTTATATTGATTCTTAACTGACGGAGGGGAGAAGTGTGAAGAATAAATGGTTTGCCTATTTTATTGGCAGAGTGGAAGTGGAGATCAAGGGAAGCGGCATTGAGCGGCTCATCAATGAGTGCACGAGACAGGGGATCACAATGTTTCAAGTGAGCCGCCGTCAAGACAGCGTGCGCTTATTTATTCGCTTATCAGATGTACATGCCTTCAGAAAAGTACAAAGACATCATGAGGTAACATGTTCATTTCATCAAAGGAAGGGATTTCCATTCCTTCTCCTATGGTCAAGAAAGAATATTGGGTTTACCTTTGGGATTGTGTTTTTTCTAGTGACGATATTGGCGCTTTCAAACATGGTGTGGAAAATAGATATTAAAGGAGCCAATCCAGAAACTGAACATCAGATGAGAAAGCATTTAGACGAGATTGGGGTGCAAAAAGGCCGTTTTCAGTTTCTAATGGGAACACCTGAAAAAATTCAAAAATCACTGACCGCCAATATTCAAAGCATTACATGGGTTGGCGTTGAACTAAACGGTACAACATTTCAAATGAAAGTTGTGGAAAAAAATGAGCCTGAGAAAGAGAAATATACGAGTCCTCAGCATATTGTGGCTAAGAAGAAGGCGGTCATCACAAGAATGTATGTAGAAAAAGGGGAGCCGCTTGCCGCAGTTGATGAACATGTGAAGAAAGGACAAATGCTCGTCTCAGGCCTCATCGGCAGTGAAGACAAGCAAAAAACGGTCGGTGCTAAAGCGAAAATTTATGGAGAAACGTGGTACCGTTCTGAAGTTTCTGTCCCTCTTCGAACATCTTTTGATGTCTTTACGGGTAAAATGAAGACAAAGCACAAGCTCTCCGCATTTGGAGGTTCAATGCCATTTTGGGGCTTTTCCTTTAAAAAGGATGATTTTAAGCAGCCAAAAATCGAAACAGAAGTTCACCCACTCCATTTCTTACAGTTCCAGCTCCCATTTTCCTATGAAAAAGAAACGACACGCGAAAGTGAAAAAATTAACCGGACATACACAAATAAAGAAGCGGTTCAAGCAGGGATTAAAATGGGTAAAAAAGAATTAGAAGAGAAGCTAGGTCAAACAGGAGAGGTGAAAAGTGAAAAAGTTTTGCACGAGACAACAGGGAATGGTAAAGTTAAGTTAATCATCCTTTACCAAGTAATAGAAGATATTGTTCAACCAACACCTATTGTTCAGGGAGACTAGAGAATGACAGAACATTTACTTGAAATTCAACAAAAATTAGATAGCCCAAACGAAGCGATTGCTTTATTTGGAAATCAAGATGCTTATCTGAAACTGATGGAAAACGAGCTGAATGTCTCCATTATTACGCGCGGAGAAAAAGTGTATGTTTCTGGTCAGGAAGCATCAAGAGAAACAGCGAGCCGTCTGATGACATCTCTCTTACATCTCATCCGAAAAGGAATTGAGATTTCTGAACGGGATGTCGTATATGCCATCAAAATGGCGCAAAAAGACAAGCTCAATTATTTTGAAAATATGTATGAAGATGAAATTACGAAAAATGCTAAAGGAAAGTCAATCAGGGTAAAAACCATTGGCCAGCGGGAATATGCTGCGGCGATGAAAAAAGATGACTTGGTCTTTGGAATTGGACCAGCTGGAACAGGGAAAACGTATTTGGCAGTCGTCAACGCGGTACATGCACTGAAAAATGGACATGTGAAACGAATTATCTTGACAAGACCAGCTGTTGAAGCAGGAGAAAGTCTTGGTTTTTTACCAGGTGATCTAAAGGAAAAAGTAGATCCTTATTTAAGACCACTATATGATGCCTTGCATGATGTGCTTGGCAGTGATCATACGGAACGTTTAATTGAGCGCGGTGTGATTGAAGTAGCGCCTCTTGCCTATATGAGAGGACGGACACTCGATGATGCATTTGTTATTTTAGATGAAGCGCAGAATACAACGCCCGCCCAAATGAAAATGTTTTTGACGAGACTTGGGTTTGGCTCTAAAATGGTCATTACAGGAGATATTACACAGATTGACCTGCCGAAGGGCATGCAGTCTGGTCTTGCAGCTGCAAAGGACATGCTTGCAGAGATCAAGGGCATCTCATTTATTGAGCTAGACCAGACAGATGTGGTCAGACACCCCCTTGTGGCAAAGATCATCGGAGCATACGAAAAGCAAAAATGACCTTAGTGACCCGATCGTCTACATCGGGTCATTTTGTTTCGATCGTGGTTTAAAGTAAAAAAGGAGGTACTTTCCTTGAGAAAGAATCAGAAAGACAGTAAGCGCAAAAGACTGCTGTCTAAAAAAGAACCTCAGAAAATGGAGCGCTCACGTTATTTAAATGTATTGCTATACGCTGGTTTAGCAGCCATTCTATTCGTGGTGCTCTTCTTCCATGTAAAGCCTGAATCGCTCGACTTAGATTTGTTTTCAGTGAGCGAACAGACCATCTATTCTCCATCAACCGTTGATGATCAAGAAGCGACAGAAGAAAAGAAGCAAGAAGCAACAGATCAAGTAGAGGATCAATATACACTCAAAAAAGCGTATTCTGACAATCGTGTTGACCTCATCTCCTCCCTTTTTGAAGCCATTAAAGAAGAGAAGAAAGCAGCTGATGAAAAAGAAAATCCACCATCAGATAAAGAAATGGTCAAGCGTGTCAAAGAAAAACTCACATCAGATATGCAGGAGGCTGTATCAGACCAATCTATTAAAGCACTGCTTCAGGCAAGTGACGAAAATCTCTCTTTTACTAAAGATTCCATCATCACAGTGGTGAATTCACTGATGAGTAAAGAAATCACAGCAGCGAAATTACAAGAAGAGAAAAAACAAGTGAAAACAGAGCTTGAAAATAACTCAATTCCATCCAAATACTTAAATGCAGCGAAAGAAATCGGTGAATTTGCGATCATTCCAAACTATGTATTTGATCCAGTGGCGACAGAGAAGAAAAGACAAGAAGCCGCAGATAATATTCAGCCGGTTCAGATTAAGCAAGGGCAAATCTTAGTCGAAGAAGGAGAACTTATTGACCGAGAAGTGTATCGTAAATTAGAACTGACAGGGCTCTTAAACAGCTCCAATTTGATTAAGCCTGTAAGCGGTCTTATGATATTGATAGGTCTGTTCTTAGCAGCGATTATTCATTCACTTGAATCGAGGAAAAAATCGCTTGTTCATAAGAATAAGTCGTTGCTGCTCTATTCGCTCATTTTTACCATTATTTTAGTTATCATGGAAGTATTCAGTCTCTTCCAGGAAACAAAGTATACGACAATAGGTTATGTGGTGCCAGTGGCACTTGGCACGATGCTGATCAAGCTCCTTATCAATGAGCGGCTGGCGATCTTCTCTGGTCTTGTATTTGCTCTTTGCGGCAGTATGATGTTTAATCAAGGAGTAACCGGCGTCTTTAACTATGTGATCTGCGCTTATTACCTTGTGAGCGGGATGGCGGGCATTTTATTTTTGAGAAAGCATAATGCACGTTCAAAAATATTGCAGGCAGGGCTTTGGGTCGCTTTGGTGAATGTCCTTGTGGTTCTATCCATTACGCTGATTCAAAACTCCTCACCATCAGGGCTTGAAATCGGTGTAAACCTTATGATGGCGATTGTGTCAGGGTTTGCATCATCTATTTTGGTCATTGGGTTAATGCCTGTGTTTGAGAGTATGTTCGGTATTCTTTCAACAATGAAGCTGATTGAACTATCAAACCCAAATCATCCGCTGCTTAAAAAGATTTTAACAGAGACACCAGGTACATATCATCATAGTGTCATGGTGGCAAATTTAGCGGATGCTGCATGTGAAGCAGTCGGAGCAAACGGTCTTTTAGCAAGGGTTGGCGCTTATTATCATGACATTGGCAAAACGAAAAGGCCGCAATACTTTATTGAAAACCAAATGAATATTGATAATCCGCATGACAAACTTTCCCCTCAGCTAAGTAAAAATATCATTATTGCCCATACGACAGATGGAGCTGATATGCTGAGAGAAAAGAAGTTTCCCGAAGAGCTTGTCGATATTGCTGAACAGCATCACGGCAAGTCACTGTTAAAGTTCTTTTACTATAAGGCAAAAGAGCGTGATGATCAGGTGACAGAAGAAGAATTCCGTTATCCTGGTCCAAAGCCGCAATCAAAAGAAGCAGCGATTATTTCTGTAGCGGATAGCGTGGAAGCAGCGGTACGATCGATGCATAATCCAAATCCAGAGCGGATCGAAAAGCTCGTCAAAGGCATTATTTCCGATAAAATGCAGGATGGGCAATTCAGCGAATGTGATCTGACATTTAAAGAGTTAAATATTATTAGTCAAACGATTTGTACAACATTAAAGGGGATTTTCCATTCTCGGATTGAATATCCAGATGCCCCGAAGCAGAAGGTGAAGTAAATGACATTGTTAATCGATTTAATAGATGAAACAGGACAAGTAACAAAAGAGCAGCTTGAAGAAGTGGAAAAGCTTCTTCAATTCGCTGCTGATGCCCTTGAGGTCAAAGATCAAGCGGAGGTATCAGTGACGATCGTCTCAAATGAAGAGATTCATCAAATTAATAAAGAATACCGCGGAAAAGACGCACCGACAGATGTGATCTCCTTTGCACTTGAGGAAGAAGGAGAAGGGGAAATTAAAATCATTGGTGCTGATGATATTCCGCCTGTACTCGGTGACATCATCATTAGTGTGGACCGTACAAAAGAGCAGGCAGAGGAATACGGACATTCTTTTATGAGAGAACTTGGATTTCTCACCATTCATGGGTTCCTTCATTTACTCGGGTTTGATCATATGACAGAGGAAGATGAAAAAGAAATGTTCGCCAAACAGACAAAGATCTTGGATGATTATGGCCTTTCAAGATCTTCGTAAGAAGAGAAGGCCGCTTGCCCGTTTTTTTCGGAGTTTTTATTATGCATTTAGAGGAATATGGCGAACTTTCTTGAATGAACGGAATTTTCGATTTCACACAGTCGCAGCCATCATCGTGGTGATCTGCGGCTTTTGGTTTCACATTGAACCATTCGAATGGATGATCGTATTGCTTTTGTGTGGGGGGATGTTTGCGCTTGAACTTGTCAATACAGCCATTGAACATACAGTGGACCTTATGACAGAAGAGAGACACCCGCTTGCTGAGAAAGCGAAAGACGCCGCAGCAGGCGCTGTTTGCGTTTACGCCGCGATTTCGGTTATGATTGGGTTGATCATCTTCTTACCGAAGATCATGCAATAGAACAATATTACTATTTATTAACATTTTTAGAAATGGGCGTGAAAATGTCACGTGAATTATGTAAAATATAAATGTGACAGTGGTACCATTTCTTCTGAAAGTGGGAACTAGGAATGAACAAACAAGAGTTGATTTCAGAAGCAGTTAAAGCAAGAGATTTTGCATATGTACCCTATTCGAAATTCAAAGTCGGTGCAGCATTGTTGTCGAATGATGGAAAAGTGTATGGCGGCTGCAACATTGAAAATGCAGCATATGGTATGTGTAATTGTGCGGAAAGAACAGCACTTTTTAAAGCCTATTCAGAAGGCATCACATCGTTTCAAATGCTAGCGGTAGTGGCTGATACAGACCGGCCTGTTTCGCCGTGCGGCGCATGCAGACAGGTTATTTCAGAGCTATGCGCACCTGACATGCCAGTGATTCTAACGAACTTAAAAGGACAAATATACGAAACAACAGTAAACGAACTATTGCCAGGCGCATTTTCACCGGAGGATTTAAATGACTAACGAAAGCTTCAAATCAGGATTTGTATCAATTATTGGTAGACCAAATGTAGGAAAATCAACCTTTCTTAATCGTGTGATTGGACAAAAGATCGCCATCATGAGTGATAAGCCCCAAACAACGCGAAACAAAGTGCAAGGTGTCTTAACAACAAACACGTCACAAACGATCTTTATCGATACACCAGGGATTCATAAACCTAAGCATAAGCTTGGTGATTTTATGATGAAAGTGGCTCAAAATACACTGAAGGAAGTCGACCTGATCTTGTTTATGATCAATGCAAAGGAAGGCTATGGCAAGGGTGATGAATTCATCATTGAACGACTCAAGCAAACATCTACACCAGTATTCCTAGTCGTCAATAAAATCGACCAAATTCATCCAGATGAGCTGTTCCTTTTAATTGATGAATACCGCACACGTTATCCATTTAAGGAAATTGTGCCAATTTCAGCTCTTGAAGGAAACAACATTGACACGCTTCTTCAGCAGATTGAAGGTTATCTTCCTGAGGGCCCGCAATTTTATCCAGCAGATCAAGTAACAGATCATCCAGAGCGGTTTATTATTTCTGAATTAATTCGTGAAAAAGTGCTGCATTTAACGAGAGAAGAGATCCCGCACAGCATTGCAGTTGCGATCGAATCCATTAAGCCAGATGAAAATGGCAAGATCCATGTGGCGGCGACCATTGTCGTAGAACGTGATTCACAAAAAGGGATTGTCATTGGTAAACGAGGCAGCTTATTAAAAGAAGTGGGACAAAAAGCGCGCAGAGATATTGAAGCTCTTCTCGGTTCAAAAGTGTATCTGGAGCTTTGGGTAAAGGTTCAGAAGGACTGGCGTAATAAATCCACTCACCTTCGTGACTTCGGGTTTAGAGACGACGAATATTAAAAAATCGCTGCTGTTGTCATAAAACCTGACAATGGTGCGGTTCGATTAGTAAAAATTGTTTATCATGAAATGGAGGTAGTCTGGTCAAGATAAAATTAATATGTTGGATGTAGCGTTGCTGCTTCTAATAAAGAAAGGTGGGGTTTTTATGTTGAATTTTACATGGAACGTATTTTCACAAACAGGAAGCGTTGACACGTATCTGCTTTTCAAAGAGTTAGAAAAGGAGAACCTGGAAAGACCCGATGTACTTGAAGAAGAGATAGCACGATTTGATTTTCCAATCTTATAATTCTTGACCCCCTCCAATGCTCGGAGTGTAGACAAATGCTCATTAAAAGTGAAGGAATCGTCCTTAGAACAACAGATTATGGCGAAACAAACAAAATTGTCACGCTGCTCACTAGAGAACATGGGAAAATTGGTGTGATGGCAAGAGGCGCGAAAAAATCAAACAGCCGCCTGTCAGCCATAAGCCAGCCGTTTTTATACGGAACCTTCCTGATCCAATCATCAACAGGACTTGGAACGCTCCAGCAAGGCGAAATGATTGAAAGTATGCGAACCATTCGGGAGGATTTATTCTTGACCGCATATGCCGCATATATGACAGAGTTACTCGATAAAGGCACAGAAGAAAAAAAGCCAAACCCTTATTTGTTTGAGCTCCTGCTTCAATCTCTGCGTCATCTGAATGAAGGCACAGATGCTGATATTATCTTATTTATCGTAGAGGTCAAAATGTTATCAGTGATGGGAATGAAGCCCGAACTGGATCAATGTGTCCACTGTGGTCAAAAAGAAGGGCAGTTTCATTTCTCGATTAGAGACAACGGCTTTATTTGCCAAAATTGCTTTTCTAAAGATCCGTATAAACTGCCCTTATCCCCAGCAGCTGCAAGGCTGCTCCGTTTATTTCATTATTTTGATTTATCAAGGCTCGGTCAGGTGGATGTGAAACCGCAGACGAAACAAGAAATTCGTCAAGTGCTAGATCACTACTATGAAGAGTATTCAGGCCTTTATTTGAAATCAAAAAAATTCATGAATCAGATGGAATCCATGAAAAAGCTCATGGGCGGGGAAAACAAAAGTTGACATCTTCCATGACTTTTTGTAAGATCATCTAAGATAAAATATGTTGCATTGACAGAAAGAAGTACTTGCGCAGAACCCATAAAAGCGACCTTAGGGCGGTGTGAGCTAAGGATGGAGGCGTAACGAAAGGCATTCTTGAGCAACGTAAAACAAAGCGGCTGGTTGCTACGATACCAGCAAATAGGGTGGAACCGCGGGAAAAACTCTCGTCCCTATGTTTGCAAGGAGCCTTGCGAGCATAGAGACGGGAGTTTTTGTGTTCTTTTGCGAGGTTCTAGACCCACCCGCCATACATAGCGGATGGTGTAGAAAAGATGGAGGTGCGATCATTGAATATTCAAGACATGATTTTGACGCTGCAAAAGCATTGGTCAAATGAAGGCTGCGTATTAATGCAGGCGTATGACACAGAAAAAGGTGCCGGAACGATGAGTCCATACACGTTCCTCAGAAGCATTGGTCCAGAGCCATGGAAGGTAGCGTATGTAGAGCCTTCAAGACGCCCGGCTGATGGCAGATATGGAGAAAACCCAAATAGATTGTATCAGCATCATCAATTCCAAGTAATCATTAAGCCGTCACCTGACAATATTCAAGAACTGTATCTTGAATCATTGAAAGCGCTTGGTATTGACCCGCTGAAACATGATATTCGTTTTGTCGAAGACAATTGGGAAAACCCATCTCTTGGCTGTGCAGGACTTGGCTGGGAAGTATGGCTTGATGGAATGGAAATCACCCAATTCACGTATTTCCAGCAAGTCGGCGGCTTAGAATGTAAGCCTGTTTCCGTTGAAATCACATACGGTATTGAACGTCTTGCTTCCTACATTCAGGACAAAGAAAATGTCTTCGATCTTGAATGGACTAACGGATTTACGGTCAGAGATTTATTCTTAATGGCTGAATATGAGCACTCTGTTTATACATTTGAAACATCTAATACTGACATGCTGTTTGAGCTATTTACGACTTATGAGAAGGAAGCGCATAGCCAAATGGACAAAGGGCTTGTTCACCCAGCATACGATTACGTACTGAAATGCTCTCATACGTTTAACTTGCTTGATGCAAAGGGCGCAATTTCTGTTACTGAGCGAACTGGATATATCGGAAGAGTGCGCCAGTTAGCAAGAAAAGTTGCCAAAACCTATTATGAAGAACGAGAAAAATTGGGATTCCCTATGCTAAAAGAGGAGGCGGCTTCTCATGAATAAACAAGATGTATTACTCGAAATCGGCTTAGAAGAGATGCCGGCTCGCTTCATGCCAGAAAGCACAAAGCAGCTAGGCGAAAAAGTAAAAGCGTGGTTTGAAGCGCAAAACATTTCATTTGAAGATGCTGCTCTATTTAACTCACCAAGACGTCTTGCTGTACTTGTGAAAGGTGTCGCAGAAAAACAAGAAGACATCAAAGAAGAAGCAAAAGGTCCGGCTAAAAAGATCGCGCAAGATTCGGAAGGCAATTGGACAAAAGCAGCGGAAGGTTTTGCCCGCGGACAAGGTGCTTCAACAGATGATCTCTATTTTAAAGAGATCAAAGGAGTGGATTATGTCCATGTCCAGAAGTTTCAAGAAGGAAAGCAAGTTAAAGACCTTCTGCCAGCATTAGGTGAGATCGCTGCTTCATTAAGTTTTCCAAAGAACATGAGATGGGGAAGTAAAGATTTACGCTACATCCGTCCGATTAAATGGATTGTTTGTTTATTTGGAGAGGAGATTGTACCTGTTGACATTGCTGGGGTGAAAAGCGGCCGTGAGACAAGGGGACACCGTTTCCTTGGTAAGACAGCTACCATCGACTCTCCTGCTTCTTACGAGCAAACATTGCGCGATCAATTTGTCATTGCAGATTCAGATAAAAGAAAACAATCCATTACCGAGCAGCTAAATGCTCTATCTTCTGAAAAAGACTGGGTGATTCCTGTTGATCCTGAGCTTCTAGAAGAGGTCAACAACCTTGTAGAATACCCAACGGTACTATCTGGTTCCTTTGAAGAAGAATTCCTTGCATTGCCGGAGGAAGTTTTGGTAACCACAATGAAAGAGCATCAGCGCTATTTCCCTGTGAAAAATGAGCAAGGGGAATTATTGCCTCACTTTATTACGGTGAGAAACGGAAACAGTGAGGCGCTTGAAAATGTCGCAAGAGGGAACGAAAAAGTCCTTCGTGCGCGTTTATCAGATGCTGCCTTCTTCTATAAAGAAGACGAAAAACTAGTCATTGAAGACAATATTAAGAAGCTTGATAAGGTTGTATTCCATGAGAAACTTGGCACAATTGGCGACAAGCTAAAGAGAGTGACAGACATTGCGACGCGTCTAGCGGCACATGTCGGTGCAGATGACGAAACGACAGAGCGTGTGGCAAGAGCCGCCAGTATTTCGAAGTTTGACCTTGTGACTCAAATGGTCTATGAGTTCCCAGAATTACAAGGAATCATGGGCGAGAAATATGCAAAAGCACTTGGTGAACATGAAGAAGTGGCTAAAAGCATCAACGAGCACTATATGCCGCGCTTTGCCGGTGATGAGGCGCCTTCCACTTTAATTGGTGCGATTGTGGCAGTAGCCGATAAGCTGGATTCTATTTGTTCCTTCTTCTCAATTGATGTCATTCCAACGGGCTCTCAAGATCCTTATGGATTAAGAAGACAAGCGAGCGGTATCGTTCAAATTCTGCTTGATCGTCATTGGAACATTTCATTCAAAGAGCTTTTGGCACTTGCTCAAGTAGAAGCAGCTCATGAAACTGCTCTCATTGAATTTTTAACATTCCGTTTAAAATATGTCCTCCAAGCAGAGCATATCCGTCATGATGTTGTCGATGCAGTACTGGATGTTGAAAATATTGAACCTTATGCAGTTGTGAAAAAAGCAGCTGTTCTTGAGGAGAGTGTGAAACAAGAAAGCTTCAAAGAAACAGCAGAAGCATTAGGACGCGTCATTTCAATCAGTAAAAAAGGAGAAGACGCAGAGATTCAGCCTGAGCTGTTTGAAAATGAGCACGAGCAAAAGCTCTATGAGGAGTATCAGCAAGTAGAGACAGCTGTCAATGAACATGTAGCAGCAGGGCAATACAGTGCAGCGCTTGAGGCACTTGATACGTTAAAAACACCGATTGTTCATTATTTCGATCACACAATGGTTCATGCAGATGATGAAAAGCTGAAGCGAAATCGTTTGGCACAAATGGTGAAACTAGCTAAAGTCATTCAATCATTTGCGAATATGAACAATTTAATTGTAAAATAAATACCTAAGAACGGTTGCCTTTTTTTGAAGGGCAATCGTTTTTTACTCATTTAATTCACGGTTTTTGAGTGGATTTTTGTTTCATTCGGACAAAGATGCGCTATAATATGATGAGTTATGAAAATGATATACATAAAGTAAAGATTCGCTCTCTCTATTTAAAGGTGGTGAGTACAATCGAGTTAAATAAACGGCAAGAGCAGATTTTACAGATTGTCAAAGAGAATGGTCCGATCACTGGAGAGCATATCGCCGATCGGCTGAACTTAACGAGGGCGACCCTCAGACCGGATTTAGCCATATTAACGATGTCAGGCTTTTTAGAAGCAAGACCAAGGGTCGGCTACTTTTTCACAGGAAAAACAGGCACGCAGCTTTTAGCAGATAAGCTGAAAAAACTTCAAGTGAAAGATTTTCAATCCATTCCAGTGGTGATACATGAGAATGTTTCAGTTTATGATGCGATTTGTACGATGTTTTTAGAGGATGTGGGCACATTATTCGTTGTGGACGATCACTCTATTTTAACAGGGGTGTTGTCAAGGAAGGATCTCCTTCGCGCGAGTATTGGAAAACAGGAGCTTCCATCGATTCCTGTCCATATCATTATGACAAGAATGCCGAACATCACCGTTTGCCGCAAGGAAGATTTCATTATGGATGTGGCGAAGCACTTGATTGAAAAGCAGATAGACGCACTTCCTGTTATAAAAGATACGGATAAAGGCTTTGAAGTGGTCGGCAGAATTACAAAAACAAACATGACGAAAATACTTGTTAGCTTATCGGAGAACGAAATAATCTAATTACAGAAGACTGCGAGGGGATGTTATGAGTAATCGCGTAATTTTTGTGGTATCAGATTCAGTAGGAGAAACGGCAGAGCTCGTAGTCAAAGCGGCACTTAGCCAATTTGATGGCGGCTCATCAGACCATTCAAATATTAGAAGAATCCCATATGTAGAGGATGTCGGTACGATTAAAGAAGTCATTTCACTGGCGAAAGCAGATAACGGAATCGTCTGCTTTACTCTTGTTGTGCCAGAAATGCGCCAATTCTTAATCGAAGAGGCAGAAGCAAACGGAGTTGTTTATTATGACATCATTGGACCACTGATCGACAAAATGGAGACTGCTTATGGAAATGAAGCGAAACATGAGCCGGGGCGTGTACGTCAATTAGATGAGGACTATTTTAAGAAGGTTGAAGCCATTGAGTTCGCAGTGAAGTATGATGACGGCAGAGACCCAAGAGGCATTCTAAAGGCTGATATTGTGCTCATCGGTGTATCACGTACATCTAAGACACCACTATCTCAATACTTGGCGCATAAACGGCTGAAGGTAGCGAACGTTCCAATTGTTCCTGAAGTAGATCCGCCAGAGGAGTTATTTTCAGTTGATCCAAAGAAATGCATCGGTCTGAAAATCAGTCCAGACAAACTAAATCATATTCGTAAAGAGCGTTTGAAATCTCTAGGTTTAAATGATCGCGCCATTTATGCGAACATTGAACGGATTAAAGAAGAGCTAGAGTATTTTGAAAAAGTGGTGGACCGCATTAACTGTCAAGTTGTTGATGTATCGAATAAAGCAGTTGAAGAAACGGCAAATGTTATTCATCAAATGCTGACCAAAAGAGGTTCCGAATAAACTCAGGATGCTCCTCCTGGGTTTTTCCTATGGTGGGAAACGGGTAAACAAAAACAATGGCATATTTGCTGTATTTGTATTATAATAAAAAATTGTGATAAAATGATTAATTTTAGGTTTAAGTTAAGTCAAGAACGAATAAACTAATATTGGCAGAAGTCAAGTGATTCTGAACATAACTTTTCGACAAAATGAGTTGTACTGTTGTTAGCTATATGGGGGAAAAGTATGGTCTTTTTGCTTCTCTAAAGCAGGAATAAGGTGGAGGGATGGAGAATTAGTCACCTGAAACATAAACAAGAGAGGACGATTTATGTCGATGCAGATGCTTGTCCTGTAAAAGACGAAATCCTTTCTGTCGCATCTCAATTTCAAGTACCTGTGACGTTCATTGCTTCATATGAGCATTTTCAAACCAAAAGATCTCCACTTGAAGATTGGCGGTTTGTAGATACACATAAGGAAGCAGCGGATTTAGTCATTGCGAACTCAGCTGCCGCGCATGATATTGTCGTCACCCAAGACATTGGTCTTGCCTCCTTACTGCTTCCAAGACAGGTCATTGTCCTGTCTGAAAGAGGACGGATGTACACGAACGAAACAATTGATTTTGATTTGGAACGCAGGCATGTTTCCAGTAAACAGCGAAGAAAAGGTGTATACGGAAAAGGTCCCAAAAAGCTTTTAGAAGAGGATAAAAAGCGATTTATTGCGCAACTACAAAAAATCCTGTCGAATCATGAAGGATTTTTGAATTAAAAGGCGAATAATGTACGACGGAGTGTTATTAGGATGAGCAAACGTATACCAGATGAACTTTTGGAGCAAATCCAAAAAAACGCAGACATTGTCGAAGTGATTGGAGAATACGTACAGCTTAGAAAGCAAGGTCGAAATTACTTCGGTCTTTGTCCATTCCATGGTGAAAATACTCCTTCATTCTCTGTTTCAGCAGATAAGCAAATCTTCCATTGTTTTGGCTGTGGTGCAGGAGGTAATGTATTTTCGTTCCTCAGACAAATGGAAGGCTACTCATTTATTGAAGCCGTTTCACATGTTGCTGATAAGTACCATATTGATTTGCCTGATCATGTAGCAAATGCTCAGATCAGCTCCTCACAGCAAGAGGACACTGCAGATCATAAAATGATTGAAGCGCATGAGCTTCTTAAGAAATTTTACCACCATTTGCTGGTAAATACAAAGGAAGGTCAAAACGCTCTCGATTATTTACGGGCGAGAGGCTTTACAGATGAAACAATTGCCAAGTTTGAGATCGGATATGCTCTTGACTCTTGGGATTTTGTGACCAAGTTTTTAGAAAAACGAGGGTTTGATCCTGCGATGATGGAGAAGGCCGGTCTTTTGATTCAACGTGAAAACGGAACAGGCTTTTTTGACCGCTTTAGGGATCGTGTGATGTTTCCCATTCATGATCATCATGGGACAGTCGTCGCTTTTTCCGGAAGATCGCTTGGTGATCAGCAGCCTAAATATATGAATAGTCCTGAAACGCCACTTTTTCATAAAAGTAAGCTGCTTTATCACTTTCATGACGCGCGTATGCATATTCGAAAACGCGAACGAGCGGTTCTTTTCGAAGGATTTGCTGACGTCATCTCAGCTGTCACATCAGGTGTCGGCGAAAGTGTTGCAACAATGGGTACGTCTCTAACAGAAGAGCACGTAAAACTTCTCAGACGGAACGTAGAAGAGATCATTCTTTGCTATGACTCTGATACGGCCGGTTATGAAGCCACCATGAAAGCATCAGATTTGCTTGGAAAAAGAGGATGTAAAGTTCGCGTTGCCATGATACCAGATGGACTTGATCCAGATGATTACATTCGTAAATATGGCGGCGAGAAATTTAGGAATGACATCATAGATGCAAGTGTGACATTAATGACTTTTAAGATGAACTTTTTCCGTAGGGGAAAGAATTTATCTGATGAAGGAGACCGGCTTACTTATATGAAGCAGGTACTCCGAGAAATTAGCCGGTTAAACGGTTCCTTGGAACAAGAGATTTACATGAAACAGCTTGCTGGAGAGTTCTCGATCTCACTTGATTCATTAAAGGAACAACTGGACCTGTTTGAAAAACAGCAGCGTCAAGAAGCCAAAAGCACGCAGGAAGAAAGCGGGCTTGAAAAACGGCGTGCACATCTGTCAACACAGGTACGGAGAAAGCGTCTGCGGCCAGCGTATGAAAATGCAGAGCGAATGCTGCTTGCTCATATGGTAAAAAGCGATGACGTGATCCGCAAAGTACTGGACAGAGTAGGGATTGAATTTAATATAGATTCTCACAGGGCGCTGGCCACGTACATTTATGCTTTGTATGAAGAAGGCAAAGAACCAACGCCGCAGCACCTGATGAACCGTATAGAAGATGATGTCATCAATCAGCTTCTGACGGATATATTCATGATTCAAGTTGGAGACGAACTAAGTGAAGCTGAATTAAGTGATTATGTAAAGAAAGTGTTGAATCATCGGAATTTGTCAATGATAAAGGAAAAAGAACTAGAACGTGCAGAAGCGGAGAGGCAAAAAGATTTCTTCAAAGCGGCAACACTTGCAAAAGAAATTATTCAGTTGAACCGTTCGCTGAAGTAATACGTCTAATATTTATGACAAGACTTACGGCTGGCAATGAATCCTTTACGGGAGGAGCATAAGACCGCAAGCATCTTGCCTTCATCATTATTTATTTTATTCCTATTTGCTCATCTGTTTGATAAAGAGAGAAAAGCAGGGCGGAAGCAAATCGCAAGTTACTTTAGAATTCGTTGCAAGCTTTGGAAGGAGGGATCCATAATGGCTGATAAACAAGCCCACGAAACCGAAACTGAACTAACCTTTGAACAGGTGAGAGATAAGCTCACTGAAACGGGTAAAAAACGGGGCGTTTTAACATACGAAGAAATTGCAGAGCGTATGTCTAGCTTTGAAATTGAATCAGACCAAATGGATGAATACTATGAATACTTAGGCGAACAGGGTGTAGAGCTCATTAGTGAAAACGAAGAGACAGAAGACCCAAATGTTCAGCAGCTGGCTAAAGCGGAAGAAGAATTTGACCTGAATGATTTAAGCGTACCACCAGGTGTCAAAATTAATGATCCTGTTCGTATGTACTTAAAAGAAATCGGACGCGTCAATTTGTTATCTGCTAAAGAAGAAATTACGTATGCTCAAAAGATCGAAGAAGGCGATGAGGAATCAAAAAGAAGATTAGCGGAAGCGAACCTTCGTCTCGTTGTCAGCATCGCGAAACGCTACGTCGGTCGTGGTATGCTGTTCCTAGACTTGATTCAAGAAGGAAACATGGGTCTTATGAAGGCAGTTGAGAAGTTTGATTACCGAAAAGGATACAAATTCTCAACATATGCGACTTGGTGGATTAGACAGGCGATCACGCGTGCGATTGCCGATCAGGCAAGAACAATCAGGATCCCGGTTCATATGGTGGAAACCATTAATAAATTGATCCGTGTTCAAAGACAGCTTCTGCAAGACCTAGGCAGAGAACCAACGCCAGAGGAAATTGCTGAAGACATGGATTTAACGCCAGAAAAGGTTAGAGAAATTCTTAAAATTGCGCAAGAGCCTGTATCTTTAGAAACACCTATTGGTGAAGAAGATGACTCGCACCTTGGTGATTTTATTGAAGACCAAGAGGCGACATCTCCATCTGACCATGCTGCATACGAATTGTTAAAAGAGCAGCTTGAAGATGTATTAGACACACTAACGGACCGTGAAGAAAATGTACTAAGACTACGTTTCGGACTAGATGACGGAAGAACACGTACGTTAGAAGAGGTTGGAAAGGTGTTCGGCGTCACAAGAGAGCGTATCCGCCAAATTGAAGCGAAAGCTCTGCGTAAATTAAGACACCCAAGCAGAAGTAAACGATTAAAAGACTTCTTAGAGTAGAAACTGGACGGATCTTGAAAGAGATCCGTTCTTTCTTCATCAAAAATGAAAACGCTTTTTTCAATCTGATTATATTTTACTGAATAAATAATGAATTTGCAACGTTCTTAGAGAAAAGATGTATAAAAAATACATCAAAATGTGCTGAAGGCTTCATTTCTCATCTTTGCATCATTTTTGTCTAATCTGTGAACTTGACCAAAGTTTTGTATCATAATTCGTTTACTTTTTGTAAAATTAAAGTAGAATTAGAATTGTTTGTATAGTCTTAAAGGGGTTTTCACAAAGGGGAGGATGAAAGAAATGAAACGGAATCCACTTATACCATTCTTATTGATTGCCATTTTAGGTATTGGACTCACTTTTTTCTTATCAATGAAGGGGTTGAAAGATGAAGACAAAATCGCCTCTGGAGGCGAGGAGCAAAAGCAAGAAGAAACAGCAAATGCGACGCCGGAAGAATTGTATAAACAGAACTGTATTAGCTGTCATGGGGAAAACTATGAAGGCGGTGCTGGTCCTGCATTAAAAGGTGTTGGCGACAAGCTTGAAGTAGCAGACATCAAGAAGAAAATTCAAGAAGGCGGCAATGGGATGCCAGGCGGGCTGATCCCGAATGAAAAGCTTGATGAAATGTCAGAATGGGTATCCAAAATTAAATAATGTTACGCAAAAAGCTCTTTTTGATCAGAAGAGCTTTTTTCATTTGAAAACGACTTTTAATTTATATAAGATAGACAAGAATGAACATTAAAGAAAAGTAGTGATACGTATGAATGAAATGAATTTATCAAAACGATTAAAAAGAGTCGCAGACTTTTTACCACATGAGGCTGTCTTTGCTGATATCGGCTCAGATCATGCCTATTTGCCGTGTTATGCGATCCTGCATCAAAAAGCAGTAAAAGCGATTGCTGGTGAAATTACAGAAGGTCCGCTTCAATCAGCGAAGCAGCAAGTACATAGACTTGAATTAGATGACCAGATCTCGGTCAGAAAAGGAAATGGCCTTGAAGTCATTGAAAAGGGCGAAGTGAATGCTGTAACGATTGCAGGTATGGGCGGAGCACTCATCGCAAGCATTTTAAATGACGGCAAGCATAAGCTTACAGGCCTTGAAAGGCTCATTCTTCAGCCAAATATCCATGCTCATCACATTCGTTTATGGCTCTATCAAGAGGGGTATGAATTGATAGATGAAGTTATTTTAGAAGAGGATGGCAAAATATACGAAATCATCATCGCCGAAAAAGGCGACAAAGATAAAGCCTATGAAGGGATGTCAATTGAAACAGGCATGCTGGTTGGGCCGTTTCTTACGAAAGAGCAAAATGACGTCTTCCGGCGCAAGTGGATGCAAGAGCTTCAGCATATGGAGAAGATAGAAAGTCAAATCCAGCAGGCAGCGCAAACAGAAGAGAACAACGATCGCCTTGAAGAGCTGCATGTGAAAATAAAGATTCTAAAGGAGGTTTTGACTGTTGGCTAAAACAGTAAACGGACATGAAATCACCCAATTATTTGAACAATTTTCACCAAAGGCATATGCCATGGAAGGTGACAAAATTGGTCTTCAGATCGGGACATTAAATAAAAAAGTAACCAATGTTATGATCACTTTGGATGTATTAGAGAATGTAGTAGATGAGGCGATCGAGCGAAAAGTGGATCTCATTATTGCTCACCATCCGCCGATTTTTCGTCCATTAAAACATGTAGCGACAGATCAGCCGGCTGGACGGATCATTGAGAAATGCATCAAACATGATATTGCAGTATATGTGGCACATACGAATTTAGATGTGGCTGACGGAGGAGTTAATGATTTGCTTGCTGAGGCTCTAGAGCTTGAAGAAACAAGTGTGCTAGTGCCGACATATGAAGATCCAATCAAACAGCTTGCCCTCTATGTCCCGCAGGAATTTGAAGAAGCCATCCGTACGGCTTTAGGAAATGCGGGTGCCGGCCATATTGGCAACTATAGCCATTGTGTGTTTTCAAATGAAGGGACAGGCAGTTTTTTGCCATCAGAAGATGCGGATCCGTTTATTGGTGAGACCGGTCAATTGGAATTTGTGAAAGAAGTGCGGATTGAAACCATTTTCCCAGCAAGTATTGAAAAACAAGTCATTCGTGAAATGATCAAGGCACATCCTTATGAAGAAGTCGCCTATAGTGTACACACGACAGATCTTCCTCCTATTCAAAAAGGTCTTGGCCGTATAGGGGAGCTAAGAGAGCCAATGACCCTTGGAGACTTTACACGATTTGTGAAGACAAAGCTCGATGTAAATGGTGCTCGCTTTGTAGGTGATCAGGACGCTGTTGTGAAAAAAGTAGCTGTGCTTGGCGGAGACGGAAATAAATACATTCATCAAGCGAAAAGAATGGGTGCTGATGTGTATGTGACAGGGGATCTTTATTTCCATGTCGCCCATGATGCCATGATGCTCGGGCTGAATGTAGTGGACCCAGGGCATTATGCAGAAAAGATTATGAAAGAGGGCGTAAAGGCGAAGCTTCAATCCCTATGTTCAGATAAAAAGTATGATGTACAGCTCTTTGTTTCTGAATCGAACACAAATCCATTTCAATTTATGTAAATAAAAAACGTCAGAGCTTCTATGCTCTGACGTTTTTTTATTTCTTTGTTTTCACGCGCGGTAGTATTTTCGAAAGAGGAACCGACCGTTCAATCTTCCAAGTTGATTCATCATCCGGCTCGTAGTTTTCTAAGAAACGGATCACTTCCTTTGTAATAGGTGTCGGTGTAGAAGCGCCAGCAGTAATGGCAACGGTTTTGACGCCTTGCAGCCACTCCAGCTTGAGTTCACTTAGGTCGCCAATACGATAAGCCTGCGTTCCGGCAATCTCCATTGACACTTGTGCCAGACGGTTGGAGTTATTACTTTTTGGATCTCCGACAACAATGGTAAGGTCGGCTTGGCCAGCTTGCTGAGATACAGCTTCCTGACGTACTTGTGTCGCAAGACAAATTTCTTGGTGGTACTCGACGTGAGGATATTTCTCTTTTATGAGCTCCATCAGATCGTGGACATCCCACTGAGACATCGTTGTCTGATTGGTGATAAGCAATTTATCTGATGTTAAATCGAGCGCCTCAATGTCCGCTTCTGATTCGACAAGATGCACCTTGTCAGGGGCTACTCCGACAGCTCCCTCTGGCTCAGGATGACCTTTTTTTCCGATATAAATAATGTCATATCCATCGGCTGTTTTCTCTGAAATGAGTTCATGTGTTTTCGTTACATCGGGACAGGTTGCATCAATGGCGACAAGGCCTTTTTCTTCTGCAATTTGACGAACCTCAGGTGAAACGCCGTGAGCAGTGAAAATGACTGTTCCGCTTTCAACCTGCTTTAAAATGTCCAAGCGGTTTGGGCCGTCCAGTGTGTAGATCCCATCTTCTTCGAAGGCATCTGTCACGTGTTTGTTGTGCACAATCATACCTAATATATAAATTGGGCGTGGCAAGTTTTTATCAAGTGCGGCATTTTTAGCAATGACCATTGCATCTACAACGCCATAGCAATAGCCACGCGGCGAAATTTTAATTACATTCATTTATTCGTCCTCCTGTAGGGAAGTGCTGCTAGAGAAGAACAATATAAAAAGCCGTGAAAAAACGGCTTTTTATCATTCTCTAGCTTCCATTATAGCCAAAGTAAGCGTATATATCAAAGATTGTTATACGCAGGGAACATTTCGCCATTAAAAGATCACTAGACATATAGTTTTGGAACAGAGCTGCCAGGTCTTTTTTTCGGTTTCACTTCAGGAGCAGGTGATGTGTGAGGAGCTGTTTTTTTGACGAGGATGTCTTCTGGTTCTTCGGTTTCTTCTATTTCATCATCTCCTGATGCAACCTCTTTTTGCACTTCTGTTTCCTCGCCGATTTCTTTAGGTTCTTCATCTGTACTAGTTTCATCATCATCCGCACTGCCAAGCTGGCTATATAGCTTAATCATCGCAGGCAGATTTCTGACTAAAGGACCGTATTGCTGAATCATTGGCGTAAATTGCTGCGCCATACCGAGCACCTTTTGAACATTTCCCAACATGCTTGAGAGGGTTGCAGGATTTGCGAAGCTCTGGATTCCTTGTAAACCCGCACCACCTCCAGAGACTCCTGCTCCCCCTGCGCCAGGAAGAAATTTAGCGAGCATGCCTTTCATTCCTGCTCCGCCGCCTAGTGCACGGCTTTCGCCTCCTGGAATTCCGCCTATTCCGCGTACACCGCCTCCCTGTACAGACGGGGAGCGAGGCATCATTTGCTGAAATTGATTGCCTTGCCCTTGAAAAGGCTGTTCGATAGGAGCCTGCTGCCTCCTTTGAAAAATTCCGGGCTGTCCGCCATTTCCAAGATGCCGGCGTGAGGGACGGTGCGGCTGAAAATCGCCCATAGGCCTTTGCCCTAACATACTTGTACCTCCCTTACTGCATTCTCTTTCTCTTCATAGGTTATGCAACGAAGCATCAATTGGTTTCCTTTAAGAAAAGCGGACATGGTTTTTTTGCTGAAAATCAGCTATAATGAGGAGATGAGCAAAAAGGCATTGCCTTAAGGAGTGAAAACATGAACGAAACAAAATTTACGACATATGAATTAAAGTCTTTTATTATAGATGCTATTCATGAACTGGGCTTTTATGAGCCAACTGATATTCAAAAAAGAATCATCCCTGCTGTGTTAAAGGGAGAAAGCGTGATTGGTCAATCACAAACAGGAACAGGAAAAACCCACGCGTACTTATTGCCGCTTATTCATTCAATTGATCCAAGCAAAGAGCACGTACAAGTCGTGATTACTGCACCTACAAGAGAATTAGCTAATCAAATTTTCAAAGAAGCCCAAACGATTTTAAAAAATGCTTCTCCAGAAGAAGAGATTAAAGCGAAGCTTTACATTGGCGGAACGGACAAGCAAAAATCCATTCAAAAGCTAAAAAACCAGCCGCATTTGGTTGTCGGTACACCTGGACGTATTGCTGACCTCATTCATGAGCAGGCGCTGAACGTTTACAAAGCGACATCTCTTGTCATTGATGAAGCGGATTTAATGCTGGATATGGGATTTTTAGAAGATGTGGACCGTATTGGCTCACAAATGCCAGAACAGCTGCAAATGCTTGTGTTCTCAGCAACGATTCCAGAAAAACTAAAGCCGTTCCTGAAAAAATATATGGACAATCCCAAATATGCCCATGTTGAACCAAAACGAATTACAGCTGAAAACATTCAGCATATTTTAGTTCCATCTAAACAGCGTGACAAGCTGAAATTGCTTCATGAAATGGTGACGAATGTACAGCCTTATTTAGGCATCATTTTTGCCAATACAAAAACAACCGTTGATGAAATCGCATCATTCCTACAAGAAAAAGGAATGAAGGTTGGGGTGCTGCACGGCGGATTAACACCGCGCGAACGTAAAAAAGTGATGAAGCAAATTGATGATTTAGAGTTCACTTATATAGTGGCATCAGATCTTGCAGCCCGCGGAATCGACATCAAAGGCATCAGCCATGTGATCAACTATGAACTGCCATCTGATCTTGATTTTTATGTTCACCGTGTTGGGAGAACAGCTCGAGCTGGTTCATCTGGAATTGCGATGACGATTTATGAGCTTGCTGATGAGGATGCACTTATTCAGATCGAGAAAATGGGCGTTGTGTTTGAAAACAAAACCATTGTTCATGGCGAATGGCGAGATGCAGATGACCGCTTGAAGCGTCAAAGACGTAAAAAAGCACCTAATGAAATTGAAGAAAAAGCAAAGCGTCTTGTGAGAAAACCGAAAGCCGTCAAACCTGGATATAAAAAGAAAATGACACGTGAGATGGACAAAATCAAAAGACAGGAACGTAGAAAGTCAAAGCGTAATGGAAAGTAGGGGGAAACATTGTTGAAGATTGGTTCACATGTATCCATGAGCGGAAAACATATGCTTCTTGCAGCGAGTCAAGAGGCTGCCTCTTATGGTTCGAATACGTTTATGATTTATACAGGTGCACCACAAAATACGCGCCGTAAAAAAATTGAAGATCTCAATATTGAAGCTGGACAAGTGCATATGAAAGAGCATGGTATGACAGATATCGTCGTACATGCACCGTATATTATTAATATTGGGAATACCGTCAATCCAGCGACCTTTGAGCTTGGTGTGGACTTCCTTCGCTCTGAGATTGAACGTACAGAAGCGCTAGGTGCGAGGCAGATTGTTCTCCACCCAGGTGCACATGTCGGAGCAGGACCAGAAGCAGGAATCCAAAAAATCATTGAAGGTTTAAACGAAGTCATCGTAAAAGGGCAAAAGGTTCAAATTGCACTAGAAACAATGGCTGGCAAAGGTTCAGAGTGCGGAAGAAGCTTTGAAGAGCTTGCCCAAATTATCGACGGAGTGACACATAACGAAGCACTTTCTGTCTGCTTTGATACGTGTCACACACACGATGCTGGCTATCCGATTGTGACTGACTTTGATGGGGTGTTAGAAGAATTTGATCGAATCATTGGTATTGACCGAATCAAGGTTCTTCATATTAATGACAGTAAAAACGTACAAGGCGCAAGAAAAGACCGACATGAAAATATCGGCTTTGGTGAAATTGGCTTCGATGCACTGAACAACATTGTGCATCATCCGCAGCTTCAAGATGTGCCAAAAATCTTAGAAACGCCTTATGTAGGTGAAGATAAAAAGAACAAAAAACCACCTTACAAATTCGAAATTGCGATGCTAAAAGAAAAGCAATTTGACGAAGGCTTGCTAGATAAAATTAAAGATCAGTAAAAAGCATACAACATCATGAGGTGCCGCTAAATGCGGCCCTTTTTTTCTTAACTTGTAAACTGATTAAACAGATCATTGACAGTCTGAGCTGTCTGTTTAGATGTAATCGCTTCTACTTGCTTAAGAAGCCGGCTACGCTCTGCATCATTAAAAATATTGACGTTTTTCCCATTCATGAGTTTGGCCACCTCAGCAGCTTGGTTTGACGTTAAACTGACACCATACTGTTTCGCATACCTTAACAGATCATTTGCTGTGATCTGATTGAGCCGCTGCAGGACAATTTTTTGAATTAAAATCAATTCCATTCCTCCCCTCTGTAACAATGTATGGGCGAAAACGGAAAATGTGCAAAAAATTTTATTTTACCCTGTGAAATGATAAAATAGTAAAGTGAATAAAATGTTCATTGAAAATTTAACATGTGTAGAAGGGAGAACGTATGGCAAATAGTAAACAGCATAGAAAGGAATCAGTGCCTCATTTTATATTTAGAATTTTCCTAATTCTAGTAGGCGCTACATGCGCAGCAGTCAGCATTGAATTATTTTTAGTGCCAAACAATATTATCGATGGAGGCATCATCGGCATTTCGCTTATTTTGGATTATCTCTTTACAGATAACCCATTCATCAATTTTGCGACGATTGTTGTCATTTTAAATATTCCATTTATGATATCAGGATACAAACATATTGGGAAAACGTTCCTTATTTCCACTGTGATTGGGATTGTCAGCTTAGCCGTCATAGAATCTTCACTCCATCATGTAGAGGCATTTACCAATCAGCCGATCTTAGCTACTGTATTTGGCGGACTATTACTTGGTTTTGGTGTTGGACTTGTCATCCGTAATGGAGGCTCAATGGATGGAACAGAGATCTTAGGCATTCTGCTAACGAAAAAAATTCCTTTTTCCGTCGGTGAGTTTGTCATGATCGTCAATGTGTTCATTTTTATTTGGGCAGGCTTTGTTTTCGGACCAGAGCAGGCTATGTATTCTGTCATGACATATTATTTGGCAATGAAAACAATTGATGCTGTCATTCAAGGGCTTGATGAAACAAAAGCTGTCATTATCGTATCAGATTATTATGATGAAATTTCAGATGCGATTCTTCATCGACTTGGCAGGGGAACGACAAAGCTGAGAGGGAAAGGCGGTTATACAGATGAAGAAAAAGATGTCATCTACGCCGTTGTCACAAGACTTGAAATTACAAAGCTAAAATCCATTGTATTTGAAATTGATAGTCAAGCATTTATTACAATTATGGATACGCATGAAACAAAAGGCGGTAAGTTCAAAACAGCCATTCATTAGCTTTTATTTTACTTTTTAATCTTTCTTTTATATAATGAAATGTATGTATGGACAGAGAAAATGGCAAAAGCCATTTTCTTTTTGTTGTATAAATCGTAATCATTCTTTTTATATTGATTAAAGGTGGAAAGATTCATGGCAAAGCCAATTATTGAAATGAAGGACATTTCGTACTCGTATGGACAGCGAAATGTCATAGATCACATTCATTTAACAGTAGAGGAAGGGAACTTTCTAGCACTTGTTGGACCGAATGGATCTGGTAAAACAACTTTATTAAAATGCCTGCTTGGGCTCATTAAACCACAGCAAGGCGAATTAAAACTATTTGGCACGCCTGCTTCTAAATTTAGAGACTGGGATCAAATTGGATTTGTTTCTCAAAAGGCGAATAGTTTTAATACAGGTTTCCCTGCTTCTGTTTACGAAGTCGTCGCAAGTGGATTGACGGCGAAAATAGGATTATTTAAACGAATGAGCAAGCAGGACAAATGGCAAGTTGAGGATGCCATTCGCTCAGTTGGGATACAAGATTTGAAGCATCAAAACATTGGGGAACTTTCAGGCGGTCAGCAGCAGCGTGCTTTTATTGCACGTGCGCTCGTCAGTCAGCCGAAGCTGCTCATTTTAGATGAACCAACGGTTGGTGTAGACCAGCGGACAGTAGAAAGCTTTTATCAGCTGTTAGAAACATTGAACAAAGAAAAAAGAATGTCTTTAATTCTTGTCACACACGACGTGGGCACTGTTTCTGATAAAGTCACCCATGTGGCTTGCTTAAATCAGACACTTCATTTCCACGGAGATGCAGAAACGTTTGATTCAATGGATGATCAAGCGTTATCCCAATTTTACGGACATGACATTCAAGTGATTCATCACGATCATCACCATCATGGGGGACATGAATAATGCTATTTCCATTTTTTCATTATGAATTTTTACAAAATGCGTTTATCGCAGGAATGCTGATCGGTTTTATTGCGCCCTTGCTTGGTGTATTTATCGTCGTGAGAAGGCTCTCGCTGATTGCAGATGCCCTCAGTCACGTATCACTTGCCGGTATTGCAGCTAGTTTATTCCTTGATAAAAAGTTTGGCCTCCTGACAGGGGTGAGCCCGCTGTACTTAGGGATGGCGTTTTCTGTTGCCGGTTCGTTATTTATTGAACGCCTGCGTTCTGTGTATAAGCATTATCAGGAGCTGGCGATACCTATTATTTTATCAGGCGGTATTGGGATTTCCGTCATCTTCATTTCACTAGCGAATGGCTTTAATACAGATTTGTTTAGTTATTTGTTCGGAAGTGTCAGTGCGGTGTCGAGATTAGATCTTTGGATTGTTGTTGGGATCTCACTCGTTGTTGTGTTAGTTGTCGTGCTTTTATATAAAGAATTATTTTTACTTTCTTTTGATGAAGAGCATGCAAAGGCTTCTGGTATTTCAGCGAAATGGATTCATTTTATTTTTATCTTAGTTGTCGCACTTGTCATTGCGGCGTCGATGCGTATCGTAGGTACACTGCTTGTCTCTGCGCTCATGACACTTCCTGTTGCGGCAAGTATCCGCATTGCCAAAGGATTCAAACAGGCGATTTTCCTTTCAATCTTGTTCGGTGAATTGTCTGTATTGGCGGGATTGATCTTAAGCTATTATCTAGATTTAGCACCAGGCGGAACCATTGTGATGCTGTCCATTTTGATTTTAATCGGATGTATTTTTATTGGAAAATTCAAAAGGGGGAATCATCATGAACGTACAAGAAGCGCTTGATTTATTAAAGGAAAAAGGCTACAAGTATACAAGCAAACGTGAAGACATGCTTCAACTGTTTTCTGATTCTGATAAATATTTGACTGCTAAAAATGTGCTGACGGCACTAAGTGAAGACTACCCAGGTCTTAGCTTTGATACGATTTATCGTAACCTGTCGCTATATGAAGACTTAGGTATATTAGAAACAACGGAATTGTCAGGGGAGAAGCTTTTTCGTTTTAAATGCTCATTTTCTCATCACCACCATCATTTTATTTGTCTGACATGTGGTAAAACAAAGGAGATCGATGCCTGCCCTATGGACAAGTTAGACGCCGATCTAGAGGATTATCACATTAGCGGACATAAATTCGAAATATACGGAACATGTCCTTCCTGCGAACCGAAGGAAGTTCATTCATAAAACAGCCAGCCGCAAAGCTGGCTGTTTCTTTTATCTTTTTGAAAACGTTTTACAAAGGGCGGCTGTTTCATTAAAATGAGAACAAGGTACTGAAGTAATTTGTGTCTTTTGGGGTAAAGGGAGGGTCAAAAATGGCGTATTATGTCGTGTTTGATGTAGGCGGGACGAGAACAAAACATGGTTTAATGGATCAGGATGGGGAACTTGTCACGAGCGGTGACTATGAAACGAACTGCCGGCAGCTTGAACCGTTTTTAGAAGCGATGGCGGATGTGGTCAAGCAATATCAGAGAACGTCGGATGTCAGCGGAATCGCGATTAGTCTTCCAGGCTTTGTGGACAGTGAAACAGGTTATACAGAATTTGCAGGAGCCATCATCGCCTTAAATGGTCAAAATGTAAAAACACTTTTAGAAGAGAAAACATCGCTTCGTGTGGAAGTGGAAAATGATGCGAACTGTGCAGCTCTTGCAGAAAAATATAGTGGTCATGCAAAAGAGTGTGACAGCTTTATTTGTATGACGCTTGGCACAGGTGTTGGGGGTGGTATTTTCGCTGGCGGTCAGCTTGTGCGCGGGGCTTCCTTTCGCGGCGGTGAATTTGGCATGATGCTGACAGAGACAGAAAATGGACAATTCACAACACTCAACAGCAGTGCTTCAACAGCTGGTTTAATTCGCAGCTATAAAGAAAAGCAAGGAATTCCGCAAAGTACGCAAATAGACGGTCAAGACATATTTGAAAAAGCAAAGCATGATCCGTCCATTGAAAAGCTGGTGGATCAGTGGTACAAGCGAATCGCCATTGGCATTTACAATGTAGCAACTGTCCTTAATCCAGAGAAAATTCTCATTGGCGGGGGCGTTAGTGCCAGACCAGATTTGCTATCAAACATTGAGAAACATTTACATACACTGCATGCGTGGAAGAACATTCAGGTGAAGCTGGAAACGTGCTACTACTTGAATCAGGCAGGCATGAAGGGAGCACTGTACCATTTTCTCATGAAAGAAGGGCAGTTTGTTCCATCAAAAAAGCCGATACATTAGAGTATCGGCTTTTCTGTATTAATAAGCAGTTTCCAAACGCTGCTCGTATTGTTTAATCCAGTGAGACGCTTCCTGCCAGTTGTTGACGCGTATAATCCTGTCATCAATAGGCATTTGATTATATGGGGAGTTAAAAAGAATAACCGGGATGTCAGCCTCTTTTGCAATCATGGTGGCATTCCCATGATGATCCTCGAAAAACACATCAATCTTGTGCTTTTGAACAGCTTCGAGCTTATGATGACCGCCAACCAGCTCAATGTCATCATAGTGCACGTGATGTTTGTGAAACCACTCGTAGGTGATATCCGCATGATGCTGCCTTCTTGCTGTAATATAGATCAGCCTATGTTGATGTTTCAATTGATCAAGAATCTCTTTTGCATCCTTAGCAGGCTGTGCCTGTTTATATATAAGAGGCTCGTGCTGATTCATCCAGCCCCAAAACTCTTCTTGAGAAATATTTAAAAGCTTCGTCAAATCATATTCTGTCATATCATCTAGTGTCATGGCACATTGGAACGACTCATTTAAATAGGGAACAAAGGTGTCCTGTGCCGTCACTGTGCCATCTATATCAATTCCTAAACGTAACATGCCCACACTCCTCATTTTTATACTCTTAAAGTGTAACATAATCAATTCACAATTCCAGCAAGTTTTAGCAAACATGAAACAGACATTTTTGCTCATACTAAAAAAGCTCCTTTCTATTAACCAAAAGGGGGAATTGATCATGGAAAGAGACGAAGATTTCAGAAGAGATGATCGTGAAATCGATACACACTTTAGTAATGATGATGGCTATCTAGAGGAAACAGCTGCTGAAATTGCAGAGCCATATCAGGCTTCAAGAGATCGAGTAGACAGACGAGAACGCGACCAAGTAGGTGACGATTCAGGCAGTAAGGGGATAGGCTATACAGCACTCGCGATTGCGATTATCTCGTTATTTGTCTTGCCGGTGCTATTAGGAGTAGCGGCAATCGTCGTTGGTTATATTGCAAGAAGAAAAGGAGCACATGCGCTTGGCGCATGGTCAATCGGGATCGGAATTGTTTCCGTCATCCTTGGCATTTTTATCACCCCGTTCTTTTAACAAGAACAGAAAAACGCCTGACAGTGACGTCAGGCGTTTTTTGTTATGCATTGGCTTTTGCTTTTTCAGCTTCCATTTTTGCATAATGCTCTTCAGCAATTTTATCGATTTCTTTTTTCAGTTCTTCGACCATTGTTTCTTCGGGCACTTTACGAACAATTTCACCTTTACGGAACAATAGGCCTTCGCCTCTAGCGCCGGCAATTCCGATATCAGCTTCACGCGCTTCACCTGGACCATTTACAGCACAGCCAAGAACAGCTACTTTAATCGGTGCTTTAATCGTGGAGATATATTCCTCAACTTCATTTGCAATGCTAATGAGGTCAATTTCGATTCGGCCACAAGTTGGGCAAGAGATCAGTGTTGCTGCATTTGCTGCAAGACCAAATGATTTCAACAGTTCACGTGCTACTTTTACTTCCTCAACTGGATCAGCACTTAATGAGATGCGGAGTGTGTTCCCAATTCCCATATTCAAGATAGCGCCGAGGCCAGCTGCACTTTTGACCGTACCTGCAAATAATGTACCTGATTCCGTAATCCCAAGGTGAAGAGGGTAGTCAAATGCTTTTGCAGCTTTTTCGTACGCCTCAATCGCTAGGTTGACATCAGATGCTTTCATGCTGACGATGATATCATGAAAATCTAGATCTTCTAGAATTTTAATGTGGTGCAGTGCACTTTCGACCATACCATCTGCTGTTGGATAGCCATATTTATCAAGAATTTTTTTCTCTAATGAACCAGCGTTTACCCCAATACGGATTGGAATGCCTTTTTCTTTTGCTGCTTTCACAACCGCTTCGACTTTTTCTCGTCTTCCGATGTTTCCTGGGTTGATTCGAATTTTGTCTGCACCTGCTTCAATCGCTTTCAGTGCAAGCTTGTAGTCAAAATGAATATCGACAACTAGCGGGATGTTGATCTGTTTTTTTATGTCTGCAATCGCATTTGCTGCACGCTCGTCTGGGCATGCGACACGCACGATTTGACAGCCTGCTTCTTCAAGACGCTTAATTTCAGCTACTGTCGCTTCGACATCATGTGTTTTGGTTGTTGCCATACTTTGAATGACAACCTCATTATTTCCACCTATAGTTAAAGGTCCCACTTTGACGGGACGCGTTTTAGTACGATGTGTGACTTCACTCACTTGTCAATCGCTCCTTAGTGTACAAGCAATCATTTGCCATGTACGTCTTGTTTTACAGTTCATATTGTAACAGTCTCTTTGTATGAATGACAAGGAATTAACGTTTTATCTCTTATAGACCGGAAACTTATATGTGCTGCCTGCCCGAATTTCGTTTGCTTTGACGCCTTGATTCAGCTCTTCAAAATCTTCAATGACTTCATCAAGAGGCTTACTTGTATGGACGATAGAGACGACGGTTTCACCTTGTTTCACCGTGACCTTCTTATATGCTTTTTTCTCAGGTGTTTGAAAGGCATTGGCAGGAACAGCTGGACCTTCTTCAACGGGGATGGTGCCATTTTTTAAATCAAAAAAGATAATAAAGAGGACAAACAAACTGATTAGCAAAAAAATAATACGCCGCATTTCACTCACCGCTTTTAAGAGTTTACTTCAGTCTATGCATGTCCCGAAATGATAGAACCAACATGAGGAAAAAAGCTGGAAAGGGAGGTTCTAGTTCGTTCTAGTGAGTCTTGCATTGAATTTACACTCGGCGGTGCTTTTTCAAGCTTCTGTCACGATTATGATAAAATAAAAGCAGGGGGGAGAGTTTATGAAGAAAATCAGTCAGCAAATCTATGTGAGAGCGCTAGCAGAAGAAGATGCACAATCACTACTTACACTTGAGCTTGAGAATCGCTCCTATTTTCAGCAATTTACACCTTTGGTCAAAGATGATTTTTTCACGTTACCTCGTCAAATTGAACGAATTCAGCGCAGTGTGAAAAAATGCGCACAGGATGAAGCCTACATGCACGGTATTTTCTTAAATGAAACAGATGCCTTAATTGGGACAATCTCATTAAGTTCTGTTGAAAGAGGTCCGATAGAAGGAGCTTGGCTAGGGTATGTACTTGATGAAAAGCATGGCGGGAAAGGGTATATGACAGAAGCCATTCGGTTAATCATCGATTATGCCTTTGAAGAGCTGCACCTGCATCGTATTGAAGCTGGAGTAAAGCCGAGTAATATAGGTTCCATTCGTGTGCTTGAAAAGTCAGGTTTTGAAAATGAGGGACTTAATCGTAAAAAAGTAAAGATTAATGACGTATGGGAAGATCATTATTTGTTTGCGATCATTCATCCGGATGAATCATAGGGCATGCACATACATAAAAAGCTCCTCCAAGTTGGGGGAGCTTTCGTATACTAAATTAATTTTTGGCAAGTGGTTTATGTTTAGCGGGTATTTCCTTTACGACAAGGTATAAGAAGATAAAGTTAATGACCCAATTTAATAAAAATGAATTCGCAACAGGTGTGTTTAATGCACTCATGATGGCGAAAAAGACGGTTGTTAATGTGAGTGAGTAAGCAGAGAGCTTCCATAGCATTTGGAAGGACAGCTCTTTTTGCTGCATGCGTTTAATAAATGTACCGAGCATCGCAAGGAAAGTTGCGCTAATGAACATGAGAGCCGCAGTTGATAGATATAGCAGCACGCAGATAACTGGGATAATAATCGCTTGATTCTGATTTGTAACGCGGGCAAGTTCGTCTTTTGTCAGCGTCCCACCAAGCAGCTGATACGGGATATCTGTCATTTGCCCATCAATGGCAATCACTGCTTTTTCTTTTAATAATGCGATGGCTGTTTGCTTTGATTCAAGCTCACTTGCTTTTATTTTTTCAGCTGGATCAAAAATGATCGTAATGCCGTTTTCTTCTTTTTCTATCGGTTCACTTTGATCCGCTTGAAGCTTTCCTTTTTCGATTGAGAAATCAGGTAAATCTTTTTTGATCACATGCTGAAATCCTGACATCGCATTCGAGATCTCTTGACTCATGTGGTAACCCTGAGGAACTGCTGCGATAATCGAAAGGATAAAAATGAATAAAATCGCTTTGCCAATCCCTGTAAACCGTGCTTTAGCAATATCTTTTGGTGAATAAATGCCTTTTAACAAAAGTTTAAATACGTTCAATCAATTCACTTCCTACATTCTTTTCTATTTCTCATATTGTATCAATGTCTATCTAACAAGTACAAGTATGGCCTTCATTGCTGGTTAAGATAGAGGGAATGAGGCATAATGTATACAGCAAATAAAAAGGAGGCGGCTGTGACTTGGATGTGTTGTATTGGATTCTCATTATTTGTGCATTTATCATTGCATTTGTTGGACTTGTTTATCCAATTATCCCTAGCGTGGTTTTTATGGTTCTCGGATTTATTCTATATGGTTTCTTTTTCAGCTTCGAGCCGCTGACACTGACGTTTTGGCTCATTCAAGCCGTATTTACCGCAGTATTATTTGCGGCAGATTATGTCTCGAATCTTATTGGGGTCAAGCGTTTTGGCGGCAGCCGTGCAGCTATTTGGGGAAGCACCATCGGGTTATTAGTCGGTCCTTTTGTCATTCCGATTGCAGGAATTATCATTGGTCCATTTATCGGAAGTGTTATTGCAGAGCTCCTTGTTCATCAAAAAGATGTGAAGACAAGTGTGAAAGTAGGATTAGGCTCATTAATCGGATTTATATCAGGTGTATTTGCCAAAGGATTGATCCAAGCGCTGATGCTGGGCATCTTTTTATTTTATGTCCTTCGATAAATAGAAAAAGGGCGTTTAAAACTTTTTCTAAAGGGCTAAATACAAAATAAACACTGAAATGTTTCAGATCATGAGCAATAACGTTGAAACAAGCCAATTCTTTTGATACTCTTTGAGTAGGGTGAATTGCTTGCTTATGAATTAAGGAAGCATTTCAGTACATACATTTCTAAGGAGGAATTTAACCATGGCTTTTAAACTTCCAGAATTACCATATGCTTACGATGCATTAGAACCACATATCGACAAGGAAACAATGACGATTCACCACACAAAACACCACAACACATACGTAACAAACTTAAACAAAGCAATCGAAGGTGTATCAGCTCTTGAAGATCAATCAATCGAAGAGCTAGTGGCTAACCTAAACTCTGTACCTGAAAACGTTCGTACAGCTGTACGTAACAATGGCGGAGGACATGCTAACCACTCATTATTCTGGACGCTTCTTTCACCAAACGGTGGCGGTGCACCAACTGGTGAACTTGCAGATGCAATCGAAAAAGAATTAGGCGGATTTGAAAAATTCAAATCTGATTTCGCTGCAGCAGCTGCAGGACGCTTTGGTTCTGGTTGGGCATGGCTTGTTGTGAACAATGGCAAACTTGAAATCACAAGCACACCAAACCAAGATTCTCCTTTAACTGAAGGAAAAACACCAATTCTAGGACTTGACGTTTGGGAGCATGCTTACTACCTAAACTACCAAAACCGTCGTCCTGATTACATTTCAGCTTTCTGGAATGTTGTGAACTGGGATGAAGTAGCTCGCCTTTACAGCGAAGCTAAATAAATCATTTGACTTGAAAAGACCTGCTCTTTAGAGAAGCAGGTCTTTTTATATTTTCCCTCCTTTTTTTACATATCTGCCTTTTGATGAGACAGACTATTGTGTAGAAAAGGAGAATGAAATATATGAGCAGATTAAAGAAAATGTTCGGGGACATGGATGTTACAAGAGATTTAATGCTCCTCCTCACGATTGGCGGATTATATGCACTTGCCATTGCGCTTTCAAATACGTTTGTAAACGTGTATTTATGGAAACAGTCTGGGAAATTTACGGATCTTGCGATTTACAATCTGGCTATTGTTGTGCTTCAGCCCATTACATTTTTATTCGCAGGCCGGCTCGCTAAAAAAATAGACCGGGCGTTTGTTCTTCGTTTCGGCGTTATCTTCTTAGCCGCTTTTTACTTAATTGTCTTAATAGCAGGAGAACAAGCGGCCGCGCGGCTTGTTTTATTAGGGAGTGTCCTTGGGATCGGTTATGGTTTTTACTGGCTTGCTTTTAACGTACTTACCTTTGAGATCACCGAGCCTGAAACAAGAGATTTCTTTAATGGGTTTCTCGGTGTGCTGTCATCTACAGCTGGCATGATCGGTCCTCTTATTGCAGGGATTGTCATATCTCAATTAACGGATGATACAGGCTATACGGTGATTTTCACGTTATCGCTTTTTTTGTTCTCACTTGCGGTTGTAATGAGCTTTTTCCTCAAGAGAAGGCAGTCCAAAGGGAAATTTATCATCAAGCAAATATGGAAAGAACGCCATGCCGACGAGAATTGGCGTAAGATTACAACAGCTCACTTTTTTCAAGGGCTTCGTGAAGGGGTCTTTGTCTTCTTAATTAGTGTCTTTGTGTTTATCGCAACAAACAGTGAGCTTGCTCTCGGGACATTTGGTTTAGTGAACTCAGGTGTTGCCTTTTTCGCTTATTTTTTCGCTACACGTTTGATTAAGAAAAAGTGGCGTAAGAAAGCCATCATGCTTGGCGGGCTGATTTTATACGGCGCCTTGTTCTTAATCGTCTTTCACTTGTCCTATGTATCGCTTCTCATGTATGCGGTAGCCATCGCGATAGGATATCCGCTTCTGCTTGTTCCATATGTATCCTTAACATACGATGTCATCGGCCATGCAAGGTATGCAAGGAAGGCCCGAATTGAATATATTGTGGTCAGAGAGCTGTTTTTAAATGCAGGCCGTATTTGTTCTATTGTGTTGTTCCTTCTGTCTGTCACTTTACTTGGTGATGAGCTCGGGATACCTGCATCTCTTGTTGTGCTTGGAGCGGGGCATACCCTCATTTATTTCTTTGTAAAAGATATTCATTTGAAAGAAAAAACTGCTGATATGAAAGAGGCAGACGGTCAAAAGCCAGTTTCTCAGACGAACCTTATTAAGGGAGAAAGGTAAAATTTCTTACCAATGGAACATCAAATTTCTAGATAAATAATAGAAAAACCGCTAAAATGATGATGGCACCTTTTATACACAAAAAGGGGTGCCATTTCTTTCTTGATAGAAAAGGTGATGTGATGAGAAACAAGAAAAACAAAAAAGACGCGAAGGAAGGGCGCAAAACACTTCCACTCCGGCTGAATTTACTATTTTTAGCTGCGTTTATTATTTTTACTGGTGTTGTTGTAAGACTCGGATTTGTACAAATTGTCAATGGAGAAGATTATAAAAAGCAGGCAGAAAAACAAGAGGATGTGAATGTCAGCTCATCTGCTCCGCGCGGAAAAATTTACGATCGAAACTATAATACGATTGTCAGCAATAAAGCGCTAAATGCCATTACATATACGAGAACCTCGACGACTTCACAAGAAGAGCGGCTCAAAGTGGCTACAAAATTAGCGGATATGATACATGTGAGTACGAAAAAAATCACAGATCGGGACAAAAAAGATTTCTGGATCTTAACGCACCCGAACGAAGCGAAAAAGCTTGTTCAAAAGGAATCGGAATTAAAGGGTGATGATAAGGTCGCTGATGATAAATTATATGAGCTTCAGCTGAAACGCATCACGGACAAGGAATTGAATCAACTGACGAAAAAAGACTTACAAGTGCTTGCGATTAAAAGACAAATGGATGCAGGTTATGCACTTACGCCTCAATTCATTAAAAATGATGATGTGAAGCCAAGCGAAATTGCTTACGTCTCTGAGCATTTGGACGAGCTGCCAGGTGTGGATGTCACAACAGACTGGTCACGCAGCTATCCGTATAAAGGACTGCTCCGCAGTATGCTCGGCAGCGTGTCCTCAAGTGATGAAGGACTTCCACAGTCACTTCTTGAACATTATTTATCGCTCGGCTACAGCCGAAATGACCGTGTAGGAAAAAGCTATCTAGAGTATCAATATGAAGATGTCCTGCAAGGACAAAAGGAAAAAGAACAGAGCACGACGGATAAAGAGGGTAATGTGACAAGCTCTAAAGTGCTAACAGAAGGAAAGAGTGGGAAAGACCTTGTGCTCACTATTGATATTCAGCTGCAAAAAGCGGTTGAAAAAATCATTGAAAAGAACTTGAAAAGTGCGAAACAAAGAGGCGGGACAGAGCTTCTTGATCGTGCGTTTGTTGTCATGATGGACCCTAGAAATGGAGAAGTTCTCTCTGTTGCGGGGAAACAGATTTCAAACAAAAACGGAAAATACAAATTTGATGACTACGCACTGGGAACAATGACATCATCCTATGCGATGGGCTCAGCCGTAAAAGGGGCCACTGTACTGACTGGCTATAAAACAGGCGTGATTCATATTGGAAGTACCCAGTACGATGAACCGCTGTACATCGCGCAGTCACCGCCTAAGAAATCCTATCAAAATATGGGACTCATTAATGATTTAACGGCACTTGAGCGTTCATCTAACGTGTATATGTTTAAAACAGCGATTGCCGTTGGAAAAGGGGAGTATCGTAAGAACCAGCCGCTCCCAATCGATCCGAAAGCTTTTGATACATTCCGTTATAATTTCAGTAAATTTGGTCTTGGGGTCAAAACAGGGATTGACCTGCCAAACGAAGCGACAGGCTACCGGGGAACGTCTACACAATCTGGGCTCCTGCTTGACTATGCAATTGGACAGTATGATACGTTTACACCGCTGCAAATGGCGCAATACGTTTCAACGGTTGCCAATGGCGGCTATCGTTTACGTCCGCAGCTTGTGAAAGAAGTGAGAGAGCCAGATCCGCAGCGCGGCATTGGTGCTGTAACAGAATCTGTCAAACCAGACGTATTGAATAAACTAGACATGACAAGTGATCAGATCAAGCGTGTTCAGCAAGGGTTCAAGCTTGTCATGCAGAACCCAAGAGGGACAGCCTACTCGAACTTTGGCAACAAAAAATATAACCCAGCTGGCAAAACAGGGACCGCTCAATCATTCTATGACGGCCCAATTAAAAGCAAGCGCGGCACACCGACGTATAACACCACTCTTGTTGCGTATGCACCTGCTGATAACCCAGAAGTGGCCATTTCTGTTGTTGTACCATGGGTGTATCAAGACTACAATCAGCGCTATCCAATTACAAATGATATCGGTGAACAAGTATTAGACAAATACTTTGAGCTAAAATCAAAACAGGAAAGCAATGATACACAAGCGAAGAACAAAAATAAAATTGAAAATGAAGCAGAAACAAATGACTAGACTTTCTCTAGGTAAAAACGCTCACTTTTTGTGGGCGTTTTTTTACGTTTTCTTCAAAAACTCCGAGATAAATTGACAAAATACATAAAAAACATCGCAAGATCTCTACAAAACTTCGACATTTACAAAACCTTAACATTCCATTTAAACGAAATTAATAAAGAACCTTTAATGTATTACTCGTAGGACAAATTATTCAGGGGGTATTCTTGAAATGAAAAAGAACAAATTATGGCTGCTTACTTTCCTTACGATCGCATTGTTAGCATTCGTTACAGCATGCGGAAACAGCAGCTCAAGCGGAGATTCAAAAGACAGTAAAGGAAATGCTTCAAACAAAGAAGAGGCATCAGGTTCCATTACCATCTCAGGATCATCTGCGATGCAGCCTTTAGTTCTTGCGGCAGCAGAAAAATTCATGGATAAACATCCAAAAGCCGATATTCAAGTACAAGCCGGCGGTTCAGGAACAGGACTTTCTCAAGTGTCAGAGGGATCTGTACAAATTGGTAACTCAGATGTATTCGCAGAAGAGAAAGACGGAATCGACGCAAAAGCTTTAACAGACCACAAAGTAGCAGTTGTTGGAATGGCTGCAGCTGTAAACCCTGAAGTGGGTGTCAAAGACATTACAAAGGACGAATTGAAAAAAATCTTTACTGGTAAAATCAAAAACTGGAAAGAGCTTGGTGGGAAAGATCAAAAAATCACTCTTGTGAACAGACCTGACTCTTCAGGAACTCGTGCAACATTTGTGAAGTATGCACTTGATGGTGCAACACCTGCAGAAGGAATCACAGAAGATTCTTCAAACACAGTGAAAAAACTGATTGCAGAAACACCAGGTGCGATTGGATACCTAGCATTCTCTTATTTAACAGATGACAAAATTACACCGCTTAGCATTGATGGTGTGAAACCGGAAGAAAGCAATGTAGAAAGCGGTAAATATACAATTTGGGCTTACGAGCATTCTTATACAAAAGGTGAGCCAGATGGTCTAGCAAAACAATTCTTAGATTACCTCATGAGTGATGAAGTGCAAAAAGAAATCGTCAAAGACCAAGGCTACATCTCAGTTTCTAATATGAAAGTAGAAAGAGACGCAACAGGCAAACAAACAGATAAGTAAGAGGTCTTGAATTGCTGATGAAGGAAAAGTGGAGCTTTTCACTTTTCCTTTTATGACATTCATAGGAGTGTAGAAAAAGATGAAGCAGATAGAACATACAGAAGCGAGCGATCGACTGATCAGCTCGAAGAAAAATAGGCAAATGGATGAAGTAAGAGGAAGTATTTTGGTGAGATTTTGCGCATTCTTAATGATTGCTGTCTCGATCGCCATCACCATCTTCCTTGGCATTAAGGGTTTACAATCTTTCATCGTAAATGGTGTAAGCCCAATTGAGTTCTTAACCAGTATCAATTGGAACCCAACAGCAGAAAACCCGCAGTACGGTGCATTTCCTTTTATCTTCGGATCAATCGCCGTCACGCTCCTATCGGCACTCATTGCAGCACCGCTAGGCATCGCAGGCGCAATCTTTATGACAGAAATTGCACCTGCTTGGGGACGTAAAATCCTCCAGCCAGTCATTGAATTGCTTGTGGGGATTCCATCCGTTGTTTACGGATTCATAGGTCTTACAGTATTGGTGCCGTTTATCGGACATTTCAAGTCAAGCGGCTCAGGGCATAGTGTGCTAGCAGGAACGATTGTCCTGTCTATTATGATCCTGCCAACCGTTACATCCATTGCGACTGATGCAATGGGTTCACTACCAAAAAGTTTACGTGAGGGATCGTATGCACTAGGCGCAACAAGATGGCAAACGATTAGACGTGTGCTTGTCCCGGCAGCTCTGCCAACATTAATGACAGCGGTCGTTCTTGGCATGGCTAGAGCATTTGGAGAAGCTCTTGCTGTACAGATGGTCATTGGAAACACGCGTAATTTACCAGAGAGCATTATGGATACAGCTGGTACATTAACAACCATTATTACGTTAAACATGGGTCACACAACGTATGGAAGTGTTGAGAACAATACACTTTGGTCAATGGGACTTGTCCTTCTAGTTGTATCATTTATGTTCATACTCATTATCAGATACTTGTCGTCTAGGAGGAAGATTTAATGAATAGCAAAATGACCGATCGTTTTGCCACATTTATATTTGGATTATGTGCTGCCATTATTACGGCGATTCTCGTTGGTTTGTTTTCTTATATCATTTTTAACGGTGCAAAAGAATTAAATTTCGACTTTTTGACAACCCGCTCAAGTGCGATTGGCTCTGGCGGCGGCATCAGGGATCAGCTGTTTAACTCGTTTTATATTTTGTTTATTACGATGCTGATTACAGTCCCGCTTGGCGTCGGCGGCGGAGTGTATATGGCAGAGTACGCGCCTCAAAACAAAGTCACAGATTTTATACGTACATGTATTGAAGTGCTGTCTTCACTTCCGTCTATCGTCATTGGTATGTTTGGTTTACTCATGTTTGTGAATTTAACAGGCTGGGGCTATACGATCATTGGAGGAGCTCTTGCGCTCACTGTGTTTAACCTGCCGGTGATGGTCAGGGTGACAGAAGATGCGCTGCGCTCTGTACCGAAGGATCAAAAGGAAGCATCACTTGCGCTTGGTGTAACGAAGTGGCATACAGTCAAAACGGTCCTTATTCCAGGTGCGCTTCCTTCTATAATTACCGGTGCGATTTTAGCATCAGGAAGAGTCTTTGGTGAGGCGGCTGCCCTTCTTTTTACAGCAGGTCTCTCCACACCGCGCCTAGATTTCACAAACTGGAGTCCTTTTTCTGATACGTCACCGCTGAATGTGTTTAGACCGGCAGAAACATTAGCCGTTCATATATGGAACGTCAATACACAAGGAATCATTCCAGATGCAGAAGCCATCGCAAATGGTGCATCAGCTGTACTTGTGCTTTCAGTCTTATTATTCAACTTAGCAGCTAGATGGCTGGGTTCATTTATTCATAAAAAGCTTACGTCAAAATAATGTGAGAGAGGTGTGAAGGGGATATGGTTCAAATGCTAGCAGAAAAAAAAGAGATTGCAGCGAAAAAGGCTCCACTTCAAGCGGAACAGATTTTACAGGTGCAGGATTTAAGCATTTATTATGGTGAAAAAAGAGCAGTCAATCACATTTCATTCGAGATTGAGAAGAATGCAATTACTGCATTAATCGGTCCATCCGGCTGCGGGAAGTCAACCTTTTTACGCAGTATTAACCGCATGAACGACTTAATTCCAGGTGCGAGAAGTGAAGGGGCGATCATGTACGAAGGATTAAATATTTTGGATGACCGTATTAATGTGGTGAATTTAAGAAGAGAAATCGGCATGGTCTTCCAAAAACCAAATCCATTTCCTAAATCGATCTACAATAACATTACCCATGCGTTAAAGTATGCCGGGGAGAAAAGAAAATCTGTGCTTGATGATGCGGTTGAAGAAAGCTTAACAAAGGCGGCGTTATGGGATGAGGTCAAAGATCGTTTGCACCGATCCGCTTTGTCATTGTCAGGCGGTCAGCAGCAGCGTCTTTGTATTGCACGTACACTTGCGATGAAACCTAGTGTCTTGCTATTAGATGAACCGGCTTCTGCCCTAGACCCGATCTCAAATGCGAAAATTGAAGAGCTATTAGGCGAATTGAAAAATGATTATTCAATCGTCATTGTGACACACAACATGCAGCAAGCGCTCCGTGTATCAGATCGTACGGCCTTTTTCTTAAACGGAGATCTAGTAGAATATGATGCCACAGAACGTATCTTTACACGTCCTGCGCAGCAAAAAACAGAAGACTATATCAATGGTCGATTTGGATAAGGCGGGTGGATTTGATGAATGCGGTAGCAACTGAAACAGCAAAAAAAGAAGTGTTTCGTGTGAATGATATGAATCTTTGGTATGGACAGCATCATGCATTGAAGCATATTGACTTAGCGATTAGAGAGCATGAAGTCACAGCGATTATCGGCCCGTCCGGCTGCGGAAAGTCAACGTTTATTAAAACGTTAAATCTTATGGTCAAAACAGTGCCAGGTGTGAAAATCACCGGGGATATGATGTATAAAGATGACAACATTTTAAAAGGTCGTGTCGATTTAGTCGAGCTGCGTAAAAATGTCGGCATGGTGTTTCAAAAAGGGAATCCATTTCCTCAGTCAATCTTTGATAATGTCGTATACGGACCAAGAATTCATGGAGTAAAGAGCAAGCAGCAATTGAAAGAAATCGCGGAAAAAGCGCTTCGAGATGTTGCCCTATGGGATGAAGTGAAAGATCGATTAAGTGCCCCCGCTCTAGGTCTTTCTGGCGGTCAGCAGCAGCGTCTTTGTATCGCAAGAGCCATTGCCACAAGCCCAGACATCTTATTAATGGATGAACCAACATCAGCTCTTGATCCTGTCTCCACATTAAAGATTGAAGAATTGATTATGAAATTGAAAGAGAAATATACAATTGCCATTGTGACACATAACATGCAGCAAGCGGCTCGGGTATCAGACCGAACGGCATTCTTCTTAATGGGGGAGCTTGTTGAGGTCAATGATACGAATGTGATGTTTTCTGAGCCAAACGATCAAAGAACGAATGATTATATATCTGGTCGATTTGGATAAGAAAAACCCCCTGGAGGTCAGTGCCGCCAGGGGGTTTTTCTTGTTATTTTGTTAAGGCTTTGACAATCTGTTTGAACGTCATTCCTGTTTTTAAATTGAATTTGCCTGCACGAATTTCTTTATGGTAGCCAGCGTCAATTACGTAATCATTAAAGTCTTTAGACGAGTTGATGATGCCGTCTTTTTCAAGCATGTCTGAAACATCACTTGTACTCATACCGTTTTTAATCACGAATTTGATCGATTTGCCTTTAGGCTTGTCCTCTTTTTGTTGATCACTATTAGAATCGCCGTCTTCATTTGCCTTCAGCGCTTTTTCCTTATAGTCAAGAAGCTGCTGGTACGTTTCACGGCTGACAGTGACTTCTTTTTTGGAGTCTAAATAGTTTTTCACGTCAGTGTCTGTTACTTTCTGTGCGAGGGTTTCTTTTGTTGCTGTATCAGCTGCTGCCTCGTCTTTCCCAGTGAGGAAAAAGACAATCGCAAGAACCCCAGTTGCAAGAATCATACCTGCTGCAAACGTTTGGATGCTTTTTTTCGTCATACAAGCACCCTCTCGTTGTCTTTAATGATCATGTTGACATCTTCTACAGATACATGCTCAGCGCGCGCAATGGCCTCAGGAGACATGCCATTTTGATGCTTTGAAATGATCTGTCTTGCGATGGATGGATCAATTTCAGAATGCTGGCGGACAACGATGTTTGTTTCAAGTAATTCTTCTTCAAGCACTTTCATTTTCTTTTTCAGTTTATAGATTTCTTGCATTGCAGATAGTTGAAGTGTTTCAAGTTCCTGCTCGACTTCTTTAATCGGCTCTCTTTGAAAATATGAGAATGCGATCAGTACAATACTGACAACAAGCAATCCGATAATTGCAATTTCCATGTTTCATCACCTTTTATTCATATTTTAATGCTGAAAGCCATAAAAGGCTTTCAAGATTGTTTCAGACAGTTTTCGACCCTTCTTTTTTATACCATAAAAAAGCTAGTTTCAAAAGGAATTGCTGAAGAAAATCACCTTTTTTTCATCTTTTTTCTTTTTATATGTAAAACGGGTATGAAAACCTTGCCTCGCTGTCAAAATAAATGAAAGCGGCGGGGAGAAGAGGGGTCTCATGTATACAGTACGACAAAGGATCAGGTTTTATAGGGGAGCAGACGATTTTTCATGACATAAGCATACGATATGTAAGTGAATGCACTCAAATTGAAATTGGTGAAAAAACATTCTAGCATTCCTAAGCTAGAAGTGGTATTATAGTTAGGTCTGAATGTGAATTGATTTTAGTTTGGAGGGAAAAATATGCGCGTAAATATTACTCTAGCTTGCACTGAATGCGGTGAGCGTAACTATATTACTAAAAAGAATAAGCGAAACAATCCAGATCGCGTTGAATTCAAAAAGTATTGCTCACGTGATAAAAAACAAACTGTACATCGTGAAACAAAGTAAGCAGCAGGGAATTTTCCTGCTGTTTTTTTATGATGGGAGATGATCTGTATGAAAAAGGAGCTTCGCCTTCAAACATTAGCCAAGCTTGATCAGATAAGCGCTGAAGAATTTGAGCGCAGCACGGCTTTACTTCATGAGCATTTACTGCAGCTGCCAGCATGGAAACAGGCGGAAACGATCGCTTTGACGATGTCTAGAGGAAAAGAGATACCGACAATGCCTCTGATTGAAAAAGCGTGGGAAGAAGGAAAAACAGTATGTATCCCCACCTGCTTTCCGAAAACAAAAGAGATGATATTTTATGAATATACACCCGAAACAAAGATGACATCCAGCTACTTTGGGCTATTGGAACCAGATCCTCAAGTATCAACAGCTGTACATAAAGAAGCCATTGATTTAATCATTGTGCCTGGAGTATGCTTCGATCAAAAAGGCTACCGGATTGGATTTGGGGGCGGCTATTATGACCGCTACTTAGCTGATTTTAAAGGCGTCACCATTGCACTTTGTCTGTCTTTACAGCAAATCAGGCATGTGCCATCTGAAGCACACGACATACCGGTGTCTATAATTGTCAGTGAAAAAGGTACGTTATATCAAAAGTAAAAGTCCGCTGATTGTCCAAAGAACGGGCTTTTTGTTGTTTCATAAAGTCATTTCATTTTAGCTGATAGGAGGTCCGTTTTGAAAAAATTTCGTGGAAAGAAAAGATACTTCCGCAATATGCGGGAGGAAGTCAATACTTGTGACCTAAAACTCGATCAGGATTCATGGTTTTATTTTTGGCATACGCACCTTGATTTTTTTGGAGTCGGGGAAAATAGCTTAAAAATAAGAAGAGAGCATATCAAAGCCCATATCACCTTATATCATAGGCTGTTAAAACAGCTTGAAGGCTTTGAAAAGCCATACCAAACATGGATTTGTATTCACGAACATGACCCTGGTTTGGACGCTGTATATGTACATACACCAAATCCATACGACAGTTATTTCCCGCATAAGATCGAAGTGGTAGAGCGGAATTGTAAACTGCCTCATACGTTCAAGGATTTAATCGACCTTCATCAATTTGACGTTTCTTTTGATCAATCAGAGTGTGAAGAGGTCTATTATATTCAATCAAAAGAACAAGGGATTAGAGTGTGAAAGCAGATCGCATGGTAAGCGATAAAAATGATGGTTCATGCATAAACACATCCTATTTAAGCCACGATACGAACATAGGAGGGAATATGATGAATAAAATGATTTGGAGCATTGTGTTCACATTGTTTGCATTTGTTCTCGTGCAAAATCGTTATCGGCTGATGAATTTGATCTTAGGTCAAAATCAAGTGCGTCACTTTTTTATTAAGTGGCTGATGAAAATCCCATATTTTCGGACGAAATTTATTCGCCAAGCATTCTAATCCCGCAGACGCCGGGATTTTTTTGTTCAGAAATGCGGATCAGAACGATTCTTGTTATAATAATGTAAAAAATGGAGCGCGAATGAATGAATGTCATAGATAGTTTATTTTGGCGAGTTGTTGATGAATTAAGACAAAAAGGGTACGAGATGATTCAAAGTCCGTATCCAGAAGATGAAATATTTTTCGAAGCACCACGAAACTCAGGGTATGATCTTATCCGTCTATATAGAAAAGATGTGAATTTTAAACAGGAGATTGTTCGAGATATCGAAGAGCAGACGTATCGGATGAATCAGCTGAGAGAGGCCATGCGTAAACGGTCTCTTCATCTCTTACAGCTCCAATTTACAGCTGACCACCCTGTAGATGATTGGGAGGACCTAAACGGTCAGCCGCAAAAAAAGCAAAAGGTGACGGTTACACCAGTATTATTGAATGCAGACACTCTTCAACACGACGTTAACGAGCTGCAAAAATGGCTCAATACATCGTTGACAGTGGATGTAGAAGAGGCAAAAAGAGACACAGCTGAAGATGTCATAAAGCTTAAAGTGAACGTACTTCAAGCATTCGATGATCAGGAAAAGCAGCGTGAACGAGAACGGGCCGTTTTTCAAAATGGCAGACCGATTTTCACCTACCTGCTCATCGCTGTTCAAGTGGTGATGTTTCTTTTACTTGAACTATTTGGCGGAAGTACCAATACGGCAACTTTGACAGCGTTTGGTGCTAAAAATAATGGGTTGATCTTAGAGGGAGAATGGTGGCGCCTGATTACACCAATGTTTTTGCACATTGGCTTGACGCACTTACTCTTTAATACATTTGCTCTTTGGTCTGTCGGAGCGGCTGTTGAGAGAATTTATGGTTCATGGCGATTTGTGCTCATCTATTTCATTTCCGGCATTTTTGGTTCCATAGCGAGCTTTGTCTTTAATACCGCCATCGCAGCCGGTGCATCAGGTGCGATCTTTGGATGCTTAGGTGCACTATTATATTTGGCAATCTCTAACCGTAAGCTCTTCTTTCGGACGATGGGGACAAATATTATTGTGATCATCCTCATCAATTTAGGGATCGGCTTCACCGTATCAGGTATTGATAACGCAGGGCACCTTGGTGGTCTGGTTGGCGGTTTTTTAGCTGCTTTAGCTGTCCGTCTCCCTAAACAGGTGCAGCCTGTCAAAATGTTTCTTGCTAGTATTGTTCTACTATTGATTGGTGGTTTTGGATTGTATACAGGGTTTCATTCAGATGATCAAAAGGAAGCGGCGGCAGTAAGTGAGGCAGCAAGTCTATTTGATGACAAGAACTATAACGAAGCAAGTAAACGTTTAGAGGAATATGTACATCAAAAGGATGCATCAGCTGAGGCTCTCCATATATATGCACTATCGGAAGCCCAGCTCGGCCACCTTGACAAAGCGATTGGATTTTTACAAAAGTCGCTTAAAAAAGATCCAGATGATCCAAATAAACTGTATCATTTATCGTTGTTGTTCGTAGAAAAAGGAGAGACAGCGAAAGCAGAGGATCTAATAGAAATAGGATTAGACCAAGATCCAAAAAATGATCAATTTTTAAAGCTGAAACAATATATTGAAAACACGCAAACACATTGAATGACTTGACTGAAAGCGCATTTATGAATACGCTTATCCTATCTGTTGATGAGAAGAAATGGTGGAAACAATGAAAACGTTATATGATGTACAGCAGCTGCTCATGAGATTTGGAAATTATGTGTATTTCGGAGATCGTGAAGTGGAATTAGAATTTATGGCAGATGAACTGAAGGAAATGTATACATCGGGCATTATTGACCGGACCGAATGGTCAAACGCAATGACGATTCTTCAAATGGAACTAGCCAAATTAAATCGAAAAACAATGTGAAGGTGGAGGGCATATGATCGGGGATTGGTTTGTAGGAGTTGATCTTGGCGGTACGACAATTAAGCTTGCGTTCATTAATCTATATGGTGAAATTCAGCATAAGTGGGAAATTCCTACGGATAAATCAGGGCAGACGATCACAGTCGATATTGCCAAATCAATTGACCACAAATTGGTCGAAATCAGTATGCCCAAATCAGCGCTGATTGGGATTGGAATGGGTGCACCTGGGCCTGTAGATAAAGTATCTGGGATTGTCTATAAAACAACGAATCTCGGCTGGATAAACTATCCACTCAAAGATCACCTAGAGGCAGAGACAGGACTTCCATCTGTCATCGAAAATGATGCGAATATTGCTGCACTCGGTGAAATGTGGAAGGGTGCAGGCGATGGCGCAAAAAACATCCTGATGGTCACACTTGGTACAGGTGTTGGCGGCGGTATTATTGTAAATGGTGAAGTTGTTCAAGGGGAGACAGGGGCTGGCGGAGAAATTGGCCATATTTGTGCCGTTCCATTCCAAGGAGCATCGTGTAACTGCGGAAGAACGGGCTGTATTGAAACCATTGCATCTGCGACTGGCATCGTCCGGCTAGCAAAGGATAAATTAGAAACAAAGCAGCATACATCTTCACTGGGCACACTCACCTCGCTGACTGCAAAGGATGTGTTTAAGGCCGCTGAAAGTGGAGATGACCTTGCCATGCGTGTCGTAGAAGAAGTGACGACTCATCTTGGCCTTGTCTTAGCGAATCTTGCCAGTGCGTTAAACCCAACAAAAATCGTGATTGGCGGCGGTGTTTCAAAAGCAGGTGAGATTCTTCGCAGTAAAGTAGAGCGCGTTGTTAAGCATCACGCATTTCCGCCTTGCGCTGATGATGTCGAAGTCGTGATTGCCTCTCTCGGAAACGATGCAGGAGTCATCGGCGGTGCATGGATGGCAAAAAACAAATGGTTGTCTTAAACAAAAAAGTCATCATGATGTCATTTTTATTAAAAAAAGCGATAGATGGGCATGAAATGAAATGTTTAGCATATTCATAAGTTTGTCATGAGGAGAAAGACATTGATTTTCCAGCACATACAGGATAAGATATAGTTTAGTTATTTTTGAAGAAGCACCAATAATTAGGGTGTAACCCTAGCTTGAGTGCTCGCTTAGCATAAGGAGGTTACAATGCGAAAGAAAAGATTAAAGGCGATTTCATTTTTACTGATTGCGACATTGCTCATGTGGGTCAAAACCTATGTTATCTATAAATCTAGCTTCAATATTAAAATAGAAAATTTCATGCAGGAATTTATCCTGTTTATTAATCCGCTAAGCTTTCTCTTGTTTATCTTTGGTATCGGTTTATTTATGAAAGAAAAAAATCGCAATCGATATATCATCGTCATGAGCTTTATTTTGACATTCATTTTGTTAGCTAACATTGTGTTTTATCGATTCTATAGTGATTTTCTAACCATCCCCGTCCTATTTCAAACAAACAATATGGGTGACCTCGGGTCAAGTATTACCTCTTTAATTGAACCAGTCGATTTATTGATGTTCGTTGATATCATCATTTTAATGTGGCTCTATAAAAAGCAGCCTTCCTTTAGAACGGATGTCACCATTTCACGAAAAGAACGAGCAGCGTATTATTTATTTGTGGCAGCGACTTTCTTCTTTAACCTAGGTTTGGCTGAAACAGAAAGACCAGAACTGCTCACTCGCTCATTTGACCGTGAGATGCTGGTGAAAAATATTAGCTTATATAATTTCCATATTTATGATGGAGTGCTGCAATCGAAGCAGTCTGCTCAGCGAGCCCTTGCTGACAGCAATAGCTTAACGGAAATTGAAAACTATGTAAGCGCAAATCAAACCGACCGTAATGAAAAGACGTTTGGTCAAGCTAAAGGACGAAATGTCATCCTTGTCTCACTTGAGTCTACTCAGAGCTTTGTGGTCAATGAAAAATTAAATGGGAAAGAAATCACACCATTTCTCAACAAACTAATCAAGAAAAGCTACAACTTTACTAATTTCTATCATCAAACAGGGCAAGGAAAAACATCGGACTCGGAGTTTATTGTTGATAACTCTCTCTATCCACTTGGAAGAGGGGCTGTGTTCTTCACAAATCCAAGCAATGAGTATACAGCCACACCTGAGCTGTTAAAGGATGAGGGGTACCATTCTTCTGTCATTCATGCGAATAACAAAAGTTTCTGGAACCGTGACCTGATCTACGATAGCTTTGGCTACGACAAGTTTTTTGATATTAAATCATTTGATGTAAATGAAGAAAATTCAGTTGGCTGGGGGCTGAAAGATGGTCCATTCTTCGAACAGTCAGCGGAATTGATGAAATCGATCCCGCAGCCTTTCTATACGAGATTGATTACATTAACGAACCACTTTCCGTTTGATCTAGACGAAGAAGATAAGCTGATTGATGAATATGATTCTAAGAGCAAAACGTTAAACAAGTTCTTTCCGACAGTGCGATATCAAGATGAGGCGCTGAAGATTTTCTTTGAAAAGATGAAGGAAACAGGTTTGTACGAAAATTCCATCTTTGTTTTATATGGGGATCACTATGGAATTTCAGAAAACCATAACGAAGCAATGGGACAATTTTTAAATAAAGAGATTACGCCATTTGAAGAAGTGCAGCTTCAAAAAGTGCCGTTTGTTGTACACATTCCAGGGATCACAGATCAACAGCCAAAAGAAATTGATACAGTAGGCGGACAAATCGATATCCGTCCAACTATACTCAATCTTTTAGGAGTCGATACAAGTAAACAAATCCAATTTGGTCATGATCTTTTATCAAAAGATAAGAATGACTTTACCGTGCTTCGTGATGGCAGCTTTATTACGAAGGACAGTGTTTTCACAGATGGTGTTTGCTACAATAAAAAAACGGGTGAGCCGAGAGATGATGAGACTGTTTGTCAGTCATATGAAGAAAAGGCAAAGCAAGAGCTCCAATTCTCTGATCAGATCATCTACGGGGATCTCCTTAGATTTTATGACCGGAACAGCCCGGACCATTCTCCATCCAAAAAAGAAGATGAAACGAAGCTGAAAAAGGCGTCCTAACATATGAGAAAACCTCTGTTATTTTTACATGCAGAGGTTTTCTTTTTTTGTATGCCAGCTCATATAGTATGAGAGGAGGGATGTAAATGAAGACAACGTCGTTTGGGAAAATTGAATGGCAGCTTGATGAAGAGGAAAAGGATAATGTGGCAAAGCAGCTAGGGATAGGGAGTGCGGCTTTCCATTTATCCAATCATATCAGCACTGAGTATCTCCTTTTACCGGGATATCGACTTCCGGAAGGCATCCATTCATTTTCTTCCATAGGTGAGCTGCAGAAATTTATTGCGCCATACAGGCTGCAGCAATCCGATGATTGGATCAATGGAACCTTTGAATATGATAGTGTTCAATTAGAAAAAGAGCTTGGCCGATTGAAAGCCGCATTTCCTTTTCTTCAGATCAGTGTCATAGGTCATTCAGTGCTTGATACACCTATTTATGAAATCCGAACAGAGCCTGTTCAGCATTTGCATTCTATTCATTTGAATGCCTCTTTTCATGCAAATGAGTGGATCACGACGTCTGTTTTAATAAAATGGCTGAAATCGCTGTGTTTGGCTGCATCTGACCCGGTGCAAGCAAGACATCATGAAGCCGTTCATATTCTGCGAACTACAGCTCTCTCCATCGTACCAATGGTGAATCCAGATGGCGTGGATCTCGTACGAAATGGACCAGAGTCACTAGGGCTCAGCAGTGAAGAATTCACAGCGCTACATGGAGGATATGCTGATTATCAAGAATGGAAAGCAAATATAAGAGGGGTGGATCTGAACAATCAATTTCCTGCTTATTGGGAGATCGAATACTACCGTTATGAGCCTAAGGAACCGTCCAATCGCGGTTTTCCTGGATATCAGCCGCTAACAGAGCCAGAAGCGAAAGCGATGGCAAATCTAGCGTTACGAAAACGCTTTGACAGGCTTGTTGCTCTTCATACACAAGGAGAAGAGATATACTGGGGTTTTCTTGGTCATGAACCAGCCATCTCAAAAGAAACGGTCAAACGATTTGAGCAAGTAAGCAGCTATCAGCCAGTTCAATATCTTGACAGCTATGCAGGCTATCGCGATTGGTTTATTTATCAATGTCACAATGAGGGCTATACAGTCGAGCTTGGTCTAGGAAAAAATCCTCTTTCCATGAATCAATTTGACACCATCTATGAGAAAACAAAGCGGTTGTTATGGGAAGCATGTAAGTGTTAAAAAGCACCTGTCAGGTGCTTTTTACATTTGACATGAAGCAATTTCTTATTGTCAATAAAAATAATAGTAGGGTCATTGACGAAGGCCTCTCTTGTGAGCTATTGTGAAAGATATGGATGTAAAAAAAAGGATATGTTTTAGGGAGATGTCGATTATTGAGTGCTCAAAGCCTGTGGAAAAGGAATTTCACTTACTTATTTATTTCTAAAATGTTCAAAATAACCGCTGATAGTTTATCTTTCAACACCATCTTGTGGCTTTTAGTACTAGGCGGAAAAGGGGCAATTGGAACAGCCTTTTTTATTGCGGTCAGCTTTGTTCCGCAAGCCATTGTTGGCCCGCTCATTACCCCAATGATGAAGCCGCATCAACTGAAATTTTGGATGTGTTTTGCTGATTTAACTAGAGGAGCGATAATCCTTGTGATTGTGGTCAGTTACTTTTATGGTTTCACGCCATTAGCACTTGTTATTGGCTGTATGCTGCTTCATTCAGCAACTGGTGGCTCCTACGAACCGGCGTCTGTATCAATTATTCCAAAGCTTGTCCATGAGGACCTCATACAAAAAGCGAATGCAACTATTCAATCAGCAAGTCATGTAGTCAGGCTTGTGACGGTTACGGTTTGTGGTGTCATGATTGCATTTGTGGGGGTAGGATATACAATGCTTGTGATTATTCCTCTTTATCTCTTGTCCGCTTTACTCGTATTCATCATTACATATGAAACAGAAATCATCATCGATAAAGCCAAAAAAGGGTTATCATACGGCAAAAGATTGATTCGGGGATTTTCACTTGTGAGAAGGCATCATATTTTGTTCCCATTGGCGATTTTTTGTGTCTGCTCGAACTTTGCTGCCGCACCATGGGAAGCATTGTCGGTTATTTATTTAACAGAGGATTTACATAGTGGACCAGTGATCTATTCATTTATTAAAGTCACAACGGCACTAGGTGCATTCTTGATGGGATTTGTTTTGACAAAGGTAAAAGTGAACCGGTATGGGCTGCTGTTTATAGGTGCCGGGATCGTTGACGGAATCTCGTTTTTCATCACAGGTATGAACGCATTTTTACCACTTGTATTTATATCAGCTTTTGCTTTAGGTGCCGCCATCAGTGCAGTCAACGTGCCTGAACATACAATGATTCAATTGTCAGTAAAAGCAGAGGATCAGCCGCAAGTGTATGCAATTATCAATATGATTTCCTTCTTCATGATTCCGTTAGGCGCACTCATTGGCGGCTATATGGCAACACGATTTGGGTCTGGATATGTCATTGCGGCTGGCGGCATCATTGAAGCTGTGTCTGGGATATGCCTGCTGCTATTCACAAAGATTGGGAAGGTAAAGAGGGCGGATTTGACGATAGAAAGAGACAAACCTTCTTTAAATGCAACGTGAGCATGGCATGATGGAATGCGAATAGGTTACAATGAGGACGAGAAAACATGAGGATTCAATGGAAAGGGGCACTAAACATGGCCATAGCAGATGTCACGATCATTCCAATAGGCACCGAAACACCAAGTGTCAGTGCTTATGTAGCAGATGTACAAAGAATTTTAGAAGGCTTTCAAAAAGAAGGGAAAATTAATTATCAATTAACACCAATGAATACGTTAATTGAAGGTGAATTATCCGTTTTATTTGAAGTCATTCAGCGCATTCATGAAGCACCTTTTGAAAAGGGACTGCACCGCGTAGCGACCAATATCCGCATTGATGACAGGCGGGATCAAACCACAACGCTTACAAGTAAAATAGAAAGCGTGAATAAGCACTTGAATCAATGAAAAAAGCCTGCTATATGCAGGCTTTTAATGTGCAGTTGGATAACCGCTATAGATGATGGTCATGACAGTAAACCAGCCAAAAACCAAAAAGGTTGCGCCAGCAAAAGCGATGGCAAGTACGTTCACTTTTTTAAGTGAGCGATAGATCCCGAGTGCAGCTAAAATCGTGACTAGACCAAAAATAATGACGAGCATCATGTGAAAGTCCCCCTTTGTCATCAATCCCCTTGATTTCCTTTCTTTTCATTTTAACCGTTTTCATAAAGCTTGTCGAGTAGATTCCAGTTGACGATTGTTTGAATTTTTATTGTGTAGCCTTCATAATAAAAAAGAATGAATAAAGTAGGTGATGAAAATGAATTGGAGAAGAATGCCACTAGGCTATGTACAAGCGAATGCGTATATTTGGAAAAATGAGCACGGAGAATGTTTAATCTTTGATCCAGGCGGTGAAGCACAAAAGCTGATTTCCTATGTAAAAGAAAAACAGCTCACACCGCTTGCTGTCTTACTGACACATGCTCATTTTGATCATATCGGTGCCGCAGATGAGGTGCGGGCAGAGTGGGGAGTGCCACTCTATGTACATGAGAATGAAAAAGAATGGCTCACGAATGCTGAATTAAACGGTTCAGCTCGATTGATTGGGAATGGAATTACGGTCAAAGAAGCTGAAAAATTAATCACGTCAGAAGGAACTCTTCAAATTGGATCGTTTACATTAGAGATGTTCCACACTCCTGGGCATTCTCCAGGCAGTGTATCTTACTATTCGGCGGAAGAAGGATTTGTGATTTCTGGTGACACGCTATTTGAAGGCGGCATCGGGAGAACAGATTTAGTAGGGGGCAGTCAAGAAGTGCTGCTTCAATCAATTCATAACAAATTGTTGTCATTACCAGAATCAACTCTTGTTTTAAGTGGACATGGCGGAGAAACGACTGTACTCACGGAGCAGGAACAAAATCCATTTATCAATGGTTTTTCTCTTTAAACGTATGAAAAAAAGCATCTCTTTTATAGAGATGCTTTTTTTCAATTAATGTCCGGTACCGGGAACCATGATGAAAATCGAATAATATGTAAATCCGGCAAAGAAAATCGTCAAGTACGCTCCGAAAATGTAAATATACATTCTTTCGGATAGATTCAAGTAGGATAAAAATACAAAAAGAACGGTTTGACCGAAGAACAGCAACGATGCATCTTTCATATGCCCTAAATAGAACATGACAGCAAAAATACCCGTCCAAAAGCCAAGCACGCGGAACATGCGATTCATTTCTTTCCCTCCCCTTAAAAAACCCCTTTGATTCATATTATAGCTGATCATCACTTGTTATGTAAACATTTACATTTTTGACAACGTGTGAACATTTATTTTGCAGGTAGAAAAAAATTTTTTTGAAAAAGTGATCAAAATGTGTTTATGCCGAAATACATGAGGGTACTTACTCCATAAGAGAAAAGGTTAACGACCTAAGGAGGAAGACTAATGAGTGACATTACTTTTTATTCATACCCGAGCTGCACGTCTTGCCGCAAAACAAAACATTGGCTAAAGGCGAATCAAATTGATTTTAAAGAGCGTCACCTTTTCAGAGAAACGCCAACCCTAGAAGAATTAAAAAAGATCCTTTCCTTAACAACAGAAGGAATGGATGAAATTTTAGCCACACGAAGCCAAGCTTTTAAAAGCTTAAATTTAAATATTAATGATTTAAAAGTAAACGAGGTTCTTCAACTTCTCATTGAAAAACCAAAACTGCTCCGAAGACCGATTATCATTGATGGAAATAAGTTAGTAGTAGGCTATAATCCCGGAGAACTCATGAAATTATCAAAAAAGAAAGCGATTCATCAATCAGTTTCCTAATAAAAACGAAGATCAGCTGAAACATGCTTCAGCCGTCTTCGTTTTTGTGCTGAACTGGGCTAGCTGGGTTCGAACCAACGATCACGGAGTCAAAGTCCATTGCCTTACCACTTGGCTATAGCCCAATATCAAACGTGTAATGATATTGTTCACCATCTACGGTCATTTATACATAAAAGTTGTATGTCGCGAGTTTTAAGTGAAAAAGGAGCGGAAGAAGTAAATGAAGAATGAAAAATCTAAGCAATTATATGAATTTATCCTAAAAGAAGCCCCTGTCATGACCGAAGAATGGCTAAAGACAAGAACAGAAGAAGGCTCATTATATTCTAAACATGCTTCAGAGGAAACGGAAAAGAAGCTGAAGGAACAGAATACAGCGTTTATTCAAACCATTGCAGCAACACTTGTGACACTGTCAGACAAAGCAGAAAACCATTTGAAAAAATGGTCTGTTGATATTGCTCGTGATCGAGCAGTGCACGAGGTGCCGTTATATGAAATCATAGGACAATTTAAGATCTTCCGCTACATTTTCTGTTCGAGAATTGAGACATTCACCCAAGAAACAGAGCTTGAAGTGACCCTGCAAGATGTGTGTCAGTGGAATCAGCACTTTCACGCCACATTTGATGATATGATTGAGCGTTTATCAGAAGAATATGACCGCGTGACACTCAGTCAGCTGAATGCACAAAGAGAGATGATTCAAGAACTGAGTGCCCCTGTTATTCCGGTGTCAAAGGAAATCGGGATTTTGCCGCTGATCGGAGAAATCGATACGTACCGAGCCAAAATCATTCTGGAATCCGTACTAGAACAGGCTTCAAGACTTCGTTTAACGCATTTATTCATTGATATATCGGGCGTACCGATCGTTGATACGATGGTTGCTTATCAGCTGTTTAAAGTGGTCGATAGTTCGAAGCTACTAGGAATTGAGACGATTATATCAGGCATTCGCCCAGAGATCGCTCAAACTGTAGTGAAACTCGGCATTGATTTCTCAAAAGTAAATACAGAACACAGCCTTGCAAAAGCGTTAGAAAAAAGAGGATTTCGTATCTTTGAAGAGCAGCAGCAAGAAGCAACATGAACAAAAAACCTGTACTTGTAAAAGTACCGGGTCCGTTGACAAGGAGAAACAATATAATTAGCATATTCATTAGATGGCCAATTCGCATACAGGTTTGGTCTCTTTTTTTACCCATAAATGCTGATTTAATAGGATTTGTCTTTTACAGTTCGTTTAACATACCTATTTTATGATGCATAATCATGATGAGTCAATGTCCAATCTGTATGCTAAAATACCTGCTGGAATTTTTGTTAATTCATCAACCAAAATAAGGAGTCTTTATTTAAGATGATGAATTGGAGCTAAATAAAGCCGGAAAATCAAAGCTCAGATAATGTGAATTGGGTCATTTCCGAACAGACATGAAAGGTTATTCTTTATCTTCCGTAATAAGTAACCTGTTGAGGAGGACATACATTTGGAAACACCGAAATTGTTTGCAACAATTTTGAGCAAACCAGAAATAGTTAATCATCTTATTGAATACTATGACTTTGAAGTGATTGAGCCTAATTCAGATACAGAAAAATTTCATTTTAAGGTGGATGAACAAGCTGCGATTATTGCTCAAGACGTGTCGGGTGGAATTTTTTCATTAATTGGTTCTGGTGAAGTTGAAAAGCGCCCAGTTCTCTATATTGATTCAGAAGGAAAGGCTGGAAAGGTTGGAAAAAGTTTTAATGGTTTTATTTCACTCATGTTGGCTTGTCCGTACTGGCGTGATTTATTAAAGTTCTCTGGAAATGGACAAATGACAGAAATGATGAAAGCACAACCATTTTTAGAATCGGAAATAGTTGAGGATTACCTTGGGCTAGTAGATATTAAAGATAAAGTTATGACCGAACTTTTAATTGAAGAATTGTCCCATCCGGTAGACACATTATATGAGTCAATGATTTCTCAACCTCAAATTTCTGTTTTCTCACTCGAAGGGGATAAGTATGATTCACTATTTAACTCATTCGTTGTAACGGATCATCCACAATGGAAGAACAAAATAAAATAGTGATGATCCTATGTAAATTAGTATAAAAAAGAGGTGCCAATAGCATCTCTTTTTTTAATGTTATTTAGTTATTTTCCCCTCTGAACGGAACCCGTTGTTGTAAAAATCAATTTTTTTATATGCGCTTCTATTATTTATAGATGGAATACATCTCATATTGAACATGTTCACACCTTTTCAGTCATGAAAATGAAGAAATACGCTTTTGTCAGGAATGTTCTACCACCTTACAATAGGGTCACTGAAAGGAGTGAAACAATTGTATGGGATTGAATATTTGGGACAAGAGCTGCTAGAAGAAGCATGCCGTATGAGGGCATCTGATGTGCATATTGTCCCAAAAGAAAAGGAAGCGTCTGTATCTTTCCGAGTAGACTCAGATTTAATTCAGCAGCGAACCATTGATAAAAAAAGCGGCGAGCGGCTCATTGCCCATTTTAAATTTTTATCGTCCATGGATATCGGAGAAAAACGGAGACCGCAAAATGGGTCGCTAGCTGTGATGCTGAGAAGAGGCCAGGTGTTTATTCGAATGTCTACCTTACCAACTGTAAATGATGAAAGTTTAGTGATTAGAATATTGCCGCAGGATCATGTTCCGAAAATAAAACATCTGTCACTATTTCCGAAAGCCTCTACTCGATTATTGTCGTTTTTGAATCATTCGCATGGGCTCATTTTATTTACCGGTCCAACCAATTCAGGCAAAACAACGACCCTCTATTCATTGATCCAGTTCGCAAAAAAGAATTTTAACCGAAATATAATTACACTTGAAGATCCGGTGGAAACAAGAAATGAAGAAGTGTTACAGGTTCAAGTAAATGAAAAAGCCGGTATCACATATGCCGCAGGATTACGCGCTATTTTAAGACATGATCCAGATATGATTGTGCTAGGAGAAATAAGAGATGCTGAAACGGCCCGAACGGCAATTAGAGCAGCACTGACAGGCCATTTAGTGATGAGTACACTACATGCGAAAAATGCAAAAGGAGCCCTTTATCGTATGCTTGAATTTGGTGTCACGATGAATGAACTCGAACAAACGATGGTTGCGATTGCTGCGCAGCGATTAATCGAGCTCACCTGTCCTTTTTGCGGAGAAACATGCCAGCTTTACTGTAAATTAAATCGTCCGGTCAGACGAACAAATGTATTTGAACTGCTGTTCGGAAAGGAGCTCGGTGAGTGTATCAAGGAGGCTAAAGGAGAATATGCTCACTCGTCATATGAAACACTGCAAAGATTAATTCGTAAAGGAGTGGCACTAGGCTATTTATCGAAAAACACCTATCATCGCTGGGTTTATGAAGAAGCAAGCCTATAAAGCGTGGTCTAAAAAGGATCAAGCGGAATGTCTATCAAAACTTGCTCAATTGATTCAGGCTGGATATACACTGGTTGAGGCATTAACGATGATGAATATTCAGTTGTCGAATAAACAGCAGCAACAATTAGCACCGGGCATTCAGTGGCTGCTTGAAGGGGAGCCTTTGTATGTGGTGCTAGAAAGACTTCATTTTCAGCGGGAAGTCATCGCCATTTTAAGTTTTTCCGAAAAGCATGGCAGTCTAGCAACAGCACTTGTACAAAGCGCACGGTTTTTAGAGAAAAAAATTAAACAGGTAGACACGTTTAAACGCATATTACGTTACCCAATTTTCCTCATCTTTACGGTTTTGATCGTGCTCATACTTGTTCAGCAAATGATCATTCCTCAATTTTCTCTCTTGTACTCTTCGATGGATACCCGAATGTCATGGCTGATTCAAGGTATGTTTGGAATCTTTCAATTGCTTCATGTATCTCTCCTCCTCATCGGCTGTGTGTGTATTTGTCTGACTGGATACTATGCCTTCTTTTTTAGGAAAAAATCTACCCTTGAGAAGCTGAGGGTCATAAGCAGGTTTCCTTTTTTATATAAAGGAATGCAGCTGATGCATACGTACCTTTTCTCTCTACAGTTAAGCGGACTGCTTCAGGCTGGGTTATCGATGTACGAGAGCTTGCTAGCTTTTAAGCAGCAAAGCTACTTACCCTTTCTTCAAGAAATATCAGAACAGATGATTGAAGAGTTAAGAAAAGGAGAGAGCATGGCATATCAAGTGAGCCTGTCTCCTTTTTTTGAAAAACATTTTGCCGCCGTCATCGAACATGGTGAAGCGAGCGGGATGCTTGCAAGAGAAATGTACACGTACAGCCAATTTCTATTAGAGAATGCAGAGCTGAAAATTGAAAAATGGATGTCGTGGCTGCAGCCGGTTATCTATGGTCTGACGGCAATTCTAATACTCATTGTGTATTTATCTATTCTTTTACCAATGTATCAACTGATGGAGCAAGTGTAAGAAGGAGGACAAAAACATGAATGATAAAGGATTTACTCTGTTAGAAATGTTAATTGTCATGCTTGTGATTTCAATTCTTTTACTGATTACCATTCCGAATATCACTCGTCACCACCAAACGATTCAAGCAAAGGGCTGTGAAGGGCTTAAATCAATGGTGAGCACACAGGTGATGGCATATGAATTAGAGCACGATGGCAAGACACCATCTTTAGCTGAATTAGAAAAAGAAGGTTATGTCAAAAAGGGATTAACGTGTCCTAATGGAAAAGCGATTGTCATTCAAAACGGCCATGTGAAGCATGAATAAATTAGTTTTTCATGAAAAGGGTTTTACCCTCATAGAACAGCTAATGATCTTACTGGTTCTATCGATACTATTGTCGATCATAGGAGTGAAAATCCCAAATGTAATAGAAGACGCTGAAGCCAAAAGACAAGTGAACATCATGAAACAAGATTTTCAATTGGCTGCTTATACTGCATTTGTCAAAAAAACACGTGTGTATGTTGAATTCCATCCACCACATGTATCGTATCAGGTAATCGATCAAAAGGATGGCGAAATCATTGCTTCTTTTCTGCAGCAAAAGGGAAGCATTAAGGCTTCTACATTTCCACAAGGTATCTATTTTAATGTAAACGGACATCCGAGCAGCGGCGGGTCTCTCATTATTCAATTTGGCAGTCAAACGTATAAGCTCACGATCTATTTAGGAAGCGGGCGAATCCATGTTCAAAAGCAATAGAGGGTTTAGTACGATTGAAACGCTGTTTGCTTGTCATATCTTCCTATTTGCAGCTCTTGTGCTCATGCCAGCTTATGAAAAAATCATGATAGGGAAAAATGAAATAAGAGCCAAACTTGAAGCTTACCAAATTTTGCATGAACAGATGAATGAATTGTTCATAGATGGTACAAAAACTTCTGTCAAAAAGAAGCGAGGCGACATCACATATGTATTCAATTGGAGTAAAGAGAAGGGATGTGTATCATACACGATACATAAAAAGCAGACCATATGCTTTCACCATGTTGCTGAACGGTGAACGAGGTTTTACCCTTGTCCAGGCTTTGTGGCAATTGCAGCTCTTTTTGTTCCTTTCAATTGGCTGTGTACTGATCTTTTCTACAGCTGAGAAAGCTCGTCCTTTTGAAGAGGTCAACCGATTTTCACAAATGGAGTGGAGACAGACTGTGCTGCAATTAGATGAGGAATTAAGCCGAGCAACGGCTATTCGATCGGCGCAAGGAGGGAAAGCGTTAGAGTATGTGTCTGATCAAGGGCGAGTCGTAACGATTGAGCCATATCAAGAGATGCTTCGAAAGAGAATGGATCAAGCAGGCCATCTCCCTTTATTGCAAAAGGTGAAAGAATTTCGCGTAAGAACAAATCAGCACAAAGCTATCCTTAAAGTCACAGATGAATCTGGTAAGGTGTATGAAGCCGTTTTTTTCATATATAAAGGGGTGGTACCTACATCGTGAAAAGGGAAGGAGGATTTATCTATCCGCAAGTACTGGCTGCGATTCTATTTTTTCTCTTGATTCTAGGGGCGATGACGATGGGGTTTCAAAGAGAGCTGAGAAGTGCAGAGCTGACGATTTCATTTTATAAAAAACAGCAGCTTTTCAGGGTGGGTGCGAATGAAGCTGCCAGTACATTACATCGGTTGTGTGAAAAGCAGCATACCCCTATTGACACTGAAGAAGGACGAGTGACATTAAAGCAGGTGACATGCGATCAAAAGAAAAAGCATATCCACATGTTAGTCAGTGTGAAAACAAAGGATGGTTTATCAGATGAGCGGGAACTCGTGCTAAATTGGAAGACCCGTGAAATCATGAAATGGGCAAACAGTGAATAGCCAGTGTATAAAATGATCCTCTTCCTGGTAACACTTGAAGAAAGAAGAGGTGAATGTGCTTGAAAACAAATGACTATGTAAAATATATGACACAGGAAATCATTAAATATATGAATACACCACGTGACGAACGGAAGGAACATAAACAAGAGAAAATGGAAACGAAACCGCCATTTTCACAGCGTTTATTTGGGGTTCTGCCGTTTGGGTTTTCAATGATGCTAAAAAAACGTAAGCGACATCGACAAAAGTAAAAAGCCGCCAGCAGGCGGTTTTTTTATGCCTCTTTAGCTGTATTCTTCCACAACAATCACTTTATTGACCTTGTTTGAGTAGGGATTATAAGAAATAGTGACATATACCCCAAATTCTTTGGTGTGGTCTTTTAATGTAATATGATACTGTTTCACAGATTCCTTCTCGCGATGACGGTCCCATACTTTTTGTTTGAATAAGACTTGCGTTAGAGGATATCGCTTCTTTGCTTCTTTGACTGCCCGTGTTTCCCATTGATCTGCGGCGGCAGTGAAACCTCTCGCATCCGCAGGGTTGGTGTCTTGTATCATAGGAATCAACAGTAAACAGAGCATGATTATCATCTTTCCATATTTCACTTCACATCACCTCACCTGCTATTATTTTGACCAAATGCTGCACTTTTATGTAAATTTTTAAGAAGTACAAATGTCACACAAAAAAATATTGAATACGGCGAAAGAATGAGAAAATGGAAGAATTTTCTCGTAATCATTCTTGTTTAAGAACAAAATGGACTAATTTGACGTTTTGGGTTTTATAGGTATTTCCTTATACTGTATGTAATCGTTCTTATTAAAGAACAATCGTTCAAGGAGTTGGAGAATGAATGAAACAGTCGCTCTTTGTACTTTTTTGTGCCATTTGTTTGATTTTCACGTCTCTATTGATCTCAACAACGAACGCTTCTTTTAACGATGTTGAGCACTCAAACTTTGTCATGAAAACATGCGAAAATTTTGAACAGACGGATCAGCATTGTCAGCCTGCCAAATGGGATAGAAGTCATTTGGAACTCATCGATCAAACAATGATCAAAGGAACAGTCTGTGCGCCTCAAAGCTTGAGCATGACATTAAAAAATAGTGGACAATCTATTGCACACTCTGAATGGAAATGGGAATTACATAAAGTGAAAAGTGAGCAGAAGCCGTTACAAGATGGTCATATTCTTGAAAAAGGTTCTATAAAATCCCTTCTTTCACAAGAAACAGTGACTGTCACGACAGATAAAGCAAAAACGAATGGAATTTATGCGTTTAAAATTTATTATCCTATAGGTTTTGGTGGGTCTGAAAAAGCATTTATATGGTCTAAACATATGCAGCTCGTAAAGTGTCAAGAAAAGGTATCTTAAATAGAGCTGTCTTTTTTAATGATAGGCGAAGGGGAGAAGAGGTCATGAAAAAATGGATGAAGATGTCTGGAAGTATTCTTTATGTGGTGGTATTCACGGTGATGATTGCATGCATTATTGTCGTATTGTCATCAAGAACTACAGGAGGAGATCCTCAAATTTTCGGTTTTCAATTCAAGCAAGTATTATCTGGATCAATGGAACCAGAATTTCCAACTGGCTCACTCATTGTCGTAAAAGAAGTGACTTCACCGGAGTCGCTTAAAAAAGGAGATATTATCACGTTTCAAACAAAACAGGACCAGTCTTATGTGACCCACCGAATTGTTGGGGTGAAAGGAAAGGGAGCAAATAAAGCCTTTGAGACGAAAGGTGACAACAATATGTATCGGGACGGCACGCTAGTAAAAGCGGATCAGGTAGCTGCGCAGTATACGGGTGTGAACATTCCTTATGCAGGAAAGCTTCTTTCGTATGCTGGGACTTCGGCTGGAACCGCGTTGCTGCTCATTATACCAGGTGTGATGCTGCTCGTTTATTCAACTCTTCATTTTGTGGGCGCTGCAAAACACCGAAGACGCACAGCTGATTTACATATGTCAGAGGAACAAGCTTAAATTTTCGTTTGTAACCTAATTAGGTTTCAATAAAACAATTTATTAGGGGGTTCATTCATGGTAAAGAAAAGATCAATTCGTTTAGGTGTATTATCAGGGGCTTTAGGCCTGGCATTAATCGGTGGGGGGACATGGGCGGCGTTTAACGATGTTGAAACGGCAAACGCGGTCTACTCGACAGGAGAGCTGGATTTATCTGCAAAAGAGAACTCCGGCGCCATCAACCTTTCAAACTTAAAACCTGGTGATCGGATCAAAAAAGAATTTAATTTTGAAAATAAAGGATCGCTTGCGATCAATCAAGTGCTGATGAGTCTTGATTACAGCCAGTTTCAAGACGGAGCTTCCGCAAAAAATGGCGGTAAGAATACAGCTGAAGAATTTCTTAGCCAGTTTCAGGTAAGTGTTCTGACGGTCGGAGCTGAAGGTGGAAATGGTTATCCGAAAAATATTATCTTAGACGCTGCAAACCTGCTTGACTTGCATCAACTAACGGCAAAACAGGATCAGACCGCATTTGAAAAGCTTCGTCATGCCGTCGATGAGAAGTTTTTACATGAAAGCGGGAAGATTAATGTAGCAACTGTTGATGGAACAGTGGCTCCAGAGTATGACGGCATACCAAAGAACCCGTTTGATTACGATAAAATGGAAATGATCATTGAATTTGTCAATGACCAGACGAAGGATAAAGCTGGTCACTATATCCAAAATAAATACCAAGGCGATGCGATTCAAATTGATCTTTCCTTCGAAGCGACTCAGTGGAATGGTTTAACGATCAATCCCAAAAAGCATACGGATGAAAAAGGCTACGTGAAAGAAAACGAAAAAGCACACAGCGAAGATAAAAAATAAAGCCAGTCTTTAGACTGATATCAAGTTCTGCATAGCAATTGGAGGAGTATGCGCTAAAATGTGCGCTTTACTCCTCTTCTTGCTTTTTTCTCCAGATTTGATAATCTAAAAATTCACGAAATTGCTTTTTCGAAACCCCTGATGTCATTGCATCTCGAACTAGTTTTTCCCATTCACTATCTAATTGACCATCGTATTCGGTTTCATCTTTTTCGTGTAACAGTGTATGAACCGAGACGTCCAGAACAGCGGAGACTTTTTCAAGAAATTGAATGGAGGGGTTTGTTTGCAAGTTTCTTTCTATTGAGCTTAAATAAGACTTCGCTACCCCAGCCTTTTCGGCCAGTTCTGATAGTGAGTAGCCTTTTTCATTGCGGTATTGTTTAATACGCTGGCCAATCAATGTCATCACCTTCCTTTCGATATTATAGCACATTCAGAAAGGTTTGATAGAATGACTTCTTACCAGAGGGTGAGACTCAGAGGACTTTTCACTTGATTTGAGGAATTGACGGACTTCTTCCACTGTTAGCCCTGCTTTACGAGCTTCAAGTAATAATTGAACCCATTCACTGTCTAATATGTTCGTTTTCTTTTCCATACAAATACCCTCCTAAAATACTGAATCATGTATTTCAGGCACTTAACGCATGAAATGGAAAGACACAGGTGGTAAGACCTCGTAGTTTGCTTGCGTCATTTTTCCGCCCAATACAAACAGACAAACGTTGCTTTTGGCTGATCGAAAATTGTACGTCACATGAAAGGGAGGGGACCTATGGATCAACCTCCTCTTTTTTGCTGTAAGTAAAAAAGTCCGCCATTTTCAATCGTAAGACTGATTTTTGGTTCGTATAAAGTTTTGAGTGCTTGTCTTTCTATTTCATATTCTACAGACGTGTCTGAAGTCCCTTCATAAAATTGGTTTAAAAGTTCAGTGTCTTCTTTCCATTTTTGAACAGCTCTTACCGCCCAATCATCTGGTTCCTCATGGGCGTAATGCTCCATTAAACTGTAGAGCCGTCTGATTCCGCTTTCTGGCTTGATCATTGTACTCATCGTAAAGCAGTAATCGGGAATTTGAGATGACAGCTCACGGGTTTCTAGCTTTTCTTGAAATTGTTCAACGACTTCTCCTCGTATGAGATGAAGTCCTAGTGATAAAAGCTTATCCTTCTTTCGATCTGCGAGATAAGAAATTTTCACATTGAGACCAAGCCAAGGCTCGAGTGCGATCTGGTTGGTCATGAGTGGAGTGACTCGTTCATAGAGACGGATAAATCGGCCCTGCTGTTTGACGGCTTCAAAAATCTGAAATAAACGAGGGGAGCCGAAGTGGATAAATTCACCTTCAATAGTGTCATCCACTATTTTTTGATCGGTGATGAGGGTCAATTGCCGCGGCTCCGGAACACCACCAGTTTTTTCAAGCCAGTGCCAATAAAAAGGGCGGTTCATTATCAATTTATCCATATCGATGGTCAGTTGTACGGTCATATGTCCTGCGCTTTCTTCCAGTATGTCGCATTGATTTGCCTGAAAGAAACGGAGAAGAAAGGTATGTATGTCACGCTGCTTCATTGATCAACTCTCCTTTATGAGCCTTGCTGTCTTTTTTCTAAAAGCGGTGTTTTTGCTTCTGTTAAATAGGAAGCAAACTGGGTTAATTTCTTTTTCATGTCTCCATCTGATTCATGATGAAAAAGAATCTGATGCAGTTCTGTTTCGGCATCTTTGATATCGATTCGCGTTAAGATATCATCTAGATCGCCAATGACGTTTTCAAACAACTGAATTTTTTCATATAAAAGCTTTAAGATGTGTTCCTCGACGGTACCGTTAGTTGCCATATTGTAAATGTGGACATCCCGCTCTTGTCCAAGGCGGTGGATACGTCCAATCCGCTGTTCTAGACGCATCGGATTCCACGGAAGATCGTAGTTGATGATCTGATTACAAAACTGAAGGTTGATTCCTTCACCGCCTGCTTCTGTAGCAATTAACACTTGCGCCCGTTCTCTAAATAAATCTTTCATCCAATCCTTTTTGCCCCGCTTAAAGCCGCCCCGAAAAGGAACGGAGCTGATGCCATTTTGCTGAAGAAACCATTGTAAATAAATTTGTGTCGCGCGGTATTCGGTGAAAATAATGACCTTTTCATTTAACTGCTGAATAAGCTTGACGACTTCAAGCGCCTTTGTGTTTTGCTGCACTTGGTTGATTTTCTCCATAATTTGCGCTATAGCAGAGGATCCAAGGATATGTTTTTCATCTTCCTGCATTTTTTTAATTGTCATATAGACCGCCTCACGGCTTGAACAGCATTCTCGTTCCAAGGTCATGATGGAAAACATGTGTTTCGTATAAGATGGGTTCTCTTTCAGCTTGCAGATTTCATCATATAATGCTTGTTCTGTCGGAGAGAAATCAATGGAAATCGTTTTGACATGCCGTTTTGTCCACTCGATGCCTGTGTCTTGTCTTCGGTTACGAATCATCACTTTATTCACAAGCTGTTTTAAACGGTCATGGTCTTCTAGCTGTAAATCCTTTTTGGCAAAGACATCTTTAAACTGATGTTCATTCCCTAGGTGACCTGGCTTCAGAAGAGAAACGAGATTAAATATTTCTCCGATACGGTTTTGGATAGGCGTCGCTGTCAGCAGCAAGCAGAATTTCTTATTTAGATTTCTCACAAATTCATAGTTTTTCGTTTTATTGTTTTTCAGTTTGTGTGCTTCATCGATAATGACCATATCGTAGGCAATGGATAAAATGGTATCTCGATGCGGCTGCCTTTTAGCTGTATCAATGGAGGAAACCACGACGTCACACTGCTCCCACACGTAGCTCTTTTTTTGTTCGACAGCATCAATATAAAATTTCGTGCGCAGCTCCTGTACCCATTGAGATACAAGAGAGGCGGGAACGAGTATGAGAATTTTTTTGGCAAGTCCACGAATCATGTATTCTTTGATAATAAGTCCTGCTTCTACGGTTTTTCCAAGTCCCACTTCATCTGCTAAAATGGCTTTTCCGTTCATCTCTTCTACGACTCTTCTGGCAACTTCAAGCTGATGTTTTAAAGGGGTGAATGCAGGCAGATGGGCAGGAGCTTGCAGTCCTTCAAATGAATCAATGGCTGTGACTTTTTGGACCTGCGTCGCTAAACGGTACATTTCCCAGTTCGCCCATGGTCCGTCTGCTGAAAGCCGCTGCTGAAATTCACTTGCCCATTCCTGATCAAAAACCGTTTGAATCTTCAATGTGATCGCCTGCCTTTCTAGTAGGTTAAGGATAAAATTGTTCTGTATTTAAACGCTTCATTTTTTAAGAGGTCTTGAAAAGACTAGATATTTGAATAAAAGCGAACGATAATGAGTGATTGTTTAAAAAATGTTAATGATTTTTCTGTTGCTCTTCATCCGTTTCTAATGGTAGGATGTTGGTAAGTGATCTAGAAAATAAGTCACCCATTTTGATAGTATGTCCAATAAATGTGAAGAATATGAGCGGATGATGGTATGAGGAGAGACTTGGCGGTTATTTAGCACTGGCAGGCGCCGAAGGAGCAAGCTGAATTGTTTCAGTGAATCTCTCAGGCAAAAGTACTCTTACCGGACGCAACTCTGGAGAGTGTTTGCTCATCGTTTTTTAGCAAACCACCAAAGGGGAAAACGCACAATGATGTTGTGCTGTAAACTTTCAGGTGCAAGGACAGAGACTTCTTTTTGATAAAAGGGAGCGCTCTGTCCTTTTTTGCTGTGATTTTTTTCTGAAAATTCAGCTTGTGATCTGCACTGAAAGAAAAAAGGGGGAAACGATTGATGTTGAAACGAACACCGCTTTTTCATGCGTATGAAACGTTTGGCGCAAAAACCATTGACTTCGGGGGCTGGGAATTACCTGTCCAATTTTCTTCCATTAAAGAAGAGCACGAAGCTGTTCGAACAAAGGCAGGGCTTTTTGATGTGTCTCACATGGGTGAGGTGGAAATCAAAGGTCAAGACGCCCTTCCTTTTTTACAAAGGTTATTAACCAATGATGTGTCGAAGCTGACAAACGGCAAGGCACTATATACAGCCATGTGCTATGAAGATGGCGGGACAGTGGATGATCTGCTCGTCTATCAAAAAGAAAAGAACGATTATTTGCTTGTCATTAATGCATCGAATATCGAAAAAGATGTGGAATGGCTGCTTCAGCATCAAGAGGCGAACGACGTATTGATCCAAAATGTCTCTGATCAAATCGCCTTGCTAGCACTTCAAGGACCTCTTGCCGCTGACATCATGAAAGCTGTAGCGGGTGAAGAAGTGACATCGCTCAAGCCATTTACATTTTTATCAAAAGCTGAGGTTGCTCAAAAAGAGGTGCTTGTTTCAAGAACGGGCTACACAGGGGAAGACGGCTTTGAAATCTACTGCAAGTCAGAAGATGCGGTCCACATTTGGTCGGTTTTATTGAAAGTAGGCGAGCCAAAAGGGTTAATACCGTGCGGGCTCGGTGCGCGTGACACCTTGAGATTTGAAGCAAGACTTCCGCTTTATGGCCAGGAGCTGACAAAGGAGATCTCTCCATTAGAAGGCGGGATTGGCTTTGCGGTCAAAACAGATAAAGAAGCCAATTTTATTGGCAAAGAAGCGCTCAAGAAGCAAAAAGAAGAAGGGCCGAAGCGAAAGCTTGTCGGCATTGAAATGATAGATAAAGGGATTCCGCGCACAGACTATCCAGTCTTCTCAGGAGAAAAGCAGATTGGAGTTGTCACCACAGGCACACAATCCCCAACATTAAAGAAAAATGTCGGGCTTGCTTTAATCGAATCTTCTCAGGCGCAGCTTGGAACAGAGATAGAAGTACAAGTTCGCAAAAAACGTCTAAAAGCAAAAATCGTCGCAACACCATTTTATAAAAGAGCCAAATAACGAGGGGGAATAGAGGATGAAGCACAGGTATTTGCCGCAAACCGAGCAAGATCAAAAAGAAATGCTGGATGTCATCGGCGTTCAGTCGATCGATGAGCTTTTTTCAGATATCCCAGAAAAAGTGAGATTTAAAGGAGCATACAACATTAAAGCAGCCGCATCTGAAACAGAGCTTGTAAGGGAATTATCCCGATTAGCTGCAAAGAACAAAGATACGATTTCCTATGCATCGTTTCTTGGTGCCGGAGTCTATGATCATTATCAGCCTGTCATTGTGGATCATGTCATCTCACGTTCTGAATTTTATACAGCATACACACCTTATCAGCCGGAGATTTCGCAAGGTGAACTACAAGCCATTTTTGAATTTCAAACAATGATTGCTGAGCTGACGGGTATGGATCTTGCTAACTCCTCGATGTATGACGGCGGGACGGCATTAGCTGAAGCGGCGATGCTAGCTGCTGGACATACAAAAAAGAAAAAAGTGGTTGTTTCTGAAACGGTTCACCCTGAATCAAGAGCCGTGCTAAAAACATACGCCAAAGGACAGCACATCGAAGTTGTTGAAGTGCCTGCGAAAAAAGGACAGACGGACCTAGCAGCATTAGAAAAGGCTGTCTGCGACGAGACAGCAGCAGTTCTTGTGCAATATCCAAACTTTTTTGGTGTCGTCGAACCGTTAAAAGACATCGAACCTATTGCGCATAAAGGAAAAAGTCTGTTCGTTGTTTCTAGTAATCCACTTGCACTCGGGTTACTGACACCGCCAGGAAAACTTGGAGCAGATATTGTCGTTGGTGATGCACAGCCGTTTGGCATTCCAGCAGCGTTTGGCGGGCCACATTGCGGATATTTTGCTGTGACGAAAAAGTTGATGCGAAAAGTGCCAGGCCGTTTAGTCGGACAGACAGAAGACGAAAATGGTGTTCGTGGGTTTGTACTAACCCTTCAAGCGCGTGAGCAGCATATTCGGAGAGATAAAGCGACGTCTAATATTTGTTCGAATCAGGCTTTAAATGCATTAGCTGCTTCCGTTGCCATGACAGCGCTCGGAAAAACAGGCATCAAAGACATCGCCTATCAAAACGTGCAAAAAGCCCACTATGCCAAGACGCAGGCAGAAGCACATGGACTGCTTGCCGATGTAGAAGGAGCCCATTTCAATGAATTTGTCATCAAATTACAAGAACCTGTGAAAGAAGCCAATAAACGATTGCTTGAAAAAGGAATCATCGGCGGCTATGACTTAGGGAGGGACTACCCCGAGCTTCAACATCACATGCTCGTCGCCGTGACAGAGCTAAGAACGAAAGAAGAAATTGATACGTTTATCAAGGAATTGGGGGATCGCCATGAATAAACAAGATCAGCCACTTATTTTTGAATTATCCAAAGAAGGAAGAATTGGTTATAGCCTGCCTGATTTAGATGTACCTGAACAGGAGATCCCGTCCTTATTTGATGAGGCGTACATCCGTCATGAGGATGCGGAGCTTCCTGAAGTATCTGAACTTGATATTATGCGTCATTATACAGCATTATCAAGACGTAATCACGGGGTCGATTCCGGATTTTATCCTCTTGGCTCTTGTACGATGAAATATAATCCAAAGATTAATGAAAAGGTTGCACGCTTTGCAGGCTTCGCGCAAGTCCATCCACTACAGGAGGCGGACACTGTGCAGGGAGCATTAGAATTACTGTATGACCTAGGTGATCATCTTGAAGAAATTACGGGGATGGACGCTGTGACATTACAGCCTGCGGCAGGAGCACACGGGGAATGGACAGGACTCATGATGATCCGTGCGTACCATGAAGCAAGAGGAGACCATAAGCGAACAAAAGTCATTGTACCGGATTCTGCTCATGGAACGAACCCTGCATCTGCGACAGTGGCCGGATTTGAAACCATTACCGTCGCATCTGATGAGAATGGACTTGTTGATTTAGAGGACCTGCGCCGTGTTGTCAATGAAGAAACTGCGGCTTTAATGCTGACGAATCCAAATACACTTGGCCTATTCGAAGAAAATATTTTAGAAATGGCTGAAATCGTTCACGGAGCTGGCGGCAAGCTTTATTATGACGGAGCCAACTTGAATGCCGTTTTGAGCAGAGCAAGACCGGGGGATATGGGCTTTGACGTTGTTCACTTAAATCTTCATAAAACCTTTACAGGTCCACATGGAGGCGGAGGCCCTGGTTCAGGTCCTGTAGGCGTCAAAAAGGATTTGATTCCTTACTTGCCAAAGCCGGTGCTTGTGAAGAAAGAAGGCCGCTTTTACTTCGATGATGATCGACCAGAATCAATTGGTCGCGTGAAGCCGTTCTATGGCAACTTCGGCATTAATGTCAGAGCGTATGCGTATATTCGCTCTATGGGTCCAGACGGCTTAAAGGCTGTAACTGATAATGCTGTGTTAAATGCGAACTATATGATGCGCCGTTTAAGTACTCATTTCGATTTGCCATTTGACCGTCACTGTAAGCATGAATTTGTCCTTTCAGGTAAACGTCAGAAAAAATTAGGTGTGCGTACACTGGATATTGCCAAACGATTACTTGATTTTGGCTATCATCCGCCAACGATCTACTTTCCGCTCAATGTAGAGGAATGTATCATGATTGAACCAACTGAAACAGAATCAAAAGAAACTCTTGATGCCTTTATCGAAGCAATGATTCAGATTGCCAAAGAAGCAGAAGAAAATCCAGAAGTGGTACAGGAAGCGCCGCATACAACGGTCGTCAAACGAATGGACGAAACAAAGGCCGCGCGAAATCCAGTTCTCGTTTTTGAAAGATAAAGAAAAAAGACTCAGGGGGATCATGCTCCCAGAGTCTTTTTTGTTAGTTCTTTGTTTTGATGCGGCCGCCCCATTTTTTAAAGCCGCCTTTTAAATTATAAATCTCACGACAACCGTTTTTACGTAAAGTTTGCGCTGCTTTTCCGCTTCTCAAATTGTTTTGGCAATAGAGATAAACAGGCTTGTCAGGACGAATTTCATTTTTGCGCTGTTTTAGCTGGGAAAGGGGGATGTTTCTTGCCCCTAAAATATGTCCGCCATCAAACTCATTTGGCTCTCTCACATCAATGAGTTGAGCTTTGCGGTAACCTTTAATAAATTCTGCTTCCGTCAGCGTTTTCATAATACGCTGCTGATAAATGTAGCTGCCGACAGAATAAAGAACGAAAAGTCCACAAAGTGAGAGGACGATATAGTTGAACATTGACAATACAACTCGACTCCTTCTTGAGCATCAGCACAGTGGCCTGTCTGATGGTACGTTTTAGACAAATACTATTATAGTAAAGCAAAAGAAACTTGTCATCATAAATGGTTAGAATTATTTTCAATTCGTTCCCTATTTGATAGACTGATGAAGAGAGAATATCGGTGGCTGTGACCATCATCTAACTTTGACTACGTAAAAGAGAAGGGATTTTTATATGCAAAAAGAGAAATGGTGTTTCATTGATACAGGAAATCAAGACCCTGCCTTTAACATGGCAATGGATGAAGCCTTGCTTTATTGGCATAGTGAGAAGCTCATCCCGCCTGTGATCCGTTTTTATGGATGGAATCCGGCGACATTGTCTGTTGGGTATTTTCAGCATGTTGAAAAAGAAATCAACATGGAAGCAGTCGAGCGTTATGGCCTTGGGTTTGTCCGCAGACCAACTGGAGGGCGGGGGGTTCTTCATGATCAGGAGCTGACCTACAGCGTGATTGTGTCAGAGGAACACCCAGAAATGCCGGCGACGGTGACAGAGGCATACCGCGTCATTTCAGAAGGCATTTTAGAGGGCTTTAAAGAACTGGGACTCGATGCGTATTTTGCCATTCCTCGAACAGATAAAGAAAAAGAAAGCTTAAAAAATCCAAGATCGTCTGTATGCTTTGATGCCCCTTCCTGGTACGAGCTTGTCGTAGAAGGCAGAAAGGTAGCAGGCAGTGCTCAAACGAGACAAAAAGGAGTGATCCTCCAGCACGGCTCCATCTTAATTGACCTTGATGAGGACAAATTGTTCGATTTATTTCTTTATCCAAACGACCGGGTGAGAGAGCGGATGCAGAGAAGCTTTAAAAACAAAGCGGTCGCCATCAATGAAATCTCAGACCGAACCTGTACAATAGATGATGCGCGTGTGGCGTTTAAACGAGGATTTGAAAAAGGATTAAATATTGAGCTTGTGCCTTATGAGCTGACAGATGAAGAGTTAGCATTTGTCCACCACCTTGCCAAAACGAAATATGCATCAGACGAGTGGAATTACAAGCGTTAAAGACAGTGGACACTCCTTGTTTTTTAATGGGCGATGGTGTAGAATTGTTATGATTATTAAGTAAAGGTGCATTATGGAGGGGTTTTATGACTACACCTAGTATGGAAGATTACATTGAACAAATATATATGCTGATAGAAGAAAAAGGATATGCCAGAGTCTCTGATATTGCAGAAGCACTCGCTGTCCATCCCTCCTCTGTAACAAAAATGGTTCAGAAGCTAGATAAAGATGAATACCTCATTTATGAGAAGTATCGTGGTCTAATTTTAACCCCGAAAGGCAAAAAAATTGGAAAACGTCTCGTATACAGACATGAACTGCTAGAGCAATTTTTAAGAATCATTGGTGTAGATGAAGAGAAAATTTATGATGATGTAGAAGGCATTGAACATCATCTCAGCTGGAACAGCATTGACCGTATCGGCGATCTCGTTCAATTCTTTGAAGAAAACGACGAGCGATCTGTTCAGCTGAAAGCGATTCAAAAGAAGAACGAACAAACAAATCAAGAATCTTAAGAAAAAGGACACCCTCAGCATGGGTGTCCTTTTTGATTAAAGTTCTAATTGAAAGCATATGCTCTTACACTATTAATAGCGTGATATCAAAGGGGGCTCCTCGATGAAGATAGATGGTGTGTTCTCAGGTGGAGGCATTAAAGGGGCAGCACTTGCGGGTGCCTATGAAGCGCTTGAAGCGAGAGGATATCAATTTGTCCGCCTTGCTGGTACAAGTGCTGGAGCGATCATTGCTTCACTCATCGCGGCAGGCTTTACAAGTCAGGAGATTCGGGGGCTTTTAGATGAAATGGATGAACATCAGTTGCTTGATAGGAGATGTCAATTCATCCCGTTTAAAATGCTTAGATGGGTGTCTATTTATTGGCGTCTTGGTCTTTACAAAGGCGACCGGCTGGAAAAATGGCTGACAGATGTGTTGAAACGAAAGGGGGTCACCGTATTTGGGGATCTTAAAAAAGATTCGCTGAAAATTGTTGCCTCTGATTTAACAAATGGAAAAATTCTCGTGCTGCCAGACGACCTTCCTTCATACGGCTTAAATCCAGAGCGTTTTTCTGTTGCAAGGGCAATCCGGATGAGCTGCAGTCTGCCGTATTTTTTCGAGCCTGTCAAACTAAAGTCATCAAAAGGCATTTGTACCATTGTGGATGGAGGCGTGCTTAGTAATTTTCCAATTTGGTTGTTTGCCGAAGAGAAAAAAAGACCGTTCGTCGGTGTCACATTAACCCCAAACGAAAAAGAACGCCCTCAACACTCCATCCGCAATGCGTTTGAACTGTTTGGCGCTCTTTTTGAAACGATGCGTGGTGCTCATGACGAAAGACACATTGCCACAAAACACGAACGTCATGTGATTTTTATTCCTGTAGAACACGTCATTGCCACTGATTTTCAGCTGATGACAGAAAAGAAAAAGGCGCTCGTCGATCTAGGCAGACAGAAGGCCGAGCAATTTTTAAAAAGCTGGACATTTTAAAACAAAGCGCGATTCTTCTTTTTGTTTTTCTTGCCTTCAATCACAGTTAACTGTGTTTGGCTTTTCTTTTTGAGAAGGACGGGCTTAGACTTGTGGTCAGTCGGCACGCTTCGCAAATGAGTGACCCGATTTTTCATCTGGCTTTTCGTTTTTGGTTTAGGCTGCTGGTAGCGACGTTTAGATTGTTTGACTGCTTTACGATAAAGATTGCCCTCTGTTCCAGTTCTTCGATTCATCAGCCATCTAAATAGGAAAAACATAACCGCTCCAATGATCACAACTGATAGCAGCATTGTAAAAAGTCTGCCTGGATTCGTTGTGAGTAAATACACAAATCCCAAAACACCTAAAGCGAAAATAATGGTAAAAGCAGGATGTACTCGGCGATTCATAACTGTCCACCTCCGAAGGAATTTACCGGATTTATAAGTTAGATCACTTGATGAGCAGAATCTGACGCTTGTTTCAGAGATGCTTCCTCTAAACGAAGAAGTTCATTAAAACTTGCAATGGCTACCTCGACTTGATCGTCAGAAGGTTCTTTTGTTGTCAGCAATTGCAGCCAAAGGCCAGGATAGCCAAGCACTTTCAGCACAGGCACTTCTCGGAGTTTGTTCGTAAGCTGAAGCAATTCAAATGAAATGCCGAGAACAACTGGAATGAGCGCCAAGCGATTCAGAATTCTCACCCATAAAGGATCTGTCGGTACGAGTAAATAGACGAACATTCCGACAATGACAGTGAATAAAATAAAGCTGCTACCGCATCGATAATGAAGACGTGATTGTTTTTGGACATTTTCCACTGTGATGTCAAGATTCTGTTCATAGCAGTTTATGACTTTATGTTCTGCGCCATGATATTGAAATACCCTTTTAATTAAAGGGGTCATGGAAATAAAGTAAATATAGCCTAATAACAGGACCAGTTTAAAGAATGTTTCAACTGCGATTTGTGCGAAATTCCCTGAAAAGACGGGCCGCACAAGTTCAGCTAAAAAGACAGGTACTAGGGTAAAGACAAATTTACTAAAGAGGAGAGAGAGAACTCCGATCACAGCAATGCCGAAAATCATAGATAATTTTGAGCTTTGTTGTTCTTTTTCAAGAGTATGATCTTCTGAAGGATCTAAGTCATAGCGCTCGCTGGAGAAGTTCAAGTGCTTACTGCCATTTGCGCTTGCTTCAACAAGTGCAACAACACCCCTGACAAAGGGGATTTTCTTGAGAAAGGCGGTTCGTTTATTGAAGGTCCGGGGAAGCTTTAAAAACTCAATGGACTGATCCTTACGCCGAATCGCTGTCACATAGTTCTTTTTACCTCCGAACATGACACCTTCGACAACTGCCTGCCCTCCATATGCTGGAGGTTTTGTTTGATTGGACATATTTCATCAACCTGCCTGTTTCCTGTAATTTACATGCATTTCCTTATACCTTTATTGTACAGGAAATGTAGGGAAATCACTAGCGCACAGGTCGATTATCTACTAGAATTCTATCTACCTCTTTTTAGCCAGTATACCCTGTTATAAAAATTTTACACTCACGTATGGAAATCCTTTTTTTTATGACATTTTGGACATACTACTTGCTGGAGGTGTTCACAAATGAAACGTGATGAAAAGAAAAACCAAGAAGAGAACAATCAGTCTGTACAAACGTCATCGCTATTGGCAAGAGCAGCTGCGACAGGCTTTGTTGGCGGTGTTTTTTGGGGCTTTATCGGGTTTCTGACCCATATGTTTCATTTCTCAGAGGTGAGTCCCAATATGCTCCTTCAGCCTTTTGTACTCGGAGAGTGGAAAAAGGGCGGACTTGGTACTTTTATCAGTATTGTGCTTTTAGGGGTTTTATCGATCGGAGCAGCCTTTATTTATTATGGGCTTTTGAAACGGATCAAAGGCTATTGGATGGGGCTGATATATGGCGCGCTTTTATGGCTGATCGTTTTTTACGTATTTAACCCGATTTTCCCAGATGTAAAGCAAGTACAAGATTTGCAGCAAAGCACCATCGTCACGACATTTTGCCTATATATTTTATACGGCATGTTTGTCGGGTACAGTATTTCGTTTGAATATAATGAATTAACGAGTCAAAAGCTTGCGAGGGCACTCGGGAAAAAGACAGAATAAAGTGTAAATCACCTATTCATATGATAAAATATTTTTGGAAACGAAAGGTTTCTAAGGAAAAAGAAACAGATCTCGATATAGATTGAATTAGGGTGAAGGAGTGGTTGTATGCCTCATTTTCTTGTGCTGAATGGGCCGAATTTAAATAGGCTTGGCAAAAGAGAGCCGGCTGTTTACGGAAGTAAGACGCTGACAGATTTAGAGACAGATTTGTTCCAGTTTGCAGAAAGAGCCAATATCCAGTTAACGTTCTTTCAATCAAATCACGAAGGAGATTTGATTGATGCGCTCCACGAGGCAGAAGATCAGTACGATGGAGTCGTATTTAACCCAGGGGCTTTTACACATTACAGCTATGCTCTGAGAGATGCCATTGCAAGTATTTCTTTATCCGTCGTTGAAGTACATATCTCAAACGTTCATAAGAGAGAGGAATTCCGCCATCATTCTGTACTTGCTCCAGTATGCCAAGGGCAAATCGTTGGTCTTGGTTTAGAAGGGTATAAATTGGCGATTCGTTATTTAGTGAGTGAAGGGGGAGCAGTATCATGAAACTTGAAAAGTTAAGAACACTTTTATCTGAATTAGAGATCGATGGTCTAGTCATTACGAGCAGCTTTAATTTACAGTATATGACCAGCTTTACTGGTTCAGCCGGTCTCGCCGTTGTTTCAAAGGATCGGGCAGCTTTTATCACGGATTTCCGTTATACAGAGCAAGCGAAGGACCAAGTAAAAGGCTTCGACATTATTGAACATAAAGGAAACATCGCAGAAACCGCAGCTCAAACGGCAAAGGAATTTGGGATCAAACGCCTTGGATTTGAACAAAACCATATGACATTTGCCACGTACCAGCAGTATGCAGAGAAAACAGGTGATATTGAGCTTGTTCCGGTCTCAGAATCAGTTGAAAAGTTGCGCTTGATTAAGTCTAGTGAAGAGATTAAGATATTAGGGGAAGCTGCGAAGATTGCAGATCACGCCTTTGATCATATTCTCACTTACATCAAGCCGGGCTTGACGGAAATTGCTGTCATGAACGAGCTTGAATTTTTCATGAGAAAAGAAGGCGCTGAAGGATCTTCATTCGATATGATTGTCGCCTCAGGTGTTCGTTCAAGCCTGCCGCACGGAAGAGCGAGTGAAAAGGTGATTGAATCTGGTGATTTAGTTACACTCGATTTCGGTGCTTACTATAAAGGGTATTGTTCTGATATGACAAGAACGATTGCTGTTGGCACACCGAGCGATAAGTTAAAGGAAATTTATCATATCGTATTAGAAGCAGAAAACGCTGGTGTGGATAGAATCAAGCCAGGCTTAACAGGAAAAGAAGCTGATCGCATCACACGTGACATCATTGAAAAGTATGGCTATGGTCAATACTTCGGGCATTCAACTGGCCATGGGCTAGGGATGGAAGTACATGAAGCGCCAGGCCTTTCCTCACGATCAGAGGTCGTTTTAGAAGAGGGAATGGTCGTGACAGTTGAACCGGGAATTTACTTGCCGGATGTCGGCGGCGTGAGAATTGAGGATGATATTGTCCTGACAGCTGACGGCAATAAACGATTGACCCACTCACCGAAAGAACTTATCATATTATGATGGTGAAATGTAGGAGGATGACAAAATGATTTCAGTAAACGATTTTCGTACAGGCCTGACAATTGAAGTGGACGGCGGTATTTGGCGTGTAGTGGATTTCCAACACGTAAAGCCAGGGAAAGGCGCAGCGTTTGTTCGTTCGAAACTGCGTAACCTGCGTACTGGTGCTATTCAAGAAAAAACATTCCGTGCAGGCGAAAAAGTAGCGAAAGCTCAAATCGAAACAAAAACAATGCAATATTTATATGCAAATGGCGACCAACATGTCTTCATGGATACAAGTTCTTATGAGCAGCTTGAACTAAGTGAAACACAAATTAAAGATGAGCTGAAATATTTGCTAGAAAATATGTCGGTTCACATTGTGATGTATGGTGCTGAAACACTTGGAGTAGAACTTCCAAACACGGTAGAACTAGAAGTAGTAGAAACAGAGCCTGGTATTAAAGGTGACACGACATCAGGCGGATCAAAACCTGCAAAAACAGAAACTGGTTTAATCGTCAACGTTCCTTTCTTTGTGAACCAAGGAGATAAACTAGTCATTAATACATCAGACGGTTCATACGTGTCAAGAGCGTAATGAACGAAAAAAGACTGTAAACCTCGTGTTTACAGCCTTTTTTTATTGTAAAGCATGTAAGATTCCCCCAAAAGGTACGCCTTCTCTCAATTCTCTCATTCATCTCTTTTCCTTTCCGAAAAACAAGACTACTTCCAGCTAGACAAGCATATAGTGTAAAAAAAGCTGGAGGTTCTAGTATGAAACAATTTCTCCCGGGCATCCATCCATCAGTCGCTGCGATGGCAGGCATGAGGTTTTTATCAGCAGCGATTGAAATGACAGCCGCCATCCTCATTTTAGTCACAAATGATGTCCGTAAAGCGGTTGTCATTAATAGTATATTGGCGATCATTGGGCCGCTCATTTTTATCATCACGATGACGATTGGAATCTATCAAATCGCAGGGCAGCTATCCTATGCCAAGCTCGTCTTTATTTTCATTGGTGTCGTCTTTATTCTTGTTGGGATTTATAAGTAAAACGGCTTGGCATAATTAACGGCTCCCATCATACATTTTAGAGAAGAAAAAAAGGAGGGGAATTCGTTGCGGAGTTTGTTGGATATTCTCCCGCACTCGATTGGACAAGAACTTAGACTGCTAAAAGAAGCAGAATGGGATCAAATAGAAGAAATCCGCATTCGCACGGATCGTCCTATTGAATTAATGCAAAGAGGAAAACCGCGCTTTCTTTCTTATCACACAACAGGAGAAGATGCGTCTCAGCTATTAGGCAGGCTGAGCAATTACAGCATGTACACACTTGAAGAGGAGCTAAAGCAAGGCTACATCACCATTTCAGGCGGGCACCGGGTGGGACTTGCAGGAAAGGTGATCGTTGAAAACGGCATTGTCAAAGGATTAAGAGATATCTCTTCATTTAATATCCGCATCGCAAAAGAAAAAGTCGGGATTGCGCTTCCCTTTCTTCCTTATTTATATGATGAGCACTGGTGCAATACACTGATCATCGGTCCACCGCAAACAGGGAAAACGACATTATTGCGGGATATAGCAAGACTGGCTAGTACGGGCACAAAAGCAATTCCTCCTAAAAAAACTGGCATTATAGATGAGCGATCAGAAATCGCTGGGTGTATAAGAGGGGTGCCGCAGCACCAGTTTGGACACCGGGTGGATGTGCTCGATGCGTGTCCAAAGGCTGAGGGCTTGATGATGATGATTCGGTCTATGAGTCCAGAGATCATGATTGTCGATGAAATCGGCAAACGCGAGGATGTGCAGGCACTTTTAGAAGCGATTCATGCGGGGGTCACCATTATCGTTTCCGTTCATGGCTATTCACTTGAAGATGTATATAAACGTCCATCATTGAAACCGCTATGGGAGCTTCGTGTGTTTGAGCGTTATATTGAATTAAATCGCAAGGACGGTCCCGGCACGATCGGACGAATATATGACCAAAGCGGACAAGAGATGAAATGGAGGCGGGGAGTGGACGTATGTTAAAGCTCATTGGCGCTATCTTGATTGTCGCGGCTACGACTTGGGGAGGGTTCGAGTTTGCCAAACGATATAGCGACCGGCCGAAACAAATTCGACAGCTCCGGTTTGCGCTCCAGTCTCTTGAAGCTGAAATTATGTATGGTCAAACACCTCTAGCGCGTGCAGCAGAGCAAATTGCGTCACAAGTAGGCACTCCTGTGAATCGGTTATTTGAACAATTTGCAGAAAAGCTGAAAGGTGGAACTTTTTCTGCACGGCATGCATGGAATGAGAGCCTTGAGGATGTTTGGAAAAAAACCGTCTTAAAAAAAGGCGAATATGAGGCACTGAAGCACTTTGGAGAAACACTTGGCCAGCATGATGTCACGTCTCAGCAAAAATATATCAAGCTTGCTTTAGGTCATTTGGAATCGGAGGAGAAGGAAGCTGAAATCGCCCAAGCCAAAAATGAAAAAATGGTCAGAAGCCTCGGATTTTTAAGCGGATTACTACTGATTCTTTTATTGATGTGAGAGGAAGGGAGTCGAGAGCATGGGCGTTGATGTAAACGTCATTTTTCAAATTGCGGGAGTAGGCATCGTTGTGGCATTCCTCCATACGATTTTAGATCAAATGGGGAAAAAGGAGTACGCTCAGTGGGTCACGCTGCTTGGTTTTATCTACATTTTGTTTATGGTAGCAACCATTGTAGATGATTTGTTTAAAAAGATTAAAGCCGTATTTCTATTTCAAGGATAGGGGAGGGCTTACAAATCGAAATCATACAAATTGTTGGACTTGGTTTAATCGCTACTTTTTTAGCATTAATCGTCAAAGAACAAAAGCCAACCTTCGCCTTTTTGCTAGTTGTATTTACAGGGTGTGTGATCTTTCTTTATTTAATAGATCAAATCTATGCCATTATCTCGATGATAGAAAAAATTGCGGCAAGTGCCGGTGTCAATATGAAGTATGTTGAAACCATTTTAAAAATTATTGGCATTGCCTATATTGCGGAATTTGGCGCCCAGCTGACAAAAGATGCTGGACAAGGCGCCATTGCATCAAAAATAGAGCTTGGCGGCAAAATTCTCATCTTGGTCATGGCAGTTCCTATTTTAACAGTCATCATTGAGACGATCTTAGGTATGATCCCGTCCATGACTTAATTGAAAAGAGGTGATGACAATGAAACGGGTGACAGCTGTTATGGGACTGATGCTTTTCTTCTGGCTGATCGCTCCGCACGCAGGTGCAGAAGAAAAAGAGCCTTTATCAAATGAAGCACCAGCAGCAGAAGAAGTGGCGGCTGGACAAGCTGATGCACTTGAGCTTCATTCCATTAGTGACTTTTGGGAAACCATATTGGATGAGTATGGCGGCTTTCTGCCAGAAAGCCAAAAAGGAACAGTGAAAGAAATGATTGATGGCGATAAAGAGCTGTCTCCCAAGACATGGCTGAAAGCCTTTGTTCATTATCTTTTTCACGAGGTCATCGCAAACGGAAAGCTCCTTGGGACACTGATTTTACTCACCATCTTTTGTTCGCTTTTACAGCTTTTGCAGAATGCATTTGAACAAAGCACTGTCAGTAAAGTCGCATACGCACTTGTTTATATGGTGCTGATCATTATTGCACTCAACAGCTTTCATGTGGCGATTTCTTATGCAACGGAAGCCATTCAAACGATGACCAGTTTTATTCTTGCTCTTATTCCTCTGTTATTAGCACTTATTGCTTCCTCAGGCGGGCTTGTCTCAGCCGGATTCTTTCATCCGGTTATCTTATTTTTGATGAATACGAGCGGCGTTTTTATTCAATATGTCGTTCTTCCGCTTATTTTTTTATCAGCGATATTAAGCATTGTCAGTACGCTGACTGAACAATACAAGGTTACCCAGCTTGCCCAGCTGTTAAGAAATGTGGCGATAGGCGGGTTAGCCGTTTTTTTAACTGTCTTTCTTGGTGTCATTTCTGTGCAAGGGGCATCTGCTGCGGTTACAGATGGTATCACACTTCGTACAGCCAAATTTATTACCGGAAATTTCATCCCCGTCCTTGGCAGAATGTTTACAGATGCGACGGATACCGTCATCAGTGCCTCTGTATTACTTAAAAATACGGTCGGACTTGTCGGCGTCGCTATTCTCATTTCAATTGCCGCCTTCCCTGCGATCAAAGTGCTCTCGCTAGCTCTTATATATAAGCTTGCCGCAGCCATTCTTCAGCCATTAGGAGGCGGTCCGATTATCAGCTGCCTTGATGTCATTTCAAAAAGTGTGCTCTATATCTTTGCTGCACTTGCTGTCGTATCGCTCATGTTCTTTTTAAGCATTACCGTCATTATCACTGCTGGCAATTTGACCATGATGATGAAGTAAGGAGGGGACACCTTTTGAGTTTTCTCACGGAATGGATCACAAGTATTATTCTCTTTATCTTATTTGCGATTGTCATTGATCTTCTGCTTCCCAATTCAAGCATGCAAAAATATGCCAAAATGGTCGTCAGCCTCCTGTTGATTGTCGTGATGCTCAATCCGATTTTTGCTTTATTTCGGGCAGACCCTGACCAAATCTTCTCAGAATTGATGAAGGGGAAGGAAGAAGCACAGTCAGAAGAAATAAAAAATCAGATGAATTTAGAAAAAAAAGAAATACAAGCCTCTCAGCGTGCATATATTTTAAAGCAAATGGCTGTCCAACTAGAAAAAAGCGCAAAGGAGCCACTGGAGAAGGAGAGCTATGAAATGAAACACGTAGAAGTGCAGGCAGATGAAGAGCACCTGGATCAGAATATGGAGGCGGATCAATTTCGCATCAAAGCAGTTCTTTCCCCGCTCACAGGTGATGCTGTAGAAACGGTGGCAAAGGTGGACATTGATCTCTCCAGGCAAAAGGAGGACAGCGCTGGATCTTCTAGCAAAGAGATCAAGAGGGTGAAAGAGACGCTTGCTGATGTTTGGAATACGAGTCCTGAGCACATTGCGCTGAACATTGAGGGAGGTGACGCAGCAGATCATGAATAACAAGGACTGGAAACAAAAGCTGAAATCATTCTTGCAGCCGCCTGAAAAAGGTGGAGGGAAACCAAAATTAACGAAGCACCATTACTTGCTGCTTGTATTCATCATCGGCGTATCTTTCATGTTAGTCAGTCAGATCTTGTCACCGCCATCAAGCAAAGAACAAGCTGCTGTTCCTGCTTCTAAAAAAACAACCTCACAAGAGCAGGAGGTATTCAAGCCGGCATCGTCAAGTAAATCAAAGAATTCGATTGAGGATGTGGAGCAAGAATACGAAAATCAGCTGAAAGAAATTTTAGAGACCATTATTGGCGTTGAGGATGTATCGATTGTGGTCAATGTAGACGCAACTTCTTTAAAAGTGTTTGAAAAAAACAAATCCAATAAAAGCACAACGACCGAAGAAACAGATAAAGAAGGCGGCGTGCGAAGTGTCACTGATCAAACAAAAGAAGAAGAAATCGTCATCATCAAAAATGGCAATGAAGAAACGCCAGTCGTGGTGCAAACGAAAAAACCAGATATTCGAGGTGTTCTCGTTGTTGCTCAAGGAGTAGACAACGTTCAAATAAAGAAAACCATCATTGAAGCGGTTACACGAGTGCTTGATGTACCGAGCCATAGAGTGGCTGTTGCCCCTAAAAAAATCAAGGAGGATTCGGAATGATGTTAAAAAAACAAACGGTTTGGCTATTAACGATGCTAAGTTTAGTTGTCGTCTTAAGTGTGTACTATATCATGTCTCCACAAGGTGAAAATGCAGTGACAGTAGAAGAGATGAAATCAAAAGGAACGGAAGAGAAAAAGACTGAACCAGAAAAAGGAATGGATAAAGGAACAGAAAAAGGCGCTGATGAGAAGTCCACTGACAAAGAAACAAATGGTAAACAAGAGGATATCGAAACAAGCGGTGAAGAAGGAAAGGCTGTGTCAGAGCAAACAGACGATGAGCTTTTTACAACATACAGATTAGAGCTTGAAGATAAACGAAGCAAGCAGCGCGAAGAGTTCAACGAAATCGTATCCAGTGATGATGCAACAGCACAAGAAAAAAGCGAAGCTTATGACCAAATGACAGCGCTTAGTGAAGCAGAAGGAACGGAGCGTCAACTTGAAACCTTAATTAAAACAAAAGGTTATAAAGATGCGCTAGTGAGTGCAGAGGGAGATAAAGTGAGCATCACAGTTCGTTCTGACAAAAAATCAAAGTCCCAAGCGGCCGATATTATTGATATGGTCACAAAAGAAATGAGAGGTCTTGATAACGTAGCGGTCACTTTTGAGCCCTCTAACGAATAAAAAATGAACAGACGCCCTTTGCCGAAAAGGGCGTTTTTTGATGCGGTTTTGCGCCCTCTTCAAGATGCTCTCGCAAAGCGCTTCGCCACAATAGTAGTTGAATTCATTGAAATCCTCCTGTAAGATGGTTATAGTATGTACTTTTAGTACTAGCCTATAAAGAAAAAGATAAATCCATACATAGGGGTGCAAATCCATGTTAAAAATTGAAGAAATTCATGAACTGATTAAATTAATTGACGAATCTACTATTGATGAATTTACGTACGAAAACGAAGGTGCAAAAATCAAACTGAAGAAAAATAAAGAAGTCGTTCAGCAAGTTGCGGCACAAGCATCAGTGGCTCCTGTCCAAGCAGCTCCAGCTCAACAAGCTCCTAAAGCACAAGCTCCAGCTCAGACCGAAGCCCCTGCACAAGAGGCAGCTGCGTCTGATAATCTGCATAAAATTACATCCCCAATGGTTGGCACATTTTATGCTTCATCTTCACCAGAAGCAGGTCCTTACGTGACAACAGGTTCTAAGGTGAACGAAAACACAGTTGTGTGCATCGTAGAAGCGATGAAACTGTTTAATGAAATCGAAGCAGAAGTAAAAGGTGAAATCGTCGAAGTATTAGCTGAGAACGGTCAGCTTGTAGAATTCGGACAACCCCTCTTTCTAGTGAAAGCAGAGTAAGGAGTACGATCATGATTAAAAAGCTATTAATTGCAAACAGAGGAGAAATCGCAGTTAGAATTATCCGCGCTTGTAAAGAGCTTGGAATTGAAACAGTTGCGGTATTTTCGGAAGCGGATCGCGATGCGCTTCATGTTCAAATGGCTGATGAAGCATATTGCATCGGACCGACTGCTTCAAAAGATAGTTATTTAAATGTCACGAATATTGTTAGTGTTGCTAAATTAACAGGTACTGATGCCATCCATCCAGGATACGGCTTCCTTGCTGAAAATGCAGACTTCGCTGAGCTTTGCGGGGAATGCAATGTCATCTTTGTTGGGCCAACTCCGTCAGCGATTTCCAAAATGGGAACAAAAGATGTCGCGAGGGAAACAATGAAAGATGCTGGCGTTCCGATTGTTCCTGGTTCTCAAGGAATTGTAAAAGATCTTGATGATGCTGTTTCAACAGCAGCAAGTATTGGGTATCCTGTGATTATAAAAGCAACTGCCGGCGGCGGTGGTAAAGGAATCCGTGTAGCTCGTACCGAAGAAGAGCTCATTAACGGTGTCACCATCACGCAGCAGGAAGCAGCGCAAAACTTTGGTAACCCTGGCGTCTATTTAGAAAAGTTCATTGAAGACTTTAGACACGTGGAAATCCAAGTGCTTGCAGATCAGCATGGCAATACCATTCATTTAGGAGAGCGTGATTGCTCAATCCAAAGAAGAATGCAAAAGCTTCTTGAAGAAACGCCATCACCAGCGCTAAATGCAGACATCCGTGAGCAAATGGGTGAAGCAGCCGTAAAAGCTGCAGAAGCTGTTGAATACACTGGTGCTGGAACAGTCGAATTTATTTATGATTATAATGAAGAGAAGTTCTACTTCATGGAAATGAATACCCGTATTCAAGTAGAGCATCCTGTAACAGAAATGGTCACAGGTGTTGACTTGATCAAAGAACAAATTAAAGTGGCATCAGGTGAGAAGCTTTCTCTTACACAAGAGGATGTCGTATTTGAAGGATGGGCAATCGAATGCCGTATTAATGCAGAAAACCCAGAGAAAAACTTCATGCCATCAGCTGGTGAAATTAAAATGTATCTTCCGCCAGGCGGTTTAGGAGTACGCGTGGATTCTGCCGCTTATCCGGGCTATGTGATTCCGCCATATTACGATAGTATGATTGCAAAGGTGATCACATATGGTAAGACGAGAGAAGAAGCGATTGCGAGAATGAAACGTGCGCTTCAAGAATTCGTCATTGAAGGAGTCTACACAACAATTCCATTCCATCTAAGATTGCTTGAGCATGAAACATTTGTGAGCGGTAATTTTAATACGAAGTTTTTAGAAACATACCAAATCATGAAATAATCACAGCTTTCGGAGGTGAATGATCGTGTCAGAAAACAATTTGCTTGAAATGAACCTTGATGAAGATCAATTGGGAAAAGTGCAAATTGCACCAGAAGTGATTGAGGTCATTGCTGGGATCGCCGCTTCAGAAGTCGAAGGCATTGCCGAAATGCGCGGCAATTTCGCTGCTGATGTAGCAGAACGCTTTGGTAAAAAAAATCACCGTAAAGGTGTGAAAGTAGATGTCTCTGATGAAGGCATCACAATCGATGTATATTGTGTGATTGAATTTGGCCTATCCATTCCAAAGGTATCCACTGCTGTACAAGAAAATATCCGTCAAACTCTTTTGAACATGACTGCCTTAACGATTAATGAAATCAATATCCATGTCGTTGGTATTCAATTTGATACAAAATCAGCTGATGCTGAAGTAGATCAAGAAATGTAAAAAAGAGTTCAAGTGAAACCAAGGAGGCATCGCCTCTTTGGTTTTTTAAAGCCCATTTTTGGGTCATTTCCGAATAATGATGATCTCACACGTGGATTGATTCGTTTTTCGTGACAGCTCACATGGATCTTGGTGCGACCACGGTCAAAATATGTTATGATCTCTGTATGGCTTAACGACAAGCGGATAAAGTGGTTAAAGGAGTAAATAATGAAAAGAAGAACTGCAAGAGAAAAGGCGCTACAAACATTATTTCAAATTGATGTGAGCAATATTGATCCGAAAGAGGCCATTACACATGCGCTGGACGAACAAGAATCAGATCCTTTTTTTGAGGAGCTGGTTTTCGGTGTGCTTGAACAAAAGGACAAGCTCGATGACATGATTTCACAGCATTTAGTGAATTGGAAACTCGATCGTATTGCAAACGTAGACAGAGCCGTTTTAAGGCTGTCTGTGTACGAGATGGTGTATCAAGAAGATATCCCGGTTAGTGTCTCAATGAATGAAGCGATTGAACTGGCCAAATTATTCGGTGATGATAAAGCACCGAAATTTGTAAATGGAGTACTTTCAAACATTAAAAACGACCTAAAGCAGCAATAGGAGGATTCGACATGACAGCAACAATCATCGATGGGAAAGAAACAGCAAAAGAAAAGCGTGAGCAATTAGCAAAAGAAGTAGAAGAGCTAAAACAAAAAGGTGTCACACCTGGTCTTGCCGTTATTCTAATCGGTGATGATCCGGCTTCACTTTCTTACGTACGCGGAAAGAAAAAAGCAGCAGAAGCAATGGGGATGCATTTCCAGCTAGATCATTTAGAGGCTTCTTTAACAGAAGAAGAATTGCTTCAGCTGATTGATCAGTACAATGCGAACGATCAATTTCACGGGATTCTTGTTCAGCTTCCACTGCCAAAACATATTTCTGAAAAAGCCGTGATTGAACGTATTTCACCTGAGAAAGATGTTGATGGTTTCCATCCATTGAATATCGGGAAAATGCTGCTTGGGGAAGACACATTCCTTCCATGTACACCAGCAGGCATTGTTGAACTACTAAACAAGACGGGTGTTAGTCTTTCTGGAAAAGAAGTCGTTGTTGTCGGACGCAGCAATATTGTCGGTAAACCAGTAGGGCAATTGCTGTTAAACGAAAACGCAACGGTTACTTATTGCCATTCAAGAACAGTGAATATTTCAGAACATACGTTGAAAGCGGATATTTTAGTTGTTGCCGTCGGTCGAGCAAACTTTATTAAAGCTGACCAAATTAAAGAAGGCGCTATTGTGATCGATGTAGGAGTCAATCGTTTGGATACCGGGAAGCTTGTTGGTGATGTTGATTTTGAAGAGGCAAAAGAAAAAGCTTCTTATATCACACCAGTCCCTGGCGGAGTCGGTCCAATGACGATTACGATGCTTGCACATAATACGGTTAAATCAGCAAAACGTACATTAGCATAAGCTTTATCCATTCATCCACCTGCATACTGCTGGTGGATGAATGTGCGTTTTTGAGGAGGAGGAATACGTCATGAGTGAAAAAGCCTTTGTGACGGTCACAGCCCTTACAAAATACATAAAAAGAAAATTTGATGTTGATCCGCATTTAGAAGATATTTGGATCAAAGGTGAGCTATCCAATGTCAAGATTCATTCAAGGGGACATGTGTACTTCACCTTAAAAGACGAAAACGCCCGCATGCAAGCTGTCATGTTCCAGCGCTCTGCGGCGAAGCTGCCTTTTTCACCTAAGAGTGGGATGAAGGTGTTTGTACGCGGCGGAATTCAAGTCTATGAACCAAGCGGCAACTATCAATTATATGCAAAAGAAATGCAGCCTGATGGTGTTGGTGCTCTTCATCTTGCTTATGAAGAGCTGAAGAAAAAGCTAGCAAGTGAAGGCTTATTTGATGCGCGCTATAAAAAGCCAATCCCTGAATATCCAGAGGTTGTTGGTGTCATTACGTCTCCAACAGGAGCGGCTGTTCGAGATGTCATTACGACGATCAATAGGCGCTATCAGCAGGCGAAAATCATTGTGCTTCCGGCGCTCGTCCAAGGTGAGCATGCGACCCGTTCCATCGTAGAGCGAATCAAGGAAGCGAATGAAAAACAGCTCTGTGATGTCTTGATTGTCGGAAGAGGAGGCGGTTCGATTGAAGAGCTTTGGGCTTTTAATGAAGAAGCTGTCGCAAGGGCCATCTTCGCATCAGACATTCCAATCATATCTGCAGTTGGGCACGAAACAGACTTTACGATCAGTGATTTCACTGCAGATATGAGAGCACCCACACCAACAGGAGCGGCTGAACTTGCTGTTCCAAGCACGACCGATTTAATAGAGCGAATCAAATCAATCGATATACGGCTAACAAGAGCGGTAAAGAATCGAACCTCACAAGCGAAAGACCGTCTTGTGGCGCTGCAATCCTCTTATGCCTTCCGTTTTCCAAAACGATTACAGGAGCAAAAAGAGCAGCAATTCGATTTGGTATTTGACCGTTTTCAAAAACAGCTGACGAGACAAATTGAGCAAAAACGCAGTCAGCTAGACCGCCAGACATACAGACTGAAGCCGCTTCATCCTAAAGAACAGCTGCTTCAAGCGAAAAAACGACACGCCAATGAAACAGAACAGCTCATTCGCAGTATGAATGTGCAAATGAAAACAATTCATTCGCAGTTCCAATCGGTTCTTGGTAAACTAAATGCATTAAATCCACTTCAAGTGATGGAAAGAGGCTACAGCTTAGCCTATAAAGAAGAAGAACTAGTAAAAAGTGTGAACCAAGTAGAGACGAAGGATCAGCTGACTATCACGATGAAGGATGGACGTCTAATTTGTGAGGTTATTGAGAAGGAGGGGCAATCATCATGACAGAATCCAATAAACAAAAAGAAGAACAAATGACATTTGAAGAGGCGATGAAAGGTCTTGAGGAGATTGTGGGAAAGCTCGAAGAAGGAGATGTACCACTTGAGCAGGCCATTCATTATTTTCAAGAAGGCATGACCCTTTCGAAGCTTTGTCATGAAAAATTACAGCATGTTGAAAAGCAAATGGATTTCATTTTAAAAGAGGACGGTGAGCTGGCTCCCTTCTCAGTGAAGGAGGCAGATGCTGGTGACAAGTAATTTAAATGAATTTTTAACAACACGAAAGCAGGCCATTGAAGATTATTTATTTACATATGTTCAGGAATTGACGATTCCAGAAGACCTGAAATCTTCTATGCTCTATTCACTTAAAGCGGGCGGGAAAAGGCTTCGACCTGTTCTCGTTCTTGCTCTTCTAAATGCTTACGGTAAAAACGAAGAAGACGGTATACCTGTTGGCTGTGCGGTTGAGATGATTCATACGTATTCCTTGATACATGACGACCTTCCTTGCATGGACGACGATGACCTTCGCAGAGGAAAACCGACGAATCATAAAGTGTACGGAGAAGCAACAGCGGTTCTCGCAGGTGATGCCCTTTTAACAGAGAGCTTCCGTTTGATTACATCACAGCTGTCAAGCAGCGTCTCTGCTGACAAAAAGATCAGAATTGTAGATGAGCTTGTAAAGTCAGCAGGTGCACTAGGAATGGTTGGCGGTCAGTTTGATGACATGGAAGCAGAGCAAAAACAAGTATCGCTTGCTGAACTAGAATCCATTCACGCCCGTAAAACAGGAAAGCTCCTCACGTTCAGCGTCGCAGCAGGTGGAATGCTGGCAGGAGCATCAGATGACGATATCGAGAAGCTAAGGGAATTCAGCTATCATATTGGCATTGCGTTTCAAATCCGTGATGATATTTTAGATCTCGAAGGAAGCGAAGAAAAAATCGGAAAACGGGTCGGCTCTGATACAGCAAATGAAAAGTCGACATATCCTTCTTTATTAACGCTTTCAGGAGCAAAAGAAAAACTGCATGAGCACATCACCCGTGCAAAAGAAATTGTCTCCAATCTTCAATTAGAGCAGCAATTACTGCATGATTTATGTGATCTAATTGCCTCAAGAGATCATTAAAAACAGCCTAGATTTGAGGGTCCTCGAGCAATTGTGGTAAACTGTAAACAGTTTATTATGATGAGACAACTCTTATTCCCTACTGGTTTTCAAAGGAATAAGGCATTATAGATGTATATAGAAATTTTGTTGAAAGCGAGTTGATCCTAATTGGATCTTTTATCAATAAAAAATCCAACGTTTCTAAAGGGAATGTCAAATGCAGAATTAGAGGAGCTTAGCGCTGACATTCGCATGTTTTTAATTGAGTCCTTAGCTAACTCTGGCGGGCATATCGGTCCGAACCTGGGAGTCGTTGAACTGACTGTTGCGCTTCATAAAGTATTTGACAGCCCAAAAGACAAATTCCTCTGGGATGTTGGACATCAGTCTTACGTTCATAAGCTGTTAACGGGAAGAGGGGCGGAGTTTGATACACTTCGCCAATATAAAGGGCTTTGCGGTTTTCCTAAACGAAATGAAAGCGAGCATGATGTTTGGGAGACAGGTCACAGTTCAACCTCATTATCTGGTGCGATGGGTATGGCGGCAGCGCGTGATATCAAAGGGACAGATGAATATATCCTGCCGATTATTGGAGACGGTGCACTAACTGGAGGTATGGCGCTGGAAGCTTTGAATCATATCGGTGATGAAAAGAAAGATATGATTGTGATCTTAAATGACAATGAAATGAGTATTGCACCAAACGTCGGTGCGATTCACACAATGCTTGGCAGATTACGTACAGCTGGCAAATACCAATGGGTAAAGGACGAACTTGAATATTTATTCAAGCGCATTCCAGCTGTAGGTGGTAAGCTTGCTGCGACAGCAGAGCGTATCAAAGACAGCCTCAAATATTTACTTGTATCTGGCATGTTCTTTGAGGAAATGGGATTTACCTACTTAGGTCCTGTTGACGGACATTCGTATGAAGATCTTTTTGAGAATCTTGAATATGCAAAGAAAACAAAAGGGCCTGTTCTTCTGCATGTCATCACGAAAAAAGGAAAAGGCTATCAGCCGGCAGAATCCGATAAAATTGGCACTTGGCATGGTACGGGTCCATACAAAATTGATACAGGTGATTTTGTAAAACCGGCAGCAGCAGCTCCGTCTTGGAGTGGTCTCGTCAGTGAAACAGTCAGAAAGCTGGCACGGGAAGATGAGCGGATTGTTGCGATCACGCCTGCGATGCCTGTTGGTTCAAAGCTTGAAGGCTTTGCGAAGGAATTTCCAGAGCGGATGTTTGATGTAGGCATTGCCGAGCAGCATGCAGCCACAATGGCAGCTGGTCTTGCGACGCAGGACATGAAGCCATTTTTAGCGATTTATTCAACGTTCCTGCAAAGAGCCTATGACCAAGTGCTCCACGATATTTGCCGCCAGAATCTAAACGTCTTTATTGGCATTGACCGTGCTGGACTTGTCGGTGCAGATGGAGAAACCCATCAAGGTGTGTTTGATATTGCCTTTATGCGTCATATGCCGAATATGGTGCTCATGATGCCAAAAGATGAAAATGAAGGGCAGCACATGGTCAATACAGCTATTCAGTACGATGACGGTCCTATTGCCATGCGCTTCCCGCGCGGTAATGGGTTAGGTGTCAAAATGGATGAACAGCTGAAAACCATTCCGATTGGGTCCTGGGAGGTTCTTCGTCCAGGGAAGGATGCTGTGATTTTAACATTTGGTACGACGATTAAAATGGCGCTTCAAGCAGCAGAAGAACTTCAAAAAGAAGGGAAATCGGTTCGTGTTGTCAATGCTCGTTTTATTAAGCCTCTTGATGAAGCGATGTTAAATGATATTCTTTCTGAAGGTATTCCGATTTTAACGATTGAAGAAGCTGTGCTCCAAGGCGGATTTGGCAGCAGCGTTTTAGAATATATACACGATAAGAAAGCATCTCATATCAAAGTAGAACGTATGGGCATTCCAGATGAATTTATTGAGCATGGAAGTGTTGATGCCCTGCTTGAAGAAATTGGTTTGACGAAAGCACAGGTTGCTGACACTTTACGTGACTTGCTTCCCGCAGCACCAAGAAAAGGAATTGGATCATGACATCAAAGAAAGAACGACTTGACGTTTTATTAGTCGAACAAGGACTAATAGAAACGAGAGAGAAAGCAAAGCGTGCCATTATGGCAGGGATCGTTTACTCAAATGAAAACCGCTTGGATAAACCAGGAGAGAAAATCGCTCGTGATACACCGCTCACTGTGAAAGGGAACCCTCTGAAATATGTGAGCCGCGGCGGATTAAAGCTGGAAAAAGCGCTAAAAGAATTCGACTTAACTGTTGAAGGGAAATTGCTAATTGATATTGGTTCATCAACAGGTGGATTTACAGATTGCGCTCTTCAAAATGGAGCGGTCAAATCATATGCTGTTGATGTTGGCTACAATCAGCTTGCATGGAAATTAAGGCAGGATGACAGGGTAATCGTCATGGAGCGCACCAATTTCCGTCATTCCGTCCCGGCAGATTTTACCGAAGGATTGCCAGAAGTAGCGTCAATTGATGTCTCTTTTATTTCACTTAAACTCATTCTTCCGGCTTTAAAGCACATTCTTGTTCCGGGCGGAGACTGTATTGCACTCGTCAAGCCCCAATTTGAAGCAGGAAGAGAGCTTGTTGGGAAAAAAGGCATCGTGCGAGATCCGTCTGTCCACCTTGGTGTGCTGGAAGAGATGAATCAATTTGCTGCAAAAGAAGGCTATGATGTGAAGGATGTCTCATTTTCGCCTATTACAGGCGGAGACGGGAATATTGAGTTCCTTCTCCATTTAGTGCTTCACCCTGATCAAGAAGAGAATGCGGCACTTCCAGTTTCAGAACTTGAAAAGATCGTCAAGGAAGCCCATTCTGTATTGAAAGAAAAGAAAAACAGTCCTGAGCCGGCTGATACATGAGGTTGAAACAAAAGGAATAATAGCTCGCTATTATTCCTTTTTACATGGTCAAAAGATGAGAATTGGCCGTTTCTCACGTAACGCTTGTTTTTTGAACTGTGGTTCATATAACATAGAACGTAAAGAAAAACTGAGATCAAACGCCTAGGGGGGTCAATAATGAATAAAGGTCAAAGGCATATTAAGATTAGAGAAATCATCGCGAGCCAAGAGATTGAAACACAAGATGAACTAGTCGATATTTTAAAAGCCGATGGATATAACATTACACAAGCGACCGTTTCAAGAGATATTAAAGAATTGCATTTAGTGAAAGTGCCGACGAACAATGGAACATATAAATACAGCCTTCCTGCGGATCAGCGGTTTAATCCGCTGTCTAAACTAAAGCGATCCTTAATGGATGCATTTATTAAAATGGATGCTGCCAGTCATTTAATCGTCCTCAAAACCATGCCAGGTAATGCTCAGGCGATTGGGGCTTTAATGGATAATTTAGATTGGGAAGAAATCATGGGAACCATTTGCGGAGATGATACCATTTTGATCATTTGCCGCACACCAGATGATACGGAAATAGTTTCAAGCAAAATTTTAGAGCTCCTATAAAGAATCAGGTTTACAAAAAGAGGTGGCAAATGAGTGTTAGCAGAACTAACCATTAAAAACTTTGCAATCATTGAAGAGTTAACGGTTTCATTTGAAAAAGGACTCACAGTCCTAACAGGGGAAACAGGTGCAGGGAAATCCATCATGATTGACGCTGTCTCACTTCTTGTGGGAGGTAGAGGGTCGTCTGAATTTGTTCGTTATGGTGAGAAAAAGGCTGAGCTGGAGGGGCTTTTTCTTGTACCAGCAGCTGACCACCCTGTATTTGCTTTATGCGAAGAGCAGGGAATTGACGCAACTGATGAAATGATGATCCTTCGCCGTGATATTAACAATAACGGGAAAAGCATTTGCCGCATCAATGGCAAGCTCGTCACAATCTCACTTTTACGCGAAGTAGGACGCCTTTTGCTCGATATACATGGACAGCACGATAACCAGTTATTGATGGAGGATGAAAATCATCTGCATTTACTCGATCAATTTGGAGCAGAAGAAATTGCACCTGCTTTGTCACAGTATCAAGAAGCATATGAGCAATATACAAAGACAGCCCAAAAGCTAAAACAGCTCTCTGAGAATGAGCAAGAAATGGTGCACCGATTAGATTTATTGCAATTTCAGCTAGAAGAGATTGAAGCGGCACAATTAGAGCCGGGAGAAGATGAGAAGCTTCAAGAAGAGCGCCATCAGATCAGCAACTACGAAAAGATCTTTTCCTCACTCCAAAACGCCTATAATGCCTTGCGCAATGAGCAGGGGGGACTTGATTGGGTTGGCATGTCATCGAGCGAGCTCGAGCAGGTTTCTGAGATTAACGACGATCTAAAAAAGCTTTCCGAACAAGTGTCGAACTCTTACTATTTATTAGAGGATTCGACGTTTCAAATGCGAAGCATGCTGGATCAATTAGAGTTTGACCCAGCACGCCTTGATTTTATTGAGTCTAGGCTGAATGAAATGAAGCAGTTAAAGCGAAAGTACGGGACGACGGTTGAGGAAATTTTGGAGTATGCGGCGAAGATTGAAGAAGAAATCGATCAAATTCAAAATCGGGACAGTCATCTGCAGACACTTAAAAACAAACTGGATGCAATGAGCCGTGACGCCCTGCTTGAAGCACTTAACGTTTCGGAGCTTCGTAAAAAATGGGCCAAAAAGCTAGCGAAGCAAATTCAAACAGAACTAAAGGATTTGTATATGGAGAAGTCAACATTTGATACATCCTTTTCCATTCGGTATGCGCCTTTTAGCAGCACGGATAATCCGCTGCTAGATGGAAAGCCCGTCCAGCTTGGGAAAAACGGAATTGACCAAGCTCAATTTGTGATTTCTACTAATCCTGGCGAACCGATGAAATCTTTATCAAAAGTTGCTTCTGGTGGAGAAATTTCACGTGTTATGCTCGCCGTGAAAAGTATCTTCTCAGCCAAACAAGAGGTCACTTCCATTATTTTCGATGAGGTGGATACAGGCGTAAGCGGCAGAGTTGCACAGGCAATTGCCGAAAAAATTTATAAAGTGGCGGCTGGCTCACAAGTGCTCTGCATTACGCATCTCCCGCAAGTAGCAGCAATGGCTGACACGCATCTCTTCATTTCGAAACGCTCTAAAGCTGGTAGAACACTGACAAACGTCAAACCATTAAGTCATGAAGAAAAAGTGAGTGAAATTGGCAGGATGATTGCGGGTGTCGAAGTCACTGAGCTGACAAAACAGCATGCAAAAGAATTGCTGCATCAAGCAAATGATGTCAAAACAACAGGGTAGCTGAAAAACCAGCTGCCTTTTTTATATTGTGTCAAAATCGCTGTATATACCCGCGAATTCGTCTTTTTCTTTTATCAATTTATCCAATCATTTTCTATAGCTGCTGGTTATAAATCAAAGCGAAGAAGGCAAAAGTAAAGATGTAGCCAAAACATGAGTGTTCTGGTGTGGGTAAGGAGCGAGGAGAGTGAAAAATGAATGCCCGAAAAGATGAGAAAAGCCATTGGTGTGATTCTCCTTGTTTCTTTAATAAGTACAGGGTTTATGAGCATAGTGAAGGAATACATCAGCATTCCAACAAATGTTGCTGTATTTGAAAAACAGAAGCACGCAATTGACACATCAATAGAAGCGTCAGCCAATGCTTCTTCACAAGCCTTTAGTCTTTCAGAGAAAAAGAATCAGCTTGAAGTAACAGGACAAAAGGCAGGAAAAGCCGAAATTGTTTATGATTTTAAAGGATTTCCTATTAAAAAAACAAAAGTCGACGTTCTCCCTGAATTAAAAGTCGTTCCTGGAGGACAATCCATTGGCGTCAAGCTCCACTCTGTAGGAGTTCTCGTTGTAGGTTTTCATCAAATCACAACAGCAGACGGCAAAAAATCACCAGGCGAAGCCGCAGGCATTCAATCAGGGGATATGATCATTGAAATCAATGGTCAAAAGATGGAGAAAATGAATGACCTCACCCCATTTATCCAGAAAGCAGGGAAAACAGGTGAAACGCTTCGTTTACTCATAAAAAGAGACCATAAAACCTTTCAAACAACATTAACACCCGCAAAAGATGCAAGTGAAGGCACCTATCGAATTGGTCTTTACATTCGAGATTCCGCCGCAGGAATCGGCACGATGACCTTCTTTGAACCATCTTCTAAAAAATATGGTGCCCTTGGGCATGTCATTTCTGACATGGATACAAAAAAACCAATTGTTGTCGACAATGGTGAAATTGTTAGATCAACCGTAACATCGATTGAAAAAGGCACAGGAGGCAATCCTGGAGAAAAATTGGCGAGATTCTCTTCCGAACGAAAAACAATAGGAGATATCTCCCGCAACAGTCCATTTGGTATCTTTGGTACGTTAACCGAAAAGCTTGAAAATCATGTATCAGACAAACCGCTTCCAGTTGCTTTATCAAATGAAGTGAAAGAAGGTCCAGCAGAAATTTTAACCGTTGTGGATCATGATAAAGTGGAGAAGTTTGATATTAAAATCGTCAGCACGACTCCGCAGAAATTCCCGGCAACAAAAGGGATGGTATTAAAGGTAACAGATGAGCGTCTTTTAAGTAAAACGGGCGGTATCGTCCAAGGTATGAGCGGAAGCCCCATCATCCAAAACGGAAAAGTCATTGGGGCGGTCACGCACGTTTTCGTCAATGACCCGACAAGCGGCTACGGCGTACACATTGAATGGATGCTGTCAGAAGCAGGCATCGACCTTTATCAAAAAAACAAAAAAGCAAGCTGATCATCAAACTGCCGCGAATCTTCCGGCAGTTTTTTTCTCCCCTTTCTTTCTCTGCCATCATGTTATAAAATAAGGAAAAAGAGATTTTTCGACAAATTGGAAAGTGGTATGTTGTCAAATTGCAATAATCGTCGATTCGTTAAGAAAAACGTAGAAAAAGCTAGATAATGCTCTATTATTCGGAAAATTAAAGTTTTTTAAAGGGGATAGCATGGTTTTGTCGAATTGAACACTCAGAAGAGAAATACAAAAGACTAAAGGAATCGACATTGGGGAGGAAAGAACGTGGAGAAAATTAAAGTGTGTGTAGCTGATGACAATCGAGAGCTTGTTGGCCTTTTGACAGAGTATATTGAGGGACAGGAAGATATGGAAGTACTTGGCGTGGCGTATAATGGTCAGGAATGTCTGACATTATTTAAAGATAAAGAGCCCGACGTTCTCCTCTTAGATATTATCATGCCTCATTTAGATGGCCTTGCTGTACTGGAACGCCTCCGTGAAAACAATGACATGACCAAACAGCCAAGTGTGATTATGCTAACGGCGTTTGGACAAGAAGATGTCACGAAAAAAGCAGTTGATTTGGGGGCATCCTATTTCATCTTAAAGCCATTTGATATGGAAAACCTAGTCGGTCATATTCGTCAAGTCAGTGGAAACGGCACACAAGTCACCCATCGATCTTCATCTATCCAAAACAGTGTCCTTCGAAACAAACCTGAACCGAAACGCAGAAACTTAGATGCGAGCATTACGACGATTATTCATGAGATTGGTGTACCTGCTCATATTAAAGGTTACTTATACTTAAGAGAAGCCATTTCGATGGTGTACAATGACATCGAGCTTCTCGGAAGCATCACAAAAGTGTTGTATCCAGACATCGCGAAGAAATTTAACACGACCGCGAGCAGGGTCGAACGAGCAATTCGTCATGCGATTGAAGTGGCTTGGAGTAGAGGAAACATCGACTCCATTTCCTCACTCTTTGGTTATACAGTCAGCATGTCTAAAGCAAAACCAACCAATTCTGAATTTATCGCAATGGTGGCTGACCGTCTCCGCTTGGAGCATCGAGCTAGCTAGTTCATTTTTATAGAAAAACGTTTCTTCAAAGAGGCGTTTTTTTATTTTGAAAAATATTGTAAAAAATTGGTTGTATTGATACAATCATCTTATTGTTTCATTTGGACAACTCAGCTTGATTTATTTTCAGAATAAAATGAAAAATAAAGCATGAAAGAAATGGGTATGACATAAATTAGTGGTAATCAGCTACGCCAATCAATTGTTTGGTCTTCAAAATAGTAGAAGGAAACGCTCATTCGTAAGAAAAAGGATGAGAGGAAAAGGTCTGATGAATTTGGTAAATAAAGCAAATGAGATCGAAAGTTCTATTGCTATTGACCTGATTGGTTGGCGTTTTAAAGTCACTGGCTTCTTAGAGATTGTGCCATTTGAACTGAATATTCCCATTGTCGAATTTAATAATTTTCACATTCTTTTACTATGCTATAATAATGAAAAGAAGAGGGTGAGGTTATGGGAAAGCTGAAAATCCACTCTGCTGAGGTAGCGAACGAAATTAGCAAGTGGACGAGGGTCATTTCTCAAAATGACCTAGAAAAATCTGCGATCTATAAAGAGAAAATTCAGAATTTGCTAAAAAATACAGATGAAGACCGCGAAGTTCTCCTGTATTATCAGCTTGTTAATGGCAGACATGAAATGTTACTTGGAAATATTGAAAAAGCCAATCACATTATGAAGAGTGTCGGAACGCTTGATGAGAAAGCAGATGACATTATTAATTTTTATTTTTACTTTTACAAAGGTCAATATGCTGCATATGTGAAAAAATATGATGAAGCCATCAGCTTTTACAAAATTGCAGAACAGCGTCTAAAACGTGTGAATGAGGACCTTGAAGTAGGGACTTTTCATCATAAGGTTGCTTCAATTTATTACGAACTGAAACAAAATTTTATATCCATTAATCATATCAAAAAAGCCATCGATACGTTCAAAGCGCATGAAGAATATACAGCGCAGGCGATTGACAGCTTGATTTTACATGCAAGTAATTGTATCGATTTGATCCAATTTGACGAAGCGGAGGAAAAATACCAAGAAGCACTTGAGAAAAGTAAACGTATTAACAATGAAGTGCTGATTGGGAAATGCTATCACAATTTAGCCGTTCTTTATTATGCGAAACATGATTACGAAAACAGCGCACAATATGCCAAAAAAGGGATGGGCATTCAAATGCACCGTGACAATAGCCATTATTACATCCAATCTTTATATGTTCTGGCAAATGCCTCGGTTCATCTAGGAGATCAAGAGGCGAAGGTATATATTAAAGAGGGTATTCAGTATAGTTGCGATATCCAAAATAATGAATATATAGTAAAATTTGAAATTTTGGATTTGATGTGCGAAAATAGTGGAGCAGCAGACTTATTCTCTGAAAAATTAGACTACATAGAAAAAAATAGATTATATGTGGAGCTTGAGGATTTGTCTGAACAAATATCGAAATACTTCAAGGAACGAAATGACTATCAAAATGCCATTCGTTTTCTTGAAAAGAAATTCGATGCACAAATACTTCAAAAGAAAGTGGAGGTTATCTTATGAAAAAGTTGTTGTTAGGTTTAACCGTTGTTACAGCAGTCGCAGTTGTTTCTTCCCTTTTTGCTCTTGACGCAGAGACGACAGAGCAAGCCATCAGAGCGATTACGTGATCGAATTTATACAGAATCTCTTCGTACGAATCAGAAGAGGTTTTTTTATGTGCTCAAACTGGAAAAACGAAAAGAGAGACGTCATAATGAAAGGAAGCATCATACTTAGAGGTGACATATGACGAAAATTTTTGCACACAGAGGTTTTAAAGGCATCTATCCTGAAAATACCATGATAGCCTTTGAGCATGCACTTCATTCTGGGGCTGACGGAATTGAGCTGGATGTTCAGTTGACGAAAGATGGCAGGCTTGCTGTCATTCACGATGAGAAGCTGAATAGAACAACGAATATGAAGGGTTTAGTGAAAGACTATACATATGAAGAGTTAAAAGCAGGAGATGCGAGTCATTCTTTTTATGAAGAAACCGGTGCTGTATCCATTCCCCTTTTAGAGGAAGTATTGGAGCTAGTGACGCAGCAATCATCACTCATCATCAATATTGAACTGAAAAACTCCATTTATCGATATCCTGGTATTGAAGAGAAAGTAAAAGAGCAAATTGAACACTTTCAAATAGAAGATCGTGTACTAGTCTCATCGTTTCATCACGGCAGTTTAGCTCTTTTTCACAAGCTGATGCCGCATGTTGAGCTTGCTGTTCTCACAATGGATGTCATTCATCGGCCAGAGATGTACATAAAAACAGTACCTGCAAGAGGTTATCACCCCAATATAAAGGGTGCAGGGGTAACAAAAGAAGTCGTATCAGCTCTCCATGCTGCCCAGCAAGTGATCAGGCCATTTACAGTAAACAGTGAAAAGCAAATGAAAAACATGTTTTCCTTAGGTGTCGATGGAATTTTCACAGATTTTCCTGATAGAGCCGTCGAAATAAGAGAAGAAATGAAATAAAGACCTGCGATCAACAGCGGGTCTTTTTTCATGTTTATCTCTGTTTAAAGCGGGTGGTCACTTTATTTCGTTTGCGGTCTCTATATAAAATAAAGCCAGCGACTACGTAAAGACCTCCCCCTAAAAAAACCAACCCTGCAATTCCTTGCAGCCATAAAAATGGAAATGGTGAGATGATGATACCGAAAACAGTGTCACGCAGCAGCTTAATTCCAAGTGCAGCAAGCGCGCCAGGTATTAAAATAATCACTAATGCAAGTATTCTCCCCATCAAATGTCCCCTTAAACGTCATTTACTTCCATTGTCTAATTCAAAAAATATTTTGTCAAGAAAGGAAAACGTGGTAATATAAGAGTTGTGCAATTTTTTGCAACGGAAAAATATGGTGTGCAAAATTTTTCATATAAAGGGGTAACGGGATGCAGAGAGTCTTGATTGTCGGTGCAGGACAGGGTGGATCAGCATTGCTTGAAACATTGCTGAAAACAAATATGATTCAAATCGTTGCAATCGCCGACCTTGATCTTGGGGCACCGGGGATGGTAGAAGCGAAAAAAAGTGGAATTGATACGACAACGGATTGGAAAGAATACATAAAAGATGACATTGATATCATCATTGAAACAACGGGCAGTTCAGCTGTCCTTAAAGAACTGATGGAAGAAAAAGCAGAGCAGTCTGTCATTGTTCCAAGTTCGATGGCATACGTCATTTCAGAATTAATGTCAGAAAAGCATCAGCTCATTCAAATATTAAAAGAACAAACCTATAAACATGACCGCATTTTTAATGCAACGAACGATGGCATGATTTTTATTAATATGGATGAAGAAGTTGTTCTGTTTAATCGATCGGCTGCCAAAATGGTTGGACGTTCGCAAAAAGATGCGATTGGGCGGCACATACGTGAAGTGATCCCAAATACAAAACTCCCCGATATTTTAAGGTCGAGGGAGCCAGAATTTCATCAAAAACAATTTCTGAATCAGCAAATACAAATTGTCACAACGCGTTTGCCGATTATTGATGACGCAGGAAGAATGCTAGGCGCTCTATCCATTTTTAAAGATATTACAGATGCAGTGGAACTTGCAGAAGAAGTCACAAATCTCAAAGAAGTGCGCACGATGCTTGAGGCAATCATTCAATCATCAGATGAAGCGATATCCGTCGTAGATGAGCAGGGGAAAGGAATTTTAATTAACCGAGCTTATACGAAAATGACGGGATTAACAGACAAAGAGGTTGTGGGCAAACCTGCGGGTGCGGATATTTCTGAAGGGGAAAGCATGCATTTAAAGGTGCTTGAAACAAGAAGGCCAGTTCGAGGCGTCAGAATGAAAGTCGGACCTAATAAGAAGGATGTAATTGTCAACGTAGCACCAGTGATCGTTGATGGCATTTTAAAAGGCAGTGTCGGCGTCATTCATGACGTATCAGAAATTCAATCACTCACGAATGAATTAAATAAAGCAAGACAGCTCATCCGAACACTTGAGGCAAAGTACACTTTTGAAGACATTATTGGAGAAAGTGAGCAAATGCTTGTGGCGCTTGAGCAGGCAAAGCTAGGTGCTAAAACACCAGCCACCATTTTACTCAGGGGAGAGTCAGGTACTGGAAAAGAGCTATTTGCGCACGCTATACACAATGAAAGTGACCGGAAATATAATCGCTTTGTGAGAGTCAACTGTGCTGCCTTATCAGAAACACTTTTAGAGTCAGAGCTTTTTGGCTACGAGGAAGGTGCATTTTCTGGTGCGAGGCGCGGCGGGAAGAAAGGGCTGTTTGAAGAAGCGAATCACGGCAGTATCTTTTTAGATGAAATTGGTGAAATGACGCCAAGTACACAAGCAAAATTATTACGCGTCATGCAGGAGAAAGAAATTGTGAGAGTAGGCGGAACAAAAGCGATACCAGTTGATGTGCGTGTGATTACCGCAACAAATGTCAACATTGAAAAAGCGATGGCGGAAGGAAAGTTCAGAGAGGACTTATATTATCGGATGAACAGATATCCGATCTCCATTCCCCCTCTAAGGCAGCGCCTTGAAGATATTGACTCATTAAGCAAACGTCTTATTCAGAAAATCAATTTAGACTATGGTCGAAATGTGAGCGGCTTAACAGAAGGTGCGCTCGATAGACTTCGGTCTTACAGCTGGCCTGGAAACGTGAGAGAACTGGAAAATGTCCTTGGACGAGCCATGATTTTTTTGAATCCGCAAGAAGAGTGGATCGATGAAGATCATATTTCCTTCATGGAGTCAGAAGAGCAGGAAGAAAAAGAGCAGCAGGAACTAGCTGTCAGTCAATTTGAGGGAGAGACTCTTTCAGATGCTGTTGAAGCGTTTGAAGCGCAGTTGATTAAACAAACCCTTGAAAAGCATCAATTCAACCGTACGAAAACAGCGAAAACGTTAGGGATTAGCATTCGTAACCTTTACTATAAAATGGATAAATATCAACTTGCAAAAGATAGCATGCAATAAAATGCACGTTACCTGCAAAAAATTGCACGTATCTCATGCAAAATGCCTCATTTCACTGCATTTCAAGCTGGCATAGAACTTGCATATGAAAAACCATGAACCCGAGCATAAGGAAAGGTGGGCATATATGAAGCTTGACGATCTGATTATGAAAGCCGCCCAGTTGCAGAATAAAACTGCTGCTGTGGCTCATGCAGAAGACGAAGAAGTGCTTCATGCCATTAAAATGGCAATTGAACGCAAGGTCGCTCGCTTCCTGCTCGTTGGGAACAAGCGCAACCTGAAGGAGCTGGTGAAACAGCATGAGATCAATGAAGACTGGATAGATATTATTCATTCAGATTCTCCTGAAGAATCAGCCAAGATTGCCGTGCAGGCAGTGAGCGAGAAGCATGCAGATATATTGATGAAGGGGCATGTCACGACAGCCGTTCTTTTAAAAGCGGTGCTGAATAAAGAGTACGGGCTGCGGACGGCGAGTGTTCTATCACATGTCGCGGCATTCGAAGTGCCGGGCTTTGATCGTTTTATTTATGTCACAGATTCTGCGATGAACATAGCGCCGGATTTAAACATGTTCAAAGAGATCACGATCAATGCTGTTCAAGTAGCACAAGCTGTCGGAAACGACATGCCAAAGGTGGCTGTGTTATCTGCGGTAGAGGTCGTGAACCCGGCAATGGATTCCACTTTGACAGCGGCAAGCCTGGCGCAAATGAATAGGCGAGGGCAAATTTCTGGCTGCCTCATTGACGGGCCACTTGCTTTAGACAATGCCATTTCTCAAACAGCAGCTTCTCATAAAAATATTACGAGTGATGTCGCCGGTCATGCAGATATTTTGCTTGTGCCAACGATTGAAGCAGGGAACATTCTTTATAAATCTCTCATCTACTTTGCGCATGCAAAGGTGGGAGCTGTGGTGGCAGGAGCGAAGGCGCCGATTGCTTTAACAAGCCGGTCGGATACAGCTGAAAGTAAGCTTTATTCAATTGCACTTGCCATCTGTACATCAAATTAAGCGAAAGTCATAGGAGGAATAAACAATGGAACTTTTTAAATATATGGAACGATACGATTATGAACAGCTTGTATTTTGTCAGGATGAACAATCTGGCTTAAAAGCGATTATTGCCATTCATGATACAACACTTGGGCCAGCACTAGGCGGGACAAGAATGTGGACGTATGAAAACGAAGAAGCAGCGATTGAAGATGCGCTTCGTCTAGCAAGAGGGATGACTTATAAAAACGCAGCAGCAGGTCTGAATCTTGGCGGCGGTAAAACAGTCATCATCGGTGATCCGAGAAAAGATAAAAATGAAGAAATGTTCCGTGCATTTGGACGCTACATCCAAGGATTAAATGGCCGCTATATCACAGCGGAGGATGTCGGTACAACGGTAGAAGACATGGATCTGATTCATGAAGAAACAGACTTTGTGACAGGTATTTCTCCTGCATTTGGTTCATCCGGAAACCCGTCTCCTGTTACAGCTTACGGTGTATACAAAGGGATGAAAGCTGCTGCCAAAGCGGCATTTGGAACCGATTCATTAGAAGGAAAAACGATTGCAGTCCAAGGTGTTGGGAATGTGGCCTACAATTTGTGTAAACATCTGCACGAGGAAGGCGCACAGCTGATTGTCACAGATATCAACAAAGACTCTGTAAAACGAGCTGTAGAAGACTTTGGCGCAAAAGCAGTAGACCCTGACGATATTTATGATCAAGCATGTGATATTTATGCACCATGTGCACTTGGTGCAACGATCAATGATGTAACGATTCCTAAGCTGAAAGCAAAGGTCATCGCAGGTGCAGCGAATAACCAGCTGAGAGAAACGCATCACGGCGACCTGATTCATGAAATGGGCATTGTGTATGCACCTGATTATGTGATCAATGCAGGCGGTGTGATTAACGTAGCTGATGAGCTTTATGGCTATAATGCAGATCGTGCGATGAAAAAGGTAGAAGGTATTTACCAAAACATTGAACGCGTGATTGAAATTTCAAACCGTGATGCCATTCCAACTTATAAAGCGGCAGACCGATTGGCGGAGGAGCGAATTGAAAGAATGCGTAAATCAAGAAGTCAATTCCTGCAAAATGGTCAACATATTTTAAGTCGTCGCTAATTTGAAGAATGAGTTGAAACGGAGGTTTTGTTTTTGCTGACAAAAGAATGGCGTATTCTCACAATTAATCCTGGCTCTACTTCAACAAAAATCGGTGTGTTTCACAATGAACGATCTATTTTTGAAACGACACTGAGACATACAGATGAGGAATTAAAGACATTCCCTCATATCATTGATCAGTTTTCATTTCGTAAAGAAACAATCCTGAAGACGCTGCATGAACAAGGGATGAACATCTCAAAGTTTGATGCAGTTTGTGCGCGCGGCGGTCTACTTCGTCCGATTGAAGGTGGCACATATGAAGTCAATGAGCAAATGGTGCAAGACCTGAAAGAAGGATATGCCGGCCAGCATGCATCAAATTTGGGGGGTATCATTGCACGAGAAATTGCACTAGGTTTGAACATCCCAGCTTTTATTGTCGATCCAGTTGTGGTGGATGAGCTAAAACCAATTGCTCGTATTTCAGGGCTGCCAACGATTGAAAGAAAAAGCATCTTCCATGCATTAAACCAAAAAGCAGTCGCAAGAAAAACAGCTGCATCCTTTGGGAAGCGCTACGAAGATTTGAATATGATTATTACCCATATGGGCGGCGGCATCACCATTGGTGTCCATGAAAAAGGAAAAGTCATTGATGTCAATAACGGACTCCATGGTGAAGGACCTTTCAGCCCGGAGCGCGCGGGGACACTGCCAACAGGTGACCTCGTCAATCTTTGCTTTTCTGGTGAGTACAGCCAAGAGGAAATGCTGAAACGCATTATTGGTGAAGGTGGTCTTGCGGGCTACCTTGGTACGACAGATGCTGTGAAAGTTGAGCGCATGATTGAAGCAGGCGATGAACGGGCGGCGCTGATTTATGAAGCGATGTGCTATCAAATTGCCAAGGAAATCGGTGCGGCTAGTGCTGTCCTAAAAGGTGCAGTTGACGTTATTGTGTTAACAGGCGGACTTGCGTACAGCAAACAAATTACATCAAGTATTAGAGGTCACATTGACTGGATTTCAGATGTTGTCGTCTATCCAGGCGAAAATGAACTGCAATCCTTAGCAGAAGGTGCACTTCGTATTTTAAAAGAAGAAGAATCTCCGAAAGAATACCCAAATGATCAAGAGATGAAGAAAGGAGTGACAAGTCATGGCAACTGAATATGACCTCGTCATTCTTGGTGGAGGCACAGGCGGCTATGTAGCGGCCATTCGTGCCTCACAGCTTGGATTGAAAACAGCAGTTGTAGAAAAAGAAAAGCTTGGCGGAACATGTCTCCATAAAGGATGCATTCCGTCTAAAGCGCTGCTTAGAAGTGCTGAAGTCTATCAAACCGTCAAACGTGCTGCTGATTTTGGCGTTGAAGCAAACGGCATCGCCTTGCAGTTTGCAAGTGTGCAGAAAAGAAAAGCAGAGATTGTAGAGAAACTAGCAGGCGGCGTCAAACATTTAATGAAACAAGGGAAAATTGATGTCTATGAAGGGATCGGCCGTATCCTTGGTCCATCTATCTTTTCGCCAATGCCAGGAACCATCTCCGTAGAAATGGCAAATGGAGATGAAAATGAAATGCTTATTCCAAAGCAGGTCATCATTGCGACAGGTTCAAGACCGCGTGTGCTGCCTGGACTTGAAGCAGATGGGACGCACATTCTTACATCAGATGATGCACTAGAACTGCCAGAGCTTCCGCAGTCGATGCTCATTGTTGGAGGCGGGGTAATCGGAATCGAGTGGGCTTCTATGCTCAATGATTTTGGTGTGAAGGTGACGGTGATTGAATTTGCAGACCGCATATTGCCAACAGAGGATCATGACATTTCTAAAGAAATGGAAAAGCTTTTATCAAAAAAAGGCATCACCTTTGTGACAAATGCGAAAGTACTGCCAGATACCGTCAAAAAGCAAGAGAATCTCGTGATGATTCAAGCAGAAAAGGATGGAAACATTCAGACGTTTGAAGCGGAAAAACTTCTTCTATCAGTCGGTAGAGTACCAAATATTGAAGGCATTGGTCTTGAAAACACGGACATCCAAACAGAAAAACAAGGCATTGTCGTGAATGAACATTATCAAACGAAAGAATCACATATTTATGCAATAGGAGATGTCATTGGCGGGCTTCAGCTGGCACATGTGGCATCACACGAAGGCATGATTGCTGTGGAGCATATGGCTGGGCAAGATCCAAAGCCGCTCGATGAAACGCTCGTTTCTAAATGTGTTTACTCTCACCCGGAAACTGCTAGTGTTGGACTCACTGAACAAGCGGCAAAAGAGCAAGGCTTCGAAGTCAAAATGGGGAAATTTCCATTCATGGCGATCGGAAAAGCACTTGTATACGGGGAGTCTGATGGATTCGTCAAAATCATTGCTGATCAAAAGACAGATGATATTTTAGGGATTCATATGATTGGTCCTCATGTCACAGATATGATATCTGAAGCTGGATTAGCAAAAGTACTTGATGCAACGCCGTGGGAAGTCGGGCAGACAATTCATCCGCACCCAACCTTATCAGAGGCGATTGGCGAGGCTGCCCTTGCTGTTGACGGGAAAGCGATCCATTTTTAATCAAGGAGGGAAATAAGATGAGTAACATGCGTCATCATGAATTAGGATTATCTGATGAACAAGCAATTGATATATATAGAACAATGCTACTAGCAAGAAAAATTGATGAACGGATGTGGCTTTTAAACCGTTCTGGTAAAATTCCATTCGTCATTTCTTGTCAAGGGCAGGAAGCGCAGCAAGTCGGTGCTGCTTTCGCTCTTAATAGAGAAGAGGATTACGTCTTACCTTACTACCGTGATATGGGGGTTGTCCTCGCATTTGGAATGACAGCAAAAGATTTAATGATGTCAGGTTTCGCAAAACAAGACGATCCAAACTCAGGCGGAAGACAGATGCCAGGGCATTTTGGACAGAAATCAAATCGAATTGTGACGGGATCTTCACCTGTTACAACGCAGGTTCCTCATGCAGTGGGGATCGCACTTGCTGGACGACTAGATCAAAAAAACTTTGTCAGCTTTGTTACGTTTGGAGAGGGCTCTTCAAACCAAGGTGATTTCCACGAAGGTGCTAACTTCGCTGCTGTGCATAAGCTACCTGTTATTTTCATGTGTGAAAACAATAAGTACGCGATTTCCGTACCTTATGACAAACAAGTAGCATGTGAACGCATTTCAGACCGTGCGATTGGGTACGGAATGCCTGGCGTAACCGTTGATGGCAATGATCCGCTTGAAGTATATGCCGCTGTCAAAGAAGCGAGAGACCGTGCGGCAAGAGGCGAAGGACCAACGTTGATTGAAACGATCTCTTACCGTTTAACTGCGCATTCAAGTGATGACGATGATTCAAGCTATCGAGAAAAAGAAGAAGTGCTTGAAGCGAGAAAGAAAGATCCGCTCATCCAATATGAAACGTATTTAACCGAAGGAAACGTCATGACTTCAGAAATGAAAGAAGAGATGACAAAAGAAATCATGCAAATCGTAAACGAAGCTACTGATGAAGCGGAAAACGCTGCTTATGCTGATGCTGAAAGCGCACTTCGTTACGTGTATGCGGAGTAAGGGGGAAGAAAAATGCCTGTTATGTCATATATAGACGCCATTACACTGGCGATGAAAGAAGAAATGGAGCGAGATCCGAAAGTGTTTGTGCTCGGAGAGGATGTCGGGAAAAAGGGCGGCGTATTTAAGGCGACAGCGGGTCTCTATGAGCAATTCGGAGAAGCGCGCGTCATGGATACACCTCTTGCAGAATCAGCTATTGCTGGTGTAGGGATTGGAGCCGCGATGTATGGAATGCGCCCAATTGCTGAGATGCAATTTGCGGATTTTATCATGCCTGCCATTAACCAAATCATTTCAGAGGCTGCGAAAATTAGATACCGCTCAAATAACGATTGGAGCTGTCCGATGGTCATCCGTGCACCTTATGGGGGCGGAGTTCACGGGGCGCTTTATCATTCACAATCAGTTGAAGCGATTTTTGCCAACCAGCCTGGTTTGAAGATTGTCATGCCTTCTACACCTTATGATGTAAAAGGTCTTTTAAAAGCTGCGGTGCGAGATCCAGATCCTGTATTGTTCTTTGAACACAAACGTGCCTACCGTCTCATTAAAGGAGAAGTGCCTGAAGAGGATTACACACTCCCTATTGGAAAAGCAGATGTGAAACGTGAAGGCGATGATATCACGGTCATTACATATGGCCTCTGCGTCCATTTTGCGCTGCAAGCAGCAGACCGCCTTGCAAAAGATGGCATTTCTGCGCATATTCTCGATTTGAGAACAGTGTACCCGCTTGATCAGGAAGCCATTATTGAAGCGGCATCAAAAACAGGCAAAGTGCTTCTTCTAACGGAAGATACAAAAGAGGGCAGCATCATGAGTGAGGTAGCGGCGATCATATCAGAGCATTGCTTATTTGATTTAGACGCACCAATCAAACGTCTAGCTGGACCAGAAATCCCGGCAATGCCTTATGCACCGACGATGGAAAAATTCTTTATGGTCAACCCTGATAAGGTAGAAGCTGAAATGAGAGAGCTAGCGGCGTTTTAAGAAAGAGGAGGGTTTCAAGTGGCAATTGAACAAATGAAAATGCCTCAGTTAGGTGAAAGTGTAACAGAAGGAACCATCAGCAAATGGCTCGTTTCACCTGGCGATCATGTGAATAAATACGATCCTATTGCGGAAGTCATGACGGATAAAGTGAACGCAGAAGTCCCGTCATCTTTTACAGGAACGATAACAAAGCTATCAGCTGAAGAAGGCGATACACTGCAAGTAGGAGAAGTGTTCTGTGAAATTGAAGTAGAAGGTAGCTCGCAGCAAAGTGCGAAAGAAGAAGCCGCACCTGAGCAAAGTGAAGCTCCCGAAGCAGATCAAGAAAAAGAGAATCAAAGTCAAAAGAAACGCTACTCTCCAGCAGTCCTTCGTTTAGCTGATGAGCACAGCATTGATTTAGCGGCAGTGCAAGGAACGGGAGCAGGCGGACGAATCACAAGAAAAGATTTACTACAGCTTATTGAAAGCGGCGGCGTACAAGAGAAGGCAGCACCTGTCACTGAACAGGCGGTCAAGCCAGAGCCTGTGCAGTTATCAAAACCAAAAGCGGCGCCTTCCATCTCTACAATGCCTGGTGATGTTGAACTGCCAGTCACGCCAATCAGGCAGGCGATTGCGGCAAATATGCTGAGAAGCAAACATGAAATTCCGCATGCATGGACGATGATGGAAGTTGATGTAACAAACCTTGTGACTAGAAGAAATCAGCTCAAGGACCAATTTAAAGCAAAAGAAGGCTTTAATTTGACGTTCTTTGCGTTCTTTGTCAAAGCAGTGGCTCAGGGCTTGAAGGAATTCCCAGAAATGAACAGCATGTGGGCTGGAGATAAAATTGTGCAAAAGAAAGCAATCAATGTCTCGATTGCTGTTGCCACTGATGACGCTCTATTTGTTCCAGTTATTAAGGATGCAGATGAAAAAACGATTAAAGGCATCGCCAAGGAAATTCATGAGCTTGCTTCCAAGGTGAGACAAGGTACGCTGAAGCAAAGCGACATGGAAGGCGGCACCTTTACTGTAAACAACACGGGATCATTTGGTTCTGTACAATCTATGGGAATCATCAATTATCCGCAAGCGGCGATTTTACAAGTAGAATCGATCGTGAAGCGTCCGTTGATTGTAAATGGTATGATTGCAGCAAGAGACATGGTTAACCTTTGTCTTTCATTAGATCACAGAGTACTTGATGGTCTTGTATGCGGCAGATTCCTTCAACGGATTAAACAAATCCTTGAAGGCATTGACGAGCAGACATCTGTTTACTAAAACAAGAATGTCCCCCTCCCGCTATGGAGAGGGGGATTTCCCCATGATGAGAAAGGAGCGATGATATGTCTGGACTAGACTTTTTTGCATTTTTAACGATTGGACTCATGTTTATCACAGCAATTGCGTTCACTTTTCTTCGATATATTTCTAAATCACGCAATCATCCTGAAAGATTACTACTGATCATATCAATCGTTTCTATTATTCAAGTTTTGTATTGCTTGCTGCTTGTCGGTGGATTTAAAGGAGCAGCGAATAGCCTTTTAGGAATTTCTCTTCTTACAGGAACGCTGCTCGGATATGCACTTGAATATTTATACAGACGCTATATCAAAAAAACGCCCGAAAAAGAATGATCTCGGGCGTTTTCTTTATTCTGTTGGAACAATAAAGGTCAAATGCTGTTTTAACACTTCTAAAGAAGCTGGTGCTGTCATATACACTTCGCCATCTGTATCAGCATCCATTTCCTCTTTTGTGTGGATCTGAATACTGGATGCTTGAATGAGAGAGAGGTCGCCGGTGAAATCCTCCAGTTCTTCCCGGTTCATAGAAAAGATCTCTTTTAGAGCAGAGAAGCTCGTATTTCTGCAAATTAAGATTTCTGCTTTTCCATCATCAATCGCTGCTCTCGGCAAATCAATTTTATTTGTCCCGATGAAATGTCCATTCATAACAAGAACGATGACGGCTTCTTCTTCCCAGCTTTCCTCCTCTGTTTCAACTCGTACGTGAAAAGGATCTGTTTGTTGCAAGGTGCGCAGGGCACTTGTGAAGTAGCTGATTTTTCCGAGTACAGCTTTTTCCTTATCATTAATATTGTTGGACGTGTCTGCAATGAGGCCGATGCCCCAAAAGTTTAACAAGTATCGATCTTCTGCCTTGATTAAGTCGACCCTTTTTTCTACGCCGTCTACAATCATTTGAGCGGCTTTCTGCATTTGTTGCGGAATACCAAGCGTTCTAGAAAAGTCATTACATGTCCCGCCTGGTAAAATCGCTAAAGTTGGCCTTTTTTCTAACCCACCGATGCCATTCATACATTCATGCACGGTTCCATCTCCGCCTAATATGATAAGTAACTCTATCGTCTCATCAATTGTACGACAGAATTCATAAGCATCATTTGGCTGCTTTGTTGGTTTAAGAATGAGTTCATCAATATTTAGAGAAAGAAGAGGTACTGTTTGACCGAGAACTTTTTCCATGTTTTTTTGTCCAGCATTTCCATTATAAATGAGCATCGCTTTTTTGAATTGTGCCATCACGCAGTTCTCCCTTTCATCTCTTTATCATCACTTTTCCCCAATTTCACGGCGTATAAACGATGTTCAGAAAAAGTGTGGAATGAAAAGACAACACATTTGCCCGCAGGCGTTTTCCTTGATATGATGTTGTTAAAATGGTTTTGGCATGCTAAAGGAGTGGACGGACAATGAATATTGATTTTAATTTATTTATGAATGATATTGTGAAACAAGCGAGAGAAGAGATCAAACAGGCTGGCTATACTGAGCTTACATCAGCTGAGGAAGTGGATGAAGCCTTGTCTAAAGAAGGCACGGCACTTGTCATGGTGAATTCAGTATGCGGATGCGCTGGCGGTATTGCAAGACCAGCTGCAGGCTATTCTGTTCATTACGATAAGCGCCCGGATCAATTGCTGACAGTATTTGCTGGACAAGACAAAGAGGCAACAGCAAGAGCCCGTGAATACTTTGAAGGCTTTCCGCCATCTTCACCATCCTTTGCATTATTAAAAGATGGAAAGATCATCAAAATGGTCGAGCGTCATGAAATTGAAGGGCACGAGCCAATGGAAGTCGTGTCAAAGCTTCAAGCTGCATTCGATGAGCATTGCAAAGAAATTTAACATGTGACGTTTGAATGATGACATATAAAGCAGTCCGGTCTTTAGATCGGTCTGCTTTTTGTTTTATAAGACCATTGAATCAAAATAATTTTAGCAAAATACTATTGCATCTTAAAAAGAAAGTGTTTAAAATACATTATAGTGAATAAATATTCAAAACAATACATGATTTTAAATACTGGGAGGCATTATCTTATGAAAAAGTGGTTATTATTACTTATGACAGCTGGTCTTGCAGCTGCACTCGCAGCTTGCGGAACTTCTTCTAATAATTCAAACGCATCAGGAGATGACAAAACACTCGTTATGGCGACATCAGCAGATTATCCGCCATTTGAATCAAAAGACGGAGATAAAATTGTCGGCTTTGATGTTGATCTTGCTACAGCACTAGCGAAAAAGAACGGCTACAAGCTAGAAATTCAAGATATGGATTTTGCAAGCCTTGTATCAGCTCTTAAAACAAATAAAGCTGATATCGTCCTTGCAGGCATGACCCCTACAGAAAAACGTAAAAAACAATTAGATTTCTCTGATGTTTATTACAATGCTAAAAACTTAGTTGTCTCAAAGAAATCTAGCGGAATGAAAACAGAGAAAGACTTAAAAGATAAAACAGTCGGCGTTCAATTAGGTTCAATTCAGCAGGATGAAGCAAACGGTTTGCAAAAGAAATATAACTTAAAAGTGGAAGACCGTAATAAAATCTCTGATATCATTCAAGAAATCAAAGCAGGTCGTTTTGATGCAGCCATTATTGAAGATAAAGTAGCTGCTGGATATTTGAAAAAAGAAAAAGACTTCCAAGCATTTGGATTGAATAGTTCAAACGAAGGTTCAGCCATTGCATTCAAGAAAAATAGCGACTTAACAGCTAAATTTAATAAATCATTAAAAGAAATGCAAGACAATGGCGAACTTGATAAATTAATTAAAAAATGGTTTGCTGATGAAAAATAAGTCAGGAAAAGGATCAGCGTCATTCACGAAAATCCAGTAGAAAGCGCTGAAAAGTTCAACTCATGTTGAACTTTTTTCCTGTTTTATTTTTTGATTTCGTATGAAGGCATAAAAAAGGAGACTGTCATGTTAGATTTTAAAGATGTAATACCTCAGATGCCCTTTATTTTAGAAGGGCTTAAGGTCACACTTTCTATTGTAGTGGTATCACTTTTTCTTGGATTTATCTTAGGGATTTTATTAACGCTTTGCAAAATTAGTGTATTTAAGCCGCTCATTTGGCTTGCGGATTTTTATACATCCATCTTCCGAGGCACACCGCTTGTGCTTCAATTGCTCATTATTTATTTCGGTCTGCCTCAGCTTCTCGGGTTTCAAATCGATCAATACTGGGCTGCTGTAGCGGCATTTTCACTAAACTCTGCTGCATACGTATCTGAAATTATTCGTGCTGGTATTAATGCCATTGATAAAGGTCAAAAAGAAGCAGCCGTTGCTTTAGGCATCCCTTATGCTAAAATGATGAAGGACTTATTGCTTCCGCAGGCATTTAAAAATATTTCACCTGCACTTGTGAACGAAACGATTACACTGACAAAAGAATCAGCAATTGTAACAGTCATTGGACTGGGAGATGTCATGAGACGAGCCTATCAAGCAGGTGCCGTCACGTATAATTATCTTGAACCGCTTATTTTTGCGGGTCTCATCTATTATGTCATCGTGCTTGTTCTCACCTTTGTCGGCAAATCGGTGGAAAGGAAGTTAAAATCAAATGATTAACATAGAGAAACTCACAAAATCTTTTGGTAAAAATGAAGTATTAAAAGGGATTGACACCACCATTAAAGAAGGGGAAGTTGTCGCAGTCATTGGACCATCTGGTTCAGGAAAATCGACGTTTCTTCGCTGCATCAACTTGCTTGAAAAGCCGACTTCTGGTGTCATTACGATTCAGGATACCGAAATCACAAACCCAAAAACCAATGCACTCAAAGTGCGTGAGAACATCGGAATGGTGTTTCAGCATTTTCACCTGTTCCCGCATAAAACGGTGCTGGAAAATATCACATATGCGCCAATGAATGTGAAGAATCAATCGAAGGAAGACAGCATCAAACAAGCTGAAGATCTGCTGAAAAAGGTAGGGCTTTTAGAGAAAAAAGATGATTTTCCGAACCGCTTGTCAGGTGGTCAAAAGCAGCGTGTCGCAATTGCACGTGCGCTTGCGATGACACCAGACATCATGCTGTTTGACGAGCCAACGTCTGCACTAGATCCAGAAATGGTCAAGGAAGTGCTAGAGGTCATGAAAGAGCTGGCTCAATCTGGAATGACGCTTGTGATCGTCACACATGAAATGGGCTTTGCAAAAGAAGTGGCTGACCGCGTGATCTTTATGGACGATGGGAAAATTGTAGAGGATGCAAACCCTGTGCAATTCTTTGAATCACCGTCGTCACAGCGCGCGAAAGATTTCTTACAAAAAATATTATAAAGAAAAAAGAGAGGGAGACTTAACATCTCCTTCTTTTTTTGATTATAATGGGGAAAGTAAAAAAGTTCATCATTTCACAATAAGTGAATAGAAACAAGACAGAAAAGAGTGACTCACATCATGTTTAAAATCGGTTACCGAACGCTGAAAACAGCATTAGGAACAGCGATCGCCATTTATATTGCGCAACTGCTTGGCCTTCAAAATTATTCCGCTGCCGGGATTATTACGATTCTGTGTATTCAGGTGACAAAGAAACGGTCGCTTCTTGCATCGGGCGCCCGCTTTGCCGCATGCAGTCTTGCCATTTTATTTTCTTATCTATTTTTCGATCTGATTGGGTATCATCCTTTTGTAATTGGTCTGATGCTGCTTGTCTTTATTCCGACAACCGTATTGCTTCGCATTAAAGAAGGGATTGTCACAAGTTCAGTCATCATCCTCCATTTATACATGTCCGGCGGGATTACCCTTCACCTCATTTGGAATGAACTGCTGCTGATTACGATTGGTGTTGGCGTGGCACTGATCATGAACCTGTATATGCCAAGTGTTGATAAAAAGCTTAAACGCTACAGCGAACAGATTGAAGCCAACTTTGCAAAAATTTTTGAGGAAATCGAACAATACTTAATGACAGGGAAACAAGACTGGACAGGCAAAGAAATACCAGAGACACATCAATTGATTAAAGAAGCAAAAGCTCTTGCATATCGTGATGTTGAAAACCATGTGTTAAGACATGAAAACCTGTATTATCATTATTTCAATATGAGGCAAAAGCAATTCGAAATCATCGAGCGTGTGCTTCCGAAGATCACGTCCATTTCCATTACAACAGAGCATGGACAAATCATTGCGGAATACATTAGAGACTTACGTGAACATATTCACCCAGGGAACACGGCACATAAGTTCTTAAGGCGCCTCATTGATATGAAAGAAGAGTTCGATAAGCTACCGCTGCCGCAAACAAGAGAAGAGTTTGAGGCAAGAGCTGCACTGTTTCATTTCCTCGGAGAAATGGAACAATATTTAGTACTGAAAAGCTATTTTAAAGGGATGAAAGAATAGAGACGCATGAGTTCCTCCTTCATTGGTCAATCTAATGAAAAAAGGAGGAGCCTATGCGTCTTTTAATTTATACCGTATTGACCATGTCCCTTTCACCAATCTGGCCGCTCGGACAAAACCCGCTTCCAGGAGACCCGTATGTCATTATTAATAAACAAACAAATGAACTTGCCTATATTGATCAAGGGAAAATCCAAAAAATATATCCTGCTTCAACAGGGAAAACGTCAGATTTAACGCCAGAAGGGGAATTTACCATTATGATCAAAGCGAAAGATCCCTATTACAGAAAAAAGAATATCGAAGGCGGTGCGAAGAATAACCCTCTCGGCAGAAGATGGATTGGATTTGATGCACGAGGAACAGATGGCAGAACATACGGAATTCATGGGACGAGTGACGAAACAACGATTGGGAAATTTATCACGGCAGGATGTGTGAGACTTCATAATCACGATGTAGAGCTTCTATTTGACCAGCTTCCGGTTGGGACAAAAGTATGGATTACAACATCAAGCGATTCATTTGAAAAGCTTGCCAAAGACAAACAGGCCATTCGTTGATTGAACGAATCACCTGCTTGTCTGCTTTTATTGAAATCTTATAAAAAGGTTGCCGCTCCTGCTAAAAGTGAAGATATTAGCAGCAGGCTAATCATGAGCAATACCATGAATTTCATCATTTTCTGAGACATATCGCACCCCTATAACCGAAGATTTTTTGCGACGAACGCACCTTTCTTTATTCTAGCTCGTTTTTTCAAATGCGACAAGTGATCAACAAAGGAAGTGAACGGATGAATCAAATCGACCATATTGCCATTGCGGTCTTTTCTATAAAAAATACATCTCGCATTCTTCAACAGCTGTTTAACTGGCATTTTTCAGACATACAAGAGATTCCTGAACAGGAGGTTAAAGCGTCTTTCGCTTCACTTGATCATGTGCACATTGAATTAATTGAACCGATGTCCGGCAGCAGCAAACTACATACCTTTTTAACCAAAAGGGGAGAAGGACTTCATCATATTGCGTTAAAGACAGGTGACATACAGGCGGACCTTAACCGTCTTGATCATCTTGGGGTGGAGCTTCTCCAACAATCAGCACAGATAGGCGCGAGCGGGAAGCGGATTGCATTTATTTCACCGAAAGAAACGTCCAGTGTGTTATTTGAATTGTGCGAGCCCTTGAAAGGAGAGGAACATGGCAATGAATGAATCGTTCAATGACTTGGCGAAATGGCGCGAAAAAGCATTCATGGGCGGTGGCGTGAAACGTGCAGCTGCGCACCGGAACAAAGGAAAACTATCGGTTCGTCAGCGGCTGCATGAACTTCTTGACGGGGGCAGTTTCATGGAAATTCAAGCATTTGCAACAGGCCGCATGTCAGAGCATGTCGGTGATGGCGTCGTCACTGGAACTGGACTCATTCATGGAAGGCCAGTATGTGTTTATGCACAAGATGCAACAGTGCATGGAGGGTCTTTAGGCGAAATACATGCTAAAAAAATTGCTTCTCTCATGGATCTCGCAGCTAAGAATCAGATGCCGGTCATCGGTCTAAAAGACTCAGGTGGTGCGAGAATTCAAGAGGGTGTGGTATCATTAGAAGGATACGGACAGATCTTTAAACGGAATGTGCTGTACTCCGGTCAAATCCCGCAAATATCCGTTATTTTAGGTTCTTGTGCTGGAGGAGCAGTCTATTCTCCTGCCTTGACCGATTTTGTGTTCATGACAGAACAGACAGCTCATATGTTTTTAACAGGTCCGAAAGTCATAGAGAAGGCAACAGGAGAAACGGTCTGTCCTGACCGTCTTGGCGGTGCAAGTGTTCAGCATCAGACAAGCGGGAATGTGCATTATACTGGGAAAGATGAGAAAGACGTGTTAAAAGCGGTTCGAACACTTTTAACGTACATACCAACGAAACAACAGACTGTCATGGATGCGAAAACGAGTGAGCAAGACGCAGCTGATCCAGGCAGCATCTTGCCAAAGGATCCATCACGCACCTATGATGTCAAACAAGTGGTGACAGCCATCATCGATTCAGGCTCATTCTTTGAGACGCAGCCTTGTTTCTCAAAAAATATCGTCACAGGGTTTGCGAGATTACAAGGGGCTTCAATTGGTGTAGTTGCCAATCAACCAAAGGTGCTGGCAGGAAGCCTTGACCTTGATGCGGCTGATAAAGCGGCTAGGTTTATTCGATTTTGCGATGCGTTTCATATTCCGATCTTAACGCTTGTAGACGTCCCTGGTTTTTTACCAGGTGAGAAAGCCGAGCATGCGGGAATTATCCGTCACGGTGCAAAGCTTTTATATGCATACGCTGAAGCGACCGTTCCAAAAATCACAGTGATTTTAAGAAAGGCGTTTGGCGGAGCATATGTCGCAATGAATAGCAAGGGCTTAGGCGCTGATTTTGTTTATGCATGGCCAGCGGCAGAAATTGATGTGATGGGGAAAATGTTCGCAGACGAAATCGTTCATCCTGATTCGCGCGAGGTTGAAACGAAGCCAAGTGTATTAAAAGCGGCTCAGGCAGGGCTGATAGACGATATTTTTATGCCGTCTGAAACGAGAGAACGATTGATTCGCTCATTTGATTTGCTTCGCAGGAAGGAAGAAGAAAGACCGTTAAAAAAGCATGGCAACATGCCGCTATAAGAGGAGGAGCAGTATCATGATCAATGAAAAACGTTTATTAGACGAATTTTTAGAACTTGTTCAGATTGATTCCGAAACAAAACACGAAGAGAAAATTGTGGAAGTCTTAAAAGAAAAATTTTCACTGCTTGGACTAAAAGTGGTGGAAGACGACTCAAAAGCGAAAACAGGCCACGGTGCAGGCAACCTCATCTGTACACTGGAAGGTACTCAAGAGGCTGATACCATCTATTTCACTTCTCATATGGACACAGTTGTTCCGGGCAATGGTGTAAAGCCAGTCATTGAAGACGGCTATGTGAAAACAGATGGAACAACTATTCTAGGTGCTGACGATAAAACAGGACTTGCGGCAATGTTTGAAGCAATCCGTGTGCTGAAAGAGAAGAATTTACCGCATGGAACGATTGAATTTGTCATCACAGCAGGTGAGGAATCAGGACTTGTCGGAGCAAAAGCGTTAGATCCAAAGTTGATGACAGCGGCATACGGCTATGCCCTTGATTCAGATGGCAAGGTCGGAACCATTATTGTTGCAGCGCCAACACAGGCGAAAGTACGCGCAACCATTTATGGAAAAACAGCTCACGCAGGTGTCGCGCCTGAAAAAGGTGTGTCAGCGATTACCATTGCATCAAAAGCCATTGCTAGTATGCCGCTTGGCCGAATTGATGAAGAAACAACGGCGAATATCGGCCGTTTTGAAGGCGGAACGCAAACGAATATTGTGTGCGATCAAGTCGATATCCTTGCTGAAGCACGCTCTTTAGAACCTGCAAAAATGGAAGCGCAAGTAGCGAAGATGAAAGAAGCCTTTGAAAAAACCGCTAAAGAAATGGGCGGAAGTGCCGATGTACACATTGACATCATGTATCCAGGCTTCAAATTCTCTCACGGCGATCAAGTCGTAGAAGTGGCGAAAAAAGCGGCTGCGAAAATTGGCCGTCCATCAGAACTACAGACGAGCGGCGGAGGCAGTGATGCAAACGTCATTGCAGGAAACGGCGTCCCAACTGTCAACCTAGCTGTTGGATATGAAGATATTCATACGAAAAATGAGAAAATGCCGATTGAAGAATTAGTCAAAACAGCTGAAATGGTTCTCGCCATTATCGAAGAAACGACAAATCCATCGTAAAGGCAGGAGACTCTGTGAGCACGCAAAAGATCATTATTTTCCAAGTGGGGCAAGAGGATTTTGGCATCAGTGTAGAACATATTCGTTCAATTGAGAAGGTCCCTTATTTACAAGAAGTATCGAACCTTCCAAAAGAAATAAAAGGACTCATGTCTTTAAGGGGAGAGGTCATTCCTGTCAGTGACACAGGCGTGATGCTTCACGGAAAGCCTCTTGATGTGAACGAGCAGTCCAAGGTATTGCTATTTGAATTAAACGAACAAATGGTAGGCTGTCTTGTCTCGGATGCAAAAGATATTATCGATATCGAGCAAAGTGAGATCAAGCCATTTCATATGAACACGAAAGCCTCTGAATACTTCTTCGGCGTTGTGGAGAGAGAGAACAAGATGATTTTACAAGTGGACCCAAATAAGTTCCTTGGGAGAATTGAGGATCTCGATCAATTGCCAGCGCGGTTAAAAGAAGAATTGGCATAAAGAAGATCCCCTTATCTGATGATAAGGGGATTATTTTTATTCAGCAGCTGGGCTAGCTTGGTCGTTTGCCTCAGCTTTTGATTTTGATTTTTGGTACATGACATTCAAAATAATGGTTTGGACTGTGAGTAATAATCCGCTTGTCATCCAGTATAAAGGAAGGGCAGCGGGTGCATTAATTGAAATAAACAGCATCATGATTGGGAAAATCATGCCCATCACTTTGGCTTGCTTTAGCGCAGCCTCTGTCTGGGTGCCTGATTGTTTCGCAAACCTTTGCGTAACATAAAATTGCAAGAAATACATAGCGCCTGCAAAGATCGCGACCAATAGATCAGTTTGTCCTAAGTTAAACCATAGGAACGAATGTGTTGCGATCTCAGGTGTTGAACGGATCGCTGAGTAAAAGCCAAGAACAATTGGAATTTGAATCAGCATAGGCAGACAGCCCATTGCCAGCGGGTTCACATTGTTCTCTTTGTATACTTTCATCATTTCCATTTGTAATTCTTTTTGTTTTTCAGGTTCTTTCGTTTTCTTTAATTTGCTTTGAATGTCGTCAATTTGAGGCTTCACCAGTGCCATTTTCTCCTGCATGACTCTTTGCTTCTTAAATTGGTTCGCAAAAAGAGGGAAAATCAGCAGGCGGACAATCAAGGTTACGAACATAATCGATAAACCATAATCATCATGGAAGAAGTTCGCAAGCCAAATGATCAGCTCAGAAAAAGGCTGGACAAAATAATGATGGAAAAACCCATCAGAGCTCGCATTTGTCTGCCCACTCGCTGCAAAAGCAGGTGAGGCAATCATCATTAAACATAAAGTCGTACAAATCGTTAATAAACGTTTCAATTCGTTTCCTCCTCATTTTTTAAAAAATTAATTAGAGAGAGGAAGCGAATGGTCTTCATCATCGTTTGATGATCGTTTCATTCGAATGACTTTACTAATCCAAGTTGTAATGCGATCATATATGATAAACAGAAAGTCTGTTCGATTCAATAAAGATGCGTCCAACTCTTCCAAACGATGTCCACCGAGGTGTTCGTTCATACGGCAGTCTTTTAATAAAAACGCAATGCCGATGGCCGTCAGGGCTGGAAGAATAATCGTAAAGAATTCAACAAGGAAAAAGACTTCATTGAATGTATCAATAATCATGATTATCACATCCATTTCATTACTCACAGTGTACTATACACATTGTGAAATGTCTAACAGGACCAAGTGTTTTCTTTATTACGTACAAATCCTTATTTTGTATAAAGTGGTATTTGTCATCCAAACTTCACCATTCCTATCTTATAATGAGGGGGAATAGAAGAAATGGAGGTTTTGAATATGACAAGTATTTACCCGAAGTTTCGAGCAGCTGCGGTACAAGCAGCCCCTATCTACTTAAATTTGGAGGCAACCGTTCAGAAATCATGTGAACTGATCGACGAAGCAGCTTCAAATGGTGCTAAACTTGTGGCATTCCCAGAAGCATTTTTACCTGGTTATCCTTGGTTTGCTTTTATTGGTCATCCAGAATATACAAGAAAGTTCTATCACAAATTATATAAAAATGCAGTCGAAATCCCTAGCTTAGCTATCCAAAAAATAAGCGAGGCAGCAAAAAGAAATGAAACGTACGTTTGTATATCATGCAGTGAAAAAGATGGCGGTTCCCTCTATTTAGCTCAACTTTGGTTTAACCCAAATGGGGATTTAATAGGAAAACATCGGAAAATGAGAGCTTCTGTAGCAGAAAGACTGATTTGGGGAGATGGAAGTGGAAGCATGATGCCCGTTTTTCAAACTGACATTGGCAATCTTGGCGGATTGATGTGCTGGGAGCATCAAGTACCACTAGATCTGATGGCGATGAATGCTCAAAATGAACAGGTGCATGTAGCATCTTGGCCAGGTTATTTTGATGATGAAATTTCAAGCAGATATTATGCTATTGCGACACAAACTTTTGTGCTGATGACTTCTTCAATCTATACGGAAGAAATGAAAGAGATGATTTGTTTAACGCAGGAGCAAAGAGATTACTTTGACACATTTAAGAGTGGGCATACGTGCATTTACGGTCCAGATGGAGAACCGATCAGTGATATGGTTCCAGCTGAAACAGAGGGAATTGCATACGCAGACATTGATGTGGAAAGAGTCATTGATTACAAGTATTATATTGATCCAGCTGGCCACTACTCCAATCAAAGCTTGAGTATGAATTTTAATCAGCAGCCGACTCCGGTTGTGAAACATTTGAATGACAATAAAAATGAAGTGTTAACATACGAGGCTATTCAATATCAAAATGGTATGCTTGAAGAAAAAGTATAATTCGTGAAACCTTCTCTTTTTTAGAGAAGGTTTTTTTGAGGAAAGATGAAATAAATCAATGTATAATTGAGCATAAAAGAGATTCATCATATTTGATCGATTCGGAACTTCTGATTAAAATATAGGAACTGAAGAAAATGGGGTTATGCCAATGTCAAATATTATTTTTCATATAGACATGAATGCGTTTTATGCCAATGTAGAAATGGCGTATGATCCTTCTTTGAGAGGGAAACCTTTAGCCATTAGCGGAAATGCGAAAGAGCGTAAAGGGATTGTGGTGACGTGCAGCTATGAGGCAAGAGCGCTAGGTGTAAAGCCCCCAATGCCGTTATGGGAAGCGAAGCGGCTTTGTCCGGGGCTGATTGTCCGTACACCAAACTTTGACCGGTACCGAAGCTCCTCACAAGAGATGTTTACGATACTAAGAGAATACAGCGATTTAGTCGAGCCAGTATCCATCGACGAGGGCTATATTGATTTAACGCATACGCCATATGCCGAGCACGCGTTGAAAACGGCTCATGATATTCAAACGAGGCTTGTAGAGGAGCTCATGCTTCCTTCAAGTATTGGCATTGCACCGAATAAATTTTTAGCGAAAATGGCGTCTAATTGGAAAAAACCAATGGGCATCACCATTTTGCGTAAACGAGATGTACCCCAAATGCTATGGCCGCTCCCAGCGGGTGACATGCACGGAGTTGGACAAAAAACGGCAGATAAATTGAAAACGATTGGCATTCATACCATTGAAGACTTAGCGAAAGCAAATGAGTATACACTAAAGGAATTACTGGGCATCAATGGACCGAGATTAAAGCAAAAGGCGAATGGTGAACATGACGGCATCGTAGACCCAGAAAGAATATACGATTTTAAATCCGTCGGTAATTCGTCAACCCTTCCTCATGATTCTGACGATCCAGATGAACTTGTCGCGTTAATTGATAAGCTGTCACAATCCGTGAGTGCAAGGTTAAGGAGAAAAGAAGTGATGGCAAATCGGCTGCTCATCATGATTCGGTACGCAAGCTGGAAAAATATTACGCGAAGTGTCACCCTCACGAATCCGACGGATCGGAAGGAAGATTTATTTGATGCAGCAAGGCAGTTATTCCTTAAACATTGGAATGACCAGCCTGTGAGACTCTTAGGTGTGACGGGGACAGATCTTGTAGAACGAAAAGCAGCCGTTAAACAGCTTGATTTATTTTCCTATACAGAAGATGCCAAAGAAGAGCCTCTTCAAACCATTTTAGAAGGACTGAAAGAAAAGTATGGAAAATCACTCGTTCAAAGAGGGATAACTATCAAGGAAAAAGAGAGCAAAACAAGTGGAACAAGTTTTAATAAAGACTTTTTTCAGGACAAAAGAGGAAATGAATAGCCTGAAAACTTGATAAAAGAGGTGGTGTTGTGGTAATTTCAAAGGGTACATCATTTCAGCAGTAATCAATATAGTGTGTTAGAAGGGACGTCAGAATTATGTCAAAACAACAAATCGGTGTGGTTGGACTAGCCGTTATGGGGAAAAACCTTGCCCTTAATATTGAAAGCCGCGGGTTCTCCGTGTCCGTTTATAACAGATCTAGCAGCAAAACGGAAGAATTTCTTCAAGAATCAAAAGGGAAAAACGTTGTAGGCACATACAGCATCGAAGAATTTGTTCAGTCGCTTGAAACACCGCGTAAAATTCTTTTAATGGTAAAAGCTGGTGCGGCAACGGATGCAACCATTCAATCATTACTTCCTCACCTAGAGAAAGGTGACATCTTAATTGATGGTGGAAATACATATTACAAGGATACGCAAAGACGTAATCAAGAGCTTGCGGAAAGTGGTATCCACTTCATTGGTACAGGTGTTTCTGGCGGTGAAGAAGGGGCACTAAAAGGTCCATCGATCATGCCTGGCGGTCAAAAAGAAGCGCATGAGCTAGTGAAACCAATTTTAGAAGCGATCTCTGCGAAAGTAGATGGCGAGCCATGTACAACATATATCGGCCCAGATGGTGCAGGACATTATGTCAAAATGGTCCATAACGGCATCGAGTACGGAGACATGCAATTGATTTCTGAATCATACTTTATCTTGAAGCATGTGGCTGGATTGTCAGCAGAGGAGCTTCATGAAGTATTCTCAGAATGGAATAAAGGTGAGCTTGACAGCTATTTAATCGAAATTACAGCTGATATTTTCACAAAAGTGGATGAAGAAACAAACCAGCCGCTTGTGGATGTGATCTTAGATAAAGCTGGACAAAAAGGAACTGGAAAATGGACGAGCCAAAGTTCTCTTGATCTAGGTGTTCCGCTTCCAATCATTACTGAGTCTGTTTTCGCGCGCTACATTTCAGCGATGAAAGATGAGCGTGTTGAAGCAAGTCAATTAATCGAAGGTCCTAAGCCAGCACAATCAGCAGAGAATAAACAAGAGCTGATCGAAGCGGTTAGAAAAGCCTTATTCATGAGTAAAATCTGCTCATATGCACAAGGTTTTGCGCAAATGAAAGCAGCATCTGATGAGTATAACTGGGATTTGAAATACGGTGAAATTGCAATGATCTTCCGTGGTGGCTGTATCATTCGTGCAGCCTTCTTACAACAAATTAAAGAAGCATATGACCGTAATCCAGAACTGAAAAACCTATTGCTTGATCCTTACTTTAAGGATATTGCTCAAAGCTATCAATCATCTCTTCGTAAAGTCATTTCACTTGCAGTGGAGCAAGGAGTTCCTGTTCCTTCATTCTCAAGTGCACTTGCTTACTTTGATAGCTATCGCACAGCTGTCCTGCCAGCGAACTTAATTCAAGCGCAGCGTGACTATTTCGGTGCACATACGTATGAGCGCACAGATAAAGAAGGCATCTTCCATACAGAATGGATGAAATAAACATAGAATGACTGAAAAACCTTACCTTTGGTAAGGTTTTTTTGTGTTTGCATCTTTTCGGCTAAAAATGCGAAAAAGAGGGATGCTATGTAAAAAAGAAAAGAAAGTAGGGATCGAAGTGGGCATCTTATATGCACTTCTCCCAGCGATATTTTGGGGAAGTATTGTTCTCATCAGTGTCAAACTTGGCGGGAATGCTTACCAGCAAACCCTCGGTATTACGCTTGGCGCATTTATATTTTCAATTGCAGCCTTCTTCATCAAAATGCCAGAGCTGACACCGTTTATTTTTGCGGTTTCTGTCATTTCAGGCATCTTTTGGAGCATTGGACAAATGAATCAGCTTTCAAGTGTTGCGTTTCTCGGAGTCTCGAAGGCGGTTCCTTTGTCAACCGGCATGCAGCTTGTGAGTACTACGTTATTTGGCGTCATGGTCTTCAAAGAATGGCAAACGATGACGGTCATACTCATTGGTTCTTGTGCCATTTTACTGATTATTGCAGGTGTTGTGCTGACATCGCTCGGTCAAAAAAAGAATGGCGGTGGGAACGGTGGAGGCAATTTCAAAAAAGGGATCATGATTCTGCTTATCTCAACGGTTGGTTATGTCGGATATGTTGTTATTTTGCGATGGTTTCATATTGATGGCTGGTCTGCCCTCGTTCCGCAATCGGTCGGCATGCTGCTTTCATCCTTGGCGATTAGTCTTAAGCAGAACCCGTTTAGTAAATATACGTTCAAAAATATCATTGCCGGGCTTGTTTGGTCGACAGGAAATCTCGGACTTCTTTTGGCCATTCCGCTCATTGGTGTCGCCGTAAGTTTTTCGATGTCACAGACAGGGATCGTTATCTCGACATTAGGCGGCATTTACTTATTAAAAGAGAAAGCATCCAGAACAAGCTTTGTCATTGCAGGCTGCTTGATGATCATTGCAGGCGGCGTGCTATTAGGATTTACAAAATAGGAGGGTAAACGAATGTATCCAGATTTAGAAGGAAAAACAGTCGTGATTACAGGAGCTGGTACAGGAATAGGTCAAGCGATGGCGCGCCGGTTTGGACAAGAAAAAGCCAATGTGGTAATTAATTATTTCTCCGACAAAGAAAACCCAGACGACACGATTGCTGAGATTCAGAAAAGTGGCGGACAGGCTGTCAAAATTAAAGGAGATGTATCAAAGGAAGAGGATATGAAGGCAATGATTGATCAAGCTGTCGATACATATGGCAGTCTTGATGTCATGATTAATAATGCAGGAATTGAAAATGAAGTCCCTTCAACGGAGATGACGCTAGATAATTGGAACAAAGTGATGTCCACCAATTTAACAGGTATGTTTTTAGGCTGTCGTGATGCATTGAAGTATATGACAGAACATGGAATTGAAGGATCGATCATTAATATGTCATCGGTCCATCAACAAATTCCATGGCCGCATTTCGTCCATTATGCAGCAAGTAAAGGAGGCGCTAAGCTTTTAACAGAAACGCTGGCACTAGAATATGCCCCTAAAAAAATCCGCGTAAACAGCATTGCACCAGGCGCAATTGATACCCCGATCAATGCCGAAAAATTTGATGATCCAGCATTGAAAAAAGGCGTGATAGAACTGATCCCAATTGGTTATATTGGAAAACCGGAAGAAGTAGCAGCATGTGCTGTCTGGCTGGCGTCAAAAGAGGCGAGCTATGTGACAGGGTTGACGCTCTATGTGGACGGCGGCATGACAAAGTATCCTGGCTTCCAAGCAGGAAAAGGATAAGAAGAAACAAAAAGAGCGTACACACACATACGCTCTTTTTTATTTGAAATACAGACAAATGATTCTAAATGTCTAGACATTTAGAAATAAAAATATATAATATTAACTGGAAGCGCTTTTATTACAACAATGGGGTGAGAGAAATGAAACGTATTTTATTAGCATGCAGTTCAGGAATGTCTACGAGTTTACTAGTTACAAAGATGAAGGCTCATGCCGACTCAATAGGGGACGAGGCAGAAATTTGGGCAGTTGGACAAGATCAAGCGAGGAAAGAAATGGCGAATGCGGATGTTGTGTTAATTGGACCGCAAATGAGCTTTTTAAAAGGGGATCTTCAAAAAGAAGCAACAAAATACGGGATTGCAGTAGAGGTCATCGATATGCAGGCGTATGGGCTTGCCGATGGACAAAAAGCGTATGAACAAGCCGTTTCATTGATGGAGGAAGCGTAAAGAATGGAAAAGAAAACACTCGAAGGGCTTACGGAGGAACAAATCAGTTTTCAATTGATCTTACACAGCGGTAATGCACGCAGCAAATTGCTTCAATCTCTGAAACAATTTCGAGAAGGTCAAGAAGATGAGGCATTTGGTCTCATGAAAGAAGCCGAAGAAGATTTACGTCATGCACATGGCATCCATTTTCAACTCGTACAGCAAGAGGCAGGCGGGGAGAAAACGCCTTTCTCCTTATTGCTCATGCACGCAGAAGACCACTTAATGTCGACTATTACGATGAAGGAGCTTGTGGGAGAGCTCCTGCCGATTTTCCAATCGCTTAAACAATAAAGGGTGTAAACAAGGGGGGAAACCAATGTTTGATAAAATAAGTGCCATTTTGGTTCCGATTGCTGGGAGACTGAACAATAACCGCTATTTAGGTGTATTACGGGATGCCTTTATGCTTGCGTTCCCGCTTACTATTTTTGGTTCCATAATGGTTGTGCTAATGAATTTGCCATTTTTAGATAAAATCATGAGTCAAACCGCACTGGAAGGTGTCCAGTCTGCACTGAATATCGCGCCAAGTGCGACCATCAGCATTATGAGTGTGTTTGTTGTATTCGGGATTGGCTACTATTTATCGAAAAGCTATGATGTGGAAGCTGTCTTTGGCGGCGTGATTGCTTTAGCCTCTTTCCTACTTCTAACGCCATTTTTACTAGAACAAGAAGGCGGTGCATCTATTGCAGGCGTGATCCCAGTCGATCGTTTAGGAGCAAAGGGGATGTTCCTTGGGATGATCACAGGCTTTTTGTCTGCTGAAATTTATCGTTATTTTGTCCAAAAGAAATTTGTCATTAATATGCCGCAAGGGGTTCCGCCAGCTGTTTCAAAGTCTTTTGCTGCACTGATCCCGGCTACTTTGACACTCACAACCTTTTTACTGATCAATATCATCATTACACAAGGCTTCAAAACAAACATGCATGACTTGATTTATCATGCGATTCAGGCACCGCTTGTCGGACTTGGAAGCGGTATCATTCCTACCTTGATCGCTGTTTTCTTTATACAAATTCTTTGGTTCTTTGGGCTTCACGGCCAAATTATTATCAACTCTGTCATGGACCCCATTTGGAATACGTTGTCCATTCAAAACCTAGAGAGCTATACAAAAACTGGTGAGGTTCCAAATATCATCAGCAAGCAGTTTATCGAAATTTATACAGTTGGCATGGGCGGAACCGGTATGACGCTAGCTGTCGTGTTTACGATTTTAATTTTCCTGAAAAGTAAGCAATTAAAACAGGTAGCAAAGCTAGGCTTAGGACCAGGATTATTTAACGTCAATGAACCGATTATTTTCGGCTTACCGATTGTCATGAACCCGCTTATTCTTATTCCATGGATTTTGGCGCCAATGGTTATTACATGTATTTCGTATTTTGCGATGGCATCAGGCATTGTACCACCACCGACTGGCGTGAATATTCCCTGGACGGTGCCGATCTTTATAAGCGGAATCATGGCAACCAATTCACTAGCGGGCGGTCTTCTTCAGCTGTTTAACCTGATGATCGTGTTTGTCATTTGGTTCCCGTTCCTGAAGTTTATTGACCGTATGAATGTGAAAAATGAAAAAATAACCACAACGGAAAAAACAAAAACAACTAACATCAAAGGTGAGGGAGACTCAATACATGTCGATAGAAAATAACAAGCAAATATATACATTTCCAGAAGGTTTCTGGTGGGGATCTTCTGCCTCTGCCACGCAAACAGAAGGAAGCGTCCCTGGTGATGGAAAAGGACCGAATATTTGGGATCATTGGTTTGAGCAAGAGCCGACTCGTTTTTTTGATGGCGTTGGACCGAATGTGACATCTCAATTTTACCGAAAATATAAAGAGGATATTCGTCTGATGAAAGAAATTGGGCACAATTCATTCAGATTGTCCATTTCATGGTCACGTCTCTTGCCTGAAGGGACAGGTGCGGTCAATGAAGAAGCAGTATCTTTTTACAATGATGTGATCAACGAATTGATTGCACATGATATTGAGCCGTTTGTGAACCTGTACCATTTCGATATGCCAATGGCACTTCAGGAAAAAGGCGGCTGGGTCAACAGACAGGTAGTAGATGATTATGTGAGCTATGCAGAATTGTGCTTTCAATTATTTGGCGACCGGGTGAAAAAATGGTTTACCCATAATGAACCGATCGTTCCTGTAGAGGGCGGATATATGTATAGCTTTCATTATCCAAACGAAGTTGATTTCCAAAAGGCTGTACAGGTCGGTTATCATGAACTTTTATCAAATGCGAAGGCGATTGCGGCTTATAAAAAGCTGAAGCAAGGCGGTAAGATTGGCATCATCCTTAATCTTACCCCATCTTATCCGAGAAGCCAGAATCCGCGCGATGTAGAAGCAGCTGAGATGGCGGATGCTTTCTTTAACCGTTCCTTCCTAGATCCTGCGGTGAAGGGACATTTCCCAGAGAAACTAGTAGAGGTCTTAAAGAAAGAAGGCTTTATGCCGAGTATGGAAGAAGGAGACCTTGAGCTCATTCGAGAGAATACCGTCGACCTCCTTGGAATCAACTATTATCAGCCAAGAAGAGTGAAGGCGAAAGAGCATATGCCGCATCCAAATGCCCCATTTATGCCAAATCATTATTTCGATGCATTTGACATGCCGGGAAGAAAAATGAATGTGTATCGAGGCTGGGAAATCTATGAAAAAGGCATTTATGATATATTGAAAAAAGTCCAAACAGACTATGATAATATTGAATGTTTTATTTCTGAAAATGGAATGGGTGTTGAAGGAGAAGAGCGGTTTAAGGATGAAGAAGGAATGATTCATGACGATTACCGCATTGACTTTATTTCAGAGCATCTGAAATGGGTGCATCAAGCCATTCAAGAAGGAAGTAATGTAAAAGGCTATCATCTGTGGACCTTTATGGATAACTGGTCATGGTCGAATGCCTATAAGAATCGCTATGGATTTGTCTCAGTTGATCTTCAAGAAGACGGAAAACGTACGATTAAGAAAAGTGGATACTGGTTTCAATCGGTATCAGAAAATAACGGTTTTTAATCAAGATACTTGCTCTTTCCTTGAAAAGGGCAAGTATTTTTCTTATGTGACGGTAAATGGATGAAACAAAAATGGCTGGTACCTTTTAAGCTCACTAGGCTTAGTGTAGAATGAGAGGAAGCTATGAAAAAACAAGTCAGTTGGTGGTGTGAGATGAAAAAGTACGAACTCATTTCAGAAGAAATCAGAAAACGAATAGGAACAGCATATTATCCAGAAGATCAACCCATTCCAGATGAAAACTCGCTTGCCGCTGAATTTCAATGCAGCCGAATGACGATGAAGCGTGCGCTCGATCTTCTCGTAGCAGAAGGTCTCCTCTTTAGAAAAAGAGGTCACGGTACATTTATTGTGAAGGCAGCGCTCAATCAAGGGGCAATCAATGTGTCAGGACATGAAAATAAAGGGTTCACAAAAGTCATGGCGGATAAAAACGTCACGACTCAAATCATTCACTTTGATGTCCATTTTCCAAGCAAAGAGGTGGCAGCCCACCTATCCATAGACTCCACCACACCCATTTATGACATCATCCGTCTCCGTCTTGTGGACGAGGAGCCATACGTATTAGAAAAAACGTTTATGCCCGTCAATCTTATTAAGGGAATAGATGAAGAGGTTTTATTGGGATCCATCTATGGCTACATATCAAATGATTTGAATTTAAAGGTGGCAGGCGCGCATAAGAAAATTAGAGCGGCTAAATCAGACGAGCTAGACCAGCAATATTTAGGCTGTGACCCAACGGATCCTGTGCTAGAGGTCGAACAGGTTGCTTATTTAAACACAGGCCGGCCGTTTGAGTACTCCTTTAGTCATCATCGATATGATAAGTTCGACTTTTCAACGGTTGAAATTACGAAAACAGGACGTTAAAAAAAGAGCAGAACCCCCGAGGGAGACTGCTCTTTTTTATATCATTTTATATATTCCACCAATGATACCCATCTTTTTCTAGAAGCTGATCGGCTTCTTTCGGTCCCATAGAACCAGCAGGATAATTTGGTTTTAATGTTTTGTTTTCTGCCCATTTTTCAGAAATCGGATCAACAAAGTTCCAAGAAAGCGCCACTTCATCCCAGTGAGCAAAGTTCGTAGCATCACCCAGCAAGCAGTCATGAATCAGCTTTTCATATGCTTCTGGTGTATTCATGATGTCATTATGGTTTGTTTGGTAGTCGAGCTTAATCGGCTTTGCAAATGTACCGCCATCAAGCTTGCGAGCGTTCAGGTGAAGGGTAATGCCTTCATCTGGCTGAATATGAATGACGAGTAAGTTCGGATGCATGGAATTTCCGTTACCATAGTACAGGTTCATTGGAATGTCTTTAAATTGAACAACGATTTGAGTAGATTTCTTTTCTAAACGTTTTCCAGTACGAATGTAAAATGGCACGCCGGCCCATCTAAAGTTATCGATGAGCAGCTTCCCTGCAACGAATGTTTCCGTGTTTGAGTTCGGGTCAACATTTTGCTCTTCAAGATATGAAGGAACCATGCCGCCATCAACCGTACCAGCATCATACTGTCCGCGGACAAAGAATTGATCGACCTCATCTTTAGAGAAAGGACGAAGAGCGCGTAATGCTTTCCGTTTTTCGCTGCGGATTTCCTCGGTATTCAGCTTAATTGGCGGCTCCATTGCTAAAAGTGCAACCATTTGAAGCATATGGTTTTGGACCATATCTCTTAGAGCACCTGAACTTTCGTAATAGCGGGCCCGGTCTTCAACCCCTAATGACTCACTAGATGTAATTTGAATGTTTGAGATATATCGGTTTGTCCAAAGTGGTTCAAAGATGGCATTTGCAAAACGGATGACCTCAATGTTTTGAACCATTTGTTTACCGAGATAGTGGTCAATACGATAAATCTGATCTTCAGAGAATGCATCTCGAATTTCTTCATTTAACTTTTTCGCACTTGGCAAGTCATGGCCAAATGGTTTTTCGATGACAAGTCTTGACCAGCCAGTTGTTTTTGATACACCTTCACTTTTTAGGAACTTTGCAATCGTTCCGAAGAATTCCGGTGCCATCGCTAAATAGAACATCCGGTTGTTTGGGATACTGTACGTATCTTCAAGGCCTGTTAGAAGTGTGTTAAGCGATTGATAGGAAGCAGGGCTTGATACGTCAAAGTCGTGATAATAAAAATGTGAACTGAATTCCTCTATTTTCGCTTCTGCATCATCAGAAGAAACAGATTCTTTTACCACAGCTCTTAGATCCTCATGAGACCACGGACGGCGTCCAACACCGACTACGGCGAATTGATCGCCAAGTTTTCCGCTATGATAAAGTCTATGTATAGAAGGGTAGAGCTTGCGTTTGGCAAGATCTCCTGTTGCGCCAAAAATGACAATGACTGCTTTTGGATTGTTAGTTTCTGTATTCACGAAAAGTACCTCACTTTATTCGTAGCATTGTTGTAAAAACCGAGAATGTATGTACATTTTCTTTATTTTAAAGCTTCATTGTTCGTAAAGCAAACATTTGATTCGACTTTTTCTGCTCTCGTTTGACTTTTTTCGAAAATTCCGCTGAATTCACATTTACCTTGTCTTCATGTATTCTATATGAATAAAGATATTGTATACCGGCTTTAGGAGGAAAAGTAATGGAACTGCTCTTTTTAGGAACGGGTGCAGGCATTCCTGCGAAAACTAGAAACGTCACTTGCACTGCGCTAAAGCTTTTAGAAGAAAGAAAAGCAGTGTGGCTTTTTGATTGCGGAGAAGCGACGCAGCATCAAATATTACATACAACGATTAAACCGAGAAAGATTGAGAAAATATTTATCACTCATATGCATGGTGATCATGTATACGGTCTCCCAGGACTGCTTGGGAGCAGATCCTTCCAAGGCGGAGAAGATGAACTAACGATCTATGGACCTAAGGGCATCAAAGCGTTTGTGAACGCAGCACTTTCAGCTACACAAACGCATTTGACATATCCGCTGCATATCATAGAGATAGATGAAGGGATCGTATTTGAAGATGATACCTTTCAAGTAGAAGCAAGAAGAGTATCTCACGGGATTCCAGCTTACGGCTATCGGGTAGTAGAAAAAGATGTACCAGGTGCATTAAAAGCCGAAGATCTAAAAGAAATCGGTGTAAAACCTGGACCTTTGTATCAGAAGTTAAAAAATGGGGAAACCGTGACACTCGAAGATGGAAGAATCATTGATGGAAGCGATTATTTGGAACCCCCTAAAAAAGGGAGAATCGTTGCATTTTCAGGAGATACCCGTTTATGCGAGAATATAACAAGGCTTGCCAAGGATGCGGATGTGTTAGTCCATGAAGCAACATTTGGTAAAGAAGATGCTGAGCTAGCCTACAATTATTATCACAGCACGACAGAACAAGCAGCGAAAACAGCGCAGGAAGCAGGCGCAAAAAGATTAATTTTGACCCATATTAGTGCACGTTACCAAGGAGAAGAGGTACTAAAACAACTATTGAAAGAGGCACGCGATATATTCCCGCTGACAGAAGCTGCACAGGATTTCTCTTCTTTTTCCATTGACCGCACCCTGTAAAAATTGGATGAATCGTCAAAAAAAGTTGTGTGATTTTTTTGATATTTATAATGACTCTCTTTTTCAGGTAGTGGTAAAATGGTGAAGAAAAAACAAATGACGAATGAAACTATGAAGAATACGGGAGGCACAATCAAAGATGAGCGGTTTTACAGCGTTAAGTGAAGCAGAATTAAATGACCTATATGCAGCACTACAAAATGAGTACGAAACGTATAAAAGTAAAAACTTACACTTAGACATGTCTAGAGGAAAACCTTCACCAAAACAGCTCGATTTGTCTATGGGTATGCTCGATGTTGTGACATCAAAGGATGCGATGACGGCTGAAGATGGCACAGATGTGCGTAACTATGGCGGTTTGACAGGGCTTCCTGAAACGAAGACATTTTTTGCAGATGTGCTCAATCTGAAGCCAGAACAAATCATCATCGGCGGTAATTCCAGCCTGAATATGATGCACGATACCATTGACCGTGCCATGACCCACGGCGTATATGACAGCAAAACACCTTGGGGAAAGCTACCAAAGGTAAAATTCCTTGCACCAAGCCCAGGATATGACCGTCACTTTTCCATTTGTGAGCTATTTAACATAGAGATGATCACGGTAGATATGAAAGCTGATGGACCTGATATGGATCAGGTCGAAAAATTGGTCGCAGAGGATGAAGCGATTAAAGGCATTTGGTGTGTACCAAAATATAGCAACCCAGATGGCATTACGTATTCAGATGAGGTGGTTGACCGCCTTGCTTCGATGAAAACAAAAGCAGACGACTTCCGCATTTTTTGGGATGATGCATACGCAGTCCATCACCTAACTGATACGCCTGATACGTTAAAAGATATTTTTCAAGCAGTAGAGGAAGCAGGGCACCCTAATCGTGTATTTATGTTTGCATCTACTTCTAAAATTACATTCCCAGGCTCAGGTATTGCACTCATGGCATCTAGCCCGGATAATGTGAGCTTCACTCAAAAACAATTATCGATTCAAACGATCGGACCAGACAAAATCAATCAATTAAGACACCTTCGTTTCTTCAAGAATCCAGAAGGCTTGAAGGAACATATGAGAAAACATGCAGCGATCATTAAGCCAAAGTTTGACCTCGTTCTTTCCATTCTTGATGAAACACTTGGCGGGAAGGACATTGCAGAATGGCACAAGCCAAATGGCGGATATTTTATTAGTTTAAATACACTTGATCATTGTGCAAAAGCTGTTGTGCAAAAGGCAAAAGAAGCTGGTGTGACCATGACAGGTGCAGGCGCGACTTATCCTTATGGAAAAGACCCGCTTGATCGTAACATTCGCATTGCGCCAACCTTCCCATCACTTGAAGAACTAGAGCAAGCGATTGACATCTTTACATTATGTGTTCAGCTTGTCAGCATTGAAAAGTTGCTGTCTAAAAAAAGTCAGTCAGCTCCAACGGCATAAAGAAAAAAACTCCTTGACGCAAAACTAGTCAAGGAGTTTTTGTTTTTAATTGGCTGTTTGATAATAGGAAACAGGTTGTTTGGCTGCGCACCATACATCATAGATCGCAAGCTGCACAATATGCGGTTCATCATGATGAATATAGTGCGAGCTGTTCTGCGCTTGAATCCATCCGCTTTGGGATGACAAAGACAGCATCCGTTTATGAAGTCTGAGCCATGCCTCGTGTGCTGGATGAAACAATCGGCTCTTACCTGATGAAATGACAAGGAGCGGCATCATCCCATAATGGGTTTGCTCCTCTTTCATTGTGCTGAGCATTTGCTGAAAATCCTCATGCGTACATTCTGCTGTAAACTGCGCCATATATGAGGTGCGTTCTTCCTTTGATAAAAGCGGCAGGATCACCTGCTCTTGCTCCTCACTTGCTGGGTCTAACAGCACCATGCCAATGACGTCATCCCCTCTGCGGCTTGCCCATAACCGGCTGACAAGAGAGCCAAATGAGTGAGCCACAATGAGAAAAGGCGGCTGGATATTGGCTTCTTTTAGCAGCGCATCTAAATCATCTGCAAGATCATGCAATGTTCTTCCTTCACTGCTCTCACTGCTTTTTCCATTTCCTAATCGATCGTATAAGAAAACCCCAAGCTCAGGATCGATATCGCGGGCCATATTCGACCACGTATCACCCGAAATGCCGTAGCCTGCTTCAAAGATAATGGTGGCTTGCCTTTTGCCCTGACGATGTTTTGTATAAAAATGATGTCCATCTATATGATACATTCTTTCAATCATTGCCGAGTTCATTCTTCCATCTCCTCTAAGTGGTTCTTTAGCTAAAAGACGGCACAAAAGGCAGATATGTTTCTCTTAAAAACAAAAAAGATGCCTATTTCAAAAAATAGACACCTTTTTCCTATGCATTTTTACCAAGCGCGGTCATATTGACGCGGGCTTTCGATGGATGTACGAAGCTCTTCAGCAGCTGTTTTTGGGAAGTATGGATCCCGTAAAAATTCTCTGCCTATAAAAATTAAGTCTGCACGCTGATTTCGTAAAATCTCCTCTGCCTGTACACCAGATGTGATCAGACCGACAGCACCTGTTTGAATACCGGCACCTGCTTTGATTTTTTCTGCGAAGGTCACTTGGTAGCCAGGGAATGTGCTGATTTTCGCCTGTACGACAGCGCCTGAGCTGACATCGATTAAGTCGACACCTTGTTCCTTCAGCCATGTAGCAATGCCAATGTAATCAGCAATATCAAGTCCTTTTGTCGTGTAATCAGAAGCCGACACACGGACAAATAATGGGCCGTCCCATACTTCATTGACTGCATCGACGACTTCTCTTAAGAAACGATAACGGTTCTCTGGTGAACCGCCATAATCATCTGTTCGATGATTTGCCAGCGGTGAAAGGAATTCATTAATCAAATAGCCATGCGCCCCATGAATTTCAATGATGTCAAAGCCGGCCTTTTTTGCCCGGACTGCTGCATCCTGAAACGCCTGAACAGTATCTTTGATTTGATCGACGGACATCTGGACAGGGGTTTTAGACTGTTCATCAAATGGAATGCTAGATGGTGCCAGGATGTCACCATCTAGTTCAGCTTTACGTCCTGCATGAGCCAGCTGGATGGCTGTCTTGGTTCCGTATGCTTTGATTTGTTCATTTAATGAAGCGAAGCCTTCAATGTGCTCATCACTCCAAATTCCGAGGTCTTGATCACTAATTCTTCCCTCGGGGGAAACGGCACTTGCCTCCACCATGATCAGGCCAGCTTGACCTTGGGCACGGGAAATATAATGTGTAAAGTGGAAAGGCTGTAATTTCCCATCCCGATCATAGGATGAATACATACACATCGGGGACATTACGATGCGGTTTTTGAGCGTAACACCTTTTAATGTCCAAGGTGAAAAGAGTTTTGTTTCCAAATACCTTCGCCTCCTCATAGAATTGTATAGCCGATTATAACAGCCATTCAAACTTTCGTCATAAAAGGTGCTCAAAGAATATAGCTTTTATACACGTTTTTGTATAATGGAGAAATAGAGAAAGCAAAGGGGGAGAACGAATGAAATGGCAAACAGAGAGTGAACGAAAGGAACTGCTCACAGCTCTTATGCAGTATGAAAGCATATCGGGTACAACTGGAGAAGTTGAGTTAGCTGAATATTTATATTATTTACTGAGGGAGCGGCCTTATTACAAGCAGAATCCTGATCATTTGGCTTTGCATCCGATGAAAGATGGCCGGTATTATTTAACGGCGCTTGTAAAGCGCCGTTCTCTTTCTCGTACCGTTTTGCTGCTTAGTCATTTCGATGTTGTCGATACAGAAGATTACGGTGAATTTCAAAACATGGCATGCAAGCCAGAGGAGTTAATGGCCTCATTTTCTCAAAAAAGTGCGCTTCTCCCAAAAAGAGCAAGAGAAGATCTAGCTTCAGGTGACTGGTTGTTTGGAAGAGGTGCCATGGATATGAAGGCAGGTCTTACTGTACAGCTGTCTATGCTGGAAAGAGCGATGGCAGAGACATTTGATGGAAATGTCCTACTCGTCACAGTCCCAGATGAAGAAGTGAATTCTCAAGGAATGCTTGAAGCTGTTCCAAAACTAAAGGAGCTTAAGGAAAAGCATGACCTTGACTATACCGCGTGCTTAAACAGTGAGCCTATGTTTGAAAAGTATCCAGGTGATGAACATTATTATATGTATACAGGGAGTATAGGGAAGGTGCTGGCCGGATTTTTCTGCAAAGGAATTGAAACACATGTAGGAGAGCCGTTCTCAGGCTTAAATGCGAATTTTATGGTATCTGCATTAAACCGGCTGTTAGAGCTGAATAGTGATTATTGTGAGGAAGTAGATGGAGAAGTTACGCCGCCTCCAACTAACTTAATGCAAAAGGATTTAAAAGAAGCCTATTCCGTTCAAACACCTCACACAGCTGTTTCTTTATTTAATGTGCTGATGATGAATCGTTCAAGTGAAGAACTGCATGGGCTTCTTTATGACACGGCGAAACAAGCAGCAGACCAAATCGAAGCTGATCTCAAACAAAAAACAGCAGATTTTCAGCGCTTTAAACCATTTACACCAATTGATACGAGAATCACCGTTCTCACGTATCATGAGCTGTATCAAAAAGCTGCTGAACGCTCAGGTAAACAGGAGGTTGAACGCATTGTAAACTATGCGTTCGCCAATCGAGGTGAGCTTGGAGATCGTGATTTTTCAACCAAAATCGTCTCTGAGCTGACGACGCTTTGTAAGGAAGATGGGCCGCTCATTGTTCTATTTTATAGTCCGCCATTTTATCCAGCGGTTTCCTCAACGGAAGATCCGCATATCCAAGCAACCTTAAAGAGGATTCAAATCGAGGCGAAGAAGAGTTATGGTCTTCAAATAGAAGAAGTGAAATATTTTCCGGGATTGTCTGATTTAAGTTACTTACAGCTCGAAAAACAGGACGTAGGGCATTACACGACCAATATGCCGCTTTACCAGAAAGGCTATTCTTTACCGAAAGGAGAAAAGGGAGCACTTTACGTTCCAGTCATCAACGTGGGTCCATTAGGAAAGGACCCACACAAATGGACAGAGCGCCTGCACATCCCGTTCTCATTTGGCATTTTGCCAGAATTATTAGACTCAGCGATTCATGCTTTGTTAGAGAAAAAGTAAGTATATGATGAAGAGCCCTATCGTGATGATAGGGCTTTTTATTTTTAAATAAACGATCCGACGACTTAGATAAATAGAGTATGATAAAGAATATGACTTACATTTATTTGAAGAGGATGGTGAGAATGAAATGGAAACTGGAAAATTAACAAAAACAGAAATTACTACATCGCTTCAGGAAAGTATCCGTGAACTAGAACAGCTAGTGGGGACATGTGATGAGCACACACTAGATCAATCTTTGGGAGAGGGCAAGTGGTCGATCAAGCAAATTGCAGGGCATTTGTATGATACAGAAGAAGTCTGGTCAGAGCGAATAAAGCAAGCAATATCAAATGACCATACGCCTTTTCAATCGTATGATCCTGAAATGTATGTGAAGGAAAGAGCTTACGAAAGATTTAACGTACAGGAAATCAAAGCATTGATTAAAAGACTGAAAGAGAGAAGAAGCAAGACACTTCATCTATTAGAAAACGATACATGGGAGCAATCAGGTCTGCATCCTGAAGAAGGGGTGATGACAGTGCAAATATTAGCTGAAACGATCGCCTTACATGAACTACATCATCTCGATCAAATCAAAGCCATCATGTCAATGAGTGAATCATCTGCATGAGGAGGTGCTAATTAGTGAAGCATCAAGAATGGTTAATCGATATGAATTTTTATCAGGCACGTAATTCTTTATTAGAACAAGCCATTTCTAAAAAAGAACCGAAGTGTGAAACAGGTAGTTTGCATCAAGTTGCTAGTGAGAAAAAATAGATGTGTATGTCAAAAAGCACCTGTCATCAACACAGGTGCTTTTCTCTATCATTTATACGTGCTTGCTGAAAACATTTCGTTTAATTCTGCTGCTCGTTTTGTTGCGGTTTTGACACAATCGACAACGGCTTCTTCAAATTGATAGGCAGCAAGTGTGTTCAGGCCGGCTTCTGTCGTTCCGCCTTCACTTGTGATCTCTTTGCGCAGTTCAGCAGGTTCTTTACCGCTGCTTTGAAGCATGTTGGCGGCACCCGCAATCATTTGGCAGATGAGCAGCTTCGCTGTTGCTTGGTCCATCCCAAGTTCCGAAGCGCCTCGCTCCATTCCTTCAATCAAATGATAAATGAAGGCAGGACCGCTTCCTGCAATAGCTGTAACAGCATTAAGCTGTGATTCATCTAATACCGTCACATGACCGATCGTTTCAAACAGCTCGATTGCTTTATTCTTTTGATCCTCTGTCACTTCTTGACTGACAGAAATGCCTGTTGCTGATTGCTGAATGGCGGCTGATGTATTTGGCATCGCGCGAACCACTGCAGTCTTCTCGCCAGCATAGTGTTGGATCGTTTCAATTGAGATGCCTGCTAAAATCGAAATGATCAGCTGCCCTTGTAAATGAGGCCGAACTTCAGATATCCCGCTTTCAGCATCTTTCGGTTTTAAAGCAAATACGAGAATATCCGCTTCTTCATAAATAAAAGAACGAGAGAAATCCGTTTTGACCCCATAACGCACCTTTAATTCTTCTAGACGTTTTTCATTCGTTTTGTTTGTGACAATAATATCTTCGTTTGACATGATGCCGCTTTTTAATAAACCTTTCATCATCGACTCTGCCATTGAGCCTGCACCAATAAATCCAATTTTACTCATAAGCCGCTCCTCCTTGTAGAAAATAAAAAAACCTCTCGCCTGAAAAGGACGAAAGGTTTTTCGCGGTACCACCCTCAATTAGCATGCAAATATGCATACTCAGCTCTAGTCCCTTAACGCGGGAAACGTTTAGGTTTGCCTAACAGCTCAAAGGGCAGGTTCAGCAAATAAGAGGATGGTGAGGTCTTACAGCCGGCGGACCTCACTCTCTTGCATCATTATTTTGCTTACTAATCCTTGTCATCACGCATTTTATATTTGTTGTTCATTATGCAACGATGGACAAGTTTGTGTCAATAGGGACAGATAAAAAAATTGACCGCCTAAACCGCATGACAGTCTGCCCTTTGCAGGATACAATGAATAAAGAAGACGAAGTGACAATGAATCATGAGTCAAAAAGCAGGAGATGACATAAAAAAGTGAAAGAAGACATCATTCAATTATCTATCCCGACCCCTTTTGCTGTTGGGGATGTACATGCATATATTTTAAAAGGAGAAGCTGTGACTTTAGTGGACTGCGGGCCGATGACAGAAGAGGCGGAGCACGCCTTTGTCACGCAATTACATGAGCATCGTTTATCAATTGACGATATTGATCAAGTGGTGTTGACCCATCATCATGCAGATCATGTCGGTCTTTTAAATCTGATGAAACCTCATGTTCGTGTGATCGGACATGAGGTAAATGAGCCGTATATTAGCCAGGACCCTGTGTTTAAAGAGCATCAAATTGCTTTTACGAAACACTTTTTTCAGCAGTTAGGTGTGCCGCTTCGCCCTGATGAGTGTGAAAGAATCGTGAAGCAATCTTATACATATTCCTGTACTGCACATGTAGATGACGTCATCAAAGAAGGCGATCGGTTGAAAGGGCATGAACATTTTTTCGTCATGGAAACACCGGGACATGCACAATCTCATCTTTCCTTTCTAGATGAAACAACGGGCCACTTCATTGGTGGAGACCTTCTTTTGACGACTATTTCCTCAAACCCGTTAATGGAAGCGCCGTATGAAGGGGAGGAACGCCAAAAATCGCTGCTTCAATATAAAGCATCACTCAATCGATTACTTCATCTGCCGATCAAGACGATTTATCCAGGACACGGGCAGCTCATCACGTCTCATCATGAATTGATCGAAGAAAGATTTAAGAAACAAGAAAAACGGGCAAATGCGATGTATCAGCTGCTTAAACGAAAAGAAATGACTGCCTTTCATCTTTGCCGCAAGCTATTTCCAGTGCTGTATGAAGAGGCCTTGTTTTTAACGATGTCAGAGACAGTTGGGCAGCTGGATGTCCTCTTAGAAGCTGGACAAATTGAAGAAGTGCAAAAAGATGGAATTCTCTATTACAGGGCAAACTAAGGAGTGAAACGCATGGGGCGATTAACAGGAAAGAGAATATGGATTACAGGCGCATCTGGCGGCATTGGTGAAAAAATGGCGTACTTGGCAGCAGCAGAAGGCGCAGAGATCATTATTTCAGCAAGACGAATTGAAAAGCTGGTGGGTGTAAAAGAAAAGATTATGAGTGCTGGCGGGGTGTGTCACATCGTGGAGCTAGATGTCAGTCATCTTGAGGACATTGATCGCGCATATAAAGAAGTGGGGGCTGTTGACATTTTGGTGAACAATGCCGGTTTTGGTGCGTTTGATCTCGTTGAAGATGCGTCCATTGAGGAAATGGTGTCGATGTTTGAAGTAAACGTGTTTGGTTTAATCGCCTGCACGAAAAAGGTCATTCCAGAGATGAAACAAAGGGGACATGGACATATTATCAATATTGCCTCTCAGGCAGGAAAGATTGCCACCCCGAAATCAGCCATTTATTCTGCATCCAAGCATGCCGTCCTTGGCTTTTCAAACAGCCTCAGAATGGAGCTGTCAGACATCGGCATTCACGTCACCACAGTGAATCCAGGCCCGATTGCCACTGACTTCTTTACCATCGCCGATCGCAGCGGTGAATATGTGAAGAATGTTGAATTCATGATGCTTAGTGCGGACAAGGTGGCGGGGAAGGTCGTATCCGCTATGATGACGAAAAAAAGAGAGATTAATCTGCCTGGATGGATGAACACTGGCAGTAAATTGTATCAATTATTCCCATTTTTATTTGAAAAAGCAGCACGCAAAGCGATGATGAAAAAATAACAAAAAAGAAACCGGTCGTGAACTGGTTTCTTTTTTTTGAAGTAAGCCCGCCATTGTGACCGTCTTTTTATCTCCGCCTTGCTGCTTGCTGAAGCGGGTCCCACACACTGTTAAAAGGCGGTGCATAGCTAATATCTAAATCTTCAAGATCTGTTATGGTTAGCTGTTGGTAAAGAGCAGTTGCCATCACATCGATCCGTTTATCTACACCGTTTCTTCCGATGATTTGGGCACCGAGCAAGGTGTAGTCATCACTTCTGTAAAGCAGTTTGATTTTCATTTTTTGCGCATCTGGATAATATCCAGCGTGATCTGTACTGTCAATGGTGATGGTGGAAAAAGGAATATCAGCTGCTTGTGCTTCCTTTTCAGATAAACCCGTTCGTCCTGCTGTCATGCTCATAAATTTCATGACGGCAGTTCCAGTCACGCCTTGAAACGCCCGGTTTGTTCCCGTCATATGAAAACCAGCGATTCTTCCTTGTTTATTCGCCGTTGTGCCGAGCGGAATATAATCGAGTGATTGTTTGATGCGGTGATAAGTGGCTGCGCAATCCCCGGCAGCATAGATATCTTTTACATTGGTTTGCATGTATTCGTTTACAACAATGGCACCATTTGAAAGTCGTTTGATTCCTGTTTTGTCTAAAAAAGAGGTTTGCGGGGTGACGCCGATGGCCATGATGACCATATCTGTTCTTATGGTTTGTTTGTCTGTTTGAACAGCTGTGACACGTGACTCGCCCTCTAATGTCTGCACGGTTTCCCCGAGAGTCACGTGAATGCCTTGGGCATCCGCCTCTTCTTTCAGGTGCTTTGCCATATCGGGGTCAAAGCCCGGACCAAGTGTTGAACCCCGCTGAATGATATGTACATTTTTTCCCAGTGCTTTTAAATTTTCAGCCAGCTCTAAGCCGATATATCCACCGCCGATAATGGTGACATGTGTGATATTTTGTTTTAAGTGGTCTAAAATGGACAGCGCATGCGGAATGGTTTTTAATACGTGTACGCCTTCTAGCGGCTGATTATTTAAATTCAGTGTGACGGGGCTTGCTCCTGTCGCAATTAAGAGGCGGTCATAGCTTTCGGTAAAGGATTCTTTTGTTTTCGTATGAGCCCCTGACACCATTTTTTGCTTTGGGTCAATGGAGGTCACTTCGTGTAAGCATCTAGCATCAATTCCGTATTTGTCGCGAAATGTTTCAGCACTGCGTGCAATCAGCTTGCTGTGGTGATCAATGAGACCGCCGATCAAGTAGGGGAGGCCGCACTGTCCATATGAGAAAATCTCTCCTTTTTCAAAAGCGACAATATGTGCATCCGGGTCCTCTCGATATATTTGCATAGCACAGCTCATTCCTGCTGCATCTCCGCCAATGATCACATATTTCATTTGGTGTGCTCCCTTCTATCTATCGAACTGAATACTCTTATTTACCCTCATTTTCCTTTTTTTAATGCTTTTTTTTCGCAAAAGAAGCAAACTTTAGTGGAAAAATAAAGACAGCGCCTTCATTTTAAGCTACAATCGGATTATCGTCTTTTTGGTTACGAGTTTAGTGAAGATTGGTGGGAAAGACTTTGAGTGACACACGACTAGATTTTAATACTTTATATACACGTCATACAAGAGAGGCTTGGTCTGCTCTTGGAGAATATATGCCGGTATCTGTTTCAGAAGAGGAAGCAAGAGCACTTCAAGGATTAAATGACTATTTATCGCTTGAAGAAGTTCAAGATATTTACATACCACTTATTCGTTTTTTGACATTGCATGTTTTTGCAGAAAAACAAAAAAATCAGCATGTGAATGCCTTTTTAAACTACCCGCATCATGCGAAAATTCCTTTTCTAATTGGGATTGCTGGAAGTGTGGCTGTCGGGAAAAGCACAACGGCCCGTATCATCGAAACACTTTTATCGAGGCTTGGAGATGGACTGAAAGTGAGTCTTGTGACAACAGATGGCTTTTTGTATCCTCAAAAAGAATTAAAGGATCGAGGACTCATGGAAAAGAAAGGCTTCCCGGAAAGCTATGATGTCAAAGCCTTGTTGTCTTTTTTAAACGAATTAAAATCAGGGAAACAAACCGTGCATGCCCCGGTATATTCGCATCTGACTTATGACCGGCTTGAAGGTGTGTATGAAACGGTGGAAGATGCCGATATTGTCATCATTGAAGGAATCAATGTGCTGCAATCCCCAGCGCTGGATGATCTGAAGGATGAACCGCGTGTGTTTGTATCAGATTTCTTTGATTTTTCGATTTATGTAGATGCTGCTGAAGCGCAAATTCAATCATGGTATAAAGAACGGTTCCGTTTGCTGAGGGAAACAGCTTTCCAAGACCCTGAATCCTTCTTTCATCAATACAAAGATTTGACGGATGAAGAGGCAGATCACATGGCAAGCACAATTTGGAATACTGTCAATCGCCCTAATTTATATCAAAATATTTTACCGACAAAATATCGAGCTGATCTCATTTTAAAAAAAGGCGATCAGCATAAGGTGGAAGAGATCGCCATCCGCCGAGTATAAAGAAAAACCGCTCAAACGAGAGCGGTTTTTTTTAGTGACCTCCACTTACTTTTACAGCGACGGCAGCCGCCGTTCGTTTTTTTAGGCGGTAGTATCCGATGAGTAAGAACGGAACGCCTGCAGCAGTGACAATCGCCAAGACTGAAAAAATGGAAAGGGGATGGGATGCACCAAATAAATCAATACACAATCCTCCGACAAACGGTCCGACGACGCTGCCTAGCTGAGAAAACCCCATTGCGCCGAAGTATGATCCTTTCATTTCAGGTTTTGCAATATTGTCCACAAACAGATCCATCATTGCAAAGAGCAGTACTTCACCAATCGTAAACACGACAATGATAAAAGCAAGCGCACCGAGACTTTGTGAAAAAGCAATGGCAAACAAACTGCCTGCTAGAAGCAAGTTCCCAGTCGTTAACGACAAAATCGTTGAATAGCGCTTGGCGATCATAATCAGCGGGTACTGAATGACAATGACAACAACAGCGTTTAAGGATAAAAGATAACCAAATAGCTTAGGGCCATCCTCAATCATAGGCGATGCTGATAAATATTGAGGCAGTGTTGAACTTAGATGCGAATAGCCAAACGAACATAAAGTAACGCCAATGAGGATGATGCTAAAGACCGTATCTTTCTGAATAATGGAAAGAGCTTTTTTGACACCGATTTGTTTGGTGCTTTCTGGAGCAGCCACTGGATGCTTTTGAAATTGCCATGCCAGCGTTAATCCGTATAACAAGTAAATGAGGGCAGCGACGAGAAATGGAAAAGTCGTTTTTGATGACCCAAGATATAAGCCAAGCAGCGGGCCGAAAATGACACCAATGTTAATGGCTGTATACCGTAAATTAAACACAAACAACCGAATACTTGATGGGGTGACATCAGATAAGAGCGCCTTAGATGTTGGTTCAAACAGTGCCCGGCACAGTCCGTTTAAAGCGTTCATGATAAAGAAGACCCAAATGGCATCTGCAAATGCAAAGCCAACAAAGACAAGTGTCCAACCGAAGATTGATAGAAGCATGACCTTTTTTCTTCCGATACGATCAGAAATATATCCACCGTAAAAACTCGCAACGATCCCAATCAGAGAGCTAACGGCAATGATTAATCCAGCAGAAGAAGCTGAGGCGCCTTTGACTTGTGTTAAATAAACGGCCAAAAAAGGAATGCTCATGGACGTCGCCATTCGGCCAAATATGGTGCCGATGATGATCGTCCAACTAAGCGGATGTAGTGTACGTAAGTTATTTTTCATGCTGTTTCTCCCCTGAGTTTGTAAGATGTTCCAATCATACATGAAAAATTGTGCAAATTAAATACACAATTTGATGGAGGGGACATCCGCCATATGGCAGAGAAGCTTGATTAGCTCGTATTTGAAGACGCGTGCTTTTTTATTCCGGTGCTTTTATGACACTGATTCGTGCGGTCATTTGACCCCATTTAATCAAGGTCGATCGCGACGATTTGCTGCAAGGACAGGTTGAGAACATCTTCATCATTGATGATTTTTATGCGCTGCGTTTCATAATGAATGGCTTTTACCCAGCCCCAAAACTGCTCTTTCCTACCTTCTACGGCATATGTCACGCAAATCGCTTGATCCTCGGTAATCGACTGTGTGATCAAAAAATTCATTTCCTCCAGTTGATCGGTGCTCAGCGGGAGAGGGATGTATTCTTTTTTCTTCCGTTTTTGAGCAAGCAGCTGCTCCCGGTGCTCTGGAAGCATCATTCGGCTTGATTCCCACATGAGGTTGTATCCAGGTGTTAATTTATTGGGATTCATGGCTGTTCGCCTCCGTTATTTGTAATGTCCGCCAATTTTTTCGGCGCGGTGATACGCCTGCCCTGCGCTTGTCAGTGACGAAGCGTGCAGCAAGGCAGCAGGCCCATACTTTATGTGGATCGCATCAAATACTTTGCTGAGTTTGTCTTTTTGAACATGATGATCAAATAAATTTAGCTGATACTGACTGTCAGACTGCAGCTGTGAGAGAGTAATACCGACACTTCGAATGGGCTGACCATCCCAGTGCTGCTGGCATAACTGAATGGCTGCGTCTGCAATATCTCTCCCGTACTGTGTAGGCGAATGAAGCTTAGTTTGTCTATGAAATCCGGTCGGGTGAGAAAAATCAGCGCCTCTCACGCCAACAGACACTGTTTGACCAAGATAATGCTTAAAGCGTGCACGTCTTGCCACTTCTTCGCTCAATTCAAGAAGAGAGACTTTGATATCCTCAAAAGACGCATAATCATGGGGGAGAGTCATATGATGTCCCACCGCTTTTTGTTCATTATGTGTGTGAATGGTAACCGGAGAGGGATCATGCCCTAATGCTGTTCGCTGCAAAAGCTCTCCGTTGATTCCCCAGCGTTTTTTAAGCCGGTCTAACGGATAAGCAGCAAGCGTCCCAATGGTACTGATGCCCATTCGTTTTAAATGGTGCTCCATTCGTTTACCAACGCCAAATAATTTTCCAATCGGAAGCGGCCATAAATCAGCCGCAACACTGTCTGCGCGAAGTTCATAAATGCCAGATGTGTTTTTTTTAGCAAAATGGTCACAGGCCATTTTGGCGAGCACTTTATTAGGACCGATGCCAACACGTGCGTAAATACCCGTCTGGTTCATAATGGTTGTTTGTATATTTTGAGCGATCTCACGGGGAGAACCGAGTAGTGTCAGACTACCTGTAATATCGAGAAATTGTTCATCAATTGAATACGGTTCGACAAGATCTGTGTATTGTTCAAGCAGCTCTGTGATCATGACAGAGATATCAAGATAACGCTGCATACGGGGGCGTACGACGACAGCTTCGGGGCATTTCTCCTGTGCTTCCCATAATCTTGATGCATTTTGTACGCCCCGTTTTTTAGCAAGCGGGCAGGCAGCAAGTACGACCCCGCTCCGCCGCTCAGGATCTCCAGAAACGATGAGCGGTACATCCTTCAAGTGGGGAGCCTCCACTTTTTCGACTGACGCATAAAACGATTGCATATCCACAAGCAGAATGGCTCGTTCATTCATTATTTTCACCTCTTAGAACGTATGTTCTGTATTTATTGTAACCGTCAAGAGGCGAAATTGATACTGGTAAATCATTCAAAGAAAAGAGTGTAAAACCATATAAAAAAGACGAAGTGTCTTCCACTTCGTCTCATTTGATCAAACATATTTTTAAGCATGTGCTAAATTGTAAGATGTTTGGAGCGGCTCAGAACGCAAACGATAGGCCGTCAGTTTTTTCTTAGGCTTATGAGTAAATTGCCGCACCACATCCACGTGGTCATCGTAATGATACAGATAAAGGGTCACATCATGCTTGCCAAGCTTTGTTTGCATAGTAAGCGGCGCAGGCCCTTCCTGCGGACGAAGAAAGCGTTCTTCATCACCAGGATAAATATAATAGCGTTCAATAAAGATCGCATCATTAAAATGTTGAATAATTTCAGATGCTTGCTGATCATCGAGCGGACGATCTTCAAACATGATCGTTGTTTGATCACTTGTTACTTTTGCATGCACTGCATAACGGCTAAAAAGGCGTTCCACAACACCAGAAGGCAGCGAAGTGACAAGAAGCTTTAAAAGACTAAACACAACAAGTGAAGTAACAATCCAAACCAATATCATCATCTCCAATAAACATTTGTTACATTTCCTATATGAACCATCTTAACATACCAAAAGAATGAAACTTTCGCACAAAAAGTGAACTTTTTGAAATAAGTGTGAAGATTTAAAAGGAGATGACCGCGAAAGAACGAAGAATCAACAAAGCTGAAAGGAAAAAGGTTGACACGTGATCTTTACAAACAATAAATCGGACAGGTAGACTATTGAAACAACAGTTTTTTGTGAAAAAAGAGAGTGGTGGGGAGGTAGAGATTTGCGCGCAAAATTGCCGAAGCTATTTTTTGAACATTTTCAGCAAACAAGTTTTGTCGTCGTTGAAAAAGGTGAACTGATAGGCTTTTTAGTCGGTTTTTTATCGCAATCTCATTCAGATGAAGCCTACATTCATTTTGTAGGTGTACATCCAGACCATCGGAAATTAAAGATAGGAAAAATCCTATATCAAGCCTTTTATGATGTGGCAAAACAGGAAGGAAGAACAACCATTAAAGCGGTAACAGCCCCTGTAAATAAAGTATCGATTGCCTATCATGCAAAATTGGGCTTTCAAATTGAAAAAGGGGACAAAACTGTAGAAGGAATCTCCGTGTTTTCAGACTATGATGGAATAAATGAAGATCGTGTTTTATTTGTGAAAAAATTAGAGGCAATGCAATGATTGTCAATTTAGATCAAACAATAAGTGATGTAGCAAAGCAGATCTTACATATTCAACTAGCTGCATACCAACAAGAAGCTGAGCAAATTGGCTATGCCGATCTCCCACCATTAAAAGAGACCATTCAAGATGTAATGAAAGCAAAAGAGCAATTTATTGGTTTTGAGCAAAAGGGAATCTTACTAGGTGTTGCCTCTTATGAAGAGCAGAAAGATTATTTGATCATTAGTCGATTGGCTGTACATCCAAAAGCGCTAAAGCAGGGTATTGGAACAAGACTTATGTCCACAATTATGGAGAAAAATGTCCCTATAGAACTGACCACAGGGCAAAAAAACACCCCTGCAAAAAAGCTGTATGAAAAGTTAGGGTTTCTTGAAACAGGTGTGATTCATGTTGCAAAAGAGCTCACCTTATCAAAAATGACATGGACCCCGAGGCGAAAGGTTGAGGTTGTCGAATTCAAAAAAGAGTGGCATGAAGAATTCCATCAAGAAAAGCAGCAACTCAAGCAAATCATTCAAAAGAGCTGGATAGAAGGACATCATATTGGTAGTACGTCAGTTGAAGGACTTGTTGCCAAACCAATTATTGATATCTTAATAGAAGTAAGTCATATAAAAGAGATCGATAGAAAAAGAGAGAGCTTTGAACATCTTGGATATCAAGCGCTAGGTGAAAATGGCATAAAAGGGAGACGTTTTTTTCAAAAGGGTGGCTTGAATCGTACGCATCATGTCCATGTTTATGAGAGAAATCACCCTGATGTGAAAAGGCATTTATTGTTTCGAGATTACTTAAGGGCCCATCCAGAACGAGCTGTAGCGTATGCGTCTGTCAAGGAACAATTAGCAAATCAGTATCCGGAAGATATACAAAGCTATATGGCAGGAAAGAATGAAATCATAAAAGAAATAGAAAATGAGGCATATCACTGGGATAGAGAAGGAAGAGAGGGAGCTCTTTAAATAAGCTACCTCTTTTCCTCGTTAATTAGGAAGCTGAACATTGCCTTTTACAATATAGGCCTGTGAAGCAGCAGTAGATGGAAGAGCGGGTAATTTATCCTTTACAATGACCCCGCGGATATCTGTGATTCGAACAGGAAGAGATTTAGACCCCATATTAAATCCAAGGAAATGGTTGTAGTCTGTCTTTTCCATGTTCACCCATTGTCCATCTTTGTAATATTCCATTTTCATAATCGGATATTTATGATTGCGCACTTGAATCGCAGCCCACCACTCACTGCTGCCTTCTTTTATTCTGTAAGCTACATTTCCGCTAATCGGTGCTTTTACAATTTTCCAACTAATTGGGATTTTCCCATCTGCCATATTACCGATTTTGGCAAAGGCATTAGGAGAAAGATCAAGAGCTCCTTTTGCTCCTTCTGGATATTTATCGGTTACATACACAACGGTTTTTCCTTTTGGACCCTTTACTTCAAGGTAAGCGCCTGCAAGTGCCGCATTTACCCCTTTATAGTTATAGTCATGAGGATTTAAAGCCGTAATTTCCATGTCAGATGGAATAGGATCTAATAATGCAGCGCCCCCTGAGTAACCAGATCCCGTATAAGTCGCATAGCTTTCTCGTACTTCATCAAGGACAGATGACGCTTTCATGTTTGGCACAGCGAAACTCAACATAAATATCAGTGCCCCGATGAAGCAGAGAGATAATCTTTTTTTCACGATCTAAAACCTCCTGTTTATTCTTTTGAAATTGGTAGCGTCATCAGTATAATTCTAAAAAACAAGAAGCGAAAAGAGTCAATAGATAGATATAATCCTAGTGAGAAGAGCGTGTATTTCAAAGAATATGATTTTCGGATTTAGTCGTGTAGTCGTGTGTCATGTTTTATGGTGTTTTATGTGTTACAATGTAAGCATCAATTTAAAAAGGATGTTCTCCATGTATATTCACATCACAGAACTGGCTAAAACATATATAAAAAAACAGCAAATAGAAAACGAAACTAAGGAATTACTGCTTCGCTACGATTCAGAAGGTTGTGGCTGTGCAGTGAGTGGCGTACCAATGCTTTGGTTAACAAGTGAAAGAACAGGTGAATGGGAACAACTTAAAAATAGCCAACATTTAAAACTATATATACACATTGCACAGAAGGTATTTTTTGATGAGGAAATGACCATCGATTTTAATAAAAAAGCCAATACATTGATGCTGAAAAGTCCTCAGCAAATACTCAGTCCAAGAATGGGCATACTTGTAAAGTAAGGTGGAAACGTAGTGGATCAGAAGCTTAGAGTGATACAAAACACGGCACAAAATAAAACATGGGTGTCGTTTTTAAATAACAATCATCCCTATACCCTTTTGCACTGGTCAATAGGTGGAATGGATTCGGTGAAAAAGGATGTTTGGCTTCTTCAGGATGAAGTCACATTTGAAACGGAAGAGTTTCCAACACTCGAATTAGCTGTCAATTGGATCAAAGAGAATATGGAACAGGTAACAGATGTATTATAAAAGCCCTTTTTGACAAAAGGGCTTTTTTCGTGTCTTCATCACCTCACCAAGCAGCTGAGAATGTCTAATCTGTAAAATGATCTTTTGAAACGAAAAACCCCCATTTTATAACAAGCAATTCGACAAAATGAGAAAAATAGACATGAAAAAATCGTGAATATACATGCCGAAAAATAGGCAATGGAAGCGGTTATTGCGGGATACCGAAAACTTTGCGAAAAATGACATTTCATATTTCTTCCATTCGAGGAAATGTGATAGAATACAACATGTATCGTATATGAGAAGGGAGGTGCTAAAGTGAATTGAAGCTCAAGCTGTCATCGCCTCAGGTTGGAATCAAAATAAACGAATGGTATAGGCAGATTTGCGGATTTCATGTCATGAAAGCAGAGAAGCTGAAGGCCGAGATCGAGCAGGAAATTCTGGAGATGGAGCAAGATCAAAACTTGTTGCTGTTTTACCAGCTGATGGATTTTCGCCATAAGGTGATGCTTGAATATTTTGAACCGGCAAAGAAAGCCTCAAATGATGAAGAAATTAAAAACCTGCTAGAAACGATCGAACATTCGCAAACGAAATTAACGGACATGCTTGAATACTATGTTCATTTTTTCACAGGAATGTTTGAGTTTGAACAGCAAAACTATTTAAGTGCCATTGCCTATTACCGTTCAGCAGAAAAAAAGCTCAATCTCATATCAGATGATATAGAAAGAGCAGAATTTTACTTTAAATTAGCTGAAATATACTACCACATGAAACAAACCCACTTTTCGATGCACTATGCCTTGCAAGCGTTAAATACGTACTCTGCCTACAGAACGTACACGCTGAGAATCATCCACTGTGAATTTGTCATCGGTGCAAACTATGATGATTTGAAATGCTATGAACATGCATTGCCCTACTTTAAAAATGCTCTAAATCGAGCACGCTCAATTGGAAACCCTCGAGTCATAGGTTCGGCCCTTTTCAACTTAGGTAACTGTTATTACCAAATGAACAACCTTGCGGAAGCAAGCCGTTATCTGAAAGACTCTCTTGAAGTGTTTGAAAAGGAGAATTTAACCCATCTTAATCGCTCTCTAGACCCACTATTTATGCTCACCCAAATCCTGTTTAAACAAAAACAAATAGAAGAGTCGTTAACCCTCTATCAAAAAGGTATTATGAAAGCCTGTGAATTAGAAGATGAAATTTACATCTGCAAATTTCAGTTCTTAAAAGCATTATACGTTGATGCAGAAATAACGATCATAGACGATACATTAGACCTGCTTGAGGACAAGCGCTTATACCCAGACATTGAGGAATTGGCACTTGATGCGGCTCATTATTACAATGAGCTTGGGCTGTATGAAGCATCGACACGGTTTTACGAACGGAAGATTCAAGCCATATCAAAAATTCAAAATGGGGGTCATTTATATGAAAACGAGTTTGATAGTTCTTTTATTGGCAGCAACTGCAGGATTATCGGTCATGAGTCAGCAGCAATCGGAAGAGAGTCATATGGAACTGGCGGGCAGACACCATACAACAGTGGTGACTATCGCATAAGTTAGCTCAAAAAGAGGAGACGAACCGCTGTTCAATCTCCTCTTTTATCTTCATTTGATGCAAATTGTTGAAGGAATGCTTGAACTTCTTGTTCGTAAGCTTCTTTATTTTCACTAAAAGACATCGCATGCGCCCCGTGCGGCGCTATAAATAGCTGTTTATCACCTTTTTTTCGAGCATATAGCTGCTGACTCTGCTCGCATGGAATATAGTCATCATGAAGACTATGGATAAAAAGCACAGGTTCTCTCACCTGATCGATCACATCAAGCGGTGACACTTGCCGAATGCTGTATCCATCCCGCCATTTTAACACTCGATCACTTAGTGGAAGAATCCATTGCCCTGAAAGACGAAAATCTGTTTTTAATCGATAGAGAAGCTGATCCTCAAAAGAAGCAAAAGGACAGTCAGCTATGTAAAAATTGGCGCTTGCTTCCGGCTTTGCAGCATATAACAAAGTCGTGACTGCCCCCATTGATTCTCCATGTATGCCGATCAAGGCATTTTCTCCAAGTCTTTGTCTGAGCCACTTTACGACCTTCGCTAAATCTTCTTTTTCGTAGTATCCATAACTCGTGGTTTTTCCGCCGCTCATTCCATGTCTTCTATGATCATAAAGCATCACATTCCATCCAAGGTTTTGGAATAATTTCATATACTTAACGGAATTGATTAAACTAACCGTAACGCCATGACAAAGTACAATGGTGCGTGTTATATGTGGATGTGAGTGCGGCACAAAATAGCCATGAAGATCATAACCAAATGCTGAAGGAATACACACTTTCTCTTTGTTAAGCTGTTGAAACGCTTCATGATGATAATGCCCTTCATCTGATTCCCGTTTGATGAGCTCTTCATCTGTTAGTTTTCGAATATACATCATTTTATTGGTGAAAAAAATGCCGATTGCAATGAGCGGACATAATATGAAGGCAAGTATAGCGATCCATTTTTTCATCTAGCTGATTCTTCCTTTCCGAGGTTTTTTCTATGACGATCATACCACATGTTGGGAGAATGGCGTGACTCTTGCTCAGGAAATAAAACGGATGATACACTTAGAGGCAAAAGGAGAGAGGCACAATGAAAAAGAACAATGATCAAGCGAAATTAAAGGACGGCATAAACGAGGATCTCAAACAGCAGCTCCTTCAAATGAAGCAGAATCTGGCCGCCGAAACAGAAAAAAGAGAAGAACAAAAACGACAAGACCTCCTTCGGCAGCAGAAAGAAAAAGAAAAAAACAAAAGCTTCTCCGAGCTGCTAGATGAAAGTCATTTGGACTGGAGAAAATATAAAAGCTAAAAAAGGGAGCACTGATGCTTCTTTTTTTTATGTCATCAGCTTAGTGAGATAGATCATAATCAAGATTTAAAATGATTTAACACTAACCTTTAGGTAAGTACCTGTACTGAAAGTGCATACTTACATCTTTTCTTTATTCAATTTACTATTAAGATATAAATAAGATTTAAGGAGGACACATTGATGAAAACTCTTGTAATTATTGCACATCCGAATATAACAACTTCCGTTATGAATAAACGGTGGTTAGAAGAGCTTAAAAAATATCCGGAAAAATATACTATTCATGAATTGTATAAAGTCTATCCTAATGGAGCTATTGACGTGGAAAAAGAACAAAAAATGGTTGAATCACACGGTCAACTTATTTTTCAATTTCCTATACATTGGTTTAATTGTCCGCCGCTACTAAAAAAATGGCTTGACGATGTATTAACTTATGGATGGGCTTATGGCTCAAATGGAGGGGATAAATTAAAGAATCGTAAAATTGCTTTAGGTGTAACGGCAGGAATCAAAAAAGAAGATTATACAATAAATGGGAGATATACATATACCCTTGAACAAATATTAGTTCCATTTAAAACAACATTCCTGTATTGTAGTGCAGATTATCGTTCGCACTTTGCGTGTTATGGTAAAGAAAATGCGCCAGGGGGAAATGAAGAAGAAGAAAATGATTTTAGTACAAGCGAAATGGAAAAAAGCACTCAGGATTATTTGAATTTTATTGAAAGCATGTAATAGGTAGATTTATAAAAACTAAAAAAAGAAGTATTTCTCCATATAGGGGGATACTTCTTTTTATTCAATCAAATGAACTAGCTGCTCAGCACGTCCTATGAAGCAGGAGAACGATTCTTTTCCCCCCATTCGCACATCATATTTAGTAACGGAACAAGAGAAAGACCACGTTCAGACAAAGAATATTCAACTTTTGGAGGTATTTGAGGAAATTCTGTCCTTATAATAAGATCTTCTGCCTCCAACTCTTTTAGCATGATGCTTAGTGTTTTGAATGAAATGGAACCTATGCTTCGCTTTAGCTCATTATGACGCATCACTTTATTTTCAGACAGCCAATATATAATAATTATTTTATATTTACCTGCTATTAGGGACAAGGTATATCCAAATCCAGTGTCTTTTAATTCAACACCAGTCGGAACGCAGGTTTTGTTAACACTGTTATTTTCTAGTTCATTCATGATATTCTCCTTTCATACTTATTTTCGTTTTCTATTTATATACCAATTGAAAACACCTTTTGTTCAGCGATTCTTTTATATTTGAAGACGAACGCCTCTGATAAGCAACAATGGGTTCAATTTCTTAGCAATCGCTTGATCAATATTTCACATCGGATGATTTTTAGGAGCTCATTCATCTAATGTGACTATTTCGTCTTTCTTCTTTACCTTATTAAACAAAAAAGCTGGTAAACGGAGTCTATACGCTGAAAAGAAGACAAAGGGCTAAAAAAGATTATTTTAGCCTTTTGTCAACATTTTCTAATAGATCACATCAGGTGACCTCTTCTTTTATCTCATTTCAACCGGTGCGCCTCATACACAGATGGTTTTGTATAGTAAGTCAATGCTTTTACTTCTTGGTCACTTAAAGAACGTGCATTGGCCGCTGCCGCATTTTCTTTTAATTGTTCCACCGAGCTTGCGCCAAATACAACGGAACTGACCGCAGAATTATTAAGCAAATATTGAATGGACAGCTCTGTGAGTGATAGGTCATAAGCGACTTTCTTTAAAGAAGGAATAACCTGCTGTAGCTCGTCAAATGAATATTGAAGATAGCCGTTTTTTTGAATTGATGGACTTGCTTGTGAAAGTGGTTTTTCGGTTAAAAGCCCTTTTGCTAAAGGTCCTCTTGCCACGACACTAATGCCTTGTTCCTCAAGAAGAGAGAACCATTCCTCTGGACGGCGGTCGAGTAAACTATATTGCATCATTACACTGACGATGTTCGATTTTTTGGCGTATTCTTTAATGACGTTCGGACGGATAGAAGAGATGCCATAATAGCGAATAACGCCTTCTTCCACTAATTCTTCAAAAGCCTCAATCGTCTCATCAATAGGATCGTTGATCGTGCCTCCGTGCAATTGGTATAAATCAATATAATCTGTTTGCAGCCGCTTGAGGCTTTGCTTTACGGCTTCTTTTATGTACGCCTTTGAAGGGTCCCAGTTCCAGCCGGATTTGCCTTTTTCAAAGCGGTTCCCGCCTTTTGTGGCCAAAATTAAATCTTGCCGCCTGTTTTTAATCGCTTCCCCGACAATTTCCTCATTTGTTCCAAAATCATATAAATCGGCTGTATCCAAATAGTTAATTCCAAGATCAATCGCTTCATCTAGTAAAGAGAACGCTTTTCCTTTTTCTGTTCCTAGGGACATACATCCTAGAGCCGCTTCGCTCACCAAAAGATCCGATGTACCAATTCGTCTTTTTTTCAATTCCATCACACTCCTATTCCTTCACATTAAGTGAAAAAAATCTGGAATTCAAGCTAGGTGACTTCAAGTGGCGCATTGAAGCAAGCGTCCGCACTTCGCTTCTCTTAAATCATCTATGTTAAAATGAATGAAGTAAAAAGTGAAAGTAGAACGAGGAGCTGACAAAATTGAAGGACTTTGAAGAAAAAACATTATCGACTAAAGAATTATACAACGGAAAAATCATTGATTTGGTTCTTGAAGATGTACAATTGCCAAACGGAAAACAAGGCAAACGCGAAATCATCAAACATCCTGGTGCAGTAGCCGTCATTGCTCGGACAGACGAAAATAAAATCATCTTGGTCAAGCAATACCGTAAAGCACTAGAGAGAGCCATCGTTGAAATTCCGGCTGGTAAATTAGAGCCAGGGGAAGAGCCGGCACATACAGCACTGCGAGAATTAGAAGAAGAAACAGGATACACCACTCAGAAGCTTCAAAAGCTGACGGCCTTTTATACATCACCAGGTTTTGCAGATGAAATTGTCCACATGTATCTTGCAGATCAGCTAGTTCCGCTTGAAGAAAAAAGAGAGCTGGACGAAGATGAATTTGTTGAAGTGATGGAAGTTTCATTAGAAGAAGCCTTGCACCTCGTTGAAAAGCAGCATATTTATGATGCAAAAACAGCCTATGCCATTCAGTACTTACAACTGCAAGAGGTACTTAAGTCAACAAAATGAGGGAGTTTTTTGCAGACATCCATATTCATATTGGCAGAACAAGAACAGGCAGAGCTGTTAAAATTACAGGTGCAAGGTCACTGACTATTGACCAAATTCTCATTGAAGCAACGCAAAGTAAAGGGATGGGGATGATTGGTGTGATTGATGCACAATCTCCAGAAGTTCTAGAAGAATTAATAGAAGGTGTAGAGGAAGGCAAGTACACTGAACTAAGTGATGGCGGTCTCTCATTTGGACAGACCGTCCTGCTTTTAGGCAGCGAATTAGAAATTAACGATAACCATTCAAAAGGTCCGATTCACGTGCTTGCATTTATGCCCACACTGCGCAAAATGACTGAGTTCTCCGTATGGCTCGCGCTTCATATGAAAAATGTGCATTTAAGTTCACAGCGCCTCTATGTGGATGGGAAAACACTGCAGCATAAGGTCAAGGAGCTAGGAGGCTTATTTATTCCTGCTCATATTTTCACCCCGCATAAAAGCTTATTTGGCAAAGGAGTCAGCACGTCTTTAACGGAAGTATTCGATCCGGACCTCATTGATGCTGTTGAACTAGGACTTAGCTGTGATACGTCAATGGCGTCCCAGTTAAGCGAACTGAACCGTTATCCCTTTTTAACGAATTCAGACGCTCATTCTTTAGGGAAAATCGCGCGAGAATATACAAAAATCCGCATGGACCATGCCTCTTTTGCCGAATTTAAACTAGCCCTTGAAGGGAAAGAGGGGAGAGCCATCACAGGAAATTATGGGCTCGCCCCGCGGCTTGGGAAATACTATCATACAACCTGCGAGAAGTGCGGAGTAAGACCTCACGCGCTAGATCAAGAAAAGTGCCACGCATGCGGACATACACGGATGACAAAAGGAGTGAGTGAGCGTTTAAAGGAGCTTGCCGACCAAGAAAGTGACAATGGAACAAGACCTCCTTATGTTCACCAGCTTCCGCTTCAATTTATTCCGGGTGTTGGAGCCAAAACGCTGGAGAAGCTAAAAGCCGTGTTTCACACAGAGATGAATATCCTTCATCAAGCTACAGAACAAGAACTAAAAGCTGTCCTGCCAGAAAAAACAGCCAATTACATCATCAAAGCAAGAAAAGGTGAAGTCGAACTGATCGCTGGCGGGGGCGGCGTGTACGGTAAGGTGGATATCAATCATGAATCAAGTTAACTGGACATGTGAAACGTTTGAAGAATTGACAAAAGAGGATCTTTACCTAATCTTAATGGAAAGAGTCAATGTATTTGTTGTTGAACAAACATGCCCTTACCCTGAAATTGATCAACGGGACCAAGAAGCGCTTCATCTGATGGCAAAAGAGGACGGCATGATTGTGGCTTATTGCCGAATTTTCCAAAGTGGAATCATATACGAAGAGGCATCCATTGGCCGCGTTCTTGTGACGCAAGCAGGCCGAAAAAAGGGCTATGGAAAAATGCTGCTCAGCAAGGCTTTGGAAAAGCTGAGTGAATTAGGTGAAACAAGTGTCAAAATTCAGGCGCAGGCCTACTTGAAGTCGTTTTACGAATCCTTTGGATTTAAGGCCGTTTCTGATTGTTATGAGGAAGATGGAATTCCGCATCTTGATATGGTGAAAACAGAAAGATAGGCGTGTATACGTCTATCTTTTTTATGTCACATCGTGTATCATAACGTCAAAGAAAGGGGTTTTGCCAAATGAGAAAAAGCAATGCAAAGAAAAAACGAGAACATATTGAAAGGCAGCACAGCCGAAACCCGGAACTGTCGAGAGGAAACATTCCGCACTTTAGTACACATGAAAGAAAGACAAAAACAAAACAAGAAGCCTTTCAACACATGATGAATAAACATAAAAGAAGGAATGCTTATGATCACTATCAAGAGGATCATAAGCATTTTTATTTTGCTTTTTTGTGACAACCAGTTCAAATGGAAAAATTTTTAAAAATAGGACAAACGATCGTTTCTTTTTGTCTGAAAATGTAGTTAAATGACAAAAAGATGAAAGGGAGAGTGAGTATTGTGAACATCAAGTCAATTGGAGCAGGGCTTTGTATGGCAAGTATGATGCTGGCATCGGTCACGTTCGGCGCCTCACATATTTCTGCAAAGGAGCAAGCGAAAAAAGAGTACATGATCGGCTTTTCTTCTTCCGTTCAAGATCATACACAAAAACAGCTTGTTGAAAAAGCTGGTGGACATGTAAAAGAATCCATAGAGCAAATAGATATGATGAAAGTTTCTTTGAATGAGGCATCGAAAGAGAAACTAAATCGGGCAAAAGAAGTGACCTTCATTGAGGAGGACCAAAAGGCAAAAACAAACGGTCAAACGATTCCATATGGCATCAAAAGCATCAAAGCACAAAAGGTACATAAACGGGGATACGCTGGACAAAATGTCAAAGTAGCTGTTCTTGACAGCGGCATTGATGGCAAACATGAAGATCTACATGTCACTGGGGGAGTCAGCTTTGTTCCAACAGAGTCAGATCCGCTTGTTGACCCGCATGAACATGGGACGCATGTGGCGGGCACAATTGCAGCGTTAGATAATAAGGTAGGTGTCGTTGGTGTTGCGCCAAAAGCTTCTATCTATGCGGTCAAGGTGGCAGATGAAAATGGTGACGGCTACTATAGCTGGATCATTAAAGGAATTGAATGGGCCATTGAGAATGACATGGATATCATCAATATTAGTATGGGTGGAGCAAGTGAATCTGAAGCGCTGAAAGAAGCGGTAGATCGAGCATATGACAAGGGTATTCTCATTGTGGCTTCTGCTGGGAATGCAGGAAGTTATGGCTCTCTCAACACGGTTGATTATCCAGCCAAATACAGCTCAGTAATAGCGGTTGCTTCTGTTGACCAAAGAAAACAAAGAGCCTTTGATTCATCTGTCGGCGAAGAAGTGGAAGTTTCAGCACCGGGCGTTTCAACGCTCAGCACTATTCCCCATAATGAATATGGCTACAAGAGCGGAACATCCATGGCATCACCGCATGTAGCAGGTGCTGCGGCTGTCATTCTATCAAAACATCCGAATCTGACAAACGATGAAGTGCGCGAGAGACTTTCAAAAACGGCTGCACAGCTTGGAGACCCTTTTTACTATGGTGCTGGGCTTGTGAACGTACAAAAAGCGGCACGATAAATGAGAAGAGAGAGCAGTGTTAGGCTGCTCTCTCTTTTTTCTTTCAATAAAACTGTCATGTTTCGTAATCTCTCTCATAGAATCTAGTAACCTTTACTATTTGGGAGGAAGACGCATGCGGAAAAAGTCTTGGAAGGAACATCTTCTTCAGCACGTAAAAGACCATCTATCAATTTATTTGTTTGTCTCTGTACTCTTTTTAATGGGCGTGATCTTTGGGGCCATCATCGTCAATAGTATGACAATTAGTCAGAAAGAGGATTTATTCTATTATTTAAATCAATTTTTTGGTCAGCTGACAAATGAGAAAGCTGCAGAATCAAAAGAAATGTTTTTGCAAAGCTTCTTGCATCACATGAAATATTTAGGTCTTATGTGGATACTAGGAATATCTATCATTGGCCTGCCGCTCATCTTTCTCATGATCTTTTTAAAAGGAATTGTTGTTGGGTTTACAGTTGGTTTTCTAGTAAATCAAATGGGGCTGAGTGGCTTTTTCCTTTCGTTCGTATCGGTTCTTCCGCAAAACATATTACTTATTCCAGCCTATTTAGTGATTGGGACATGTGCGATTGCGTTTTCCATCCGTCTCATTGGGCAGCTGTTTATGAAAAAAACCATCAGTCAAGCACCTGTGCAGTGGTTCGCCCGGTATGCATCTGTTCTACTGATGATTTTAGCACTTGCTGCACTTTCGTCCTTTTTTGAATCGTACGTTTCCTTCATGCTCATGAAAAAGCTGGCAGGTGTTCTTTTCTCATGATTTTATAATTGTTATTAAGTAATAATCAATTTATTTATCAATTTAAAATGATTATAGTTGGCTCCCAGCACATCATTTGATATAATGGTCAAGTAATGTGGCGTAGGAGGGAAAGTCAATGGAAAATCGGATTGATCGAATTAAGAAACAGCTTCATTCTTCCAGCTATAAGCTCACGCCACAGCGTGAAGCAACAGTAAGAGTACTGCTTGAGAATGAAGAAGACCATTTAAGTGCAGAAGATGTATACCTCCTCGTAAAAGAGAAGTCTCCTGAAATTGGTCTTGCTACTGTTTATCGAACGTTAGAATTGCTAACTGAACTGAAAGTTGTTGATAAAATTAACTTTGGAGACGGCGTTTCGCGATATGATCTTCGCAAAGAAGGAGCCGCTCACTTCCATCATCATCTTGTCTGCATGGAATGCGGGACAGTCGATGAGATAGAAGATGATTTATTAGAAGATGTTGAAGAGATTATTGAACGTGACTGGAAATTTAAAATTAAGGATCATAGATTGACATTCCATGGTATTTGCCACCGGTGTCATGATGATGAATCCGGCAATTAATCCGAATTGGAACCTTTTCATTTAAGATGAAGAGGTTTTTTGCATTTTCGCTGTATATTCCTTGTCCCACCGGGCATATGCTGAAGTAATGAGAAGCTGAGAAAGGACATGAGAATCATGCGGAAATGGCTCAAAACAACAGGTGAAGTGATGAAGGTATTTATCTTGTTCACTGGTTTTACCGTCCTGTTCTATTATGCTATGATATGGATAAATTCAGAATATGAAAGCTACCATCGTTATGATAAACCAGAGGGTGCAGCAATTAAAGTGATGGAAATGGATCAGCCGAATCAAGACAACTGGCAAGACCGATTGATTTATTTTTATCAAAACGGGGAGTAGAAATCATTGAACGATCAATTATCCGACTTTATTCATTTTATGACAGTAGAGAGAGGACTCTCTGAAAATACCATTGTTTCTTATAAACGAGATTTACAGAACTACTTGTCTTTTTTAATGACACATGAGCAGCTGACGGATATAAAAGATGTCACGCGCCTGCATATCATTCATTATTTAAAAAAGCTAAAAGAGGAAGGGAAATCGAGCAAAACGTCAGTGCGGCATCTCTCCTCGATCCGGTCCTTCCACCAATTTCTGCTCCGGGAAAAAGTGACCACAGATGATCCGTCATGGAACATTGAAACGCAAAAAACAGAGCGGAAATTACCGAAAGTTCTATCACTAGGGGAAGTCGAAAAATTGCTTGATACACCAAATCAGCACACTCCATTTGACTACCGTGACAAAGCGATGCTCGAACTCTTATATGCAACTGGCATTCGCGTCAGTGAAATGCTGGATTTGACCCTTGCCGATGTACACCTCACAATGGGCTTTATCCGTTGTTTCGGTAAAGGAAGAAAAGAGCGGATTGTGCCAATTGGTGAAGCAGCTGCAAGTGCGATTGAAGAATATCTCGAAAAGGGAAGAAGCAAGCTGTTAAAAAAACAGCCGGCAGATGCCTTATTCCTCAATCATCACGGGAAAAAAATGTCGCGGCAAGGTTTCTGGAAGAATTTGAAAAAAAGAGCTCTCGAAGCAGGGATTCAAAAGGAACTCACACCCCATACACTCAGGCATTCATTTGCAACACATCTGCTTGAAAACGGTGCCGACCTAAGAGCTGTGCAGGAGATGCTCGGGCATGCTGATATCTCGACAACACAAATTTATACACATGTGACGAAAACAAGATTGAAAGATGTGTATCACAAATTCCATCCAAGGGCATAAGTAAAGCATGGCACGGTGAACGTGTGTCATGCTTTTTCATGTTTGCACCGTTTATGGTTGTCAATCGGCTTGTAAACGGTTTATACTTGAGATGTCAGACCTCTCTTTTTGAAAGGTTAAAAGACAAGAATATTGAAGGAGGCGCTTTTTAATGCCTGATTATCAGTATAAACGCATTTTCCTCGTCGTAATGGATTCAGTAGGAATTGGGGAAGCACCTGATGCTGCTGAATTTAATGATGTAGGTGCAGATACACTAGGACATATTGCTGAAAAAATGAACGGGCTTCATATGCCAAATATGGCGAAGCTTGGGCTGAGTCATATTAAAGAAATCAAAGGAATTCCAGCGGATGAGAAACCACTTGCGTATTATGGAAAAATGCAAGAGGCATCAAATGGGAAAGATACAATGACTGGACACTGGGAAATAATGGGTCTTTACATAGACACACCGTTCAGAGTTTTTCCAGACGGATTCCCAGATGAACTACTAAATGAACTAAAAGAAAAAACAGGCAGAGGCATTATTGGAAATAAACCTGCGTCTGGTACTGAAATTTTAGACGAGCTTGGCGAAGAGCACATGAAAACAGGCGATCTAATCGTTTATACATCTGCGGATTCTGTGCTGCAAATTGCTGCGCACGAAGAAGTGGTGCCATTAGATGAACTTTATCGTATTTGTGAAATTGCACGTGAGCTCACATTAGATGAAAAATATATGGTTGGCCGCATTATCGCTCGTCCATTTGTCGGGGAACCTGGTGCGTTTGTCAGAACACCAAACCGTCATGACTATGCTTTAAAACCATTTGACCGAACAGTGATGAATGAGATGAAAGATGATGGGCTCGATGTGATTGCGATCGGCAAAATCTCTGATATTTATGATGGCGAAGGAATCACCTCTTCTCTCAGAACAAAGTCGAACATGGACGGAATGGACAAGCTGGTCGATACACTTAAAACAGACTTTACAGGACTCAGCTTTTTAAACCTTGTTGATTTTGATGCCCTTTACGGACATAGAAGAGATCCAGAGGGTTACGGAAAAGCACTAGAGGAATTTGACGCCCGTCTTCCTGAAGTGTTTGACCTGTTAAAAGAGGATGATCTTTTAGTGATTACAGCAGATCATGGAAATGACCCAGTTCATCACGGAACAGATCATACAAGAGAATACGTTCCGCTCATTGCTTACAGCAAAAAGCATCAAGGAGCAAATGAACTGCCAACTTCAAAAACCTTTGCTGATCTTGGAGCAACGGTCGCAGACAATTTCAAAACAACGATGCCAAAATACGGCACAAGCTTTTTATCTAAACTCAAATAGGGGGAAATCTCGTGGGAGCACAGTTTTCAGAAGCGGCGGCATACATTAAACAAGCATCGACATACGTACCAACAGTTGGATTAATCTTAGGTTCAGGGCTTGGCATTTTAGCAGATGAGATTGAAAATCCAATCAAATTGAAATATGAAGATATTCCTGGATTCCCTGTTTCAACAGTAGAGGGTCATGCAGGACAGCTCGTCATCGGGACGCTGAAAGGCACTGTCGTATGTGCGATGCAAGGACGTTTTCACTTCTATGAAGGATATGATATGAAGCAAGTAACGTTTCCAGTTCGTGTGATGAAAGAAATTGGCATTGAGACTTGCATTGTGACAAATGCAGCCGGCGGTGTGAATACTTCATTTCATCCAGGCGATCTCATGCTGATTACAGATCATATCAATATGATGGGGACCAATCCATTAATTGGACCAAATGACAGTCAAGGCGTTCGTTTCCCTGATATGTCTGCCCCATACGATAAAGATTTGCTCGCACTTGCAGAAGAAACAGCTCAGCGCTTAGGCATATCTGTACAGCAAGGTGTTTATGCAGGGATGACAGGTCCTTCATATGAAACACCGGCTGAAGTTCGTTTCCTTAGAACACTTGGCGCAGATGCTGTAGGCATGTCGACGGTCCCAGAGGTGATTGTTGCGCGTCATGCAGGAATTAAAGTGCTAGGTATTTCATGCATTTCTAATGCGGCATCGGGTATTTTAGATCAGCCGCTGTCTCATGATGAAGTCATTGAAGTAACGGAAAAAGTGAAAACGAGTTTCCTTGAATTAGTAAAAGACATTGTCAAACAACTCTCATAGTATGTTTTAAGAAGCCTTCTGTTTACCAACAGAAGGCTTTTTTTATGGCAATCATACGATCTCTGAATAAAACTGCCTCGATGAGGAAAAAATAGAAAGGATTACGATAATGGAGGTCTGCCACTTGAAACGTCATATATGTGCATTGTTTATTTTAATGATCCTTATCTCAATGGTTTCACCATCAGCGATAGCAAAAGAAAAGATTGAAAAACCAGAAGAAAAACAAACATCAGAATTGGTGCACGAAGCCAAATCAGCCATCTTAATAGAACGTGACACGGGAAAAATGCTTTACAACAAAAACAGCGAGGAAAAGCTGGCACCCGCAAGTATGACCAAAATCATGACGATGCTTCTCATCATGGAAGCCATTGATCAAGGAAAACTGAAAATGACTGACAAGGTAAGAACAAGTGACTATGCAGCTTCAATGGGAGGGTCACAAATCTTCCTTGAACCTGGAGAAGAAATGACTGTGAAAGAAATGCTGAAAGGCATTGCGATTGCGTCTGGAAATGATGCTTCAGTTGCCATGGCAGAGCATATTGCAGGATCTGAAGAACAGTTTGTGGAGCAAATGAACAAAAAGGCAAAAGAACTCGGCCTCACCTCTACGGTCTTTCAAAACCCAACAGGACTTCCTGAAAAAGACCATTACAGTACAGCTCATGATATGGCAAAAATGGCAAAAGAGCTGTTGAAATATGATCAAATCACAAAATTCACAGGTGTTTACGAAGACTATCTCCGTCAAAACACGGATAAAAAATTCTGGCTTGTGAATACGAACCGTTTGATTAAATTTTATCCAGGTGTCGATGGGTTGAAAACAGGTTTTACAGGTGAAGCCAAATATTGTTTGACCGCAACCGCTAAAAAAGGAAACATGCGCGTCATTGCTGTTGTCTTCGGCGCAAGTACACCGAAAGACAGAAACGCTCAAGTGGTCAAAATGTTAGATTATGCATTTAGTCAATACACCACACACCCGCTTTACAAACGAGGACAAGATGTAGCCGAAATCAAGGTAAGCAAAGGGACAAAGAAAAAAATTCAGCTTGTCACCTCTGAACCAATCTCCCTTTTAACGAAAAAAGGCGAAAATGTGGATCAGATTAAAAAAGAAATCAAACTGTCTCAGGATGTTACGGCCCCATTCTCAAAAGGAACGGAACTTGGAACCATTGTCTTGAAAAAAGACGGAAAAGTGCTGCATGAAAGCCCTGTACAAGCCAAAGAAGGAATGGAAAAAGCGGGCGTTTGGACGTTCTTCAAACGAGCGATGGCTGAATTTGTGAAATGGAAATAAAATGTGAAAGGCTGCTGAAACAGGCAGTCTTTTTGCTATGAGGAAGAAGAAAAGAACATCTAAATGTGACGAATGGTCACTAGTTTTGTCATGGTGAAGGATTTAATTGATAAAAAAGAGAAACAATCTTTATCCGAAATTAGAGCAAGGAGGAATAAAAAGATGAGCCTTGATATTCATTTTCAAGTAAAAGAGAGCGTACTTTGCATTCGATTAACAGGAGAGCTCGATCATCACTCCGCAGAAACATTGAGACAAAAGGTGACGAATTATTTGGAAACAGAGGACATTCGCCACATTGTGCTGAATTTGGCTGATTTAACGTTTATGGACAGCTCAGGTCTCGGAGTGATTTTAGGAAGATATAAAGAAATTAAGCAGCTTGGCGGAGAAATGGTCGTCTGTGCTATTTCGCCGGCAGTGAACCGGTTATTTGATATGTCTGGCTTATTTAAAATCATCCGTATGGAGCCTTCAGAGCAAACGGCATTGCAAACATTGGGGGTGGCATCATGAGGAATGAAATGAACCTGACCTTCTCTGCTTTAAGTCAAAATGAATCCTTTGCGAGGGTGACAGTCGCGGCGTTTATCGCCCAGCTTGATCCGACATTAGATGAATTAACAGAAATCAAAACCGTTGTGTCAGAGGCGGTGACAAACTCCATTATCCATGGCTATGATGGGAATCCAGATGGCAAGGTGCATATTGAAGTCACACTTGATGACCATGTTGTGTACCTCACCATCCGTGACGAAGGTATGGGCATTACAGATCTTGAGGAAGCAAGACAGCCGCTTTTCACGACAAAACCAGACTTAGAACGCTCTGGAATGGGCTTTACCATTATGGAGAATTTTATGGATGATGTCATGATCGACTCATCTCCAGAAATGGGCACAACCATCCGATTAACAAAGCATCTATCAAAAAGCAAAGCGCTTTGTAATTAAAGGAGCTGCTCATATGGATGTGGAGGTAAAAAAGCAAGCAAAAAAAGCCCAGCTGTCAAATGATGAAGTTAAAGAGCTCATCAAAAAAAGCCAAGACGGTGATCAGCAAGCAAGAGACCTCCTCGTAGAAAAAAACATGCGTCTTGTTTGGTCCGTTGTTCAGCGCTTTTTAAATAGAGGATATGAACCAGATGATTTGTTTCAAATTGGCTGCATTGGACTGCTAAAATCTGTTGATAAATTTGATTTGTCATATGATGTGAAGTTTTCGACCTACGCTGTCCCAATGATCATTGGTGAAATCCAGCGATTCATTCGGGATGATGGAACAGTCAAAGTCAGCCGGTCACTAAAGGAACTCGGAAATAAAATCCGGCGGGCAAGAGATGAATTGTCCAAGTCTCACGGGAGAATGCCGACTGTCCAGGAAATAGCCGAATATCTTGATATCACACCAGAGGATGTTGTCCTCGCCCAAGAAGCGGTCCGAACGCCGTCGTCGATTCATGAAACGGTGTATGAAAATGACGGGGACCCGATTACATTACTTGATCAAATTGCCGATCATTCAGAAGAAAGATGGTTTGATAAGATCGCGCTGAAAGAAGCGATCAAGGAATTAGAAGAACGAGAAAAACTCATAGTGTACTTAAGATATTATAAAGATCAAACACAATCTGAGGTAGCGGAGAGACTCGGCATTTCACAAGTACAAGTCTCGCGGCTCGAAAAGAAAATTTTAAAGCAAATTCAAATGCAAATGGATCAAAAAGAGAGCTAGCCGATTTGGCTGGCTTTTTTCGTGTGGTAATTACCGGTAAATCAAGTTCTCTCGGTATGAGAACCATTTTTCACCACATACTATTTTTAACCCATCGTATAGGAAGTGACTTGGATGGACGGACAAATCTTTCTTCGGCTGCGCCATCGCATTAAGACCGGTAATGATCAGCTCATTTATTTAGAAGATATCGCCCAAATCACTGGTGATGAGTTTGCTGTGCAAAAACTTAGCAAGATGCCGATATATCATGTCAGTAAAAAAGATCGTCACATCGCCGTTCTTGATATCATGCATGTGGTCAAAACGATCAAAAAATCATGGCCAGATATCGACATTCAAACCGTCGGAGGCGCTGAAGCCATTGTTGAAATTGATACAGGCAAACGCCAGCTTTCTCCCGTTTTATTTGTGTTTGTGTGGCTCTTATTATTTGTTGGAGCGGCGCTTGCCATTATGAATTTCCACGAGGATGTCAGTATGCGGCTTGTTCATATCCGTCTATATGAAATGATCACAGGTCAAACGGTTGAGCATCCTTATTTACTGCAAATTCCATATAGCTTCGGACTAGGCTTTGGCATGATTTTATTTTTCAATCATGTATTTAAAAAGCGTTTAAATGAAGAACCAAGTCCGCTCGAAGTGGAGATGTTTAAATATCAGCTCGATCTCGATCATTATGTCGCCCTTAAAGAAAATAAAGAGACAATGAAAGATATCCATGATCGGTAAGTGGCTTTTTGTCGTGTTAGTTGGACTTGGCGGCGGTTTAACGGTAGGAGCAGGATTTGTGGCATTTCTCACAGTACTTGGCATCATCCCTCGTTTAATGCAATTAACGAAAACGCAGCGCTTCATACAAGGATACGAGGCAGCTGTCATCACCGGGGCGGTCGTTGGCGGCTGGGCAACCTTGAGCGAACTGCATTTGCATTTATCTAAATGGCTGGCGCTCCCAATCGGTCTATTGGCTGGCATTTTCATCGGCATGCTTGCAGCTGCGCTGACTGAAGTATTAAATGTGCTTCCTATATTAACGAAAAGAATTGGAATGGACGGGAAAATTGTTTTGCTTCTCATGGCCATTGTCTTAGGTAAAGTATTTGGTTCACTATTCCATTGGCTGATTTATATTTAAAAATTTGGAGGGAACAACCGTGTCGAGTTTAAAAGAGAACTATCCATCTAAGGTGAAAACGTATCAGCCTAAACCTCCTTATGTCCTCAACTGCATCAAGGCTTTTCTTGTTGGTGGATTGATCTGTGCCATAGGTGAGGGGCTGCAAAATTTCTATATTCACTTTTTTGATTTTAATGAAAAAACAGCAGGGAACCCAACAGTGGCGACTCTCATTTTAATTTCTTCTATATTAACTGGTATCGGTATTTACGATAGAATCGGCCAGTTTGCTGGAGCGGGATCGGCTGTTCCGGTGACAGGATTTGCAAACAGTATGACAAGCGCTGCCCTTGAGCATAAAAGTGAAGGGCTTGTTTTAGGGGTTGCCACCAATATGTTTAAGCTCGCTGGGAACGTCATTGTATTTGGTGTCGTCTCGGCATATGTCGTAGGGATCATTCGATACGTCTTGGAAAAGATGTTTTCGTAGGAGGAATGAAACATGAAACTAACAGGTAAACAATCTTGGGTTTTTGAGCACAAGCTTTACGTCAATGCAGAGGGAACAGCTGCAGGGCCGAAAGAAAAAGAAGGGCCAATTGGTCATTTAATTGATAAAACGTATGACGAAATGCATTGTGATCAAAAGAACTGGGAAATGGCTGAAAGAAAACTGATGGAAGATGCGATATCCAGTGCTTTATCAAAAGCAAATTTGCAAAAAAGCGATATTGATCTATTGCTGGCAGGAGATTTACTCAATCAAAACGTCACAGCAAACTATGTGGCAAGAGAACTGAAAATCCCGTTTCTGTGTTTGTTTGGGGCATGCTCAACCTCAATGGAATCGGTCGCCATTGCGTCAGCACTCATTGATGGCGGTTTTGCCAATAGAGCCATTGCAGCGACAAGCAGTCATAATGCAACGGCAGAACGCCAATTTCGTAATCCAACAGAATACGGCGGACAAAAACCAGATACAGCCACAAGTACCGTCACTGGGAGCGGGGCCGTTATTATTAGCCAGGAGACCTCTCCAATTCAAATTACAAGCGCTACAGTAGGCAGGGTGATGGATCTTGGAATTACAGATCCATTTGACATGGGATCGGCCATGGCTCCGGCAGCGGCAGATACCATCAAGCAGCATTTAGAAGACCTTGGAAGAACGGTGGACGATTACGATCTGATTTTAACAGGGGATTTATCTGGTATTGGTTCACCCATTTTAAAGGATCTTCTGAAGGAAGAAGGCATTCAGCTTGGGAGGAAGCATGATGATTGCGGTTTAATCATCTATACACCCGATCAAAATGTATTCGCTGGTGGGAGCGGCTGTGCTTGTTCAGCTGTTGTGACATTTAGTCACATTTTTCAAGAAATGAAAGCAGGAAATCTGCAAAGAGTACTCGTTGTGGCAACCGGAGCGCTTCTTAGTCCAATGATGGTTCAGCAAAAAGAGACCATTCCAACCATTGCGCACGGTGTCGTATTTGAGCGTGCAGGAGGAGAGAGCTAATGGATTATCTTATCGCTTTTGTTGCAGGCGGACTTATTTGCGTCATTGGCCAGCTTTTACTAGACATACTCAAACTTACGCCTGCACATGTCATGACCACTTTTGTTGTGGCGGGTACCATCTTAGACGGATTCGGTATTTATGATAAATTTATTGAATTTGCGGGTGCGGGCGCAACCGTACCAATCGTCAGCTTTGGGCATAGCTTGCTTCATGGGGCGATGCATCAGGCAGATGTACACGGGTTCATCGGAATCGGGATCGGTATTTTTGAATTAACTTCTGCTGGAATTTCAGCTGCGATTTTATTCTCATTTATTATCGCTCTTATCTTTAAACCGAAAGGATAACCTAATATGGCGCAAAGACGGAAAGTCATTTTAGTGACAGACGGAGATATATATGCTGCCAAAACCATTGAGCTTGCTGCTAAAAATGTCGGTGGGCGATGTATTTCCAGCTCAAAAGGAAATCCAAGCAAACGAACAGGACCTGAACTTGTGCAGATGATTTTAAAAACGCCGAATGATCCAGTGTTTGTCATGTTTGATGATTCTGGCCTGACAGGTGAAGGAACAGGGGAGATAGCGATGAAGCATGTGGCGCGTCATCCTGAAATTGAAGTCATTGGGGCGATCGCCGTTGCATCCAAAACGCATCAAGCTGAATGGACAAAGGTTCATGTTTCCATTGACCGGGAGGGTGAACTGACAGAATACGGTGTCGACAAGCATGGTCTTCCTGAGATGGAACCTCATAAAATGAGCGGAGATACCGTGTATTGTCTTGATTCGCTCGATCTTCCGTTTGTTGTTGGAATTGGAGATATTGGCAAAATGGGACGGAAAGATGATCTGAGCAAAGGATCTCCAATTACAATGAAAGCGGTTGAATTAATTTTAGAAAGGAGTGGTTTCCATGAATAAAGACAAGGTGAACGTGTACCGAGATCCGAAGAAAAATGAAGATTACTTTAAAGAAAATGTCGGAATGGGTCTCAGCTTTGACCTTGGCGTGCGAAAAATTTATATACACGATCAGGAAATCCAACTTTACTATGTAAATGGACTATGTGACACACAGTATGTCATCTACTTATTAAAAGAGCTAGTTGAAATCAATGACAACGAACCTGAATCTGATGACATGGCCCGTGTGATTGAGAATCGTCTTGTCAATCAGCAGGTCTCAAAGGTTGAAACACTTGATGAAGCGGTAGACCAAGTGCTGTCGGGCCTTGTGGCAGTTGTAGTTGAAGGTGAAAACTACGCATTTATCATTGATGTCAGAAGCTATCCTGGCAGAATGCCAGAGGAGCCGGATACAGAAAAGGTTGTCCGGGGCGCAAGAGACGGTTTTGTTGAAAACATTATTGTCAATACAGCACTCATACGAAGACGGGTGCGAGATGAAAAACTGAGATACAAAATGCTCAAAGTAGGCGAACGCTCGAAAGCGGATGTATGTGTTTGCTACATTGAAGATATTGCAGACCCAGATCTTGTCGATATCATAGAGAAAGAAGTGTCAGGAATCAAAGTCGACGGGCTGACGATGTCTGATAAAACAATTGAAGAATTCATTATTAAACAAGGATACAATCCCTTTCCCCTTGTACGTTACACCGAGCGTCCAGATGTCGCCGCTAACCATATACTAGAAGGGCATGTCATCATCATCACGGATACATCTCCTAGTGTCATCATTACGCCAACCACCATTTTTCACCACGTTCAACATGCAGAAGAATACCGCCAAGCACCTGCAGTTGGTACGTTCCTAAGATGGGTACGCTTTTTAGGCATTTTATGTTCAACGTTTCTTTTACCGATTTGGTTTCTGTTTATCCTTGAACCAAGTCTTCTGCCAGATAATTTAAGCTATATTGGCTTTAACAAACCGTCCCATATTCCCGTGATTTTACAAGTGTTTCTAGCTGATTTTGGAGTGGAATTTTTAAGGATGGCTGCGATTCATACGCCAACTGCCTTGTCGACCGCCATGGGGCTGATTGCGGCTGTTTTAATTGGACAAATTGCCATTGATGTCGGTTTATTTACACCAGAGGTCATCTTATACGTCTCACTAGCGGCAATCGGTACATTTACTACCCCAAGCTATGAGCTGAGTGTCGCCAATAAGATTGTACGACTCATCATATTAGCGCTCGTGGCGATCTTTAAGCTGAATGGACTCATCATTGGTTTTACGTTGTTACTCATCTACTTAACATCCATTCGTTCATTGCAGACGCCTTATATGTGGCCATTTCTTCCTTTTAACGGGAAGGCTTTGTGGCAAGTGCTGATTCGGACGTCTGTTCCTGGCTCAAAAGTAAGGCCAAGCATTGTTCACCCTCAAAACAGATCAAAAATTCCGCCAAATTCTTAACGCTCATTGAAAGTGGCTGAAGATTGTGATATTGTATTTTTAACTTTGAGAAACGGCAAAAAGGCAGCTCACGCAGCTGTCTTTTTTCAGCCGAGGCGGAGAAAGAGGGAATGACATTGTATTTACACGGCACTTGCAGACAAAATGAACTCGGTCATTTAGAAATTGGTGGTGTTGATGCCGTTTCTTTAGCTGAAACGTATGGGACACCACTTTATGTATATGATGTGGCTTTAATACGGGAGCGTGCAAAAAGCTTTCAAAAAGCATTTATAGAAGAAGAGTTAAAAGCGCAGGTAGCATATGCGAGTAAAGCATTTTCCTCCATCGCAATGTTTCAGCTTGCTAAGGAAGAAGGATTATCTCTTGATGTCGTATCAGGCGGGGAGCTTCACACAGCCATTTGCGCCGGGTTTCCGGTAGAAAAAATTCATTTCCATGGCAACAATAAAAGCAGAGATGAATTAAAAATGGCGTTAGAGCAAGAGATCGGCTGTATCGTCGTAGATAATTTTTACGAAATGAAACTCATTGAAGAGCTTGGTCAAGAGCTCTCAAAAAAGGTGAAAGTACTGCTGCGTATCACACCAGGTGTCGAAGCGCATACGCATGATTACATTACAACTGGCCAAGAGGATTCCAAATTCGGTTTTGACCTTCACAATGGACAAGCAGATGAAGCGGTGAAACAAGTGCTTGGATCAGAAGTGATCGAACTTTTAGGCGTACATTGCCATATTGGTTCACAAATATTTGATACAGCTGGTTTTGTCCTTGCAGCAGACAAGATCTTTTTGAAGCTGGATGAATGGAGAGAATCATTTGGTTTTATTTCGACTGTATTAAACTTAGGCGGCGGCTTTGGTATCCGTTATACAGAAGAAGATGAACCACTTCCTGCGACAGAATACGTCGAGAAAATTATCCAAGCTGTAAAAGAGAACGTGACACGCTATGAGTTTGATATGCCGGAGATTTGGATTGAGCCAGGCCGCTCTCTTGTTGGAGATGCAGGGACAACGCTTTATACGATCGGTTCATCAAAACACGTACCTGGTATTCGCGATTATGTTGCGGTAGATGGGGGAATGAGTGACAACATTCGTCCAGCTTTATATCAAGCGAAATATGAAGCGGCAAGTGCCAACAAAATGAGCCAATCGCATGATCAAACGGTTTCTATTGCAGGGAAATGCTGTGAAAGTGGAGATATGCTTATTTGGGATATCGATCTGCCAGAGTTATCACAAGGAGACTTATTAGCGGTCTTTTGTACCGGAGCTTACGGCTACAGTATGTCAAATAATTATAACCGTATCCCGCGCCCGGCTGTTGTATTTGTAGAAGACGGGGAAGCGCAGCTTGTGGTTGAACGCGAAACATATGCGGATATTGTCAAACTTGATTTACCTTATCAATCAAAAGTAAAATCATCTACGTAAAAAAAGCTGCCTGATGTACAGGCAGCTTTTTATGATGACTTATTTTCCTCCAGTAAATACAGAGACGATCGCGTTCCAAATGGAGACAAAGAAATCCCAAATCTTTTGAAGTAGGTTTTTCCCTTCATCTGATTCTATGAATTTCGTAATCTTGTCTTTTGCTTTATCGATTTGAGACCCTACTTGGTTCCAATCGATATTGATGTTCTTCATTTTATCGAATAGTGAAACAAGTTGATCCTTTTGCTCTTGCGTTAGATTTAAGTTTAAATCAGAAGCAGCCTGATCCACTTTTTCTTCGACTTCTTTTGTTGTTTTAGGGACACCATTTTTCGCAATGTCATCCTTAATTTTTGCGATAAGGGCAGAAGCATTGTCTTTCCCGATGGAGTCACCCAATTTAGACGTTGTCACAAGCTCTTCGTTTGCTACCTGCTTCACATCTTCTGGAATGGCTTTGTCGCTAGACACTTCATAGGCCTTTAATAAACCCGTCAGTGCGGCTGTACCAGAGACTTCAAACGGTGCAGTCACAACAACTTTGGCATCCTTGACACCGGCTGTCATTAAAGCATTTAAATACATCTCATCTGTAATGGTCTTGATGTTATGAGTATCCACAGTCAGACCAGTACCTGATTTTTCTATGGTGATCGATGAAGATGATAATGCTCTCGTTCCGATAGAAGAACGGGGGATATACTTTCCTAAATATTCATGCTCTTCTTTATTGGTTACTTCAATTTTTGTCGCATTTTCAGGTGGATTCAACTCGTCAAGCACCTTCTGGCGATCAGCCGGAGTTAAGTCTTGCCCAAGTGTGACGATGACATCGCCGACAGCTGCATCCGCTAAGCTGACTTTTGGCGCACCAATGAGGAAAAGGAGCGCTGCCATCATACTAAGCATTGATTTTTTAAACATGTTGACCTCCTTCAAGTCGAAAGGGTTCCTCTTTCAAGAGAAACTCATCTTTTGAGTACACGTAAAGAAATGTACTCCATCATATAGACGTAACAAATCGATTCGACGTTTCAATTTTCTTTTTAAGATGTTTTCCTTTTCCAAAAAATAAAGACATGTTGCTCATTCTGTCACCAATTTAATAGGAAAAAAGGATCAAGCTCTTCTATTGTATCAATCCTAAGAAAAGAGGTAAATCACAATCAAAGAGCAGAGGATGTTTAACATGGCCAAAAATGTGCTATAATGAGCGTTGTTTAACCTGAAAGGAGAATGTGAAAAATGGCGAAAAAAGGATACATACAACTAACGAATGGTAAGAAACTTGAGTTTGAACTATACCCAGAGGCTGCTCCTGGTACAGTAGCAAACTTTGAAAAATTAGCGAATGAAGGCTTCTACGATGGACTGAAATTCCACCGCGTCATCCCTGGTTTCGTAAGCCAAGGCGGCGATCCAAACGGTAATGGAACTGGTGGTCCTGGTTACACAATTAAATGTGAAACAGAAGGAAATCCACATCAACACGAAAGAGGTTCATTATCAATGGCGCATGCTGGTAAAGACACGGGCGGCAGCCAATTCTTTATCGTCCATGACCCGCAGCCGCACTTAAACGGTGTTCACACTGTTTTTGGCAAAGTAACATCTGGTATCGAGGCTGTTCTAGATATGGAACAAGGCCAAGGAATGGAAAAAGTCGAAGTTTTCGATGCTTAATCCTTAATCCAAAACACCGCTTAAACGCGGTGTTTTTTATTATCAATCTGATTTTACGGTTAATTGTTCCGTGAGGCGGTAGGTGATGAACCAATATAAAAGGGTAATGGCGCTGACAGAGGCGCCAAATAAACATACTCCGCCCCAGCCATTGTTTGCGTATATGCTGGTGGAAGCAATGGAACCAGTCGCACTGCCGATGGAGTAAAAAATCATATAAGCAGCAGTAAGCCGGCTTCTCGCCTCAGGCAGCACTGTGAAAATCATGCTTTGGTTGGTCACATGTACAGCTTGTACAGATAGGTCAAGAATGATAATACCGATGATTAATAAAATGAGTGAATATTCTGTGAAATAGATAAAAACCCATGAAATGAGTAATAGGACAAGAGCTATAAAAGTTGTTAATTGTCCTAAGCCTCGATCAGCAAGCCGTCCAGCCCGGGCAGCGCCTAATGCCCCGGCAACTCCGGCAAGACCAAATGCCCCGATCGCCGTATGTGAAAGATTGTGTGGCGAGCTGCTGAGAGGCAGCACGAGTGAAGTCCACAACGTACCAAACACGATAAAGATCAGAAAACCCAGTATGCCTCGGATGCGAAGAATTCGTTCTTGTCTGAACAATATAAACATTGAAGCGAGCAGCTTCATATAGGATATAGACGCTCTCTTGCTGTGAGCACGCGGGAGATACCGGTATAACACGCCGGTTATAATGAGCATCATAACGGCAGACACGAGATAGACTGACCTCCAGCCAGCGAGATCGGTTAGTACACCAGCAAACGTTCGTGCGAGAAGAATACCAATCACAATGCCACTTTGAACCAAGCCCACGATACGGCCTCGTTCTTCAGGGGCAGCCCATGTCGCTGCGAACGCTACGAGTACCTGAGTGACCACAGCAAGCATGCCGACGGCAGCCAGCCCTATGAACAGGACGGTGGCAGTAGGGGCGATGCCGACTAGAATCAGAGATAACACGAATACTAGCATCTGAGCCATGATGAGCCGCCTTTGATTAAACAGATCACCAAGTGGTACGATCAGTAGCAGTCCTAGTGCATAACAAAGTTGAGTAATCGTAATGACCATGCCAATGGATGAATAGGTGATACCAAACTCGGATGCGAGAGAGTCTAATAACGGTTGCGCAAAGTATATGTTTGCAACTGCCATCCCGCAGGCTGACGCAAACAGCAGAGCCATATAGCGAGTCATCGCTTGTTTCGGTTTGTTTTGTAAGTGAGCCGTTTCAAAATCAAGATGTTCAATGGAAGTGTTTTTTCTTTCACCATGCATGTCATCGTCTCCTTTTGTACTAAAAAGTATAATGTACTGATCGGTATATTATGATTCCTGTTAAGGATAACCAACAAAACATTTTAAAGTCAATACTTTCATTTTGAAAGAGGAAGGCAATTTGACAATCATACATCGATAAAATAAAATTATAATGTACCGATTGGTAATCAAATAGAGAATGATATCAAAAAATAGATGCCTGACTTTGTGAAGAAATTATAATGTTGAAATGAGGAATTGCTGATGGTTCGACAACGGGAATTTGACAAGGAAAAAGCATTGGATGAGGCAATGGTGCTTTTTTGGGAAAAGGGGTATAGGGCCGCTACATTAAGCGATTTGACTGAAAAAATGGGAATACAGCGGCCAAGTTTATACTCAGCGTTTGGAGATAAAGAGGAATTATTTGAGGCTGCATTACGCAAATACACAAAGCAGCATGCTGCCCATATTCGAACAAAACTTCAAAACAATCTTTCTGTCAAGGAAGCATTTCATGCATTATTTGCAGATTTAGTAGAAGAGGAATATAGAGATGGTCCGAGTAAAGGGTGTTTTTGCATCAATACAATAGTGGAACTTGCGCCACACGAAGAGAAATTTGAAATTCTGACAAGAGAGCATCAGATGTATCTTTCCGTCATTTTCGAAGAAAGAATTATTCAAGGTATTCGCTCGGGTGAGCTCAAAAGCAGCCTGAATGCGAAAGCTTTAGCACAAACACTGGTCGTTTCTTTCATAGGACTGACCGTTCTCATGAAATCTCGTCCAGAGCGTTCATTTGTAGATCATTCTGTAGCGACGATACTTTCCATATTAAAATAAAATGGACAACATACTATGGCATCCTCCTTCAATAAGAGTGATAGCGTATTTTGAACTAAATATCAAAATACGCTTTTTCTTTTAGGTCAGTGATGGACAAAATTCGATTTTGTGATATGATAAGAGAACAAACATTCGTATTTGTGGGTGTCACCACATTGTTAGTACAAATCAAAAAAGCGTGGTCATGCTGAAAGAAAGCAGGAGATAATTTGAAACCATTAACAAAAGAAGAAAAAAATCAAATGATGATTGCCATTCAGCGTTATTTTGCCGAAGAACGAGAAGAAGAAATTGGTGAATTAGCAGCCATCAATATACTAGAATTTATCACAAAAAATCTTGGAAGCTACTATTATAATCAAGGGGTTCGTGACAGCCGAAACATCGCTGTTCAGAGATCGCAATTGTTAGAGGAAGATTTATTCGCACTCGAAAAAAGATGATCATCAATGATGTGTGCCTTGCTAACTGATAAAGAGGAAAGAGACCCCCTTAATAAAGAACGCATATTCGTAACATATGTAATGATGAAAAGGTGGAACCAAAGGTCCATCTCAATCGTTATATAAGTAACCATTAATGGAAATCAGCTTTTTTGGTTTTATTTCAACAAAAGAAGGAATAAAACATACAAATAGGCGAAGTGCAGATGATGGAGGTTCTAAATATGGGGAAAATTAAATTGAAAATGGCCATTTTATTTGTTTTACTGCTTTTTTTAGGCGTAGGTTATTTATACATGAATGGCATGAAAATTGAAGATGTGCCAACAGCCATTGGTGAGAGCTTAACAAATAATGATAAAGATTATACCATCTATGAATATACCATTACGAAAATTGACGGAGATGAATATTACGGTCAAGCAAAAAACGGCACGAAAATCATTTTTAATGGAAAGAAATTCGAAGATGATGTGGCCGACTTGAAAAAAGGCGATCGTATTAAAGCCTACTTTAGTAATGAAAAAAGAATAGATGGTCTTATAAAAGTAGTAAAAGTCGTTAATTAACAAGTCTCCTTTCCTATAAGGAGGCTTTTTTTTGTGAAAAATCTTGATTGTTGCATTTGCCAACAAGGATCGCTATAATATCCCCTAAGGACAGCTGAATATCGATTGTATCCTTCGGGGCAGGGTGAAAATCCCGACCGACGGTAATAAAGCAAATGCTTTACAGCCCGTGACCCGTTAATTTATTAACGGTTGATTCAGTGAAAAGCTGAAGCCGACAGTGAAAGTCTGGATGGGAGAAGGATAAAGAAAGCTATGAACGAAAAATATTTGTTGATCATAGTTTTATTTCTAATGCAAAAAAGCCAAAGCCCCGGAATTTTTTCCGGGGCTTTCTGTATGTACATGTAGTGAATAGACCGGCATGCAGTGTTTATTAGGTGATCCCTCATCTACCTTGTATGGACCATAAAAAGCGACGAAGGTGCTCAATCGATCACATGTCCCTAACATCGCTTTTTTTAAAAGTGAGAAATACAAATGAAAAGAAAGGGAGGATCACATGTTTACGGGGATAATTGAAGAAGTAGGCACCGTTCAGTCATTAAGCAAAAAGTCAGCAGATGCCATGGAAATTGTCATTCAGTGCAGCCATGTGTTAGAAGATGTTCACCTTGGAGACAGTATAGCGATCAATGGTGTATGTCTTACAGTCACAAGCTTTACAAAAGCACAGTTCGCAGCAGATGTGATGCCAGAGACGGTCAAAGCGACATCACTGGATCAGCTGACATCAGGCAGTCCAGTGAATTTAGAGCGGGCCATGTCCTCGAATGGACGGTTCGGCGGTCATTTTGTCTCAGGCCATGTTGACGGGACGGCAGTCATTACCCGAATAGAAAAGAAAAGTAATGCCATTTACTATGATTTAGAAATGGACAAGACCCTCACAGATATGCTCACGCAAAAGGGTTCGATCGCAATAGATGGTGTCAGCTTAACCATTTTCGATTTGCAAGATTCACACGTCACAGTCTCTATTATTCCTCATACGCTTGAAGGAACTATTTTCCCGACTAAATCTATGGGAGAGACTGTGAATATAGAGTGTGACATGATCGGTAAATACATCTATCGCTTTTTCACAAAAGAACAAGGCGAAAAGCAGCCATCTCGATTGACCCCATCATTTTTAAAAGAGCACGGATTCTAGGAGGCGATTGTATGTATCATTCAGTAGAAGAAGCAGTAAACGCTCTAAAAGAAGGAGAAATCATTATCGTTGTGGATGATGAAGACAGAGAAAACGAAGGAGATTTTGTGGCACTTGCTGAGCATGCCACGCCTGAAGTGATTAACTTTATGGCTTTACATGGAAGAGGCCTCATTTGTACACCGGTTCAAGCGTCGATTGCTAAACATCTGAACCTGCATCCAATGGTAGAACAAAATACAGATGCACACCATACAGCTTTTACTGTGAGCATCGATCATGTGACAACGACGACTGGTATTAGTGCTTTTGAGCGCTCTATGACCATGCTTGCCATGTTAAATAAAGACGCAACACCAGAAGAATTTGCCCGCCCAGGTCATGTATTTCCGCTCATTGCAAAAGAAGGCGGCGTACTAGAAAGACCAGGTCATACAGAGGCAGCGGTAGATCTTGCGAAACTGGCAGGTTCAGAGCCAGCGGGTGTCATATGTGAAATTATGAATGTAGATGGCTCAATGGCGCGGGTTCCAGAACTAAAAAAAATCCAAAAACAGCACGGTTTAAAAATGCTGACAATAGAAGCATTACAGACATATTTAAATCATAAAGAAACAGCTTCTGTCGAAACAAAATAAAAAATCACAAAAAAGGATGATCAACATATGAATACAATACAAGGGCATGTAGTAGCAGAAGGACTAAAATTTGCAATTGTCGTCGCGAGATTTAATGACTTTATTACAAGTAAACTGCTTGACGGAGCAGAAGATACATTGCTCAGACACGGAGCAAACGGTGACGATATTGATGTTGTGTGGGTACCGGGTGCTTTTGAAATTCCGTACATGGCAAAAAAACTAGCTGAAACAGAGAAATACGATGCCGTCATTACACTTGGAACTGTAATCAGGGGCGCAACAACTCACTACGATTATGTTTGTAATGAAGCCGCTAAAGGAATTGCTCAAAGTGCCATGTCAACAGGTGTACCGATTATCTTCGGTGTACTAACAACAGAATCCATTGAACAAGCCATCGAAAGAGCCGGCACAAAAGCTGGAAATAAAGGCAGCGAATCGGCTGCAGCTGCCATTGAAATGGCGAATCTCAATCGTACCTTTCGTTAATTTAGTGAAAAAGAGTTTAAAAACGGTATAAAAATGTTTATAATGTGTGATGAGCAAATGATTCGTGAGACATTTGCTGGACATAAGGATAATTTGAATATTGAGGGGTATATATGTTAATTCGTTATAAGAGGTCTTTTGAAAAAATTGCCATGGGGCTACTTTCCTTCATGCCGGGTGAGAAAGACGTCAAACAGCTTCAGCAGACGATGAAGTCTTATGAAATGGATGAAAATCGGCAGCTGTTCCTTTGGAAAGATGGCGAGGATATCGTAGGTGCCATTGGTGTGTTGAAAACAGACGACCAAGTACAAATCGAGCATATTAGTGTGAATCCATCCCATCGTGATCAAGGAATCGGCAAGGAAATGGTATTAGCCGTGGAAGAGGTATTCAAAACCAAAACACTCATTCCAAATGAATTAACGCAAGGCTTCTTTCATAAGTGTCACAGCGAAACAAACTAAATATCACACATGTAAAAGCAGAGGCTACAGTCCTCTGCTTTTTTTACGTTCGATTTGCTTTTTTCGTTCAAGTAATACATCTGTCCGGTCGCGCAGTCTATGTTTTTCGATCAAAAATGTGTGGGATAAGTTGCTCTCCTGGCCAAAGGTCAGTCCTTCTTTTTGAGCCATTTCTTGGCATAGAAACAGAAGCGCTTCATCTTTAATCGGGAGCATCACACTTTCGTATGACATATCTTCAGCCATTTTCTTCTTCAGCGTTCTCAGAAGTATGAGAAACGCCTCATCATCCAGACCGAGGTTCGATAATACCGGCCGGTTTGCTTCCAGCAAGTGGAGGCTATTTGAAATGAGCCGTTTTGCTCCTTTTCCATTTCCCCGTCTTTGATGATACAAAGCAACGGCAAGCTGAATAAAGCCAACCCAATATTCTTTGCGCTGCTCAGGCGGGTCTTCTTTCCAATATTCCTCAAGAATTTCATGACACTCAAAATAATCTCTTGTCGTATGAAATTCATGTAAAAAAGCCACGTACGCTTCAGGATACACAGTGGTCATCTCCTTTTCCACTTTCAGTCTAACATATTGAAAAGAAAAGAAGAAAGAGCGCCCTTCGTGAAAGGACGCTCTGTTTCTTTAATAAACCCAAGCCGCGCCAACGATGATCAGCAAGATGAAAAGCACGACAATAAGCGCGAAACCTCCGCCAAAGTTATAGCCATCTCCCATAATGATACGGCCTCCTTTTTCATCAGTTCTGTTTACAATGGTATTCTATGTATAAATGCCCTGAGTGGTATGGGCGAATCCAATGTTTTTCTTATTTTGCCTAGGACATCATGGTCGAAATTATATTGGACGAGAGCTTTATCCTGTCTTATACTAAAGGTTAGCCGGTGAAACGGTACTTAGAAGACAGTAGAAATGGTGAGAAAAAATGCTGGAATATCAGGTGAAAATAGATTCGTTTGAAGGTCCTTTGGACTTGCTTTTACATTTAATCAACCGGTTGGAAATTGATATTTATGATATTCCCGTTGCTAAAATTACGGAGCAGTATTTATTATATGTCCACACCATGAGGGAGCTTGAACTTGATGTGGCAAGTGAATATTTGGTGATGGCTGCAACCCTCCTGAGCATTAAAAGCAGAATGCTCCTTCCGAAACAAGAGGAAGAGCTATTTGATGAAGACCTGCTTGAAGAAGAAGAGGACCCTCGAGAAGAACTGATTGGTAAACTCATTGAATACCGAAAGTATAAAGATGCAGCACAAGAACTAAAGGAACGCGAGGAAGAAAGGCAAAATGCCTTTACAAAACCCCCGAGTGATTTAAGCGAATTTGCAAAAGAATCGGAAGCGAAGGACACAAACTTGCATGTCACGGTGTATGATATGTTAGGTGCGTTCCAAAAGGTATTGAACCGAAAAAAAATAACGAAACCGGCACCATCTAGGATTACAAGACAAGAAATTCCGATTGAAGACAAAATGAATGAGATTATGAACCATTTAAGAAAAACGAAAAAGCGCACCAATTTCATGACTCTATTTCAACATGATCAAAAGGAGCACCTTGTCGTGACGTTTCTTGCTGTTCTTGAATTGATGAAAAGTCATCAAATCATGTTAGAGCAGGAAGGAAACTTTGAAGACATTTATATAATAGGGAGTGAAACGATTCATGACGCTTGATATCGTGAATTGGAAAGCCATCATAGAAGCGCTGCTTTATGCAGCAGGTGACGAAGGCTTAACAAAAAAACAGCTCATGTCTGTTCTTGAAGTAGAAGAGGCAGCGTTACTCGACATGATGTCTGCCGTAAAGGAAGAATATCAAAAACAAGAACGAGGAATTGAGCTCATTGAATATGCAGATTCTTATATGCTGCTGACGAAAAAAGAATACAGCATTTATTTGAAAAAATTAGTCGAGACCCCATCCAAAGGTTTGTCTCAAGCAGCCCTTGAAGTACTCGCAATCGTTTCTTATAAACAGCCGATCACACGCAGTGAGGTAGAAGAAATTAGAGGAGTCAAATCAGAGCGGGTGCTACATAGTTTAGTAGCCAAAGCGCTGCTCTGTGAAGTTGGACGTGCTGATGGACCTGGGCGAGCAATTCTTTATGGGACAACACCGACCTTTTTAGAGCAGTTTGGCTTAAAGGCATTGGATGAATTACCGCCGCTTCCAGAGAATGTAGAAGCAGATGGTGTACAAGAAGAAGCTGATCTATTTTTTGAAAACTTCAATCAAACATTTGAAGAGATAAAATAGTTCAAAAGAATGAAAAAGGTATGATAAAATATAAAAAAGATTTTAGGTCTAACATCTATTGATGTCAGATAAAATGGTCATAAAGCCATGAGGGGAAGGTAAACACAAAACAAATGGCACATATGAATGTAAAGGCTCAAGTTGATCAAGCAGGCGTCTTTTTATCAAAGGTTGCAACTGAAATGAATGGTTTTCTGAATGAAGCTACCTTATCAAGTATGAAACGATTAAACCCTGAAGCGGAAGCCTATTATTGTGACATATTGAATACATTACGGAAGCTTGCAGTGTACAGTGAGGATGCAGCGGCAGTTTGCAGGAAAATCAGCCAGCAGCAGACATTCCCGCAGCAAGCCGCGCAGCAGACGCTTCACCGTATTTATCATCGATGTATTGAAGAGTTTTTCACGCCGAAAAAGGATACATGGTATGAAGACAGCCGTTCCGCGTATACAGGAAAGAGCAGCATTGTTTTCCACCATGAAGTATCCGCTGAGATCAAACGATTATTTTCTTCATTAGAAAAAGATTTTTTAGCGATGAGAGAAGAGCTAGAATATACGACATCTCATCAGCAAATGAAAATGGTATAGCAAGAGGAAAAAGCGTCTCTACATATAGAGACGCTTTTTTTTATGGACGAGGCATCATAACTTTTTCAGCCGCGCATACACTTGTACAAAACGGACAAGGACGTGAATGAACATGCCCTATTTAAAAATTGGAACAGCAGTCCTTCTTCTATTTACACTCTTACTGCCCTTTTCCTCACATGCCAAAGCAGATATGTCATTATCGGTGAGTGCAAGAAGCGCCATTTTAATAGATGGACAGTCAGGCAGAGTCCTATTTGGAAAGGACGAGCATGAAAAAAGAAGAATCGCCAGTATTACAAAAATAATGACGGCGGTATTAGCCATTGAATCAGGGAAAATGAAAGACACCGTCAAAGTATCAAAGCGCGCGATTCAAGCAGAGGGCTCATCGATTTATTTAAAAGAAGGGCAGAAGGTGAGCCTAGAAGACTTGACATACGGGCTTATGCTGCGTTCTGGAAATGATGCAGCTGTTGCCATTGCAGAGCATGTGGGCGGCAGCTTAGAAGGATTTATTTTTATGATGAATCAAAAAGCATCTGAACTAGGAATGGAGAATACGAATTTTCAAAATCCGCATGGACTGGATGATCATAAACATCATTATTCATCAGCCTATGACATGGCCATCTTAACAAAATCCGCCATGGAGCATAAACAATATCAAAAAATTGCGGGCACGACTTTCTATAAAGCAAAAACGATGGAGGGCTATTGGAAAAATAAAAACAAGCTCCTTACTGGTTTATATCAATATTCTACTGGAGGGAAAACGGGATATACGAAGCTTGCGAAACGCACACTTGTCTCTACAGCTGCAAAAGGAGATGCGGCGCTGATCGCTGTGACCATTAATGCGCCAGATGATTGGAAGGATCATATCTCTATGTTTGAATATGCATTTGATCACTATAAAACGTACGTACTTGCTGAAAAAGGAAGACTCGCTTCATTAAAGGGAACCTTTTACGAAAAAAAGGCATTTATCAAACGTGATGTGGACTATTTTTTAAATGAAGATGAGAAAAAGCTAGTAGAAATTGAAACGGAAATGCTTACTCCTCAAAAAAAGTGGAAAAAAAACGCCGAAGCCATCCCGGATGTTGTAGGGAAAATGACGTTTTTACTAGATGGTCAGGTGATCGAGCAAGTACCGATTTTTTATGAAAATAAACGAAATCGAATGCCACAAAAAAGCTTTCAAGAAATGTTTAAGTCTGTCTTTCAGACATCTATAGGCGGATCTTCATGGTCAATCTAATTTGGGTATTCCTCACTGTCATCGGTCTTGTGTATGCGATGTTCAACGGAACGATGGAGGAAGTAAACGAAGCTGTATTTAAGGGATCAAAGGAAGCAGTGACCATTTCAATTGGTCTGATTAGTGTCCTCGTTTTTTGGCTCGGGCTGATGAAGATTGCAGAAGAGGCAGGTTTGTTAAATTTCTTTAGTAAATTGTGCCGTCCCTTTATTTCAAAGCTATTTCCGGAAATTCCGCCTAACCATCCTGCGATGGGATATATTTTGTCCAATCTGATGGCGAATTTCTTTGGTCTTGGGAATGCCGCTACACCGCTTGGGATTAAGGCGATGGAGCAGATGAAAGCATTAAACGGCGGGAAAAATGAAGCAAGTCGGTCCATGATTACATTTTTAGCGGTCAACACATCCTCTATCACACTCGTGCCAACAACCGTCATTGCGATTAGAATGACCTATGGTGCAGATCAGCCAACAGACATTGTAGGGCCAACCATTTTGGCGACACTCATTTCAGGCATTGGTGCCATTCTCATTGATCGCTATTTCCACTATCGCAGAAGCAGGCGGGGGTGATCTCGTGTCATTTATTAACTGGCTGTCACTTGCTTTGATCCCACTGATCATCGCAGGAATTTTAATTGCGGGAACCATTAAAAAGGTACCGACCTATGAAACATTTGTCGAGGGCGGGAAAGAGGGTATTCAAATTGCCTTTTCAATCATTCCTTATTTAGTCGGCATGCTCGTGGCCATTACGATATTCCGCGCGTCTGGTGCGCTTGATTTTGTCATGGGACTGTTAAAACCCGTGTTTACAGCGATCGGCTTTCCGGCAGAAGTGGTGCCGCTTGCGTTTATTCGTCCGATATCAGGCACGGCTGCACTTGGGATGACATCAGACCTCATTGCGACATATGGACCAGATTCTTTTATCGGACAGCTCGCAGCTGTCATGCAAGGGTCAACTGATACCACTCTCTACGTTTTAACGGTCTATTTTGGGGCAGTCGGTATTAAAAAAATGGGAGATGCGCTGAAAGTAGGTCTGTTAGCGGACCTTATTGGAATCATTGCATCTGTCATCATTGTCAGTTTGTTATTTAGCGGCGCCTAAAGAGGCGCTTTTTTGTCTTTCAATGGATGGGAAAATGCTTTTTAGCTGAAATTAAACAGACGAATCGCTTATTTTTCCACGAATGCTTGTTTGTTTTAAGTCAAGCAAGTAAGATAGTACATGAGGTGAAAGACAAAATGGAACGTTTACAGAAAGTAATTGCACATGCCGGCGTCGCTTCAAGACGAAAGGCAGAAGAATTAATTAAAGAAGGACGAGTTACCGTTAATGGTCAAACAGTGACAGAGCTCGGAGTAAAAGTGGGCTCTTCAGATAAAATTGAAGTCAACGGATTAAAGCTTGAAAGAGAAGAACCGGTTTACTTTATGCTTTATAAACCGCGCGGCGTCATTTCAGCTGCCGAGGATGATAAAGGACGTAAGGTGGTCACAGATTTCTTTGATGACATCCCGCAGCGCCTTTATCCAATCGGCCGGTTAGATTATGATACGAGCGGTTTGATTTTAATTACAAATGACGGGGAATTTGCCCATAAGCTCATGCATCCGAAATACGAAATTGATAAAACATATGCAGCGAAGCTAAAAGGAATCCCATCAAAGGAATTGCTGAGAAAGCTAGAAAAAGGGATTATGTTAGATCATAAAAAAACTGCACCTGCCCGTGCGAAAATGCTTTCGATTGATAAACGAAAGCAGACATCTATTGTTCAATTAACCATTCATGAAGGCAGAAACAGACAAGTGCGCCGCATGTTTGAAGCGATCGGTCATGATGTGCTAAAGCTAAAAAGAGAGCAATATGCGTTCCTTCATATTGAAGGCATGAGACCAGGAGACCGCAGAGAATTGTCTCCACATGAAGTGAAGCGTCTGAGAGCGATTGCGGATCACGGAAAAAGCGCTTTTTAATTTTCACATAAACTTCAAAAAATGAAGAAGCATCAAAAGAAGGAGAATGCTATAATTTACCTGAATGTCTATGGGGAAGGGGTACTTCAGATGAAAAAAAGACGGTTTTTCATACGGACGGGCATTCTCCTCGTGATGCTTGCTGCATTATGTTATACCATGTATAACTCAGTATTTGCCAAACAGGATCGGGTGAAAGAAGGATCTATTGCGCCAAACTTTGTCCTTCAATCTGTGGATGGGGAACGGATTGAACTAAAGGACTTAAAAGGCAAAGGCGTCTTTCTTAATTTTTGGGGGACCTGGTGTGGTCCGTGTAAACAAGAATTCCCTTACATGGCAAATCAATATGAAGTGTTCAAGGATCGCGGTGTGGAAATTGTTGCAGTGAATGTTGGGGAATCCAATATTGCCGTGAAAAATTTTATGGAATCCTATGGCGTGAATTTTCCTGTTGCCATGGACAAAGATCGTCAAGTGACAGAGGCATATGATATTACGCCGCTGCCAACCACATTTTTAATTAATCCTGAAGGCAAGGTAATCAAAGTCATAAAGGGAACCATGACAGAACGCAATGTCTATGAATATATGAATTTGATTAAACCAAAGGGGTCATAGAATGAAAGAGGTAAAATGCGAGTGTGGACATATTAATCCAATCGGTACTGTTTTATGTGAATCCTGCGGGAATCCTATTGCGGCTAAAGAGAAAAACTCTTCAAAGCTGCTTGATATGAGATACGACGGCAGTGCGAGGCGCTCGCAAACATACAACAAAACGATTGTTGATAAAGTATGGAACTTTTTTTCTTCCGTTAAGGTGGGTGTGTGGCTGATTGTCATTACACTGCTTGCTTCCTCATTAGGAACGATTTTTCCGCAGGAGCGATTTATTCCGCCAGGTGCATCTGCTTCCACTTACTATGAAGAGCAATATGGGTCGTTTGGCAAGCTGTATTACACACTTGGATTCCATGATCTTTATAATTCTTGGTGGTTTTTAGCTCTAGTTGCATCCATCGGAATCTCCCTTGTCATTTGCAGTCTCGACCGGGTTATTCCTCTTTATCGAGCACTCAAAAACCAAGGGGTTATCAAAAAAGAAGGCTTTATGAGAAGACAGCGTCTGTTCAGTGAGACAGACAAAACGTTAGATCAGCATACATATGAAGGCATCATGAAAGCAATGAAACAAAAGCGTTACCGAGTACGAGAAGAAAACGGACATATTTTAGCGGAAAAAGGCCGCTTCTCACGCTGGGGCCCTTACGTCAATCACATTGGATTAATCATCTTTCTCATTGGATCAATGCTCCGGTTTGTCCCAGGCATGTATGTGGATGAAACGCTGTGGGTTAGAGAGGGTGAAACTGCCCCAATTCCAGGCACAGATGGTCAATATTTTTTGAAAAATAATGCGTTTTCAATTGACCGCTATGAAACTGAAAATGAAAAAGAAGTGTTTGAGAATGCGATTGAAAGAGCTGGCGACGGTCAAGTAGTGAAAAGTTATAAAACCGATGCCACTTTATACAAACGTGAAGGGGAAGTTGTGTTTGGTGAAAAGCCCAAGCTGAAGCAGGTATCAGAACACGATATTAAAGTGAACGAACCGCTCAAGTTTGATCATTTCTCATTATATCAAGTGGATTTTAAACAAAATGAACTCGATCAAATGGTCTTTCAGCTGATTCGTAAAGATACTGAAAAATCTTTCGGAACAGTGAAGATTAATCTGCTGGAGCCTAAGTCAGAATATGATCTTGGTAGCGGTTACAAAGTCAAGGTGATGAGCTATCTCCCTGATTTTTATTTTGACGATGATGGAACGCCGAGTACGAAAACAAGGAATCCGAATAATCCTGCTTTCGTGTTTGAAATGGTTTCTCCTGAAAAGCCTAAAGGTGAAAAAAGCTTTGTGGCGATTCAAGAGACAGTTGAGGGTTCTGATAACAACCTATATAAAATGAAGTTTGATCGAGTGGAAACCAAAAACGTCACGGGATTGACGGTGAGAAAAGATTTAACTCTTGGGGTGCTCATTGTAGGTGGGATCATCTTCATGATTGGTGTCGTGCAGGGGATGTATTGGCAGCATAGAAGAATTTGGCTGTCTGCAAAGGATGGAAAAGTATTCGTGGCAGGACACACAAACAAAAACTGGTTTGGCTTAAAGTCTGATCTTGGTGTGATCCTAAGTGACAGTGGCATCAAACAGCCAGTTGATCAAAAAGAACTGCCTGATACAACAAGTATCAGCAAAAGCAAGGGGGAAGGATTAGATGGCAGCAGTCAGTGAAAACCTGTTATTTGCAGCTTTTCTATTGTATTTAGCGGCAGTTCCTTTTTTTGGTGGTGCCATTAAAGGAAAAAAGAAAGTTGATGGACCGCGCAAAAATAAGGCGGCACTTATCGGTATTACGCTCACCATCATCGGTTTTTTAAGTCAATTTGGCTACTTTATTTCAAGATGGATGGCGTCTGGTCATGCACCAGTCAGTAATTTGTTTGAATTCACAACGGCTTTTGGCATGATGCTTGTGCTCGCATTCATCATTTTATATTTTGTGTATCAAGTGTCGGTACTTGGTTTATTTACACTTCCAATCGCTTTATTGATTATTGCCTATGCAAGCATGTTCCCATCTGATATATCACCGCTAATTCCTTCATTACAAAGTAATTGGCTTTATATTCACGTGACAACAGCAGCACTAGGGCAAGCTATTTTAGCGATCAGCTTTGTGGCGGGTGTCATCTTCTTATTAAAGCATGTCGATCAAACTAAACCAGGTAAGAAGACATTTGGTTTAGAGCTTGTCATGTTTATGATTGTTGTGACACTTGCATTTATCGCAGTCACGTCCATCTTTAGAATGACAGGATACGAAGCGAAATTTAATTGGGTCGATAAAAATAAAGAGGAAAGTGTGATGGTCTATGAGCTGCCAGCTCTAGTTGGACCTCATAAAGGAGAGCTTGTGACGCAAGATCGTTTGGAACCGTTTGTTGATTTGCCGCCTGTTTTTTCAGGAAGAAAGGTCAATACGGTGTTATGGTCATTCGGCACGGGGCTGATCTTGTATGGGCTGATTCGGTTGATCATTCGCAAACGACTGAGCGCTCTACTTCAACCGCTCGTGAAACAGGTGAACCTAGATTTAGTCGATGAAATTGGATACAGAGCTGTTTCCATTGGTTTCCCTGTATTTGCGTTAGGCGGACTCATTTTTGCAATGATCTGGGCGCAAATTGCATGGACTCGGTTCTGGGGCTGGGACCCGAAGGAAGTATGGGCATTGATTACGTTTCTCTTTTATGCAGCCTACCTTCATCTTCGCTTATCCAGGGGCTGGCATGGCGAAAAGTCCGCTTGGTTAGCTGTCATCGGATTCGCCATCATTATGTTTAATCTCATCTTTGTCAATCTCGTGATTGCAGGGCTTCATTCTTACGCGTAATCACATGAAAAAGGCCAACTTTTTATGAATCGATTCGGCTTTTTGCTAAAATGAATGTAACAACGGAGAAAGCAGGAGGATTGTCTAATGGAACACACAACTCAAACGAAAATATTAGTCGTAGATGATGAGGCAAGAATTCGCCGCCTTTTAAAAATGTATTTAGAACGTGAAAATTATGAAATCGATGAAGCTGAAAATGGAGATGAGGCCATTCAAAAAGGACTCCAAACAGATTATGACCTCATTTTGCTCGATTTAATGATGCCTGGCACAGATGGGATCGAAGTGTGTAATCAAATTCGAGACAAAAAAGCAACTCCAATCATTATGCTGACGGCAAAAGGAGAAGAAGCCAACCGCGTGCAAGGGTTTGAAGCAGGAACGGATGACTACATCGTCAAACCTTTTAGCCCGCGTGAAGTTGTTTTACGTGTGAAGGCATTGCTCAGAAGATCTTCTCAAACGTCTTATCTCAATACTGGGACAACAACAAAAGATGTACTTGTGTTTTCTCATCTTTCAATTGACCACGATGCGCATAGAGTGACAGCTGATGGCAAAGAAGTCAGTCTCACGCCGAAGGAATATGAGCTTTTATATTTCCTTGCGAAAACACCGGATAAGGTTTATGACAGAGAGAAGCTGTTAAAAGAAGTATGGCAGTATGAATTCTTTGGAGACTTGAGAACAGTCGATACCCACGTCAAACGACTACGCGAAAAGCTGAATAAAGTGTCACCAGAAGCTGCGAAAAAAATCGTGACGGTATGGGGTGTCGGGTACAAATTTGAGGTCGGCGCTGAATGAAACTGTGGAAAAGTGTCGTTGGAAAGCTATGGTTAACCATTCTCTTCCTCGTCCTCATTGTTTTATCTATTTTAACCGTGCTTCTTTTAGAGTTCATTGAAAATTACCATGTAGAAGAAGCAAAGTCAGATTTAACGCAAATGGCAAATAAAGTGGCGGTCATTTTAGAAAGCCATGACGATCAATCACTCGCAAGGTCGATTACATCAGAGCTTGCTGACAAATTGACGAGTATTGCGATTATCCAAGAGGACGGGCTAGAGTGGTACTCGTCTGAAAAAGACGGGAAGCTTCCTGCGATTACAAAGAAACAAATTGAAGCAGACAGTGATTTGAATCAAGCGCTAAAAAATCGTAAAAAAATCAGTAAACGTGCAGAACCAAATGCAGGCAATCATAAAGATGAACGAATTGTCGTCGGTGTTCCATTTGAGGCAAACGGGAAAAAAGGCATGGTCTTTCTTTCTCAATCATTACTCGCTGTAGAGCAAACAACAAAACATACGACGCGTTATATCTTCCTAGCAGCCGGAATTGCCATTGTTCTGACCACTATATTCGCTTTCTTCTTATCAACTCGTGTCACCTATCCTCTTAGAAAGATGAAAGAGGGAGCACAGGATCTGGCGAAAGGGAAATTTGATACAAAGATTCCTATATTAACGCAAGACGAAATTGGAGAACTGGCCATCGCCTTTAATCAAATGGGCAAGCAGCTTAAATTTCATATCACAGCCTTAAATCAAGAAAAAGAGCATCTGTCCAATATTTTAAGCAGTATGGCTGATGGTGTCATCACCATCAATATTGATGGAACGATCCTCATGACGAATCCTCCTGCAGAACGATTCTTGCAGGCATGGTATTACGAGCAAAATATGAAGATCAAAGATGGAGATGAACTGCCTCCAGAAGCGCGAGAACTGTTTCATACAGCCGTCAGCACGGAAAAAGAGCAAATGATCGAAGTCACGCTGCAAGGGCGTACTTGGGTTCTTCTCATGTCTCCGCTTTATAATCAGCAGGACGTTAGGGGAGCAGTTGCGGTCCTTCGTGATATGACAGAGGAACGAAGACTTGATAAGCTGAGAAAAGACTTCATTGCCAATGTCAGTCATGAACTTCGTACTCCAATTGCTATGCTGCAAGGATATAGTGAGGCGATTGTAGATGATATTGCAGGCTCAGAAGAGGAAAAGAAAGAGATTGCGCAAATTATTTACGACGAATCGCTTCGAATGGGACGTCTTGTGAACGATCTTCTAGACCTAGCGAGAATGGAAGCTGGCCATATTACACTGAATCTTGAATCAACGGATACAGAAGAGCTGATCGAGAAGATTTACCGCAAATTTCTCGGTATTGCAAAAGAAAAGCAAGTTGATCTCACATATGACATTCAAGTGGCTGAACCCCACTTTGTACTCGATCCAGATAAGATTGAGCAGGTGTTTACGAATCTTATTGATAACGCCATTCGTCATACACCAGAGGGCGGAGAGGTTCACTTCTCGGTTCAATCGGTGGAAAGCGGTCTGAAAATGGATGTAAAAGATTCAGGAAGCGGAATCCCAGAAGAGGATCTGCCATTTATTTTCGAACGTTTCTATAAAGCGGATAAGGCAAGAACAAGAGGGCGTTCTGGTACCGGACTTGGTCTTGCGATTGTGAAGAACATCGTAGAAGCGCATCAAGGCTCCATTCATGCACATAGCAAAGCGGGTACAGGTACACACTTTACCTTTTATATTCCGAGAAAAAAGCAGGAACTCGTCTAATCCTGACGAAGAATCTTGTTACATGAGAAACACTTCTTTTCGAAAGAAAAAGAAGTGTTTTTTTTATTTTCATATTTTTAAGGAGAAGTTAAACAAAAAGCCCTTTCAAAATTGTCGAACTTGTAATATATTTGTCATAAAGTTGTAATGTAACGTTTTGTAAGAGTCACTCGACAAAAATAAGTGAACGGAGGGGTTTCCTATGCATGAAACCTTTCAAAAAATATATGATTCGTACCATCAAGATTTGTACCAGTTTTTATTTTATATGGTTAAAGATAAAAATCAGGCAGAGGATCTCGTTCAGGAGGTTTACATCCGGGTACTTCACTCATATAAAACTTTTGAAGGAAGAAGCAGCGAGAAAACATGGCTGTTTTCGATTGCAAGGCATGTGGCAATTGATTGGTTTCGCAAACAGCAAACCATTAGACAACGGGTACTCGGCACGTTTGATTGGGATAAGCAGGATGTAAAGGACCCAGACTTGCTCCCAGACGAACTGGCTGTGCAGGATGAAAATGTAAAAGAAATCTATGCCGCACTTGATCAGTGCACGATTGATCAACGAGCTGTCATCATTTTAAGATTTATCCAGGGCTACTCAATCATGGAGACGGCAAAGGCGCTAAAGTTCTCGGAAAGCAAAGTCAAAACAACCCAGCACCGAGGCCTGAAAGTGCTCCGAAAACATATGGAGCTTTTGAAGGAGGAGCTAGTGAATGAAAACGAACAGGTCCGATTGGAGCGAAGAACGAATCAAGGTGTTACTAAGTCAGCTTCCAAAGGTGGAGGACAACCGTTCATCTAAGCAAATATACCAGAAGATGCTGATGGCAAGCGGGCAGAAAAAGAAAAGTGCCAAATGGATCGGTCCAGCGGTCGCAACCGTTGTGGTTTTATTTATGGCGTTTTTAATTTCTCCTCATTTATTTCAGCCGGCTGCTCAAGATCATCAACAGCAAATGAAAATGGATTCAAGTGCTGACAAAAGTCAGGTGAACGCCACATTAGAGGCGGTCAAGCAGACTGATGGGCCCTCACACGTTGTTTCTTATAAGCAGCAGCAAAAGTATATGACCATTGCATACATAGATGAATCGACCTCTCAAGTGGTTCCAATTAGCATTGAAAAAGAGGATGGGTACGATCATTTGCAGGATATGGTGAACACATATGAACAGGTGCAGCTGCCTGAAATGACAAAGCCCCTTCAATCTTATATGGATATGGTGGACCTTCGCGAAAAAAGAGATACACTTATTTTTCAATTAAAAAGTGATTTGTCCCTTGATACGTTAAAAGAAGCCAACCGGTTTAAGGATATGGTAAAAGAAACGCTAAAATGGAGCAAATATAAGCAGGTGCAAGTCAAGACAGCCAAAGGGTCTCACCTTCAACTGGGAGCAAATGGAAGCATTGGAACAATATCGATTGAAAAACAAACAAAGCACGCTTATTATGTTTTAGAGAATAAGAGCGGGACTTTTTTGGTGCCGTCAAAAGCGCATTATTCATCGTATGAAGATGCGGTAGAAGCCATGAAGCGTACAAGCGATGCAGGACTTGATCCATTAATTAAAGACGAACCGATTAAAGAAGTGACGTCTAAAGGAAAACATGTGACCATTACGTTTGGAGCAACAGCGCGATTATCGGACTCAAATGATCATATTTTACTCATTGAAGGTCTGCTGCTCTCAGCGAAAGATTTTGGTTTTACAGAGGTTACCATTCAACAGGCAGGAACAGATCAAGTGGGGCCGTATGAATTAGAAGAACCGATAGAGGTGCCGGCTCTGCCGAATCCAGTTGTCATAAAAGACCGTTAAAGGACGCGAGAAATTGCGTTCTTTTTTGATGTATAGAAAATAGCTTCCTTGCTGTATACTAAGCTGTCATAAAAAGAACCTCAAAGAAGGGGAGTCACTGATGAAAAGGTATTGCTTCATATGTGCCAGCTGTTTTTTGATGATCTTTTCGCCTTTTGCTCATGCACAGGAAACAAGCGAATGGGTGGAGCCGATAAAAGGAGAAGTCACGGATTTGTTTGGGACAAGAGGCGGCTCGCACATGGGATTAGATATAGCTGCGCCAGAAGGAGAATCCATCTTTGCTGCAAGTGAAGGTGTGGTCTCGCGTTCGTATGTATCTGCTACATATGGCGAGGTTGTGTTTATCCAGCATCCAAATGGATATGAAACTGTCTATGCACATCTACATGAGCGTTTTGTTAAAAAGGGTGACCATGTAGAAACAGGACAGCCAATTGGCATTATCGGCAACACAGGGGCGTCTAGAGGCACTCATTTGCATTTTGAGGTGCACAGGGGTCATTGGTCAGCCAGCAAAGAAGATGCGGTAGATCCACTCACAATCATTGCGATGGATCGCTTCCAAGAGCCGGCTCTACATGTAAACGGACAAGAGAACAATACATATCTCATTAAACAAGGAGATACCCTTTGGTCGATTGCAAAGGCGCATGAGATGACTGTGGAACAATTGAAAAAGATCAATGAGCTGTCTACTCATCTCATCCGAACGGGAGATCGTTTAATGATTTCAAAACAATAAACCTCATGCATTTGCATGAGGTTTATCATGATTTTTTATAGGTCGATCAGACGCACAGAAAGTATATCTTGCACTTCGGTTAATTCTTTGACAATTTCGTCCTCAAGATGCTTGTCGAAAGAAAGCATCATGATGGCTTCGCCGCCTTTTTCTTTACGTCCTACCTGCATTGTCGCAATGTTGACATCATGGTCGCCTAAAATTTGTCCAACCTTTCCAATCACACCAGGTGCATCAGTATGCTGGATGTAGACAAGGTGTCCATCTGGATAAAAATCAATATTAAATCCATTAATGGAAACAACGCGTTCTCCTAAATGCGGGATATAGGTTGCTTTTAGAGTAAAGGTTGAAAGGTCGCCTTTGACTTCAATAGAAATGCTGTTTTCGTAACCAGATTCGCTGGAAGAAATCTTTTCACTAAAGCTAATGCCGCGTTCTTTTGCCACCATTCCAGCATTGACTTCATTTACAGTCGAATCAACACGCTCTTTTAAAAAGCCTGACAGGAGACTTTTTGTAATAAAGGATGTTTCGAGTTTTGAAATAGAGCCTTCGTAAGAGATGCCTACTTCTTTTACCGGTTCTCTCATTGATTGAGAGACAAGACGTCCGAGCTTACCTGCAAACTGATGATAAGGCTGAATTTTTTTGAACTCATCTTTTGTCATCGCTGGCAGATTAATAGATGACATAACAGGGAGTCCTTTTGCAAATTGAAGTACTTCTTCAGATACTTGCGCCGCTACATTTAATTGTGCTTCCTTCGTCGATGCGCCAAGATGCGGAGTTGCAATGACGAGCGGATGATCTACAAGCGGATTATCAGTAGGAGGTTCTACCTCAAATACATCGAGTGCAGCTCCTGCAACATGGCCGCTTTCAAGCGCTTCAAGAAGGTCACGCTCGTCAATAATACCACCGCGTGCACAGTTCACTAGGCGGACGCCTTTTTTCGTTTTTGCAATTGTTTCTTTATTGAGAAGCCCTCTTGTTTCTTTTGTTAACGGGGTATGTACAGTGATGATATCTGATACTTCGAGTACTTCATCAAGTGACTTGGCATTGACACCAATTTTTTCTGCACGTTCCTTTGTCAGAAATGGGTCAAATACGTTGACTGTCATGCCAAATGCTCTTGCGCGCTGGGCAATTTCGCTTCCGATTCTGCCAAGTCCAACAATCCCAAGAGATTTTCCATAAAGCTCAGCACCAACATATGCACCTCTGTTCCATTCTTTTGATTTCACAGAAATGTTGGCTTGTGGAATATGACGCATGAGTGAAGAGATCATCGCAAATGTATGCTCAGCTGTGGAGATCGTATTACCGTTTGGTGCATTGATCACAATGACGCCATGCTTGGTTGCTTCATCAATATCAATATTGTCTACTCCCACACCGGCACGGCCGACAATTTTTAATGAAGTCATTTTTTCATAAAGCTCTTTGGTTACTTTCGTCGCACTTCTGACAAGTAAAGCATCAAATGTGTGTAATTCATCTGCTGCCTCTGTTACATTTTTTTGGACAATTTCAACAAAATCTGATTCTAAAAGTGGTAAAAGACCGTCATTGCTCATTTTATCTGAGACTAATACTCGAAACATCGTAAGATTTCCTCCTAAAATAAACGTCATAAATATCTGATAATTTACCATATTCCTTTTCACTGTGTCAATCAAATTAAAGCAGTAAAGCGAAAAAGAAAACACGAACATTTCTTGGTGTCTTTATCAAGAATGGACACCTTTAAACAAAAGATAACCAATTTTTTCGCATTTGTCATTATAATTTTTAAGTTTTTTGCGATTTCTTAAAACTGATGAAATTGCTCAGGATTTTTATCTGTACAAATGCTCATATATCATATATAATGATGTCGAATTGAATAATGATCAATCTTCGGGGCAGGGTGCAATTCCCTACCGGCGGTGATGAGCATAGTCTCTAAGCCCGCGAGCCTTTTTTGGCAGGATTCGGTGTGATTCCGAAGCCGACAGTATAGTCTGGATGGGAGAAGATGGAGGTTCGTAAACGTTGAAAACTTGGTTTTTCACACGTTTATTTGTCTAGCCTAAATTCCCCGCTCCTGTTTTCATGAGCGGTTTTTTTGTGGCTGAAATTGAACAATCCTCTTTTCGAAAGATTTGATCGAAAAGGAGAGAGAATATTGAATCAAAGTAAAGTAAAACGTTTAGTCGTCACCAGTATGCTTAGCAGTATTTCGTTCGTGTTAATTTTATTGGATTTCCCTTTCCCAGGGCTTCCAGCGTATTTGAAAATTGATTTCAGCGATATCCCAGCGATTATTGCGATTTTAATTTATGGGCCAGGTGCAGGAATTGCCGTTGAGGCATTAAAAAATGTTCTGCATTATCTCATTCAAGGCAGTATGTCCGGCGTTCCAGTTGGGCAAGTCGCGAACTTCATTGCAGGCACACTATTCATCTTACCAGTCGCCTTTATGTTCAAAAAAATTAAATCAGCAAAAGGAATGGCTTGGTCAATGATCATGGGTACATTACTTATGACTGTGATGATGAGCATTTTAAATTACTTCTTATTCCTGCCAGCTTACACATGGTTTTTAAACGCACCAGAACTATCAGATCATGCGCTCAAGACGACCATTACAGCAGGGATTTTACCTTTTAACTTTATTAAAGGAATCATCATTACCATCGTATTTAGCTTCATTTTTGTGAAAATGCGTCCATGGTTTGAAAATAAGCGCCGACTTCAAAATAGTTAATATAAAAAAAGCCCCTGCATAAGGGGCTTTTATACTATTCATGCTTAAGTGGGTCACCCTCGAAAGATTCGTCCGCAACTTTGATTGAGTCAGTTGGACATCCTTCAAATGCATCAAGCATATCTTCTTCAAGTACTTCTGGAACTTCTACAGTCCCTTGGTTGTCGTCAAGCGTAACAAATGCAATGCCTTCATCATCATAATCATAAATGTCTGGAGCAGCTGCACCGCATGCACCGCAAGCAATACATGTGTCTTTGTCTACAATTGTATATTTTGCCATGTTAAAAAAATACCTCCCAAATAGTTCGATGGAACACATGGTTTAACCTTTTTAGTTTCACCGATAAAAAACGATTTCCTCAAACCTTATTGTAATGATTTTAAATTCACATTTCAACTGTAAAGTGATTGAGAATGCTTATCACATAAGGGTTTGTTCATAACTTTCCCCCATAAATTGAGTTTAAACATTTCTTCTTGTATGAAATCTGTTAAAATAAAGGGAGAAAATATTCGAATTTTGTCAGGAAGACAGGTGCTTTGATGAATGACTCTTCATTATTTGGATGTCATGTTAATGGACAGCGTATATAAATTGAACGGCGAACGCTCCATTAGTGCTGTCTACCATCTTTTTAAAGGAAAAAAATCATCACAAACCATACAGGACGCCAGCTTGTTTGAGCTTTCCAGGTACTTCGGCTGTTACCCGGGGTTTACGAGGGATCAGCTGAATCGTTCTGCTTTAAAGCTTGAAGAGAAGCACTACATTAGAAAAACCGATGAGACACTCAGCATCACTGAAGCAGGGAAGCAAATGCTGCACCAGCATTTTTCTGAAAAACCGATGCCTGCTTATTTTCATGGTGCCAAATACCATGATAAAGCAAAGATGCTATGGATGAGGCTCTCTTTACTTGTACAAGTACTTTCTCACCATATGGCTGGATCGCATCAATATGTTCCAATACAAAGAGATGTCTCGGTTCAAAGCTGGACGAAGTCTTTTTTGAAACAGCATCAGCAGAAAAGCAAGCTTTCAGAAGATCTGCATCATGAAATAGAACACCTCCTAATCAACCTAAGTGATCAAGAGGCACTGATTTTTGTTTACTCATTGACCTCAAATGAACGAATCGGGCGTACGTATCAGCAAATGGCGGAGTGGATGAAAGAAGATGTGTGGTATGTGTACATACTTTTTTGGAATGTACTCCATTATTTTATTCAATCTGCCCAAAAAGGTGAGGCGCCGATTTTGCAGCAGCTCGTAGGTGACCTTGAATTCAAACGCGTGTTAACAACTTCTACTCACAAAACACTTGAGCTTGTCCAAAAAGGATTTGATATTGAACAAATTGCTCACATTCGTTCATTAAAAAAGGCAACGATTGAAGATCATATCGTGGAGCTGTCGATACATGAGCCAAGCTTTTCAATAGATCCCTATGTGAGTATAAAAGAGCAGCGGGAGATCCTTGCTGTAGCCAGAGGGCTGCAAACAAATAAAATGAAGCTGATTAAAGAAAAACTCGAGCATCCATTTACTTATTTTCAAATACGATTGGCACTGACAAGGATGGTGAAAGCAAATGGATAAGCTTCATCAGACGCTCATGCGATACTTTGGCCATGACACATTTAAAGCAGGTCAAGAGGACATTATTCGAAGTGTACTGCAACAAAAAGATACGGTTGCCATGCTGCCTACTGGTGGAGGGAAGTCACTTTGCTATCAAATTCCCGGTTATATGACAGACGGGTTGGTTCTGATTATTTCGCCGCTTTTATCGCTTATGGAGGACCAAGTCGAACGAATGAAAATGCGCGGAGAAAAACGAGTGGCGGCGCTTAATAGCACATTGTCTTTTCAGGAGAAGCGACATATCATTCGGCATTTGCCATCATATAAATTTCTATTTGTCGCACCTGAGGCATTAATGTCAGAAGTGCTGCTTGAACAGCTCAAATCGATGCGTATTGGTCTGTTTGTCGTCGATGAAGCGCATTGTATATCAGAATGGGGGCATGATTTCCGTCCTGAATATTCGAAGCTCGGAGAATGGAGAGAAGCGTTAGGTCATCCTGTGGCTTTAGCTCTTACAGCTACAGCAACGAAACAAACACTAAAAGATACTGTACAAACGCTAAGATTACAGCATCCAGACTTTCATATTCATTCTGTCAACCGTCCGAACATTGCCTTAGTCAAAGAAGTGCACGAATCGAAAGAAGCAAAAGAGAAACGGGCCATTGAGCTTGCGGATTTTCTGCAAGGACCAGGCATTATTTATTGCCCAACCCGGCAAATGACAGAAGAGCTTGCTCTCTGTATGAAACAAAAAACCAATCAGCGTGTTGAGTTTTATCATGGCGGAATGGATGCAGGAGACCGTATGCTCATTCAGCAGCAATTTATCAGCGGTCAGCTTGATCTCATTTGCTGTACGAGTGCTTTTGGCATGGGAATTGATAAAGCGAATATCCGATTTGTCATTCATATGAGCCCTCCGCAATCGATTGAAGCATTTATGCAAGAGATTGGAAGAGCGGGAAGGGACGGGAAAAACAGTGTGAGCATTCTTCTATATACAGAAGAAGATGCAGATATTCAGCAACACTTGATCCAAGCAGAAGGATTTGACGAGCCAGAAATTGATTTCTATTTAGCCCAACTGACACAAATGCAGACAAATGATGAAAAAAAATTACGTGAACGATTGATGGAAACAGGGCTTCAGGAGACGCGTGCAAGAATGCTGACGCATTATTACATGATGCATGAGTCCGAACAGCGCCTGGCAATCCTTATGAATCTAAAAGAAAAATTACAGGACAGACAAACAGAAAAGCTGAGAAAAGTGTGGCAATTTAAAGAGCTGATCATGGATCATGACTGCTTTAGACAATCTCTGTTATCATATTTTCACGAACAGTTTGATCAAACAGAGCGCGAATCCTCTGATTATTGCTGCTCTTCTTGCGGGCTGAACCTGTCTGATTATGAAAAAAAAGAACAATCATTGGAGCTGAATGAAATGAAACACTGGAAGACTGTGCTGGATCGTATGTTTCATCTGACAAAAGAGGCGCAGCATTGATTGAACAACATCGCCGAATCATTGAAAAATTAACCGATCGACAAGTCGTAGAACAGCTGTATTTCACTCAGTTGCTCATGCTTATCGTTTCTTTTTTACTAGGCATATTTATGTTCGATCAATGGACGGAATTTACAGCCCTTTGGCAGATTCGTGATATGCGCATTCTGACATATGGAATTGGCGGTGCTTTGCTCGTCATTATTGTGGATGCAATTGTCATGAAGGTGTTTCCTGCTCATATGTATGATGATGGCGGTTTAAATGAAAAGATGTTCAAAAACCGAAGCATCCCGCATATTGTTTGGTTAGCACTTCTCATTGCCTTTTCAGAGGAAATACTATTTCGCGGAATTGTTCAACAGCAATTTGGACTTGAGATTGCCAGCATCGTGTTTGCGCTTCTTCACTTTCGCTATTTATCAAAAATACTCTTGTTTATCCTCGTGGTTTCCATTAGTATTTTTTTAGGACTTTTATACGAGTGGACGGGGAATTTGTTTGTTCCTGTCATGACACATTTTGTCATTGACTTAGTCTTTGCTTGTCAAATTCGTTTGAAATATAAGGGGAGGGATGAACATGGAAGAAATGTCGAGAATGCAGAGAAAGAAGGCGCAGCTGACAAACAATCATGACGACAATGTAGAGGAAATTCTTGAAGAAAAAGTACATCCTTCTGATGACTCTCACTTTCCTACGCGAGAAGACTTTCATGAATATAAGAAGCAGCGTACGAAAAAAGTGCGCAATCCTTTATTTACGACATTGGCTATTATTTTTCCAATCATCGTCATCACTGTTTTCTTTCTATTGATCTACTACACTTCAAAGGAAATTAACGATAATAACAATCAAGGTGTATACATTGATAAAACCTCAAGTGCTGACACAGACCCAGTTCCGTCAGCACTAGCCGAAACAAAAAATGACGCAACCGCTGATAAAGCGGATGCGTCTGATGAAGAGAAGAAAAAGAAAGATGAAGAAAAAGAAAAGCAGCGATCAAAAGAAAAAGCAGAACAAAAGAAAAAAGAAAAAGCTGCTAAAGAGAGAAAAGAGCGCGAAAAAGCCGCAGCTGCGAAAAAGCGTGAACAGCAGCAGCTAGCTCTCCAAAAACAGCAAGAAGAGAAAAAACGAAAAGAAGCCGAAGAGAAAAAGAAGCAGGAAGAAAAGCCAGTCCGTGTCGTGCAGCACACTGTTGGACCAGAGGAAAACCTGTATCGAATCTCGATGAAATATTACAAAAGCCGATCAGGTGAAGAGAAAATAAAAGCCTACAATCATTTAAATGGGAACAGTGTATACAGTGGTCAAGTGCTCAACATTCCATTGGAAAACTAATTACCTGACATGAACGAATGAAAAAGCACATACATATGTAGAAAAAAGGGACAGGGTGTATGTGATGACGTTGCACGCAATCAGCCGCTATATGGATCAGCCGACACTGAAAATGATGGAAACATTGATCAAAAGAAAGCACAAATATGAGGGCTTTGCCAAGCAGTGCAAAAGGTGGCAATGGACAGCCCTTTTGTCACTGGCGATTCTTTTGTTTTATTTTGTGATAACGGCAAATAAGGGAGGCTCTCTTCAGCCAGAAGCGATGATTGCAACACTGCTCGGTCATGAGGTTTTTCTATTTTGGATAATGGCTGAGGTGTTTGCTTTTTATGCTTCTTATTATTATAAGAAAAAAGAAGAAAAGGCTGAGGATGAATATCATCGCCTCAGATGTGAGATTATACAAAAAAGCACAGACTTATGGCCGCAATCAGACCAGTGGAAAGAGCGTGAAGCGGTTTTTCACTATATGCAGCAGCAATATGACATTAATCTCTATTATGAAAGTAAATAAATGTGTAAAAAGACGTTTTAATAGTTGAAACGTCTTTTTTCATTCAAGCGTCTTATGAACGACACATATGCAAGGGAGCCATTTATGATGAAATATGCCATCGGATTTACTGCCGCCATTGCGGCTGTTACAACAGGTGTGTGTGTAACGGCAAAAATGGTGAAAACGGCAAAACAAAACAACATCAAAAAGCATTACTTTACAATAGAAGCACTTCAATCAGATCGACCAGCAGTGATTTTCTTTATTTCTGATACACACCGGCGGCTGATTAGTGACTCATTATTAGCGGAAGTCACACAAGAAAAACCGGATGTCATTATGATAGGCGGGGACTTAGCAGAAAAAGGTGTACCCTACGCCAGAATTGAAGAAAATGTGAAACGTTTATCAAGAATTGCACCCGTTTATTTTGTTTGGGGAAATAATGATCACGAGCTGCACCAGCAAAAGCTTAAAGAGATTCTTCATGCTTGCGATGTGACGACTCTACAAAATGAAACAGCTGTGTGGGATTTCGAAAGACAGCCAATCAAAATTGGAGGCATCGACGATATTCGGCTTGAAAAGGCGGATTATGAAGCGATACGACCTGAGTTTGTAAAAGATGACGTAAATATTCTCTTATCACACAACCCAGATATACATCATTTAATGAGTGAAGATGAGGGGATCGACCTTGTTCTGAGCGGTCATACGCATGGAGGTCAGATCAGAATTGGGAAATTTGGTCCGTATGAAAAAGGAAGAACAGGTCAGGTCAAAGGCGCATTTTTTCTCATTAGTAATGGCTATGGAACAACAAAGATTCCAATGCGTCTCGGGGCAGAACCAGAAACTCATCTGATCTATTTAATGCCTGTCAAAACGCGATAACTTGCTGCGCCCTCAGTATTTTCCATAAAAGTCACCGGAAGCATAGCTTCATGCTTGTCTTCCGTCTTGACACAGTGTAAACTGAATACAAAATTAAGAACCTATGACTCATCATCTCATATACTACAGTATGATGTGTGTTTAGAAGAGGCAGGAGGGAACGTTATGCGACTGGAGCGTCTGAATTATAATAAAATCAAAATTTTTCTCACACTAGATGACCTGACAGACCGGGGTCTTACGAAAGAAGACCTTTGGAAAGATTCGTTCAAAGTCCATCAACTGTTTAAAGACATGATGAACGAAGCGAATCAGGAGCTCGGTTTTGAAGCGAGTGGACCGATTGCTGTTGAAGTATTTTCACTTCAGGCGCAGGGGATGGTCGTCATTGTCACAAAGAGTCAGCAGGATGAGGATGATGATGAAGAGTTTGATGAAGATTACATTGAGATGCAAGTCAAGCTCGACGAGAGTCATCATGTGCTCTATCAATTTGCCTCGTTTGAAGATGTGATTCAACTGTCCCATAGTTTAAGTCGTATTGGACTTTTAGGGGGTACAGTTTACCATTATGAAGGTCAATATTTTCTCAGCCTAGATGATTTTGAAGAACTGTCTGCTGATACCGTCATTTCCATTTTAGCGGAGTTCGGTTCTCCTACGACATTAACGATCCATCGACTAAAAGAATACGGAAAAGTGATCATGCAAGATGATGCAGTGAAAACGATTCAAATGTATTTTTAATCACTTTTTTCTATTATATTTAATACTGTTGTGATGAAACAACAGTATTTTTTTATATCCTTTTTATATTTATAAACGCTGATATTTTATTTTGATAAAAAACGTTTTTTACCTTTGCTTTACCAGTACGAAGGTGTATACTATTGCTTGAAAGGGAGCAGTAGATCATGAAAGATTTCTAGGGGGTTTATTTTAATGGCAGCCGATCAAAACGCCGCTCATAACGCAGAAGATAAGCTAGATGTTTTAAAGTCAACTCAAACCGTCATACATAAAGCGCTAGACAAATTAGGGTATCCGCAAGAAGTGTATGAATTGCTGAAGGAGCCAATTCGTCTATTAACTGTGAAAATTCCAGTACGAATGGATGATGGATCAGTGAAAATTTTCACTGGTTACCGTGCGCAGCACAATGATGCTGTCGGACCGACAAAAGGCGGTATTCGTTTCCACCCGAACGTTACTGAAAAAGAAGTAAAAGCGCTTTCAATTTGGATGAGTTTAAAATGTGGTATTGTGGATCTTCCTTATGGCGGAGGAAAAGGCGGTATTATCTGTGATCCAAGAGAAATGTCATTTAGGGAGCTTGAAAAACTAAGCCGCGGCTATGTTCGTGCAATCAGTCAAATCGTTGGTCCAACGAAAGATGTACCAGCACCAGATGTGTTTACAAACTCTCAGATTATGGCATGGATGATGGACGAATATTCTAGAATGGATGAATTTAACTCGCCAGGATTTATTACAGGAAAACCAATTGTGCTTGGAGGATCACACGGACGTGATACTGCAACAGCAAAAGGTGTGACGATCTGCATCAAAGAAGCGGCGAAGAAAAAAGGAATTGACATTAACGGAGCACGTGTTGTCGTACAGGGATTCGGAAATGCAGGAAGCTACTTGGCTAAATTCATGTATGATGCCGGAGCGAAAATCGTAGGGATTTCAGATGCTTACGGCGGGTTATACGATGAAGATGGTCTTGATATTGACTACTTGCTTGACCGACGTGACAGCTTTGGAACCGTTACTAAATTATTTAACGATACCATCACAAACAAAGAGCTGCTTGAGCTCGATTGTGATATCTTAGTACCTGCAGCCATTGAGAACCAGATCACTGAAGATAACGCGGCAAACATTAAAGCTAAAATTGTCGTAGAAGCAGCAAATGGTCCAACGACACTTGAAGGAACCAAAATTCTTTCAGATCGTGGAGTACTGCTTGTCCCAGACGTACTTGCGAGTGCGGGTGGTGTAACGGTTTCTTACTTTGAATGGGTGCAGAATAACCAAGGGTTCTACTGGACTGAAGAGGAAGTCGAAACTCGTTTAGAAGATATGATGGTGAAATCATTTAATAATATTTATGAAATGGCGCAAAATCGCCGCATCGATATGCGTCTTGCTGCATATATGGTCGGCGTACGTAAAATGGCTGAAGCTTCTCGATTCAGAGGCTGGATTTAAGCGGCTCATTTGCATCGTGCCTTAAAATCTCCTATCCTTAAATAGGAGATTTTTTTATGGAATGGAACAACTCATAAACAGCTAGCAATTGTTATTGCATTGAAACGACAGGAGTGGAACAAATGAAACAAGAAAAAGCGATCATAATAGGAGGCGGCCCATGCGGGCTATCAGCTGCCATCGCATTCAAGCAAATTGGAATTGATGCACTTGTCATTGAAAAGGGGAATGTCGTCAACAGTATTTATCATTACCCAACACATCAAACCTTTTTTAGTTCAAGTGAAAAGCTTGAGATTGGTGATGTCGCTTTTATTACTGAAAATCGCAAGCCCGTTCGTATCCAGGCACTTTCTTATTATCGAGAAGTAGTCAGACGAAAAAGCCTGCGTGTACATGCTTTTGAAAAAGTGAACGCTGTGACGAAAAAAGACGGTCATTTTACCGTGAGCACATCAAAAGACGACTATGTATGTGATTATGTCGTGATTGCTACTGGCTACTATGATCATCCAAACTATATGAACGTTAAAGGAGAAGACCTTCCACATGTGTATCATTATTTTAAAGAAGGACACCCATACTTTGATAAAGATGTAACGGTGATCGGCGGGAAAAACTCGAGTGTCGATGCTGCGCTAGAACTTGTGAAATGTGGAAGCAGAGTCACTGTACTTTATCGAGGCACTGAATATTCATCTAGCATCAAACCGTGGATTTTGCCAGAGTTTGAAGCGCTTGTGCGGAATGGAACGATTCGAATGGAGTTTGGAGCGCAGGTGAAGGAAATCACAGAAGAAGAAGTGATTTTTACTAACCAGCAAGAGCAAACAGAGCGAGTGAAAAGTGATTATGTTTTTGCCATGACAGGCTATCATCCAGATCATTCTTTCTTAGAAAAAATGGGTGTGACAATTGATCAAGAATCAGGTCGTCCAGCATTTGATGAAGAGACGATGGAGACAAATGTAGAAGGTATTTTCATCGCAGGAGTGATTGCAGCTGGAAACAATGCCAATGAAATTTTCATTGAAAATGGAAGATTTCATGGGGGGCTTATTGCAGAAGAAATCAACAAAAGAATGAACGGATAAATAAAGAACTGGATCCTTCTAAGGGATTCGGTTCTTTTTGATATAAAATGGGATTATATAGAAAGTAATTTTCATAAAAATGGGCTCGAGTCATATAAAAAAAGGGTAAATCATGGTACGATAATGAAGGATAATGTAGGGAAAGAGGTCTGGTTATGATCGCAATCATCTCAGCAGGATTAGCTCCCGGCATCGCACTTTTAAGTTATTTTTATTTGAAAGATCAATACGACAATGAGCCGGTTCACATGGTCATCAGATCTTTTATGCTAGGCGTTATTCTTGTGTTTCCAACCATGTTTATTCAATATGTCCTTCAAGAGGAGCATATCGCAACGAACCCTATCTTGATTTCATTTGTGACGTCGGGCTTTTTAGAGGAATCTTTAAAATGGTTTATTTTAATGGTCAGCGTCTATGCGCATGCCCAATTTGACGAACACTATGATGGGATTGTATATGGAACAAGTGTCTCACTTGGTTTCGCAACACTTGAAAATATTCTTTATTTGGTCGGTCACGGGGTTGAATATGCGTTTACTCGTGCTTTATTACCCGTCTCAAGTCATGCTTTATTCGGTGTTGTGATGGGGTTTTATATCGGCAAAGCCCGCTTCTCTGAAAAAAAGGAGCAGCGCAAATGGCTGATCCTTTCTTTAACGCTTCCTGTGCTTTTTCACGGCCTTTATGATTTTATATTGTTAGGGATGAAAAATTGGGGATATATCATGCTGCCATTCATGATTTTTTTATGGTGGTTTGGCCTGCGAAAAGCAAAAAAGGCTCGTTCCGTGAAAATGGTGCAGATTTAATGTGGAAAAACGTCCTATCAGTTGATAGGGCGTTTTTTTTGTCTTTTCATCCCATTCTCTCCTGTGATGAATGTATAAAAATAGGGATCGGAAGAAATATATATTCAAACATCAAAAGTACAGGAGGATCAAATATGGACAAAGCTCGTTTCATGAAACAAATCGTCCTTATCTTCTCAATCGTTCTACTCGCAACCTCACTGATGACAGCTGAAAAAAGTGAAGCCTTCACCAGTCAAGTTATCCAGCGAGGTGCAACAGGAGAAGATGTCGTCGAGCTGCAAGCACGGCTCCAATACAATGGCTTTTATAATGGCAAAATTGATGGTGTATATGGCTGGGGGACGTACTGGGCCGTACGCAACTTTCAAAGTCAATATGGTGTAAAGAAAGTAGACGGACTTGTAGGTAAACAAACAAAAAGCCTATTAGTTCAAAAGACAAAATACTATAAAGACTTTGTTCAGCAGCAGCTGCAAAAGGGGAATGAGTTTACCCATTATGGCGGGAAGCCTCTTGATCAGCAAACAAAAGCTCCTGCGAAAAGAAGCTCACAAAAAAAGACAGCTCAAGGCGCAAAAGAGAATCAAAAAAGTCAAAGCGGAGCATCTGGAAAGCCTGCGAAACAGTCAGGCAATCAGCAAGCAACTCAAACACCGAAACAAACGGCAGCCAACATGCCAGGTGGTTTTTCTAGTAATGATATTCAGCTCTTATCACAAGCGGTTTATAGCGAAGCAAGGGGCGAGCCGTATGAAGGACAGGTGGCGATCGCTGCCGTTATCTTAAACCGATTGAACAACCCGACTTTTCCAAATACAATCGCAGGTGTTATTTTTGAACCGCTTGCGTTTACAGCTGTGGCGGATGGCCAATTTTATATGTCACCAAATGAAACTGCAAAAAAAGCTGTGTTTGATGCCATTAATGGCTGGGACCCTTCTGAGAGTGCCGTCTATTACTTTAATCCTGATACAGCAACAAGTCCATGGATTTGGGGAAGACCACAAATTAAACGCATCGGGAAACATATTTTCTGCGAATAAAAAGAGGTGTAAATAAATGATCAGAGGAATATTGATTGCCATTTTAGGAATTGCTGTCATCTCAACAGGTTATTGGGGCTATAAAGAGCATCAAGAAAAAGACGCAGTGCTGCTGCACGCAGAGAACAACTATCAGAGGGCTTTCCACGATTTAACGTACCAAGTGGATCAGCTGCACGACAAACTTGGGGCAACGCTTGCGATGAACAGCCAATCGTCGATTTCACCAGCACTTGCAGATGTATGGAGAATGTCATCAGAAGCACATAACAATGTGAGTCAGCTTCCGCTCACATTAATGCCTTTTAACAAAACGGAAGAATTTTTGGCGAATGTCGGAGACTTTAGCTACAAATCATCAATCAAATCCTTATCAGATGAACCATTAAACAAAAATACGCACAAAACCATTACGTCTTTATATCAACAAGCATCTGATATTCAAAACGAACTGAGACAAGTGCAGCATCTCGTCCTCAACAAAAATTTAAAATGGATGGATGTTGAAATGGCACTTGCTGATGGTGACCGAAAGAATGATAACACCATCATTGACGGGTTGAAAACAGTCGAGAGAAATGCAGATGCATTTGCAGATGTCGATCTCGGACCGACAAATGTGTCCACAGAAGCAGAAACACGCGGCTACAATCATTTAAAAGGTAAAAAAATTTCAAAGAAAGAAGCGATACGCATTGCCCAGCAATTCGCACCTGATCATAATCAACATTTTAAGGTGAGAAAAAGCGGAAGCAAAACCAATCGAGATGTGTACAGCTTATCGATGTCAGATCCTGATAGTAAAGCGAATTTCTATTTAGACTTGACTGAAAAAGGAGGACACCCAGTTTACCTTCTTCAAAATCGTGACGTGAAAAAACAGAAAATCAGTTTAAATCAAGCATCAGAAAAAGCACTCAGCTTCTTAAAGAAGCAAGGATTTGATGCAGAGTCGTTCCATTTAGATGAAAGTGCGCAATTTGATAATATCGGTGTATTTACCTATGTTCCTCTTCAAAAAAATGTACTGCTTTATCCAGATAGTATACGAATGAAGGTCGCATTAGACGATGGTGAAGTGGTTGGATTTTCAGCGAAAGACTATTTAACGAATCATAAAACAAGAGACATCAAAGCACCTAAAATCTCACAAAAAGAAGCGAAGAAAACGCTCAATCAGCATGTGAAAATCGAAGATGTTCATATAGCGATTGTTCAAAACGATATGTCAGAGGAAGTTTTATGCTATGAGTTCCTTGGGACGATAAAAAATGATACGTATCGAATGTTCATTAATGCAGATACTGGAAAAGAAGAGCGAGTAGATAAACTAAAAAATGCAGAATCTATATATAAAGACCTATAAAAAAGAGAGCAAGGAAAAGGCGAATAAGCCTTTTCCTTTTGTTTTATACATGGTTTAATATAGGAGAGGATATGATTTCACAGATGAAAAGAGTGATGAGGAATGTTACAAATAGGGGATGCAATCACAATTGAATATGTCAATGAGAACAAAGAAGTGAAAACTGCAAAATCGAAAGTTTTGGAAAATAATAACGATGATATTTGCATTAATTATCCAGCTGATAAAGAAACAGGACGCACAATCTATTTAAACCAGCAAACAGAAGTCACCGTTTTCTTTTTCGATGAAAATCAAGTTCCATACAAATGCACAAGCGAAGTCATCGGCAAGAGGAAAGAAGATGTTCCGATGATCGTCATTTCCATTCCGCCAAAAGAAGAAATGATTCGCCTTCAGCGTAGAGAATATCTGAGAGTCGATACAATGGTCAAAGCCTCGATTACGCAAACGGATGAAGAATCCTTTGACACGTTTATTGTCAATATGAGTGCTGGCGGCTTAGCCATTGCTGTTCCTGAAGGTGTCTCAATGAAAGAATACGGAGAAGTGATCACAGAGTTTGAACTTCCGCTGAAAGAGCCTGTCAAAATTAAAGCGGTTGCAGAGATGAGCCGAGTCTATCAAGATGAGCAGACTGGCAAAACAAGAGCGATCATGGAGTTTTCTGAGATCACAAATGATCAGCAGCAGCACATTATGAAGTACTGCTTCCAGCAGCAGCTTTTAACACGTGTGAAAAAAGCATAAAGAATAAAGGATGTTAAAAGCTTCCATACTAGAGGTAATAGAATCTAGCGTGGAGGCTTTTTGTATGAAGACAATGGAAAGATGGTTATTGAAAGCGGTGCTCATTCAGCTTGTCTTATTATTAGCCGTTCAGATCACACTTCATTTGACAAAAGGAGAGCTATTTTTGTCAAAAGTCGTGCAATACGAGGGTGTAAATAACATGAGCATTGAAGATTGGATCGAGACGTTTAAGCAGAAGGATTAATAGAAAATTCCCCCGTTTGACCGGTGATCGTGTTACAATTCATAAGGGAGATTCAATCAAGGAGAGGTATTATGAAAAAGAAATTATCTATTGCAATTGACGGTCCTGCAGCAGCAGGAAAAAGCACTGTGGCAAAAATTGTCGCAGCAAAAAAATCTTATATTTATATCGATACAGGTGCCATGTACCGCGCGATTACGCTTGCGGCACTTCACCATGGTGTAGATCTTGAAGACGAGCAGGCGCTTGATGCACTACTGAAGAAAACAGTGATTGAACTTGTCTCAACAGGCGAGGGTCAAAAAGTTCATCTAGACAATACCGATGTGACAGAGGAGATCCGCACAGACCGCGTGAGCAACCAAGTATCGGTTGTTGCAAAGCACAGAGCTGTTCGGGAAGAAATGGTCCGCAGGCAGCAAGAGCTTGGTAAAAAAGGCGGTGTCGTGATGGACGGAAGAGACATAGGTACGCACGTTCTTCCTGATGCCGAAGTGAAAATTTTCTTACTTGCATCTGTAGAAGAAAGAGCAAAACGCCGCTTTGAAGAGAATCAGAAAAAAGGCTACGATGTTAATTACGATCAGCTGATCGAAGAGATTGCAAGACGTGACAAGCTTGACTCTGAGCGCGAAGTTTCACCGCTTAAGAAAGCGGATGACGCCATTGAAATTGACACCACTTCTCTTTCCATTCAAGAGGTAGCAGGTAAAATTTTAGATGCAGCAGACCGCGTGGAGAAACAGTAAGAAATTTTAGAAAACTTTTATAAGTTAGAGGTTTATCTCTTGACAAACAAGGTCTTTTATTAGAAGTTTATACTAATACTATTTTTATTGATCATTCAAGCAATTCTGTTGATTTGAATGTTTCTATAATACATACTCGGCTGGCAATCATCATGCTTAAGACACATATTCACCCAGTCGTTTTAACTAAGCTGTGTAGGTTTGGACCAAGGAGGTTATCGAAATGACAGAGGAAATGAATCAAATCGATGTTCAGGTACCAGAGGTTGGAGATGTAGTGAAAGGGATTGTTTCTAAAGTTGAGGACAAGCATGTCAATGTAGATATCGTCAATGTGAAACAGCCTGGGATCATCCCAATCAGTGAATTATCAAGTCTTCACGTTGAAAAAGCATCAGATGTCGTGAAAGATGGCGACGAATTAGAGCTTAAAGTAACAAAAGTCGAAGACGATGCTTTGATTTTATCGAAACGTGCTGTTGATGCAGACCGCGCTTGGGAAGACCTAGAGAAAAAGTTTGAAACAAAAGAAGTATTTGAAGCTGAAGTAAAAGACGTTGTAAAAGGTGGTCTTGTCGTAGATATTGGTGTGCGTGGATTTATTCCTGCATCTCTTGTAGAAGCGCACTATGTTGAGGACTTTTCAGACTACAAAGGTAAAACACTCTCACTTGTCGTGGTTGAACTGGACCGCGAAAAAAATCGTGTGATTCTCTCGCACCGTGCAGTAGTAGAGCAAGAGCAATTAGACAAAAAGCAAGACTTCTTGCAAAAACTTGAGGTAGGCAGTGTGATTGATGGTAAAGTGCAGCGCCTTACTGATTTTGGTGCATTTGTAGACATTGGCGGAATTGATGGATTGGTTCACATTTCTCAACTATCCCATTCGCATGTTGAAAAGCCATCTGACGTAGTGGAAGAAGGCCAGGAAGTCCAGGTCAAAGTACTTGCTGTTGATCGTGATAACGAGCGTATCTCACTATCTATTAAAGAAACATTACCAGGACCTTGGAGCCAGATTGGCGAAAAGGTAAAACAAGGTGATGTGCTTGAAGGAACTGTCCAACGTCTTGTGAGCTTTGGTGCATTTGTTGAAATTCTGCCAGGCGTCGAAGGACTTGTGCATATTTCCCAAATCTCTCATAAACATATCGGTACACCACATGAAGTCCTTGAAGAAGGGCAGACTGTGAAAGTAAAAGTGCTTGATGTGAATGAAGATGAAGAGCGCATTTCACTAAGCATCCGTGATTTAGAAGAAAATCCTGAAAAACAAATCGAAGAGAATTATCGTCAATATCAGGCGAAAGAAGAAAATACAAGCGGATTCCAGCTTGGTGACCTGATCGGCGATAAGCTCAATAAATTAAAATAATTTGGTGATCAAAATTGACGCGAGCAGAAAGAAAGAAACAGCATATTGAACATGCCCTGTCCACTGGACAGCATGCAGAAACAGGTTTAAAAGATGTTTCCTTCGTTCACGTCGGTTTACCAGATCTTGCGACATCACAAATTGATACACATACAACAATTGGCGGACTGATTTTCGGTTCGCCAATTTTTATCAATGCAATGACTGGCGGGGGCGGAAAATCGACCTATGAGATAAATCGCTCTTTATCAATCGCAGCGAAGGAAACCAATATTCCGGTGGCAGTTGGATCACAAATGGCTGCGCTGAAAGATAAAGAGGAAAGACGTACGTATGAAGTTGTTCGAAAAGTGAATCCAAATGGAATTGTCTTTGCGAACTTAGGCAGTGAGGCAACGATTGAGCAAGCGAAGGAAGCCGTTGAGATGCTGGAGGCCAATATGCTCCAGATTCATTTAAATGTGATTCAAGAGATTGTCATGCCTGAGGGAGACCGTGATTTCAGGGGGGCACTTGAGCGTATCGCAGCCATCAATGAATCAGTTGGTGTGCCAGTTGTCGTCAAAGAAGTTGGATTTGGCATGAGCAAGGAAACGGCCAAAAAGTTATTTCAAGCTGGGATTGCCGCAGTTGATGTAGGCGGATTTGGTGGTACGAACTTTTCTAAGATCGAAAATCTTCGCCGCCAAAAAGCACTTCATTATTTTAATCAATGGGGGATTCCAACTGCAGCGAGTCTTGCTGAAGTACATACAAGTTTTCCGGACCAAACGGTTTTAGCCTCGGGAGGTATACAAGACGCCCTTGATGTCACAAAATCAATTGCTCTTGGCGCATCCGCTGCTGGTCTAGCTGGTTTTTTCTTAAAATCACTGACTGACGGAGGGGAGAGCGGCCTCATCGGTGATATCATAGATCTTCAAGAAGATGTGAAGATGATGATGACAGTCCTTGGCGTGAAGACCATTGAAGAGCTGAGACAAACCCCATTAGTCATTTCAGGTGAAACGAGTCATTGGCTCAAAGAAAGAGGCATCGACACAACGTACTATAGTTTAAGATCAAATAAGAAAAAGGACTAAAAGCAAGTTTAGCCCTTCATCATTTAAGGCATGTGGTCATCACATGCCTTTTTTTATTGATTTCTTTTTCGCGCGCTATCTGGACCTTCTAATGCTGTTGCCCCTTTATGATGAATGGATTGATCACGGTCAGATTCCACTCTTTTTGATGCCTTTAAGCGTTTTTCCTGTCTATCTTTTCCCATCATGCATCCCTCCTCAACTATTAGGGTGTCACCTCTTGTTTATTTCATACAATGCCCAAAGCGATCCCTTACGTTTAAAAATTGGGGATTTTCCCATAATGTAATTGAGGTGATGAGACGTTGGAGGCTTTGTACTATTATTGGTCCATATGGTTCGTTTGGATTATCGTGACATTTATTATGGAAAAAAGCTTATGGCGCAATGTGCTAGGCATCTTTGTCCTTGTCCATATTATATGTAGTCATTTCATGATATCTATATTTGATATGATCCTGAATGCGGGGTACTTAATGACCTTTTTATATGCATGTGCGTGTTTTGTTATATTCCGGTCTGGGCATCAAATAATGAGAATCATACAATTAGGTTCTATGGTGAGCGCATATGCCTTTTTTATGATTTTTGCATTATATGACCCAGTTTGGTTCACGCTAATAAAAGTGGATTGGGTCGTATTTGCCTTGCTGATCTTGATGTCTTTGACATATGGACATCATTTCACAGAACGTGTCACCTTATGGATGATGGCTGTATGTCTTGGCGAAGCCCTTTATGCGCTCACGATTCACCGCCTGACATCATCGATTGTCATAGGAGATCTCTCTTTTCTGTCCCTTGTTGTTCAAGGGTCCATCTTCCTATTAGGTGTCGATCAGCTTGAAAAACTCTTGAACGCCCATTCATCAAGAAAACCAGTAAAAGGGGCTGCAAAATCAACATGACGGATTATACGTTTCCTGTGATTATTGGTGTCATCTTTGGGATGGCGGCAAGGCTTTACATGTTAAGAACAGATTACCGGCAATACCCAACATATATTCATGGACAAGTGATTCACATTGCGCTTGGTTTTATCGCTTCAGGACTTGGTGCGATCATTATGCCTGCACTCATTCAGGAGGAATTTACGGCGATTACCTTTCTCACGCTGGCAGCCACACAATTCCGAGATGTCCGCAATATGGAAAGAAATACGTTAACTCAAATGGATTCATATGAGCTAGTCTCAAGAGGAAGTACATATATAGAAGGCATTGCCATTGCCTTTGAAAGCCGAAATTATATTGCGATTCTCACGGCACTGATTACGACCACAGCTTGTATTTTCTTCTCGCTCGTTATTGGGACAGTGGTCGGTATTCTTTGTTTTTTCTTGGCAAAGCTATTAATGTCTGGAAGCCAATTAAAGGATATCGTCAACATACAAAAAGGAGAGCTTCGCTTTGATGGGGCAGGGCTTTATGTGAACGATATTTACATCATGAATATCGGACTGCCTGAAAAGCAAAAGCTCATTTTGGAGCATGGGATGGGCTTTGTTTTGACACCAAAAAATTTCAACGCAGCCACAACGATTGCCAACCTTGGGCAGCGGCAGGCCATTTTATTTGATTTATCCAATGTACTTGGTGTGTATCGCGACTCTGGTGAACCATCACTCTGTCCGCTCGCAAAGCGTGATTTGAATAACGGTACACTTGGTGTGTTCATTTTACCGCAATGGTATCGTGAAGATCTCGCTGTCCGTGTATTGGAAGAAGTACCTATTTTAGAAAATGCCATCAGAATGCCGACAGAGTTCATAAAAAAGAAAGTGAGGTAATAGGGCATGGCGAACACCATTGAACAATTTATACTCGCTGTGGCTACAACAAATAAAGAGCGGGTCATGGGCGGAACAGCCGTTTTTTTCTGCGAAAATAAAGAAGAACTCGACATGTACGCCATGAATTTAGAGGCCATTTTAGATGGAATTGCACACGGAATTGGAGAAGATCTTTACTTGATTGTCAAACATTTTTAAGTTATTCATTGTGGTCTGATTAAAAATTGATATAATATATAAGTTGAACCCTTCATGTTTGAAGGGTTTATTTCATAAAACTGAATGAAAATTTTAAATCCCGGTTGAAACATGATGATGAACATATTGAATCGCGGCTGGATTGAAAGGAAGGGTACTATGGGTAAACCTGTCGTAGCCATTGTTGGAAGGCCCAACGTTGGAAAATCTACAATTTTTAATCGAATCGCAGGCGAAAGAATATCGATTGTAGAAGACACACCTGGTGTAACAAGAGATCGTATTTATAGCTCTGCTGAATGGTTAAATTATGACTTTAACTTAATAGATACTGGTGGAATTGATATTGGAGATGAGCCATTTTTAGCGCAAATTCGCCATCAAGCAGAAATTGCAATGGATGAAGCGGATGTTATCATCTTTATGGTGAATGGCCGAGATGGTGTGACATCTGCGGATGAAGAAGTCGCAAAAATTTTATATCGCACGAAAAAGCCAGTTGTACTTGCTGTCAATAAACTGGACAACCCTGAAATGAGAAGTGATGTGTATGACTTTTATGCACTAGGATTTGGCGATCCATTTCCGATTTCTGGAACGCATGGATTAGGTCTTGGTGATCTTCTTGATGCAGTTGCAGAACACTTTAAGAACTTACCAGATACGCAGTATGATGAACAAGTTGTCCAGTTCTGCTTAATCGGTCGCCCGAATGTAGGGAAATCTTCTTTAGTGAATGCGATGCTCGGAGAAGACCGAGTCATTGTCAGCAACATCGCTGGTACAACAAGAGATGCTGTCGATACGATGTTTACGTACAATCAGCGTGACTTTGTCATTGTTGATACAGCAGGTATGAGAAAAAAAGGAAAAGTATACGAAACAACAGAAAAATACAGTGTGCTTCGTGCATTAAAAGCCATTGATCGTTCTGATGTTGTCGCTGTTGTTCTTGATGGTGAAGAAGGCATTATTGAGCAGGATAAACGTATTGCAGGCTATGCACACGAAGCTGGTAAAGCCGTTGTAATCGTTGTGAACAAATGGGACGCTGTTGAAAAAGATGAGCGTACGATGAAGGAATTTGAGCAAAACATTCGTGAGCATTTTCAATTCCTAGATTATGCTCCTGTCTTGTTTATGTCTGCTCTCACGAAAAAGAGAATTCATACGTTAATGCCGTCCATTATTACAGCTAGTGAAAATCATGCGATGCGCGTTCAAACGAATATTTTAAACGATATCATCATGGATGCAGTAGCCATGAATCCAACGCCGACTCATAATGGACAGCGCCTGAAAATTTATTATGCGACACAGGTGGCAATTAAGCCTCCGTCCTTTGTTGTGTTTGTAAACGATCCAGAGCTTATGCACTTTTCTTATGAACGTTTCCTAGAAAACCGCATTCGAGATGCGTTTGGTTTTGAAGGAACACCGATTAAAATATTTGCGAGAGCGAGAAAATAAAAAGGGTGAGCAGAATGAAGAAAATTTCAGTACTTGGAGCAGGAAGCTGGGGAACAGCTCTTGCTCTTGTATTAGCTGATAATCATCATAATGTACACATGTGGGGACATAGACAAGAGCTCATTGACCAAATCAATGAGAAACATGAAAATCATGATTACTTGCCAAATGTCGCACTGCCAGCGTCTATCCAGGCGACGACAGACATGAAGCAGGCGTTAGAGGGGACAGACGCTATTATTGTTGCTGTGCCAACAAAGGCCATTCGTGAAGTGTTGAAGCAGGCAAATGAGCTGATTACGTCGAAAGTGCCGTTTGTCCATGTAAGTAAAGGAATTGAACCAGATACACTTCTCAGAATATCTCAAATGATTGAACAAGAAGTCCCGGATGAGAAAAGAGAAGCTGTCATCGTCTTATCAGGACCGAGCCATGCTGAGGAAGTAGGCTTGCGTCATCCGACAACTGTCACTGTCTCATCAGAAAATATTGAAGCGGCTCAATTTGTTCAAGATTTGTTCATGAACAACAACTTTAGAGTATACACAAACCCTGATGTGATTGGTGTAGAAATTGGCGGCGCACTGAAAAATATCATTGCTCTTGCGGCAGGGATCACAGACGGGCTTGGATATGGTGACAATGCAAAAGCGGCGCTCATCACTAGAGGACTCGCTGAAATCGCACGTCTCGGTACAAAAATGGGGGGGAATCCTCTGACATTTGCCGGCTTAACGGGCGTTGGAGATTTGATCGTGACATGTACAAGTGTTCATTCACGTAACTGGCGCTGCGGAAATTTGCTTGGTAAAGGGTATAAGCTTGAAGAAGTGCTTGAAAAAATGGGGATGGTTGTCGAAGGCGTCCGTACAACAAAAGGCGCTTATCAGCTCTCCAAAGAATACAAAGTCAGCATGCCGATTACAGAGGCACTTTACCACGTCCTGTTTGAAGGGAAAAAGGTCGACGATGCTGTAGAATCATTGATGGCACGTGTGAAAACACATGAAATGGAAGACCTTGTGAACATGTTTGAAAATCAAACAAAATAAATGGAAGACTGAACTTAGGCATGTAGAGGATGCAAGAAGGGGAAGACTTGCATAACATAGCAATGAAGTTTGAATAGAGCTTTGCCTCTACAGAATGAGGAAAAATAGTCGACCTAATGACTGAAGCGGAGTCCCCCTCTTTGCTTCAGTTTTTTTTATACGCTTTTTTCTGAATGATTGGAAAAATGATTGATATTTACCTTATTTTTGGTTTAGAATGAAATATAAACGCTTACAATTTGTTCGTTTTAAAGGGGGACAGGCACGATGAGTTTTGCTTTAATCAAGATGTGGTTTGCACTTGGTTCGATGGGGCTCATGTTTTTAGCTGTAGTTACCATTTATTTCAGTCGATTTAAGCTGAAAAGCCGGTTTCTTAAAATAACAGCCTCGACCGTCGCATACAGCTTGATGCTGATATCAGGTATCATTGTGTTTTTAGTTGTATTTAGCGGGCCGGTCAATGAATAAAGAAAAAGGAAGAATGTGATGATCAAAGCAAAAGTCAGTGTCACGTTGTTAGCATTTATATTACTCACAGGATGTCTGTATCCAGAAAATCGCAAAACTGAAAACCGTGTGCCGTACGTAGAGCAGCTGCAAAGCGTTCAGACAGCGATTGAGGAATTTCAAAAAGCAACCAATGGTCTTTTGCCGATTGAAACGAAAGAAGCAGACACGCCGGTTTATCAGAAGTACGTCATCGACTTTAAGCGCTTGTCACCAAGATATTTACACGATGTACCGTCTACTTCCTTTGAAGGCGGGGGGGAATATATTTATGTCCTCACAGACGTCGAAAAAAACCCAACTGTGAAACTGCTTGATGTCAAAATGACGCAAACCATCAGTGAATTACGGCTTAGAATCAAAATATATCAAGATGAACATACATATCCGCCATACGGCAAAGTAGTATCAAACAATTTATATACGTTAAATGAAAAAAAGCTAGGCTTAAAATCACCGCCTACGGTCATGAGTCCTGTGACAGGGAATTCCCTCCCATTACTGATTTCATCAAATGGCGAAATCTATGTGGACTACCGCAGTGATTTTGCTCATATTTTGAAGAATACGAAACAAAAGCTGAAACCAGGTGAAAACATTCAAGATGTCTATTGGCAGGAAACCCCGTTTGTACCCGCGTTTTCTGTTCCTTATACCATAAACAAAAAAGGTGAGCCTGACTTTTTAGAAAAAAAGACGTCATAAACAAGAATGAACCTTTTTCCTCTGCATATAAATGAGGAGAAAGGTTTTTTTATGGCTAAACATACTCTCAAAACAAAAAAGGTGTCATATTCAAATAGGACAACGTCATACACATATATTGTCCAGACACCTTTCAAGCAAGTTTGATTGAAGAATAGAGTATTTTATTTGAAAACGAGGATAGCAAGTCCGGGAGGGGATCACTTGGAAAAAGTCGATATTTTCAAGGATATCGCTGAACGAACAGGAGGCGATATATATTTAGGAGTCGTTGGCGCTGTTCGTACAGGGAAATCTACGTTTATTAAAAAGTTTATGGAGCTCGTGGTGCTCCCGAATATCAATAATGAGGCAGATCGTGCAAGAGCACAGGATGAATTGCCGCAAAGCGCAGCAGGAAAAACCATTATGACCACTGAGCCAAAATTTGTACCGAATCAAGCGGCATCGATTCATGTGAGTGACGGCCTTGATGTCAACATCAGGCTTGTCGATTGTGTAGGATACACAGTCCCTGGTGCGCGCGGGTATGAAGATGAAAATGGTCCAAGAATGATCAACACGCCGTGGTATGAAGAGCCAATCCCGTTCCATGAAGCAGCGGAAATTGGTACACGCAAGGTCATTCAAGAGCATTCAACCATCGGTGTTGTGATTACAACGGATGGTTCCATTGGGGAAATCCCAAGACATGATTATATTGAATCTGAAGAACGTGTGATTGATGAGCTCAAAGAGGTTGGAAAGCCGTTTATTATGGTGATCAACTCTGTGAGACCCTATCATCCTGAAACAGAAGCGCTGCGGCAGGAGCTCAGCCAAAAATATGATATTCCAGTACTCGCCATGAGTGTAGAAAGTATGAGAGAGCAAGACGTCCTTAGTGTACTTCGTGAAGCATTATATGAATTCCCAGTCCTAGAGGTGAATGTGAACCTTCCAAGCTGGGTCATGGTGCTGAAAGAAGATCATTGGCTGAGAGAAAGCTATCAGGACTCAGTGAAGGAAACCGTAAAGGATATTAAAAGATTAAGAGATGTTGACCGTGTTGTTGGCCAGTTCAGTGAATTTGACTTTATTGAAAGAGCGGGCTTAGCAGGGATTGAAATGGGTCAAGGGATTGCGGAGATTGACCTGTACGCCCCGGATGATCTATATGATCATATTCTAAAAGAAGTGGTTGGCGTAGAAATTAGAGGGAAAGACCATCTTCTAGAGCTCATGCAAGATTTTGCACATGCGAAGACAGAATATGATCAAGTATCAGATGCTTTAAAAATGGTGAAGCAGACGGGATACGGAATTGCGGCTCCGGCCTTGTCAGATATGAGTTTAGATGAGCCAGAAATCATCAGACAGGGCTCAAGATTCGGCGTAAGACTAAAGGCGGTTGCGCCATCTATTCATATGATTAAAGTAGATGTAGAAAGTGAATTTGCACCGATTATCGGAACAGAGAAACAAAGTGAAGAACTCGTCCGCTACTTAATGCAAGACTTTGAAGATGATCCGCTTTCGATTTGGAATTCAGATATATTTGGGCGCTCACTCAGCTCCCTTGTCAGAGAAGGCATTCAGGCAAAGCTGTCGCTGATGCCAGAAAATGCAAGATATAAACTGAAAGAAACACTTGAAAGAATCATCAACGAAGGATCAGGCGGTTTGATCGCGATTATTCTATAGCATGTGAGACCTCTCATTGACAGGGGTCTTTTTTTGCGTATGGAATGAGTCATAAAAAGACAATTGTATAAAGATTAGTCAGATTCAGGCTGAAATTAGGAATATTCGTTCGCAAAAGTGCCCTTAATCCTTGACGAATAAGGATTCTTCCCTTTAAAATGCTTGATATGGTATTTCATATGTGTTAATCTACTTACAGAAAATCTTCACTTTGTTGGACAAACATTCCTTCAAAGAGTTGTTTTCTAATGAAAAGCCATGTATACCGCTTTCTAGACGCTCTTTTTTTCAAAAAAAGTGTATAGAAAGAAGATGAATTGTGAAGAAATGATAACAATCTATTGAATGCATATTTTTGGGAGGAGGTGAAAGGCATGAACAAGACAGAACTTATTAACGCGGTTGCTGAAGCAAGCGAGTTATCTAAAAAAGATGCGACAAAAGCAGTTGATTCTGTTTTTGATACAATTTTAGATGCACTTAAAAATGGTGACAAAATCCAACTTATCGGTTTTGGTAACTTTGAAGTACGTGAGCGTTCAGCTCGTAAAGGACGTAACCCACAAACTGGTGCAGAGATCGAAATCCCTGCAAGCAAAGTACCTGCTTTCAAACCAGGTAAAGCACTTAAAGACGCGGTGGCAGGTAAATAATCGTTATGTGTAATGATCCTATTGCAGGAGTTATACATATACAGTTTCACACTGGTCTAGAAAAGCCCCTTTCATAAGGGGCTTTTCCTTTTGAAACAAAAGGTTCGTTTAGAACGCTCTCCTTTGCTTTTAGGATCTGAAGTGTGCTAGAATCTGATTGAAATGTAATCGCCTTTGGAGGATATAATACATGAGTGAAATAAATAAAGAACTAATTGAACACGCAGTACGCGATATATTAAAAGCCATCGGAGAAGATCCAGATCGTGAAGGACTTCTTGATACCCCTAAACGAGTAGCAAAAATGTATGAAGAAGTGTTCTCGGGATTAAATGAAGATCCAAAAGAACATTTTAAAACCATTTTTGGTGAAGACCACGAAGAACTCGTTCTTGTAAAAGATATTGCTTTCCATTCAATGTGTGAACACCACCTAGTACCTTTTTACGGAAAAGCTCATGTCGCTTATATTCCGCGCGGCGGAAAAGTGACAGGACTTAGCAAGCTTGCAAGAGCTGTAGAGGCTGTTGCCAAACGCCCGCAGCTTCAGGAACGCATCACATCAACCATTGCAGATAGTATGGTGGAAACACTCAATCCGCATGGCGTGATGATTGTCGTTGAAGCAGAGCATATGTGTATGACGATGCGCGGAGTGAAAAAGCCAGGCGCAAAAACAGTAACTTCAGCAGTACGCGGTACATTTGCAAATGATGCAGCGGCAAGAGCAGAAGTGCTTTCCTTTATTAAAAACGACTAATTCAATAGATGGAAGGTGAACAGGTTGAGTGAAAATAAAGCATCTGATTTTGTAGTGATTAAAGCCAATGAAAATGGTGTAAATGTCATCGGCCTAACTAGAGGCTCTGATACAAGATTTCACCATTCCGAAAAGCTCGATAAAGGTGAAGTCATCATTGCACAATTTACTGAGCATACGTCAGCAATCAAAGTAAGAGGCGATGCTGTCATTCAAACAAGCTTCGGGGAAATTCAAAGCGAAGCAAAGAAATAAATACTTGAGTGCACTTGATAGCATAAAAGTGAGAGCTGATATGGTATAATAAATCTCTATACAATGTGCAGGGCTACATATGAAACTGTAATTTTTGGGACAAGGGTGATATCTTTGCAAGACATCTACGGAATTTTATCTAATCTAAATATAAAATTAAATAAAAAGCTTTCTCATCCTTATTTGGCGAAACATTTACGTGCGCCACTCATCGATGAAGATAAGCTCCTTCTTTTTCATGCAATGTTTGATGAAGCTCAAATTGATGCAGAGAAAAAAGAAAATTATATTTTAACGGCGATGCTCGTGCAAATTGCCCTTGATACCCATGACGAAGTCACAACTGCTGCAGCGATCAAACAAGACGAATTCAAAAATCGTCAGCTGACTATCCTGGCAGGAGACTATTTCAGCGGTCTCTACTATTCTCTTCTCTCTGACATGAAAGACATCTACATGATTCGCACCCTCGCAACGGCGATCAAAGAAATCAATGAACATAAAATTAGACTGTATGATCGATCCATTCAAGATGCAGCGCACTTTTACAAAAGTGTAGCAACGGTTGAGTCTGCGTTATTCCAAAGGGTTTCTGAGCATTTTCAATTAACGCATTGGAATGAGATTGCAAGTCGTTTCCTTGTTTATAAACGTTTCATGAAACAAGCAGAAGACGACAAACATTTAAAACTTTTTTTGAACGATAGCTATACGGACGCCTATACATGTTTTGACAACTTTGAGAATGAAGGCTATGAAAAGGCCAAACGATCAATCAAGGAGCATCTTGTTTCATCTCCGGTCGTTCAAAAAGAGCTATTAAATCGCCTGGATCATATGAAAAATGAACCTGCGTATCATCAGAAAGTGGAAGAAGGGTAAGTCATGCAGCAATCAAAAGAACAGCGAGTACACGGTGTATTTGAAAAAATTTATAAAAACTATGATCAAATGAACTCTGTCATCAGCTTTAAGCAGCATAAAAAGTGGCGCGATAAGACAATGAAACTGATGAATGTTCAAAAAGGAGCCAAAGCATTAGACGTATGCTGCGGAACAGCCGATTGGACCATTGCGCTTGCTGATGCTGTTGGAGAGAAAGGCGAAGTCAAAGGCCTTGATTTTAGTAAAAATATGCTGAGTGTTGGAGAAACGAAGGTGAAAACTGGGGGCTATAATCAAATTGAATTGCTTCACGGCAATGCGATGGAGCTTCCTTTTGAGGACAGCACATTTGATTATGTCACGATCGGTTTTGGCCTACGGAACGTGCCTGATTACTTGACGGTGCTAAAGGAAATGACAAGAGTCGTGAAGCCTGGTGGAATGGTTGTATGTCTAGAGACATCGCAACCTGAAATGATTGGATTTAAACAAGGCTACTATGTCTATTTCAAATACATCATGCCGCTCTTCGGTAAACTGTTTGCCAAAAGCTATAAGGAGTATTCATGGCTTCAAGAATCAGCCAAAGCGTTCCCTGGCATGAAAGAACTGGCGGCTCTTTTCGAAGAGGCGGGTCTGTCTGATGTCTCGTATCATCCATTTACAGGCGGTGTAGCAGCAACACATATCGGAAAGAAGCTTTGAATAAACGATATTTGGGTGAAAATAATGAAACTAAAAGCAATGATCTCTTTTTTAAATCATGATATCGATATTATTGAAAAAGAGCTTGAACAAACAGTTCGCTCTGATTATGCATTATTAAGTGAAGCGGGTCTTCATTTGCTGCAAGCGGGCGGAAAACGAATCCGCCCCGTTTTTGTTCTCCTTTCAGGCATGTTTGGCGACTATGACATTAATAAAATTAAATATGTTGCCGTTGCGCTTGAGCTCATTCATATGGCATCGCTCGTTCACGATGATGTCATTGATGATGCAGAGCTGAGAAGAGGCAAGCCAACGATTAAGGCAAAATGGGACAATCGAATTGCCATGTACACAGGAGATTATATGTTTGCAAGATCGCTTGAGTATATGACAAAGATCAATCACCCAATGGCGCATGAAATTTTGTCAAAGATGGTTGTCGAGCTCTGTCTTGGTGAAATCGAGCAAGTGAAAGACAAATACAATATGGATCAAAACCTGCGTACATATTTAAGAAGAATCAAACGAAAAACAGCCTTGCTTATTGCAGGCAGCTGTCAGTTAGGTGCGATAGCAGCAGGTACAGATGAGAAAACACATAAAGCCCTTTACTGGTTTGGCTACTATGTCGGGATGTCCTATCAGATCATTGATGATGTGCTTGATTTCACATCAACTGAAGAAGAGCTTGGTAAGCCTGTTGGAGGAGACCTTTTACAAGGAAATGTCACACTTCCGGTCTTATATGCACTGAAGAATCCTACACTCGAAGGCCAATTAAAGCTGATTAATAGTGAAACAACAGAAATGCAGCTAAAGCCTGTAATTGAACATCTCAAACAAACAGATGCGATCGACCGCTCGATTCGAGTGAGTGAAATGTATTTGAAAAAGGCATTCGAACAGCTGGACAAACTTCCTCGAGGACGAGCAAGAACGTCACTCGCTTCCATTGCCAAATATATTGGAAAACGAAAATTCTAATCAACATATTGTTGATTGGTTTTTTTGTGAAATTTTTTGTCAAAAATTGATTATTGTATAAAAAAATGATACGATCACTTTGTAACAATGTAAGCCTATACATACATAAACGACGGGGTGGAGAACGTATATGGACAAAACATTTCTTATGGTCAAACCTGATGGTGTGGAAAGACAATTAATCGGTGAAATTGTGTCAAGATTCGAAAAAAAGGGGCTTCAGCTTGTTGGAGCAAAACTAATGAGTATTCCAAAAGAAGTAGCAGAAACACATTACGGAGAGCATAAAGAAAAACCATTCTTCGGGGAATTGGTTGACTTTATTACGTCAGGACCAGTATTTGCAATGGTATTGCAAGGTGAGCAGGTAGTAGATGTCACAAGACAGATTATCGGCAAAACAAACCCGAAGGAAGCGCTTCCGGGCACGATAAGAGGAGACTATGGATTGACGGTTGGGAAAAACATTATCCATGGCTCAGACTCACCAGAAAGTGCTGAAAGAGAAATCAACTTATTCTTCAAACAAGAAGAACTCACAAACTGGGATCAAACCATCTCAAGTTGGATTTATTAAAACTCAAGCCAAGGTGTTCATCAAATGAGCACCTTGGCTTTTTTATATGAATATTTCTATACGAAATTTCGCATGAGAAGATACAAATTTTCGATAAAAACAGCTATACTAGGACAAAGATAGATGAGACAGGAGAGGACTTTGATGGATCAATATCAAGTATTTGTCGGGAAATGGAAAAAACTAACCGGGGTGGATCTGAATTTATATAAAGAAGCGCAAATGAAACGAAGATTAACGTCACTTTATGATAAAAAAGGATATAGAGATTTTGAAGCGTTCGCGGCTGCCCTTGAAAAGGATAGAGCACTATTAGATGAGACGATGGATCGAATGACGATCAATGTGTCAGAATTTTACCGAAATTATCAGCGCTGGGAAGTGCTTGATCAAAAAATTCTTCCGCTGCTTTCGAAAAACAGTGGGACCCTAAAAATATGGAGTGCAGCATGTTCGACAGGAGAGGAGCCGTATACACTCTCAATGCTGCTATCAAGTCACCCACTTGTAAAGGACTTCCAAATTATTGCGACTGATATTGATGATAAAGTGTTGCAATCAGCTCAAAAAGGAAGATATCATGAACGATCACTGCAAGAGGTGCCAGAACAAATCAAGCAAAAATATTTCACAAAAGAAGATTCTTCATTTTACACTGTGAAAGATGAAGTGAGAAAGCACATTCAATTTAAAAAGCACAACCTTTTAGCAGATCCTTATGAAAAACAGCTTGATCTTATCGTGTGCCGAAATGTCCTTATCTACTTTACAGAAGAGGCAAAAGAAGAGATTTACATGAAAATGAGCAGCAGTTTAAAGCCAAATGGCGTATTATTTGTTGGTTCAACTGAACAAATTTTTCACCCAGAAAAGTTTGGACTGACATCTGCTGATACTTTCTTTTATCAAAAGAAGGGTATGTAGCTGACTTTTTAGTAGTAAGTGTGTTATTATAGTTTTACTTAAAAGCGTTAATGCGATGAAGGGAGATCGAGTCATGAGATACTTAACAGCAGGTGAATCACATGGTCCACAATTGACCACAATTATTGAAGGCGTTCCAGCGGGACTTTACATAGAGCAGGATGACATCAATTATGAATTGGCTAGAAGACAAAAAGGTCACGGCCGCGGCAGAAGAATGCAGATTGAAAAAGACCAAGCGAAAGTGTTAAGCGGTGTTCGCCACGGGAAAACATTAGGTTCTCCGATTGCACTTGTCGTTGAAAACAACGACTGGAAGCATTGGACAAAGGTGATGGGGGCAGAGCCGATCACAGAAGAAGAAGAGAGTGAAATGAAACGTCAAATTTCACGCCCTAGACCAGGACATGCGGATTTAAATGGTGCGATTAAATACGGACATCGTGATATGCGAAACGTATTAGAGCGTTCATCAGCCCGTGAGACTACCGTTCGCGTAGCAGCAGGCGCAGTCGCTAAACAAATCCTGGCTCATTTAGGGATCAAGGTAGCTGGTCACGTTCTTGAAATTGGCGGAGTGAAAGCAGCTCAAACGGCATATGAATCAATTGAAGATTTGCAAAAGGTAACGGAAGAGTCACCTGTTCGCTGCTACGACAGTGAAGCAGGTCAAAAAATGATGGATGCCATTGATGAAGCGAAGAAAAACGGTGATTCCATTGGTGGAATTGTGGAAGTCATCGTTGAAGGAATGCCGGTTGGAGTCGGAAGCTATGTTCATTATGACCGCAAATTAGACAGCAAGCTTGCAGGTGCTGTTCTGAGTATTAACGCTTTTAAAGGGGTCGAATTTGGTATCGGCTTCGAGGCTGCTTCTAAAAATGGCAGTGAGGTCCATGATGAAATCATCTGGGATGAAGAAAAAGGCTATACGAGAAAAACAAATCGCTTAGGTGGTCTTGAAGGCGGAATGTCAACTGGAATGCCAATTGTCGTAAGAGGGGTCATGAAACCAATCCCAACGCTTTACAAACCGCTTCAAAGCGTTGACATTGAAACAAAAGAACCTTTCTCCGCAAGCATTGAGCGTTCTGACAGCTGTGCTGTTCCTGCCGCAAGTGTTGTCGCAGAAGCAGTCGTGGCTTGGGAAATCGCCAATGCTGTAGTTGAGCAGTTTGGCCTTGATCAAATTGACCGCATTAAAGAAAATGTTGACAAAATGCGCCAGCTTCAGAGGGAATTTTAATGAAAACACTGGAAGTTAAGACGTCCTCAGCCACTTATCCTGTATATATCGGTGATGGGATTAAACGCAATATCGTCGACTTGATAACTTCCACGGGGCATTCCTATACGAAGCTCTTAATCGTGACAGATACAGCGGTTGATGCCATTTACGGTGATGAAATGGTTCGATTACTTAAGCAGAAGTGGTCTGTGCATAAAGTGGTTGTGCCAAGCGGAGAGCAGTCGAAATCTTTTGCTGAGTTTGAGCATATTCATACGAAGGCCATTCAATTTCAGCTGGATCGCTCCTCGTGCATCATTGCGCTTGGAGGCGGCGTAATTGGCGATTTGGCTGGCTTTGTTGCTGCTAGTTATATGAGAGGTATTGATTTTATCCAAGTTCCGACGACGCTATTGGCGCATGACAGTGCAGTTGGCGGAAAAACAGGGATTAACCACCCGCTCGGTAAAAATTTAATTGGTGCCTTTCATCAGCCGAAAGCCGTGATCTATGATACGAGCATGCTTGAGACACTATCTCAAACTGAAATGAGGTCAGGCTTTGCTGAGGTCATCAAACATGCCCTCATTTCAAGTGAAGACTTTTTATCAGAACTGATGTCTATTCGTTCTTTGGCGGAATGTTCAAAGAGCGAGCTGGCATATATACTGTATCAAGGGATTAAAGTCAAAGCGTCGATTGTTCAAAAAGACGAAAGAGAACAAGGCGTGCGTGCATTTTTGAATTTAGGTCATACACTTGGGCATGCCATTGAAGCAGAGTATGGATATGGCGTTATTACGCACGGAGATGCTATTGCAATCGGCATGCAGTTTGCGCTATATGTGAGCGAAAAGAAGCTGGGACTCAGTCTCAATCGTACGAAACTAAAAGAGTGGATGAAAGAACTCGGATTTCCGGTACAAGTCACTCAAGATATTTCCACGAAAACATTTGTTGACCGGATGATTGGTGATAAAAAGGCAAGAGGCGGAACCGTTCAATTTGTTTTATTAAAACAGGTTGGAGATGCTGGCTTGCAGTCTTTCACAAAAGATGATCTGCATCAATGGCTCGAAGAATGGAAACAGGAGGAGGGATGTCTATGATGTTTCGCGGGATACGTGGGGCTACAACAGTGAAAGAAGATACAGAAACAGAAGTATTAAATAAAACGAAACAGCTGCTAGAAGCGATTATTTCAAGAAATCAAGTAGATCCAGAACGTGTCGTGCAGATCTTAATTTCAGCTACACAAGATATTCACTCCGTTTTTCCGGCAAAAGCCCTTCGTCAGTTTGAAGGGTGGACGTATGTGCCTGTTACTTGTATGCAGGAGCTGGACATTCAAGGCGGCTTAAAACATTGTATTCGTGTGTTAATGACGGTCCAAACAGACACAAAGCAGGAAGATGTGCAGCATGTGTACTTGGAAGAAGCTGTGACGCTTCGCCCTGATTTACAGTTGACAAAAAACAAGGAATTATAATACGATATGAACAGCCGAAGTTTACACACAGGTGTAAACGGCATTGCAAGTTTAGAGAAGATGAGAATGAGACTAGGGTAGTTGAGATGAGTAGAGTTGAGCAGAGATACGATACTTCTATTTAATCATACTGCCTAAAAGAGCACCCCTCTTTTAGGCTTATTTCGTATACTCATACAAACCCTCTATATGTCCCCTCATTCTCCTTAATCCCATTTAAGGAGTGTGCTTATGAATTCCCAATCAAATTTGACCCGATTTCTAAGGGACAGCGAGTCCCACAAAACGATCCCGATTGTTGAAACCATTACAGTTGATACGCTCTCACCGATTCAAATTGTCGAAAAACTCAAGGCAGATATTGTGTATTTACTAGAAAGCAAAGATGAGTCTTCTAGCTGGTCGAGATATTCCTTCATCGGATTGCATCCTTTTTTAACCTTACACGATGACCAAAACGAATATATTGCACGTGATGCGGCAGGGCAAGAGATCATGAAAAAGCAAGAACTAAAAGACTTATTAGACTGGATGAAAGAGCAATATCAAATCAAGACACCAGACGTTGACATCCCGTTTACAGGCGGGGCAGTTGGGTACTTAAGTTACGATCTTATTCCAAGCATTGAACCTTCTGTCAGGCCTCACCGAAGCGCATCAACGACAGACAATTGTACGCTATTTGTTTGCCAAACGATGATTGCCTTTGATCATGAAACGAATCATGTTCATTTTATCCAATACACCCAGCTAACCGGGAATGAAACAGAAGACGAAAAAATACAAGCTTACAAGGAAAATCAAAAGCAGCTTGAACAGATGATTCACAAACTCCATACAAGGATCGATATGAAAGAACTGATTTTATCAGGGAATATGAACGAATCACCGTCGTTTGAACATGTGACATCAACCTATGAAAAAGAGCAATTTTTACAGGACGTAGAAAAAATCAAAGAATACATTCGAGCGGGTGATATTTTTCAAGGCGTACTCTCACAGCGATTCGATATCCCAGTGTCAGTGAGTTCATTTGAATTATACCGTGTGCTGCGCATTGTAAACCCATCTCCATACATGTATTTTATGAAATTAAAAGACCGTGATTTAGTCGGAAGCTCACCAGAACGATTAATTCATGCCAAAAATAGGCACTTAGAAATTCATCCTATTGCAGGCACAAGAAAAAGAGGAGCAACAAAAGAAGAGGACGCCGCACTGGCAAGAGAGCTGCTAGAAGATGAGAAAGAAAAAGCAGAACATTACATGTTAGTAGATCTAGCCAGAAATGATGTCGGCCGCGTAGCAGAATACGGCAGCGTGTCCGTACCGACCTTTACAAAAGTTGTGAACTTTTCACATGTTATGCACATCATCTCCATAGTGACCGGGAAGCTAAAGCAGGATACACACCCAGTTGATGCACTCATGTCCGCATTTCCAGCAGGCACATTAACAGGGGCACCGAAAATAAGAGCGATGCAATTATTAAATGAAATGGAGCCTGAGCCAAGGGAAACATATGGCGGCTGTATTGCCTATATTGGATTCGACGGTAATATCGACTCTTGTATTACCATTCGCACCATGAGCGTGAAAGATCAGACCGCTTCCATACAAGCAGGCGCTGGCATTGTCGCAGATTCTGTTCCAGAAAATGAATGGGAAGAGACATGTAACAAGGCAGGAGCGCTTCTGAGGGCCATTCTGCTTGCTGAACATATTTTCTCAGAAAAGGAGAGTGTGCAGGATGAATCAACGACTATCAGCTCTTGTTAACGGAGGCTTCCTATCAGAAAATGAAGCACATAGTCTAATGCATGATATGATGAGTGGCTCTTTAACAGATGCTGAAGTCGCTGCAAGTCTATCGATTTTAGCACATAGAGGAGAAACCGCTGAAGAAATGACGGGCTTTGTGAAGGCCATGCGGCAAAAAGCAGAACCAGCGGAAAGATTACTTGATGTCGTTGACACATGCGGCACAGGAGGCGATGGACTCTCTACATTTAATATATCAACTGCAGCTGCTATTGTAGCTTCCGCCGCTGGTGCTAAAATCGCAAAACACGGAAATCGTTCAGTCTCTTCTAAAAGCGGAAGTGCCGACGTGCTAGAGTGTCTTGGGATTCACATTCAATCCACGCCAGAAGAAACAAGAAAACAAATACAAGAGAAAAACATGGGCTTTTTATTTGCGCCACTGTACCACTCATCTATGAAACAAGTAGCAGCAGTCCGCAAGCAGCTTGGCTTCCGGACGGTATTTAATCTATTAGGGCCGCTTTGCCACCCGCTGCAAGCCAAAAAGCAAATCATCGGTGTGTATGCAAAGGAAAAGGCAAAATTAATGGCAGAAGCCCTTGCCCCATTAGAACCAGAGCATGTCCTGTTTGTATGCGGGGAAGACGGGCTGGATGAATTAACGATTACAGCAAATTCATATGTGATTGAACTTAAAAAAGGTGCCATGACAGAATATACGCTAAACCCAGAAGACTTTGGATTGGAAAAAGGATACTTATCAGATATTCAGGTCCAATCACCGGAAGAGAGTGCGAAATTGATTCAGAATATATTGAATCATCAAACAGGAGGGGCACCGCTTCATATTACAGCTCTGAATGCCGGAGCGGCTTTATATGTCGCAGGCAAGTCAGAAAGCCTCATGGCAGGAACATTAAAAGCATTAGAAACGATTAAAAACGGAGCAGCCATAGAACAATTGGCTCGTTTAAAACAAAAAACGAAAGAGGAAGAGATCTATGCTTAATGAAATCATTGCACGCAAAAAAGAACATATCCAAACGTTGCAGCTACCTCATGATGGACACTATGAAAGACGATCATTTAAAGAAGCACTCATGAATCCTCACCGCTCGATTGGGTTGATTGCTGAGGTGAAAAAGGCATCTCCTTCCAAAGGAATCATTCAGCCGAATTTTGATCCTCTGCAAACAGCAAAAGCATACGAAAAATCGAATGCTGACTGCTTATCAGTCTTAACAGATGAACCATTTTTTCAAGGGAAAAACGAGTATCTTTCCTACATTAAAGAACACGTCGCACGTCCAATTTTAAGAAAAGACTTTATCATCGATTCAATACAAATAGAAGAGTCGAGACGTATCGGTGCAGATGCCATTTTATTAATTGGAGAAGTACTTGAACCACAACAGCTGCATGAGCTCTATGCTGAAGCAAAGGAAAAAGGACTAGATATCCTTGTCGAAGTTCACGCAGAAGATACACTGGAACATATCTTAAATATATTCACCCCCGAAATCATTGGCGTGAATAACCGAAATTTAAAGACATTTAAAACAACAGTTGAGCAAACAAAAGAGATTGCACCACTTGTACCAAAGGATGTCTTATTAGTAAGTGAAAGCGGTATTCAGACATTTGATGATCTAACCTTTGTCAAAAAACATGGAGCGAGTGCTGTCCTTGTAGGTGAATCATTAATGAGAGAACCCTCACAAGAAAAAGCCGTTCAGACGTTATTTGGAGAATGACACGATGAAACCTTTTTTAAAATATTGCGGGGCGGTCTCACTAGAAGATGTAGAATGCATTGCCCAATCTCAAGCAGATGCGATCGGATTTATTTTTGCTCCAAGTAAAAGACAAGTCGATCCAGATCAAGTGAAACAATGGCTCATGAAGTCGCAGTGCGAGAAAGAGATTACTGGTGTCTTTGTAAATGAAAAAATCCAAAAAGTGTGTGACATCACTAAACATATTCCTTTAGATATCGTGCAGCTGCATGGAGATGAAACACGAGAGGATGCAAAACAAATAAAACAACAAACAGGGGCGGTAGTGTGGAAAGTCTTTCATCACGATCCCAATATAAAAGAAACACTTGATCAAATGACGGCATTTGCGCCGTTTGTCGATGGCTTTCTCATTGATGCGAAAGTAAAAGGGATGAGAGGCGGTTCTGGCACAGCTTTTGCTTGGGAAGCGGTACCTGTATACAATCAGCAAGCAAAACGACTGGGGAAAACATGCATCATTGCAGGCGGGATAACACCTGAAACGCTGCCAGAGCTGCTTGCCTATGGCCCAAAAGCGATCGATCTTTCAAGCGGTATAGAAGAAAACGGGAAGAAAAGCAGCGCTAAGATCAAAGCGCTCGAAGAAAGGATGTTAAACGATGTACGCATATCCAAATGAGCTTGGCAGATATGGAGAATTTGGAGGGAAATTTGTTCCCGAGACACTCATGCAGCCACTCAAAGAAATAGAACAAGCATTTAACGAATTAAAAGAAGACCCCGCTTTTAAGCAAGAATATCTTTCTCTATTGCAAAACTACTCAGGCAGACCGACTGCGCTGACATATGCTGATCAATTATCTGCATACCTCGGCGGCGCAAAAATCTATTTAAAAAGAGAAGATTTAAACCATACAGGTGCTCATAAAATCAACAATGCACTTGGTCAGGCACTGCTTGCAAAAAAAATGGGGAAATCAAACATCATCGCGGAAACAGGCGCTGGACAGCACGGAGTAGCAGCTGCAACGGTAGCCGCAAAGTTTGGATTATCGTGCACGGTATTTATGGGAAAAGAGGATGTGGAGAGACAATCTCTCAATGTTTTCCGAATGAAGCTCCTTGGCGCTGAAGTCATACCTGTCACAAGTGGAAACGGCACATTAAAAGATGCAACGAACGAAGCGATTCGTTATTGGGTCCAGCACTGTAGTGATCATTTCTATATGATAGGTTCAGTTGTAGGACCTCACCCGTATCCCCAAATCGTCAGTGAGTTCCAGCGGATGATTGGTGATGAAGCAAAAGAGCAGATGCTTAAAAAAGAAGGCAGGCTTCCACATAAAGTCATTGCTTGTGTCGGCGGCGGAAGTAATGCGATTGGAATGTACCGAGCGTTTTTGGATGATGAGATTGATTTAATTGGTGTAGAAGCGGCTGGAAAAGGGATCGATACCCCGCTTCATGCAGCAACCATTACAAAGGGGACAAAAGGAGTCATTCATGGCTCTTTGACCTATTTAATCCAAGACGAATTTGGCCAAATTATTGAGCCCTATTCCATTTCAGCTGGTTTAGATTATCCCGGGATCGGACCAGAGCACGCCTATTTACATGCAAGTGGACGCGTTCAATATGTAAGTGCTACAGATCAAGAAGCACTGGATGCACTAAAGCTGCTGACAGAAAAGGAAGGAATTCTGCCAGCGATTGAATCAGCACACGCTTTAGCCAAGGCATTTGAGATGAGCAGGACGATGGGTGAAGATGAAATCATCCTTGTCTGCCTGTCAGGAAGAGGAGATAAGGATGTGCATACATTAATGAATGTGCTTGAAAGTGAGGGCAAAACCAAATGATCACATTTCAATTAGAGCAAGGCGAGAAATTATTCATCCCATTTATTACGGCAGGAGATCCGTCAGAAGAAATCACGATCGATTTAGCTTTGTCCCTTCAAGCAGCCGGTGCACATGCGATTGAGCTAGGTGTTCCTTATTCCGATCCGCTAGCAGACGGTCCTGTCATTCAAAGAGCCTCCAAAAGAGCTCTAAATCATGGCATGAATATCGTAAAAGCGATAGAATTAGCAGGGAAGATGAAAAAAAACGGTGTAAAAATTCCTGTAATTCTATTTACGTATTATAATCCTGTGTTACAATTAGACACAGAATACTTTTTCGCTTTACTGCGCAAAAATCATATTTCGGGACTCTTAACACCCGACTTGCCTTTTGAAGAAAGCAGTGAGCTGCAAAAGAACTGTCAAACACATGACATTTCATATATTTCGCTCGTTGCACCAACCAGTAAGGAACGATTAGTAACTATTGTAGAGCAGGCAGAAGGTTTTGTGTATTGTGTTTCATCTCTTGGTGTAACAGGTGTCAGACAAGCCTTTGACGAATCGATTACTGATTTTATTCAACAAGTGAAACAGCTGAGTCACATACCGGTTGCGGTCGGTTTTGGTATCTCAACAAGAGAGCAGGTAGACTCAATGAATAAACTGAGTGACGGTGTCGTGGTAGGCAGTGCACTTGTGAAAAAAATTGAAGAACTTCAAGATCAATTGTTAGCAAATGATACACGTCAAGACGCTTTAAGAGAATTTGAAACCTATGCAAAAACATTTAGTCCCCTCTATTCATTCAAATGAGGTGAAACTTTTGCAAATCAAAGATCAATTAAAACAACTAAAACCGTATCAACCTGGGAAACCAATTGAAGAGGTCAAAAAAGAATATCAATTAGACAAAATTGTGAAATTGGCTTCAAATGAAAACCCTTTTGGATGTTCCACGCATGCAAGAGAGGCGATACAAGCTGAACTCGAACATTTAGCGATTTATCCAGATGGATACAGCGCAAGTTTAAGGACAGAGCTTGCTGAGTTTCTTCAAGTAAATGAAAAACAATTAATATTCGGGAATGGCTCAGATGAACTTGTGCAAATTATTGCTAGGGCATTCCTTGACCAACATACAAATACCGTCATCCCAGCTCCGTCTTTTCCGCAATATCGTCACAATGCAATCATTGAGCGGGCAGAGATTCGAGAGGTGCCGCTTTTAGACGGAGGAGCTCACGATCTAAAGGGCATGCTTGATGCGATTGATGAGAATACGAAGGTTGTCTGGGTATGTAACCCGAATAACCCGACAGGAAATCATTTGTCAGAATCTGAGCTTGTGGCGTTTTTAGATCAAGTACCAGCTCATGTGCTTGTAGTACTAGATGAAGCATATGTCGAATACGTTCGTGCGGAAGACTTTCCGAACAGCTTATCTTTATTACACAACTATCAAAATGTCATCGTACTCCGTACGTTTTCTAAAGCGTATGGACTGGCCGCGCTTCGAGTAGGCTATGGCATTGCATCAGAAGAGTTGATTACTGCGATTGAACCAGCGAGAGAGCCGTTTAATACGAGTCGTATTGCTCAGGCAGCAGCTCGTGCAGCGATAAAAGATCAGGACTTCATTCAATCATGCAGACAAAAAAATGAAGCAGGGCTCAAGCAATATCAAGAATTTGCAGACCGTTTTGGACTATTTATTTATCCGTCTCAAACAAACTTCGTGCTGATTGATTTTAAAAGAGATGCAGATGAATTATTCAATGCATTATTGAAAAAAGGCTACATTGTTAGGTCTGGTAAAGCACTTGGTTTTCCAACGTCTTTACGTATTACGGTCGGGACAATGGAGCAAAATGCAGAAATTCTAAGTACACTTGCTGATTTATTGCAAGGCATTCGTGCGTAGCATAACCATAAAGTCATATCCTTTTACAGGATATGGCTTTCATTGTACCAACCTCATACATATAAGCTGTTGAAATGGCTTTTTTAATTTTCGCGAAAAAACAGGTGATGAACATGAATGATGCAAATGAAACAATATTAATCGCTGGACTTGGTTTAATTGGAGGTTCCATCGCACTGTCGATTAAAAAAGAGTATCCTCATAAAAAAATTGTTGGATATGATGTGTCCAAAGAACAAATGGTTGCAGCAACAAAGCTGGGTATCATTGATTTAGCAGCTGATTCATTTGCGGCAGGTTTGGCTGAATCTGCGACTATTATTTTGGCAACACCAGTTCAGCAAACAGTCAAGATGCTTCGTGATATTGCAAACTCTGGAATTGAGAGAGAGCTCACAATCACAGATGTCGGCAGCACAAAGCAAAAGGTCGTCCATTATGCAGAAAAAACGCTTCCTAAGCACTATCAATTTATTGGTGGACATCCAATGGCAGGCTCTCACAAGTCAGGTGTCATAGCAGCGAAAGACTTTTTATTTGAAAATGCGTTCTACATTTTAACCCCGGCAAAGGAAACAAACCGAGAGGCTGTTGATCGTTTGAAGGACTTGTTAAAGGGGACAAATGCTCATTTTATTGAGATGACCCCAGAAGAACATGATGGTGTAACAAGTGTGATTAGTCATTTCCCTCATATTGTTGCAGCCAGCCTTGTGCATCAAGCACATCATTTTGAAGAACAATTCCCACTCGTCAAACGGTTTGCTGCTGGAGGCTTTCGTGACATTACACGTATTGCGTCAAGCAACCCTGCAATGTGGCGAGATATCCTTCTGCACAACAAAAACAAGATTTTAGACCGGTTCCATGAATGGAAAAAAGAGATCGACCGCATTGAGACCTTTGTACAGCAAGAAGACGCTGAAGGCTTGTTCTCTTATTTTCAAGAGGCAAAGGAATATCGTGATGGACTTCCTCTGAGGAAAAAAGGTGCCATTCCAGCTTTTTATGATCTTTATGTGGATGTTCCAGATCACCCTGGGGTCATTTCGGAGATTACAGGGCATTTAGCAAATGAGAACATTAGTATTACGAATATCCGTATTATTGAAACGCGGGAAGACATTAATGGGATTTTACGCATTAGTTTTCAAACAGAAAACGACCGTAAACGTGCAGAGATCTGTATAAAAAATAGAGCGAATTACGATACATTTTATGCTGACTGAGGTGACAAAGATGAAAATTCATAAACATGCTCCTATGAATGGAGTCATTCATATTCCAGGTGATAAATCCATTTCTCATCGATCAGTGATGTTTGGAGCAATTGCTGATGGGACGACAGTGGTGAAAAACTTTCTCCCTGGAGCCGATTGTTTAAGTACGATTGATTGTTTTAGAAAGATGGGCGTTGAAATTGAACAAAAAGGGACCGATGTTGTGATCCATGGAAAGGGACTGAAAGAGCTCAAGGAGCCGTCTGATGTCCTCGATGTCGGGAATTCTGGTACAACCATTCGATTAATGATGGGAATATTAGCTGGTTGCGAGTTTCACAGTACACTGATCGGTGATGAGAGTATTGCTAAAAGACCAATGAAGCGAGTAACAGGTCCACTTAAACAACTAGGAGCGAAAATAGATGGCAGAGCAAACGGAGAGTATACGCCACTGTCTATTCGTGGCGGCCATTTAAAAGGTATCTCATATGAGTCTCCGGTGGCAAGTGCGCAAATTAAGTCCGCTGTCCTTTTAGCAGGGCTTCAAGCAGAGGGCACAACGACATTAACTGAACCACATAAATCAAGAGATCATACAGAAAGAATGCTCTCCATGTTTGGTGTGAAACTAGATGAAGATGAACAAAGTGTTTCCATTGAAGGCGGTCAAGCATTAAAAGCAACAGATATATTTGTTCCTGGAGACATCTCTTCAGCTGCATTTTTCCTTGTTGCTGGATCTATTGTTCCTAACAGCCGAATTGTGTTAAAAAATGTCGGGCTAAACAAAACAAGAACGGGCATTATTGATGTTCTGAAACAAATGGGTGCGAATCTTGAGATCAATGAAGTAGATGCAAAAGGTGGAGAACCATATGGTGATTTAACGATCTCGACCTCTTCATTAAAAGGAATCGAAATTTCTGGTGATGTGATTTCAAGACTTATCGACGAGATTCCAATTATAGCGCTTCTAGCGACACAAGCAGAAGGCACAACGGTCATTAAAGATGCTGCTGAGTTAAAAGTGAAAGAGACCAATCGAATTGATACAGTCGTGTCAGAACTTAAAAAACTCGGTGCTGATATTGAAGCAACAGATGATGGTATGAAGATTCATGGTAAAACCACGCTTCAAGGCGGCGCAGTCGTGTCAAGCTACGGAGATCACCGAATCGGGATGATGCTTGGGATTGCTGCATGTATCACAAAGCAAGCGGTTGAGATTGAAGATACAGATGCTGTACGCGTTTCATACCCGAATTTCTTTGAACATATTGAATACTTAACAAAAACAGTCTGAGGATGTCCTCAGGCTTTTTCTTTCCTTAGGCATATTTGTAAGGAATATAGCATAGCTTGTCTCAAGATGAAACCTGGAAAAAATTCATTTTATTTGATCAAAAAATGAATTTTAGGTGTTTTTAGTTTACAAAACTTCCGTTTTGTAAAGGATGAAATGAAAAACAGTCTTTAAAACACAAAAATGGGTTCATTTTAAAAGTGCAACATATTTGCTGGATGAGTACCTGTCGATTATGATATGAAGTAACAATAGTTTAGGTTTTTGGAAAACAGAAAGGAACGGTTTGATTTGAATAGTTCATTACAAGAAGCCATAAAATTAGTTGAGGCGGGTGAGACTGAAAAAGGACTTCAAACACTTGCTAAGGCAGAAAAGCATTTGCATGATGAAGAAAAGGCGCAGGCAGCTCAGTTATATTATGATTGGGGAGATATCGATAAAGCGAGAAATCTCATCAGTGATTTACATGATTTATATCCAGAGGAAACAGGGTTAACATGTTTTTATGCAGAACTTCTGATTGACTCTGATGAAGAAGAAAAGGCGATTTCGGTATTAGAGACGATTCCTGAAGATGATGATGCGTATCCAGAGAGTCTACTGTTAATGGCAGATTTGTATCAAATGCAAGGACTATTTGAAGTCAGTGAACAAAAGCTCTTAAAATCAAAAGAGCTGCTCCCAAATGAAGCCATTATTGATTTTGCATTAGGTGAATTGTATTTTTCACAAGGTCTTTCAAAGAAAGCGGCCGACTATTTCTACAAGGTTGCAGATCAACAACATGAGGTTGGCGGCGTCAATGTTTATCAGAGGCTTGCTGAATCACTCAGCACAGCTGGAGAATTTGAAGATGCGCTTGAATGGTACGAAAAGGCAGTGAAAGGTCAAACAGATCCGAATACACTTTTTGGCTACGGATTTACAGCGATGAGGGCTGGTCGAACGAAAACAGCCATTCAGCAGCTTTCAGAACTAAAAGATATTGATCCATCTTATTCGTCTCTATATATGCCTTTAGCGAAAAGTTATGAGGAAGAAGGACTATATCACGAGGCTTTAGAGGTAGTAAAAGAGGGTATTAAAATTGATGAGTATAACAAAGAATTATATTTATATGGTGCAAAGATTGACTTGAAAAATGGGGATTCAGAAGATGCGAAAAAGCTGCTTCAAGAAGCACTTGCTCTTGATCCGGGATATATTGAAGCGATTCAAACATTGCTCGCGATCTATTTAAATGAAGAGCTTTTTGATGAAATTTTGGATGTCATTAAAGAGGTTAAAAGCTTTGGGGAAGATGATCCAAAATGGAATTGGTATGCTGCATCAGCATCTGTTGGACGAGAGGAATATAAAGAAGCAGCTGAGTACTTCAAGCTGGCTCTGCCTGATTTTGATGAGGAACGTGACTTTTTATATGAATACGCATCGTTCCTTTTAGAAGAAGGCAGACAAAAAGAAGCATTGCCGCTATTACGCAAAGTTCTTCAGAAAGATGGCACGAATGAAGAAATCGAAGAAACGATTTTGAGAATTGAAGACGAAATTTCCTTATAGTTTGCAGGAATGAAGAACTGGTTTGTTGAATAATTCATGTATAGCAATTTAATTTACGATAGAGGAGGGAATAACATGCAGACCCCTGTTTCTGTCAATGAAAAGAAGGAATTCATCCGGTGGTTTTTAAACCATTATCAGTTAAAGCGAAGAGAGTGTGTTTGGATATTAAATTATTTAATGAGTCACGACTCTTTGATGGAAAAGGTTCATTTTGTAGAGCAAGCAGAATTTTGCCCAAGGGGAATCATTATGTCAACACACTGTGTGGATGAAGTTCCCTTTAGATTTTATAAAGAAAACATCATGACGACAGATGCTGAAAAGTCATTTCATGATATTCGTTTGAATAAACAGCAAGATTTGTTTATTCAATTGAATTTCCGTTCTGCTTATCGTTCTCCGGAATATGCAGCTGTGCTTGAAACAAATCCTCATATTCCAAAGGATCTTTATGAGAACGAAAAGGATAAGGATCTTGCGGAGAAAGTGCTTGAACACTCGATCGCAACTTTCCAAAAAGAACGGCTTATGAAAGAGATAGATGAAGCACTTGACCGTCATGATCAAGAAACATTTAATAAGTTAGCAAGAGAATTAAGCCTATTGTCATAAACTGAACGAATAAGCCTTGCCCTATCCAGGCAGGGCTTATGTCATGAAAGAGGGGAAATTGATGAAGTTTCAAGCGGAGGATGTGGATAGCTTTTTGCAATCTAAAGATTACATTGATACCGCTATCATTCCATTAGTTGGAATAGATGCGAATCAAATCAAACAAACCGTATCTTTAGGGGAGTTTACCATTCTTGTAGCAGAGGAACTTGAAAGGCAGCTGAAAGGGCGGGTCTTTCTTTTTCCACCACATACATATGTAGAAATCAATGACCGAAAACTAGAAGACATCTTCACGATGAAGCGGTCGCTAGAAGATCATTTTCAGCATGTCGTGTTAATCTCATCTGATCACCAATGGAAAGAGCATGCGGCGGTTAGTGAATCACTATTTTTGTTAAAGCCGGTTCCGCTCGAGCATTTAAAGGTAGAATTAAAGCAAAAAATTGTACAAGACAGTGTAGAACAAATTTTGAACTTTTTGTTACAAAAGTGGAACCCTTCATAAAAACCCTTACATTTGCATTGTACATAGCTTTTTAGGCTGTTGACCTTGTGAATAGATTGATATATTATGAGGGTGTCCTAGTTTTATGAAATTTTTTCTAATTCAGTTATAAAGTAGCTGACGACCTGAGGGGGGGAGAAAAAAATGAGCGAGAAGAGACATGGAGTGTCCAGGCGTCAATTTTTGAATTACACGTTGACCGGCGTGGGGGGATTTATGGCCGCTGGAATGCTCATGCCTATGGTTCGCTTTGCGCTTGACCCTGTGCTAAAAGGAACAGAGGATCAGGATATGGTTCAAGTTGTCAGTGTAGATGAACTGACGAAGGAACCGAAGCGCTTTGACTTTAAAATTGATCAAGTAGATGCATGGTATGAGTCAAAGGAATCTAGGTCAGCATGGGTGTACAAAGAAGGGGATGAAATTGTCGCTTTATCGCCAATCTGTAAACATTTAGGATGTACAGTGAACTGGAACAGTGATCCGAAAAATCCAAACAAATTTTTCTGCCCATGCCACTATGGGCTGTACGACAAGGATGGTACAAACGTACCCGGAACTCCGCCACTTGCACCGCTTGACCATTATAAGCAGCAAGTGAAGGACGGATACCTCTATCTTGGAAAAGCTGTGCCGAAAGGGGAAGGGTAACGATGCTTAACAAGATTTATGATTGGGTAGATGAGCGGCTAGACATTACACCAATATGGAGAGATATTGCGGATCATGAGGTGCCAGAGCATGTCAATCCAGCACATCATTTCTCCGCTTTTGTGTACTGTTTTGGCGGTTTAACGTTTTTTGTGACAGTCATTCAAGTCCTTTCGGGCATGTTTTTAACGATGTATTACGTGCCAGATATTAAAAACGCCTGGGAATCTGTCTATTATTTACAAAATGAAGTGGCATTTGGTCAGATTGTCAGAGGGATGCACCACTGGGGTGCGAGTTTAGTTATTGTCATGATGTTTTTACATACGCTAAGGGTCTTTTTCCAAGGGGCGTATAAAAAGCCTAGAGAGCTCAACTGGATTGTTGGTGTGCTCATTTTCTTTGTGATGCTTGGACTTGGTTTTACAGGTTATCTCTTGCCATGGGATATGAAGGCGCTATTTGCGACGAAGGTTGGTCTTCAAATTGCAGAAGCGACACCTTTCATTGGTAAAGAGATCAAAACGCTGCTTGCAGGTCATCCTGACATTGTAGGGGCACAAACGCTGACGAGATTTTTCGCTATCCATGTCTTTTTCTTGCCAGCGGCATTATTTGGGCTGATGGCTGCCCACTTTATTATGATTCGTAAGCAAGGAATTTCTGGACCGCTATAAAAAAGTTGCGTTTGATGAATGTTCAATGAGGAGGGGATGACTTTGCATAGGGGAAAAGGGATGAAGTTTGTCGGAGACTCTAGAATTCCGGCAGAAAGAAAACCTAACATACCTAAAGACTATTCCGAATATCCGGGAAAAACAGAAGCCTTTTGGCCGAACTTTCTTTTAAAGGAATGGCTTGTAGGTGCCGTTTTTTTAATTGGATTTCTTGTCCTAACTGTGGTTCATGCACCTCCGCTTGAGCGGATGGCTGATCCAACAGATACCGGCTATATTCCGCTGCCAGACTGGTATTTCTTATTCTTGTACCAGTTATTAAAATATGAATTTGCTGCAGGCGGCTATACGGTAGTTGGTGCGATGATTATGCCTGGGATTGCGTTTGGTGCACTGTTGCTCGCACCATTTCTTGATTCTGGTCCTGAACGCAGACCGTATAGAAGACCGGTTGCAGTGGGGATGATGATCCTTGCAGTCGGCGCAGCAACATATTTAACGTGGGAGTCTGTTGCTACTCATGATTGGGAAGCAGCGGCAAAGCAAGGTGAAATTAAGAAAGAAGCAGAAATTGACACCTCAGCGGAAGAGTATAAAATTTATCAGGAGCAGACATGTATCTCCTGTCATGGGGATAACATGCAGGGCGGAGCAGCCGGACCGTCACTTGTTGACAACGGTCTTGCACCTGAGGAGATCGCTAAGATTGCTGTTGAAGGAAAAGGTAACATGCCTAAGGGTATCTTTAAAGGCAGCGATGAAGAACTTGAAAAGCTGTCTAAATATTTATCTGAGGTCAAATCTAAATAATTCAGTTGTTTAAATGCAAGTACAAGGATATACTCAAAAGAGAAAAAGCTGGCGCTGTCAGCTTTTTTCTGATTTTAATAGATCGTGAGTGAAGAGACATATGAGATGGATTCAATATCTGCTAGCCACGCGCTACATGCTTGTGTTAGTCTTGATGATCAATTTCCTTGGCACTGTGTACGGCTACTATTGGTATATTCCACAGCTTGTAGAAACGCCGGCTATCTTTTTAGCTTTTGTTCCAGACAGTCCAACGGCAAGCTTTTTCTTTTTATTTGTTCTACTTGCGTTTTTGATGAAACGAAACGCTCCTTATTTTGAAGCACTTGCCCTCGTGACCTTAATTAAGTACGGGTTATGGGCTGTAGGAATGAATATCTTTGTCCTTTTATCTGTGGATGACTTTCCGTGGGAAGGGTACATGCTGATTGGGTCCCACTTTGCGATGGCGGTTCAAGCCGTATTGTTTGCACCGTACTATCGTTTTAAAATGCGTCATTTGGTGGTAGCTGGCATATGGATTTTACATAATGATGTGATTGATTATGTATTTGGTATGATGCCGCGTTATTCTATGCTGTCTGCCTATACAAACGAGATCGGCTACGTCACGTTTTGGTTGAGCATTGCCGTTCTTCTTGTTTCATATTATCTCGTCCTATCGAAAAAATCGATCAAGCTTGAACTCCCTTAACAATATTGGTCTAACCTTGTCCTTTTCTTCATACGCTGTATGGAGAAGGGCTAGGAGGGACTTGCATGAAACGAAAGCCAATCGCGATGATTCTATTATTTTTTCTCGTATTACAGCCATCTGTTGCCAAAGGCGAGGAAACAGCCGCTAGTGTGCTGCAAGAATTAACGGAACTATCAGATTCAATCTTTCAACTAACGAGACAAGCTAAATATGATGAGGCGTTACAGGTCGCATTGTATGTTGAAAAGACATTTAAAGCTGAGAATTGGCGCGGAACGCTGACAAATACTCAGATTCGGCAAATTACAGTTGGCTATCAAGATATCATAAAAGGGCTGCCGCAGGAAGAATTGAATGAGCGCGAAAAGCTTCGTTATGCCTCTCAGTTTAGAATGCTGCTCGATGCGATCCAGTCAGATTCTGAGCCGCTTTGGGGTTCGCTGGAGAAGCCCATTATGGGGTCTTTTCCTACGTTGAAAAAAGAAGTGAAGGATCCGGAGTCGACGACGTTTTATGAAACTTGGAATGAGCTGGTTTCTTTATACGATATGATCTATCCGAGTTTAACCATTGATGTTTCGCCTGAAAAGCTGCAAACGATTAAGCAGCATATGGAAGTGATTGAGCAAGGTGAATTTTTAAAAGCATCAAGTGGGACAAAGCTTGAGCGCCTTACGAAGCTTGAAGAGGATTTATCGAGTGTATTTGCCCACGTTGATCAAGATGAGGCTGACCCATCGCTTTTATGGGTCATTTTAACAACGGGAAGTATCATTTTATTAACATTAACGTATGTTGGATTTAGGAAATACCGTGCTGAAAAAGAGAAGAAGCAAAAGCGACAAGCTGATTATCCGAAATCATAAAAAAGAAGCACCATTTTTGGGCTTCTTTTTTTAATGCGGATTGAGCGGCTTTTTGTGTTCATCTAATGTGAAGCCTTCACCAAGCACATCATGCACGTCACTGACGGATACAAACGCATGAGGATCGACTGAGGTCACGACGCTTTTAAGATGGACAAGCTCGTTTTTCGGGACGACGCAATAAAGAACGTTGCGCTCCTGTTTTGTATAGGAACCGACCCCTTTTAAAATGGTGACACCCCGCTCCATTTCCTCTGTGATTTTCTTTTGAATGATGTCATCTTTTTCAGATATGATCATGGCGCCTTTGGCTGCGTAAGCGCCTTCTTGCATGAAGTCAATGACCTTCGCAGCAACAAATACTGCGACGAGTGTATACATGGCTTCTTTGTAATTTAAATAAGTAAGAGAAATCGTAATGACGCAAGCGTCGAAGATGAACATTGTTCGTCCCATAGCCACCTGATAATGCTTGTTGATGAGTCTTGCGATGATGTCAACACCGCCGGTAGTACCGCCGAACTTAAAGATGATCCCGAGGCCTGTTCCGATAAACACGCCAGCAAAGAGCGCGGCTAGGGCCAAATCGTGCTGGAGAGGCATATGTATTTGAAAGCGCTGGAAAATGGCAAGAAAGACAGAAAGACTGACGGTTCCTACAATTGTATAAGTAAACATGGTTCTGCCGAGCATTTTCCAGCCGATAAAAAAGATCGGAATGTTTAAGACAAGGTTTGAAATGGATGGGTCAATGTGGAATAGAAAATATAAAAGCAGTGTAATACCTGTAAATCCGCCTTCCGCCAAATTGTTCTGCATATTAAAATGAACAAGACCGAAAGAAAAAATCGCAGATCCTATTAAAATAAATACGATATTTTTAAGACGAATTTCTTTTAGCAAGAGACCACTCCTTTTTTTGCTTAGACAGCGATAATATTATATGGTATGGGAGAGAAACAAGCAAACTGAGTTTTAAACATTTGTCAAATATTTATGATTTCGCTAACATGTAAGAGATGGATAGGAGGATGAGCTTCATGACGAATGAAAAAACGCTGCGTCACGTGCAGCAAGAAGTAGATGATTACATAGGACAATTTAAAGAAGGTTATTTCAGCCCGCTTGCTATGATGGCCCGTCTAACAGAAGAATTAGGTGAGCTAGCAAGAGAGGTTAACCATTACTATGGAGAAAAGCCGAAAAAAACAACGGAAACGGAAAAAAGCATGGAAGAAGAAATTGGCGATGTTTTGTTTGTATTAACATGTCTCGCTAATTCACTAGATATATCACTAGAGGAAGCACATGATCGTGTGATGCATAAATTCAATACAAGAGACAAAGACCGCTGGACGAAAAAAGAAGGGAAGTAGAGACGATGACGAACCAAACCATCAAAGTAGTAATCGCTGGAGCAAGAGGAAGAATGGGGATAGAAGCTGTGAAGCTGGCAGAAGAAACGAGCCATTTTGAGCTTGTGGCAGCCCTTGATCACGCGCACGAAGGAAAAAAATTATCTGATGTGATTCATACGACATCTGAGGCGCCAATTTATACAGATATTGATGTGTGTCTTTCAGAGACAGCACCTGATGTATTAATTGATTTGACGACACCAGAAATTGGGAAAGTACATACTAAAAAGGCACTTGAACATGGCGTGCGTCCAGTCGTCGGGACCACTGGATTTTCTGAAGCTGACCTGAAAGAGCTCCAGCAATTAACAGAAGAAAAGGGCATAGGCTGCATTATTGCGCCAAACTTTGCTGTCGGTGCGGTCTTAATGATGAAGTTTGCCAAAATGGCAGCGAATTATTTTCCTGACGTTGAAATCATTGAGCTTCACCATGATAAAAAACTAGATGCCCCGAGCGGTACTGGGCTTAAAACAGCTGAAATGATTGCAGAAGTCAGGGAAAGCAAAAAGCAAGGACATCCAGAAGAGAAAGAATTAATCGAAGGTGCACGAGGTGCAGATTATGACGGTATCCGTCTGCACAGCGTAAGACTTCCGGGTATGATCGCACATCAAGAAGTACTGTTTGGAATGGACGGACAGACGCTTACCATTCGTCATGATTCTTATAACCGTGCCTCGTTTATGTCAGGTGTAAAGCTTTCAGTTGAACAAGTCATGCACATTGATCAGCTCGTCTATGGTTTAGAAAATATCATCGACTAATAAGGAGTGGATTCCTGATGAACATTGCTTTAATCGCTCACGATAAGAAAAAAAGTGACATGATCCAATTTGCTATTGCGTACCGTGATATATTGGCAAATCATACACTTTACGCAACAGGGACAACAGGTTTGAGAGTGAAAGAAGCGACGGGGCTTCCCATTCATCGTTTTCAGTCAGGACCACTTGGGGGAGATCAGCAGATTGGTGCTTTAATTGCTGATAATGCAATGGACCTTGTGCTCTTTTTTAGAGACCCGCTTACCGCGCAGCCGCATGAACCAGATGTATCTGCACTCATTCGGCTTTGCGATGTGTATACCATTCCACTTGCCACCAATATGGGGACGGCTGAAATTTTAGTCAGGAATTTAAATAAAGGTACGTTTGATTTTCGAGATGTAGCAAAAAACGGAGGAACAAATGAAACGACTTGATATCCTTGCATTCGGAGCCCATAGCGATGATGTAGAGATCGGTATGGGCGGAACGATTGCAAAATACGTAAAAAAAGGGGCACGTGTCGGGATTTGCGACTTGACCCAGGCTGAATTATCCTCGAATGGAACAGTAGAGAGCCGTAAAGAGGAAGCGAAAGCGGCTGCCGCCATTTTAGGCGTGTCAACGCGAATCCAGCTTACACTGCCAGACAGAGGGCTTTATTTAAATGACGAAGCAATGAAGGACATTGCAGGCGTGATTCGTACATACAAACCGAAACTAATTTTTGCTCCGCATCACCAAGATCGGCATCCAGATCATGGTCATGCGGGTTCACTTGTAGAAGAGGCTGCTTTTTCGGCAGGGATACATAAATTTGAAGATTCATACAAGCAGCCAGCGCATAAAATAAGTCAAATGTATTATTACATGATTAACGGCCATCATCGTCCAGATTTTGTGATTGATATTTCTGAGGAAATGCACCAAAAGATTGATAGCCTGCATGCGTATCAAAGCCAATTTGTGAAATCGGCGAATTCAGTTGAGACACCTCTTGTGAACGGGTATATTGATTTTGTCAAAATGAGAGAGTCTATGTATGGAAGAGAAGTCAATAAAGCTTATGCAGAAGGGTTTATCACAAAAAAACCACTTTTGATCGATGACGACTTACTTGGGGGGTAATTATGAAAAAACTGAAGGTCGGAATCACTTGTTATCCAAGTGTCGGCGGCTCTGGCATTATTGCGACGGAACTTGGAAAACGTTTAGCTGAAAAAGGGCACGATGTTCATTTCATTACCTCAAGTATTCCGTTTAGGCTCAATAAAGTGTATCCGAATATTTATTTTCATGAGGTGGATGTCAATCAATACGCTGTTTTCCAATATCCGCCTTATGACCTTGCATTAGCAAGTAAATTGGCAGAAGTCGCAAGACGAGAGAAACTTGATATTATTCACGCGCACTATGCGGTGCCTCACGCCGTCTGTGCGTACTTAGCAAAGCAAATGATGGGACACTCTGTAAAAGTCGTCACGACGCTTCATGGGACGGATATTACGGTATTAGGCTATGATCCATCACTAAAGGAAGTCATTCGCTTTGCGATCGAATCATCAGACCGGGTAACGGCGGTGTCGCATTCATTAGCTGCGCAGACGTACGACCTCATCAAACCAAATAAAAAGATCGAAACAATCCATAATTTCGTCGATGAGCGTGTATACTTGCGTGAAGATCACGATGTGCTGAAGAGACACTATGGTCTTTTACATGATGAAAAGGTCGTCATCCATGTATCGAATTTCCGCAAGGTGAAGCGGGTGCATGATGTCATTCATGTGTTTAAAAAAATTACTGAACAGGTGAATGCAAAACTGCTGCTCATTGGGGACGGTCCAGAAAAATCGGTTGTTTGCGAACTCGTGAAAAAGCTAGGGCTGACAGACCGCGTGTTATTTTTAGGTAAGCAAGAGAAAGTAGAAGAGCTGTATTCCATCAGTGATTTGAAGCTGCTTCTATCTGAGAAAGAGAGCTTCGGACTTGTGCTTCTTGAGGCAATGGCATGCGGTGTCCCATGTATTGGGACTGATGTTGGCGGGATTCCAGAAGTCATTACACATGGAGAAACAGGTTTCCTTGTCCCGCTCGGCGATATAGAAGCGGCAGCTAAACACGCAGTCTCTATACTGAAAGACAAAGCGCTTCATGAGCAAGTGTCGGCGGCAGCCCAGTCTAGCGTTCAAGCCCATTTCTCTTCTGAAAAAATTGTGAGTGAATATGAAGAGCTTTACCTAGAATTGATCGAAGGTGATGATGAACATGAATGAACCATTCACACATGCGATCCCTATTTTACATACACTGCACGAACATGGGCATCAGGCTTACTTTGTCGGCGGAGCAGTGAGAGATGTCCTTTTAGGCAGGGAAATCGGCGATATCGATATAGCAACGGATGCAACGCCTGATACGGTCGAGTCTTTATTTGAAAAAACAGTTGATGTTGGCAAAGAGCATGGCACTGTCATTGTGTTACATGATGGGATTAGCTATGAGGTGACAACGTTTCGAACTGAATCAGAATATGAAGATTTTCGCAGACCGAAAGAAGTGGCGTTTATCACATCCTTGAAGGAAGATCTTTTAAGAAGAGATTTAACGATCAATGCGATGGCCATGGATATAAATGGGGAGATCATTGACCATGTAGGGGGCAAACAAGATATTGAGCGGAAACGAATTCAAACCGTAGGAGATCCTGCGTGCCGCTTTCAAGAAGATGCGCTTCGGATGATGAGAGCGGTCCGTTTTTTAAGCCAGCTTGGCTTTAAGCTCGCTGCAGAAACGGCTGAGGCAATGGAAAAAGATAAGCATCTCCTTGCCAACATATCCGTTGAACGCAAAAAGATTGAAATGGAAAAGCTTTTAAAAGGACGTTATTGTGAGCGGGCGATCAAAGTGCTCATTTCTACCAAATTGTATGAAGAATTGCCGGGTTTCAAAAAGGATCGTCTACAAGAATCTTTTCAGTCATTTCCGTATTATTTACTGGATGGACTGGAAGAAGTATGGGGAGCTGTTATCCATTTGCTTGGCTTAGATGAAGAGGAGGCTGTGCTCTTCTTAAAAGAATGGAAGCTGTCAACAAAGCTATTAAAAGACGCGGTGGCCATTAGCCGATACGTCGATTGTGACTGGGATGCGGAGAAGATGTTCGAGGCTGGTGAACACGTGCTCTTATCTAGCTTGAAGATCACACAGCTAAAACACGAGCGCCGCATTTTCTTTGACGAGCTGGAGGCTGCGAAGCGTTCTTATGATGCACTGCCGATTAAAACGCTTCAAGACCTCACTGTTTCAGGTAAAGATTTAATGGCCTTTCGGCAAAAGACATCAGGAAAATGGATCGCAGAAGAGCTTAATTTGGTGAAAAATGCCGTTCTGCACAATCATTTGGAAAACCGAAAAGAAGCCATAGAGGAGTGGCTTACAGCATGCGATCAGCAATTAGAAAACGATTAATCGAACTATTTACAGCATCTAGTCAGGACTTTGTTTCAAGTCAGCAAATATGTGATGAGCTTGGCTGTTCTCGAACGGCTGTCTGGAAGCATATAGAGGACCTCAGAAAAGAAGGCTATGAGGTAGAAGCCGTCAGAAGAAAAGGATATCGTCTGCTACGTAAACCAGACAAAATTAGTGAGGACGAAATTCTGTTTGGTCTCGACACAGAGTGCTTTGGCAGACACATTTATTTTCAGAAAGAAGTCGCCTCCACACAGCTGATTGCCCATGATCTTGTAAATGAAGGTGCGCCCCACGGCACGCTCGTTGTCAGTGATCATCAGACAAACGGGAAAGGCCGCCTTCAAAGAACGTGGCATTCACCAAATGGGACAGGCATTTGGATGAGTCTCATTCTACGCCCTGAAATTCCGCTGCACAAAGCGCCGCAGATGACGCTTTTGGCATCTGTAGCCATCGCAGAAGCTATTGCAGAGCAAACAGGACTCAGCCCCTCTATTAAATGGCCAAATGATATTTTGCTAAACGGGAAAAAAGTCGTTGGTATTTTGACTGAATTAAAAGCAGAGGCGGATCAGGTTCATGCTGTGATTATTGGACCGGGCATTAATGTGAATCAAACGGCAGATGACTTTCCGGATGAACTAGAGGATGTCGCTACGAGCATGCGAATGGAACTGAATGAAAAAGTGGACCGTGCTGCGCTCATCCAACAGATCATGTTCACATTTGAAAAAAGGTATGCTGATTATATGAACCATGGATTTGCGCCCATTAAACAATTGTGGGAATCGTTTGCGATGACGATCGGTCAGCATATTGTGGCCCGTACCGTCAATGGGCAATACACTGGAAAAGCGCTCGGAATCAATGAAGAAGGTGTTTTATTGCTTGAAACGGAGGAAGGGATCCAAAAAATCTACTCCGCAGACATCGAGATCAAGTCAACTTAAGTGGAACACCCGGCACATTTTTGATATACTTCGTGTGGGCAGTATCTGAAAAGAGCTGTACCTGTTAGAAACAAAAATTTGATGAATTTCTGCCTTGATCCTAAGGGACTTGGACAGAGGGATGATTCGCCGCGCATGAGAGATCAAAACATGTGATGTGAGGCAAGCCATCTCCTCTCCAGAATGAGGAGGAACAAATGAAGACAAAGCTAGATTTTTTCAAAATGAAAGAACAAAATGAACCAATTGTAATGCTGACAGCATACGACTATCCATCTGCAAAGCAAGCAGAAAAAGCGGAAGTCGACATGATCTTAGTCGGTGATTCACTTGGGATGGTTGTACTTGGATTAGATTCGACAGTACAAGTCACGATCGATGACATGATTCATCACACAAAAGCAGTGAAAAGAGGCGCAAAAGACACATTTATTGTGACGGATATGCCATTTATGTCTTACCATTATTCATTAGCAGAAACATTGAAAAACGCAGCACGCATCATGCAAGAAAGCGGTGCGGATGCCTTAAAGCTAGAAGGTGGAGATGGAGTATTTGAATCCATTCAAGCCCTTACAAGAGGCGGAATTCCTGTCGTCAGTCATTTAGGCCTCACACCTCAGTCAGTTGGAGTACTTGGCGGGTATAAAGTGCAAGGAAAAGACCACGAAAGTGCGCAGAAATTGATAGAAGACAGCTTAAAATGTGAGGAAGCGGGTGCGATTGCACTTGTGCTTGAATGCGTACCTGGTGAACTGACAAAACGAATTACCGACATGCTGAAGATTCCTGTGATCGGGATTGGTGCAGGGGCTGAGGCAGACGGACAAGTTCTCGTTTACCATGATGTGGTAGGATACGGCGTGTCTAGAACACCTAAGTTTGTGAAACAATACGCGCAAATTGATACTGTATTAGAAGAAGCGCTTATTCAATATACAAAAGAAGTAAAAGCACACACATTTCCAGAAGACAAGCATACATTTCATATCAAAGAAGAAGTCCTTGATGGTTTATATGGGGGTATCAAAAAATGAACGTTGTCACCCATATTCACGAGTTGAAGGAATTGATCAAGTTGCATCAAGAAAAACAGCATTCCATCGGCTTTGTCCCAACGATGGGCTTTCTTCATGAAGGACATCTGACGCTTGCGAAAGAAGCAAGGGATCAAAATGACATTGTGGTAATGAGTATTTTTGTCAATCCTTTGCAATTTGGACCGAACGAAGACTTTGAATCCTATCCAAGGGATATGGAAAGAGATCAGCGCCTTGCAGAAGAAGCAGGGGTAGATATTTTATTTACACCTGATGTGAAAGAAATGTATCCAAATGAACCATCGATCACGATGACGGTTCAAAAGCGAACTGATGTCTTATGCGGGAAAAAACGTCCAGGACATTTCAACGGTGTTGTTACTGTGCTTACAAAGCTATTTCATCTTGTAGCACCAACAAATGTATACTTTGGTCTAAAGGATGCACAGCAAGTCGCTGTGATCGATGCGATGATCAAGGATTTCTTCTTTGATCTTCACCTCGTCTCAGTGCCGACAGTTAGGGAAGAAGACGGTTTAGCGAAAAGTTCAAGAAATGTGTACTTGTCTGATAAAGAAAGACAAGAAGCTCCTGCTTTGTACCGCGCATTGAAAAAAGGACAGTCAGCGGTTGAAAAAGGTGAACGTGACGTCAGTCGCATTTATCAGTTGGTAGAAGAGGAAATTCTTCAAACTAGCGGGGAAATTGATTATATTGAGATTTACTCTTATCCAGAGCTTGAGCCGCTTCAGCAGTTAGCAGGTCAGGTCATCATTGCGATTGCGGTGAAATTCTCACGGGCAAGACTGATTGATAATGTGATATTCCATGTTCCTGAAAGCGGTGAAAAGCATGTATAGAACCTTTATGACTTCTAAACTTCATAAAGCGACAGTAACAGAAGCAAACTTACATTATGTAGGAAGCATCACCATTGACGAAGATTTACTTGATGCGGCAGGTATGATGGCAAATGAGAAAGTACAGATTGTCAATAATCATAATGGCGCGAGACTTGAAACATATATTATTCCCGGTCAAAGAAAGAGCGGTGTCATTTGTCTAAATGGCGCAGCAGCAAGATTGGTTCAGCCGGGGGATGAAGTGATTATTATCGCTTATGGGATGCTTTCAGAAGAAGAAGCAAAGACACATACACCAAAAGTGGTCGTGTTAAATAAAGAAAATCAAATTGAACAAATGATTGGGCAAGAGCCTGCGAGAACGATTTTATAACGCATGCTCCAATGAAACAGAACAGTTTAAGCAAAGAAGCTGTTCTGTTTCAGCTATTTTTGCCCAGAGCGTGTTTCACTTTGAGTGGAACGAGGAATTGAGGTGTCCATTTTATGGCCGATCAAAGGTTTGTTGTCGTTGATATTGAAACCACCGGAAATTCACCTAAGAAGGGTGATAAAATCATTCAAATTGCTGCGGTGGTCATTGAAAATGGACAAATTGTCGAACGGTATTCAAAATATGTGAACCCGGGAAAAACGATCCCTGGATTTATTGAACAGCTGACAGGCATTCAGCAGCATATGGTAGACGATGCAGTGTTTTTTGAGGACATTGCCCAAGAGGTGTATGATCTCATTCAAGGCGCTTATTTTGTTGCGCACAATGTTCATTTTGACTTGAACTTTTTAAATGATGAACTAAAAGCATGCGGGAAAAATGAGCTGGATGTGCTAGCGATTGATACAGTTGAAATTTCTAGAATTCTTTATCCAGAGCTTGAAGGCTATAAGCTCACTGAATTAAGTGAAGAGCTCATGCTTCCACATGACCACCCGCACAGGGCGGATAGTGATGCGGAAGTTACTGCCATGTTATTTTTAACCTTACTCCATCAATTAACACATACGCCGTCAAATGTGCTTAAGCAGCTGCGCAGATTATCCTCTTATCTCTTAAGTGATATTGGATTTTTAATCCAGCAGCTTGAAATGAGTGATGCCAGCCGTGAAGATTCTTTGGTAGAAGTAGGCTCTTTTGCTGTTAAAGATGTCACCAATTCTGAAAAGGATACGACAGATTCAGTAGGGGAAGACGATGAACAGCTGTTTGAGGAGATCAAAAAGAAGCTGCCCCAAACGGTGGTAGGCTATGAAGTAAGAGAAGGCCAGCTCAAGATGATGAATAAAGTAAGAGATGTGTTTCATGAAAGAGCTTATGCTTTAATTGAAGCGGCACCAGGTATTGGAAAAACGCTGGCATACCTCATACCAGCCGCATTAGAAGCAAAAAAATCAGGAAAACCTGTCATTATTAGTACATATTCCATTCTTTTGCAGCAGCAAATGCTTCAGCGTGATGTGCCGATTTTAAATCAATTGCTTCCATTTGAGCCAGCAGCCTGTGTATTCAAAGGTCGGGCGCATTATATTTGCTTAGATAAGTTTGAGCATGTGCTGCATGAGGAAGATGATAACTATGATGTGGTCTTAACGAAGGCGCAAATATTAATGTGGCTCCTTGTGACAGAAACGGGTGATTTATCTGAACTAAATTTACCTTCAGGAGCTGCCAATATAAAAGACCGGATTTCGTGTGTGCACATGCCGTTTACATCGAAAAAGCGCCGCTTTAAGGAATACTGCTTTTATGAGCGTGCAAAAAGAAGGGCGAAAACAGCTGATTTAATTTTAACGAATCATCGCCTGCTCTTATCACAAACGGAAGCATCATCTATCTTTCAGCATGCAGACGTATATGTGATTGACGAGGCTCACCAATTTGAGAAAACAGCCAATGAAACGCTAGGGGATAGTGCGTCGTATATCCAGCTTCATGCGAAATTAACGCAGCTTGGCTCATTACAGGGCGGTCTGTTAAAGAAGCTGAAAAAGAGATTTCACGGTGCCGGCTTACAGACGGACACCTTTATCGAAATGGATGAGTATCTTCAGCAGCTTCAAATGGAAAGTGACGCCTTCTTTAGTACCGTTCATTCTTTTGTGAAAAGGACAAAACCAAAAGCAGACATCAATCGTCTCATTCATAGAGTACGTCATCAGTCGAAGCATGCGCAGTGGAAACGGATTAAAGAGACGGCAAGTAAGCTTTGTTCCTTGTTAATTGCTTGTGAAAAGCTGTATGAACAGCAAAAAAGCGAGCTTGTTCAAAAAAGTGATCAGCTGACAGAACACTTTGCGTTTGAAGCAGAGGAATACGATCAAGTGATGTCGTTTATGCATACATTTTGCAGTACGCTGTACCGGTTCATTTTTGAACCGAAAAACGATGAAACGGTTTGGATTGAGATCGATGCAAAGGGTGCCAAAAATGCTGTCTTTATGCATGCACAGCCGCTAGATACCGGCGAGCTTTTAGCGGATCGATTTTTTATGAACAAAAAAAGTGTTGTCCTCACATCAGGGACACTCACAATTAATGGTCGTTTTGATTATTGCTTAGAACGATTTGGTCTGCAAGATTTTTATCCGCATCTTGTACAGATTGAGTCACCGTTTGAACTTGAGAAACAGCTCAAGGTGATTGTACCAGCTGATATGCCGCCGATTACGAACCGTGATGAGCGTGACTATGTAAAGCAAGCAGTACGGTACATTAAGATAATGGAAAAGCAGCAACAAGCGAAAATATTGGTGTTGTTTAATTCACATGAGATGTTAAAAGCAGTGTATGATGAACTGAAAACAGAAGGGATGCAAGCCGCCCTTTTTGCCCAAGGTCTGACGGGCGGTAGTCCTGTTAAATTAACGAAGATGTTCAAATTAGCAAAACATGCAATTTTACTTGGTACGGGTAGTTTTTGGGAAGGTGTCGATTTTCCTGGATCAGAGCTGACAACAGTTATTATGGCACGTCTTCCGTTTCGGCCGCCTGATTCACCGCTCATTGAAGCAAAATGTGATGCCGCTAAAAAACAGGGGAAGAACCCGTTTAAAGCCGTTGCTCTCCCAGAAGCTGTGTTAACCTTTAAACAAGGTGCAGGACGCTTGCTGCGCTCTGAAAAAGACATAGGGACATTGCTCATTTTAGACCGCCGAGTGAAAACCGCGTCATATGGAAAGCTATTTTTAGAATCACTCCCTCATGCGCCAGTCCACGAGATGTCAAAAGAATCACTTGAGGCGTATATAGAGAAACTCAAAAACGAAAAGCCGCTGTCATAAGCGGCCTTTAGCTGATGTGGGTTTGGAGTTAATTTATCGTAACGGCTTTTTGTGTTCCGTTGTAAAAATAGTATCGGTTTCCGTGCCGAAAAGTATGACTAACAATATTTACGTACCGAGGAGGAATTAGAAGTGGAAAGTAAAATAGAGGTACTTTCAACTGTTCACATTAAGCATTCAGAAGACCTGTATAAAATTGTTGACTTATTGAACAGAACGCTTAAAAGAGAAGATCTCATGTTTGGATTGGCATTAGATCAAGAAGATCAAAATCAAGCGATATTTACAATATATCGCACATAGGGGAAGCTTGACATGAAAAAAATAGTCTGGATCATCTCATCCATTGTGGCTCTCGTTTTGCTCATTGGTATCATCAGCTTTACGTGGATTTATCAGATTGCCATGGGACAAAAAGAACAAGGTCATGAGGCGGCGATTGAACGAGCAAAAAAACAAGCAAACATCGTACAAGTGGAGCAAGTAGAAACTTTTGTTGGAAAAGAAAAACAATTTATTGTTGAAGGGAAAAACAAACAAAACGAAACAACCTATGTTTGGGTACCTGCCAGCAAAAAAGAAAAAGTGATCGCAAAAAAAGAAAAAGAAGGCATTACCTCAAATCAAGCAGTACAAGCCGTTCAAAAGGAGAACACGGTCTCTAAGCTAAAGGACGTTCAATTAGCAAGAGAAGGTGACGTACTCCTTTGGGAAGTGACGTACTTAAATGAAAACAATCAATACAGCTTTAGCTATGTCGATTTCTCGACAGGACACGTGGAAAAAAATGTAACGCCGTAGTTTCTCCTGTCTTGCGTTGACCATGCTGATTTAGAACGGTTATAATAAAATGTATGAAAAAAGAATCACACCTATCGAAAAGGTGAGCTTCTTTCTGGCTTTGGAGGGAATTATGTTGAAAACAACGATTAATCAAGTGTTCAAACATGTCGATGAAGATGTAACCATCGGCGCATGGATTGCCAATAAACGTTCAAGCGGTAAAATTGCATTCTTGCAGCTGCGTGACGGGACAGGCTTTATTCAAGGAGTTGTAGTAAAAGCAGAAGTGGAAGAGGAAGTCTTTAAGCTTGCGAAATCAGTTACTCAAGAAACATCTGTCTATGTGACAGGACAAGTAACAAAAGACGAGCGTTCACCTCTTGGTTTTGAATTGCAAGTGAAATCCATTGAAGTGATTCACGAAGCAACTGACTACCCGATTACACCAAAAGAGCATGGAACAGAATTCTTAATGGATCACCGTCATTTATGGCTTCGTTCTAAAAAGCAGCATGCTATTATGAAAATTCGTAATGAAATCATTCGTGCTACATATGAATTCTTCCATCAAGAAGGCTTCGTGAAAGTAGACCCGCCAATTTTAACTGGAAGTGCACCTGAGGGTACAACGGAGCTGTTTGCAACGAAATATTTTGATGAAGATGCGTACCTTTCTCAAAGTGGACAGCTTTACATGGAAGCTGCGGCAATGGCACTCGGAAAAGTATTCTCATTCGGCCCAACATTTAGAGCTGAAAAATCTAAAACAAAACGTCATTTAATTGAGTTTTGGATGATCGAGCCTGAGATGGCTTTTGTCGAATTCAATGAAAACCTTGAGTATCAAGAAAATTATGTGACTCATGTGGTTCAAAGTGTACTTGAAAACTGTAAAGTGGAACTGCATACACTTGGCCGTGATACAGCAAAATTAGAAAATATCAAAGCACCATTCCCGCGCATCACTTACGATGAAGCAATTAAATTCTTGCAAGAAAAAGGATTTGACGATATTGAATGGGGAGATGACTTCGGCGCGCCTCACGAAACAGCGATCGCTGAAAGCTACGATAAACCGGTGTTTATCACTCATTATCCAACATCATTAAAGCCATTTTACATGCAGCCTGCACCAGATCGTGATGATGTCGTTCTTTGTGCAGACTTGATTGCACCAGAAGGCTACGGAGAGATCATTGGCGGTTCTGAGCGTGTCCATGATCTAGAGCTGCTTGAAGCAAGATTGAAAGAACATGGCCTAGATCAAGAAACTTATAAATGGTACACAGAATTAAGACAATATGGTTCTGTACCGCATTCAGGTTTTGGTCTTGGACTTGAACGTACAGTTGCTTGGATTAGTGGAGCGCCGCATGTGCGTGAAACCATTCCTTTCCCAAGATTATTAAACCGTTTATATCCTTAAGACGTGAAAGCCTCCAACATATGGAGGCTTTTTCAAACGTTTTTTGAAGGGGCACGTGAAATAAAACGTGATATACTTAAAGTGAAGAGGTGTATCCGATGAATAGGCAGCAATTTATTAATATGCAGCAAATGGGCTCGACTAGTTTGCCTAATTTGCTGATTGCTCATTATGAGCAGTTAGGACTGAATGAATCACAAATGATGGTGATGCTTAAGATTAAAATGAATGAAGAACAAGGTGTGTTCTTTCAAACGTTTGAAGAGCTATCCCATGGCATGACCATTTCAGCTGAAGAGTGTGCGTATATGGTTCAGCATTTAATTCAAAAAGGATTTATTTCGATTCAGCCGTTTGAAGACGGGTCTGGTATTCAGCATGACCGTTACTCAGTTGAGCCTTTATGGGGCGTGCTGTATGACTTTCTAGAGGCAAAACAAGCGAAGGAAGGTCAAAAACTTCATGTACAGGCTGAAAAGTCTTTATATGCTTTATTTGAAGATGAATTTGGCAGACCACTGTCCCCACTTGAAGGAGAAACACTCTCGATTTGGATGGATCAAGACCATCATGATGCTGAAATGATCCGCCTAGCATTAAGAGAAGCGGTTTTATCAGGAAAATTAAATTTCCGTTATATCGACCGAATTCTGTTTGAGTGGAAAAAGAAAGGGCTGAAAACAGCGGAAGAAGCAAAAGAGCATAGCCAGCATTTCCGTTCTCAGCAAAAAGCGCCACCTTCAAAAGAAGAGACGTCAACATATAAGCGACAAGTTCCTTTTTATAATTGGCTGGAGCAATAACCAATAAAGGAGAAGTCATGTTATCAAAAAAACAAATCAATGAATGTTTAGATATTATAGGAGATATGTTTCCAGAAGCTGAGTGTGAGCTTGTTCATTCCAATCCATTTGAACTTGTGATCGCTGTAGCACTCTCTGCGCAGTGTACAGACGTGCTTGTCAACAAAGTGACCAAAACGTTATTTCAAAAATATAAAACACCAGAAGACTATTTAAGTGTACCGCTTGAAGAATTGCAGCAAGATATTCGTTCGATTGGCCTTTATCGAAATAAAGCCAAAAACATTCAAAAGTTGAGCAAAATGCTGATTGAAGAATATGGCGGCGAGGTGCCAAAAGATCGGGACGAACTTGTGAAGCTTCCTGGGGTGGGCCGGAAAACAGCAAATGTCGTCGTTTCGGTCGCTTTTGGGGTGCCGGCAATTGCAGTGGATACACATGTGGAACGTGTCAGCAAGCGACTTGGAATCTGCCGCTGGAAGGATTCAGTTCTCGAAGTAGAACAAACTTTAATGAAAAAAGTGCCAGAAGAAGATTGGTCTGTGACGCATCACCGCCTAATCTTTTTTGGTAGATATCACTGCAAGGCGCAGCGTCCGCAGTGCGAATCTTGTCCGCTTCTTGATATGTGTAGAGAAGGGCAGAAAAGGCTGAAAAAAGGATTGGTGAAGCTGGCATGAGCGGGGCAGTTGTTTTTTCCGCATATGTCGAAAAATTAAAAGGGAAAAAGGTAGAGATGAAAGGCGATCGAGTAGACATCCTTAGAGAGCATCCACTCGCATATGATCTATCATCAGAACTTCTTACAAATGAACTTCCATGGCAGAACACAGAAGAATTTGTTCCTGTGATGTTCGAACTGTGGAATGAATTAAAAGAAAAAATGCTTCCTCGTTTTCAAACAAGAAAGTCACGGTGTGAAGAAGATGATATGCTGCAAGGGATTGTCAGTATGATTGCTGTGTTTTACTGGATCAAAGGGGAGAGACTTCAAACGCTTGATTGGGAACATATTAAGCAAGAGACATTTCCTGTTGCTCCTATTAATTGGACAGAACGTTTAGAGTTCATTTTGCTAAAACCGACTCAATATCACTGCTTTATTCAACTAGACGAGCTATACACAGAACTAAAAAAGCAGTATGGAAAATATGAAGCACTTAAAAAGATTAGACAAAACCGTTAAAAAAAGCACTTGCCATATAGGCAAGTGCTTTTCATTATTCATTTTCTTTTCGATTAGGAGAAGTTGATTGCGAATTTGAGCTTTGAGAGTTGGTTTTCGCATCATCTTTCTTTTTATCTTTATTGTCAGTTTGTGAGTTTCCGTTCCCATTTGTACTGTCTGAGCCATTATCGGAAGAACCATTATTTCCGTTTTCCGTATTTCCGCCTTGATCCTGATCCTTATCTTTGTCTTGATCTTTTTTATCATCTGGCTTTTGCTCATCAGTGCCTGGGGGTTGATTTTTGTTATCGTCAGTCTGGTCTGTCTGCTCGTCGTCAGGCTGCTGAGGTTCTTCTTCTTCTTTGTTCTCATCATCTGCTTTTTCTTCCTCATCTTCATCATCCTTGATGGTGAGGAAAGTAGAAGCTGCTTTACTTGTAACATCCTCAACAGTGGCTGTCACTTGGAACTTATAAGTAGAGCCAGGCTTCACATCAGAGATGACCGCTTCTTTAGCAGAACTGTTTTGAATCTCTTTATAGCCGCCGTTATCAACCGCTTGTTTTACATTAAATGTAGCATCTGCGTCGTCATCATAGCCCCAAGTCAGTGTGATGGATTTTTTCTCTTCATCATACACTGCTTTTAAGTCAGAAGGCTTATCAGCTTCTTTTTTCTCATATGTGTCAGACACTTTTGTCGGAACCGTTCCTTTTACAAAGTATTCTGTTGTCTTCTTATCGCTCGGTGTATTTGGTCCGGCTAATTTCGCTGGATCCGATCCTTTTTCAACCGTAGCTTCAACGACACTGTCTGGTTTTTCAAATGAGCCGCTTCCATCATCAATTTGAGAAATTAATCGCTGGAAGACGATTTTGGCAACACGCTGCTCATAATCTGTGAGCCACATTTTGCCGTCCGCATCTTTTGAGTTACCGATCCCAGTCCAAACGGCTGCTGTATATTGCGGCGTATAACCAACAAACCACGAATCTTTCGCACCGCCAGAAGGTATATTGTATTTATTGATATCATCTTGTGTAAAGTTCGTTGTACCTGTTTTACCAGCTACTTGAACGTTCGGTACTTGTGCAAGTGTCCCAGTTCCAGATTGGACAGCAGTTTTTAGCATATCTGTGACCATAAATGCTGTGTAATCACTCATAGCCGCTTTGGAATCTGGCGTAAGGTCAAGCTTTGTACCGTCATTAAATTCAACAGATGTGACAGCATGCGGTTCATTATAGTATCCATTATTACCGAATGCACTAAAGGCTCCAGCCATCTTCAGGGAGGAGACACCATCGTCAAATCCACCGATTGAGTAAGACTCTGGAATGTCAGACGGTAAGTCCATACCTAAGTTATTAGCGAATTTAACGGCATTGTCTGTGCCAGCTTCTTGGAAAGCCTTTAGGGCAGGGATGTTTCTTGATTGTGCCAAAGCACTTCTCATCGACATTTTCCCTAAATGTCTTCTGTCAAAGTTATTAATCGGTGTACCGTTTGAGTACGTATATGGCGCATCATCAATTTGCTGATACGTTGACCATTTTTTGTTTTCAATGACAGGACCGTAATCTAAAATTGGTTTGATCGTTGAACCTGGCTGACGTTTTGCATCTGTCGCATAGTTAAAGCCGCCAGCTGGTACATCACGTCCACCGCCAATAGCTCGGATTTCACCATTTTTCGTATCAAGCAGGGTGACACCCGCCTGCATACCTTTCGTAAAACCAACTGAATCCCCATTGATAATATCATCTAAGTGATCCTGAGCTTTTCGATCAAGTGATGTATAGATTTTTAGTCCATCTGTTGATACATCCACTTTGGCTTTTTTCTGTACTTCTTCCATGACTTCTTCAATGTAAGCAGAATACTTACTTGAGTTCTGGCTCTTATATTTATCAGCAGGGACTACGGTCTTTTTGACAGGGGTTGCTTTTGCAACTTCATAGTCTTTCTCTGAAATATAGCCTTGTTTTTTCATGAGGCCTAATACGATATTACGGCGTTTTTCCGCTGCCTCAGGATTTTTCACTGGGTTATAAGCAGAAGGGCTCTGCGGCATACCTGCAAGTGTGGCAGCCTGTGCAACAGTTAGTTTATTTAAATCTGTCACGCCGAAAAATTGTTCAGCCGCTTTCCCAACACCATAGGCATAAGGCGAGAAGAAAATACGGTTTAAATACATTTCTAAAATTTCATCTTTAGAGTACTTTTGCTCAAGCTGAATCGAGAGCCATACTTCCTGTACTTTACGTTTTAACGTTTTTTGATTATTAAGTAGAGTGTTTTTCACAACTTGCTGTGTAATTGTACTTCCACCTTCAGCTCCAAAACCGTCCTCGACGTTTGCGACAAGGGCACCGCCAATACGGATTGGGTCAATCCCGTGGTGTTTATAAAAACGTGCATCTTCCGTTGCAATAAATGCTTCTTTTACCACATCAGGTATATCTTTAATCGAGACATACGTTCTTTTTTCCGCACCGACTTCTGCAAACACTTTCTTGTCTATGTCATAAAGCTTTGAAGAATACGGTGTTTTGAGCTTACTATCATCAATTGAAGGAGCGCTTGATGCAAAAACGGCAAAAGTTGTGATTCCGGCCACTACACATAGAAGACCGATCACGAGTAAAGATAAAAATATTTTTTTAAATAGACCTGCTTTCTTTTTGCCTTTTTTGTTCTTTTGCTTCTTATTGTTTTCTTGACTTGCTTTACGTCGCTGTTCACGACTTGTAAATTGATCAGACATCACATCTCAACCTTTCGTGTTAAACCTTTTTCGAACGTCATTGTTACTCACTTTCATCCGAAAAATGAAGTGTCTCCACTACTTTAATATAATCAATTCTTGGCGAATATCCAAGTGTCATTAAGTGGCCTGCTTCCACTAATTCGTCTTTACTAATGGATTTTCGGCCGTTTAGCTTCTGCCGCTCCCAAAAGAAAAAGAGATCTGAAGCGGGCAAATAATAAACGGAGCCAAATGCGGATATAATAACGAAACAAATACCGCCTTGCTTTTCAACCTGTTTCATATGCTCAATTTGATGGTCGTGGAAATTTTTGAGCGGAAACGAGGTGGTGCTTTTGGTTTCCTTTGCTTCAAAATCGATATAGCGCCCTTTGTACACTCCATTATAGTCTGTTGTGGATGATTGTTTAAAGTAGGCTTCTTTGATCACAGCAGCGCTTCTTTTTGGATAATCCACATTCACAATTTGAACGGGGGTAGGCTTTTTATGAATGACTGCGATCCCGTTGACCAAATAGTACTGGTTGGTTTCATTTAAGTCAGCCTCAAGCGTCATCCCGCGGTTACTATAAGAGGATTCGCCGCTGATTCTTTTTTTTGTCCCAATTGGTTGAATGGGCTGATACGATTTTCCGTTTGGATACCGAATCATCAAGTTTCAGCCTCCTTTTAATGCATTTTGTATTGGAGAGATACCTATGTTGTCACAAAAAGAGCACATCATCACTCAGCATATATTGCGTGAAACGAAAGTGAAAAATAAAGACAACCTGACGAGGACAAATGCTTACAAGCGCTTTTATGACCGTCATCCAGAGATGAAATGGTCGCTGCTTGCTTCCTTTGTCTCGAGAAATGCTGGATGGTCTATGACGGATCTAAAGGGCGAGCTCTTCCATCCAGGTCTAAAAGATCAAGAGGGGCACCTTTTTTTCACAGCATATGAAAGAGCGAATTGGCTGATCTTTGCGGATGCTTACCCTCAGCTTCTTTTGTATGAATGGTCTAAGCGGTGCGGCAAACCCTTGTTTCATCTGCTTCCGTATTTTTCTGTATCTCGTTTTATGAGCACTGAGTGGGAACGATTTTGGTTAAAGCGTGACACAGAGCGCCTGCTTTATGCACTCATCATAAATGAACAATATACTATACAATCTCCTATTATACAAAATCCTCTTCTGAAAAAGAATGTTTTTCACTCGATTCAATATCTGTTCAGCGAGTGGGGACATTTTCAAACCGTTGTTTTTCCAACGGTGGACGGGCATTTGTACGGGTTAACCATACAGAAGTTTTCCCACGTAAAGGAGCGTATTACATTAGGGAAAAAACTAGCGAAACTATTATTTCGGGCCGATTTATTTTCGGATTTTTATCATTTTTTGCATACTGTTCCGCATACCGGATCACGGTTTGATTTTGAGCCGTTTTTAGGGATCGCTAGGAGGTCAACACCTTTTCTTCGAACTGTTTATCCAGTGATGACACATTCATTAGACGATCAAAGAGAAGATTGGTTTCAAAAGAAATTGAGCCCATCTTTGTTTGATGCAGAGACGCTGCCAAAACAAATTGAGCTGACCGACTGGTATTTTCATAAAAAAAGACAGCTTCGTTTTCTTTTCTCATTAGAGCACTATTTTTTGCATAAATAAAAAGCAGGGGGTACCTGCTTTTTTTACGTAGATGGTCGATTAGGACCGCCGAGCTTTTTATCAAGCTGATCTGTACTGTTTTCTTTCCCTTTTGGTTTTTGCTCTTTTGGTGCTGGCTGCTTTTTCATGAAATCTACCTCCTTTGTCCTTAGAATTTACACAATCGGACGCAATCATACAAAGAAGGACAAGCATATGTCGAAAAGGAAGAAATAGCGCTCATCTACACTTAGATTGGCGATTTGCTTCTAGTTTTGTCATGTGTGAAGGAGGGTGTGAAAGAAAAGAGAATGTAACGAGAGACGATAAAGGAGGAATCTGATGATGAGCGAATTTGTATCAAAAGAATCCATTTTGCAGTTATTAGAGGAAATCGAGCGAAAAATTGATGCGGTGGAAGAAGAGCTGTCTCTTGCTGTGAACGAAACAACACGTGCAGCCATAGAAGAGCAAGAGCAAATGATAGACCGGCTTGAATCGGAAGTAAAGGACTGTGAAGTGAAGATTCACGCAGCTGAGTATCAACTGGCGGCAAGACCGGCATACCACGCAGGGTAGCTTTCTATTTGAGCAATAAGTAAACGTTTGATAGGATGGTTCATAGAGGTGAACACTTTGGATAATCAAACATTACTTGAACATACACAAGAGCTGAGAATATGGATCGAAGAGGCGTATGAGCAGTACCAAAAGGGAAAGGCTGAAGAGGAATACCCCGTTTATGATTTTCACACTGAAATTCAGCCAGCCGTTGAGACATTTGATCAGAAAATGGAAGAGTGGCTCACTGCTGCGATCTCGTTTATTCATCTGGCGAAACCTAGATATTTACACGAAGAACAGCTTGAAGCCGTCAAAGAAAATGGGAAAGAGGTTGTCCTGCAATCTTATTTTGGCAAACAGCATGCACCCCGTGTGAAAAATTTAGTTGAGTCAGTGATTTACACACTGAACCTTTTAATAGAAGAAATTAACAAGCGCAGCTGAAGACATCGCTGCGTTTTTCTTATGGCTGCTTTAGGCACATCTTCTGTTCTTCATCATAATATATGAGTGACAAGACTATGTGTTGAGAGCGAGAGGAGCGAGATATATGATCCCTTATTCAAACCAGCAGCCTTATGAATTCAATCCATTCAATCAAGGGCCTTTTCCGTATCCAGAAATGCAGCAGCAGCCTCCGCAGCCTCCAGAATATTTCATGCCGCCACATCAAGGTGGCATGAGCCAGGCATCACCTGCTGTCTATCAGCCGCCTTATGGATACCAAGAAAATGGGCCGCCTTATCAGCCGCCCGAAGCGATCAATCAACCCCAGATGCAGCCACCAGGCATGATGCCCATGCAGCAGCCTATGAACCCTTATCCTTTGCCCAGACCGCAAAAACAGCAATCATCTCAATTTAAAAGTGTGCTATCGCAATTCAAAAAAACGAATGGACAATTCGACTTTAACAAAATGTTTGATACAGCTGGGCAAATGATGAGTACGATGAATCAAGTAGGCTCATTAGCGAAAGGATTTACGAGCATTTTTAAAGCATAGTGAAAACCCAATAGAAGGATCTATTGGGCTCTTTGCTTTGGTGCCGTTACACGAAGCGTTTGATCTTTCCACACGCTTTTCATGTTCGTTTCATCTATTTTTGCCGGCATTAAAATGGTTTTTGTAAAGCTCGAATACGAGGAAGTTGTATCCGTTTTGATTGTTTCCTGCACGGATAAGTGTAAATATTGGGCTTTTACTTCTAGCGCGATATCGCCTTCAACAAAATGGTCAGGAAATTGGATTGCGATATACACAAACTGCTCATCCTCTGTCACATCAGTCGTAATCGATGCAAGTGAATGCGATGTGGTCATGAGCGCTTCCGCACTATTTAATATCTCATGAAACGGGGAGGATGCGAAAAATTGTTCAATCGCTTCATAGAGAATATCTTCATTTGCCAGCAATTCATGTTTCTTTTCGCCTTCATGTTCCATTTGAATCACCTCTCATCTACAGCCTATGCAGAAAGGACTCAGGCGGTTATCAATTGATGAGAGGAAAAAATTATGATTAAATAGTGTTGAATGAAGCAAGGTGTATGAGCGTATCGTTTCATACACGGAATAGATCTAGAAGCAAAGCTTGAAGGGAGCAATTGACATTGCTGAAAAAATTATTCGGTTTCGGGAAAAACCAAGATGATGTAAAGGAAGAAATCATTTATTCTCCAGCTGATGGAGAGTTAATGGATATGACGGATGTACCAGACCCTGTTTTTTCTCAAAAGATGATGGGAGACGGCGTAGCAGTCAAACCAAAAAGTGGTACGATTGTGTCACCAGTAGAGGGTGAAATCATCCAGCTCTTCCATACAAAACATGCAATTGGCATTCGAACACTCTCAGGGCTTGAGCTTCTGATTCATATCGGACTTGAAACAGTGGGATTAAATGGTGAAGGATTTGAAGCGCACATCAAAGAGGGAGATAAAGTGAAGATCGGTGACCCTCTCATTACGTGTGATTTAGAACTGATTGAAGAGAAAGCGTCAAGCACAGTGACACCGATTGTCATTATGAATGTTGACTTGATCGAGCATCTCGAAAAAGAGCCAAAGGGATCTGTTGAAAAACAGACATCTAAGCTTTTTACCGTTAAATTAAAATAATCAGGACAAAAAAACTACCCAATCGCATGAGGGTAGTTTTTTTGCTGACATTAATCTTCCATCGGAACCCAGCCTTGACTCGCTTCCATAACAGACCACAATCCTTCTGGGATCAAATACTGATCTTTTTGGCTTCGTTTAATGACAGTTTCAATCTCGCTTTCTCTGCCTTCTTTAATCTTCTTTGCCCAATCTGGATCGACGATCAGTTCACGTGCGACAGCGATAAGCGGAATTCCTTGGTTATAGGCATTTAGTGCATCTTCGGCTGTAATCACGCTGCCTACGCCGATGAGCGGAAGTGTATCGCCGCAGCGATTCTTTAGCAGCTCCATCCGAGTCTTATCCGTATCTGCACCGCGTCTTGCTTTAGAGTCAATCTCCATTAAAGAGATATGCAAATAATCAAGGTTTTTAGTTTTAAGAACATCGACTAAGGTAAACGTCTCTGTCATCGTTAAACCAGGTGTTTCTGGTTCTTCAGGGGATAATCGATATCCAAAGATAAACGGTTTTGTCGCATGTTTTTCGATTGCCTCTTTCACTGCATCCACAACAGCGATAGGGAAAGCTAGACGCTTTTCTTCATTTCCTCCCCACTGATCTGTCCGCTGATTGCTATGCGGAGAGTAAAATTGCTGTAATAAATAACCGTTTGCACCGTGGATTTCCACGCCGTCAAATCCTGCTTCGACCGCTCGTCTTGCTGCTTCTTTAAAAGAGTCAATGATATGGACAATTTCCTCTTCTTTTAAAGCGCGTGCAATCTGATTTCCATCTTTAAACACATCACTTGGCGCAACCACATCACCATTTGGAACTAAGTGAGGGAGAGCCTGAGAGCCGCCGTGATGAATTTGAATGATGGCTTTTGTTCCCTTTGCCTGAATCGCAGAAGCTAGTTTTTTCAGACCGGGTATATCTTCATCTCTTGCGATAGAAGGCTGTCCTTCAAATGCCTTACCATCTGGAGTCACGTTCGCACATGCTGTGATCACCATGCCCATCTCACTAGATCTAGCTGTAATGAAATCAATTTCCTCTTTAGAAATGGTGCCATCCTCGTGAGAACCGAAGTGTGTCATTGGCGCAACGACTAACCGGCCATTAATAGACGCACCTCCTGGAAACGTAAATGGTTCAAATAAAGGCTTAAATTCGTTTTTCACTCTCATCATCTTCTTCCTTGATAAAATCATTTCACTATAGAAGTGTAATAGATACTGTTACAACACTTCAAAGTATTTGCTCATAAGCTGCGCATCAAAAAATTGCCGCCTAGTCATGCAAACAAATATTCGGTACACTATGTAAGAGAGGTGATGCGATATGAAAAAGAAAACAATGAACGAACTCATAGAAGAATTAAAAAAAGATGAACAGGTAGAACATTGGCATGAAATTGAAGCGAAGCCCGCACAGACCTCTCCAGTGCCTGAAAGAGTGAACGAAAAGCTGAAAAAGGCGCTTGAGAAACGAGGCGTGAGTGAACTCTACATTCATCAAAAGGAAGCCTTTGAACGTGTGATGGACGAGGAGCATGTTGTAACTGTCACACCAACAGCTTCAGGTAAAACACTTTGCTACAATCTGCCTGTCCTTCAGTCGATCGTAGAAGATCAGACAAGCCGCTCCCTTTATTTATTCCCAACAAAAGCGCTCGCACAAGACCAAAAGAGTGAACTTAACGAGATCATCCACGAGATGGATGTTCCGATTCATAGTGAAACATATGACGGGGATACCTCACCCGCCATTCGGCAGCGAGTTAGACAAGCAGGACATATTGTCATCACAAACCCGGATATGCTGCATTCAGCCATTTTGCCTCATCATACGAAATGGGTCAGCTTGTTTGAGAATTTGAAGTATATTGTCATAGACGAGCTTCATACATATCGAGGCGTATTTGGCAGTCATGTAGCCAATGTGATTCGCAGGTTAAAACGAATTTGTGCATTTTATGGAAGTGATCCGATTTTCATTTGTACGTCCGCAACGATTGCAAATCCAAAAGAGCTTGCGCAGCAGCTAACGGGAAGCAAGATGCATTTGATTGAGCGAAACGGGGCACCTAGCGGTAAAAAGAATTTTGTGTTTTACAACCCGCCAGTTGTGAATAAACCACTAAATATTAGACAAAGTGCTGCCACTGTCGTCAATCAACTGGCTAAAACTTTTTTAAAGGAAAAAATCCAAACGATTGTTTTTGCTAGAAGCAGAGTAAGAGTAGAAGTGATTTTAAGTCATATTCAAGAACTAGTGAAAAAAGAAATCGGTCCAAAATCAATTCGTGGATATCGTGGAGGCTATTTACCAAAAGAGCGGCGCGTGATTGAAAAAGGATTGAGAGAAGGAGATATTCTAGGTGTCGTCAGTACGAACGCACTAGAATTAGGTGTAGACATAGGTCAGCTAAAGGTCTGTATCATGACCGGGTATCCTGGCAGTGTAGCGAGTACATGGCAGCAGGCAGGCCGTGCTGGAAGGCGTCATGAGGAAGCACTCATTATCATGGTGGCAAGCTCCTCACCCCTTGACCAATATATTGTCAGACACCCAGAATATTTCTTTAATAGACCACCTGAAGCTGCCAGAATTAACCCTGAAAATCTCATTATCTTAGTGGATCATTTAAAATGTGCATCCTATGAGCTTCCGTTTCGGGAGGATGAACAGTTTGGCGGCATGGACGTAGAAGAGATTTTGCAATACTTACATGAGGAAGGCGTTCTCCATTTTAGCGGGAACCGGTATTATTGGTCAGATCAATCGTTCCCAGCGCATGGCATCAGCCTCCGGTCTGCAAGCCAGGAAAATGTCGTAATTGTGGATCAATCAGATGTGGCGAATGTTCGGATTATTGGCGAGATGGACCGTTTCAGTGCGATGACGCTTCTTCATGATGAGGCTATTTATTTACACGAAGGGGTTCAGTATCAAGTGGAAAAGCTAGATTACGAGCATCTGAAGGCTTATGTGAAACAAGTAGATGTAGAATACTATACAGATGCGAATTTAGCTGTTCAACTTAAGGTGCTTGAAATCGATCAGACGACAGAGAAGGAAGCTGTATCTGTTCACTACGGTGATGTGACCGTCAACGCAATGCCGACGATTTTTAAAAAAATCCGTCTGAGTACCGGTGAAAATATCGGATCTGGACCGATTCACTTACCGGAAGAAGAAATTCATACGAGTGCGGCTTGGTTTGAATTACACGAGGCAGAGCGGAGATTTGAAGAGAAAACTCTTGAACAGCTGCTTCTAGGCATTGCAAATGTTCTTCAGCACATTGTACCTGCTTTTGTGATGTGTGACCGTTCTGATATTCATGTGGTTTCACAAATTAAAGCGGCACATACCGGAAAACCGACGGTCTTTTTATATGACCATTACCCTGGCGGAATCGGCTTAAGTAAGGAAGTACAAGCTCGCTTCGATGAAATAGCAGGCGCAGCCATTCAGCTCATTGAGCGGTGCCGCTGTGACAATGGCTGTCCATCCTGCATTGGCATGGAAATGAAAGAGGTCAACGGAAAAAGCAGCATCGTTGAATTGATGTCCGTATTTTAAGGGAAAGGAGGGGACACCTGCTCATGTCTTTAAAAGGGAAATTAAACAGAATGAAAAAGCATCTATCGCACAATCAGACACATGAAAACCGGCAGAAAACATCTGAAGGAATACCTCAGCCTGTGACTTCAGAAAATATCCCATTTTTAAAAGAATGGGAAGCATTAGGTGTGTCTCCTTATCATTTTGAGGAGTCCTTTTGTCTGATTCGCGAAGTTACCTACTCATTAGATCATCAGCATGGGCGCTATTCGTTTGCGGAACTGCCGAAAATCATTGAGCAATGGAACGAAAGCGGCATCCAGCATTCGCTATCGGCTAAAGGGTACGAGCCGCACGAGCTGTTTTTCTTTGATACTGAAACAACAGGATTATCTGGCGGTACGGGAAATATGATCTTCTTGCTTGGACACGCACGTGTCTTTTCGGGAAAAGTGGTGGTGAAACAGCACCTGCTCACCAATCCAGGAAATGAAGCGGCTCTTTACAAAAGCTTTCTGGATGAAGTAAACGTAGAATCATTAGTTACATATAATGGTAAATCATTCGATTGGCCGCAAGTGAAAACGAGACATACACTTTTACGAGGTCAAATCCCTGCACTTCCTGAATTCGGCCATTTTGATCTTCTGCACGGATCTAGACGATTGTGGAAGCATAAATATGAACGAATGGCGCTATCTGTTGTGGAAAAAGAAGAGCTGCACGTGCAGCGTGAAAACGACACGCCGGGGTTTTTGGCACCGATGATTTATTTTCATTTTTTAAAGGAACAAAATCCGAAGCTGATTGAAGGAATCTTGACTCATAATGAACTAGACGTCTTATCGTTAATCAGCCTCTACATTCACCTATCCAAAAAAATACTATCTGAGGATGCGGTAAAGGAACACAATGAGAAATATGCGCTCGCTAGGTGGCATCTTGCTCATCGTGATGTACAGGAAGCAACGAAGCATTTGCAGGAATTAACGAATGCTGACTTTGAGCATGCGAATCAGGCATCTTATGATCTTTCCTTGCAATATAAACGACAAAACGAGTGGGATCAAGCGGTTCAAATTTGGGAGAAATTATTTGCATCAAGTGATGTCCATTTAGCATTAAAAGCGGGTATAGAGCTTGCGAAGTATCAAGAACATCGTGAAAAAGATGCAAGGTCAGCTCTATCTGTCACTGAATCGTTATTATCTTTTTCTACGTTAAGTCAGCGAGAAACTGAAGAACTTGAAAAGCGAAAAAAACGGCTATTGAGAAAAGCTGGGCAATAAACATTATTGCCCGGGAAAGCGCAAAACATGACAACGTTCGGCTCTCGACCGAAAATGAAAATTGTTTAGCACTTTTATTGTAGAAAAGTCACGAATCCTGTAAAATAACGTTAGATATTGAATGAGGAGCGTAGAGCATGTATAAGGGTCTTTTCTACTTGTTTTTTCTTGTTGTCATTTTGGTCGCTTTTGTGTTTTCAAACTATAAGGATGTTTTCCTTGCAAACTTTTAAAATAGGTTAATGCATTAGTACATGTACACCTCTTAATTCATACATTATTAATGTAAGAAAATTAAGGAGAGGGGAATGCTACATGTACCATCATCATCATTGCCAGCCTAATGTTACACAGCCAATTGTTCATCCGACGAATCATTGCTGTACACACAGTGATTCAACAACAATTGTGCCGCATATCCATCCGCAACATGTGACAAATGTTCACCATCAAAATTTCAAACATGTTCACTACTTCCCGCATACGTTTTCTCAGGTGGACCCGGCAACACATCAACACTTTAACTGCGGTGGACCTTGCTGTAACAGATAAAGTGGAATGGGACTTTTATAAGTCCCTTTTTTTAAAAGCAGGTGAAAAAATGAAAATTATTGCTGTCACAGGGTACAAGCCATTTGAGCTTGGGATATTCAAACAAGACGAGCCTGCACTTCAATACATAAAAGCGGAGCTTCAAAAAAGGCTGACAGCTTTAATTGAAGATGGCCTCGAGTGGGTTCTCATATCAGGCCAGCTTGGTGCAGAAATCTGGACGGCCGAAGTAGTATTTGAGCTTCAAGAGGAGTATCCAGCGTTAAAACTTGCCGTCATTACGCCATTTTATGAACAGGAAGAGCGCTGGAATGAACAAAACAAAGAGTTGTATGAAGGAATTCTTGCACAGGCCGATTTTGTAGAAAGTGTCACGCATAGACCGTATGAAAGTCCGGCACAATTTAAACAAAAGAACCGTTTTTTTATTGAAAAAACAGATGGACTCCTCGCCCTTTATGATCCGGAGCATGATGGCTCGCCAAAGTACATGATCAAAGAAGCGGAAAACTATACCGATTACCCCATTATGTACATCACAATGGATGATTTGAGAGCGCAAGTTGAGGCGGAAGATCCGTTTTTTGACTAAAAGCAAGAGAAAATTTGACAACGTCACGTATTTCTGAAAAAATATACTATGAATTCACGATATGAGGTGAAAAAGATGCTTGCTGATAAAGTAAAGCTTTCTGCGAAAGAAATTTTAGAAAAAGAATTTAAAACAGGTGTCAGAGGATACAAACAAGAAGAAGTCGATAAATTTTTAGATATGGTCATTAAAGACTATGAGACCTTCAACCAAGAAATCGAAAAGCTTCAACAAGAAAACCTCCATTTGTCAAAACAGCTTGAAGAAGCCGTTGAGCAAGGGAAAAGACAGCCTGCACAGTCTAATACAACAAACTTTGATATTTTAAAAAGACTATCTAACCTTGAGAAACACGTTTTCGGAAGCAAACTTTATGATTGAGCCTTGCTGAAAAAGCTTGTGCGTCATGTCATTGTCGTTTATAATAACGCATGTTGATTAACGTTCGGGTAATCGCTGCAATGCGTTTAGACATTGCAGAGGAAAGTCCATGCTCGCACGGTGCTGAGATGCCCGTAGTGTTCGTGCCTGGCGAAAAAATAAGCCGGGGCAGCCTGGGAAAGGCTGACGGCAGGAAAAATGCCTACGTCCTTTTAGGATATGGCAAAGTATCCTTGAAAGTGCCACAGTGACGAAGTCTCACTAGAAATGGTGAGAGTGGAACGCGGTAAACCCCTCGAGCGAGAAACCCAAACTTGGTAGGGGAACTTTCTCAAAGGAACCAAACGGAGAGAAGGACAGAGTATTCTGTAGATAGATGATTACCACCTGAGTACGAGGCATTTGCCGTTTGCAGTACAATGGAACAAAACATGGCTTACAGAACGTTATATCCGTTATTATAAACATGATGAAAACAAAGCTCTCCTATTTCAACATATGGAGAGCTTTTATCTTGGAATACATAAAAGGACGAGAAAACAGGTGATAAATCAATGAAAACCTATACACTTATCGCAACGGCTCCAATGGGAATTGAAGCGATTGTTGCAAAAGAAGTAAGAGGCCTTGGCTATGAATGCACAGTAGACAACGGAAAAGTGATTTTCGAAGGGGACGCGCTTGCGATTTGCCGTGCGAATCTTTGGCTGCGTACAGCAGACCGAATAAAGGTACAAGTCGCTGAATTTTCGGCAAAAACATTCGATGAGCTGTTTGAACGCACAAAGGCGATTGACTGGGCCGCTTTTTTACCGAAAAACAGCACGTTCCCTGTCATCGGTAAATCTGTGAAATCACAGCTTGCCAGTGTGCCGGATTGTCAGCGTATCGTCAAAAAGGCGATTGCGCAAAAGCTCATCTCCTCTTACAACATACAGTCTGAATGGCTTGAAGAAACAGGACCTGAGTATAAAATTGAGGTTGCCCTTTTAAAAGATAAAGCTGTGCTCACGCTTGATACATCTGGTGTAGGTCTTCATAAACGGGGGTACCGCATGGATCAAGGCGGAGCACCTATTAAAGAAACCCTTGCGGCTGCACTCGTGCTATTAACGAATTGGACACCTGACCGTCCGTTTGTTGATCCTTTCTGCGGATCAGGAACAATCGCTATTGAAGCGGCCATGATTGGACAAAATATTGCCCCAGGATTTAACCGGGATTTTGCATCCGAGTCATGGGATTGGATTGGTGAAGACGTATGGAACAAAGCGCGTCACGAAGTGGAAGAAAAGGCAAACTATGATCAGCCGCTCCACATTATTGCAAGTGATATCGATCACCGGATGATAGACATTGCAAAAATGAATGCGGAAGAAGCTGGACTAAGTGAATTGATTGAGTTTAAACAAATGCAAGTGAAAGACTTTCAAACAAAAGAAGATTACGGTGTGATTGTCGGAAATCCGCCTTATGGAGAACGACTCAGTGATAAACCAGCTGTTGAAAAAATGTATCAAGGAATGGGCGAAGCATTTAAAAGCCTAGACACATGGTCCATTTACATCTTAACGTCACACGAACAGTTCGAAGAGTGCTTTGGTAGAAAAGCAACGAAAAAGAGAAAACTGTTTAATGGTTTTATTAAAACAGACTATTACCAATATTGGGGAAAACGCCCGCCTAGAAAACAGACAACTGAATCATAAAAAATGGTCACACCTACAGAAGGTGTGGCTTTTTTTATCGCAGAAAGGTATAAACCTTCACGGGACGGAATAAACTGAACTTGATTTTAAAAAAAGAGGTGTCTCCATGATACAATATGATCAATTTCAGTTAATCCAAAAAGCACTCGCTTCGACTGCTCAAGAAATTGAAGGGCAAGAAGGTGGACAATCTGCTCAGCTGACTGCAGCCATCGAAGATTTAGCGCTTGCTCAGGCTTACATAGAGCGATCTGAGCATGCATTTTTAATGAAGGAAACCTACCAACATCGTTTGCGGTCATAAAAAAGATTGTCATTCCCCAGCATAAATGTTACTATAGAATGTCTGAATGATTCAAAAGTTGGGGGTTGAAGCAGGTGACAGCATCTCGTTTGCCTTTTTCATTATCAAAAGAACATAATTTTTACGAAGAACTGGGCAACTGGATTGGTGATGTGTTCTATGACATTTTGCCAGAAAAGGGCTTTGATCTTCGAGATGAACAAATATTCATGGCTTTTCAACTAGAAAGAGCCTTTAAAGAAAAAAGTGTGATGTTTGCCGAAGCTGGGGTAGGCACAGGCAAAACCATCGTTTATCTATTATTTGCGGTCACATATGCAAGGTATACAGGGAAACCTGCGATTATTGCATGTGCAGACGAAACGTTAATTGAACAGCTAGTGAAACAAGAGGGTGATATCTATAAAATTGCCAATCACCTTGATATTCAAATAGATGCGAGATTAAGTAAATCGCATGATCAATATTTATGCTTAAAGAAATTAGAGAAAACCATGCAGCGTGAAGATGATGAGAAGTGGCTCGATATTTATGAAACGCTTCCTTCGTTTGTTCATGAATCACATGGGATGCAGAATTTTTATCCGTATGGTGATCGAAAAGAGTACCCAGAGCTATCCAATGATGAATGGTCACGCATTGGCTATGATTCGTTTCAGGACTGCTTGACGTGCGATATGCGTCATCGCTGTGGTTTGAATTTATCAAGAGATCATTACCGGAAAGCAACAGACCTCATCATCTGTTCTCATGATTTTTATATGGAGCATGTGTGGACGAAGGAATCCCGCAAACGCGAGGGTCAGCTTCCGCTGCTTCCAGAACATAGCTCTGTTGTATTTGATGAAGGGCACCTTCTTGAATTTGCCGCACAAAAAGCACTGACATACCGAGTGAAGCAATCAATGCTCGAAACCTTTTTAGAGCGCCTGCTTCAAAACGATATACGCGAAGAGTTTGCCGAGCTCGTTGAAGATGCACTAGCTACAAACGATGAGTTCTTTTATCTCTTAAAAACACATGCCAAAGAAATCAAGGGCTCACATCGACTTGAAATTGGCCGGGTGGATGAGGTGAAGCGTTCTGCAAGTGAATTGTGTGATTTACTTGAAAAAATCGGAGAAGCACTCGTATTTGAATCAGAGATGTATACAATCGATCAATACGAATTGTCTGTTGTAGAAGAGTACATTGAACAAATGGCGTATTCTCTGTCGCTTTATCAAAAAAATGCGATTAGCTGGCTTGAAAAGCAGGAATTAGATACGACATTTGTTGTGATGCCAAAGACTGTCGCAGAGGTACTTGGTGAAAAGGTATTCTCGCAAAAAAGACCATACATTTTCTCTTCTGCTACATTGTCTGAAAATCAATCCTTTGATTATTTAGCTGAAAGTCTTGGGATAAAAGACTACTTATCAATGAGTGTCGCTTCGCCGTATGATTACGATGAACAAATGAAGATTTATTTCCACGGGATTCAGCAGCTTCAAGAGCAAGAAGTAAAAGGACAGCAAGTGATCACTCAGCTGAAAGATAATGGAGGACGGTCTCTCATTTTGTTCCCTTCATTTGATGAACTTCATTTCTTTAGAAAGCAGCTTGAAGCATCGGATGAATCACTGCCTTTCGACGTGTACTTTGAGGGAGACGAGGAAATCAGTACGATTGTTCAAAAGTTTCAAGCGGATGAGACATCTGTGTTATGCTCTGTTCACCTTTGGGAAGGGCTGGATATTCCAGGACAATCATTAACAAATGTGATCATCTGGGGACTTCCTTACCCGCCTCATGATCCGGTATTTGAGGCGAAACGGAATGAAGCAAAGGATGCTCGTGCTGAAGTCGACCTTCCGTATATGCTGCTGCGTTTACGACAAGGTATTGGAAGACTGATTCGGACAAGCCAAGATGCAGGAACCATTCATATTTACTTTGACCGTAAGGAAGATACAGAGCTTCAAAGTAAAATTGAATCCGTTCTGCCAGTAAAGCCAATCATCACATCTTAAATAATATATAACGAAAAAAGAGAGGAGGATACCATCTGCGTATCCTCCTTTTTCATTGACAAAAGAACATTCCTTGAAGTAGCCTTGAAACGTACATACATATTTTATCGATTGGGGGAACAAACGTATGAGTCTTGAAGCACAAGAGAAAGCGTTTTATCAATTACTAGGAAAAATCGCCCACTATACGGAGGCGCTCCATTTACTTTATTGGGACTCTAGAACACAGGCGCCTAAAAAAAGCGCCGATTTCAGAGCTGAAACGATCGGTCAATTATCAAGTGATATTTTTAATATGAAGACTTCTGATGAAATGAGAGATCTTCTTGATGCATTAAATAAACACCGAGATGAGCTGTCAAAAGATACACAAAAGGCGCTCGAATTATCACAAAAAGAGTATGATGAAAACAGCAAAATTCCGAAAGAAGAATTTAAAGAATACTCGATTTTACAATCAAAAGCAGAGCATGTCTGGGTTGAAGCAAGGGAGAAATCAGACTTTTCACTCTTTGCTCCATACTTAAAACAGCTCATTGATTTTAACAAGCGTTTTATTCAATATTGGGGCGTGAAACAAACGCCATATGATGTGCTGCTCAATAACTATGAGCCAGATATGACGGTTGAACAGCTCGATCAAAAGTTTGGTGCACTTCGTGATGCCATTGTTCCTCTCGTGAAAAAAATCGAAGCCTCTCCTCATAAACCGGATACTTCATTTTTATCGAAAAGCTTTCCGATCGACAAACAAAAGGAACTGAGTCTTTTCTTCTTAAAAGAATTAGGCTATGACTTTGATGCAGGACGTCTGGATACAACGGTTCATCCGTTTGCTGTGACATTGAGCAGAGGGGACGTTCGTGTGACGACCCGTTATGATGAGCATGATTTTCGGATGGCGATCTTTGGCACCATTCATGAGTGTGGTCATGCCATCTATGAGCAAAACATTGATGAGGCGCTGAGCGGAACATTATTATGTGATGGCACATCAATGGGGATCCATGAATCACAGTCTCTTTTCTTTGAGAATTTTATTGGCAGACATGAAGACTTCTGGAAAACGTATTATCAAAAGCTTCAAGAAGCGTCTCCTGAGCAATTTAAAGATGTCTCTTTAGAAGACTTTGTGCATGCAGTGAATGAATCGAAGCCAACTTATATTCGAATTGAAGCAGATGAGCTTACATACCCGCTTCACATTATCATCCGCTATGAAATTGAAAAAGCGATATTCAATGAAGAAGTGGCGGTTGAAGACCTGCCTGCACTGTGGAATGAAAAATATAAAGCATATCTTGGCATTACGCCTCCTAATGATGCACTCGGCATCTTGCAGGATGTTCACTGGTCTGATGGTAGCTTTGGATATTTCCCTTCATATGCCCTTGGTTATATGTATGCGGCGCAACTAAAGCACCAAATGATCAAAGATTTACCGAATTTTGATGAGCTGATTCAAAACGGGTCTTTTGCACCAATAAAAGAATGGCTCACAACACATGTTCACCAGCATGGAAAACGCAAAAAGCCTTCTGAAATCATTCAAGATGCAACTGGTGAGGAATTAAATGTACAATATTTAATCGATTATTTAACTGATAAATATACGAAACTGTATTTATCTTAAATAAAAGGCACCCTTTGCTCAGAAGGGTGCTTTTTTGATGCTTGAATATTCTAAAAACGAACGTTTTGATCTGATTTATTATTTAAGTTCGGTATTTTTCTAGAAAAGTGCTTTCCAAGCGTCTGAAATCTTGTTATAATTTGAACACTATAACACTCATATAATCGCGTGATGATGGCACGCAAGTTTCTACCGGACACCGATACCGTCCGACTATGAGTGAGCAAATGAAACAGCTCTTGTTTGAGCTGAAGATCCGTGGATCGTTTTCGCATTGCTTGCTCCTCATGGACAGCAATGCTTTTTTTATGCGAAAAATAAAAATGTTTGCCAATATGCTGGGAGGAAGAATGATGGAATTGTTACGTCAAAAAATTGAGAACGAAGGAATCGTTCTGTCAAATCAAGTGTTAAAGGTAGATGCCTTTTTAAATCATCAAATTGATCCTGTCTTAATGCATGAGATCGGGCAAGAGTTTGCTAGCTTATTCAAGCATGATGGCATTACAAAAATTATCACAATCGAATCTTCGGGCATTGCACCTGCTGTGATGGCTGGACTAGCTCTTCAAGTACCCGTTGTCTTTGCTCGAAAACGTCAGTCACTCACACTAACAGAAAATCTATTAACAGCGAGTGTGTACTCTTTTACAAAAAAAGTAGAAAGCACGATCGCTGTCTCAAATACGCATCTCGGTGAAAAAGATTGTGTATTAATCATTGATGACTTTTTGGCGAACGGTGAAGCCGCTAAAGGACTTGCCGCAATCGCAAAGCAGGCGAAGGCAAAAGTAGCCGGATTTGGCATTGTCATTGAAAAGTCATTTCAGCCAGGAAGAGATGCGCTTGTTCAAATGGGCTACCGCGTCGAATCCCTTGCACGTATTGAATCACTTGAGGAAGGGAAAGTCACGTTTGTACGAGAGGTACAATCATGAGTACAGCTAAAAAAGCCAAAACACTCTCGCTAGGGATTCAGCATGTGCTGGCGATGTACGCAGGTGCCGTTCTTGTACCACTCATTGTGGGAGATGCACTCGGCCTCACACCTGCACAACTGACTTACTTAATCTCAGCAGATATTTTCATGTGCGGGACTGCCACGCTCCTTCAAGTTTGGAAAAATCGTTTCTTTGGTATCGGTCTGCCTGTTGTATTAGGCTGTACATTTACTGCGGTTTCTCCTATGATTGCGATTGGCTCTAAATACGGGATTTCGTCTATCTATGGAAGTATTATCGCTTCGGGGTGTATCATCATTCTGCTTTCCTTTTTCTTTGGGAAGCTTGTGAAATTTTTCCCGCCTGTCGTGACAGGGTCTGTCGTCACCATTATTGGCATTACCCTTATTCCAGTAGCGATGAACAATATGGCAGGAGGAGAAGGAAGTGCTGATTATGGTTCTTTTGAAAATTTAGGCCTCGCTTTCCTTGTGCTGTTTATCATTGTGCTGCTCTATCGATTCACAACAGGCTTTATGAAGGCGATCGCCATTTTAATCGGTATTCTCCTTGGGACAGGCGTCGCTGCATTTATGGGGAAAGTGGAAACAGCTGAGGTGGCGAACGCTCAAGTTTTTCGTATGATTGAACCATTTTATTTTGGCATGCCTACCTTTGAATTTGCACCGATTATGACGATGACGTTAGTTGCGATTGTGTCATTAGTCGAATCAACAGGCGTTTATTTCGCACTAGGTGATTTGACAAACCGGTCATTAAAAGAGAAGGACTTAGCGAAAGGCTATCGTGCAGAAGGGATTGCTGTGTTATTAGGGGGTATCTTTAATGCTTTTCCTTACACAGCCTACTCGCAAAACGTTGGGTTGATCCAGTTGACAGGGGTCAAGAAAAATCAAGTCATCGTTGTGACAGGCGCATTGCTCATGTTATTTGGACTTTTTCCTAAAATTGCTGCATTTACGACGATTATTCCAAAGTCAGTTCTTGGCGGCGCAATGGTTGCCATGTTTGGGATGGTCATTGCCTACGGGATTAAAATGCTCTCGCGTGTGGATTTTGCCAAACAGGAAAACCTGCTGATTGTCGCTTGCTCAGTTGGGATCGGCTTAGGTGTCACCGTTGTGCCGCAAATGTTTGAGCATTTGCCAGAATCAATCAAATTATTAACAAGTAATGGCATAGTGGCCGGCAGCTTTACCGCTATTTTACTTCATATTATTTATCACATGATTCCTTTTAAAAAAGAAACCGGGCAGGACCTGATGGAAGAGCCTAAGCAATCTGTTATGTAAACCCCTCTCCAAGAGAGGGGTTTAGATGATGGACAAAGAGCTAAAATGATCTTTATTTTAGCTCTTTGTCTTCTTTTTAGCTTGATAAAAAACCTTTGAAGTCCTAGGATCCTAGGAAGGAGCGTGTGAGGGTTTGTCTACACGCTGAAAGCCCGTATCTTTTGGATACGGGCTTGTTGTGATTAGCACTATTAATGTTGTACCGGCTGCATTGTTTCGTTAATGACTGCAAATGTATAGCCCCGTGCTTTTAGCTGTGTAATCAGGCTATCTAAATAGTTTGTGGTAGAGGGTTGATCATGCATTAAAATAACTTTTGGTTCCCATGGTTTATTTTTCTCAAACATTTGCAATTGATTCAATACCTCTGGAACATATTGTGAGTTTTTATATCTCCAGTCAAGGCTATCAATCGTCCAATCCCAGTAAATAAAGCCATGTTGGTTTAAACGTACTTTTTGATGATATGTTAAATTTGGAACACTGCCATAGGGTGTTCTCACAAGACGGGCGTAGACGCCTGTAACAGAAGCAAGAATGCGCTGAGCTTCTCTCATTTCATTTGCGGGAGACTCACTGTTCTGATAAAAAAGGTTTATATCATGCGTCATGCCATGAAGCCCCAATTGATGTCCTTCTTGATAAAGTCTTTTCACAGCTGCTTGGTGTGCTTGGATTTGCGGTCCAAGCATGAAGAACGTCGCCTTCACATGATGTGCTTTTAATACATCTAACAGCTGATTTGATGTAGCAGAAGGACCATCATCAAATGTTAAAAAGACCGTTTTATTCGTTGCCTGTTGGTTTGGATTGGTCTTAAAATGTGTATCCAATGTTCTTGTAGACTGATCTTTTGCTTTCAGATTGATGCTTGTGTCACGGAAGTCACTGCTGGCAACATTTTTTGCTTGCCCGTTTGTCGCCTGCAAATGGGCTTTAGACATATCCCAGATAAAAAAAAGAAACAGTGTAAGAAGCACTAAACCAATTACCTTTGAGAGAAGTACCGTGTTGTAGGGTGTCTTTTTTTTGGAAACCTTTTTCATTACAATCACTCCAGTCAATTAAATTTTGAGCCGAATCATGTAGTAGATTCTGTCTTTTTTCACTGTTTTTCTTGGTGATCATATTGATTAAGTATATAGTGGAAAAAATCCTTTTAATATAGAAAATTCAAATAAATTAGGAATTTATGGTTATTATTTTGTGTTGATCAGCAAAAAAAGGTGATCCATTCATGTTTAAATGAAATCATTCTGAATAATGATCGAAACGTTAATATTGATACGCTAAGATAGCATCAGATTTAACCATAAATGCGAAGCGAAGGGGAGATTCCGTATGAAAGTGTTGTATAAGTAAAGGGGGGTCTACGGTCTGAACACTTCTCTTTTAGAGGTGTTTTTTTGCATAAAAAAAGCAGGTTCGCTTGGCTTGGAACGAACCTGTGAAGGAGGAAAACTACATCATGTTTTCATTTATATTATCCAATATTTATCAATTGTCGTCAAGACAAAAAGTTAGACGGAGGAAAATGTTTTGACTGAATTGTGACGATTTGGCATGTATATCCTTTTTTCGATAGGGGATATTAACCGAAAAAAGAGGTGAAGCCGATGGCGTACATTCTTTCAGTTGGAACGAGTCATCCGAAGCATCATGTGGATCAGAAAATAGCTGCCGAATTTGCAAGGTCTCAATTTAAACGATCGTTTAAAGATATTGACCGGCTACTGAGAGCTTTTCAAAATGGAGAAATTAAGAGCAGGCAGTTTGTGCAGCCCATTGAATGGTATCAGACGCACCACTCTTTTGAAGAGAAAAACAATATCTATTTGGAAAAAGCCTTGACTCATGCAAAAGAAGCGATCATACATTGTCTTCAAGAGAAGACGTTTCTGAAAAAGCCAGTTCCGGTTGAAGAGATCGATGCATTGTTTTTTATTTCAAGTACCGGCTTATCGACCCCAAGTCTTGATGCAAAGCTTATGAACGTCCTTCCTTTTTCTCCGTATACAAAACGAGTACCGATCTGGGGCCTAGGGTGTGGGGGCGGTGCGGCAGGGCTGTCTCGGGCTTATGAATACATAAGGGCATTTCCAGAAGCAAAGGTACTTGTCGTTGCCTGTGAGCTGTGCAGTTTAACTTTTCAGCCGCAAGATCAATCAAAAAGCAATTTAATCGGCACCTCCTTATTTGGAGACGGGACGGCAGCGGTTCTTTTAACTGGAGAAAAAGCTGCGCTTGAATATGCCCATTTAAAAACAATCCCTAAAGTACTAAGCACGCAATCCGTCACAATGAAGGATTCTGAGGATGTCATGGGCTGGGATTTTACAAGTGACGGCTTTCGGGTTATTTTCTCCCGTGACATTCCGTCGATGATTTCCGGCTGGTTAAAAGAGCAGGTGGATCAATTTTTAGAGGAACATGGATATTCAACTAAAGACTTGTCCGTTTTTTTAGCCCATCCTGGAGGAAAAAAAGTGATTGATGCCTATGTTGAAAGTCTATCTTTACGAGAAAATCAGCTGTTTTCTTCAAAAGAAGTACTCAAACAACACGGAAATATGTCCTCTGCCACAGTTTTGTATGTCATCAAGCATTTCCTTGAACATCAATCTGCTGAAGCGGGGGAGATGGGACTTTGCGGGGCGCTTGGTCCGGGCTTTTCCTCAGAGTTGCTGCTTATGAAATGGGAGGATGTCTTGTCGTGATCATTTGGCTTGTCATCGGTTTTTTCGTTTGTCAGAGGCTCATTGAAATGCTTGTGGCCAAAAGAAATGAAAAGAAAGTAAAAGCACTAGGTGCCATTGAATTTGGTGCTAGTCATTATCCTTATATGGTCGCTATGCATACGGCTTTTTTTCTCTCACTGATAGTTGAGATAACGCTTTTACATAAAGGGCCATCCCAGTATTTTCTTGTACTGCTCCTTTTGCTGATGGCTACACAGATCATTCGGTACTGGGCTTTATGCTCCCTAGGGACGTACTGGAATACAAAGATTTTAGTCGTTCCAAACGCAACGATTATAAAAAAAGGGCCGTATCGCTGGTTGAAACACCCTAACTATGTCGTCGTGGCGATTGAGCTTATACTGATCCCGCTATTGTTTGATGCATATGTCACTGGCATCTTGTTTACATGTTTAAATGCATGGATGATGGCTGTACGAATTCAAACAGAGGAGAAAGCATTAAATCAGTATTTGCTAAATTAATATTGAAAATCATTATCAATTGTGCTACACTTTCATTAATGATAAGCATTCTCAATCATGAAGGATGGACGGTGATCACATGACAATGATTTTCTTACTCGGTACGGTGTGTGTATACAGCCTATTAATTGGCTTCGTATTAAAAGGTGTCTCCAAAAAATCTGCTTCCTGATTCCAGTCAACTGCGACTGATCGGGCAGCAGATTTTTTTATTTCCCCAGATCAGAAGAAAAATCTCTTTATTTTGTGTAAAATGGTATCACATACATAACTGACTTTTCTAAAAACAAAGGGGTTTATCGTCATGAAAGACTTGTCTATTCGAGATTCGCTCGTTCAAACTACAGGAGCTTTATATCAAAGCTTTCTCAAAAGGGATGATTATGAGCGCGCAGCCAAACTTGCATCGATTATCAAAAAGGAAGCAGAAGAAGAAGTATATATCGCATTTACCGGCCATTATTCTGCTGGAAAGTCATCACTTGTAAATTATCTGCTTCATGATCACATTTTGCCAACGAGCCCAATCCCAACAAGTGCAAACTTGGTCGTCGTGAGGAAAGGCGAAAGAGAAGTTCAGCTTCATACCTCTGATGGCCGATTTGCAAAAATGAGCGGCTCTTATGATAAAGAAGCAGTACAGCGTTTCTGTAAGGACGGAGAACAGATTGAAATGGTGGAAATTAGCGGTGACTATAGAGGACTTGAAGAAAAAGTGGCACTGATTGATACGCCCGGAATTGATTCGACGGATCATGCCCACTTTTTATCTGCTGCGTCTATTCTTCATCAAGCGGATGCTCTCTTTTATGTCGTTCACTACAACCATGTTCATTCTGAAGAAAACATTCGTTTCATTCGCTCCATTAAAGAGAAAGTGCCAAATCTTTATTTCATCGTAAACCAAGTCGACCGGCATGATGAGCATGAGACAGCGTTTGAAGACTACAAAAATCAAGTAGTTGATATGCTTCAAAAAGAAGGCATTGAAGAAGAACATCTATACTTTACATCTGTAACCGATGAGACCCATCCAAGAAATGAAATGATTCGTTTAGTCAAAAAACTGCAAGAATTACAGACATTGCCGAAGGCCTCACTTCGGGCTTATACGGAGCAGAAAATTGAGCATGTCTTAAAAGAACACATTGACTCGTTAAAAGAAGACCTGCAAGGTGAGGAGCTTGAGTCACAGCTCGAAGAAAAAAGAATAGAAGTAAATGAATTGGAAGCGAAAAATCACTTCATTGAAAATGGGGCCAAACAGTTAGAAGAAGAAGTATCTACTGAAGTCGAGAGCATTTTGAAAAATGCCAACCTCACTCCATTTAAAATGAGAGAACTCGCAAGCGGCTATATTGAATCAAAAGCACCTGGCTTTAAAGTGGGACTGCTTTTTGCTAAAAATAAAACTGAACAGGAAAAAGAAAAACGCGCAAATGACTTCTTAACAGATGTCAAAGCGAGAATGAAGGCAGAAGTGGACTGGCATATTGCTGAGCTACTAAAAAAAGAAGTCAAGAAACATCAACTTGGTGAAGAATTATTAAATCAAGTGATGGCGTTTGAAACGCCTGTACAAGAATCACTTCTTGAAAGTGTGATTCATCATGGAGCAACGTTCTCTAATGAATACGTACTGCAATATGCAAAAGATGCTGGAGAAGCCTTGAGAAGAAAGGCTAAGCAGCAAGTGATGCCACTGATTGAACAAATGGTGGAGTCGCTGAAAGCCAAGCTGATGGAAGATAAAGCAGAACAGCAAGAAAAATGGGCTCAGTCTGCAAAAGAGCTCCAAACACTCGAACAGTGCACCAGAAAAAATGAACAAATGAAGCGAGATATTCAGCATGTATGGGATATATGGCAAAATGGAACGGATGAAAAGATCGAAGAAGATTGGTTTTATGCGAAAAAGAGACAAATGCAGCATGACCAGCTAAAGCAGGATCAAGCGACCATTCATCCTGAAGAGAGCGACCAAGAAAAAACGAACAAGCAGATAGAGCAACCTCAAATGCGTCAGTCACAGCATGTCACGACGGCACAGTCGATTGCACAGTTTGAGCAGCTTTCTCAGATTTTATTGCCATTAGATGCGCTCCAATCTCAAAGGAAGTCCTTTGAAAAACGAACAAAACGGCTGCAAGCGAAAGAATTCACACTCGCTTTATTTGGGGCTTTTAGTTCGGGGAAATCTTCCTTTGCAAATGCTCTCGTCGGGAGAAAGGTGCTGCCATCCTCTCCCACACCAACAACGGCAACGATTAATAAGCTGACGCGGCCGGCAGAAGGTCATCCGCATGAAAGTGTCAAAGTGGTGTTCAAAACAGAACAGGATATATTAGAGGAGCTCAATCAGATCCTAGGATTTCCGATCTCAGAAGAAAAGGGAGAGACGTTTACATCCAAGCTCGAACGAGCCCTGAAAAAAAGACAGCTTGAACAAGATCATCGCGTTATTGTTGAACATTTTTTACAGGCACATACTCGTTTCCTTCATCACATTACGAAGCAAACGCCACTTCATGTCACCCTTCAAGAACTGAGGCCATACGTGGCGGAAGAAGCTGTTTCTTGTGTGGTGAAAGAAGTGACGGTTTATTTGAGTACACCTCTTACAGATAAAGGGCTGACTATTGTTGATACGCCAGGCGCCAGTAGTATGAATAAGCGTCATACAGAGATTGCTTTTCAATATATGAAGGACGCAGATGCGCTTCTTTATTTAACTTACTACCAGCACTCTTTTTCGAAGGCAGATCGGTCATTTTTACGTAAGCTTGGGCTTGTAAAAGATTCATTTAGCATGGATAAAATGTTCTTTATTATCAATGCAGCTGATCTCGCAAAGGATCAAGAAGAGCTTGATACCGTCTTTGACTATGTAAAAAATGAGCTCACAAAAGAAGGCATAAGAAACCCAAACCTTCATCATGTCTCCAGTAAGGAAGAGATCGAAGGAAATGGAGAGACAGCTTATAATCAATACGCAAAGCTTAGAAAGCAGCTCGACTATTTTATTGAGGAAGAATTAACGAAAGATGCGATCGAGCTGTTATATTTTGAAGCTGGTACATTATGTAGAACAGTCGACAAACTGCATGCGACGCTGCATCATTCAGAAGATGAGAAGCAAGTGGAAAAGAAAAAGATAGATGCATCCTATGGAGCGATTCTTGATCAAATGAGCCATATAAAACAATCTAAGCTAGTGACAGAAAGCGTGAAAAAGGACTTACATGAACAGCTCTATCATATTGTGCAGCGCCTATCACTATTTGCGAATGATCTGTTAAAGACAGCCTTTTATCCTGGAATATCTCAAGGGAATTTCGGACAGCAATTGAAAAAAGCGCTTGAGAAGGCGCTAAAGGATTATGAATTTGAATTTATACAGGAGTTAAAGGCGCTTGATATTCGGATGGAATCGTTTATTCATCAATACTTCCAAGAGGAGTGGGAGAAAGGATTACAGAAGGCATGTGCAGAAGACCCTTACTTTTCTCTCTCGCTGTCGCCGCCAGAAGAGAAAAATGCTGAACTGAAACAAATTGAAATCGAAGCTGAACTAACACCATTCGAACCGCTCTTAAAGAAACAAAAATCAGCGAAAGTTTTCTTTGAACAGAATGGTAAGGCTGCGTTTATTGAAGCGATTCGAGACATTCTTCATCAGTTAACCATGAAATGGGCAGATAAAGAAAAAGAAGAATTACTGAGCAGGTACGATATGATGGTGAAGACCTTTACGGAAAGATATGAAACAGAAGCGCTCGAGCAGCTAAGTGAACAAAAACAAACATTTATCACGAGCCTAACAACAGATCCCAAAGAGCAGGCCGTTATTGAACAAGTTTATGAACAAACAAATGAGTGGAAGAACCAGTTGAAAACCATTTGATTCATGGTAGACTAAATAAAAAAGAAAGCAGTTGATACAAAATGACGAGCGTACACGAAGAGATTTCCGCACACTCACAAAAGCAGCATGCTCATATCCAGTCCTTTCTTGAGCTTGAACATAAAAGAGAACAAGCAATAGAGAGGGCTGTTGTCAAATGTGAGCAAAACGAGTCATTTACAACAGACGAGATCAACGCCATTACGTCGAAGATGAATGAGCTTGCACGAGGCGGTATTGTTCCATTGCGAAAGCTTGTGACGAATGATATGGTCAGGGAGTATGTCGAGCGCAAACAGAAGTAAAGAGTAACATTCTCTTTTTTGGTCATCTTAATGAATGTACCGAGAAAGGGGAATGATCATGAAAAAAAAGCAACAGGCAAAGCAGCAGGATGAGCGTGACCCTAAACAAAAAGACATGCCGTCCTATGCAGAAGCAGAATCGAAAAAAATGCAATATGGTCAAAAGTAAACAGGCTGCCTCTTCTTTTCCAAAAGAAGAAGGCGCCTTTTTTATGTCTAGTTTTGCGTTCTGTGATAGAATAGGAGTATTGTTTTGAAAAGGGAGTTTATAAGAATGAGTAAACACGTACTGCTTGTAGATGGAATGGCGCTTTTGTTCAGAGCGTTTTATGCGACGGCTGTCCATCGCAATTTTATGATAAATGACCACGGTGTGCCAACAAATGGAGTGAATGGCTATTTGAAGCACTTATTAACAGCTGTACAGACATTTGAGCCAACTCATATTGTGTGCTGCTGGGATATGGGGAGTCAAACCTATCGAAACGAATTGTTTCAAGATTATAAAGCAAATCGTGGAGAGGCGCCTGTCGAGCTCATTCCGCAATTCGATTTAGCGAAAGAAGCGACAGAAGAACTAGGAATTGTGAATATTGGTTTAAAAGGCTTTGAAGCAGATGATTGTATTGGAACACTTGCTGCGCTTTACCAAAAAGAAGCACGCGTGACTGTCCTCACTGGTGACAAAGATTTACTGCAAATTTTAAATGAACAAGTGACTGTTGCCTTGATGCAAAAAGGAATTGGCAATTATAAGCATTATACAAAAGCCTTATTTGAAGAAGAAATGGGAATCTCGCCAAAGGCACTCATTGATATGAAAGCACTCATGGGTGATGCAAGTGATAATTATCCAGGTGTCAAAGGAATCGGAGAAAAAACGGCTTTGAAATTTATTCAAACATATGAAACGATTGATGGTTTGTTAGAAAATGTCCATGAACTAACGGCTGCACAGCAAAAGAAAATGCAAGCAGGATTAGAAGATTTAAAACTTTCTCGTCTATTGGCAGAGATCAAATGTGATGTCCCGCTCAGCTGTCCAATGGATGAGGCGAAAATGAACATCAATCAAGAACGAGCTGCTGCTATGCTAAGGCACCATCAAATCAAAGGAATCGAACCGATGGTGAATCGTTTAAATACAATAGAGATCAGCTAAAGCCGATCTCTTAGGTTTATCTTTTTGTATTGCTTTTCTTCGCTCTATTTTCCAGCTGAGATAGTGGCTGTTTATCTTTTGTTTGCGCATCACCTTGAGGGGTTGTCCCATTTGTGACACGACCTTTATTTTCTTTATCCAATCAGTATCACCTCACACACATTAGCATAACCGAAAAAAAGCGATTCATCCTTTAGAAAGGTGAATCGCTTTTCTAGCGAGCTGATCTGCTACTTGATTTTCCTTACTCGGAATCCATTTAATAAAAAATAAATCAAACTGGCTTTGGAGCTCGATTATCTCTTTAATAAAATGCTGAAATGCTGGATTTTTAGCAAATCCTGCATTGGCTGCGCGGTCAACTACTTGTGAATCTGTGCGAAATGAAACGGTACGCAATCCTTTTTCCACGCAGATTTTCATCCCCTCGATCAGAGCAGAAAATTCTGCTTCGTGATTGCTCATGGATTCAAGAGGAATGGAGAAGGATTCAGCCTTTCCATCATATTTGATGAAAATGCCGATGCCAGAAGGACCTGGATTACCTGCACTCGCACCATCAATGTATATTTCAGCTGGCAAATTACTTCATCCTTTCATCAAGCGGAACCATTTTTTTCGCTGCATACGCATATGGTGTGGAAATCGCAGCGACGATAAATTTAATGACATATGTCGTGATAAAAATTTCAATCCATACTTGAGTTGGATACGTGCCAAGAAAGGCAATGGTCGTAAAAATCAGTGTATCAAGAAGCTGGCTAATCATCGTACTTCCAGCATTGCGCATCCAGAGCGCACCATCAGAGGGAAATATCCGGCGAATAAACGAATATACATAAACATCTAGCATTTGACTGATGATATAAGCAGCGAGACTGCCGAGTGCCACCCTTGGCATAAAACCAAATATGGTTTCCAGCGATGATTGTGAGATATCAGATGGAGCAGGATCGAAAAGCAAAGCCTCCTGCATGACAACAGTTAGTGTTAAAAGGGTCGTAAAACCAATCCATACCGCTTTTTTCGCTTCATGTTGTCCATATTTTTCATTCAACACGTCCGTTGCAAAAAAGACACTGCCGTACAAAATATTTCCAAGTGTGGCTGTTAAGCCAAACAATTCAACGGTTTTCACCACTTGTAAGTTAGCGGCAGCCGTCGCAAAGCCAATCCAAACGAAAAGGCCCATCTTGCCAAATCCTTTATAAAATAGAAGAACAATGATAAAATTAATGATCGCAAATAAGATCCAAATACCTTCATTAAACAAGTGACATGAACTTCCTTTCTCATTGTAAAATGTAACTTTTTGATTATAGCATAACGTATGTTTACCTTAAAAGCACGGGAAGGCGATGTGATCAATGAAATTAAGAGCACACTACACAATGAAAGTGAAATCAATTGGGTCCATTGTTTTTTACCAAGAAGATTGGTTGGAGCTAAAAGAGGCCTTGAGATTAGCTAAACATATTGACAAAAAAGAACCACAGTCTCTTCTGTCATTTGAAGATGAAAAAGGGGCTATGTGGTCTATAAAAGAGCTTGAAAAGCTAAATGAAGAATTAAAGCTTGAGCCTGATCAGCTTCAAGTCTATTTTGATGCAAGTTTTCATAAAGAAACAGGTGACTCTGGTCTTGGCGTTGTCGTCTACTATAAGCTAGGAAAAGACGCTTATCGATTGAGAAAAAATCAGCCTTTCCAAGGAATTACCAATAATGAAGCAGAGTATGCGGCTTTATTTGAAGCAGTAAAAGTTTTAAAAGATCTAGGAGCAAGCAGAAATTCTGTCACGATTAGAGGAGATTCACTTGTTGTCATGAATCAGTTAAAAGGAGAATGGCCTTGTTATGATGATGTACATAACAAATGGCTTGACCGAATTGAAGCGGCTTTAAAAGAGCTGAAGCTGACGCCAACCTATGAAGCCATCGATCGGAAACAAAATGCAGAAGCGGATCAGCTTGCAAGACAGATTCTTGCAGACGTCCCAATCGAAAGTACATTGAAATTAGAAGCAGACGGAGCTGAATAATGTGGATAAAAAAACAGCAGTACAAGAATTGACTGATCTTCAAGACACGTATTGTTCAGATTGTTTGATTAAGAAGCATTTTCGAAAAGAATTTGGCAAAAAATATGCCCATTCCTTTTGTATACAGCAATGCACCGTTGGAGAGAAAATAAAAGAATATGGGCAAACGCTGCTCAAAAAATAAGAGGACGCACCGGTTTTCCCTGCTCAAACATCCGTTCTTGAAAAAAAACGGATAGAATGTGTAAAAAAAGAACATATTTCGAAAAATGAGCCGATATAACTATAGAAAGTTTTGGTTGAGTTACTTTTTGACTAAGTGACGGATATTAGAGGAAAAGGGGAAGGCCGGTATGAATAATAAGGAGTTCGAAACGGTATTACATCGAACATTTCAAGAGGTGTACAGCGATCTAGAGCAACTTGTAGATGTGGCAAAGAAGGGAAGACCTTTTCTCGAAAAAGATATCTCTGAAATTGAACAACGACTGAAGCAAAATATTTTAGCAATTGAAATTCAGCTGAAAATCAAATAAGAGAGGCATAAGCCTCTCTTTATTTTGCATCATTGATTTAGTTGATTAGATTTTTGTTACGTTTGCAGCTTGAGGTCCACGATTACCTTCAACGATTTCAAAAGAAACTTCTTGTCCTTCTTCTAAAGACTTGTAACCGTCACCTTCGATAGCTGTGAAGTGAACGAATACATCGTCTCCGCCTTCAACTTCAATGAAGCCGAAACCTTTTTCATTATTGAACCATTTTACTTTACCGTTTTGCATATTGCTTTTTCCTCCTAGTACTGTAGCATACCTTTAGGCATACTAAAAAAAATTTTCATCACCTAACGACTTTGCAGTTGTTAAATGATGGTTCCACTATACACCATCAAAAGTAAAGCGTCAAGCGGGAGAGCCAAATTTTGAGCAGAATGTTTGATTTTTTTTGACAAATAACAATTATAGCTGAACCGTCCCCATTTTCTGAAACTTTATGCACAGTTTGTCCGTATATAAAAAAAATACAGAAAGAGGTGCTATCATGAATCGTTATACACTCGAAGAATTTGTTCAGAATACGCAGCAGGAAGATAAGGGAGAAGGGGTCTTCGAACTTGAAACACCAAGACTTTTAGAAATTAATTTGACTGATACCATTTGGGCAAAAACAGGTTCCATGGTTTCGTACCGAGGCAAAATCAAATTTGAACGAGAGGGCGTGTTTGAGCATGGCGTCTCAAAGATGTTCAAAAAAATGCTGTCAGGAGAAGGCACTTCACTCATGAAGGCAACAGGTGATGGGAAATTATATGTAGCAGATCAAGGCAAAAAAATCTCAATTCTTCGCCTGGCTCAAGGGGAATCCATTTTTGTGAATGGGAATGATCTGCTCGCATTTGAACCTTCAGTCCGCTGGGATATCAAATTGATGAAAAAAGTATCGGGGATGCTTGCGGGTGGATTATTTAATGTCAAATTAGAAGGACCAGGCCTTGTTGCGATTACGAGTCATTATGAGCCGCTCACATTGATTGTTCAGCCGGGTGACTCTGTCTACACAGATCCGAATGCGACAGTTGCATGGTCAGGGGATTTAAAAACTGAATTTGTGACAGATGTTTCATTCAAAACCTTTATTGGCAGAGGAAGCGGTGAGTCTATTCAAATGAAGTTTAGCGGAAGCGGATTTGTTGTCGTGCAGCCGTTTGAAGAAGTGTACACAACAAATGGAAATCAAGGATAAAGAAAAAAGGTGTCCGTCAATGACGGACACCTTTTTATGATAATGCGCGAGCATACGTTTTATTATTCGTGATGAGATCCGATTGCTCAACGATATCTTCCAAAATGGTTTGAGAAGAATGCTTTAAGTGAAGTTTTTTTATATTTTGTTTCATGGTTTCTAGTTTTTCTTCATCTTGCAGTAAGTTGGTCACAGATTCTAAAATGTCTTCATGTCTGTTGATGACAATGGCTGCACCATAATCTTCAAAGAAATGAGCATTTTCCTTTTCTTGTCCAGGGACAGGCTTGTAAAGAATGACTGGGACGCCGATTGCTGTTGCTTCTGTTAAAGTAATGCCGCCTGGCTTTGTGATCATACAATCTGTTACTCTGAACAATTCATCAATTTGTTCCACATATCCAAGCGCCTTCAATTGATCTGGATGTGCTTGTTCAAGATCGCTTAGTGATTGTTTCAGCGCTGCGTTCTTTCCGCATACAACAACAATTTGTACTTCACTGTCTAGAAGCAATGCTTCACATAATTCCTTGACATTTTTCAGTACACCATGAGCACCGGCCATAATCAGAAGAACTTTTTTGTTTGATGATAATCCATATTTTTTATAAATCTTCGATTTTGGCACGTCTGCTTCAAATTGTGGTCTAATAGGTATGCCTGTCACTTTGACATCGCTTGGATGTGTGCCGATTTCCACTAATTTTTGTTTCACATAATCGGTTGCAACATAGTACCGGTCGATGTTTTCATGTACCCAAATCTTATGAAGACAGAAATCTGTCATGACATTAAATGTCGGGATGACTTTTCCTGTTTTGTTCCGGTATTCAGGAACAACAATCATCGGGAATGTAATAATAATGATATCCGGATTGTGTAATTGAATAAGTTCATCAAGACGCTTATTTCCCATTTTTAAATAAATGTTAAATTTGCGTTTATTGTAAATTTTATCTACACCGTAATAAAACAAGCGATAAAATTGTTTCCCAATGGAAAAGCTCTTCAAGTATAAATATTGAGTCACTTCCGACACAATGGGATTTGATTCTTGATACAAATTAGAAACTACAACATGCTCAAATCCTTGGGATTTACACTCATCATACAGTGTTTTAGCCACCTGCATATGTCCATTTCCATAATTTGCGGTCAAGATTAATATTTTTTTATTGGTATTCAAGAATATTCACCTCAAATGTAATCAACAACAACAAAACTTCGTACGAAAACTATTAATCTCATAGGTCTACATATACATAAAGATAACATATAAACAACCAGAGCATATCATTCGTTACGAAAGAATTAAACTAATTTTAAAAAACAACAAGACTAAATTGATAATGGAAGACAGAGCCATTTGTATTTTAACACATTTTGGCCATTTATCATCAGACTACAGTCTATTTTATTCCCAAACGTATGGTGTTTCTTGATAAACATAATAATTGAGCCAATTCATAAACAGTAAAGTGGCATGGGCTTTCCATCGATTCACTGGGACTAATGTGTCACCATCTTCTATAAAATAGTGGACAGGTTTTTGGACTGTATCATCCTTCAACAAATCTCTTTCATATTCCTGCTTCAATGTGTCCGTATCATATTCAGGATGTCCAGTTAAAAATACTTGTTTATCATCATCTGAAACAATTAAACAAACACCCGCTTCTTCAGAGACACTCAATACTTTCAAATTCGGCGTATTTTTTAATTGTTCTGTATTAATATCTGTATGCCTCGAATGTGGGACATAGTATACTTCATCGAAACCTCTGACTAATCTTTCTTTTTTCTCTTTCACAAGATGCTCAAATACACCAAATTTTTTCTCAGCAAGCTTGATTTTCTCAATACCATAATGGTGATATAGGCCTGCCTGTGCACCCCAGCAAATGTGAAGAGTAGACGTCACATTCGTTTTACTCCAGTCTAAAATCTCCTGCAGTTCTTTCCAATAGGATACTTCTTCAAAAGCTAAATGCTCAATTGGTGCGCCGGTGATGATCATTCCATCAAATTTCTTATGGCGAATCGATTCAAAGGTCGTATAAAATTCATCTAGATGCTCTCTCGACGTATTCTTCGGTGTATGCGTACTTGGAATCAAAAACGTAAAGTACACTTGTAAAGGAGAATTTCCGAGCATTCTTAGCAGCTGCGTTTCAGTTTGTATTTTTTTTGGCATTAAATTTAAGATCACGATATTCAAAGGACGGATATCTTGATTGAATGCCCTTGTCTCATCCATGACGAAAATATTTTCGCTCTCTAGTATTTGTTTTGCCGGCAGATGAACTGGTATGTTAATAGGCAACTCGCCACCCCCTGAATCAAAGCTAATTTCACTTCATTATAGGAACTTTCTGGCGATATTTCAATGTTTCAATTATGTTACAATGAAAAACAGAGCAAAAACAAAGCTGTTTCTCGAAAAAAAGGAGGCCGTTTATTTATGATCACAAAGCATTTATCAGATATTGACATCGCCCAAAAGGCAAAGCTGAGACCTATTCAAGACATCGCAGCTAAGCTGCAAATACATGACGAAGAATTAGAATGCTATGGTTTCACAAAAGCGAAAATATCTTTGACTATTTTTGACCGTTTAAAAGAACAAAAAGAAGGACATGTGATTCTTGTCACATCCATCAACCCAACCCCAGCAGGTGAAGGGAAGTCCACCGTCACAGTTGGACTCGGCCAAGCCTTCGAAAAAATAGGGAAAAAAGCAATCATTGCAATGCGAGAGCCTTCATTAGGTCCTACAATGGGCATAAAAGGTGGTGCAGCAGGTGGAGGATATTCACAGGTGCTACCAATGGAAGAAATCAATCTTCATTTTACAGGAGATTTTCATGCCATTACTTCTGCACATAATGCCTTATCTGCGTTTATTGATAACCATATCCATCACGGAAATGAACTTGGCATCGACGCGCGCCGCATTGTATGGAAGCGAGTGCTTGATTTAAACGATCGTGCATTAAGACAGGTCGTTGTCGGACTTGGTGGACAGGTAAATGGGTATCCTAGAGAAGACGGGTTTGACATCACAGTTGCCTCCGAAATGATGGCCATCCTTTGTTTAGCAGAAGACTTAACCGACTTGAAAAAACGTCTTTCTTCTATTGTTGTTGCCTATAATCAAGACGGGGAGCCAGTCACTGTTGGCGCACTTGGATATGAAGGTGTTCTAACGTTACTTTTAAAAGACGCGCTCAAACCAAATCTTGTACAAACGATTGAAGGAACTCCGGCCCTCGTTCATGGCGGTCCTTTTGCCAATATTGCGCATGGATGTAATAGTTTAATTGCAACTAAAATGGCGGCGAAATTAGCTGATTATGTCGTAACAGAAGCTGGATTTGGAGCAGATCTTGGAGCAGAAAAGTTCCTGCACATTAAAACAAGAGCTGGTGATTTCAAGCCTGGTGCAGTGGTCATTGTGGCGACAGTCAGAGCATTAAAGATGCATGGCGGAATGAAGAAAACAGAACTCAAAGAAGAGAATGCACAAGCTGTATTAAAAGGTATACATAATTTAGAAAAGCATATTGAAACCGTCCAATCCTTTGGTCTTCCGTACATTGTCGCAGTTAACAGGTTTATCACTGATACAAAAGAAGAGATTCAAGCGATAGAAGATTGGTGCCACGCACATGGCCACCCAGTCAAGGCTGTGAATGTATGGGAAGAAGGAGGCGAAGGCGGCACAGCACTCGCCGAAGAGCTCGCAACACTTATTGAAAAGAAGAAGAACAGCTTTTCCTATTTGTATGAAGAGCATGATGCCATCGAAGAAAAATTATCTAAAGTTGCCAAAGTGGTTTACGGAGCAGACGGGGTCACACTCACTTCAAAAGCAAGAAAACAGCTGGCAGCCATCGAGGCAAACGGCTGGGGGCATTTACCGGTTTGTATGGCAAAAACGCAATATTCACTTTCGGATGATCCAGCTTTGATTGGGAGACCTAAGGGCTTCACCATTACGATTCGTGAGTTAAAACCATCTGTAGGAGCAGGATTTATTGTTGCTTTAACTGGAAGCATATTGACAATGCCTGGATTACCTAAAAAACCTGCTGCGCTCGAGATGGATTTATTAGAAGACGGCAGTGTGACAGGACTCTTTTAACCGGAAGCATAAAAAGCGATTTTATAAAAGAAGCATGTTACGATAGGAAAAAGTGAATCCTAGGAGGCTATGAGATGTCAATTTATGATATTCAGGTCAAGACCATTAACGGTCAAGAAAAATCAATGGCAGATTATAAAGGAAAAATACTCATTATTGTCAACACAGCAAGCAAATGTGGACTAACTCCTCAATTTAAACAACTGCAAGAGCTATATGATCAATATCATGAAAAGGGCCTTGAAATTTTAGGATTTCCATGTAACCAATTTATGAACCAAGAACCAGAAGGAGAAGAAGCCATTCAAGAATTCTGTTCTTTGAATTATGGGGTGACCTTCCCTATGTTTGCAAAAGTAGATGTCAATGGTGACAATGCGCACCCGCTTTTCAAACATTTAACAAGTCATGCAAAAGGTGTACTTGGGACGAAAACAGTGAAATGGAATTTCACAAAATTTATCGTGGATCAAAACGGAGAAGTCACTGAGCGGTTCTCTCCGAAAACATCACCAAAAGAATTAGAAAGCTCCATCATCGCTCTTTTGGACAAATAAGGTGCTTACCGTCATGCAGAAAAAACAATTGGAGGCAGCTGCCTCCTTTGTTTCAGATCGGCTGAAATATGAACCTACTGGACACGATGCGGCTCATATTGATCGTGTGCGGCAGCTTGCCCGCCAAATTGCTAATCAGGAAGGCGGCTCTCTGTTTGTGATTGAAATGGCAGCGATTGTTCATGATGTCATTGATGAAAAGCTGCCGGGTGAATGGCAGCTTTCACCAAAGCGGCTTGAGCTTCAGCTCCTTTCTTGGGAAGTTCATACGCGGGATATTCGTTATATCATGGACATCATTACAACGATGTCTTTTCGACATCGACATAAGCAGAATAGACCAATAACGTTAGAAGGGGCTATTGTTCAAGATGCAGATCGTCTCGATGCGATAGGAGCAACCGGTATTGCGAGGGTGTTTACGTATGCAGGCGCAAAAGGGGAACCCCACTATTCAAAGGGCAGGCAGCAGGGCTCCGTGCTAAAACATATGGAAGAAAAACTGCTCAAATTAAAAGACTTCATGAACACTCGTACAGGAAAGCTGCTTGCTGAGGAGCGGCACGATTTGATGAGCCTATTTATCAAGACATGGAAAGAAGAATGCGGCCTTACAGATGAGTTGGGTCTTTATGTGTGTAAGGAGGATGTATAGATGAAAATAACAGCGATAGAACCGACGCCAAGTCCAAATACGATGAAGGTCATTTTGACAGAAGCACTTGCCGGCGGTAAAAGCAACAATTACAAAAAGGATCAAAAAGACGAAGCGCCAGAGATGATCAAGCGCATTTTGAACATTGAAGGTGTAAAAGGTGTTTATCATGTCGCAGATTTCTTAGCTGTTGAGCGTAATGCAAAGTATGACTGGCAGGGCATTTTGCAGCAGGTCAGAGAAGCCTTTGGTCAAGAATCAGAAGGCCTTCAGGAAGGAGTGCAGTCTGGTGGTGACACATTTGGCGAAGTCAAAGTGTTTGTCCAAATGTTTAATGGGATTCCGATGCAAGTCAAATTAACAGACGGTGAAAGAGAAGAGCGGTTCGGCATGCCTGAACGCTTCCAAGCAGCTATTTTAAAGCTCAGAAGCAGTTCAGACAATGTCGTATTTGAACGTGTGTGGAAAGAACATGGCGTTCGTTTTGGTGACTTTGCAGATATCGGTCAGGAAGTCACAGAAGAGCTGCAAGCAGCCTATGATGATGAGCGTTTAGCACGCTTAACAGAGGCAGTCAAAGAAGGTCAAGAAGCTGTAGATCGACAAGTGAACCGAAAGGCATATGATGTAACAGAAGATATGCTGCACGAGGAAGATTGGAAAAAGCGTTTTGCCCATCTAGAGCAAATGCAGCCAGAGCAAAAGGATATACCTGTTTTAATGAAAGCAATGGAAGACCCAAAAACATCCATTCGCAGACAAGCCGTTGTGAATGCTGGAATGATTGAAGATCCTGCTATTCTGCCTATTTTATATAAAGGGCTTAAAGATAAAACAGTGACGGTCCGCAGAACCGCTGGAGACTGCATTTCAGACCTTGGTGACCCGAACGCTATAGAAGCAATGATCGAAGCATTAAAGGATCCAAGTAAGCTTGTCCGCTGGCGTGCAGCGATGTTTCTTTATGAAGAAGGTGACGAAACAGCACTTGACGCATTAAAAGAAGCTGAGCAAGACCCTGAATTTGAAGTCAGCCTTCAAGTGAAAATGGCGATTGAGCGCATTGAGCACGGAGAAGCAGCGAAAGGTTCAGTATGGAAGCAAATGACAGAAAGTAGAAAAAATGCATCAGAATGATGAGACATTTGAACAAGCTGCCAATGATAGGCAGCTTGTTTTTCTTAAAGTCATAGACAGAAAAATTTTTTTAGAAAAATTATTTTGAATATTGTTGAAATATACGAAAAAACTCTATATAGTAGTACCAATATAGAATATTGGAGGTCAGATTTTATGACACGAACCTTGCTGAGCGCTAGCTTCAGCAGCCATGTTGGTCATCAGTCATTCATCGGTGGCTAAATAAACAGAAAATTTGTAAAATAAAATCAACTCAAAATCATACAGTCAACAAGACTTGTAGTATAGGAGGCTTTTTAAACAGATGGCAGAACTACGTAGTAATATGATTAAACAAGGAATTGACAGAGCACCTCACCGAAGCTTACTAAGAGCAGCGGGGGTAAAGGATGAGGACTTCGGCAAGCCATTTATTGCTGTATGTAATTCCTATATTGATATTGTCCCAGGACATGTCCATCTTCAGGAATTCGGAAAGATTGTGAAAGAAGCCATTCGTGAAGCTGGCGGAGTCCCATTTGAATTCAATACAATTGGGGTCGACGATGGAATTGCGATGGGGCATATCGGGATGAGATATTCATTACCAAGCCGTGAAATCATCGCTGACTCTGTCGAAACCGTTGTATCTGCTCACTGGTTTGATGGCATGGTTTGTATTCCTAACTGCGATAAAATTACACCAGGGATGATGATGGCAGCGATGCGTGTCAATATTCCAACGGTCTTTGTCAGCGGTGGACCGATGGAAGCGGGTAGAACAAGTGATGGCAGAAAAATTTCTCTTTCTTCTGTATTTGAAGGCGTTGGTGCATACCAGTCAGGTAAAATTAACGAAGAGGAATTAAATGAATTAGAACAGTTTGGCTGTCCGACCTGCGGATCTTGTTCAGGAATGTTTACAGCAAACTCAATGAACTGTTTAGCAGAGGCGCTTGGAATTGCTCTTCCTGGGAATGGCACAATTTTGGCGACATCACCAGAGCGAAGAGAATTTGCGAAAAAGTCAGCAAAACAACTAATGGAGCTCATTAAAAAGGATATTAAACCACGTGATATTGTAACTGAAAAAGCAATTGATAACGCATTTGCATTAGATATGGCACTTGGTGGGTCAACGAATACAGTTCTTCACACACTGGCGATTGCAAATGAAGCAGGTGTTGAATATTCACTTGAACGTATCAATGAAGTAGCAGAGCGTGTGCCTCATTTATCAAAACTTGCGCCAGCATCGGATGTTTATATTGAGGATTTACATGAAGCCGGCGGCGTCACAGCTGCGCTAAATGAATTGTCCAAAAAAGAAGGCGCACTTCATTTAGATACAATGACCGTCACCGCGAAAACGCTTGGTGAGAACATTGCAGGTCATGAGGTTAAGGACTATAACGTCATTTATCCAATCGACAAACCATTTACTGAAAAGGGCGGCTTAGCCGTTTTATTTGGAAACCTTGCGCCAGATGGAGCCATTATTAAAACGGGCGGGGTACAAGATGGGATCACACGTCACGAAGGGCCTGCGATCGTATTTGAATCCCAAGAAGAAGCTCTTGAAGGCATCATTAATAGAAAAGTAGAAGCAGGACATGTTGTTATCATTCGCTATGAAGGGCCTAAAGGCGGACCTGGTATGCCAGAAATGCTTGCTCCTACTTCGCAAATTGTCGGGATGGGACTTGGACCAAAGGTTGCTTTAATTACGGACGGACGTTTTTCCGGCGCTTCACGCGGCTTGTCTATCGGACACGTCTCTCCTGAAGCAGCTGAGGGCGGCCCGCTTGCCTTTGTTGAAAATGGTGACCATGTCGTCGTCGATATTGAACAGCGCATTTTAAGCGTCGATGTTCCAGAAGAAGAATGGGAAAAACGAAAAGCGAACTGGAAAGGCTTTGAACCAAAAGTGAAAACTGGCTATCTTGCTAGATATTCAAAACTTGTGACATCAGCCAATACAGGCGGAATCATGAAAATTTAATCTGAAATAGAACATTTGAAAATTGGCTCTCTCTATAGTATCCTTTATTCACAACATAAGGATTTTAGAGGGGGCTTTTTTATGTCAATGGCATATGAAGAATATATGCGCCAGCTCGTTGTGCCAATGCGCCAAGAGCTGACAAGTGCAGGATTTCAAGAACTGACGACGGAAGAAGAAGTAGAACAAACCATGCAAGAGGCTGAAGGAACAACATTTGTTGTTGTTAATTCTGTATGCGGCTGTGCTGCAGGATTAGCGCGCCCAGCAGCGACTCAAGCTGTAATGAAGGCAGAAAAAGCGCCAGACAAAATCGTCACAGTATTTGCTGGGCAGGACCGGGAAGCCACGGCAAAAATGAGAGAATATTTCACAGGTGAAGAGCCATCATCTCCTTCTATGGCCCTTTTAAAAGGAAATGAACTCGTTCATTTTATCCCGCGTGACGAAATTGAAGGTCATGAAATGGAAGATATCATGAAAAATGTCTTAACTGCATTCGAAAAACATTGCTAATACACGTGTTGAAATGCCCTGTAACTAGATCAGGGCATTTTTTCTTGATCATGATGGAGGAACGATATGCTCATTACAACAAGCTTTAGAGCAAATGAACAAACGATTGAAACAGCGAAGGGTCTTGCAGAGGATTTACATGGTGAGTATGTAGAAAGACGCAAACAATCCGTCAAGCAGCTTGCGGTGAAACGAGGAGATGTCCTTGTTGTCGGGAAAGAAAGATTTGAATGGTATCAGCCAAATGGTGAAAAGTTCTTCTTTCATCCAAGCTCAGCGATGTTCAGGGTGAAGCGGCTCTTGCGCGGAGAAAAGGATCCTTTAATTGAAGCAGCACAGCTAAAGCCGGGCGATTCCTTTTTAGATTGCACACTTGGCTTAGGGTCTGATGCGATTACTGCAAGCTGTGCGATAGGCAGGAAGGGAAGGGTCGTCGGTATTGAAAAGAATCCCATTACGGCATTACTAGTGCGAGAAGGACTGAATACATGGGAGACGGGAATAGAGGAAGCTGATGAAGCGATGAAACGGATTTCTGTTATCAGTGGAGACAGTATCGAGCAGCTAAAGAAGTATCCTGACTGTTCATTTGATATCGTCTATTTTGACCCCATGTTTGAGGAAACGATTCAAGAATCTACAAGTATAGCGCCGCTGCGTCATGCGGCAGAGCACGACTTTGATCACGAATCAGCCGTGCAAGAAGCATTAAGGGTGGCAAGAAAAAGAGTGGTGTTAAAAGATCATTGGAAAAGCACACGATTTATAGCAGACTCTTACCAATTTCATGTCATCAAACGAAAAACAGCCCAATTTCATTATGGGTATATCGAGAAAGAAAAAAGCCCTCACTAAGGGCTTTTAATCCGTAATTTCCATATAGACAAAATAAAACAGTGTCAGCAAGGAAGCTGTGATGAAAAAGCCTTCAAGCATACCCATTCCTCCCAAATTTTAGTTGCCTGTACTGTTATTGTAAACGTTTTATTATGAAAAAGAAAGTCTCAAATCAGTGACCAAATTGAATGACTGAAAATTCATTATATGCTAGAATAGCAGTATGATAACTTATGGAAGGAATTAGATATCATGAAGATGTGGATGAGAAAAACGCTTGTTGCGCTCTTTACAATTGCAACTTTTGGTTTGGTTTCTCCTCCGTCGGCTTTGATGACAGACAAGCCATCTGAACTTTCTTCACCTGATAAAACGCCTTATACAGCGGTTTATGATACATCAGATGAATTGCGCAGCTGGGAACGATCGCAAGAGGCAAGCGAAGAGCAGGTAGACCCCTTTGAGAAATATAAGGAAGAGGTTCTATCAAGTGCAGAAAATCAATCCTTTCTCAAATTCGGCCGTAAAATCACACCTGTCATTGAAGACGAGTACAGAGAAGAGATTCAACCGAAAATTGAACAAGTGTTAACCGATGTTTTAACAAATTTCAAAGATGACGAAAAATTTCAAGATGTTGTGTTAACTGATCAGCCTTCAAGCGGAAATGGCGAAAAAATCTTTCACATCTACAATCGGAAGACTGGAGAAGATTTGCTCCGTTTTCATGTGAGAAGAGATCAGCCGCCACACAGCGGATATTGGTTTAACTTTCACTACCATACAGCAGAAGATGGATTCCAGACGCATCATGAACTCGGTAATATTTACTGGGACAAAAACACCCCGCCGAGCTGGATGAGCCACTAGAAGGAGATGTCATGCCAATTGAAAAAATATACAATGAACGAAATGGTGCAGATTACAAAACAAATGTTAAACGAACGTGGAGTGAAAATTGAAGATATTGCACACATTGTGCTAAAGCTTCAAGAAAAATACCATCCAAACCTTCCACTTAGTGTCTGTATTGAAAATGTTGAGAAAGTGTTGAATAAAAGGGAAATTGTCCATGCAGTTTTAACAGGACTTGCCCTTGACCAGCTGGCTGAACAAAAGCTATTGCCAGAACCTTTGCAGCACTTAGTTGAAACAGATGAGCCGCTATATGGAATTGATGAGATTATTCCGCTTTCCATTGTCAATGTATATGGATCAATCGGTTTGACGAACTTCGGTTATTTAGATAAAGAGAAGTTTGGCATTATTAGGGAATTAGATGAAGGTCGCCCAGGTGAAGTACATACTTTCCTTGATGACCTTGTCGCCGCGCTAGCTGCAGCAGCAGCTAGTCGTATTGCTCACTCACACCAAGATATTAAGGATGAAGAGCAGGATCGAGTGAATCAAGTATAAAAAGAAAAACATGTCTGCTCCTCATGCAGGCATGTTTTTTTGGTTTAAACAAAAGCAGAAATAAGGTAAACTACAACAAGAACATAAATAAAGGATGAAAAAAATGAAACAATACAAAGAGTTATGCCGTCATGTATTACAGCACGGGGATGAAAAAGGTGACAGAACGGGAACAGGCACAATCAGCACGTTCGGTTACCAGATGAGATTTGATTTGCAGGAAGGATTTCCACTGTTAACAACAAAGAAATTGCACCTGAAATCAATTATTCATGAGTTACTGTGGTTTTTAAAAGGTGATACAAATGTCAAATACCTTCAGGAAAATGGTGTCCGTATTTGGAACGAATGGGCAGATGAAAATGGCGAACTGGGCCGTGTGTACGGGGCACAGTGGCGATCTTGGGCTAGTGGGGATGGTGAGACTGTGGATCAGATCACAAAGCTGATCCATGATATCGAGCATAATCCGAATTCAAGAAGACTGATCGTCAGCGCTTGGAACCCGGGTGAAATTGATCAAATGGCGCTGCCACCATGCCATTGTCTGTTTCAATTTTACGTATCAAATGGGAAGCTTTCCTGCCAGCTCTATCAAAGATCGGCAGATATCTTTTTAGGCGTCCCATTTAATATTGCTTCATATGCTCTTCTTACGATGATGATTGCCAAAGTCACAAATCTTGAGCCAGGAGAGTTTGTTCATACGCTAGGAGATGCACATATTTATCAGAATCATCTTCCGCAGGTGAACATGCAGCTAGAGCGCGAGGAACGCACGCTTCCGCAGCTTCGCATCACAAGAGATGTGAAGAGCATTTTCGATTTCACGTTCGATGATTTTGTACTTGAGAACTATGATCCACATCCGCATATCAAAGGAGAAGTCAGTGTATGATTTCAATGATTGTGGCGACAGGAAAAGACAGAGTCATTGGTCAAGATAATCAAATGCCCTGGCATTTACCAGCTGATTTAGCGTATTTTAAGAAGGTCACAGGCGGCCATACGATTGTCATGGGCAGAAAAACGTTTGAATCCATTGGACGAGCGCTGCCTAACCGCCGTAATATCGTGCTCACAACAAGTTCTTCTTTTGAAGCAGAAGGATGTGAGGTTGTCCATTCCATTGCTGATATTTTGGCAATTGGAAAAAGCGAGACAGAGTTATTTATCATCGGCGGGTCTAAGCTGTATGAAGAAATGATGCCATATGCGGATCGTCTATATATTACGCATATTCATCATGCGTTTGAAGGAGACCGCTACTTTCCTGATTACGATGAAAACGAATGGACGGTTGTATCACGCGAAAAAGGCCATCGTGACGAAAAGAACCCCTACAATTATGAATTTGTCGTTTATGACAAAAAAGGATAAATGAGTAGGAGGAGTACGGTTGTTTCGTTATTGGTTTTTAACGATTTATGTTGTTGTATCCCTTTTTAAAAGTATGAGGCATTTGCATGCCCATGAATTAACTGATCCGCGCATTTCCTATACGAAACGAATGCATCTCATTCATGAGCATGCAAAAAGGTTTGCCAGGGGCTGTATTGATCAGTCAGGATCAGTCATGACCATTCACCAGCAAAAGAAGCTGCCGGATGGACCCGTTATTTATATCACACAGGCACTGAATCCAGCCACAACGGCATTATTGATTGGTCACCTTGAGAAACCATTTGCTTTCATGGCAAAGCCGAATCTTTTTCGATATCCTATTTTAAAACAATGGCTGAAGAAGATGGCGATTATTCATCAGAATCAATCTGATGATGCCTTATTAGAAGAAGCAAAGGAAAAAATCTTATCTGGGCAGAGTGTATTGCTTTCAGAAGCACAGCGTCACATAGCAGAGGCACTTGCTGAAGATTGTGATTGTCCGCTTGTACCGATTGAAACAAGTGGAACGGATCGTCTATTAACTGGGAAAGTCGTGAAAAGACTGCACCCTGTGAATGTTGATATTCATATTAAAGCACCTGTCATGATGAGCGATTACGCCCAAAAGCGCGCATAGAAAAACCAGCATCCACTTTCGGATGCTGGTTTTTTTCATGCAGCAGGAATGTTCACACAGTAGAAAAGAATACAGAAGAACATGGATGCACTGCCGCCTAGAACAAAGCTGTGCCAAATCGCATGATGATAGGGGATCTTCCGCCAAATATAAAAGATGGTTCCGGCTGAATACAATAGACCGCCTAACAGTAAGAGGCCAAACCCTGGGCCTGTTAACCCAATGTAAAGTGGTTTGATGGCAATGATAATCATCCAGCCCATTAATAAATAAACAAGGGTGGACACAATGATAAACCGTTTGACGAAAAAGATTTTAAAGACAATTCCGCCAGCAGCAAGAGCCCATACAATCGCAAGAAGCGTATAGCCGAGTGCGCCTTTTAATGGTCCTAGTAAAAAGGGCGTGTAGGTACCAGCAATCAATACATAAATAGCCGAGTGATCGAGGATTTCAAATACATCTTTTGTTTTTTTGTGCCGAATGCTATGAAGCAAGGTCGAGCTTAAATAGAGCAGCAGCATAGATGCGCCAAATATTGAAAAGCTTACGATCTCTGTGACAGTGCCGTATTGAACAGCGAATAACACAAGAAAAACAATGGCTGGTATGGATAAAATAACGCCTATGCCATGTGTAATGGCGTTTGCAATTTCTTCTTTTACAGTAAACAATGGATGTCCTCCTTTTATTGAACCGGTATATAACCATCAAGTGACTTCAGGAATGAAAGACCTTCAAGAGTAATCTTCGTGCCGGCCCTGCCCTTTCCTTTCGTCACGTATGCTTTTTTCTCAAGGTCATCTAATCGGCTTCTTACCTGCTGAGGGGTCAGCGGGATGTCGCCTTGCTTGCTTAATTCAGACAAGATGCGTCTGCTGGCTGCTTCACCTTTCTCATTGAGAGATTTAATGGCTTCCAGTAGGAAAACAAACTCTTGTTTTTCCATTAAAGTGAGCTGATGTTCTTCTTTTTTTCCTTTTACCTCCGGCGAAAGAGGGGTTAATACAAAAGGCGGCAGGTGATGTAAAAATACCGTTTGCCCTTCGAGAATGACTGCAGCATAATGAACGATATTTTTGAGTTCCTGTACGTTTCCTTCAAACGGATACTCCTGCAAGGTTTCCCAAACACTTGGATCAATATCAGGTGCCATGCTCAGCTCCTGAAAGAAAGCAGTTGTTAACACAGGAATATCTGTTTTTCGATCTGCTAATGACGGTAAAGGTAAATGGAAAACGTTTAAGCGATAAAACAGCTCAGGTAAAAAGGTAGATGAAACCCTCAATGCCTCTATTGATAAAGACGAAGTGGCAATGATTTTTGTTGCAGGAGAGATTTCTAGAAAACGAATGACCTGATGCTGCATAGGAATACTTAATGCGGCAATTTCGTCTAAATAAAGAATTTGACGTTTTTTTTCAGTGAAGGCTTTCTGCAAGGTATCTTCATCTAGGATGGGACAATATAGATGTGTCAGTGAAGCGTTTGGAGCCGATGCATGAGCAATTTCATGGGCAAATCGTGTTTTACCTGTGCCAATTTCTCCTGTGATCAAGACCGGCTGCTCGTGTTTTGTGAATTGCTTTGCCAGGTGAATGGCACGCTTCATTTCTTGGTGCTCTCCATATATAGACGTAAATGAATGTGTGGTCATCGGGTGATTCCTTTCTTTGTGGTTCTAATTGGTTCAATTGTAACACCCAATAAAACCAAATGTACAGAGAAACGAAAAAGTTTATGAAATTTATGCTTGATCTATGATCTATTGGTTTATTTTTTGAATATTCATGTTATAATGACAAATTAAATAAGGTTAAAGAGAAAGGATCTTGTACATGAAACCGTTGCTCAAAGAAAACACGCTAATTCAAGTGAAAGACATTTTAAAGGCCCATCAAAATTTGAAGGATGTAGTCATTCATACACCTCTTCAAAAAAATGAGCGACTTTCTGAACGATATGAATGTAATGTCTACTTAAAAAGAGAGGATCTTCAAGTAGTTCGTTCCTTTAAATTAAGAGGCGCTTTTAATAAAATGAGCCAGCTTCCAAAAGATAAACTAAAAAACGGCATTGTTTGTGCAAGTGCAGGAAATCATGCACAAGGTGTTGCCTATTCTTGTAAATATCTAGGTATCCACGGAAAAATCTTTATGCCTGCTACGACACCAAGGCAAAAAGTATCTCAAGTAGAGCTTTTCGGAAAAGAATATGTTGAAATTATCTTAACCGGAGATACGTTTGATGATTCATATCATGAAGCAGTGAAATGCGGAGATGAAGAAAAGCGCGAGTTTATCCATCCGTTTGATGATTTGGATGTGATGGCAGGACAAGGAACGACTGCTGTAGAAATATTAAATGATATCGAAGTGGAGCCTCACTTTTTATTTGCAAGTGTTGGAGGTGGAGGTCTGTTATCTGGTGTTGGTACATATATCAAAAATATCGCCCCAGAAACCGAAATCATTGCCGTCGAACCGCTTGGCGCAGCTTCACTCCATGCTTCCCATGAAAAGGGTAAGGTTGTGACACTTGATTCCATTGATAAGTTTGTAGACGGAGCAGCGGTTCAGCGGATTGGCGAAAAGACGTTTACATCGCTACAATCTGTTGTCGATAAAATTAGTCTTGTACCTGAAGGGAAAGTATGTACAACCATTTTAGAGCTTTATAATCAATGTGCGATTGTAGCAGAGCCGGCAGGTGCACTTCCGATCGCAGCGCTGGATGCCCATCGCGAGGAGATTAAAGGGAAAAATGTTGTCTGTATTGTCAGTGGAGGAAATAATGACATTGGCAGAATGCAGGAAATCAAAGAACGGTCGATGATCTATGAAGGGCTACAACATTATTTCATTGTCAATTTTCCGCAAAGAGCAGGTGCGCTTCGGGAGTTTTTAGATGAAGTATTAGGGCCAAATGATGATATCTCCCGCTTTGAATATACGAAAAAGAATAACCGAAGCAAAGGACCGGCGCTTGTTGGCATCGAATTGAAAGAAAGAGATGACTATGCGGCGCTCATTGAACGGATGAATAAAAAAGGATTCCATTATGTTGAAGTGAATAAAGATCAAGATTTATTCCACCTATTTATTTAGGCGTAACAGAACATTGGAAAAGAGGATTGATCGTTTGTGCTGCTCAAAACAATATGTTTTAGACGGATGGATGGAGCTCAGATCAAGGTAACAGAAGTTCCTGTACTAAAGGGAGATGAGCCGTATCGTTTCATGCTCACCTTTAGACTTGAAGCTTTCTTGAAAAAAGTCTATGTATCTAAAGGAAAGAGAGCTGTGTACTCTTTCAGAGAGGATGTGAAACGTAACGTCAAGTGGAGCACATATGAGCAGATCTATCAGAAGCCTACACTGAAACACAATGCGTAAAAAAGGAATCTTTGTCAAAGGGAGTGAGCGGCTGTTTTAAAATGGCTGTTGCTCAGATTTGGCAAGGATTTTTTTCATGCAAACAAGCAAATGTGACAATTTCAAAAACGTTCTGACAGTTGTTTTCAAGTACGCACGAAATAAGGTAATATCATAAGTAAAGACTAAGACAGCAAGGATGAGACGATAGTGAAACAAATTAAAATTGTAACAGATTCTACTGTGGATCTTCCGCAAGAAAAAATCAATGATCTTTCAATTCACGTGATTCCGCTCAATATCTCCATTTCTGGGGTTGATTATATTGACCGAGTGAATATACAGCCAGATGAATTTATCGAAAAAATGGAGGCCGCTGAAGAATTGCCGAAAACGTCTCAACCTGCGATCGGTCAATTCGTCGAATTATATGAAAGGCTGACGGCAGATGGAAGCGAAGTCATTAGTATCCATTTAACGGGTGGGATGAGTGGTACGGTTCAAACTGCTGAAAGCGCTTCGAAAATGGTAGACGGAAACATCACGGTGATTGATTCAAACTTTATTTCATATGGATTAGGGTTTCAAGTCACCAAAGCAGCCGAACTTGCACAAAATGGTGCAAGCCGTGAAGATATTATCAAAGAAATGGATAAAATCCGTCTTGGAACAAAGCTATTTGTCACAATCGATACATTAGAAAATCTCGTGAAAGGTGGAAGAATTGGAAGAGGGAAGGCGCTGATCGGCTCACTTCTTCACATCAAACCAATTGCCAGCTTAACAGACGGGGTATACACGCCAGAAGCGAATGTGAGAAGCTATTCTGCTCTTGTCCGCTATTTAACCAAACAGTATGTACAGGCGGTGAAAGGAAAAACAGTTCAAGCCATTGGGATAGCGCATGCAGATGCATTAGAACTCGCTGAAAAGCTCAAATCAGCGCTGCTTGACCATACACCTGAAGCACCTGTTGACATCGCCTACACAACACCGATTATTTCGTGTCACACTGGAAAAGGTGCAATAGGCTTTACTTTTTATACCGATTGACTTCGAAAAGGGGATGGACGTACCATGCTTAAAAAAAGGGGAGCCTCACTTGGTGCGCTTATGATCATAAGCGTGCTTCTTTTAGTCTCATGTTCAAATGGACAAATCAAAGATGCGTTAAATTATCAAATACAGCCGTTTGAATATGAAAATCAGGATGGACAAAAGGTGTCATTGGATGATTTGAAGGGGAAAGTATGGGTGGCAGATTTTATTTTCACAAGCTGTGAAACGATCTGTCCGCCGATGACTGCACATATGACAGAGCTGCAAAAACGGTTAAAAGAAGAAAAATTGGATGCGCATATCATTTCCTTTAGCGTGGACCCGGAGGTAGATTCACCGAAAAAGCTAAAAGAATTTGCAAAAGCATATCCTTTATCCTTTAAAAATTGGGATTTCCTCACTGGTTACTCGCAGTCAGCAATTGAAAAATTCGCAATGAAAAGCTTTAAAACCATTGTGAAGAAACCTGAAGATGAAGACCAAGTGATCCATCAGTCATTGTTTTTCCTAGTTGATCAAGAAGGAAAAGTGATGAAAAATTATGATGGTGTACAAAACACGCCATATGATGACATCATCAAGGACATCAAAACGCTGATCCGTAGCTAGCATAAAGATGTTCAAATGAGCAAAAACATGATACACTTTTTTAATCAGAAAAAGGAGGGACATCATCGTTTGAAGGCTCGTTTGATTTTGATTGTGATGTCTCTAGCTTTTGTTCTTTATGCATGTTCCGCGCAAGAGGCTGGCATAAAGGATAAACTAGAAGACACACAAGACGTAAAAGAACATATTACCATCGCAGCGGTTGGAGATTCCTTAACAGAAGGAATCGGAGATCAACAAAAAAAAGGATATGCAGGCATGACCCGTGACAAGTTAGAAGCAGTGGACGGCGTGCAATCTGTCACATTAAAAAACTATGCCATTAAAGGCAGTAGAACGGTAGATTTATTAAAAAGATTAAAAGAAAAAAAGGTGCAAGACGGTCTGAAAGATGCTGACTATATTTTCTTTACGATCGGCGGCAATGACTTAATGCATGTCGTTCGTCAAAATGTACTCAATTTGACGTTTGCTCCTTTTCAAAAAGAGCAGGGGCCTTTTGAGGAGCGCTTTAAAACCATTCTTGCTCAACTGAGAGAACATAATGACCATGCGAAGATCATGTATGTAAGCATGTATAATCCCTTTAAATTTAGTCTCACTGAGCTGAAAGACATTGATGAAGTCGTCAAAGACTGGAATGCCGTCGCCAAAAAAGAACTAAAAAAAGATGGCAACGCTGATATGATCAATGTAGCAGATTTATTTGAGGATGATTCTGATGAAAAATTACTGGCAGATGATGATTTCCACCCAAACCAAAAGGGGTACTCTCTTATGGCAAATCGTTTATTCTCCAAAGTGAAAAAAGAAGGACTGCCGAAGGAATAGGGTGAACGTATGAAAAAGTGGAAAAGCTTATTTTTTATTTTACTTGCAATCAATCTATTGATTGTACTTGCCTGCGGTATTTTGATGTTAATGCCAGGCGGTCAATCCGCTTCAACTAAAGAATTGAAAAGCGAGTATTCTTTTAATATATCTAGCTCAAAGGAATCACTCACCAGCTTTATCAATGATTACTTGAAAAATCAAGGGTCAAGCGATATGCCAGACTTTCATGTGGCGATCGATCAAGATGTGAAAGTAACAGGCGCCATTAAAGCTTTCTCTTCGACGATTGATGCAAACGTCTCATTTACGCCAACTGTCGAAGATAATGGTGATGTGCTTTTGAAAGTGGATGGCCTTTCAATTGGACAATTGAGCATTCCGATTAGTTTTGTTCTAAGCTACATGGGCCAGTTCTATGAACTGCCAGAATTCGTTCATGTGAAACCGGATCAAAAAACGGTTGAAGTGCGCCTTTCAGAAATGCCGTTGACGAATGATATGTATGTGAAAGCAAACAAAATTGATCTAGAGAACGATGAAATTGAGTTCTCATACTATCATCCAAAGCAATAGAAAGTGAGTCAGGAGTGAAATCATGAAGCGAGTCTATCAATATTTTAGTTTACTGTCGTTTTTATTTGCTGCGTACTTTGGCATCACAGCTGCCACTGATTTAAGAGCAGAAAATATCGATCAGTTTTACTTTAATATTGCCTATTGTGCATTATTTCTAGGTATCATGATTCTTGCTTTTGATTTTCAAAAGCAAGAAAAAGCTGAAGATGTCTCGTAAAGAGCCTTCCCTTTATGGAAAAGGCTCTTTTTTATATTTGCTGAGACAAGACCACCTTCGCCATAAGCTCTGGCTCTCCATTAGCAAATCCATGAAGCAGAATGAGGTATGCGCGATTTGCTTGCAGATGAACTTTTGGGATATCAAGCAGTATACTTTGAGTGCCGGCGGCTTTCAATTCAAAATGATATTTATTCGGGGAGAAATGATGAATGTGAGTGCTGTTTACATAGTGAAGCTCCTTAGCTAACACCCCTTGATCACGTTCATATATATCAATGGAAGGAAGGTCTGGAGAAAGGTGGACAAATGTAAGGGCTGACAGGTCTTCGTGTTGAATCAGAGGGTCTTGCCGTTCTGTCAGCAGCGCAAAACCTGCATGCGCACCTGTGATACATAGGGTGTAAATCTCGTCACGTTTAATCATCATACGAGAATGAAGGACTCTTTCTTTTGTTGCTAGCTTGAACACTTCTATCTCATACATTCCCTCATCCCACTCCATATAAGCTGTTAAATGGCTGTAAGGCATTTTTTTCAAGATCTCATTCCGGTTCACATATACAGCGAGCTCACTAAGATCTGGGGCAGCGTGAAAGAGCCGAATAAAGGCTTTGGGTGAAGGGCTGCTTTGAGGGTGCTCGAAGCCCGCAGCGAGTGGACGGTATGGATAGTCATGATATAAGAGCTGCTGCATGTCATCAATCCCTACTTTCTTATGCGATGGTGTTTTTTGTAGCGTATGCATGAAAAAGGCGATCTGTATAGGCAAAAGAAGCATAGAAAAAAGCCTGACGTTTTCCGTCAGGCCCGCATGTTAAGAAGGAGAAGAATATTGATGATATTCAGCTAGTTTAATGAACGTTTTTTCATCCTCAATGAGACCACAAACACCGCACTGGACCTTTATTTGAGGACCTTGATAGCTCATGTGAAAAGGGGAAAGCTGATCTCCTTCGTATCTTTCGACAACTGCTCCGGTCGCAGGGTCAAGCTTCACAGGTTCTGAAAGCTGCTCAATCAGATTAAAGCGCGTTCTGTTTGTTTTACAGTTTGGACAAAGATAAGGGCTTGTCATGATTCATTCCACCTCTTTTTATCCGTAGCATGTCCAGAGCGCTAAATTCTATGCTTCATCCTTTTGACTTTTATCCAGCTTTTTAAATAATCTGATCATTGTTTTTAGTTCCTCGTCGTCGAATGACTCAAATCGCTCCATAAAGTATTCTGTTTTCTTTTTCTCAAAATGCTCAGTAATTTCCTTACCCTTATCGGTTAAGTGGATTTTGATGATGCGGCGATCCTCTTTAGAACGGATACGGGTGATCCAGCCCTTTTCTACGAGTGTGTCGGTCACAGCAGTGATATGGCTTGCTGACACACCTAGAATGGACGCAAATTCCGTTACTTTTTTTGCACCTTGCTCACGAAGCAGATTTAAAATGAGAAATTCATTCCGAGATAATTCGTTTTCGAGCAGGCTGTTAATCTCATAACGGATCTGCTTAAATACGGTTCTCAGTAAAGTATCCATTTCATACATCATTTTTTTTCTTTGTTCCAATCATTAAACCCCCATTATATTTTAAAATACGACAAAATGCTTTTTTATATTTTAGGTATACAAGTCGTATCGTTTTCATTATTTTTCATCATGTTATAATATGATGATACCATTTTTTAAATGAAGGGGGCACTAATATGTCTGAAAAACAAGAATTAGCCACATTTGCAGGAGGCTGCTTCTGGTGTATGGTTAAACCTTTTGATGAACAGCCGGGCATTATCAAAGTTGAATCAGGGTATACTGGCGGACATACAGTGAATCCGACCTATGAAGAAGTATGTACAAATACAACGGGACATAGAGAAGCGGTTCAAATCACGTTTGATCCAGACGTTTTCCCATATGAAAAGCTATTAGAACTGTATTGGCAGCAAATTGACCCAACAGATGATGGCGGGCAGTTTGGTGATAGAGGAGAGTCCTACCGCACAGGTATTTATGTTCATCATGACGAGCAAAGAAAGCTTGCAGAGGCATCGAAAGAGAAGCTGAACGAAAGCGGCACTTTCCAAAAGCCAATTGTGACAGAAATTTTAGATGCTGCTCCTTTTTATCCCGCAGAGGAATATCATCAGCACTATTATAAAAAGAACAAAATGCACTACGAACGATATCATGTCGGTTCTGGCAGAGCGGGTTTTATTGAGTCCCATTGGAGTGATAAATCATGACAAATGACAAAGAAAAACGACTGAAAGAATTAAACCGAATGCAGTACGAAGTCACGCAAAATAATGGCACTGAGCCGCCATTTCAAAATGAATTCTGGGATCATAAAGAAGAAGGCGTTTATGTAGATATCATTTCTGGCAAGCCACTTTTTTCTTCTTTAGATAAGTTTGATGCCCATTGCGGATGGCCGAGTTTCACAAAGCCGCTTGAAGATGAGGAAGTAGCGGAAAAGGTGGATAAGAGCCATGGGATGGTGCGGACAGAGGTGCGCAGCAAGACAGCAGATTCTCATCTAGGCCATGTCTTTCCTGATGGACCAGGACCAAATGGTCTTCGTTATTGTATTAACTCAGCCGCTTTAAAGTTTATTCCAAAAGATGATCTTGAAAAAGAAGGCTATGGGGATCTGAAACATCTATTTGATTGATCTATTGAAAAATCGCCACATGGAAAGCATCTGCTTCCGTGTGACGATTTTTTATTTTTTATGATGCGTATGATGTAATTGTTCAATGATGCGGAATAGCTTTTCTTTTGTAATGAGAGGCGCTTCATTGGATGTGTAATTGGTTAAGTCGACTTTTTGAAAGTCAGCATGCAGTTGTGGTCTTGGTAAAATGGCATAAAATTGTTCATGCTCAAATAGTGCATCTGCTTCGTGCGGAAATGTGAGCTCTTCGTGAAGCTTTTCTCCAGGTCTTTTCCCGACAACGAGAATATCCGGAGATGCGACATTGATTTGAGCAGCATATTCATGAAACGCTTTTAAGAGATCAGCAAGCTGTAAAGACTCCATCTTGAGAATGAACGTTTCGCCGCCTTTCATCATGATGGCTGCTTGAAGTGTGAGGGAGACAGCCTCTTCGATGGACATAAAAAAACGTGTCATATGAGGGTCCGTTACAGTCAAAGGTTTTTCATTTAACAACTGCTGGAGCATGATGGGAATGACGGAACCTCTTGATCCAAGCACATTGCCGAAACGCACAGAGCAAAACATCGTTTTTTGATTCGGAATGCTTTCGTTTGCTTGGAAAAATAGTTTTTCTGAAATTAATTTTGTTGCACCCATGGCATTTGTCGGAGAAACTGCTTTGTCTGTGGAGATGTTGACAACATGACTGACTTCATGTTCGATTGCAGCCTCAATGATGTGCTGCCCGCCGATAATATTTGTTTGCACGGCTTCAAACGGATTGTCTTCACAAGTGGGTACTTGTTTTAAAGCAGCTGCATGAAAGATGATATCAACGCCTTTGACGAGCTGTCTCACGCGGCTTGCATCTCGTACATCGCCTAAAGCGAAGGCGACTTCTGGGTGATCCGCATACTCATTTTTCATCATGTATTGTTTGCTGTCATCTTTGCTGAAGACGATAATCTTTTTTGGAGAGCATGATGTTAATTTTTTCACAATTTGACGTCCGATTGAACCTGTACCGCCAGTAACTAATATCGTTTTGTCACGAAAAAAAGCCTTCAAACTCGTTTCTATCTTTTTGGACATATCTAATCCCCCAACTCTCATTTCTCTACTTTGCATCATATGTGAAAGAGTGGTATCCGTTTGAGGAAAAGAACCACTTTCTATATAAATTAGGTGAACACATTATAACCATCTGCATGACGTTTTAATAGAATATGGAGAGATAAGAGAATAAGTAGAAAAATGAGAGACCTGAACACTTCAGTACTGCGATCAGCTCGGAAGAATATGTAGAGAGCTTTGCGCGAGGGGAGAAGGGAATACATGTATAGGGGAAATCGTATTTTAGCCTTGATACCAGCTTTTAGAAGCAGGCGCGATCAGCATGATGAACACATTCGCGTATTGGCGGAGCGGCCGCTCATCTATTGGACCATTCAGCCGTTACTGCAAATGATTGAGTTAGACGAAATCATCGTCTCTACAGAGGATGTCAATACACAAATCATTTCTTCTCACTACGGAGCCCGTGTGATAGAACTTCCAGACAGTCATGTAACAGAACAAACACCGTCACTCATAGCGGTGAAGCATGCGCTTGCTTACTTAGAGCGTGAGGGGAAAACCTTTGATATTGTTCTATATTTGCATCCATCGTCTCCTTTAAGACAGCCGGAAGATATTGAGAAGTGCTTGCAGCTTCTAGTAGAAGGGAGCTATGACTGCATGGCATCTTTTACAGAGGCGCTAGAAAATCCAAATGAGACATGGACATTGCATGAGAATAATGAAGCCACTTTATATAAGGACAATCATTACTTTTTCATGCCAAAGAAAGAGCAGCCATACACGTATGGTCGTTTAAATGGAGCAGTGTATGCTTTTCATGTTCCATATGCAAAAGAATGCATTCATTCCTTTTTAGAAGGATCTGTTGGAGCGTATATCATGGATTCCCAAAAATCACTTGTGGTCAAACAAGAAGAAGATTTTGAGAAAGCGGAGAAAGTCTTATTGGCTCGCAGAGATGCGGAGGGTTAGGTATAAGAAGAATTTCAACGAGAAAAGCGCCCGGTCATAGGGCGCTTTTTACGATCTCATAAAGTCTGTGTGGAAATGACTCAAATGTATTCCATGAAACGACTTGTTCGTAATTGTTTCGTGCGATTGCTTTTCTTTTCTCGGCATTTGATCCATAATATTCAACCTGTTCCAGCAAATCGTCCTCATCTTTATAAAAAGCGAAGCTTGAAAAAGCTTGAGGTGGTTGTAGATCCGTCAATTGAAAGCTTCCAGCTGCAGCGATATCAAACGCTCTGTTGTTCAGGCTTACATTTTGAACCATGGCTTTGTTTTTGTTATAAGCAAATTGAGCCGGTCTGTGCGGGTTAAGAACAATCGCTGATTGCTGATAGATGTCCGCCAATTGCTGAGGGCTCAGCCAATTGGTCACTAATGTGAGATCGCGATCATGTCTTCGTGACTTATTTAAATGACGATGCCATTCCTTACCTGCAACGAGAATTCGCCATTTTTTCTGTTGTAAGAGTGTATCAATGGCTTTCATGCGGTTGGGATAAGGGTAGCCAATGAGTGCAATGTCGTAGATGCACATCTTTTCAGACGATTCGTTTTTTTGAAAAATACGTGTATTTGCCGGAATGGGAAAGTAGTAGGCGTCAACTATGCCCAATTGCTTGTAAAAAGGCAAAGCTCCTTCATCAATTGTTAATATGAGGCGCGCATCACGCGTGCAAGCAGCTGACACATCTGTATAAAAGGGATCTTCTGTCATCCACAAAACGATCGGGATCTTTTCTTGTTTGAATTGATAAAGCACTTCGCTCGGAACATGATCACCAATCATCATCAAAACAAAATCCGGAGAAAATGTCCGGATTTTGTGCATGTGTGACTGTATAGATTCTCTTTCTATCTTGAAACATGAAAAGGGTGAATCAATGAAGCTTTCTTCTACCCAGTGATCAAACATTTGATAGATCCCGCCGTAGCCAGAGCTGATATAAAGTAGCTTCATGATAGATTTCTCACTTTAAGTTGTAAATGTAACACTTTCAACTTTATCTACATCTAAAAGAGTTGTTGCAGAGCCAGTAGGTGTAACAGAACTTTCCTGTGTGACAAAAACGATACCAGTTGAAGCATTGAATGCTACAAACTGAACTGGGCCAATTAAATCTCCAGAATCCATCACAATACTAATGACCGTTCCTGGTGCAAGTCTTGCGAAAATCCATCTTGCTCCTTTAGATGATTTAAGGGATGTAGCAGCTCCGCTTAAAAAATCGTTTAATTTATCTTCCACTTCTGTACCTCCCTCTTCGAGATTGACTGTTAACGCTTGACTAAGCGGCTTGAAGAATAGTTTCAATAGTTCTTTTTTTAACTCGGTACGATTGTCGCTCATTTTATCCCCATCCTTTCTTCAACAATTGAAACACACCACTATGTATATGCCGCTCACTTTTTTTTGGTATAAGCAGAACGCTGATTCCTTGTTCTTTTTTCATTTAATCACTTCACACATTTTTTAAAATGTGTTCAAATGCTGAGGCTAAATGAAGTGGTTCTCATACTCTAGTAAAGATTAAATGTGAAGAGAGAGGGATTATGAATGGAATTTGAACAATTATTAAATGATTGGAACGAAGAATTACTAGAAGTTGAAGGTGTACTTGAAGTTATCTTCATTTTACTTCTTCTTCGTCTTTTAGAGGAAAAACAAGAAGAAGGTTCGTCAGAAATCAAAGAGTTGCTGCGTTCTTGGTTGGAACTTGGTATTCCATTGCCGCGTGTTCATTTAGTCAATGGTGAGGTGCTCCAAAACGTGATTGTCGTTCAATTGTTTCATACAGTGGCGGTTTTTAAAAATGCAACAAATCAGTTAAGAGTGAGCGTTCCTTACGCAAACATTGTTAGTTGGGGAGCTTTTTAATCTCATTAAAAAGGATAATGCCTATGAAAGTATCGGTGATTTTAACAAGTTACAATAAACCTGATTATATTGATCGTGTGCTAAAGAGTATGGTGGAACAAACGTATCAAAACTGGGAGCTTTTGATTATGGATGATGGCTCAGAGCCAGAAACAATGAAAAAGATTCATTCCTTTTTAAACGATGACCGTATTCAGTTGTATCCGCACACTGTTCATCCTGCAAAAAGGCTTGAGACTGTACGTTATGCGACGCTTATTAATGAGGCATTAACACGTATATCAGGGGAGCTTATTTGTTATTTAACGGATGATACAATGTATTGTAATGATCGTTTGCAGAAGATGGTGGAGGTTTTTCAATCAAAGCCAGAGGTAGATATCGTTTATTCCTCGCAGCGTGTGATCCATGTTGATAAGCATCTGGTAGAAACAATGACCTTTGTACGTGAGGCGGAACACGTGTTAGACCATGCGTCCTTTCAAGTAGATCACTGTTCGGTCATGCACAGAAGCCGCTTGCTTCCATTGATTTATAAGAAATTTGGGCAATATTGGGATGATGAGCCGAAGCATTGGCATCATGCAGATTCTGTTTTTTGGATGCGGTTGAATCATTTTGCTGCGTTTCATCCATTAAAAGAAGTACTTGATATCACCTTTAAAACACCCCAATCCTTTCATCACATGTTTTCAAGTATGCCATATGATGTAATTGATGGGACGGTGATCGAAAGAGAAGGAAGATATTTCCAACTTGTTCATGGGGATCTTAACCAAATTGATAAGCGATGGGTGAATGAAAAAAAGAGGCGTGCAATTCGTGTTCCTTTGTTATGTGCAATGAAATATGAGGTAAAAGATACGCTGGTTGTGCCGAACTATACAGTCGTCACCGCAGATAACGGAAGAACGTTTTATTATATTGAAGATCAGAAAAAAAGACGATTTGCTTCAAAGCGCGATATGCAATATTTTCAGTTTCATCCAAAGGAAATGTGCGCCGTTTCAAACGAACTGTTACAGACGTTTGACGATGGCAAAATCATTCAAGTATCCCCTGAATTCAGCCCGCCAAATCGCCGGCTTTTTAAATGGCAACGAGATGTCTATTTACTTGTGCATGATACCTTCTGCCTTATTGCCCCTGAGGTGGTTAAGTTATTTGCGTTTTATCATCAGCCCATCAAATTATATCCTTCTCAATTTACTTTATTTCAAGAAGGAAAGCCGATCGTGCCGCTGTATAGGGAATCGCTGCAGGAATTCGATATGTCTCTTTATCAAACATCCGGGCGAAAGCACTCCTCATAAGAGGGGTGCTTTTTTTAGCAATGAAAGCAGGAAGTAGAAAGGAAAAAGCGAAACATGAAAAGGACAGGGAACCTTTTGGAGATGATCAAGCCGCTGAAAATCCGGCAATAGATGCCGGTTTTTCGGCACTGGAAGTGAGGGGAAAAGAATGGGGAAGGTTGTCGAAAGAGCGGATTGGTTTGAATTAATTTTAGAAGCCATTGATGAAGCCATCCATGTTGTAGATGATCAAGGAATGACGATTTTTTACAATCATAATGCCGCCAAGTTTGACTGTTTGCAAAAAGAAGAGGTGATTGGCAAGTACATTCTTGATGTGTATCCCTCTTTAACAGAAAAAACAAGTACGCTCATGCATGTTTTGAGAACAGGGAAGCCCATTTATCATTCGCTGCAAACCTATTTGAATAAAAACGGAGAAAGAATTGAAACCGTCAACACGACATTGCCTATTATTGAAGACAGCCAGTTAATAGGTGCGGTCGAAGTCGCAAAAGATGTATCGAAGCTGTCAGCCCTTTCGAATCGTTTAGATCAAAAAAAACGAATACACGATGCGGCTGGGGCAGAACAAATGCATGATTTTTCTTCATTTTTAACAAATGATCCGCTCTTAAATGAAATGCTTGAAAAGGCAAAAAAAGCTGCTGCTTATCCGTCATCAGTTGTTGTCTACGGGGAAACAGGGACAGGGAAAGAAGTGCTCGTTCAAGCCATCGTTCATGAATCTGATCGGAAAAACCAAGTGTTCATTCCGCAAAACTGTGCGGCACTCCCAGAATCGCTACTTGAAAGCCTATTGTTCGGATCTGTCAAAGGGAGCTATACAGGCGCAATTGATCGCAAGGGGCTCTTTGAATTAGCTGATGGAGGCACGCTTTTTCTTGATGAACTGCAAGCGATGCCGCTCACGCTGCAGACGAAATTATTACGTGTGTTAGAGGATGGCGTGGTGCGCCGCATTGGAGATGCAAAAGCGATTCAAGTAGATGTAAGACTCATTACTGCACTCAATATGGACCCATTTGAAGCGGTGAAAAAGCAAATTTTAAGAGAAGACTTATTTTATAGACTGCATGTGTCATCTTTTCATATCCCGCCGCTTCGTGAGAGAAAGCAAGACATCCCGCTGCTTTCCCGCCATTTCATTCAAACCTATCATCAGCAGTTTTCAAAAAACGTCAAACGCCTTTCTGAAGAAACAAAGCAATTGTTTATGGCTCACCACTGGCCGGGGAACGTTCGAGAATTAAAACATACCATTGAGCATGCCGTATTGATGATGCCAAAGGAAGCGGAAGACATCACACCTTCATACCTTCCTGCTCATTTACGTACGCAGAAGCTTGAGGAAGGAACACTCAATGCCTCCTTAAAAAGTCAGGTTTCTTCATTTGAACAAACACTCATTCAAGAAGCTTTAAACAAGCATCATGGCAATATTAAAAAAACCGCTGCCGCTTTAAAAATCCCTCGACAAACACTGCAATATAAACTGAAGAAATATGCAGATGCCGAAATATAGGCATCACTATCCATTGAATATCACGGGTAAAGCTCCTTCTATAAAGAATAGGGGCATTTTCCCATGTTGGCACATAACTTGCATAGTATAAGGAGAATGCTGATAGGGGGAATGGATATGAATCAAAAACTATATGAACCGGCGCGTCATTGGAAGGACATTGAGCTTTGGAAAGATGTACCTGAGGAAAAATGGAACGACTGGATTTGGCAGCTGACGCATACCGTGAAAACGCTTGAAGATTTAGAGAAAGTCGTAAACTTAACAGAAGAGGAAAGAGAAGGGGTGAAGATTTCCACCAAAACCATTCCACTTAACATTACACCCTACTATGCCTCATTGATGAATCCAGACGATCCAAGATGTCCAGTACGTATGCAATCTGTGCCAATTGCTGAGGAGCTTCATAAAACAAAATATGACCTGGAAGACCCGCTGCATGAAGATGAAGACTCACCTGTCCCGGGGTTAACACATCGGTACCCAGATCGTGTGCTCTTTCTTGTAACAAATCAGTGCTCCATGTATTGCCGCTATTGTACGAGAAGACGTTTTTCCGGTCAGATCGGTATGGGCGTGCCAAAAAAGCAGTTAGATGCTGCCATTGGATATATTAGAGAAACACCTGAGGTGCGGGATGTGTTAATTTCCGGCGGAGATGGGCTCTTAATCAATGATCAAGTGCTTGAATACATTTTGAAAAACTTACGAGACATTCCGCATGTTGAAATCATTCGCATAGGAACCCGCGCACCGGTCGTCTTTCCGCAGCGCATTACAGATGAGCTGTGCGAGATTTTGAAAAAATATCATCCAGTTTGGCTGAATACCCATTTCAATACAAGCATTGAAATTACGAAAGAAGCAAAAGAAGCGTGCGAACGTCTTGTAAATGCCGGCGTGCCTGTAGGTAATCAGGCCGTCATCCTTGCAGGAATTAACGACAGTGTGCCGATTATGAAGAAGCTGATGCACGATCTCGTGATGATACGGGTCAGACCTTATTATATTTATCAGTGTGATTTATCTGAGGGCATTGGCCACTTTAGAACACCAGTATCAAAAGGTCTTGAAATCATAGAAGGCTTAAGAGGGCATACGAGCGGCTATGCCGTGCCAAGCTTTGTTGTGGATGCACCAGGAGGCGGAGGAAAGATCGCCTTGCAGCCAAATTATTTATTATCGCAAAGCCCTGACAAAGTCGTCCTTCGTAACTTTGAAGGTGTCATCACCTCTTACCCTGAACCAGAGCATTACGTCGCAGGCCAGGCAGATGCGTATTTTAATGAAATTTATGAAGAGAAACAAGACCCGGCAATTGGTATTACCGCACTATTTGAGGATGAGGCGAAATCGTTTACGCCAGAGAATTTAAGCCGGATGAAACGAAGAGAAGCATATGAGACAAATCCTGAGCATGACACACTCAAAAACAAACGTGAAAAACGAGATGAATTAAAAGAGAAAAAATATCAAGCGCAGCTCAAAAAAGATCAAACTGTAAAGGAGGAGAAATAACCTTGCTGACATGTGATTGGTGTGAGGAAAACAAAGCAAACAGAGAGCAGACAACAGTCTATTGGGAACTGATCACTGGCACACAATCCATTGAAATCATCGAAACACCGTCCATTTCCTGCACACACTGCGGTATGACATATCAAAAGGATGAGACGGTTAAAGGGATAGAAGATCAATTAATTTTAGTGGATCAGACAAAACTTCCAGAAAAAATTTCATACGAAGAATTAATGAGCATGGAGCGGTTATTAAAGCGAAATTACTTTGACTTTTCATCATAAGTTGTACCTCCGCCTATACAAGTCATCAAATTGCTGTATAATATAACAACAAAATAGAGTGTCGCGGAGGGAAAAACAGGTGAAGTCGTTTTACCATTATTTAATGAAGTACAGACATCCAAAACCGAAAGATGAAATCAGCCATTTTGCAAATGCTGCTTATGAGGATCACAGCTTCCCGAAAGCGTCCACTGATTATCATGAGCTTTGTGCCTATTTAGAATTAAATGGCGATTATTTAAGCTCAATGACAACATTTGACGAAGCGTTTGAGCAATATGAAGTAGAAGTCAAAAAAAAATAACACACAACCGCTTTTTCCAGATGGGAGAAGCGGTTTTTTGATGAGAAATAAAATGGCGTTTTGCATGGTGTGGTTGCCCATGCAGAATTCCTTGCGCCGGCATACGATACGTTAAGACCAAAAGTCGGGCAAGGGGGAGACAGAATGAAGGCGAAAGCACCAAAATATCAAGTAGGGGATATTGTCGTCGTTGTCATGTACGGCACAGTTGGAACGATTACAAAAGTCCATCAAATTGACCAGCACTATTTGTATGAGGTCAATCATAATGAGGTGCTTTATTTTGAAACATCACTTCAGCTTTACGATGAGTACGACGGGGTGATTGTGGATACAGAAAAGCTGGACATTGAATATGAGTTCCTCATTGGCGATGTTGTATATGTAAAAGATTACGGAAAAGAGCTATTTAAAATTATTGGCCATCGAACTGAAATATGGCGATACCTTGATGATGGCTGGGAAGATGTCATTTACGAACTCACAAGGCTAAAGGACGGAGAGTGGCTGGAAACAGAAGAGGAAGACTTAACGCTTGTCCTGAGGAAATATGAGATGGACCAGTTCGTTCATCAGCTTCTTTTTGTGCATTACGTCGGTGAAACCTCAAAAGAAATGGAAGAAGATATGGTGCAAACAGCTCTATTACAATTAGAAGAGAAACAAGAAAGCGAAGCATCACTAGAATTTCTCGCTGTATCTATAGTGGATGAGCTTCTTGATATTTATAATGACTATAAAATTCTCTACGAATTTTTCGAAGATCCAGAATACAAAGATATGATGGATTTTATATTGGAAAGTTTACACGAGCATTTTGGTTAAAGAAAGACTTGTCCTAACACGAATAAAAAATAAGGCACACAGAAAAAAACAATCACATAAAACCATCCCCTCAAGATACGGCCCATCACCTGATCAAACATTTCTCCATCTAATATGCTGAACCATTTCATTGCCTCAAACCCCTTTTCTTTTTGTTTATTGCATTTATATGTATGGAATGAGCCATTATGACAAACTGTAATAAAAAACAGGCGTCGTTCATACATCATAAAAAAGGAGGCGGAATGTCATGAAAGAAGCAGATTTGGTGATCGATACAGAGGAAATTGCGGAATTCTTCTACATGGAGCTGGTCAAAAGAGGGTACATACCTGCTGAGCTGGAAACGTTTGAGCTGGCTGACATTACGTTTGAATATATGCTGAAAAAAACAATGATAGTTGAAGAAGAGGCGTGGTAGGCACTATACTTTGAAGTGATTCTGAAGAGAGGGAGGAGAATCTTTCGCGTGTATATCCTATTTCTTTTAATTTTATTTGGTGCCATTGCTGCGCTCATGGTATCTGGAGCGGGTCAAGCATTGGACAACCAGATCATCTTATGGTTTGAGAGCATCAGACTCCCTTTTTTAAATGATGTCATGCTGACTTTGACGGACTTTGGCATTAGTGCGCTGCTCGTGCCCATCATGCTCATTTTTAGTGTCGCTTTATTCATGTATAAGCGCTATTACTCTATCATGATGCTTTTTCTATTATATCTCACAGAAAAGACTATCAATCATGAACTAAAGGGGCTGTTTGCTAGAGAGCGTCCAGCCTTTGATCATCTTGTCAATGAAACGTATTACAGCTTTCCGAGCGGACATTCGATGAATGCAGCCACAATCTATCCGTTTATAGCTTATCTATTAGTTGAAATGATTCCATGGCTGAAAGAAAGACAAAAAATCGTCTACTTGATCACAGGGGTCTGTGTTGTTTTGATTGGGATCAGCCGAATGTATATCGGCGTTCATTTTTTGACAGATGTCGCAGGCGGTTTTGCGATAGGACTTGCTTTATTTCTCATTTGTAAAAAGATTGACGGAAAATTGTCTGCCATTCGACAAAAATAGAAGAAGGAAATTGACAGACCCCAGCCAATTTTATATAAAAGGGGAGGGGATTTGAATGCAATTGACGTTGAGATTTTTTCAAAAAAAACCTTCAGCATTTCACTTAACCATTTATCAGACACCTGAATATGGCGCTGCAAGCGGGCATCAACCTGTGTACCGAACAAAGATTGGCGGCAGAACACACCTGGATGTTCTGGAAAAAGCATTCTCGACATTTAATGTACATGATACAGTCCCTAGTGATTACAATGCACGCTTTATGACAACAGGCGATATTGTTGTGATTGATGATAAGAAAAAAGGAAAGTGCTATTATCAGCTTTTTCCGGCAGGATGGAAACGCAGTAAGCGGCTGATGACAATGAGTTAAATAGATGATAGACGATGCCAGCTTGAGCTTCAGCTGGTATTTTCTTTTTTGGACTCAATTGTTTATACTAAATAGGACAAATCACATAGTAAACGTAAGTGGAGGCTAAAAAAATGAGTGTACATATTGGAGCAGAAAAAGGACAAATTGCAGAAACGGTATTGCTGCCAGGCGATCCGCTTCGTGCGAAATATATTGCAGATACATATTTAGAAGATGTCGAATGCTATAACGAAGTGCGCGGAATGTATGGTTATACGGGAACCTACAAAGGAAAGCGCGTTTCTGTACAAGGTACCGGAATGGGCGTACCTTCTATTTCGATTTATGTGAATGAACTCATTCAAAGCTATGATGTTCAAAACTTAATCCGCGTCGGATCTTGCGGGGCTATTAAAAGGGATGTCAACGTACGAGATGTCATTTTAGCTCAAACATCTTCAACAGATTCACAAATGAATCGTGTGGCGTTTGGACCGATTGATTACGCACCTTGCGCTGATTTTGGACTGCTTAAGAAAGCATACGACACAGCAGAAGCAAAAAATGTCGCTGTACGTGTCGGTAATGTATTTACAGCAGATCAATTTTACAATGAAAAACCACTTGAGCTCATGGCCCAATACGGAATTCTAGCAATTGAAATGGAGACAACCGCACTATATTCGCTTGCAGCAAAATTTGATCGTAAAGCGTTATCCATTCTGACAGTGAGTGATCATGTTCTCACAGGAGAAGAAACAACGGCTGAAGAGCGTCAAACGACATTTGACGAAATGATCTTAATTGCGCTAGACTCCGTTTTATAATAGTATAAAGGGTGTGCTACGATGTAGCGCATCTTTATTTTTTTAGAAGAGCAAAAGGAAGGTATGTCATGAAGAAAAGCTATAAAATACTCTCAATCGCATCGATTCTTGGTTTGACAGCCGCACTATCGGGCTGCCAGTTGCTGGATCAAAAAAGCGGTACATCTGAATCGAACAAAACAAACGAACAAAAAAGCGCAGAAAATTCATCTCCCCAGCAAAACTCAAACAATACAGCAGATTCATCGGATCAAGAGCTGACGTTAAAGAGTGAATATTTCAATGACATCAAAGTGGTAAGCGGGCTGAAAACCATTCAAAATCCTGCAAACGTGCTAGCACTTGTCAACAAAGAATACGCATTACCAGGAACCTATAAACCTTCTGATCTCGTTGTTCCAAAAGTAGAATTCTCTTTTTCAGAGGATATTGAAAAACGATATATTCGTAAAGAAGCAGCAGAAGCACTTGAGACATTATTCAAAGATGCGAAAAAGAAAAACTTTGAGCTGGCTGCCGTATCTGGCTATCGCTCCTATGACCGTCAAAAGGTCATTTTTGATAGTGAAGTCAAGTTAAAAGGCAAAGAAAAAGCGCAAGAAGCAGTAGCTTTACCAGGCGAAAGTGAACACCAAACAGGCCTTGCAATGGACATTTCCTCAAAAAGTGCCGGCTTTGACATCTCTGAAAAGTTTGGTGAAACACCTGATGGCAAATGGGTGGCTAAAAACGCCTATAAATATGGTTTTATCATTCGTTATCCAAAAGGAAAAGAAGACATGACAAAATATGAATATGAGCCGTGGCATCTGCGCTATGTTGGAAAAGAAGCAGCAAAAGCGATGCATGATCACGATTTAACATTTGAAGAGTACATGAATAAAGTGAAGAAAATTTAATCAAATAAAAAGGCCTCCCAGCTATTCGGGGGGCCTTCTTTATTCTTCTTTTAAAAAAAGAACAATCCTGCTAATGCGAAACCTGTAATGAAACCAAGCCCGATGCCATAAGCGGCACCCCAGCCGTAATACCCTCCGTAATAACCAAAGCCAAAGCCGCCGCGAGAACCGCCGACTGGACGAATATACACTTTGCGGTTTGTCACCCGCTCAATGCGTCCGACATGTACTCTGCCATTACGATCTGTGATTCTAGCGACTTTCCCCATATGCTGCTGACAAAGCTTTTGATAGCGCTCCATATTTTTCCTCCTTATGACAAACTCTTTTCCCTCTTATCCTATGCGAGAGACCTCATAGAGTTTGGACAAAACATATAGGAGATTCGCTCATTTTATACGGTACATTCAAATAGAATGTGGCTTAGCTGCTTTCGGTGCGCTTGAATCAGATCGTAGTGTGTTTGCATCGTTTCGTAAAGAGAAGACGGGATATATTCAGATAATTCCATTTCTGTCGGCTCCTCTTGTACCATGTGATCATCAAATGAGAGAATTCGAACGTCATGAAATCCTGCTGCTTTTAGCTGCTCCTTCCATTCTTCAAGTGAAAAGAGTGCGTGAAACCCGTAAAAATCTCGAACGGCGGCAAGCTCCTTCGGTGTAAGGGGTGCTTTTAATACTGCTTCATTCGCAACAAGTTGACTTCCAGGGGCAAGCACGCGTTTAATCTCAGCAAGTGCCGCTGGAAGGTTGGTAAAGCTCAAAACAGATTCACTGATCAGAAGAGTGAACGCTTCATCTGGAAATGGCAGCTGTTCGATCGATGCTTGCAGTGCGCGGATCGGCAGTTCTTCTCGCTCAAATCGCAGATTGGCCTTTTCAATCATCAAAGGGTGTGTATCAATCGCCTCCACCTGATAACCGATATTGCCTAAATATGCCGCCGTTTGTCCAGTCCCGCATCCCGCATCCAGTATGCGTGCATCCGGCGTCAATTTTATATGCTCAAGCATCGTTTTTGTAAACTCAATTCCACCAGGATGGGCACTAGATACGCCAAAATAGGCAAGCATTTCTACATAATCACTCATAAAATCCCTTCTTTCCTTATCAAGTTCCTCTTTAAAGATTATGCAATGTAAGGTCAAATGGCTTATCTTTTCAAAGAGAACTTCGATCCTTTGGTTGACGGATGATGCATCGTCCTTGATAATAATGAAAGGAGATAAAGGTGGTGTTTTTTTGAAAAAACAATTTAAGATCGTCATCGCTATTTTGGTGACAGCGGCACTGTCCTCAGCGATTACATTTGTGATCACAAAACAAGGGACTGTCAATGTCTCAGGAGATGAGAAGTTTAGTAAACTCATGGCTGCGTATACGAAAGTAAAAGATGAGTATTACGAAAAAACGGATGATCAAAAACTAGTAGATGGTGCGATTCAAGGAATGATCGCATCACTTGATGATCCATACTCTACATATATGGATCAGGAGGAAGCCGAAGGATTTAACAACACCATTTCTTCATCATTTGAAGGAATTGGTGCACAAGTAGAAGAGAAGGATGGACAAATTTTAATTGTCGCACCGATTAAAGGCTCTCCTGCTGAAAAAGCCGGGTTGAAACCTCATGATCGTATTTTAAAGGTGGATGGAAAAAGCACAAAAGGCATGTCGGTCAATCAAGCAGTCTCTCTAATCAGAGGGGAAAAAGGAACGGATGTCAAGCTTCACCTTAACCGCCAAGGAGTGGGAAATGTTGATGTGACCATCACAAGAGACACCATTCCAGTTGAAACAGTGTATGCAAAACTCACAAAAGACAAAATAGGAGAAATCCAAATTACGTCCTTTGCTGAAACAACATCGAAAGAGTTAGATAAAGCCATTGATGACCTCGAGAAAAAAGGGGCAAAAGGGTTTGTCATCGACCTGAGAGATAATCCAGGCGGTATCATGACAGAAGCGATTGAAATGAGTAATGACCTTATCGATAAAGGGAAAGTCATCATGCAAGTTGAAGAAAAAGGGAAGAAAGAAGAGTACAAGGCTGAAAAAGAACGTAAAGTTCATCAGCCGGCAGTTGTCCTTGTAAATGGCGGTTCAGCCAGCGCTGCAGAAATCATGGCGGCGGCTCTACACCAATCTTCAGGTATCAAAATTATTGGTGAAAAGACATTTGGTAAAGGAACTGTTCAAAATGCGCAAAGCTATAATGATGGTTCTAGTGTCAAGTTAACCATTGCCAAGTGGCTGACGCCGGATGGTTCATGGATTCACAAAAAAGGAATTGAACCACAGGTCAAAGCATCACTCCCAAGTTATGCAAAGCTGCCATACTTAAGCCCGAAAAAAACGTATCAGCTGAATGACAATGGAGATGAAGTCAAAGCGGCTCAAAAAATGTTCCAAGCGCTTGGCTACAAAGCAAAAGCAAATGGTGAGTACGATCAAGCCTTCCAGACGATCGTCAAAAGCTTCCAAACAGACAACGATCTGAAAGCAGACGGAATTCTGACGGGAGATACAACGACAGTACTGATGACAAAGATCCAAGATAAGCTAAAGAATAATGATACTCAAATGAAAAAAGCGATTGAAGTCTTGAAAAAAGAAATGAAATAAAGAAAGAGCAGTCCTCTTAGGGGGACTGCTCTTTTTATACTTACGCGTTGTTTACAATTGCTTCTGTTTTGTCGTGATCTTTTTCAAATAGATCATTCATGACAGAATTAGATGAGACCTTCTTCTGGAAGAATGGATTCAACATCAGGATGACCACAACGTTTGCTAGTAAACCAAGAAACCCTTCATAAAGACCGAACGTGACTTGTGAGATATTGGCTGTAAAGGTGACGATAATGCCAACAACTAACCCCGCAATCGTTGCTTCTCTCGATTGTTTTTTCCAGAACAAGCTGATCGCAATGGCTGGGAAGATTTGAACCATTCCTGAAACACCAATAAGCTGAAGCGTTACAAGTGCTGTTGGGAAGAGCATTCCGAATAATAGAGCCAGTCCGATAACGATAAACACCATTGAACGAGTGATGATGGTCAACCGTTTAGGTGATACATTCGGATGAATTAAGTCACGATATAAATTATTGGCAAATAAATTCGATGCACCAATGGCCATGATTGAGCATGGAATGAGGGAAGCCAGTGCAATCGTTGAATAAGCAAGACCTTGCATCACGCCGCCATATGACGTTTGAATTAAATGAAGAAGTGCAAATCTTGGATTCGTATCTTCTGGTAAGACTAAAAAGGCAATAAATCCAAGGAAGATGACCAAAATCAATACAATGTTATAAAGAGGCAAAAACATGCTGTTTTTACGGATAGCATCTGCACTTTTGGCTGTGAAAACCCCTGTTGCCGCATGTGCCCACATAAACAAAGCAAGGGCAGAAACGCCTGAAGCGGTAATGAACCATAAAATGCCTTTAGGACCCCCGTCAGGAATTGTCAGAAGCTGTGGCGCTTCCTTCGCTAACGTATTCATCATCGGGGTCCAGCCGTTAAAATGAATGATTGGCAGTGAAACCACCATAAACAGCATGATGACCCAAACGAGAATATCCTTAATAATGGCTGTATAGGTAGGACCTTTAATCCCGCTGAAAAATGTATAAAGTGCAACTAAAATAAATGAAATAATAACAACTGCATTCACATTAATATAACTAGTTCCAGCGACAGTTAACGTATCTTGAATCCCGCTCAGTTGAAGACAAATATACGGAATGAGCATAAGTACTCCAATAATCGCAATGAGACTGGATAACAGTTTGCTGTCAAAGCGCTCACGTGCATAATCAGCGAGCGTTGTGAGATTGTGATTTTTCGCAACCGTCCATAGCTTTGGTAAGAAGAAATAAGCAATAAAATACGCTAGAACTGAATAGGGGATAGCGAAAAAAGCGACACTTCCAGCTGTATAGGCTGTACTAGTGAGTCCTAAAAAGGTATAAGCTGTGTATAAATCTGCACCAACAAGGAACCAAACGAGCAGCCCGCCAAATTTCCTCCCGCCAACAGACCATTCCTCTACTGACTGTCTGGATGATTTATCACGGCCAGCGGCAAATCCAATGACCACGACGATGAAAATGATACTTGCTGTAATCAATAAAGCTGTCAAATTTCCTTGCATTAGTCAGTTCCTCCATTTGAATGTTGCATCCGATAAATGATAAATGTACAGACTGGTGTGAGAACAATCCATAGTAAGAGCCAGAAGTGGAAAAAAGGCAGGCCTATCACAAATGGATGAATACGATTCGCAAAGGGCAGCAGTGCGAGCTGTCCGATGAATGGAATCGCTATAAGTAGTGCCAGTATCAATTTTTTATTCATGATTCCCTCCTGAATTTTTTGTAATTTCATAATAATAGCAGTTGTCAGATTAGATCACAAGACCATTTTCAGAAAAAACAATCATTTTGCAGAATATCATCCTAATATAACGCTTTCATTCTTAAAAAAGAGAAAAAGTGTAGATGAAAAGGGGGGAAGTGAAAAGAAAATATGTAGAAATAATATTTAAACCAAATAAAAAAAGCCTCAGCATGAAAGCTGAGGCCTTGCCATTTTTTAAAGAAAATCAGATACTTCTTCGATGTCGAAGCGGTTGCTTTTATGAGCTTCTTTCGCTGCTTTACCAACTGAAATCAGCATAACTGGCTCATAACGGCCGCTTACATTGAATTCTTTGATAAAGGCTTCTTTACTGAAACCACCCATTGCACATGTATCATAGCCCATTGCTTTTGCAGCAATCATTAATTGCATAGCAGCTAATGAAGCATTTGAATACGCAGCTTCACGTGCATACTGCTCGCTTTGGTATGCGCCATTGATTTGAGTCATCAATGTTTCTTTGATGTCTTCAGTAATGAACCCTTGTTCTGCCAGCTCACCATAGATTTTTTCTCCATTTTGATTGGCTTCAAGATCACCTAGTACAGCAATAACAGCCGATGCTTGTGAGATTTGCTTTTGGTTATAAGCGATTGGAAGTAACTTTGCTTTGGATTCAGCACTGTGGAAAACAGTAAAATGCCAATGCTGAAGGTTCCACGCAGATGGTGCTTTTGTTGTGATATCAAGTAGCTCTGTTAGCTCTTCTTTTGTCATTTCATGAGTCGTATCATACTCTTTTACTGAAGCTCTTTGTTTTAAAATGTCAATCGTTTTTTGATCAGTCGCCATATGGATATTTCCTCCCGTTTTTGCAAATAGTATGGTACAATAACTAAAAAAGTGAGAAACTTACTTATTGTAACTAGAGATATTTTAAATTGTATACCGTTAGTTTGTCAAACAATCATGAAAAGAAAGGCTGAAATTTATGGAATTTCAATTATGTCCACACATTCAGCAAGCTTTTTTACTGCTAGGCAAAAGGTGGAATGGTCTCATTATTCATGTATTGCTTGATGGTCCAAAGCGATTTAAAGACATGACGGACATTATCCCATCTATCAGTCAGAAAATGCTCGCAGAGCGTTTAAAAGAACTTGAGCAAGAAGGGATTATAAAGCGAACTGTACTTCCTGAGACGCCTGTTAAAGTCATTTATTGTTTAACTGAAAAAGGAAATGCGCTACATGATGTGTTTCATGAGGTATCTAGGTGGGCAGGGGAATATACAGAATCTCATGAAAAAAAGGAGCAAGCCTAGTTTCAGGTTTGCCCAAACGTTTTGACTCCTAATGAATATGCTGATCTTAGGCACATGACAAAGGAGGAGAAATGCATGTACCCTCATACTCCGTATTTCCGAGGCGGCGCCCCTGGCATTCCGCCATATGAATCCAGAGTCCCTTTGTTTTTTGGTTTTGGCGCTCCTTTAGTCGGCGGACTGCTTGGCGGATTTTTAGGAAGTGCGATTTTTAATTATCCCCGTCCATATTACCCGCCACCACCACCGCCTGTTCCACCACCTTATGGCGGAGGATATCCACCATACTATTAAGAAAAAAGAGTAAGCCTGCTTCTATATCAAAGCAGGCTTTTTATAATGGAATATCGATTTCAGAAATCCCCGGATCATCATGCTTTAAAAACATAATCTCCAAAATACCGTCCTGATACGAAGCCTTCGTTCCTTTTCTTTTGACAGCAGCAGGGAGGACGACTTTCTTCTGCGTGCCTTCCTCAGGAAAATGATCAATAAATAGCAGGTTGGCGGTATGTTTGATTTTTACTTTTTCTGTGTTCGGCCGAGCAAGCTCAATCTTAACAAACACGTGATCAGTTGTTTCAAACACTTCTACTTCGGGTTCTTTTTCTTTTTTGACATCTGTTTCTCTCGTTTTTTGATGTTGAGAGAGTGGGTCCTGAAAAGGGAACTGAGCAGGATAATTGGAGCCGAATACACTTTCCATCACTTGATTGACGTACTGCTCGACGTCTTTAGGGTCTGAATTCTTTAAGGCTTCTTTTGAAAATTGCTTTTGAAAAGGGAATAATCGGTTCCAGTCAAACATGAAAATCATCCTTTCTAAATGCCCTGAATTAGTATATGCCCATTCACTTGAGTGCGTGCTATAATATACGATAGGTTTAGAAAGGAATGGTTAGATTGAACGAACAACAGCAATCAAAAGGTGTTCTCTACACGGCAGCATCTTTTACATTATGGGGATTATTCCCATTATATTGGAAACTGATGGAACATATTTCGTCAGGCGAAATTTTAGCGCACAGAATTTTATGGTCATTTGTTTTTATGTGCGGTATTCTTTTGTATTTAAAACAAGTTCGGCCAGCCATGCAGACCGTGAAGGGTCTCATGCTCGATGGTAAAGCACTTTTTTCATTACTATTATCTGCTATATTAATATCGGTTAACTGGTATGTGTACATTTGGGCAGTCAACCATCATCTTATGCTAGAAGCTAGTTTAGGGTATTATATTAATCCGCTTGTCTCTGTTTTACTAGGGATCATTTTCTTGAAAGAGCGGCTCAATAAAATACAAACCATTGCGATTTTAATTGCCGCCGCTGGGGTGATTCTTTCTACGATCCAGTACGGTTCATTTCCTGTCGTTGCAATATTACTTGCCTTTAGCTTCGGTTTTTATGGATTGATAAAAAAAAGAATGAGCTTCACGAGTGCCATTGGTTTGACAATTGAAACGCTGCTTCTCGCCCCGGCAGCTCTTGTGTACTTATTGTTCTTCTTAAAAGAACCTGTGGTGACAATGAATCCTAACAGTTTCGGATCGCTTGGTCTCTTATTCTTTGCAGGGGTCTTTACTGCGGTCCCGCTTCTTTTATTCTCTGAAGGCGCAAAAAGAATCCCTCTTTATCAAGTGGGCATTTTACAGTACATAGCACCAACGATTACGCTGTTTTTGGGGTTGTTTGTGTATCACGAGCACTTAACTTCAGCTAAAATTGTGACGTTTCTTTGTATCTGGGTGGCGATTTTATTGTTTACGACCTCTCAATTACGCATGAAAAAAACAGCGAATTCTCATTAACTCCTACGAGCAGTTTGCTTTTTTTTGAAGGCGGATCATGTCATAATAAGTTGTTACCAAAACTGTTGAGGTGATTACATGTCATCAGCCAATGAGCTTACAGCTGCTTATCAATCTTTATGGAAAAATCGTCAGCTTGATGTCGATGATATGTCTTCTTTACTCGGAGCAATATGTGATGATTTAAGCGATGCACGGACTCATCCGAGGGCGAGAAAATCATTTCATCAAAAATATGTGCTCGCTGTAGAAAGAATATTAGAAAGTGAGCTTGAGCATGATCATCAACTGCAGCTGATCAGCTTACATACAAAAAAGCTGCGCGAATTAATTCAAAATGAAGGAAGGAACCACTCATGAAACCAATTCAAACGGAAGATGTCACGGCACATCTTGAATCGTTTTTAAATCGTCCAGTCTTCGTTCATCTTGAAACGACTACTGGTTCTTATTCAGCTCATGTAAATGAACAAAATATGACGGTCGTTGCCTATATCCGCAATGCCAAAGTTGTCTATTCTCAGGCGAAAATAAAAGGACAAGGTCCATACCGTGTTGGAATGAAAACAGAAGATGGCTGGATTTACGCAGAAGGCTTAACCGATTATGAGTTTGATGACCAAGGCCGCCTGCTGTTAGCAGGGCACTTGCCAGACGGGAAACTAGCGATCTCATTACAAATTAGCGAAACACCATTTCAGGTGTAGAAGAAAGGGTGACGAGTCATGAACGAACATGTACTAGTGATGCTGCCTCACCCAGATGATGAATCGTTTGGGGTTGCAGGTCTCATTGCACAAAGCAGAAAACGCGGCATCCCAGTCACGTATGCATGCGGGACACTTGGGGAAATGGGTAGAAATATGGGCAGCCCAACATATGCCAATCGCGAAACACTTCCTGAGTTAAGAAAACAGGAATTAATCAATGCCTGCAAAGAAATGGATATCACAGACTTGCGTATGCTTGGACTGCGTGATAAAACTTTGGAATTTGAGGATGACGAGTATTTAGCTGATGTGATGGAAACCATCATTGATGAAGTCAAACCTACACTGATTGTCACGTTTTATCCTGGACATGGTGTACATCCTGATCATGATGCGACAGGGGAAGCGGTGATTCGTGCTCTTTACCGTAAGAAAAAAGAAGACCGTCCTGTCACATACTGCATGGCTATTACAAAAAATAGAGAAGAAGTACTTGGAAATGCAGATATTACGATCGACATTACAGATGTAGCAGATATCAAATTAAATGCACTAAGAGCACATAGAACGCAAACAGAAGGCATGCTAAGAGAGCTTGAACAGAAGCTAAAAAACAAAGAACCTGTTGTCCAAAAATGGTTCGATGAAGAAATTTTTTGGACATACCAATGGAATGACTAAATAAAAAAGCAGCTGACATCGATCAGCTGCTTTTTTGTCTTGTATTTAGTGGTTGGGCGATTTCTGAAGCAGTCGTTTTTCCATCAATCTGAGACGGATAAAGAGGACAATGGCACCAGCGGCAAGTCCTGCAATCAGACCAATCCAATAACCAAATGCTCCAAATGAGGTATAGGTGCCGATCAGATAGCCGGAAGGAAGGCCGATCACCCAGTATGAAACAAATGCGGCAATGAGTGTATAGTTGACATCTTTATAGCCGCGCAGCGCTCCTTGAATAGGTGCAGCAATGGCATCTGACAGTTGGAAAAAGATCGCATAAATCAAAAAGTGCTGTGTCATCTGTAAAACAGCCGATTCAGTTGTGTATAAACCAGCAATCTCTGGTCTAAATAATAAAATGAGTGCTGCCGTAAACAAGGAGAATAATATCGCCGTTCCAATTCCGATATAGCTATAGCTTTGCGCATCTTTATAACGCTTGGCACCGGCTTCAAACCCAACGACAATCGTTAAAGCCATTGAGATACTGAGCGGTAAAATATATAAGATAGAAGCAAAGTTCATCGCAGCCTGGTGACTTGCAATCGTCACAGTATCAAAGTGACCCATTAATAAGGTAACTGCTGCAAAGATACTCGTTTCAAAAAAGATCGCAAACCCGATAGGAAGACCGATTTTCAGTATTTGCCCCATACGGGAGATATTAAGTCGAGGCAGTTTTTGAAACAAACGAAATGAGGCAAATGGTTCTGCTTTTATGACAATACAAATACTCATGATAAAAATTGCCCAATACGTCATCGCAGAAGCAAGGCCAGCTCCCGCGCCGCCAAGCTTTGGAAAGCCAAAATTCCCAAAAATAAATACATAGTTTAACACAAAGTTAATCGGAAGTGCTGTTAACGTGATAAACATCGTCACTCGTGTTTTCCCTAATGCATCAATAAATGACCTGAGCACCGAATAACCAAATAGCGGAATGATACCAAAAGCAAGAAAACGTAAGAAATGCTGCGCAATATCCTCTACGGATTGCTCAAGTCCAAGTCCCCCTAATACGTAAGGGATGCTAATTGTCCCAATCGCAATCACACAAATACTTAAAAGAAAGGATAAATAAATCGCCTGAAAGACAGCCTTGGGAACATCTTTTTTATGCCCTGCGCCCATCAGCTGAGCGACAATTGGCGTAACGGCCATTAATATACCAGCAAGCCCTGTATAAACGGGTGTCCAAATACTTGAACCGATCGCCACACCCGCAAGGTCTTCTGCACTCACTTTTCCAGACATCACGGTGTCTAAAAACGTAATAAGTGAAAGACCCGCTTGAGTGATTAAAATCGGAATCAAAATGGTTAAAAATAGTGTCACCTTAGCTCGAATGCTATTTGTTTCTCTCATCATAAGTTCCTCTCTGAACAGAAATAACGAGAGGATTATATCATGCTATGTAAAAAAATCAATTCTCTGTCGGATTATTTTTCTTAGATGGCTTCGTTTTTTTAAACATTTGGGCATAAATAAAGGAAAGACTGACAACACCTAAAATGCTGCAAGCATATTGAATCACTTTCTGAATGGTCATATTAAGTCACCTCCATAACAATAGCATGCGCATCATTTGTTATTTTATGACAACGAAAAAAAGGAGGGAAAAGGTCAAATGATCAATCGTACGAATGAAGAAGTGCAATTTAAAGTGGGCATGAGAACACACTTGATGAAAATTATGAAGGATGCAAGTGACATTATTGATTCCCTTGATGAGATTGAGCAATGTCTACTTTGTGATCTCGAGTCATTACATGATGAGTTTAATGCAATGCATGCAGAGGCTTCCTCGTTTTATTTACAATCGTATATGGAAGAATACACACCCGGATTTGCTCAATTTTCTTTAGCCATTGAGAACTTATCAAAACAAAAGCATGGGGCACTGATTGTGATTCAAAGGCGGGATGAGGTTGAGGATTTTATTCAAAGAGGGACAAATCTTCATGCGAAAATAAGTGCTTCATTAATCGAAAGCATTTTCTACCCAGGAAATCCACTTCATGATGGTGCGCTTTTAGTCAAAGAAAATACGCTCGTATCTGCGGCAAATGTGCTGCCGCTTACTTCAAAAAAAGTCAGTCCTTCTCTCGGGACAAGACACAGGGCTGCAATTGGACTCTCTGGCATGACCGATGCACTTGTTCTCGTCGTTTCAGAGGAAACAGGGAAAATGTCATTTGCGAAAGAAGGAGTCCTTTATCCGCTCACTGTAAAAGAACCTGAAATCAGAAAATAAAAAATCAATCGCTGCATTCTTCATTCGGAAGGATGCTTTTTTCATTCGAGGAGAAAAAACAGGCAATTAAGTAAAAAGTCATTTGATACAGAAAAATTTGTCATGTAGAATAGAACTATGAAACTAGCAGCGTGCTTGTTTTGACAAATTTCTAAACGTCAACTTAAAAATTCCTTAAAAAATGTTTATAAATACAGTAAACTGCCGATACAAACGATATGGCTTAGTTTTAGCATTTTGAGTTGACTGCTTTAGCCTATTTGTTATTGCCCAACGTCTACATGTCGAGTAATATAATAGAAATAAAGATAAAATAGTGCAAGAGAAGCAGAATCATTTAATGCGAAACTTAAAACTAGTACATAAGTCTTATTGGATGAAATCATGAAAGGCGGAGATTTATCTATGAAGAAAAAAGTAGTAACCGGCCTCACAGTTTCAGCGATCGCTGGCTCAGCTGTGTTTGCTGCACCGGCAGAAGCACAGACGATCAAGGTGAAAAGCGGTGACTCACTTTGGAAGATTGCCGAACAGTACAATACAAGTATTTCGGAGCTGCAATCTCTTAATCAACTAAAAACGACGATGATTTTTGCAGGACAAAGCTTGAAAATTCCTGCCGCAAAAAGCACAAAATCCAGTTCTTCAACAGGTTCAAAAGCAACAAAATCAAATGCTTCAACGACATCAAGCTACACTGTAAAGCTTGGAGACTCTTTATGGCTCATTGCAAACAATCATAAAATGTCAGTTGCAAGCTTAAAAAGTCTAAACAGCTTAAACAGTGACTTGATTCGTCCTGGACAAAAGCTAAAGATATCTGGAAGCACGAAGACAAGCGGGAGCCAGTCATCAAACTCCTCTTCAAATTCCAGCTCGAACAATAAGACAACGAACTCAAATAGTTCATCTTCATCAAGTACATACAAGGTCAAATTAGGGGATTCTCTCTGGAAAATTGCGAATTCGCTCAATATGACGATTGGTGAAATCAAAACATTGAATGGGCTCAAATCTGATACGATTTATCCGAATCAAGTATTGAAAGTAAAAGGGACGGCTGCATCAAAACCAAGTCAGCCCCAAGCCCCTGCAAAACCAAGCAACCCGCCTTCTAACAGTAACCAGTCTTCAAGCGGGAAAGCGACATCTTATACCGTAAAATCAGGAGATTCTTTATGGAAGATTGCGAATCAATTTAAAGTGCAAGTTCAATCCATCCGTACAGCTAACAGCTTAAAAAGCGATGTGCTTAGAATTGGACAAGTTCTCAAAATTAATGGTGCAGCTTCAGGCTCAACTGGATCGAATGGTTCTACGTCCAACGGCTCGACAACTCCAGTGAACAATAACAAAAACGATGTGCCGATGAATGCAAAAATCACGACGATGATCCAAGAAGGCAAAAAACTGACAGGCATTCCTTACAGATGGGGCGGCAACACACCATCTGGATTTGACTGCAGCGGCTTTGTTTATTATCTCATTAACAAGGTTTCATCTGTATCGAGATTAAGCACAGCAGGCTACTGGAGTATGATGACACCAGTGAGCACACCTCAAGTTGGCGATTTTGTTTATTTCACAACGTACAAAGCGGGTCCATCTCATATGGGACTATATCTTGGCGGAGGAGATTTCCTTCATGCAAGTGACAGCGGTGTGGGGATCTCGAACTTGAGCAACCCATATTGGAAAAAAGCCTATTTAGGTGCAAAACGTTTCTTCTAAAAAAGCCGATTTTCGGCTTTTTTTGTTTGCCTATTGATCAGGTTGTCCATACTGATATCAAAAGGGGGCAATCATATGAAAAAGTCAGTGTGGTTGATCATGATGAGTCTGGTCTTTGTTGCAACAGCTTGTCATGCACCGCCGAAAAAAGAAACGACAGAAGAAACCATTGAAGTTGCAGCACCTAAACAAGCACTAGTTACCACGTCACTCATCAATGAAAACGGGCAAAAAATAGGGAGCATCGAAGTAAGAGAATCCTCAGAAAACGGGCTGGATTTACATGTGAAAGCGAAAAACCTGCCGCCAGGTCCTCATGGCTTCCATATTCACGAAACTGGAAGATGTGAAGCGCCAGATTTTGAAACGGCAGGGGCTCACTTTAATCCAACACACCGGGAGCATGGCTTTGACAACCCAAAGGGTCATCATGCTGGAGATATGCCTAATTTAGAAGTTGGGGCAGATGGACAGATTGATGTTGTCGTAAATGTACCAGATGTGACGTTAAAGGGAGGACCAACCCAATTAATTGATCAAAATGGGCGGAGCTTTATCATTCATGCAGAAGCAGATGATTACTTAAGCAACCCTTCTGGAAACTCAGGGAAACGCATCGCCTGCGGAGCAATCACAAAAGAAATGGTAAAATAACAGATGTCTAGCCTTTATGTATTGAGTGCATAAAGGTTTTTTTAGTATACTTGGTGAGGAAAATGATCGAAGAGAGGAATTAATCATACATGTTTAACGAACAATCACTCCCAGAAGAAATTCAAGCAATGATTGAAGCAAAAGCAAAAGGACTAGAAGAAGAATTCCGTCCGCTTATTGGAACAGGCGGCTATGAATCACAGGACACGTCTATCATACAAGATGCGATGATTGCACTAGCACTCGGCAAAAACGTTCTTTTAAAAGGGCCGACCGGTTCAGGTAAAACAAAACTAGCAGAAACTTTATCTGCTTTCTTTCAGCAGCCGATGCATAGTGTGAACTGCTCAGTTGATCTTGATGCAGAAAGCTTGATTGGCTATAAAACCATTCACAATGATGGTCAAGTTGCTTCTATTGAATTTATTGAAGGACCTGTAACGAAAGCAATGAAAAAAGGCCATCTTTTATATATTGATGAAATCAACATGGCGAAGCCAGAAACTCTGCCTATTTTAAACGGTGTACTCGACTACAGAAAAATGATGACAAATCCATTTACAGGCGAGGTCGTTCGAGCAGATGAAGGCTTTGGCGTGATTGCGGCCATCAATGAAGGCTATGTCGGTACAGTGCCTCTAAATGAAGCGTTAAAAAACCGTTTTGTTGTCATTGACGTTCCATATATCGGCGGCGGCATCTTAAAGGATGTACTGCAATCTCAATCTGTATTAAAGGATGAACGATTAATCGATCAATTCGTGCAGCTTTCATCAGACCTCATTACACAGGCGCACAACGGGCAGGTAAGTGAAGAAGCAGCATCCATTCGCGCACTCCTAGACACATGTGATCTTGCGCAATACATCCCGCCGCTTCGTGCAGTTGAACGAGGGATTGTTGAAAAGCTAGAAGATGACCGGGAAAAAGCAGCGGTAAGAAATATTGCCCAAACATTATTCGAGTGAGGTTCTGAGTTTTGAAATTCATCAAATTTAATGACAGCAGAATCGATTCATTTTTATTTATGGAATTAACGGATTTAGCCAAAACGTTAGCAAAAAGTGATGATGTCGAGCTTGAATACGGTGTGCAGTCCTACTATGATCCTTTTGAAAAGAAAATTTTCATCAGTCATTTTTGGGATGACCGCAAACAAGAAGACATGACAGCCGGACTGAAAAGTGATGTATTCCTCCGTGCAGTAGGAACCGTTTATAGTGATCTGACTGTCTTTCAGGAAATCATTCGCTATGCTCATACATTGTCCATTCCTGACCTATGTAAACAACTGTTCATGCTCTTTGAAGATATCCGGATTGAAGAGCGGATTAAACGTGACCGCCCAGGAACAAAAAAGGTATTTAAACGAAGAAGAGAACTTTACCGGCGTCATTTTAAGACGCAATTAACGATTAACCAAGAGCGGAGCATTTTAACCGATGCACTTTATTGTGCAATGTATGTGAAGCTGACAGCGGATTCGCCGCTGGAAGAAGTTCCGCCGCTTCATGAGCGGATCAACCCAATGATTCCGTTTATTGAATCAAGTCTTGAGCGTGTATATGAAGCGCGTTCAACCGGAGATATCGCAGTCATCGTCAAAGAATTAATGGAAGGCTTTGATGAGCTTCTTGATAAAGATATGCTGAATACGTACTTTTTCTTCCCAGAATTGGACTATGAAAAAGCGGCAAAAGAACCGCTGTTTCATGACTTGAAAAGAAAACCTAAACTAAGTGAAGACATCAAAGTAGACAGGGAAAAAGAGGGCGATGAAGACATCCATCAAGAGTATATGGAAGTGTGGCATCGAGAAACAGAAGCGCCGTCAAAAAGCTTCCTTCAATTTGATTTAGAGCACGGAGGGAAAAGTGATCTCGGGAAGGATGCAGCAAGAGAAGGCGATGACGGAGATCAAGCACTTGGCACTGTCCAAGGCTCTGCCAAGCAGACTCACCGAAAAGATTATTCAAAGCTTGAAGCGCTGGAAGAGGCTGAAGGCGAAGAAAGCGGGGCGGATGCTCATGAGAATGGAAAAGAGAACAAATATGCATTTCCAGTCATGATTTCACCAGATCCTCCCGCGCCAGAACAAATCGACGTATACAAGCAGCACGCCAAGGAGATTGAGCCTTATCAGAAACGCTTAAAACAGATGATTCAAAAAACACTTGAACACAAAAAAACATGGCCAAAAACGGACCTTCATGCTGGACGTCTGAGTAAAAAGCTCATTCGTTATTTTACAGAGTCAAATCCGCGTCTTTTCTATAAAAAACAGGCACCTTCTTCGGAGATTGATGCTGTTTTCACTTTATTAGTGGATTGTTCTGCCAGCATGTTTGACAAGATGGATGAAACGAAAAAAGGCATTGTTCTATTCCATGAAGCCTTAAAGTCAGTTCAAGTCCCACATCAAATTGTGGGTTTTTGGGAAGATACAAACGATGCATCAGAAACAAGTCAGCCGAACTATTTCAACACAGTCGTGTCGTTCAAAGATTCTTTATTTGATGCAGGTCCTTCCATTATGTCTCTTGAACCAGAAGAGGATAACCGGGACGGCTATGCGATTCGCCAAATGACAAAAATGATATTAAAACGAAGAGAAGAGCAAAAGTTTCTCATTGTTTTTTCCGATGGAGAGCCAGCTGCATTCAGCTACGAACAAAATGGGATTGTCGATACACATGAAGCAGTTCTTGAGGCGAGGAAAAAAGGCATTGAGGTAATCAATGTGTTTTTATCCAATTCACCGATCGAAGAAGCACAGATGAAAACGATCCAAGATATGTATGGCAAGTTCAGCATTTTTGTACCAGATGTCGATACATTGCCAGATGTTTTATATCCGTTACTGAAGAAATTACTGCATAAAAGCATTGGGGCATAAGGTTTTGCCCCTTTCTTCAAAATATTTTTCGGAATGATTTAAATTTTTTGTTTTTCTGTGAATTTTTTATCTTTAATTGAACAAAGAATGTAGAAAGTAATCCGAAACAGTGGTAGAATATTATTGGAAGCGTTTTATTACATAAATTTGGTCATTGTGTTCTGGAAGTTATATCGAGATAGTGTTCAATCACTTGATGATCAAAGTTGGGGGTAGTGTTCAAAATGTTTCAAAATGATGTGAAACAACCGTTGAGTTGGGAAGAATTTCATGGTCCGAACCTCGGCTATGTGCTCGAGCTCTACGATCAGTATGTCCAGGATCCTACTAGTGTTGATGAAGATCTAAGAGGCATATTTGATGAACTTGGTGCACCACCGAGTGAAATGAAGGAGGAAATTGGGAAAAAAGAAAATAGCGTAGTTACTTCTGAACAAATCCAAAAGATAGCATCAGTCGTTAAACTGGCAGAAGACATCAGAACGTATGGCCATTTAAATGCTTCCGTCAATCCTCTTCGCAAAGAAAAGGAATTACAAGAGCTGTTTCCTTTAAAGGAGTACGGTTTAACAGAAGAAGACGTCAAGAATATACCAATATCTATTATTAGTCCTGACGCACCAAAACACATTTCAAACGGCATAGAAGCCATTAACCATTTGAGAAATACGTATAAGCGTACCATTTCATTTGAGTTTGATCACGTACATGATTTCGAAGAACGCAACTGGCTCTCAAAATCAATCGAGTCTGGTGAACTATTTAAGAAAAAACCAGCCGATAAACTAGTTTCTGTATTCAAGAGATTAACAGAAGTTGAGCAGTTCGAACAGTTTCTTCATAAAACATTTGTTGGGCAAAAGCGCTTCTCTATAGAAGGATTAGACGCACTTGTCCCAGTACTTGATGAAATTATTTCAGAGTCTGTTACACAAGGGACTTCAAATATTAACATTGGAATGGCACACAGAGGCCGTTTAAATGTATTAGCACATGTGTTAGGAAAACCATATGAGATTATTTTTTCGGAATTCCAGCATGCGCCAAATAAAGAGCTTGTTCCATCAGAAGGCTCTATTGGCATCAGCTACGGGTGGACAGGTGACGTAAAGTACCATCTTGGAGCAGATCGTCAAATTAAAGACGAAGATACAAAGAGTGCGAGAGTCACGCTTGCTAATAACCCAAGTCACCTGGAATTCATTGATCCAATCATTGAAGGAAGCACACGTGCCGCTCAGGAATTACGTACTCAAAAGGGCTATCCAGTACAAGACGTTGAAAAGGCTCTAGCCATCTTAATTCATGGTGATGCGGCATTTCCTGGAGAAGGAATTGTGGCAGAAACATTAAATTTAAGTCAACTTGTAGGCTATCAAGTGGGCGGAACAATCCATATCATTGCAAACAATATGATCGGATTTACGACGGAAAGTAATGAATCTCGCTCAACGAAATATGCAAGTGACCTTGCAAAAGGGTTTGAGATTCCAATTGTTCACGTCAATGCAGATGATCCAGAAGCATGTTTAGCGGCTGTTCAATTAGCTGTAGAATATCGCAAACGCTTTAAGAAGGATTTCTTAATTGATTTGATTGGTTACCGCAGATACGGTCATAACGAAATGGATGAGCCTTCTACGACTCAGCCGATGCTGTACGATGCCGTCAGAAAGCACAAAACGGTCAAGAATATCTTTGCAGATAAACTTGTCACAGAAGGTCTTCTAACGAAGGAGCAGCGTGAAGAAATCGAGCAGGCTGTAGCGACAAGAATAGAAGAAGCCTATCAAAAAGTGCCTTCAAAGAAAGAGCATACGATTCATGAAATTGAACTGCCAGAACCAGTATCAAATGGCTTCCCAGCAGTGGATACATCCGTAGAGTTTGATGTATTACGAAAGCTGAATGAAGAATTGATCAGCTGGCCGGACGATTTCCAAGTATTTGGTAAGCTTAAACGGATCCTTGAAAAACGTGCAAAAGTGTTTACAGATGACCGTAAAGTAGAATGGTCACTTGGGGAAGCACTTGCATTTGCATCTATATTAAAAGACGGTACGCCAATTCGGATGACCGGACAGGATTCAGAGCGCGGTACTTTTGCTCAAAGAAACCTTGTTCTTCACGACAGTCAAACTGGAAATGAATTTATTGCTCTTCATGAGCTGAGTGATGCAAACGCATCATTTACTGTTCATAATAGTCCACTGTCAGAGGGCTCAGTCATCGGGTTTGAATATGGTTATAATGTCTATTCTCCTGAAACGTTAGTCATTTGGGAGGCTCAATTTGGAGACTTCGCAAATGCGGCTCAAGTGTATTTCGATCAATTTATTTCAGCTGGACGCGCAAAATGGGGACAAAAATCAGGTCTAGTGATGCTCTTGCCTCATGGATATGAAGGACAAGGTCCTGAGCATTCAAGTGGAAGAACAGAGCGGTTCCTGCAATCAGCTGCTGAGAATAACTGGACAGTGGCGAACCTCACAAGTGCAGCGCAATACTTCCACATTCTTAGAAGACAGGCGAAAATGCTACTTCGTGAAGAGATTCGTCCGCTTGTCATCATGACACCGAAGAGTCTGCTTCGTAACCCGAACACATTGTCTGAAGTCCAGGAATTAACGGATGGACAGTTCCAACCAGTTCTTGAACAACCAGGCCTTGTGCATGATCACGAAAAAGTATCGCGCCTCGTGCTATCTAGCGGGAAGGTATCAATCGATATTAGTGATCGCTTTACTCAAATGGAAGAGCCGAAAGATTGGCTTCACATTGCGAGAGTGGAACAGCTATATCCATTCCCAGCCAAAGATATTAAAGCGATATTATCAAAACTAACAAACTTAGAAGAAATCGTATGGGCACAAGAAGAGCCACAAAATATGGGGGCTTGGGGATATATTGAGCCATATTTACGTGAAATTGCGCCTGAAAAAGTAAAAGTACGTTACATCGGCCGAAGAAGACGTTCAAGTACGGCTGAGGGTGATCCAACTGTGCATAAAAAAGAACAAGAACGAATTGTATCTGATAGCTTGACTCGCAAAAACTAAGGGGGAAATGAAAAATGGCGGAAATTAAAGTACCTGAATTAGCGGAATCGATCTCGGAAGGAACGATAGCTCAATGGCTCAAGCAGCCGGGCGATTATGTGGAGCAGGGAGAATACCTGTTAGAACTTGAAACAGATAAAGTCAATGTCGAACTGACAGCCGAAGAATCTGGTGTACTCAAAGAAGTACTGAAAGATTCTGGTGACACTGTACAAGTTGGAGAAGTCATCGGAACAATTGCAGCGGGTGAAGCTGGCGGAAGCGAGTCCGCAGCTCCAGCACCTGAGCAAGAGTCTGCACCAGCTCCGAAAGATGAACCGGCAGCTGCTCAAAAAGAAGAAGCAGTGAAAGAAGAGCCGAAATCTGGTAATGGCAGAACCATCGCTTCTCCTGCAGCTAGAAAACTAGCGAGAGAGAAGGGACTAGACTTATCTGAAATTCCAACCGTAGATCCGCTGGGCAGGGTACGAAAGCAGGATGTCGCTTCCTATCAAAAGAATGAAGCACCTGCAAGTGCACCAAAAGCCGCGCCAAAAGCAAATGCTGCGGTGCAAAATGAACAACAAGGAAAGCCAGTTGAACGTGAGAGAATGTCGCGCCGCAGACAAACGATTGCTAAACGTTTAGTTGAGGTTCAGCAAACGGCTGCAATGCTGACGACATTTAATGAAGTAGATATGACGGCTGTGATGGACTTAAGAAAACGACGTAAAGATGCCTTCCTTGAACAAAATGATGTAAAACTTGGCTTCATGTCTTTCTTCACAAAAGCCGTTGTAGCAGCGCTGAAGAAATATCCGCTGCTTAACGCAGAAATTCAAGGTGATGAGCTTGTCTTGAAGAAATTCTATGACATCGGCATCGCTGTTGCTGCTAATGAAGGACTTGTCGTACCGGTTGTTCGTGATGCAGACAGATTGTCGTTTGCAGGGATTGAAAAGGAAATTGGTCATCTTGCGAAAAAAGCTAGAGATAACAAATTGTCTCTAAATGAGCTACAAGGTGGATCATTCACGATCACAAACGGCGGAACATTCGGTTCACTGCTTTCAACACCAATTTTAAACAGTCCTCAAGTTGGAATTTTAGGGATGCACAAAATTCAGCTTCGACCTGTGGCAATTGATGAAGAACGTTTTGAGAACCGCCCGATGATGTATTTAGCTCTTTCTTACGATCACCGGATTGTCGATGGTAAAGAAGCAGTTGGATTCCTTGTCACGATTAAAAACTTACTTGAAGATCCAGAGCAGCTATTGCTTGAAGGATAATCTTTCATTTGAAAAGCTAGCACCTTAATGGGTGCTAGCTTTTTTTCTTTTCATTTTCAGCATTTCCTCTTTTTGACCAATATGTCGCAAGCCAGGAACCGGATAAATTATGCCACACACTAAAAATGGCACTTGGTACGGCTGCAAGTGGAGAGAAGTGTGCTGTTGCTAAAGCTGCACCAAGTCCAGAGTTTTGCATGCCTACTTCAATCGAGATGGCTCTTCGAGAAGGGATATCCATTTTGCACCACTTTGCAATAAGGTAACCAAATAAAAGACCAAGTCCATTATGTAAGATCACAACGGCCAATATTAGCAGCCCAGATTGAAGAATCTGTTCTTTATTTGCACTGACAACCGCTGCAATGATCACTACGATTCCGGCGACAGACACAAGCGGTAATGCTTGTACCGCATAGGTTACTTGTTTTTTGAAAAATAATTTAACGATGACGCCTAAGATAATAGGGATCAACACAACTTGTACAATTGACAAAAATAGTGCTTCCGGCGATACAGGTAGCCATGATCTTGCAAAGAGTAAAATAAAGACAGGTGTTAAAAAGGGAGCAAGAAGGGTCGATATGGTGGTGACGGCTACAGATAATGCCGTATTTCCTTTCGCCAAAAAGGTCATAACGTTCGATGCTGTACCGCCTGGGCAACAGCCTACGAGAACAACTCCTACTGCAATTTCGGACGGGAGCCTTAGTCCGTACGCTAACAAAAAGGCGAGAAGCGGCATGAGTGTGTACTGCGTCAGTACCCCGATCAGAACATAAAGAGGTTTTCGAAACAGTTCTTTGAAGTCTTCAGCGGATAATGTCAGCCCCATCCCAAACATAATGATACCGAGTAAAAAAGGAATATAAGGTCCGATTTTTGAAAATTCCGCAGGAAAGGCAAATCCAAGAAACGCAAAGACAAGAACCCAAATCGCAAAGGTCCTACCTGCAAAGTGACTAATAGTTAAAAGAATCTTCATATATTGCTTCAACTCTCTTTCTTTACATATCTTTTCTATTTTAAATGAATTTTCTGAAAAAACAACCCCATTCTTTTAGTTCTGATAATAATATTATGTAAACTATAAATACTCCATATAAGCATATGCCTACATGGAGTAGCGTTTTAAAATGGGGTCCATTTCACTTGCTGAGCTTGCTTAAGTCGTGCTTCTGGCTCACGCCAGTCAACGACATTCCACCAGCGATCTACATATGTCGCTTTTTCATTCAGATATTGCAGATAGTAGGCGTGCTCCCATACGTCAAGAGCTAGAAGAGGGATCACATCCCATTGTGATAAAAATTGGTGGCGTTCTGCTTGTAAAATCTCTAATCGCTGAGATCTGGGCGCCCAAACAAGAATCGCCCAGCCAACACCTTCTACTTGTTTGGCTGCAGCAGAAAATTGGGATTTGAATGCATCATAGCTTTCAAATGATTGTTCAATAAGACGAAGCATTTGCCCAGTGGGCTTTCGTTTGCCTGAAGGGCTCATAGAAAACCAAAAAATGCAATGTAAATAGTGTCCCGCACCATTGAAGGCAAGCTCCCGTTCCCAATGCTTGATCATTTTAAAATCATTGGTTCTTCTCGCTCTTTTTAAGGCAAGCTCAGCTTGGTTCAGACCATCAACATATGATTGATGATGCTTCTGGTGATGCAAATACATAATCTCTTTTGAAATAAACGGTTCTAGTGCATCATAGCGGTAAGGGAGAGGGGGTAATTTGTGGCCGCCAGTTGCCACATCCCGAGTAGCATCTTGTGGAATTATATCTTCTGCAATACTCTCAGCTAATTCATACCACTCCTTTTCACTGGAATGTTCATCATTCATGATGAACGACAAATGTTCTGCTTTCTGACGGAGGTTGTCATCTTGAATTGCATCTTGAATGGAGCTAAGCCAATCTTTAAGCTGCATGCGATATTCTTCCTTATTCATTTTTACGCCTCATTTCTTCTAAAAATGTGGAACAAGCCATCATTGGAAAGACATATGGATAGCTATGATAGGTGATGTAAAATTGCTTTGGAAGACCAATGCCTACTGGATAGTGTAAGGCTTCACTCGAGTGCTGATGTTGAATCAAAAATGAGATGGCTTTTAAAATTGCTTTGTCATCTGGCTGCTCGTATTGTAAAAGTGCCTCAGCGGCCCAAGCTGTTTGAACCACTGTTCCAAATGGAAGCGGGACGTATCTTTTAACCTCTGCACTTTTACACGATTCTCCGAAGCTGCCATCTTCTAATTGACTTGTTTTTAAAAATCGACATGCTTTTTGAACAGCAGGATGCGATGAGGGGATGCCAGCAGCCTTTAGACCTGTTAACGCAGCCCAAGTACCATAAATATAGCAAACGCCCCATCTGCCGAACCATGATCCGTTTTTCTCTTGATGATCAAGCAGCCATTTCACACAATGATCTTTTTGCCTTTGCATGAGTGGTGACTTGCTGCTATCTTCAAGAGCGATAAGATGAAGCACACGACCTGTAATATCAGGAGTAGAAGGGTCAATGGCCGCGTCCTCAGCAGATTCGAGCGGGAGATGACGAAGCAAGAAGTGATCTTGATTTTTTTCAAAAGCTGAGAAGCCGCCATCCCGGTTTTGCATGGAAAGAAGCCAATCAAATCCTCGTTTCCACTGAACGGGAGCGTAAGTTTGAGGAATGGCTTTTAACACAATCTGCGTATCATCACAATCTGGGTTATTTGTATTCAAATCTGAAAAACCAAAGCCTCCCGGAGCCGCATGCCGGTTATGGACCGCCCAATCTGCTTTCTTCATTTGCTGCCTGTTCAGTAAGTACGTAAAAGACTTTTTGATCACTGGATCAACTTGTGCTCTGCCTGCCCGCTGAGAAGCATAACTGACAAGGGCTGTATCCCAAACAGTGGATGTAGAATTCTCAGCATATTTCATGCCCCCGCAGTCAGTGACTAGCTGTTTCATCCCTTTGACTGCTTTTAAAATGAGATGATGTCCAGGAGAGTATCCAAGACTCATGAGTGCATAGACCATAAAAATACTGGCACTTAAATAGCTGTACAGCGTTCCATCTTTTTCAAGGCGGTCAAACATATACTTCTTCGCTGCCTCATACCCGAAAAAGTCGAACCGTCTGTCGAGTGCTGTATACGACCGCATGTATGCTAGAAATTGGTGGGTGGAACGTTCTTCTCTTGCCATAAACCAGTCAAAAGGATTTTTAGACATGTTTGCATCAAGATGTGCTAGGCTTGGAAACTGTTCATGTGAGGTATATCGTTTGTTGAGTGCAATCATCATTGGGACAAAATGAATTCTTGCATATGCACTAAGATGATAGAAGTGAAGCGGGAAGTATGTAGGGATGAGTAAAAATGAAAGTGGTGCATAGAAGTATGGCCAAGGGTGCATGCCATTGACGGCAAGCATCCACTTTGTCATAAAATGAACGTCCTTCAGACCGCCATTTGATCGAATAAAATGTGCTGCTTTTTCCATATGCGGCTCATCTTGTTGATACCTGCCTGACACAAGCATCCCGCAGTAGCCTTGCACAGTCGCGGTTACATGTCCCGCCTGATCATGATACAAAGAAAAAGAACCATCCTCATTTTGCTTTTCGTGAATTGCTTCTGCTAATTGATGAACCAAAGCCTGATCCGAATCGCCGACAGCCTTTAAGAGCATAATCAAAAAAGCATTTGTCATCATTGGCCCTTCAAAGCAGAAGACAAAAGCGCCATCTTCTCGTTGTCTGTGCTGTAGTTGCATGTGCAATTCATCAATATATTCGTTTACTTTCATTTTGAAATCTTGCATATTCGGCCATGCTCCTTTCCTTTATTACTATATTCAGGAGCCTGCCTGTCACATGCAATCACAAAAAAGCCGATGACATGGTCACCGGCTTTAAAGGCGTCATTAGTCTTGGAGATTAATCCACACACTTTTGACCTCTGTATAGTTGTTAAGGGCGTATGATCCCATTTCTCTGCCAAGACCTGATTGCTTGTATCCTCCAAACGGGGAGGCAGCATCAAAAACGTTATAGCAGTTGACCCAAATCGTGCCTGCTTCAAGACGTGCAGCAATATCATGGGCATGTTTTAAGTTTTCTGTCCAAAGTCCTGCTGCTAATCCATAGTCAGACTGGTTGGCTCTTTCGACCACTTCTTCAATGGAATCGTAAGGAATTGCAGATAGGACAGGTCCAAAGATTTCTTCTTTTGCGATGGTCATGTCATCTTCTACATCTTTAAAAACAGTAGGGGAGACAAAATAACCAGCCTCATAAGGGCAATCGCCACCGACAACGGCTGTTGCACCTTCTGATTTACCTTTTTCAATATAGCCTAACACGCGCTCATGCTGTTCTTTACTGACAAGAGGTCCGATTTGCGTATCTTGATGAAGACCAGCTCCTTGTTTGAGGGATGTCGCATATTCAGCCATTTGATCGACAACCTCATCATATTGGCTCCGGTGAACAAAAACCCTAGAACCTGCACAGCATACCTGACCTTGGTTAAACATGACCCCATTTAAAGCACCTGGAATAGCTTTCTTTAAATCGGCATCTGGCAAAATAATGTTTGGTGATTTTCCGCCAAGTTCTAATGTGACCCTCTTAATGGATTTGGCTGCTTTCTCCATGATGAGTTTCCCAACACTTGTTGACCCCGTGAAGGCAAGTTTATTTACATCAGGGTGATCGGTTAAGGCGTTCCCAGCTGTTTCACCGAATCCAGGAACGATGTTAATCACACCTTCTGGGAAGCCGGCTTTATCTACTAATTCAGCTAAATAAAGCGCAGAGAGGGGTGTTTGTTCTGCTGGTTTTAACACGATGGTGCAGCCAGTCGCAAGTGCAGCACCCATTTTCCACATGGCCATAAGCAGCGGGAAGTTCCAAGGAATGATTTGTCCTACAACGCCAACAGGCTCATGACGGGTATAATTAAAATATCCTTGGCTGACAGGAATGGTTTGTCCGCTTATTTTGGTTGTCCAGCCCGCATAATAGCGCATATGCTCGATTGCGAGAGGGATGTCTGCATTGGTTGTTTCATTAATTGGCTTTCCGTTATCTAAAGTTTCGAGCTGAGCGAGCTCTTCTTGGTTTTCTTCCATTAAATCGGCAAGCTTAAACATGAGGCGGGCACGTTCTGCGGCAGACATGGAGCGCCAAGGACCATGAAAGGCTTTTTTGGCTGCTTTTACTGCCTCATCAATGTCTTTTGCACCTGCTTCATATACATCAATAAGGGTTTCACCTGTGGCTGGGTTAGGAGTTGAAAAGGTTTTGTTATCGTGACTTGTGACAAACTGACCATTAATGTAGAGTTTTTTCGTCCCTTGGAGAAAAGATTCGAGTTTTGAACTAATTTGAAGTGTTGTAGAGCTCATAAATAAACAAACCTCCTTAAAGATATGGGTTGTTCTGCGAGTTCTAGGTGAAAAAGCGGATTTGAGTAAATGATCTAGTATACGCACATGGATGTAAACGTATACATTCATCATATTACACCACATGTTTGAAAGCAATCCATAACACTCATTGCATTTCATGAAAAATTGGCTACAATAAATGTATAGATGAAAAAAGGAGTTTTTAAATCATGATCCATCAAAACTGGCAAACAGCTCAAACGTTAAAACAAGTAAAATGTATACATACGAATGCGAAAAAATATATGGTCGACCGTGCACTAACGGCTGGAAGCACATATGAAGTGAAAAATGAAACAGAAGAATTCCTGTTTGTCGTTGATAATACAGGTAAAGTAGGCGGGTATTATAAAGAGTATTTCGAAGCCATTTCTGCTGAATGATTTTGGTGATCATCACTCATACTAAGAAAAACAGTAAAGGGTGATGATGATGAAAAAGAAGCAAACAGATGAGCAGAATCAACAAAATGCTTGGCATGATAACGAAGATGCTGATATGGCAATTACGCTTGAGCAGATTTCCGATGTATATGCCGAGGGAACCATTGAAACACCAAAAGACGAATAGTCATTTTAAACAGTGATTTGAAAAAATCACTGTTTTTTTATTGGTCACAATTCAACCATTTTTCTCAAAAAGAACTGAAACTTTTTTCCTGCTTTAACTGTCTAAATAAGTAGAGGAAAGAGCATCGAATCAAAAAGAAAAAGTTAAATGAAATTTAATCTATTCGTAATGGAATAACGACCATTTATAGCGTATTCTATAAGTGAGAACAAAACGTATCCACAGAGCGTGTGGCCGTTTTTTCATAAAGGAATTTGATGGAGGAAGAGGGGGTTTACGTGGGTATTTTTTCTGTCAGTAAACAAAATGATAAGAAATTCGAATCCTTACTAATTGAAGGGGAGAGAATTGAAGCTGTTTACAGACTGCGTCACGACCAAATTTGTTTCACCAATAAACGACTGATCTTTGGCGATAACCGCGTATTTTCTAAGAAGAAAGTCAGGGTCTCCTTGCCGTATCGATCAATTGAAAGTTTTGCCATTCAAGAAGCTGGCGTGTTTGATCAGGACACAGGTATGCTGCTTGTCACAAGCTCAAAAGTATTTGAACTCGATTTTTCGAAAGAGACGGATTTGAGTGATGTGCAAGCCATTTTGACAAAACATCTTTGCTGATCAACCTTGCGATTACATAGATCACATGCACTTTTCTCATTCTTCGTATTTATTTTCATAGATCGCACATTTCCTGAACCCTTCCCCATATTTTCTGGGAAGGGCTTTTTTGTTTAGGTGTTTGAATGATAGCAAAAAAGGATAAAGATGAAACAGATACAGAAAGGAGAATGAACAATGAAAGTATTAGTTGCAGGAGCAAATGGACATACAGGTAGACTCGTTATTCGTTATTTAAAAGAAAAAGGACATGAGCCGCTTGCTCTTATTCGAGATGAAAAACAAGCGGATGCGCTAAAAGAACTTGGTGCAGCGCCTGTCATCGGTGATCTTGAACAGGATGTGACAGATGCTGTGAAACAAGCAGATGCTGTCATTTTTGCAGCTGGTTCAGGCTCAAAAACAGGTGCAGATAAGACGATTGCAGTGGATCAAGAAGGAGCAAAACGTCTTGTTGACACAGCGAAAAAAGAAAATATTCAGCATTTTGTGATGCTGAGTTCCTATAATGCCGATGATCCAAACCAGGGAAAAGGGCAAGGAAGTATGGAAATTTATTATGAGGCAAAAAGAAAAGCAGATGAACACCTAAAACAGTCTGGGCTTTCCTATACCATTGTCCGTCCAGGTGCCTTGCTGCATGAGGAAAAGACAGGAAAGATCGAAGCTGCAGAGCATATTCCAGATGATCAAAACATTGAGATTTCAAGAGAGGACGTAGCCGCTGTACTTGTGGAAAGCTTAACAGAATCCAATGTGAAAAATAAATCCTTTGACTTAATTAAAGGGGATAAGCCAGTAGAAGAAGCACTTCGCATCCTGTAAGAGAAGAAAGGCTGCTGCCAATCAGGCAGCGGCTTTTTTGATGTTTTCATTTCGTTAGCATCGGGAAGGTAATAAGAAAGGAGTGATTGACCGTGGGCTTAACGAAAGAACAAAAAGCTGATTTATACGAAAGATTGAATCAATTAAAGGAAGATGTAAAAGGGTCAAAAAAGAAAGAAGAATCTATGCTAAGTGAATCGAGCGAGATTTCAAATGGTGTTGGGAACCATATCGCTGATCATGGGAGCATCTATTTAGACCGCATGACCGAACAAACGCTGGACCAAGTTGATGGCCAGCTTGAAGCTGAAATTGATGCAGCACTGAAACGAATGGAAGACGGAACATATGGGATTTGTGAGAAAACAGGGAAAGACATTCCATATGAACGTTTAAAAGCAGTTCCCTATACACGTTATTCAATCGATGCGAAGAAAAACGAAGAAACCACTCAAGATCCAAACGAGTTTGATCGTAATTTCTCTGATCAAATGCGTGATTTAACAAATAGACAAACAATGGATCAGATGCATTCAGATACGTATGAACGATTAGAGGAAGAGCAGGATGTTGACATAGACGAAGAAAAATAGGATAATTAGTGAACTTTACATTTTTTCAGAATAATTTTTTCTTATATGTACAAGGACAAATCTCTTGTATACACGAGTCTTTCATAGAAAAAAGATCTCTTGAAATTTAATAAACTTTCGTGTAATATAGTTTAAAGGCTGCGATGCGCGTAATGTTAATTAAGTTTTAACCTTTAAGCTGTAATAGGGAGTTTTATATTGAAGCCGGAATGTCATGCCTCCTTAGAGAGGAAGACAGGAACGTTTCTGCAAACACCCACTTTGAGGAGTGGTGGTTTAAAACTTTCTTACTTAGATTACGGCATCCGCAGCTTTTCCTAGGATGATTCAAGCCATTTTCCATTTCGGAAAATGGCTTTTTATTTTGTGAAAAGACGAAATTAGACTGATCGCCTGTAGAGGCAAGAATCTGTGTTAAAATGGACAAAACAAATGACGGAGAGGGAATTGGATGTTAGAACAAGCAGAAGCACTCCTGAAACAATATTATGGCTTTGATGCCTTTAGAAAAGGACAGAAACAAGCCATTGAAGCAATTGTAAATAAACAAAAGGATACTGTCTGCATTATGCCGACAGGCGGAGGGAAGTCAGTTTGCTATCAGATTCCTGCACTAATGATGGAAGGTACAACGATCGTCGTATCTCCGCTTATTTCATTAATGAAGGATCAGGTTGATGCGTTAAATGAGATGGGCATACGTTCTTCCTTTTTAAACAGCACCCTGTCCGCAGCTGAAATGAATGAAAGGCTGAAAAAATGCGAAAATGGGGAATATGAACTGCTTTATATCACACCTGAACGCTTACAAAATGAACGTTTTTTTCAGCTGCTAGATCGGTTAACGATTCCTTTAATTGCGATTGATGAAGCGCACTGTATATCTGAGTGGGGACATGATTTTAGGCCAAGTTATCGCTTCATTCAAGAATGCTTGAACAAGCTGTCAAAAAGACCGGTGATTGTCGCATTAACAGCTACAGCGACGAAAAAGGTCCATCAAGATATATGTGAACAGCTTGGTATAAACGGAGAAGAAACCATCTTTACTGGGTTTGCTAGAGAAAATTTGTCCTTTCAAGTGATCAAAGGAGAAAACAGTGAACGTTTTATCACACAATATATGAAGAAAAACAGTCTTGAGTCTGGCATTATTTATACCGCCACTCGTAAAGAAGCGGATAATATTTATCATCGTCTAAAAAAACAAAAGATCAAAGTTGGCGTTTATCATGGGGGATTGGATGATCATACGAGAGAAGAGCAGCAAAACCTCTTTTTAAATGATGACATCCAGGTGATGGTCGCAACATCAGCATTTGGCATGGGAATCAATAAGTCGAATGTGCGTTTTGTGATTCATCATCAAATTCCAAGGGATATTGAAAGCTACTATCAAGAAGCTGGCCGTGCCGGCAGAGATGGGCTTGAAAGTGAATGCATCTTACTGTTTTCACCTCAAGGTGTAAGAGTGCAGCGCTTTCTCATTGAGCAGTCAATAGAAGATGAGACGCGCTACCAGCATGAGCTGTTTAAACTAAGGCAAATGGTGGATTACTGTCATACTGAGCAATGTTTGCAGCAATTTGTGATGGACTATTTTGATCAAACAGCTAGTTCGCCTTGCGGTAAATGCAGCAACTGCCTTGATGAAAGAGAGCGTGAAGAGGTCACAAGAGAAGCACAGATGGTGTTATCTTGTACAGTGAGAATGAATGAGCGATTCGGTAAAATGATGATCGCCCAAGTACTGGCAGGCTCTAAAAACAAAAAAGTGCTAGAGCTAGGTTTTGACCGTCTCCCTACATATGCTTTAATGAAACAACATTCGACTCAGCAAATCAGTGACTTCATTGAATTTTTAATTACAGAAGAGTATTTGCACATGTCTGAAGGTGCTTATCCAACACTCAAGGTGACCCATAAAGGGAAGAAAGTGCTAGTTGGACAAGAGGCAGTGTATAAAAAGCAGGAGATCAAAGCAGAAGCCATTCAAGAAAATGATGCATTATTTGAGCAATTGAGAGCACTGAGAATGAAGCTAGCTAGAGAGCAAGGTGTCCCGCCGTTTGTTGTTTTTTCTGATCAAACATTGAAGGAAATGTCAGCGGTAGAGCCTCAAACAGATGAAGAATTACTCCAAATTAAGGGGATTGGCGCTCAAAAAAGAGAGAAATACGGAGATGTTTTTTTAGAAGAAATTCGTTTATTTATAGAAAAAGAGAAAAAATAAAAGGTTTGAAGAAGAAAAATAAATTTTTTTCGCTGCACTTGGACACGTTTTCATCAAGCTGTTTTTGATCCTTTTAAAACCTTGATATGGCGGGGAATCAAGCCGTTTTGTGGTCTGATTTACCAATGGAGAGAGATGTTTCATGTAAAGGAACTGTAATCTAAAACATATCGTTTTGTTATTGAAATGACATTTACATATGTTACGATAGCACTCGTTAGCCGCCATAAAAAGCTAACAAGGGAGGATTTACTTTATGAAGAAGACTATTATGTCCTTGGTTGCTGTTGCAGCAATCTCAACAACAGCATTAGGAGCACAGCAAGCTTCTGCAAAGGAAATCACTGTACAGAAAGGTGATACACTTTGGGGAATCTCTCAAAAAAATGATGTGTCTCTAAAGGACCTAAAGGGTTGGAACAATTTATCTACAGACATGATCTATGTAGGAGATAAATTGACAATCTCTTCAAAAGAGAAAACTCAGGAGCAGTACAAAGTCCAGAAGGGGGACAGCCTCTGGAAAATCGCTCAAAAATTCAATGTGTCAATTAGCGATATTAAGTCTTGGAATAACTTAAACTCAGATATAATTATGATTGGTTCAACATTAAGTGTTGCTGGTCAAAGCTCAGCTCCGGTAAGCTCAGAACCTGTTCAAAAACAGGCACCTGTCCAAAAAGAGCAAACAACGAAAAAAGCTGCTCCTAAAAAGGAAACAGCTAAAGCAGAATCATCTTCTGCTAGTCAAAGTGTACAAAAAGAAATGACTGTAACGGCTACGGCCTATACAGCAAATGATGGTGGCATCTCAGGTATCACTGCAACAGGGGTAAACTTAAACAAAAACCCAAATGCAAAAGTCATTGCAGTAGATCCTAACGTCATTCCATTAGGAAGTAAGGTTTATGTTGAAGGCTACGGTGAAGCCATCGCAGCAGATACTGGCGGCGCAATTAAAGGTAATAAAATTGATGTACATGTACCAAGCAAATCCCAAGCGAAAAATTGGGGCGTAAAATCAGTCAAAGTAAAAGTACTTAACTAGTAGTCTATTGTTTTTTGGAAGAAAGCATCAGGTGGCGGCCTGATGCTTTTATTATACCTTTTTTTGGTCAGAAATACACATATTTTTCTGAAAAATTCGCATTTTCGACAAAAACCAGCGTATAAGCCCATACAACGCTGGTTTTTGTGTCGTTAGCTGTCAACCCAATAAATTTCTCCGCTTTGTTCTTTCCAATTGATCTGGACATCAAATTGATGCTTTTCATAAAAATGAATTAAGCGGTCCACGTGATCCCAGTCTCTTTTGACGAGGTCGCCAGTAATCACTGGGATGTTCTGCTCTCTTGCAATTTCTTTTAAATGCTTCATGCAGATAGAGCCGTACCCATTATCTGGCGGGCCTTTAATATCGGCAATATGAATCTTTCCTTCTTCAGGATATTCCGCAATTAAGGAAAAATCAGATTGTCCGCGAAAAGCTTTTTCACAATCGCTGAGCATTATTTTACATGTATCTGCATTTTCAATGGCAGAGACGATCAGCCACTCATCTTCTTTCGCTTGATCGATGCCAATGATTTTTGCTTTTTTCGAAATATCTTTCATTTTTTCTTGCATTCGATACATTTGGAACTGCAATTGCTGTAATTCTTGCTCTAATGTCTTCACATCTTTGGCTGTTTCTTGTAAGATTGACAAGTCCATTACTCCTTTCCTATCAGAAATGATAAAAATCACATAAATTCCAATTTTAAAGGAAGTGGATGGATCTTTCAAGCCGTTAAAACACCTGTAACCTGCAAGTTTGTCTAAAATTCGACGAAGACAGCGAATTCATTGACTTTATCGAGAAATTTAAATAACATACTCTTAGTCGGAACTAATAAAGAGAGGTTTTCAAACATGAAAGAACAGAATCAAAAACCGAAAAATTTCACTGGTATTGTGATCATTTTAACAATTGCCATAAACGGATTAATCGCTTTATTATTTTTAATGCCAAAATCAGATAAATTTAGTCATCTGGATATTACATTTTTGCCGTTACTGAATGCCGTGATGAACAGCTTTACGTTTATCTTTTTACTTTCAGCACTTATCATGATTAAACAAAAGAACATTAAAGCGCATAGACGATTTATCTTTGCTGCATTTTCAACGACACTTGTCTTTTTAATTTCGTATGTCACCTATCATTCAATGGCAGCAGATACTCATTTCGGAGGAGAAGGGATCATCCGCCCGATTTACTTCTTTATTTTAATCACACATATCGTCTTATCAGCAGTCATTGTACCGCTTGCCCTGATTACGCTGTTTAGAGGCGCACAGATGCAAGTTGAGCGCCACCGTAAAATTGCTCGCTGGACAATGCCGCTATGGCTTTATGTCAGTCTCACTGGCGTCATTGTGTATATGATGATTTCTCCATACTACAGCTAACGTATGTCCAACTGGACATACGTTCTTTTATTTACAAGATGCAGTGCTTTGGATAAAATGGGAATTGGGTATCCGACTTGCACGGTATCTTCCCATCTATAGACTCACATCATTTCTGGCCGTTTGCTCGTTTGGAGAACAACAATTGAACGAAACGGGGGTTATATGATGACTGAACAAATGCAGTATAAACCGGGGCTTGAAGACATTGTGGCAAGCGAAACGTCTATCTCATACTTAGATGTGCAGCAAGAAGAGATTGTAATTCGCGGGTATGACCTCATCGAGTTGGCACAAAAAAAGACCTATTTAGAAACAGCCTATCTGCTTATTTATGGAAGATTACCAGATGCCATGGAATATCACCAATTTCAGCAAGACATTTCCTCACAAACCAACTTACATCCAACCATTCAATCCATTTTAACAAAACTGCCAAAAACCACTCATCCGATGGACGCCATGAGAACGTGCATATCTGCTCTTAGTGGGTACGATGATGCATTACAAGATCGATCAGAAGCGTGCCAGCAAAAGCGTGCTATTCGATTACTCGGCCAGCTGCCGGCGATTGTCGCTGGAAGCTATCATATTCTCACAAAAGACGCCGCTATTTCTCCAGATCAGACCAAATCCTACACTGAAACCTTTTTAACCATGCTAACCGGACGCACGCCAACCCAAGACGAAATCACTGCTTTTGACCAAACACTCACATTATATAGTGAACATGAGCTTCCTAATTCAACGTTTGCCGCTAGAGTCATCGCATCCACACATTCTGACATGTATGGTGCTTTTACTGGAGCAATTTCTTCATTAAAAGGTGACTTGCACGGGGGAGCGAATGAAGCTGTCATGCATATGCTTCTCGAAGGAAAAACAACGGAAGGCTTCCTTGCGCTGATTGAGCGAAAATTAGCCGCAAAGGAAAAAATGATGGGCTTTGGCCATAGGGTATACATGAGAAAAATGGACCCAAGAGCTGCTCTTTTAAAACGATCATTGAAAACGCTTACGGAATCAAAGGGAGATACAACGCTTTATGACATGTGTGTAGCAGGAGAGGCATACATGAAAGAGAAGAAAAACCTCTATCCGAACCTTGATTATTACGCCGCACCTATTTATTACGTGCTCGGGATTCCAATTTCACTTTATACACCGATTTTCTTTGCTGCAAGGGCAAGTGGATTAGCTACTCATGTCATTGAACAGCATTTGCATAATCGCATTTTCAGACCGAGAGTCCGGTATTTAGGGCCAAGAGGATTAAAAGTTTCAGATGATGATAGAAAAACGGGGGAATGATCATGAATAAAACAGCAGTCGCCAATCAAACAGATCAGCTATTAGAAGAAATCGCAGCCTATGCAGTAGATGGGGAAATTACGAGTAAAGAAGCCATTGAAACGGCACGATATGTGCTCATAGATACACTTGGCTGCGGAATGCTGGCGCTCAATTTTCCTGAATGTACGAAACATCTTGGACCGATCGTACCTGGAACCGTTGTACCTAACGGAGCAAGAGTTCCAGGCACTTCCTTTGTGCTAGATCCTGTTCAAGCAGCTTTTGATATAGGCTGTATGATTCGCTGGTTAGATTATAATGACACATGGCTTGCAGAGGAGTGGGGGCATCCGTCAGATAACTTAGGCGGAATATTAGCTGTGAGTGATTACATCAGCAGAACACGTCTTGCAAACGGAGAAGAGCCGCTTTCGATGAATGACGTATTGCATGCGATCGTCAAAGCACATGAAATTCAAGGCGTGCTGGCTTTAGAAAATTGTCTGAACCGCAATGGCTTGGATCATGTGCTATTTGTCAAAGTAGCAACTAGCGCTGTTGTGTGTGCATTGCTTGGCGGAACAAAGGAAGAAGTCCAGCATGTTTTATCACAAGCGTTTGTTGATAATTCACCGCTTAGGACGTATCGCCACGCCCCAAACACAGGATCTAGGAAATCGTGGGCAGCGGGTGATGCAACAAGCCGCGGGGTGAGACTGGCAATGATGACGCTAAAAGGGGAAATGGGCTATCAAACGCCGCTTAGTGCAGAGAAGTGGGGCTTTGAAGATGTTCTGATGAAAGGGAAATCTCTCACACTTGCTCAGCCGCTAGGATCATACGTCATCGAAAATGTGCTTTTCAAAATTGCTTATCCTGCTGAGTTTCATGCCCAGACGGCTGCAGAGGCCGCTATGATCCTGCATGACGCTGTAAAAGGTCGATTAGATGAAATTGACCGAGTAGAGATTACAACACATGAATCAGCGATTCGGATTATCGATAAGAAGGGACCGCTGTATAACCCAGCAGACCGAGATCATTGCTTGCAATATATTACTGCGGTTGGATTGATCTATGGTGAGCTTACTGCTGACCATTATGAAGAAGAAACGGCGCAAAATCCGGCCATTGATCGTCTCCGGGATCAAATGGTTGTCAAAGAAGATAAACAATATACAGCGGATTATTTAGATCCGAAAAAGAGATCTATTGCAAACAGTGTGCAGATCTTCTTTAAAGACGGGACGATGACAGACCGAATTGAAATTGAATATCCACTTGGTCATCGCAGAAGAAGGCAGGAAGGCATTCCTCTGCTTGAAAAGAAATGGCTTTATCATTTGAAGACAAGATTTCCACAAAAACAAGTGGATCAAATTGTGTCACTCTGTCAAAACCCAAATCAATTAAAAACAACAACCGTACCAGCATTTATGGACCTATTCGTCATATAAGGGAGGGAACTAGTGTGTGGATCGTGAATGATGAATCAAGTCAAGCAGATTTAGCCGCAGCCTTTCAAGAACAAATGCACAAATCAGCTTTATTTCAAATCCCAGGCGTTCACGATGGAATGTCTGCGCTCTATGCAAAAAAAATGGGCTTCCAAGGGCTCTATTTATCCGGCGCCGCTTTTTGTGCCAGCAAAGGATTGCCTGATCTCGGCATGATTCATTCAACGGAAATGGCTGAAAAAGCGAAGGAAATCATTCGAGCTTCTCAGCTGCCGCTTTTGGTCGATATGGATACTGGCTATGGCGGTGTATTGAATGCTGCAAGAGCGGCAAAGGAAATGGTAGAAAGTAAGGTGGCAGCTGTTCAAATTGAAGATCAGCAAATGCCGAAAAAATGCGGGCATTTAAACGGAAAATCACTCGTTCCAGTAGAAGAAATGGTCGCAAAAATCAAAGCCATTAAACAAGCGGCACCAACGCTTTTGGTGATTGCAAGAACCGATGCAAAGTCTGTAAACGGGATGGAGGATGTCATCCACCGGGCCAATCTTTACGTAGAAGCAGGAGCTGATGCTATTTTTCCTGAGGCACTCATCACAGCAGAGGACTTCACGCATGCGTCAAACAATATTAAAGGACCGCTTCTTGCAAATATGACGGAGTTTGGCAAGACGCCTTATTATCATGCAGACGAATTTTCTGTATTTGGTTTTCAAATGGTCATTTACCCTGTGTCATCACTAAGAGTCGCTGCAAAAGCGTATGAGCGTTTATTTACAGAAATCATGGAGAAGGGGACGCAGCAAGGAATGCTAAAGGACATGCAAACGAGACAAGAGTTGTATGAAACGATTCATTATGATGAATATGAGGAAATGGATCAGCATTTAGCGAAAACGATCCTGCCGGAAATCGGGAAAGAACATCGATAAAATGAAAAGCACTTCCAAAGAGGAAGTGCTTTTTTTACGATGATGGTGAGGATGACGAAGCCAATTTCATCTTTTCTTCAACTGTTTTCGTTTTTTCTTTTACTTTTTCAGCATAAGTGAAGTCACCGAAGCAATATGGGTAGCGGAAGTTATCTTTGTTGCCTCCGCACGTATAGACTTCTGGGTTTCGTTTCACTTGCTTTTTAGAGTATTGCTTTGCCAATTTCTCGGAATGTTTTCCCCCGTTTTTTGCAACAAAATCAATATAGCCAATTCCCATATTATAGCTTTGGATAATAGTTTCCAAATCAACGCCTTTTTTCTTCCCATGCTTGTACATAGTAGAAAAATGATGGACTCCTTGTCTAATGCTTTTCTGAGGGTCATTGATTTCATTTCGTTTCAAACCAAGAGATTCAGAGGACTGCATTGGATCTCCGCCTCTGCCTTTTGATTCTTGATACATCATACCGAGGATTAACGCGGTATATTGATCTAAATCTTGATCTCTTAACTCTGTTTCTACAAGCGGTTTGAAATCATCCAATCTCGACAAAACAATTGATTCCGTATCAATCGGCAGCTTTTTTAACTCCTTTTGATTAAAGGACATGACAATGGCTGCTAATACGAAAACAAACAGAAAAATCGTGAAGCAGCCTGAAATGGCAAAACATCCTGTTTTTTTCTTTTTCAAGGTCAGTTCACCCCTGTTTTGCCCCGCTTTTAAAAGGGAAGTACAGCCTTTTTATTATGCCATATCCTGCACAAGATACCAAGTGAAAACCTTATAATCAATCGTACCCAAATGTAAATTCGGGTCTTGTTTTCAGTCTGTAGCAGAAATAAACAAAACCGATAATTAGCCAAAGCAAACCAATGATTAATGCATTTGTACTGATGCTCGTTAATAGCCATATACAAAAGGCCGTCCCGCACAGAGGGATCACTGCGTATCTCAATGTATTGAGTACACCTCTTTGTTTTTGTCTAATGAAATAGTACGCAAAAACAGATAAGTTCACAAATGTGAATCCAATCAACGCGCCGAAGCTGATAAAGGAATAAATGACTTCAAGTTCGCCAACGACTGCGGTTAAGGAGAAAGCACCAATTAATAAAATATTAAAAACAGGCGTTTTTAATCTCGGATGAATATATCCGAAGAAACGCTTCGGTAACGACTCATCTCTACCCATTGCATATAACAGCCTTGCTGCACTTGCATGTGACGATAAGGAAGAAGAGATAACAGCGACCATTGTGCCAGCTAAAAAGAACGAGTGGAGAAAGGCGCCGCCCACAAATTCCGCAATTTCAAGTGACGCCGCATCGGGATGCTTGAACTGCTGAAAATTTGGAAATACTTGCTGCAAAAAATAAGACGTCAAGGTAAAAAGTACGCCTCCAATGGCGACGGTTAAGAAGATGGCAAGTGGGATCGTCTTTTTTGGCTTAATGGTTTCCTCAGACATGGTTGAGATGGCATCAAATCCTAGAAACGAAAAACATAAAATGGTTGCTCCTGAAAAAATCAGCGCTGGATCTAAGCTCGCCGAATAAAAAGGCCGGGCGGACAATAATTCTCCGCTGCCTGCGTTTTGCGTGAGCCCATAAATAATAAACCCAACAAAAGTGACGGCGACAATGACCTGGAAGGTCACAAATAGTGCCGTGATGTTGGCTGTAAGCCGGATACCGATTACATTGACAGTCGTTATGGCGATAGCAAGTATGGTGATCCAAATGTAATGAGGTACATCAGGAAAGGCTGCGGTTAAATAAGCACTTCCAATCGCAAAATTCACCATAGGCAAAAATAAATAATCCAGTAAAAGTGTCCAGCCTACAAGAAAGCCAATATGAGGATGAATACTTTTTTGCGCGTATGTATAAGCAGATCCTGCTTTTGGAAAAGCCTTCACCATATTCCCATAGCTAAGCGCTGTCAATAGTAATGCAAGTAACGTAAATATATAAGCTGCAGCGACGTGTCCTTTCGTCAGCTGAGCCACAATGCCGTATGAATCAAATACGACAAGTGGATCCATATAAGCAAGCCCGATCACAACAAGTGGAAAGACAGTCAGGCTGCGTTTTAGTCTTGGCTCCTCAGTCAATTTGCCTATCAGCTCCTCTAAAAAAATGAATAAATAATGCTCATTTTAAAAAGAATGCTACCAAGTGTCAATGCTATTTGAGTAAATCTTTTTTCTAAAGTGTGCTCTCTTTGCATGCCGGACGTTTTGGTATATGATGATACATAGAATAAGTCGTGATTTGACGGACAAGAAAGGTGAAGCAAAATGAAGGAAGAACTGAATACAAATCAAGAACAGGAACGGATGGAGCTGGATGAAGAAAGTCTATTTCTTGTCTCCCAAACCTTTAAAGCTTTATCTGATCCGACACGTATTCGAATTCTGCACCTGCTGTCTCAAGGTGAACACTCGGTAAATGATATAGCAGAAACACTGAATCTCATGCAATCAACCGTTTCTCATCAGCTGCGCTTTTTAAAAAATCTTCGTCTTGTGAAATCTAGACGAGCAGGGACCTCAATTTTTTACAGTCCTGAAGATCAGCATGTAATGGAAGTGCTTGAACAGATGATTCATCATGCACAGCACGATTGATAAAAAACCTTCCTACGCCAATAGGAAGGTTTTTATACATGATGTACATGTGTCGATCGTTTACTTGCTTTCATCATGTGAAAAGAAAAGACAACATAGTAAGCCGCTAAAAGGAAAAAGCTGAGCATGGTCATCGCATCATCGCTCACGATATGCTGATACAGTTCAACGACACTGATCTTGGTCATCGAATGGTTTGTCAGTTCAACCAGCTTAAAACTAACCCTGGATAAAAACAAGCATAAAATGAAGCTTTCAATCCATTTACTCGTTTTCATATACAGCCGGCCATTTTCTTCTTTCATACGAATCGTCTGATAGGCATGAACAGCAAGGCTGCTTCCAAAAAGCATACCAATAGCGGCATAGATCAAGATATTGTGATTTTGCCATCCTTCTGATAGGAGAATAAGGGCTGAAAGACCAAAGAGATACATTCTCATCAAAAGCCTGATGGGGCGTACAAGCTGATAGCGTCTCATTCGATTCATTCGAATCATGATGCAGATCAACATAATGCTCCCAATCATGAACAATTGCCACACGTTATGTGTCATGATGCAACCTCCTCCTGCACGTGCAGGGATGTAAACGAATGCTGGCTGTTACTTATCTTTACCATTCTTTCTTTTTTTATCAAAACAAAACCTACATTTATGAAAAAGAGGAAAAGTCATGAAAATTGACCGCATTTTATCTACTGTGATGCTGCTCATTAGCAAGAAGCAAGTACAGGCGAAAGATCTTGCTGAACTTCACGAAGTGAGCACGAGGACCATTTATCGTGACATTGATACCATCAATCAAGCGGGAATTCCTGTTGTGACAACCCAAGGAGCAGGTGGAGGCATTTCACTTGTTGAGGACTATCGTTTAGAGAAAAAATTATTTACCGATGATGACATCGAGGTCATTTTAACAGCTCTTGAAAGCATGACGAGTGCATACTCCTTTAAAGAAAGTGAACATGTACTGAAAAAAATCAAATCTCTCATTGCCCCGCATACCGATGAAGGCGAGAAACAGCACCATGTCTTCATTGATTTAAGCTCCTGGGGAAAAGACAGCCAGGCAGAGCAGAAGCTCCAGCTCATTCATACAGCTGCGTCAGCGCACCAATACATTCAGTTTACTTATCGCAATGCGAAAGGTGAAACTCTTTCGCGCAAAGTGGAGCCTTATACGCTCGTTTTAAAAGGGAGGCATTGGTATTTGTATGCGCTTTGTTGTGTAAAAAAAGCTTTTCGCCTGTTCAAGCTGACTAGAATGACCGGTCTTGTCACCATTTCAGGGTATTTTCAACCGAAAAGAGTCAAAAACGAAGAGAAGCCTTGGAATGATTCTTGGCAAGAACAGCCGTCTGTCAGTCCAGTCATGCTCAGGTTAACGGAAGCATCAGTGGGGAAAGTGAAGGAATGGGTAGATGAGAACGAATTGAACGTCTGTTCAGACGGTACCTATCTTGCCACCATCACCGTACCTCTTGATGATTGGTTAAATAGTTTTCTATTCCATTTAGGTCCAGATGTTGACATTCTTTCTCCGAAGCATGTCAAAGAAGCGTTTGATCTCCAGTTGAAACAATTTCTCAAACGAATAGAAACTTGACACTATGTTGTCAGGTTTCTTTTTATATGATAGAAAAAAAGGAGATGAGAATGTATGTACGATATCGTGACATTAGAGAAACAATGGATAAAAGGGCTGTCTGTTCGAACAACAAACGAAATGGAGCAAACAAAAGAGCGGAAGATTGCTCCACTCTGGCAGCAATTTTTTGCGCAGCAGCTTCACGGAGGGCAAGCGCCCGTCATAGGATTGTATTCAGATTATGAAAAAGATGAGCATGGCTCTTATTTATTTACTGCTGGGCAATTCGTGGATCAGCAGTTAGAACATATCATAGAGATTCCTGCCTCCGCCTACGTAAAATTCCGAACGAGAAAGGGTCCGATTGAAGAGGTCGTGTGGGAAACATGGCAGCAGATTTGGACGTGGGATGAGCGCCATTACCGCACATATACAGGCGACTTTGAATGGTATGACGAAAGATCTATAGATCCAAAAGAAGCGCAAATTGATATTTATATTGCGGTTGATGAAGAAATGCTTGCTAAAACTAATAGTATTAGTTAATATAAAACTAACAACATTAGTTTTAGGGGGACACTTGATGAGATTGACAACTTTTGACCGTCTGCACCAGCTCACATTGATGCCGAGATTATTCCCGGTAAACTGTTATGTTTTTGAGGAAGAGAATGGACTGATCTTAATTGATGCTGCTTTAAAAATGGCAGCAAACTCGATCATCGAATTTGCTCGACAAAAGAACAAGCCCATCCACAAAATCATTCTCACCCATAGTCATATGGATCATATCGGTGCATTAGATGAAGTGAAAAAGGTTTTTCCAGAGGCTGTCGTCTATTTATCAAAACGCGATGCCCGCCTATTTGAGGGTGACTTGTCCTTACTTCCTGGCGAACCCCAGCAAAAAATCAAAGGCAGTTTTTCGAAACATATTCGTACAAAACCGGATGTGCTTGTCGAAGAAGGGGATGAGATTGGACCGCTGAAAGTTATTGCAACACCAGGGCACACACCTGGCAGCATATCCTTATACGATGAAAGATCAAAAGTTGTGATTGCTGGGGATGCCCTTGTGACAAAAGGCGGCTTATCTGTTACGGGTGAATTTCGCTGGTCTTTCCCTTTCCCGGCTTTTGCTACATGGGATGCAGAAACCGCACTCAAAAGCGCCGAAAAATTACTGGCACTTCGCCTATCCTGTCTTGCTGCAGGACATGGCGATCTCATTATAGAACCTCATGAAAAGCTTCAAGCTGCCGTTCGAAAAAGGCAGCAGCAGCTGAAGAAAGGGGAGCAGTAAACCGTGTCTCCAAGAATGGGAATCACGCAAGAAAAAATCATCGATACAGCAGCTGCATTTGTTGATGAAGAGGGTTTTTCTGCTTTGACCATTGCTACATTGTCTAAAAGACTGAACATCAGACCACCTTCTCTTTATAATCATGTATCTGGTCTTCATGAAATTCAGGCGGCACTCGCAGAAAAAGGGCTGTCCATGCTACGTGAAGAAGGCATACACGTAACAGAGGGGCTGGATAAAGAAGAAGCTGTGTTAGCCTTTGCCAAACAGTATGTTCAATTTGTCCGCGAACATCCAGGTCTTTATGAAGCAGCCTTTTCACATATGGAGGAGAAAAAAGTAAGAAGTGAGGCAGAGCGCCTTGTTGAATTTGTCCAATCCATCATGGCCCGTTTTGGTGTCAAAGAAGAAGAGATGACACATGTGGTCAGAGGACTAAGAAGCTTATTGCACGGCTTCGGTGATATTTCAAATAAAAATGGATTTCAACGAAAAGAACAGCTTGAAGACAGTGTGAGCTATGCGGTCAAGCTTTATATCTCAGGTGTGTTGCAAAAAGAAGATCTGTCTCATTGACAGGTCTTTTTTTGGTAGTGAATCGATATGTTTTAGAGGCGGTCATCTTGAAGCAATTTTTTGACAAAAAAAGAATAAAGATTTGACAGTTTTGTGAAACATGGTATGATTATTATGTGAAATAATTCACATAGAGGAGAAGAGGCAGATGAAAAGAAAGCCCGTTTATGTGGAAACAACCATTCATGCACCGATAGAGAAAGTATGGGAGTATACGCAAAATCCAAAGCTTCATGAACAATGGGATTTGCGCTTTTCAACCATTTCATTAAATGAACCTCAAAATGAACAGCCCCAATCCTTTTTGTATGAAAAGCATCTTGGGTTTGGTTTAAGTGTCACAGGGACAGGAGCTTATCGAACAAGAATGATGGATGAACGGAAAGAGCGGGCATCCTCACTTCATTTCAAATCGTCACACCCATTGTCTTTTATCAAAGAAGGCAGCGGCTACTGGAAGTATATGAAAACAAGCGATCACATTGTGTTTCAAACTCAATTTGATTACAAAACGAAAGAAGGAAAAGGATGGACATGGGCAGACCGGATTCTTTTTCGCCCAATGATCGGGTTTATGACAGCCTTTAGTTTTGGTGCATTAAAGACGTGGCTTGAAAAGGGAACGCACCCTCGGTTATTACTAGAGAGAACCCTTGCTCATTACGGGATTTGTTTGCTGTTTGCCATCGTCTGGCTAAGCCAAGCAGCCATTCCTTTTTCACATTCAGCTTTTGATCATAGCACGAGTTTCCGATTGTTTTATGCGCTTTTAGGCGTATCATGGCTAATTCCCAAACTATCAAAGAAATATCTCTTCATTTTACAAAGTATGTTTCTTCTCATTATGCTTTGTATAGGGATCCTATCCCCGCAAACGACGCTTTATGAGCCGCTTGTGATGAGTGCATTTTTCATTTTGTCGATTGCAGGTATGATCAATCTAAAAGATTGTGTAGATGTATTTTCAATCAAGCGAAAAAGGGGAGGTAGACATGGTCGTTCATCGTCATCAAGTAAAGGATTACGATAAACTGCATCCAAAGCTAAAAGAGAGATACAACCGCGCGTTTTCTGCTGAAGGTACTATGGAGGAAATAGGCGGCGGGTCAAGACTCATTCGGTTGATCTTCAGAATGGGTCCACTGTTTCGTTGCTTTTTCCCCGAGCGAGGTAAAAACATTCCTTTCCAAATTGTGAACGAGCCCTTTGTGACAAATAAGGGGGAGGAAGGGATGCACTGGTATCGAACGTTTTATTTCCCAAAGAAGGAGCGGCACTTTGATGCAGATATGATCATTGATCAGGAGAGTCATACAGTACTAGATTACTTTGGAAAGCCTAGACTTCTTGTGTCAGAGCTTCATTTTACAGTAACAAAGCATGGTTTCTTGCACATCCAATCCGGCCGGCAGAAGTTTTTGATGTTCAGAAAAGAATGGCCGCTGCCTTCATGGCTTTATGGTGTGTCAGATGTAACGGAAGGCTACGATGAGCATGCAGGTGAATATACCATTGATGTCCACGTGAAAAACCGCCTGTTTGGTACTCTTTTTACATATAAAGGCCGTTTTACAGAAAGGATGGCTCATGATGAATAAGTGGCATTTGACATCCAGTCTGATCTTCATGTCTTGTTTTATTGCTACCCGTTTCATGACAGGCCGGGTAGCAGAATTTTTTGTTCTCATGGCGATTCTATTTTTTCTTCCCGCTGCCTTACACTTTTTTGAGAAAGAAGGGAAGAAACACAAGCCAGGGATGCTGATCGGCTTTTTAATGAAAGCCTTTCCACTAGCGGCTCTTTGTGCAACCGCTGCTTTTATCTATCATTCCGCTTGGTTCGCATCGGGATGGCTTTTATATACAATCTTATTGGCGTTATTTGGCTTTTCTCGTTTATTGAAAAGAGGAATCTTTCCGCTTCATGAGCTGATGATTGATGGCGCTTGGATGTATCTCGCTTTAGGGGGTCTGTGGTTTTGGCTATACACAGCAGATATACAGGTGATGACATTTTCGCCGATCATTGTTCTTTTGACCGCTATTCATTTTCATTACTCCGCTTTTTTTATTCCGCTTTTTTATGGATTATTAGGGAGGCAGCCAGCAAAAGAAACAGCTTTATACAAAGCGGCGGGATGGGTGATTTTGCTGTCGCCTCTGATGATTGCTGTTGGGATTAGCTTTTCCCGTCTATTTGATACGTTCAGCGTCATTCTTTATGTGATGGCCCTCTACATATATGGCTTCCTTTGTGTGAAAACAAGATTTCGGTCAACTTTGGCGAAAGGTCTCGTTGTGTTTTCTAGCTTTGTTTTAATGGGGACGATCGTGCTATCACTTCTTTATTCCGCAGGTATGCTGATGCGTGTGACCTACATTAGCATTGATCAGATGATTTGGTTTCATGGCAGTATCAATGCTTTTTTTGTGATTTTGCCAGGTTTGATTGGCTGGCTGATTGAAGGATCGAAGGATCAATTAAAGCAGAAGAACTTTCCGATTTCGAAAGTGCATGGCCGGTTTCAGATGATCTCGATTCAAGAGGACAGCGCGCATGACTCTGAGAAGCTGGGTTTAGTCGATTCTCTTGATGAATTAAATGGAAAGACGTTTTCAGCTGATAGGGTGTCACCCGTGATTCGCAGATTTTATGAAGACCCTATGGCATTCACATTAAAAGCAGCCGTCAGCTTTCATTGGTGGGTAAGGCCGTTTGTTTTTTTAATTCAGCCAATGTTTAAGAAAATAGGTCAGCTTTATTTGGGGTTATCTCGTCATCCATATGAAATGAAGGGACGTCTGACTAGATTTCAACATCCGAAGGAAGAAAGGAAAAATGTTCGGGCTTGGGTACGTCACAACGCAAAAGGAGAGCAAGTCTTTTTTGCACTTTATGCTCTTCATTACGATGCAGATGGGGGTTATTTGAACATTGCGCTGCCACTTCCTTATTCTCAGCTGACAGCTATTTTAAAGCCTTTTAATGAGAAAGAAGATTTTTTATTAAAAAGCACATGTCCAAAAGGCAGTACCGGTGACGAAGGATTGTATTTGCATACGCCTTTTATCACCATGAAACTGCCAATGGAAGAAAGCTTTCATATGAAGCCGCAGACGGATGAAAGTCTCACAGCGGTACATCAAATGAAGCTGTTCGGTATTCCTTTTTTAACGATTCATTATCATATTGACAGTGAAAGTCAGCGTGTTAGTCAATGATGTCACATGGTTCACCGTGCCGAATGATGTTTACAATTGCTTGCCCATCACTCGGATGATGATCTGCATATTGGACTGGCAGAAGTGCAAAAAATACATAGTAGACTGAGAAGTAAGCAAATTGATAGAAAAATTGGTGCTCTGGCAGGAAATCATTGGCGATCATTGTGTTCAGTATGAGAACACTGAGCAAGTTGCATAATGAACCGCCTAAGTAGACAAGAATGTGCGACAATCGGTTATTTTTCCTCATTTCTTCATAGTGGCAAAATGCATCTAGAAAATAGATCCGTCTAATTTCAACGACGCCTACTTTCAACACTTTTTTGCCTCTGCCAAGCGCAAAGGAAACCTTTGCTCCAAACATCCACGCGACCACAATATGGCCAAGTTGATGCAGGATGGCAACAATAGGAAGAATGACAAAAAACGACCAGCAAAACGTCCACATATCTGATAGTGTAAACAAGTGTGAACCCTCCCCAAATTATTCGAGAGGAAGCAGTAGGATTATTTGCCATTCTACCGAATTCATTTTTAGGATGCAAACATTTAATACGCGACTATAAATTTATTATGTAAACTATAAAGATGATGTTAACGCTGTATAGGCTTTTTGAACCTCCTTTTTGACAAAATGAATGTGCTACAATGGATAATCAATAGAATACGTTATCTTTTACGAAGGGGAGAGAATCAGATGGCAGATATTGAACAGTTTTTGGCGTTAGATATTCGTGTTGGAACGATCATAGAGGCAGAATTTTTTGCAGAGGCAAGAGTGCCTGCGTTGAAACTCAAGATTGATTTTGGCGAAGAAATCGGTGTGAAGCAATCTAGTGCTCAGTTGACAAAGCGTTATACAGCGGAGAATCTTACTGGCAAACAAATCGTAGCGGTCGTTAATTTCCCGCCAAGAAGAATTGCTGGGTTCAAATCAGAAGTGCTTGTCTTAGGAGGCATGCCGTCAAAAGAAGACGTGGTTTTGCTAGCGACAGATGAACCGGTTGAGAATGGAACAAAAATAGGGTAAGAAAAAAGACATCTTCCTAAGAAGATGTCTTTTGCGTATTGAGGCGGAATAACCACACGCCACATTCGTGTGTGTCTCAAAGAGACATGTTACCCGACTTACACAATTCAGCTCATCGCTTGATTAATATAGCATGGGATGAGCTTGAATGCAACCAATAAATGAATTCTTTTAGATTTTCATGTCATTTCAAAAGATAAATGACAAGATATCGATTATTTGGATTATTTTTTCAAAAAATATTGAAAAGTCAGATCAGATTTTATAAAATGAATTCATCTTAGTTTGTTTAGTCAATAAACTAAGATGAATTTCAATTATCGAACCCTATATTGAAGGAGATGATTCTGTCATTCGACTGTTTTGCTGCGTATTTGGGCTAAGCTGAAAGGATGAGATGTTCAGCTACATTTTTATAACAAATTGAAAGCGCTTTATATTCCGCGTATTGATTGCTGCTGCCCTCCATCATCTGTTCGTTAGAAGAGGGTAAGTGAAGAAGGGAGAAAGCTCATGGTTAGTGAGAATTTAAAGAAGATTCGTATGTCTGAAAAAGTGGGATATGCTTCAGGGGATTTCGCATGTAATTTGATTTACGCAACTGTCTCTACATATCTATTATTTTTCTATACAGATGTGTACGGTTTATCAGCGGCAGCAGCAGGGACGATGTTTTTGGTTGTTCGCGCCATTGATGCACTTGCAGATCCATTTATTGGTGCATTGGTGGACCGGACGAACAGCCGTTTTGGCAGGTTTAGACCTTACTTGTTATTTGGTGCGTTTCCTTTTGTCGTACTTGCCATCCTCTGCTTTACAACACCTGATTTTTCCGAAATGGGTAAACTCATTTATGCCTACATCACGTATGTTGGTTTATCGCTTACATACACATTCATCAACGTTCCTTATGGTGCTTTAACTTCCGCAATGACAAGAAATAACCAAGAAGTTGTTAGTATTACGTCCGTTCGCATGGTGTTTGCCAATCTAGGCGGTCTGGTTGTGGCTTTTTTTGTTCCTTTTCTTGCGACCTTTTTAAGTGATACGACAGGAAATACAGCACTTGGCTGGCAGATGACGATGGCTTTTCTCGGCGTTCTTGGCGGTGCATTATTGATTTTCTGTTTTAAAAGTACGAATGAACGTGTCACGCTTCAAAAGCCAGAGGAAAAGATTAAATTCAGTGATATTTTTGTCCAGTTACGAGTGAATCGCCCGCTTGTTGTATTAAGTATTTTCTTTATTATTATTTTTGGTGTGAACTCGATCAGCAACTCTGTTGGGATCTATTATGTGACGTATAACCTTGGCAGAGAAGATTTAGTAAAATGGTACGGACTCATTGGCAGTCTGCCAGCTTTAATGGTGCTGCCGTTTATTCCGAAGCTGCACAAGTTGTTAGGTAAGAAAAAGCTGCTGAATTATTCTTTATCGCTGAATATCGTAGGTCTTCTTGCCTTACTTGTGATACCGCCGAGTCAAATCACGTTAATCCTGATTTTCAGACTCGTTGCTGCTGCGGGTAGTATTACAGCCGGTGCATACATGTGGGCACTCATTCCTGAGACTGTTGAATATGGCGAATATAAAACTGGAAAAAGGATGGGCGGACTTATCTACGCAGTCATTGGATTTTTCTTTAAATTTGGGATGGCATTAGGCGGGATCGTTCCGGGGCTTGTACTCGATCGATTTGGCTATGTTGCAAACCAAATACAGACGCCAGAAGCATTGCTTGGCATTTTAATCACGGTAACAGTGATTCCTGTATGCTTACTGATTTTAGCGATGATTGATATTAATTTTTATAATTTAGATGAAGAAGAGCACCAAAAAGTCGTGAGGGAGCTTGAGAATAGGGATCAAGTATATATCGATCATATGGATGATTTTAAAATGTAGGTCGTGAAAGAGGAGGAAGTTGAATGAAAATTACCAATCCAGTGCTCAAAGGATTTAACCCGGACCCAAGTATTTGCCGTGTAGGAGAAGATTATTACATGGCGGTCTCTACATTTGAATGGTTTCCAGGGGTGCAAATTTATCATTCGAAGGATCTCGTCCATTGGCGGCTTGCTGCGCGTCCTTTGCAAAAAACGTCGCAGCTGGACATGAAAGGGAATCCTGATTCTGGCGGAGTATGGGCACCGTGCCTAAGCTATGCAGATGGTCAGTTTTGGCTTATTTATTCAGATATTAAAGTAGTGGATGGTCCATTTAAAGATGGTCATAATTATTTGGTTACGGCAAGTGAAGTTGACGGTGATTGGAGTGAACCGGTTAAGCTTAATAGCTCTGGCTTTGATCCCTCTTTATTTCATGACCAAAGCGGCAAGAAATACGTTTTAAATATGCTGTGGGACCATAGGGAAAAGCACCATTCCTTTGCAGGTATTTCCCTGCAGGAATATAGCGTGACGGAAAAGAAACTCATTGGCCAGCGGAAGGTCATTTTTAAGGGCACACCGATTAAATTGACAGAAGCACCGCATCTTTATCACATCGGCGATTACTATTATTTATTAACAGCAGAAGGAGGCACCAGGTACGAGCATGCGGCAACAATTGCCCGTTCCCCGCAGATTGAAGGGCCTTATGAGGTTCATCCTGATAACCCAATTTTAAGTGCTTTTCACACGCCTGAACATCCGCTTCAAAAATGCGGGCATGCTTCCATTGTTCAAACGCACACAAATGAATGGTACCTCGCTCATCTGACTGGCCGCCCTATTCAATCAAGCAAGGAATCTATTTTTCAACAGAGAGGGTGGTGTCCTTTAGGAAGAGAGACAGCGATTCAAAAGCTTGAATGGAAGGATGGCTGGCCGTATGTTGTGGGCGGAAAAGAAGGATCGCTGGAGGTTGAAGCGCCAGCGATCAACGAAAAGATTTTTGCTCCAACACACCATACAGTCGATGAGTTTAAAGAATCAACGTTAAATAGACACTTCCAAACATTAAGAATTCCTTTTACTGAACAGATCGGTTCATTAACGGAAAAACCTACTCATTTAAGGTTATATGGTCAGGAATCTCTCACATCTAAGTTTACCCAATCCTTCGTTGCAAGGCGCTGGCAAAGCTTTTATTTTGAAGCAGAGACAGCTGTGTCGTTCTTTCCAGAGAATTTTCAGCAAGCCGCTGGTCTTGTAAATTATTACAATACGGAAAATTGGACTGCGCTTCAGGTGACATATGACGAGGAACTTGGCCGTATTCTTGAATTATCTGCCTGTCAGAACCTTTCCTTTTCTCAGCCATTGACACAAAAAATCGTCATTCCAGAGGAGGTCACCTATGTGTATTTAAAAGTGACCGTTCAGAGAGAAACTTATACCTATTCTTATTCTTTTGATCAAAAAGACTGGAAGGAAATTGATGTGATATTTGAATCTAGCCATCTATCTGATGACTTCATCCGAGGAGGGGGATTTTTTACAGGGGCATTTGTCGGCATGCAGTGCCAGGATACAAGCGGCGAGCGTCTGCCTGCTGATTTCAACTATTTCCGTTATGAGGAAACAGAATAAATAAAAAAAGACAACACGGTAAGAGCTGTCTTTTTTATTGAAGAATCTGTCATGGTGAGAGGGTGGCATCTTGCAGAAAGGCTTCAATGACGAGTGAAGTCATCCCTAATACCGGTGCGTTATGTCCTAATGACGAAGGAAGCAGCTCGACATGTGAACTGAATTGAGTATCTATCCTTGAGGATACCTCCTCTTGAATCACACGTAAAACCGCTGGCTGCGATTCAATCACCTTGTTTCGTAAAATAATCGCTTGCGGGTTAAAGGTATGCAGGACGTTTGTGAGACCGACCCCAAGGTAAAAACCAAAGTTGCGCAGGGCATTGAGCGTTTTCATATCATTGAACGTCGCCAGTTGTTCCACATCTTGGTGAGAGATGGGCTGATCATTTGTTTGAAGGGACTGAAACAAGGCTTTCTCAGATGCATACAGCTCCCAGCAACCACGGTTTCCGCAGCTGCATGTTGGTCCATTAAAGTCGATGGTCATATGTCCCATTTCACCAGAAAAGCCGTATGCGCCTCTGTATAAATGATGATTGATAATGATTCCGATTCCAATGCCAGTGCCGATGCTGGCATAGATCAAATGATCATAATGTTTAGCGGCACCAAAGATTTTTTCACCATATGCACCGGCATTTGCTTCATTTTCAATAAAGACCGGTACTTGGAATGCATCTTGTAGCGTTGTTTTCAGGTCAACATTTTTCCATTTAGAATGAGGCGTAAACACGATCTGTTCATCAGCATCCACTAGCCCGGGAATACATAGGCCAATACCTATGAGCCCGTATGGGGAAGAGGGGATTTGGGTCATCAACTGCTGTATTAATTCAGTTAATATTCGTATGGTCACATCAGGAGCGCTTGATGGGAGCCTCATCTGCTCCTCATGAAGGATGGACCCTTCAAGGTCGGTTAAAATGCCGTTGACATAATCAACGCCGACATCAATCCCGATGGAGCAGCCAGCACGTTTATTAAACATGAGTAAAACCGGCCTTCTCCCGCCGCTGGACTCACCTTGGCCGATCTCATAGACGAGCTGCTCTTTCATTAATGTATTTACTTGAGAGGAAACCGTCGATTTATTTAACCCAGTGCGTTCAGATAATTTGGCTCTAGAAATTGGCGCATGCTGGAGAATTTCTTTTAATAATAGCTTTTGATTTATTTTTTTCACAAAGTTCTGATCAGCGATATCCATGTTATCCACTCCATTTGTTTCGTCTTTAGATTAAGTGAAGAAAAAAGCTGTTTTTCTTCGTCTGTAATCTGTAAGAAGGATGATTTTAACTTTATTATAACGAAAATATTTCTAAAAAACTAAAAAATATGGAAAATTCAAAGTGAATGGATCATCAATTGAACATTAGTTTGTTGAATCAACTTACAAAGTGAAATCATAGGAGGAATAAAAGATGGCCAACTCAAATATGAAAACGTTACACAGCTTAGAAGGAATCGGAAAAATACAATTTGAAGGAAAACAATCAAAAAATCCACTCGCTTTTAAATACTATGATCCAAACGAAATGATTGGCGGAAAAACAATGAAAGATCACCTGCGCTTCTCAGTCGCTTATTGGCATACATTGACTGCTGATGGAACAGACATGTTTGGAACTGGCACGATGCAGAGAGCCTGGGATTCCTATAGCGGAATGGATTTAGCAAAAACTAGATTGGAAGTAGCCTTTCAACTGTTTGATCTATTGGATGTACCGTATTTTTCGTTCCATGACCGTGACATTGCACCGGAGGGAGATACGCTTCAAGAGACGAATCAGCAATTAGACATCATTTTAGAAAGAATGAAAGAATACATGCAAGATAGCGGAGTCAAGCTGCTGTGGAACACGGCCAACATGTTCAAGCATCCTAGATTTGTACACGGCGCAGCGACATCTTGTCATGCAGATGTCTTTGCCTATGCGGCCGCACAGGTGAAAAAAGGGATTGAAACAGCTAAAGAACTTGGCGCAGAAAATTACGTTTTTTGGGGAGGACGAGAAGGATACGATACTCTGCTGAATACTGATATGAAAAGAGAGCTTGACCACATGGCGTCATTTTTGCATATGGCTGTTGATTATGCAAAGGAAATTGGATACATTGGCCAATTTTTAATTGAGCCTAAGCCAAAAGAGCCAACCACTCATCAATACGATGCAGATGCAGCAACATCTATCGCCTTTTTAAAGCAATACGGATTAGATTCCCATTTTAAATTGAACATCGAGGCGAATCATGCGACGCTTGCTGGTCATACGTTTGAGCATGAATTACGCATGGCGAGAATACATGGATTGCTCGGTTCAGTGGATGCGAACCAAGGAAATACGCTGCTTGGCTGGGACACTGATGAATTTCCAACCGATTTATATGCCACAACGCTTGCTATGTATGAAATTCTGCAAAATGGCGGACTAGGTACTGGCGGTCTCAACTTTGATGCAAAAGTTAGAAGAGCTTCTTTTGAGCTTGAAGATATTTTGTATGCCCATATTGCGGGGATGGATGCATTCGCAAAAGGGCTGCGGGTCGCTCATAGACTCATAGAAGATCGTGTGTTTGAAGATGTGATCAAGCACCGGTATCGCAGTTTTTCTGAAGGGATTGGACGTGACATTTCAGAAGGAAAGGCAAACTTTCATACATTAGAAGAGTATGCGCTCAAACATCCTTTAATCAGAAACGAATCGGGAAGAGAGGAACAGTTAAAAGCCCGGTTAAATCAATACTTATTAGAAGATTGATTGAAGAAGCGGACCTGTTTTGAAGGAGTGAAGACATGAAGTATGTAATGGGAATTGATCTTGGAACGAGCGGAGTCAAAGCCATATTAGTCGATGAGGATGGAAAGGTGTGCGGCGAGGCCACTAAGCTTTACCGCCTCATTCAAGATAAACCTGGATATTGTGAGCAGAACCCAGAGGAATGGGTTGAGCAAACAGTGGCTGCGATGAAAGAACTGATGGCAAGGCAGCCTGCCTTTTCAAAGAAAGTAGAGGGCATCAGCTTCTCTGGACAGATGCATGGTCTGGTTCTTTTAAATGAATCCCGTGAGGTGCTCCGCCCTGCGATTTTATGGAATGATACACGAACAACAGCGCAATGTACACACATCACAAAAAAGCTGGGGGAACGACTGCAAAAGATTACGAAAAATCAAGCGTTAGAAGGATTTACACTGCCAAAATTATTATGGGTAAAGGAACATGAACCAGAAATTGATCAACAAATCGACATGTTTTTACTCCCAAAAGATTACGTCAGATTTCGTTTAACAGGTTCTGTTCATATCGATTATTCAGATGCAGCTGGCACCTTGTTATTAAATATTGGAGAGCAAGCGTGGAGTGAAGAGATTTGTCAGGCATTTGATATTCCTCCTCATATTTGTCCGCCGCTTATCTCATCAGAGGAAGAGGTCGGTACACTCTTGCCGCACATTGCACGTGAGGCGGGGATTGAAGAGGGCGCAAAAGTGTTTGCTGGCGGGGCAGACAATGCTTGCGGAGCAATTGGAGCTGGCATTTTATCTTCTGGCCGCACGTTATGCAGCATTGGCACATCTGGCGTCATACTTTCTTACGAAGAGGATCATGAAAGAGCGCTTCAAGGAAACTTGCATTTGTTTCATCACGCAAAAAAAGATGCTTTTTACACAATGGGTGTGACGCTTTCAGCAGGATATAGCTTGAACTGGGTAAAACATTTGCTGGCTCCAGAAGAATCGTTTCAATCGCTTTTAGAGGGTGCGGTTGATGTCGCGCCTGGAGCGAATGGATTGCTCTTCACACCCTATTTAGTAGGAGAAAGAACACCTCATGCGGATTCTATCATTCGTGGAAGCTTGATCGGATTAGACAGCCGGCATGAAAGGGCACATGTCGTCAGGGCTGTGCTAGAAGGGATTACTTTCTCGTTAAATGAATCGATCGCTTTATTCAGGCAAGCTGGGAAACACATAGATTCAATTGTCTCCATTGGAGGCGGTGCAAGAAGCCGGACATGGCTTCAAATGCAAGCAGACATTTTTCAGGCTGAGGTCATCCAGTTAGACAATGAACAAGGGCCTGCTTTAGGAGCAGCTATACTGGCCGCCGTTGGCTGCGGCTGGTATCCGTCGCTTGAAGCATGTGCGGAACAGTTTATCCACCAAGCAGCTGTCTATGAGCCAGAGCAGCAGCATGCAAGTATATATGCTGATCTATTTCATCTGTATCAAAAGATCTATACACAAACAAGAGACATCCATGCCGGGTTAGCGAAATATCGTTCCATCTAGCAGAAAAGGGTGATATGAAAGGAGGTGGTGGGCTCGCTTCATCTTAGAGAAGGCAGAACAATTTTATTGAAAAAAGGAGAGGGATGAAAAATGAATTTGAAAAGATTGAGGCTATTGTTTGTGATGTGTATTGGATTTGTGCTGACACTGACGGCTGTGCCAGCTCATGCGGAAACGATTTATGATAATAGAATCGGCACACACGGCGGATACGATTTTGAATTATGGAAAGATTACGGAAATACGTCAATGACACTCAATAATGGCGGCGCATTTAGCGCACAATGGAACAATATCGGAAATGCTCTGTTTCGAAAAGGGAAGAAGTTTGATTCCACTAAAACTCATCATCAACTTGGCAACATCTCCATCAATTACAACGCAGCCTTTAACCCAGGCGGGAATTCCTACTTATGTGTCTACGGCTGGACACAAACTCCATTAGCTGAATACTACATTGTTGAGTCATGGGGCACTTATCGCCCAACAGGAACGTATAAAGGATCATTTTATGCCGATGGCGGCACATATGACATTTATGAAACGCTACGTGTCAATCAGCCTTCTATTATTGGAGACGCTACCTTTAAGCAATATTGGAGTGTACGTCAAACAAAACGTACGAGCGGAACTGTATCCGTCAGTCAGCATTTCAGAAAATGGGAAAGCCTAGGTATGCCAATGGGGAAAATGTATGAAACAGCATTAACTGTAGAAGGCTACCGAAGCAACGGAAGTGCGAATGTGTATACCAACCAGCTGATGATTGGACAATAAAAGAATACAAAAAAGCCAGCAGATTTTGCTGGCTTTTCTTCTGTCTATGATCGTTTTTCAACTTCAACTCTGCCAGAAAAGAACGTCGCACCGCCGCCCATATCTGCCAGCCGATCAGGTGTTAGTCCATTGACTAGCTGTTTTTTGCCTTTTTGATCTGCCCATAATCCTTGGCTCACCACAACACCGGATAAGACATTTTGACCAACTGACACGACAAGCTCGCATTCACCCCGGTCATTCAGCACACGCACCATGTCACCATCTTCAATCTCTCTTGCCTTTGCATCCTCTTCATTCATGTGAAGCTTAGGAAACTTCTCGAGCTTTTGGTGCTTTTCATGAAGTGAGAAGGTCGAGTTAAGAAAATTATGATTCGGTCCAGGTATGAAGGTAAGTGGATATTCGCTTTCTTGATAGAGCGGCACATAAGTTGGAAGCGCTGGATACCCGTCTTTTTTCATTTGTTCCGAATAAAGCTCAATTTTCCCGCTTGGGGTAGAGAGCCTTAAGTCTTGGAAAGGTCCTCTTTTTGCTTTAATCCATTTCTTTTCTTTTAATGCCTCGTATGAAATGTCCTCATAATGCGGATTTTCTGGATGATGAAGGGCTTGTTCCATGAGTTCCGCATCTGTCTCGCGGAAGGCTGCATCTTCAAAGCCCATCGCATGGGCTAACAAGCGGAACACTTCTGTATTGGATTTGCTTTCTCCATAGCGTTCAATCACTGGCTCTTGAATTTGAATATAATGGTGCCAGTATGATGTATAGAAATCCTCATTTTCAAAGGCGGATGTGGCCGGCAGGACAATGTCTGCATACTTAGCTGTCTCTGTTAGAAATAGGTCGTGAACCACTGTAAATAAATCCTCTCTCAGCAAACCTTCTCTTACTTTATTTGCTTCAGGCGTCACAACAGCTGGGTTGCACGAGTAGACAAAGAGTGAATCAATGGAAGGCGCTGCATTCGTCAGCACACTGCCTAGCTGATTCATATTAAATGATCTTGGCGTGCGTTCCTTTAATAAATCCGGCCGCTGAAGAGCTGTTTCATTATAGCTCAGAAAAGAAGAGTTTGATTTCATCGCACCGCCTCCCTTGTAGAGCCACTGGCCAGTCAGGGCAGGGAGGCAGGAAATGGTACGAATACTCATCCCGCCATTATCATGGTGCTGCAAACCATTGCCAATACGTATAAGAGATGGCGATGTCTCTGCGTACATTCTTGCGAGTGTCACGATGTCCTTTTTTGAAACCCCTGTGATCCCCTCAACAGTGTCTGGATCATACTGCTTCACATGCTCACGCAGCTCCTTATGACCGGTTGTATAAGTTTCTAAAAAGGCTTCATCTGTCAATTCTTCTTTAAAAAGAACATGCATGATGCCAAGGGCAAGGGCACTGTCAGTACCAGGTCGAAGCGGAATGAACCAATCTGCCATCCGTCCGGTTTGGTTTTTGTGAACATCAATCACGACAATCTTTGCTCCTTGCTTTCGGGCTTTTTGCGCGAGGGTGATTTGATGCATATTGGTCGACACAGCATTGATCCCCCAAAAGATAAATAGTTTCGTATGAATGGTGTCTTCTGGGTCAGTCCCGATGCTTGCACCCATTGTATATTTATAGCCAGTCGTTCCTGCTGACTGACAGATGGTCCGGTCTAATTGACTTGAACCAAGACGATAGAAAAAACGGCGGTCCATGCCTTCTGCATTCAGATTGCCCATATTTCCATAGAAGCTGTATGGCAGAATACTTTCTGGACCTTTTTCTTCAATGAGCTTTGTCCATTTTTGCCGAATGGTTTCAATGGCTTCTTCCCACGTAATCGGAGCAAATTGTCCATCGCCTTTTCGACCAACACGCTTCAAAGGAGTGGTCAGCCGCTTTTCATCATATAAACGGGCTGTGACATTCCGCACTTTGTTACATATATTGCCTTGGGTGACGGGGTGGTCTGGATCTCCCTGCACTTTTACGATCTTTCCATTTTCTTTATGTATCAAAAGACCGCACTGATCTGGGCAATCTAACGAACAAACTGATTTGAATATTCCGTCTTTCATTGCTGTAAAATCGGTCATGAATTTTTGGCTCCTTTTCTGAAATCCGTTATCTCTTTATATGGACTTTATTTTAGCATGTTCGGAGATGGAAGGTAAGAAAGAGATGATGAATTGAAGAAAATGAAAAAAAGCCCCTCAAGAGGGACTTTTAAAAACGGGTGATCTGTACAGGAAATTCTTTTACCCCAAAAACAAAAGTGCTTTGAATAGGTTTTAGCTGATCTGCCGCGCAGGTGATATCCTGATACGTCTGGAGTAAAACCTCAAGTGCAATGTTGCTTTCAAGGCGGGCAAGCGGTGCACCGAGACAAAAATGAATGCCAAAGCCAAAGCTCATATGCGGGTTTGATTTTCGGTCAAGACGGAATGTATCTGGATCGTCAAATTTCTGTTCATCGCGATTTGCTGAAGCGACCCAGTTAATGAGATAGTCTCCTTTTTTAATTTTTGAGCCTGCAATCTCAACATCCTCGGCCGCGATTCGCCCAATGGCTTGAACAGGCGGGTAATAGCGTAACGTTTCTTCGGTCAATTGAGGAATAAGAGAGGGGTCTTGCCGTACTGCTTCGGCGATATGCGGCTGCTCTGTTAGCAGTCTTACTGCATTTGTAATCAAATTGGTCGTTGTCTCATTACCAGCAACTAGTAATAGAATACAAAAACCAAGTAGTTCATTCTCGGTTAAACGCTCACCATCGATGTCTGCTTGAATAAGAAGTGAGATCAGGTCATCAGCAGGGGCTTCTTTTCGTTTTTGGATTAAGTGTGCAAAATAAGCGGACAGCTCTTCCTCTGCGCGTTTCTGCATATCGACGACTGCTTGAATGGCTTCTTTTGATTCATCCTTTGCACCTGCTACTAGGGCATCAGAATGTTTCTTAATGAACGCTCTATCCTTTATCTCTGCGCCAAGAAGCTCAGCAATGATCATGACAGGCAGGGGAGCTGCTAGATCTTCCACGATATCAAACGTACGCTGATCTTTGACTTGTTGCAGCAGGTCATGTGTCAAGTCTTTAATGTTATCTTCTAATTGTTTGATCGCTTTTGGCGTGAATGCTTTATTCACGAGTGCTCTCATTTTTGTATGTTTTGGCGGGTCCATCGTTAAAATACTCGTTTTTGTCGTGCTTCTTCCTCGCTGTGATGAGAACACTTTTGGCTGCTTCAGAACAGACTGGATATCCGCATATCGAAAGAGATCCCAGCACTTTCTTGTTTCATCATATCTAATATCACTCTTGGTACGTAGCTCATTGTAAATAGGGAACGGGAAAAGAAGGTCATCGGTCGAACGGATTTCTTTCATTGGAATGACATTGATATAGTTTTCTTTCACTTTCATTATGAACGCTCCTTTTTCACTTGGTTTCCCTTTCACGGTAACACCCGTAAAATATCATTTCAACGGACATGTTTTCTAAAATATGTCAATAGTCTAATCGAAAGATTCAAGCACATTCGTCGTATAGGAAAATAGGAATCCATTAGAAATGATAGCGTTTTCTATAAAATAGAATTGAAGTCACCGAAACCAAAAATAAAATGGGGAATTCAGTCGAACGAAAGGGTACTATGATGCAAATGCATATAGTTCATTAGATCTAAATTGTTGTTTTGTAAAAGCGCAGTCAGTATACATACAGCAAGCGGTTGAACGCGTATTCGGGACTTTTGAAAAGCGCTGGCTCTTTCTTGACACGATTTCTCATCATGTTACGATAACTAACGTGCGAAAAACACGAACAAAAAGCGAACGAGGGAGAGGGTCAATATCATTGATCAAAAGAAAGTTGCTTTCATTGGAGCAGGTTCTATGGCGGAAGGAATGATTGCAGGGATTGTGCGATCAGGACAAATGCCGCTAGGCCAAATTTACGCAACAAACAGACAAAATCAACTTCGATTGAATGAACTAACGACACGTTACGGAATACAAACAGCCACAATGGATTCTTTTCCTTTTGAAGAAATGGATATGTTGATTCTGGCCATGAAGCCAAAGGATGCTGAAACAGCACTTGAATCGTTAAAACCTCATATTCAGAGTGACCAGCTGATCTTGTCTGTCCTTGCAGGTGTGAAGCAATCTTATATTGAAGATATGCTGCATGAAGGGCAGCCCGTGATGAGGATCATGCCGAATACATCAAGTACAATCGGGGCTTCAGCGACCGCTTTATGTGCTGGACGTTATGTGAAAGACGCCCATATCAGCATGAGTCAGGCGCTTTTATCTGAAATGGGCGAAGTGTATACCATTCAGGAAGAACAGATGGATATTTTCACTGGCATTGCCGGAAGCGGACCAGCCTATTTTTATTTCTTAATGGAAAGAATCGAAGAAGCAGGAGAAGAAGCAGGTTTATCTAAGGAATTGTCTCGCCAAATTGGCGCGCAGACACTTCTCGGTGCTGCGAAAATGCTGCAAGAAACAGAGGAAGATCCTTCTACTCTAAGAGAGAAAATTACGTCACCAAATGGAACAACAGCGGCAGGTCTGAATGCATTAGATGATTTTGGCGGAGGAGAAGCAATCAAGCAAGCCGTCAAACATGCTGCCAATCGATCAAAAGAGATCAGCAAACAGCAAAAACAAAAAGTATCTATATAAATAGAGCTCAGGTACAGGAGTGATAAGGTGTACGCAGATAAAGAGAGAAAACGAATTGTTGTGAAAATTGGAAGCAGCTCTCTTACTAGCTTTCAAGGGGAGATTAGTTTAAAAAAACTAGAAAACCTCGTCAATCAAATTGTGAAACTCAAAGATGAAGGACACGAAGTCATTTTGGTTTCATCTGGTGCGGTTGCAGCTGGTTACCGAAAACTAGGATTTATCGATAGACCTAAAACACTGCCGGAAAAACAGGCATCTGCCTCAATCGGGCAAGGGCTTTTAATGGAATCATATTCTACTTTATTTTTATCACACGGTTATATTGCCTCACAGCTTTTAATCACAAGAAGTGATTTTTCAGATGAAACGCGCTATCAAAATGTGCGCAACACGATGAATGTGTTATTAGATCGAGGCATCATTCCGATTATTAATGAAAATGATACAGTGACGATTAATCGCTTGAAGTTCGGAGATAACGATACATTGTCTGCAAAAGTAGCTGGACTCATTGATGCGGATTTCCTTGCCATTTTATCTGATATTGATGGCTTGTATGAAGAGAACCCGCATACAAATCCGAACGCGAAGAGAATTCTTGAAGTCACAGACATCACAGAAGACATCGAAGCAGCAGCTGGAGATGCAGGCAGCAGTGTGGGCACAGGTGGAATGAAATCAAAGCTCGATGCGTTTAAAATTTCAATGGCCGCTGGCATTAATGGCTTTTTAGGAAAAGCAGATACGCCTCACATTTTAGACAAAGCAATCAATGGAACAGAGGACGGCACTTATTTTACCGCTGATGAGAATTTAGCACCGCTGAATTACAAGAAGCAGTGGATTGCCTTTCATTCTGGACCAAAAGGCGAGATCGTTATTCAAAAGAAATCACAGGAACACCTCATGCACCGGGAGAAATGCCTTGATTCCGATGGCATTGTCAATGTAAAGGGTTCGTTTAAAAAAGGCGATGTCGTCCGTATTTTAGATCAAGATGGTAGAGAAATCGGGCTTGGTATTGTGAATTATCCATCTGATGAACTTGCACAAGGCAGTGACTCGTTACAGGATGAAGTGGTTCATGTCGTCGATCTTGAAGCTTTTGTTTGTCATTTAGATTTATCGATACCCGTTTGTTAACAAAAAGGGAGGAATTTCATGACACTGACAGCTGAAGTTGTCACAACAGTCAAAGAAAAAGCGAAAAAAGCAAAGCACGTTTCAAAAAAACTAGGTTTACTTCATACAGAGGATAAAAACAAGGCTCTGCTTAAACTGGCAGAAGCGTTAGAACAAAATAGCACCTTCATCTTACAAGAGAATCAAAAAGATATAGATGCCGGGAAGGAAAAGGGCTTCTCAGAGGCACTCTTGGATCGTTTAATGTTAAATGAAGAAAGAATTCATGAGTTTGCCGAAAGCTTGCGGCTTGTGACGAGATTAACAGATCCTGTTGGAGAAATATTGGATGAATGGACTCTTGAAAACGGCTTGCATGTGAAAAGCCGAAGAGTACCGCTCGGCGTGATCGGGATGATCTATGAAGCGAGACCGAACGTCACTGTCGATGCAGCAGGGCTTGCCCTTAAGGCAGGTAACGCAGTGATTTTAAAAGGCGGTTCCTCCGCTATTTCTTCCAACAAAGCCATTGTGAGTGTTATTCATGAAGCATTGGATCAAACAAAGATTCCGCGTGATGCAGTGCAATTGATTGAACAAACAGATCGTTCATCGGTTCAAGCGATGCTTCATCTAAAAGAATGGATTGATGTCTTAATTCCGCGAGGCGGAGCTTCTTTAATCAAAACAGTGGTTGAACAATCTACGATTCCCGTCCTTGAAACAGGAACAGGAAACTGTCATGTCTTTATTGATCAAACAGCCAATGTGAAAAAAGCCATTGAGATCGTCATCAATGCAAAAACGAATCGTCCAGCTGTATGTAATGCGCTTGAAACGCTGATCATCCATCGCGATTGGCTGAAAGAGAATGCGGCATCATTGAATGAAGCCCTGCAGGAGCACCATGTCACCGTTCATGGCGATGAGGCTGCACTGTCTCATTTTTCAAACGCCATTCCTGCTGAGGAAGTGGACTGGACAGATGAGTATTTAAGTCTTGACCTTGCCGTAAAGGTAGTTGATTCAATCGACGAAGCGATCCACCATATTGAAAAGTACGGTACAAAGCATTCAGAAGCCATCGTGACAGAGGATGAAAAGCAGGCACTCACGTTTTTAAACGAAGTCGATGCGGCGGCGGTTTATCATAACGCATCTACTCGCTTTACAGACGGAGGTGCACTTGGATATGGGGCTGAAATTGGCATCTCTACACAAAAACTGCACGCCAGAGGACCAATGGGACTTCCAGCACTCACAACAACGAAGCTGCTTCTTTCTGGTGACGGTCAGATTAGAAGCTAGATGAGATTCAAAAAACACTACCTTTTTCATGGGGGTAGTGTTTTTTTGATGCAGATATTTATTGGCTGGAACAGGTTTTCTTCATCACTTTCTCAAACTTAAAAAATTCAAATTCCTCAGGTGCTGTAGGCTCATTTTTTTGATCAGTTTCATGAGGTGCGTTTGGATCTGGATGTTTCATATGATAAAACTCCACAATTTGAAAGCCGCATTTATTGACATAGAAATGAATGTTGCGTTTTTCAAAATACGGGGTCACAACCTCCCAAACAATCGTTTCTGGATATTTCGCCTCGATGGCTTTCCATGCTGCCTGACCAATGCCTTTTCCGTGTGAGGATGAAGAGATGTATAATAAGTCAACTGAGTTGTGGTGGGTCTCTTGGTTGATTTTAATGACAACGCCGCCTGCCTTTTCGCCATTTAGCATCATATGATAAACAATGTGTTCATTCGAATGAAAAGATGCATCAATCACATCATCTGGAGGAATCGGTCCATCATACGCATCGCCAAATGCGTCGATTACGCCAGCTGTAAAAGCTTTCTGTAGCTCATTTTTCATAAAAGGGAAGTCCTCTTTTTTGGCAAGTTCTAATGTCACTTCATGTTGAATGATATTGTTCATGTTTATATCCTTTCCAAGCTTAGTGGTGTTCTGCATGTTATCATAAAGGGTGGAGTAACTCCATAGTCAAGAGGGGAGCCTTAATGATGATGAATGATGTGCAAAAAACTTTTTTCACTGGAGAATTTGCCAAGTTATTTGATGTAAAGAAAGATACTTTATTTTATTACGATAAAATTGGTTTATTTAAGCCAGCTGGTGTTCATGAAAATGGGTACCGTTACTATACCCTTGAGCAATTTGATCATTTTATAGCGATTCAATCCCTTCGAGCTGTGCAATTTCCGATAAAAGAGTTAAAACAATATTTCACTGAGCCTTCTCGCGAAAGGCTCCAATGCCTAGCAGCTGAACAAATAGACAAGGTCAAACAAGAGATTGAAAAACTTCAAGATATCCAGTCTTTTCTTATGCGGGTCATGGAGACGACGCAGGAATTATCATCTGTAAAAATAGGAGAGGTGCTGTTTCAAGAGCTCCCAGAAGAACCAGTTGTATTAAGCGTGTCAAATCCGATTGACATGAATACATCCGTAGAAGAAATATCTCGTATTGTTGGACATTTTCTAAAGGAAATTGGCATAAAAGGGGCTGCGGCAAATGGAGCTGTCTTAAAAAAGGAGCAGTTTCTTCAGCGTCAATATCATCAGTCAGATCAGTTGTTTTGCCGAATGGAAGCGCCGGAAGCAGTTAAAAAACCTGCGGGCCTTTATGCGGTGATGTATGATCAAGGATCATATGAAGGGATTGAATCTGCTTATTCGCGCTTGTTAGATGAAATTGAAAAAGAGGACATGATGCTGGATGGAGATGTATTTGAGGAGTATTTGCTTCATTCACTCATGTCTAAAGATGAAGCAGAGTATATAACGAAACTCAGTGTAAAAGTGAAAAAGCGTTTAGAGTAACCAAAAAGGATAGACCGCATGGATGCGTGTCTATCCTTTTTTATCTTTAACCGACTTGATTCTCCGTAAATTGGCTCATATATAAGTCTGCATAGAAACCATTTTGTTTTAAGAGTTCGCTGTGCGTTCCTTTTTCAATGATGGTGCCATCTTTCATGACTAGAATAAGGTCGGCATCTTTGATCGTCGACAGTCTGTGTGCAATAACGAAGCTCGTTCTGCCTTTCATCAACTCATTCATCGCCTTTTGAATGTGCATCTCTGTCCGTGTATCCACACTGCTCGTCGCTTCATCTAGTATTAAGATCTTTGGATCAGATAAAATCGCACGGGCGATGGTTAACAGCTGGCGCTGACCTTGGGACAGGTTGCCGGCATCTTCTGTTAAGAGTGTGTCATATCCGTGTGGAAGCGTGCGGATGAAATCGTCAGCATAAGCATGTTTGGCGGCTTTGATGACATCCTCTTTTGAGACGTTCTGCCTGCCATAGGCAATATTGTCGTGAATCGTCCCTTCAAAAAGCCACGTATCCTGAAGAACCATCGCAAATAAGTCGCGTACTTGCTGACGGCTGAGATCAGTTGTTTTGACGCCGCCGATGCGGATAGAGCCTTGATCTAATTCATAGAAACGCATTAAAAGATTGATGATGGTTGTTTTTCCAGCGCCTGTTGGCCCAACAATCGCAACCGTTTGTCCTTCTTTGACATCTAAACTCAAATCTTTAATAATCGGATGGTCTTTTTCATATCCAAATTGAACTTGTTCAAAGCTCACATTGCCTGAAAGTGATTCAAGATCAATTGCTGCATCTTCCTCGGCACTTTCTTCTTCCTCATCCAGGATGTCAAACACCCTTTCAGCAGAAGCAATCGCTGATTGAACCAAGTTGGCGACGCTTGAAGCTTGCACGAGCGGCTGAGACATTTGCTGCGTGTATTGAATAAACGCCTGCACATCACCGACACGAATATTCCCGTTAATCACAAGAATACCGCCGGCTACACTGACTGCCACATAGCCAAGGTTCCCGATAAACGTCATCAATGGCATCATTAATCCGGATATGAACTGCGCTTTTCTTGATGATTCATACAGCTGTTCGTTTAATTGATCAAATGTATCGATCGCTTTCGTTTCGTAGCCATATGCACGAACCGTTTGATGCCCTGTGAACATTTCATTAATATGTCCATTGATCATTCCTAGCTCTTTTTGCTGCGCTTTAAAATGTTTTTGAGAAAATGACGTAATGCCGCGAATGGCAAACAGGCTGAGCGGCAGTGTTAAACAAACAAGCAATGTCAGCAGCGGACTAATCAAGAGCATCATGACAACAATCCCAATGACCGTGATGACAGATGTAATTACTTGGGTGAGTGCCTGCTGAAGCGAAGTATTAATATTATCAATATCATTCATCACACGGCTCAGTGTGTCCCCATGGGTTGTTTTATCAAAATACCGAAGGGGGAGACGTGTGAGCTTGTCATTTGCTTCTTGCCGTAATTCAGCAATGGTCTGTTGGGAGACACCCGCCATCACATATTGCTGGACAAATGAAAAGAGAGAGGCAACGACATATAAAAGGACAAGCAATAATAAAATACGTGAAATGACATCAAATTGAACGGCTGTTCCTTGAGTAAAGCTGTCAAATAGGGAAGAGGTGGCATCCCCTAGCAGCTTTGGACTAATGACGTTAAAAACGGTTGAACCGACCGCTGCAATGAAAACAAGGATCAGTTGAAATTTTCTCGGTTTCAAATAGCCAATCAAACGAAGCAGTGTTTTCTTAAATTCCTTTGGTTTTGCGACAGGCCCTCTAGGGTGGCCGCCTTTATGGCCCATGCCGGAAGACATTTTCTTACTCATCCTCGCTCCACCTCCTGACCTTCCTGTGATGCAACAATTTCTTGATAGACAAGATTGTCCTTCAGTAATTGTTCATGTGTTCCGATACCAGCAATTTTTCCTTCATCTAGTACGATGATTTTATCACTATGCTTCACTGTGCTGATTCTTTGCGCCACAATGATTAGAGCGGCATGTGCTTTTTCGGCTTCTAAAGATGCCCGAAGCTTTGCATCTGTTTTATAATCGAGTGCTGAGAAACTATCGTCAAACAGATAGAATGACGGCTTTCTCACTAGCGCTCTTGCAATAGAGAGACGCTGCTTTTGACCACCAGATAGATTCGATCCACCCTGGTCAATTTCCGCATCGATGCCGCCATCTTTTTGTAAAACAAATTCTTCTGCCTGCGCCGTGCGCAGCGCCTGCCAGACGTCTTCATCGCTTGCATCCTGCCTGCCAAAGCGCACATTATCGGCAATGGTTCCACTAAATAAAACCGCTTTTTGAGAAACATAGCCCATCTGGCTTCTTAGTTTCTTCTGAGGCAGCTCTCTAATGTCTACACCATCTAGTGTAATCCGGCCTTCTGTTGCTTCGTAAAAGCGCGTCATTAGCTGGAGAAGGGTGGTTTTCCCTGATCCTGTACTTCCGATAATAGCTGTCGTTTCACCGGTTTTGGCTTCAAACGTAATGTCTTGAACCGCCGGCTTTTCCGCATTTGAGTAATAAAATGACACATCCTCAAAGCGAATGGATTGTGGGGGCGCGCGAAGGTCAGCAACCGTTGCTTCATTGTCTTGAATTTTCGGTTCCATGTTTAACACTTCGTTCATGCGTTTAGCTGATGCTTGTGCTCTTGGGACCATAATGAAACTCATTGACAGCATAATTAGTGCCATCAAAATCATCATCGCATATTGGATAAAGGCAATAAGATTCCCAACTTCCATCTCTCCGGCATCAATTCGGTTTGCACCAAGCCAGACAATGCCGATATTTGTGAAGTTCATGATGATGAGCATAAATGGAAACAAATAAGCCATTAAACGGTTGACTCTAAGACCGGTATCCTTGTAGGATGTGTTGGCTTCTTGAAAACGTTCCTTTTCATCATCTACACGGTTAAAAGCACGAATGACCCGGATGCCTGAAAGAGATTCTCGCATAATTAAATTCAGCCGGTCTGTTTTTTTCTGAAGCTGGCCAAAGAGCGGAATGGCTTTCCTCGATACTAAATAGATAAATCCGCCAAGAAGGGGAAGGGCTGCTAAAAAGATGAGAGACAGCACAGTATCGCGGGATACAGCCAAAATAATTCCGCCCACAAGCATGAGCGGGGCTCTCGTCATCATTTGTAAAATCATGATCGTAACATCTTGGACTTGTTTCACATCATTTGTCGATCTTGTAATAAAGGAAGACGTTCCGATCTTTTGAAATTCTTCTAGTGAAAATTGTTCAACATGCACAAATAACTGTCTTCTCATATCACGCCCGAAGCCAAGTGCAGTCTTTGAGGACAAGTAAGACTTCCAGATCGTGAGCAAGATGGCAAGTAAAGAACAAGCCACCATCCAGCCGCCAACCTTCCATATGTAAGCAATATCTCCTTGGACGATCCCGACATCGACGATATCTGCCGTAAGCGTCGGTAAATACAGCTGGAGCATACTGCTTAAAAAGGTGAGGATCACAATGGACACAACGGATAGCCGATATGGCTTTAAAAACGATAAAATTGATTTCATACAAATACCTTTCTTCCATATAGTGTGTTGTTCTGTAACTCATCATATACAAAGAGGGATTATTTCCACAAATGAAATGTCTTGTTTTAATGAATTATTTATATTGTTCAATTTTAGAAAAGAAATCCTTCACAAACACATAAAAATCATGAGCAGAAGGAGACATTTCTCTTGATTTAGAAGCAATAATTCCAACAGTTCTCCTCACCTGCGGAAAATCGATCGGAATTTTCGCTGTAAATCGCGGTGTGGTTTCATAAAAAGCACTTTCGGGTAATAAGGTAACGCCCATACCTGCTGATACGAGACCTTTAATGGCGTCTAAATCTTCTCCTTCAGATGAAATGGTTGGCTCATAGCCTGCCTGCTTACAAGCATCAACCGCAATTTGTCTCAGGACATATCCTTCCGGAAATAACACGAAATGATCTTTTCTTAAATCACTTAAATGAATACTCCTTTGTCCGCTAAAGGGGTGGCTGACAGGAAGCAAGGCATAAATGCTTTCTGAAAACAAAATATTTCCTTCAATTTGAGGATCGTTTGTCGGTACAGGTCCTAAAAAGGCAAGATCAATATCTCGATTTTTTACAGCTTCAATGAGAAATTTATAGGATCCTTGACGAAGTAAAAAATCGACCTCTGGGTATTCCTGCTTAAAGGCGGAAATGACAGAAGGCAGTACTTGGCTTGCTAGGCTAGTAGGAAAGCCGATATTGACGGTTCCTTTGTGCGGATCTAAATATTCATCAATTTGCTCTTTCGCATAATCAATGGCTTTTAGTGCCGTTCTGACATGATCTAAAAATTGTCTGCCGATCTTCGTTAATTTGATATTTCGTCCTTCTCGTTCGAATAAGGCCACTCCAAGTTCTTCTTCTAAATTCGCAATCTGCCGGCTGATAGCAGATTGGGCAACATGTAAGTTTTCAGCCGCTTCTGACACGTGTTCACGGTCTGCGACTTCTACAAAATAACGCAACTGACGAAGCTCCATTTTTACACTTCACACCCATCTATCTCAAAAAGAGATTGTTTTCATCTAAATTATATATTGTTTATATTAATTTGAAAACTTAAAATAAGTTACAGAGTTTGTGAGATTTTATTACTGTGAAAAAACGGATCTTTTAAACGGGGGAGAGAAACGATGACTTATAATCAACTACCACAACCACAAGGTCTCTACCGTCCTGAATTTGAACATGATGCATGTGGGATCGGACTGTACGCTCATTTAAAAGGGGAAGCGACACACAGCATCGTCAAAAAGGGATTACAAATGCTGTGCCAGCTTGATCACCGCGGCGGGCAAGGCAGTGATCCGTATACAGGTGATGGTGCCGGCTTAATGGTACAGCTGCCAGACGCTTTCTTTAGAAAAAGCTGCAAAGACTTTGCACTTCCTGAAAAGGGCCGTTATGGGGTAGGAATGGTCTTCTTTTCAAAAGAGGATGACGAGAAAACGCGTCAAGCCATCGAGCAAAAAATCAACGGATTCATTAAGCAAGAAGGTCAAACATTAATTGGCTGGAGAACAGTACCTGTTGATGCCGGGAAAATTGGTACTGTCGCAGCGAAGAGCTGCCCGGTTGTGAGGCAAGTCTTTATCGGGGCAAACGACAACATCACAGATCGTCTGTCATTTGAAAGAAAATTATATGTCATTCGTAAGCAGGCTGAGAACTGGGGAACAGCAGAGGAAAAGCAATTTTACTTTGTCAGCTTGTCGAGTCAAACCATTGTATACAAGGGGCTTTTAACATCAGATCAAGTCGATGCTTTTTATCTTGATCTTCAGGATGAAACATTTGTTTCTGCATTTTCACTTGTTCATTCACGATTTAGTACAAATACATTTCCTACATGGGAAAGGGCTCATCCAAACCGTTACTTGATTCACAACGGTGAAATTAACACATTAAGAGGAAACATCAATTGGATGAGAGCAAGAGAACAACAATTCGTGTCTGAAGCCTTCGGAGACGATTTAGACAAGATTTTGCCAGTGCTGAATGCAGACGGAAGTGATTCATCCATTTTAGACAATGCCTTTGAATTTTTCGTACTTGCAGGGCGAACTCCTGCTCATACAGCGATGATGCTGATTCCTGAGCCTTGGACGGAGAATACGCACATGTCAAAAGAGAAACGGGCATTTTATGAATACCATAGTTCTCTTATGGAGCCGTGGGATGGGCCAACAGCCATTTCCTTTACTGATGGTAAACAAATCGGTGCCATCTTAGATCGTAACGGATTAAGACCTGCGAGATACTACGTTACAAATGATGATCATATTATTTTCTCTTCTGAGGTCGGTGTGATCGACACAAATGAAGAGGATGTGAAGTATAAAGATCGTCTTGAGCCAGGTAAAATGCTGCTAATTGATTTAGAAGAAGGACGAATTATTTCTGACGAAGAAGTGAAATCTTCGATTGCGAATGAACTTCCTTATCAAAAATGGCTCGATGAAGAAATGGTTCACGTCAATCGCTCTGAAGAAAATTCAGAAAATTCTAGTATAATGGATGATTTATTGACGCGCCAGCGTGCATTCCATTATACGTACGAGGACATTCAAAAATATTTAATTCCTTTACTAGAAGAAGGTAAGGACCCAATTGGTTCAATGGGAAGCGACACTCCGCTTGCTGTGTTATCAGATCGTGCGCAGTCTCTGTTTTCTTATTTCAAACAGCTGTTTGCTCAAGTCACGAATCCGCCGATTGATGCCATTCGTGAGCAGCTCGTCACATCAACCATGACTTGGTTAGGTGCTGAGGGAGATATTTTACATCCAAATGAATATTCATGCCGAAGAATTAAACTTTATACACCTGTTTTAACAAGCGGGCAGTTTAACGGCTTGAAAACGATTGTTCACAATGCCTTTAAAAGCAAAACGATTCATACACTTTTTACAGATGACCTAAGACGCGGTCTGGATGCAATGTTTGAAGAGGCAGAAAAAGCCATTCGTGAAGGTGTATCTTTATTAATCCTTTCCGATCGTGAAATGACGGAAGAAAAAGTGCCGATTCCACCTCTTCTTGCATTAAGTGCACTGCATCAGCATCTTGTGCGTCAAGGCTTACGGACAAAGGTGAGTCTGATCGTTGAATCTGGAGAAGTAAGAGAGGTCCATCATTTTGCCGCACTGATTGGCTACGGAGCAGATGCCATTCATCCTTACCTTGTGTATGAAACGTACAAACAGTTGATTGCAGAAGAAGCGATCTCTTTCAGCTTTGATGAAGCAGTCACAAAATTTGGTAAAAGCGTAACCGAAGGTGTCGTCAAAGTCATGTCTAAAGTAGGAATTTCTACTGTGCAAAGCTACAGAGGAGCGCAAATCTTTGAAGCCGTCGGCATTAGTGAAGACGTCATTCAGGCGTATTTCACAGGAACAGCTTCTCAGCTTGGCGGGATTGACCTTGAGACCATTGCACATGAAGCAAAACTCCGTCATGAAGCGGGGTATCAGGCAGCGACTGACCAAACACTCGAATCAGGAAGTGATTTCCAGTGGAGAAAAAATGGGGAGCACCATGCCTTTAATCCAAAAACGATTCATACGCTTCAGTGGGCATGCCGCAATGAAGATTACGATCTATTTAAGCAATATACAAAGGCTGCGGACGAAGAAAGAATCGGCTTCCTTCGAAATTTATTTGCTTTCCAGCCAAAACAAAAACCAGTTCGTTTGGAAGACGTTGAATCTGCTGAATCCATCGTGCGCCGGTTCAAGACAGGTGCCATGTCATTTGGATCTTTAAGTAAAGAAGCGCATGAAGCACTTGCCATTGCCATGAACCGAATTGGCGGTAAAAGTAACAGCGGAGAAGGCGGAGAAGATCCTGCGCGTTTTACAGTTGACGAGCACGGCGATGATCGCAGAAGTGCGATTAAACAAATTGCTTCTGGACGCTTTGGCGTAAAGAGCCATTATTTGGTCAATGCAGATGAACTGCAAATTAAAATGGCGCAGGGAGCAAAACCTGGAGAAGGCGGACAGCTGCCAGGTAATAAAGTATACCCTTGGGTTGCCGATGTACGCGGATCTACTCCAGGCGTCGGATTGATTTCACCACCGCCTCATCATGATATTTATTCCATCGAGGATTTGGCGCAGCTGATCCATGATTTGAAAAACGCCAACCGTGATGCCCGCATCAGCGTCAAGCTTGTGTCAAAAGCAGGCGTTGGTACGATTGCAGCAGGTGTTGCAAAAGGGACGGCGGATGTCATTGTAATCAGTGGATACGACGGCGGAACAGGAGCTTCGCCGAAAACAAGTATTAAACATACAGGACTTCCTTGGGAGCTTGGATTGGCAGAAGCGCATCAAACCCTTGTATTAAACGGTCTTCGAGAGCGAGTCGTTCTAGAGACAGATGGCAAATTAATGACAGGACGCGATGTTGTCATGGCTGCGATTTTAGGAGCAGAAGAATACGGCTTTGCGACAGCTCCACTTGTTGTTTTAGGGTGCGTCATGATGAGAGCATGCCACTTAGATACTTGCCCAGTCGGTGTCGCAACTCAAAACCCTGAACTTCGCAAAAAATTTATGGGTGATCCTGATCACATTGTCAACTTCATGATGTTTATTGCAGAGGAAGTAAGAGAGATTTTAGCTGAACTTGGCTTTACATCAATGGATGAATTGATTGGGCGTACGGATGTTTTATCCGTGAGTGAAAGAGCAAAAGCACACTGGAAAGCAGGTCAGTTAGACCTTGAAACACTGCTTTATCAGCCAGAAGGAGCTCGTACATTCAGAACACCGCAAAATCATAAAATTGATGAATCACTGGATATGAATGAAATTCTCCCTTATGTACAGGAAGCGCTGAATCATCAAACACCGGTTGATCTATCATTGAATATTCGCAATATCAATCGTGTGGCGGGAACCATTACTGGAAGTGAAGTGTCTAAGCGCTACGGAGAAGAAGGCTTGCCAGAGGATACGATCACACTAAGGTTCACTGGTTCCGCAGGACAAAGCTTCGGCGCATTTGTACCAAAGGGCATGTCTCTTTATTTAACAGGTGATTCAAATGATTATATCGGCAAAGGACTCTCTGGAGGCAAAATTGCGGTTAAAACCTCTGATCACTTTGTACAAAATGGACATGAAAACGTCATTGTCGGAAACGTCGCATTCTACGGAGCGACAAGCGGGAAAGCCTTTATTAACGGACGTGCAGGTGAACGCTTTGCCGTTCGTAATTCAGGGGTGCATGTGGTCGTTGAAGGAATTGGTGATCACGGCTGTGAATACATGACAGGCGGGCGTGTCGTCATTTTAGGAGACGTCGGAAAAAACTTCGGTGCAGGCATGTCTGGCGGCGTAGCTTACGTCCATACATCCGATGCGAAACAGTTCAAAAGAATGTGCAACATGGAAATGATCATGTTTGAAAAACTCACAGATCACGATGAAGAGCAAGAAGTAAAACAGCTGATTAAAGAGCACCTTCACTATACAAACAGCGCAAAAGCTTCGGCACTTTTAGAAAACTGGGCGCAAGAAAAGGAACAATTCATCAAGGTCATTCCGAGAAATTACAAAATGATGCTTCAAAGTATTGAAGAACAAAAACAAGCGGGCCTTAGTCATGAAGAAGCTGTTATGTTCGCATTTGAAGCAAACACAAAACCGAAAAATCAAGAAACGGCAAACGGGCAAAAAGCAGCCCTCGCTCATTAAGAAAGGGGAGAGGACAATGGGCAAAGCAACAGGTTTTATGGATTATAAAAGAGAAAAGCCAAATGAACGTGACCCTCTCACTCGTCAAAATGACTGGAAAGAATATTCAGCTCCTTATACAGATGAGGTATTAAAACAGCAGGGTGCTAGATGTATGGATTGCGGAACACCGTTTTGTCAAATTGGGATGGAGATCAGAGGCGGCGTTTCTGGCTGCCCGATCTACAATTTAATTCCAGAATGGAACGATCTTGTCTATCGCGGGAGATGGAAAGAAGCGCTTGAAAGACTACAAAAAACGAACAATTTCCCTGAATTTACTGGGAGAGTATGTCCAGCGCCTTGTGAAGGGTCATGTACAGTCGCGATCAATGATCCAGCTGTTTCGATTAAAAATATCGAACGCACGATTATTGATAAAGGCTTTGAAAATGGCTGGATTACACCTAGAATTCCTTCAAGCCGTACAGGGAAAAAGATCGCCATTGTCGGATCAGGACCAGCAGGACTTGCAAGTGCTGATCAATTAAACCAAGCAGGTCATGCCGTTACAGTGTTTGAACGGTCTGACCGCCTTGGCGGACTGCTGACATACGGCATTCCAAACATGAAGCTGGACAAAGAAGTTGTTGAGCGCAGAGTCAAACTGCTAAGACAAGAAGGCATTGATTTTGTAACGAACACAGAAATCGGCGTGGATGTCACTGCCGATGAACTGAAAGAACAGTTTGATGCGGTCATCCTTTGTACAGGTGCACAAAAACAGCGTGACCTGTTAATTGAAGGCAGAGAAGCAAAAGGGATTCATCTGGCAATGGATTATTTAACACTTGCAACAAAAAGCATGCTTGATTCAGGATTTAAAGATAAAAACTTTATTGACGCAAAAGGTAAAGACGTGATTGTCATTGGCGGAGGAGATACAGGTGCTGACTGCGTCGCAACTGCACTTCGCCAAAAAGCAAAAAGTGTTGTTCAATTCGGAAAGCATCCAAAGCTTCCGGATACACGTGTAGGGGATAACATGTGGCCTGAACAGCCTTACGTCTTTTCACTCGATTATGCTTATGAAGAAGCACAAGCTAAGTTTGGGGAAGATCCGCGTCAATATTCCATTCAAACCACAAAAATTGTGGCAGATAAAAATGGAAAATTAAAAGAGCTTCATACGATTCAAATGGAAAAGGTGAAAAACGAACATGGGAAGTTTGAATTTCATGAGATTCCAGGGACAGAAAAAGTATGGCCGGCTCAGCTAGTCTTTATTGCAATTGGTTTTGAGGGAACTGAACAGCCACTCGTGAAACACTTTGGCGTGGACAGCAAAAACAATCGCATTGACGCAAAGTATGGGGAGTATACAACAAATGTAGAAGGCGTATTTGCAGCGGGAGATGCAAGACGCGGGCAAAGCTTGATTGTCTGGGCAATTAATGAAGGCAGACAAGTGGCGCACGAGGTAGACCGTTATTTAATGGGGAGTTCGGTTCTGCCAAAATAGGTCAAACAAAGGGTGTTTACACATATAAAGAAAAGCCATGACCAACTAGTGGTCATGGCTTTTTATGATTCAGAAGATGTAATTTTACTTACTTCGTCATATTTAAAGGCTGAACGTACCGTGACAAACGCAGAAGGGCGCGTTACGCTTAAAGTAGCAACATTTCACCCAAAGAAAGTACGATTGGCAAATCATTTGTGTTTAGCAACTATATGAAGACAAATACGGCTTTTTCTCCCGCAGAAGAGGAAATGTGAACCGTCATAAGATGAAGAATCTGATGATTCTGGCATGACCTATGAAACGAACGATGATTTAAAAATGAATGCTCACATTATGATCGTTGAGCAAAATTTGCCGTCGTCACACAACATGAAAAAAGGTAGCAAGGGAACAGTCCTGTACAGCCGCCAGAGTATGCGAGAATTAAAAACATGTATTTAAAATCTATGTTTAAATGATGGTACTTTCTAAAAATGATCACATGAGGGGTGTTTTATCATGAAAGAAAGACTCGTATTAGTGGGGAACGGTATGGCTGGTATTCGAAGCCTCGAACACATTTTAAAAATTGACAGCGAACGATTTGAGATGACGGTATTTGGAAGCGAACCGCATCCTAACTATAACCGGATTCTTTTATCGAAGGTGCTTCAAGGAGATACGAAGATTGAAGATATTACACTAAATGATTGGAAATGGTATAAGGCGCATCATATTCAGCTTTTTACAAATGAAACCATTGTGAAGATCGATACAGAAAATCAAACAGTCACCAGTGATCAAGGACGGACCGTACCTTATGACCGGTTGATTTTAGCAACTGGGTCACTTCCGTTTATTTTGCCGCTTCCAGGAAGTGATAAAAAAGGTGTGACAGGTTTTCGGACATTGCAAGATACAGAGGAAATGGTCAATGTCTCTCACATGTACAAAAAAGCAGCAGTCATTGGGGGCGGACTTCTTGGACTGGAAGCGGCACGCGGTCTACTTAACTTAGGCATGGAAGTGAATGTCATTCACCTCTGCTCTCATTTAATGGAACGCCAGCTAGACCCTACTGCAGGTCAGCTTCTCCAAAAAGCATTAGAGGAACAGGGCATGAACTTCCTATTAGGAAAACAGACAACTGAGATTTTAGGAGATACAAGAGTTGAAGGATTATTATTTTCAGATGGCACAACACTTGAGACAGATCTCGTCGTCATGGCTGTAGGAATTAAACCAAGTAAAATGCTTGCAGAAATAAGCGGTCTTGAAGTGAACCAAGGCATTATCGTCAATGATTTCATGGAAACAAGTGTACCGGGCATTTATGCAGTCGGAGAATGTGCAGAACACAGGGGACAAACGTACGGTCTTGTTGCTCCTTTATACGATCAAGCGAATGTGCTTGCTGGTCATATATGTGGCATGAATGCTGCCCCATATGAAGGTTCTGTGATGTCAACACAGCTGAAAGTGTCAGGAGTAGATGTATTTTCTGCTGGTGATTTTATTGAAAACAATGAGAAAAAAGCGATCAAAATTTTTGATGAACAAAAAGGCATTTACCAAAAACTAGTCTTCCAGCAAAACCGTTTAGTTGGTGCCGTCATGTTTGGAGAAACAAATGATGGCCCCCGCCTATTTTCGTACATTAGAGAAGGGGTAGATATGTCGGATATGGAGAAGGTATCTGTCCTAACCTCAAATGATTCGGCGCAAGAAAGCACGATTGAAAGCATGTCAAACGACCATATCGTTTGCGGCTGTAATGGGGTCTCAAAGGGTCAGATTGTGGAAGCCATTCAAAAAGAAGGTTTAACAACGCTTCAGGAAGTCAAGCAATGTACAAGTGCCTCACGATCATGCGGAGGCTGTAAACCCGTTGTTGAAGAGACTCTTTGGCACACGTTGGGCGAGGGTGCGAACCGAACAGCTCAAAAAGAAACCATTTGCGCCTGCACCACTCTTTCACGAGATGAGGTCATTCACGAAATCAAAGAGAAGGGCTTGCAGCATATCAAGGAAGTCATGAGCGTACTTGACTGGGAGACAGAAGAGGGCTGTTCAAAATGCCGACCTGCCCTGAACTACTATTTAGGCATGCTTCAACCTCTTGAGTACAAAGATGAAAGGAGCTCAAGATTTGTGAATGAACGCTTGCATGCCAATATTCAAAAAGATGGCACTTATTCAGTTGTTCCGAGGATGTACGGTGGCGTCACAAATGCAAATGACCTGAGAAAAATAGCTGATGTCGTCGACAAATATGAAATACCGCTTGTGAAAATGACTGGCGGTCAGCGTATTGACCTTCTAGGTGTCAAAAAAGAAGATTTACCTAAGGTGTGGGCAGACCTGGATATGCCTTCTGGTTATGCATATGGAAAATCTTTAAGAACGGTCAAAACTTGTGTTGGAGAACAATTTTGCCGGTTCGGCACACAGGACTCAATGGCTCTTGGCATTGCACTTGAAAAGAAATTCGAAGGTCTTGCGACACCGCATAAAGTCAAATTGGCTGTCTCTGCTTGCCCTAGAAATTGTGCAGAGTCTGGCATTAAGGACCTCGGCATTGTGGGAATTGATGGAGGATTCGAATTGTACGCTGGTGGAAATGGCGGCACGCACCTGCGGGCTGGCGATTTATTGATGAAGGTCAGTACAGCTGAAGAAGTAGAGGAAGTGGCAGCTGCATATCTTCAATATTACAGAGAAACGGCAAATTATTTAGAAAGAACCTCTGCTTGGGTTGAACGACTTGGATTAGATCATATTCAATCAGTACTTCTAGATGATGAGAAACGAGAAGCCTTGATCGAAAGAATGGACATCGCACTTTCAACATATGAAGAGCCTTGGCAGGAGCTTCGCGGGAGTCAAAAAGATTCGAAACAATTATTTCAAAAAGCGACGGCTTCTGTATCAATCAATTGAAGGGATGGGGTCATATGACAGTTTCAGTTGTAAAAGTTCACATTGGCACCTTATCAGATTTTCCGCTTCAGCTAGGAAAAACAGTTGCAGCAGGTACTCTTGAATTAGCTGTTTTTCAAACCTCTAATCAGCAGTTCAAAGCCATTGAAAATCGCTGTCCTCATAAAGGCGGTGTACTAGCTGAAGGAATGGTCAGCGGGGATCATGTCTTCTGTCCAATGCATGATTGGAAAATCGAACTATCATCAGGGTATGTTCAAGCGCCAGATCATGGATGCGTTCAAACATATGAAACATTGGTTGAGGGGAACGAGGTCTTTGTTTTATTGCCCTCATAAGTCGTTTAGAACCTTCCTTTCATGTATATGCTGTATGTAAATAGAGCAAGAAAGGAAGGAATTTTCGTGCCGTTTCTTAGTATTTTGATCGAGCTCTTTATCGGGTTTTCCGCATTGTTTTTAATTACAAAATTATTAGGGAAAACACAATTTGCACAAATTACGCCGTTTGATTTTATTTCTGCACTAATTTTAGGGGAAATGGTCGGAAACGCCATTTTTGACCCAGAAGTCAAAATTCAGCACATTTTATTTGCTGTTGCGGTATGGGGTGTCCTCATCTACACAGTTGAATGGTTTTCACAGCGCTTTAAAGGGATTCGAGCCTTTTTAGAGGGGAGACCGACACTTGTCATTGATCAAGGGAAAATTCACTACAATCGTTTAAAGAAAAATATGCTTGATCTCAATCAGTTGCAGACATTAATTCGCGCGAAAGGTCATTTTGCCCTGAATGAAATTGAATATGCCATTTTGGAAACAGATGGATCGGTGAGCGTTCTTCCGAAAATGAAATACGCAACAGCCACCGCAGAAGATGTGAACGTGAAGGGAAAAGAAGTCAAATTGCCTAGAACGTTTATTATTGATGGTGAAATTTTAAAAAAAGATTTACAAGAAGCTGGTTTCGATGAAACATGGCTGAGAGAGCAATTAAAAAAGAAGCATATTTCTTCTTATCGAGACGTTCTATTTTGTGAATGGATTGAAAATGAAGGGATTTATGCGATGAAATATGAAAAGTCTAAAAAACACCCATAACATCAATAAGTGGGTGTTTTTTTGTGATTATCATGAATAGGATCAAAAAGAATGTTTGATTGAAAACGTTCACAAAGAGGAGGAAATGTATGATGAAGTATGGAAAGGTATGGCTTGTGGCCGTCTTGTCATTATTACTATTGAACTTAGATTCACTTCAAGCAGCCGATCATCAGAATCAAACAAATCGCGTCCTTGTGGTCGATCAAAAGGGAAATGGCTCGTTTCGAAACGTTCAGTCTGCCATTGATGCGATTCCAGTGAACAATCAACAGCGCGTAACGATCTATATTAAAAATGGTGTGTATAAAGAAAAAATCCTGCTTCCGCAAAATAAACCTTATGTGTCCTTTATCGGGGAAAACCAACACAAGACGATTCTAACGTATAATGATACAAATGCAAGTACTGGCAGCACAACAAATAGCTCAAGCACAATGATTCGTGCGAACGACTTTTACGCAGAAAATATCACCTTTCAAAATACGGCCGGCAGACATGCTGGTCAGGCAGTTGCACTGTACGTCTCTGGCGACCGGGCTGCGTTCAAACAAATACGTGTCTTAGGGTATCAAGATACACTTTATGCAACAGGAACAGGCCGCCAATATTATGAAAACTGCAATATCGAAGGAACGGTCGATTTTATTTTTGGATCAGCCACGGCTGTGTTTAAAAGAGCTGAAATAAGAAGTCTTGGAAATGGGTATATTACTGCAGCATCCACAACTGAAGCTCAAAGGTATGGCTATGTATTCATCGACTCTACATTGCAAAAGGGGACGGCTGCTGCTCAATCGGTTTATTTAGGACGTCCGTGGCGGCCTCATTCTGCTGTGACATTCCTCTATACACAAATGGATGATCATATAAAGGCAGAGGGATGGCATAACTGGGATAACCGTGATAACGAAAGAACAGCAAGGTATAAAGAATATGGATCGGCAGGGGCAGGAAGCAATTTGACAAACCGCGTAAAATGGTCCAGCATTTTAACGAAAAACGAAGCAAGTCAAATCACGGTGCAAGCTGTTCTTGGCGGAGCCGATGGCTGGAATCCAGAAAAAAGGTAAAGGGCTTGTCAGTTTTCGTCAAAGAAAGCTGACTTTTCTGTTTAAAAAACCTTTGAGAACAAACGTTCTTTTGTGTATAATGAACATATTCTTCTAAAATTGGCTGCGACAAAAAAGGAGGGATTCCGTGAAGCGTTTTTCACAGCTCTTGTTTTTACAAATATGTATCCTGTCGATTTTATTTCTCCCGTTTTCAGCAAAAGATGATCAACTTGTAGCTCGTAACGGCTCACTGCCGTGGATGACAGCTTTAGATGAATTTATACGAACAGCACCTGATTTAGAAAGTGCAATCTCTGGCATCAGCGTCCGCGATACTTCTGACTCCTCTCTTCTTTATGAACATCAAGCCGATACGCGCCTTACTCCTGCTTCTAATATAAAACTGCTCACATCAGCTATCGCCCTTGATATACTTGGAGAAACACACACATTCCCTACAGACATCTGGATGGATGGCTCTATTCAAAAGAAAACGTTATATGGAAGCCTGTATCTACGTGGTACCGGAGATCCGACTTTATTAGAAGAGGATTTTGCAGCACTTGCCAAACAAGTGAAAAAGGCCGGAATACATACAATTCGCGGACAGCTTGCGGCTGATGATACTTGGTTTGATGACACAAGGTATTCGATTGATTTACCTTGGAGTGATGAAGATCAATATTACGGCGCTCAAATATCTGCTCTCACTGCTTCACCGAATGAGGATTATGATGCAGGAACGCTGATTCTCGAAGTCAAGCCAGGAAAGAAAGCAGGGCAGAAGGCCACCTATGACACGATCCCGAAGACTGACGTCGCTCAAGTTGTCAATCAAGTGAAAACTGTGCCAAAAGGCGGAAAGAAAAAAATATCTTTTAAGCGCTCTCACGGCACAAACAAAATTACGCTGACTGGGACGATTCCGCTAAAAGCATCTTCATCTAAACAATGGGTAGCATTATGGGAACCGACAACGTATTCTTTAGACTTAATGAAACGAGCATTAAAGGCTGAGGGTATTCAGCTGAAAGGATCACTCAAAACAAAACAAGTTCCTAAAAAAGCAAAAAAAATCGCTTCCCATTCGTCAATGCCTTTATCGGAGCTTCTTGTTCCGATGATGAAATTAAGCAATAATACACATGCAGAAATTCTGTTAAAAGAACTTGGCAAGCGGGTAAAGAACAAAGGAAGTTTTGACAAAGGGCTTGACGTGCTGAATGAACGTCTCCCTGCCTTTGGCATAGATTCATCCATGGCTGTGTTGAGAGACGGATCAGGCATATCACCCATTAATCTTGTTTCAGCAAACCAATTCACGTTATTTTTGACAAACATTCAAAAGGAAAAATGGTTTGACACCTATGTCAATGCACTTCCGTTAGCTGGGGCAAGTGAGCGTATGGTGGGAGGTACATTAAGAAACAGATTGAAAGAACCAGCTACACTAGAAAAAGTGCGTGCAAAAACAGGCTCGTTATCAACGGTCAGTACACTATCTGGGTATATTGAAACGCAGAGTGGAAAGACGCTTGCTTTTTCCATATTATTGAATCACCTCGTTGATGACGAAAAAGGTAAAGAGATAGAAGACCGCATTGTCAGCATATTAGCTGAGGATCTTTAGACAGAGAAGGAGAACCATCATGACGTTAGATAATAATCAATCTTTAGCAAAAACCATGTCGATCTTTCTAATTCCACTTTTATTAAGCAATATTTTACAATCAATCGGGCAGCTTGTGTCCATTGTGCTTGTCGGTAGATGGATTGGAGAGGATGCAGTAGCTGCAATTTCTGCATTCTTTCCGCTTTTCTTTTTACTTGTTTCTTTTTCCATTGGGATTGGATCAGGAAGCTCGATCCTCATTGGACAAGCGTATGGAGCAAAAAATGAGCAGAGATTAAAGGAAATTATAGGCACAACGCTTTCGTTCACTTTTTTAATTGGACTTTCTTTAGCTGTCATTGGAGGCTTTTTTGCAACTGATATTTTACATTTGATGGGGACACCTGCAAATATTGTGGAGGAAAGTGCGGCATATGCCAGAATCCTATTCATCTCCATGCCGGTCTTATTTCTTTATTTTGTCTATACGACCTTTTTACGTGGAACAGGAGATTCAAAAACACCATTTTATTTCTTAATGATTAGTACTGGAACAAATATTTTATTGCTGCCGATTTTATTATTTGGCTGGCTCGGTCTACCGGCATTTGGTTTATATGGTGCTGCGTATTCTTCAGTGATTTCTACAATCGTTACGTTTATCATTCTGCATATCTATCTTTATAAAACAAAGCATCCGCTGCGCATTGATGCGTCGGTTAGAAAGCATTTATTGATGAAAGGGGATTTATTAAAAACGTTATTAAAGTTAAGTATCCCTTCTAGTATTAATATGATTCTGATTTCTTTATCAGAAATTGCTGTCATTTCTTTTGTAAACGATTATGGATCACAGGCAACAGCAGCCTATGGCGTTGTCAACCAAGTCGTAAGTTATGTACAGATGCCCGCAGTGAGCCTTGGTATTGCGGTTTCTATTTTCGCAGCACAATTCATTGGCGCAGGAAACATGAATCGTTTGAAAGATGTCATTAAAATTGGTCTGGGGCTAAACTTTGCGATAGGCGGATTGATTATTATTTTCGTCTATATTTTCGCACCGCAAATTTTATCTATCTTTTTAACAGATCCTGCAACGATTGATATTGCATATAGTTTGGTCGTGATTACACTATGGAGCTATCTCATTTTTGGAACGGCGCAAATTGTTGCAGCCACAATGAGAGCAAGTGGAACCGTTCTATGGCCGACCATCTTTAGTATTTGTTCCATTTGGCTTGTTGAAGTACCAGTGGCTTATGTGCTATCACACCACACATCGCTTGGGATCAAAGGAATCTGGATAGGATATCCTGCAGCCTTTTTTGTAAACTTATTCCTCCAATATGGCTATTATCGATTGGTTTGGAAGAAAAAGCAGATCGTTGCACTTGTCCAATCATAATGTGAGCCTATCATCGGGCATATACATACGAAGATCGATTACTTTTTAGGGGGTCTGATCTTCTATGTTTTTAAACCAAAGAAGTGAGCTCGGCTCGTATGATATCGGTGATTTCACTTATGCCGGACCAGATTTTCAAGTGTTGACTTGGGGAGAAGGAACGACACTGAAAGTGGGAAAGTTTTGTTCCATTGCAAACGAAGTAAAAGTTTTTCTTGGTGGTGAACATCGAACAGATTGGGTCACGACGTATCCCTTTAATCAAATTTTCACAGAGGCTGCTCATATTGAAGGACATCCACGATCAAAAGGAGATGTGTGCATAGGGCACGATGTTTGGATTGGATATGGAGCAACGATCATGTCAGGAGTACATATAGGAAATGGGGCAGTCATTGGAGCAAATAGTCTGATTACAAAAGATGTGCCACCATATGCGATTGTAGCAGGGAACCCGCAGCGGCTCATGAAATATCGGTTTTCTTTTGATATCATTGAAAAGCTTCAGTTATTAGAATGGTGGAATTTAGAGTTTTCGATCATACAGTCTGTTTTTCATCTCTTGCAATCTGATGATATTGAACATTGTATAAATGTCGTAGAAGACATAAAAAAGAAAGGCTGAAAAAGCCTTTCTTTTTATGTTTAGTGTAAGTGTGATGGAGTGCTTTAGTGAAAAAGGCCTCACACACACCTAGCTTCTGCCGTACAGGTATCCGATAAACATCATTTTGAATAAAATAAGTGGATCAAGAGAAGGACGACCTTTATTCTCGCTATAATACGGTTTTACTTTATCTACGATAAATGAAAACTCAATGTACTGATCAATTTTACGAAGCAGGTGATCCTCTTCGACCAGTTGATCTAGCAATACAAATTCGGCTTCGTGCTGAGAAGAATTTCTAGTGTGGAACATGAGAAAAACACCTTCCTTTAGTTTGCTTTTCTCTATTATAAAATGGACAGATGGAAACTTAGAAAAAAATAAAGCTGTCGAGATTTTTTCGACAGCCTGAAAGCATAAAGGCCAAAGCCTTTATGCGTTTTGTTTATACATATCTTACAGCATTTGCAGCTCGAGTATCTGTGTTAACTGTTGTTATACTTGACTGTGCTGTAATAATGATATTAACAGTATATACATTATTACCCGTACTAGTTACAGTATCAACGAAAGTGGTGGAAACTACAAAGCTTTGTGCCCCTGCGCCTGATCCTGATCTAAAGAAAGGAACTTCTGTTAACAATGTTCCGTTTCTCCTTAATCGAGTATTTCCATTTATACTATAATTCGCTGTAGTGTTAGCTGTAATATTTGCTGACAGGTCAATCTTTACTCTTTGACCACTTGTTACAGGAACTGTAAAAGTGAGTACTGTTATTTCTGAATTTAACGGAGGAAATATTTGCTGCTGTGTTGCTGTTTGGTCAAAGAAAATTTGTGAGGTTGGTCCAGTAGCTCCAGTAGGACCGGTAACTCCGGTTGCACCTGTTGCTCCAGTAGGACCGGTAACTCCGGTTGCACCTGTTGCTCCAGTAGGACCGGTAACTCCGGTTGCACCTGTTGCTCCCGTGGGACCGGTAGTTCCGGTTACACCAGTTGGTCCAGTTGGACCAGTAGCTCCGGTTGCACCTGTTGCTCCAGTAGGACCGGTATCTCCGGTTACACCGGTTGCACCAGTAGGACCAGTATCTCCAGTTGCACCAGTGGCTCCAGTAGGACCGGTATCTCCAGTTGCACCAGTAACTCCAGTAGGACCTGTATCTCCGGTTACACCAGTAACTCCAGTAGGACCGGTATCTCCGGTTACACCAGTAGCACCAGTAGGTCCCGTTGGACCTGTATCTCCAGTTGCGCCAGTTACACCAGTAGGACCTGTATCTCCAGTTGCACCAGTAGAACCTGTATCTCCAGTAGGTCCCGTTGGACCGGTATCTCCAGTTGCGCCAGTTACACCAGTAGGACCTGTATCTCCAGTAGGTCCCGTTGGACCGGTATCACCAGTTGCGCCAGTAGCACCAGTAGGACCGGTATCTCCAGTTGCACCAGTGTCACCAGTAGGACCAGTATCTCCGGTTACACCAGTAGCACCAGTAGGTCCCGTTGGACCTGTATCACCAGTTGCGCCAGTTACACCAGTAGGACCAGTATCTCCGGTTACACCAGTGGCTCCAGTAGGTCCCGTTGGACCAGTATCTCCAGTTACACCAGTTGCACCAGTGGCTCCAGTAGGACCGGTATCTCCGGTTACACCAGTAGCACCAGTAGGACCTGTATCACCAGTTACACCAGTAGGTCCCGTTGGACCTGTATCACCAGTTGCGCCAGTTACACCAGTAGCTCCAGTAGGACCGGTATCTCCGGTTACACCAGTTGGTCCAGTAACTCCAGTAAGACCAGTAGCTCCGGTTGCACCAGTAGCTCCAGTAGGACCTGTATCTCCGGTTACACCGGTTGCACCAGTAGGACCGGTATCTCCAGTTGCACCAGTATCTCCAGTAGGTCCCGTTGGACCAGTATCTCCAGTTACACCAGTTGCACCAGTAGGACCGGTATCTCCAGTAGGTCCCGTTGGACCTGTATCACCAGTTGCGCCAGTGGCACCAGTAGGACCTGTATCTCCGGTTACACCAGTAGCACCTGTATCACCAGTTGCGCCAGTAGGACCTGTATCACCAGTAGGACCAGTATCTCCAGTTGCCCCAGTATCTCCAGTTACACCAGTGGCACCAGTAGGACCTGTATCACCAGTTACACCAGTAGCACCAGTAGGTCCGGTATCTCCAGTTACACCAGTAGGTCCCGTTGGACCTGTATCACCAGTTGCGCCAGTAGGACCTGTATCACCAGTAGGACCAGTATCTCCAGTTGCCCCAGTATCTCCAGTAGCACCAGTAGGACCGGTATCTCCAGTTACACCAGTAGGTCCCGTTGGACCTGTATCACCAGTTGCGCCAGTAGGACCTGTATCACCAGTAGGACCTGTATCTCCAGTTGCCCCAGTATCTCCAGTAGGTCCCGTTGGACCAGTATCTCCAGTTACACCAGTGGCACCAGTAGGACCGGTATCTCCAGTTACACCAGTAGCACCAGTAGGTCCGGTATCTCCAGTTACACCAGTAGGTCCCGTTGGACCTGTATCACCAGTTGCGCCAGTTACACCAGTAGGTCCGGTATCTCCAGTTACACCAGTAACTCCAGTTGCGCCAGTAGGACCTGTATCACCAGTTACACCAGTAGCACCAGTAGGTCCGGTATCACCAGTTACACCAGTAGGTCCCGTTGGACCTGTATCACCAGTTACACCAGTAACTCCAGTAGGACCGGTATCTCCAGTTACACCAGTAGGTCCCGTTGGACCTGTATCACCAGTTGCGCCAGTAGCACCAGTAGGTCCGGTATCTCCAGTTGCACCAGTGGCACCAGTAGGACCGGTATCTCCGGTTACACCAGTGGCTCCAGTAGGACCGGTATCTCCAGTTGCACCAGTAACTCCAGTAGGACCAGTATCTCCGGTTACACCAGTGGTTCCAGTAGGACCGGTATCTCCAGTTGCACCAGTGGCACCAGTATCTCCGGTTACACCAGTTACACCAGTAGTACCTGTATCACCAGTTGCGCCAGTAGGACCAGTATCACCAGTTGCCCCAGTGGCTCCAGTAGGTCCGGTATCTCCAGTTACACCAGTATCTCCAGTTACACCAGTAGGTCCGGTATCTCCAGTTACACCAGTATCTCCAGTTGCGCCAGTAGGACCGGTAACTCCGGTTGCACCAGTAGCTCCAGTAGGACCGGTATCTCCGGTTACACCAGTTGGTCCAGTAACTCCAGTAAGACCAGTAGCTCCAGTAGGACCGGTATCTCCGGTTACACCGGTTGCACCAGTAGGACCAGTATCTCCAGTTGCACCAGTATCTCCAGTAGGTCCCGTTGGACCAGTATCTCCAGTTACACCAGTTGCACCAGTAGGACCGGTATCTCCAGTTGCACCAGTGGCTCCAGTAGGACCGGTATCTCCAGTTGCACCAGTAACTCCAGTAGGACCTGTATCTCCGGTTACACCAGTAACTCCAGTAGGACCGGTATCTCCGGTTACACCAGTAGCACCAGTAGGTCCCGTTGGACCTGTATCTCCAGTTGCGCCAGTTACACCAGTAGGACCTGTATCTCCAGTTGCACCAGTAGAACCTGTATCTCCAGTAGGTCCCGTTGGACCGGTATCTCCAGTTGCGCCAGTTACACCAGTAGGACCTGTATCTCCAGTAGGTCCCGTTGGACCGGTATCACCAGTTGCGCCAGTAGCACCAGTAGGACCGGTATCTCCAGTTGCACCAGTGTCACCAGTAGGACCAGTATCTCCGGTTACACCAGTAGCACCAGTAGGTCCCGTTGGACCTGTATCACCAGTTGCGCCAGTTACACCAGTAGGACCAGTATCTCCGGTTACACCAGTGGCTCCAGTAGGTCCCGTTGGACCAGTATCTCCAGTTACACCAGTTGCACCAGTGGCTCCAGTAGGACCGGTATCTCCGGTTACACCAGTAGCACCAGTAGGACCTGTATCACCAGTTACACCAGTAGGTCCCGTTGGACCTGTATCACCAGTTGCGCCAGTTACACCAGTAGCTCCAGTAGGACCGGTATCTCCGGTTACACCAGTTGGTCCAGTAACTCCAGTAAGACCAGTAGCTCCGGTTGCACCAGTAGCTCCAGTAGGACCTGTATCTCCGGTTACACCGGTTGCACCAGTAGGACCGGTATCTCCAGTTGCACCAGTATCTCCAGTAGGTCCCGTTGGACCAGTATCTCCAGTTACACCAGTTGCACCAGTAGGACCGGTATCTCCAGTAGGTCCCGTTGGACCTGTATCACCAGTTGCGCCAGTGGCACCAGTAGGACCTGTATCTCCGGTTACACCAGTAGCACCTGTATCACCAGTTGCGCCAGTAGGACCTGTATCACCAGTAGGACCAGTATCTCCAGTTGCCCCAGTATCTCCAGTTACACCAGTGGCACCAGTAGGACCTGTATCACCAGTTACACCAGTAGCACCAGTAGGTCCCGTTGGACCTGTATCACCAGTAGGACCAGTATCTCCAGTTGCCCCAGTATCTCCAGTAGCACCAGTATCTCCAGTAGCACCAGTAGGTCCGGTATCTCCAGTTACACCAGTAGGTCCCGTTGGACCTGTATCACCAGTTGCGCCAGTAGCACCTGTATCACCAGTAGGACCAGTATCTCCAGTTGCCCCAGTATCTCCAGTAGGTCCCGTTGGACCAGTATCTCCAGTTACACCAGTGGCACCAGTAGGACCGGTATCACCAGTTACACCAGTAACTCCAGTAGGACCAGTATCTCCGGTTACACCAGTAGGTCCCGTTGGACCTGTATCACCAGTTGCGCCAGTTACACCAGTAGGACCGGTATCACCAGTTACACCAGTAACTCCAGTAGGACCAGTATCTCCGGTTACACCAGTAGCACCAGTAGCACCAGTAGGTCCCGTTGGACCTGTATCACCAGTTACACCAGTGGCACCAGTAGGACCGGTATCACCAGTTGCGCCAGTTACACCAGTAGGACCGGTATCACCAGTTACACCAGTAACTCCAGTAGGACCAGTATCTCCGGTTACACCAGTAGGTCCCGTTGGACCTGTATCACCAGTTGCGCCAGTTACACCAGTAGGACCGGTATCACCAGTTACACCAGTAACTCCAGTAGGACCAGTATCTCCGGTTACACCAGTAGCACCAGTAGCACCAGTAGGTCCCGTTGGACCTGTATCACCAGTTACACCAGTAACTCCAGTAGGACCAGTATCTCCGGTTACACCAGTAGCACCAGTAGCACCAGTAGGTCCCGTTGGACCGGTATCACCAGTTGCGCCAGTTACACCAGTAGGTCCGGTATCTCCAGTTGCACCAGTAACTCCAGTAGGACCAGTATCTCCGGTTACACCAGTAGCACCAGTAGGTCCCGTTGGACCTGTATCACCAGTTACACCAGTGGCACCAGTAGGACCGGTATCACCAGTTACACCAGTAGCACCAGTAGGTCCCGTTGGACCTGTATCACCAGTTACACCAGTAACTCCAGTAGGACCGGTATCTCCAGTTACACCAGTAGGTCCCGTTGGACCTGTATCACCAGTTGCGCCAGTAGCACCAGTAGGTCCGGTATCTCCAGTTGCACCAGTGGCACCAGTAGGACCGGTATCTCCGGTTACACCAGTGGCTCCAGTAGGACCGGTATCTCCAGTTGCACCAGTAACTCCAGTAGGACCAGTATCTCCGGTTACACCAGTGGTTCCAGTAGGACCGGTATCTCCAGTTGCACCAGTGGCACCAGTATCTCCGGTTACACCAGTTACACCAGTAGTACCTGTATCACCAGTTGCGCCAGTAGGACCAGTATCACCAGTTGCCCCAGTGGCTCCAGTAGGTCCGGTATCTCCAGTTACACCAGTATCTCCAGTTACACCAGTAGGTCCGGTATCTCCAGTTACACCAGTATCTCCAGTTGCGCCAGTAGGACCGGTAACTCCGGTTGCACCAGTAGCTCCAGTAGGACCGGTATCTCCGGTTACACCAGTTGGTCCAGTAACTCCAGTAAGACCAGTAGCTCCAGTAGGACCGGTATCTCCGGTTACACCGGTTGCACCAGTAGGACCAGTATCTCCAGTTGCACCAGTATCTCCAGTAGGTCCCGTTGGACCAGTATCTCCAGTTACACCAGTTGCACCAGTAGGACCGGTATCTCCAGTTGCACCAGTGGCTCCAGTAGGACCGGTATCTCCAGTTGCACCAGTAACTCCAGTAGGACCTGTATCTCCGGTTACACCAGTAACTCCAGTAGGACCTGTATCTCCGGTTACACCAGTATCTCCAGTTGCGCCAGTAGGACCTGTATCACCAGTTACACCAGTAGCACCAGTAGGTCCGGTATCACCAGTTACACCAGTAGGTCCCGTTGGACCTGTATCACCAGTTGCGCCAGTTACACCAGTAGGTCCCGTTGGACCTGTATCACCAGTTACACCAGTAACTCCAGTAGGACCGGTATCTCCAGTTACACCAGTGGCACCAGTGGCACCAGTAGGACCTGTATCTCCGGTTACACCAGTGGCACCAGTAGGACCGGTATCTCCAGTTGCGCCAGTAGCACCAGTAGCTCCTGTTTCACCTGCTGCTGCCAACAACGTATAATCTGGAGACGTATCTGGCGTGCCGGTTGGTGGTGCCGTGTTAACGAGATACGTTGCTGTTGGCAGTCCCTTATCGACGAGTATCGTTCCTCTTTCATCCATCACCACTTGGCCTACTGGATACGTCACTACTTGGCCTACTGGATACGTTGGAGCCACTGCTGGATCAAATGCGATGACACCCGTTAAGCCTACGCCGGTGGATCCTGTTGCTCCGGTATCTCCAGTTGCACCAGTGGCTCCTGTTGGACCTGTATCTCCAGTTACACCAGTGGCTCCTGTTAGACCAGTATCTCCAGTTACACCAGTGGTTCCAGTAGGACCGGTATCTCCAGTTACACCAGTAGGTCCCATTGGACCTGTATCACCAGTTGCGCCAGTTGATCCTTCTGCAGCCAGTAATGTGTAGTCTGGGGAAGTATCTGGTGTACCTGACGGTGGTGCAGTATTTACTACATACGTACTTCCATTAAAGGTCACTACTTGCCCTACTTGGTAAGTAGGACTGACTACCGGATCAAACGTTTCAATTCCTGTTAATCCTGCACCAGTGGCACCAGTAGGTCCCGTTGGACCAGTATCTCCGGTTACACCAGTTGCCCCAGTAGAACCGGTATCTCCAGTAGGACCTGTATCACCAGTTACACCAGTTGCGCCAGTAGCTCCGGTAGGACCTCTTTTTACAATCTTATTATTTGTTTTTTTCCGTCCTTTTGCTTTAGCACAAGTGCTGTGATGTTTAACAACTTTTTTCTTTTTACATTCTCGTTTAAGAAGAGGGCAATCATCAAATAGAGGTCTATCGTGACGAGATTTTCTGTAGTGAGGTTGCCAATCATGCTTTTTTCCGCAAAAGGGACATTTGTTATCGTACTGATTATACAAATTCCCCATCTCCTAAAAGTTAATATTTTATTCTATGTAGAAATTTAAAAAGCGGAATTGAGCTAAATGATATTTTTTAGTTCGAAGTTCATCGAATCAAATGATTTAAAAATTAAATCGTTTTATGTTATGGTGTTGAAAGTATGAAACTAGTATGATTTTTGACAGAAATGGGGACATCATTTATGAGTCAATCAGTTTTACAACACGCAGCATATTCCGTGTTAAATTTATCCTCTGTAACAGAAGGTGGCACAATCAAAGAGTCATTTGAACATAGTATGGATTTAGCAAAAAAAGCTGAGAAGTGGGGCTACCATAGATATTGGCTTGCGGAGCACCATAATATGGAAGGGGTTGCGAGCTCAGCAACGTCTGTCTTAATTGGACATATTGCTGGAGGGACTGAAAAGATCCGGGTTGGTTCTGGGGGGATTATGCTTCCAAACCATTCTTCACTCGTCATTGCAGAACAATTTGGAACACTGGAGACTTTGTATCCAGGGAGAATTGATTTAGGTCTAGGCAGGGCACCAGGAACAGATCAGTTAACAGCAAGGGCACTTAGACGTAATCTTCATAATGGAGAGGACTTCCCTGAGCAGCTTGAAGAACTTCGGCAATATTTCAAACCGACCGGCCAGGTCAAAAAACATGTAAGAGCCGTTCCGGGAGAAGGGCTGGATATTCCGATTTGGCTTCTTGGTTCAAGTGGTTTTAGCGCAAGACTTGCAGGAGAACTAGGGCTGCCATTTGCCTTTGCAGCACATTTTTCACCTAAAAATACCATTCCTGCTTTAGAATTATACAGACAGTCATTTCGACCTTCTGATGTGTTAAAAGAGCCTTATGCGATGGTTGGTGTGACGGTTTTTGCTGCTGATCAAACAGAGAGAGCTGAGTATTTGGCGACGTCTCATTATCAGCGATTTTTGAGCCTCATTCGTAATACACCAGGAAAACTTAAAGCCCCTGTTGAAAGTATGGATGGGCTGTGGAGTCCATATGAGAAGGCAATGGTGGACGAACAATTAAGTTCGACGATGATCGGGGATAAACAAAAGGTGAAAAAAGAGTTAGAAGCTTTTATTGAAGCGACTCAAGCAGATGAAGTCATGATTAATTCTGATATGTTTGACCATCAAGAAAGAATGCGTTCTTATGAAATCATTGCAGAGATATTTCAGGAGGAACAAGAAAAATAAGAATTTAAAAAAGAACTGCAAAGAGCAGTTCTTTTTTATTTATGCTTTAGTAAACACGCGAAATGGTTGTCCTACTGGCAGTACTGTACGACCGAAATGTGTATTGAGTACAACAGCTGCAGAACCATAAAATGAAAGAAGAGAAATAATTAATTCTGCAATACCAGCAATCGTATGAGTTACATCATACATCACACCAAACGAGCTAAGGGAAAGGCCGATGAATAAGAAATCAATAAAGACGAAAATCAAAAACAATACTTTATGTGTTTCCATTGCACCGATCGTCATAAATAAGCTGAAAATCAAATAACCAATAAAAGCAAAACCTAGTTGTTTTGGGTCCGCAGCTTCCGCAAGCGTTTTCCCAAAAACGCCAGCTTGAATGATCCAAGTCGTTCCAACGCCCATCCAAAAAAGACCGAATGCGCCGAAGGCAGTGGCTCCAAAAATATTATGATGCTTTGAATCTTGTATGGACGCGATGAGTTGCGCGATTCCTCCAAGGAAGATAGCCCAAGGTAAAATAAGGGATGTGCCATCTGTGATTCCTAGTTTTTGTGAAGACGCAACAAGCGTCACCATTGCTAAACCAAACAAACCAAGTGGTGTTGGGTCTGCAATTGATAATCGAATTGCTTGAACATTTTGTTTTTCCATAATGACCTCCTACAATTTGCACTTACAAAAGATACTCGAATTCGATAGAAACGTCAAGCTCTTTTTTAGTAGACACTTGCAACGTCTTCCAAATAAATCTATATTTAATACATAATACATGTGATAGAAAAAGAGGGATTAGAATGGGTAAAGGCTTAGCTGGAAAAACCATTGCCATATGCGGCACAAGAAAAACAGAAGAAATGAGTACGCTTGTTGAAAAGCAAGGAGGACAAGCTGTTATTCGTTCTCTTCAGGGCACTGTATTTTTAGCCAAAGAGGAGTTAAAGCCAGGCATAGAAACCTTTGTAAAGAAGGGAGCTGACTGGGTGATTTTAACAACGGGTATTGGTACAGATACATTAATTGAAAGTGCAGAAGAATTGCAACTTGGAGAAGCATTTATGAACATTTTATCAAATGCTCATATTGCTTCAAGAGGATACAAAACGTTCGCGGCTCTAAAAAAACACGGAATTCAGCCCGATGTGTCTGATGAAGACGGAACCGTTCGTGACCTCATTTCTAAGTTAGAAGATAAAGAGCTTCAAGGTAAACGTGTCATGGTGCAGCTTCACGGCGAAAATGCACCAGCTCTCATCGACTTTTTACATAAGAAGGGGGCAGACGTTTTGCAGCTCATGCCGTATCAGCACACGCCTCCTGAACCAGAGGCAGCTGACACTTTGCTTCATGAAATGAAAGAAGGGAAGGTGCATGCCGTCTGTTTTACAACCGCTGTTCAGGTCCATGCCTTTTTCAAACTAGCAGAAGAATGGGGCAAAAAAGAAGAGCTACAACATCTATTCGAGCAGCATGTATTAGCTGTTGCTGTCGGAAAAGTCACAGCTGAAGCTTTAAAAGAAGAGGGAGTCAGCCGAATTCTTGCCCCTGCACTTGAGAGAATGGGTGCAATGATTATAGAATTATCTCAGTATATGAAAAAACAATCGACACACTCATAGAAAAAACGCCTTTCACATGATGAGTGAAAGGCGTTTTCGTTAGATTGTCCGTTTTCGATTCGTGCGAATTTTTTTCAAAACGAAATATAGCACAATCAGGACAATGGCAATCGCCATAATTGGTGTTGTATACGTATGAGCGACACTTTGAATGTGGCCCCATTTTGTTCCAAGCTGCATACCGAGGTAGATAAAAAGGATAGACCAAGGGATGGCGGCTAATCCGGTCAGGAGAACAAATTTGAGAAATGGCATCTTTGCAATACCAGCTGGAATCGAGATCGCATGGCGCACGACTGGGATAAACCGGGCTGTAAATACGACGCCTGTTCCATATCGGTCAAACCAGCGTTCTGCCGTGGCAATATGATGCTCATGGATGAATAAATACTTCCCATACTTTGTTAAAAAAGGTCTGCCGCCGTAAAGGCCGATCCAGTAAATAAAGCACTGGGCCAGCGTTCCTCCAATGACCCCAGCGATGACGGCTCCAACAAAACCAATGCTTCCTGTTGACACCATATATCCGCCGTAGGCAAGTACAATTTCACTCGGAATAATTTCAATCATCAGTCCAAGTGCAACACCTGCGTAACCAAGGCTTGTCAGCCAGGTTAAAATTTCATTAAACAAGGTTCCCATTCATTTCACTCTGCCTTTAAATACGAATTTTCTTCAAGCATCCTTATAAGAGCCTATGCTTGTTTTGCTTCTCTCATGAGTATGCTTTGCATATATGCTAGCATGGCTGGCCGCATATCATGACGTATCAATCCGATTTCAGCCGCTGCCTTAAATGAACCGAGCTTATCACCAACGTCAAATCTCATCCCATCTAATTGTTTTGCATAAATGGGTGATTCCTGTGCAATGATTTTCAGCGCATTTGTCAGCTGGATTTCGTTTCCGGCACCTCTCTCGATTCCTAGTAATATAGGTGTTAACAGGTACCTGCCCATTACGGCTAAATCGGAAGGAGCATCATGAATAGCTGGCTTTTCCACTAAGTCTGTGACTTCAAACACTAGACCGTCTATCCTAGCTGGTCTTATCATACCATACTTGCTGACATCTAGAAGATCACTTGCTGGACGCCAATGACCTCTCTTTGTTTGTCTTCAAAGTGATCATCATGCCAAGAAAGGTGCCAATCGCTTTACTTAAGAATAATGAGAAACCTGCGAGCTGCATGACATATAAGACAATATAGGTGAGAAGAGACGCTGCTCCGTTGACTGCGGCCCATTCCTTTTTTACTTGGAACGTCCAATTTCGCACTGTGCGAGAAAAGAGGGGACAAAGCAGGCAGTTAAAAAAGAAGAACAGAAAGTCAATCAGCGTATTGCTTGCGCCTACAATGAAAAATGCAGTATAGGACCGAAAGTTTTTCTTTGTCATGTGAAGGATCATCACCTCGTGATATAATTTGTAAGATGAAACGAACGGTGGTGCACATTCATGTATTTAACAATTGGAGAAACAGCTGAATACCTAGAAGTATCTGAAGCATATGTTGAAAAATTAATTCGGCAAAAAAAGATTCGCTACGTATTTGACGGGGAATCATATCTCATTTATCAAGGGCAGTTTCAAACCCATATGAAACAGCTAGAACAATATAAAGAGCTCATTCAAGACATCTTAAATGAACCGATTCCTGAGGACCCGGACGTAAAAGATGAAGATTAAAAAAAGACTGTATGAGAAGGGAGAGCCTTTTCATACAGTCTTTTTTATTGGCTGACACCAGTTTGGACAATGTTCATATGACAATTCACTTGAACATCTGCATCAGGGTAGAGTTTTTGCCATTTTTCTGGTGTCATGGCTTTATCTTTAGAGCGATATCTCAAACCGAGTCCAAGCGGATCAATTTTTTGATTTTTAAAGGATTGAACAAGTTCTCTTCCTTGCTGAGCTACACGCTCCTCAACTTCTTTTTCGACATGCTTTAAAATAGAAGGCGTATCGATTTTTTTCGATTTCATGAATTCTTTTAATTCACCTTTCAGTTTGATATCAATGGTGATATGAGGCTTTTTTGTAAGGTTTTCTGTTGGTTTCATATGATAAGACACATGTGATTTAATATTTTCAATGACGACATGTGTTTTCTTTTTGTCATTAAATCGAAACTCATAAATCCCGTTTATATGATTTTCAATCATCGCTTTAAACGTAAACGTATCTTCCCCTGGAATATGCCCAACCATTTTTTCTTGATCAAAAAGGGCGACACCTGACACTTTAATAGAGTTGCTTGTATTTTTAATGTAAGGGAGGTAAGCATCAACGCCTTTTGCCATCATCTGATTCATAAAAATATGCTGATTGGTGACAGGTTGATTGCCGTTTCGCATGTTTTGGGCAAGCAAATCTGAAAGATATACACCTATATTTAAGTTGGTTTGATTCATTTTTGTATGCAATAAATCTTCAACTTCTCCGTCTACTATGGCAAATACTTGCCTTGACCCAATGATCGGATCACGATAGATGTAATTCATCAAATCAATCATACCCACTTCTTTCGCCAGCTTTTCACTTATTAAAATCACGAGTACTTGTCCCATGACAACGGGGAAAGGCGATTTTTCTGAAACAAGAAACTGAATATTACTAATGGTATTTGACTTAGCACTTACAATTTGATAGCTTCCTTGCTCTTCGCTTTTAAAAACAGGGAAAACAAAGAAGCCCTTCATTTCTCCATCTTCCAATAAGTCAAATCCCGCCGCCTGCGAGATACTTAATTCATCTAAGAGACGAGGCTCTGCACAGCTCGTTAAAAAAAGACTAAATAACATGAGACACATCAGAATAGAATGTTTCATGCTCGTTTTTTCACCCACCTTTTTTTCAGCAGCAGCCCAATGATCATACATCCAATCAATCCATAGATGAGGATGTACCCGCTATATTCCACCCATTTATTAAATGTCTCAAAAGAGGTAGCTCCGATAAAAAATGAAAACATGCCGAGAATGAGAAGGCTGAGAACAATTAACGTGATGCGCTGGCTCGTCTGAAACACTTGTTTTGCCATTCTGCTGGCAGCCCATAATGGAATGGCGATATTTGGAACGATGAGCAAAAGCCATAGCGACACTTCAATAAATTCAAAGCGCTGGATAAACGGAAGTTTGACAATGCTGGTAAATGTCAATGTCGGCCATTTCGTTAGTTTGAGCTGGGCACTTGAGTAGTACGCTATAGAAACGAGAAATACAAGCAAATTGAGGCATGTGGTCAGCAATGCCCCCATATGTGCAAATTTTTGCGACGTTTGTGCTTTTTTAATAAAGGGATAATAGACAAGCAGTGTTCCAAAACCAAACATGGATAAAGAGGCATCTTTGACCCCCACCATGAGTTGTGAAAATGAATGATCAAACATTGGGAACATAAACCGGATGTGACTATATTTCATGACATAAAAGCAGATAAAGGTCATCCAGTACGTTAGGATAATGCTAAAGAATGCCCAACCAGCGATTGTTCTAAATCCGCCCGTATGAATGTAATAGACAAGGATGAGAAGCACTGATGCAAATAAGAGGCCGGGAATTTCTTTAAACAGCCAAACATGGATCACATCCATATAATGAATAAGCACAATCAAAGACAATGAAGAAAAATACAAAATGTAGAGAATGTTGATGAATTGTCCGAGCCATTTACCAAACACAGATTGCGTAATGTCACTGAATTCGTCAGTAGGTGCTTTTTTAAACAAAAAGTAAATAAGGAAAATCATTAAATTGACACTTGCACCAGCAATTAAAATGGCAATCCACCCATCATTATTAATCGTCCGGACAAGATTCGTCTGGAAATTTAAAATACCAACACCTACTTGATTGGCATTGACAAGGAAAAATACAAAAAAAGGGGATACTTGAAATTTTTCTTTTACAGAAGAAGAGCTCATGCCTTCACTTCCTTATTCATAAAAATCATTTTTCCCCTTGCGGCCTTGCTTCGGCTTTTGGTGGTGTATCGTTTCATTTGGCGGGCGTAAGTTCTCTGGGCGTTTATTCAAAAATCGGAGCTGAGGTCGAATCAAACTGCCCTTTAAATCGGCCAATCGAAGTGGAAAGATAGGTTCTAAGTAAGGACGGCCAATAGACGTTAATTTCATTAAGTGGGTAAGAAGAAAAGCTCCCATGAGCGCAATTCCGAGCGCTCCCCACGCTTGTGCGGCAAAAAGAAATGGGAAGCGTAAGAGACGAATGGTCGTCCCCATTTTATAAATCGGTGTGACAAAAGAGGCAAGAGCTGATAATGCGACAATAATAAGCAGAATATTACTTGTTAATCCCGCTGCAACTGCTGCCTGTCCGATCACAATACCTCCAACAATCCCAAGTGTCTGTCCGACTTTTGCTGGAAGGCGAGACCCGGCTTCCCTAAGCAGCTCAATGGATATCTCTAAAAATAATGCCTCAATAATTGGCGGAAAGGGAACGAGATAGCGTGATGCTACAATCGTTTCTAATAAGTCCTTAGGAATCAGTTCATAATGAAACGTTAAAATGGCAACATACAAGGGGGTTGCAAAAATAGAAAATATCACAGCAAAAATGCGTAACAGTCGAAAGGAGGATGCTGCGATCCAAGACATGTTATAGTCTTCCATTGTAGAAAAATACTCGAGTAATATTGTAGGTGCAAGCAGGGTATGAGGCGAACCGTCAACCATAATGGCTATTTTCCCTTCTGTTAAACCTGAAGAAACCCTGTCTGGCCTTTCTGTATTTAAAAATAATGGAAAGATTGTATTGGACACATCATAAAGCATTTGCGCAAGATAATTTGAATCTAGAATTTGGTCATAATCAACATCTTTAATCCGCTGAAGAACGGTTTCAATGTTCTGCGGGTTGGCGATATCCTCTATGTATACAACGGCTACTTTCGTTTGAGAAAGGGTTCCCACTGTGTGTTCAACTACTTTAAGGCCAGGGGTTGGCAGTCTGCGTCTGAGCAAGTTTAAGTTTGTATCCAGCCCTTCCACAAAGGCTTCCTGCGCACTGATAATCCCGAATTCAATCTCAGGTTGACTCACTTGTCTGCCTTTCTTTTCTTCAATCGGTAAAAGGAGCGTTTTGCCCCAGTCTGTCTCAATTCGAACAGCAATACTGCCACGATGAAGAGCTTCTTCCACTTTTTGAAGGTCACTTGTAATCACAGCTTGTTCAATTGGGATGTGTTCTTTCAGCTCTTCAAGAGTGGGTGTCAAATGCAATTGTTGAATAAAAGGCAAGATTTGTTCATGAAGTAAATTGCCATTAATTAAAGGTCGAAAAAAAGAAATTCGATAAAGAAAACCTCCGGAGCTTGATAATTCATTAATAAAATCAGAGGAACGAGATAATGCTTCAAATACTGAATTCGGGTCTTTCTGATGAGGTTTATTTTTCTTCAGCACTTGAACCATCTCCTTTCGCGATTTGCCTCTATTATCCAACCAATCGTCTGAAGATATGCATAAAAAAAGCGTTCAGCTTCATGAGCTGGACGCTTTTTTTCCATATTGAACGGCTTCTAATAAAAAGTCAGCCAGATGAATTGCTCTCATGCTGGGCGTATGTCCTGCCTTTTTGACGCCTGCTGCCATTTGTAATTGACAACCTGGATTCGACGTAACAATGGCAGCCGCTGCTGTGTGGTTGGCTTCTGCCATTTTATGATCTAAAATCTGCATCGACATATCGGGCTGCAAGATATTGTAGATTCCTGCTGATCCACAGCAGCGGCCGGCATCTTTCATTTCCTTAAACGTTACTCCTTGAATGGCTTTCATGAGCACCCTCGGCGCTTGTTGTACATTCATACCATTTCGTAAATGACAGGAATCTTGATAGGTGATCACTTGCGCTGGCAGCGCAAGTGGCATGCTGCGGTGAAACTCCAGCTCCACAAGAATGCTTGATATATCGGTTATTTTCTGTGAGAAGGCTTTACTTCTTTTTTGGAAATCTAGATCATCCTGAAGCAAATGGCCGTAATCAGTTAAAAAGGCACCACAGCCGCCCGCATTCATGATAATAGCATCGGCATCTGTATCCTCGAATGCTTCAATATTCCGCTTGGCTAACTGTTTTGCTTGGTCTTTTTCTCCGCTATGACCGTGAAGCGCTCCGCAGCATGTTTGTATAGCAGGAACGACGACATCACAGCCTGCTAGCTGCAAAAGATGAATGGTCGCTTCGTTTGTGCTTGAGAAAACCGTATCCATTAAACAGCCAGTAAAAAACGCCACCCGTTTTTTTGTCTTACCAATGGCTTTATATTCATTCAAACGTTTTTTCTTTTGAGGCGGCACCTTTGGAAGCGCTTGTTCCATCAGCTGTAAATGGGAGGGAAGCACCTTCAGTATGCGCGTCTTGCGGGCAGCCGTTTGCAGACCAGATGTTTGATAAAATCGAAGAAAGCTAGCAGCTTGCCGCATACGACTTTGTGAAGGGAAGAGACCTTTAAACACAACTCGTCTCATCAATTTGACAGGAAGCGATTGTTTTTTGTGCTGTTGAATAATGTCTCTTGCATCTTCTAGCAGCTGTCCATACTTGACGCCAGAAGGACAAACAGGTTCACATGCACGGCAGCCGAGACAAAGATTAAGTGAATGTTCAACATCTTCATCTGGTTCAATGACGCCATCTCTTACAGCTTTCATTAATGCAATTCGGCCCCGGGGAGAGTGCGTTTCTTGTTGTCCAGATTCAATATAGGTAGGGCAGGAAGGGAGGCAGAAGCCGCAGCGCATGCAATTAAGCAGCTCCTTTTCATCCATTTGCTCCTGAAACTGCTGCTGGATCTCTTTTTGCTTAGAAGAAGAACTCATGAGACCACCACCCGCTTTCTTGAGGCTTTTCCAAACACTTTATCTGGGTTCATGATATTTGCCGGGTCAAGCGCCTGTTTGATCGCTTTCATTGCAGCGATTCCTTCTTTTTTGACCTTCAGCTCCAAATAAGGGGCTTTCATGAGACCAACGCCATGTTCGCCTGTGATGGTGCCGCCGAGTGCAACGGCTTTTTCAAAAATGGCCTGAAAGGCAGCTTCTACACGTGTCATTTCTTCTACATTTCTTGCATCTGTAGCACAAGTGGGGTGTAAATTCCCATCACCTGCATGACCAAAGGTACAAATGTTCACCTCGTATTCTCGGGCAATGTCTTCAATTGCACGAACCATATTGGCAATTTCAGACCGGGGAACGGTCGCATCTTCTAAAATCGTTGTAGGGCTTAATCGAGCGAGAGCAGATAAAGCAGAGCGTCTCGCTGTTAAGAGCGCACTTGCCTCATCTTCTGAATGTGCGATCTTCACGCTTTTAGCCCCGTGCTGCTCACAGACTTCTGCGATTTTTTGGATATCACGAGAAACAGCTTCGGGGTTGCCGTCCTGTTCAATTAATAACACGGCTTGAACGTCAGTAGGCAGGCCAATGTTTGCAAAATCTTCAACGACTTCAAGGGTCGGCTGATCCATAAATTCTAATGTGGCAGGAATGATACGCTCAGCAATGATGGCCGAGACAGAAGTCGCAGCTTCTTCCAGGCTTTCGTATAAACAAAGCATCGTTTGTTTCGTTTCTGGAAGCGGCAGGAGCTTCAGCACCGCTTCTGTGACAATCCCGAGCGTTCCTTCTGAACCGACGAACAATCGAGTCATATCATATCCAGCGACATCCTTTGCAAGCTTTCCGCCTGTTTTGATAATGTCACCATTTGGCAGAACCACTTCAAGCCCAAGGACATAATCCCTTGTCACTCCATACTTTAAACCCCGTAGACCCCCTGAATTTTCGTTAATATTGCCGCCTAATGTGGAAATTTTCATAGAGCTTGGGTCAGGCGGGTAGAAGAGACCTTTTTCCTCTACTTGATGAATGAACTCCTGCGTAATCAAGCCAGGCTGCACCGTTGCGGTTAGATTTTCTTCGTCTATTTCTAAAAGTTGGTTCATTCTAGTAAAGAGAATCACCAACCCGCCTTGGGTAGGACATGTTCCTGCACAAAGATTCGTCCCTGAACCTCTTGGGACAATCGGCACCTTGTGAGTGGCGCAGAGTTTAACAATTTGCTGCACTTCCTCCGCCGTGCGAGGTGTCACGATGGCATCTGGCATCTGCTGAAAATTTGGTGTCGCATCATAAGAATAGGCAAGACGATCTGCCTTGCTGTCTTGGACATACGACGCCCCAACAATCTCTTTTAATTGATTTGAAAATTCTGAATCCAGCATATACAATCACTCCCGCTCATTTAACGTCTCGTTTCTACCAGTATAAAAAAAGAACCGTCACATGCCTATGGACGATTCTACAAAATATCAGGCTGTTTTATAGGTTTTTTTGTATCATGATCTAAAAGCAGCAAGGCCAAATAAAAAAGCATTGCATCTTGCATACGCTTTGGATCAAGTGTCGTTAAATCCTGGATCCGTTTTAATCTGTAATGAAGTGTATTAATATGGACATGCATGGCTTCAGCTGTATGTTTCAATGAGTAATCCGAAGCTATGAGTACCCGCAATGTTTTCACTAGTTCAGGATAGGGGAAAAGGGACGTAATCGTTCGATCAAGAAACGCATCTTTTGTTTCCTGACTGATTTCCTCCATAAAAAGTTCAAGTGTCAAATCTTCATCAAACACAATCGGTGTTTCAGCATGCGCCAATTTTAAAGCGCGAAAAGCTTGATGAAAAGACTGCTTCATGAAATGAGAAGCTGCTGGTTTTCCCGCGCCAATGAAAACCCTCGATGGTGAAAGCGCTGCGAGCGCAGCATGGATATGGAACAGACGCTTGTGCCATGTATCACGACCGTCTGGTGTGGTTTGCAGCATGAGCAAAAAACGGGCATGCCCCCAGCGCACAATAATTTCCTGATTGGTCAGGTGCAATTTGTCCTTCATCAGTTTGTATTGATCCTGCTTCATAAACGATTCATCTTGGCAATCAATGAGTACAACCACACGCTGCTTGTTGACATCAAGACCAAGCCGCTGCGCCTTTTCGGTCATATCAACAGCTGTTTCTGGCAGATGAAGCCAGTCGAATACAAAGGCTTCAAGCTGCCGTTCATCTGTTTCCGTTTCTTGAAAAAATTCATGCTCTTGAATGAGCAGCTCGGTCATTTTTCGTAAAATGTCGCCAAAAGGGGACACATGCCTTGGATCGCCTGTCATTCCAATCACACCAATGACTTCTTGCTTAAAATAAATAGGCAGATTGATACCGGCTTTAACGCCTTTCATATGCAGCACATCATCCTTTGTAAGAATTCGTTTCTGCCCTTCTAAGGACGTGACATATGCGCCTTCATGAAATTGACCAATGCGTGCTGGATCTGTTGCAGCAATAATGGTACCGTTAGTTTGTGTGATGATGATTTCTTCCGTCAGTACCTTTTTGACCTCATCTACGATTTTTTCTGCCAGTGTCATTGTGAGCAAAACGGTCCCCTCCGAGATGTTTCTTTTTACACTATCATACCATCATATGCTCAGGCATATCTTTCTTTTCATATGTTATGCTAAAATAAACAACGCATAGGAAGTAGATGAAAGGAGACACAGTCATGTCACTGCAAAATCGCTTACAAGATTTATTGAAAGAAGGACAGGCGCTCACAGACTTTGAATATAACGAAGCCGCACGTCAAAATTGGCCGCTAGAAGGGGCAAAAATGACAGAAGAAGCACGCTTTGCTGATGTTTATATAGAACGAGTGGACAAGGAATCGGAGGAAATGATTCAAACTGAAAAAGCGTCCTTTTTGAATACCCCTCTTACATATGTAAAAAAACAACAAAAAGAATTCATTTATATTGAGTCGAAGTGGTTTGAAGTGGTGGAAGTCGATGGACTGGCCATTGAATGGGATGAAGTATTCCAAACGTATACAGTATTATTCGGATTCAAACGTCAGAAAAAAGAGACAGGACAGCTAAAGGACATATTCTCTGCCTTACATGGTGCTCAGCTCCAATTTAATGGTCAAGACGGCTTATTTGATGTGAATCTGCCCCTTCTTGAAATTGATGACATCGAGGAAGATACGCCTCTTATTGGTGTCATCACGTCAATGTACCGCTTTTTATTCCGATTGCTGATGCAGCTTGAAAAGAATGAATCAAAAAACGGCTCAACTTCCTGAGCCGTTTTTTAGAGCAATCCTTTTATGAATTGAGCCTGACCCATCCCGAAGCTCCAATCGGCGTCTCCATTTTCCACAATGGAGATCATCACATCCGTTTTGGCAACCCCGCATTCTTTTTCTACACGTTCTGCGATTTGTGCATAAAGCTTTTCCTTTTGCTCTTCCGTTCGCTGTTTACTGACAACACTAATGACAACCAGATCCTTTGTTCTCGGGTAACCAAGCCCAGTGTCTTCAATGATCATCTCTTCAGCGCGGTGTTGATGTACAATTTGATAGCGATCTCGTTCAGGTACCCCAAAGGCATCCACCATTGCGTCATGGCAAGTGTCTAGCAGTTTTTTTAAATCCTCTTTAGAACGGCCTTCTATCAAGTCAAATCGTAACAATGGCATCACGTCTACCTCCCAATATGTGTTAAATGTACGGTCATAATGTAGCCAACACTTCGCTGTTTCACTCGTTTGTGCATAAGAAAAAAGCCAAAACACTGACGTTTGGCTCTTTGGACTAAGGCGTGACAAACTTTACATCATGCTCTTTTCCATATTGAAGGTAATCTTCATTTGGCTGCTCGTTGGTCACCACGATGTCGATATCTTTTAAGTCACAAAACGTGGTCAAGGCATAATGATCAAACTTACTATCATCGACTAATAAGAAGGTTTTGGCGTTTTTTTCAACGAGTGTCTTTTTAATATCAGTCTCAAGCGGGGAGGAATTCGTCACGCCGTGATCAATGGATAAACCCGTTGACGCAATAAATGCTTTATTGACATTGTATGCTTTTAGACGCTCAACACTTTGATAACCAACGAAAGAATTTGTTTTTCGCTCTAGCATACCGCCGGTCGAAAAGATGGTGAGGTGTTCATAAGGCATAGCCTGTGTAATGAAATCCACGTTATTTGTCACAACGGTGATCTGTTTCTCCGTCAAATAAGGAAGCATCTCCAGCGTCGTTGTACCAGAATCAACAAAAATCATATCACCATGTTCAACAAATGCGGCGGCAGTCTGTCCGATGAGTTGTTTTTTACTCAGCTGACGAGTCTTTCGCTCCTGATACACCACTAATGTGGAGTGATTCACAGCCACACCGCCATAGACTTTCTTTAGCACGCCGGATTCTACCAATGCTTGTACATCTCGGCGTATTGTGTTTTTTGAGACGCCAAAATGCGCCACAAGCTCATCAAGAGAGGCAGATTCCCGGTCAAATACATACTCTTTTATTTGCTGAATACGTTTTGTTTTTATCATGCTATAATCTCCAATCAATACGAATATGCTGATTTTATTATAACAATAATTCCACGTAAAAGATGTCACGGATCAACATGGGAGAATTGAATGATCTTTTTCTCTTATCTTTTCTCATTTTTCATAAGAGCGTATGATAGAGAAAAGAGGGCAGAAAGGATTTTCACTTCTATGAATCAGCACAACATACAGTTTTCAAAGCTTGCAAATTTTAGAGAGATAGGGGGCCTTCAAACAACCGATCAGATGGTGATTAAACAAGGAATGTTGTATCGATCTGCCGATTTATCCCGTCTCACTAAACAAGACATATTGACCTTCTCGACACTTGGAATTCAAACGATTTGTGACCTGCGTACAAGTTCAGAAAGAAGATCACACCCGCCAAAGATCATGGAACACGATAAAATTGTTCATATCCCTATGCAGCCTGACAGCATGATGCCTAGCAAATGGGCCATGTTTCGAATGCTGGTAGCAGAAGGAAAGTCTCTATCCTTTACGCCGATCATGAAAGATTTATATCAAAGCATGCTCAATGAGCGAAAAGAAGAAATTCAGCAATTGTTTACATTACTGTCTGATGAAAAAAATTATCCGCTTATGCTTCACTGTACAAGCGGAAAGGACCGCACAGGCTTTTTATCTGCTCTTATACAATTAGCAGCAGGTGTGCCGGTGTATACCGTTTTAAATGAATACATGCGTTCCAACGAAGGCGTGCGAATACTAGTGAAAAGGCAAGAACGATTTGTTCGCATGATGAGTTTATACCGGGTGTCAAAAGAACAAGTTCAACCACTGCTTGGTGTGCAGCAAGATTATCTTGAGGATGTACTGAAAGAGATGATAGATACATACGGAAGTGCAGAGCGGTATTTACTAGAAGCCTGCGGGGTTCCCAAAGCTCAGCTGATAGAAATGAAAAACATCTTGCTTACACCATCTGCTGGCATTCCATCACAAAACGCAGAATAAACTTGATATGAGGTGATGCAAAACATGCTGAAAAAGATGAGTATGACGGTTCTGATATTGGTTTTTATGTGTGTATTCTTATTGATTCCTTCTAGCAGTCTAGCTCGTTCAATGCCAAAAGGGAAGCTTGAGAGCACAAGAGAGATGCGTGCCGTGTGGGTCGCATCAGTGTATAACCTAGATTGGCCTTCAAAGAAAGGACTGTCCGCCGAAGAGCAGAAGCAAGAGTTCATTCAACTGTTAGACGAGATCAAGGCGATGAATATGAATGCCATTATCATGCAAATTAAACCAACAGCAGATGCCTTTTATCCGTCGAAATTCGGGCCTTGGTCTGAATATTTGACTGGTACGCAAGGGAAAGACCCTGGGTATGACCCGCTTGAATTTATGGTAGAAGAAGCACATAAACGAGGCCTTGAATTTCATGCTTGGTTTAACCCTTATCGAATCACAATGAATCATACCGATCTCAACCGATTATCAGCCGATCATCCTGCAAGAGCGCACCCAGATTGGACCATCGCCTACGGAAATCAGTTGTACTTTAATCCAGGCATTCCTGATGCTCAGGACTTCATTGTTGACGGCATAGAGGAAGTGGTGAAAAACTACGATATTGATGCGGTGCATATGGATGATTATTTTTACCCAAATAAAATAGCGGGTGTGCCATTTCCAGATCAAGAAACGTATGAAACATATGGGAAAAAAGCATTTACACATATAGAAGATTGGCGAAGAGATAATGTGAACCAATTAGTGAAGCAGATTAATGACACCATTAAGAAAGAAAAGCCATATGTGAAATTTGGTATTAGTCCATTCGGGGTATGGCGTAATATCAAAGACGACCCGACTGGCTCGAGTACAACAGCAGGTATGACCAATTATGATGATTTATATGCTGATACAAGAGAATGGATACAGCAGCACCATATTGATTATATCACCCCGCAAATTTATTGGAGTATCGGCTTTCAGCCCGCTGCCTATGATGTACTGACGAAATGGTGGTCAAATGAGGTGAAGGGGCAGCCTGTTCACTTGTACATTGGTCAAGCGACTTATAAAATCAATCAAAACAGTGATCCTGCTTGGTCTGATCCCGAAGAGTATTTCCGCCAGATCAAGCTGAACAGGCAGTCACAGCTCGTCCAGGGAAGCATGCATTTTAGTCTGAAGGATATCAATCGAAATCCCTTGAATGTAAAGAAACGATTAATAGAAGAAACCTATATCAAACCAGCCCTCATTCCAGAGATGCCATGGCTTCATCAAAAGGCTCCTAAAAAACCAATCATCCAATCTGTGAAAAAGACAGAGGATGGCGCAGTTTTACAGATTCAAAATGACCGGAGCTCTACCGCATCCTATTATGCAGTCTATCGATTATCAAATAAAGGGACGTATGAATTTGTGCAAGCGGCCGTAAAAGAAACAGGCTCCTTTACACATGTCAAAGACCTTTCAGCAAATCAAAAGAAGAGCTATACTTACAAAGTGACAGCTCTCAATCGTCTTCACCATGAAAGTAAGCCTTCTACAAAAACAATAAAATAACATAGTAAAGCATAAATGGGGATTTTCCTCGATTTATGCTTTTTTGCTTTCTCTATTTTTCTACTATTCTTATTTTAATTTTCTGAATTCAATCAAGCTTGGCATGAAGCAGCTACTTGATTAATAAATATGATAGAAAAGCGCCAAAGGGGGAAGCACAATGGATTTTGAATTAACGAAAGAGCAGCAAATGATCCGTCAGATGGTCAAAGAATTTGCAAAAACAGAAATTGCACCACACGCTCAAACGATTGATGAACAGGCGATTTTTCCAGAGAAAACATTTCAGAAAATGGGGGAGCTCGGTTTTATGGGTATACCCTTTCCAGAGAAATATGGAGGATCGGGAGGAGATACGATCTCGTATGCACTAGCAGTCGAGGAAATTGGAAAGCAGTGTGCGAGTACAGGGCTTAGTTATGCCGCAGCGGTTTCCTTAGGCGCAAGTCCCCTTTATTACTTCGGTACGGAAGAGCAAAAGATGGACCATCTTGTTCCGTTAGCTTCTGGAACAGCACTCGGTTCCTTCGGATTAACAGAGCCAAACGCCGGATCAGATGCAAAAGGAACAAAAACAAAAGCCATCAAAGACGGACAAGAATATGTGATCAGCGGGGAGAAGTGCTGGATCACAAATGCCAATTTTGCCAGAACAATTATTGTCACCGCTGTGACGGATCATGATGAAAACGGACGTCCGATCATCTCCGCTTTTATTGTAGAGAAAGGGCAAAAGGGACTTTCAATTACAAACCCATATGACAAAATGGGGGTTCGCGGTTCAGATACGGCTGAGATCATATTAGACGAAGTGCGTGTACCGGCTCATCACATATTAGGAGATAAGTCGAAAGGATTCAAGCAATTTTTATATACATTGGACGGCGGACGAATTTCCATTGCTGCCTTATCTGTCGGAATTGCGCAAGCTGCACTTGATGCTTCACTTTCCTATGCAAAAGAAAGAAAGCAATTTGGGCAGACGCTCTCATCCTTCCAGGCCATTCAGTTTAAGCTGGCGGATATGGCGATGCAAATAGAGCTTGCAAGACAAATGGTCTGGAAAGCTGCTTGGCTGAAAGATCAAGGCAAACCATTTACAAAAGAAGCGGCCTATGCCAAACTTTTTGCTTCAGAAATGGCGACTAAAGCAAGTCTTGATGCGGTCCAAATTCATGGCGGAACAGGATATATGAAAGAATGCGGTGTTGAACGGCTGGTGAGAGATGCCAAGCTGATGGAAATCGGAGAAGGAACCTCTGAAATTCAGCGTCTCGTGATCGCAAGACAGCTGTTAGCGTAATACCTTAATGAAAACGCTTACTATTCATGAGGGAGGAAAGCAATGATGTCGATTTACCCGCAAACGATCGGCTCCCTATTAAGAGAGAAAAAAGAACAGCATCCAGCACATGAAGCCATTGTTTACCCAGAACGTTCTTTACGTTATTCATATGAAGCGTTTTATCACGAGGTCAAGGAAACAGGTAAAGGTCTCATGGCATTAGGGATTCAAAAGGGAGATCATATCGCCATCATGGCACCAAATGTACCTGAATGGCTCATTCTGCAATTCGCCTGCGCCTCCATTGGTGCTGTTCTTGTCACCGTGAATACCAATTTTCAATCACAGGAACTCGCATATTTACTCAAGCATTCTGACAGTAAAATGTTGTTTATTGTAGACGGATTTAAAGAAACGTCCTATGTCAACATGCTTGAAGAGCTGATTCCAGAGCTTCAAACCGCTCATCAAGATGTGATCACTTCCTCATCATTCCCTTATTTGAAAAGCTGCGTCTATATTGGTCAGCATGTCCCAACCGGTATGCGCAGCTGGGATAGTATACAAATTGCAGCGAAAAGAACCGAGGATCATGAGTGGGAGAAGCGAATGGATGAGCTCACGCCTGATGACGTCATTAATATGCAATATACCTCAGGCACAACAGGCTATCCAAAAGGAGTGATGCTCAGTCATACGAATATTGTCTGTAATGCCGGTCAAATCGCAGATTGTATGAAATTAACAGAGCAAGACCGTATGTGTATCCCTGTGCCATTCTTTCATTGCTTCGGCTCCGTTCTTGGTGTACTTGCTTGTCTCACAAAAGGGGGAACGATCATCCCACTTGAATCTTTTCATCCAGAACGAGTCCTGCAAACAGTTGAAACAGAAAAATGCACTGTCCTTCACGGTGTGCCGACCATGTTCATCGCAGAGCTCGATCATCCAAATTTCCACTCTTATGATCTGTCTACATTACGAACGGGAATTATGGCCGGTTCACTCTGCCCGTCCCATGTCATGAAAGCAGTGATTGAAAAAATGGGGCTTAGAGAACTTACAATTGCCTATGGTCAGACCGAAAGCTCACCTGTCATTACCCAAACAAGAACCGATGATTCGTTTGAACGACGAGTTCAAACGGTCGGACGTGCGCTTCCTCACATTGAAGTAAAAATTACCTTGCCAGGAACGTCAAAAGAAGTGCCAAGAGGACAGCAAGGGGAGCTTTGCACAAGAGGTTACCATGTCATGAAAGGCTATTATAAAAACGAAGAAGCAACAAATGAAGTCATTGATGAGGACGGATGGCTTCATACAGGGGATTTAGCTGAGATGGATCACGAAGGCTATGTAAAAATCACAGGCCGGCTCAAAGATATGATCATCAGAGGCGGAGAGAATGTATACCCAAAAGAGATTGAGGATGTCCTATACACTCACCCTGCCATTCTTGACGCACAGGTCGTTGGTATTCCTGACGAGACATATGGCGAGGAAGCAGCCGCATTCATTCGGCTGAAACAAGGGAAGTCGATCTCAATTGAGACATTAACGAGCTATTGTCAGTCGCAAATGGCACGCTACAAAATCCCGAAATATTTTTTCATTACAGATGAGTACCCAATGACCGCCTCAGGCAAAATTCAGAAATTTCGCTTGAAAGAGCAGGCGCTTGATCTAATAAAGGAGTGAAGGCAGCGATGTTTGAACAAGTATTGGTCGCCAATCGAGGCGAAATTGCCCGTAGAATTATTCGGACATGTAAACGACTCGGAATAAAAACTGTTGCTGTTTATTCAGAGGCTGATCAGCATGCACTTCATGTGCAAGAAGCAGACAGCGCCTATTATATCGGTGGCGCTAGAGTATCTGAAAGCTACTTAAACATGGAAGCAATCATCAGTATTGCCAAACAAACAAATACAGATGCCATCCACCCAGGTTATGGTCTTTTATCAGAGAATGCAGCATTTGCTAAGCGCTGCCAAAGCGAGGGCATTGTCTTTATTGGACCATCTGCACAAGTGATTCAGCAGATGGGGAATAAAATTGAAGCGAGAAAAACGATGGAACAAGCGGGCATTCCAATCGTTCCAGGTGTTTCAGCTCCGCTTCATGATGCAGACGAAGGGGTTAGTAAAGCACAGTCACTCGGCTATCCCGTTATGCTAAAGGCATCGAGCGGCGGCGGCGGGATTGGTATGCAGCTCGTCCGCAACGATGAAGAACTGTATAGAGCATTTGAAGGAAATCAAAAAAGGGCACAAAGCTTCTTTCATGACGGTACTTTATACATGGAAAAGGTGATTGAACACGCACGGCACATAGAAATTCAAGTACTTTTTGATTCGTTCGGCCACGGCGTTCACTTATTTGAAAGAGATTGTTCACTCCAAAGAAGACATCAGAAAATTATTGAAGAAGCACCTGCCGTCTGTCTTGATGACACCGTGAGACAGCAAATGGGGCAAATGGCCATCAAAGCTGCCAAAGCGATTGGGTATGAAAATGCGGGCACAATTGAATGTTTAGTCGATCAAAACCAGCAATTTTATTTCTTAGAAATGAACACGAGATTGCAAGTAGAACACCCTGTCACAGAAGAAATTACAGGTATTGATCTTGTCGAGGAGCAGCTGAAAGTTGCAGCATTAGAGCCCCTGTCCTTCAGCCAGGAGGACATTCATCAAATCGGGCATGCCATTGAAGTCAGAATATACGCTGAAGACCCTGTGACATTTTATCCGTCACCAGGTACGATCACTCAACTTTCTACACCTGACGCCCCATATATCCGGCATGAGTCAAGCGTAACGAACGGCAGTGTCATTACCCCATTTTACGATCCGATGATTGCGAAAATGATTGTGTACGGTGATACACGGAACCTTGCAATAGAACGATTAAAAACGGCATTACACGCATATGAAATAGAAGGGATTAAAACCAATCTGCCGCTTTTAAAAGAAATGGCCGGATCTACTGCCTTTTTACTGGGGAGCATTACAACCGATTATCTGATGAAAAAAAGGGAGGAAAACCGTTCATGAAAACCGTCACGATACAAATGGCCGGAAACTTATGGAAGCTTCTTGTGAAACAGGGCGATGAAGTGCAAAAAGGACAGGAAGTCGCCATCTTAGAATCAATGAAAATGGAGATTCCCATTGTCGCAGAAGAAAGAGGTGTAATCAGTAAAGTGTATAAAGCAGAAGGGGAATTTGTTGACGAGGGTGAGGTGCTCTTGGAGCTGACAGAATAGGGGGGAAGCAGCATGGCATTACCAAAAAACGTGCTCATTAGAGAGGTCGGCCCGCGCGATGGCTTGCAAAATGAATCTGTTTGGCTGGACACAATGGAGAAGCGAACATGGATCCATTTACTCGAAGAAGCCCGTCTTCCCTATATTGAGGTCACCTCATTTGTCCATCCGAAATGGGTACCATCCTTAAAAGATGCCAAAGAATTAGCTCAATCATTAAACAAAAAAGAAGATATCACCTATGCCGCACTCATCCCAAATGAAAAAGGATTAGTTCATTTTTTTGAAGCAAACCTTGAGGTAGGGGCTATGTTTATCTCAGCGAGTGAGACACACAACAAAAAGAATATGAATCGATCTATACAAGAAACACTGCCTGTGATGAAACAAATGACAGTCGATTTAAAAGCAGAAGGACGGCAAACTCGGGCATATATTTCTACCGTGTTTGGCTGTCCTTATGAAAAACAAGTGCCGATGGACCAAGTACTGCGATTAACGGAACACCTGCTGTCCTACGGCATTGATGAAATATCACTCGGAGATACCATTGGAGAAGCCCATCCGCTGCAAGTAGAAAGACGATTAGACCTTTTACTTGAACGCTTTCCTGCTGATAAAATCGCTCTTCATTTTCATGATACGAAAGGAATGGGCCTTGCCAATATTTATACGGCATTAAAAGCAGGCATCACCATTTTTGATGCCTCTAGCGGGGGGCTTGGGGGCTGTCCTTATGCACCTGGCTCTAGCGGAAACGTCGCGACAGAAGACGTGGTGCACATGCTTCACAAACTTGGGATCGATACAAATGTCGACCTCCCTCGCTTGATCAAAGCGGCTGAATGGATTGAAGCAAAAGTGGATCGAACCCTGCCAAGTCACTGTTTACGCGCTTTTCAGTCTCACACTACTTGATAAAGGGTGAATCACATGACATCATTGGTCGATTTTTCAATACAAGATGATCACATTGGCATCATGACCTTAAACAGACCAGCACAAGCCAATGCTCTATCAGCTGCTATGCTAGAGGAAATCAATCAAACGATTCAAGAAATCAAACATGATGAAAATATCCGCTGTTTGCTCATTACAGGAGCTGGCGCTAAAGTTTTTTGCGCAGGAGCAGACTTAAAAGAACGGCGATTGATGACAGAACAAGAAGCCAAAGCAGCTGTCTTCATCATTCAGCAAACCTTTACAGACATTGAATCCTTGCCTGTCCCTGTCATTGCCGCTATGAACGGACACGCACTTGGCGGCGGTCTTGAGCTCGCGCTCGCCTGTGATCTCCGCATCGCAAGAGCGGGTGCAGCACTCGGCCTGCCGGAAACAGGACTAGCTATCCTTCCAGGAGCAGGGGGCACACAAAGACTCCCGCGCCTGATCGGACCCGGGAAAGCGAAAGAAATGATCTTTACAGGCAGCTCTTTACGAGCAGAAGAAGCCGTTCAAATTGGGCTGATTGAACGCATCTCTACAGCCGATTCACTGATGAATGATGCCATCTCACTCGCAAAACAAATCACCAAGAATGGGCCGATTGCTTTAAAAGAAGCAAAACAAGCCATTCAATCCAGCCTTGATCACAATTTGCAAACTGGTCTGATGAAAGAATACGAAGCCTATATGCGGCTTATTCATACAGAAGATCGACTGGAAGGTCTCAAGGCTTTTCAAGACAAACGAACGCCTCATTACAGAGGGAAGTAGCAAGAAAGGGGAATGGTTATGATCGAGGAATATGAATTAAAGAAACATCGAATTGAAAAGGGCGGGGCAGAACGCTATCATCAAAAAAACAAAGAAAAAGGAAAATTATTTGTCCGTGATCGGCTTCATTTGCTCTTAGATGAGGATTCTTTCATTGAAGATGCCATGTTTGCAGAATGCAAAGATGAACACTTACCAGCAGATGGTGTCGTCACAGGAACCGGGCGTATGAATGGCATGACTGTTTGCGTCATGGCAAATGACTCTACGGTTAAAGCAGGATCGTGGGGCGTCAAAACAGTAGAAAAAATCATTCGAATTCAAGAAACGGCCGAGAAGCTCAATTGTCCTATGCTGTATCTAGTCGATTCTGCGGGTGCAAGAATCACCGATCAGATTGCAATGTTCCCAGGCAGAAGAGGAGCAGGGCGCATTTTTTATAACCAAGTCAAGCTGTCTGGACGTATCCCGCAAATATGTTTACTCTTCGGTCCATCTGCAGCCGGCGGTGCATATATCCCTGCTTTTTGTGACATTGTCGTCATGGTCGAAGGAAATGCATCCATGTATCTAGGTTCACCACGAATGGCTGAAATGGTGATCGGTGAAAAAGTATCACTTGAGGAAATGGGCGGTGCGAAAATGCATTGCAGCACGTCTGGATGCGGAGATATATTAGCCAAAACAGAGGAAGAGGCTATTCAAATTGCACGTGATTATTTAACCTATATGCCTGCCAACTATACAGAAAAACCAAAAACGACAGCATCAAAAGCACCTAAACCATCTGAAACCACCATCCAAGACTTAATCCCAAAAGGCCAGAATACCCCATTTGATATGTATCAACTCATCGATTTACTTATTGATGAAGGGTCATTTTTTGAAATCAAAAAGCTGTTTGCCGCAGAGTTAATTACCGGCTTTGGCAGAATGAACGGGCAGCCTGTCGGTCTGATTGCCAATCAGCCAAGGGTAAAAGGCGGCGTCTTATTCCACGACTCAGCTGATAAAGCCGCCAAGTTTATTCAGTTATGTGATGCCTTTCATATCCCGCTGCTCTTTCTTGCGGACATACCGGGGTTTATGATTGGGACAAAAGTAGAACAAGCCGGCATTATTCGTCATGGAGCGAAAATGATCTCAGCTATGTCAGAAGCGACCGTTCCGAAAATATCCGTCATCGTCCGTAAAGCATACGGGGCAGGATTATATGCAATGGCAGGCCCAGCATTTGAGCCGGACTGCTGCCTTGCTCTTCCATCGGCGAAAATAGCTGTGATGGGGCCAGAAGCCGCTGTAAATGCCGTCTACGCAAATAAAATTGCAGAACTCCCACCCGAAGAGAGAGCGGCATTTATACAAGAGAAACGGAAGGAATATCAAGAAGATATGAATATCTATGAACTTGCCTCTGAAATGATTGTCGATGGCGTCATCCCGTTTGACCGTCTAAGAACGGAACTTTGTCATCGATTACTAGCTTATACATCGAAAGAAATGACATTTACTAAACGAAAACATCCGGTCTATCCGGTCTAAAGGGGGCGTCTTTATGATCAACCTGAAACCAGAATGGATACCAGAAGAAAAGCAGGTCCAAAAAACACGTTTGCATCAGTGGATGAAATCTCTTGGTTTTTCTACGTACCACTCATTCTATCAAGCCAGTATTGATCGCACTGACTGGTTTTGGAGAGAAGCCGAAAAGGCGGTCGGCATTCAATGGAAAAAGCCATATGAAGCAGCATTAGGTCAGCACTCATTCATGTGGCCGAAATGGTATCAGGGCGGCACATTAAACATCACCGAAACGGCCGTGGACAAATGGGCAGAAAAAGAAGAGACGAAGCATCGACCCGCCATCATTTGGAGCAATGAAGCCGGTGAAGAAAAAAAATGGTCATTTCTTGAACTTCAAGAGAAAGTGTGCCGTCTTGCAGCTGGCTTTTTGAAAGAAGGGCTTCGAAAAGGGGATGTAGCGATCGTATATATGCCGATGCTTCCAGAAACGGTCGCTGTCATGCTTGCCTTTGCAAAGATTGGTGTCATTTTTAGCCCAGTCTTCTCAGGCTATGGAAGTGAGCCTCTCGCTGTACGCATTCGCGCGTCAGGCGCATCCATTGTCGTCACAGGGAACGAAATGATGCGCCGAGGGAAGACGATCAACATGCGAGAATGTGTCGCTGATGCCATCAACAAAACAACAACAGTACAAAAAGTGATTGTGCACACTTCCGCTAATACCGGATATCAAGACGATGTCCGGTTGAATGAGTTGTTAAAAGAACAGCCGATAGCCGGCACGACCTATGTGAATAATGAAGACCCGCTTATGATCTTGTATACATCAGGCACAACTGGTACGCCAAAGGGAGCCGTTCATACACACGCGGGCTTTCCGATAAAAGCGGCTTTTGATGCGGGTCTATGTATGGATGTTGCAAAAGGAGACCGGCTTTTTTGGCTGACTGATATGGGCTGGATGATGGGGCCATTCCTCGTCTTAGGCGGCTTAATCAATGGAGCTGCCATCGTTTTATATGACGGCGCTCCCGATTATCCAGATGAACAGCAGCTCTGGTCGTTCATTCATCAGCAGAAAGTCACTCATTTTGGACTTTCACCCACATTTATTCGTTCTGCGATGCAGCAAACGATTGATGGGGTCGAACTGCCGCATGTCAAAGCCATTATTTCTACTGGAGAGCCGTGGAATGAAACGCCGTGGCAATGGTTATTTAACACCATTGGTCAAAGGAACATTCCGATCTTAAATTATTCAGGAGGAACCGAGGTTTCTGGGGGTATTGTAGGCAGTACGCTGCTTCGACCAATCAAACCGATTCTCTTTAATGCGGCGATCTTAGGAATGGCGGCAGATGTATACAATGAAGCTGGGCAAAGCGTGATGAATGAAGTAGGGGAGCTTGTGGTGAAAAAGCCATGGGTCGGCATGACATGTGGTTTTTGGAACGAACCGGAGCGTTATGAAGATACGTATTTCAAACGATTTGACGGCGTATGGACACACGGAGATTGGGTCATGCAAACAGAGGACGGTGAATTCCACATCACAGGAAGATCGGATGATGTCATTAATACAGCAGGTAAACGCATTGGGCCAGCTGAAATTGAATCCATCCTTGTTAGACATCCTGCCGTGCATGAGGCCGCTGTGATTGGGATAAAGGATGAGGTGAAAGGGGAGGCGCTCGTATGTTTTATCGTGACCAGTCCACATGCTTTTGAAGAAGCAGCCCTCATTCAAGAGCTTTCAGCACATGTTGGTTCACATGCCGGAAAAGCGCTCAAGCCAAAAGAAGTTCATCTCATTTCAGCTTTACCAAAAACAAGGAATGGAAAAATTGTTCGCCGTTTACTAAAAGCGGCGTATGAAGAGCAGACTTCACCCGACCTTTCTTCATTAGACAATCCAGATGTATATAAAAGCCTGACCGAATACTTGAATAAGAAACAGAAAAAGTAAAAAAGACAGGAAGGCCCCTGTCTTTTTTTATTGCACATGAAAATTCGTGCCATCTGTTGTTTCTTTGACAATACCTGCTCGAACGACAAAATCACCGAAATGTTCTTCGTCTTCTCGTTCTTTTGCATAGCGGGGAAGAAGAGAGCCAAGTTCGTTTAAAATGTCTTCCTCACCAACATTTTCACGGTATAGCTTACTTAATCTGCTGCCATCAAACGCAGCGCCAAGATACATGTTGTATTTGCCAGGTGATTTCCCGATAAAGCCAATTTCACCTAGCGCATGACGGGCACATCCATTTGGACAACCAGTCATACGAATCGTGATTTCTTTATCACTTAAGCCGTTTTCTTCGACAATCTCTTCAATTTTGTCAATCAAGCGTGGAAGGTAGCGCTCTGCTTCTGCCATCGCTAAGCCGCATGTTGGCAAAGAAACACAAGCCATTGAGCTGCGGCGCAGGGCGGAGTGTTGCTGGCCGTCTGATAAACCAAACTTCTGAATCAGCTGTTCGATTTGTTTCTTTTTATGAGTTGTGACATTCCCAATGATTAAATTCTGATTGGCGGTTAAACGGAAGTCACCCGTATGCACCTTGGCAATTTCACGGATGCCTGTCATCAGTGGATAATCATCATAATCTGTGATGCGTCCGCCTTCCACAAACATCGTATAATGCCATCTGCCATTAATGCCTTTTACCCAGCCATAACGGTCACCGTTATGATCAAAGTGATAATTCTTTGCCTCTGACAGAGTAAACCCAAGGCGGCGCTCAAGCTCTTCTTTTACATTTTCAAGACCAAGACGGTCCACCGTATATTTAAAGCGGGCATTTTTTCGCACGGAACGGTTTCCGTAGTCACGCTGAATGGTAATCACTTGTTTCGCAATCTCTACAACCTGTTCCGGTGTACAAAAGCCAATCACTTTTGCAAGCTGAGGATAGGTCGCTGTATCACCATGAGTCATACCCATTCCGCCGCCAATTGCGACATTAAAGCCAATCAATTGCTCATTTTCGATGATGGCAATAAAGCCTAAATCCTGCGAAAAGACATCAATATCGTTAGCAGGAGGGACCGCCACACCAATTTTGAATTTCCTTGGCAAATAAAGCGGACCATACATCGGTTCAACTTCCGTATCTGGCGTTGCCGCAACCTTTTCCTCATCAAGCCAAATTTCGTGATAAGCTCTTGTTTGCGGGAGCAGGTCATCACTTAATTTTTTCGCCAGCTCGTATACATCATGGTGCACTTCTGATTGATAGGGGTTTGATGTACACATGACATTCCGGTTCACGTCGCCGCAAGCAGCAATTGTATCAAGCATAGTAGAATGAATGTCTTGAATGGTTTTTTTCATATTCCATTTTAAAATACCGTGAAGCTGAAAGGTTTCACGAGTAGTCAGCTTTAACGTACCGTTTCCGTATTTGTGAGCAAGCTCATCCATCACAAGCCACTGCTTAGAAGTGGCGATTCCGCCAGGCAGGCGTACGCGCAGCATAAATTGATAGGCTGGCTCAAGTTTTTGTTTCTGCCGTTCATTTCTGAGGTCCCGATCATCCTGTAAATAACTGCCGTGATGTTTCATCAGACGGTTGTCATCATCAGGAATTCCCGCTGAAATCGGATCAAGCATTACTTCTTTTAACGTACCCCGTAAATAATCACTTTTTTCTTTGATTTCTTCTACGTCGCTCGGAGGTCCATCCGGCGCTGTTAATGCTGTCTTCACCATGTAAGTAAAAGCTCCTTTCTTTCAAGCATCAAGTCCATTAATATACGTCGCGCTGATAGCGTTTTTGCTGCTGCAAGTTAGCTAGATAGCTTTCTGCTTTCTCTTTGCTCATCGCACCTTCTTCTTGGATAATCGATAGAAGAGTATGATGAACATCATGCGCCATATGCTTTTCATCTCCGCAAACATATACATAGGCACCTTGCTCCAGCCATTCGAATAATTCTTTACTTTGCTTCTTCATTTGATGCTGAACATATACTTTTTCCTCTGAATCTCTTGAAAAAGCCACATCCATTTTCGTTAAGACGCCATCTTTTAGCCACTTTTGCCATTCGGTTTGATATAAGAAATCCGTCACAAAGTGCTGGTCACCGAAGAATAACCACGATTTTCCGCTTGCACCGATTTCTTCTCGTTCCTGCATAAACGAACGGAAAGGGGCAATACCTGTGCCTGGTCCCATCATAATGATCGGTGTATCAGGGTTTTCAGGAAGCTTAAAGTTTTGATTGTGCTGAATATAAACTGGCAGGGTATCACCTGGTTGTAAGCGCTCTGCACATAGAATGGAGCAGACACCTTGACGTTCTCTCCCGTGCGCATCATATCTCACAGCACCGATCGTCAAGTGAACTTCTTCTTCATTCGCTTTCAGGCTGCTTGCAATCGAATAAAGGCGAGCCGGAATTTTTCTTAAAATCGCAGTGAAGTCTGCGGCTGTTCCTTCAAAAGGAGCGAAATCGCGCGCAGCATCGACTAAATCTCTTCCTGCTATATACGCTTTTAATTTTTCTTCATTTCCTTCTTTTAAAAGGGCATGGAGGGCTTCATTTTTCGTCAAGTCCGCCAACTTTTGAAGAAGGGGTTTTGTTAAAACTGTAATCTCAAAATGTGAGGTAAGTGCTTCTTTTAAAGGAAGAGTCTCACCGTTTTTATGAACAGTTACGGCTTCTTCTGCATTCCATCCGCATGTCGTAATCAGTTCATCAACAAGCGCAGGATCATTTGTTGGATAAATTCCAAGGCTGTCACCCGGTTCATAAACAAGTCCTGACCCTTCAAGTGAAAGCTCCAAATGGCGGGTTTCTTTGTTAGAGCCACGGCCATTTAGATTGATATTTTCAAGAACTTCCGCATAAAAAGGATTCGTTCTTGAGTATTCAGTAGCTGCTGTTTGGCTGTTTGCTCCTGCTGATTCTTGCGTGAAAGCTGCGGCTTCACCTTCGCTAAGTGACGATGTCACCCCTTGAAGCCATTCAGAAAACGGCTCATCATAATCAAGGTCACAATCCACTCGATCTGTCAGGCGCGTTCCGCCAAGTTCTTTGAAGCGCTCATCAAATTCTTTTCCAGTCTGACAGAAGAATTCATAGGAGCTGTCACCAAGCGATAGAACAGAAAAGCTTAAATGATCGAGCTTTGGCGCACGTCTACCATGGACATATTCATGGAAAGAAAGGGCATTGTCAGGCGGATCTCCCTCGCCATGTGTGCTGACGATCAACAGTAAATTGTGTATTTTTTTCAGATTATTTGGTTTAAAATCTGACATAGAAGAGAGCGTCACTTGAAAGCCTTTCTCTTCAAGATGCTGTGCTGTCTTTTTCGCTAACCCTTCGGAATTGCCTGTTTGCGACCCGTAAAGCACGGTCACATCTTTACTGACAGGCTGCGCAGGTGCTGCGGCAGAAGGAGATAGGGCTTGAGTAGCTGTTTCTGATCCGGCTAGCGCAGCTTGTGCTGATAAATAACCGGTAAGCCAAATTTTTTGTTGATCTGTTAAAGTCGGAAGCAGCTGATTGAGTAGCTCTGCCTGCTGCTGACTAAAAGGACTGTTCAATACATGAAGTTGCAACGATATCCACCTCACAAGGAATATAAACATAGATTAATTCGATAGGAATTATATATATAGGTTCAATTTGAACTTTACCGAAAGTTTGCCATTAAGTAAAATATATAATATTGATTGTCATGATTAAGATTTCTAATGACAAAGCATATGCGAATAGGGGAAAAGACATAAAAAAAGGAAAACGGTCATCCGTTTTCCTCTTATCTATCTAATTTACGCCGTTGGAAGTCCCATCACAGCTTTCACTTCTAAATATTCCTCGATGCCGAAGTCTCCCCATTCTCTTCCGATACCTGATTGCTTAAAGCCGCCAAATGGGGCAAAATAATCTGTTTCGGCATTGTTAATGGTGATTTGACCAGCGCGAATATGCTCAGCGACATATTTTAATGTTTTTTCATCTTTTCCAACAACATACCCGGCAAGGCCATACACTGTATCATTGGCGATCTCAAGGGCATGATCAAGATTCTGATACGTAATGACACTCATGACCGGTCCAAAGATTTCTTCTTGTGCAATGGTCATGTCATTTTTCACATTGGTGAAAATGGTATGTTTGGCGAAATATCCTTTATCGATTCCGTCCGGCTTTCCAGCTCCCCCAGCAAGAAGGGTAGCACCTTCTTCGATTCCTTTTTCAATATAAGATTGCACGGTATCCCACTGCTTTTTAGATACAAGCGGCCCTGTAGCATGATCTTCTCTTGGATCACCAACTGTAAACTTCGGCAGGGCATTCAGCAGCGCTTTTTCAAACTTGTCTTTCATTGATTCTGGTACAAGCACACGCGTAGCTGCAGAACACACTTGCCCTGTATTCATCGCAATATGCTGAATGGCAGTTTCAGCAGCCACATCCACATCTGCATCATCCAAGACGATAAGAGGGGATTTCCCGCCAAGCTCAAGAGCGACTTTCTTCACATTGTCCGCTGCGTTTTCCATAATTTTAGTGCCAACAGCACCTGATCCAGTAAATGAAACAAAGTCAATATCAGGATGTGAGCTAATGCCGTCACCAATTACGTCACCCGTTCCGTTTACTAAGTTGAAAACTCCTTTCGGTACGCCTGCTTCATCAATAATTTCTGCAAGAATCATCGCAGCAAATGGTGTAATTTCCGCTGGCTTTAAGACAACTGGTGAGCCTGCCGCAATGGCACCTGCGATTTTAAGAGATGTTTGATTCGTTGGGAAGTTCCACGGTGTTATCAATCCGCTGACGCCAATTGCTTCTTTTATAATGGTATGTCCGCCGCGGTCCTCTGTAAATGTATAAGATTTAAGGGCTTCCGCTGCTTTAGAAAAATGTTCATAGCCCATTTTGTAATGAACTTCTTCGGATACTTTCAGCGGTGCACCGAGCTCTTGTGTCATCACTTCTACAAGTTCATCTTTGCGTTTTTCGTAGCCGCGCACAATGTTTTCCAGCATCTTTACTCGTTCATTTCGAGATGTTTTAGAGAAAGAAGGGAAGGCGGCACGAGCTGCTTTCACTGCCTTATCTAAATCTTCTTTTGTTCCTAAGCTAATGGTGCCAATGACTTCCTCTGTCGCAGGGTTGATGACCTCTGTCGTTTCGCTTCCTGTTGATGCAACCCATTCTCCGTTAATAAAATGCTTCTCTTGATTTCTCATTCTGACATGTCTCCTTTTTATATGTGATTCATTCAATATTCTGTTTTCAGCTGATATAAAACTGTACCCACTGTGAAAAATCTAAAACGAACAAACTGCAAAAGAAAAAGTTTCTGATATAATACGCAAAGTGGGACATATGTCCTTTTCAACCGGCGGGCATGTATCATTTAATGGAACTAGACTGAAAAAAGAAGGAGCTTTTGAACGAATGAAAGGTGTTATTTACGCTTTATTAGGAGGCGCTTGTATTACACTACAAGGCGTAGCCAATGCAAGAATCAGCCAGGATATTGGTACATGGCAGGCAGCCACCATCACACAGCTGACCGGCTTTATCATCTCGCTCGTCATTTTACTCGTCGTACGAGACGGGCACTTCAGGGAATATCAAAAGGTGCAGCCACTTTATTTAATAGGAGGCGCATTTGCAGCGATTATTATTTTTAATGAAGTCACCGCGATCCAAATCATCGGTGTGACACTCACTATCGCAGCGTTACTGATTGCACAGCTTGCTTTTACCTTTGCAATCGATGCAAAAGGATGGTTTGGTGTTCAGAAAAAGAAAATGAAATGGCCTCATTACGCAGGAATTTTATTGATGGTCACAGGGGTGATCATTTTAAAACTATAAAGGAGGGCGTCAGATGGAGGAGCTTCATGATGAATCTCTTTTTACCTCATATATGAAGGCACATCAATTAGAAAGTGTCTTTCATCAAAAGCTCATATCACACGTAAGTTTGTGGCGCTATGAGCAAGGGGAGCTCGTTTGTTCAAAAGGGGATAAGAGGGAGTACCTGTACTTGTTAGTGAAAGGGAAATTAAAGATTTTCACGACCACAAAGGAAGGGAAAACCTTTATTCTTAGCTTTAAACATCCCCTTGAAGCGATTGGAGATATCGAATACGTTCAGCAGACGGATATGGTCAATACAGTCGAAGCGGTCACAGAAGTACATATGTTAAGGGTTTCTCATCAAGCGCTCATGCGTCATGCGAAGGATGACCCGCGCATGTTAACCTTTCTGCTAAAAGGGATCACAAACAAATTTTATACAAAATCAAACGATTTGAGTTTCCACCTGTTATATCCTGTAGAGGTCAGGCTTGCAAGCTACTTATTGTCTGTTGTCACAGATGATGACAGCGCAAGCGCCCTTCGTCTCACTGATGCGGCAAGCTTAATCGGTACAAGCTACCGTCACATTAACCGAGTCATTCAGCGATTCTATGAAAAAGGACTGATAGAAAGACAGAGAGGAAAAATTACGATTTGTGACCGCAAAGGGCTCCTAGAAATAGCAGAGCACAACATTTATGAATAGAGGAAATGAAGGGATTTATATATGATCATAGGAATAGTATTAGCCATCACGGCTGGCGCACTCGTCAGCTTACAAACCATTTTTAACAGTAAGGTCAATGAGCAGACAGGCTCTTGGTCAACTACCACCCTCGTTCTTGGAATGGGCTTTATTGCTTCACTCCTGATGGGGCTCTTACTAGAGGGAACTGGCATGTTTCGATTAAGACATATGGAAGCGTGGTACTGGATCAGCGGGGCTATTGGTGTAGGAGTGGTCATTTGTCTTGTTCAAAGTATCAAACGGCTTGGACCGACTTATGGCATTTCGATTGTCCTCACGTCACAGCTTGGCTGCGCTCTTTTGTTTGATTCGCTTGGCTGGCTTGGCTTAGAAAAAGTAGAATTCTCTTTGACAAAACTTTTAGGTGTTATTGTAATTGTGGCAGGGATCTTGGTGTTTAAATTGACCAAATTGGAGTCTGCAGAAAAAGATCAAACGCAAGAAAAAGGGCTGCCACAAGAGTAGCTGCCCTACTTTATATCAATCGACGCCATAAAACTGTTATCGCGGATAATCCGTTTAAAAGGAGCCTTTTCATCAAAGGCTTTTTTTTCTGTCCATAAGCGCTCGTCTGGTAGACAGTTCGATCTTTAGCAACGAGATAACTGTAGGCGATTTTTCGTTCAATTGCTTGCGTAAGTGAGAACGCAAACGGGGCACTGTCAATGACCAAAATGGACTCTGTGTTTAAAAAACTAGACCTCGCATCTAAGTTATATGTCCCAATAATACTCAGGTAATCATCAATCACCATTGATTTCGCATGAATCGAATATGGACCTTCGTATTCATACAAATGAACGCCTGTTTTCATCAATTCCTTTTTTGTACTTAAATACCCAGCAAAGGCTAATGGATTTGGCGTCGCCGTAAGAGAATTCGTCACCACTGTCGTCTGAATCTCACTAGGTAAGGGGGTGAGTCCGGATTTCATTGGGCGTGTTGGAATGACATAAGGCGTCTGTATAAGCACAGAACGCTTTGCCCGGTGCGCAAGATCGTTCAGTTTTTTCAGTACAAGTGGCCGCTTATTAAAGCGTTCCACAGGATTTGTGAAAAAGGCAACCTGTTTCACAGAAGTGGTATCTGCTGCCCAATCAAATGAGGACATCACAAAAGGTTCTTTCGTGCGCACTGCATCATGATAGGATCTGAGCAGCTGTTTTCTTAGCTTTAACCCTTTTTTCGCTTTTGGCTTAGAGAACACAGCTTTTGTTCTTTTTGTGAAATCATGATTCCACAGATAAACGAAATATTGCTCCATTTCATCTAATACTTTTCCCTTTTTGGGGTTATAGAGCAGCACATCACGGTCAAAAGCAAAGTCTTTCGGCGGCTGATCTGCAAAGTATTTATCACCGATATTTCTTCCGCCCATCACAGCCACTCGGCCATCTGCTAGTAGCAGCTTATCGTGTAGCCGATTATGCCACGTCCATGGCTTGAACAACCGAAAGGGCTCATAAAAACGAATCGACATGTTCGGATGATTTGCTACTGCATAGCGCAAATGCTTTAGCGGCCCGCGCAAACTGTGACAGATGCCATCTAACAACAGCTGCACTTTCACACCCCGATCAGCTGCTTCAATTAAAGCACCTAGTATCCATTCGGCTGTTTTTCCCTTTTGAATGGAATAGTAACTGAGACGGATCATCTTCTTTGCCTCACGAATCATTTGGATCCTCACCTGACCAGATTCAAAGCCGTCGTCAAGAAGCATGACTTGATTTGTCCCCTGATCGTCTCCTGAGATAGAAGAGGCTTTATAAATGCAATGTTCTTTGCATGTTTTTTGAACAGGTAAATAAAACAAAACAAATGCGGTCAAAAATACATAGACGACATAAACAAGGATGAGATAAAACAAAAGATGAAGCATTATGATCAGCTCCTTTCACACAGACACAACTTTTCCTTAGTGTATGTCAAAAATGAAATTTCACTCATTTTGGCTTTCAACAAAATATATGACAAAAGAATCAGCTTGTTTTTATTGGGCATTTAATTATAGTATGAAATGAGTAAGGGGGAATCAAATTGAATGAACCACTATTTAACATTCCAACCGAAGTGTATCAAACGTTAAGTGAAACAGAACGTTATTTACTCAACTATATTCACCAGCATTTAGAGGATATCTCCACCTTATCCATCGTCACATTAAGTGAAAGAGCCAATGTGTCGACAGCCACAATTGTCAGGCTGATGAAAAAAATCGGCTACAACGGCTATACATCCTTTAAATATCGATTGAAACAAGAAAAGAAAATGACCGATGCAAGTGATCAGCTCAAAAACATTGATGAAGACATCAAGCTAGCGATTCGGAAAAACGAAGAAGAGGTTTTAAAGACGATCCAGCTGCAAAGTATTGGGCAAATTGAAGATGCCGTTCAAAAAATACATAATGCGGACAAAATTTATATTTTCGGCAGAGGCTTTTCAGAGATGATTGCCAAAGAAATGACCATCAAATTACAGCTCATCGGAAAAACATGTGAAGTACATGACGACCCGAATATCATTCGGCTGAAGTCGCGGGATATCGGTAAAAACGAACTTGCAATCTTTGTTTCATTGAATGGCGAAACAGCAGAGCTCGTTGAAGCGTGTCAAAATCTTAGCATGAAGCAAATCACGACGATTACTGTCACAACGAGAATAGATTCTACATTAAGTAAAATATCAGATATGACTCTAGTCGGATATAAAGGCGAACAATCCTTCTTCCCAGATTATGAGGTCAGATCGCGCTTGTCTCTTCATGTCATCGCCCGCATTTTACTAGATGCCTATGTGATTCGAATGAAATAATCAATAAAGAAGCCTTCGAGACTTTGATCTAGAAGGCTTTTTATCATGAAAACCTTTACCAAATCTGAAAACATTTTCACTCCTGCGTATGAGATACTTTCTTTAGAGAAAAGAAAGAAGGTGAAACCAATTGATTTATACCTGCACCTTAAATCCTGCTATTGACCTATATATTGCATTAAAAGAAATGAAGGCAAATGCAGTCAACCGCACGGAAGATGAAGATTATCAGCCGAATGGCAAGGGAGTCAATGTCTCCATTATGTTAAAGAAATATGGATTCACCAGCACTGCATTAGGATTTATTGCTGGGTTTTCAGGCTCTTATATTGAACAATCCTTAAAGGACCTTTCCATTCAAACCGATTTTATCTCAGTTGAAGGAATTACACGCATTAATGTTTTTATTAATACGACTGAAGAATACAAGCTCGTGAACCAGGGACCTGCGATTGAAGAAAAAGCGCTTCACGCCTTTCGTGAAAAAATAGCGGCCATCCCGCAGGGGGACATCCTGATCATGTCAGGCAGCCTGCCAAAGGGCGTACCAGCCAGCATTTTTTCAGAAGTAGCAGCTATTTGTCATCAGAACAACGTCAAGTTTATTTTAGACACAAGCTCCGCAGCAGTTCTTGAGACACTTCAATACAAGCCGTATTTATTAAAACCGAATGAAGAAGAAATCGCTGCTTTTTTCGGCAAAACACATCCTATGTCAGAAAAAGAACTCATTCAATCAGGAGAAAAGCTCATTGAGATGGGTGCAGAGCAAGTGCTTATTTCCCGCGGGGGAGAAGGGGCTTTGTTCATTACAAAAGACGCCGTTTTAAAAGGAAACGCACCGACTGGCACTGTGGTAAACACAGCTTGCTCTGGAGATGCGATGCTCGCAGCCTTTCTTAGTAAACAGCTTGAAGGTCATTCACCTGAAGAATGCTTACGTTACGGCATTGCAACAGGCGCATCTACTGCATTTTCTAAAGGCTTAAGTGATTTACATGACATTCATTCATTAATTGATCAAGTACACATTGACAAGATATAAGGGGGAATACACATGAGCCGTAAAAAAATTGTCGCTGCAACTGGCTGTCCAACAGGCATTGCACATACATTTATGGCAGCTGAGGCATTAAAAATAGCTGCTGAGCAACTAGGGGTCGACATCAAAGTTGAAACGCACGGTCAAGTAGGAATTGAAAACGCTTTAACCGATCAAGACATTTTGGAGGCCGATGGAGTCATTGTCGCAGCTGACAAAGATGTGAATACAGATCGTTTTCACGGCAAACCACTGATTGAAGTGCCTGTAGCGAAGGGTATCCGCACGCCAAATGAACTGATTCAAGGCATTATGAATGGAGAAGCACCTGTTCATCAAGTGAAAGGAAGAACTTCTGGAACAGAAAAAACATCTGCTCCTTCACCAGCTCAACAAAAGTCGGCGAATAAGTGGATACACACCATCTACAAACATTTAATGAACGGTGTATCACACATGCTTCCATTTGTTGTTGGAGGCGGGGTCTTAATTGCTTTATCTTTTCTATTCGGTATTTACTCAGCTGATCCTCAGCATGAAACGTATCATCCGTTTGCTGCCTACTTGAAAAACATTGGCGGACTCGGCTTTAGCTTAATGGTGCCTATTTTAGCAGCATTTATCGCTGATTCAATCGCGAAACGCCCAGGGATGGTTGTCGGATTTATCGGCGGCCTGCTTGCAAACGATGGAGGCGCCGGATTCTTAGGTGGTATTATCGCAGGTTTTGCAGCAGGGTATATCATCGTACTCCTTCAATTCCTGCTTCAAAAATTACCTGCATCACTTGACGGATTAAAATCAATCTTCATCTATCCTGTCATCGGTATTTTCTTAATTGGGGCTGTGATGACACCACTATTAGTTCCAATCACAGGTCTAAATAATTCATTAATGGATTTTCTCTCAGCTGTTCAATCCACGAATCCGCTGCTCTTAGGTTTAATTGTTGGAGCGATGTGTGGATTTGATATGGGAGGACCTTTTAACAAAGCAGCCTATGTCACAGGAACGGCTTTACTTGCAGAAGGTAACCTTTACTTCATGGCAGGTGTGTCAGCAGCATGTATCACACCACCGCTTATCATTGCGATTGCCACAACGATTTTCCGAAAACATTTCACACCGCAGGAACGAAATGCAGGGGCCATCAACTATATTCTAGGAGCGACACATATAACAGAAGGGGCCATCCCATTTGCGGCTAAAAACCCGATCGTTGTCCTGCCAATTATCATGTTTGGCTCCGCCATCTCTGCTATATTGACGTATCTCTTTGGCGTACAGGTTCCAGCTCCGCATGGTGGATTCCTTGTCCTTCCAGTCGTCACAGGTGCATTCCAGTGGGTACTATCCATACTGATCGGATCACTTGTAGGTGCCATTCTATACGGACTGTATCGTAAAAAAATAGACAAACCCGCAGTTTAATAGGGAGGAAGAGAAATAATGGAACATATTTATATGAATCTTCATGAAACCGCGTCGTCACAGGCTGGCGTTTTCGCAGCTATTGCTGATATTGCCTACAAAGCAGGTATTTGTACATCACCAGAGGATGTGAAAAAAGGCTTAACTGAAAGAGAAGCGCTGAGCACAACTGGATTTCAAGATGGATTTGCCATTCCGCATACACAAACAGACGCCATCACAAAACCAGCACTCGTGATCGTCCGCACAGAAACAGGCATTGAATGGGACGCTTTTGATGGGAAGCCTTGCTTTTTCTTCTTATCCTTACTGATCCCCAAAAGTGAAGCAGGGACCACTCATCTAAAGGCACTTTCTGCCCTTTCACGAGGATTAATGGATGAAGCGAAACGACAAAAGCTGCTGGAAACAAGAACAAATGAAGACATGCTGACTGTATTAGAAACAGATATTTTAACGAGAGAGGATGTTTGATCATGCCTTTACTATCCACAACACCAATGCTTGAGACTGCGAAAAAAGAAAAATACGGAATCGTTGCATTCAATGTACATTCCTTTGACAGTATTTATTGGGTGCTCGAAACGGCGGCAGAATTAAAATCACCTGTCATTTTGCAAACAACGGTTGGAACCGTTCAATCTCTTGGAGCAAAAGCGATTGCAGATACAGTCAAAGCGGCGGCTGATCAATATCAAATCCCGATCGGTCTGCACCTCGATCACTGTACGGACTTTGATGTGATTCTCACCTGTATTCGTGCGGGATATACATCCGTCATGATCGATGCATCGATGCATTCATATGAAGAAAATGTTCGCCGCACAAAAGAAGTGGTGGACCTCGCATTAAAAGTAGGGGTGAACGTTGAAGCTGAACTAGGCAAGGTGGGCGGCGTAGAGGATGATATCGTTGTTGATGAAAAGGATGCTGAAAAAGCCATTCCATCAGAATGCCGTCAATTTGTAGAAGAAACTGGGGTACCAACTTTAGCACCTGCAATTGGTACCGCACACGGCATTTATAAAGGGGTACCGGATATTGACTTTGACCGTATTGAACAAATTGCATCGCTGGTCGATGTTCCCCTTGTGCTGCACGGTGGTTCCGCTGTTCCGGATGGAGACGTCAGACGATGTGTGGCACTTGGTATGGCAAAGGTCAATGTCTCAACTGAATTAAAAAATGCGTACTCTGAAGCCATTCGTGATCATTTCTCAAACGAACCGGAAAGCTTAGATCCACGGATGTATTTACAAAAAGCGAAACAAGCCGCAAAAGATATGGTCACATCGAAAATACGTATCGTTGGCAGTGAGGGCAAAGCCCATCCTCTATATCAGTGAAACAAAAAAGCAGAGCCGCTTAAGCTCTGCTTTTTCACATTATTCGTTTTCTTTCATTTCATTTGATGTGCGTACACGTGCATTTCCCATGAACAGGACCGTAATCGCTGCAAGGGCAATAGGAAACAACGCAATCAAAAATACGTACGTAATACTTTGTGACATCGCATCAATGACTTTATTTAAAATATCAGGCGGAATTTGTGAGCGGGCACCTTCTTGAAAAATGGCTTGTGGATCGCCTATTTGAGAAGGGGCTCCTTTCATTCCGCTAAAGGCTTCTGCTAAGCGATTCGATAGGACATTGGTTTGAATCGTCCCAAAAATCGTGACACCAAGTGTCATCCCAAGTGATCTCATAAATGAATTGGTCGAGTTTGCACTGCCTCGATAACGAGGGGCTAGATCATTCATTGAAGCTGACGGCAGAAGGGAGAAGCTGAAGCCGACACCAAAGCCTGATATCATCATAAAGATTGTGAGCCAAATTCTAGCTGTATCTGGTGACATATTGGCAAGAAGCAGCATCCCCGCGAAAAATGAAATAACAGAGATCGTCATAAGACGTCTGAAAGGCACTTTCGTCTGCATCGTTCCGCCAATCATACTGCCAATGACAGACCCTATCATCATCGGTGTTAAAATGAACCCTGCACTTGTCGCTGATTCACCGTACACCGCCTGAACGAAAATAGGAATGAAGACAGCAAGAATAATAAATGTTCCGCCATATAAAAACGCCAAAATTTGAGATGTCGCAAATAAACGATTTTTAAACATCCAAAATGAAATAATCGGTTCCTCTGCTTTTCGCTCAACAATAAAGAAGATGGTACCGAACACAAGAAACACGGCAAAAAGGGTGAGGATTTGCACTGAATCCCACGCATAAGATTTACCGCCAAGCTCAAGTGCGAACATTAAGCTCACAACCGCCACGACAAGTGTGATAGCACCTGACCAGTCAATTTTTTGCTTGCGATGTTCTAGTGATTCCTGGTAGTATCTAGCAATCAAGAACACACTAACAATACCAATTGGCACGTTGATATAGAAAACCCAGTGCCAGCCGATTGAATCTGTGATAATAGCTCCTAAGAGCGGTCCTAGTACACTCGATAAACCAAACACTGCACCAAACATACCGGACATTTTTCCACGCTTTTCAGGCGGGAAGATATCAAAGATGATTGTAAACGCGATTGGAAGAAGGGCGCCGCCTCCAAGCCCTTGAATGGCTCGGTAAATAATGAGCTGATCCATCGTTTGTGCGATACCGCACAGCGCTGATCCAATTAAAAAGAAAATAAGTCCAAACAGAAAAAAACGCTTTCGACCATACATATCAGAAAGCTTTCCGTAAATCGGCATTCCAGCCATTACTGCCACCATATAAGAAGCCGTCACCCAAGCAAATTTATCAAAACTGCCCAAATCTGCTACGATGCTTCCCATTGCTGTTGCAACAATGGTATTGTCCATCGCCGCCATAAAAATTCCTAACAGCAAACCGATGACAACAAAGCGAGTGGATGCCTTGCCTTTATCAACATGATTCATTTCATTTACCTCCTGCTTACGTTCTCTCCTTATTTTTGCTATGATCAACTTAAATATAAAGTAAGAGAACATTTATCTTGATGATCAAGATAATTTATTTTAAAGGGAGGAGAACAAGTTGTCAATAAAGAACGACGCAGAAGACAGAGCAGACCTGATCATCCATACAATGAGGCGTCTCGCCACACGAACGGTTTTATTCCACCAAGCGGCCGCACAATCGCTTGGCCTTTTCCCAACAGACCTCAAATCAGCCGATTTATTAAATGAACTCGGTCCTCTCACAGCAGGAGAATTAAGTGAAAAAACAGGTCTTAGCTCAGGTGCAGTCACAGCTCTGATTGACCGCCTTGAAAAAGCGGGCTACGCAAAAAGAGAAAAGGACCCAAAAGACAAACGAAGAGTTATCATCGTTCCATTAACGGCAGGGAAATCACAGGTAAAAGAACTCTTCCAATCCTTATCAGCATCAACTAAACAACTCACAAACGAATACAAACGAGAAGAATTAGACTTAATCATTCAATTTATTACCGAAGCAGCAGATATTATGGACCAAGAGCTGCAATTGCTTAAGTCTAAGTCGTAAGAAAGCACAATGTGAAGGGCGTGTTTTACTATTAGTTGTTTAAAAAAGGTAGCGCGGATTATAATTGGCTCAATTAGTGCCCTCTTCCTTACCATGGAAGTGCTCTATAACACTTGTTTACAATGGAACATCTCAAATGATTTTAATTAAAAGATGTTTTAAGAATCGTGTCTTAATGATTACTGACGATGGCGAGGCTAAAGCGCTCTAATAAAACACGGATCATTTACATATTAAGTACTGTTTTTGTATCTATATTCCTATTTAATGACAAACTTTGTGTTGGTAAAATTGACCTTGTCAATGAATAGGAAGGAGTGAATTCTTCTGGGGAAGATACTTGATGCAAAAGCACTTGAAAGTGCCATGGACGCAAGAGCAAAGCACTATCAGGAACTCCGCGAACAAATGGTAGATTTAAAAAAAGCATTACAAGGTGTTTCTAATCTCGGTGACGACTTCACTGGGAAAGGTGCCGATAACATTAAAAGCTTCTACAAAGAGCTCGCCGGAAATGTAGATATGTTCATCAGCTTCATCGATAAGCAAAAAGCCTTTCATGAAGGTGTTTCTGGGACACTAGATGATACAAATTTTGGTGGCGGTACCTTTGTAGAAGAACACTTTTTAGATAACGCTGTACATATGGGCATCAAAAACGCCAAAAGCATTGTAAAGGATCAAAAAAAGGCACTTAAAACGATTTTTCAAGACATCGACGACCTCATTTCTCTAGAAGTATTTGATAGCCAAACCTTTGATGAAAAGATTGCAGATGCGGAAGACGAGCGAAAAAAGACAGTGAAAGACCTAAGAGAGCTTGATCAAAATGTAAAAGATGAATATGCTTTGTCAGAAACGGAGCAGCAAGCTACAATGGCATTGTACGCAGAAATGATGAATGCGACAAATGACGGAAAAGCCATTTCACCTATGAATTTTGACAAGAAAGCGTATCATAATAGCGAAATCTACAAGGCGAAAAGCGATATTGAGAAGCAAACTGCCGAATATCTCAACATTAAAAAAGAACAACAGGAAGCCCGCGAAATCGCAAAGGAACAAGAAGCACTCGCCAACCGTAATTGGTATGAAAAAGCACTTGATTATGGCGGGAATATTGTGAATGAACTAACTGGCGTGAACGATGCAAAACGCGCCGCAACAGGCGTTGACCCGATCACAGGCGAAGAACTTACCGCAGGACAGCGCGTCGCCGCAGGCGGCATGGCAGCAGCGGGATATATCCCTATCGTCGGCTGGGCAGGGCGCATTTTCAAAGGCGGAAAAGCCGTCTATAAAACCTCTCAAGCCACTTCAGCCGCAGTACAAGCAGTCGACATCTACAAGACATCGCAAAAATCCTTTGACGCCTTAAAAACATCTCAAAAAGGCTTATATGGCCTCACCGCCACCAACGGCTTCAGCGAAGCGATTACGGGCCGTGATATGTTTGGTAATAAGGTCTCAAAAGAACAGCAGGAAGCGAGTATGAACGCAGCACTTGGAATGCTTTTGCCGTTTGGGGCGAAAAGGTTTCAAGGGAAGATGGGGTTAAACGCTCAAAGTCAAGAAGGACTTAATCGAAAAAGGGCTTTGCGGCACGCTAAGGATTTAGGGGAAATACCTAGATCACAACAGCCTACTCGTCAATGGCAAGTAGGAGATAATGTTTTTAAGAAGGGACAAGAACATCGTAATTATGAGTACAGTTCTAACCAAACTCATCATGGGCGGTACTATGAATTTGATACCCCAAAAGGAAAAAGAGTTATAGTACAACATACTAATGACGGAAAATTACACACTCACGCAGGGAAACCGAAAGAGGGTGCCGACCCATTTAATTATGATTTTAAAAAAGAAAGGTATTCAAATATTTATGGACCAAATGGTGATCACCATATCTATTACAATGAATAATGAGGAATGAAAAATATGGTATATCAAAATGAAAAAATACAAAAGAAAATAGCTTTTATGAATGCTAAAAAGAAAATACAACAATTAGCTTATATTGAGGTAATTGGTTTTGAAGATGATGCTTCTCAATGGCTAAAATTATGTGAAGCAGTATTAAAACAATTTCGTCAAATAGACTCTACACCTTCTGATATTTTAACAATTACAGACAAAGTATCTGTTATGGCTTGGTTAAAAAATTCACTAGATTTTCTGAAAGAGAAAAGAGAATGGTTTATTTTAGTTGTAAATGACCCTTTTCCTGTTTGGGCAAATGTAAAAGCTCTAGATTTCGATAAGGCAATTGAAGAGATTTGGCTATCCTCAGAGAATCACAACATCATTGTAGCAGATAAAGCAACTGGTAAAATCGCTCAGATATTTTCAGAAGAAAAACATTTTGAACTGCATATTGGAAACTGCGCGATTTAATTATAATTCAGGTTAATTGATTAAGTAGCAGCCACAATCTGAAAACCCGCATTTAACAATGATTTGAATAACCATCACCACACAAAGGTTTTCTATCACGTTTCAGAAGACAAATGACTCCTTGTATACAAGTCTCAAAGCACACTCATACGAGTGTGCTTTTTCTTATAACAAAAGAGCACCCAAAAACCTGCACAGCATTTGCTGAAAACATTTGGACTTCTTTGACGCATGTGAGTTGATTAGACTTATAACCAAAGAGAAGAAGGGAGGAATTCCAACTGCACTTAACCAAAAGAGGCACGACTTTACTATCAATGCTGATTCACACGACATCTTATTTATCAATTGAAGATTTACAGAATCGACTGAATGTCTCTACTCGAACCGTCTACTCTGAAATCAAACGCATGAATAGCTGGCTGGACACTCATCAGCTTAGTGGCGTTCAGCGAAAAGATCAACTTGGCTACTACTTACACCCACATGAAAAAGAAGTCATTATTCAAAAAGCGAACAGCATTCTCGTTGGAGATGATTATGAACCATGTGTAGTGGAAAGAAGGGCTATTCTGCTCTTATCCATTGCATGCAGTGAGAAATGTCTAAAAATTGATGATTTTATGAAGCTCACCAAAGTGAGCCGGAATACATTGCTTGAAGATATGAAACAGCTAAAAGAAGCACTTTCAAAGCAGCAGCTCACGCTTCACTATCAGGCAGCCTTCGGCTATTTGATTTCAGGAGAAGAAAGAGCGATTCGATTGGCACTGAAACCTTATATTCATTCCATTCGCACCATGATAAAAAATGAAAAAGCTTTTCCATCTCTGTGGTTAAAGGGGCCTATTTCAAATAACAGGTTAAAATATCTCCTCGAGCAGTCAGAACAAGAGCTTCAGCTCGAGTTTGCTGATGACATGCTGGATCAGCTGTCTTTGGATCTCTTTTTCTACTTTAAGCGGATGAAGCTAGGACGTGCTATACACCTTTCAAACGAAGAAAAGCGTACATTGCAGGAAACCGAGGAATGCTTGGCGGCTATTCGTTTCATGGCACGAATTCAAAAAGAAACGGGTCTTCAAGTTCATGATGATGAAATCTATTTTCTTAGCACTCTATGGCTCAGCGCCAAGAAACAAAAGCTTCCATCAAGTCAAAAGCCAGAAGAGCATCTCATTCGCACCATTGCCAGACAAATGATTTTTGATTTTCAGCGGTATGCATGTATCTCCTTTCAAGAGTACGAAGCCTTGGAGCAAAACTTAACCATGCATCTCATCCCTGCCTATTACAGACTCATCTATCACATTGATATCAACAATGAATTAACAGAATCTATTAAAAAAACACAGCCAGAGGTGTTTGATATCACTCAAAAGGTCGTATGTCATTTAGAAAAGGCGACCTGCTCCAAGATAAGTGATCATGAAATTGCTTACGTGGCGATGCATTTTGGTGGTTGGATGAGAAGAGAAGGGATTTCGCCAATTGTGCGGCGTTCTGTATACATTGTTTGCGGCGAAGGAATTGGCACAAGTCACATGCTGAAAACACAGCTTATCGAATTAATCGGTTATATCGAAGTACGTGATCTATTATCAAAGCGCTCATATGAACAACTGTCATCGATTGATGTCGACTTTGTTGTGTCAACAACACCTATTTCGTTTAAAGGAAAGCCAGTTCATCTCGTTCATCCCATCCTTACTGCCTATGAGAAAAAAACCTTGCTTCAATATGGAGAAAGTGCCGAAACCATGTTTGATAAGAACAATGTGAACGCTTTATTCAACATCATTCAAGAGCATACCATCGTACAAAATGAAAAAGCACTGCTTCGTGATCTTAAAGAGTTGCTTCATCCCGCATATGTATCCCATCAGAAAGGGTGGAAACCAGTGTTAAACGATTTATTAACAGAAAAAACCATTCATCTCCAACAAACAGCAGAAACATGGCAAGAGGCCATCACAAAAGCAGCGCAGCCTTTACTCGATCAAAATGCCATTCAGAAAGGTTATGTGGATGCCATGATTCAGTCCGTTGACCAAAATGGACCTTATATTGTGATTGCACCACAAGTAGCCATTCCACATGCCAGACCAGAGGACGGCGTGAACGAATTAAGCATGTCACTCATGTCTTTCGAACGGCCCGTTTTTTTCTCTAAGGATGAAAAAAAACAGGTTCGTCTCATCATCGTGCTAGCAGCCATTGACAGTATGACCCACCTAAAAGCACTCAAACAGCTGACTATGCTGTTAAGTGATGAAAAGCGGAGGAAACAACTGGTTGAAGCAAAGGAATTAGCATCGGCGCAAAAACTAATTGATCAATTTTCACAACGATAAAGGAGGAAAAAGAGATTGAAAAAAATTCTTGTTGTGTGCGGAAACGGATTAGGAAGCAGCTTTATCGTGGAAATGAATGTCAAAAAAGCATTAGAAGAGTTAGGACTTGCAGCTGAAGTGGACCATACCGATCTCAGCACAAGTAAAAATGAACAAGCTGATCTATATATCGGAGCAACAGACATTATCGATCAGCTGGATGACGGCACAAGAACGGTCGCTGGATTAAATAACTTGTTAGACCAGGAAGCCATTAAAGACGTCCTTCGCAAACACATATAAGCCACGAAAAAGGGGGGATTCACATCATGATGGAACTGATCATGAACGATATATTGGGTACACCGGCAATTCTCATCGGTTTGTTTGCGCTGGCCGGTTTACTTTTGCAGAAAAAATCAGCCGCAGATACCGTGTCAGGCACCTTAAAAACAACCATGGGTTTTGTAATATTAGGAGCAGGCGCCACGGTCGTGTCTGATTCACTTGGCGTTTTCCGAAAAATGTTTGAAGCAGCATTTCACATTCAAGGAGTTGTGCCAAATACAGATGCCATGGCAGCCATTGCTCAAAAGGAATTCGGAACACAGACAGCTCTCATTATGATTTTTGGCATGCTGGTCAATTTGTTATTGGCAAAATTCACGCCCTTTAAATACGTTTTTTTAACAGGACACCATACCTTGTATATGGCTGCAATGCTCGCAGTCGTTCTCTCGACAGGTGGAATGAAAGGAGCGTTTCTTGTCACCACCGGTTCGATTATATTAGGAACCGCTATGGTCATTGCACCCGCTATTCTTCAGCCATTCACAAGGAAAGTCACTGGAAGCGATGATCTTGCGCTTGGACACTTCAGTACCTTCGGTTATTTTACAGCGGGAATGATCGGAAAATGGATCGGTCGTCCAGAGAGATCAACAGAAACCATTCAAGTGCCTAAATCACTCGGCTTTCTACGAGATACATCTGTGGCCATTTCAATCACGATGGCTTTGCTGTTCTTTGCGATTGCACCGTTTGCTGGGATTCCCTTTATAGAACAAATGAGTGGGGGCATGAACTTCGCTGTCTTTATTCTCATTCAGGCGATAACCTTTGCTGCTGGTGTGTACATTATTTTAGCCGGGGTACGGATGGCAATCGGTGAAATTGTGCCTGCTTTCAAAGGAATTGCCGATCGTTTTGTGAAAGGGGCAAAACCGGCACTTGATGCACCAACCGTTTTTCCATTTGCTCCAAATGCAGTCATTATCGGTTTTTTATGCAGTTTTGCAGGAGGCATTGTATCTATTTTTCTTTTACCTTTGTTTGGTTTAACTGTCATCGTTCCTGGTCTTGTCCCGCACTTTTTTTGCGGCGCTACAGCAGGAGTGTATGGTAATGCAACTGGAGGCGTGAGAGGGGCTGTCGCTGGGGCCTTTGTGAATGGATTGCTTCTTTCCTTTTTACCCGCTTGTTTATTACCTGTGTTAGGAACCCTTGGTTTTGAAGGGACAACTTTTGGAGATACAGACTTTGGTATCATCGGAATCTTAATTGGATTGATCAAGCTTTTATTTCAACTGTAAAAAGGAGGCTTCTGAGAATGACAGCCATTTTTTCACCTTCACTGATGTGTATGGATTTAACGCACTTCCGCGAACATATTCATATTCTCAACACGAGAGCAGATCGATATCATGTCGATGTCATGGATGGTCATTACGTGAAAAATATCACCTTATCACCCTTTTTCATAGAACAGCTTCGAAAACTAACAGATCGACCCATTGATGTGCATCTTATGGCAGAATCCCCCCAAGAATTTTTAATCGATGCCTGCATTGATGCAGGGGCAAGCATGATCTGCTTACACCCAGAGGTCGTGCAAAGAGACGTTTTTAGAATCATTCGGCATATTCATCAAAGAGACTGTGAGGTCGGATTTGTCTTAAATCCGGCCACACCAATTGAAGCATTAGATTCCTATCTACATTTAATAGACCGAGTGACGATCATGACGATTGATCCAGGCTTTGCAGGTCAGCCTTTTATTAAAGAAATGCTTCAGAAAATTAAACAGGTGAAAGAGGTAAAAGAGAAGAGAGGTTACTCATTTTCAATTGAAGTAGACGGCTCTTGTAATGAGCACACGTTCCGGCAGCTTGCTGAGGCGGGAAACGAGATCTATATTATCGGAAACTCAGGTTTATTCGGCCTTCACCAGCAACTCGATACGGCTTGGGAGACAATGAAGCAATTGTTTTCAAAAGAAACAGCCTCAATTGAATCACGTGAGTAAAAGAGGATGAAACATTCCTCTTTTTTTACGCAACTTTACTAAACTCTTGCATCCAATCAAAACATACTCAAAAACAAAATAAAAAATCACAAATCCACACTTGAAAGCGCTTTACCAACGTGGTATCCTTCAAATATCTTTAGTAAATATTTAGTCAAAAACCAAGAGGAGTTTGCCTATGACCACACTCAAAGATATTGCTCATGATGCAAAAGTGTCCGTTTCTACTGTATCCCGTGTGTTAAATGGCGATCAAACCCTTGCCGTTTCTCACGCAACAAGACAAAACATCCTCGACATTGCAAAGAAGTTAAACTATACCCCCGTGAGAGCAAGAAAAGCCGATCAAGCAGAGGAAAAAAGCACATCTGAATCCCCAGTCATCGGTATCGTAGTCGCTCAATCCATTGACGAAGAATTAAATGATCCCTTTTTTTCATCGATTCGAAAAGGAATTGAAAAAGAATATGCCAAACAAGGGCTGTCCACCCTCCATACCTTTCGCCTGAGAAGCATGGATAAAGGTGCGATGCTAAAAGATATTGACGGTTTGATCGTCATTGGACGAATCAGTCCTGATACGGTTGAAAAAATGACTAATCGAATGGAACACATTGTTTTTATCAATCATTATGCGGATGAGGATTTGTATGATTGTGTACATGTTGATTTTGTCAGAGCAGCAGATCGAGCAATTCGCCATTTGCAATCGCTTGGCTATACACATCTAGGCTATATTGGCGGAAAGGAGCGTGAACATTATTTCGAAGGGAATGCTGTGATTGAGGACGAAAGACAAACGACGTTTATGAAGAGAATGCAAGAAGCAGGTGGTCTTCATCTGGATGACATCCATATTGGGGAATACTCCATGCAAGAAGGCTATTCGCTCATGAAGCAAGCCATAACAAAAGGAAACCTGCCACAAGCCTTTTTTATCGGAAGTGATTCAATGGCGATCGGCGCAATGCGCGCGCTCAATGAAGCCGGTCTGCGTGTTCCTTTAGATGTATCCATTGTTGGGTTTAATGACATTGAAGCAGCTTCATTTTCAAGCCCGCCACTTACAACCGTCAAAGTATATACAGAAGAAATGGGGGAAGTCGGTTTGAAGCTTTTGCTTGAGAGAATAAACGGCAGAAAGCTTCCTCTAAAAGTCGTCGTGCCAACCAAACTCATCGAAAGAGGCAGCACATGCCTCATCCATGAAAGGGGGTGAACCCGAGATTTCAGCAAACAAAAAAGAGACAAAAAAGCAGAAAGCAAGCTGCTTCGCATGATGGCCAGATCATGCGAAGAACAAGGCAGCCTACCGGTATGCTCTCTTATCTCTTTGAAAAGAATAGAATTCCAGTATAATGGACTTCTTTTGTTTCCGCAACTGCATGAATTCTACCGATTATCGTCTGAATTTTCAGTGATCAAAAGGAGGAAACCATGAATAAAAAAATCATGCTGCTCACTGCGGCCTTTGTCTTGACCATTTTTTTGTCTGCTTGCAGCAATAACGGTACGTCTGAAGCAAACGGAAAGGTCACCTTGACTCTCTTTTCGACGATGAGCAACAGCGGGGAAAGAAAAGCGTTTGAAGAAGTGATTCGTGAGTTTGAAAAAGAGCATCCACATCTTCGAATCGATGCCAACTTCCCAGGCAACAGCTATGAAGATACGATTCGTGTCAAAATGGGGGCAAACGATATGCCGGATCTGTTTGACACACACGGCTGGGCCAAACTTCGCTATAGCGAGTATGTCGCTGATCTAAAAGAGATGAATTGGGTGAAACAACTTGATCCTTCACTCGATCAGATTTTAAAGGATCAAGATGGCAAAGTATACGCATATCCGCTGAATCAAGCAAAAGACGGGCTTAGCTTTAATGCCAATCTATTAAAGGACTATGACATTGAGGTACCTAGAACACTTGATGAATTCCAATCGGCTTTGCTGACAGTGAAGGAAAAGAGCAAAGGAGAGGTTGTGCCGCTCTGGATACCAGGAGGAGACAACTCAAATATCGCCCAAGTCTTTGATGAACTCGCCACACCTTTACTGATCACCGGTCCAAACCATCGCTACGGAAAAGAACTTGAGAACGGATCATTTGATTGGTCTCTCTATACACCGCTTGCACAGTTCATAAAGGACTTGAAAGATCAAGATCTTTTAAACAAAGATGTCCTCACAGCAAAACTAACTCAAGCACCTGAACTGATGGCACAAAACAAAATAGCCTTCACCTTTGTCGGAGGCTCTTTAGGACCTGAAGCATCTGAACTCAATCCATCGATCAAAGTAGGCACGATGCCAGTTCCATCTATTCATGAAGGAGATAAACAAAGCTGGATTGGAGGAGAACGGTTTACGGTCGCTGCATGGAAAGACTCCAAACATCTAAAAGAAGCAAAACAATTCATTGATTTTCTCGCAAAGCCTGAAAATGCGAAAAAAATCGCAGAAGGCACCTCATCTGAAGCAGCCTTAAAGCAAGTAAAAGCAAAAAACTATTATTCTACGTTTTACGATCAATACGAAGAGGTGAAGATTGAACCGTATTTCGATCGAAAATACTTACCAAGCGGCATGTGGGCAGTCATGGCAGCATCGGGTCAAGAATTATTAGCAGGCTCCATCACACCAGAACAATTATCGAAGAAGATGGAAGAGGAATATAAGCGTCTGAAAAAACAATAGCAGGCGCATGCTGAAACAGGAGTGAAGCCAATGAATGACATCACAAAAACTCAGCAGCCAGCCGCATTCACCTCTTTACCAAAGCAGAAAATGAAAAAAAGCCAAAATTCATCCCTTTGGTGGATGTACTTGCCTGCTGTTCTCGTTGTCAGTACCTTTATCATTTATCCTTTTTTGAACGGCATTCAGCTATCCTTTACGAATTGGAATGGGTTTTCACAAACTTATGAATGGATTGGGCTTGATCAATATAAACGTCTGCTTCAGGACCCAGCGACATGGCTTGTTGTTAAAAATACGCTTCTATACGGAATCGGGAGCACCATCTTACAAAATATCATTGGACTTGGATATGCTCTTTTATTAAATCAAAGCTTAAAGATGAGAGCGATCACAAGAACAGTTGTCTATTTACCTGTCATGATTAGTCCGATTGCGATGGGCTATATTTGGTATTTTGTGTTTGCTTACCAAGGCGGTGCCTTAAACGATGTGGTGGCGCTTTTTGGATTTGATCAAATGAATGCACTCGGCAATCCGCAATTAAACACATGGATCATTGTGCTCGTCAACACCTATCAATTCGTCGGGATTGCGATGATCATTTATTTAGCAGGACTGCAAAGCATTCCTAAGGATTATTATGAAGCCGCACAATTAGACGGCGCATCCAGCCTCCAGCAATTCAGGCGAATCACATTGCCACTCCTTATACCGTCTATTACCATTAATGTTGTGCTGAATGTCATTGGCGGGCTCAAGCTCTTTGATGTCATTGTGGCGCTTACTGGCGGCGGACCGGGAGATTCCTCACAATCAATGTCGACCTTTATGTATGATCTGTATTTCAAACGTCAGGATGCAGGCTATGCAGCAACGCAAGGGGTCTTCATGGCGGTCATCATCCTTGTCATTAGTGTCGCAGCACTGATGTATTTCAAACGAAAGGAGACCGAGGTGTGATGGAAAATGCTTTTAAACGTAAGAAGAGATGGTACTCCTTCCTCGCCCTTTTGGTGACATTGCTTCATCTCATTCCATTTTATATCTTGGTGACGACATCATTAAAGGGGATAGGAGATTTCAGTTCAAAATGGCTGTTTCCAAAAGTGCTTCATCTTGAAAACTTTCGCACGGCATGGACAGAGGCTCAGCTTGGCCAATCCTTTTTGAATACCGTGATCATTACGTTCAGCTCTGCTGTATGCCTTATCTTTCTTGGTTCTCTTGCAGCCTATCCGCTCGCAAGAAGAAACACAAAACTGAATAAAGCAGTTTATGTTTTATTCATCGCCATTATGGTCATTCCACCACTCACAGCCCTTGTCCCGCTCTATAAAATGGTCGTTCAGATCGGGATGATGAACACCTATCAAATCGCTATTTTAAATAATGTCGCTGCTTTTTTACCGCTAACCATTTTCTTATACGCAGGCTTTATCCGGTCGACCATTCCAAAGGAGCTTGAAGAAGCAGCCCGTATTGATGGAGCGGGGACATTTAGAGTTTTTTTCACCGTCGTTTTTCCACTTCTGAAACCTATTACCGCTTCTATTTTAATCATTGCCTGTGTGTATATTTGGAACGACTATCAATTTGCCATCTTCTTTTTGCAAGATAAAGAGATGCACACACTCACAGTCGCCTTATCCCATTTTTTTGGTCAAAATCAACATCAACTTCAGCTCGTTGGTGCTGCTGCGCTCATTGCAATGCTGCCGATGGTGACGATGTTTTTACTGTTGCAAAAATATTTTATCGCAGGGCTTTCACAAGGCTCTGTCAAAGGGTAGTTCAATATGGATGCGAAAAGGAGAGTCGTCTATGTCTAAAATTACATTTATCGGTGCAGGGAGTACCGTGTTTGCTAAAAATATATTAGGAGATTGTTTGTTCGTCCCTGCACTAACCGGTTTTGAATTCGCTTTATATGATATCGACCACAACCGGCTGAAAGAATCCGAAACGATGCTCCGCCATTTAAAAGAGAACTACGGTGCACATGTGGCCATTAAGTCCTATCACAACCGAAAAGAAGCCTTAAAGGATGCGAAATATGTGATCAATGCCATCCAGGTTGGAGGCTACCGGCCAAGCACGGTGATTGATTTTGAGATTCCGAAAAACTATGGGTTAAGACAAACGATTGCGGATACGGTTGGCATCGGCGGCATCTTCCGCTTCCTTCGAACAATTCCTGTGATGCTTGATTTTGCAAGGGAGATGGAAGAGGTTTGCCCAAATGCTTTATTGTTAAATTACACAAATCCAATGGCCACACTGACAGGTGCGATGCTGCGCTATACACAGGTTCAAACGGTGGGTCTTTGTCATAGTGTGCAGGTGTGTACAAAGGATCTATTTGAATCACTTGAAATGGATCATGAAGGCATTGAAGAAAAAATTGCCGGCATTAATCATATGGCATGGTTATTAGAAGTGAAACGGGACGGAAAAGATTTGTATCCAGACATCAAAAGAAGAGCGAAAGAAAAGCAGAAATCACGGCATCATGATATGGTACGTTTTGAGCTGATGGATAAATTCGGCTACTATGTCACTGAGTCCTCAGAACACAACGCCGAATACCACCCTTATTTTATCAAATCGCGCTATCCAGAATTGATCGGTCAATTTAATATTCCACTTGATGAATACCCGAGACGCTGCGAGGAGCAAATCAACAACTGGAATACCATGAAGCATGACCTTGTGGGCAATACACAGATCACACATACTCGCTCAAAAGAATATGGTTCTCTTATCATTGAAGCGATTGAAACGAACGTCCCCTTTAAATTTGCCGGGAATGTGCTGAACACAGGCGGCCTCATTCACAACCTGCCTGAAAAAGCGTGTGTCGAAGTGCCGTGTGTTGCAGATCGGAGCGGCATCATGCCATGCTATGTCGGAGAACTCCCTGAACAATTGGCTGGACTCAACCGGACCAATATCAGCTCACAGCTCATGACAATTGAAGCAGCAATCAGTGGCAAAAAAGAGCACATTTATCAAGCGGCATTACTTGATCCACACACAAGCGCTGAACTATCGATTGATGACATCATCAAATTATGCGATGAACTCATTGAAGCACATGGTGAGATGCTCCCGCATTTTTCAGAACCGAATCAATATACCGCATCAACCAACTAACAGAAATAAACCAGCCTCTACCTGATGCAACGCGCATCAGGTTTTTTTATGCTGCAAAAAGAGGATTGACTGAAAGCGTTTTTAATATTATGATTTTTCTAAAGTTAATCAAGAGTTAACCAAAAAATCACCATGAATGAATCGCATTCGGGAATTATTTCTCACAACCAAAGGGATGGGCGGCAACCTTTCACACGTTAGAGCAAGCTTTTATCACAACGTAAACCAAAACGACAATAATATTTGACAAAGAGTGTATACTGATGGGCGCCCATTTGATGAGACAATGACAACCAAACACATCCTATAAGCATGACATTTTTTCATAAAAAGGAGAGAGGGAACATGACCAAAACAGATGTACAAATGTTGAAAAATTATATTGGCGGACAATGGATTGAGGCAGAAACTAGTCAGACAGAGGCAGTATATAACCCAGCTACTGGCGAGGTCATCGCAGAAGTGCCGCTTTCAACAAAAAAAGATGTCGAACGTGCGGTACAGGCAGCACAAGAAGCATTTACCACTTGGTCAAAAACACCCGTTCCCCGCCGTGCCCGCATTTTATTTAAATATCAGCAGTTACTCGTTGAAAAATGGGATGAGCTGGCTGAACTCGTCACGCTTGAAAACGGAAAAAGCATAACAGAAGCAAAAGGAGAAGTGCAGCGAGGGATTGAATGTGTCGAATTTGCCGCTGGTGCACCAACCTTAATGATGGGAAAACAATTACCAGATATCGCATCTGGACTCGAATCTGGCATGTACCGCTATCCAATAGGCGTCATCGGGGGGATTACACCATTTAACTTTCCGATGATGGTCCCTTGCTGGATGTTTCCGCTTGCCATTGCCTGCGGAAATACGTTTGTTTTAAAACCTTCAGAGCGCACGCCGATTCTTGCCGCACGTTTAGCCGAACTATTTGAAGAAGCAGGTCTTCCAAAAGGTGTTCTCAACATTGTCAATGGGGCTCACGATGTTGTCAATGGTCTGCTTGAACACCAAAAGGTTAAAGCCATTTCATTTGTCGGCTCTCAACCAGTCGCAGAATACGTCTATAAAAAAGGCACAGAGCATGGCAAACGTGTCCAAGCACTTGCAGGAGCAAAAAATCACTCCATTGTCCTCCAAGATGCAGATTTAGACGCGGCAACAAAACAAATCATTGGTGCTGCCTTTGGATCAGCAGGAGAGCGCTGCATGGCCGCGGCCGTTGTCGCTGTGGAAGAAGAAGTGGCAGATGAGCTCATTCAAAAATTAGTTGATGAATCGAACGAGCTCGTCATTGGAAACGGAATAAATGAAGAGGTCTTTCTTGGTCCAGTCATTCGAGAGGAACATAAGGAGCGAACGCTTCAATACATTCAGTCAGGGATTGAAGAAGGCGCAAGTCTCATTCGAGATGGTAGGAAAGATCACGAAACAAACGGAAAAGGGTATTTCGTTGGACCAACGATCTTTGACCATGTGACAAATCAAATGAAAATTTGGCAGGACGAGATTTTCGCCCCAGTCTTATCAATTGTTCGTGTCTCTTCACTGACAGAAGCGATCGACCTGTCCAATCAATCAAAATTTGCAAACGGTGCCTGCCTTTACACAGACAGTGCATCAAGCATCAGAGAATTCCGCGAAAACATCGAAGCAGGGATGCTCGGCGTCAATATCGGTGTTCCCGCACCAATGGCATTTTTCCCGTTTTCCGGCTGGAAGGATTCTTTCTACGGGGACTTGCACGCCAATGGAACAGACGGGGTGGAGTTTTATACAAGAAAGAAAATGGTGACCGCGCGTTATATGTGATCAACAATCATGAATAAGCTAAAAAAATGCAGTTCCAAAAGGAGAACTGCATTTTTTTGTTGTCTCCTAGTCAAAAAGTAAGGGTTTTCATCGTTGTTTTAGCAGCGATTCGCCCAAGAAATCATCCTTTGTATTCATTCTTCATCAGCGTCTATCAACATAATTTGAAATTGGGCGTAAACCCCAATATTAGGAAGATGAAAACAGGAGGAAAATGACACGATGAGAAAGAGGATGAAGTGCGGTTTAGGTTTATTGATTCTTGCTTTGGTACTAAGCTGTGTACCTGTATATGATGCGAGTGCAGCAAGTACCCCCATTGCAAAACAAGTAGGAAATGCAAATCCGCTCATAGACCATCACCTGGGGGCGGATCCGTTTGCGCTCACCTATAACGGAAGAGTGTACATTTATATGTCGAGCGATGACTATGAGTATCACAGCAATGGAACGATTAAGGACAATTCTTTTGCAAATTTGAATAGGGTTTTTGTCATCTCTTCCGCGGATATGGTGAACTGGACAGATCACGGAGCGATTCCAGTAGCAGGTGCCAATGGGGCGAATGGCGGGAAAGGGATTGCCAAATGGGCAGGCGCTTCTTGGGCTCCAGCCGCTGCGGTGAAGAAGATCAATGGGAAGGATAAATTTTTCCTCTATTTTGCTAACAGCGGCGGAGGGATTGGCGTCTTGACAGCGGACAGCCCGATTGGTCCTTGGAAAGATCCTATCGGAAAAGCGCTCGTCACGCCAAATACACCAGGGATGTCCGGTGTTGTATGGCTGTTTGATCCAGCCGTATTTGTAGATGATGACGGGACCGGTTATTTATATGCCGGAGGAGGCGTTCCAGGCGGTTCAAATCCAACGCAGGGACAATGGGCCAATCCTAAAACAGCAAGAGTTCTGAAGCTAGGGCCTGACATGACAAGTGTGGTCGGCAGTGCATCAACCATTGATGCCCCTTTTATGTTTGAAGATTCGGGAATGCATAAGTATAACGGTACCTATTACTATTCCTATTGCATCAATTTTGGAGGCTCCCACCCAGCAGATAAACCACCAGGCGAGATCGGTTATATGACGAGCTCAAGTCCTATGGGTCCCTTTACGTATAAAGGACACTTCTTGAAAAATCCGGGTTCATTTTTCGGTGGCGGCGGTAACAACCATCATGCTGTGTTTAATTTTAAAAACGAGTGGTATGTCGTGTATCACACACAAACGGTGAGCTCTGCCTTATACGGAGCAGGGAAAGGCTACAGATCTCCGCACATTAATAAGCTTGTGCATAATGCTGACGGCTCCCTTCGAGAGGTCGCAGCCAATTTTGAAGGCGTTAAACAACTTTCCAACCTAAATCCTTATCAGCGGGTAGAAGCTGAAACGTTCGCTTGGAATGGACGCATTTTAACAGAGGCCTCCTCAGCACCTGGTGGGCCAGTCAATAACCAGCATGTCACAAACATTCAAAACGGCGATTGGGTGGCTGTCAGTAATGTCGATTTCGGATCGATGGGTGCCAGAACCTTTAAAGCCAATGTAGCAGCCGCTTCAGGCGGACAAATTGAGGTACGTCTTGGCAGTCCAGACGGCAGAATTGCCGGAACACTCAATGTCCCTTCCACAGGTGGAAACTGGCGAGAAATAGAAACAGCAGTCAACGGGGCAACGGGAGTACACAACGTATTCTTTGTCTTCAAAGGAAATGGTTCCAGCCTATTCCAATTTGATTCCTGGCAGTTTACTCAAAGGTAAACAAAACTGGTTGATGGGAGAGTGGGAAAATTTGATGTCCATAATCAAAAAACCAATTTGCACTTTATTGGTCTGCTTCACTATGTTGTCTGTCATGTTTTTAGGGCCTGGGGTAACTGAGGTGTCAGCGGCAGATGCGAATATTAATGTCAATGCGGAAAGACAAGTGATCCGCGGCTTTGGCGGAATGAACCACCCGGCTTGGATTGGTGATTTGACCGGCCCTCAAAGGGATACCGCCTTTGGCAATGGACAGAATCAGTTAGGATTCTCCATTTTACGGATTTATGTAGACGAGAACAGAAATAATTGGCAGAGAGAAGTCGCCACCGCCAAAAGAGCGATAGAGCACGGCGCTTTGGTGATCGCTTCGCCTTGGAATCCTCCAAGCCATATGGTAGAGACTTTCAACCGTAATGGTGCGTCTGCAAAGCGGCTGAGATACAATCAATACGCCGCATATGCTCAGCATTTGAATGATTTTGTGACATTCATGAAAAATAACGGCGTCAATCTCTATGCCATTTCTGTACAGAACGAGCCTGATTATGCACATGAATGGACATGGTGGACACCTCAGGAAATCCTGCGATTCATGAGAGAAAATGCTGGCTCCATTAATGCACGTGTGATTGCACCAGAATCTTTTCAATACCTTAAAAATATCTCAGATCCTATCTTAAACGATCCGCAGGCGCTTAGTAATATGGACATTCTCGGTGCCCATCTGTACGGAACCCAAATCAGCCAGCTTCCGTATCCTCTTTTCAAACAAAAAGGAGGAGGAAAAGAGCTGTGGATGACAGAGGTCTACTACCCGAATAGTGATAACAATTCAGCGGACCGCTGGCCTGAGGCATTAGGGGTATCAGAGCATATTCACCATTCAATGGTGGAAGGGGACTTTCAAGCGTATGTATGGTGGTACATCCGGAGATCATACGGTCCTATGAAAGAAGATGGAATGATTAGCAAGCGTGGATACAACATGGCGCATTTCTCCAAGTTTGTGCGACCAGGGTTCGTCAGAATTGATGCAACGAAAAGCCCTGAACCGAATGTTTTCGTCTCAGCCTATAAAGGAAACAATCAGGTCGTCATTGTCGCGATTAACAAAAACAATGCAGGAGTCAATCAACACTTTGTCATGCAAAACGGAACTGCTTCACAAGCGTCAAGATGGATCACGAGCAGCAACAGTAACCTTCAGCCTGGAACTGACTTAAACATATCAGGAAATCAATTTTGGGCACATCTCCCAGCTCAAAGTGTGACAACATTTGTGGTCAAACGCTAAAAAACAACAAAAGCCAATTTTCTCATTAAAAAAGAAAATTGGCTTTTTTCTGTGTAAATAGAAAGTTGATTTTTCACGACGTCTCCACTTTGGGTATAATAATAACAATGACTTCAGGAGAGTGATCATAATGCCAAAACTTCAAAGCAAAGTCTTGATTATAGATGACGAAAAAGAAATCTTAGAATTAATCCATACCGTATTAACAAGAGAAGGCATTGATCGGGTGATAACAGCTTCAACTGCCCGTGATGGGCTCTCGCAATTCCATCAAGAACAACCCGATCTCGTCATACTGGATATTATGCTGCCAGACGGTGAAGGCTACGATATTTGCAAACAAATCAGAGACGTCTCGCATGTTCCGATTATCTTTTTATCAGCAAAGGGAGAGGAATCAGACAAAATTGTAGGACTTGCCATTGGCGGTGATGATTATATTACAAAGCCGTTCAGTCCAAAAGAAGTCGCCTATCGGGTAAAAGCCCAGCTTAGACGGTCGTCATACTTACAGCCTTCTCAAACAGATCCCATCATCAAAAAAGGGCCATTTGAGTTAAACGAGCAGCAAGCCGAACTGACGAAAAACGGAGCGGCGATTGAGCTCACTCCGAAAGAACTTATGTTGATGACCTATTTTTTGCAGCACCCGAATCGCGTGATCAGTAAAGAAACGCTTTATCAAACGGTTTGGGGAGAGGATTTCTTCGGTTCTGATAATACGGTGATGGTTCATATACGAAGACTTCGAGAGAAAATAGAAAATTCCCCATCTACACCAGAATTTCTCGTGACGGTTAAAGGACTTGGCTATAAATTTGTTGTAAAGGATGCATAAAGATGAAATGGCGATTAACAGGCAGATATATGGTCTCTGTCATTATCGTGACCATTATCACGGTCTTTATTAACTTATTTGGATTCATGATTTGGCTTGTACTACAAGCAAGTAGCCAGCAAAACGAAGAAAATACGCCCGAAACCTTCACAAGAACATTTGAACAATACATCACCTTGTCCGATCAAGATATCACTGTGAGTAAAGAAGGACAGCAAGCCTTAAAACAACAAAATGCATGGATTCAGATATTAGACGAAAATGGACAAGATGTTTATCATGCACAAGCACCTAAAGGCTTAAAAAGCAAATACACACCTATAGAAATCGTAAACTTACACAAATATAAAGATAAGCAATTGATGTCGACGATCTATGCTGGGGGGAAAAATGGAAAGGGCAAGGAATACAGCTACTTTATCGGATTTAAGGACCCTTCCATCGGAAAATATTTATTTTCTTTTGATACGAAAGACTTAATAGCGCAATTCAATATCGGGACGATGATTTTATTATCGATTGATGCCATCATTGCCTTATTCATTGGATACTTATTCAGCCGTCAGCTCATCAAACCGCTCGGCCGTGCCATTTATGGCATCCAGCGGCTCGCAAACGGAGATTATACGACGAAGCTGCCAACTAAGGGGATATATAAAGATGTTTTCTATAATGTCAATCACTTATCAGAGCAGCTCGCTTCAAGTCAAAAAGAAAAAGACAAATTAGAGCAAATGCGGGAAGAGTGGATCAGTCATATTTCTCATGATATTAAAACACCATTATCCTCTATTCAAGGCTATGCAGAAATCATGAAAGATCCGAATTATCCTCTTTCAGATCAAGACATCAAACATTATGCCAGCATCATAGAGAATAAATCACTGTACATCAAAGATGTCATGGAGGACCTAAATTTAACAACAAGGCTGAAAAATAACGATGTGATGCTGCATAAAGAGCTGGTGAACATTGTGCCATTGCTGCGTGAAACGTTAATTGATATCCTCAACGATTCTAGATATGCAGATCAAACCATTGAGCTGCAAACGAATGTAGACAAGCTTATGCTGAATATTGATACGATCCTCATAAGAAGAGCGGTCACCAATCTCATTTTAAATGCCCTTGTTCACAATGATGCTGATGTGAAAATCATTGTACACCTTGAACAAAAAGAACATACCCACATCACAATTCAAGACAGCGGCAAAGGAATTGAAGAGGCAGAGCTAGAAAAAGTGTTTGACCGCTACTATCGAGGGACGAATACAGGAGGGACACATGCAGGCTCTGGTCTTGGAATGGCGATTGCAAAAGATATCATCCAAAAACACGGCGGAGATATTACGATACAAAGTATGATAGGGGAAGGCACAACGATTGATATCCAATTACCCGCTTGAACGGACATACAAAGAAACGGTTCTGCTCAATCACAGAACCGTTTTTTCATCTATTATTCTGAAAACACTTTAATGCCTTTCACAATGTTCCAAATGAAGAAGTAGATCGCCACAAGGAATGTCACAGCATACGTTGCAATTAAGAACGGACCAGCATGGCTGATATCGTTCATACCAAGTAAACCTGAACCGGCAATCCCAATACCGAAAATCAAATAAGGAATAACATGCGTCCATAGTGACTTTTTCGCATGATACTTTACTTCATCCTTTCCTAAGAAGTAGACGATAATCGGAAACAGAAACGGTGCAAAAAAGATACTGAAGTAACATAATGAAGACAAAATTTTATTTTCTCTCAAACCTTTTCACCTCTATGATTGATTTAGAAGAGAGGACCATTTGACTCATCCCTCACTTCCTTACAAACCCATTGTACAACCCCAACCTTAACTTGTATTAATCCGAACCTTACAGCAACCTTAAAAATGTTAAACAGTAGAATGATCAATGAAAAATAAAATACAAACAAGGTATTTCAATTTAATCTATTAGAAAAAAACGTTGACTTTGTTCATCTCTCTGATCCTGTGGCTTCGTCATTTTTTCCCTAACATAAAATGAATGTTCGCCTTGACCTTGAAGTATAGTTCAACCTTTATAATGTACATATAGTAAGACAAAATAATAAAAAAGGAGTAACGATGGAGTTGATGACTAGAGGAGAACTTGCCAAAAAAACAGGAGTAAGTCCTGCCGCAATTCGTTACTATGAAGAGCACAACATATTACCTGCTCCAAGACGACGTTCAAACGGTTACAGATTCTACACAGAAGACTATGTTGTGAAGATTCAATTGATCAAAGATGCGAAAACGCTGGGTTATTCATTAAAGGAAATAGCTGAAATTATGGACATGCTAAGTCAAGACATAGAACTTGATACACTAAGAGAAATTGTCCATCTTAAACATGAAGAAATTGATAAGAAAATTAAAAGCCTTCGTCTCATTCAAGACCTTTTATCTAACTTATTAAAGACCCCTGAAAAAAAAGTACAAGTCTACCTGGAATCATTTCGTGTACCAAATGAGGATGATCAATCATCATTTGAGTGAAAGGAGAGAAAAAAATGAGTGTAGAAATTTATCATGGTGAGCGTTCTGAAGAAAGTATTCAATTTGAAACATTATTCGCTTCGCAAAGTAATAAAGAGAGTTTTTCTAGTATCGAACACACAAAAAAATTTCTTGAGCAAAAAGGAATTGAAAATACGCAGCCTTATGCCATTGGAGATGATGTGAAGTTAATGAGTGAGGTACAAGAGCAAACATTCGAAGGCATGCAAGTTTTCACATTAAATGAACAAGCATCACAAAACCAAAAAGTCATTCTCTATCTACATGGCGGTGCATGGACAAATCAGCCTTTGAATGTCCACTGGTGGTTCATGGATAAAATGGCGCAATCACTAGGTGCGAAAGTGGTCGCTCCTATTTACCCAAAAGTGCCTCATTATAGCCATCAGGATACGTATCCGAAAATACTTAACCTATATAAAGACCTTCTGAAAACTGCCGGAAGTGCCAATCAAATGACGATCATGGGAGATTCAGCTGGTGGAAACATCTCACTTGGTCTAGCGCACCTTTTAAAGAAGGAGGATCTGCCGCAGCCGAAGGATATTATTTTATTATCTGCATGTGTCGACATGAGCTTAAGCAATCCTCTCATGTTTGAATATGCAAAAAAGGACCCGATTCTAGGTCATGAAGGAATGGAAGTCATTGCAAAGATTTGGACAGCTGATCAACATGTAACTGACCCATTGATTAGTCCCATTTACGGTGACTTCAAAGGACTTGCGAAGATTACTCATTTCATTGGAACACATGATATGTTATATCCAGATGCCATAAAGCTCGATGAACACCTAACAGAACAAGGAATTGACATCAAAACCTTTGTTTATCCTGAAATGCTGCATGTGTTTGTTGTCATGCCAATCCCTGAGGCACAAGATGCTCAGGAGAAAATCATTCAGGTGATCAATCGTTAGGGATTCCGTTCACACCAAAAAGACTGCTTCCCTTAAGCAGTCTTTTTAAATACAATCACAATGTCCATTCAATACAGATTCCGCTTCATTAAATTCCAATTTTTGTTTACAATGAGCGTATTTCCCATTAATATAATGATTGTTCGCTTTTTCATTGGGATGAAAAATGGCTGGTTAGTAAAGGAGAGTGAATGATGAGTGTTTCTTTTCTTCAACCTATGGCTCTGATCTTATTTACATTGCCTTTGTTATTTTTAATATGGGGGATTGTAGGCTATATCATCTTTAAGCGGGTCTACATCGTTCTAATAATCACCTTTGCAGCTTCAACCGTTTTTATCTTTGCCTATACGGGGTTTGACATATCGAATATGTATTGGGTGATCGCTATGACCTTTCTATGCATGTGTACCTCTGTCATCACAAAAATGATCTGCTATATGATTCATCGCTATAAAAATAGATAAGAAGATGATATGTGTAAACATAATTTTTTGTTTTCATGAAAACTTTAGATCTATCCAGAAGCCATTACGATTGGCAGCGCTTTATCGGATGGATAAAGGATTTTGATACAATTGTTGCAGTGAGACACCCTTATTCAGATGAAGACGATAGAAGAAATATGGTAGTAAGCCCTTGCGGCATCAGCCGGGAGCTCATTTCAGACTTCGGACCAGCATGTTTTGTCATCCTTGAGATGGATGAGGAGCTGGTCACGGTGAAAATCGAAGAACTCATTCTGCTCAAATATACTCGAAGCTGATGTACCCCATAAAGATAAAGTAGGAAAAGGGATGCAGCAAACGTTAAATGTGCTCCTTGCTGCATCCAAGATGACTGAAAAATCGCTCAACAAAAGCAGCCCCATATATTTTCTCCATATGTTTCGTGTTAAACATATACTGTTCCATTGGTTCAAGCTTGCGCAGACTGCGCACTAGTATTTTACGATCATCGTCAGAAAGAGTAGGATCATCATCTATCTTCTCCAAAGCCTTTTTCACACGTGAAGATACATTTTCAACATACAGATGATTTTTGGATGCTGGCGGAATACATGCCGCTAGGTCACAGCCTGTAAAACGAACACCGTCAAGGGTGCAGTTTTCAAAATTGGCGATCAGCTTTTGTTTGCCATTTCCCTCAAACGTTATATCTATTAGCTTACCAGCAAAGGTACAATTGACGATATTCGCTGCCTGTAATACGCGGTCATTGAATCTACATTTAGAGAAAGTACAATCGATAAACATAGCATTCTCCAATGTCATTCCTCTCATATCACAAGAAGAAAACACACAATTGGTGAAGACAGCTTCGTTTTTGGCAATGCCCACAGAGCGCAAGTCTGAACGACTAAAAGTACAATCATCAATCGTACTACCAGCAAAAAATCTCGCATTCGTGAGATCACACGTATCAAATACAAGATGATGCAGGTGACAGCTCCAAAATATAGGAGAACGAACATTTGAGTTGATGATTGTCGTTCTACTGATTGTTTCGTTTTCATACCTGGCAACATCAGAAAACATTTCGTTGTCTATTGATATACCAGACTCAAGTCTTCTCATCGCTATCACCCTATCATTTCTTCAGAATGTTTCACAATCAAGAATTCCATTCAGCAAGTTCATTTCATTTCTCTTAGCACTTGTCTTTGACTCAAGATTATATCACAAAAAGATACTCACCCAGCAAAGAACAGATATCCATTTTCAAGATGAAAGGGGCATAAAAGAATGAAAAGGTATGACACATTCCCAAAACCAATCGGTAGCTATATAGCCGGCCGAATCCAGATGGATTTTGAGTATACGGCATCAGATCATTCGAAAAGAGAACTGACCGCATTTATGTACTATCCATCTGATAGCAGCGAAGGAAAGACTCCATCCACGTACATGTTTCCTGAAGTCTACGAAATGCTTCATGACCAGCCGCTTGTCACTGAGTATTTGAAGAAAATAAACTTCTTCTCTATCGATATAAAAACGCATTGTTATGACGATGTGGCTCTTTCTCGGAAGAAAGAGCGCTATCCAGTACTATTTTATGTTTGCGGCGGGGGCGGTTCACCAGAATGGGGGACAGTACTCTGCTCAGACCTAGCAAGCATGGGATATGTTGTCGTCAGTATCGGCCATCAGAATAGCACCATGTATAAACGCAAAGATGGGCAGCTGTTGAATGTATCAAAGGATTTTTCGAATGTCATTATGGCGTTTTCTGAAGATCCAGAGATGATGACGCTAGCTGGTAAGATGAAGATGCGTTCTGACGATGAAACGGCTATTGAGATGTGCCGTAACGTCCTTTCCTTACCAATCATTAACGAGTTAACAAGATATAGTGAACAACAGGCTGAAGATGTAAAGTACGCAGCCGATTATCTTCACAAACTAGACTCTGGAGAATCGAAGTCCATCTTTCATAACAGACTGCTGCTCGGCATCGGCATGGGTATCGCCGGACATTCTTATGGCGGACCTACAGCGGCTTTTGTTTGCCGGGATGACGACCGGTTTGCCTGCGGGGTTGGCTTAGATAGTGGTGCATTCGGCCTTCTCGACAGTGACCTCAACAAACCTTTTTTGCTGCTGTTTTCTGAACCGAATTATGATATGAATGCAATCATTGGAGCTAACAACAGCATGGAAACCTATTATTTCTCTGTTGATGGTGCTGCACATTTAGATTACTGTGACATCGTGTTTAGCGGTGTAGATGAAGAGCTCAGAGGCACGAGGGAGGCATTAGAGATGCGAAATCTTGTGACGGACTATACGAAGACCTTTTTTGATCATTATATCCTGCAAAAGGCTGTACGTGTGGAAAACCTGTCATATGAAGGTGTAGACTTAATCGAGAAAACCAGTAACAAGTGAGATAGGGTAAGCTGCTGACATTTTTTAAGAGTATTCTTCAAGTTGACTCTCTTAGCTTGTAAATGAAGAGAAAATGTAAGGTGGATCAATCATCTTGAATAAGTAACAACGCTGCTGGCAGCTGCATTCATATCAAGGTAAATCACAATAACCTAAACACATCCCCATTGTTCTAATGGTGGATTGTGTGTTTAGGTTTTTTAGCGATTGAATCGTTTTCGAAGAATTAGGCATGAGACAGCGAATACTGCGAAAGCGCCCGCTGATCCAGCAGCAAATAACAGCTCAGCTTGTTCTGGTTTGGGTTTGAATAACAAAGGGACAGAAAGAATAAGCGCGGCACCACTAAAGCCCAATCCTAATATCAACATTGCCAATAATTTATTCATAGAAACACCTCTTACACTCAGAGTTTGAACAATGGAAAACTTTAAGATTCCTAGATGGAGTGTATCACATGATGGCGGGCGATTGGTTTCTTTTCATTAAAACACAATCGTGAAACAAACAATTTCAAACGAACACTGTTCTTTACGAACGATGTTCGTTATAATACAAATGAGATGTAGTTTTAAACAATTTCCATAAAGGAAGAGGAGATGCATACGATGACGGCATTATCTAAGGATCAAAAGCAAATCGCTATCATTGGAGGAGGACCTGGGGGACTAACACTCGCCTTAATTCTGCAAAATTACGGTATACAAACAACCATCTATGAACGGGAGATTCATGACAAGAGTCTTGAACGAGGAGGCTCACTGGATATTCACGAAGAAACAGGTCAAAAAGCCTTAAAAGAAGCAGGAGTTTATGAGAAATTTCAAAGAAATGCCCGTTATGAAGGGGAAGATTTCCGATTACTTGATAAATCAGGAAAAATTTATTTAGATGAAGAAACGGAATCAGATCAAAAAGGCACTCGTCCAGAAATTGATCGTGGTGTGTTGTGCGAACTGCTGCTGGATCAAATTGATGCTGAAAACATCAAATATGGATACAAATTAGAAAGATGTGTTTCATTAGAAAGCGGCATGACGGAGCTTCATTTTGAAAACGGGGTTGTCGAGACAGTTGACCTTTTGATTGGAGCTGATGGTGCTTTCTCTCGTGTGCGTCCTCTGTTAACAGATATTCAGATTGGATACTCTGGGCTCACGATGCTGGAACTGAATGTCTTAAGCGTAAAGGAGAACCACCCTGATTTAGCTGAATTTAATAAACGTGGTAAGATGTTTGCTTTAGCAGACCACAAAGGACTGATTGGTCAATTAAACGGAGATGGACGAATCAAAGTGTATGCAAGCCTTATGGTCGAACGCAACTGGATCGAGACTTGTGGTATACCGTTTCATCAAGCGAAAGAAGCAAAAGAACAATTATTAGAGTTATTTAGTGATTGGGATGATCAGCTGAAAAATTATATTCGCTATGCAGAAGATGCCATCATTCCAAGACGGATTTATACGCTTCCTACCGGTTTTAAATGGAATCGTCATAAAGGAGTAACACTTATCGGTGATGCAGCTCACGTCATGTCGCCATTCGCAGGCGAGGGTGTCAACATGGCTATGTTTGATGCAAGGGAGCTAGCACTTGCTATTGTCCGACATCCTCATCATATTGAAAAGGCTATTGAAGAATACGAAGACATGATGTACGAATATTCATCGGAAAAGGCTCGTGAATCGGAGAATAGTTTAAAGCTGTGTTTTTCAAAAGACGCTGCGGTCAAGCTTGCAGATATGATGAATTCTTTTCAAGAAAACGGTGATTGATGCTCAATTTACTATTTTACTTTGACATGTTATAAAGAGAGTATGAACAATTCAAATCGTCGTATTATAAGTCGCCGGTCTCGGCCGGCTAAAGAACCCTTAAGCCGTGAGCTGATTGTGAAAACGGCCTATGAGCTTCTTAAGGAGCAAGGGATAGAGGGCATGAGTATGCGTAAGGTGGCTAAAGCATTGGATACGGGACCTGCATCCTTGTATGTCTACGTGAACAATGTTCAAGAACTCAGTGCTTACGTATTGGATTATGGTCTCGGCCAAATGGTTTATCCAAATGCAGAGAATGGCACATGGAAAGAACAGTTATTTGACATATTGCATACTTATTTCCTACTGCTATTCGAAAAACCTGGTCTCGCTGAAATTTCTCTTTCCACCATTCCACAAGGAACGAACTTTCTTCAGTTGACCGAACATATTCTCGCTGCATTGCATGAAGGCGGGATCAAATCTACATCTGCAGCATGGGGAGTAGACCTATTGCTCTTATACGTATCTTCCGTAGCATACGAAAAGGTATCTTGGAAGAAACAAGGCTCTTCGCAGATTTCAGACATAAAAAAAACATTTGATGATGCAGACAAAACGCGTTTTCCTTTCATTCATCGTGTAAAAGAAGAAATGTTTGCAGGTGATACCGTTTCAATGGAACGGTTCCGATGGGGAATTGACGTCATTTTGTATGGAATCCAGAAAGAAATCAATTAGAAAGGAGCACAAGCAAAAAGCAGTCAATGAATGGCTGCTTTTTTTATATGTTTTTTCACATTTTGATCTTGTGAGCATCATGATACATATATATATAAATAAATCTATATATTGTTTTTATATATAAAAAATTATATAATCTAGTGGAATAAAAAAATGAGGTGCTTAGGCATGGAACATATTAAAAAGTTATTAGAAAGTTATATTCCCTTAGCAAAATCTACTGCAAAAATGTTTGGACCAAATTGTGAAGTGGTGATTCATGATTTAACGAACCCTCAAGCATCTGTCATGTTTACTGTAAATAACCATGTGACAGGAAGAGAAATCGGTCAATCATTTGATCATTTAGTAAAGACTGTATTACAATCAGAAGATTTTAAAGAAGATTATCTTGCTGGTTATACATTTGTAACAGAAGATAAACGTACGATTCGTTCTTCGACTTCATTAATACGTGATTCAAAGCAAAAAGTGATCGGTGCTTTCTGTATCAACTTTGATGTTGAAGCACTGAATCAAATGCAGCAATTTATGGATACTTTTCTTACTACACAAGTGGAAGCTCATGAGAAAGAAACAACATCAAATGATGATCTTGAAAATGTGGAAGAAATAGTAGATCAGTTGATTCAACAGATCATTCAAAACAGTGTTCATCCAGTCATGAAACGTCATGAAAAAATTGAACTAATGAAATTCATGGATGAAAAGGGCATTTTTTTAATGAAAGGATCTGTTGAGAAGGTCGCATCTATGTTAGGCATTTCCAAAGTAACCGTCTATAGCTATTTGGATGAAATCAAAAATAAATCAAAGTAAGGAGTGTCAAAAATGGAAAGCATACGCGAGGTAGGAAATCTAAAAGCAAACGGACACTATGCATTTGCAACCATTCATCAAAACACGGTCTATGTTTCAGGGCAATTTGCCATCAATCCCGAAACGAGAGAAAAAGAATTCGGCCCCATTGAAAAAGAGACATTACAAGCGCTAAAAAATGTAGAGATGATTGTAGAAGCTGCTGGTAGTAAAAAAGAGAACATTTTGCGCATGACATTATACATTTCAGATATTCATTTATGGGACAAAGTCGATGCTGTTTATACTGAATTTTTCGGTGAACATAAACCAGCACGTACTATTGTACCAACGAATGAATTACATTTTGGTTTCAAAATTGAAATGGACGCCATTGCATATATTTAAGATATTTTTTTGCCTACTCTATATAAAAAATTATATTTCGTATAAAAAAATATTCGAAGGGGTGGATGATTGATGAATCAATTGATTTGTAACCATTGCGGGAACAAATATGAGATGACACCAACTATATGGAAATGTGATTGTGGCGGAGTATTAAATTTGGTGAAAGATACCCCGAAAATAGATATCGAAGCTTGGGATCACTATCCAAATTCATTATGGCGTTATGTTGAAACCATGCCATTTTCAAAAGGTTCTAAGACGTGGGAAACTGTGACAATGGGGGAGGGTCAATCCCCTTTAATCGTTCTAGATCCTAATGAGCCAAACACTTATGTCAAAGTTGATTACATGATGCCGACATTATCCTTTAAAGACCGAGGAGCCGCTGTTCTAATGACAAAGGCTAAAGAATTAGGGGTATCAAAGGTGATTGCTGATAGTAGCGGGAATGCAGGAACGGCGATTGCAGCTTATGCAGCACGCTGCGAGATTGCCTGTGACATCTATCTAAGCGATGACACTTCACCTAAAAAGGTCGCTCAAATAAAAGCACATGGTGCAACGATTAAAGAAATTCACGGGACGCGAGAGGACATTGCAGCTGCGGCACAAAAGGCAGTAGACAATGAAAACGTGTTTTATGCAAGCCATGTCTATAATCCTTACTTTTTTGAAGGGACTAAAACATACGCCTATGAAATCTATGAGCAGCTAAAAGGAGCACCTGATGCTTTAATCATTCCGGTTGGAAACGGTACTCTCCTCCTAGGTGCGTATTATGGCTTTAAAGAGTTATTTGAAAATGGTTTCATTCATAAAATACCGAAAATCGTTGCTATACAAGCGAAAAACTGTGCACCTCTTGTGAAAGCATATCAAAATGAAGAGGAATCAGCATCACCTGTGACGAATAAAGGGACCTTAGCAGAAGGGATTGCCATTGCTGCTCCAGCACGCTCCAAACAAATTTTAGAAGCTGTACTAGATACCAATGGTACGTTTATTGATATTGAAGAAGATGAGATCTTACATGCACGCTCTACACTGAGTGAAAAAGGATTTTATGTCGAAGTGACATCTGCAGTCAATTTGGCTGGCTACATGAAATATCAAAAGGAACCAGAAGAAACCATTGTCATACCTCTTTGCGGGGCAGGGATTAAATCAAAATAACCTTAGGACTCTGGTAGAATAGAGCGTTGCGTGCCTCGTTGACCTATTATATGATCAATCAGGAGTAATATTTGCGAATGTTGAAAACATTGACCATCACAATTTGAAAACGGAGGAATGATTCGTGGGATTGGATTTTACTCATTGCGAAGCACATTGGTCTTACACCGACTTCCATGATTTTAGATGCAAGTTAGCAGCATGTATCGGTATGATTTAGATGATATGGAGGGTTTTGGCGGGGACATACCATTTGAGAACTTTACAGATGACATCATTCCTTTGCTGAATCTTTCGGATTCTGACAGTTACTTAATGCCAGATGTTTGTAAGACCGTTGCAGTTAGATTGCGTCAACTGATTCACAATTGGCCTGATGATGATATAGATAAGAAGAACGCTCTCTATCTGGCAGAAGGAATGGAGTTAGCACATCAACAAAATGAGCCAATCGGATTGATATAAGATGAGAAGAAAGCTACTTTAGAAAGCATGTTTAAACCGTAGTAGCTTTCTTTCCAGTCTACCTAATTATTTTTCATTTGTTCCTCTCCCCAATAACATATCTCATCTAATACAGGCATCAGTGATAATCCCTTTTCAGATAAACTATATTCTACTTTTGGAGGCACTTGAGGATATTCTTTACGATGAATTAAGTGATCCGCTTCAAGTTCTTTTAGTGTGTTGGTTAATGTTTTAAACGAAATTGTTCCGAGCATACGTTTCAGCTGATTATAGCGAACAGGAGCACCGTTAGTATATAAAGCATACAGAACCGGCATTTTATATTTCCCGCCAATTAATGACAAAGTATACCCAAAACCAGTATCTTTTAGCTCAGCTTTCGTCTGGAAGGACTCCTCATTCATTTCACACTCTCCTTTGGGTTAGTATCGCACTTTGATTACCGTACTTGTAGTATGTTATAGCATACAATAAAATGAATGTACATCAAAATATGATGCAAAACTCAGAAAAAGGGTGAATGAATAATGAAAACGATTGTCTATGCACATCCTTGGGATGGAAGTTATAATCATGCCATTTTGACTTCCATAACAGAAAATCTAGAAACAAAGAAAGAACCATTTCAAGTAATCGATTTATATAAAGATGAGTTTAATCCTGTTTTTACAGCTGAAGAATTGAAGTATTTTCATAAAGGAGAAACGCCTTATCAATTAGTAAAGGATTATCAAGAGAAATTAAATCAGTCAACTGAATTGATTTTTATATTTCCTGTCTGGTGGTGGGATTTACCTGCTATTTTAAAAGGATTTATTGATAAAGTGATGTTAAGGGGTTTCGCATTTACGGAAGATCAACACACTGGTTCTTTGAAAGGTTTATTGACAAATATAAAAAAAACAACCGTGATCTCAACATCTACAACAGATAAGGATTATATTGAATCGGAAGCTGGAAATGCCATTCAAAGCGTTTTTATTAATAGAACTCTAGCTGATTTGGGAATGAAAAATGAATCCACGAAATGGATTCATTTTTCTAGAGTGAACTTAACAACAGATGAAAAGAGAAAGCAATTTTTAAAAGAAATATCCCAGAATATTTGATTTACAGTACAACAAATAAGGCCCAACTTCTACGACCGATTTAATTTATTGAGAAGGTCGTAGAAGTTTTGAAATTTGAAAGAGTGAGATTTAGACAAACAAAAGGATAGACTTGTACAAGAAGGTAAATGTAGATCCATTGTATGACCTGATAAACAATAGCCGTATAAGAATCCCACTATTTAAAGTAAACCTAATTGACCTCTTGCAGGCAATTGATCATTGCTTTCTCCTCCAAATACCCCACTATTTAAATCCATATCATTTCTGTGTTTTTTGATGTCTTTTTTAGCTCTGCCAGCTCAAGCAGAATGCCCACTGCCAATTACAAAAGCTGTTTTATGCTAATATCGATTTTTTGCGTAATTTAATAATAGGCTACTTAAAAATGGCTAAAATAATTGATAATAACATCAGTTTCATTAAAGAAAATACTTACTCATACCATTTCTAAAGATAGGCAGGGTCTTAGTCACTAGCTCTTCTGGTGAAATAGGTCTCCCATCCTTATTCCATGTGTATGCAGCTCCGTATATCCCCCAACTTAGCATAGTAGATAGGGTTGTTACCAATTGTTTATCCTCTAATTCAATGGTATTTTCAGTTCCTTTTAGCACAAGATCAGCTATTAGTTTCTGTAACTCCTCTTTAATTTTACTTTCTATAATAGTTCCTAAAGAATTATAACCTTTGGGACATAGCTCGCTTAACTCTTTATGGTGATCACACATGGCTAGAAAAACATTTGCAATGACTTTTTCATTGAATCCATCGTGATCATTTAGTCTTTTTTTCAATTTGTCTGTAAATGTATTGGTGATTGTAGAATGTAATAAATCAAATTTATCGTCAAAGTGCGCATAAAATGTAGCGCGGTTAATAGTAGCCTTTTCTGTGATATCACGTACCGTTATATGGTTGAAATCTTTTTCACTAGCTAACGAAAGAAAAGAGTCTACAATCAATTGTCTTGTACGAAGTATTCTCGGATCTTTTTTTGGCATAATCATTTTTTCTTCTCCTTTTAGGGTTCATCATCGTGTCTAAAAACGACAATACATATAGAAGTGTTGCGTAAACAACATATCGGCTATTTTGGTTGTTGTTTATTATTCTTTTTCATCTTATCATCAATTATACAACGCGCGTTGCTTAAATAACACATGTTATTACGAAAGAGTTTTGATCAAGGAAATAATTGTGATCATTCAGAATAACAAAAGGAGATAGAAGACCATGAACATCACTATTTTTGGGGCAACTGGTGCAATCGGTCAACTTTTAACACAATTTGCATTAGAAAATGGAGATTTCGTCACGGTATATGTTAGAAACCCTGAGAAAATCAAGCGAAAGCATTCGAATTTACGCATTGTAACGGGTGAACTAACGAACACTTCAGCTATTGAAACGGCAGTTTCAGAAGCTGATGTCGTGTTAAGCACCTTAGGCCCCGGCATTGATTTGTCGCGAAAACGAAAAGATACACCGATCGCCGACGGACATAAACGGATTGTCAAAGCGATGAAGAAGTTCACCAAAAAAAGATTGATTACACTCGCAACGCCAGCCTTGCAATCTGAGGACGATAAGAAAAGCTTATCGACGATATTGCCGAGAATATTGCCTAAACTTCTCATGCCAAATGGTTATGCCGAAATGAAGAAGATAGGAGAACTGATTAAACAATCAAACCTAGATTGGACAGTCGTTCGAATCATTAATCCTAATATCAAATACAACGGGCAATCTTACGGTTATTCATTCGGCGATCAGCCAGCTAAAATGTCCGTATCTAGGGAAAATGTCGCTAAACTCATGTATGACGCCGCTAGGCAAAGCCAATTAATCGGAAAAATGCCCATTGTCTATAATAATTAAATCAGCTTTTTGTGTGAGGTTGTTGATTCAGCAAAAATTGTAGGGATCATTTAGAGTCATACCGAAAATATTGCGTGTGAATTCTTTTTATAAGTATTCAAAAAATGTTTAGGAATAAAAAACATTCATCAAAATCATAAAGGGGAAATGATCATGTCAAAAGTATTATTTGTTAAAGGCACACCTCAAAGTGAGAAACAATCAAGAAGTACGCAAGTTGCTAGAGCATTTATCAATGAATATCAGGAAGTAAATCCAACGGATGAAATAATTGAGGTAGATGTCTATTATGCAAATGTGCCATTAATCGATGCTGATTTTTTAACTGGACAAAAGAAGTTAAGAAGTGGGGAAGTGCTAACAGATGTTGAAGCACAAAAAATAGAAGCAGTGAATGCATTCACAAAGAAATTTATGGAAGCAGATAAATACATCATTCAGTCTTCAATGTGGAATTTAGGAATCCAACCCTTATTAAAAGCCTATTTTGATACAATCATGAGTGCTGGAAAAACGTTTAAATATACATCAGAAGGTCCAGAAGGATTGATGAAAGGGAAAAAAGCAATCCATATTCATGGAATGGGAGGATTTTATTCACAGGCAATTGGAAGGGAACATTCCGATTCTTACGTAAGAGGTGCGCTAAAGTTTGTTGGAATTGAAGTGGAACCAACGATTTTTGTTGAAGGTATTGACTATGATCCAACTAAGAAAGAAGAAGTTGTTGCTGCAGCAATTGAAAAGGCAAAAGCGGCAGCACGAACTTTTTAAAAAAGAGCTTTGGTGGGATTAGTTAAAAAGATGCTTATTAACATAATCCCCCTCATACATTCATCAAAATCATAAAGGGGGAACATATGATGAAAGTAGAAATTTGGTCTGATTTTGTTTGTCCGTTTTGTTATATTGGCAAACGTCAATTTGAAATAGGGTTAGAACAGTTTGAACATAAAGAAGAGGTCGAAGTCTTATTTCGTCATTTTCAATTAGATCCATATGCAAAAAAAATACAGGAATGGATATCCATCAAGTAGCATCTTCCAAGCATGGTATTCCATATGAAAAAGCAAAAGCAAGAAACAATCAATTGAAACAGAAAGCAAAAGAGGTTGGGTTAGATTATCAATTTGATACATTGATTCCTACGAATTCATATGATGCACTTCGTCTTTCTTATTATGCAAAAGAGAAAGGGAAGATACAGGAGTTTATGGAGCGCATGATGAAAGCTCATCTCACGGATTCACTAGATATCGGTGACCATGCAACACTTGCTCAACTTACAAGTGAGATAGGTCTTGATGGCAACGAAGCCTTGGATGTTTTAGCGAATGATAAATATAGCGAGAATATTGCAGCTGATAGAGCCGAGGGATCAAAAATTGGGATTCAGGGCGTGCCCTTTTACGTAGTGAATGATAAATATGTCATCTCAGGAGCACAGCCTAGTGAAGTATTTTTAGAAACATTACAACAGGTTTGGAAAGAAGAGTATGCGAACTCTAAGGTTGAAGCGCATAAATCAGAGTCGTCGCTCGATAATGATTGTTCAGATGGAACATGTAAATTTTAATGGATATTCAAAAAAGATTCAGAAATCACAAAAGAATATTATAGTATTTCAAGGCTCAGGTATTGTTGTTCTAAATCTTGTAGTAATGCTTCAAAAAAATCAAAGGGGTTTAGCGATATGAAAAATACAATTTTCCAAGGCACAATCGAACATTCAGGATTTGTAGTACCCGATATCGAAGTAGCAGTTGAATTCTTCACTAATATTTTGGGTTTTGAAGTCTTGTTCCGGCCAGGACGGATGCAGTTTGAAGACGATAGTTTAAAGAGATACTTTGGGGTTCACGATCATTCAGTTGTAGAAGGGGCGGCATTTTTGCAATACGGCGGTAGAAAGATCGAACTGGTTCAATGGTCGGCGCCAGATCAACAGAATGTTCACCTAAAACCCAGTGATATCGGTGTAGCTCATCTAGCTATTACAGTGACCAATATAGAAGAGGCTTTGAAATATTTTGCAGAACAGTCTGATGTTAAAGTTAGAGAGCTGAGCCCTCTTGGATTTTTCTATATCACAACTTCATGGGGGATGGAGATTCAAATAATGGAATTACCCCAAAAACCTTTATGACCTATCTAATTTGTACCAAGACAAAAACAAGGTCCTTTAATTAGTTGAAACAATAACTGTATCTTTATTAATGGACCCTCTTTCACCTTCTGATCAAAGGACACAAAGAAGGGTCCTTTCCATCTAATTGACCTCTTGCAGGCAATTGATCATTGTTTTCTCCTCTTAATACCTCACTAATATCCTGCTTTCTTAAAATCCATATCATTTCTGTGCTTTTTGATGTCTCTTTTAGCTTTGGCAGCTCGAGCTAAGTGTTAACAGCAGAATGCCCACTGCCAACTGCTGCAACTGTTTAATGCTGATACCGAGTCAGATCGCGATTTAAAATATCAGGAATGCCTTAAAATATTCCATCAGCCACTCTTTTTTCATTTTCTGTCATAATCCCTTCAGCATTTATTGGTTATCATCACCTTTTTTGCCAATATGGAGAACTGGGCTATTTAAATCAATCATTTTCACACGAATCAATTTTTGTTTGAATTCATATAATCAATTGATTATATAAGTTTTCAGTTATATACTATTGGAGGAGTTGATAACAGGACCGTCACCAGTTTTGAAAAGAGGGGGGAATCATTGTGACTACAGATGTTTCAATTGGTGTGACACATATGTCGAATTGTTTAAAAACACTCAGTGATCAAACAAGACTGATCATGATGAAATTGTTTTTGGAGAAAGAATATTGTGTTTGTGAACTGGTAGATATGTTCGAAATGAGTCAGCCAGCTATTAGTCAGCATTTACGAAAATTAAAAAAAGCTGGATTTGTTCAGGAGAACAGAAAAGGGCAGTGGCGTTATTATTCAATCAATACACTGTCTCCAGAATTTGAGACGATTCGTATCATCTTAAATCAAATTGATAAAGAAGACGACCTTTTAAAAAACATACAACATAACGCAACAAACATTTCTTGTTCATAAGGAGGGATGAGTTTGAGTTTTGCCGTTTTATCGTTACTTATATTTCTGTTCACTTTGGTATTGGTTATTTGGCAGCCAAAAAATTTATCCATAGGGTGGTCCGCATGTGGAGGGGCTATTTTAGCATTAATCGTAGGTGTTGTGAGTGTTGACGATGTGGTCACCGTGACAGGCATCGTTTGGAATGCGACTTTAGCTTTTGTCGCCATTATCATCATTTCACTCATCCTTGATCGAATCGGCTTTTTTGAATGGGCAGCATTGCATATGGCAAAGGCTGCAAAAGGCAGTGGGCTACGTATGTTTGTGTATGTGACCATCCTTGGTGCAATCGTCGCTGCTTTATTTGCAAACGATGGGGCAGCACTTATTTTGACACCCATTGTTTTAGCCATGGTCAGAGCATTACACTTCAATGAAAAAATTGTATTTCCTTTTATTATCGCGAGTGGGTTTATTGCAGATACAACTTCGCTTCCTCTTGTCGTAAGTAATTTAGTGAACATTGTAACAGCCGACTATTTTAACATTACATTTATTGAATATGCAGCCAGAATGGTTGTTCCAAACCTTTTTTCATTGCTTGCGAGTATCACTGTGCTGTACCTTTTCTTTAGAAAGAGTATACCTAAACGCTATGATATGACTGAGTTAAAGCAACCTAATGAAGCAATAAAAGATCCAAAGATGTTTAGATTATCATGGTATATATTAGCTTTTTTGTTGATTGGTTATTTTACAAGCGAATTTTTATCTATACCTGTATCGTTCATAGCGGGTGTGATTGCCATTTTATTCTTGATCCTTGCACAAAAAAGCCCTGCTGTTCAAACAAAAAGCGTACTAAAAGAAGCACCATGGGCGATCGTTTTCTTTTCCATAGGTATGTACGTTGTTGTCTACGGCATGCGAAATGCAGGGCTTACTGATGCTCTTTCAAGCGTGATTCAAGCTGTAGCAGATCAAGGTTTATTGGCAGGGACTCTTGGTATGGGATTTATCGCAGCAATTCTTTCATCTGTCATGAATAATATGCCGACGGTCATGATCAATGCATTAGCCATATCCGGCACCGATACACAAGGAATGATGAGAGAAGCGTTAATATACGCAAATGTCATTGGTTCTGATTTAGGACCAAAAATTACGCCCATTGGCTCCTTAGCAACACTGCTGTGGCTCCACGTCCTTTCTCAAAAAGGGGTGAAGATTTCCTGGGGCACATATTTCAAAATAGGGGTCATTTTAACTGTACCAACACTATTCATCACACTTTTAGCGTTGTATTTCTGGCTAATGATTATACATTAAAGGAGACGATCAACATGTCAAAGAAAACAATATACTTTTTATGTACCGGTAATTCTTGCCGCAGTCAAATGGCTGAAGGTTGGGCTAAAAAACATCTTGGAGATGAGTGGAAGGTCTATAGCGCTGGTATTGAAGCTCATGGATTAAATCCGAATGCTGTAAAAGCAATGAAAGAGTTAGGGATTGATATATCTAATCAAACGTCTGACCTGATTGATCAGAAGATATTGCATCACGCTGACTTAGTCGTAACACTATGCGGTGACGCAGCTGATAAATGCCCGATGACTCCTCCTCATGTCCAACGTGTCCATTGGGGCTTTGATGATCCAGCAAAAGCAGAAGGAACAGAAGAAGAGAAGTGGGCATTTTTCCAAAGGGTAAGAGATGAAATTGGAGATCGATTGAAACAGTTTGCTGAGACTGGAGAATAGGTGCTGACTTTAAGGCGAATTCAATTGAAAATCTAATAATGAAGAGGGCCAAGTTAAAGGCTCTCTTTTTTTGCATTAATTAATAGATAAGACATAACCATTCAATTGATTACGGAATTAATGTGAAGGGGCTACCAGTTGGGGGTTCAGCCTATATCTTTATTTATTAGTTTACATAATATATATTCTAGGAAGTTACACGACGAATACTATTCTTTTGTCTCAAATCTAAGTATACTTATCTTATTGAGACGAAAAAGAGAAAATCTACATCCTACGATATTCGCCAAATTTTGATTCATCCAGATATTTAATGATTTCCGCATTAATTGTCGCCAATCGTGACACCTGGATTAATAATAGCGCCAACGCCAATCCATACGTGGTTTCCAATGGAGACTGTTTTACCGAACTCAATGCCTTTTGCACGTTCTATTGGCTCAAAATGATGTCCAATGGTAATTTTGCATACGTCTAATAACACCGCATCAGAATTCGCAAAAAATGCTCGCCAACCTCGATATTGTATCCGTAATCGCACTGAAGCTTTCTTTCGAAAACGACATCATTTCCGCAAACGTCTAATAATTCCTTTAAAATGGATGTTCATTTTTCTGGCTGATTGGTTTGCTGGTATGCAAAGGCAATTGTCTTGCTCTTTCTCGATCTGCGATCAAGGTTTGGCCGCTAGATACATAATGTTCTATTTGGATCATTTTTTCCTTTTCACTTTTCATATTTTAGTCTTTAGTCCTCTCTCCTTCTATTTATCCTGATACATCCCCTTTATGTTTATTTTACCTTCTCCTCAGAAGAATTGGGAAAGTATGATTTCTTTTGCCTAAAATTGCCCCTGTTCCTGCCTCAGGTTATTTACGAATTGGCCCGTCTCATTTATAATCGAGTAGATTTGTTCAGTAACAGATACATCTTTAAATGTGAGGGATTACATGGAATTAAAGTGGTATAAAGCAATCATCATCATTTTCACGATGTCTGGTATTTCCATATCTACATGGTTTTCTCGGACACCAGAAGTGAGAGATTTATTACAAGCCAATACAGGAACGATGGGACTCATTTTACTCGGCTTATCCGTTGGTTCAATTGTTGGGCTTGTTCTTTCAAATGTATTTGTTCGAAAAAAAGGCGGACGAGTGGCGATTGTGATTAGTGCTTTTTTGATGTTTCTTGGATTCACCACTCTTGCTATTGGTTCAACCCTCTCTTCTATCTTTGTCGTCACGGCCGGACTATTTCTTTTTGGAGCAGGTTCAGGAATGTGCAATGTGGCGATGAACCTAGAAGGGACGGAAATTGAATACAGAATCAAGAAAACCATTTTGCCTATATTGCACGCTTCCTTTAGCATTGGTACTTTAATTGGAGCAGGAGCTGGCATTCTTTTTATCCATCTAGGGGTCTCTGTGTTGAATCACTTACTTGTCATTGCCCTTCTTTTCTTTCTCAGCATCTTCATTTGTACTCGGTTTATTCCGCACGGGACTGGAATGGATCTGCATGAGAAGCAGTCGCAGTCAGATACAATAGATGATACTCAAACGCCGTGGCTAAATAAACGAACGGTCTTTCTTGCCATGATCGCCTTATGTCTTGCGTTTGTCGAAGGGTCTGCTAATGATTGGATTCCACTTGCAATGGTGGATGGCTACCAGGTTTCTCATTCCATGAGTACAGTCATCTATGCATTATTTTTATGCGGGATGATTAGCGGCAGATTAATCAGCGGACGTTTGATTGACCGTTTCGGCAGGGTGTTATTGCTAAGAGTTGCGATTGTATCAGCTGCTGCTGGACTATTTTTGGTCATTTTAAAGATTTCACTTGTGGTATGTATGATATCGATCTTTTTATGGGGACTTGGGGCTTCTTTAGGCTTCCCGTTAACTATTTCTGCAGCTGGTGATGATAGCCGGTACGCCGTGAAACGCGTCAGCATTGTGACCTTATCAGGTTACACCGCCTCTCTTTCTGGTCCGCCTATATTAGGGCTGCTTGCCAATCAAGTAGGACTGCTTCATGCCTTTATTTTTGTTTTATTCGCCATATGTATTGCGGGAATCTTTACAAAAGCTGTCGCAAAACCGCATACATCACAAGTTCACTAAAAGTGTCTGATCCTCGATCATGGCACTTTTTTTAAATTAAAAAAATAAAATTGAAACCTTTCATGAAGTGAAACAGTCCTATAAATGTCCTGATGTTTATCGCTTTTTTAAAGAGGGAAAGTAAAAAAATAAGACTTTTCAAATAACAGAAAACGTGGTAAGATCATGAAAATAAACAGGAAGGGGTGAGATAAATGAAAAAAAATATGCTGCTAAAATTAGCTGTCTTATTCATAGCACTCGCAAGTTTTCATTTGTTCTCAATGCCTCATTCCGTTCAGGTATACCATCATGCAAAGGTGGTTGCCGATCAAGAATCACATGAGATGAAAATCGCTCAGACAATGGGCGATGAAAAGAAACAAAAACATGTGAGCGCAGTATTTGCCGCATTTACAGTACTGCTGATGATTGGCAGTATGACAGCTGGATTTGCACGCATCACTCATACTGATCAATATGACCGGAAAAAGAAGCATTTACTTGCAGTGTTCTATCAATCTTCTTATTTCCGACTATCTCGTGTTTAACCCAACCATCTAAATCAAAACAAAATTGGGAGGTTTTACACGATGTTATTTTTCTTAAGAGTATTCATTCTAGGTTTATTCTCTGTCACTTCACTTTCTCTTTTCGTCTACCAAGGAATTGAAGTAGTGCACGCCATTACAAGCATGTTTGGCAACCACGAGAGCTAAGACCTGTATATAAAAGAACCCCCTGCTCATCGCAGGGGGTTTTCGTTTGCTTATTTATTGTCATCTGGTGCAGTTTGAGGTGTAACAAGGACATGCGTTACTTCTCCCTGCTCCTCCTCATCTACAATAAATGATCCATTGCTATAGCGGTCATTCGCTCTCAGAGTAGAGATATCAAGCGGAATCGTTGCACCCTTCTCTGTATCAATCTCAAGTGTATCGTGCAGTGATGCAGCGATGACAGACACAATACGATGCGGGTTTTTCTTTAATTCTCTAAGCATTAGAACTCCGCGTTTGGCTCTAGATGTTTTATCAAATTCAGAGAGGTTCATTCGCTTCACAGCCCCTCTTTGCGTCGTCAGCACGAGGACATCGTTTTTCGGATCAATGATCTGACCAGAGACTACTTCGTCCCCATCCTTCAAATTGATGCCTTTAACACCAGCCGCTCTCGGACCAACAACACTTACTTCTTCTTCATCAAACCACAATCCATAACCATTTTTCGTCGCAATAAACAATTCCTGCTGTCCTGTTGTCACATGGACATCCACGAGTTCATCGTCCCCTTTTAGGTTTAAGGCGACAAGTGGTTTTGAATAGCGCTGCGCTTTATATTGAAGAAGCTCTGTTTTCTTCACCATTCCGCCCTTTGTAAAGAACAGCAGATACGATGTTTCATCAAATTCTTTAATTGGAATGGCTTTTTGGATGGATTCATCGCGATCAATCGAAATGATATTCGTAATATGCTGCCCCATGTCTTTCCAGCGTATGTCTGGCAGCTGATGCACAGGACAATAAATGTAGCTCCCTTTATTCGTGAATAGTAGGAGGACATCCGTTGTATTCATTTCAAACTGATGAATCAGGCGGTCTGTATCCTTCATACCAAAGTCCTTACCGTTAGAAGCAGCATAGGAGCGCTGGCTTGTCCGTTTGATGTATCCATCCTTCGTCACCGTGACGTAAACATCCTCTGAGGCAATCATCACTTCTAGGTTAATCTTAATTTCTTCGATTTTTTCCTCAATGACAGATCGTCTCTCATCAGCATATGTCTTTTTGAGCTTTTTCAAACTGTTTGTAATGACCTTAAGCAGCTTTTTCTCATTACCTAAAATGTCTTCAAGTTCTGCTATACGCACATCAAGCTCACTCGCTTCGTCTCTTAATTGCGTAATATCCGTATTCGTTAAACGATATAACTGGAGGGAAACAATCGCTTCTGATTGTGCTTCTGTAAAGTCATATTTCTCCATCAAGTTGTTTTTCGCATCTCGCTTATCATTAGAGGAGCGGATTGTGGCAATGACTTCATCTAAGATGGATAGCGCCTTAATTAATCCATCTACAATATGGTGGCGTTCCTTCGCTTTTCGAAGCTCATATGCTGAGCGATTCGTCACCACTTCTTTTTGATGGGCAATATATGCATCAAGTATAGTTGTCAGCGTCATTAAGGTTGGTCTACGATTATGTATCGCCACCATATTAAAGTTATATGGAATTTGCAGATCTGAGTTTTTATATAAGAAATTCAAAACACCATTTGCATCTGCTTCTTTTTTCAGCTCTACTACGATTCGAAGCCCAGTCCGGTCAGTCTCATCTCGAACCTCTGAAATTCCTTCCACTTTTCTTTCAATTCGGAACTCGTCCATCTTTTTGACAAGGTTGGCTTTATTTACTTCATAAGGAATTTCTGTGATCACGATTTGCTGGCGCCCGCCGCGGATGGTTTCGATCTCCGCTTTTCCGCGAATCATGATCTTTCCTTTGCCTGTTTCATAGGCCTTCTTAATGCCGTCTACCCCTTGAATGATACCGCCTGTTGGGAAATCTGGACCTTTGATGACCGTCATCAAGTCCTCCACCGTACAATGCGGCTGTTCGATTCGTTTAATGACACCATCAATCACTTCTCCTAGATGATGCGGCGGGATATCAGTAGCATAACCAGCAGAAATACCTGTTGACCCATTCACGAGAAGGTTTGGGAACATCGCTGGTAAAACAACGGGCTCCTTGCTTGTATCATCAAAGTTTGCGACAAATTCGACGGTTTCCTTGTCTAAGTCCTTTAATAGCTCTGATGCAATCGCAGATAGCCTTGCTTCCGTATAACGCATAGCAGCAGGCGGATCACCATCAATACTCCCGTTATTTCCATGCATCTCAATGAGCACATTCCGTACTTTCCAATTCTGACTCATTCTCACCATCGCTTCATAAACAGATGAGTCACCGTGCGGATGATAGTTACCAATCACGTTACCGACTGTTTTCGCTGCTTTACGGAAGTTTTTATCTTGCGTGTTTCCTTCTGCGTACATCGCATATAAGATTCTTCGTTGTACAGGCTTTAGTCCATCTCGCGCATCTGGAAGCGCACGATCTTGGATAATATATTTACTATAGCGACCAAACCGGTCTCCGATTACTTCTTCTAATGGTAAATCATGAAATCGTTCTTGTTGTGCCATGTTTAAACCTCCTCAGCTAGCGACAAGTTTTCATTTTCAAGAATGTTACTTTCCTCATCAAGTCCAAAGGCGACATTCTTCTCAATCCATTTACGACGTGGCTCTACTTTGTCACCCATTAATGTCGTGACGCGGCGTTCAACTCGTGCAGCATCGTCGATTTTGACTCTGACAAGTGTTCTCGATTCTGGATTCATTGTCGTTTCCCATAGCTGGTCGGCGTTCATTTCACCTAAACCTTTATAGCGTTGAATCGTGTACCCTTTTCCAACTTTCTTCAGTACGTCATCCATTTCTTCATCAGACCATGCGTACTCAATCACTTCTTTTTTCCCTGAGCCTTTGCTGACTTTATATAAAGGCGGTAGTGCAATAAACACTTTGCCATGCTCAATCAGCGGTTTCATATAGCGGTAGAAGAACGTTAGCAGAAGCACTTGAATATGGGCTCCATCTGTGTCAGCATCTGTCATGATCACGATTTTGTCATAATTGATGTCTTCTACATTAAAATCGACACCGACGCCTCCACCGATCGCATGAATAATGGTGTTGATTTCTTCATTTTTAAAAATATCAGCAAGTTTCGCTTTTTCTGTGTTAATGACCTTTCCACGAAGCGGCAGCACCGCTTGGAATTTACGGTCACGTCCTTGTTTTGCTGACCCGCCCGCTGAGTCGCCCTCCACTAGGTACAATTCGTTTCTTGCCGGGTTTCTAGATTGAGCAGGTGTTAATTTTCCGCTCAGTGTTGCTTCGGACTTTTTCCGTTTCTTGCCGCTCCTTGCTTCTTCACGTGCTCTTCTAGCAGCTTCTCTTGCCTGCTGCGCTTTAATCGCTTTTCTCACAAGAAGAGTGGCTGTTTCCCGGTTTTCTTCAAGGAAATAAGCCAGCTTTTCAGAAATAACAGCATCAACAGCGGAGCGAGCCTCACTTGTCCCAAGCTTTCCTTTTGTCTGGCCTTCAAATTGAAGCAGTTCTTCAGGAATTCTGACAGAAATAATAGCAGACAGCCCTTCGCGAATATCAGTGCCTTCTAAATTTTTGTCTTTTTCTTTTAAAAGAGCTACTTTGCGCGCATATTCATTAAAGGCTCTCGTCATCGCCGTTTTGGCACCAGACTCATGCGTACCGCCATCTTTTGTTCTCACGTTATTGACGAAAGAAAGAATATTTTCCGAGTAGCCGTCATTGAATTGAAAAGCAAAGTCTACTTCGATGGATTGATGCTCTCCTTCAAATGAGACCACTTCACTCAGAACATCTTTTTCTTCATTTAAATAAGCAACGAAGGCTTCAATGCCCGTCTCATAATAAAAGGTTTCTTGTACATCATGTCGTTCATCAATCAGCTCTATTTTTAATCCTTTTAATAAAAAGGCAGATTCTCTTAAACGTTCTGATAACGTATCAAAATTATAGGTTGTAACGCTGAACATCGATCGATCTGGTTTAAAATGAATCAGTGTTCCCGTTTTTTTCGTTTTTCCGACTTTTTCAAGTGACGTCACAGGTTTTCCGCCGTTTTCAAACCGCTGATGATATATATATCCATCACGTTCAATTGTGACAGTGAGCCACTCTGACAGCGCGTTTACAACAGATGCCCCAACTCCGTGAAGCCCACCACTTGTTTTATATCCGCCTTGACCAAATTTTCCGCCTGCGTGAAGGACCGTTAAAATGATCTCAGGTGTCGGTTTTCCAAGCTTATGCATACCAGTAGGCATCCCGCGTCCTTTATCCTGGACGGAAATGCTGTTATCTTTATGTATTTTGACAACGATATGATCTCCATGGCCAGCGAGTACTTCATCGACAGAGTTGTCTACAATCTCATAGACAAGGTGATGAAGACCGCGTGAATCCGTTGACCCAATATACATCCCTGGACGTTTACGGACCGCTTCAAGTCCCTCTAGCACCTGAATAGAATCATCGTTATAATCTACTTGCTGCTTTTTAACCAAATGCTTAATCCCCTTTCACTAACAAACATAACCGGCAAACCATCAAATGATCTCTTTAGATTTTAATGATGATCATGCTGCTCATTACTGTCCACTTTAATAAGCCGCATCATCACCATGCATGTGTGGTTCAAAAAAACATGCTCCATTGCACGGCTATGAGAATGTTCTACATTCTGCAATGAGAACTAGAAGTCCATTATAAACAAGACTGTTTGATAAGCCAAATGCAATCATATGATGATTTTCACAAAACAGAACAAATGTTCTATCTTTATCTTATCGCTCTTTTTCTTGATATGCAAGATCACCGATATGTCCCTGTCGCCTTATTTTATCGCTTTCTTCTAGAATCGCAAATATATTTCTGCAACAAAAAAGCAAAAATCCTTGAAAACCAAGGATTTTTGACGATTTAATGAGTTTTTGTCATTGCATGAGCCACCTTGATACATAAATCCATGATGGCAACCTTGCCATTTTCCTCAATCAGCCTTTTCGCTTCTTCGTGATAAATGCCTTGCTGCGCCCAAAAAACAGGTGCGTCTATTTCAAGAAATTCTTCTGCCACCTCGGGTAAAAACTCTGAACGTCTAAACACATTGACGATATCAACAGGCTCTTTGATCTCTTTTAGTGAAGCGACTGCTTTCACACCAAGTGCTTCATCGATCGTTGGATTCACCGGAATGATCTCATAACCGGCATCCTGCATTGCTTTAGACACCATATAAGACGTTCGGTGCGGCTGATCTGATAATCCAACAACAGCAATTCGTTTACTGCTCTTTAAAATACGGCCAATTTCTTGTTTCGAAGGATGATTCATCCAAACACCCCTTTTCCTCTATTTTAGCGAACTTCTGCTTAAAAACAAAGCTGAATCCATCTGCATTTGATTTTTTCAAAAAAAGATCCCCATGTTTTTCATAAGATCATGTTAAAATGTAAGACAAGAGGGAGAATATAAAGGAGTTATGCAGATGTTAATTGCTTTGATGTTTATTTTGGCTTATCTTCTCGGCAGTATTCCATCCGGTCTCATTGTCGGGAAAGCTGCAAAGGGGATTGATATCCGTGAACATGGTAGCGGAAACCTAGGTGCAACGAATGCATTTCGTACACTTGGCGTAAAAGCAGGGTCTATTGTTATTTCTGCTGATATTTTAAAGGGGACTCTCGCTTCTGCTTTACCGTTTTTCATGCAACTGGACATTCATCCCTTATTAGCGGGGGTTGCTGCTGTTATCGGTCACAGCTTTCCGATCTTTGCAAAATTTAAAGGGGGAAAAGCAGTCGCTACATCTGGCGGCGTGTTATTATTTTATGCCCCATTCTTATTTATCACGATGATCGCTGCTTTTTTCTTATTTTTATACATTAGTAAATATGTTTCATTATCATCTATGCTGACCGGCATCTATACATTCATTTACAGCATATTCACCAAAGACGTATTCTTAATCATTGTTGTTGCCGTTCTTGCTGGTTTTGTGATCTACAGACACATCGCCAACCTCAAACGAATCCTCAACAAAACTGAACCGAAAATCAAATGGCTCTAGCCGTTTCATAAGTTTCATTCTGTGGTAAAAGTAAAGAAAAGCTGTTTTTTTGCATCCTGCATTTTAAAAAACAGCATGACTTCAAAAAAGGGGCGATCACATTGAAATTAACGATTAAAGAAGATGCACTCAATTGGTACAAGGATGAATTAGATTTAGAAAAAGGTGATCAAGTTCGCTTTTTTGTGAGATATGGCGGGTGCAGTAATGTACAAAAAGGCTTTTCTCTCGGCGTCGCAAAAGATGAACCTCAAAATGCCGGCGCAACCGCTGAAATAGAAGGTATTACTTTCTTTGTAGAAGAAAGTGATATTTGGTATTTTGACAACCATGATCTGCATATTGATTATAACGAGTCTGTAAAAGAACCAGAATTCCATTATGAATAAACAAAAAAGATACCTCATCCCTCGGGTATCTTTTTTGTTTTATCCTTCAATATATAACCCATACTCCTGAATGTTTCCTAAAGACCGCTCCTTTTGCAGGATTCTTTTTTGCGGTTCACCGATCAAGTCAAAGTGAGGAAACCCTGCGCGGTCGTGAATCCATTCTTTTTTGAGTCCATGTTTTTCTCCCCACTCAATTAACTGCTTCATATCCTGACAGGCTGCTTTAGTGACTGTATTAGCATGCGGGAAACGGTCATCAAGCCAATAATGGGTTAAAAAGGCCATTTCTCCTTGCTGAACAGCTGATTTCCACGCATTTAAATCGCTTCTTTTAATACCAAACGCCATGAATTAAACCTGCTTCTTCGACTGTTCATATACTTTGTGCCAGGCAGGAAATGCTTTTCTAAATTGAATAGGTCTAAAGGTGTCTTTATCTACGCAAATATGAGAGGTTGTCCCTGTAATCGCTGTTTGCCCATCAGGCTTTTGAATTTCGTAGCCATACACCGTTTTGAGTCCATTGTATTCTTCAATCCAAGTATGCACGGTCGCTGTTTCACCATACAGGAGTGGTTTTTTATATTTCACCTGCAAATCTATAACGGGTGCAAGAGCGCCGTCTGCTTCTAGCTGCGCATAGGAAAATCCTAATTCTTTAATCAGGGCTGTTCTGCCGACTTCCATCCAGATTAAATAATTCGCATGATACACGATGCCCATTTGGTCTGTTTCTGCATAACGGACTTCTATTTCTTTTTTAGATACATACACGTTTTCATCGCTCTCCTATCAAAACCTAAGGTCTCTGCCATTTTACCACAATCGAAATGGTTCTTCTAAAAGGAGGCAATAAAATAAACCAGGAATCCCTGGTTTATTCAGTATAGCCATTTTTTCTTGCTGCTTCTTCGTCCTTGATCTCAGAACGCATGGCATCAATGCTCATTTTTCGATTTTCATTTTTTTGCTTGATCATCTGTTTTTCTTGATCTGTCGAAAGGGCCATCGCTGCTTCAGATTCATCGATATGATCAAGGGTGTTTTCGATCATATCTTGCAGCTTTTCAACATTATCAGAACGATCATCTGGATTGGATTGATATGACTTTTCATTCATCTTAATACCCTCCTTATTCGCCCTTCGTCTGGATCACATCAGGCTGTTCATTTGATTTATTATGCATCTTTTTACCTTTATTGCGTTTGTATGCTACAGGTTTTGTCCCTAAATGGTCTGGTGTAAACTGCGCTTGTTTATCATGCTCTCTACCCATCATTCATCCCTCCCTCTTCTTTAGGATGAACGAAAAAGGACAATTCATAACTTATTTCTGTCTAAAACGCTCTTCCAACTTTTCTTCAAGCTGGTTTAAAAATTCCTCATTGCTTAATAATTCTTTTTTATTTTCAAGTACAAGCTCTTCAAATGTACGGCGTTTTCTTCTTCTCATTGTACTCACCTCCAGTGTTTGTATTTCATTTTCGCCAAAACATTTAGAAAATAAGCAAAAAAGCTGAATCATTATAGATCCAGCTCTTGCTCAATTTCTTTTTTTGTCAGCATTTGATGCTTCACAGACATGATACGTCCTTTTTCATCTAATATGTATGTCGTGGGGTATGAAAGCACCTGATATCGTGCTTGAATGCCTTTTTGGTCCAATAAAATAGGAAAGCTCAGCTTTAATTCATCTGCAAATGCTGCAACATGATCTTCACTTTTTTCAGTGGTCGTCAAATTCACTGCAAGTACTTCGACCTGATCATATTCGCTTCTAATTGCGTCTAGATCCGGCATTTCTGTCCTGCATGGCTTACACCATGTCGCCCAAAAATTGACGAGCACCTTCTTCCCTTGGTAATCAGATAAAGAAGCCGTTTGACCATCTAGGGTTTTAAGTTCAAAATCAGGGGCTTGATCCCCTTTTTCAAGACCGATTGCGGGCTCTTTTGGTTCAAGTAAATTCCACACAAGTAAACCAATCAACACAAGTAAAACAGCGCTTGCCATTCCTTTTTTCCACATGATTGATCCTCCACTATTTTAAAAAAGAAGAGAAAGCTGTCTAGGCGCCTTCTCTTCTTTGCTGTATGAGTATTAGTTGCTTGCCAATTTTTCACGAAGTACCATTTGAAGGATACCGCCATGACGATAGTAGTCAATTTCGACTTCACTATCAAAACGAACAACCACTTCAAATGTTTTCTCATTGCCATCTGTGTCAATTGCTTTCACAGTGACGAGATCACGCGGACGTACTGTTTCGTCAACATGAACTTCAAATGTTTCTGTTCCTGTTAGACCATGAGTTTCTGCACTTTCTCCGTCTTTAAACTGTAAAGGAAGTACGCCCATGAAGACAAGGTTACTTCTATGGATACGCTCAAAGCTTTCAGCTAGAACAAATTTAATTCCAAGAAGGTTTGTTCCTTTTGCAGCCCAGTCACGTGAAGAACCCATTCCGTAGTCTTTACCTGCTAAGATCGCAAGACCTGTTCCATCTTCTTTATAACGCATGCATGCATCATAAATGGATGTCACTTCACCAGTTGGCCAGTAGGTTGTATATCCGCCTTCTGTTCCTGGTGCAATTTGGTTCTTAATACGGATGTTTGCAAAAGTACCTCTCATCATGACATGGTGGTTACCACGGCGAGATCCGTATGAGTTAAAGTCTCTAGGCGACACGCCTCTTTCTTGCAAGTATTTGCCCGCCGGTGTATCCTTACCAATCGCTCCAGCAGGAGAAATATGGTCCGTTGTGACAGAGTCACCAAATTTCGCAACGACACGCAAGCCTTTAAGCGGTTCAACCTTACCAGGTTCAACTGATAGGTTTTCAAAGAATGGCGGGTTATCAATGTATGTGGAATTTTCATCCCATTTGTACAATGCATCATCCGTCGTTTTAATTTCATTCCAGCGGTCATTGTTGTCAAAAACAGTTTCATACTCTGAACGGAAGAGTTCAGGTGTGACAGTGCTTTTGACGACGCTGTTGATTTCGTCCATTGATGGCCAAATGTCATTGAAATAAACGTTCTCACCATTTTTATCGACACCGATAGGGTCTTTTGTTAAATCGATATTCACTGTACCAGCAAGTGCATACGCCACAACTAATGGTGGAGATGCAAGGTAGTTTCCTTTTACAAGTGGATGGATACGTCCTTCAAAGTTACGGTTACCTGATAAAACAGAAGTGATCAGCAGATCATTTTCAGAGACAGCATCCTCAATTTCTTGTGCAAGCGGTCCTGAGTTTCCGATACAAGTTGTACAGCCATACCCAACGATGTTAAATCCGAGGTCTCTTAAGTATGGAAGAAGTCCTGAGTTCACGAGGTATCCTGTTACAACCTTAGAACCTGGCGCTAGTGACGTTTTCACGTAGTTTGGCACCTTCATGCCAAGCTCACTTGCTTTCTTCGCAACAAGACCTGCTCCGATTAAGACGTATGGGTTCGATGTATTCGTACAGCTCGTAATCGCTGCAATCGCAATCGCACCTGTCTTCATCACAGCTTTCTCACCATTTGCTAGATCAAATTCAATTTGTTTATCCAGCTCTGATTTTTCTAAGCCAAACCCTTGGTTACCAGCTGGGCTTTCAATGTGCTGATGGAACGTTTCTTTCATTTCAGAAAGTGGAATCAAATCTTGCGGACGCTTTGGACCAGATAAGTTTGATTCAATTTGAGAAAGATCAATTTCCACAATATCCGTAAAAATTGGCTCTTCTGCATCTGGTGTATAGAATAAGCCATTTGCGCGAGAATATTCTTCAACTATATTAATTTGCTCTTCATCACGTCCAGTAAGGCGAAGGTAAGCAAGAGCTTCCTCATCTACTGGGAAGAATCCGCAAGTAGCACCGTATTCAGGCGCCATGTTTGCAATCGTTGCACGATCCGCTAACGGCAGCTGTGCAACTCCAGGTCCGAAGAATTCAACGAATTTGTTCACTACGCCTTTTTCACGCAGAACTTGTGTCACTTTTAGTGCGAGGTCAGTTGCAGTCGTTCCGTTTGGAAGCTCTCCAACTAATTTAGCACCAATGACTTCTGGTACTGGGAAGTATGAAGGCTGACCGAGCATTCCAGCTTCCGCTTCAATACCGCCAACGCCCCATCCAAGTACGCCGATCCCGTTGATCATGGTTGTATGAGAGTCAGTACCAACCAATGTATCTGGGTAAGTGATGATCTCGCCATCTTCTTCAATCGCATGAACAACACTTGCAAGGTACTCTAAGTTTACTTGGTGAACAATCCCTGTTGCAGGCGGAACAGCTTGATAATTATTAAACGCTTTCTTTGCCCAGCTAAGGAAGTTATAACGCTCTGCGTTACGTTCGAATTCTAAATCCATGTTAATGTTTAATGCATCTTCAGTTCCAGCTTTATCAACTTGTACTGAGTGGTCAATGACAAGGTCAACTGGAATTTCAGGGTTGATTTTATCCGGATCCCCACCTACATCTGCCATTGCTTTTCTTAAAGAAGCAAGGTCAACGACGGCTGGTACACCCGTGAAGTCTTGTAAAATAACACGAGAAGGTTTAAATGGAACATCAATTTCTTTTACCTCGGCAGTTCCCCATTTTGCCAAGTTTTCAACGTGTTCCTTCTTGATCACTCTACCGTCTACTTGGCGAAGCACTGATTCTAAAAGTACCTTAATGGAATAAGGCAGCTTAGAAACATTTCCGATTCCTTGTTTCTCTAGTGCTTCTAACGAATAATAGTGATACGTTTTCCCATTTGTCGAAAACGTTTTTCTAGATTGAAAAGCGTCTTGTTTAGCGACTTGCTGCTGTTTCGACATGTCCAAAATCCCCCTTTTGATGATCAAGATCAATTTCAATTCTCAGAAAAATCGTCGTATTTCACCACAATTTTCTCACAATTTCATCTTAAAACAAATTCATACATAAGTAAATAACAATGCTTTTATTAAATTCAATAAGTTTAACTTATCATTAGGAAATGATTACTCTTCATAAACGAAGCGGGGCGGGCTCATACTACAAATGAGGTGATAGAACATGACAAAACGCAAAGCAAATCATGTCATTAATGGCATGAACGCAGCCAAAAGCCAAGGAAATGGTGCAGGCTATATTGAAGATGATCAACTCGTTTTAACAGAAGAACAAAGACAAAACAATAAAAAACGTAAAAAAAACCAATAAGAAAGGAGCAAGCATCATGACGAATAAAAACACAGGAAAAGACATCCGGCAAAACTCGCCTAAGGAACATCAAAGCGGACAGCCTGAGCCATTATCAGGCAGTAAAAAAGTAAAAAACCGCAACCATACAAGACAAAAACACAATTCTCATCACGATATGTAAACATTCTCCTCTCATCCCGTAGCAAAACGGGATGTTTTAGGTCTTTCACACATTTCCATTTTCATCATATGATTTATTATGAGATGTGATGGAGGAGTGTTTATGGAGAATGAAAAGCAATCGAATTCCTCTGATTTTCTTGAAATAGACGATTGGCTCAATGTTTTAATGGATGATCCATTTGCCTGGTATGATGAACACCTCCCAATTGATCTTTATGAAACAAGCCGTGATTATATTATTGAAATCGATGTCTCCACCCTATCGATTACTGATGTAAAACTAACCTTCGCTGGATATGAGCTCACTCTCGCTTACACAGTACAACAGCCAAATGATAAAGGCGAACAGCCAATTGAAAAAAGTGTCATGCTCCCTTTTTATTTGAACGACAAAGAGATTGAAACAGAATACGAAAACCGAATCATTTCGATAAGGATTAAAAAAAGTTCTGACCATCCAAACGGTGCATTTTCCTTTCAAGTCCCGCACTTCAAACATTAAGAGCCCACCTTCATTTAGGTGGGCTCTCTTCCGTTCGTGTCAAGTCAATACCTTTTGCGAACCACCATGGCCAAATAGTAGAGTCGCTATATGATAATGTATTCTTTTTCTACTAGATGGTTTGGGTCTTTCTAGTAAATGGGCAGTTATGAATGAAAAAAGGCGTTCATAGAGATAAGAGACATACATTTTTGTTATTTTCTTCTATCATTTCTTCATGTAAAATAAGATAGAGAGACAAGGGGTATAAGGAGTGAGAACATGTTAAGCGGCTGGTTTTTGTGGTTCATTTTATTTTGGGGTACGGTGATGATCGGATTACTCGCAATCGGTGGCTTTTTTATGTTTCGCAAATTTTTAAAACGATTGCCAAAGGAAGATGGGAAATCAGAGCTTGATTGGCAGGATGAATATATTCAAAAGAGCCTCCACCTATGGCGGGAAGAAGACAAACAGCTTTTAAATGAACTTGTATTACCAGTTCCAGAGCTGTTTAGAGATGTCGCCAAAGAAAAAATTGCAGGAAAAATTGGCGAGCTGGCTTTAAAAGAACAAGCTGCCAGCATTAATTTAGACTTAATCATTCGCGGCTATATTATCGCTACACCAAAGCGTGATCATAAGTTTTTATTGAAGCGCCTTCAAGAAAAAAACATCGATCATACGCCATATGAAGCATTATTAAAATAACCTCCTTTTTTAAAAGAGGTTCAAAGAAGAAAAAGGGCTAAAATAAAGATTTAGCCCTTTTTCAACAATCTGAATTTAATTCATTTGAACCTGCTGCGGATCTAATTGCTTAGACATCTTTCTAAACGACAAATACATGGCAACACGCCAAGGCACAATCATGCCAAAGGCAAGTATCCAAAACATTCCGCTTAGAGAACCATAATCAATAGAAGAACTCAGGATCGTCTTCATTCCAATACGAAGAACAAGGAGTCCAATAAGAATAAACACAAATGCTTTTGACCGCTTTAAGTAAATCTCATTCCCTCTAATTTCAAACTTCGATGTTTTGATTAAAAAGATGGAGAAAAACATCCCCACTGTGATCGCTTCAAGAAATTCAGCCCCAGTTACTCGAAACATAGGCACAAAAAACATCAATGCACCAGTGCTCATGAAAATAGGAGGCAATATAATTTTTTTCGCAGTTGCCGGTTTTGCAGATGACTTAATGCGAATAAACATGACGGCTACCGCCATACATACCGCAATTATAGAAGAGATTATGACCATCATATCTAATCATTCCTTTATTCTTTAAGGTCAGCCTATGTATAATATACTCCAATTGACGAAAAAAAACCATTCGCCGCGACTGTAGAAAACGATTTCAAAAGCCTGTAAATCCGCCAAACAAGGATGAGAACATGATGATAATCCATGTGAGAAGATCAAAGAACAGCAATATCCCTACCACAATCATAATGATCCCGCCAATTTTCATGATAAGCTGCTGACGCTTTCTGATCCATGCCATTTTCGTAATGAAGAAAGATAGAATAAAAAATGGGACGGCAAACCCAAGGACATATGTAATCATATAAGGCACAGCCGACTCTGGATTGTTACTAGCAAGTGCGATAACGGCAGATAAAATAGGTCCTGTACAAGGTGTCCATCCAGCGGCAAAGCCCATTCCGATGAGAATTGACCCAAAAAAACCAGCTGGTCGGTTTTTGAACTGCATTCTCTTTTCGCCCATGAGGAAAGAAGGCTGAAATACGCCAAGCGTCATAAAGCCAAAGAAAATTATGAGAATGGCTCCAACCTGGCGAATCGCTTGATGGTAATCATCAAAAAACTTTCCAACAAACGATGTCCCAAAGCCAATCGCAATAAAGATAATAGAGAACCCAACTAAAAAGAATAAAGTATGAAGTAGACTTCTTCTTCTCAGCATCACCTTCTCAGATTTCACTTCATCCATACTAACGCCCGTAATATACGATAAAAAGGCTGGATAAAGTGGCAGACAGCATGGTGAGATAAAAGAAAGAAACCCTGCTCCAAAAGCTAAAAAGAAATTCAAATCTGTCAAAAGAACACCCCCTTCTTACAATATACAATAAGAGATGACAAAATCATTTCATTTTTTTTACATCCTCTCAATAAAGATGGTCTATTCTCTTAAAACCTTATATAATTTAATTTGACATCAAGATAACGAATCCTTTAAATTTGAAAATAAACCTTAAAATGGATATAATAGAATCGATTCTTTTTATCAAGATTTGCATGAAAGGAACATGACTTTGGTAAAAACATCATTATTAACTCAAATCGAAGAAAAAAGAGAAGAGCTGATGAAAGTTGTCTTGCACAATGGGATGACATCCACAGTGACCATCGAACATAGCCAGCAGCTAGATCATCTCCTCTTACAATATCAACGACACTTACACTCAAACTCAGCCAACTAATCATATCTCATGATATTATCATGCTACACGATTTTTAGAACAGTTGATATGTGTGACCATAAACGAAACAAAAACCTCTGATAACAGGGGTTTTTTGTTTTTTAGCAGGAAGCTGAAGCCAAAATAAAAACCACCTTCCCTGCTTCATTTAGGCAAGTACAGTGGTTTTAAAGCGTCTGATGAAGGTGAATTCACTAAAGAAAGGACAACGCTTGTCCATTCTTTATAACCATGTTCCATCTATGATCATAATATCGTACGTATTATTTCGCTTGGTTGTTCATGGCTTTCATCATTTGATTGATTTTCTTCTGGGACGGTTTCATGCCCATTTGCATCATCATCATTCGAAGCATTTGTTCATTAATTGGTGGATTCTTTTTCAAGTAGCTCATCATATACTTACGAGCAATAAAGAATCCGAGTGCAACTCCTGCAAGCAGTGCAACAACGCCTACAAGGATGACAACCCATAAATCCATAATTCTTCCTCCTTCATGTTGTCTCGTATAAAGTGTACTAAACAAAAGGCTATTATACAACATTTCACGTTCAATTTTATTTTTTTAAACAAAATTCCTCACTTTTACCGGATTGAGCCACCCGTGCTTCTTTGAACCGAAGTCCATCGCAAGGAAGCAAGGACTAATTTTTCTCAGCACTTCAAAAAACACTGCTTCTGCTTCATAACTGCCGGTGGCAGACATTTGGATATAACGATCTTTTATGATAAATGCAGCCGTTCCTTTTCCATCAGGTAAGGAAGCGCTGTATATCGAGCCAATTTGTGTATAGTGAATATTCGTTAAGTTGTTCATTAATCGCTGGTGCATATGAAAAGCAGGGATTCGTTTCGTCACGTAATCCACTTGTTTCACAAGCATCACCAATTCATCTTCCGTGCGGTTCGTCCAGTGTAACGACTCAAACAAATGAAACAAAATTGATTCTCTGCCAAAATAGTGATGCGCAAATTCATCCTCAATCCAATAAATATAATAATGGCGTTCCATGTCTATCCCTTCCTTTCACATTTCGTCAATCTCGTATATTGCTTGTATTATACAAAAATGTGAAAGAAAGAATTGTCTATATATGAAGCAAGAAGAAACTAGTTTTGTCAAAAAAACAAGAAAAAAGAAAAAAGTTTGCAGAGCGGATGAAAATGCTCTGCAAACAGATGAAAAAAAGCATGATGCTTGGAGACTGGTTATTTGTTCAGCTTCGCTTTCACACGGCTGACGACATTGCTGACCGTAAAACCGTATTTCTCAATAATGGTTTCACCAGGTGCAGAAGCGCCAAATTTATCAATGGCAATTACGTCACCATCAAGACCAGTGTAACGCTCCCAGCCAAGTGAAGCCCCCATTTCAATCGCAATACGAGCCCGTACTGCTGTAGGAAGGACTGATTCTTTGTATTCGTCTGACTGCTGATCGAAACGATCCCATGCAGGAAGACTGACAACAGACGCGCGAATCCCTTCTTTTTCAAGTGCTTTTTGCGCTTCAATCGCTAAGCCGACTTCAGATCCGGAAGCAAGTAGAAGTGCTTCAGGCTGTGCATCAGCAGCTTCAACAACGACGTATCCACCCTTTTCTACTCCCTCATATGCCTTCTCAGGTGCTTGATCAATCGTTGGAAGGTTTTGACGAGTCAGAACTAGTGCTGTCGGTTTATCCGTTGAAGATACAGCCAGTTTCCACGCTGCAGCTGTCTCGTTTCCATCCGCAGGGCGAATAACAGAAAGGTTCGGCATCGCACGTAATGAAGCAAGCTGTTCAACCGGCTCATGCGTCGGACCATCTTCACCAACAGCGATACTGTCATGAGTAAAGACATAAGTGACTGGAAGTCCCATTAAGGCAGCAAGACGAATCGCTGGTCTTAAGTAATCTGAGAAAACAAAGAACGTTCCGCCGAATACACGAAGACCGCCGTGAAGCGCCATACCATTTAACGCTGCACCCATTGCAAATTCTCTGACGCCGAACCAAATGTTCTTGCCGGCATAATTCTCTTTACCAAAATCGTCAGTGTTTTTAATCGTTGTTTTGTTTGAACCTGCAAGGTCAGCAGACCCGCCAATGAAGAAAGGTACTTGCTTTGCAATGCCATTTAATACTTCGCCTGAAGAAGCGCGGGAGGCAAGACTTGAACCTGCTTCATAAACAGGAACCTCTTGATCCCAATTCTCAGGAAGCTTTCCTTCAATCGCAAGCTTCAATTGAGCTGCAAGCTCAGGGTATTCTTTTTCATATTGCGCAAATCGTTCATTCCAAGCTGCTTCTTTCTTCTGACCTGCGTCTTTTACAGCTTCTTTGAAATGATCGTACACTTCAGAAGGTACATGGAAATCTTCTTCAAACGTCCAAGAGTAAGCTTCCTTCGTCAGCTTGGCTTCATCGCTGCCAAGTGGTGCACCATGCACACCAGATGTTCCTGCACGGTTTGGCGATCCAAAACCAATTGTTGTTTTCACTTCAATCAGTGTCGGTCTGTCTGTGCTTTGTTTTGCCTTTTCAATAGCAGCCGTCACTTCTTCAATGTTGTTGCCGTCTTTCACATAAAGAACTTCCCAGTTCATCGCTTCAAAACGATTCTTCACATTTTCAGAGAATGAACGATCTAGGTCGCCATCTAAAGAAATATCATTTGAATCATAAAGAACAATTAAACGGCCTAAGCCTAAATGACCAGCAAGTGAAGCAGCTTCAGAGGAAATTCCCTCCATTAAGTCTCCATCTCCGCAAATGCTGTATGTATAGTGATCTACAACATTAAAGTTGTCTTTGTTATACGTTTCCGCAAGGTGTCTTTCTGCAAGTGCCATACCAACTGCCATGGCAATCCCCTGCCCTAAAGGACCTGTTGTGGCATCTACGCCCTCTGTATGTCCAAATTCAGGATGTCCAGGTGTTTTGCTACCCCATTGGCGGAATTGTTTTAGATCATCGATGCTCAGGTTGTATCCGCTTAAATGAAGCATGCTATATAGAAGCATAGAACCATGTCCCGCAGATAATACAAAACGGTCTCTGTTAAACCAACTTGGGTTTTGCGGACTTACGTTTAAGTGATTCGTCCATAAAGCGTATGCCATTGGTGCAGCACCCATCGGCATTCCAGGGTGACCGGAATTCGCTTTTTCAATTGCGTCTATGGAGAGAGTACGTATTGTTGCAATAGATTTCAATTCAATCGTTTCCATATAAATCCCCTTCCGTATCTTGTGTACACCATTATCATAAATCTACTGTCCTTTTTTCACAACTATTTCACGCTGAAAAAGAAGGATTTTGTCACATTTAGTTTATCGATCACCTAAAAAGTTATGCAAATATGAAAAAAGATGAGAATATTCTTCCCATCTTTTCAAAATTCAAGAAATCATACAACTATTAATGAAGGTTTTGATCTCTTTCTCTTTTTAATTTTTCTGGTGTGACATCGTTTCCTTCAGGATCAACGATTTTCACGGTTTTAAGTGTATTTTTCATAGAAGAACGAAAAGCTTTTAAATACTCTTCTCTTAATTGCTTTTGTTCTGTTTTTTCAGCGTCTGACAAACCGGTCTCTTTTGACTTTTTTGAAAGCTCATTGATTCTTGCAAGCTGATTTTTAGAAATCATGACTAACTCCTTTAAAACATTTTCTCTACATACTACTAAATATCAATCATTTTGACAACAAATCGAGCTTTAGGTGGTCAAACCTTTTTCATATTCTTGATACCTTCTATGGACCGTTGCTTTTGAAATGTCAAAACCTAGTGCCTGAAGAGTTGCTGCAATTTCGGCGAAGGTCATGTTGTTTTTTCTTAATCGAACAATTTCTGAAATTGGCACTTCAATACGCTCACGACCAGGCGCATGATCCTGCTGTTTTAAATTCAGTTCGGGCTGGTACCCGCGTTCTACAGCTCTTCTCATTCCCCGCTTGATTTTCAGATTATGAATTTTTCGTTGATATTCTTCAACGACTCCTACGATCTCAATCACCATTTCATCTGCTTCTGAAAGCTCAAGCTCGCCTCTATGAAACGTACTGTACACCTTCACATTCTCTTTAAAAAGACAATGGAGAAGCGCAATTTTTGCTTGTCCTCTTCCGAGACGTGTTTCATCCTGGATAAGAACAGCCTCAATTGACTCTTCTTTTAGTGTAGCTAGCATATCAAACACACCATCGCGATCTAGATCATACCCGCTTGCTTTTTCTTTAATGACTTTAACCACATTCATCTTGTGCATAGCAGCTAAAGCCAGCAATTCTTCTTCTTGTCTCTTCAGCGAGGTTTCCTGCTCTTCTTTAACAGTACTTACTCTCGCATAGATGATTGCATTCATGTCTTCAATCGACCTTTCTACTGTACTGTTGCAAGTTGATATACGACTGGATGCTCTTTTTTGACTGGTATTACAAGGATGTCACCAGGCTGGATTTCTGTTGAAGCAAGATCATTGTGCTGGGTGACCCAGTCAATAAACGCATTTTTATCGATTGATTTGCTGTCGTTTACTTGATCAGCTAATCCCCAAAGGGTATCACCTGATTGAACTTCTATTTTAACATATTGATTTGGATCATTATGGCTTGTGACTGCAATAAGTGAGAGAAATATGCCAACGATGAATGAGAATACCCCAATAAAAATAATAGATTCTTTTAACCTCATAATGTCATCTCTCCTAATAGAATGTGTGTTCGTTCTTTCTGTCACTTATTATAAATACGAACAAACGTTTCTGTCAAACGTTTTTTCGAACCTATGTTTGTACTGTTAGGAAAAACATGCTATAATTTCTTTAAAATTGACGTTTTGAGGTGCAAAAGATGACGAAGCTATCAAAAAGACAACTCGATATCCTGACATTCATCAAAGAAGAAGTAAAAAGTAAGGGCTATCCTCCATCCGTTCGTGAAATTGGAGAAGCTGTCGGTCTAGCATCAAGTTCAACGGTTCATGGACATTTAGCTAGACTAGAAACGAAGGGCTTAATTAGAAGAGACCCGACAAAACCTAGAGCGATCGAAGTATTAGATGAAGAGGAAATGAATATTCCAAAGAGTGCTGTAATGAACGTACCAGTCATCGGAAAAGTAACAGCAGGCCTGCCTATTACGGCTGTTGAGAATGTAGAAGAATACTTCCCTCTTCCAGAGACTTTTGCAGCACCAGATGAACAAGTATTTATGCTTGAAATTATGGGAGAAAGTATGATTGACGCAGGAATTTTGGACAAGGACTATGTCATTGTGCGTCAGCAAAGCACTGCTAACAATGGAGATATTGTCGTCGCCATGACAGAGGAAGATGAAGCGACAGTGAAGCGTTTCTATAAAGAAGATACACACTTTAGATTACAGCCAGAAAACCCATCTATGGAACCGATTATTTTACAGAATGTAAGTATACTAGGTAAAGTGATTGGCGTATTTAGAAATATTCACTAAAAAAAGCCGGTATTTCATCAGCTAATGATGAGAACCGGCTTTTTTTTATGAACAAGAATAGGCAAGAATACTCGAGCTTGGGAAGGAGCCAAATGTAAAGTTCGGCCATATAAAGCCAGTTGTTCTCCCGAAAGGCTGTGAAGATAGAACATACATTAAAAACACTTGACCGTTTCTCATAAACACAATCGTCCATCTTCTATTACATCCCGCAGCAAACTGAACTGATTGCTGTCCTCCACCTGTCTGCCCTGAAATAAGAGACTGCATGCTTTGAGGCTGCGATAACGCTTGCTGATATTGCGAAATGATATGCTGTGGTGGAGCTGGCGGGGCTGATCCACTAGATCCGGGCCCAGTGCCTCCTCCTCCGATTGGAAACCCTGGAAATCCTCCAACTTGAGAAGGGAACGACGGCCAACCTTGCATCTGCCTGTCATATGAGTACCCATTCCACACACCTTCATACGGATAATACATATTCAACACCACTTTCTTAGACATTCATCACGATAGTATATGTCATCAATGACAAAGCGTGTTGAACATCCAAACAGAAATTTTTCCAAAAAACGTTTTGTTCTTCTTTAGAACGGTTAAATAGTAGATATAAAGAAAAAATAAAAAAATGAAAACTTTTTGCCACCCTCAAACGTTATATATATAGAAAGAAAAGAAATAAAAAACATTTCAATTTAACACTTGTAATATCGCTGTAATTATTGTAACATTTGTAACATAAGAAGTTTTCATTGAGAAAAGGAGGCAATCGCCTTGAAAAAATTATTCGTTTTATTAACTGCTATTATGCTTATGATCTCATTACAATCCACAACATTGGCCGCTTCTAAAAAACCAGCCACTTTGACAAATAAAGAAGCGTTACATATTGCCCTTGATGCACGGGAACACTTTTGGAGTGCGATGTCAGGCTACAAAATTAATGAACATTCTGATTACAAATTAAAATCATTTAGCTATAAAGACATGACTTACAACTATCTTTCTAAAACATTTGATACAAAGAAAAAACTAAACAGCTACCTATCTCAAGTTTTCACAAAAGAAGCCATTAATCAAGGTTTAAAAGACTATCAGTTCATTGTTCATAAAGGCAAAATGGCTGTTCCGGTCGGCGACGGTGACAATATGCTTAATTGGGATAAAGCCACACCTAAACTTGTCTCTAAAAAACAAACAGTCCGCACATATGAACTCACTGTCCCAACACTTGATGGACGCAAAGTAAAAAGAACGGTTACGTTCGAAAAAGGACAAAAAGATTGGAAAGTCACAAAAATTGACGCTGTTATCTAAATAAAAAACCAGGCCGATTGAATGGCCTGGTTTTTATATTGAAGTAAATTCAGTCATGCGGTCTAGGGCGTGAGCAAGTGATGCTGCGGTGCGAAATTCATTAAAAGGAAGCCCGAGCTGTACAGCCGTTTGGGCAATTTCTGGTCTGATTCCTGAAATGGTTGTCTCTACTCCAATTAACCGAAGTGATGTGACAAGATCAAAGATCTGCTGAGCCACCATTGTATCAATAATGACAACGCCCGATAAATCAATACATAAATGCTGTACTCCTTTTTGTGAGCACTGTTTCAGCGTATTTTCTAAAATAATCTTCGCTCTCGCTGTATCAATATCACCTACTAACGGCAATAACGCAATATGACTTTTTAAGACAATGACAGGTGAGCTCAGCTCGTAAATCATGTCTCTTTGTGCCACGAGCTTCCTCGTTGTATTTTTTACATATTGCTGGATGAACACATGAATGGAAATATTAAACGCCTCTGAAATTAAATCATACCAATAAAAGATGCGGTCAATATCAATTTCATCTTGACGCTGCTTAATAAATTCTTTTAAGTAATGAAGGACCACTCTTTGATTGGACATGTATTCTCTCACAACATAATCTAATGGTGTGTTTAAATGCTTCGGGTCACTGGCTAAATCTTCAGACCACTTTTTAAACTCAGTATGTAAATATGTCTTGTCTTCAATAAGAGCACGTATAAAATGCTGGTAATAATCTTGATTTTGCCGTTTCAGCTCTGATATGATGCTGGAATCTGTTGAACGATAAATTGATTCTGGATCATCATCCTCAATTGAATCGTACCAAGTTTCAGTCAGTTTCTCTGCATGTTGTATGAAATAATCGTATAATGCACGGTTCTTATCCATAAGCATATGTCCCTTCACATTTTCTTCTTGTCTATCTTTGTATCTTATAGATCAATTGTACACTGAATCTTTTGTCCCTGCTAACTCCAATACGCTCTGATCGAACAAAAAAAGACACCTACTCACAGGCGCCTCTCTTTTAGTTTTATTTCACAATAAATAAAATTCTTTTCCCATCAGGATACCCACTTATCTGGTGTCCGACCCATGAGCCTGCTCCCCTATTATCAGACGGGCTGACATATTGAACACTCGCCCCTTTTCCTCCTTCAAGACAAACTGCCATCGGCCACTCATCTCGGTCGAATCCAGGCTTAGTCGGAATGCCTTTTAATGATTCTTGCCTGCGGGCATCTGCTCCATTTCGGTCTATCGTACACACATCTGAATGCCCTTTTCGAATAGCTTCTTGAATATGACTGCCTGTTTCAGGGTACCGTTCCTTTGGAAATTGAATAACATGATCATATCGATCCGCACCTTTTGCCGCATGTTCCTCTCCAAATCCACCTAACAGCGTGCCCATCCATATCACAAAGCATAAGACGACAGCAGTAATCCAGCCTCTTCTCATCTTCAAAAGCGTGAGACCTCCTCATTTTTCTCAAGCAGAATCTTGACTTAAAGGGAATGTGTCATTTTAATGTATGAGTCGTTCACGATTGACATGTGAAAAAAATGAAGAGGCTAAGTGTCAATGGATTTTTCAAGCATAAACAGATAGACACTTGTATCCACATAAAAAAGCTTGTCCCCTATGAAGGAAACAAGCTTTATGATTTAGCTTTTATTGCGCTTTTGCATAGTTGATAAATTCAACAAAGGCAGCTGTCGCTTTTGGACCGCCATTAATCGTACCGTTTGAATACCCTGCGTTATGAACCCCAACAATTTGCTGATTTTGATCTAGCATCGCTGAGCCTGAATTTCCGCTAAATGTATCAATCATATAGTATGCGAGATTCGTATCTTCTCTTGTCACAGGACCTGACATCTCCCACTGCGAGATCTTGCCAGTTGATCTCATTTTATCACCTGGATATCCAGAAATTTTAATCGTTGTCCCAGTTAAGTTTGTCACCTGACGGATGGAACGGTAACCGACTGTATTGCCAATGTTCGTATCTGTTTTGATCACGGCAAAATCATATTGGCTCGCACCTGTATTGATATACCCGCTTGGTACATAGAACTCTGTCATATTTGCTGAGCCATTCACCGCAGTACTATCGTTCATGCCTGGATACACCGATCCTTTTGCACTATAACTTCTGGATGCTGTATTGTACACGCAGTGTCCGTTTGTCAAAATTTTGTTAGGGGCAATCAGGGTCCCCGTGCAGCTGGAGCCGCCAAACGTAATATAAGCAATTGAATTATATGGTGCCACTCTTGTATTTGCTACTTTTGTTCTACCATCGTCTCCAATGACGACTTTTGTTTGAAAGTCTTTTAAATATTTTGATAGTGGTTTTACTTTTTCACCAACAGTTGAAGATAGATCATCCACTTTATCAAAGGATGAGGGGGATTTCGTATCATTGTGGAAATCACTTGAAGAGATCACCTTTCCATCAGAAGTCACCATGTCATAATCAGACGTTAGCACTGAATCAGATGAGGCATGGGCAAAACTAGGCACACTTAAAGCACCAAAAACAAGTAGAGAAGGGAGTAACATTTTCACCTTTTTCATCATATTCCTCCTTTATGTCCTATATCAAAAATGATACGATTGTTTCATATTGGAGTAAATGAGAGAATATTCTTATTTTTTACAAAATATTTCATTTCTAAATTAGGTGTTTTGTAACTTTCAAACTTTCATTCTATCGATCTCACCTCTCTTGATGAAACAGAAAAAACCGCCTAATTGGCGGTCTTTCCTTTTGTCAGCTCCATACATCTTTTACATATCTATTATTATTTGCAAGGGTTGTCAGCCAATTTTCAGCTACTTCCTTCGAACATTGTTTCTCTTGTTGATAGAGGTCGATCAATGTAGCCTCTACGTCTGGTGCCATGACTTTTCCGTCCCCGCACACGTAAAGATACGCACCTTGATCAAGTAACTTGATCAGCGTGCCGCCGTCTTCTTTCAACAAATGCTGGACATATATTTTTTGCTCATTGTAACGAGAATAAGCACGATGGATGTGAACAACTCCTTTTTGCGCTGCAAGCTGCATTTCCTCAAAATACAGATCATCTTCATGAGGGTGACGGCAGCCAAAATACAGGTGAGCTTCGCCTAGTGGTTTGCCTTCCTTCTGCCACACTTCTCTTGCCTGAACAAACCCTCTAAATGGAGCGATTCCTGTACCCGGCCCGATCATGATCATCGGTAATTCAGATGAAGGTGGTAGCTGGAATCCTGCCTGCGCTTCGTGAAGGAAGCAGGCGACTTCTTCACCTTCTTTCAGACCACATAAATAGGTTGATGCGACGCCTGCGTATTCTCCGCGTCCGTTCCATGCTTTACCTTTTACAACTGCCACTGTGATACTGACTTTTTCTTCCTCTACCTTTGGCGAGCTAGAAATCGAGTAATAACGCGGCTTTAAACCTGGTAAAAGTGCCAAAAAGTGCACAAACGGCAGCTCACACGCTTCATATTGATCTAATAAATCCAGCATGGTTACTCGTTTCTTTAAGATGGCGTCTTGATATGCTTCACCAGCCATTTGTTCAAGCTCCACGCGGTGAGGCGGACATACAGTATGTGCTGCGAGCTCTCTTAGCTGTGTACGTGTCGCAGGCTCTTGAAGCTCAACATGCGAGGCGAGTAATTCTTTGATTGGAATCGGCTGATCTAATGGTAAATGACTTGCCTCTTTCTCAGATGAAAGCTTAATGTGCTGCTCTGGATCTAGTTTAAAGCGGTGGGTCACACGCTGAACGAGTGCATCACTATTTTTCGGCACAATCCCGATATGATCCCCTTCTTTGTATACTTTTCCAGCAGGCAATTTCAGTTCAATATGTCTTGTCTGCCGTGTGCTTTTTTCTGATTGTAATTCTTCATTTTTCAATACAACAGCTGAAAAGGCATCATATATTTTAGCTACAGGACGCTCAACTAGCTCATTCGTATAAGCAACTGATAGGTTTGGTTTTTCCTTCCCCTTTTCTTGGAAAGTGAGCTTAAATTCTTTTGCAAGCTGTTCGAAGACCGTCTTCTGGAATGTTTCTTTATCTTCATCCATATCACCGCCTGCATCGCCTTCACCAATATCCGTTACACGCTTTGCCCCTTTTCTTTCAAGTGCTTCATCAATCAGACGAGGAATACGCTGATACGTACTCGCCCAATTTCGATCCCCACACCCAAAGACTGCAAATGTCACGTTTGATAGATCCTGCTCTTCATCCTGCGTCAACCAATCCACGAATTGCTTCGCGTTGTCAGGTGGATGTCCGTTGTATGAAGCGGTCACGATGAGGACAGCACCTGTATCTGGCAATCGGCGTGTAAAGTCATCAAGCGACGCAGTGGTCACATCGAACCCTTTTGCTTTCCCGTCTTCAACCAATTCGTTCGCTATTTTCTTTGCTGTGCCAAGATTTGATCCGTACAAAACTAGCAGCGAAGTACCGTGACTCGCCACTTTTGAATCACTAGATTTGGTGCTTTTCTTCGGTTCTTCTTTCGGTGGAGCCATAAAGAATTGCTGCTTCCTTGGCAGCACTTTGATTTTAAAATCGTTAGGTTTAATTGTGAGAGACTCTTTTAAATCAAGCTCATAAGATGTGTGATCAATTAACTCTAAATTGTGCAGGACCATCGCGAGAACCATCGTAGCTTCATGCAGGGCGAACTGCATACCGATACATGCACGCTGTCCATTCCCAAAAGGCTTGTAGGCATGCTGCGGGATTTTCTCAGGGTGCATAAACCGCTCTGGTTTAAAGTCTTCTGAATCCTCTCCCCATACTGCTGGATCACGGTGTAATTTAGGGAGCAGTACAGAGACACTTTGATTCTTTTGAATCGGATATTTCCCCCCGATTACTGTGTCCTCTTTCGCATAAAGAGAGAACGTAGGCGCTGTTGGCCAGAGGCGAAGGGCTTCATTTAACACCATACGAGTGTAGCTTAGCTTTTGCACCTGTTTAAATGTCGGAAGCCCGCCCTGCAGCACCTCATCTGCTTCCTGGATGGCTTTCTTTAATTTCTCTGGATTCTTTAGTAAGAAATAAATCGCAAATGATAGCAGTCCGCTTGTTGTTTCGTGCCCTGCAATTAAGAAGGTAATGATTTGATAACGGATATTTTCATCGGATAAACGTTCACCTGTTTCAGGGTCCTCTGCATGCAGCATAAGTGACAGTAAATCATCGCCCGTTTTATCTTGTTTTTTTCGTTCCTGAATAATGTCATCTACTAATTGCGACATAAAATCGACATGCTGGTCAAATTCTTTTCTTCTTTTGATCATGAGTTTATCTGCAATCGGCAATCGGCTCGACTGCTCCATTGCTTCATTTAAGCCTTTCAGCATGCTTTCGATGAACGGATGCTGATTTTCTTTATAAAAGCTGTTAAAGCGAAAATCAAAACCGCAAAGGCCGATCGTATCTAAAGTCAGCTTTGTCATATCCTCAGCTACTTCAATTTCTTCATCGCGGCCTGTTCTTTGCCATTTTTGCACAAGCTGTGTGGCAATATCGAGCATCATCTCATGATAGCCCTTCATGGCCTGCTGGCTAAATGCAGGCATCAAAATTTGATGAGCCTTTCTCCAGTTCGGTTCTTCTGTCCAGCTTGTAAATAGTCCATCTCCTGCAAATGCTCTTACTTTATTGAGACTAGTCCCAATAAATTTATCAAAACGGCTTTCGTCACATACTTCTTTGACAAGTTCATGGCTGGAAACAAAAATACTTGTTGCATTTGAAAATTCAAACTGAAAAATCGGTCCTAATTCATCTGCCAGCCGCCAAAAGGTTTGAGAAAGCTCTCCCTTTTTTATATGGGGAATATTTTTAAAAGGTCCGTATGTTTTTGGTTTTGGAATGATTGATGATTGATGCATATGCCCACTCCCTTTATTTCTTTATGATGCAACGCTAATGGCGCGCCATAAACATTGCTCAATATCCTCTAAAAATTCAATCGTTGGATCTATTTCTTCTGCAAGAATCTGCTTGTGAAGCTGGACGAATGCGCCAAATACAATGGATAAAATGGTTCTCCCTGATAGATTCGGATGAATCCCATCCTTCTTCCCTTCTTCAAAGATGAGGAATAGCTCATTTAACAATTGCTGCATTTTCTCTTTACTTTTCTGATCTAAATAATGTGACCGTTTATCAATTTCTAAGAAGTACAGACCACTCGGGTTCTCCTTTGTAAACAAAACCAAGCAATAAAAGACATGCTTAAAATAGGCTCTGATACTTGCTTTTGGGTCTGGACTGTTTGTGCTGATTTTGTCGATAAACGCAGTGAGGCTTCGCTGGTATAAAATGTTGACGAGTGCTTCTTTACTATCGAAATACCGATAAATGGTTCCCGCTCCAACGTTGGCTTTTTTTGAAATCATCGGCATCGTTGTGCCATCAAAGCCACGTTCAATAAATAAGTCCAGTGAAGCCTTCATAATCTGCTCCTGTTTATCACTAGTCGCTACAGACATTTCATCCTCTCCTTTCGTTTCACTAGGAATGAATGTTCATTCCGCTTGATATATATTATATTAATATTTTAAATTCTTCTATTTATACTTAAACATACTTATTTTTCTCCGTCACCACATTTTCTGAAAATAATAATAATTGAGAAATGATGCCTAGTCAGACAGCATCCAAACGACTTAGAAACATTGACAGATATGTGTCAGGAGGGTGACCTCCGCACTATACCTTCATTCTTGATCAATCGGAGAGTGAATGTGGTCGTCATATGTATCAATATATAAGCTGCCATTACTTGAACGGACTGCGTATACAATGTCCTTTAAGGAGAGCTGCCTTTTCTTAAGCTCTTCATCTATCCACTCCACAGTTAATTGATTTTCATGAATGTTTTTCAAAATGAGCTTTCCGTCCATGATCACTTCGATAGGCATGTAGCCCTCTGCCTTCATATACAATTGAATATCCTTTCGAGTGACATTTTCAAACGAAGGATATTTTTTCACTGACATATGCCCATCTGTTTCAATCATGGCAAATTCAACTTCGCTAATATCAAAAATGTCTTTTTCTCTCAGCTGCTGATTTAAATAATCAAGGGTATACCTCATTCCCTTCATATTCTCTTCAAGAATTTTGCCATTTTGTATGACAAGGGTTGGTTTACCGGCCATAAATCCTCTCAATTTTCGGCTCCTTAAAGCAATGAGAGAAATCACATAAATGATCATGACAAGCGTGACAAAGGAAATCGTCGTGTGATGAAACGGCAGCGTAGTATTAAACGCGAGACTCGCCGCAATTGAACCTAAGCTGATGGCTGCTATAAAATCAAAAATATTCATTTGCGCAATGGTTTGTTTTCCAAGAAGACGTGCTCCGACAAATAAAATCGCAAAAGCAAACATCGTCCGTAAAATGACTTCAATATGGTCTGGCATGTAAGGGTCCACCTTTCAATTGCATCAAAAAAGCCTTTTCCTTAGAAAAGACTTCTTTTTAGACTATGCATTTATTCCATCATTATTCAATTGGACAGCATCGCTTTGCTCAAATTGTGAACGCAGCTCAATAATGGAGCTATTTCTGACAGCATTGGCATCTTGCTCAAGAAGCCACGTATAAAATCTAGCTTGCTCCGCTGTTTGCAATGCCTGCATATATTTTTGCGTGGAACGCTTCTCTGCAACGCGCTGTTTGATCGAACGCATCTGCTTCCAGAATTGATAATAAGGAAGCTTGAGCTTGGTCATAAAGCCGCGATCATCCTCAATGACATATCCCTCTTCTTTGATCGTGTCGTCATGAGAGACGGCCTGATACCATTTATAAAAAGAGGTCCAATCATGGAACACAGCCACTTCCTGCTTACAGGACATTCCAAGCTGTTCGCTTACTCTTTTCACTTCAGTAAAAGGTGCCTTTTCATAGCTCAGCTGACGCTTCACAATATCAAGTAAAATGAGTTGATCATGATCATATGTGATTATATGCGGGTCTTTCTCTGGCAAAATGACTTCAAACACAAGAGATACATTGTGGTCACGTACGTATGATTTGATGTAGTCGACCTGCACGTCTCCGAAGGTCTGATAGAATAACTCTTCGACCCAAGAAGCATGCTGGTTTTGCTTCACATGAGATGTATACGATTTGGACGTAAACACCAATTCATCTTCCATTTCGTTATACCCAACCGTCCCTAAATATCCATTTGCTTTATCATAGACGGTAACAGGAAATTGAAGGTGGTTCACTAGATGATGCATTTTTGTCTCCGGACGCTCATCAATGTTAAAAAATTTGTTGTAGCTTCTTGAAACAATCTGCTTTGACACCATATTGACAAACAAACCTCTTGCCTTCACATTCACATCATCCCACTGCCGTTCACTAAACGCTTTTTTCGTAAAATTAAAAGATGAAATATGGTGCGGAAGCTTTAATTCCTGTACATATTCATGCTGATCTAAGTGAGCTAAAAAGTCATCTAGTGAGATATCTGGTTGAATAGCAGCCGATGGTTTTTTTTCAGAAGCTCTATAGACTGGGTTGTCAATTTCATGTGTCTCAATCCCGTCAGCTGTGATTTTCAACACCCTCAGCTGTCCCCCGAATTCAACCTGGCCTTCTAGATTATAAGACCTTTCCGCTGCTTGAGTAGGCAGCCTGTATAAATTGCGATGCCCGTGAATTTGAATGACATCTAATCCAGCAGTGTTTTGAACAAACAAATGGTCAATGTCATCTGAATATTCACCTACACCGTGAATGAGCTGCTGTGTTGAGACATGCAGAAGCTCTTCTGGCAAATGAGCAAGCCCCCCGTGAGTAACAAGAAATGTCTTGCCATGGTACGTAAAATAAGTGAGCTGATGAAATGTTCTGACAAACTTCCGTACTTCTTTTAAATCAAAGTCTGCTGCTTCGATTTCAGGTGCAGTATGCCGGTTAAACATATTGCTTCTTACTTTTTCACCATGTGCAAACCGGTATAAATGCTGATCATGATTGCCCTCAATTACGATGACATTCCGGCATTCTCTATGTGCGAGCATCCATTCTAATACTTCCTTGTTTTCTATCCCTCTATCAAGTAAATCACCTGCAAAGATATAAAGTTCATTTTCTTTAATATCTCCTTGCAAATAGGTGGTCAGAGCAGTATGACAGCCGTGAATATCTCCAAAGATATGAATGGCCTCATATTGATCAAAGGAACGAGGCTGATAGGTCATCACTTGCGAATATTCCTCAGGCTGCAAGACCGTCACCCATGATGGAACCTTTTCTATTTTTAAACGCTCGTTCATTTGATATAAAACAGACTCCCGAACAACTTTGTGAGCTTCCCGTGAGCGATTTTGCAGGAGAGCTGTTTCAAGCGGCACCTGCGTGAAATCGACGACATACACCCTGTAACGATACGATGTGGCCAGCGATTTATATTGAGATATCGATTTGCTTGAAATATGCGTGGCATCAATCACAGTAAAATCTCCACGTTCCATACGAGCTGTAAGCAATTCAAATAATAAAGACCAGACTTTGTGGTCATGTTTGCTTGAAATTTCTGGTTTCCCATTGACAGATAACTGCGGAGGCCGGGTCAAAAGACGGATCTGATCCGCTGATAACGTGTAAGGCTCTAAGCCTTGGGCTTTGATCCAAGTTGATTTCCCTGCGCCTGGGAGACCTCGTAAAAGGACTAAAGTTCTCATATTGGTTCTCCTTTAACAAGTGATATTTTACCTATTATAGATAAATAATGGATAAATCTCAATCTTTTATTGATTATGGTAATATATAGATAGAAAGGGAGGTTTTACGTATGTCTAACGGAGAGAATATGGCATTTAACATGGGTGATCTTCTATTTCAAGTGTTCTCTCTTCTATTCATTGCTGCTATCGTGACGATCATTGTCATCGCTTTTCGAATGATCAGAAGAAAACGAATGGAATTGAAGAAGGTCGAGGAAAGATTAAACAAAGTGATTGAAAAGAACGATTTAAAAGAGTAAAAATCCGGGATTTAACCGGATTTTTTTTGTTTCATCACAATCCCTTGCCGCTGCTGCATCAAAAAGAAAAAGACGCCTAAAAGGACAAGAAAACCGCCACACATTTGAAGCAGCGTGACTTTTTCTCCAAGCAGCCATACAGCAAGAATCGTGGCTCCAACAGGTTCGCCAAGGATACTCATTGAAATGGTTGTGGCATTGACATAGGTTAAAAGCCAATTATTAATGACATGAGACATGGTGGGAATGATCGCAAGCAATAAAAAGATCCCCCACTCTTTACCTGGATAGTCTGTAAAAGGAGTTTGCTGAATCAAATTAAATAAAATTAAAAAAAGACCGGCAAAACCAAACACACAAAAACTATAAATCCAATGAGATATCTTTCTGACAGCCTGTTGACCTATTAATAAATAACAAACAACGGCGATCACACTTAAAAAGGATAAAATATCTCCTAGGATGGCTTCCTGGCTATGACCTATGTCTCCCCACCCAATCATAAGTGCACCAACAATTGCGGCACACATCGTCAAAAGTGCAGGGAGCGTGGTTCGTTCACGAAAAATGAGAAAGCCGCCTAATAAGGAGACCATCGGCTGAAGGGCGATGATAATAGTAGAGCTTGCCACAGTCGTCAGCTTCAGTGAGCCAAACCACAACACAAAATGGAGTCCTAAAAAGAAGCCTGACATACATAAGAAAAACCAGTCTCTTCTCTGAATCGAGAGAAATTCTTTTTTTCGTGGCAGAATAAACGGCAGCATAAAAACCGCGGCAAAGATCATTCGATACATACTTAAAATAGCAGCAGGTGCATTTGACCATTTCACAATAATAGCAGAAAACGAAATGGCAATAATTGAAATCACAAGCGGTAGTGCAATTGATTTCTTTTGAGCAGTTGACTTCATGTCCATGAGCAGCTTCCTTTACATCAGCAGTAGATGAGAAGTTCATCCTTGTATGTCGTCATCTTACTATGTCCAATCCGCTAGAGGCAAGATGATTTTAAAACTGATGTAAGCTTTTTTTGTATGAAAAAAGGCTTTCATCTCGAAAGCCCTATTCATCATCTATCAATAGATAAACCGCCCGAACTGGACCATGAACACCTACTACTAAATTCATCTCAATATCCGCAGAGTTACTCGGACCTGATATGAAATGAATCGCACCTTTCGCCTCTTCCCCCTCCTCTACCGAGCGATTAAGAGCCGAAACTGCCTGAATCATCCGCGGAACCACCGTGCTTTTTTCGATACACACGATATACATCATCGGTAAAAAATGCAGCGCTCTTCCTTGACCCTGATGGGATGAAAGCACGACTGTCCCTGATTCTGCAAGAGTATAATCACTAAATACAACCGAATAAGCCGCTTGTTCTGCCAGCCTGATATTTTCTTCCCTTGATGCTTCAGCATTCCAGCTGGTGACTGCGAAGCCTTCGTGCTGCAAGCTGTCAAACATCGGATAAAATCCATATTGTTCAAAACGATGATCGCCCGATGTCATCACAGAACCCTCTCCATACTCTGTCATCAATGATCGTAATACAGAGGGCGCTTCCTCTGGTGTTGTTTCGACCACTCTTGTGTGAATTCGTTGACATTGCACCTTCAGTTGCTCAACTAGCTCTTCTTTAGTCAAAAGTCCATTTGTTTCCCACTGAACTTGATGTTTCCAAGCCGGACGCTGAATAGATGCAGATGAGGAGGAATCCTTCCCTAATTGCTGACGGATATGATCTAAAAACGACTCTCGTTGAGAAATGGTTCCCTTCATCACTGCTCCTCCTTCTGTCTCTTTTTAAACCAATCCCTGAATCTTTCTTTACTTGGAGCTGGCAGGTCACGAATATCTGTCCAATTCTTTAAAGGGCCTATTCCTTTTGAAATCTGTCCGTTTGAAGCCATACGATTCATCAATACAGGAGCAGCTTTTGTTCCGAATTGATACATACCGGGAGTAGATGCACCGATTCCGAACATTTTCATCGCCATCATTTCAGCTTTAGGCGCTCTCCCCTCTTTTTCAACAATGACTTGTCGATGTTTTATTAATAATTCGTGAAGCGGGATCTTTACTGGACAAGCATCTGTGCAGGCCGCGCAAAGGCTGGATGCAAAGGGGAGCTCTTGGTAGTCATCATAGCCGCCAAGAAGCGGCGATAAAACAGCGCCAATTGGCCCCGGATAAATCGATCCGTATGAATGTCCGCCCACATGCCGGTAAACTGGGCACACATTGATGCAGGCTGCGCACCGGATACATTGGAGAACAGGCTGAAAGGGAGTACCTAATATATTGGACCGCCCATTGTCCACAATAACCAGGTGAAATTCTTCTGGTCCATCCACTTCTTCTTCTCCTTTTGGTCCGACGACAGAAATATAACTCGTTAATTTCTGACCGACTGCACTTCTGCACAAAAGACCAACGAGGACATCCAGCTCCTCCATCGTTGGAACAATCCGTTCCATGCCCATAACGGCGATATGTGTCTTCGGGATAGCCGTAACAAGATCCGCATTCCCTTCATTTGTCACAAGGCAAATGGAACCTGTATTGGCGACAGCAAAATTACAGCCAGTGACACCAATATCTGCTTCGAGGAACTTTTCACGTAATATGGCTCTCACAAAACTCGTCATATCTTCAGGTGTCTCTGACATCTCATACCCGAGCTTTTCGTGAAAGACTTCTCTTATTTGTTCTTTCGTCATATGAAGAGCAGGTGCCACAATATGTGAAGGAGGTTCATGATCATCTACTTGCAGAATATACTCGCCAAGGTCACTTTCCACCACGTCACAGCCGATCTCTTCAAGGGCTTGATTCATTTCAATTTCTTCTGTGACCATTGATTTTGATTTAACGATCTTTTTGGCCGCTTTTTTCTGTGCCACATGTTGAATATACGCCGATGCCTCTTCCTTTGTTTTTGCAAAAAAGACATGTCCTCCGCGTGCACTAACGCTTTCACTTAACTGGTATAAGTAGTCATCAAGATGCGTCAGCGTATGCTGCCGGATTTCCTCGCCAAGTTCTCGCCACTTTTCCCAGTTGCCAAGTTCTTCGCTCGCAGATAGCCGCCTTTCATACAGGCGTTCCTGCGCTGAGGAAACAGCTCCTCTCATGACCGTATCTTCTAATCCTTCCCCGATTCGTTCTTTAAAGGCCTTCGCTCCAATTTTCATACTCATGTGCCGTTCCCCCTCTTAAAGTCAGCGGCTATTTAATACCTCTGCGATATGCATCACTTGAATGGATTTATCAAGACGATTCAGTCTTCCGCCAATATTGAGAAGGCAGCCGCAGTCAGCACCAATGATATATTCAGCGCCTGTCTCCTCTATGCTTTGGACTTTTTCATCGACCATTTGCTCAGATATAGGTGTCATTTTTACTGAAAAGGTTCCTCCAAATCCGCAGCAATTTTCTGCGCGTGGCAATGGTGTCATCGTCAAATCCTTGACATTTGACAATAGAGTGAAAGGGGCTTCCTTAATTCGCAGCAGTCTCGTCATATGACAGGATGTGTGATAGGCTGCGTTTCCTTTCAGGCTTGCCCCTACATCTGTGACGTGTAATATATCAACAATAAACTCGGTTAATTCATATGTTTTCTCAGCAAGTGCTTCAGCTTTTGCTGACCACACTGGATCTTCTTTTAAAAGTTGAGGATATTCTAAAAACATCGCCTTACAAGAGCCTGACGGAGTCACGACATATTCAGCTGATTCAAAGGCTTTAATCATGTTTTTTGCTGCTTTAATGGTTTCTTTTGTATAGCCGCTGTTAAAGGCTGGCTGCCCGCAGCACACTTGTGCCTCTGGAAATTCCACTTCTACACCGAGCCTTTCTAATACTTCCACTGTGGCCTTTCCTACATTTGGCTGCATGGTGTCAATTAAACAAGTAACGAATAAATGGACTTTCATCGGCGAACTTCCCTTCTTTGCTGCAATTTGATTCATCAATTTGGTCATCTGATGACGAAATAACAGCCTATATTTTCATTTTAATCCCAAATTTCTGAAATTTCAATGAAGTGATTTGTCTAAATTTGGACAAAAAAACGCCCTTTTAATTGGGCGTTTTTGATGTTTATTTTGAAATCATTTCACGAATTTTTTCGTCGATAGGCGTTAACGGCCGGCCTAATAAGGTTTCGAAATCATGGCTTTCAACGGCTAATGCACCATCGCGAATCCCGCTTTGAATGGCTTTAACAAATGGCACAGCTTCTTTTGGTACCCCATTAGAAGCTAAAAATTCTCCAAATGTGTCGACAGTAATTTGCTCCACCTTGATCTCTTTTCCGCTCACTTCACTGACAATGCGCGCAAGTTCAGTATGCGTCCGAAGAGGTCCTGACAGTTCATATTTCTCTTTGTTATGTTCAGAAAGTGTTAACGCATTTGCGGCCGCTTCTGCGTAGTCATTTCTTGTTGCCCAGCCAACCTTGCCATCACCAATTGGACTTAAAAATGGTGCGCCGCCCACGGCTGCTAAAATCGTATCTTTTTCATTTTCTACATACCAGTTGTTTCTTAAAAACACATGAGGAATGCCAGAGGCGACAATGGCTTCTTCAGTTTTTGCATGGTCGTGTGCGAGGACAAGCTGACTCTCTCTTGCATTCACAACGCTTGTATAAGCAATAAAGGATACACCAGCTGCTTTCGCCGCTTGGATGGCAGCCGTATGCTGCTGCACGCGGTCTCCATCCGCAGTTGAAATGATCAAAAGGCGGTCAATGCCTTGAAAGGCTGCCTTAAGAGTGTCTGGCTGAGTAAAGTCTCCGTGGCGTACATCCACCCCGGCTTCCTTCAAATGTGCTGCCTTTTGCGGATCTCGAACACTCACCGCAATTTGTTCAGCTGGTACCTTTTTAAGTAAATGCTGGACGACGAGCGATCCAAGCTGTCCTGTTGCGCCTGTTACTAATAATTTCATTTGTTTGACCTCCTCATTTTTCGTTCAACGGTGATGTGCATACGTTATAATCAAAATGGTTACAACAAAGGTGTAAAAAAAGCTCCAATGTATGAGCTTTTTTATTCCGCCTCTGTCAATAATTGCTGAATTGTCACTTGCTTTAGGTGATTCTCAAGTGCAGCTTGTGCTTCTTTTAGTTCATGCCGCAATCTCGTATCCATCGCTTGACCAATCGGGCATGCGATGACGGGCTGATGAAAGTTAAATAATTCTTCATCCTCGCTTACATCGACAGCGCGGTACACATCTAATAGCGTGATTTCCTCTGCCTGTCTTTTTAAATAAGCACCGCCTACTCCGCGGCGGATCTCAATAAGATCCGCCCGTTTGAGCATTGCCATCATTTTTCGAACAATAGCTGGATTTGAATTCACGCTCTCTGCAATAAAATCACCTGTACACTCTTTTGGAACACCTGCAATAAATGACACAATATGAACAGCAATCGGATACCTGCTGCTAATTTGTTTCACAATCTTTCACCACCGTTGTAATCAATATAGTTACAATGAGTGGTTTTGTCAATCAATAAATGGATTTTTCTTTCGATCCCAGTCCTCATAAGTCATGCTATCGTAGTCTTCTTCTGTATCAAGCTCAAGCGGCGCAATGCATTCAAGCAGATTTCCATCTGGGTCAAGAAAATAGATCGCTGCATGAAATTGCGGTGGATTATCCAGAACTAAAGGCTGCCTCTCTTCTGAAAAGCCAAACATTGGGTGAATGCCGATGCCCTTTTCAACCAGCCAAGCCTTGATCTGTTCAATACTGGACGTTGTAATTTGAAAGGCAACGTGCCGAGTCGAGGGATGGTATGGGAAGTCATTGATATCTACTTTCCACAAACCAAGCCAGCTCTTTCCTTTCTCAATCCATAAAAAAGCAACTCGTTCATTTTGGTGAGCAAGTGTCAATTCCAATTTTTCATAAAACGCAATAGACGCCTTCAAATCGTTCACAGGTAAATGAGCTTCATACAAACCTTTTATCATCATCAAAACCACTCCTTTTCTACTTTCTATTCTGCGGGATTTAATGAAATGACACCTCAGCAAAACGATGTATTTTATCCCCTTCATTAGTTTGAGAAGAATGATATGTTTGATCCTTTGCAGATGGGGAAGGTGTTCAAATAAAAGAAAGGAGCGTTTTATATGCCTTGGACGATGAATGATTATCCGGCTTCATTTCAATCGTTAGATCACATTATTCGAAAAAAAGCGCTTGAGATTGCGAACAAAATGATACAGGAAGGCTATGACGAAAGTAGAGCCATCCCAATTGCGATCAGTCAAGCGAAAGAATGGAAAAAGAACGCAACGGAAAAAGAGATCGAGAATTTCTCAGCCCGTGGTTCTGTCACGCCATCTAAAGACAGCAGCTCCGCAAGACCAGAGCTTATGGATCATGCCCAGCATGTCGTCAAACACGAAGATGGCTGGGCGATTCAAACAGAGAAAGCAAAACGAGCAAGTGAGGTCAAACAAACGAAACAAGAAGCAATTGACCGGGCTAAGGAGATTGCCTCTAATAAAGGGACTTCAGTTGTGATCCATAGAAAAGACGGGAACATTCAGGACGTGTTAAAACCGCAATAAGACCGCCCAGGAGCGGTCTATTTTTATGCATTCTTTTCTTTTTTCGCTGGTGCTTTTCTTTTTTTAGGTGCTGTTTTTTTCGCTTTGGCTGGTTTTGATCGGTCGATTGAAGCCTGTAGCGCTGCCATTAAATCAGTTACATTGGATGCAGGATCTTTTTTGCCTGTCGTTTCTGGCTGAACGGTATGTTCTCCAGATATTTTATCTCCGATTAAATTCATCAGCTGTTCTCTGTATTCATCCTGATAGGCAGCTGGATCAAAAGTTGTGGTTAATTGTTCGATTAAAAGAAGCGCTGTATCTAACTCTTTTTTCACAATGTTTTCCTCTTGCGGGATATTTGGTACATCTGATACCTGTCTAATTTCATCAGGAAAATGAATGGTTTCCATCAGCAAAATATGTTCATAGCACCTAACGATCGCTAATTGTTCCTTTGAGCGGATCATAATCTTTGCCACACCAATTTTCCCCGATTCCTCTAAAGCTTTTCTTAATAATGAGTAAGCCTTCGCTCCGCCGGTATCTGGTGATAAAAAGTAACTTCTTTCATAATAGATTGGATCAATCTCTTCTATCTTCACAAAATCAATAATTTCAACGGCTTTTTCTTCATTTTCTTTTCGCAGTTTTTCAAGCTCTTCCTCGTCTAACTCAATGAATTTATTTTTTGCATACTCGTACGCTTTTACAATTTGTTCTGGTGCCACCTCTTCCCCGCAGTTGGCACAAACCTTTTTATAGTTAATGGGTGTGTGACACTCTTTATGCAGCTGTCTTAACTTAATATCTTTGTTCTCTGTAGCAGTAAACAGCTTCACTGGAATATTGACTAGTCCAAAGCTAATGCCGCCTTTCCAAACTGTATGCATCGCGTCGCCTCCGTTCTTTTCTCTTTACTATGCAATGTTTTCGTTAGACTTATGTATGTGAATGAAAATTTCATCCCACTCTAAGAACACATCATATGAGGAAGTGACATGCACAAATGAAACCTATGCGATTAACGGCTGCACATGATGTTCCTACCGGTGCAGACTGGGTGTATGAATTAAAATATGACGGTTTTCGAGTCATTCTGACATGGGAGCAAAACAAGATTCATTTAGAAAGCAGAGCCGGAAACCGATTAAACGAACAGTTTCCTGAGGTGATTGAACAGTGCGAACAATTAAGGGATCAGTTTGCTCTTTTTTTACCTCTGACGTTTGATGGAGAATTGGTCTTTTTACTGGATGAACAGCAAAGCGATTTTGCGAGGGTTCAGCAAAGAGGCAGATTAAAAAACAAAGAGGCGATTAAGCAACAGGCTGAGCGGTTTCCATGTCATTTGATCGTATTTGATCTATTAAGATGCAAAGGGCAATCTCTAATTGATTTGCCGTTGATGGAAAGGAAAAAACAGGTACAGCAAGTTTTCAAAGCAGCAAAACTTCCGCCATCTGTTCAGCTTGAGCACCCTTCCCTTCTTCAACTCATTCATACAGACACAAATCCTGAACATATGAAAAAGTTGATGACGACGTATTTAGCAGAAGGACTCGTTGCGAAAAAAAGGACGAGTAAATGGCACGAGAATACACGGTCAAAAGAATGGCTGAAAGTCAAAAACTGGCGATATATCTCTGTCATTGTGACTCGTTTTGATAAAGAAAATGGCTACTTCCAAGGCTGTATTTATCAAGATCATCATCTCACCGAGGTTGTCCAATTCAAGCATGGATTTTCTAAAGAAGAAGAACAAACGCTTCGTACGCTCTTTCAAACAAAAGGCAATCAAATAGGGACATCAGGATATGAAATCCCACCTTCTATCGTCGCGAGCATTGCTTGTATCTCCTTTGATGGGTCCGCCTTAAGAGAGCCGCGTTTTTCTTCCTTTTTACTAGATACTGACCCAGCGGCGTGTACGTTTCAGCAAATGCTCAAACAGCTGTATCCGCTCCCTGCTGTGATTGACGTCACTCATCCTGAAAAACCGATTGTGCCGTCTCTTCATCTGAACAAGGCAGATTACTTGCTTTATTTAAGACAAGCCGCTCCCTACCTCTTGCCCTTTTTACGTGAAAGACGGCTGACTTTAATTCGGTTTCCTCATGGCGCCGGGGATGAATTCTTTTATCAAAAATCGACACCTGATTATGCGCCAGATTATGTGTTGACCGATCAAGCTGATGATATTTCATACACTGTCTGTAATGACCCTCAGACGCTTCTTTGGCTCGGTAACCAGCTTGCAATGGAATTTCATATTCCTTTTGAAACAAGAGATACAAATCGGCCGATCGAAATCGTCTTTGATTTAGACCCGCCATCTGTTAACGAGTTTCATCTAGCCATAGAAGCTGCTAAGCGAATCAAAACGCTTTTAGACGGTCTCTTTCTTACAGCCTTTATTAAAACAAGCGGTGGTAAAGGACTGCAAGTTTATATTCCATTAAAGAAAAATGCCTTCACATACGAAGAAACGAGAACATTTACCGCGTTTATATGCCAATTTTTATGTGAACAAGCACCTGAGCTATTTACTCTGGAACGTCTTAAGAAAAAACGCGGCAATCGCTTGTATTTAGACTATATTCAGCACGATGCTGGAAAAACAATCATTGCGCCCTATTCACCAAGAGGAAATGAGCTTGGACTTGTAGCGACACCGCTTGAATGGGACGAACTCCATCAAGATGGACTTCACCCTTCTTTGTTTACCATGCCAGCTGTGATAGAGCGTCTAAAGGAAAAAGGCGATCCATTCCGCCGCATGAGACACCTTGTAAATGATGACACTTTCAGACAAGTTTTGCACCGGCTTGAGGACATTATCCCGGCACATAAGATGGACATACGCGGTCATTAAGCGTTACACTTATTCATTAGAGAGCAAGAAAGGGATGACCATTTTGACCGCACATTCATTTCGAAATATAGCACTTATTTTCTTGTGCCTTGCAGCAGGTATTGTGGATGTGATTGGCTATTTGAGCTTAGGGCATGTGTTTACAGCCAATATGACAGGTAATATTGTGCTGCTTGGCATTGCAGCAGGAAGCTCCTTGCAGCTTACGGCCCTTCATTCCATCATTGCACTGAGTGGATTTGTTTTAGGTGTTTTACTAGCTGTTGTGATAGGCGGAAAGCATGAGAAAACGTTTTGGCCAAAAGCCGTTACACGTATCTTTATCATAGAAGTCCTCATACTGCTTCTATTTGCTCTTATGACCATTTTCCCTTATACACAAGGTGCTTATTTTATGCTGATTATCCTTTTAAGTATGGCCATGGGCCTGCAGACAGCGGCCGCCCGCAAATTAAATGTGGCTGGTATTTCCACAACGGTTCTAACGAGTACACTCGCTAACCTATTTGAGGATTTGGCTCAGCGCATTTCACATCAGGAAAAAAGAAAAGCTCCCATTCAGCATGTCAGTTTCATGCGAATAGGCTCTATTGTTTTTTACTGCCTAGGTGCTGCTTTAGCGGCATACACAGATGCATACGATCCGTTTATCATCATTTGGCTGCCTATCTCTATCCTTGGAGTCATTGTGATAACTGCTGCAATTAAGCACTTTCACCAATTGAAATAGCCATTCTCTAGAAGGCTATTTCAATCACTGTGATAAAACACTAATAACTTCTTACATAAAAACCAGGAGGACGCCCCATAATGAACGTGGAGCCATATGGAGAATATCCAGAAAATGTCCCGAATCCACCATATCCAGGATAACCTCCTAAGCCAGAGAACACGCCAGGGCTCACATAATACCCTCCAAAGCCAATATGAGGCCCCACTGCTCCTCCGCTAAAACCGCCTCCATGAAAACCTCCATATACCCGTGGATACATACAATCACCTGCCTTCAAGTTACACCTCATCTCATCATATGCGTGACAAATGGAGCGGTGTTCCCTCTTTTGTAACAAATTCTATGTACAATAGACCAATTTGATAAAATTTGAATGAAAAGTCCTGCAAAAAATTAAATTAAGCAAAGAAAGGTGACCTTTTTAACTTGTTGCTCTGCCCTATGTTTATTTAGAATAATGGAGCAGGTAACAAATTTGCACACCCCCTTTGTTGCGAATTCTTCTTATTAAACGTTCTTGTAGCGTTTAATAAGAAGAGCCTATTAATCACATACAAAAAACCCTTGCTGACGATCATCAACAAGGGCAAGAGATAAATGGTGAATTAACCACCAATAATTTTTTCTGCTACTTCGAAAGAACCCGCTACGTTTTCAGTTAAAACTGCCGCAGCAACCGCTAAACCCACAACGAATAATACTTTTAATCCTGTTTTCACCTTAAATCAACCCCATTCTTTTCATATGTAAATCCGCTTCTAAACTTTTATTGAAGTAAAAAACAGACTGCTCATAAAGTGTTTGCTTTTCACAATACTTAGCCGCAAAATGTGAAAGCTCTTTTACTTCATGATATTCATTCTTCTCTTCTAACTTTCTTAATTTCTCATCAATTTGCTGAAATCTTTGTGGTGCATTCGTTAAGTAAAGGTCATGGACGATGCCTATTTTCAGCTGAAACACTTCATGAGAAGCATCTTTTATTCGCGCATACGCAGCCTCTATATATTGGCTTGCACGCTGCTTTTCACCAATCACACAGAGTTCCCGGCTCATCAGATACGTAGAATGGAAAAAGAAATCCGACTCGTAATATTCTTGATGGGACAATGCTTTTTCAAGATGATGTACTGATTCTTTCGGTTTATTCCAAAATGAATATAAAATGGCCACATTGTGATGAAGCTGAGCCAGCATAAAATCATCCTGCTCTTTTGTCAAAACCTCTTCCGCCAGACGATAATTTTCAAGCGCTTCTTCATACCGGCCGATCTCAGTTTGATTCGCCGCTATGAGAGAATACGAAAGTGCGGTTCTTCTTTCATAATGCTTGTGCCGTTTATAAACGTAAAGAGCTCTGCGGATATAGCTTAATGAGAGCATGATATGACTAAGCCGGTAGTAAAGCCAGGCCACCTTGAAATCAAAATCAGCACGTTCGATCTCACTTGGAATTTTATCTAAGAGCTTTTCAGCACTTTGATACATTTGCAATGCAACCTCGTAATTCCCTTGATGCTGCTCATACACCCCCTCATAAAAATCAAAATAGTAGGCAAGTCGGTTAGATAAGTCATCTTCTTTTTTCCCGTGAAGACCTTCTATACTTTTGGTTGAAACATTGCCCTTTTGACCTCTTAAATTGTACATGAGAATGTGATGCCTCTTCTCAAGAAGAGAATAGTACATAAGGATGTCCGCATCATCAATTTCCTCTACTGCTTGTTTCGCTTTAGCAAATAGCCGTTCTGCCTCATCTGCATGATCCTTTTTAATTTCCATGTTCCAGTCATTTAATAATGATGCCAATTCCGCAACAGGAATCTTGCTCATTCTACACCCCCAATCACCTTCAGCTGCAACACATGATTTCACTAAATATGGAACTTCTATTAGCAATTGCTAATTAGTCCATTTGAGATCATTTTAATATGAATCACTTCAATCTTCAATAACCGTTTCCTTTGAAAATGCGTTTCTTTCTTCTAGTCAATGAAGTTTGCGTAAAAATTCCGCCTTTTTTCGATTTTAAAATAACGAGTCATCTAGTGATGAAATAAAAAAAGCCCTTTTTGGGGCTTTTTGTCTTTATTCCAATCGGATGAAGATAAGTGCCGCTCCAACAGACCCTCCCCAAGTAACACCACTGCTGCGACTATACCGAAAATTTGGTTACCCGCTGCAAGTGTTGTAATGAGTGATACATTGCAGGTAAATGCTGATAAAGTGGATGTTAATATAGAACCAGCAATGGCAAGTCCGCTGTTAATCAGCCTTGTTCCAGCAAGCAGCGCTGCGTTTGTGTTCACTTAATATGCGATGAAATAGCAACCCGATACTGGCACTGTAAAAATCGTATTTCCACCACTTGCCGTAAAACCATCTAAGCTCTGATTATTAGGCAAAGAAACCGCTGTCCCGCCTAAGTCAACAAGCACTGGAGGCGTACATTGAGTTAGCGGTTACAATTGTGCAGGATCGGTTATTCCTGTTGGACACTTCTATCAAAGAACACCCAGGAGTAGAAAGGTTCCCCATCTTCCATGATGAGCAAATAAAGGAGATCTTATTGGACATTTGTGAGTAAAGCCTTCATTTTTTGTGTGAATATTGATCTCTTTCAGTTTACTCATCAACAGGTTTGTCACTTTCCATCAGCCCAATTCAATGCTGTATACAAACCATATGGTCTTTTATCATATGAGCCTATGACTATTTTGTGCGATTCGTCTAAGAGCAGGAGCTGGAAGAGACACCATGGAACTAATCACAAAATGTACTGAACGAAAAGTCACATTTAGAAATTGTTAACAGCCTATTGCATTATACGATATTAAAATCTGTTTTCCGTCATGTTCCGCGAAAAACAACGCCAAATCAAGACGCCTATAAAGGAGTTAACAGGTTATTCATAAATGATGAAAATAATCACCTTATAAAAATAGGTAAATTTAAGGTATTTTTACAAATTTCGACACAAACTACTCTTTCTCTTTGATACTATTGAATTAACCTATTTACAACTAATAGGTTAATTCGTATTAAGGAGTTGTTTTGTTTGAAAAAATCAACATTAAAAAAAGCTGTATTATCTATCGCCTTTTCAGCCACAATGTTATTTTCTATGAATACTGCAAGTGCTGCTCCGTTAGAGTGGGTCAGAGATGCTTACCCTGATCAGTGGGACTATGTATTAATTAAACAAAATGGGGTCAGTTACACTCAAGTTTGGACAAGTAGCAACAGTTATTTCCTTGTAAAATGCGAAGTATTATCTAACGGAAAATGCTTTGTTTCAAAATAAAACATTCACAAAACGACTTCCAATTTTGGGGTCGTTTTTTACTATAAAGTAAAAAATTCTTCTAAACTGGAGCTTTATATAAAACCTCATTGAGAGGGTAAGCTAGGTTTAGGTAAGTCTTTTTTAAACATGTATGCAATCATTCACTCATACTGAATTCATTATTTATCTTTTAATGGTTATTTTGAGGATCATCTCTTCCTTTAGATTTTTCTTTACAATAACCCTATTAGCATTTTACTATATATCATATGAACGATAACTTCCGCGCCTCAGTAGCTCTAGAAGGGAAGAGCGCCGTAAAACAAATTGTAGCTGGCGGGTCGCAAGGCAAGGGTTTCAGAAGCACCGAAAAGCACACGAGCTGAGACAGGTGAAATTCCTGTCGGTGAAATTCCGTAGGGAAGCGTGTTGCCCCTAGCCTATGCTTACGAAAGGAGTGCGGGTTCGAATCCCGTCTGAGGCTTATGAGGTAGATGGAATGGGAGGATAAAATATCATGCATGTGTTTGAAGAGTATGTAAGCAACATTGGTAACCCAGAGCTGAAGCAGCGCACGCAAGACATTTTACAATGGATTTTAGACACATTCCCTCAATTAGAGCCAAGAATTGCTTGGAATCAGCCGATGTTCACAGACCATGGCACATTTATTATTGGGTTTAGCGTGGCAAAACATCACATTTCTGTCGCACCAGAAGGTAAAGGAATTGATCACTTTTCAGCTGACATTGTACAAGCGGGTTACGATCATGGAAAAAAGATGTTTCGCATGAAGGAAAGCTTGCCAGTTGATTATCCTCTCCTAAAGAAAATCATTGAATTTAATATCGAAGACAAAGCGGATTGTTCAACGTTTTGGCGAAAATAAAAAGCACCCCGATCTGAGCCATAAACAGATCGGGGCATTTTGCTGCAACATGTTATTTTGTTCTTTTCCTTACAACGTTCTGTTCAAGCCACTCATAACATGCCAAAATGGCATTCACGCTCCTTTGGCATATGGGCAAATAGACAACAGCGACCGCTGTTAAACTCGCTATGACAGCACCTGCTAAGACATCAAATGGATAATGGACACCTACCCAAATTCTTGAAAAACCAACGGCGCACGCTATGAACAGCCAATAAACATGGCGTTTGTGAAAAAGCCAAAAGATCAGACAAACAGAAAAAATAAAGATGGTATGATCACTCGGAAAAGAGTTATTCACTTCCTTTTGAATCAAAAGATTGACATGACTCATTTCGGCAAAGGGCTGCTGGTTGGAATAAAAAATACCTGCAATTTTTCCCATTAACTCTGCCAATATGAAAGTAAGTCCAGCAGATACAACCATGCCCCTATTGGTTCTACTTCGATTTTGAAACCATATGAACAGACACGTGAGTGCTGCTAACAGCACAGTATATTCAGCTAGTCCAATGAATATCGGATTCAAATAACCATGATCGATACTGAGCTGATTCACCCACCTAAATAAATCTTCATTATATCCCTGCATCTCATTTCATCCCTTTTTCCTCGATTTATGACAAGGATAAATGAAATAAGATGACTCCTCCATCGATTGAACGAACAAACCATGGAATCATATGACATGTTTGTCACTTTGCTGTCACTGAAGATCATTCACTTACTGCTCTATAGAGAGTGATGCTGCTCCCATTCCTTTTTTAGTAAAGCATATTGGTACGTGTTTTCATATTTAGGGGTGCCATCCTCATATGTAGTAAATGAAATAAACTCAAGAAAAAGCCCTTCTCTCCGCATGCCTAGTCGCTCACATAATGCCTGTGAACGGACATTATCATCTTCTACATAGGCATAAAGCCGCCTTGCTGCCTTTTCTACAAATAAATAGGACAAAAATGCCTCAGCACTCTCTCGTGCATATCCCTTTCCTTCAAATGCTTTATTGAAATTCCAGCCGATTGAATACGTATCAGGCTCCTCTTTTAATCGAAACAACTCACCGATAATCTGTTGGCTCTCTTTCAAACAAACTGCTACATATGAATGGTCTTCTTTTCTCTTTTGCACCTTAGCAGCCGCTTCCTCCAATGTAGAGATTCGATCATCAAGAAAACAATTTACTCTTGGGTTAGACAAGTACTCAAGCATCCCTGCCGCATCTTCATTGCAAAACGGTCTAAGAATTAAACGATTCGTTTCTAATTGATTCATAGATGACTCCTCTTTGCATCATTTCGTGTTTGCTAGTCTCTCCATATTTTAGATGACATGAACCAGCTTTGACAATCAAGTTGTTGTAAACTGTCTTCAATAAATGAAACTCATAAAAAGCATTTTGCTATTAAATCATTTGATCAAAAGTGATAAAATAGAACTTATGTTTCTATTTTATAAAAAAGGGGTTACACGATATGATCAAAACAGTGGATGGCAACATTTTAGAGGCAAGTGAAGACATCATCTGTCACCAGGTGAACTGTAAAGGAGTCATGGGCGCTGGATTAGCCAAACAAATCAAAAGCAAATACCCCAATGTATACAAAGAGTATAAACAATTATGTACTGAACAAGGAGATGACTTGTTAAGCTCCGTTCAACTCATCACAACTAATGACGGAAAAACAATTGCCAACTTATTTGCTCAAACTGGATACGGAAGAAAAAGAATGCAAACGGACTACGATGCCTTACGCAGCTGCTTACAAAGCCTAAAAGACACTTTGACCCATTCAAATGAAAAGAAAAACCAAACTTCCCTCGCCATTCCTTACGGGATCGGCTGCGGACTGGCGGGCGGCGATTGGGCGATTGTTGAAGGCATGATTGAAGAGGTATTGGGTGATTGTGAAGTGACGGTTTATCGGTTTAGATAATGGAAATGAGTTTCTTATGAAAAATATATAACAAATACCCTCCTTTATTTGGAGGGTATTCTGCGTTAGTTATCGTCTTTATTTTTTATATAATTTAATACGGCTTCTTTATCTTCCTCATCTTCAGGGAGAAATCCGAAGGTTTCATATTCCCAAACTGCTATTCTTTGTACATTGTCTATGCCTAATGAATAAACATCATCATATCCATACTCAATAGAGAATTTTCCTGAGGACTCTAACTGAAGAGTCGCTGTAGTCCAAACTCCTAAATCATATTTTATATATTCCTTTTTCAATTCTCTAAATTTATCACTTAGTTCGACTAGTAAATGATTATAAATAGAATTACTTACTCTATATCGTTCGGGAATATCGTGTCCATAAATATACTCTTCACTATTAGATTCAGTAAAGTAAAAAGTAATTCCTGCTGAATCATCAAGTATTTCAGCGTACACCCAAACTTTATCCCAATCACATGGTATAATTTCATTAATTGATTCTGATATTTTTTTATAATCTTTTTCTAATTCTTCCATTGTCTAACCTCCAGGTTGATTTAAAATAATTTCACGAACGGATCGTTTTCCAATGTTGTATTCGACTACGAAACTATCCGGTCTTAATGAATCATTCTTATAGACAGGTTCAATGTTAATTTTTACATGTTTAGGTGGATCGGCTCTCAATGCTCTCAACCACCTTTGCTCCATCTCATACCATTTCCCGCCACTTCTATTAATCTGTGAATTCATTGGCACAAGATTATCAATATCCCCAGACCCTTTAAAAATAGATGCAATCAAATGACCTCCGTCATCTTTTAATAGCCGATCTGGCTTACCTGAATTTGACTGAGCGTACTGGTTTCTTTTGACCTCTCCGTATTTTAAATCACTTGCTTCGACTTTGACAATCCTTCCGTAGTGATCGGTTGTGTAGGTGTAACCTTGTTTAGTTGAATAAACGACATTTGGTTTTAATACTTTTTTCGTTCTCACATAGTGGTCTCCGTAACTGACAACGGTTGGCGGTGATTTTTGTGCTGGTAAGCGTCTGCCTGTCTGAGAGATGCCGTAGCCTGAGTTGTTGTCTAGACGCTTTTCCATGGAGAGGAGTTTATTTTTAAGATTTTCCCCGTTAAATACATTGTACGGGAGCTTCGGTCCACCAGCCAACCACTGTATCTTTGGCCACATCATATAGACCTACTACAACATCTTTTACATTATCAACCGAATACCTCTGACGCTTCTTCCAGCGCTTTGATTTGTATTAAATGACTGTATACATTAAACACAAATTGGCTTTACTCTCATTTCATAGGCAATTTTTGATTCCAATTCTCTGCTTGCTGTTTTTTTCATTTCAACTAAATCGTCTTTGAGCTGTGTCACATGCTCAGTTATATCAACGCAGTCCATTTATTTAATCGTACCTCTGTCTCTAAGCCCTTAATCACTCCTTCTTAAATGATTAAACAGAACGAACGATCTTTACCAATGCGTTTTATGAACCTTTGTTCGATGTAAATGTTGGCATATAAAAAACCCTCCTTAAATTTGGAGGGCAGTATATTAGTTGTTTTTTTCTTTATTTTTTATATATTCTTTTAGAAATTCCCTAACTGATTTTCTTTTTGGATATATTCCTAAATTCTCATATGCCCATATCGCAATCCGTTTTGGCATATTTATACCTAGAGAAAGTATATCTTCGTAACTGAAATCGATTGACATTTTTCCTGCCGCCGTCAATTTCATTGTTACAGTTGTCCATTTATCTGAATGTTCTTCAGCATAATCTTCCTTCAATCTTCTTAGCTTTCTTTGTAAGTTAATCAAAAGACTATCATATGTGTCTTCACTAACCTGAAATTGCTCTGGAATATTGTGCGAATAATAATATTCCTCTTTATTAGATACTTTAAAATAAAATAGAGCTGATGCAGAGTCATCTAACATTTCTGCATACATCCAAATTGTATCCCATTCTACAGGAATCATCTTATTTAGATCTTCAGCTATTTCTCTATATAAATCTTCCACTTTTTCATCCTCCTGGTCTATTATAAATAGTATTCGTATAAACCTCTCCGTCTATCTTGTATTTGACTAAAAACTCAGACGGTCTCAATGAATCTGATTCATAAAACGCACTTATTGAAACAGACACTTTCTCAGGAGGAACTTCTTTCAATGCAGCTAGCCACTCTTGCTCCATCTCATACCATTTCCCACCACTTCGATTAATCTGTGAATTCATCGGCACAAGATTATCTATATCGCCAGACCCTTTAAAAATAGACGCAATTAAGTGCCCACCATCATCATCTAACAATCGATCAGGCTTTCCTGAATTGGATTGGGCGTACTGGTTTCTTTTGATCTCTCCGTATTTTAAATCACTTGCTTCGACTTTGACAATCCTTCCGTAGTGGTCGGTTGTGTAGGTGTACCCTTGCTTTGTTGAATAAACGACATTTGGTTTTAATACTTTTTTCCGTTTCCATCTCACATAGTGGTCTCCGTAACTGACAACGGTTGGCGGTGATTTTTGTGCTGGTAAGCGTCTACCTGTCTGAGAGATGCCGTATCCTGAGTTGTTGTCTAGACGCTTTGCCATGGAGAGGAGTTTATTTTTAAGATTTTCCCCGTCAAATACATTGTACGGGAGCTTCGGTCCACCAGCCATTTGAAATTTTGGTGAGTACGGCAATAGATTGGGAATAGAGACTCTGTCTAATGATTTTGCTCCTTGTTCAAGCCCTTTCTTCACCGTTGTTTTGGCCGCCGTTGTCCCCGTTTTTGTGATGGCTCCTGTCCCTTTAGAACCAAAGACAATTTCTGCTAGTGAACCCGTCGCATAGGCGAACCAGTGTGACCGTGAATACGCATCACCATCTATGACTTCTTTTTCGAATGAGTCTGAAATGGCTTTTCCAATCGCTTTCGATGTTTCAATTGGGTGTGAAACAGCTGTTACGACCGATTCAACGGCACCCCCAGGGTCTGTTACAAGATCATAGATGCCAACCACTGTATCTTTTGCCACATCATATAGACCAACTGCAGCACCTTTTACACTGTCAACGAATACCTCTGATGCTTCTTCCTGCGCTTTGATCTGGAGAAGCTGGCTGTAATACAATTTTTGATCGTAAGAAAGATTTTCATATCCAATTTCGTCTACAATCTCAAAGTATTTCTCTACTGATATACACGAAGGACCATTGAGCTTTTCTTTCAATTCTTTGATTCTTCGTTTCTCTTTTTCTTCTTTTTTCACTTTTATGTAAGCTTTCACCTGTGCATCAATTTTATCATGATTCTTGTACACATCTGTCTCGTGAAATGCTTTTGCATCATAATACATGGGCTGAGCGTTCTTACCTTTTCCTGTAGCAGCCATCATTTTTGTATAAAAAGTAGCAAGATGTTTCTCAATGGCTTCTGATTTTTCGTACTCTGTTTTTAGAACATGATCTAATGTATGTATAGCCTCAATTGCATCTTTTCTTTTTTTGTTCGCATCATCTAAATGCTCGTCTACTTTTTTGCTGGAAAATGTCTGTAATTCAATCAAATCACTAATATCGTCAAAAATCGTTGATAGAGCTTCTTTTTGTTCCTTGACCATATCTTTATTGTTCTGAATGCCTTGCTTCAATTGAGCATCTAAGAAGTGTTCATCAATAAATGTACTCCCGCCTAATGATTCATCATCCAGCTTTCCTTTCACTCCATCTAAAAAAGCCTTTTGCATATCGATAAAATCAAGATAAGTGTCTGTGTATAGTGCAAGATCATTATAAAAAGCTTTGATATTATCTGCACCTTTTCCAGTAAACCCATCACCTAATCCCGATACACCTTTTAATGCTTTTTTCACAAGTTTCATCTCTTCTTGAAGCTCATGATAGGCCTTTGACCTCTGTTCGACAGCTGATAATAAAGATGGAGCATCTAATATTTTCATATGAAAAAGACTCCTTTTATGGAATATTCTTTTACTAGAATACCATAAGGAGCCTGACACTTTAATCCACTTTATCGTTATTTAACCAATTATCCTCCGTAGTGGTAGATTAAAAACCTATCGTTTTTATGACCCTGCACCTCTAGAGAAAAGCGACACTACCTCATTTTTAGCATCTGCCTGAGTTTGTTGTCCAGTAGGCATTCCAAGAATTGTACCTAATAGCAAAGCAGTAGTAATCATCATCATTATTTTTTTCATGATCATATGACCTCCTTTCCTATAAGCGTACAAGATTTTAAAGCCAATTCCAAGAAGTAGTTACTTTCTTCATAAAGATTTAACTTCTTATAAATGGATGCAATATCAGGAGCTAGAGCCTCTATATCAACATATGCTTTTCTTTCTTCCAAAAAACATAGCCCTTTCTTGATATCCTCATAGCTTTCCCGTGGTGTTGTATAACATTTCTCAAGGATATTGAATTTCAAAATAAAGTTTGTGTTCTGCTGTTCATTAGAGAAGCTTTTCCCCTCAACAACCCTACTTATTGCCTGCTCCAATTGATTTGATTTATAGCTTGATCTTGCAAATTCATACGCACATTGTAAGTATGAAAAAGGAGCTGACTCTTTTAGATCATCTGCGGAAAATGCTTTGTTGAAATATTCTATTGCTTCTATATGGTGGTCATCCTGAATTTTAAGAAATCCTAAATCATAATAAGCCAATGCTAATAATCTCTTATCATTCTTTTCAATCAGTCTATCGACACACTCCAAAAGCATTCTTTCAGCTTTGTCTAGTCTACCATCATCAATCAAATTCAGTGCTAATAACAAATTACAGTTTATGGTCTGTATGCTGTAGCCTTCATGACCTTTGTAGATGTCCTTTGCTGTTTGTAGATGATGGTGAGAAAGGAGAGTGACCTTATTGAAATAGTAGAGTGTGCCAATTTTATAATGGAACTCGGCCTTTTCAATTTCATCATGTACCTTGTCCAATTGTCTCTCAGCTACTCTGAATAGAACTAGAGCTTCTGAATAATTATTCCTTGCACTCTCGTACATTCCTTTGAAAAGATAAAAGTAAAACCTTAGCATGTAATCTGTTTTGACTCTTTCACTTTCTGTTATTATTGGTTGCCCCACTAAATCTTCCATCAGTTCATACTCTAAAAGCTATGCTAGAGTCAGCGACCTCTACCCTGCCAAGATGAATGACATCAACCGAAGAGAACAGAAGTCCTATGGAAAAGACTGATTTAACGAGGCACTATGATGAGCCTTTTTGATAAAAATGTGCTTTTCTGAAGAAAACTGAAAAAGTTCGTCCCCAATCCATCCTCATAAAAAAACAGACCCTGCTTGGTCTGTTTTTATTAAGCCTAAACGTTTTGAGGAGTTGTGTTTCGATCGATTTTTTGTATCGATGTCGTGTTTCGATCAATTGCAACACTATACATTCCCGCAGCTGCAACCACCGTAATAATGTTGTTTTCACGAGATTAAATCTAAGTCAGAATACACCTATACTCATTTTGTCTTTTACCATATGAGCTTCACAACAGGTTAATGCACACTGGTAACTTCCACTATTATTACGGTACATTTACTAAGGTAGTGCACCTATCTTCAATTCTTAATTTCTGCTTTCGAAGTCCTCTTGTTAATCTCATTGGAAGGGCCTTATCTTTTACACTAATCGAATAACTCACTCTTTCCCCATACAAAAACACCTCCAAATTGTTTTCAGATATGCTATACCCGATTTTCGACGTAGAGGTGTCTTTATTTGGCTCATTAAACTTCCAAAAATTTTATTTTCAATAACATGTTAAACAGATTGACCATCTGCAAATTTTACGATCCGTATACTAGCAGCACTACCACCTAAAGAACCAGCAGTAGTCACTATAGTCCTAGCGGCACCTGAGCTATTTTGTAATTGGACAGCAAATGGGGTCCCCCCTACTGAAATAACTGCTCCGGATCCCATGTTCCCTCCACTAGTTGCTGCATTACCTATACCTGAAAACTGTGTCCCATTCTCAAGCAGATTAAAAACACTAGTACCACTATTTTCTGCTGTATTCACACAATATTCTACGTGGTAAAGACCAGGTTGATTCAAAGTTAACGTATCTGTACCATTAAATGTAATCCCACTTCCAAAAACTGCGGCTTGACTAAAGTTAACCAAACCACCATCAGGAACAGTTTGACTGTTATTCTGCAATGCTTCAACGCCACTAGATAAAAAAGGACCTGTTCCGGTAGGACCGGTTGCTCCTGTGACCCCTGTAGCTCCCGTTACTCCGGTCGCTCCTGTATCGCCAGTGGCTCCCGTTACTCCGGTCGCTCCTGTATCGCCAGTGGCTCCCGTTACTCCGGTCGCTCCTGCATCCCCAGTGGCTCCCGTTACTCCGGTCGCTCCTGTATCACCAGTGACTCCGGTGGCTCCTGTATCACCAGTGGCTCCGGTGGCTCCTGTATCGCCAGTGGCTCCCGTTACTCCGGTCGCTCCTGCATCACCAGTGGCTCCGGTGGCTCCTGTATCGCCAGTGGCTCCCGTTATTCCGGTCGCTCCTGCATCACCAGTGGCTCCGGTCGCTCCTGTATCGCCAGTGGCTCCCGTTACTCCGGTCGCTCCTGCATCACCAGTGGCTCCGGTCGCTCCTGTATCGCCAGTGGCTCCCGTTATTCCGGTCGCTCCTGCATCACCAGTGGCTCCGGTGGCTCCTGTATCGCCAGTGGCTCCAGTAGGACCTGGATCTCCTGTGACACCTGTTGGCCCTGTACCTGTTTCCCCTGCTGCGGCTAATAATGTATAATCTGCCGACGTATCCGGTGTACCTAATGGCGGTGCTGAATTGACCACATACGTACTGCCATCGTATGTCACCACTTGCCCTACTGGGTAGGTTGGGGCTACTGCTGGATCAAATCCCAAGATTCCTGTTAAACCAACGCCTGTTGGACCTGCTGGGCCTGCCGGGCCTGCCGGGCCTGCCGGACCCGCTGGGCCTCTTCTTCCTCTCCCGCCTGGCGGACCTTGAATAACACAAACACAAGGATCTTTTCCGCAGCAAGGATTCTTCACTGGTTTCTCTGTCTTTCCTGATTTCCCTTTCTTACAACTATCACATTCCCAGCCATCATCCTTATATGAATCATACCAACTCCCTCGTTTGTTATAATTCGAGTTAGATGTACACGATTTCCCACAATACCGACATCTTTTCACATCAACCACCTCTTCCTCATTTAATATAATTTGTACTACTTGGTGTTTTCTTAAAAAAATGATTATAAAATCTAATTTTTATAGGTGTTAAATTACTGAACTTTCTTTAATCTCGGTAAGTTTGATAGCAATTGATGAATATAAGTTGAGAAAAAATCACCTTCTAGTGGAGATTTTTTCTCAGGTGGGGTGAAATGATTCTTATGAGTTTGAGAACAATGGGACTATATTTTTATGCAGACGTATGAAAAAGGTGATTATAATATACATGAGGATCCGCCTCCGACACTTGCTTATAGAAACAGACCTCTCATGAAAGAGAGGTCTGCTTCATTTTTATCACAATGCGTTTTGAAGAGCTGCTTTTGTCACTGGACCATAGTAGCCGTCAATACCGTTATTTTTTGTGCCTTTATCTAGGTAGTAATACACAGTAGTCAGGGCTTCCTGCAATTCTTTTACTCCAGCGCCCTTTGTCAAAGGAAACACCCACAAAAATAAAAACCCCCTGAAACCAATGGCTTCAAGGGGTTTTCTTTATTAATACTGAGACATATACTGATCGCGTTCCCATGGGTGTACTTGGGTGCGGAACATATCCCATTCGATTTCTTTTGATTCGATGAAGTGCTCGAATAAGTGATCGCCTAGTGCGTTGACCATAACTTCGTTTGATTTGAGCAGCTCAAGTGCTTCTGCAAGTGTTGCAGGCAGATCAGAGATGCCGTTTTCAAGACGCTCTTCTTTGTCCATGACATAGATGTTTCTGTCGATTGGAGCTGGTGCGTCTAGTTTGTTTTTGATTCCGTCAAGACCTGCTGCAAGTAATACGCTTAGTGCAAGGTATGGGTTTGCAGATGGGTCTACGCTGCGCACTTCTACACGTGTGCTGATGCCGCGTGATGCAGGGATACGGATTAATGGGCTACGGTTTTGTGCACTCCATGCCACGTAGCAAGGTGCTTCATAACCAGGTACAAGACGCTTGTAAGAGTTCACCGTTGGGTTTGTGACCGCTGTAAAGCTAGTTGCATGCTTAACGATACCTGCGATAAAGTGTCTAGCCGTCTCGCTTAATTGTAAATCTGCTTTTTCATCAAAGAATGCGTTTTTGCCATTTTTGAATAATGATAGGTTACAGTGCATACCAGATCCGTTTACACCGAACAATGGTTTTGGCATAAATGTCGCATGAAGTCCGTGTTTTCTCGCAATCGTTTTAACAACAAGTTTGAATGTTTGAATATCATCACAAGAACGGATGGCGCCTGCATATTTGAAGTCAATTTCATGCTGTCCAGGTGCTACTTCGTGGTGAGACGCTTCAATTTCAAAGCCCATTTCTTCAAGCTCAAGCACGATATCACGGCGGCAGTTTTCGCCTAGATCTGTTGGTGCAAGGTCAAAGTATCCACCTTTATCGTTTAGTTCAAGCGTTGGCTCGCCTTTTTCATCTAATTTAAATAAGAAGAATTCTGGCTCAGGTCCAAGGTTGAAATCACTAAATCCTAGGTCTTCCATTTCCTTTAAAACACGCTTTAAGTTATTACGCGGGTCTCCATCAAATGGCGTCCCGTCCGGCTTGTAAATGTCACAAATAAAGCGTGCAACTTTACCTTTTTCAGCTGTCCAAGGGAAAATAACAAATGTGTTGAGATCTGGGTATAGATACATATCTGATTCTTCAATACGTACGAAGCCTTCAATAGATGAACCGTCAAACATACATTTGTTATCAAGAGCTTTTTCTAACTGGCTCACAGGAATCTCAACATTTTTAATCGTTCCGAGAATGTCTGTAAATTGCAGACGGATGTACTTTACGTTTTCCTCATTTACTAATTTTACGATATCTTCTCTTGTGTATTTTGCCATTTCGTAAAACTCCTCCCCTACAAAAGGTAAAATTGTATAGCAATGCTTTTGCTAATTGGTTAACGGAAGAACCTTGACATATCCCCCTGCCTAAAGGTCGTTCCTTGTTGGAAACGTCCAGCCTGAATGAGTTCCTTCTTCAGTAGCTTCCTGAGTTCATCATCTGTCAAGTTGTGCTTCGCTGTGGTTTTCTCCTCGGTCTTTACATCAGACGATGGATGTTCTGCCTCAGCTTTGGCAAAAAGTTTTTTGATTCCTGCCATGTTTACACCTTGTTCGATGAGGTTTTTAATTTCTAGTAATTTATCAACATCATGGAAAGAAAATAATCGGCGATTCCCATCACTTCTTGCTGGAAATACTAATCCATTTTCCTCATAATAGCGAATTTGCCTTGCAGATAATTCTGTTAGCTGCATGACAATCCCAATTGGGAATAAAGGCATTGAGCGGCGAATGTTATCACTCATCTCAACTGTCTCCTCCTCTTTGCTTAAATTTATTATATGTCATGTTATATTATGTGTCAACAACATGTTAGGAATATTAACATGGTTTTTTTATTGAGCAGGTATTTCAATGAAACCTTGTTCCAATAAGGCATCTACAGCACTACAAATCGCATTTTTCACATGGGCATACGTGAGTCCGCCTTGAACGTAGGCTGTATAAGGCGGTCTGATCGGTCCATCGGCTGACAATTCGATACTAGCTCCTTGGACGAAGGTGCCCGCTGCCATAATGACATCATCCTCGTATCCTGGCATATAGCTTGCATGCGGCGTGACGTGACTGTTGATCGGAGATGCATATTGAATCGCTTGGCAGAATGCAATCATCTTTTTAGGATCTCCAAATTCGACAGATTGAATTAAATCTGTTCTTTTCGCATTCCACGCTGGGTTCGTTTGGAATCCGAGCTTCTCAAGAAAACGAGCCGTGAACACTGCACCTTTTAAGCTTTGCGCCACAACATGCGGTGCTAAGAAAAACCCTTGATACATCTCCTGAAGCGCATAAAGCGAGGCACCCGCTTCACTGCCGATGCCCGGAGATGTCATTCGATAAGAGCAAGCTTCTACCCATTTTTCTTTTCCAACGATGTAACCGCCTGTTTTGGCAAGCCCGCCGCCTGGGTTTTTAATAAGGGAACCCGCCATAAGATCCGCTCCCACATGACATGGCTCTTGTAATTCAGTAAATTCACCATAACAGTTGTCCACAAACACAATAATTTCTTCATTGATCTCTTTTACAAATGAAATCATTTGCTCGATTTCTTCTATTGTAAAGGAAGGTCTTGACGCATAACCTTTCGAACGCTGAATGCCGATCATTTTTGTTTTAGAGGAGATTGAATCTTTTACATTGTCATAATCGACGGATCCATCTTGCCTTAAATCAATGGCCTTGTAATCAATCTGGAAGTCTTTTAATGAGCCTGTCCCTTCTTTGCCGCGAATCCCTACAATTTCTTCTAGCGTATCGTATGGTTTTCCCGTCATATAGATCAACTCATCGCCAGGTCTCAGCACACCGAATAATGCAATGGAAATGGCATGTGTGCCGGAAATGATCTGCGGACGCACAAGGCCGCTTTCTCCTCCGAAGACATCCGCATAAATTTTTTCTAGCGTGTCTCTTCCCATATCATCGTAGCCATATCCAGTTGTCGGGTTAAAGTGAGAGTCACTGACTCTATGCTTTCGGTAACTTTCAAGCACCCGCCACTCATTTTGTTCACTCTTTTGATCAATTTGCTGATGCATGTGTAAAATCTCTTGTTCTGTTTCTGCTGCTACTTTTTCTAAAATACTGCCGTGTTTTAATGTATGAAACATCTTGATTTAATTCCTTTCTTACAACATATACTTCTTGATTTGACCTAATATGGTCTGCTCCTCACCGCTAAACCCGGTGATGTCATAAAGTTCTGCTTCTTTTTGAAATTCTAGTGATTCCACGAGCGTTTCTGATTTTAATGCGGAGATGAGCTTTCCTTCATACGCTGGAATCTTCACATGATATGGTTTTAAAAAGTTTTGTTTCAGTTCTGCCATAATATCCGCTTTTAATCGCTTTATATCTTCTTCGCGTCTCGCACTGATTAAAAGATGACGATGCTTTGAAGATGGGATGAAATCCGGTCTGATTTGATCTTCTTTGTTATAAACCGTCAGCATCGGTATACGGTCTGCTTCTAGTTCTTCTAATAACTCATGAACCGTTCGTTCGTGTCCTTCGTAATCCTCATTAGAAGAATCAATGACGTGAAGCAAATAATCAGCTTCCTTCACTTCTTCAAGAGTGGAACGAAATGCCGCAATGAGTGTTGTTGGGAGGTCTTGGATAAAACCAACGGTGTCTGAAATCAGCACACTATAGCCAGATGCTAATGTCATCTTACGTGTCATTGGGTCAAGGGTCGCAAACAGCAGATCCTCTTCATGACTATCTGCATCTGTTAATTGGTTAAACAAAGTAGATTTTCCGGCATTCGTATACCCAACAATGGCAATTTGGAACACACCATTTTTCTTCCGGCGTTCCCGGTATCTTGTCCGGTGTTCTTTGACTGTAGATAATTGCCCGTTAATTTCGTGAATACGGTTTCGAATATGGCGTCTATCTGTTTCAAGTTTTGTTTCACCTGGACCTCTTGCGCCAATTCCGCCGCCTTGTCTTGAGAGGCTGATCCCTTGTCCGCTTAGTCTCGGCAAGGCATACTGAAGCTGGGCAAGCTCTATTTGCAGCTTCCCCTCTCTTGTCCGGGCTCTTTTTGCAAAGATGTCTAATATCAATTGTGTCCGATCGATAATTTTCACATCTAAGGCAGTTGCCAGCGCTTTTAGCTGACTTGGAGACAGTTCGTCGTTAAAAATAATGACATCACATTCAAATTCCTCACAAAGCACTTCAAGCTCTTCCACTTTCCCTTTACCTATATATGTTGCGCTGTCTTGTCTATTTCTCTTCTGCGTCATTACGCTGACAGCTTCACCGCCAGCCGTTTTGGTTAAGGAAGCTAATTCTTCCATTGAGTATTGAAAGCGTTCATCCGTGACATGCGGCAATTGACAGCCGACAAGGATCGCTTTTTCTGTCATTTCATGTTCATTCAACGTCAGTTGTTTCCTTTCTGTACTTAAGTTTTCAGTAGTACCATCATACCAAACACATCACACGTATACCACTATTCGGATGGTTTATTTTAGTATCTCTTTATAAAAAGGATACGCCATTTTAAGTAGGCGTATCCTCTTTCATTTGGAGATCGTGACTTTTAATCGTCAGCAAATCTTTTTTATCATAATGATCCACAAGCAGGAGTCTCATGGCTTGGGTCCGAATGGCCTTTTCAATCGTGTTTCGCACAAAGCGGCCGTTGCTGAATTTTGCAGGACTCGTGGTGCTTTTAATGTGCATTAAGTAATCTCGCAGTTTCCATTCAGCTTCTTGAGTAAATATATATTCTCTGTCAGCCATCATTCGTTTGGCAATGTCCATGAGCTGATCGACGGTATAATCAGGAAAGCTGATATTGATTGGAAATCTGGATTGCAGCCCGGGGTTTAATGATAGAAAATAATCCATTTCCTTGGAGTAGCCAGCAAGAATAAGAATGAATTCGTGCTGTTTGTCCTCCATATGCTTTACTAGGGTATCAATCGCTTCTTTCCCAAAATCCTTTTCGCCTCCGCGGGCAAGAGAATAAGCTTCGTCGATGAACAAAATGCCGCCTAGTGATTTTTTAATTAAGTCTCTTGTTTTTTGAGCAGTATGACCGATGTACTCCCCGACTAGATCTCCGCGTTCCGCTTCAATTAAGTGACCCTTTGAAAGGACATTCATTTCAAAGAAAAGTTTCCCGACAAGCCTTGCAACTGTTGTTTTTCCTGTGCCTGGATTTCCTTTGAACATCATATGAAGCGCTTGTTTACCTACCTTTAACCCTTGTTCCTGCCTTTTTTGATTGACAAAGATCCAAGCATAAATTTCTTTTATGTTTCGTTTCATTTCATCCATACCGACAAGGCTGTTCATTTCACGTTCTATTTCCCGTAAGATGCTGTGTTTCGCCTCATTTTTCTGCAAGGCTTCAAGGTATTCTGCCTCTGAATCTGCATCAACCAATACTTGCTTTTGTCCGTTAAGTATAATATTGATTTGGCCGTTGTTTTTATATGTGACAGCTCGCTCCAACGTATTCACCTCTCGCTCTTCTCTCTTTATTCTATTCGGGTGGAGCTGTAATCGTGACAATCGCCCGCTTAAGCCCAAGTTTGCTGTCAAAATGACCCGAGATACCGAATATTGTAGGGATTTCTGCGGTTTCCCAGGAAATGATGTGCTATTTCCATTGTATTCATCCCATTTAGGCGGACAAACCAACAATTTGTTTTTTCTTAGAAAAATGTAGCTTTCTCATCACAAATTGTGCAGAAAAGAGTCTCAATGATTTCCGCATTTTGTACAGGCAATTTTTCTAATTTCTCATAAAATAAAGACGAGGTGATGAATAGATGGTGAAAATTTTTATTGATCCTGGCCATGGAGGAACAGATTCTGGAGCTGCTGCGAATGGACTTTCGGAGAAAAATATCACCCTGCAAATCGCGATTTTATTGAGAGATATGTTGATTAGTGATTATGATGATGTTTCCGTCCGCTTAAGTCGTTCAATTGACCAATCCGTCACTTTGACCCAGCGTACTAATGCAGCAAACAGCTGGGGAGCTGACTATTTTGTATCTATTCATATTAATGCAGGCGGGGGCACAGGTTTTGAAAGCTATGTGTATCCTGGCGTTTCAGCACCGACCACCACGTATCGCAATGCCCTTCATGATGAGATTGTTCGCTCAGTGGATTTTGCCAACCGCGGCAAGAAAACAGCGAACTTCCACGTTCTTCGAGAAACTTCTATGCCCGCTATTTTAACAGAGAATGGTTTCATTGACACGACAGCTGATGCAAATAAGCTTCGTAACGCGACCTTCCTTCAAGGCATCGCTCGCGCTCATGCCACTGGATTAGAGAAAGCCTTTCAGCTGAAAAAAAAAGCAAGTAATCTTTATAAAGTACAGGCTGGAGCTTTCAAGGTGAAAGCCAATGCAGATGAGTTAGCAGCCACACTGAAATCCAAAGGCTTTGACGCCTTCGTTGTATTAGAGGGCGGCATGTTCCGAGTACAAGCCGGAGCTTTTCGTACAAAGCAAAATGCGGATGACCTCGTCGCAAGATTGAAACAGGCCGGTCATGACGCATTCGTTTTCCAATAACTGAAGCTGTTTTAACGAAATAAACCGGCTCAAGTCTGCTGCTGAGCCGGTTTTTGATTGCTTCATTTATGCTAAAATGTTCACGACAAATTGAGACCACGTTTCAAGTCGATCGAAGTATTCAGGCTTTTTCAAATCAGATGCTTTCATCCATTTTCCTGATATTTGATCTGTTTCTTTCACTTCTACATGAGCACCTGGAGATAATTCAAGCGCTGATAACAGTCCAATGTGCACACGACCTACACTGTTGTCATCATCATTAATTAATCCAAGGGTTTTCATCTCAAGTTTGTCTTTTTCTTGAATAGAAAGTTCCTCGTCTAGCTCACGATCCGTATTTTCTTTTAGAATTTCAGCAAAATTTTTGCCTTCGATGAAATTCATGTGACCACCAAAGCCAAGAGATAACTTATGATGCAATCGAGTCTCTCCCCCGCCTTGAAGCCTTTCATATACATACACTTCGTCTTCACGCTTAATCACGACATAAGGAATCGGCTGCTTGAAGTCAGGATTTTCTTCCGCATCGCCTCTGCGCATCTGCTCGAAGTGCTCTTCGATTTCTTTCATCATTGTATTGATTGTTTTCTCTTCACTATTCACACCATTAAACGCAAGCGTTTCGTTTTGGAATACGCGTGTGCGCGGTGCAACTAGTATGATTTCATCCATTTTTCCCATGTTCGGTAACCTCCAGTATGTAACGCATTGTATGAAATGGCAAAAAGCCAAAACGAGTGATGCGTTTTGACTTTTACGCCTTACTTATGATTCATCTCCAAAGAAGAAATCGTCATCTTTTAACGGCTCAACTGTCGCTTTTTTGTAGCCGTTCCCTTTCATTGAGAAGAAGTCATGCGATTTTGTTTTTGTATTGAGTCCGTTCAATACAATTGGATTGATCTCTTCTTCTTCAAAGTAAGGGGCAAATCCAAGGTTCATTAACGCTTTATTGGCATTGTAACGAATGAACTTTTTCACATCATGCGATAAATTGACTTGGTCATATATATCTTCCGTGTAATGAAGTTCATTTTCATAAAGCTCGTTCAATAGGTCAATTGAGAAATCATATAGCTCTTTTTGCACGTCAGGTGTTTGTTTGTTGTAAATTTCTTGTGCTAACAGTCCAACGTATACACCATGAATCGCTTCATCACGCAAAATCAAGTTGATGATTTCACCACTTTGCATGAGCTTACCTTGTCCATAGAAATAAAGCGGGTAGTAAAAACCACTGTAAAATAGGAAACTTTCTAAATAAACAGAAGCAACCATTGCTTTAAAGAGAGAAATCGGATCGTCCTTTTGAATTGAACGGTATAAACTGACAATCATATCTGCTTTCTTTTGCAAGAATTTATTCTTCTTCACCCATTCAAACACTTCACTGATCGTTTCAGTTGGTGCGAGTGTCATGAAGATATTTGAGTATGATTTCGCATGTACCGCATTTTCCATCATCGCCATAAAGTTTAATACCGCTTTACGCTGATGACCTTCTACATGTTCAGCCACTATCGGCATCCCTGTATTTCCTTGTTCTGTATCAAGTAAAGTCAGTCCAGCAAGTACCTTCATGTACGTATCTTGCTCTTTTTCACCTAAATATTTCCATGTCAATAGATCCCCGTTTAAGGAAATCTCTTCCGGAAGCCAGAACTGCTTCACATTTTGGTTGTAAAACATTTGTGTAAAATCGTCTTCGTGTTTTGACCAGTTGGCTGCATCATAAATTTTTGTCACGTTAAACTCTCCTTTAATCAAACAACACAAGAAAGACAGCCTTCCTGCCCTGTATCCTTCGTTCTTGCATAATAAAGTGTCTTAATGCCTTTATGGTGTGCATACAGATCGATGCGGTTTAAGTCACGCGTTGTCATCGTATCTTTCAAGAATAGTGTAAAGCTGATTCCTTGATCAACGTGCTGCTGAATCGTTGCGATCATATCGACCACTTTAAACATATCCATATCGTACGCTTCTTTATAGAAGAACCAGTTTTGCGCTGAAAGACCTGGCATTGGGTAATACGTTTTGCTGTTGCCGTATGTTCTTTCTTCGATACGCTCCATAATTGGCATAACAGAAGCTGTTGCCGATTGCACATAAGAAATGGAACCTGTTGGTGCAATACATAAGCGGTAGCTATGGTACATGCCATTTTCCGCTACAAAGTCTTTGAGTGCTGCCCAGTCTTCTTTTGTTGGAATGTGCATGCCTTCAAATAATGCTGCTGCTTTTTCTGTTTTTGGTGTGAAATCATTCTCCACGTATTTATTGAAGTACTCGCCCGTTGCGTAGCCAGAGCCTTCATAACGATGGAATGTTTCTCCTTTTTCTTTTGCAAGCTCACTTGAGCGTTTAATTGAATAGTAGTTCACCATCATAAAGAATGTATTCGCGAAGTCTCTTGCTTCTTCACTTTCATAGGCGATTTGGTTTTGAGCCAAATACCCGTGAAGGTTCATCGCGCCAAGTCCGATTGATTTCATCGCTTTGTTCGCTTTTCGAACAGCTGGTGCATTGCGAATATCTGTTGTTTCAGATACAAGCGTTAGTGAATCTGTTGCTAGTTTGACCGTTTTTTCGATCGATTTGTTTTTCATGACATTCATGATATTTAATGAGCCAAGGTTACAAGAAATATCAAGACCAATTTCATCTTCTTGATCATAGTCCGCGTAAGAAGAGACCTCTGAAGCTTGAAGCACTTCTGAGCAAAGGTTTGAGAATTTCACTCGTGAAATATGGTTTAATGCATGCTCTCTATTCACGTTATCTTGGAACATGATATATGGATAGCCTGATTCTGAACGAAGAACAGCCAATTTTTCAAGAAGCTTTCTCGGATTGACTTTTTCTTTTTTGACTTTCGGGTTTTCTACAAGCTCATCATACATTTCTTCCATGTCCATCTCATCAAGATGCTGTCCATATTCTTTATAGACTGTGTGCGGATAGAAGGTGTAAGCTGTTTTATCTTCTCTTGCAAGCTCGATAAATTTATCGGGGATGACGACACCGATGGACAATGTTTTCACGCGAACATCTTCATCTGCAGAGATTTTTTTAGTATCTAAGAAATCATTAATATCTCTGTGGAAAATATTGAGGTACGCACTGCCTGATCCTTGTCTTTGTCCCATTTGATCTGCATATCTGAATGCATTATCAAGAAGCTTCATCACGCCAACGACACCTTTTGTCGCGTTTTCAACATCTTTGATTGCTTCGCCTTTTGCACGAAGTTTAGACAAGTTCAAGCTGACGCCGCCGCCTAATTTTGAAAGCTGCATTGAAATATCAATCGCTCTTGAAATATCGTTTAATGAGTCATTCACTTCAAGCAAGAAGCAGCTCACAAGCTCACCGCGTCTTTTACGCCCAGCGTTTAAGAATGTTGGTGTACTTGGCTGGTATTCCTGATTGATCATCAGTTCTACAAACTCAAGGGCTTTTTCTTTATCTCCGCCCGCAAAGAAAAGCGCTACAACTGAAATGCGGTCTTCATAGCGTTCAAGGATTTTCTTTTTATCATTTGTTTTCAGTGCATAGTCATTGTAAAACTTAAACGCACTCATGAATGATGGGAATCTAAATTTCTTCGCATATGCAGCTTCGAATACCTCTTTAATATCTGCCATGCTGTATTGTCTTAAAAATTCTTCTTCATAGTAGTCGTTTTCTATTAAGTAATCAATCTTCTCTTCTAAGTTGTGAAAGAAGACTGTGTTTTGATTAATATAATCTACGAAATAACTATGTACAGCTTCTTTGTCCTTATCGAACTGAAACTTTCCTTCTTTTTGAATCATAATCTCGTTATTTAATTGTATCCACTTTGGAACCTGATTTTGTGACAATTCTTTCTACCTCCTGTGTAAACAATTCAACATCCCTTTTTGTTCCGCTTAGTTCAAAGGTGTGCAAAATAGGAACTTGATATTGTTTAGAAATCGTATCGGCGCTTTTGGCAAAATTATCTCCCCACACTTTGTTTCCACTCACCGCTACACCTAGTAAAAGGTGAGCATTTTTCTCTAAAAAAGATTGAGTGGTACTAGGGACTTGTCCAAATCCTGTCGTAAAGGTGACGAGAATAAACGGCGTATCCAAAAACTCTTCTCCAGTCAATTTTCGTTTGTCTGTAAAGGGGGTCTTGTCCAAAAAGCGTTGAACATTTCCTGTTTTTGAATCAAATACGATTTGAATCAATTCCATCACGACCTAGTTTTTAGTATTGTTGATCATTTCGTTATTCACTATATATAGTATACTATGTTTTTTCAAAACACAATATATAGATGTTCGAAACGAAAAAAATCAACCAACCCGGCCGAACATTCATAGCCGAACTCGTACGTTCAAATAAATAGAGCAGAACAGGATCTAAAAATAGACTGCTCTACTCTCTATTCAACTGAAACCGAAATCTATCATAACACGAAAAAAAATCGCTTAGTAGACTAGACTTTTTGTTTTATTTTTTGTAGGCATCGCACTGTAAATCTTCTGACACTTCTGTAATTTCCACTTCAACACCTAATTCTTTTAGCACCGCTTCAAGCGCAGAGACGATTGAAGCTTCTCTGACTAATTCTTTCCCATTTACAGAAACACTTGTTCCATATTCGAAGCAGGAGTCGTCTTCACAAGTTTGTTCCCAATGATTAATTTTAATTTTGTGTGTCATGAACTCATCCTTTTCTGTCTAGATGTCTAATGCATGATTATAGTGTAGCGACTTCACATTCATTTGTAAATTTACGTGCTTACTCTTCCACAGAATCGTCATCATCATAATCTTCGTCCCACTCATCTATGTATTTTGTTTTAATAAGAGTCAGTTCTCCCTCTTTTTCATCAAACCGGTACACATGTACTTCATCATCTTTCACAACAGCAAAGTGATTATTTTTTAGTGCAACAGCTGATTGTAACAGACCTTCTATATCTCCATGATCATCTTGATTAGAATAGTTATGCCAGCTTTCCTGCCTAGATTCAATGTTTGAAATGGCGCACGATCCAAATAAGACAACAATCCCAATTAGTAGAAGGATCACTCTAATCCTTCTTAATTCAAGCTCTGCATTTTCCATATCGTTCCCCTCACCTTTCTTCATATCCAATAAGGGATTATACGCAAAATAGACAGAAAGGTTTCACGGCATGCAAAATAGCCCCTCTGCACTGACAAAAACGTAGCGGGTTCCGGCCGGTTTATTCGCAGATGCATGGGGCTATTAGGTCGAACATATCCTATTCTAATTCTAGATTTACATTCTTTTGAGGTGCAAATGTAGAAATAGCATGTTTATAAATAAGCTGCTGCTTCCCTTCTGTTTCAAGCAGCACCGTGAAATTGTCAAATCCTTTCACTTGACCGCGAAGCTGAAAGCCATTCAGTAAGAATACTGTGACAAATGTATTGTCTTTACGAATTTGATTCAAAAATTGGTCCTGAATATTAATCGGTTTCATGTTTCGTCCTCCTTGATTCTGATAACTACAGTTTCGCTTTAAGTCCAAGCTTTCCTGCTATATATGCGAAAATTTCCTCCTTTTTGTCTGAAAAGTGGCAAGGCGGTGTCATGTCGAACCAAGTGACATCCATTTTATTACGGAACCACGTGAACTGACGCTTCGCATATCTACGGGAATTTTGCTTTAATTGCTGGATAGCTTCATCAAGTGAGTAGCCACCTTGAAAATACGCATACAGCTCTTTATAACCAATCGCTTGAACCGATTGACAATCCTTCAAGCCAGATTGATAAAGTGCGCTCACTTCCTCAATTAAGCCTTCATCTATCATCATATCAATTCTTTTATGAATGCGCTCGTACAAAAGCTCTCGATCCATTTTCAGCCCAATGAAGGCTGTATCATAAAGAGGAACTTCTTGATGACCATTTTGCATTTCCGACATTTTCTGACCTGTTGTATGGATCACTTCAAGCGCCCGGATGACGCGGCGGACATTATTTGGATGAATGGCTTTTGCAGCATCAGGGTCTACTGCCTTTAGTTTTTCGTGCAGCTGAAGGGAGCCATGCTGCTGTTCAAACAGCGCCATTTCTTCTCTAAATGCAGGGTCACTTTTCTCATCGGTAAATGTGTAATCATATAAAACAGATTGGATATACAAACCTGTTCCGCCGACGATCATGGGTGTTTTCCCTCTAGCGGCAATCTCTTTGATTTTCATACGGACCAGCTGCTGAAATTCAGCTGTAGAAAAGGATTCATCTGGCTCTTTAATATCAATTAAGTGGTGAGGGACATCATCCATTTCTTCAGGGGTGATTTTAGCTGTTCCAATGTCCATTCCTTTATAAATCTGCATAGAATCACCACTGATAATTTCTCCATTAAATGCTTTGGCTATATGAATGCTCAGTTTTGTTTTGCCGACAGCCGTCGGTCCTACTAATACAATCACTGGTTGTTTCGTTTTTTTCATGACATCACTCTCTTTTACAAACTGCCTACAGTATAGCATAACTTCTCTTTCTCTCCTATATACGGTCTATCACCAGCTGAGTGGTTCATTTCCGACCACTTCGTACGTCTTTCCTTTTAAGCGATGCGTATGCGTCGGCCGCTCCTCGTCCGGACTATAGACGACTCCTCCGTATGGAATGGGGACAGAATCGTTATAGGCAGAAAACGTGACTTCCTCAATCTCGTGATAGTGCGTACCATCCAATCTCGGTATCGCAGGTCCTGTGACGCCGTAGTATCTGTGGAAATGTCCTCTCTCAAAAGAGGTGACCCCGCGATAGTAATGAGTATGCTGATCGGTACTGCTTCCATTGACAGGCTGAGAAATACCTTCTATTAAATGATAATGCTCTTCTGTTACATCCGTTCGTGCTTTATAGGCATGAGCATGCGGCGGGCATTTAGCCCAATCAGACGGATACAGGCCCATTTTTAACATTCCTCCTTATAATAGGCGTTCACCCAAACACATATAGGCCAATCGAATACACTGATGTCAGTTACAGTGATTTTATGTGAGAGGAGCCTTTTTTTATGAATTATTTTGATGCACAGCCATTTATGCAAGAAGACATGAGAAGACCTTTTGGTTTTGGCTTTGGACGCCCGGGTTTTGGGTTTGGGAGACCCGGATTTGGCTTTGGGAGACCTGGATTTGGTTATGGTAGACCTGGATTTTTCGGACCTCCATTTTTAGGTGGTTTTGCTGGAGGTCTGCTTGCTGGGTCTCTGCTTGCACCAGGCTATGGCTATGGATACCCTTATCCGCCTCCGTACCCGCCATATGGACCATACCCTTATTATTAAATATGACGATTTAGCGAAAAAATCTGTTCATCAAATGAATCGATTGACACACTCGTTTTTGATGGGTTAACATTTACTTTACCGACCGTTCAGTAAAGTAGGTGTTTTTTTTATGTCTAAAACCAAAAAAGAGCAAATCTTTGATGCAGCTGCCCGCACGATTTTAGTAGAAGGGTTAAGCCAGCTTACCCTTCAGCAAGTGGCAGAGCATGCACATATGACCAAAGCCGGCCTGCTTTATCATTTCGCAAGCAAGGAAGAGCTCATCCAAAAAATGAATGAGCACGCGATTCTTTTCTTTCGTCAGCAGCTCGAAACGTATCAAGAAACTTACAAACATGAAAAAGCGCCTTATGTCCGTGCATATATATCGGCCACATTACATGATCTTGATCATCAAAATACGATTCAGCTATGTACAAGTATGCTGGCTACTATGTCATTTGATGAAGCGTTATTGAACCCTTGGCGTGATTTTTATGCAGAGTTCAAAGCGAAAGCAGCTGAGGAAATTAATGACCCTGCATTGAGCCAGCTGATCCGTCTTGCATGTGATGGAATATGGTTTTCAGAAATGTTTCAGCTTGAACCGCTGAACCGAGAGGAAAAAACCCTTTTACTTCACCGGGTTTTACACCTATTAGAGGAGGGAACATGATGATCCTCGGATATCTTTTTCTAGCTGTGGCCATTTTTTCAGAAGCCATTGGCGCCGTGATGTTAAAATTCTCAAATGGCTTTACTCGCTTTAAGCCTAGCGCTGTCGTTATTGCTGGGTATACACTTGCCTTTTATATGCTGTCATTGACACTAAATATCATTCCACTTAGCATGTCTTACGCAACATGGTCTGGGGTTGGTACAGTCCTCACGGCTATTTTTGGCGTGCTTTTTTTCAAAGAAACCTTGAACCAAAGAGCAATCATTGGGATGGCAATGCTTGTCTCAGGGGTCGTACTTTTAAATATGTCATAAAGGATGTGAGAGATCATGAAAGGAATGCTCTATTTAACAGGGGCTATTTTAACGGAGGTTTTTGGCAGTACGATGCTGAAGCTTTCACAAGGTTTTTCGCAACTATTACCGAGTATTGGGGTCCTGATTGGATTTGGGTGTGCCTTTACCTTCCTCAGTCTAGCACTTAAAACGATTGACCTTTCGTCTGCTTATGCGACATGGTCTGGCGTTGGAACAGCACTCACTGCTCTTATCGGACTCGTGCTATTTAACGAAACCATTCACATAAAAGGCTTCATTGGTCTTGCATTAGTAATATGCGGTGTGATTGTCTTGAACCTGTCAAAAAAACAAAAGGAAGAAAACAAAGAACATATCAATCAAACCGAATGGACGTCATAAAAAAAGTCATTTTCTCCATTTCATTAAGAGAAAATGACTTTTTGTTTTCACCCGCCGACTTGAATGGTTTCTTCTAAGGAAATGTCCACATTTCCTTGAACAGCTCTTGAGATCATACATGAGCTTTCGGCTTTGTGAGCAAGCTTGCGGGCAAGCTCAATATCTTGCGGAGAAGCAGAGGCTTTGAGGATGATGACAGGCCGATGTATGATTTTTTCATATGTAAACACACCATTTGTCACATCGACGACAGCCTCAGAACTCATCGTGAGATCCTCTTTTTCTAATTGGCTCCGCTCCATCATAGCGGCAAGTGTAATAATATAACACGTAGCCGCTGCACCTAAGAGCATCTCATCTGGATTTGTCCCAATGCCGGGACCGTCCATTTCTTTTGGAATTGAAATGTTCGTTTTTAACTGTTCGCATGAGATTGTACCCACACCGTTACGCAGGCCAGGCCAGCTCGCCTGAAGATGAAAATGATGACGCGCCATATTCGTCTCTCCTTTTGTTATCACTTTTTATAGTGTAACAAGAATTCACGCTGCTTGTCTTAACATGTGCACCATTTTTATGTATATTCCTCATCAAGCACTGTCCGAATCGCCCTGACATACCGGTAGAACGTCTCGTTTTTTGTACTCGACCGCCGCCGAAAGTCAAAACTGTCAAATAAAGCTTCACGCTGACTTCTACTAATCTCTAGCTGTACACTTTGCCCTGTTTTTGTAAGATTATTAATATTATGATTGCTTGTTCCGCTCAGGGTTGCGTGTGCGACAGCCAGTTCAGCAGAAAATCCATTCCGCTCTAATGAGTTCACTATTTTCTCTGCACGGTCGTAATCTGTTCCGCCAACGAGTGTATGGTCAATGCCTTCCTCACCTTTGTAGCCATGCACTGCTAAAATATAATCGTGTGCTTTTGCCTGCGCGACGCCGACTGGCTCATCAAAATTTGTACTTGTCACATGAAGTTCTGACGCATTCTCTCTTAAACCTTCAAACAAATACGTAGAGAAATCATTATCAAAAAAATGGACGATCTCGCTCACGCCGCCTTCAATTCTCCCCCCATGGGGTGACATCACAAGAAGACGGCTTCCAGGCACTGGGTTGGATGTAATCTGATAGCTGCTTGTTGATTCGTTTTCTTCTAGTTCTTTAAAATTGCGATAAATATCATTTGAACCGCTTTCGTCTTCCCCACCTGATGACACTGGCTCATCATGTTCCTGTGCTTGCATTGTATAATAAACGCCCCATCCGATCGCAAGCAGGAGAAGCAAAGCAAAAAACTTCTTCATTCCCGTTCTCCTTTAACAGATTTCTAAGCCGTTTCTATGATTTATATTGAATCATCATTTCTTTTCATTTTTTCCACTTTTTCTCTTCAAATTTGATCATAACACTCTAGTTGATGAGATTCCTCAAAAATAAGATAATTGCATTTATATACACAGAAACGCCTCTCCTCTTTGAAAACAGAGTTAGAATAGTATGACAGACAAATGAAGTTATGTTTAAAATGACCTAGTTCTATCCAGTCTGTTTTCTTTAATTTGGCTACTTTTTATATGGATTTGATTTTTCCTCTCTGTGACAAGTCAAATTTGTATGAGCATTGACCCTGTCTACCCCCTCCTTTTTTTCTGCAAAATCGTTTGTTTCACCGGTTCTCTAAGAAGAACTCTCCCACCTATCATCGGCTGATTCTACATGTTTTCCACCTTTTTCTATTATTTTACAAAATGTAAGCGCTTTTCTTTTTCATCAGAAATGAGTAAGCCGCCAATATGAAGAAAAGAAGGGACAAGAATCCGAACCAAGCACCTCTCATTCTCATAACGTAAGAGTGTACAAGAATGGATAGCTAGAATGGAGGGCATCACATGTTTGGATTTTCTATGGTGCAAATGGTCAGAACACATGCTAGTAAACTGGATCAACCTTTAAGAGAGACCGTCCTTCACCTTTATAAGCCTTTTAAATGGACGCCATGCTTTCTTCATCGTTTCTTTGAAGGAAGATTAAAGAAGAGAAAGAAGCTTCGTGTGATTATTGAATTTAAGGAAGGCGCGGTCGAAGCAGGAATTCAAAGCACAAAACAGCTCATGAAAAAAAGTAGAAAAACAAATATCAAACGGCACTTTTCACATATCGACTGCTGCGCTGCAGACCTAACACCAGCTGCTTTAGAGGAGCTGTTAGCAAATGGTGAGCATATTCGTAAAATTTATTTAGACCGGAAAGTTCATGCACTTCTGGATGTGGCCACACAAGCCAGTCACGCGGATGAAGTCATCCGAAAAGGTACAGCCTTAACAGGGGAAGGCATTACGGTCGCTGTCATTGATACAGGGATTTATCCGCATGAAGATCTAGAAGGAAGAATTCGCGATTTTGTGGACTTAGTCAAGCAGAAAACAAAGCCTTATGATGATAACGGGCATGGCACTCATTGCGCTGGAGATGTAGCTGGAGACGGAGCGGCCTCAGATGGCTTGTACAAAGGACCTGCTCCAAAAGCTCATTTAATTGGCGTAAAAGTATTAAATAAACAAGGGGCTGGATCACTTTCTACTATAATAGAAGGGGTTGAATGGTGCATCCAGTTCAATGAAGATCACCCTGATGATCCGATTCATATTATGAGTATGTCACTAGGCGCAGATGCTCAGCGTTATGATGACGAACAGGACGATCCGATGGTGCGTGCTGTCAATGCCGCTTGGGATAAAGGCATTGTTGTTTGCGTCGCAGCCGGAAACTCTGGTCCTAACAGCCAAACAATTGCGAGTCCTGCCGTCAGTCAAAAAGTGATTACGGTTGGCGCTTTTGATGACCGGAATACACCAGAATCGAACGATGATATTGTGGCACCATTTTCAAGCAGAGGTCCTACTGTTTATGGGGAGACAAAGCCTGATATCCTTGCACCGGGAGTAAACATTGTCTCCCTCAGATCACCAAGATCCTTTCTAGATAAACTCGATAAATCAAGCAGAGTCGATGATGATTACACGACGTTATCTGGCACATCTATGGCAACACCGATTTGCGCTGGTATTTGTGCTCTTTTATTAGAGCATTCACCAGCTTTAACGCCCGATGAGGTCAAAACCCTGTTAAAAGAAAATACAAGCAAGTGGTCTGGGGATGACCCGATGATTTACGGGGCAGGTGCCATTGACGCAGAAAAAGCCATCAAAGAATAAGTAAAAAAAGCCCTTTACGTTGATTCGTAAAGGGTGTTGTTTTTGTCTGTTATTATGTGTGAAGTCTTTCATCTACTTGATCAGCTGACATGTTATGCTTCGTTCTCATACATCTCATCTCCTTTTTGAATGTGCGTACGCGCTTCGATCACAATCTCAAAAAAAGTGGAGGATTCCTTGTACATGTCGCGTTCCTTATAATAATTAGCCGCATCAAGTGCTAATTCCTCTAAATCAGCAAACATTTTTTTGCTTCGCAGTCCAAAAAGTGCCGATCTTAATTGCTCACAGCTGTCTTTTTCTATATAAAGCGCCTGCAAAAATTGGAATTTCAACTGATAAATTTCATCTTCCAATAAACAAGCCTCATTCATCCCTTTACGTATAGCCTCGCCCGCCCGCTCGATATCTCCGAGCTTAAACCAGGTGAGAGCAAGTGAAAATAATGATTGGATCATCGTGGATGCTTGATCTTTTTGATAAAGGGAAATGGCTTGTTCAAAAAAGACTGTCGCTGTATGGTACGTTCCCATACTATAATGACAAGCTCCTAAGTTATTAAGGGCCATCGCTTTAAAATAAGATGTGCACTTTTTCTGCTCCATCGCTTCACAGACCTTTAACGCTTTTTCTAAGTAAGGAAGCGCTTTCTGGTGCTGACTCACATCAATCCAATTACCTGCCATGACAAAATCACATTGAATGCTTCTTTTTCCATAAAGCTGATGTTTCTTATAAATGTCTCTTGCTTTTTTAGCATAATGCATGGAGAAATAAGTTTGTTTCATATGATAGTATACTTCAGCAATTTTATAGTAAAATTCCGCTTTTTCAATCTCATCTGTCACTAAGATCAGTTGATGTTCCGCATGCTTGTAATAGGAAATGGCCTCGATGTACCGGCGCTGGATAAACGCAAACATTCCATGGAAAAAATGAAAGTAATAGCCGAGTAAGCCTGTCATCTCATCTTCTCCATCTTCCATTTCTTTTGGAAAAGACACGGCTTGAAGTGTTTCACTCCCTGCATGGACTGGCGTTGAATGCTGAAGCATCAGTTGATGGCGAAAATCCATTAGAGAATAATATAAAAGTAAATCTTGATCCTCTTCCATCTCATGAATTTCTTCTTCAACAAGGCGCTTCATATCGTTTGCTTGTTCGACTTCAAATTTGCAAATATGCGTGTACCATTGATTGATCTTTACACCTACTTCGGAAGATGGTATTTTATGTGCCATCCACTTCAGCCCCATTCTATCATATCAAACTGATAACTATTATTTTACATAATTTATGTTTTTAAGGCAAATTGTAAGTTATTGCATATTTTATGTTCATTTCGCATATTTCTATCTTTTTTACCAAGTTCAAATAGAGTACTTTTACCCATCAAAACGATTTTTCTACGTTGATGGGTCAAATTCTCTTAATACTTCTTTTAAAGCACGGATATAACGTCTGAATGCTTTTTTCTTTTCTTTTCTCGTATCAAAATTGTCGAAAAAGGCCTCTCTCTGTGCCGAACTAATTTCTAGCTGAACACTTTCACCACTTGCATTTCGATTATTAATATTTTTAGGATCTGTCCCTGAGAGCCGTTCGCCTTCTTGCACCATTTCTGCAGAAAACCCTCGATGTTTTAATTCTCGTACAACTGCTCTTTGCATTTTTTCGTTTGTCCCGCCAACTAGCGTGTGCCTTTTATCACTTTTGTAGCCGTGGATGGAAATGGAGAAAGGGTACGTTTTAATCATTTGGACCAATATCGGTTCATCAAACTTGGTGCTTGTAATATGCAAATCACGATTATTCTCTTGTTTCGTTCCCTCAAACAAATACGTCGAGTATTTTTGTTGAAATGCTTCTACAATTTCACTTGTTCCTGGTTCAATTTCCCCTCCATGAGGTGAAAAGACAAGTAAATCACTTCCGCCCTTTTCGTGAAATTCTATTTCATAGCCTTCTCTTTCATGCCGGATAAGCTGTTTAAAGCTGTCATATTGATCCCCTTTTTTCCGCTCTTTTTGATACTTTTCTACCTCTTCTTGATGTTGCTTTTGCTCTTTTTTTTCTTGAACAGAATGGCTGCATTTCACCATTAAAAGAGCACACAGGATCAGAAAGATGAATCCACATATCAGTAGCCTTTTCATTTCACCGCTCCTTTTCATTCTCTTAGGTGTCATCTTATCGCATTATTTTACTATCAATGGCTAACAGAATTCAAAGGATGTCCGGCTCATTTAAATGAATCAGGAGAACTTTCCTGTTTTTTTATGCCGTTCTAGGTATTTCCGACTTCTTTGAATCATTCGCTGCTTGAATAAAAACTGCATCGTATGACCTCATTTTAGCTTTAGTTAAAATCACCTACAAAAATGAAGATGTTTTTCTGATTTCAAACAAAAAAAGCCGTAAACAAAAGGGATGCCCTCCTGTTTACAGCCAATTATTGTATATCCATCATTAAACTCTTAGTTCATCCTCTAAAGCTGAAAGGACTTCATCTTGTGACAGCCCTTGTGCAAGAGAAATTTCACTCACTAACATGCCTCGCGCATCTTCAAGCATCTTCTTTTCACTTGAATTTAATGCTTTCTTCTGATTTCGTCTCATCAGATCTTTGACAACGTCTGCACCGTCTTCGATCGCACCTGTTTTTAGCTTTTTCAGATTTTCATCATATCTTTGCTTCCAAGTAAGCGTGTCGTCGTTTGTTTCTTCTGCAAAATTGTTCATCACAACTTTCAGCGTTGCTTGATCTGCTACCGGACGTATACCTAGTTGATTGATTCTGCCTCTTGGGATCATCATCTGCATATTCGGCATTTGAATCAGAAAATATTCCTCCGTCTTACCTAAAATCTCTTTTTCTTCCATTCCTTCAATCACACCGGCACCATGCATAGGGTAAACAATTTTATCACCTATTTGAAACAAATCCGCCACCTCCGAAAGTATTCACAATTTGATTATAACACATTTCATCTGTGGATAAAAATTTATATTTTATCATGTTATTTTAGCACTAGTCAATTCTTTTTATTTGAGTTTTTTAGAAAAAGCCTTTTTTTGCAGAAGATGCGCCACCATCCAGTCCCCTTGTCTTATTCTTGCATATACTAGCATTGAGTCACATTTAGGAGGGATGACAATGTGCAAATGCAAGTGCAAGTGCAAGTGCAAACATTCCCACTCAAACTGTTATAAAAAGCATGACGATCATCGCCATGAGGATCCATGTAAAGAAAAAAAGTTTCATCACAAAAAAGATAAATGGTTTGAGAGCGATTTCTGGGATACTTCTAGAAGCTACGATCCCTATTACTGTCCTAAAAGTGTCTGCAGCAGCTGTAAGAAGCGTCGCAGAAGAAGACACAGCATCTCATTTTAGCACCTGACGCTTTCATCTGCTTTTTGTTTTCCCGGCTGAAAAGCCGGTTTTTTTCATATGGATAGGCTCATGAAACGGATCATGCTCATAGGATATGGCAACCTGACATAAAGGATGAGATATCAAATGAACAATATGAATAGCCCAATGAATCATCATCACGAAGGAAACCCGTACCATACGTTTGAGAATGTGTATACAGCCAACCATGAGCATGTGGTCGCGCCAAACATGCATGATCATATGAATATGCCAAACCATTATCATGGTAAAAAAGATAAGTACAGCGGACATTATCCGCATCATCATTCAGCCTATCTGCCTTTTCCAAATCAGCATGATCCCTTTTCACATGTTCCAATGAAGGATCACCACCATCATGGCCACTATGGTGGATATGGAATGATGCCATATCATCCATACGGATATCAAGATATGCATATGATGATGCCGAATCAGCAAATGCCAGGCTTTGGTTACGGAATGAACCAACCAAATACGCATTTCTCCCGTTATTACTAAACAAAATGACAAAATAAGGGTATAATATACCATTCAACACCTTGTAGGGATATGGTAACATTATAGGTAAATAATGGATTTAATCATCTATTATTTACCTATAATCAACAAGGGGGAATGAAGAAATGAAAAAAATATGGACAATGATCATGATGGGGATGCTGACAGTGGTCATGGCACTATCGGTACCGATTGCCGCATCCGCTGAAGGATCCAAAACAGAGGAAGGCAAAGCATCAACAAATGCCAGACCAGCTGAGCTTTATGCGAAAATTACAGGTACAAGTAAGCAGGAATGGTCTTTTTCAGACATTGAGCTAACATACCGCCCAAATTCTGTTTTAAGTATCGGTGCCATTGAGTTCACATTACCTGCAGGCTTTCAAGCGACAACAAAAGACATCTTCAACGGAAAAGCATTAAAAGACAGCTACATTTTGAACAGTGGAAAAACTGTCCGCATTCCAGCTAGAATCGATTTATTAGGAATCTCACAATATAAATTACAACTTTCACATAAAGTACTTCCTGCTGCAGGTACATATACGTTCCGTGCAGAAAACCGTGCGCTTAGCATTGGTTCTAAGTTTTATGCAGAGGACACCCTCGATATTCAAACACGACCAGTTGTGGTCACACCGCCCAATCCGTGCGGATGCTAAATAAAAAAGCGCTCTTATGAGAGCGCTTCAGACTGTGACAAAGGGCTAATTTAGCCCTTTGTCTTTTTTTTATTTGATCACATCACCCGTTTAAACATTTTCTCCATTTCATATGTCGAGTGATGAATGATGATCGGCCGGCCGTGCGGACAGGTGAAAGGGTCATTGGTTTGCCGCAATTCATCTAATAAAGCTTTGATTTCATCATTTCGCAAATGACGATTTGCTTTGATAGAGCCTTTGCAGCTCATCATGATCGCCGCTTCTTCTCTTAATTTTTTGATATCTACACGCTTCTCATCCAGCACTTGCTCAATAATTTCTTCGATCAGTTCAGCCTCTTCCCCTTTTGGAAACCACTGTGGATGCGACCGAACAATGTAGCTTCCTGAACCGAAAGGCTCTAAGAAGACACCCACTTTCGTTAGTATCTCTTTATGCTCTTCAATAATCAGCATGTCGTTTTTCGAGTAGTGGAATGTTAATGGGACGAGCATTTCTTGCACTTCCTGTTCGATCTCTCCTACTTTCTCACGATAATACTCATACTTGATTCGCTCCTGAGCCGCGTGCTGATCAATAATATAAAGCCCTCGTTCATTTTGAGCCAAAATATATGTGCCGTGCATTTGCCCGATGGGATACATGACAGGAACTCGCTCGTTTTCTGAAATGGTTTCTGCAGCATCCTCTCTCAGTACTGATTCTTCATATTCAAGAGAAGCAGCGGATTCCTCTACATGGATACGCTCAGACGGAGTATCTTCATTAAATACGGGTGATGATGCTCCTGTCATTTCCTGCGTAGGCGTCCCGTATGTGTCCATCTGATTTGTCTCGTATACAACCGATTCGAGAGACTCCGGCTGATAGGGTAGCGATGTTCTCGCCTCGTTTGTATTTGCTTTTTTCGCATCAAAGGTTAAGGATTGCTGCTCATTTTTGATCGCTGGCATTGGTGCTTTCTTTGGCACCGAAGCACTTGGAATGAGTTGCTGTTTTTGAAATACGTCCTTAATTCCTTGTTTGATTAGCTCATGAAGTTCCTGCTCTTTACTAAGTCTCACTTCAAGCTTCGAAGGATGCACGTTCACATCCACTAAAATGGGGTCCATCTTCATTTCAATAAATGTAATCGGATGGCGGCCAATCGGCAGCAGCGTGTGATACCCTTCATGGACCGCTTTTACGAGCGGAAAATGCTTAACATATCTGCCATTTACTACAGAAGACATATAATTCCGTGATGCCCTTGTCACTTCTGGCAAGGAGATATATCCTTTCACTTCAAAATCAAGCGATTGCACGTGAAGTGGCACCATTTTTTTCGCAACAGCTGTCCCATAAATGGCCGCAAGCACATGCCGCACATCCCCGTTTCCATTCGTCTGAAGCAGGACTTTTCCTTGGTGACGCAAGCGAATTGATACTTCTGGGTGAGCCAGTGCAATTCGATTGACGACATCTGATATATTGCCAAGCTCCGTATGAACGGTTTTCATGTATTTTAGTCTGGCAGGCGTATTGTAAAATAAGTTGGTAACGACAATTTCGGTACCTCGGCGGCCAGAGGTTTTTTTCTCTGAAATGATCTTTCCGCCTTGCAGCACAAGGTGCGTTCCAGCTCCTTCACCAGTACTTGTTTTCATTTCCAGATGAGAGACAGATGCGATACTTGGCAGCGCCTCTCCCCTGAATCCAAGCGTTCTGACACGGAACAGGTCATTTTCATCTTTGATTTTACTCGTTGCATGGCGCTGAAAGGCGAGCTTACAATCTTCAGCATCGATTCCAGCACCATTATCAATCATTCTAATAGAGGAAAGACCTGCTTCTTCTACATCGATTTCAATCACTGTACTGCTTGCATCGATTGCATTTTCCATAAGCTCTTTTACGACAGAAGCCGGGCGCTCGACTACTTCACCTGCAGCAATTTTATTGGATAGGTCATCGGATAACTGAATAATCTTTGCCATTTTGCTCACCTCATCTTACATTATAATTTCTTTTGCAATTCATATAGTTTAGTCATCGCTTCGAGCGGAGTCATATCCATTAGATTGAATGACTTTAATTCCTCGATCACCGCTTGATCTTTCTGTTTTAGAACTGGTTTGGTTTGCGGTTTTTCTTCTACTTCAAAGAAAGAAAGCTGCTGTTTTTCCTCAGCCTTTTCTGTTTTTGGAGCTGCAGATACGTGCGGGGTCACTACATGTGATCCGCTCTCAAGCTCCGTCAAAATGGTCTGGGCTCTATCGATGATCGCATCAGGCAATTCAGCAAGCTGCGCTACATGAATACCATAGCTTTTATCAGCTGCACCCTCTTTGATTTGATGTAAGAAAACGACCGTGCCTTCATGCTCTTCAGCACGTACATGAACATTTTTCAGCTCGCTTAATTGAGATTCAAGAACTGTCAGTTCGTGATAATGTGTGGAAAAAAGCGTTTTGGCACCAATATGATCGTGTACAAATTCAATGATCGCCTGCGCAAGAGCCATTCCATCATAGGTGCTTGTCCCGCGTCCAATTTCATCAAATAAAATCAAGCTGTTTTTCGTTGCGTGCACCATCGCATTTTTTGCTTCGAGCATCTCTACCATAAAAGTACTCTGACCAGAAATCAAATCATCTGCCGCCCCAATACGTGTAAAGATTTGGTCAAAGATCGGAAGGGTTGCCTTCGATGCCGGTACAAAGCATCCAATTTGCGCAAGAATGGAGATAAGCGCCATTTGCCTCATGTACGTACTTTTCCCTGACATATTCGGTCCAGTAATGAGCAAGGTTTGCCGGCCATTTCCCATATGGCAGTCATTCGGCACATACTCCTGGTGATCCATCACTTTTTCAACGACTGGATGACGGCCATCTATGACATCTACCTCATCCTCTGAGAATTCTGGACGAATATAACGGCGTTTTTCACTGACAGTCGCAAAGCATTGGAGGGCGTCCAGCTCACTCATTTGTTTTGCGAGCAGCTGTAATCTCGGAATATAGACTTTCACTTGTTCTCTGAGAGCTGCGAATAGTTCATATTCCAGTTCGCTAATATTTGATTCGGCCTCAAGAATCAGCGCTTCTTTTTCTTTCAATTCAGGTGTAATATACCGCTCTGCATTGGCGAGCGTTTGTTTTCTTTCATAACGCCCTTCCTCCAGCAAATGCGTATTCGCTCGTGTCACTTCAATATAATAACCAAATACTTTATTAAACCCGACTTTTAAAGAGCGAATGCCTGTATATTCTCTTTCTTGCTGCTCAAGCCGTGCAATCCAGTCCTTCCCATTTCGGCTGGCATCACGGTATTCATCTAATTTTGTATTGTAGCCGTCTTTAATCAAATTGCCTTCTTTTAACGTCATTGGCGGATTTTCATATAGCGCATCTTCTAATAAATTCAGTAAATCATCACAAGGATCAATATCATTCGCTCTTGATTTTGCCATTTCCTCTGGCAGTGAGTGCACAAGTTCTTTAATGGCTGGCACTTGTTTTAAGGATTCCTTTAACTGAATGAGATCACGGGCATTGACGTTGCCAAACGCGACGCGGCCCGCTAGACGTTCAAGATCATATACTTGCTTCAACCGTTCACGCAGATCCTCTCGTTCAAAGAGATGGTCCATGAGAATTTGCACCATTTCCTGGCGTTCTTTAATGTGCGAAAGACGAATTAACGGCCGGTCGATCCATTGCTTGAGCAGCCTTCCGCCCATCGCTGTTTTTGTTTCATCTAACAGCCATAACAAAGAGCCCTTCTTGCTTTTTGAGCGGATCGTCTCTGTTAATTCAAGATTTCGTTTTGAGTAAAGATCAATTTTCATTGTTTGTTCGAGCTCAAACACTTGCACTTGCTGAAGGTGATCAAGACTTCTTTTTTGCGTTCTTCTTAAATAAGCATATAATGTCAAAAATGCCGATCTTAGTTGCTCGCTCAGGCGGGACACGAGTCGCTCAGCTTCATCGATTAATTCATCACTATCTTCGTATGAAATGGTCGCTTGGCACCGTTCCTTTAAGGTCTTGACTGTTTCCTCATCCAGCTGCTTTGACACCACAATTTCTTTTGCACCGACAGAATAAATTTCAGACACGACTTCATCTAATCGATCGATGAAAGCCGCCATGTTTTCACCAGTCGATAAATCGGAAAGTGCAAGTCCATATCCATTTTCAAACTTTGTCACAGAGGCAATGAAGTTGTTTTCATTTTCACTTAAGCCTTTACCATCCATTACCGTACCTGGTGTAATGAGTTGAACGACTTCTCTTTTGACTACACCTTTTGCCGTTTTAGGATCTTCCACTTGCTCACAAATCGCGACCTTATAGCCTTTTGAAATCAATTGTTCTATGTATGCAGAAGCAGAATGATAAGGAACACCACACATTGGTATAGTTCCGCCATCTCTACTTGTTAGCGTAATCTCTAATTCTTGTGACGCTTCTTTTGCGTCATCAAAAAACATTTCATAAAAATCGCCTAAGCGAAAAAATAAAAAGGCATCTTGATACTCTGCCTTGATTTTTAAATATTGCTGTATCATGGGCGTATAACTTGCCATATTTCTAATCCCTCACTATATTACATTCGAATTCATACCATCTTTCATTATAGCATAAAAAAACCCCTTTTTTCTCCTAGATAGGACACAAAAAAACTAGGGGGATATGCGCCCTAGTCATGAATTACTCTTCTGGATCACCCGCTAGGAATTCTGGATGAATATCCTCTAACTCCTCATCCACCTCTTCTTCCCACTCATGATCATCTTTTTCTTTCCAGCTTGAATTGACCTCTACAACAATTTTTGTTTCCCCTACCACTTCAGCAATGAATTCCCGCTCTGCTTGAACGATAATTTTATTGCCGTTTGGAGAAATGGTCACTTCTAAGCAATTCGGCTGCTGGAGCACTTTTGCAATCACTTCATGCTCATCATCAAGGAAATTTTTATCTTTATATCTCAGTTTGATGATGTCTACATATTTCACCCGTTCTGTGACGACTTCTGTTTTCGTGTTATCGGCGTAAGAATACCATACGTTAATATCAAAGGTTCCTTCAATCTCAACAGTTTTACCGACCTTTTCAGCATCATACTTATGATTAATGATCCAACCACCTAGGATGCTGGTTGGTTTTTGCGATGGAGAAATGGTGTGTGTGCTTTGGGTGAATTTCCTCCCTTTTGCAACCACCGCTTTTGTAATAATCTCTCTGTATTCAGACATTCCGGCATGCCTCCTTGTTCTTGATCGTTTTATCTTATGCTGGGCATTCGTCTAGTGTGTCACGATTTTGAACTTCATGTTCAATTAAATTCATTTCTGTTTCAGTGTATGCATGGTCGCCCATAAACTTGCCTTGAAAATTGGAAAAGTTGGAGAGTGAGAGATTGGGGTTGACTGTAATGGTGTCATTTGATGTAATAAAGATAGTAGCCCTTCTTTATATAAGGAGGAGATCTTATGAAACAATTTAATATTATAATAAACATTTTTGGATTAAGCATTGAGCTTCAATTCAAATCTTTTAATCTGTAAAATCAATTAATTTTTAGTTTATAACGTATGATTATAATATTTTAAATAACGAAATACAGGGCTACTGCATCAACATTTTGTTGTTGATGCAGTAGCAAAATACAAATTACATATATTCTATATAATAAAAACCCCGCATTTGCGGGGTTTTCTCATTTAATGGAGCAACTTGGTGATGAGTTTTTCACTTTTGAACCGGTTTCTCCTAACAAGAGGTCGCCTCCGGTTGAAAGGATGATTTCATCTGTTACTTGATTAGAAATCGTATGCGCTACGAGCTGTAGCAGGGAATTGACTTCCACTTGTGATTCTTTGAATTCTTGAATCACCGGGATTTCATCCAGTTCTTCTTGCAGGGCATCAATTTTTTCTTCCACTTGCTTTAATGCTTCATGTTTGCCGTAATGCTTTAAATTTACAGCTTGTTTTTGAAGCGCCTTAATTTGGTTAATAATCGTTGAAATTTTTGTGTTTTCATTGATTTGCGCTTCTGCTTTCTTGAAGAAATCAACTTCTTCTGTTTCAGAAATCATTTTAGCGAGCTCTCTTGCGCGCTCGACAATCTCTTTTTTTGAATAAAGTGTCATTTTAATTCACCTCGATAGCTTCTCCAACCATTTCTCCGTCAAGAGACCAAGTTTTGGCTTGTGTGATTTTCACTTTGACGATGTTGCCAATCGCTTCTTTTGGTGCTTTAAAATTCACAAGCTTGCTTTTACTTGTATATCCGGCTAGGATTTCAGGGTTGTTTTTACTTTCACCCTCTACTAATACTTCGACAGTCTGCCCTTCGTATTCCTTCATTTTTTTCGCGGAAATTTCATTCACGAGTGCATTCAGGCGCTGAAGGCGTTCTTTTTTCACATGCATTGGCACGTTGTCTTGCATTTTCGCTGCTGGTGTTCCTTCTCTTGGAGAGTAAATGAACGTATATGCCGCATCAAACTCAACCTCGCGATAGAGGGAAAGTGTTTCCTCAAACTGCTCATCTGTCTCATTTGGGAACCCAACAATAATATCCGTTGTTAATGAAGCATTTGGCATCGCTTTTTTGATTTTGCGCACAAGATCAAGGTAACGCTCACGGTCATATTTTCTCGCCATAAGTTTCAAGACAGAAGAACTGCCGGATTGAACTGGCAAATGAATATGATCAAGAAGGTTCCCACCCTTAGCCAGCACTTCAATTAAGTGATCGTCGAAGTCACGTGGGTGGCTTGTTGTAAAACGGATACGCGGAATATCGATTTTACGCAGCTCATCCATCAAGTGTCCAAGACCATATTCCATGTCTTCAAAATCTTTTCCATACGCATTCACGTTTTGACCAAGAAGGGTAATTTCCTTATATCCTTCTGCCGCTAAACGTCTGACCTCTTGAATAATTTCATCAGGGCGGCGGCTTCTTTCTTTACCGCGTGTGTAAGGGACGATACAGTATGTACAGAATTTATCACAACCGTACATAATATTCACCCAGCCCTTAATTTTTCCTTGGCGGGCTCTCGGAAGGTTTTCAATGACATCGCCTTCTTTTGACCAAACCTCAATGACCATTTCTTTTGAAAGATAGCATTCAGATAACAGCTCTGGCAGGCGGTGAATGTTGTGTGTACCGAAAATCAAATCAACAAATGGATGTTTCTTCAAAATACGGTTGACGACAGATTCCTCTTGCGACATACATCCGCAGACACCTAAAATTAAATCTGGCTTTTCACGCTTTAATGCTTTTAAATGACCAAGCTCTCCGAACACTTTGTTTTCCGCATTCTCACGAATTGCACAAGTGTTTAATAAGATAACATTTGCATCTTCCGTTGAGTTTGTCGGTTCATAACCAAGCGCCATAAAAATACCAGCCATCACTTCTGTGTCATGCTCATTCATTTGACAGCCATATGTGCGAATATAAAACTTGCGCCCGTTTCCTAACCCTTGAAAACGCTCGTCAATTTGAAATTGATTGTATTCGACTTCTTCTTTACCCCGTTTTTTTGCATCTTTTAAGGAAGGCGGAATGTACACAGCTTCAAAATACTGGCTGTAGTCCTTCTCGGATTTTTTGTCCGATGAACTTACTTGTCCGCTCGCTTTTCTCTGCTCTTCATTCATGAATTTGTACTCCTTTCAAACCAAGCTCCACCCTACAGTATAGACTATTTTGTCGTGAATTGAAAATAAATTCATACGTGCCACCACTTTTCAATCCACACGAATTTTGCATGAATATTGAGTAGGTTTCAGATGTAGATCGTCTTTACCTAAAGGGTTTTGTATTTCTTTGACAATCTTCATCTGCTGTGTACCGACACTCTCAACTAAAGTAATTACATATGATTCTTTTTCCTCTTCTGCTACCATTCTTTCTTGTTCAGATAAGAAGAATGGAAAGTCATGGTGAGTCAGTTTAGATCCTTTTACTTCTATAAGCTTCTCTTTTCCATCGGGGTAATAAGATTTAATATCAAATCCATGACCATCTTCCGTTTCAGCTACCCAATCGACAGCTTCCGCTAATTGTTCCCGTCCCACTGCTTTTAATTGCTCTACTTCCTTATGATAAACAAATTTCTCTGCTATTCTACCTGTCTCTTCGTTTTGCTTTGCTCTTTCTTCTCTTAATTGTTTATAAACATCTCTATGAATGATTCTTTTTCTTTTATACTTGTTCTGATCTTCCAATTTTGGGGTAAGGTCCTGATCCAAATATATTTCGTAAACAAAATCATAAAAAAACTCATTTAAAGAATTGATATCTTGTATTAATTGGTAATAGTCAAAATGATCAATATTATACTTTTTAAAGACCAATGAGCTTGCTGCATATTTTTTAGGTCTTAATGATTTACCCAAATGAAAATCACCTATATGAAAGCCCTCTAGTCTTTTATGTTGCTTTAATTCCGGCTGTAGCCTTTGCCTCCAAATGGCTGCCTCTTCCTTAATTTCAGATAAAGATAAATTTTCAGTTCCAGTTTCAATTGTTAAATAAAAATCTTCCCCGTTCTCAGCGAATAAAATAACAATAAATATACCTTTTTGTGTCGTTGTTTTTTGGGAATTAGGACTTGTCGTTAATCTCTTGTCTAAAAGTGCAATCCAAAAACATTCTGCAACTTTTCCATTTCCTGTAGATGCTTTAATATCGATCCTGTCCAAATTCCTCATATGACGTTTTTCTAATTCATAACGAATGTTGTTTGGGATCTCTTTATTAAACATGTTGTGAAAAGGGTGATTCTTATCTGTTCTCCCTTTGTTCTTATAATCTAAAAATTGCTCACAAAAAATTTTTTTATTAAATAACATTTGCCTCACCACTTACCTCAATAGATCTTTTTACATACATTATACATAACAAACGGTAGATTTGATGAAATATGGAAAGAATAGTGCAAAAAAAAGAGAGCCTGCGCTCTCTCAATCAAGTATGTTCAGTTTTTTTGCTTCTTCTTCGATGATCGTCAGTGCACGGTCTAGTTCTTCTTTTGTGTGCTCTGCTGTGATGATGGCTCTAATTCTCGCTTTTCCTTTTGCTACAGTTGGGAAAGCGATGCCCTGGGCAAACACGCCTCGGTCTATTAAAGCCTTGGAAAAGCGAAACGTAAGAGCTTCGTCTCCAATCATGATTGGAATAATCGGTGTTTCTGTCGGAGCAACTTGAAACCCAAGGCTGACGACTTTTTCTTTGAAATAGGCGGCGTTTTCCCAGAGCGTGCTAATGCGCTCTGGTTCATCTAACAGCACTTCAATCGCTTCTTCACACGCTCTAGTCACAGCTGGCGGATGTGAGGTGCTGAATAAAAACGGTCTTGCTTTATGCTTTAAATAATCAATTAAAACGGCTGATCCCGCTACATAGCCGCCGAGCACTCCGACAGCCTTACTAAGTGTCCCAACCTGAATGTGCACTCTGCCGTCGAGTTTAAAATGGTTGACTGTCCCGCGGCCATTTTCACCAAGCACACCCGAGGCATGTGCATCGTCTACCATCACAAATGCATCATATGCTTCTGCGAGCCTAACAATCTCAGGAAGCGGTGCAATATCTCCATCCATTGAGAACACACCGTCTGTGACGATGAGACGAACGCGGTAATTCATAGATTTCTTTAAAATTTTCTCAAGCTCTTCCATATTGGAATGCCCGTATACCTTTTTATCTGCTTTTGTTAACCGGATGCCGTCAATGATTGAGGCATGATTCAGTTCATCTGAAATCACAATATCATCTTTTGTCAGAATACTAGATAAAACCCCTTGATTGGTCGTAAAGCCTGATTGGAACACAAGGGCGGCCTCTGTCTTTTTAAATGCAGCAAGCTTTTTTTCAAGGCGTTCATGCATCGTCATTGTGCCAGCGATCGTTCGTACAGATCCTGTACCAGCACCGAATTCATCAATGGCCTCTTTTGCCGCTTTCATCAGCCTTGGATGTGAGGTGAGGCCTAAGTAGTTATTTGAGGAGAGCTGTATGACGGATTGTTCATTTAATGTCACAGTGGATGATTGTTTTGAGTCAATCTCTTTCAATGTTTGGTGAGTGCCTTGCTGCTTCATTGTTTCCAGTTCATCTTGTAAATACGTGAATTCTTTCATCATTTCTTCCCCCTTTGATTTGATGGCATCATCAGTACGACCTTTCCGCACATCCCATTTCTCATGAGTTCAAATCCCTTTTCGAACTGTTCAAATGGCAGTGTATGAGTGACAACTGGCTGGACATCGATGGTCTTCGTTCTTAATAACTCAGATACTTGACGCCACGTCTCAAACATTTTTCTTCCCGTGATCCCTTGCACGGTTAATCCCCTAAAAACAATTTGATTCGTAATGTCAATTGTCACTGGTCGTTCTGGCAAGCTTAGTATATTGAGTTTCCCTCCATTTGCACAAGCTTCGAGTGCTTGATTAATGGCAACTGGATGTCCTGACATCTCGCATATCACATCTGCCCCCTCCATCTGCGTGAACTGCTTAATCACCTCAACAGGATCATCTTTTCCAATATCCACGATATGGTCTGCCCCCATTTTTCGGGCAAGATCCAGCCTGTATTCATTTTGATCGACAGCAAACACTTGAACAGCACCGGAAGCTTTCGCGACGGCGATCGCCATTAAACCGATTGGTCCGCAGCCAAAAATCGCCACTGACTTACCTGAAACAGGTGTGTGCAGCACTGTATGAACCGCATTTCCAAGCGGCTCTTGAATAGACGCAAGCTCCACTGGCATTTGAGCTGGATTGTGCCACACATTTTGTTCAGGTACTTTGACATATTCAGCAAAACAGCCGTCAATGTCTACCCCTAAAATTTTCGTTTCACTACACAAATGCTGCTGCCCAGTTAAACACATAGAGCACTGATTACATACAACATGTGTCTCTGCCGATACAAAATCCCCTACTTTTGCTCGAGAGACTTGCCTCCCCGCCTTGACAACTTCCCCTGTAAATTCATGTCCAAAAATGTAGGGCGCTTTAACTCTTCCCTTTGCCCAATCATCCCAGTTATAAATATGCATGTCTGTTCCGCATATTGAAGTGGCTTTCACCTGTATCAATACTTCATGATCATTGATTTCTGGAATCGGCATCTCCATCAACACCGCTCCGTAAGCGCTTTCTTTTTTAACAATCGCTTTCATCGTTCCACACATGACGTACAACCCCTTTGTTAAAAAACTTCTCCCAATGAGATTTTAACACGTCTTATTTTCTTCGTAAATACCGCTGTCTACTGGAAAAAGACAAATGAGCACTCCACATATTTTTTTGGATATTTTTCTAAAAAAAAAAGCAAATCCCCATAGAAAAGGAGATTTACTTTTTGATTCACCGTCTTTTTGAAACGGCAATATATAAGGCTGGCACGATTAATAGTGTCAAAATTGTTGAGAAAAAGACACCCGATACAATGCAGATTGCCAATGGCTTAAAGAGCGGATCATTACTTAATGCTACAGGCATAAGGGCGACAAGTGCCGTAAATGCGGTTAGTAAAATTGGCCTGATCCTTGCTCTTCCTGCTTCAATGACAGCTGTCTGTTGATCGAATCCTTGTTTACGCCGCTGCTCAATAAATTCGAACAAGACAACCGCATTTCGGACCACGATACCAGCTAATGAGACAATTCCCATTGTTGCCATAAAGCTGAACGGCGTTTGTGTGACAAATAGTCCGATAACAGCTCCAGATATCGCTAAGTAAACCGTTCCTAGAACTAATAGTGGCAGCATCAATGAATTGAACTGGAAAGCGATGGTTACATAAATGAGCAGCAAGACAACTCCAAACAAGAGACTAATTTCAATAAAGAACTGGGATTGATTTTCATTTTCTCCGCCTTGAGAAATAGCTAGATCCTTCGCTGCATCCGTTTTTCCTATTTGATCGACGACTTCTTTCATGTCGCCTTTAAACGAGTCTGACGTGCCAGGGTACGCCTTCAGCGTAATGGTCGGGATTCCATTTTCATGTGGAATGCTTTCATACTGCTCTGTTTCTTTTTCTTTTACATATCGGCTAAGTGGCTCTAGTGAAGGCATACCGCCTTCATTTGAATTGACAGGCACTTTTATTTTGTTTAGCTTTAATCCATTTTGATGTGTACCTACATCCTGTTTGACCACTAAGTCGATATCTTTTGTTCCTTGTTTAAAGCTGCCTAATGGCATGCCTTCTGTCACAAGACCGAGCTGTCTGCTGACAAACTGAGCGCTGAGGCCATCCTCTGCCATTCGGTCACGGTTTAGTTCAAAGGAGATCGTTTTTACCGGCTGATTGACATTGTCAGTAATCAAGCTTGCTCCTTTTTCTTTCATTTCACTTGTGAGCGTTTCTTTGACATCAATGAGCTTTGCAAAAGAGTCACCCGCAATAGTTACTGACACAGGCGCACCAGTTGGGGGTCCTTGAACAATGGTTTTCATAAAGATATCAGCATCTTTAAATTTCTTACGCAACGGCTCTGTCATACGATCGATCAATTGTTTACTCGTCATCTGATCATTGTCTACTCTTACGACAACCTGACCAGTATGATCACTTGCATTTGAGATACTTTCATTAAACAGATTCGGTACACCGCCGCCTGCAAAGATCGCCGTCTCTTCAATACCTTTCTGCTGTTTGATCTCTTGTTCTATTTTCTCTAATGTTTCATTTGTTTTGTCTAATGTTGTTTCACTCGGAAGTGTGACAGTGACAACCACTTCTTTCTTATTCGCTGCAGGGAAAAATTCAAATGGTGTGATGAAAATTAGTAAAAAGGCAAGCGTTGCAACAAGCAAACCACTTAAGCCAATAAGCAGCGGACGCTTCACAATGTTCGTCAGCACGCGGTCTGCATAAAAATCAGCTAATTTTTTTAACGGTTTGCCTAGGAATCCTGGCTCTTTTTGAATTTTCTTGTTCTGTCTTTTTCGGTTCATGGTATATTGATAGACTGGCACTAGAGTCAGAGAAATCACCATAGACGCAAGTACAGTCGTTACGAGGACAGACGGTAATGCTCGTATAAATGAACCGTTTGCACCTGATAGGAAAACAAGCGGCAAGAAAGCAAACACAACTGCAAGTGTGGAAGTCAAAATAGATCCTGCAACTTCTTTGACCCCTGCAATCGTTCCTTTCAGCGGACTTTCATATTTTTTCATCTGCCTTAAAATATTATCGTTGACGACAATGGCATCATCGACAAGTATTCCTAGGGCAATGATAAAGCCGATAATCGAAATCTGATTGAGGTCCACTTGTAAAAATGGCAGTGGAATCGTTCCGATTGTGATTGATAACGGGATGGCAAGTGAAACGATAAACGCACCGCCAATGGTAAGACCAAGTGTGGTGACAACAATCACAGCGATGACCGCAACAATGGCTTCTTTTATCAAATCATTAAAAATGGCATCCACTTCACTTTTTTGTGAATAGTAGTTTACCCACTCGACGCCATTTGGAAGCTCTTTCTCTTTCTCAATAACATCACTGACTTTGTCATACATTTTAGGGATATCAAGCCCTGGTTTGATATTGACTGTAAATGAATAGGCAGGCTTTCCGTTATACGACACAATGTCACTTTTCTCTTTTTCTACTTCTTTTAAGCTGCCAAGCTGACTGATTGTGACCGGCTCCCGGTTTGTTTTGGAGAAGAGCTCAAGCTTTTTCACTTGTTCCAAACGGTCGTAGGTACCTATGGACAGCTTAACCTTCTCACCGCCTATCCGAATATCACCTAGTGGAGATGTGTCAAACTCCTGATTGATGGCATTTGTGACATCCGTTACATTTAACCCTTCATCCTCTAGTTTACTTGAATCTAAATTTAATACCGCTTGCTTGTCATTGAATCCTTTGATGACGACACTGTCTACCCCTTTGATGTCCTCAACCTTTTCCTTCAACGCACGCAGCGATTCCTGACTTTTTGCTAAGTCTGCTGATTGACTTGCCACAACCATATAAGAACCAACCGGCACGTTGCCAAACTCATCCTTTACATCAGGCTCCATCACTCCATCAGGAAAGGACGACGCAGTACTTGTGGTTTCGTTCTTAATTTGACTTGCTACCTTTTGAAAGTCGGCTTGATCATCAATTTCAAGCACAATATTTGAAAAACCAATGGCAGAAACAGAGCTCGTTTTCTCTACTCCATTGATATCAGATATGGCTGATTCGAGCTTATTGGTTACATCACTTTCCACCTGTTTTGCATCCGCACCCGGGAAAACGGTGGAAATTGTGACGATATTCGCTTGAAATTCTGGCAGTTCTCGCTTAGGAAGCTGCGTAAATAAATAGCCACCAGCAATGAGAACAATAAAAAATAAAATAAAAACAAGCTTTCCTCTTTTCAAAAAAGCTTCAACCATTATTTCACCTACTTAAATATTTGTTTTTGATGAAGTACTTTTAACTTAATCTTAATTTATCATCATGGTGAAAAAATGCAAGCTCTAATATGTAATTTTTATCTATTTCATGAACTGAATATGTTATATAAGAAATGTATAGTGGTAAACAAAAACAACCTGCTTACATGATGTAAGCAGGTTGAAAATAATAAAATTAGAATTATCGTGGCTCAACAATCAATTTGATGGCTGTTCTTTCTTCTCCATCGATAAGAATGTCAGTAAAGGCTGGAATGCATATCAAATCCACTCCGCTTGGTGCAACAAATCCCCTTGCTATGGCTACAGCCTTGACCGCCTGATTCAGCGCTCCAGCGCCGATTGCTTGTATTTCCGCTGCACCGCGTTCACGTAAAACGCCTGCTAATGCTCCTGCTACTGAATTCGGATTTGACTTTGCTGAAACTTTTAAAATTTCCATTTCTGCTCCCCCTTAAATTTACAATGGATAAGTGAGTGTTCATTAGAACAATCTTTGTTAGATGATGCTATTTTTTGAAAATCCATCCCCAAAATGTTTTTCAAAAATAGCAGGCTACCTACCATTTTTACTATATTCACGATAGAGGGCGCATATTCCTTCTTTCTGATTAATATTTTTCTGAAATAAATTTGTGAATATTTATTCAAAGAAAATATGGTCATCATTTATCAAAATTCGATCAATTTTGACAGCTTTTTTCGACTGTTCGTCAATTTCTACGATGACTGCACTTAATGTCGTGCGTCCTTCTGCAATCTCAAAACGGACGGGAAGACTTGTCTTAAATCGTTTAATAATCGTCTCCCGATCAACACCTAAAATGCCATCATAAGGTCCTGTCATTCCTACATCTGAAATATAAGCAGTTCCTTTTGGCAAAACGCGGTTATCAGCTGTTTGCACATGTGTATGCGTTCCAACGACACATGATGCACGGCCGTCTGTATACCAGCCCATCGCTAGTTTTTCACTTGTGGCTTCACCATGAAAATCAATAAAAATGAACGGTGTACGTTTGGATGCTTCTGCAATTAACTCGTCTGCTTTTTGAAATGGGCAGTCAAGTGGGGGTAAAAACGTACGTCCTTGCAGGTTGATGACGGCTAATTCTTTTCCTTGTTTTTTTATAAACGTCAGACCTTTACCAGGTGTGCCTTCTGGGAAGTTCGCTGGACGAACCATGTGGGCAGCGTCATCGATGAAATCAAAAATGTCTCTTTTATCCCATGTATGGTTGCCCATTGTGAGTACGTCAGCTCCCGCTTGGAGCAGCTCATGATAGATTTTTTCAGTTATCCCTTTTCCATGAGCAGCATTTTCTCCATTGACAATGGTAAAGTGGGGCTGATATTTTTTCTTTAGTTTTGGTAAGTATTCTTTCAGTGTGTCTCGTCCAGGTGAACCGACAATATCTCCAACAAATAATATTTTCATGCGCTTTGAACCCTTCCTCTTATAAATTGACTTCTTATCAGTGTTGCATATTTACACAAAAAAATAAAGCGGCGCTAAGCGCACCGCTCTATTTTGCATACTCTACTGCGCGAGTTTCTCGAATGACCGTCACTTTAATGTGACCAGGGTAATCGAGCTCGTCCTCAATCCGCTTACGAATATCCCTTGCTAGACGGTGAGCTTCAAGATCATTAATTGAATCCGGCTTCACCATAATACGCACTTCACGTCCAGCCTGTATCGCAAACGATTTTTCAACACCTTCATAAGATTCAGAGATATCTTCTAATTTCTCAAGTCTCCGAATGTAATTTTCAAGCGTCTCACTTCTTGCACCAGGGCGTGCTGCAGATAATGCATCTGCTGCTGCAACAAGAACAGCGATAATAGATGTCGGTTCTTGGTCACCGTGGTGAGAGGCAATACTGTTGATGACAACAGGATGCTCTTTATATTTCGTCGCAAGCTCAACGCCAATTTCTACGTGGCTTCCTTCTACTTCATGATCAATGGCTTTTCCAATGTCATGCAGAAGACCTGCTCGTTTTGCAAGCTTTGCATCTTCTCCAAGCTCTGAAGCCATGAGACCTGCAAGATGTGCAACCTCAATTGAATGCTTCAGGACATTTTGTCCATAACTTGTACGGAATTTTAAGCGACCGAGAATTTTGATGAGATCCGGATGCAGACCGTGAACTCCGACTTCGAATGTCGTTTGCTCACCCATCTCACGGATATAATCATCGACTTCACGGCGTGATTTTTCCACCATTTCTTCAATTCGTGCAGGATGAATTCGGCCATCCTGGACTAGCTTGTCCAGAGCTATCCTCGCTGTTTCACGTCTAATCGGATCAAAGCCCGATAGGATAACAGCTTCAGGTGTATCATCTATGATCAAGTCAATACCTGTTAACGTTTCTAACGTACGGATATTTCGTCCTTCACGTCCGATAATACGACCTTTCATCTCATCATTTGGAAGATTGACTACAGATACCGTCGTTTCAGCTACATGATCAGCTGCACAACGCTGTAACGCAAGTGAAAGAATGTTTTTCGCCTTTTTATCAGCCTCTTCTTTCGCTCGGTTTTCAGATTCTTTCGTCATGACTGCAATGTCGTGGGAAAGCTCATTTTCAACTTGATCCAGAATGATTTGTTTCGCTTCATCTCGAGTTAAACTTGAAATACGTTCCAACTCGGCTTTCTGCAAACGAATCATATCATCCACTTTGCTTTCCATCTCTTCAATATGTTGTTGTCGTTCATTCAGAGAATGATCTCTCTTCTCCAACAGGGACTCCCGTTTATCTAAAGATTCATCTTTGCGATCAAGATTTTCCTCTTTTTGAAGTAAACGGTTTTCTTGTCTTTGAAGCTCATTACGTCTTTCACGAACTTCTTGCTCCGCCTCTACTCGAAAGGAATGAATTTCATCTTTCGCTTCCAAGAGCGCTTCTTTCTTCAATGCTTCCGCATCACGCTTTGCATCCTCAACAATTTGTTCGGCCATGTTTCTTGCGCCGGATATTTTTGCTTCTGCAATGGTTTTACGAACAAAGTAGCCAACAACTAAACAGATTAGGCTCAGCAAAATGGAGATGATCGTAAACATCGTAGGCGACATATTTTCACCTCCTCTTGCTATGAACTTGGTTTTACAAATAAAGTGTCGGCATGTACATTGTTTTGAGTCTCAACATACAGGGCCTTCACAGGGAATGAGATCCTCACTGCCCTTGTCAAGTTTAAATTAGTTATCAATCATGTTAAGAAAAACAAGTGATACATTTCCATTGTAATTGTGTCGGAAATACTTGTCAAGCTAGTCAGACTGAGGCGTAAGTCGTTATTTCAAGCAAAGTCAGAACTTTTGACCTGCTAGCTGTCATGTAAATGTAAAAAAAAGACGCTTTTCAGCGTCTTTAGCATGTAGACAAACCCTCGCATTCGGTGTCAGGTCTGCGCTCCGGTGCTCACGAATGTTGAATTCGCTCCGCTCCGGTACTCACCCTTCCTAGACTTCAAAGGTTTTCTATCACGCTGAAAAGAAGACAAAGGGCTAAAATAAAGATCATTTTAGCCCTTTGTCAACCATCTAAGACGCTTTTCAGCGTCCTTTAGTCTTTAAATTTCCAATTCCTCTTGACCTTCTTCTTCTTCAGCTACTTTCACTCCGTTTGTATCCAAACCGTAGTGCTCTCTAATTTGTTCTTGAATCATGAGAAGAATATCTTTGTTTTCTTTAAGGAACTGTTTCGCATTTTCACGGCCTTGTCCAAGACGTTCCTCTTGGTAAGAATACCAAGCACCGCTCTTTTGTACGATATCTAGTTCGCTTCCAAGGTCGATGATTTCGCCCTCTTTTGAGATTCCTTCACCGTACATAATGTCTACTTCTGCAATACGGAATGGCGGTGCTACTTTGTTTTTCACTACTTTAATTCTCGTTTTATTCCCCATAATGTCATTGCCCTGCTTCAGCTGTTCAGCACGGCGCACTTCTAAACGAACAGATGAATAGAACTTCAGCGCACGTCCACCTGGCGTTGTTTCAGGGTTACCGAACATGACCCCAACTTTTTCACGAATTTGGTTAATAAAGATGGCAATGGTTTTTGATTTATTAATGGCACCAGATAGTTTACGAAGTGCTTGGGACATCAAGCGTGCTTGTAGACCAACGTGTGAATCACCCATGTCTCCTTCAATCTCTGCTTTTGGTACAAGAGCAGCTACTGAGTCAATAACAACAATATCAACTGCACCACTACGGACAAGAGCTTCTGCAATTTCAAGTGCTTGTTCTCCTGTATCAGGCTGAGAAAGTAACAGCTCATCAATATTGACACCTAGTTTTTGAGCGTAAACTGGATCGAGCGCATGCTCTGCATCGATAAATGCAGCTTGTCCTCCCTGCTGCTGAACCTCAGCAATGGCATGAAGTGCTACTGTCGTTTTACCAGAACTCTCTGGACCATATACTTCAATAATACGACCGCGAGGATATCCACCTATTCCTAGTGCAGTATCAAGTGCTAACGAACCACTCGGTACTGTTGAAATACGTGTATCTGTTTGCTCTCCTAGTTTCATAATAGAGCCTTTACCAAACTGCTTTTCTATTTGTTTAAGAGCCATATCTAAGGCTGCTTGACGATCACTCATTCTATTGTTTCCTCCTTTATCAATTCCACTATCTATACTATACCTTGTTTTACGTCATTTGCCAAGAAAAAAACGAACACATATTCGATTTTTTCTTGGCAGATTTTTAAGAAAAGAGTGATTTCTAGTAGAAAAAACACTCTTTTATAAAGGAGTAAACCTAACAAAAAACAAAATTAACTTTCTTTTAATAAATTGAGCAAGTGATGCAGACCGTATTTCACAGCGCGCTTGCGAATGCCCGACCGGCTTCCTGTAAACATCCATTCAAACACGTCAGTATGGTCTTTCGTAGATAGCCCGATGAACACTTTCCCGACAGGCTGTCCCTCGTGGGTATCAGGGCCTGCTACACCCGTAAAGCTAATGCCAATATCACTTCCCGTAAGCTTTCTAGCACCTTCAGCAAGCTCTAAAGCACACTCTTTGCTGACAGCACCATGAGAAGACAATGTTTCTTCCCGGCAGCCAAGCACCTGCTGTTTGACTTTGTTTGTATAACAAACGATACTGCCGCTTAAAATCGACGATGCACCTTCAAGATCTGTCAGCCATTCAGAAAACATTCCGCCTGTCAGGCTCTCAGCCGCTGCCACTGTTTTCCCGTGTTCGTGCAAGGCCTTTGAAGCTTCACGGACAAGTGAGGTATCACCATAACCGTAGAAGTACTCTCCTACCCGTGCTAAAATTTTCGCTTCTGTTTCTTTTAACAGACGCTCCGTTTCTTTTTCATCCTCATGCTTGGCCGTGAGCCTAAGTGTTACTTCACCGTCAGATGCAAGAGGTGCAATCGTTGGGTTTGTTTGAGCATCAATTAAATCTTCTAGGTCTGTTTCAAGCTGTGATTCACCGATTCCGAAGAAGCGAAGAACAACAGACACGATTTTTTCCTTTAAACCCAGTTTCTCAGATATCAGCGGTTTCGCCTCGTTCTCAAACATCGGATGCAGTTCACTTGGCGGGCCAGGAAGCAGCATATAAAACGTATCGTTTTCTTGAATAAACATACCTGGGGCCATCCCAAACCGGTTCACAAGCACATCAGAACCTTCTAGAACGAGCGCCTGCTTCCGGTTATTCGGTGACATGTCTCGTCCAGTCTTTCGAAAGTATTCTTGAATGGATTCAAACGCTTCTTCATTTAGCACGAGCTCTTTTCCGAGCGTACTCGCAATGGTTTCTTTTGTTAAATCATCTTTCGTTGGTCCAAGACCACCTGAGAAGATAATAAAATTCGATCTTTCCTGCGCCACTTGAATGGCGCTTTTTAAACGCTCTGGATTGTCACCAACTGCTGTATGGTAATAAACATTCACACCAATTTCAGCTAGCTGTTTGCTGATGAATTGTGCATTCGTATTCGTAATTTGCCCTAGCAAAAGTTCGGAACCGACTGCAATAATTTCTGCTTTTCTCTCTGACTTCAAAGCGTACACGTCCTTTTTAGTTAGAATTCTTTAAAGCTTCCCAGTTTTTCACAAAGTAATCCCAGCCTGACACAACAGTGAAGAACACTGCTACCCACATCGCAAGGTCACCAAACGGGAATGATACAAGTTCAAACGGAAGGTTATGCAAGAGAAGGGCTGAAATCGCAATGATTTGCGCCCATGTTTTCACTTTACCAAGCATATTAGCTGCTACCACTTCACCGCCTCCGGCTAGTACAAGCCTTAGACCAGTTACAGCAAATTCACGGCTAATGATCACAATCGCCATCCATGCCGGCGTGAGGTTGTACTGAACAAGTATAATTAAAGCAGCTGAAACAAGCAATTTATCTGCAAGCGGATCTAAAAATTTACCAAAATTCGTCACTAAGTTCAGTTTACGCGCATAGTACCCATCAATCCAGTCCGTTGTCGAAGCGACAATAAACAGGATTGCTCCAATAAGATGCGTCACTTCGATGCTGACGTGACCAAAACGCGCAACGCCCCAATCTAAAGGTGCAAGCATAATGATCATAAAAACAGGGATCAAGGCGATCCTAGAAAGAGTTATTTTATTCGGTAAGTTAAACATGAATTTCAATCCTCCAATAAGCCATTTTTTTATGTATATATAATAGTAGGAACAAAAGAAAAGTCATCTACTTGCTTAAGATGACTTTTCCTTTCCTTTATTCACAATCACAATGTTTTGTGTCATGGTGTTCTTAGGGTCTAATTCGTACTTTAGCGTCTCGTCATTCACCTTAATATCAATTCCAGTCGCATTGCCTAGACGGATATCGACCTGAGAGAGCTCAGACAGGTCTGTTTTAAACGATTCACCATCTTTTAGTTCACCCATTTTCAGCACTTTTCCAGATTCGTCTCTGACGCGCAGCCATGAAGCTTTTGTAGCAGAAATGGTTAACTCCATCTCATCTGCGCCTGACGCTTCATACGTTGTCGTTGAGCCTTCTGTATTCGCTGCCTTCAAAGAGACCGTTTCATCGTCTTTGGATGAATCCTTTGATGAGTCATCTTTTTTAGATGATTTTTCTTGATCATCTGACGGAGCTTTTTCTTTTTTCTTTTGATCTTTTGCAAGAGATGAATCCTCAGATACTTCATACTTAGATTCTGACTTCTGAGGAGCCGTCTGGTTGTTCTTCTGTCCGCTATCATGATTGACCGCCTGCACGATGACATAAATGATCGCGATGACCACAAGGACGCCTCCAATAATCAAAATGGTCGGCAGCAGCTCAAGCACCTTCGAGGCAGGCTTTGGCAGCTCTCTTTGCGGCTTAATATTTGATAATTTATCAGATATTTCATCGTTATACGTGCTCGGCACATCTTTACGAAATTCTTCGAACAATTGTTCAGGATTTAGTCCAACGGCTTCGGCATATTGTTTAATAAACGCTCTGACGTAAAATTTACCTGGAATAATATCATAGTTTCCTTGTTCGATTGCTAGCAAGTAGCGCTTTTGGATTTTGGTCACCGTCTGAAGATCCTCCAGCGACATCCCTTTTTCCTCTCTGGCCTCAATGAGCCGTTTTCCCAATTCAGTCAAAACAAACACCTACCATTACCATATTAAAAATCGAAGCCAGAAAAACCAGAATGATCAAACACTTGTGGTTCTTCAGCGTGCTCATATGTAATCTCTTCGTCTGCACTATTACGCAATTCAATGATATAGTCGAAATCATCCATTGTATATTCTGAATTTTGAATAAAAATGTCTGGATGCTCAACTACTTTTGTTGCCGGCAGTCTCATAATTTCTCTTAAAAGCTGCAAGTGCTTCTCAGAACCTCTTCGCGTCGACACAATCCCATCAATAATAAAGACGTTATCTGGGCTGTATTCATCCGCAATCAGCTGACTTCGGATCGTCTGTTTCAAAAGAGTGGACGATACAAAAAGCCATCTCTTGCTGGCACATACACTTGAAGCCACAATTGATTCTGTTTTTCCGACACGCGGCATCCCGCGAATCCCAATCAATTTATGTCCTTCTTTTTTAAATAGTTCTGCCATAAAATCAACAAGAAGACCAAGCTCGTCCCTTTCAAATCGGAACGTCTTTTTGTCATCTGCATCACGCTGAATATATCTGCCGTGACGAACCGCTAAGCGGTCACGTAGTTTTGGCTGTCTTAATTTCGTTACTTTTATCGTTTCCATTGTATTTAAAATTGATTCAAGGCGCTTAATTTGATCTGTATGGTCACAGCGCAGAAGCATTCCGCGTCTTGATACATCAACACCATTAATTGTCACAATATTAATTGAAAGCATCCCCATTAGAGATGAAATGTCTCCTAAAAGTCCGGGACGGTTTACCTGTATCTCATATTCAAAATACCATTCGAGCTTTGCCAAATGATATTACCCCCTTCATTGTGGCAAATTTTTACCTTCCTATATCATAAAGCATTTTCACATTTTTAGAAAGCACAATGTTGTGAAACAGTTAAAATAAAAAGAGAGGCACAAACGACCCCTCTTTTTGTTTAGTGCGAGCTATTATTTTCAACCAATTTGACCATCATATTGGCAATTGCGCGCTGCTCATCTTCTGATGCAACGCTCCAAAGGTCAGCAAGTACTCTTTCTTGCTCGTTCTTTGCTTCAACTTCGTTAGCTAAATATCCGCCAATTTCATACGCAAGGTTATTGATGGTATCATCTTTTAAGCCTTTATCCTGCGCATGATTTAAACGGTCACCTAAAAAGTTTTTCCAATGGTCCCAGTTCTCAAGTACTGACATGTCGATTCCTCCATTCGAAAAGATGAATTACAGCCATAGCTTTTGTCATGGAGTGATGAATTATACACGTTTTTTAACAGTACCAGCCGCCATTAACGGATAAAACTTGACCTGTCATATAACTTGACTGCTTTGAGGCGAGAAACCAAATGACATCAGCAATCTCCTCAGGTGATGCAAGCCGGCCAAGCGGGATTTCTTCCTCCAGCATGTCAATATCTTCTTGTGTGAAGCTTTTCATCATGTCTGTATGGACGGCACCTGGTGAAACAGCATTTGCTCTAATTCCACTTGGGGCAAGCTCTTTTGCCAGACCTTTAATAAACGCATTTTGCGCGCCCTTCACCATGCTGTACAGCACTTCACACGATGCCCCTGTTTCTCCCCATATCGAGCTTACCGCAACAATATGACCTGCTTTTTTTTGAATCATGGCTGGCAATAGGTGTTGGGTGAGCTCATATGGACTTGTGACATGAAGCTGCACCATACTGGCTAATACGTCTTTTTCTGTATCTGTCACTAATCCGACATGACTCTTACCGCTATTTAATACAAGAATATCTGGAGATACGGGCAGACGGCTGACGAGCTCATCTGCTCCGCCCGTTTTAGCTAAATCCGCTTGAACGACAAGCGTCTGAATATGACATGTTTCTTTCAGTTGAGCGGCAAGCTGCACGGCTGCCTGTTCATTTTTGTGATAATGGAGCATCACGTGGCAGCCTTCCTGGGCAAGCCTTTTGGCTGCAGCCTGCCCAATCCCGCCACTGGCACCTGTTATCAGCGCCCAACGACTCATCACATGGATTCCTACTTTCTATTTAAAATATCTATTCTTTCCGTTTAAATGGGAACCAGTTCGCTGATCCGAACAATTTCACCATCACAGGTACGAACAATGGTAGCACAACGAGTGCGTACAGCAAAAGCCCTGTGAGGACAAGTGTTGCAATCTGCAAGAGAGATAGCACTCCTGAAGGAAGCATGGCTGCAAATGTTCCTGCCAAAATAACAGCAGCAGACATAATGACAGAGCCCATATTCTTCATTGATTCAGTCATCGCAAACTGAATGTCTTTTGTTTTGTATTCATTGAACCGCTCCATTAAGAAAATCGAATAATCGACTCCGAGCGCCATTAATATGACAAATCCAAAGAATGGAACCGCCCAGTTAATGCCCGGATATCCAAAGAAATGGGTGAAAATAAATTCTGTTACACCAATCGCAGTGAAGTACGTCAAAATCAGCGATCCAACTAAGTAAAGCGGCATAACGAGAGAACGGAACAGAATCACCAGTATCAGGAAAATACCGATCATCATGTAAAGAACTGTCTTATTGAAGTCTTGGTCTGACAGCTGTTTTAAATCAGCGTTCATACTTGATACACCAGATACGCCAAATGAAACATCTTTTAGATTTGTTTCAGGAAGTGCACGTTTTACCGAAGCTTCTACGTTTTTAATCGTTTTCATGGCGTCGTTCCCATATGGATTGTTTTCTAAAATGACGTCAATCTTTGTCATCTTGCGGTCATCCGACATATAGGAATCGAACACTTGCTTGAATGCTTTATTTTTCAGGACATCTTTTGGAATAAACCAACCAGCCATGTCTTGATCTGGTGCATTTTTTAGTTCGTCTAAGTAGTCTCCTGCGCCCATTAATCCGCTTGAAATCTTCTCCAAGCCATCGACGCTTTTGTTCAGTCCATCTGTCAGTTTGGTTAGGTCATCACCAAAGCCGCCAATCTTTTCTTTCATTTGTTTTTGACCATCAATCACTTGCCCGGCACCATTTGCAAGCTTTGGCATATTATCAGCTATTTGCCCTTGACCTTTAGACGTTTTATCCAATCCTGTTTCAATTGCATCTAAGCCAGCAATGAGTTCATCGATTTGACTCGTCAAAACTTTTTGCTGCTCTGAAGCTTTTGCGATGAAGGCATCCGCTGCTTCAAGCTGTTTTCTAGCTTCTTTCGCTTGTTTGGCATAGCTGTCTGCCTGCTTCGCCCCTTCTTGCAAGGTCGTAGAAAGTTCATTATATGAAGCTTTGATGGCTTGATACGATTGATTTTCTTTCACCTGCGGAATTTGTTTTTCAAGTGTACTAAATTGTTTATTTGCTTGTGTGATTAATGCTTTTACATCTGCTGCGGCAGAGGATGACGTATCCACCTGCGCCAATGCTGCTTTTAATTCTTTGGAGATGCTTTTATACAGCGACACTTGCTGATTCACTTGTTCGACTTGAGCCGTTAATTCCTTTTTCGCACCTTTAATTTTCTCTTTAATCTGTGCAACACCGTTTTTGTTTTGATCGATTCCGCTTTGTAAATCTCTTAACGACTTTTCGACGTTTTGAATGCCTGTTTGCACTGATTCTGTACCAGAAATCAATTTGTTAATGCCTTTTCCAGATGATTTGATTTGCGGCGTTTGATCCTCAATGGATTGACTCATTGTCGTCAGTGCATCTTGGATCTTTTTCAACCCTTCATTACTTTTATCAAGCCCACTATTTAGCTCTTTGGCTTGAGATTTCACGTAAAGATCATTCAGTCCTTTACCAACAGGACGTGTGGCACTTCTCACTTTACTCACGCCATCTGTTTGTTCGATCGCGCGGCTAAGTTTTTCAATAGCAATCAGGCCTTTGTTATTGTCTAAAAGATCAGATGATTTTACCACAACTGTTGCTGGAAGGGCTTCACCTGGTCCAAATTTGTCAGAGATGGTATTGAACGCATTGACGGATTCGTATTTATTGCCGATTTCGTCAAGGTTGTTATATGAAAGTGTCCCTTTATACATGAGAATCGGCGGAAGGGTAATGATTGCAACGATTAGCAAGCTGAAAAGTGGTTTCTTAAATGAAAAACGACCTGCTGTTTCCCACATTTTCGATTGCGGGTGGGCAATATCTCCTTTAATCGGCCAGAATAACACTTTTCCTAAAACCGCCATAAAGAATGGAACGACCGTGAGGAGTGCCACAATTAACACGGCGACACCAACTGCCACTGCTACAGCTGATTTATACAGTTGGAATTGGGCTAAACCGATACACGTAAAACCAATGAGGACAGCAATTCCGCTGAATAAAACGGTTTTACCTGCCGTCTTATATGTTGTAATAATGGCCTCAATCTTATCTTTTCCATGAGATAGTTCTTCTTTAAACCGGCTTAGCAATAAGATGCAGTAGTCGGTACCAATCCCAAACATGATGGCGACCATAAAAATTTGGGTAAAGGTCGAGAGCGGAAAATCAACATACTTTACTAGGTAAGCCACAATCGATTGGCTGATTAAATAAGAAAGCGCCACTGCCACTAAAGGAACGAATGGTGCTACTGCCGATCTGAAGACAAGCACAAGAACAATTAAAATAAACCCAATTGTAATGAATTCCGTTTTTTTCAGACCTTCTTGCGAGCTTGTGATGACATCATCGTCGATCAGCGGCTGCCCTGTCATTTCAAATGTTAGGTTCAGACTCTTTAGCTTTTCATTGACTCTTTCTTTAAAATCGGATGCTTTGATTTTGTTCGAGTCGTATGTAACTGGAACAAGAAGTGTTGTTTGATCTTTAGAGAGCATCTGTTTTTTGATATCTTTGTTTGCATCAAAATAAGAAGTGATGTCTTCCACATGGAGGTCTTGATCCTTTTCTAATATCTCCATCGCTTTCTTTAAAGAGGTTTCTCTTTCTTTAACGATATCCTTACCTTGGAAGACTATGACGATCGATTTCTCTGTATCCCCATTTTTAGACATGTTCTTTAATAATTGATCGGCGTAGGAAGAAGGATAACCATCAGGAACAGAAATTTGCCCTTTTTCTTTAGTTAATTGCGCCATATTAGGAGCGGTGATGAGTAATACTGCCGCTAGTACGACCCAGAGGATCGTGATCAGCCATCTACCTTTTATGATTGCTCTCATTACTATGTTGTGCCTCCTCTTCGATGATAATTTGATAAATCTTTTCATATGTTTGAATAAATGATTCGATTTCCTTTTCATCAAACTTTTCTAAATATGACCGAACAAGATCCTGAAGCTGCTTCTCCATTCGGCTGACCACGTCTTTTCCTTCGGGCGTCACATAGAGATGAACGTTTCTTCGATCAACTTGATCATGCTCTCGATAAATATAATCTTTATTAAAAAGACGATTGGTCATGGATGTCACAGCACTTTTATTGACATTACATTCGATGGCAAGGTCTGTTGATGTACATCCTGGGTGTAAGTTGATGTATCGAAGCGAGTAATATTGATCAAGTGTCAGTTCTTTATCCAGCTTTTCCGTGATCATACTCGATACTTTTTTCTCCATCATGAGATAGACGTCCGCATATCTTTGGATGAGCTGTGCAATTTTATTTTGTACCATATGCTGCTCCTTTAGTTTGATTGTTTAACTATTAAAGAGTTTAACTAATTGCCAAAACAATTGTCAATCAATACCCTCACATATAAAGCGCTTTCTTTCGTTGGACACAAAAAAGACAAACTCTTATACGTTGAGTTTGTCTTTTTTTCATTTTATTTTGTTTTAGGGACAACTTTGAAAACGGACATCCGTTCTTCATCAATTTCTTCTTCTAAAATGTGCTGAATGTCGGTTAATTGGATCTGTTCCAGCATAGTCACGACATCAAATAAGCTCATGTCTAAAAATGCATATCGAGTGAATTGGTTCGCAATGTATTCAGGAGAATTCATGGCTTTTAAAAAGCTGCCGATTTTCTTCTTGCGCGCGAGCTCAATTTTCTCTTCTGAGATTAAGTTCTTTGCTTGAAGAAGGGTTTCTTTTAATACTTTCGCCAGTTGATCTGGATCATTTGTGTCTCCGCCAACTGACGTGAAGCCAAAGCCGCCTTCTTCCGTATAATCGTAGCTGAAGGTCTCATCAATTAAGCCTTTTTCATACATCTGTTCATATTGTAAGGAGCTTTTACCAAACAGCGTCTCTAAAATGAGATTCATTCCGAGCTCATGTTTTAACAGTTCATTGCCTTTTTTATGAGGATTCTTTGTTTTTAATCCAAACATACATTTCGAGCCTTGTACGTTCATTGGAAGTTCGTATTCTTTTCGGTACACACCTTCAGGCTCATTGATGTCTTTTCGTTTGATCTCTGGCTGGTCTGTAAATGGCTTTTTCGCCTGATTCGCTCGAACTTGATCTAATATTTGCTTCGGATCAACGGGACCGACAACAAATAGAAGCATATTGCTTGGGTGATAGAACGTTTCATAGCATTCATACAAATGATCTTTTGTAATCGGAGCGATGCTTTCTACTGTTCCAGCTATATCAATTCTCACAGGATGCTCTTGATATAGATTTTCAATCAGACCAAAGAATAAACGCCAGTCGGGATTGTCATCATACATGTTAATCTCTTGACCAATGATTCCCTTTTCTTTTTCGACCGTTTTTTCAGTAAAATAAGGTTCTTGCACAAAATCAATGAGTGTCTCAAGGTTTTGTTCAACATTTGAGGTGCTTGAGAATAAGTAAGCTGTTCTCGTAAATGTCGTAAAAGCATTTGCGGATGCTCCTTGTTTACTAAATGTATGAAATACGTCTCCATCTTCTTTTTCAAACAGTTTATGCTCTAAGAAATGGGCAATTCCATCAGGCACCCGGATCATGTCTTCTTTGCCAAGCGGCACAAATTCATTATCGACAGAGCCGTATTTTGTTGTAAAGGTTGCATAGGTTTTGTTAAACCCTTGCTTTGGGAGCACATAGACGTCAAGTCCGCTCTCCATTTTTTCGTGATAGACCGTTTCTTGGAGCTGGTCGAATTGAATTGTTTTCACTGTCATGAAGCACCCTCCGTTCCTTTAAGAAAATAGGTCGTATCCCATTCGATTTTCTGACCCACTTTGATGATGTCCTCTTTTGTCACTCGGTCAAGTGCTTCTAAAAAGGAATCAAGCGTTTCCCCTGTTGGCACAACGGCATGCTGATACAGGTATTCTGCTGTCCCATAAGATGTATCGATCGTTTCAAGCAGCTGATTTTTGACGACAGCTTTAGTTTGGTCAATCGCTTCATCTGAAAAATCACCTTTTTGCATCGCTTCAAATTGTTCTTTAATGATGTCTACTGCCTGCTGATAGTTGCCGACTTCAATCCCTGACATGACCATCATCAAGCCTTTAAAGCTCTCAAGTCTAGACACAGCATAGTACGCAAGACTTGCTTTTTCCCGAACATTGATGAATAGCTTCGAATGCGAGAAGCCACCGAATATGCCATTAAACAAATGCAAAGCCGGATAATCGTCATCTGCAATCGTCGTATGCGTGCGAAAGCCGATATTCAGCTTGCCTTGTTTCACGTCCTCTTCGTCGATGACTTCTTTTGCTTCTCTTTGCGTGCTTGCCGATTCAGCATGTTGTTTGACCGGTTCTCTATCACTTGTTTTGAAGTATTGAGAGACCATTCGGCTGATGTCTTGTTCGTCTACATCTCCCACAACATAAAGATCAAGCTGATTTGTTTGAAGCGCATTCTTATATGCTTCAAACAGCGAATGAGCTGTGATCGTTTCGATATCTTCCATTTCTCCATTAACGTGCAGCGCATACGGTTCACCTTTGCACATTTCCTGCACAAGCCTTAAGTTCGAGTAACGCATTTTATCATCATACACTGCTTGAATTCGCTGTTTTAAAGTGCGCTTTTCTTGATCTACATATAATTGACTAAAGGCTCCATCTTCAACATACGGATGGAATAGTAGATCAGATAGTAAGGCGATCCCTTTTTCTAGTAAAGGGGTTTGATCCTTTAAATATTTTTCATTCGCCATTTCCAGGCGGAAGGTAATGATGTGATTCTCCCCTTTTTTCGCCATGTCTGCCGAAACAGTTGCACCATAAAGCTCATCAAAATAAGCACGTAATTCTCCTGTTTTCGGCATTTTCTCTGTTCCTCTTAACAGCACATGCGGGAAAAGTGAACGCATGGTGACGTCATCTTTCGATAGAGGCGCAAGCATTTTAAAAAGGATTGTGACCGTTTTAAATTTTTCTGTTTTGACAATATGAGTATGAAGACCAGGTGTGTCTAGTGTCTTCTCTTGTAAGTACGTCATGAGAAACCTCCTTTGTTCATCCTATTTATTATGTATTAGAACATAGCTGATATATACGTAAAACAGCCATTTAATAGACATTATATCAATCAGAGGAAAGGATAGGAAATAAAAACGCCTCTGCTATCAGCAGAGACGCCGGTCGTTATTTCATTCTAAAAGGCCACCAATTCCATTTACCGAAAATACGAACCATGACTGGGATAAAGAGCGGTAATACAACAAAAGCATATAATAAAAGCCCAATGAGTATGACCGTTGCAATTTCAACAAGTGATAATACACCGGATGGCAGCATAGCGGCGAAGGTCCCCGCTAATATCGCGACTGCTGAAATAATGACAGAACCCATATTTCTCATCGCTGATATCATGGATGCTTGCACATGTTCTCCCTTCCATTCATTAAAGCGATCCATTAGGAAGATCGAATAATCAATGCCAAGGGTGACAAGAATGACAAAGCTGAAAAATGGGACAGCCCAGCTGAGACCGTCGTAGCCAAAAAATGTTTTAAAGATCCATTCTGTTAAACCGACGGATGTAAAATACGTTAAAATGAGTGAAAGTGTTAAGTATATCGGCATGACGATTGACCGTAATAATATAATTAAAATGATAAAGATGCCAACTAACATGAAAATGACCGTTCGAATAAAGTCACCGTCAGATGTTTCTTTTAAATCTACATTTAAACTTGAGATACCAGACACACCGTAATTTGCATTCTTTAACCCGCTGACAGGTAAATATTGATCAAGGGTTTCCTCAATTTTTGCAACGCCTTTCATCGCCTCATTGCTGTATGGATTCACATTTAAAATAACTTCTAAGGTTGTTAATTTACGATCTGGAGACATATACGTTTGAAAGATTTGTTTAAATTCATGGCGTTTCAGCACTTCTTCTGGAATAAACCAGCCCGTTATTTCTTCATCTGGCGCTTGCTGAAGCTGCTTTAAATAGCCGTCCGCCTCTGTGAAGCCGCTTTTGACCTGCTCGAGCCCTTCAATGCTTTCACCTAATCCATCTGTTAATAATGTCAATTTTGATGAAAGCTGGTTAAATCCTTTTTTGATGGCTTTTTGTCCGCCTGTCAGTTGATCTGCGCCGTCTTCAATTTTAGGCATTTCTTTGATCAATTGTTTTTGTCCTTCATTTGTTTGATCAAGACCGGCATAAATTTGGTCCAGCCCCTCCATGAGCGCTCGCACTTGATGTTTTACTTCTTTTTGCTTGCTTGAAAAGCTTTGAATCACTGAATCTGCTTTTTTGATCTTTTCTTTAAACAGAGAGGCTTCCTCTTCATACAGACTCATTTGATCCCCTGCTTGATCAAGCATTCCTTTTGTGTCTTTGAATACTTCCTTGATTTCTTTATATTCATCCATATCTTTTACTTCAGGAAGCCGTTTTTCAAGTGCTTCAAACGATACACTTTCATACGAACTTTTTACTTTTTTAATGGTGGTTATCAGCTGCTGATTTGATTTCGCATGACGCTCTAGCGTACTCACCATTCGTTTAAGCTCTTGAATCATCGCTTCACTGCTGCGATATTCTTGCTCTAATTCCTTTTTTGCTTTTTTGATTTTACTTCGGATGGTCCCGACACCATCTTTACTGCGCCTCACCCCATCTTCTAAAGAGATCAGGGACTCCCTTACTTCTCCAATGCCGCTTTTGATCGCTTTTGTTCCATCAATCAGCTGGTCAATGCCTTTAGCGGATTCTTGAATTTTTGGTTTTTGTTTAAGAAGGGCAAGATTTGTTTCGGTCAAACCATCTGAAATTTTTCCGATTCCTTCATGACCTTTACCAAGTTCTCCTCCCAGCTCTTTTGCTTGAGAGGTGACGTAAAGCTGACTTAACCCATCACCAACAGGACGAGTGACACTGCGGACCGTCTTTACTTCGTCAATGTCATTTAATTTACGAGTTAGTTTTTCAATCATGACAATCTTTTCTTGGTTATCTAACTTGTTGTCACTTTCAACAAGTACATTCAGGGGCAGCGCTTCCCCAAAGCCAAATTGCTCTGATATCGTATTAAATGCAGACACTGATTCATACTTTGTCCCAATCTCATTTAAGCTGTTATAAGAAAGAGTCCCGTCGTACATCAAAATAGGAGGCACCGTAATGAGTGCAACTAAACCTAGGCTGATCAGCGGCCTTTTAAATGAAAAACGCCCAGCCCATTCCCACATTTTACTTTGCGGGTGGCGAATGTTTTCTCTTTTAGACGGCCAGAAAAGGGATTTTCCGAAAACAGACATAAAAAAGGGTACGATGGTGACAAGAGCGATCAGCAGGATGCCAACTCCTACAGCAACACTAACAGCTGATTGATACAATTGAAATTTGGCAAAACCAATGCTTGAGAAACCGACTAATACGGCTAAGCCGCTGAAAAGGACCGTTTTCCCTGCACATTTATATGTGATGATAATCGACTCTTTGACATCACGACCTTGACCGATTTCTTCTTTAAAACGGCTTAACAGCAAAATACAATAATCTGTTCCTATACCGAACATAATCGCTACCATAAAAATCTGAGTAAAATTAGATAGAGGAAATTGCATATATTCTACTAGAAAAGCCACAATACAACGGCTGACGGCATAAGAAATGCCGATCGTAATAAGCGGAACAACAGGTGCCAAAATCGATCTGAAAACAATGATTAAAATAAAGAAAATAAAAATGATCGTGATAAGTTCAGTTTTCTTCAGACCTTGTTGAGAGCTTTGAATGACATCTGAATCCACAAATTTTTGTCCCGTCATTTCATATGAGACATGATAGGGCTTTAAAACTTCCTCAATTTGTTCTTTAATCTTCACAGCTTTTGTTTCGTAGTGGTCGAATTTGAATGGAACAAGAAGTGTACTTTTATCCTTTGATAAAAGTTGTTTTTGAATGTCCGGATCTACATGAAAATACGAAGTAATTCCGTCAATGTGGAGGTCTGGAGCATGTGTCATGAGTGCAGATAAAGCCTTTTTTAGTTCCTGCTCTTTCTTAGGGAACAGATGTTGTTCGGAGAATACAATGACACCCGTATCTTTTTTCCCGTTTTGATCTGTGAGCTTATCCAATAATTGAAGTGCCTCAGCTGTTGGTGTCCCCTCCGGAACCTTTAATTGCCCTTTTTCTCTTGTTAATTCCTCTAAATTGGGCGCAGTAATAAACAGAATCACAGCTGTTATCACCCACACCACTAATACAATCCATCTTGCTTTAATTATTTGCAACATAGCTGCTTCAAGCTCCTTCTAGTTCATCAATCAATTTGCTGTTTTTGAGCGTGTCTGAAGTGCTGACTGCGTCTCCTTCAACGTGCTAATGGTAGGATGACCTATTCAATTGTCTTTTCGTGTTGAAGAAACACACATTCATCATCACCACGCGAACTCAATTTCTGCCTAAAGAAAGACAGAAAATGAATGTTTTTGAACACCTCCTGTTTGGAATAATTTAAAAGATATTACTATACATTAGTTTAACTATCAAAATTTTACATGTCAATTTATAAAAAAGAAAAAAGATGGCAAAATACCGTCTTTTTTCTAGATTAAACCGTTTTTAATTGTTCACTTTCATCCTCTTCATCTGGCTGGATGAAGAAGATGACCAAAAATAGAGAAATAAGACTGCAAATGGTCGAGAGGATAAAAACAATGGAGTCCCCTTTATCCATGAGATAAGCGTAAATCGGTGGCCCTAAAGCGACACCGATAAAACGCATACTGCTGTAAAACGACGTAATGGTTCCGCACTGCTCTTTTTCAATTCCTTCTGTGATCAGGGCATCTAGTGCAGGCAGTACAATACCGATGCCAACACCGCCAATGCTTAAGCAGATAAACAATACGTAAAAGCTGTGATTCCACCATAAAAACATATAAGAAAGTGATAACAAGGCCATTCCTACGATTAAAAAGATTCTCATTTTCCCTTTTTCTTCTCCAATCGTTTTCCCAGCAACGTATGAGCTGATGGATAGAAAAAGGAGCGGAATGCTAAGCAGGAGCCCTTTTTTGACACCCTTAATTTGATAAGCTGCCTCTAGGTTATCAGATAAGTAAAAAAGCACACCAAAAAGAAGAAACATAATAAAACCGCCAATTGCAAAAATGGCATACAGCCAGCGTCCCTCATGCTTAAATATGGTCTTTGTTGATTTTAAAAATTCTTTAAATGAAGGCGGGTCCTCCTCTTTTTCCGCGGACTCTACCATGAACAGTACCATGAGAAAGCTGATGATTGAGAAGAACGGAATAAACCAAAACGGCACAAACCAAAACCATGAAGCCAAAAGCGCCCCAATAATCGGGCTCAATACCTTTCCAGCTGTGTTAGAGGTTTCAATGGCGCCTAGTCCCGCACTGACTTCTTCATCATCATGAAACAAATCTCCAATAAACGGCATCACGACAGGTGCTGCCCCGGCTGACCCAACACCTTGTAGGACCCTGCCAAATAGAATCCACATGTACGGCTCTTTCATGATCGTTGAGGCAACTGCTGCCACAGCCCCTCCAAGTCCTGCGATTAACAGACACGGCAGGAGTACCTTTTTTCGCCCGATTCGGTCTGATAAATAGCCGGCGATCGGAATACATAAGATCGCGACAACGGAGTATACCGTAATAATGAGGGAGACTTGAAAGGAAGTAATGGAAAGTGTCTTTTCTATCTGTGGCAATACGGGAATGAGCATCGAGTTCCCAAGTGTCATGATTAAAGGCACTGATGATAATGCAATAATATTCTTTTTACTAACTGTTTTCTCGCCCAACATCATTCACCCAATTCTATATACTGTTACGTATTAGTGTGGCAAGTTTTACGGGTATTATGTATAGGCAAACAAAAAGCAACCGCTTATGAAAGCGACTGCTCGTTAAAATCGTTTACGTATCACATGAAAGCTGAATTTATCCGCTCGAAAATAATTTAGTGAGTATAAGACCGGCTGATCATCCTGATCATAGTGCATTTGTTTCAGTAATAATAATGCTGTTTCAGGATCACATTCTAGTATCGGTGAAACCTGATCGTGGTAGCCGATTGGTTCAATGTCAGCAACTGCATATTTAATCCCGCTGTGTGGTTCTCTTCCAAACAGCTCAAAAAGAGACTCTTCTTCATGTGTAAAAGAAGCAGGAAGATGCTTAACCGGAATTTTATCTAAACAGTAAACCACTGGCTGTCCATCTGCCGTTCGAACGCGCTCCATTGAAAAAATCTCATCAGATTCATCACACTGAAAACGAATCACATCATTCTCTGTTGGCTCCCCTTCTTGGGAGGATAAAAAGATGGTACCAGGCGTCATATTGACCTGCTCTATCATTTTCGTGACACTTGCCAGCTGTTCTATGCCTGTTGAAAAGAGTGGTCTTGTGTTGACGAACGTACCCACACCATGCCTTCTAATTAAATATTTCTCTTCTTCTAATATACGAAGGGCTTCACGCAGTGTCGCTCTGCTCACGCCTAAAAGCTTTGAGAGCTCAAATTCAGAAGGCAGTTTCTCTTTTTCGGCATATACGCCTGTTTGTATATCTTCTTTAATACGGTCAATCACTTTCAAATATAAATGGCGATTGTCTGTTTTGGTCGACATGTTTTCCCTCCGTCTAATCAATGCAAATGATAAGATGAGAAATCTCTATTCCGAGATAAGTTGAACATAACTATATCATGTTTTTGCAAATAAATAAATAGTCTGACTTCCAGTTAACATAATCATACTATCGTTCACTTCTTTTTTAGAAAGCTCTCTTCGATTTATGAAGAGAGCTCGTCATATTGTTCTTTTGAAAGCAGGACTTCTCTCGGTTTACTTCCTTCATAAGGACCGACAACGCCCCGCTCTTCCATTGCGTCAATCAGGCGAGCGGCCCGGGTATAGCCGATACGGAATCTTCTTTGAAGCATAGAGACAGAAGCCGTCTGCATGCCGATGATGAGTTCCACTGCTTCATCATATAAATCGTCATCCACAGATGTAAGCTGTTCCTGCGTTTCTTCAGTTGGAATCATTTCTTCTTGATATTGCGCTTTTTGCTGAGTGATCACATGATCAACGACATGCTCCACTTCTTCATCTGATAAAAAGGCGCCCTGCACACGAACAGGTTTGTTTGCACCAACTGGCAGAAACAGCATGTCCCCTCTGCCGAGCAGTTTTTCTGCGCCCCCCATATCAAGGATCGTCCTTGAATCAGTTTGTGAGGACACGCTAAAGGCGATGCGAGATGGGATGTTGGCTTTAATGACACCTGTAATGACATCGACAGAAGGTCTTTGTGTGGCGATGATTAAATGAATCCCAGCTGCACGAGCCATTTGCGAAAGTCTTGTAATGGAATCCTCCACATCTGAGGAAGCGACCATCATTAAATCTGCAAGCTCGTCTACAATGACGACAATATAAGGAAGTTCTGGCTGTTTCGCCTCTTCTGATTGATTCATTCTTTTAATGTAATCATTGTATCCTTCAATGTTTCTTGTCCCCGTATGAGAAAATAATTCATATCGGCGTTCCATTTCACTGACGACTTTTTTCAGTGCCTGTGAGGCTTTTTTAGGGTCCGTTACAACGGGAGCGAGCAGATGCGGAATGCCATTATACACATTTAGTTCAACCATTTTCGGATCAATCATCATCATTTTTACTTCATGAGGTTTCGCTCTCATGAGAATACTCGTGATAATGCCATTAATGCACACACTTTTTCCGCTTCCTGTCGATCCTGCTACAAGTAAATGCGGCATTTTGTTCATTTCAGCGAGCACGGCTTCACCCGAAATATTGCGGCCGAGTCCAATCAGCAGCTTCGCATTTGGACGGTCATTTTGCTTCGATTCTAATACCTCTTTTAAAGAAACCATCGCAATTTCTGCATTAGGAACCTCAATCCCAATGGCTGATTTCCCAGGAATCGGCGCCTCAATCCGAATATCTTTTGCTGCAAGAGCAAGGGCTAAGTCATCACTTAAATTGACGATTTTACTTACCTTCACGCCAACATCGGGATAGACTTCATATTTGGTGACGGCTGGTCCTAAGTGAACCTGTGTGACTTTTGCTTTTACGCCGAAGCTTTGAAACGTTTTTTCAAGCTTTCTTGCATTTTCATATATATTCTTCTTGTCTGTTTGCTGTCCTGAGTGCTGCGGCTCTGCCAAAATATCCAGTGACGGCAATTCGTAATCTTTGTTTTCAAGTTCCGTAAACGTCATCGGCGGCGCCTCTTTTGGTTCATCAGCTGAATCTGATGGAGCAGGCGCACTTTGCACAGATTCTTGAAGAGGCGAAGTCTCTTTTGCCGCCTGCTCTTTTTGAACGAGCGGGGTGAGAATGTCATCTCTATCTGCAAAGCTTGAGATAATCGGCTGACTATTGTCAGGCACCGCTGCTTCCTCTTCAACTAAAATCTGATCATCTTCGTCCTCTTCCTGAATACGAGACCGTTTTTTCTTTTCGGCCGTTTTCTGAGAGGGCACGCTCTTTTTCGCCTGCCGGATTCCTTTCATATCTTCAACAAACGCTTTCCACTGCTTCACCATAAATTGCGAGACAGGCAGCGTCACTTTTTTCACCATTTCTTGAAGTGATCGATTTGTAATCAGCACAATTCCAATCAGCATCAGAACGATTGCCATGATTTGAGAGCCTGCTTGTGCAAATAAGAAATAAGAAGCAGCAAATAATACGGCACCGATCATGCCGCCTCCTAAATCAGGCGATCCCGTCTCACCTTTCATGTCCATCAAGAAAAGCTCAAATGTATTTCTGATCACACTTTGAGAGCCTATCACACCTGCAGATGAGAGGTGCTGAAAGAGCTTCACATGAGACAAAAGCAAGATACTCGCAATGATGCAGTATAGCCCTGCCTTTCTCCTTGTCAACATATCTGGGATTTGTTTTTTCCAGAAGATGGTCACGCCAAAAAGAAATAATCCGATAAGGCAGAGAATGAACCATTCGCCTGCAAAAAATCGGAATAAATATACGAAGGTTTGTCCAACGACGCCTAGCTGTAAAATGGCAATGATCGCTATGGCAATACAGACTAACCCATTTAATTCATATTTCAGTTTTAGCTGTTTATTTTGTTTTTTTCTCGTTTTCCGTTTTCTCTTTTTAGCCATACTCATCACCTTACTACGAAAGAAAATATAACCTACCGAAAGATCAGAAAGAAAGCAGCCTGGTTTTGGCTGCATCTTGTTGTAAGTTTTCCCTTTATTATAGCATAGAATCATTCATATGAGTCGGTTTGATTGGAGCCTAATTGTAACTTCAATCGCTTGCCTGGTGCAAGCTCTTGATTCAGAAAATCCATTGGATTGGTACTCATGACTTGAACGATTTCTGCTTCATCCTCTTTCATTTCAACCATAACTGGCACGCCTTGGATGGATACCTGCTGAAGTTTGCGGTCTCCTTGCTCCTCCGCGTAAATGGCTTCATATGGCATAGGTGTGTATAAAATCATTGGATCATCCCCTCGTTTTGAGATGCCCTTTCTCCAATCAACTCATTCAACTTTTTAATCGCTTGTCCTACACCGCCTACTTCATTCATGAGTCCGTATGCTGCTGCCTCATGACCAACAACATTTGTTCCAATGTCTCTTGTCAAATTGCCTTTTGAGAACATGAGCTCTTTGAACTTCTCTTCTGTAATATTGGAGTGGCTTGTCACAAAGTTAATGACTCTTTCCTGCATTTTATCTAAGTATTCAAATGTTTGCGGGACACCAATGACAAGACCAGTTAAGCGCACAGGATGAATGGTCATCGTGGCTGTTTCCGCAATATAGGAATAGTCACACGATACAGCAATCGGGACACCAATGGAGTGGCCGCCGCCAAGTACAATCGATACAGTCGGTTTTGATAGAGACGCAAGCATTTCTGCAATCGCTAGCCCCGCTTCAACATCGCCGCCTACTGTATTTAAGATGATCAAAAGACCTTCAATTTTTGGGTTTTGCTCTACTGCTACGATTTGCGGAATGACATGTTCGTATTTGGTGGTTTTATTTTGTGGTGGAAGCTGCATGTGGCCTTCAATTTGTCCAATAATGGTAAGGCAATGGATATTTGTATCTTGCGGCAGCTGTGGTATGGCTGTTTCACCAAGCTGCTGTATTTTGCTCATTATGCTGTCTTTTTCTTCTGGCTTTCGCTCAGGCTGCTGTTCATTTTTTTCGTCCATTTGTCTCCATCCTTTCCTCAAACTCTCCTCCTATTATGAACAAGAAGGCCGTATTCAATCCGCATTCCTCGCACCACATCAAAAAAGCCCAAAGAGCTTATGCTCCTTGGGCTTTCTCATCACACTTCCATAATAATTGGAATGATCATCGGCTTACGTTTTGTTTTTTCATATAGGAATTGATTAAGTACGTCACGCATGGATTGTTTCAATGTTGACCATTCAACAATTGAGTTTTCCGTTTGCTCTTTGACAATTCCTTTGACCATTTCTGTCGCTTTCACAATCAGCTCTTCAGACTCTCTGACATACACAAATCCTCTTGTGATGATTTCAGGTCCAGAAATTAATTGTTTCTTTTGTTTATCGAGCGTAATGACGACAATTAAGATACCGTCTTGAGACAATAAACGTCTATCGCGTAACACAATGTTACCAATATCACCAACGCCCAGACCATCGATCAAAATATTGCCTTGGTGAACTTTTTCACCGATCTTGACGTTCTGTCCTCTAAACTCCACAACATCTCCTTTATCAATCAAGAAAATGTCACTTCGTTTCATTCCCACTTCTTCAGCAATACGAGAATGTGCTTTTTGCATACGATATTCGCCATTCACCGGAATTAAATACTTCGGCTTGAGTAAGTTCAGCATGAGCTTTAACTCTTCTTGGCAGCCGTGTCCAGAGACATGTACACGTTTTTGCGCAAAAATGACTTGTGCGCCGCTTCTTGTAAGGAAATCAACTGTTTTTGAATAGGTGAGTTCTTGTCCAGGAAGAGGTGTAGATGCAATCACAACCGTGTCATCTTTTTCAATATGAAGCTGTTTGTGATTTTGTTTCGCCATTTTTGTTAACGCAGCAAGAGGCTCTCCGTGGCTTCCAGCTGTCAGGATGACCACATCGTTTTTCGCCATTTTCTTCACTTCTTGAACTGGTACAAATAATTCTTCGTCTGCTGTGACATAACCAAGTTTGATCGCCAGCTGAAGAGTCGTCATCATATTCTTTCCTGCTACGGCAAGCTTACGGCCATTTTGATTTGTTGCATTAATGATCTGCTGCACTCGGTTAATGTTAGATGAAGATACAGCCACAATGACACGATTTTCAGTATTGTACATCGCATTTGAGATTTCGTCTTGGACGAGCGCCTCAGAAGGTGTATAACCTGGTTTTTCAGCATTGGCACTGTCTGAAAGAAGTGCTAAAACGCCATTGTTTCCTATTTTCGCAATCTCTCCTATGTCACAGGCTTGGTTAAGCGCTGGGGTTTGATCAAATTTAAAATCACCTGTGCATACGATTGAACCAAGAGAGGTTTTGAAGCTGATCCCAACTGAATCAGGGATGCTGTGATTCGTTCTAAAGAATGATACCTTTGTTGTTTCAAACGTAATGACTGATTTTGCATGTACCTCACGCAAGTCAGCTTTTTGATTGAAGCCATACTGTTTTAATTTTTCTCGAAGTAACGCAAGGGTCAGCTTCGTTCCGTAAACTGGTACAGACAATTTGCTTAAGCAATGGAATACGCCTCCGATTGCTTCATCATGTCCGTGGGTAAGAAAAATTGCTTTCACCCGATCAGCACGTTCTGTTAAATAAGAGATATCAGGAATGACGACGTCAATGCCTAGCATTTCGTTTTCCGGATGCATCAAGCCTGCATCCACCACATATATGTCGGAATCAATTTCAATGACATATAAGTTTTTCCCGATTTCTCCAACGCCTCCAAGTGCAATAATTCTTACGTTCTCTGTATTTTTCTTTTTCAAAATTCTTATCCTCCTAGTCTCAAGCCCGTCCATCATCGCTTAATGCTATTATAACTGAATCTAATTTTAGAAAACAAGATGAAGTCACATTTTAAGAAAGTGTTTATGTATAAAAAACGGTCATACTCAGGGACATCTGAGAATGACCGCTTACGAAATCTTTTGTTTTGATCAGCTGTTTAAAACGCTGCTTAAATCCAGTCTCTCTTCTTCTGACAAAGGTAGAAGCGGAAGTCGAACCGATCCGACATCTAGTCCTTTTAGCTGAAGAGCTGTTTTAACAGGCGTTGGATTTGGCGCTGAGAATAGCTGTTTCATGATTGGGAGCAGCTTTTGATGGATCAATGCGGCATTGGCCGTTTGACCTGAAGCATAGCTTTTCAGCATTTCCTGCATATCAAGCCCTACGATATGAGACGCAACAGAGACTACTCCTTTTGCACCAACAGATACAGCAGGAAGTGTTAAGCTGTCGTCACCTGAATAAACATCGAAATCTTCTGGTGTCTCTGCAATGATTTTTGTCATAGCATCAAGATCACCACTTGCTTCTTTGATAGCGACGATGTTAGGTATTTGCGCAAGCTTAATGGTTGTTTTTGGGGCTAATGACGCAACCGTTCTCCCTGGTACATTGTAAAGCATGACAGGAAGAGATGTAGACTCGGCAATGGCTTTAAAGTGTGCATACATGCCTTCCTGTGATGGCTTGTTGTAGTAAGGTACGACAAGCATCACTGCATCAACGCCCGCTTCTTCTGCTTTTTTCGTTAGTTTGATAGACGCATTTGTATTATTACTGCCTGTTCCTGCAATGATTTTACAACGACCATTTGCTAATTTTACCGATTGCTGAAAAAGAGCGACTTTTTCTTCAGTCGATAAAGTTGGCGATTCGCCTGTTGTCCCTGCAACGACTAACGAGTCACTGCCGTTTTTTAACAAGTAATCAATGAGAATTGATAGCTTTTGGAAATCAATGTTGCCCTTTTTATCAAAAGGTGTAATCATAGCTGTTGCGATATTTCCGAAATTCATTTTTTTCACCTCATCATGATTCAATCACATTTATCTTGAAAGTTCAAACACTTCGTGCAGGGCATTGACAGCCGCTCTCATGTTTTCTTCGTTCACTAGCACCCAAATGGTCGTATGGCTGTCAGCCGATTGTAAAATCGGAATGTTTTGCTCGGATAGAGCCGATACAATTTTAGATGTGACACCTGGTACACCCATGATGCCTGCGCCAACAGCTGATACTTTCGCACAATTTGTTGTGACAATTGGCGTATAGCCAAGATCTTTTAGGATCGAGGTTGCCTTTTCAGTCATTGCACCTGTCACGGTATACACAATCTCACTCGGCGTAATGTTGAAGAAATCGACACTGATTTGTGCATTAGCCATTGCTTTAAAGACCTCTGTTTGGACGCTGTACTGCCCTTCTTTTGCTGGGACTTTGATTTGCGTCACATCATTGACATGTGCAATACCCGTAATGAGGCGGTCATACACATCATGACTCATTTTATCTGAGTAGTGTGATGTGACAAGTGTGCCCTCTTCATCAGAGTATGTTGAACGGACCCTCATTGGTACTTTTGCTTGCATCGCAATTTCGACAGCTCTCGGGTGAATGACTTTTGCTCCTTGATATGCAAGGTTGCAAATTTCTGTATAAGTCACGACTCTGAGCGGCTTTGCATTTTCAACAATGCGGGGATCTGCCGTCATCACGCCTTCTACATCTGTAAAAATATCAATAAAGTCTGCCTGCAATGCAGCACCTAAAGCAGCTGCGGACGTATCACTGCCGCCTCGTCCGATTGTGGTCACGTCCCCATTTTTCGCAGCTCCTTGGAACCCAGCAACAACGACAACATCATGTTCAGACAGTGCCGCCTCGAGACGCTCACACTTCATATCAATAATTTTCGCACTCGTATGCTCCTTATCTGTCACAAAGCCAGCCTGTGCGCCTGTCATCGCTACAGCTTTTAGCCCGTTTTCATTCAGCATACTTGAAAACACAACAGCTGAAATATTCTCTCCGCAGGAAACGAGCAAGTCTTTTTCTCGATTTGTCATGTGCTGCGCGCTGCCATAAAGCAGACCAAGCAGCGTATCTGTCGCATAAGGATCACCTTTTCGTCCCATTGCGGAAACGACGACAACCGACTTATAGCCTTTCTCTTTTGCCGATAAGATATGTGCAAGTGCCCTTTTTCTACCTTGATCATCTTTGACAGATGTACCGCCAAATTTTTGGACAATTATTTTCACTGTCTTCACTCCAAGTTCATTCTGACGTAACAGAAGAGAGCAGGCGAAAGATGCCTAACTCTCTTCTGTTCGTCCTCATCATCCATTGAATGTTAAACTAATTTTAATGCTTTTAAGCTTTCTGCAATTTGAACGGAGTTCCATGCAGCGCCTTTTAGCAGGTTATCAGATACAATCCACATATGGAACCCGTTTGGACGGTCCAAATCTTTCCGAATGCGGCCGACAAATACGTCGTTTTTCCCAACAGCATCTGCAGGCATTGGATAAATTTGCTGAGACGGATCATCTTGCAATGTAATGCCTGGAGCATCTTTTAGAACGGACTTGATGTCGTCAACTGTTGCGTCGTTTGATTCTAGTTCGACGTAAACAGATTCTGAATGTCCTGTTTCAATTGGAAGTCTCACACATGTTGCCGCTACTTCCAGCTCTGGCATATGCATGATTTTTTTCGTTTCGTTGATCATTTTCATTTCTTCAAATGTATAACCATTGTCTTGGAATTTATCAATTTGCGGAATCGCATTAAATGCAATTTGATAAGGCATGACTTCCGGCTTCACATCTTCTTTATTTAAAATGGCTTGTGATTGGCTGTATAGCTCGTCAATGGCTTCATGTCCTGCACCTGATACGGCTTGGTAAGTGGACACGATGACTTTTTTCATGCCATACGCCTGACGAAGCGGTTCTAATGCCGCTACCATTTGAATCGTTGAACAGTTAGGGTTTGCAATGATTCCTTTATGGTCATGCAAGTCTTTTTCGTTTACCTCTGGTACGACAAGAGGGATGTTTTCGTCCATACGGAAAGCACTTGTGTTGTCTACAACAATCGCACCTCGTTTGACCGCTTCAGGAGCTAGCGCCTTGGAAACATTTCCTCCAGCACTGAATAATGCAATGTTTACTCCTTCAAAGCTTTCAGGTGTTGCTTCCTGTACGATATACTCTTGACCTCTGAATGTCACTTTTGTTCCAGCAGAACGTTTTGAGGATAGTAGAGTCAGTGTATCCATTTCAAAATCTCTGTCAGCTAGTGTTTTTAACATTTGTTGACCGACAGCTCCAGTCGCTCCAACTACAGCTACATGCAATCCTCTTCCCATCAGTAAAACTCCTTCCGACCCATCCATGATTCTTTTCTTTCGGATGGCCATCCTATGACTTTTTACATTTTATTTTACCATAGAAAAGCAAGGCTTGAAGCATCTTTTTTGAATCTTTCATGATTTTCTAGTAAATCTATTATTCGTTTGGTCCAATTAAAATCGGCTGAATTTGTCTATGCTGAAGTGCCTCTTCCACTGTTTGAGAAAGCAGATTCATGTTCGCGACCATGGAGGTCGGTTTTTTAAATGGATCATCTTGACCAAATGGAATAAAGAAAATATTCTTTGTCGACATCAACCTCATCAGATTTGTACCATTTAAGCCTAGCGCATCATTTGTTGAAATTCCTAAAACGACAGGACGATGATTTCGAATGGTTGCTTTTGCAGCCATTAAAACAGGGCTGTCTGTCATGGCATTTGCGAATTTCGCCATTGAGTTCCCAGTTAATGGAGCAATGACCATACAATCAAGTGGCAGCTTAGGCCCGAGCGGCTCTGCTTTCACAATTGAGTCAATTGCCTTAAAGCCAGTCAGCTTCTCAATCCGCTCAATCCAGTCCGCCCCATCTCCGAATCTTGTATTCGTGTTCTGGACCGTATATGACACCACTGGACGCACTTCTGCTCCTTCTTTTACAAGTGCTTCGATTTGCGGATAAACCGCTTCGTACGTACAGTGGGAACCAGTTAAGCCAAAGCCGATTCTTTTCCCTTTTAATGTTGTCATGATTCCATCCCCCTTTTTTCCTCTGCAAGTTCACATAAGAGCCCAGAAAGCACTTTTGCAATGATTTGCCCTGCTGTCTTTGGCGCAACAATTCCCGGAAGTCCAGGTGCAAGAAGCGCCTTCACTCCGTGTTTTTGTGCAAAGTCAAAGTCTGTTCCTCCTGGGCGGGAGGCAATATCCAAAATGAGTGTCTTTGGTGTCATGCTGACGATGACAGATGAATCTAATACAAGGCTTGGAATGGTATTGATGATGATATCTACATCCGTTACTTCTTCTTTTAACTGGTCCATTGAAAATGGATCGAGTCCCATTTCAAAGGACCGCGCCAAGTGAGCTGTATCTGCTGCCCCTACTTTTACGTCCGCACCGAGTGCCCGAAATGTGCGGGCAATGGTGAGTCCTGTTCTTCCGAGCCCGAGAACAGCAACACGTGATCCATGAATGGTATAATCCGTTTGCTGAATGGCCATCATGATAATCCCTTCAACTGTAGGAATAGAGTTATATATGGCAATATCATCTCGCTCAAACAGCTTCACAAGTTTTCGGTTCACCTGCTTTGTCAGATTGTCTAAGTACGTATTAGAAATACCTGAGTACAAGGTACAATGGGCAGGGGTTCTTTCTAAATATGTTGCTTCTAGTAAAACCTGCTCATTTGAGAAAACTGTCGCGACAACACCTTCATCCGTTGCGCCTGATACTGGCAGGATCATACTGTCTACCTGTTCGAATGGTAGTTCTGACATTTTTAGTTTTTCAGCCCCAATAAATCCGTGATCCAGCTGATCAAATCCAACCAAAAACACTTTGGCATGCTGCTGTGACAGCTTGCGAATAATTTCAAGCTGCCTTGCATCTCCCCCGATCACCGCAACCGTTAAACCGCTCAACATACTGACCGTTCACCTTCTTTATTTAAAAAAGTCTGTAATATTTTCTGAATCTCCCTTTCAGCATATGAGGAGAGGATTCAGCCTGTGAACAAATCGAAGAGAGAAAAGAAAAAGAGCACCCATTTATGATGGATGCTCTTTTTCCCCGGGCGGCTGAAGTGCTTCAGGCACATCGAGAATGATCATATCTGATCCTATTTTTTGAATGTGATTCCAAGGGACGCGGATGTCATTTCCTTGCTTTCGAAAGCCAAACCACTTCACCGAAGGTATGATAAGTGCTGTGATTTGACCGTCTTGTTCATTGATTTCAAGGTCGGTTTGTCCAAGCACGCCAAGCCGCTCCGCTCTTTTGATATCGACGATCTCTTTTCCTGACAGCTCACTTAACCTCAAAATCGCATCACTTCCCTTCCGTATCATATATGCAGCTACAAGAAGAAATAGACCGTCCCGCTTTTTCAAGTTATGTGATGCCAATTTGAATACCAAGCTGGTTTCAGTAGATGAAAGTGATCATGGTCTGCCAGCATTCTTTCCACTCGGTTCACCATATCTTTTACATGTTCAGTGTCATAAGAAAGCGTCCAGACAATAGAAGAAAAGCAGCTCATTGCTGTATAGATAGAAAAAAGAAGCCAAAAATCGTCTGTGGCCTGCGTACTTACATAGTAATCCAGTTGCCCTGCTGAAAACGGAATACTATTTTCTCGGCTAAATAAGGACAATTTATAAAAATCATGAACTGGGTCACCCCAGTCAGATTGATCAAAATCAATGACTCCTGAAAACTCACCTTCTTGTATGATGATATTCCCCAAATGAAAATCATCATGCTGGAATTGATTAGGCCTCGCCTTTACTGCATCAACATGTGATTTAATAAAATCTAATACGAATTGATCCTGAGCAAAGGTCACTCCACTTGATTGATAGGCATGTACATACCGTTCATGTTTCGTCATGACCCTCTCTTCCCATGTCGCGATATGAGAAGGTGCTGGACATGTGTGCATGAAACTAAGTTCTTTGCCTGCCCGTCTCCCGATTTCATACTGCTCTTCATTTGTAAGCAGATGGATGAATGCTCTAGCATTCTCTCCTTCAATAAAAGAGAAAATACGATAGGTACAGTTGAGTTCAGTATTCATCCCAATCTCCATCACTTCAGAACATAGAAGGCCTCGATCTTTAAACTTTTGCTGAACTGACGCTTTTCTTTTAAAATTGGAATACGTTTTGAGGTTTGATAGCTTGAGCACTAGCTTTTCACTTGAGGATGTTGTGACGAGATAAGTACGGTTTCCAGAAAGGCCAGATGTCATTGGCTCAAAGAAGATGGCTTGTGTCAGAAGCGGAGAAAGGATTTTCAGTTTTTCACGTTCCATGTAAGCAGCGCCCCTTTCTTCTTGATATATAATAAACGGCAGACCTCTTAAGAAGCCTGCCGTGTTGTTTACATTATGATGGCTGATCACCCGTAGGACTAATAAGCGAGAGCGCATAATCCTCTGTAAAGATTCGTTTGGATAAGTTATTCACACCGTCTAATGTGACTTTGTTGATTTCGTCAATAATTTCATCAAGTGTGCGATGTTTGCCAAGGAGCAGTTCGTTTTTACCGTTTCGGCTCATCTTGCTGTTTGTGCTTTCAAGGCTGAGCATCAGGTTCCCTTTCATTTGCTCCTTAGAGTTTTCAAGCTCTTTTTGCGTGATTCCCTCACGCTTTAAGACGTCTAGCGTTTGTAAGATGGTTTCAGAGAGTAGGTTTAACTGCTTCGCTCCAGTCCCGCCATAAATCGTCAGCATGCCGTTATCTGCAAATGAACTGTGATAGCTGAAAACAGAATAGGCGAGTCCTTTGTCTTCTCTTACATCCTGGAACAAGCGGCTGCTCATGCTTCCGCCAAGAACATTATTTAAGACGATTAAGTCATAGATGCCTTTGTCTCCAGCTGGGAGGCCATTAAAGCCCAAGCATAGATGCGCTTGCTCTGTTTCCTTTTTGCGTGTGAGCTTGTCATAGTGAAATTGCGGCGCTTCTATGGGCTGTTTTTTTCCTTTCGTTTCATACGAACCGAACAATTTTTCAACTTCACTAATGAATGTGTCATCCACATTCCCTGCAACAGAGATGACGACGCGGTCCGGCGTGTAGAATTCATCCATATAAGCTCTAAGAGAGTCACCGTTAAAGGTAGAAAGTGTTTCTTCTGTTCCTAAAATCGGGAAGCCTAAAGAATGATCACCATAAATCGCTTTGCTCAATAGATCATGAACGATATCATCAGGTGTATCCTCATACATTTTGATTTCTTCATATACTACATTTTTTTCTTTTTTCAACTCTTCTTCATCAAAAGCAGAGTGGAAGAACATGTCGCTTAATACATCGAGGGCGTAGCCAGCATGTGAATCAAGCACCTTTGCATAGTAGCAAGTGTATTCTTTTGACGTAAAGGCATTCACTTGACCACCAATGCGGTCAAAGGATTCTGCGATATCACGTGCAGATCTCGTCTTTGTTCCTTTAAAGAACATATGCTCTAGAAAGTGTGAGATCCCGTTAATTTCTGGTGTCTCATGTCTAGAACCAGTTCCAATCCAGACGCCAATTGCGACAGATCTTACAGTGGGATTGTTTTCAAGTACAATTCTTACTCCGTTTTGGCATGTATACGTTTTGACCAAGTTTTGCTCCTCCTATTCAACAAACAGATCGGATCACGGATGTCTTTTTTCACTTAGGAGGTCAGAAACCGTTCCTAATTCATATCCTCTTTCCTTGATTTGAGTGATAAGTGCGTCAAGACTTTTCGCCGTCGAATCTGTTGGATGCATTAATATCATCGCCCCATTGTGAATTTTCCCAAGCACCCGTTTTTGTAGTATGTTTGGTGACGGTTTTTGCCAGTCAATGGTGTCTACCGTCCACATAATGGTTTCCATTCCTTCTTCTGCAGCCAGCTTCACTGTTTCTTCTTTGAAACTGCCGCTTGGAGGGGCGAACCATTTCGGTTTTTTTCCAAGGGATTCTTCAATTTGACGATTCGTTTTGGTAATCTGCTCTAATGCTCGTTCTCTTGTCAGTGTGCGCATATCGGGGTGATTGTATGAATGGTTTCCAATTTCATGACCATCTGCCACGATCTTTTTAGCAAGATCCGTGCTTTTTTTCACCCATTTGCCTTCTAAGAAAAAGGTCGCCTTGACCTGATGCTTTTCCAGTGTCTTTAACATCTTGATTAAATGCTCGTCACCCCAAGCCACGTTGATGAGGAAAGCAGTCATTTTTTTATCTGGATGTCCCTTGTAAATGGGTTCAGCACCAAGTTCATGTAAATGAATAGAAGGTTTTGTTTCATTGAAAACAAGCAACTTTTCATCAAATGACCCTCGTTTTTTCATTTTTTCATAAGAGGCATCGATATTGACCGTCTGTCCATTTAGACCAGGCATCTTTTTCCACACTTTATCAATCTTAGCATTTTGCGCCTTCACTTCATAGTCAGAAGACTTCGATTCAATCTCTTGATATAAAATATCTTTTGAAACAGATGCAACCTCAGCATGCTCTTTCATTGATTCAATATATGTAACAGCAGCCGGCTGCTTCATCGTTTGATATGACACGAGCAGTAAAAATACAAACACAATGAACGGTAACATTTTTTTCAATGGTTGTCCCTCCCCTTTACCACAAATTATGATAGGGAGAAACAAGCTAGAACTATTGTTAGCACAAGAAAAGAAAGAAGCCTGGTACGGATACCTGGCTTCTAACATATTTCATTAAGACTGTTTTTCTTCTTTTTCCTTTTCTTCACGTAAAACAGCTTTGCGAGAAAGGTTCACACGGCCCTGTTTATCGATTTCAGTGACTTTGACAAGTAATTCATCGCCAATTTTCACCACATCTTCTACTTTGCCTACACGATCAAGCGCAAGCTCAGAAATATGAACAAGTCCATCTTTGCCGCTGAAGATTTCAAGGAAAGCACCGAATTTTTCAATGCGTTTTACTTTACCTAAGTAAAGTTGTCCTACTTCAACTTCTCTCACAAGATCTTCAATGATTTTCTTCGCTTTTTGGTTCATATCTTCTTCAGTAGAAGAGATAAAGATTGTACCATCTTGTTCAATATCGATTTTCACACCGGTATCTTCAATGATTTTGTTAATTTGTTTACCGCTTGGTCCAATGACATCGCGAATTTTATCAGGATTGATTTTCATCGTTAAGATTTTTGGTGCATAACGAGACAATTCTCCTCTAGAAGCAGGAATCGTTGACAGCATGCTATCTAAGATTTCCATTCTTCCTTTTTTCGCTTGTTGGAGAGCTTCTTCCAAAATGTCTTTTGAAAGACCATCGATTTTGATATCCATTTGAAGTGCTGTTACACCTTTTGATGTACCTGCAACTTTAAAGTCCATATCTCCAAGTGCATCTTCCATTCCTTGAATGTCTGTCAGCACTGTGTAGTATTCCCCAGATTTCACAAGTCCCATTGCAATGCCTGCAACTGGTGCTTTAATTGGAACACCCGCATCCATCATCGCAAGTGTGCTTGCGCAAATACTTGCTTGTGAAGTAGAACCGTTTGATTCTAGTACCTCAGACACAAGGCGAACCGTATAAGGGAAATCTTTTTCAGATGGGATCACTGGTTCTAATGCCCGTTCACCTAGCGCTCCATGTCCGATTTCACGGCGGCCTGGGCCACGCATTGGACCTGTCTCACCAACACTGAATTGCGGGAAGTTGTAATGGTGCATGAAGCGTTTTGATTCTTCAACGCCTAGACCGTCAAGAATTTGCACATCGCCAAGTGCACCTAATGTACAAATACTGAGCGCCTGTGTTTGTCCTCTTGTAAATAGACCTGAACCGTGCGTTCTTGGCAGAAGTCCTACTTCTGAAGAAAGTGGTCGAATTTGATCTACACCGCGTCCATCTGGACGTACTTTCTCTTCAGTGATCAGACGACGAACTTCATTTTTGACAAGCTTGTTTAATACGTCTTTCGCTTGTTTAATTGTCGCTTCGTCGCGATCTTCTTCTTCAAATTTCTCAACCACAGCTTTTTTCACAGCACTGATTGCATCTTCACGTGCATGCTTCTCATGTACTTGAATCGCTTTCAGCAGGTCTGTTTCAGCAAGTGCCTTTACTTCGTCTGCTAACGTTTGATCTACTTCATATAAAGGAATATCGATCTTTGCTTTACCGACTGCCTTGACAATTTCCTCTTGGAATTCGATTAAACGTTTGATCTCTTGGTGGCCATACATGATAGCTTCAAGCATTGTTTCTTCTGGCACTTCATCAGCACCAGCTTCGACCATGTTGATCGCATCTTTTGTTCCAGCGACTACAAGGTTGATGTCACTTTGTTCAAGCTGTTCTACATTGGGATTGATGATAAACTTTCCATCAACTCGTCCTACTGTAACGCCGGCGATTGGTCCCTCAAATGGAATGTCAGACACACATAATGCTAATGATGAGCCAAACATTGCAGCCATTTCAGATGAACAATCTTGATCCACACTCATGACGATACTAATCACTTGTACTTCGTTTCTAAATCCATCTGCAAATAATGGACGGATTGGTCTATCAATTAAGCGGCTCGCAAGGATCGCTTTTTCACTTGGACGGCCTTCTCTTTTAATGAAGCCACCAGGAATTTTACCTACTGCGTATAATCTTTCTTCGTAGTTCACAGTGAGCGGGAAGAAATCAAGTGGTTTTGGTTCTTTAGAAGCTGTTGCTGAGCTAAGCACAGCTGTATCTCCGTAGCGTACGAGGACCGCTCCGTTTGCTTGCTTTGCAAGCTGGCCAGTTTCAACTGTCAGTTGACGTCCAGCCCAGTCTATGGTGAAGACATGTTTCTCTTGTCCCATTCTGAGAAAAACTCCTCTCTTATCTTGAAATTTTAGTTAATTCTTATTATGAACAAAATGATTTTCACATATCAATGTGAAAGGTGTATGTAGAAGGGTTTTTGCCATTCTTTCAACATTTTAACCATAAAATATTAGTGATTATACGATAAAAAAGCGGGAATCCTCCCGCTTTTTACGATTATCGACGTAAGCCTAGTTTGTTAATTAACTCACGGTAACGAGTTACGTCTTTATTACGTAGATACGTAAGAAGATTACGACGTCTACCTACCATTTTCAAAAGACCGCGACGTGAGTGGTGATCTTTCTTATGAGTACGTAAATGCTCGTTCAAGTTGTTAATTGATTCTGTTAGGACAGCGATCTGAACTTCTGGAGATCCAGTATCAGATTCGTGTGTTTTGAACTCACTAATTAATTGAGTTTTACGCTCTTGAGTAATAGCCATCCTGTTTCACCTCCAAATCATGTTAGCCCCATCTACCTCGCAACCGTCGGTGAAGTCGGCCTGCCAAGTAAGTGGTTTTAAAGCTACAGGAATAATCATACTAAAAATATGCTGAATTTGCAAATGGTAGAGCTGTTTTTCTATGAATTTTTTGTTTGCTTTCGCTGATGTTTAAAAAACTGAATCGCTTCTTCTTTATCTTGACTGATTTGTGCCGTTAACTCCTGGATTCCGTTAAATTTTTGCTCACTGCGAATGCGCTTGAACCACTGTAATTTAATCGGTTCACCATATATTTCTTCGTTAAAATCAAAGAGGTTTACTTCAATAGCAGGCTGATCAGGGCGTTTTTCATAAAAGGTTGGTTTATAGCCAATGTTACAAACACCGTCATACACTTTGCCTTTTACTTCTGCTCTTACTGCATAAACTCCTGTTGGCGGAATGATATATTCAGCAGATAAACCGACATTGGCAGTCGGAAAGCCGATCGTCCGTCCTCGCTTATCTCCATGAATGACAATACCGCGCAGCTGATAAGGTTTTCCTAAAAGCTCACTTACATATTCAACATCTCCATTTTTCAATGCAGAGCGTATGAGTGTTGAGCTGACTTTTCGGTCTTGATTGGACAACTTAGGAACGATGGTGGCCGAAATACGCCCTTTTCCGTACTCATCGAAGGTTTCCATTGTGCCTGCACCAAAACGGCCAAACGTAAAATCAAAACCAGCTACTGCGTGCTTTACATTCAGCTCATCTAAATATTGATCAACAAACTCTTGAGGCGATAGCGCTGCAAAGCTTTCGCTGAACTGCACAATGTATAAATAGTCAGCGCCCAGCTGTTCGATGAAATCAATTTTATCCTCAAGCGGCGTAATTAAGTCCTTGGGTTCACGTGCTTTTTGCAAAACATGTGATGGGTGCGGATGAAAGGTCATGACTGCTAAAGCCAAACCTTCTTTACTCGCAATGCTTTTTGCTGAGTCAATCACTTTTTGATGTCCGAGGTGAACACCGTCAAAATACCCTAAAGCCATAACAGACGGGTCTTGATCCTTTTGATTCAATGTATGTGGGTGTGAAATATGTATAGTCTTCACGAGATGGTCACCTTTTCTTTAAGATTGCTTGTCCTGAGATAAGATCTTCGCCGGCTTCATTAGATTCTGTTTGGTCGGGTGCTTCATATATATCGCCATACACCGGCCTGAAGGAGCAAAGACAGCGACACGATCTTCCTCTGCGAAATGAGCGAATTCACCAGGCATTGGCAGGACTGCACCGTTTTCCACTTTACTTGCTAATGTATCATTTATCTCCCATTTCGGCAAATGATTGAGCGCACGCTCGATCGGGACAAGGTGCTCATCTACTGTACCTTCTTCGCTTATATCTCGCAGCTCATCAAGGGTGATGCACTCATCTAGTGTAAAATCACCTGATCCTGTGCGAATGAGGTGTGACATATGAGCTGGGAATCCTAGTTTCTTTCCAATATCAACCGCTAAGGTTCTGACATATGTTCCTTTTGAACATAAAACGGTGAATCTAAATGATACTTTTCCATTTTCAAATAAAGCAGGTGTTGTCCGCTCGATACGGTGAATCGTAATTTCACGGCTCGGTCGCTCAATTTCAATGCCTTCTCTTGCATATTCATAGAGCTTTTTCCCGCCAATTTTCACTGCCGAAAACATAGGTGGAATTTGTTCAATGGTTCCTTGAAACTGTTTCAGCACAGCATCAATTTCTTCTTCTGAGATGGGATTTTGCACCTTTTTTTCTTCTACGGTCTCACCTGTTTGGTCTTCTGTTGTTGTAGAAAAACCAATCGTGATTTCTGCGTCATACGTTTTTGATTTATCTGTTAAGTATTCGACAATCTTCGTTGCTCTTCCGATACAAATGGGCAAAACACCTGATACCTCGGGGTCGAGGGTACCTGTATGTCCCACTTTTTTTGTATGCAGGATCTTTCTCACTTTGAACACACAGTCGTGAGAGGTCATCCCTCTTTCTTTATGTAATAAAAGAACACCATTTATCATCTGCGCTCTCTCCTTTCGTAAACGATGAAAAAGGACAGACGATCATCGCCTATCCTTATTTCAACGTCTTATTCATGATCTTTTGTGTTTAGTTCAGCAATTAGGCTTTCAATTCGGTTTCCGTAATCCACGGATTCATCGAATTCAAAGTGCAGTTCTGGTGTTTTGCGAAGTCTAATTCGATTGCCAATTTCAGAACGGATATACCCTTTAGCCTTTGCAAGGCCTTTTAAGGTTTCCTCTCTTTTTTTCTCGTCACCGAGAACAGAAATGTAAACTTTCGCAATTTGCAAATCACCGGATACTTCGACATCAGTTACAGTCAAAAAGCCGATTCTTGGATCTTTTAGCTTTCTGCCTAGGATGTCGCCTAATTCTTTTTTCATCTGCTCACCCACGCGGGTTGCTCTCATACTCATGATCTTATCACCTCTAATTAAAACCACTCAGTTTTCGTGATCGTTCGTTCAATTTCAGGAAAAGAATCAATAAAGCTTAAAACACGCTGCAATTCCTTTTCCACTTGAACCCGGGATGAGGAAATTACGGCGATTCCAATTGATGTACGCTGCCATGTGTCCTGGTAATCCATTTCAGCCATGGTTACATTGAATTTATGGCGCGTTCTTGTCAGTATACGCTGAAGAACCGCACGTTTTTCCTTCAGTGAGGAGGCATCATAAATGATGCACTCACATTCGGTATAACCGATCATTTTCTTTCGATTTCTTGCATAACGAATGATTCCATGACATCACCTTCACGGATATCATTGTACTTCTTAATGGTAATACCACACTCATAGCCTTGTGAAACTTCTTTCACGTCATCTTTGAATCGTTTTAATACGTCGACTTCGCCTTCAAAAATAACGACGCCGTCACGAATTAAGCGGATACCACTATCTCTTGTGATGGTTCCTTCAGTGACATAACCACCAGCAATTGTACCGATTTTAGATACTTTGAACGTTTGACGAACTTCAACTTGACCGATGACTTTTTCTTCATATTCAGGGTCAAGCATTCCTTTCATCGCCGCTTCAATTTCATCGATGACTTTATAAATAATGCGGTGTAAGCGGATATCTACGTTTTCTGTTTCAGCTGTGCTCTTCGCATTTCCATCAGGACGTACGTTAAATCCGATCACGATCGCATTAGAAGCACTTGCTAAAATAATATCAGATTCTGTAATCGCTCCAACACCCGTATGGATGATTTTCACTTTTACGCCTTCTACTTCAATTTTTTGAAGAGCGGCCGTCAGTGCTTCAGCAGAACCTTGTACGTCTGCTTTCACGATCAAGTTGATATCTTTCACTTCACCTTGTTTGATTTGCTCAAATAGGTCATCTAGAGATAATTTCGCTTTGTCTGAACGCTGTTCATCAAGCTGTTTCGAAGCACGCGCCTCACCTACTTGACGAGCTGTTTTTTCATCTTTGAAAACGAGGAACTGATCCCCTGCATTCGGTACATCGTTTAAACCAGTGATTTCAACAGGTGTAGATGGTCCTGCTGTTTTCACGCGGCGTCCGATGTCATTAACCATTGCACGTACACGGCCAAATGTATTTCCGACAACGATTGGGTCACCTACATGAAGTGTACCAGTTTGAACAAGAAGGGTTGCAACAGATCCTCTTCCTTTATCAAGCTCAGCCTCGATGACAGTCCCTTTTGCCGCACGATTTGGGTTGGCTTTCAGTTCTCCAACTTCGCTGACAAGAAGGATCATTTCAATCAACTCATCAATGCCTTCACCTGTTTTTGCAGATAGAGGAACGAAGATCGTTTCGCCGCCCCAAGCTTCTGGTACTAGACCATGCTCCGTTAATTCCTGCATCACACGGTCCGGGTTCGCTGTTGGTTTGTCAATTTTATTGACAGCAACAATGATTGGCACTTCTGCTGCTTTCGCATGGTTAATCGCTTCAACCGTTTGCGGCATAACGCCATCATCTGCTGCAACAACTAGAATAGTTGTATCCGTTACCTCGGCACCACGTGCACGCATCGTTGTAAAGGCTGCGTGTCCAGGTGTATCAAGGAACGTGATTTTCTTGCCGTTTTCTTCAATTTGGTATGCACCGATATGCTGCGTGATTCCACCAGCTTCGCCTTCAACGACTTTCGTCTTACGAATGCTGTCAAGAAGCGTTGTTTTCCCGTGGTCAACGTGTCCCATGATCGTCACAACTGGAGGGCGTACTTGCATATCTTCTTCTTTATCTTCAACTTCATACTTTTCAAGTTCAGTTTCTTCTAAAATAATGACTTCCTCTACTGGAACGCCATATTCAGAAGCGATTAATTCAACTGTATCTTTATCCAGCTCTTGGTTAATGGTTGCCATAACACCAAGCATCATCAGCTTTTTGATAATTTCAGCTGTTTCTTTTCCAAGCTCTTCAGCCAGCTGGCCGACTGACATTGAATTTGTAAATTCAATTTTTTCAGGAAGCTCTTTCTTAGGCTTCACAGGTCTAGCTTGCTGATGCTGCGATTTGTTATTTCCACCGCGTTTATTTTTGTTTTTGTTTTGGTTGTTGTTTTTTTTGTTTTTATTAAATTGATTATTCTGCACGTCATTCTTCTTTCTATCATTGTTTTTGTTAGATGATTGTTTTTTTTGTTCTGCGGGTTTCTCGTTAGCTGTCTCTTTTGCTTTGGCTTTTTTATAGATCGCGTCTAGCTTTTTCACAGTGTCGTCTTCAAGCGTCGCCATGTGGTTGTTCACTTCCACGTTCATATCCTTAAGCGCTGCTATAATATCTTTACTTGAAACATCTATGGCTTTTGCGTATTCATATACTCTCACTTTAGCCATTCGTTCACCCCCAAATAAATTAATCGAGCAAGCTTATAAGCTTCTTTGCGAAGCCTTGGTCAGTGACAGCGACAACTACGCGAGCTTCTTTCCCAATAGAACGTCCGAGAACGGAACGGTCTTCAACTTTTCTAACCGGAACATTATAAAATTTGCATTTGTCAGATACCTTTTTCTCTGTGTTCGATGAGGCATCTGCTGCAAGAAGAACCAGCTTAGCACGCGCATGTCTAATTTCTTTGATCACAAGATCTTCTCCTGACACGACTTTACGAGCTCGATTTGCTAGACCAAGCAAAGGATACCATTCAGATTGAGTCATTTGGTTTTTTCACCTTTTCAGCTAGTTCTAGTAATTCTTCAAATATGTGTTCGTCAATCTGTGTCTGAAATTGCTGCTGTAAACTGCGTTTGTTCTTTGCCGCAAGAATGGTTTCTTTATCGAGAGAAAGGTAAGCTCCGCGTCCGTTCTTTTTTCCGGTTGCGTCAACAGACACTTCACCTTCTTTAGAACGAACAACACGGATCAGTTCTTTCTTTGGTTTCATTTCTCCCGTCACGACACATTTTCTAAGCGGGATTTTTTTTCGGCTATTCACCTTTTACATCACCTCTTATTCGTCAGATTCCTCAGCTACTGGTTCAGCCTCTAAGAAAAGAGATTCAGAGTCTTCAGTTCTTGGGAAAATACCGAGTTCCCTTGCATCTGTTTCACTTTTAATGTCAATTTTCCAGCTAGTCAGCTTTGCTGCAAGACGAGCATTTTGACCTCTTTTACCAATCGCTAACGACAGCTGATAATCAGGGACAATCACTGTTGTCGCCTTATCTTCTTCATTCACAATAACATCAAGTACTTTTGATGGACTTAATGCATTGGCAACAAATTCAACCGGGTCATTAGACCAATGGACAATGTCAATTTTTTCGCCTTTTAGCTCGTTGACAATTGCTTGTACACGCTGACCTTTTGGTCCAACACAAGAACCAACTGGGTCAACATCAGGATCATCAGTACGAACAGAGATTTTAGAACGGTCCCCAGCTTCTCTAGCAACCGATTTAAGCTCTACAGTACCATCATAAATTTCTGGCACTTCAATTTCAAATAAACGCTTTAAAAGACCTGGATGTGTTCTAGACACATAAATTTGTGGTCCTTTTGTTGTTTTTTCGACTTTTGTAATAAACACCTTAATGCGGTCATGTGGTTTGTAGTCCTCATTTGGCATTTGTTCGTTGACCGGAAGAAGGGCTTCGATTTTGCCAAGTGACACGTAAATGAATTTACTGTCAATTCGCTGAACGATTCCCGTCATAATGTCTTCCTCGCGATCGATAAACTCCGTGTAGATCACACCTCGCTCTGCTTCTCTCACTCGCTGCGTCACCACTTGTTTCGCAGTCTGAGCTGCAATGCGTCCGAAATCTTTTGGCGTGACTTCAATTTCAACGACGTCACCTACCATGTAATTCGGGTTCATATTGGCTGCATCATCTACAGAGATTTCAAGGCGAGAATCATACACTTCATCGACAACATCTTTTCTTGCAAATACGCGAATTGTTCCCGTTTCGCGGTTTAAATCAACACGAACATTTTGCGCTTGATTAAAGTTACGCTTATATGCAGAAATGAGTGCAGCTTCTATCGCTTCAATAATAATTTCTTTACTAATACCCTTCTCTTTCTCGAGAACAGTCAGGGCATCTAACAACTCACTACTCATTTTTATGGTTCCCCCTTATATCAATGAAAAGGTTAATTGAACGAAACTGCTAATCTTGCGTTAGCTATTTTTTCGTATGGAATATTGATCTCTTTCTTTCTTGTCTTGATCTTCACTGTCACTGTTGCAATCTCACCATCAAAGCTTGTAAGCTCACCTTCAAATGCTTTTTCACCATCAATTGGTTCATATGTTTTCATGAAAACATTTTTTCCAAGTGCTTTTTCAAAATCAGCTTTTTTCTTTAATGGGCGCTCCGCTCCAGGAGAGGACACTTCAAGAAAGTAGTTTTGGCTAATCGGATCTGCCTCATCAAGCTTTTCGCTCAAGGCTTCGCTCACTTTGGCACATTCTTCGATATCGACGCCTTTATCAGAGTCAATAAACACGCGAAGGAACCAGTTTTGACCCTCTTTGACAAATTCAACATCAACGAGTTCAAGCTGTAAGCCATCTAAAATTGGCTGCACCATTTCGCTTACGACATCCACTACTTTTTTGCTCATTCTCTTCCTCCTTGTGCTTTCGATAAACGCTCTTATCAATCATTCTGCATAAAAACCCTGCTTTATGTGAGCAGGGGGAGCAGAAAACGGATGAATAATGTCGAGACAAAAATTGCCTGTTCAATACAAAAGAGCGGGTTTCCCCACTCTTGTCTCGGTAATCGTTAGCATTTCCATAAAAACTATACCATATCCAATTTTTTTATGCAAATGAAGTTCCTTATTCTGCAGGCATTCGTCATCGGTTCTTTTCGTTCATTCTTTTCGCATGATCACTGATAAGTGCTGCCTCCCTGCTCCCTTTTATGATGCGGAAACCGTCATAATCCGGATAGAGCGAATCATCGTCCTGAATGCTTGTTAAAATCCAAAATTGACTGCCTGCCCCTCCGAGCCGCTCAATCGCTGACAGCCAGCTTTCGTATACGTCAGGACGTGCTGATTGATTTTGATAGCCAAACTCCTCTAACACAACTGGTTTTCCGATTGACTTCCCGCGGGTGATATGGTCTTCAATCCATTTCACTCCCCAGGCAGCAGACTTGTTCCAATGATCTGGGTACAGGTGATAGGTTCCATAATCAATATTAGGAAGAGCCGTCAAACGGTCCCAATCGACGCCTTCTCCGCCTCCGTACAACCAATCTTCATGCCCTGGTATGCGAAAGAACCCTTCATCTCCTACTGCAACAAGATGGTGACGATCCAGCGATTTGATCCATTTACTCATTTCATCTGCCCATTTGACTAGTACATTTCCCGTTGGATCTGACTGCACACGCGGCTCATTGGCCAATTCCCAAGTCATAATAGCTGGATCGTCTTTATATTGAACACCTGTATACGTATTGGTTCTTTCTAATACATAGCGCACATAATTTTTGTAAGCATGTTGAATACGAGGATCTGTATAAAAGGCATCATGCGTTCCTGCCCCGAACCACTTTACGTATTGATTCATCCCGCCAAAGTCATCCCAATTGTTCACTAGTGGAATGACAAGCTTTATCCCTTCCTGTCCTGCTTTATAAATCGCATAATCTAGTTTTTGAAAACCTGATTCTTCATAGACCCCTGGACTAGATTGTAAAACGGAGTTTTCTTGAGGGGCTCCGTCGTGAAATCCCCAAATACGTATGACCTTTAAATTCATTGCTTTCATATCATCGAACACTGCATCTACCATTTTTTTAGATTTGTAATGGAAGTAGTAATTATTTGTACCAGCAAAGTAAAATGGTTGATTGTTCAGCGTAAATTGTTTACCAGATGTCTGCACGTAAGCGGCGGCTTTAATCGTAAGTGAAAACCAGCCGGCCCATATAGCGACCACAAGTATGAAGCAGGACACTCTTTGAGTCCACTTTTTCATTAACATTCTCCTCACAATCTATCCTTCTTCAGGTACGATCACATCTAGCTGAAGCGGTGCTTGTTCATTTGAATCAAGTTCAATTGTCTGCTGTTTCAACATTTTATTTTCTTTGCCGATTCGAATCTCATATGTTCCATGAAATGCTGGACATATCACATGGCCATTAGCATCTGTTGTTTCAACTCTTTGGGTCGTCCACTCATTTAGAAGTTTTTCATAACGTCGTCCTGCTTCATTTAAAGACCAATCATAATTCACGATAGCCGCATGCTCACCTCTCCAATGGGCACCTGCCCAAAATCCCCACATTAGCACTCCTTTTACGGCTGGATGACTAAATGCGACGCGATATAAAGCCTCTAGGTTATCCGCTCTTCTATTAGCGTCAGGGTGAACAGAGTCATACTCTGTGACCCATATAGGAAGACCAAGCTCAGCAAGCACATCGAGTCTCTCTTTGACAATGACTGGATCGACCCGTTCTTCAAAATGGCCTTGAACCCCAATCGCTTCAATAGGTGCGCCTAACTGACGCAGTTCATTGATATGCGCTTTATACGCATGGTGCTCACCATATGAGATCACATTATAATCATTCACAAACAAAAGTGCTTTCGGGTCAATTTTTTTCGTTTCTTCATACATCCACTTCCAAATATTTTTCCCAAAGCGATCTTTAAAAAATGAACCGTGCATCATTTCATTGTTTACATCCCAATGGCGGAATCTTCCCTTAAAATGATTGCCCGCATGCTCAAGCCGGTTTTTCATGGCTTCATATACTTCGTGATTCGGCAGTGACCTCAGCCAGCTTGGATTCGCATCCTCTACCTCCCAAAATAAAGCGTGCCCCCTCACTGGAAGTTGATGTCGATCTGCAAAATTCAGCATCGCATCTGCTTTTTCATAGGTGATTTTCCCTCTTTGTGGCTCATTCGCATACCATTTTGCCTCATTTTCAAAAACAGCCCAATTAAAATACTTCACGAAAAAATCAGCATATTGTTGATTAAATAACACTTGGTCATTCATTGCTGAACCAAATGCGAATTCATGCCTGATTTGCTTAATTTCAACCTCTATACCTGCTATTGGCTTTTTATCGCCGTTTGTCACGTTTATCACAAGGTCTCTTTGTCTATGCTCTGAGATTCGATCATTCGCCTCTTTTTTCCACATCAGATTGATCTGCTCATTTTCACCCTTGTTGAATGATTGATGAAGAAAGCTTCTTTCTTTGACCATGTAAAAATCCCCCTATCTTCATTGGATTTATATTTCTTAATCAAACTGCCGGCTCAAAGAAACCGGCAGCTTAAATTTCGACTGTTAGTTGATCAGACGATGATATTCTGCGTAGGCAGTGGCCATATCCACTTGTGACCAGAAACGGTGATAAGTGAAAACCGGTGCCCCGTTCTCCCATTTGCCTGTTGCTTCATTAAATGAAGACTGATACTTACTCTCAAGTGAAGGCCATGCTGGATCTTGTTTAATGTTCGGACGAAGATCAGCAAAACTCGTATAGACTCCATTTCCTCCTCGCTGCGGATCAGAAGGAGTGGTGCTGCTTCCAGGAATCTGATTCCCTTGACCAAATGTCCCGTTCCAACCATTTGGGAAATACACTTCTTTTTTAAAGAAGCGGTCATAGTCCTCTCTTTCTTCTTCTGTTACAATGCCCACTCCATCATTGTAATTCCACGCCACCTCAAGGAGCTGTGCGGCTGCATCTTTCGCTCTGACACCAAGCGCTGTATAATCCCCTGTTTCAAGCTTTGTAGCAGCAGCAAAGAAAGTTAATGCCTTGACTAGGCTCCCTAATACGCCCGTATCCTGAGTTGGATCTTTTGTGACAGCTGTTAGGTTTGGATTTCCTGTTGCAGACTGGAATCCATTCCACGTGTCAGGCTGTCCGCTCCAAGCAATATTTCCAGGAAGCCAAAACTCGCCTGGTGCACTCGTTGTAGCCACAGAAACATTTGTTCCCCCTAGAATTCTTTGTCCTTGGTCATTTAAGAAATAACCCTCTTCATCCGACACAGGACGGCTGCCGATAAAAATGTAATCGAGTGCATAGTTAACCCATTTTGTGATACAGGATTTAGCCATTTGGACATTTTCAGAAGTTTTGTCTCCATCTTTCACTAAAATATAATAAAGCTCTGCTACGCGCTCCATCGGCCATGCCTGCATCCCAAACCAGTTATTAGAAGGCGGATCATGATAAACAGGTGCATCCTCGTATGCCATATCGTAAAAAGTACTTCTTCCCGCCGGATATGCACTATAGTCTCCATTCCAGCTATTGGTTGCACCTCCTGCTATCGCTCCCTCTTTTGATTGAAGCCATACATAAAATTCAAGCTGCCTTTTTAATGTTTTTTCCCAATCGCTTGCACCAGTAGAGGAAGATGGCTTTAAACCACCTTTGTCTGAGGACAAAGCATAAGCGGCGACAGGGTTTTGATACCCTTGGTGACAATGGCTCGCTCCGATACGCCATGACCAGTTTGCATAGTCGCCAAGTCCTCCGCCCCAAGAGGTATACCACGCCATTAAGTAATGACAAGCACCCTTTCCGTTTCCAGGGTACGGATTCCCTTGCTTACCGCTTCCAATCGTTTGAAAATACTTATCGTACATACCGTAACGGAGAAAATCACCCATTTTTTTCGCTTTATCAAGATAGGTTGAATTATTGTAGCCAAGTTCCTTTGCCCAATAGATTGCTTGTATTGCACGCGCATCAGCATCCGTCGCATTGGTATAACGCCACTGAGCAGCTGGTACTTGATTTTCTTTTGTGAACAAGCTCATAAAGCCTTCATTTGGCTTCCCAAACGATTTATCATCTTGTGATGGATGCGGGATCGCCTCCCATACAGATTCCTGCGGACCACGCTGGAACGTGTTCACATATGCAGCTGTATGTGATGGATTGAGCAAGTTCCCATATTTATACCAGTTATCGACATCAAGCAGCCAGTGCATTAAATACGTTTCATTTGTTCCATAGGTTGATTTCAATTCACCATCAATCGGATCTTGACCAGCAGGACGAGCTCCGCTCAGCTGACTAGGATATTGATCCGGATATGGTTTTTCTGCTGCGTAGGTGGCTGGACTAGAAGGGTTGTAGGCGCTCATATGCGGCTGTTCATCATTTCCATCTTCATTTACTGGGATGATGTATTTCTCCATATTGTCCCAGGCTGCCTCTAATTTGCTCCAATCCCCTGTGTAATGTCCGTACAACACCTCTAGCCACAGCCAATAACTATATGCTTCTGACGTTGTCATATGCCCATAATCAGGCGCTTCGCAAATGAGCGTCTCAATTGAATGATACGGAATTCCTTCTGGTGAAAAATATCCATTCGCATCACTTTTAATTTGATGATAAAGCGTTAAAAACCGTTCTTTGTTTGACAAATCCTTCACCCTTTCAATAAATCTTGATTTTTATTTGTCTGGAAGTGTACCAAATACTAAAGAACCATCATCAAAAACAGGTATTCTCGGTGTTTTTTGCATATTGGATGTTAAGCCTTGAAAGGAATAATCATTTGAGGCATCCCATATATTCGACCCATTTGGCGCAGATAATCGAAATTGGATTTCCTTTTTATGCTCTGATTCTCCTCCAGGAAAAATCGCTACGCCGGTAAAATCTATTTCTGCATAATAGACGTGAGCTGATGCGTCATATACCTTGAGCGGAGATAAGGAAGCGCCTTCATTGTAGGCGGCTGTCACTTGAATATCTTTTTCAGTGAATCCCTTTGCAAAGACCTCACTCAGATTGACGTAATATCTAAAGGAGAGCGTTTGACTACTTCTCGCCGGCCATCCAGACCGGTTGTATAGAACCGCCTTGACTTGAGTAGAAGTTGCATCGTTATTCATCACTGCTGCCTCTACAAAAAACTCATCCTCTGGTTGTTCTTTAGGCGGGAAATTGGGTAGCTTTGATTGCCCTTTTCCAAACAGCTGCACCATTTTGGCTATATTTCCTGTAAAAGCGGCATTATAGTCCGTCGCCACCTCGTTTGATACATAATCAGAGATGTCGTCATCATATTGATCCTGTGCATTAGGTCCGCCAACGAGCGCCCCATAAAGAGTGTGACGATGATTCGAAGGATTTGTCAGCTGGTTAGACCATGAGCCATGTGCAGTTCGGTGGTGCGGATGCTTCGGCGGGTTCTGGCCAAACCCAACGACATAGCTTCTATTAAGCGGATTATCACCAAGCATATAGTGAGTTTGGTTGATCGCAAACGTTTGGTATCGATTCTTTTTTTCTTCATCTGACACCCAATCAGCGTAGACAAAGGCTAAAAATGCTGCATTTGCTGTATAACGAAGCGAGCCCCATTGATCAAGCCATGCCAAACCGCCAGGCGTATAAGTGATTCTTTCGACTTTTCCATTTTGAACAAAACCCGTCGTCCAGTAATCGAGATTACGCTCTGTCGATTCTATGAATCGGTTCTCTTTCGTGATTCTGGCGAGTAAGATTTGCGAAGCAAAAAAAGTATTGTCCCACGACATGGTAAACGTATAATCCCAATCCTTCGGCCATTCCTCTACTGCTTTTAGTGCTTGATTTAAATAGGTTTCTTCATTTGTTGCCAAGTACAGCCAGATTCCGCCCCATATGAGTTCATCAATATAGCCGCTCCATGAATTGTAAAACGGCTGAGCGTTTGTGACACAATCTGTATATTCGCCGCGATACCGGTCAGCAAATGAATAAAGCTGTTTCGCGTGCGTCAGAAGCTTTGCTGCATAAGGGGCATCTGTCTCTTTAAAAATGATAGAACCCGCTGCTAAAGCTGCCGCAGTTTGGGCGGCCACTTCTGTTCCAGGGCAATTTTCATCAATTTTAAAAGCTGGCCGGCTCATCGGCATCACTTCTGCCGGTCCCCACCAAGCATGATCAGCGTTCCCATCACCTACCTGCGCCCAAAACTCGTTCGGACCTGTATGAGCTTTTAAAAAATAATCTGTTGCCCACCTGATCTGATCTAAGATGTCATCAAGCAGTTCTGCCTCTTCATAGGCTTCTCGGTATTCATATACTGTCCAAGCAAGTACAGCTGCTGAGTAGGCCATTGGAAGGCCAAATTTCACATGATCACCTGCGTCGTACCAGCCGCCAGTTAAGTCATGCCCTACATCCTTCCCATCCTCTAGTCCAGAATCTCCCCGCCAGTTGAGACGGCTGCTTTTAGGCAGCTTTCCAGACCGCTGCGCTTCATAAAACAACAAGGATTTTTGAAGAACCTCTACATAGTTATAAGATGCCATTTCCGTATGACTCACCCCTTCTTTTTAGTCAAACATGAATACACAAGCCACCTCCTTTTATTCAGAACGTGATTTGAACAGCTTTGAAAAGAATCAAATATGTTTCAAAAATAAGCATAGTAAACAGCAATCAGCTTTGTGCTCATCGAAGTTGTTTTCTCTTGATTCTTTCTGTGACTGTACCCTGAATGATCATATGTCGCATGAGAACATTTCAGACGGCTAAATTCTCTTTTTTGCTCTATTTGGGTAGAAAGAATGACATACAATCTCTTCTCTTAAAACATCACGCTAAATCAAGGTATATGAATGAATTAGAAAATGATTCCAATTGATGGGAATTCCTTATTAGTTAACATAATAATATTATTGTGTACATAAAAAAGAACGCCCTTTATAAGGGCGCTCTTCATTGATCACATTAAAACAAAGAAAGTTGGTTTTGATCAGGAAGTGCTTCTAAGCAGCCTTGACGATCTAAATATTCTAGGATCGTTTTCGACACTTTTCCGCGTTTTTGTAAATCCTCTTTTGAAAGGAACTCCCCATCTTGACGTGCGCGCACAATATTTAACGCAACGTTCGTTCCGAGACCAGGGATTGAGTTGAATGGCGGAATCAATCCGTCACCATCAATGATAAACTCTGTTGCACTTGATCGGTAGAGGTCCACTTTTTTGAAATGATAGCCTCTTTCACACATTTCAAGGGCAAGCTCTAGTACAGTTAATAGGTTCTTTTCTTTCGGTGATGCATCTAAACCTTTTGAGTTAATATCATCCATGACTGCTCGAATCGCATTTGATCCTTTTGTCATTGTTTCAATATCAAAGTCATCTGCACGAACGGTAAAGTAAGCCGCATAGTATAAAAGTGCATGATGCACCTTAAAGTAGGCAATCCGTACAGCCATTAATACGTAAGCAGCTGCGTGGGCCTTAGGGAACATGTATTTGATCTTTTTACAAGAATCAATATACCAGTTCGGAACATTATTATTCTTCATTTCTTCTTCCCATTCAGGAGGAAGTCCTTTTCCTTTACGAACAGACTCCATGATTTTAAAGGCAAGTGACGGCTCTAAGCCCTGATAGATGAGATAGACCATAATATCGTCACGGCACCCAATCACTTCACTTAGTTCACACGTTTTATTGTGGATGAGCTCTTGCGCGTTTCCGAGCCATACATCTGTTCCGTGTGATAATCCAGAGATCTGAACGAGCTCTGAGAAGGTTGTTGGTTTTGTATCCTCAAGCATTTGCCGAACGAACCTTGTCCCAAACTCCGGAATACCGAGTGTACCTGTTTTACAGCCAATTTGCTCCTCTGTTACACCAAGAGGCTCTGTTCCTTGGAAAATTTTCATCACTTCAGGATCATCTGTTGGAATCGTTTTTGGATCAATTCCGCTTAAATCCTGAAGCATACGAATAACCGTAGGATCATCGTGCCCTAGTATATCAAGCTTGAGCAAGTTGTCATGGATTGAATGGAAGTCAAAATGCGTCGTTTTCCAATCAGAACCTGTCGCATCTGCTGGAAATTGAATAGGTGAGAAATCGTAAATGTCCATATAATCCGGTACTACAATAATACCGCCTGGATGCTGGCCCGTTGTCCGTTTTACCCCTGTACAGCCTTGTACAAGCCGGTCGATTTCTGCGCCCCTCATATGAAGATTATGATCTCCAGCGTAGCCTTTCACGTAACCGTATGCTGTTTTTTCTGCAACAGTACCAATCGTACCTGCTCGGTATACGTACTCTTCACCGAACAGCTCTTTCGTATAGTTATGGGCAATCGGCTGATATTCACCTGAGAAGTTCAAGTCGATATCAGGGACTTTGTCTCCTTTAAAACCTAAGAACGTTTCAAACGGAATATCGTGCCCATCTTTTTTGTACGGCGTGCCGCATTCCGGGCAGTCTTTGTCAGGAAGGTCAAAGCCTGAACCAACAGATCCGTCGTTAAAGAATTCGGAATGCTTACAGCTTGGACATACATAATGCGGCGCAAGCGGGTTCACTTCGGTAATCTCTGTTAAAGTGGCAACAAGAGATGAGCCGACAGACCCCCTTGAACCAACAAGATATCCATCATCAAGTGATTTCTTTACGAGCTTGTGAGAGATTAAGTAAATAACGGCGAAGCCATGACCGATAATACTTTTTAATTCTTTCTCAATGCGGTCTTCTACGATTTTCGGCAGGTCATCTCCATAGATGCTGCGCGCCATTTGATAGCTCATTTCCCGTATTTCTTCATCTGCACCTTCAATTTTTGGTGTGTATAGGTCGTCTTTGATTGGTTTAATGCTTTCGACCATCTCAGAGACTTTTTTTGTATTCGTCACGACGATCTCTTTCGCTTTTTCCTCTCCTAGAAAGGAGAATGCTTCAAGCATTTCATCTGTCGTTCTAAAATGAACTTTTGGCAGTTCATGACGGTTCAGCGGATTTGCTCCGCCTTGTGATGAAATTAAGATTTTACGATAAATTTTGTCTTCTGGATGCAGATAATGCACATTTCCAGTTGCCACGACTGGTTTATTCAGCTTTTCGCCAAGCTTCACAATGTTTGTGATGATTTCTTTTAACGCACGTTCATCTCGAACAAGCTCCAGCTGCAGCAGATGCTGATACACTTCTGGCGGATGAACTTCTAAATAGTCGTAAAATGCTGCAATGTCTTCCACCTCATCAGGTGATTTTTGCATCATCCCTTCAAACACTTCACCCTTATCACAGGCAGACCCGATTATTAAACCTTCTCGATATTTCTCAAGCTGTGAGCGCGGAATGCGCGGCACCCGGTAGAAATAATGAATATGAGAAAGAGAAACAAGCTTGAATAAATTTTTCAGCCCTGTCTCATTTTGTGCGATCAGAATGGCATGGTAAGGACGTGAGCGCTGGTAAGCATTAGACTGACCCATGTTTTCATTCAATTGATCGTGATAGGCAATATCCTTTTCAGCCGCATCTTTTAGCATTTTTAGCATGAGATAGCCTGTCGCCTCTGCATCGTAAATGGCGCGGTGATGCTGCGTCAGTTCTATATCGAACTTTTTACAAAGTGTGTTCAGCCGGTGATTCTTAAATTCAGGGTAAAGGAACCGGCCAAGTTCAAGTGTATCAATCACAGGGTTTGACGCTTTATCTGTTTTTAACAGGCGTTTGTACGCTGTATTTAAAAAGCCCATATCAAAGCTTGCATTGTGCGCAACAAGGATATCTTGTCCAATCCATTCTTTGAAATCCCGTACGACATCGACGACATCCGGAGCATCTCTGACCATATCATCCGTGATACCTGTTAATTCGATCGTTGTCGCTGATAATGGGTGATGAGGATTTGCAAATGCCTCAAAACGGTCAATGATTTCTCCGCCCTTTATTTTCACTGCTGCCAGCTCAATGATCGTGTCATAAACAGCTGAAAGTCCAGTTGTCTCTACGTCAAATACGACATACGTTGCATCCTCTAACAAACGGTGCTCTGGATTATAGGCAATAGGTACTCCGTCATCGACCAAGTTGATTTCCACACCATACATCATTTTGATGTCATGCTTTTTACTTGCTGCATACGCATCTGGGAAGGATTGTACCACCGCATGATCCGTCAGGGCAATCGCTTCATGTCCCCATTTTTTTGCTTGTTCCACCAGCCTGCCGATGCCAGTAACAGCGTCCATTTGGCTCATTGGGGAATGCAAATGAAGCTCGACGCGCTTTTCACCCTCAGGAGCCGTATCTTCCTTCAGCTGAGGTTTCATTTCATTGACGTCATTGGCAATCATGACAAGGTCTCTAACAAACGTATCGTTTTGAATGCTTCCTCTTGCTTTGACCCACATGCCTTTTTTCAATGATTTCATCAGCTGTGCATCTTCTTTTTCTCTTGCAAACATTTTGATTAAAATACTGTTTGTATAATCTGTAATTTTAAAGATACAAAGCGTTCTGCCGCTTTTCAGCTCACGCGTTTCTGCATCGAATACGTAGCCCTGGACGGTGATTCTTCTTTCCTCGTCCATAATACTATCAAGCGTACGAATTTCTTCATTGTCTTTAATTTGATAGCCAATCATGAGAGGGCCAGACGGACCTTCCTCCTGCTCCTCACTTTCCTTCTTCTCCATCTCAGTGAGGGCTTGCATCGCTCTTTCTTGATCTTCAGCAAGCTTTTGTTCTCTGAACTTCTGAATCTCTTGATCTGATACAAAAATTTCTGTATCAAATTGGAGTTCTGGAAAGCCTACTTGTTTAAAAGCAGCCTGGAGCATTGGACTGTACTTCTTCTTGATGGCCAAAGCCTCTGTTTCGCTTTTTGTTTTAATGATGATTTTATGTCCAGACAGCGATGGTTTTTGCTGCTGAAGCAAGCTGATAATTGGAGGAGAAATTCCTTGAAGCTCTTCCACACAATGTGACCAATACGATTGAACGAGCTCTTCAGAGATGCTCGGATCATTGACTTCAATCGTACAAGTGACTTGTGCAATATGAGAAAATGCATTCGTCAGCCTGCTGAGAAACATCGCATACACCTTGTAAGGCAGAAGCGCCTTAAATTTAAAAAGGAAATGCCACGTTTTCGTCGCCTTATGCACCGTCAATTTGACGATTTCTCCTTCTTCAAAGTAACGACTGAGGTCATCATCTGTCATTTGAATCTGATTGAGTAATATATGAAATTGCCGCCGTGTGATCGGTAATTGTTCATCCAAGACAGGACCCTCCTTTTGTCAATCAGAAAGGTACCTCTTTTCTACAGGAGGTACCTTCATTTTTTTGTTCGTTTTTTATGCTTGGCGTATAAATGAAATCAGCTCATCAACAGATACTTCATGTGATTCACCTGATTTTCTAAACTTCACTTCAACAATGCCTTCTTCTGAACGTTTTCCGCAGCTAATGCGAATTGGCAGCCCAATTAAATCACTGTCTGCAAATTTCACTCCAGCCCGCTCCTGGCGGTCATCGAAAAGTACGTCAAAGCCCTCATCTTCTAAGCGCTCGTATAACGTTTCAGCTAGCTCTTTTTGAGCATCGTTTTTCATATTTAATGCAAGGAGGTGAAGGTCATATGGCGCAACAGCTTCTGGCCAAATGATTCCTTTCTCATCGTGATGCTGTTCAACAACTGCTGAAAGAGTTCTAGAAATACCGATACCATAGCATCCCATAATCATTGGCTGTGCTCGACCATTCTCATCAAGGTACGTCGCATCCATTGACTCAGAATAACGAGTGCCTAGTTTAAAGACTTGTCCTACTTCAATCCCCTTAGCAAACTGGATTGTGCCTTCTCCATCTGGAGAAACGTCTCCTTCTTGAATCAAACGAAGATCTGTGAATTCTTTCACTGACACATCACGCGCAGGATTGACATTGACATAGTGATAATCCGCTTCGTTTGCACCTGCGACAGCATTTGTCATGCCTTTAACCGCAAGGTCGGCATAAATATCGACTTCTGCTTCCAGCTTCACTGGACCAACAAATCCAGGCTCTGTTCCAATGACTTCTAGTACTTCTTCGCGAGTAGCAAGCTCTACAAGCTGTGCTCCTACCAAGTTTTTCACTTTCACATCATTTACTTCATGGTCGCCTCTCGTCAGGATGAGAACATACGCATCATCTGCTTTAAACAAAACAGACTTGATACAAAGAGAAGGATCAACTTCTAAAAATTCAGCGATGTCTTGAATCGTTTTTGCTTGTGGTGTATGGACTTTTTCAAGTTCTTTGAAGTCCGCAGGATTTGCTTCTTCTCCTTGATATACAGCTTCAGCCATTTCGATGTTCGCAGCATAGGAAGATGTGTCAGAGTATGCGATTGTATCTTCTCCTACTTCTGACAGTGCCATAAACTCATGTGTATCTTTTCCTCCCATTGCACCAGAATCTGCAATAACTGGTCTAAAATTAAGACCTACTTTTGAGAATACATTGGAGTAAGCTGTAAACATCTTATTGTATGTGTCATCAAGGCTTTCTGGTGAAGAATGGAATGAGTACGCATCCTTCATAATAAATTCACGTCCGCGCAGCAGCCCAAAACGCGGTCTCTGTTCGTCGCGGAATTTTGATTGAATTTGATAAAGAGTTAAAGGAAGCTTCTTATACGATTTTACTTCGCTGCGTACGAGTGATGTAATCACTTCTTCGTGCGTTGGGCCAAGTGCGAACTCACGGCCATGACGATCTTTCATACGCATCAATTCTGGACCGTATGTATACCATCTTCCTGACTCTTGCCACATTTCTGCCTGCTGCAGCACTGGCATTAACAGCTCAGCTGCTCCCGCCTTTTCCATCTCTTTGCGAACGATGGATTGAATATGCTGGATGACTTTATGAGCAAGCGGGAGATAATGATAGATTCCGCTTGTATTTTGTCTAATGAACCCAGCTCTTACTAAGAGCTGGTGACTTTTTGCCTCAGCATCTGCCGGCACCTCTCGAAGAGTTGGTATGAAAGTCAGGGATTGTCTCATGTCGTTACACCTCATTTATGAAATAGGACTTCTCACAAAAACTCTTGTTTCCCGTAATGAGAAACAAGAGACATTGGTTTTATAAAAATAATCGCTGGATGTCATTCCACGTAACCACTAGCATTAACAGCATGAGGAATGCAACACCGATAAAGACAACAAGTGCTTCTTTCTCACGATTAATTGGTTTACCGCGAATGGCTTCAACAAACAAGAATAGTAAACGTCCTCCGTCTAGTGCAGGAATCGGCAATAAATTCACGATACCTAAGTTAATACTAAGGAACGCCGCAAACTGCATTAATGTTAACACACCTTGCTTGGCTACTTCTCCTGTCATGTCATAGATTCCAACAGGACCTGCTAACATATCTAATGAAAATTGTCCTGTGACAATCTTTTGCAAGTTCGTTAAAATCAAACCTGCTGTTGAAATCACAGTTGTTCCTGAGGATGAAATAACCTTCAGAAATCCATTTTCCGTTGGCGGATAAGAGCCAAAACGGCCAATGTTTTTTCCGTCTGCTTTCACAGCTTCTGGTACAACCTGTACAGTGCTTTCTTTGCCATCACGGTCAATGACGACATTCATTTTTTTCTCAGGGTTCTTTTGAACGGTTTGAACAACGTCTGTCCAAGAATTCATTTTATCCCCGTTAATGGACACGATGTGGTCTCCCTGCATGAGTCCAGCTTCTGCTGCGCGGCCGTCTTTCGTCAGCTTGCCGAGTACAGGGTCATCAACGGTGACCCCTTGAATAAACCCTAAAGCAACTAAAATCACATACGCCAAGATAAAGTTCATAATCGGTCCAGCTGCGATCGCTTTAATACGCTGCCATACCGTTTTTGATCCAAATTGGCGATTGTACGGTGCGATTTGAATCTCTTCACCATCTGCAATATAAAAGCTTGTTTGACTCACATTGTAGCCAGTCAAAATATCTTCATTTCCAGCTTCATATCCTGAGATTCTCATGGCATGATCTAAATCAATCTGCTCCACTTCGATGACAAGAGCATCAGGATATTTTTCTTTATCATTTAAAATAATTTTTTCTACTTCATTTTGCTCATTGAATAAGAGCCCCACTGTATGACCTGGTTTAATTTCAATGACTTCAGGGTCCTCTCCTGCCATTTTAACAAATCCGCCAATAGGGAGAAGTCTAATGGTATAAACGGTTTCCTTTCGTTTAAAAGAGAAAATCTTCGGTCCAAAACCAATTGCGAACTCACGGCATAAAATCCCCGCTCGCTGCGCCATAATTAAATGGCCAAGCTCGTGGAAAAAAACGAGCGTTCCAAAAATAATAATAAACGCAATCACTGTATTCACGAACATACCACCTTATGTGAGGATTGATTGAACAAAGTCTCGTGTATCTTTGTCCACTTCATGGATATCTTGCAAACTAGGCGTTGAAATCACATGATGTCTGTTTAGTGCCTTTTCAATCAATTCTTCAATTTGCAGGAACGTTACTTTGCCTTTCAGAAATGCATCGACTGCCATTTCATTTGCTGCATTGAGCACAGCAGGCATTGTCCCTCCTATTTTACCTGATTCATAAGCAAAATGTAAGCAGCGATACCTGTCAAAATCCGCTTTTTGGAAATTCAATTGTCCAATCTCCCAAAGGTTCAATGATTTCGCTTCTGGTAATGGCGCTCTGTCAGGGTATGTGAGTGCATATTGAATGGGCACTCTCATGTCAGGTGTCCCTAACTGAGCCATGACGCTTTTGTCGTGAAATTCCACCATCGAATGGATAATGCTCTCTTTATGTAACAGCACATCAATTTGTTCATAAGGTATATCAAACAACCAATGTGCCTCAATCACCTCGAGCCCTTTATTCATCATCGTCGCTGAATCAATGGTGATTTTCGCCCCCATTGACCAGTTTGGGTGGTTCAGCGCTTCTTCAACCGTAACACCTTCAAGTTCAGTTCGTTTTTTATCTCGGAAACTACCACCTGAAGCTGTCACGATTAAGCGTTCAATGTTTTTAGCTTGTTCACCTTGCAGGCATTGAAAAATAGCGGAATGCTCACTATCGACAGGAAGTAAAGGTACATCATATCTTTTCGCGTACTCTTTAACTATATGACCAGCTGTCACAAGTGTTTCCTTATTTGCGAGTGCAATCGTCTTTTTTTGTTCAATGGCCTTTAATGTTGGAACAAGCCCGACACTTCCGACAAGGGCATTGACCACAACGTCCACTGCATCATAGGTCGCTGCTTCGATGTTGGCTTCATCACCAGCAGCCATCTTGACATCGTATTCAAATGAATGACCTTTTAGCGTGTGATAAGCCTCTTCACTTAAGCATCCGACAAATTCAGGCTGAAACTGTTCAATGATTGGTATGGCCTTGTCTACATTTCGGCCAAACGTCATGGCTTTTAGCTTAAATTTGTCTGGGTGCTGCCTAATCACATCTAATGTTTGTTCTCCAATTGATCCTGTTGCGCCTAATAGCGAAATATATTTCAAATTGCCACTCCTTCTCTCGTTCAATAAGTTTCTATGAGGTTAGCTGGCAAACGTTGCGAGCAATAAATATAAAAACGGCAGAACGAATAAAAAGCTGTCAAACCTGTCCAAAATCCCGCCATGTCCAGGGAGAATTGTCCCTGAATCCTTCACGTCGTAATGACGCTTTAAAGCAGATTCCACAAGGTCGCCAAGCTGCCCAAAGATACTGAGCAAAAGCGTAATAAACATAACAAGCAGATATGATGGCAAAAATCCTGTAACCGCCTGAAACACAAATGACAACACGACCGCTGTGACGATTCCGCCGATAAATCCTTCTACTGTTTTGTTTGGGCTGATCTCTGGCCAGAGCTTTCGTTTCCCCATCGATTTCCCAATAAAATAGGCACCTGAGTCAGTGGACCAAATAATCACTGCTGCGAAGAAGATCGCACTCATGCCATATAAGCCTCTAATTTGGATAAAATAATAGAAACTAACGCCAATATATAATGTCGCTAAGATCACAAAAGCAACCTCATCGAATGTGAAAGAGTTTTTGCTCAACACTGTATAAGTTAAAAGAATTAAGACTGCAAATAAAGCAATCTGCATTTTTGATGCGTCTGCGTTCGGGAAGAAGCTGTTCTCTCCGCCCATTAAAAGCCAAAGCAATATTAAGCTGACAATACCAGGAAAGCTGAAAATCGATATCTTTTTCATTCTTAGAAGCTCAAAGAGAGCGACACTTCCCATTAAGTAAATCAGCAGGGTAAATGGCATCTGTCCATATATAACTGCAAGTAAAAAGACTGCTGCTGCCAACACACCCGTCAAAATTCTTTGTTTCATCTGCACCACCCTCTAAATTCCACCGAACCTCCGGCCGCGGCGCTGGTATTCTCCGATAGCGCCTATAAGATGCTCATCAGAAAAGTCAGGCCAAAGCACATCCGTAAAGACAAACTCGCTGTACGCAATTTGCCAAAGCATAAAATTGCTTAATCTAATTTCTCCACTTGTGCGAATAAGCAAATCCGGATCTTGAAGAGATTCTGTCATTAAATAAGCTGAAAACATCTCTTCTGTGATGTCTTCTGCTTGAAGCTTACCTTCTTTGACTTTTTCAGAAATTTGTCTGCACGCGGAGACGATTTCTGTGCGCCCTCCATAGTTGAGCGCAAAATTCAAAACGAGTCCGTCATTATTCGCCGTACTCTTTACTGCGTTCTCTACCGCTCTTTTCGTATGCTGCGGGAGGCCGTCTGGATCACCTGTTAAGCGCACACGGACATTTTCCTCGATGAGCTCGGGCAGGTAGATGTTCAAAAATTCCTCAGGAAGTTTCATTAAAAAGTCTACTTCTAATTTTGGACGTTTCCAATTTTCCGTAGAGAAAGCATACAAAGTCAGCACTTTGACATTCAGCTCATTTGCAAGCTTTGTCATGCGCTTGACGACTTTCATTCCTTCATGATGTCCTGCTACCCGCGGAAGAGCACGTTTTTTTGCCCATCTTCCGTTCCCATCCATGATAATGGCGATATGTTCAGGAATTTCTCCATTTAATATGTCTTCTTTTGTCAGACTTTCTAAGTTGGAAGCTGCAGTTTGCTGATTCTTCCAATTTTTGAGTATATTGAGCATGAGATTCCTCCATCACCCAAAAAGGTTGCGTTTCCGCTAATAATATAGTCACCAACAGTATTAACAAAAAAACCCCCTGTAAACATGAAGAGGGTCTTTTCACTATTATCTATTGTACATAGTTTTTTCTTAAACTTCCATGATTTCTTTTTCTTTATCTTTCGTCACGTCATCAATTTTAGCGACATATTCATCTGTCAATTTTTGAACATCCTCTGTTGATGATCTTAATTCATCTTCAGTGATCTCACCATTTTTCTCGAGCTTTTTCAACTCATCGTTTGCATCACGACGAACATTACGAACAGCTACTTTTGCTTCTTCTGAATATTTTCTTACCACTTTCACAAGCTCTTTACGTCTTTCTTCTGTTAGTGCAGGAATCGCAATACGGATCACATTTCCGTCACTTGTTGGCGTGATGCCAAGATCAGACTTTTGGATCGATTTTTCGATATCACCGATAGCTGTTTTATCATAAGGTGTGATAATCAGCATACGTGCTTCTGGCACTGTGATTGACGCAATTTGGTTAAGTGGTGTTTGTGCACCGTAATAATCAACCGTTACTTTATCAAGCAATGAAGCATTTGCTCTGCCCGCACGAACAGTTGCAAGTTCACGTCCGTATGCTTGAACGGCTTTTTCCATTTTTTCTTTCGTTTGGTTCAATACTTCTTTTGACACGTTATTTCCCCCTCACAATCGTTCCAATTGATTCGCCATTTACGGCACGTTTAATATTTCCTTCTTCCATAATAGAGAATACGATTAATGGAATGTCATTGTCCATACATAATGAGGACGCAGTAGAATCCATTACTGCAAGCCCTTCTTTTAGCACATCAAGATATGAAAGCTTGTCATATTTTACTGCATCCGCATCTGTACGAGGATCAGCACTGTAGACACCGTCTACATTATTTTTCGCCATTAAAATGACATCTGCTTCAATTTCTGCTGCACGAAGTGCTGCCGTTGTATCTGTAGAGAAATAAGGGTTACCAGTACCTGCAGCAAAAATCACGACACGTTTCTTCTCAAGATGACGGATCGCTTTTCTTCTTATGTATGGTTCTGCAACCTGTCTCATTTCGATAGAAGTTTGTACCCTAGACTGAATGCCAAGCGTTTCTAGGCTGTCCTGTAGCGCGAGTGAATTCATCACTGTTGCCAGCATGCCCATATAGTCTGCTGTTGCACGGTCCATTCCTAAGTCACTACCTGTCTTACCGCGCCAAAGGTTTCCTCCGCCTACAACAACTGCAACCTCTACATCTAGCTCTGCAATTTCTTTTACTTGCTTTGCAATTGAATGAATGACAGTTGGGTTAATTCCATTTCCAGCATCACCTGCTAGTGCTTCGCCACTTAGCTTCAGTACAATGCGATTATATTTCGGTTTGCTCATGATAACCTCCAAGTGTAAACTATACCGTCTCTTATTATGCGTAAGAAACTGCCTTTTGTAAATCAATATCCTCTAAAAAATAGGGAACACAGTGCTTGTGCTCCCTAAAAAAGCCCCAGAGAGCTTTTCAAACATTATTTTTTCACTTGGCTCATTACTTCTTCAGCAAAGTTGTCTTGACGCTTCTCGATGCCTTCGCCCACTTCATAGCGAACATAAGTTTGAATGCTTGCGTTTTTCGCAGCTACTACTTGTTTCACTTTTTCATCTGGGTTTTTAACGAAAGCTTGGTCAAGTAAGCAAATTTCTTCGAAGAATTTGTTTAGACGGCCTTCTACCATTTTAGCTACTATGTTTTCAGGCTTTCCTTCTTGAAGCGCTTGCTGCGTTAATACTTCGCGCTCACGGTTTGCTTCTTCTTCTGACACTTGGTCACGAGAAATATATTTAGGGTTTACAGCAGCAACGTGCATTGCGATGTCTCTTGCAAGCTCTTCGTCAGTTGTTCCGTTAAGAACAGCTAACACACCGATGCGTCCGCCCATGTGTAAGTAAGAACCGAATGCTGCGTTATCTTCTTTCGTGATAACAGAGAAACGACGTAGAGTGATTTTCTCTCCGATTTTCGCAATTGCAGATGTGATATGCTCTTCAACTGTTGAACCGTTTTCCATTTTAGAAGCATGAGCTTCTTCAATTGTTGCAGGTTTAACAGCAAGCAAATGATCAGCAAGTTCGTTAAGAAGTGATTGGAACCCTTCGTTTTTCGAAACGAAATCAGTCTCAGAGTTCACTTCTAGGATCACGCCTGTGTTGCCGTCAGTTTTGATAAGAGTTAATCCTTCTGCAGCAATACGGTCTGCTTTTTTCGCAGCTTTTGCAATTCCTTTTTCTCTTAGAAGATCGATTGCTTTGTCAATGTCACCATCAGTTTCTGTTAACGCTTTTTTACAGTCCATCATACCTGCACCAGTTTTTTGACGCAGTTCTTTAACTAATTGAGCAGTAATAGCCATTTTACATTTCCTCCTTCTATGTTAAAACACGGATTACTAGGTGAAAAAAAGGTGATAAAAGGCATTTCCCTCTTATCACCTTTTGAATAGGTTACGCAGTTGTTGTTTCAGTTTCTGTCGTTTCTTCTACAACAGCTTCTTCTTCGCCTTGTTTAGACTCAAGAATCGCATCTGCCATTTTAGCAGTTAGAAGTTTTACAGCACGGATTGCATCATCGTTTGCAGGGATCACAACATCAATTTCGTCTGGATCACAGTTTGTGTCAACGATACCGATGATTGGGATATTCAATTTACGAGCTTCTGCAACTGCAATACGCTCTTTACGAGGGTCGATAATGAAAAGTGCATCCGGAAGACCTTTCATGTCTTTGATTCCGCCTAGGAATTTTTCAAGACGTTCTAATTCTTTTTTCAGTTGAACGACTTCTTTCTTAGGAAGAACATCGAATGTACCGTTTTCTTGCATTTTTTCAATATCTTTTAAACGTTTGATACGTTTTTGGATTGTTTCAAAGTTTGTTAAAGTTCCACCAAGCCAGCGTTGGTTCACATAGAACATACCAGAACGGATTGCTTCTTCTTTCACTGAATCTTGTGCTTGCTTTTTCGTACCAACGAAAAGGATTTTTCCTCCGTCAGCAGCAAGGTTTTTCGTGAAGTTGTAAGCTTCCTCTACTTTTTTCACCGTTTTTTGAAGATCGATGATGTAGATACCGTTACGCTCTGTAAAGATGTAACGCTTCATTTTTGGGTTCCAACGGCGTGTTTGGTGACCGAAGTGTACACCAGCTTCTAGCAATTGTTTCATAGAAATAACTGACATGTTGTTGCCTCCTAATATAATGGTTTTTTTTCCTCCGCTTAAGTCATGTTCACATAAAACTGCGCCACGGCAGCACCTTCATACGAATCATTAAGCGTGTGTATTTAACACCAAGAAATAATATAACACATGATGGACTGACAATCAAGAATCCTTTACAGCTTTCCACTAAATTTTAATAAAAGCTCGATTTCTGTCTTGCCAGTTTTCAGTTCTTTCGCTATTTCTTCTAGCGAATGCCCTTTGTCATATAAGGTCTTCACTTGATCCTCGAATGTTTCTTCTATTTCACTTTCAGAAGGCACAGAAGCTTCTGATTCAAAATGTGGAACGGGTTCGTTTACCTTCTCTTCCTGCACTTCTACCTCGCTAAGGAGAGCCGACAAGTGCTCTGGGACTGGATCTTCACTTTCTACCGATTGCTGGGATTCAATTGGTGTTTGTGGCTGCTTTGGTGTCTGAAAATCCGATTTCAGCTCTTCAGCAGAAAAATCAGGGGAAGCGGCTGCCACTTTTGATAGTTTGTCATTCTCTTCTTTGACTTCCATCAAAAATGCAGCCAGGGTATTTTCCGTTTCTTCTAGAAGTTCTCGCTGCTTTTGTTCAGTTGCCTTCAGCGAATTCATTCTCGTATATAAAATGATCACAAAATAAATAAGTGCAGCATGAAGCATGAAGCTAATCAGCCATAACATATTTTTTCACTCACTAACTCTTTAAGATTGAATGGCTTTATCAAGCAGATGCTTCAGCTTGAACAATGCCTTTGAATGAATTTGCGAAATGCGTGAGGTCGATAAATTAAGCACGTGACCGATTTCCGTTAACGTCAGTTCCTCTTTATAGAATAGACTGATCACGAGCTTTTCTTTTTCCGAAAGCTCGGTCATTTTTTCAGCGAGCTGTTCTATTAATTCATCTTTCAGCATCTTTTCTTCAGGTGTCACAGTTTTCTCGTCGCGAATCATGACTTGGACGTTTTCACCGTCTTCTTGATCATGCAGCTTCTCGTCGATTGAAAGCAGATTTGCAAAGAAACCTTCATTCATTGTTGTGACAACATCCTGTTCACTCATGCCAAGTTCCTCTGCCACTTCTGTCGGCGTCACATTTCGTAAATAACGTTGTTCAAGCTTTTCAATAGCCGCTTCTACTTTTTTTGTTTTTTCTCTTGATGTACGAGGCAGCCAGTCCTCTTTACGAAGACCGTCGATGATGGCCCCGCGGATTCTGAAGGATGCATATGTATCAAACTTCAGATCTCTTCCGGGGTCGAATTTTTCAAGGGCATCATATAAACCGAGCATCCCTAGACTGATCAAGTCTTCTTTATGCACTGACTTCGGGAGACCGATGGAAATTCTTCCAACATGATATGTGACGAGCGGCATATAGCGGCGCATAAGATCATCTCCAGCAGCTGGGTCTTTCCACTCTTTCCATCTAGCCCATAGCGCCTGATCTTCGTAATTTAAGGATTGCATCTTTCTCCCCCTATACTTCCTTAGTTATATCTTCATAATGCCTTGCTTCACAGTGCGGATCTCAAGCTCTGTCGTAAGCGGATCAAATTCAATCGTACGGCCATTGTTCCCGCCCGTATCCTCACTAATGATCGGGATGCGATAAAGAGACAGATGTTCTTTAACAGCTGATACGTTTCTAGGTCCAATTCTCATTAGATCATTGGTTGACTTAAACTTAAACATTTCTGCGCCACCAGCAAGTTTTGCCTTTAGCGCATGTTTGCGCGCTCCTTCTTTAAGGAGCAGATCAATTGTATGCTTGACACCTGTATCTGCATATTTAGCCAAGTTCTCCACTGCCCCTTTTGCAAGGGATGAGTCTGGAAGCATGACATGGACAAGACCTGCCAGTTTTTTTTCTTGATCAAACAGAACAAGCCCTACACAAGAACCAAGTCCGGATGTCCGAATGCGGTCCGGTGTTTTCACAAGCTGAACATCCGCTATACCAACCTTTACAACTGCCGGAATCTGAACGTTCATTACAGGTTACCTAATGCTTTGAATAGTTTTTCAAACGATTCAAAGTCTGGTAATAGAAACATATTTCCTTTCAGCTCTTGCTTATTTTGATCATCAAAAATCGATGTATCAATCACAATTGCCTGATCACCTAGAGGGCTGAATTGTATTAACCCTTCGCTAATGACAGCCCCGAACATATCGAGCGTAACATCTGGAACACTTGGGTGAAGCTGCAATTTTGTTAAATCGGCAAGGGCTGATAAATAAGAGCCTGCTAAAATATTTCCCAGCTCATGTAGTGCTGACGTCCCCATCACATGCTCGTGAATAGTATCAATATCAAATGACGGATCTCGTACAAGCTCTCTTACGAATTGCTCGGCTTGCTCAAAGGGCATAATGAAAAAGATTGAGCCGGATAAATCTCCTTCCATTCGCAGGAAAATGCTTGCAACTGGGAGGTCTGCACCGCCAAAGAAATCCATTAATTCTTCAAACGAGAGAACCTTGACAAACGGAACAGCCATATCTATTTTGCGATCCAATAGGCTGGCAAGAGCAGACGCGGCGTGGCCTGCTCCAATATTCCCAACCTCTCTTAATACATCCAGCTGTTCATCTTTTATTTCATTGAAAATGCTCATTTCACATCCTCCTTAATGAACAGGTGCATCTTGAACGCTCTTGTCGAGGACAGCACCAGGATGAATGATATTAAATAGACGCTGATCATGCTTAATGATACCTGTCACCCATGATTGTCCTTCTTTTTCAGCTGATTCAGGAGAAGATTCTACTTCTTCTTGATGAACTGTAATGACGTCATTTGCTTCATCAACAATCCAGCCGACTTCAATGTCACCAACTTGTACAATAATCATTCTTGTTTCATCTGTAATTTCGTTGTCACTTGATCCAAGTCTCACTCTAAGATCGATGACAGGTGTCACGACACCGCGCAGATTAATAACACCGCATATATAAGGGGCAACGCCAGGGACTCTTGTCGGCTGCTGCCATTTTTCAATGGACTTTACTTCTGATACTGAAATGGCGTATTCTTTTTTGTTTACGATAAACACAATCATCTTTTCGCCAGTTTTGATATCTGTACTCATTTCAGACCGCTCCTCTATTGTTTTTTACTTGATCAGTGCATTACAGTCAACGATGAGTGCAACTTGACCGTCGCCTAGGATTGTTGCGCCTGAAATCGCAAACACGTTTGGCAGGTAATCTCCTAGTGATTTCAATACAACCTCTTGCTGACCAATAAATGAATCGACCACAAATGCTGTCAGCTTATCTCCTTTACGAACAACGATGATGTGCAGTTCTTCCTCTAATTCATTCGCATTTGGTACGTGGAATTGTTTCTTCAAGTACACGACCGGTACGATAAATCCTCGGAAATCAATCACTTCACGATCATGCGTTTGAAGGATGTCGCTTTTCTTAATGACAGCCGTTTCAATAATAGAAGAAATCGGAATCGCAAATGTTTCCTCTTCCAGTTTCACAAGAAGTACAGAAATAATCGATAATGTAAGCGGAAGCTGAATCGAGAATAGTGAGCCCTGTCCTTCTGTTGAGTTGATACTCACAGATCCGCCCAGTGATTCCAGCTTGTTTTTCACAACGTCAAGGCCTACACCGCGGCCAGAGATGTCAGAAATCGTATCAGCTGTAGAGAATCCTGCTGCAAAGATCAATGAATCAATTTGATGATCTTCAAGTGTCTCTGCTTCTCTTTCTGTAATAACGCCGCGCTCTAATGCTTTTTCAAGCACTTTCTTACGGTTAATTCCGCCGCCATCATCTTCTACTTCAATGAAGACGTGGTTTCCGCTATGATACGCCTTTAATAGAACGGTGCCTTTTTCTGGCTTGCCTTTTTTCACACGTTCTTCTGGCGATTCAATTCCGTGATCTAGACTGTTTCTAAGTAAGTGTAAGAGCGGATCTCCAATCTCGTCGATAACTGTTCGGTCAAGCTCTGTCTCAGCACCTTCAATGATCAGTTCAATTTTCTTATTCAGCTCTTTTGTCAATTGACGGATCATACGAGGGAATCGGTTAAACACCGTTTCAACAGGAACCATTCTCATGTTCAGGATGATCGATTGCAGATCTCCAGAAATACGTGTCATTCTTTCAACTGTGTCTGTGAGTTCATTATTTTCTAATTCTTTGGCAATCTGTTCTAAACGGCCTCTGTCAATCACCAGTTCTTCAAATAGATTCATGAGAGAATCGAGACGGTCAATGTTGACACGAATCGTTTTTGTTCCGCCGGCAGCTGCACCGTTATTGCCATTTGCTTTTGGCGCATCGTTTGCTGGTGCTTTCGCAGCAGGCACAGAGACTTCTTCTTTTTCCTGTTCAGGTTTTGCCTCTTGTTTTTCAGCTGGAGCCGCTTCTTCAAATGCAGAAACTTCTGAGATCTCAACTTGTTCAACTTCTGAGATCGTCATCACGATTTTCTTCACTTCGTCCATTGGTTGTTTAGATAAATAAGAAATACTGAATTCAGATTCGAAATCTTCTGATTCTAAAAGTTCTGCATTTGGAACTGTTTTAACGACTTCGCCTGCTTCGTTCAGTCTTTCAAAGATCATATAAACACGAACGGCTTTTAATAAGCATGCGTCGCTTAATGTTACATTGAGTTCATAACATTTAAAGCCTTGTTCTCTCGCTTCATCAAGCACTGTTCGTTCAAATTCGTTATAGTCTAAATCGTTAGCAGCCGCTGATACATCAGCTGTTTCAACACTAGGAGCTGCCTCAGCATGGCTTCCTGTCACATCTAACTTTTTACTAATCTCTGTGACATCGCGTTTCCCATCGCCGCCTTCTGCAATTGATTGAACCATTGCTTCAAGGTGATCAAGCGCTTCAAACATTGTGTCCATTGACTCAGGTGTGACAATCATTTGTTCATTTCGAATGGCATCAAACATGTTTTCTAAGTGATGTGTTAGCTGAGCCATATCAGCGTAGCCCATCGTTGCACTCATGCCTTTCAATGTGTGAGCCGCTCTGAATATATCATTCACTAGCTGCAAGTCGGTTGGGTTCTTTTCTAAATCAAGAAGTTTTTCATTACAAGTTTGTAAGTGTTCTCTGCTTTCATCTAAAAAGATATCTAAGTATTGGTTTACATCCAACGTGTTCACGCCCTCTCTTTATTCATGGAGCTTATAATTGCATGTGCGATGTCATCCACATGCCTTGTTTCATGTGCAAGGCCTGCTTTAATGACTGATTTAGGCATTCCGAAAACAACACATGATTCTTCTTTTTCTGCAATGACTTTTGTATGACCGCTTGCGACCATTTTTTTGACACCTTCTGTGCCGTCACTACCCATGCCTGTCATAATGACAGCGATTTTCTCGTAACCCTTTATATGACTGATGGATTCAAATAAATAGTTAACAGAAGGTTTGTGCCGGCTTTCTGTGTCCTCTGGAGACAGCCTGATGACTAAGGATGCCCCTTGTTCATGAAGTGACATATTCATTCCACCAGGTGCTATGTAAGCCACTCCATTTTTAGCGATGTCTCCATCTTGTGCTTCTTTAATCGAAATTTGAGATAAATGGTCTAACCTAGTAGCAAGTGATGCCGTAAATCCTGCCGGCATATGCTGCACAATCAAAATGGGTGCTTCTATGTCCTTGGGCAGCTTCGTGACGACTCGTTGAAGTGCTCTTGGCCCACCCGTTGATGTTCCGATTGAAATAATCTTTCGAAGTGAGCCGCTTTTTACTGCTTGCGGGCGAGGTGCAGCCACCGGAATCGGCGGCTTCATCACAGGCTTAGGAGAAACCTGCATTTCAGTACGTTTCCTTGACAGCCCTGCCGCAAGCACCCGTTCTACAATTTGGCCTCTTACTTTGTGTAAATCGAGCGAAATACTTCCTGAAGGCTTTGTCACAAAGTCAAAAGCACCAAGTTCTAAGCAATGGATGGTTAAATCCTTCCCTTGCTTTGTCTGGCTTGACACCATAATCACGGCAAGGTCGTGTTCAGCCAGAATTTGTTTTAATGCTTCTGTTCCATTTAAAACAGGCATTTCCACATCTAATGTGACGACATCTGGATTCAGTTCCTTGATCCGTTTTAAGGCATCTTCCCCATTTCGCGCCGTTCCGACGACTTCTATTTCTTGCTCGGCACTTAGGAAATCACTAATGAGCTTTCGCATAAAGGCCGAGTCATCTACTACAAGCACTCTAATCACGAGTCCACCTTCCTCCTTTTAAAAAAAGAGGACAACTTATCTATAAACGTATGCTGCTCTCTCTGTGCCTCTCTTATCTGCTGTTGATAAAGTGTTTCTGCCAGCATCTTGATCGTTTTACTTAGCCTTGAATGAGGCTGCTTCATATAAAATGGAATTTGTTCGGCCACTGCTTTTGGAACCGCAGGATCATCCGGCACAGCGCCAGCAAATACCAGTTTTCTGTGTAGAAATGATGTGACCACTCCTGCTAATTTTCTGTAGGTTTCAGACCCTTCTGACGGGGTTTTACACCGGTTGACAATGATTTGCACAGATTGTTCGAACTGATGAATCGCTAAGTGTTTAATTGCGCTGTAAGCATCCATGATCGATGTTGGTTCTGGCGTTGTCACAACCACTACTTCCCCTGCTGATAAAACAAAAGGCAGTTGATCTTTTGAAAGGCCAGCCCCCATATCAAAGAAGATACAATCAAAGTCGTGCATCATTCTTTCCATTTCCTCAAGAAAGAACGACCATTGATCTTTATCTAAAGAAAACAGCTGTTCAAGTCCGCTTCCGCCAGAAATGTAATATAGGTTGTTCGTTCCTTGAGTCATAGCCGCTTGGAAGGATTTCTTCCTGACAAGAACATCTAATATAGAGCTGGTCGATGTTTTCCCTAGTAAAATATCAATATTCCCCATACCAAAATCAAGGTCGATGACTAACACTCGCTTACCTGCATTTGCGATAGACAGTGCCATATTCAGCGTCAAATTCGATTTTCCAACCCCGCCTTTACCACTCATGACAGCAATGGTTTTTGCCTGTCCGCTTATACCAAGAGGAGCTGGTGGAATCGTTTGATTCTGCTGAACGAGCTTTCTTAAACCTTCTGCTTGGTCGGGCTTCATCATTGTAAGACCATCCTTGTTAATTCAAGAGGAGAGCCCTCAAGAATATCCTCAGGAACATTTTGACCATTTGTTAAAAAGCCAAGTCCAATTTGAGAGTTTGCAATGATTTGAAAGATGGTTCCCATCGTGTCTGTTTCATCTACCTTTGTAAAAATGAATTGATCGATTGGAACGTGTTCAAAGCGTTTAATCATGGCTTTCATGTCCTGATACTTCGAGGTCGCACTCATCACTAGGAAACTTTGAATGCTTTCATTAAATGGAATGATGTCTGTCAGCTCTTTGATATACGCTTCTTCTTTAAAGTTACGACCCGCTGTGTCTACGAAAATATGATCATACTCTTTAAAGGTCTCTTGAGCTTTCACAAAATCCTCTCTAGAATAACAAACCTCAAGTGGTGCATTGAGCAGTTCCGCATATGTTTTCAGTTGTTCGATCGCTGCAATTCGGTACGTATCTGTTGTAATAAAAGCGATTTTCTTTTGCTTCTGAATGGCCGTTTTGGCAGCGAGCTTTGCAATCGTTGTTGTTTTACCAGCGCCAGTTGAACCAAACAGCACAATGTATTTTGAACGTATCATCGGCTCATCAGAGGTGTGAGCCGGCAGCATATCTGTCAGCAGTTGTTCAAGTTCTTTATGAATTTGATCTTCCTTGACAGCACCCTTCGTTAAAAGACCTTTTAGGCATTCGTCTCGAATGGCATCATCAAGACCTTGATCCTTCAGCTTTTGATCGATTGCCATGAGAGAGTCTGGCAGAATACCAGCATGCCGCTCATTTCTCTCATATTCTAAAGGCTGAGCTTGAGAAGGTGCTGGTTTCACTGCCTCAGGAGCAAAAGGCGGCTCTTCAGGCCGGTGTTGAACGTGCTCCTTTTTCGGAAATACTGGAAGAGGAGGCGCAGGATGTCCACCTTTACCCGCTCTTTCTTCAAAATCTTGATCCAGCACTGCAATCACTTCAACCATTTGCTGTTTTTTTAAACCGAATAGCTTTCGTTTCACAACGGTTTTGGAATTTAAAATGACGGCATCCTTCCCAAGCTGCTGCCTAATTTGAATCGTTGCCTCCTGCATTGAATTCGCTATGATTTTTTTCATTTTCATTAGATATCCACCACTCCGATGCTCTGTACTTCCACATTTGCTTCTAGTTCGTTATAAGATAATACCGGTAAGTCCGGGAAATATCTTTCTAACAGCTGCTTGACGTACATTCTTATAGGAGGTGAGCACAATAGAACCGGCGTTTCCTGACGAAGCGAAAGCTGTTCAATTTCTCTCGCCACTGATTGAATCACACTTTCAGAGGATTCTGGATCTAACGATAAGTAGTTGCCATGCTCTGTCTGCTGTACACTGTCAGCAATCACCTTTTCCACTCGACCTGAGCATGTCACAACTTTGAGCGATTCATTTTCTCTCGCATATTGTGCAGTAATCTGTCTTGCCAGTGCCTGTCTGACATACTCTGTTAACAAATCTGTATCCGTCGTTAATTTTCCGTAGTCTGCAAGCGTCTCAAAAATGGTGACAAGATTTCGAATAGAAACTTTTTCTTTCAGCAGTTTTGCAAGCACTTTTTGAATATCACCAACTGCTAGTGGATTCGGGGTCACTTCATCCACTAAGACAGGATAACTTTCTTTCAGATGATCGATTAATTGCTTCGTTTCTTGACGTCCGAGCAGTTCGTGTGTGTTTTGTCTAATCTTCTCTGTGATGTGAGTAGACACAACAGATGCAGGATCTACAACCGTATAGCCGAGCATCTCAGCCTGATCTTTTTCTGCTTCTGAGATCCATTTAGCCGGAAGACCAAAGGATGGCTCGATTGTTTCGATTCCTTCAATCGGATCATCATCAGGCGTAGGCGACATCGCTAAGTAGTGATCAAGCAGGAGCTCGCCTTTTGCCACTTCGTTCCCTTTTATTTTTAGTCGGTACTCATTTGGGTTAAGTGCAATGTTGTCCCGAATCCGGACAACTGGAATCACAAGACCGAGTTCAAGGGCAAGCTGCCTTCGGATCATCACAATTCGGTCTAACAGGTCACCGCCTTGATTTGCATCGGCTAGCGGAATCAGACCATAGCCAAACTCAAATTCAATGGCATCCATTTGGAGAAGGTGAATGACGCTTTCGGGGCTTTTCATCTCTTCTACCTCTGCCTGTTCCTCTAGTACCTCTTCTATTTCTTCTTGATCCTGTTTGTTTTTTGACATCAAGTATGCGCCGAGGGCAAGTAAACCTGCGATCGGTCCTGTCAAAAGTACGCCGATTGGAGTAAACAACCCAAGAAGGAAGATCGTACCTGCTGTGACATAAAGCATAGCTGGGAATGCAAACAGCTGTTCAGTGATATCTGACCCAAGGTTCCCATTAGAAGCAGCCCTTGTGACGACAATCCCTGTCGCTGTTGAAATGAGAAGTGCAGGAATTTGAGAAACAATCCCATCTCCTACCGTTAATAATGTAAAGTGGGAAGCTGACTCTTGAATCGACATTCCTTGCTGAAGCATCCCAATAATAATCCCAAAAATAATATTAATAATAACGATGATAATACCTGCGATGGCATCCCCTTTGACGAACTTACTTGCCCCATCCATCGCACCATAAAAGTCTGCTTCTCTCGCTACTTTTTCACGGCGATTTCTCGCTTCACTTTCTGTCAGCATCCCTGCATTTAAATCTGCATCAATACTCATTTGTTTCCCTGGCATCGCATCAAGGGTAAATCTTGCCGCAACCTCTGAAACACGCTCAGCCCCTTTGGTGATTACAACAAATTGAATGATGATCAGAATAAGGAAGACCACCAGACCCACGAGTATATTTCCTCCAACAACAAATGAACCAAACGTTTCTACAACCTTTCCAGCGTCTCCAGTTGATAGGATAGAACGTGTTGTAGAGATGTTAAGCCCTAACCGAAACAGCGTTAAGAGCAAAAGCAATGATGGAAATATTGAAAATTGCAGTGGTTCTTGCATGTTCATTGTGGTGAGAAGCACGATAAGCGCAAGAGAAATATTAATAATGATTAAAATACTTAATAGCATTGGCGGAAACGGTATGACCAGCATCGCCACAATTAAAATAACACTGAATAAAACAGATAAATCTCTTGCTGACATGCCTGTTCTCTCCTTTTAAAACCAAAAATTCATAAAATCTTTTGTTTCGTTTTATAAACATATGCTAAAATTTCTGCGATCGCCTTAAAGTATTCCTCTGGCACCGCTTGGTCGATGTCGACCTGATCATAGAGTGCACGAGCGAGCGGCCGGTTTTCTACGGTCATAATATCGTGCTCTTTCGCAATCGTTCTAATTTTCAAAGCCAAAATATCTGTTCCCTTTGCCACAACAAAGGGCGCGTCCATTTTTTCTTCGTCATATTTCAAAGCAATTGCATAGTGAGTTGGGTTTGTAATGATGACGTCCGCTTTTGGGACTTCCTGCATCATCCGTCTCATGGCCATTTCCCGCTGACGCTGTTTAATCTTTGATTTTATGAGCGGGTCACCCTCAGATTTTTTATACTCATCTTTGATGTCTTGTTTGGACATCCGTAAGTTTTTTTCATAATCAAATTTCTGATACATATAATCAAGCCCTGCTAAGATCATGAGAGCACCTGCTGCATATAACCCCATAATCAAGGTCATATTTGCAACGAAATGAAGGGTTTCCTCTGCTGTTAATAAAGGAAGCCTCAGGATTTCGTCAAAGTGCATCCAAAGTGCAATAAATGTGGCAAAACCAATTAAACCAATTTTCAAAATGGATTTTAATAGCTCAACGAGGGCTCGAATACTGTATATTCGTTTAAACCCTTTGATTGGATCGAGTTTTTCTAATTTCGGTTTGATTACTTCTGTCGAAAAGAGAAAGCCAACTTGCAAATAGTTACTGATGATCCCTGCCAGCATACCAACACCAAGGATTGGCATGAGGAGGAGTCCTGTTTCCTGAAGCAATTCCACAAATAGTTGATGAATATTAGATGTGCTAACCTTCATTAGCATGGTTGTTGAATAAAAACGTTCAATGAGCGCAATAATACGCTCTTTCATAAAAGGCCCAATAAAAAAGAATGATAAAAAGATTAATAGAAATGAGATGGCTGTATTGACGTCGGTACTTTTGGCAACCTGGCCTTTTTTACGTGAATCTTGTCTCTTTTTCGGCGTTGCTTTTTCTGTTTTTTCACCTGCGAAAAATTGCAAGTCTAGTCTAAGCCTTGTCATCATGACGAACCACCGACCAATGCTAAGAAATTCCTCATGGTGAGTACAATCGTATCAAATGTATTTTGGACAACTCCGAAGATGACGCCCATACAGATGATGATCATAATAAAACTCACACCCATTTTAATAGGAAGTCCGACAACAAAAACGTTCATCTGCGGAACTGTTCGTGCCACAATGCCCAGTGCCAAGTCGACCAAAAACAAGCTGGCGACAACCGGTGCTGAGATTTGAAAGGCAATGATGAACATTTGGTTGAAGCTCTTTGCAATAAAATAAGCAAAGGATTCACTGCCGAAATTCAGTGCGTACTGATCAACTGCAATATACTGAAAGCTGTAATAGATTCCATCAAGCAGCAGGTGGTGTGCATTGGTTGCCAGCATCAATAGCAATGTGACCGTATAAAAAAACTGCCCCATCAGCGGCGTTTGTGCCCCTGTTTGCGGATCAATTACATTGGCGATCGCAAAGCCCATTTGAAAATCAATAAATGAGCCGGCAATTTGAACAGCGGACACCATGATATATGCAATCAAACCAAGTAGAAGCCCGACCATTGCTTCTTTCACCGCAAGCATCATATAAAGACCGTCTATGTCGAGTGCTGGCGGTTCCTTAATCGTGCTAAAACTAATTACAGCTAAAAACAGTGAGAATCCAACTCTGTGTACAGCCGGGATCGTTCTATGCGCTAAAAGCGGTACTGTCACAAAAAAAGCGGTGATTCGAATAAAAACTAATAGAAAAGCAGGGAATAATTCTATGATTGACATCGCTCGTTAACCTGCAAATCGATCTAAATTCGAGAACAGCTCTGTCGTAAAGGACACAATGGTTGACAGCATCCATGGACCAAACACAACAAGCCCAATAAGAACTGCAACAATTTTAGGAATGAACGCAAGCGTCTGTTCTTGAATTTGGGTTGTTGCCTGAAACACACTGACAATCAGTCCCACAATAAGAGCGAGCGCTAGAAGCGGCCCACTGACAAGCAATACCACATACACTGATCTTTCAGCCATCGTAATGACAAATTCTGAACTCATGTTTTAAGCACCTACTCTAAAAGCTTTGCAGCAAAGATTTAACAATCAAATACCATCCATCGACTAAAACAAATAACAATATTTTAAAAGGGAGCGATATCATAACCGGCGGAAGCATCATCATCCCCATTGACATCAGGACACTTGCGACGACCATATCAATAATTAAAAATGGAATAAAGATCATGAAACCAATTTGAAATGCCGTCTTTAATTCTGAAATCGCAAAAGCAGGTACCATCGCCGTTAACGGAATATCTTTTATCGATTCAGGTGTATCCATTTTTGCGTAACTAAGAAATAAAGCCAAATCCTTCTGTCTCGTATGTTTACTCATAAACTCTTTAATGGGCACTTCGGCTTTTTCATATGCCTGATTGAGCGTAATGTCATCATTTAAAAGCGGCGTGAGTGCCTCTTTATTAATCTCTGAGAACGTAGGTGCCATGATAAAGAATGTAAGAAACAAAGCAAGCCCTACAAGCACTTGGTTTGGCGGCATTGAGTTGGTTGCAAGGGACGTTCTAACGAATGAAAGTACAATCACAATTCGTGTGAAACACGTCATTAAAATGAGAATGCCTGGTGCAACCGAAAATACGGTTAAAAGTAAAAGAAGACGGACAGACGTGCTAATATTCCCTGCACCGCTGGAATTAAATAAATCGATAAACTCATTCATTTTGTTTCGGGCCTTTCTTTCTGACTTCTGATTGGGTCTTTTTCAATTCGGCTAGCTGCGCCTTCAAATTGGCTGAAAAAGAAGAAGTGGTTGGCTGATCCTGTTTCTTTATCTGAGATGTGAATTTTTGAACGATTTTTGGTAAATCTGTTTTGCTTTCCATCGCTTCTTCGTATTGTTGCACGATCGCTTCACATTCTTGTTCATCATCAATTTCTTTTAGTAGCTGGATTGAGTCCGCTACTCCGACAACTAATACTCGTTTTCCCACTTTGATAAGCTGGACTGAACGGTTTTGGCCAACCGTCGTTCCGCCAATATTTTCAACATAGCGAAATGGTTTAAGTAAGCGGTTTTGCTTACCAACAAATCTCACCAATCCATATATAAGCAGGATGACAAAAAGTAAGGCACCAATCATTTTGACAAAATCCATAATGGAGACAGAAGAAGAGGGAACTTCTTCTGCCGGAGTCGTTTGATTGTCAGTGGTTGTCTTTTCTGTATCCTTTTTGCTGCTCTTCTCTTCTTTGAGCCAGTCATTCACTGTGCCATTTTCAGGATCTTTCGTTTCAGCAAACAGTGAGGCAGGCTGTATCGTTAAGAAAAGCATAAAACTGATCATTGCTATACATATCAAACGTTTTTTCAACAAGTCTTACACCCTTTTTTAGCCTAACGTTTTATTAATTGCTTCAAGTACACGGTCTGCCTGGAACGGCTTCACGATAAAGTCTTTTGCACCTGCTTGGATCGCGTCAATAACCATTGACTGCTGCCCCATTGCAGAACACATGATGATTTTTGCAGAAGCGTCAATTTGTTTAATTTCTTTTAGTGCTGTGATCCCGTCCATTTCTGGCATTGTAATATCCATTGTGACAAGATCTGGAGACGTTTCTTTGTATTTTTCAACTGCTTGAGCGCCGTTTTCTGCTTCTCCTACTACATCAAATCCGTTTTTCACAAGAATATCCTTTATCATCATTCTCATGAATGCTGCATCATCTACGATTAATACCTTAGTAGCCATTTACTTATTCTCTCCCTGTATGTTTGTTTATTTTAAATTAGAAAGTCTTTCCGACTGACTTAAAATATCAGTCACACGAACACCAAAGTTCTCATCAATGACAACGACTTCCCCTTTGGCGACGATTCGTTTGTTAACTAGAATGTCTACTGGCTCACCAGCAAGTTTGTCCAGTTCAATGATACTTCCTGCTGAAAGCTCAAGAACTTCTTTGACACTTCGCTGAGTTCTTCCAAGTTCCACCGTAATGGAGAGCGGGATATCCATCAGCATATCAAGATTTCCAAGCTGGCTTGTTGTATGCTGAGGCTCACTGAATGCTTCAAATTCAACTGGTGCCACATTTACAGGTGCTGCCGGCTTTGGCTTCGCCTGTCTTTTCGGCGGAGCTGCTTGCGGCGCTGGTGCAGATTGCGCTTGCGGCGCTGCCTGCTGAGGTTCAGGTGTAGTCACTTGAGCTTCTTGAACCGGCTCTTCCTCTTGCGCAGGGTCTGTTAATTCTGCAATTAAATCCTTCGCAAATGTAATAGGATAAAGCTGCATAATATTTGAATCAATGAGTTCACCTATTTTTAATCTGAAGGACACTTTGACAAGCATTTCTTCAGCTGGGATCCGGTCTGTTCCTTCTCCTTCTTTCACATCAAGTAATTCGACGCGAGGCGGAGAAATATCAATCTTTTTATTAAAGACAGTCGACATGGATGTCGCAGCAGAACCCATCATTTGGTTCATTGCTTCTTGCACCGCACTTAAGTGAATCTCGCTTAAAGAAGGGTCAGCATTTGTCCCGTCTCCGCCCATCATTAAGTCCGCAATGACTGCTGCATCTGTTTGCTGGACGACAAGCAGGTTACTCGCGCTGAAGCCTTCCGTATAATTCACTTCAATCGCGACATACGGATGAGGAAACTCCTCATTCAGCATACTTTTTTGAATCACTGTCACAGTTGGAGTGGTAATCTCCACTTTTTGATTTAATAGGGTTGAAAGTGCTGTAGCAGAACTGCCGAATGAAATATTTCCAATTTCTCCAATGGCATCTTGCTCCATTGCAGAAAGGACTGTATCAGGCTCTATATCGTCATTGCTACCTCCTTTAAGGAGCGCATCGATTTCGTCTTGTGATAATTTACTTCCGTTATTCTCCATCTTCTTCACCTCTTATGTCGTGATCTAGAATTTGAATCGCCTGTTTCCGATTCACGCGGCCGGCCTGTCCCAAGAATTTCGGTTTATTTCCGACCATAACAGTAAGAGGCGCATTTACTGGTTTGTCCAAGGCAATACAATCACCAATTTCCAAATTCAAAAACTCTTCCACCGTCATTTCCGATTCCCCTAGCTCTGCGACTACCGGTATCTTTGCCGTCATAATCCGTTTTTCAATGGCCTTTGTTTCTTGTTGTTTTGGTTCATTTCGTTCAGACTGCATCCAGTAGTGTACAGACAGCTTCGGAATAATAGGCTCTAATACAACATGAGGAATACATAGGTTAATAACCCCGCTTACCTCGCCAATTTGTGTATTAAGAGAAATGACGACAACTGTTTCGTTTGGTGACACCATTTGAACAAACTGGGGATTTACCTCGAAATCTGCCATTTCAGGCTCGATGTCGGTTATAGACTGCCACGCTTCTCTGTAATTTTCCAAAGCTCCCTCAAACATGTTTGAGATAATCTTTGTTTCGATTTCTGTAAGTGATTCTGTCTTATTATGACTAATGCCAATCCCGCCCATCAGCCTGTCCATCATGGCATAGCCGATTGTTGGGTTCACTTCAAGCATGATTCTTCCTTCAAGCGGGCTGACATAAAATAAGTTTAATAATGTCATATTAGGAATCGAACGAATAAATTCTTCGTATGGTACTTGGTCAACCGAGCTGACAGTAATTTGAATATATGATCTTAGCTGAGCTGAAAAGTGCGTGGTGAGCAGTCTAGCGAAGTTATCATGAATCCTTGTTAAACTTCGAATCTGGTCTTTTGAAAAGCGAAGTGCACGTTTAAAATCATACACCTTTACTTTTTTCGTCGTTTCTTCTTTTTTCAGCTCTTCTGCATCCATTTCACCTGTTGATATGGCGGATAATAATGCATCGATCTCATTCTGGGAAAGCACTTCTCCTGACATTTCTTCACCTCCATCGTGTCAATTAATCGCCTCTATTGCAGATTAAAGGAGGTTATATATACTTCTTTCACCTTGCCATCTTGCAAATAGTTATTCACTTTGTTTTTGACTAGTGTTTTAAAATGTTCTCTGCCTTTTTTGCCATCAAGTTCATCTGCATTTGTGTCTGATAAAATGTCAATTACGGCGTCTTTCACTTGAAAACTTCTTTTCTCAAGCTCTTCTTTTGCTTTTTCAGAGTCTGTTTCAATATTCAATACAAGTTTGACCGCATTTCCTTCAGACTTTAAATTGGTGATAATCTCAGGAATTTCAACAGAAGCTTTTGCGACTTCATCTGCTGTTGGCTCTTTTTCAGCTTTTGCTTCTTCTGAACCATTCAGCAGAAAAATGATGCCTGCTCCTATTCCGCCGATGGCAATAATCATGATTAGCATTACTACGACTAATTTCTTCTTCATTCAAATTCCTCTATTCCTTGATTCAATGAAATGACTTGGATTTTTCTGTAGAAAGAAATGATTTTCTCTTGAAGTTGCTCTTCATTTTCTTTCACAACGAATTTCTTTCCATTGGCTAATGTAATGGTTGTGTCTGGAAAGCTTTCGATTTGCTCGATATGGAGAGCGTTCAGCATAAATCCTTTGCCATTCAATCTTGTCACTTCAATCATATTAAGCAGAGAAGCGTTCATCCGCTCCCCCTACCTCCTATCGTTTCAGATTCACAAGCTCTTGCAGAATTTCATCAGATGTTGTGATCGTCTTTGCATTCGATTGGAATCCACGCTGCGCGATAATCATTTCAGTAAACTCGTCTGTTAAATCAACATTTGACATTTCAAGTCGGCCTGTTTGGATGACGCCCGTTCCTTCTTGACCAGGTACGATAGGGTTACTTGGTGCACCTGAACTTAACGTTTGGCGGTAAAGGTTGTCACCAACTTTGTCTAACCCACCTGCGTTACGGAAAGATACCAGTGATACTTGACCAACGGTTCTTGATACATTGTTTTCAACAACCGAAATCGTCCCATCTGGACCTACACTTACACTTGAAATGCCTTCTGGAATCGTTATCTTTTGTCCATCCATTCCAAGCAGGTAATTTCCATCAGAAGTGACTAAACTTCCCTCTGAATCAGGTTTGAAATTCCCAGTTCTTGTATAAAGAATTTCTCCTTGACTTTGAATACGGAAAAATCCGTCTCCATTGATATAAAAGTCGTAAGGTTCATCTGTATTTTGAGAAGCTCCTGCTGACATGATTTTATCAATAGATGATAAAGAAGATCCTAAACCAACTTGCTTTGAGTTGATCGAACCCGAGTTGTTCGTCGGTCCACCTGAGCTTGAAATTGTTTGACTGACCATATCTTTAAAAGTGATACGGCTTTTTTTGTAACCGTGTGTATTGACGTTGGCCACGTTATTGGCTACAACATCTAATTTTGTTTGGAAGTTTTTCATTCCGCTAATTCCTGAGTAAAGTGAGCGTAACATTTATTTTCCTCCTCGATTTGCTTACGATTTTTCTCCAACAGTTGTAACGTCCCAAGGGCTGATTTTCGTTCCATCTTCTAAATATAGGAAGTATTCATTGTTTATGTTTTTAACAGACTTGACAGTGCCAGATATGTCTTTATCATCTTGTTTGCCCGCTACTTCTTTACCAATCCAGCCTACATACGTCGTAAACGGATCTTGGTGTGCAACAAATGTAGACATGAGCTGATTCAGCTTGGTGATAGAATCGTTCATATTGGTTTGCTGTTCTAAAGATGAAAATGTTGCAAGCTGTGTGACAAACTCACGGTCATCTAGTGGGTTTGTCGGATCTTGGTTTTGAAGCTGCGTGAGCAAAATTTTCAAGAATTGATCTTTGCCGAGCGTATCTGTTTTCTTTTCTGCTTTTGAAGAAGTGTCTGTTTGTGTTTGTGCGACTGTTCTATTCGTAGCATCAACCGTTGCCATTAGATTTCCTCCTCTTCTTCATCTGACCCAACAAGAGCATCCAGTACATCTTGGAATTCTGCTTCCTGTTCATCAGGCTTCTGGAAATTCTGCCCTTTTGACTGTTGCTGCTTGTTTTCTTCGTTAAATTGTCCAAATAACGGCTGTTCATTTGATTGAAGCGGTATATGGAAACGATCCACTTGAACCGACATATTCGGAAGCGCCTGCTTGAGCTGCGGCAGATGATGCTCTAGCAGCTCTTTTGCTGCTTGTGTCGAAGCAGTAATCTTACTCGCATACATACCATTTTGCTTCGTCAGCTGAATCGTGATAAATCCGAGATTTTCTGGATTTAATCGAACTGTAAAGCGTCCGCTTGAGTTGCCAAATGGTGTGAATTTCATTTGCTTCCACGTATTTAGAATTTGCTGATCAACCGTTCCCGGCTTTTCATCAGTTGTTTGTGTCTGCTGAACAGGGGCTGCTGATTGCAGTTGAAAAAACTGCTTATGACCTGGCAAAAGCGTATGAGTGATCGTTTTTTCAGAAGCAGGTGCAGCAGTGCTTTGCCCTTTGACCACTTCCTTTTTGATGAGCCATTCAAGAGAGGCAGCCCCTTTAGCAGGAGTAGCAAGAGTAGATTCTTGTCTTGGAGAGACCAATTCTTTTAACTCTCCTAAAGCAATCTTCAACTCTTTGTCTGACCCTTTTGCATTCGCCATCATATGGTCGATTAACTGATTAAAGTGTTTCAGCTCACTTTGAGACATCGAATTCAGCTTTGGAGCTGAACCCTGCGAGAAAAACTGCTCTTTTACTTGCTGAATCAGTTTCTCATCTACCCCATTTTTTGAAAGAAAGTGAATGAAGTCTTGACCCTTTGCTTCAATATCTTGCACTAACTTTGCATCAAAGCTGAGCGGCTGTTGATTGAGCAGTTGATATATGAAAAAGTGGACTTGTATGAGCTGCTCACTATGTTCAGAAGCTGGCTTATCAGCTTGATCACCGTAAATGGATGATTCCATTTTTTGAAATAGCTCTTCTAGTGACTTGAGATCAGACGAATCAAGCGTTTGACCTTGAAGTGTTTGAAGTGCGCTAAGAAGGTCTCCGTTGATACCTTCTTCAGGTGATTGCATCCATTTTTCAATGATTTGCATCGCATCATTGATGGAAAGAGTGGCACCCGTTGTCTCAGCATTCACAAGACCGCTTTGTGCACCTGCCCCGCTAAGTAATTGTTTAAACAACCCGCTTGCAGAGGCCACTCCGCTCCCCTTTGGTCCCGCGAGACCTTGAGATGATTGCTGTAAGGCTCCAATATCTAATAGCTTCACTTATTGTCCACCCCCATTTTCACTTTCTTTTTTAGAAAGCTCTTTCGTAAACGTAGCTGCCTTCTGAGGTGTTAGTTTTGCTAATATGTCTGTTAGTTTATTTTTGCTCAGCTCTTCGAGGATCTTCAAGGCCTCTTTATCACTTAATTCTGATAAAATTTTGGCGGATTTCCCTGCGTCCATGCTTTCATAGATACTGGCAATCTTCCCTTTAGGTTTCTGGTTAGAGGCTGCTGCCTCATCAGAAGTTGTCCCTGACGCATTATTACCTGATGTATCGCTCGATGAGCTGTTGTTTGATGAACTGTCACTCGCTGACGTATTATTCGCATCATTTTCAGTTGTTTTTTCAAGTGAACTGATTTTTTGATTCAGTCTTTTAATCTCTTCATCACTTGTTTTTAAGTCTTTTTGCGCAATTTCAAGTTCATTTTTTTGCTCTTTAATGGTCTTTTTCAGTTCCTTCAATTCTGCATCGCTTTGATTATTATGTGAAGATGACGTTTTTGACGTGTCATCTGAACCAACCAAACTGCTGACGCCCGGAATGTGTTGGAGCGGTTTCTTTAGATCAAAACCTGCCATATAAAGGATTGTGCCAGTCACTAACACAAGCACAATCAATGGGATGATGACAATAAACAAGATCCATTGAAATTTACCGCCACTTGATTCCTTCGTTTTTTCCTTCTTAGGCATTCATCTCGACTCCTAATGTCCTTGAAACATGAATTGGCTGATAGAGATATCATCCATTTCTTTCATTTCAATGGCCTTATGTTCAAGGGAAAACTTTTCATACTGCTTTTCTTTCATTTTTTCAAACTTTTTAAACTCAATGTTTTTTTCAGTTAAATCAGATTGTTTTTCATTCATTTGATGGCGTTTCATGATCACAAGCTGCTGATAATGCTGAATCGTGTTATCTAAATTGGTCACAAATTGCTGATAATGACGCATTTCTTGGACACTCATACCACTTCTCAGCTTTTCTTCTTTGCTTTTTTCCATTAATTCTTTTTTACTCATATTTTCATAGAGCTTTTCAGCGACTTGCTCAAATGCCGAAACGGATTGTTGGTACGCTGCGAGTGACTTGTCTTTTTCACTTTCTTTCAGTTCTAAGAGCTTTTGAAATTTGTATTGATATCTCACTGTTTTCGTCAATCCTCTCTATTCATCAAACCGAGCAATACATTCACACTGTCTTCAATAGATACAGCCTCTTCTACATCCTGCTTCAAAAATGAAATCAGATGAGGATAAGCCTGCATAGCATCATCAATGTCTTTCGAGGAGCCTTTTTTATATGCTCCAATGTTAATGAGGTCTTCAGCGTTTTGATAAGTGGATAAAAGCTGGCGGAACCGGTTGGCCGCCTCCTTGTGATCATGACTTGCGATATTGCTCATCACGCGGCTGATACTTTTCAGAATATTGACAGCGGGAAATTGTCCTTTGTTGGCTAAAGCACGATCAAGTACAATGTGACCATCTAAGATTCCCCTAACTGTATCAGCGATTGGCTCATTCATATCGTCCCCATCAACAAGCACTGTATAAAACGCTGTGATGGAACCAAGCTGATTCGTTCCAGTTCGTTCAAGTAATTTTGGCAGTATAGCGAACACCGAAGGCGTATATCCTTTTGTCGTTGGCGGTTCACCAGTTGCAAGACCGATTTCCCTTTGTGCCATAGCGACCCGTGTAACAGAGTCCATCATGAACATGACATTTTTTCCTCTGTCTCTAAAATATTCTGCAATTGCTGTTGCTGTATAAGCAGCCTTCATTCTTGTCAGCGCTGGCTGGTCAGAAGTTGCGACGACAACAATCGATCGCTTTAGTCCCTCGGTACCTAAATCCTTTTCAATAAACTCACGAACTTCACGGCCACGCTCTCCAACAAGAGCAATGACATTCAGGTCTGCTTCTGTCTGCTTAGCAATCATCCCCATTAAGGTACTTTTCCCAACACCACTTCCGGCAAAAATTCCGATCCTCTGACCAGTGCCGACTGTAAGCAGACTGTCGATTACTCTGACGCCAACGCCCATTTTTTCACGAATAGGCGGCCTGTCCATCGGGTTTGGAGGTGACTGATCTGTCGAAACAGGTGCAAGTCCCTTTGGAAGCATACTGCCGTCCAGCGGTTCACCGAAGGCATCAACAACTTCGCCAATTAAGCCAGTTCCAACTTTGACCTTCAGCGACTCACCTGTCGCTTCAACTAGACTCCCTGGTGAAATATTGGATGCTTCTACATAAGGCATGAGCAGAATATGTTCATCTCTAAACCCTACAACCTCTGCTTTTATCGGATCGTGCTTACGCCCCTTTTTATGAATGAGACACACGTCTCCGATAGAACTTTCCGGCCCCTTAGATTCAATCATCAGTCCAACAACTCGATTGACTTTACCAAATCGTTTATAAGGATCGGCAGTTTCGATCGTTTCTCTTAACACATCGATGTTCATTTGTGCTCACCTGAATCAATGACTTCTAGCAGCTTTCCTTTCAACTGATTCATTTGGGTATCAACACTCGCTTCCACTTTTCCAAAGCTTGTTTCTACGTAACAAGTCCCTTTTGGCGCTTTTTCATCCGAGTAAATCGCAAGGTGTGTATCCTTTTGAAGGATTCTGATTAATTCGTCTTTATACTCCATCACGTGATCGTAATGTTTAGGGTCCACATAGATGGAAATATCGTCATATTCTTTCACTTCAGAAATGACCTGCTTCACGAGAGCCAAAAATTGATCTTTCGTGTCCTCAGCCGAGTACCAAACGCGTTTAGCGAGTTCAAAAGCCAGTTCCACAATTTTTTCTGCGGAGCTTTCAATTTTTTCTTCGTAATCCTGCTTGGCAAGACTGACAATGTCATTTGCTTGATCAAGAATTGATCGATACTGACTCATCGCATCTGCTTCACCCTTTTGGAAGCCATCTTGGTAACCAGCTTGTTTCGCTTCTTCAATCAGCTGCATTCTTTCTTCTTCAAAATCAGCACGGCGCTGATTGATTTCAGCCATTGTTTTTTCAAGCTCATTATTTGCTTGTTCTACTATACGGCTTGCTTGATCTTCAGCATCACTTAGTACAAGCTGCGATGCTTCTGTTTCATTGACAAGCTCTTCTTCATGATGTTCTTTTTTGAACTCCACTTGCTGCAAAGGAATCGTTTGCCGGCCTTGCTCAGGAATAACAGATGTTTCATGTTTGATAATCCTAGACAATGATATCGTCTCCTCCGCCCCTAGCTATGACGATTTCTCCAGCTTCCTCGAGTCGTCTTACGATGCTGACAATACGGGTTTGTGCTTCCTCGACATCTCTAAGCCGGACAGGTCCCATAAACTCCATTTCTTCTTTGAACGTTTCGACCATTCTCTGTGACATGTTGCGGAAGACAATTTCTTTGACCTCTTCGCTTGCCACTTTGAGTGCGAGCAATAAGTCATCATTTTCAACATCTCTGATCACGCGCTGAATTGCTCTGCTGTCAAGAGTGACAATATCTTCAAAGACAAACATACGTTTCTTAATTTCATCAGCAAGCTCAGGATCTTGAATTTCAAGAGTGTCTAAAATGGTCTTCTCGGTCGCACGGTCTACACCATTTAGTACTTCTACAACCGCTTCGACTCCGCCCGTTTGCGTATAGTCTTGCGTAAAGGTTGAAGAAAGCTTTTGCTCAAGAATGCGTTCCACTTCATTGATGATCTCTGGAGATGTGCGGTCCATTAAAGCAATACGTCTCGCAACCTCTGTTTGTACATCCTCACCTAATTCAGATAATATCTGCCCTGCTTGGACTGGATCTAAGTAGGAAAGAATGAGCGCAATGGTTTGCGGATGCTCATGCTGGATAAAGTTTAAGATTTGTTCTGGGTCAGCCTTCCGGGCAAAATCAAACGGTTTCACTTGAAGCGAGGATGTTAACCGGTTTAAGATGCTGTCCGCTTTGTCCTCACCAAGTGCTTTTTCAAGTACTTGTCTTGCGTACATAAGACCGCCTTGTGATATGTAGTCCTGCGCGATGGCGATGCTGTGAAACTCTTCGATGATTTCATCTTTTTTAGCAGTATCTACACTTCGTACATTGGAAATTTCAAGTGTTAATTTTTCTATTTCGTCTTCAGACAGATGTTTGTATACAGATGCTGACACGTCTAGCCCTAAGGAAATCATTAGGATTGCTGCTTTTTGTCTGCCTGTTAGTCGATTTGGATCTTTTCTCGACATGTGTATTCCTCCTAATCCTCGGACAGCCAGCTGCGTAGCAATTTAGCAAAGTCTTCTGGTTTATCTTTTGCCATTTTCTCAAGCTGATTTTTCCTCACCATTTCCTCTGTTTCTGGTTCAGTGTCAATATCAGGAACATGGATTGGTGTACGTTCATCAAACTCAAACTCTTCTTCCTCTTCTTTTCTGCGTTTACGCACAAGAAGAACAATGAGAGCGATAATTGCAAGTAGTAGCACACCGCCTACAATATAAACCCAGATTGGAATATTGTTTGATGGGTTTTCTGCTGCAGTTTGCTGTTTACCGTCTAATTTTGATACAGATAAAACAATTTTGTTATCTAAGTCTGCTTGAGTGAGCGCTTGACCATTTGTGTATTCTTTATCAATTGACGTGCTAATGATCGTTGAAAGAATCTTTTTAATATCATCTTGCCTTTCAGCTGTTAAAGAGTTCACATCGTTTGCAGTTGGTGGTTCGACCAATGCTTGAATGCCAACATCTCTAATTTTATAAGGGCTCTCTTTGATATCTTTATGAATGCGGTTGACTTCATAGTTGATACGATCTTCGCTCTTTTCGTAATCTCCGCTACCATTCGCTCCATCGGCGCCTTGATAGTTTGTGACATCATCGTCGCCTGTTCCAGCGGTTCCACCAGCTGCTGCACCATTTCCTGAATAAGTTTCAGCAATCTTTTCAGCACTGACAGCGATGCCTTGCATGTTTTCTTTATCAACTGGTTCTACAAGATCTTCTTTTCTTTTCTCTTCAGTAAAATCAATGTCTGTTGTGACCGATACAGCGACTTTTTCTTGACCCATCATTGTTCCGAGCAGCTGTTGAATTTTTCTTTGAAGGTTCTTTTCAATTTCTTCTTTCTTCTGCTGCTGTGCATCCATTCCACTTGCATAGGAATCAGAACTGCTGTTTAAGTCGTAGTAGTTGGAATCTTGGTCCATAATGACAATGTTTTCTGTCTTTAAATTCGGCACACTTTTTGAAATAAGATGATAAAGGCCTTTTACTTGCTGCGGCGAGAGCGTGTAGCCACGTTCAACTTGCAGCACAATGGATGCTGATGCATTACTTTGCTCTTCTCCAACAAAAACGGAATCTTTTGGCAGGTTAATCATAACTTTTGAATCTTTAATCCCATCAATCGTGTTGATTAGATTGGATAGTTCTGTCTGGGTTGCGTCTACTTTCAGAACATCAAATTCATTATCTGTTAAACCGAAGCCGGAATTATTCGCAAAAAATGAGTAGTCAATATTCCCTGTCTTAGGGAGACCCTCAGATGCGAGTGTTACTTTTAAAGAGTCGGCCTGCTTTTCTGGAACGAGAATCGTTGTTCCATTATTCGCAAGTTCCGATTTAACGTTTTTGCCATCTAGTTCCTGTTTGATTTGTCCAGCTTCTGCCTCAGACAAGTCTCTAAACAATGGAACCATTTTTTCAGAAGAAGCAAAGATGCTAACAACCGTAATAATGATTGCTAGGGCAGCAACGCCGCCAATCATAAGTATTTTTTGTAATTTTGATCGATTTCGCCAAAACTCAACTGTTTTTGTTCTTAATTGCATTAAAGTACGATTCATCTTAACCCCCGGTCATTCCATTCAGTCTTTTTTTGTCCGTCAGCACCTCCTACATCTGCATTCTCATAATCTCTTGGTACGCTTCGACTGCTTTATTTCGAAACTCCGTTGCAGCTGTGAGTGTCACACTCGCTTTTTGCGAGGCAATCATGACTTCATCGAGATTGACATCTTTTCCTTGTGCAAGTGCATTTGTATACTGGTCTGATTTCAGCTGCGATTGATTTAATGCCTCAATGGAATTCTTCAGCACATCAGAGAAATTCGTTTGACTTTTAGGTGCAGCCGCATGAACGGACGATGCATTTGTCAATTCACTTGCTTGCTGAGCAGTTTGAAGCTGGAAAGGAGATATTGCGTTAACCAATTCTTTTCACCTTACTTTCCTATTTCTAAAGCTTTCATCAACATGCTTTTATTCGCATTTAGTGCGGTCACGTTTGCTTCATATGACCTTGAGCTGCTGATGAGGTCAACCATTTCCTTTAATGGATCAACATTAGGTGTTTGAACATATCCATTTTCATTGGCATCGGGATTTGTAGGATCATATTGAAGGTTGAATGGAGTTTCGTCTTCTGTAATCTTCGTTGCTTTCACGCCGTTTCCTAATTTACTGCTCGAATTCATACTTGAGTTTAATATAGATGAAAACGATTCACCTGACGGCTGTAAGGTGACGAGCTTACGTCTATAAGGCTCCCAGTTGCCATCAACCTGTTTCGCTCTTGTTGTATCCATATTTGCAAGGTTAGAGGATACAACGTCCATTCTGAGCCTCTGTGCTGTTAGTGCAGAGGCCGAAGCGTTAACGCCTGAAAAAATTGACATCACTTACCTCCTGTCAAAACTGTTTTAAGAGAATTGAATTTTCCACTCATTCTTTCAACCAACGCATTATACTGAATTTGGTTTTTAGCGAGTTCACTCATCTCTTGATCAATATCGACATTATTTCCGTTTTCTTGATATGAAGTACGGTTGCTCGAAACAACTGAATAATTAGACCCTGTTTTAGAAAAATCAATGTGACCTTGGTATGTTTTTTTAGCATCTAGCTTGATCGACGCATCGTTTAGCATATCATGAAATGCGACGTTTTTCGACTTGTAGTTCGGTGTGTCTATATTCGCGATATTATTGCTTATGACTTTTTGCTTAACATTCGCTCTGCCCAAGGCATTCTCAAGGTTGCTTATCGTTCCAGAAAATATATCCAAAACCATATACCTCCAATCATATGTATTTCATTCCATTTAATCATGTCGAGATTTGTAAAACCATATGTTCATTGTAAGAAATAATAGGATTAAAGTCTATGATGTATATGTAAAAAAAACTCGTAATATATATCTATTTTACGAGTAGGTACAAAGACCTAGATTCAAAGAACTAAGAATTGTAAGGGTTTTCTTGGAAAAAAGAGTGTCATTTTTCGGACAAATCCTCTTTTTTTATAAAAAAAACCCCTTTTTAGCTTGTATTTCTGCTAAAAAGGGGTTTTGATTAATGAGATTTTAAATTTTCAAGTTCAATTAAAAATTTGTTGTTTAACACTTTGATATACGTTCCCTTCATTCCAAGAGAGCGAGATTCGATGACGCCAGCACTTTCTAACTTACGTAAGGCGTTCACGATCACTGAACGAGTGATTCCTACACGGTCAGCAATTTTACTTGCCACTAGAAGCCCTTCGTTGCCATCAAGTTCTTCAAAGATGTGTTCAATGGCTTCAAGCTCACTATATGAAAGAGAACTAATCGCCATTTGGACAACTGCTTTACTTCTTGCTTCTTCTTCGATTTCCTCTGACTTCTCACGAAGGATCTCCATTCCAACAACTGTTGCACCGTATTCAGCAAGAATTAAATCATCATCTTTAAATGTATCTTGCAAACGAGACAGGATTAACGTTCCTAAACGATCTCCTCCTCCGATAATTGGCACAATGGTTGTCAAACCTGATTCAAATAAATCACGGTTCTCAATCGGGAAAGCTGTATACTCACTGTTAATGTCAAGATTTGAAGATGTTTCAGGGATGTTGAATAGACTCTTTGTATATTCTTCAGGGAATTGACGGTCTTCAAGCATTTTCTTCATACGCGGATTTTCAATCTGCTGGTTGATCGAGTAGCCTAGAAGCTTCCCTCTTCTGCTTAATACGAAAATGTTTGAATCAATGACATCTCTCAATGTTTCTGCCATTTCCTTAAAATTAACTGGTTTCCCCGCTGCATCTTGCAGCATTGAGTTAATAATCCTTGTTTTTTGTAGTAACGCCATGTTAATGATCCTCCTAGATTACTTTATTCATTTGTTAAAGTATAAATTGACTTAAGTCTTTGTTATTTGCAATCTTTCCTAGCTTCTCTTCTACATACTGAGGGGTAATGGTCACTGTCCCTAGTGTAATATCAGGCGCCTCAAATGAAAGCTCTTCAAGGAGCTTCTCAAGTATGGTATGAAGCCTTCTTGCACCGATGTTATCTGTCTCCTGATTGACATGATAAGCCACTTCTGCAATCTTATGAATAGCATCGTCAGAAAATTCAAGAGATATACCTTCTGTTTCAAGTAAAGCTTTATATTGCTTTAATAATGCATTATCTGGTTCCGTTAAGATTTTCACAAAGTCTTCGATACTTAATTTATCTAATTCTACACGAATTGGGAAGCGTCCTTGAAGCTCTGGAATCAAATCTGATGGTTTCGCCATATGAAATGCACCTGCTGCTACAAAAAGCACATGGTCTGTTTTCACTGCCCCATATTTCGTCATCACAGTTGAACCTTCTACAATCGGTAAAATATCACGTTGAACCCCTTCACGAGAAACATCTGCAGATGATGCACCACCGCTTTTGGCGATTTTGTCGATTTCGTCGATAAAAATAATCCCTTGCTGCTCTGCTTTATAGACAGCTTCTTGACTGACTTCATCCATGTCAATCAGTTTTGAAGCTTCCTCAGCTGTTAACGCCTTTCTTGCTTCTCTGACGGTCAGCTTTCTGCGTTTTTTCTTTTTAGGCATCAGATTGCCAAGCGCATCCTGCATGTTCATGCCCATTTGCTCCATACCCGAGCCTTGAAGCATATCAAACATGGATGGCTGCTGCTCTTCGACTTCGATCGTGACGTAATGATCTTCAAGTTCGCCCATCGCCAGCTGATGAGCGATTCGCTTTCTTGTCGATTCAAGTTCTACTTCTTCACTTGATTGATCTCGATCACGGTCATCTTCATCAGACCCACCAAACAGCATCTCAAAAGGATTTTTCACAGACTGGCTTTTTTTCTTGCCAGGAACAAGTAAATGAACAAGACGTTTATTTGCTTGTTTTTCTGCCTCTTCTTGAACGTCTTTCATCTTTTCTTCTTTGACAATTCTGATCGCTGTCTCAACTAGATCTCTGACCATCGATTCTACATCACGGCCGACGTAACCAACTTCAGTAAACTTCGTCGCTTCCACTTTAATAAAAGGCGCACCAGAAATTTTTGCAATTCTGCGGGCAATCTCTGTTTTCCCCACTCCTGTTGGGCCGATCATTAAGATGTTTTTCGGAACGACTTCATCCTTTAGCTTATCATGTAAAAGGCTTCTTCTGTAACGGTTTCTTAAAGCCACCGCCACTGCTTTTTTCGCATCAAGCTGACCAATAATGTATTGATCAAGCTTTTCAACTATCTCTCTTGGGGTGAACGGCTTTTTCTCCATACGTCTCATGTCCTTTCTATTCAAGCTCTTCTAAAGTGATTTGATCGTTCGTGTAGACACAGATTTCTCCGGCGGTTTCAAGAGCAGCCTTTGCAATATCTCTTGCTGTGAGGTGATCACCTGCATGTGTTTTGAGTGCTCTCCCGGCGCTAAGCGCATAATTGCCGCCTGAGCCGATGGCCAAAATACCGTCATCTGGTTCGATGACCTCTCCTGTACCAGAGACAAGCAGGATGCTGTCTTTGTTCATAACGATCAGCATGGCCTCAAGCTGCCTAAGCATCTTGTCACTACGCCACTCTTTTGCTAGTTCTACGGCTGCCCTCTTTAAGTTACCACCATATTCTTCAAGCTTCGTTTCAAACTTTTCAAAGAGTGTAAATGCATCTGCTACTGAACCTGCAAAACCTGCAAGCACCTTACCTCCGAAAAGACGGCGCACTTTTTTTGCCGTGTGTTTCATCACGACAGCCTGCCCGAAAGTGACTTGACCGTCGCCAGCCATCGCACTTTTTCCTTTATGTTGAACGGCAAAGATGGTTGTTGCATGAAATGATGACATGAAAAAACCTCCTTTTAGGATCGTTTAAAAGCCCTTGGGTGATGAGACATGTACGTTTTCCTTAAAGAATCTTTTGATACATGCGTGTACACCTGAGTTGATGATAAATTCGAATGACCAAGAAGTTCTTGAACACTTCTCAAATCTGCTCCCTCATTTAAGAGATGTGTGGCAAAGGTGTGCCTTAACATGTGAGGATGGATATGTAATGTGCCTGACGCCTTTTTCATTAGTTCAGTGAGAATGAATCGAACACCTCTGTCTGTAAGAGGCGCCCCGCGCTGATTCAAAAATACATATGCATCAGCACGATCATTCCCCTTCGCTTTCAGCTTCAGCCTTCCATCCTCTAAATAAGTGATGAGTGCTTCATGAGCATATGAACCAAAAGGAACATACCGCTGCTTGCTGCCTTTCCCATGAACAAGCACTGTATCCATCGATAAATCAAGATCAGATTCTTTTAATGAACATAACTCACTGACCCTCATACCTGTTGCATAAAGAAGTTCTAAAATCGCTTGGTTTCTTTGCCCAAGCGGTGTACTGACATCAGAAACAGTAAAAAGCTCTTTCAGTTCCTCTTCATACAAAAATGAAGGAATTCGCTTATCCTGCTTTGGTAAGCTAACGAGTAAAAAAGGATTTTCTTTCACAAGCTGTTCTCTTAATAGAAATTTATAAAAGCTGCGAAGCGCAGAGACTTTCTTACTAATCGTTCTTCTTGTCAGGCCTTTTTCATAAGCTTCTGTTAAATAAATTCTCGTATCTTGATAGGATACCTCTTCAAAACCGTCTATTCCTTGAACGTTCATAAATCTGACAAACTCTTCAATCGCTTCTGTATATCCTGAGATGGTTAAAACAGAATAGTTTTTTTCAATTTGCAGATATTCAATGAATAAGTGGACAAGACGCTGTTTATTCGTCATTTTTACACCTCTTTAAGGCTTTTAAATGGTATCACATATCTTGCTTTCCTTGCAATGTTTTACTACAGAGATTTCGAAATAGTTTGAATAGTTTCGATTGCGCGCTTAGCGTACTCTGCATAACGCTCTTGTTTGTTTTTAATGCGAACACCAAGATCTTTCAACAAGCCAAAATTCGCATTCATTGGCTGGAAGCTTTTCTTGTTTGTCGATGTGATGTAATAAGCCATGCTGCCAATCGCTGTTTCCTCCGGAAGAGTCACAAGCTCTTCTCCTTTGACAAAACGAGCGGCGTTTATACCAGCGACTAGTCCGGAAGCTGCGGACTCGACATAGCCTTCAACGCCTGTCATTTGTCCGGCAAAGAATAGATCTTCTCTATTTTTAAACTGATACGTTGGTTTTAAAAGACTCGGTGAGTTAATGAATGTATTGCGGTGCATCACGCCATAACGAACAATCTCTGCTTCTTCAAGACCTGGAATCAAGCGGAATACTTCTTTTTGGTCGCCCCACTTCAGATGTGTCTGGAAGCCGACGATGTTATATAAAGTACCTGCTGCATCATCCTGTCTTAATTGAACAACAGCGTAAGGTCTTTTTCCTGTTTTCGGATCTTCAAGTCCTACTGGCTTCATCGGACCAAACAACATCGTTTTCTTTCCTCTTTTCGCCATGACTTCAATTGGCATACAGCCTTCAAAGAAGATTTCTTTTTCGAACTCTTTTAATGGAACTGTTTCAGCAGAAATAAGCGCCTCATAAAAACGATCGAATTCTTCTTCTGTCATTGGACAGTTTAAATAAGCGGCTTCTCCTTTGTCATAACGTGATTTCAAGTACACCTTATCCATATCAATGCTATCTTTCTCTAGGATAGGTGCCGCTGCATCGTAGAAGTATAGATACTCTTCTCCAGTTAACGATTTTAATTCTTTTGAAAGTGCTTCAGAAGTAAGTGGACCTGTCGCAATAATTGTTGGGCCTTCTGGAATGCTTTGTACTTCTTCTTGAAAGACTGTCACATTCGGGTGATTTTTTACTCGATCAGTAACGTTTGCTGCAAATTCATGACGATCTACTGCAAGCGCTCCGCCAGCAGGAACTGAGCTTTCATCTGCGGCTGCGATAATCGCTGAATCTAAATGACGCATTTCTTCCTTTAATACACCGACCGCATTTGTCAAAGCGTTGGCACGCAGTGAATTGCTGCATACAAGCTCTGCAAATTTATCTGTGTGGTGAGCTGGCGTTTGTTTGACAGGTCTCATTTCATATAAGTTGACTTTAATTCCGCGTTTAGCAATTTGCCATGCTGCTTCACTTCCAGCTAAACCTGCTCCGATCACATTTACAAATTGACTCATTGTACAACTCTCCTATTTCGTAAGTTCTGTTTGATGACATAAAAAAGCAGGTGAACAAGGTTGCTCACCGCTATTTTTGTTGTTCCTCTTTATAATCACAGTTCACACATTGAACTTGCATGCCTTTTTTCAGCTTTTTCTCTACAAGCATATTTTCGCATTTTGGACACTTTCTTTCAATCGGTTTGTCCCAAGAGACGAATTCGCACTCTGGAAAACGATCACAGCCATAAAAAATGCGGCGCTTCTTAGATTTTCGTTCAACAATGTTTCCTTCATGACATGTTGGGCATTTCACACCGATGTCTTTCACAATTGGTTTTGTGTTACGACAGTCAGGAAAGTTAGAGCAAGCCATGAACTTACCGTATCGACCCATTTTGTACACCATTGGATGTCCACACTCTTCACAGTCAACCCCGGCGTATTCAGGCTCAATCTCAACTTCTTGCATTTCTGCTTCCGCTTTTTCTACCCGTTTTGCAAAGTCTTGATAGAAGCTGTCGATAATGCGAACCCATTCGATCGTACCTTCTTCAACGCTATCAAGTTCTTTTTCCATTTTCGCTGTGAATTCCACGTTAATGATCTCAGGGAAGAATTCAATGATTAAGTTGAGAACAATTTCCCCAAGCTCTGTTGGGATAAACCGTTTATTATCAAGTGCGACATAGCCGCGCTTTTGAATCGTGTCTAATGTTGGTGCATACGTAGACGGACGGCCTATTCCCAGCTCTTCAAGCGTTTTGACAAGTCTTGCCTCAGTATAGCGTGGAGGCGGCTGCGTGAAATGCTGTTCAGGTTCGATATCTTTTGAAAGAACCGTATCACCTTCTTTAAGATCAGGCAGCATTTTGTCCTTTTCTTCTAGCTGGTCGTCTTTCCCTTCTACATATACCTTCATGAATCCAGGGAATTTCACTTTGCTTCCGTTAGCACGGAATGTAAGCCCGTTATTATCAAGGTCCACACTCATTGTATCAAGAACAGCCGGCGCCATTTGGCTTGCGACGAATCGTTCCCAAATCAATTTATACAGACGAAGCTGATCTCGGCTTAAGACATGTTTGACATCTGCTGGTTTTCTCAGCGTAGAAGTCGGCCTAATGGCTTCGTGAGCATCTTGTGCATTTTCATTCTTTTTAGCGGTTCGTTTTGTTGTATTTAAGAAATTCTTACCGTACGTCTGATCAATGAAAGCAGATACTTCTTCAATTGCCGTATTGGAAATACGAGTTGAGTCTGTTCTCATGTATGTAATGAGTCCGACTGTACCTTCTTTACCAAGATCGATTCCTTCATATAATTGCTGTGCAATCATCATCGTCTTTTTCGCACGGAAGTTTAATTTTCTTGCAGCCTCCTGCTGTAAAGTAGATGTTGTAAACGGAACAGCTGGGTTTCGTTTACGCTCTTTTTTCGTCACTTTCTCTACAGAGAATTTGCTCCCTTTTAGTTTCGAAAGGATTTCTTTTACATCTTCTTTTGTTTTCAGTGGATGCTTTTTGCCATTGACGCCAAAGAAGCTCGCTTCGAAGCTTTCTTTTCCTTTTAGGAATGTACCGTCAATTGTCCAGTATTCTTCTGGTTTAAATTCATTGATTTCATTCTCGCGATCAATGATCAGGCGGAGTGCAACTGATTGAACACGACCGGCACTTAAGCCCTTTTTCACTTTCTTCCATAAAATCGGACTAATTTTATACCCAACGAGACGATCTAAGATCCGTCTTGCCTGCTGTGCATCAACTAAATCCATATTGATCATACGTGGATGCTTAAAGGAATCTTTAATAGCATCTTTTGTAATCTCGTTAAAGACAACTCGGCAGTCAGACGAGAGGTCAAGGTCAAGGCTATGCGCTAAATGCCAAGCAATCGCTTCTCCCTCTCTATCGGGGTCAGCTGCGAGATAGACTTTCTTTGCTTTTTTCGCAGCGGTTTTTAATTCTTTTAATACGGGGCCTTTCCCGCGAATCGTAATATACCTCGGTTCGAAGTCATGCTCAGTGTCAACACCAAGCTGACTTTTCGGTAAATCTCTTATGTGTCCCATTGAAGCCTTTACTTTATACTTTTTACCTAAATAACGCTCAATCGTTTTCGCCTTGGCTGGCGACTCAACGATGACTAAATAATCAGCCATACTCAAAATCCCCCTTAAGAGGTGTTCTCTCTTTATACATTTCACAATTCATATTTATGTTAATTGCACCTATCTAACAGGCAATCATGAAAAATTCTTTATGATGAACATCATTATAAACACGAAAAACAAAGTGTAAACTTAAATCCTCACTATTATTAAATATTCCTATGTCTTTTGTCAAACGATATTTTTATGAGAGTTCAGTATATTGAACACCGCGGAAGGAGAATTCCTCTAAAATATCCTTCGTTGAATGAACAAGCTTTGCTCCCTGCTGTATAAGTTTGGCTGGACCTGTGGAATTAGGATCAAAGATTGATCCTGCAACCGCAAATACCTCTTTGCCTTGCTCAAGTGCTTGATACGCGGTAATGAGTGAACCGCTCTTTTCTTTGCACTGAATCACGATGGTTCCACTTGTTAGCGCACTAATTAATCGATTCCTCAAAGGGAAATGCCACTTTTCTGGTTTGACATAAGGCGGATGCTCAGACAAAAGCAAATGATGCTCGCCCATGTATTCAGCCATTTGCACATGTTCCTTTGGGTATAAGTGCTGAAATCCGCCTGCTATAATACCAATCGTTTTCCCTTTATTCCTAATGCACTCTTTGTGTGCGATTCCATCAATGCCTTTTGCTAAGCCACTGACAATCGTCCAATCTTCCTTTACAAGCTCACCAACAATTTTCTTCACACATGCTTCTCCATAAGACGATGGAACTCGTGTGCCTACTACACCTAAACTTTTTTCTTCATTTAAATATGATATGTTTCCTTTTAGGAATAACACAGGGGGAGGATCATAAATATGTTTTAGTGTGCTGGGATATAAGGGTGATGTGATGGGAATCATGTGAATGTTTTGCTTTAAATAGGCTTGAACGATGTGTTGAAAAATGGGGAATTCTTTTTCTTCGGCTTGTTTTAAGCGGGTAAAGTCGATTGTTTGTAATGATCGATCCTGTTTGAAATGATGTGTTTCTTCATTTATATATAGCTCAGGATCGACTTTCCACCATTTTGTTAACAAAGAGGGTGAGATGAGGCCTTTTAAGCGGTGAAAAATCATTCTTTCGGACACGTTGTACATACAATTCCTCCTGTTTAAGATAGAAAGAAGAAGACTTGTCAAAGAACAAGTCTTCTTGTGTCATTAATGCGTTTTACAAGCTTCAAAAAGATTCTTCTCTTTTAGTACTTTAATCAATGTTTCTCCCATGACAGATGGTGTCTCTGCCACTTCAATTCCACATTCACGCATTGTTTTTACTTTTTCATCAGCTGTTCCTTTACCACCAGAAATAATGGCACCAGCATGTCCCATGCGTTTTCCTGGAGGCGCCGTTTTACCGCCAATAAAGCCAACAACTGGCTTTGTCATATTTGCTTTTACCCATTCAGCTGCTTCTTCTTCAGCCGTACCGCCGATTTCACCGATCATAATGACAGCATGTGTATCAGGGTCTTCATTGAATGCTTTTAATACATCAATAAAGTTTGTCCCATTGACAGGGTCTCCGCCGATTCCTACAGCTGTCGATTGACCAACGCCAGCTTCTGAAAGCTGATGTACCGCTTCATATGTAAGCGTTCCAGAACGAGAAACAACACCCACATGACCTTTTTTATGAATGTAGCCTGGCATGATCCCAATCTTACATTCTTCAGGTGTAATGACACCTGGACAGTTAGGGCCAACAAGTCTTGTCTTTTTCCCTTCCATATACCGTTTTACTTTGACCATGTCAAGTACTGGAATATGTTCAGTAATACAAATGACTAGATCGACTTCTGCATCAACAGCCTCTAAAATGGCATCTGCTGCAAATGGTGCTGGTACATAGATAACAGAAGCATTTGCTCCAGTTGTTTGAACAGCTTCAGATACTGTATTAAATACAGGAACTCCTTCTACTTCAGTTCCACCTTTTCCAGGTGTGACACCGCCAACAATATTTGTTCCGTACTCAATCATTTGTTTTGTATGGAACAATGCGGTTGAACCGGTAATCCCCTGCACAATTACTCTCGTATTTTTATTAATAAATACACTCATTTAGGTTCCCTGCCTTTCTGCTCTACTTGACTAAAGATACAATCTTTTCTGCCCCGTCAGCCATAGACTCAGCAGAAGTGATATTTAAGCCTGAATCGCTCAGGATTTTCTTCCCTAATTCAACGTTTGTTCCTTCAAGACGTACAACGAGTGGTAATGTTAAGCCAACTTGTTTCGTTGCTTCAACGACACCTTCTGCAATGACATCACATTTCATGATGCCGCCAAAAATGTTAACGAAAATCCCTTTTACATTTTGATCAGATAAGATGATTTTAAATGCTTCCGTTACTTTTTCAGCTGTTGCACCGCCGCCAACATCCAGGAAGTTTGCAGGGTCCCCGCCGTAATGCTTGATGATATCCATTGTAGACATCGCAAGACCTGCACCATTGACCATACAGCCAATATTTCCATCTAGAGAAATGTAGCTCAGATCATATTTAGATGCTTCAATTTCTTTTGGATCCTCTTCATCAAGGTCACGGTATTCTAATATATCTTTTTGTCTATATAAGGCATTGCTATCAAAGTTTAATTTCGCATCAAGCGCCATGACTTTTCCATCGCCTGTTACAACAAGTGGATTAATCTCAGCAATTGAACAATCTTTTTCAATGAACGCATTGTAAAGACTTGTCATAAACTTAACAGCTTGGCCAACTAATTTTGTTGGAATATTAATTTTAAACGCTACTTCTCTCGCCTGATAACCTTGCAATCCAATCGCTGGGTCGATGACCACTTTGACGATTTTTTCTGGCGTTTTTTCTGCTACTTCTTCAATTTCAGTACCGCCTTCTTCAGAAGCCATCAACACAATTCTTGATGTCGCTCTGTCCAAAACAAGTCCAACGTAGTACTCCTTTTGAATATCGCAGCCTTCTTCAATAAGTAAGCGTTTTATTTCGCGCCCCTCTGGCCCAGTTTGATGTGTGACAAGTGTTTTGCCGAGCAATTCCTCTGCAAACCCCTTCACTTCATCTTTTGTTTTTGCAATTTTTACCCCGCCTGCTTTACCACGGCCGCCTGCATGAATCTGTGCTTTTACGACATATACAGAGCTTTCTAGCTCTTCTGATGCTTTCACTGCTTCATCAGGTGTAAATGCTACTTTACCATTTGGAACTGAAACCCCATATTTTCTTAGGATTTCTTTTCCTTGGTACTCATGGATATTCATTTCCCATCCTCCCAACATATGTAGAAACAAAAAATATAAAATAGACTGCGCTTTCATTTTAAAGAATAAAAAAGAGAATGTCTAGGGTTCTATGTAAAATCGTAAAATCCTTCTAAACATTCAAACTTTTATTTTATTAAAAATATAAATTTTTCATCCAAATCACTTATTTTACCTTATTTTTTCATTTTTTGATCTAACCTATAGATAAACGAAAATATTTCTGCTACAGTATCGTATAACGCTTCAGGGATCTCCTCATCCAGTGTTAAATGGCGCATGAGTTCGACTAAATTACGGTCTTCTTGGATAGGAACTCCCGACTTTTTTGCTTCTTCAATAATATGGTCTGCCACATAGCCGCTCCCTGTCGCGACCACTTTTGGCGCCTTTTGTTTTTCTTCATCATAATGTAGAGCGACCGCTCTTCTAAGCGGTTTTGAATCCTTCATACTCGTAAGTCCAGCCCCTTCTCGCTGATTTTATGAAAGTGTTCATCTAGAAAGTGAGACGGATCTACTGGCTCTTGTCTCTTCTTTGCTGTAATTCCCGTGAGGCTGTATCCTAATGCATTTAAATTCTCCCGAACAGCTGGAATCATCGGATTAATGGTTCCTTGAAGTTCATGACCGGTTTCAACTGTAATTGACATGACCTTTTGCTGAATCGTACAGTCGATTAATGTTTCTTCGAGGTTTTCCATGTTTAAGTAAAACATAAGGCGACACTGAGAAATATCAATAGAGCCATCTTTTTTCTTATGTCCTTTTAGAATAAAGGTTAAATCTTGAACACTATGTTTTGAAAAGAGCGGATAAGAGACCATCATTTGGCTGATAGTTTGGTTCTCCTGCTGCACAAATAACTGCCCGTTCAATCTATGAAACAATTGATCGACTTCTTTTTTTACGGGCTCTGGTAAATCAGACTGTCTCACATCATTTAAGACGAGCTTTAATTGGTGAAGCTCCTGACTTTTTACATCCTGGTTGCCTTTTTCGAGTAGTTTCAGCATACCGATTTCGTCACGTACACCTATTGCCTTTTTCATCGTCATGAGTAAATCGAGCACGTCGGTTTTATTGCTTAATGCGGGTTCTGTCTGCTGCACGACCTGAGCCAATACTTTTGCTTCTGTTTTTGACAAGAACGGAAATTCTTTTTGAAGCACAGATGCTTTTGCGTCAGGCTGAGATCCAGCCTGCTGAAGTCCTTGCAGCAATGACGTAAGCTGTTTTAAGCTAGGCTCTTGCTGCCCATCTGCACCTTGTTTTATCAAACTTGTTAGTATCCGCTCGATTTGCTGAGGCGGGATTTGCAGCTCTTTTGGACTTGTTGATTGCTGCACGTTAGATTGAAGAACTTGGGTCGTCTGACGCTCTTGAGCTATTGGATTCTGACTATTTTCTTTTGGTTGAGACAGATTGGACTGAGGCGTTACAGGTAGATTTCCTCCTTGTTTCGCCGTCCCTTCTCTCGCTGCTAGAAGGACCGATAAGAGCTTTTCTGCATGGACAGTCGTCTCAGCACCTATGACTGATCGAACGGCTTGTGTAAGGGCCTGTGTGGCGTCTGAGTGCTTCGGGAGCTGTGTTAAGCGTTCTAGCAGTGCTCTCATATCTTGATGAAGAGCAGAGGATGATTTCACGGCTAAAATTGATTGAAGGACTCCTTCTTGGATCGGCAAGTCTTTCTTTAAAGCAAATAGGAGTGACTGGAGACCTTTTTTCACATCAGCTCCTTGAAGCTGTTCGATCCACTTCACTGCCGTTTTTAACTCTGCTTCATTGATGACGGATTTTTCTTTTAAAAAAGCAGTAGCTGTTAGGATGTTTTCTAGTCCGTTTTTCAGAGAGAGACCTTCTAATAGTTTGGCAGCTGCATCCTTTAATGTTTTAGGGTCTTGATCAAATTGCTGGACTGGCCTTAGTTTATTGAGGCTGCCTCCACCCTCTTGTTCAAATTGGAACCAATAAAATGCGTCTGCTTTGAGCTGAGCCGCTAGCTGCGCTTTTATTTTTGTTGAGCCTATTTGAACAAGGGCTGTATCATCTCCGAGCATTTTCAGTACTTTACCAAGAATCAGTCGATGCACATTTTCCTTTCCTTCGGTGTTTAATGGCACAGATTCTGCCGTATTCAGCCGGCTATTCAGTGCTGTATGTATGTCCTCAACTCTTGTCATCACAGGCAAGCCTCCTTAGGTCAAAAATTTATGATATAACGGATTTCACCGGTGCAAATGATAATCGATGGATTGGGGTAGCTCCATGTGTTTGAATGGCAGCCAAATGCTCTTTTGTTCCGTACCCTTTATGTTTTTCAAATTGATACTCAGGGTACTTACGCCCGTATTCTTCCATCATCTGATCTCTTGTCACCTTTGCAATACATGCACCTGCTGCGATAGACGCACTTTTTGCATCTCCTTTGATGATATTCTCCTGTTGAATAGGAAGCGGGAGCGTCATGGCATCTATGAGTAGATAATCGGGTGTATGAGTTAACTTCTCCACCGCTCTCACCATCGCCAGTCTTGATGCCTCGTAAATATTGATTTCATCAATCGTAGCTGCATCCACAATGCCGATTCCGATATCAAGTGCTTCTTTTTGGATTAGGTCATAATATGCCAATCTTTTTTTCTCAGATAATTGCTTTGAGTCGTTTAAACCGAGCAGGACTGTATCTTCCTTTAATATGACAGCTGCTGCGACAACGGGGCCTGCAAGTGGACCTCTTCCTGCTTCATCTATTCCAGCAATACATGTGTATCCCTGCGCCTTCGCACTGTTTTCAAATTGCAGCATCTCATTCCATGCTGCTTGAAGTTGCTGCTGCTTTTCTCTCTCTTTGCGCCACTTCTCTATCAGTTTTTGGACACTTTTTCTCGTATCATCTTTTACAAGTTCATGAATGTATGACTCGTCTTGCGAATGCTTTTCTATCAGTTCTTTTATTTGTTTCACTGTGTACATCAGCTTTTCGTCAGCCTCCTTCTTTATATCGGCAGTTTTCCGCAAAAAATAAAGACCCGCATGAGCTGCGTGTCTTTTAGCTTTCAGGCTTCTCGAAAGTGAGGGGACCAAATTTTTCTGTTCGAATATCCCGAATAATGATTTCGGTGGTTTTGTCGTAATTAATAAATCCACCGCTCATGAGACAGCCGCGCTTTGTACCTATTGCATCAAACAGCTCAGCCGTATCTTCAGGGATCTCCGTTAGGTCATAGCGTTTTTTTAATCGCTCTGGATAGTTTTCTTCTAGAAAGCGAAGTCCATATACAGCGACATCCTGTAAGTTGATGATAGAATCTTTGATCGCTCCAGTTACCGCTAGCCTGAGTCCTACTTTCTCATCTTCAAACTTCGGCCAGAGGATTCCAGGTGTATCGAGAAGTTCCAATTCTTTCCCTACCTTCACCCATTGCTGTGAGGTGGTAATACCAGGACGGTCTCCTGTTTTGGCAATGTTCTTTTTCGCTAAACGATTGATTAAGGTCGATTTCCCGACGTTGGGAATTCCGATAATGAGCGCCCGGATTGCACGTGGTTTGACACCTTTTGCTTTCATGCGGTCGAATTTTTCTTTTAAGATTTCCTTTGAAGTTGTGATGATCTGATTTAACCCTTGTCCATCGACAGAGTTAATAGCAAGTGACCGAACGCCTTGCTGCTCAAAGTGCGCCTGCCACTCCTTTGTCACACGAGGATCCGCTTTATCTGCTTTGTTTAATAGCATGATTTTGGGTTTATTCTGAAGGATTTCTTCGATCATTGGGTTTCTAGAGGACATCGGAATTCTAGCATCAGTTAATTCAAATACGATGTCGATGAGCTTTAATTTTTCTGTGACTTCACGTCTTGCTTTTGCCATATGGCCTGGAAACCATTGAATCGTCATATGTGCACCTTCTCTTCTATCTATTATCTCTATACATTGTACAAAAAAAGAGCCTGTTACAGGTAACAAGCTCTTTCCTTTGATATCATTATCGTCTGATTTCTTTGATACGAGCCGCTTTACCGCGAAGTTCACGTAGGTAGTAAAGTTTCGCACGACGTACCTTACCGTGACGTACAACTTCGATGTTAGCGATTTTTGGTGTGTGTACAGGGAATGTACGCTCAACGCCTACACCGTAAGAAATCTTACGAACTGTGAAAGTTTCGCTGATTCCACCACCACGACGCTTAATTACAACACCTTCAAAGATCTGGATACGCTCACGAGTACCCTCGACAACTTTAACGTGTACACGTAAAGTGTCACCAGGACGGAACGCAGGAAGATCAGTGCGTAATTGTTCTTTTGTGATTTCTTCAATCAAATGTTGCATCGTTTTCAACTCCTTCCAACAGATGCTCATGTCCTCTTTCTTCATTGCAGCGGAACATCGTTTTCAAACTTGAATCGGCAAGCCGTCCAAGTCACAAGTAGTATCATACCATACCTCTATGCAGTGTGCAATACAATCTAGTCATTATGAAGCTGCCAAAGCCATCTTTTTTCTTCCTCTGTTAACGTTTTGCAAGAATCGATCAAATCTGGCCTTCTTGTATAGGTTCGCTTCAAAGATTCTTTACGCCGCCACTCTTCTATTTTGGCATGATTTCCAGAGAGGAGCACATCCGGCACTTTTAGTCCTTTATAATCGGCTGGCCTTGTATAGTGAGGATGCTCTAGTAAACCTGTACTAAATGAATCTTCAATGTGAGACGCTTCTTTTCCAAGCACATGAGGCAAAAGCCTGACCACACTGTCTGCAATCATCATCGCTGGCAGCTCTCCGCCTGTGAGAACGAAATCTCCGATTGAGATTTCATCTGTGACAAGATGCTCCCTGATGCGCTCATCGTAGCCTTCATAATGGCCGCAAATGAACATAAGGTGTTCTTCTTTTGCAAGTTCCTCTGCCTTCTTTTGCGTATATCTTTCCCCTTGAGGACAGACAAGAATGATTCGGGGCTTCTTGCTTGCTTTCTTCGTCAAATCTTCTACCGCATCGAATACGGGCTGTGCTTTCAGTACCATACCAGCACCGCCGCCATATGGGTAATCATCTACTGTTTTATGCTTATGATCCGAATACTCTCTAAAATTGACAACATTGAATGAGACAGCTTCTTTCTCCTGTGCCTTTTTTAAGATCGATGAGTGGAGCACACCTTCGAACATTTCAGGAAAAAGTGTTAAGAAGTCGATTTTCATTCGTCAATAAGTCCTTCCATCACTTCAATGTGTATGGTTTTGGATGAGATATCGATCTTTTTGACGACAGATGGGATATAAGGAATCAAGGCATCTTTTTTGCCTTTTCTTCCGACCACCCAGACATCATTTGCCCCTGGTGTTAAAATCTCTTTGATTTGGCCGACAAGCTGATCCTCTTCATCGTATACTTCACAGCCAATGATTTGGTGGAAATAAAACTCTCCTTCATCTAAAGAGCCGAGATGTTCTTTTTCTACTTTTAAGATTGATTCTTTCAATAGCTCTGCTTCATTTAATGAGCTAATTTCTTCAAATGTAAGCAAATCAAACTGTTTATGCTGCCGGTGTGATGCGACAGTGACTTTTAGCGGCTCCCCTTGACCTTGCTTAAAAATATAGAGGACACTTCCTTTTTTATAACGCTCTTCTGGGAAATCTGTCTTTGACACGACACGAACTTCTCCGCGCACTCCGTGTGTATTGACAATCTTTCCAACATTCAACCATTCCTGTTCCATGTTCTCAATCACCCCTGACGTATTTCCACAATCGTGCCGTCTTTCACGACGATGACATTATCTTGCATCTTGTCATCCCATTTATCACCTATTTTCACTTCAACCAGCGCATCCACTTCTGTCTCTTTCATTTCACTTCCAAGCGGCAAAATATGCAGCTGCTCTACTTGAAAGTCAATTTGCTGGATTTTCTCTTGCCGTTTATCGATGGCTTTTTGAAATTGAGGGATGGCTTCTTGCTGATGTGGTTCTTTTTCATGTTTTTTCAGTTGAAAATATAGTTGATTGCATTCACGTTCTAGTCTTTCTTTTTTCTCCAAAAAAGTCGTTAACAGTTTGTCCTTACTGCTTTCAGTTAATACTTGCATGACGGTGACATGTTGAATGATCTGCATCTTCCTTTTTGTCCCCCTATCCGAAGGCATTTGTCCTCTACAGTATAACGAAAAATAGATTTAAACGTGTAAAAAAAGGGGAGGTCCTAAGCCCTCTCCCTTTTTAATCAGCAATCTCAAGTTGAACTTTCTTAGAAGACTCTGCACTTGCTGCAAACATGACTGTTCGTATCGCTTTCGCTGTACGTCCCTGCTTTCCGATCACCTTTCCGGTATCTTCAGCATTGACAGACAGTGTGTAAATCACTTGCTCATCTTTTTCTAATGAAGATACGTGAATATCTTCAGGGAAATCAACAAGTGGCTCGACGATGGACACAATCAATTCTTCCAAGGACAGCTCATTCATTATTTGCTGTTTTTCGCATTATGAAATTTTTCAAGAATTCCTTGGCTTGAGAAAAGGTTGCGAACTGTATCAGATGGTTTCGCACCATTTTGAAGCCATTTAAGAGCTAATTCTTCGTTGATTTTCACCTCAGCTGGTGATAAAACCGGATTGTATGTTCCAACTGTTTCGATGAAACGACCGTCACGTGGTGAACGAGAATCTGCTACAACAATACGATAGAAAGGAGATCTTTTTGATCCCATACGTTTTAAACGAATTTTTACTGCCATTTTACTAGCACCTCCGAAAATATTTCAACAAGATAGTATATTAACAATGATAAAAGGGTTTGTAAAGTGTTTTTTCTTAACAACGGTTTTATCATGTATAACCAATTACATAAATGGTAATTTAAAGCCTTTTTTCTTCCCTTTGGACATGTTGGTCATTTGCTTCATCATCTTTTTCATTTCGTCAAATTGCTTTAAAAGGCGATTGACTTCCTGGACAGATGTTCCGCTTCCTTTTGCAATCCGTTTTCTTCGGCTTGCATTGATGACCTCTGGCTGTTCTTTTTCCTCGGTCGTCATTGATTTAATGATCGCTTCGATGTGATTGAGCTGCTTTTCGTCTACTTGGACGTTTTTGAGCCCTTTCATTTTACCGGCACCCGGCATCATTTGGATCAATTCATCAAGTGGACCCATGTTACGAACTTGGCCAAGCTGCTCGAGGAAATCATCGAGTGTAAAGCTCATGGTCCGCATTTTTTGTTCAAGCTCTTTCGCTTTATCTTGGTCCACGTTTGCCTGTGCTTTTTCAATCAGTGTAAGCACATCTCCCATGCCAAGAATTCTTGATGCCATCCGTTCTGGGTGGAATGGTTCAATCGCGTCAAGCTTTTCACCTAGCGCGGCGAATTTAATCGGCGTATTGGTCACAGCTCGAATGGAAAGTGCTGCTCCGCCTCGTGTATCCCCGTCTAGTTTCGTTAGAACGACACCTGTTAAACCAAGCTGTTCATTAAAGCTTTTCGCTACATTAACAGCATCTTGACCTGTCATTGAGTCAACAACAAGAAAAATTTCTTCTGGACTCGCTACTTCTTTTACTTTCTGAAGTTCATCCATCAATTCTTCATCAATATGAAGGCGTCCTGCTGTATCTAAAATGACATAATCATGGTGTTCTTCTTTCGCTTTTTCGATTGCCTGTTTGGCAATCTCGACAGGACTGACTTGATCACCTAATGAAAACACAGGCATATCAAGCTGTTTCCCTAGCGTTTGAAGCTGCTGGATCGCTGCTGGTCTGTAAATATCTGCAGCCACCATCATCGGCTTGCGATTATGTTTTTTGCGAAGTAAATTGGCAAGCTTCCCAGTTGTGGTGGTTTTACCAGCCCCTTGAAGACCAACCATCATAATGACCGTCGGAGATTTTTTCGCTACAGCGATTTTACTCTCTTCTCCGCCCATTAATTCAGTGAGTTCTTCTTTTACAACTTTAATGACCTGTTGTCCAGGGGTAAGGCTTTTCATGACCTCTTGTCCAACTGCCCGCTCACTTACTTTTTTCACAAAGTCTTTGACTACTTTAAAATTGACGTCAGCTTCAAGAAGGGCAAGGCGTACCTCGCGCATCATTTCTTTTACATCTTGTTCTGACACTTTTCCTTTGCCGCGGATTTTTGAAATCGTCTGCTGCAGTCGGTCGGCTAATCCTTCAAATGCCATACTGTGCCGCCTCCTAATCTAATTTCTCAAGCGATTCAATTAAAGCTTCTGCTTCTTCCGTCTGTGCGGAATCTGCTACGAGCTCTCTCATTTTTTTGAGAAGTTCTTTACGCTCTTTAAATTTCTTAAACAAGAGCAGCTTTTCTTCATATTGTTCAAGCATCGCTTCAGTCCGTTTAATATTATCATAAACAGCCTGTCTTGATACTTCATATTCATCCGCAATTTCACCGAGGGAAAAATCGTCTAGGTAGTAAAGCGACATGTAGCTCTTTTGCTTTGCGGTTAACAACGATTGATAGAAGTCAAACAAGTAGTTCATTCTCGTTGTTTTTTCAAGCGTCATGGGCTCTCTCCCCTTTGTTAAGTTCATTCCCTTTACATCAACTAAGTTTACACGGTTCTCTACTGTGTGTCAAGTTTTTATCTTGTCACTTCATGAAGCGGCGTATAAATAAAAATGCCAGCAGTTTTTGCCGGCATTTTTGTTAGTCTTCTTGATCAATCACGTCTGAGAATAGTCCATACACATACGATTCTGCATCGAATTCTTGCAGATCGTCTACCTTTTCACCTAAACCGACGAGCTTCACGGGAATGTTCAGCTCATTTCGAATTGCAAGGACAATCCCGCCTTTTGCAGTCCCATCAAGCTTTGTTAAAGCAATTCCTGTCACATTCGTCGCTTTAGAAAATTCCTTCGCTTGAGCCATCGCATTTTGACCCGTTGTTGCATCAAGAGCGAGCAGCACTTCATGCGGTGCATCTGGAACCTCACGTTCAATGACTCTCTTGACCTTCTCTAGCTCTTTCATCAAGTTGACTTTGTTTTGCAGTCTTCCTGCTGTATCACAGATAAGGACATCCGCATTTTTCGCTTTTGCTGATTGAACGGCATCATAGATGACCGCTGCTGGGTCAGAGCCAGCCGTTTGTTTAACAACAGGGACACCTGACCGCTCTCCCCATACTTCAAGCTGCTCAATCGCACCGGCACGGAATGTATCACCTGCTGCCAAAATAACAGATTTCCCTTCATTTTTCAGCTTATTTGCAAGTTTGCCGATCGTCGTTGTTTTCCCAACGCCATTGACACCTACAAATAAAATAATATTTAATCGCCCGTCTTCAATATTCAGCGCAGAGATTTGTTCCTCTCCGCTATTGTAGATTTCAACCAGTTTTTCAGAAATGACCGATTGTACTTCACTTGGGTCTTGAATGTTTCTTAATTTCACTTCTTTTTTCAGCTCATCGATCAGTTCCATCACTGTTGTAAAACCGACATCCGCGCCGATTAAAACCTCTTCTAATTCTTCAAAAAAGTCTTCATCGACTTTACGGTAGCGAGAAATTAGTTCGTTTACTCTTCCTTGAAAGGAGTTTCTCGTTTTTTCAAGTCCATCTTTAAACTTTTCTGATACTGAATCGGTTTGCTGCGTAAATTTTTCTTTTAACTTCTTAAAAAAGCTCATTTGGTTCAAAAACCTCCTTTAATTACTGGACAAGCTCTTTCGTTTCTTCTAGTTTGACGGATACAAGTTTAGAAACTCCTGACTCCTGCATCGTAACACCGTAAAGCACATCTGCTTCTTCCATTGTTCCTTTGCGGTGCGTAATGACAATGAACTGCGTTTCCTCGCTGTATTTCTTTAAATATTGCGCAAAGCGGAAAACATTGGCTTCATCAAGCGCCGCTTCTACCTCATCTAACACGCAGAATGGAACAGGTCTGACTTTTAAAATAGAGAATAGTAAGGCGATCGCTGTCAATGCTCTCTCTCCGCCTGAAAGCAGGCTTAAGTTTTGCAGCTTTTTCCCTGGCGGCTGCGCGACAATTTCAACGCCAGAGTTTAGTAAATCATTTGGATCTGTTAGCTTCAGGTCTGCTCTTCCGCCGCCAAATAACGCTTGGAAAACTGATTCAAAATGCCCGCGAATTTGCGAGAATGTTTCAGAGAAGCGCTTTGTCATCTCTTGATCCATTTCTTCAATCACTTGGAATAATGTATTTTTCGCTTCTGTCAGATCATTTCGCTGTTCTGTTAAGAAAAGGTAGCGTTCATTTACTCGTTCATACTCATCAATGCTGCCTAAATTGACTGTTCCTAGCTCTTCGATGGCTAATTTGATCAGCTTCACTCGTTTTCTTGCTTCATCTGGCGATAGCGTTAGATGATACATCTCTTTTGCCCCTTCAAATGAAAGAGCATACTCTTCGTTCAAATAAGCGATGAGGTTGTCGAGCTCAACCTCCATACGGCCAAGCTTAATTTCTTCATCTTTTAAACTTGTGGTGAGCTGTTTGTAAAGGCGTTTTTGTTCTTTCAGTTCACGTTCAGCAAATTCTAACGTTTCAGAAAGAGCAAGACGCTGTTTACGCCGCTCTGAAATGAGTGCGGTTGTTTTGTTTTTGTTTTCCAGCTTCTCTTTCGCCGCTTCTTCCAACTGTTCTGCTCCGCTTGAGCTAGACGTCATTTCACTTGTTAAAAGTGACAGATCTTCTTTGGTTTCCGTCAGCGTTTGTTCAGCCTCTTCTAATTCGGCTATTAAGCTCGAAAGCTTTTCTTGTTCGTTCGCTAAGGACTGCTCTTTTTTGGCAAGTGAGATTTTCAGCTCAGTTAATTCGGCAGAAATAGTTTCTTTCGTTGAGCTTTGGGTCTGCTTACGCTTTGTTAATGTATTGATCTCTTGATCAAGGGTGGTCAATTTCTCCCCTATAGAAACTTCAAGAGCTGCCTGCTCTTTGTCCTTATCTGTCAGTTCAGTAGAACGCAGCTGCAATTCTTCTTTTTCTTGGTCATAGAGTTCAAGGTGAGCATTAATATTTTTTTCTGCTACTTGCAGTTCGTACAGCTTCCCTTTGAGCTCTTGCTGCTGTTCTCGAAGCGTTTCTCCCCGCTGACGCAGTTCGTTTAATTGGCTTTCGTTTGCTGCAATCAATTGCTTCGTTTCTTTTGTTTCCTTTTCAAGGATCGTTGTTTTTTCTTCCATTTCAACGAGCTGCTTTGTTAATGTTTCAATCTCACGGTTTCTTGAAAGAAGGGAGTTGTTCTTTTTCTTCACACCACCACCGGTCATTGAACCGCCGGGGTTCACAACATCTCCATCAAGGGTCACGATGCGATAACGATGACCAAGCATTTTTGCCAGTTCATTGGCACCTTTTAAGTCTCTAACGATTAGAACCGTTCCAAGCAAGTTCTGTATGACCTTTTGATACTTTTCATCAAAGGAAACAAGTTGACTCGCTACACCGATAAATGCAGCATGCTGCTCAGCTGTTTGGACGTCTCTATGCTGAATGGTTCTTTCTTTGATCACATTCATTGGCAGGAAGGTTGCTCTTCCAAAGGAGTGCTGCTTTAAGTATGCAATTGCTTGTCGCGCTGCGGATTCATTTTCTGTAACGACGTGCTGCGTTGCTGCACCTAACGCGATTTCAATCGCTGTCTCATGCTGCTGATCTGTTTGAATCAGCTCTGCAATGGCACCGTGAATACCGCCTAACCGTTCTTTTGCCTTTAAGACCTCTTTTACTCCTTGGAAAAAGCCTGAGAAGTCTTCCTGCATGGATTCTAGCATTTCTTTTTTTGATTTTGCCTGCTGCACATATTGATAGGCTTGGTAAAGAGCCGTTTCTTTTTTCTCGTATTGACGTTTCATTTGCTCAAGCTTTTGCTCTGCTTCCCTAAACCGCTTGACTTGAGCCAAAATGTCTTCTTCTAGGGCTGAAAGCTGCTGCTCAGCCTCTGTTTTCTTCTCTTTGACAGATACACGCTCTTCAATGTGTTTTTGGTTGTTTTGCGTGAGCCGATCCAGCTGCATGACCGCTTGGCGCTGCTGTTCTTCTAATAATTTGCGTTCATTGCGGATGGAAGCCTGTTCATTGAGCAGATCAAAATAATCGCTTTTTAGCTGTTCAATTTGACCTTCCACATCTTCACTATGAAGCGACAGTTGATGCTGCTTTGTTTTCACTTCATCTTTTAGCTGTTGCACTTCTTTTTGAAGGCTGTCCCGCGTGATTTTCTGCTGCTGAATCTTTTCGGTTAGCTGCGCCTGCTTTTCAGTTAAGCGAATGAGTGTTTCTTCTAGCTGTCCCTGGTTTGCGGCTGCATTTTTCTTCCGTTCTTTTAGTACTTCTTTTTTTCCTTCAAGCTTTTCTAATTCCTCACTTGTGAAAAGAAGAACTTCTTGCAGATCATTAATTGATTCGTCAAGTGCTTGAATGCGGTCTCTTGACTCTTCAATTTTAGCTTCTTTTGCTTGAATATCTGTGGATTGCTTCATTTCATCTTGTTTGAAGCGCTCGACAGCTTCACCAAGTGTTGTCCATTTTTCATGAAGTGCTTCAATGTCATGAACAGTTAAGGCGATTTCGACATTTTCAAGCTCTTCTTTTTTTTGCAAATAGTCCTTTGCAATAGACGCCTGCATTCTTAAAGGTTCTACTTGATCTTCTAGTTCATGCAGAATATCTTCTACTCGGTTTAAGTTGTCCTGCGTTTCAAACAGTTTATTCTCGGCTTTTTTCTTTCTTGTTTTATATTTCAAAACACCAGCCGCTTCTTCAAAGATGCTTCTTCTCTCTTCTGCCTTACTAGATAAAATTTCTTCTACCTTCCCTTGGCTGATGATTGAAAAAGCTTCCTTCCCAAGACCTGAATCCATGAAAAGATCAATAATATCCTTTAAGCGGACAGATTGATTGTTTATGAGAAATTCACTTTCTCCTGAACGATAGACTCTTCTTGTCACACTGACTTCGTGAAAATCGATCGGTAAAAAGTGATCTTCGTTATCTAATGTTAAAGTCACTTCTGCTAAATTGACTCTTTTTCTTGAGTCGCTTCCTGCAAAAATGATGTCTTCCATTTTTCCTCCGCGGAGGCTTTTCGCTGATTGTTCTCCAAGTACCCAGCGGATGGCATCGGTAATATTACTTTTGCCGCTTCCGTTTGGTCCAACAACAGCAGTGACCCCTTTGACAAAGTCCACGGTCACTCGCTGTGCAAACGATTTGAATCCTATCACGTCTAAACGTTTGAGGAACATGAGAGTGATCCTCCTTATGTATTTAAAGTACTATCATCTTACCATATGAAGTGAAAAAAGATGATGGAAAACAGAGTGAAATCCCCCTGAATGACGAGGGGGATTTTATTGGTTCATATGATGTTTCTGCAATTTAGCAAGTGCTTCCTGTGCAGCGTGCTGTTCTGCTTCTTTTTTACTGCGGCCATTTCCAATTCCAAGCACATCTCCGCGAAGGGAGACATTTGCTTCAAATTCCCGGTTGTGTGCTGGTCCTTTTTCATGCAAGATACGGTATTCCAGTACACCTTTTCCATCGCGCTGAACGAATTCTTGCAGCTGGCTTTTAAAGTCCATGACATGCGAGAACGCTCCATCATTAATTTTCGGATAAACATAGGCTTCTAAGAATCGTTCTACCGGCTCAAGCCCTTGATCCAAATAGAGTGCTCCGATAAACGCCTCGAATACGTCCGCTAAGAGCGCTGGGCGTTTTCTGCCGCCTGTCATTTCTTCGCCTTTTCCTAAAAGAACAAGGTCTCCGAAGGACAGCTCATGTGCCAGAGACACAAGTGACGGTTCACATACGATTGCTGCTCTTAGTTTCGTTAAATCGCCTTCGCTCATCGCAGGATATTTCGCAAATAAGAATTGAGAGATGGTCAATTCTAAAACAGCATCTCCTAGAAATTCAAGTCTTTCATTATCCTCGTATGGCTTTTTCCGGTGTTCATTCACATAAGAGGAATGCGTAAATGCTTGATATAGAAGTTTTTCATTTTGAAAATGTACAGAAATGCGCTGCTGGAATTCTCTAAATTGCTCTAGTTTTTTGCTCTGTTTCTGTTTGTCTTTATATTGTTTTGGCATAGCAACCTCCAGGTAGGCTTAATCGCCTTTAAGGATACTGATTATATGGAGTCTCTCTTTCTACATGCAAGGAAACATTGCTCCTTAGCATCTGAAAAAGGCTGACAATTGATCAGCTGAATATGTTGAAACTAACATAAATTTTGAAAGTCCCGTCATGAAAATAGACGGGACTTTGTTACGCTTATTGCTGGCTATTTATGTAGTTCACAGCGTCACCGACTGTTGCAATTTTTTCAGCATCTTCGTCAGAAATTTCCATATCGAACTCATCTTCAAGTTCCATAACTAGCTCAACTACATCAAGGGAATCAGCGCCTAAATCTTCTTTAAATGAAGCTTCCATTTTCACGTCAGCCTCATCAACGCCAAGGCGGTCTACAATAATTTTTGATACACGCTCTAATACGTCTGCCATTGCCTTTCACCTCCCCTCAAAGTATTATAGTTGATTCGTTTTTAAAAAACTAGAGAAAACCTAATGAAATTTTGATATTTCTTAAGACATGACCATTCCGCCATCTACTTGGATGGTTTGGCCTGTAATATAACCTGCTCCTTCTGAAGCTAAAAAGACAACAACGTTGCTAATATCTTCAGGTGCACCAAAGCGTGCAAGCGGGATCTGCTTGAGCATTTCAGTCTGTACATTCTCATCAAGCTTGTCTGTCATATCTGTTGAAATAAAGCCTGGTGCTACTGCATTGACTGTAATATGACGAGTTGCCAGCTCTTTTGCTGTTGTTTTCGTTAACCCGATAACACCAGCTTTTGCTGCAACATAGTTTGCTTGTCCAGGGTTTCCACATACGCCAACTACTGAAGCCAAATTGATGATTCTTCCGCTGCGCTGTTTCATCATTTGACGTGTCACGGCTTTTGTACAGTTAAAGACACCTTTTAAGTTTATGTTAATGACGTCATCCCATTCATTTTCTTTCATTCTCATAAGCAGGTTGTCCTTTGTGATCCCTGCATTATTGACAAGGATGTCAATTGAACCAAATGTGTCAATCGCTTGCTTCATGAGCGCTTGTACTTCTTCAGCATTTGACACATCAGCTTTAACGGCAAATGCCTGCTGGCCAAGTGCTTTGATTTCGTCTACGACTTCATTTGCTTTTGCTTCGTTTCCAGAATAGTTGACGACAACATTTGCACCATTCTTTGCCAAATCGATCGCGATAGAACGGCCAATCCCGCGTGATGCACCTGTTACAACGGCTGTTTTATTTGTAAGCATCAAGAATCCTCCTTCAATGTTTCAATGGCTGCTTCAATTGTTTCCTGATCTGAAACTGAAATGGTTGTCAGGCGGCGGTTAACCTTTTTCACAAGACCTGAAAGCACTTTGCCTGGACCAATTTCAATAAACGTTGTCACGCCTAAATCAATCAGACGTTCTACGCTTTCTTCAAATCGTACAGGAGAATACAATTGTTCAATGAGTTTTGTTTCAATAGCATCACGAGATGTAACGATGTCTGCTGTGACATTTGAGATCACTGGTGTTTTGGCATCTCTAATGTCTAGCTTTGACAGAACATCTGTGAATTTTTCAGCGGCTGGTTTCATTAAGGCAGAATGGAAAGGTCCACTCACTTCAAGGGCAATCGCACGTTTTGCTCCTTTTTCTTTCGCTTTCTCTGAAGCGAGTTCGACACCTTTTGCTGTACCAGAGATCACGATTTGACCAGGACAGTTTAAGTTAGCGAGTTCTACAAGGTGACCGCTCTCTGTCACTTCTTTTGTCACTTCTAAAAGCGCAGCTTGATCTAAGCCAAGGATCGCTGCCATAGCGCCTTCTCCTGCTGGAACAGCTTCATTCATTAATTCGCCGCGCTTTCTTACAGCATACACAGCATCTTGAAATGAAAGTGCACCTGCTGCAACGAGGGCCGTATATTCGCCAAGGCTATGTCCTGCTGCGTAATCTGCTTTGATTCCACTCTCTTCAAATTTCTTTAAGATGGCGATACTTGTCGTTAAAAGAGCTGGCTGCGCGTTATAAGTGAGCGTCAGTTCTTCCGCATCTCCTTCAAAAATCATTGAAGATAAGTCAAAACCGAGGGTCTTGTCTGCTTCTTCAAATACAGATTTAGATACTGCTTCTTGATCAAATAAATCTTTCCCCATGCCAATTTTTTGAGAGCCTTGGCCAGGGAATAAAAATGCAATTTTAGTCATGATGTTTTACCTCCATTAAGACTCGTTCGTGGTTTCTTTTTGGACTTCTTGATGAATGATGGCTGAAACGTCTTTTTCTACGATATCACGTGCCTGACGAATGGCATGAAAAATGGCGTTTTCATCAGAGGAACCGTGCGCTTTAATGACAGGTGCCTTTAAACCAAATAAAGCGGCACCGCCATATTCGGAGTAATCCATTTTAGACTTCATCTGCATCAATTTCGGCTTCATCATGCCAGCCGCTATTTTTGCTGTGAAGCTGGATGTTAAGGTTTCTTTCAGCATTTTAAATACAGAAAGAGCTGTGCCTTCAATCGTTTTGAGAGCGATATTTCCTGTGAAGCCATCTGTGACAACGACATCAGCTACACCTTCTAATAAATCACGAGACTCTACATTTCCTACAAAATTCAAGTCTGATGCTTTTAATAATTCAAAAGTTTTTTTCGTGAGATCGTTTCCTTTTTTATCTTCTGTTCCTACATTTAACAATCCTACACGCGGATTGCTCTTTGGAAAAACACGCTCTGCGTAGATTGAACCCATCATGGCATATTGCACAAGGTGTTCTGGTTTGGCATCAACGTTTGCTCCGACATCTAGTAATAAAAACCCGCTGCCATCAAGTGTTGGCAGTGTTGGAGCAAGTGCCGGTCTATCGATGCCATCAATTCTTCCTACGATAAACAGTCCTGCTGTCATGAGTGCGCCAGTGTTTCCTGCTGAAATACAAGCATCTGCTCGTCCTTCGGATACTTCTTGCGCCATTTTCACCATAGATGAATCCTTTTTACGTCTGACTGCACGTACTGGTTCATCTGTCGGTTCAATGACTTCTTTTGCATCTAAAATCGTAATGCGCTCGTTATTTGTTATGTATGGTTTGATTTTATTTTCATCGCCGACAAGTGTAATCTCGATATCTGAAAATGCCGTTAAGCTTTTTTGCACACCGTCAATTATGGCTTTAGGGGCATGGTCTCCCCCCATTGCATCGACTGCAATTCTCATATTACGTGCCACCTTTTACTTTTGTTTTGAGCGATACATGACGAAGTCACCTGAGAAGACAACTTCCTCACCAACATAGCTGTTTACTTCAACTACAGTTCTGCCTTTTTCTTTATCATGCGAAGCTACTTTGGCTTTTGAGACGACTCGTTCGCCTTGTTTAACCTGCCTTGTAAATTTAATATTCGCTTTTGCCGTTAAAGCCAGTTCATCGTCAATGACCGCTACTGCAAGCGAATTTGCCTGGGCGAAAAGATGATGTCCCCTGGCAATTTGGTTTCGGCTAAATACATGCTCTTTTCTCACTTCTAAAATGGAAATGGCTTGGTCATCAAGCTCTACATCAATCATTTCTCCAATTACTTCATCCAGCGGAAGTGACTTCACTTCATCCTCTAATGTCTTTTCAGCCACATGCTTAATTCTTTCGCGTAATTCAGGAATCGACAGTTCCAAACGATCAAGACGAACCGTTTGAATACTTACACCGAATTTACTTGCCAATTCTTCATCAGTAATGAACGGAGTCGAGCTGATCGTTTGCTGGAGAAGCTTTTGACGTTCTTTTTTATTTAGTTTCATATGCAGACACCATCCGTACATTTATGACTAGGTACTAATAGTAGTATATAATCTCATAGATGATAAATCAATCCTTGTTTCAAAAAGACAAGAAAATTCCTCCAGCGCTTGATCAGCTTAATTTATCTCCGCCCAGCACCCCGCTGTCTATAAGTGTTTGCCGAAGTTCTTTGTATTCGGGATCTGTCCAAAATGCATCTGATTGCACAAGTTCTGCCGCATCTTTTCTAGCAGTTTCCAGTGCTCTGTAGTCATGAACCATATCTGCTACTTTAAATTCAGGCATTCCGCTTTGTTTTTTACCGAAGAAATCGCCAGGTCCTCTTAGCTCTAAGTCCTTTTCAGACAGCTCAAAGCCGTCGGTTGTTTCGGACATAATCCTCATCCGCTCTTTCCCGGTTTCTGATTTTGGATCCGCCATTAAAATACAAAATGATTGATGCTCTCCGCGTCCAACCCGGCCTCTGAGCTGATGAAGCTGAGACAGTCCGAAGCGGTCTGCATCGTAAATGACCATGATGGTCGCATTCGGCACGTTGACGCCAACTTCAACGACTGTGGTTGAAACGAGAATTTGTACTTCATTTGCTGTAAAGTCTCTCATCACTTGATCTTTTTCATCACTCGCCAGTTTCCCGTGCATTAAGCCGATCGCCCACTTACCGCGGTATGCCTCTGTCAGCATGCTATGGACATCAATCGCATTTTGCACATCCAGCTTGTCTGATTCTTCTATAAGTGGACAAATAATATATGCCTGTCTTCCTTTTTTCAGCTCTTTATCCACAAATGCAAGAATTCTCTCAAGCATGTCATGCTTGACCCAATACGTTTCGATCTGTTTCCTGCCGGCTGGTAATTCATCAATGACGGAAACGTCCATTTCTCCAAAAACAGTGATCGCAAGTGTACGCGGAATAGGTGTGGCAGTCATGAACAAGACATCTGGGTCCTGCCCTTTACTTCTTAATTTTTTCCGTTGTTCTACGCCAAACCGGTGCTGCTCATCTGTAATCACAAGACCGAGCTGCTGAAATTCGACTTCGTCTTGGATGAGTGCATGCGTTCCAACTAATATATCGATCTCGCCCTCTTTTAGACGTTCCAGCAATTCTCTGCGGCGCTTTCCTTTTACAGAGCTTGTTAGTAGGGCGATATTTAGTCCCCATTTTTCAAACAGCTGATAAAGGGAATCTGCATGCTGCTCTGCCAAAATCTCTGTTGGGACCATTAATGCACCTTGATAGCCGGATAAATGAGCGGCATATAGTGCAATAGCTGCAACAGCAGTTTTCCCTGAACCTACATCTCCTTGAAGCAGACGGTTCATCCGGTACGGGGACGCCATATCAGACATAATTTCATCAAGCACTCTTGATTGTGCCTTTGTCAGCGGAAATGGCAGGCTGTGAACAAACTCAAAAACAGCCTCTTTGGAAAACGGATGCTGGATGCCCGATGTTTTTTCTCGTTCTTTCTTTCTAATGGCCTGCATCTTTAGCTGGAAAATAAGAAATTCTTCGTACACAAAGCGTCGTCTTGCTTGCTTGAGTGATTCTCTTGTTTCTGGCAGGTGAATGGTTTTTAATGCTTCCTGATAGGACATGAGTTTATAGGTAGAGACAAGCTGCTTTGGGAGTGGATCTTCAGCTTTATCTACATAAAGTGACAAGGCTTGTTTGACAAAACGCCTCATCATCTTCACGGTTACATTTTCTTTTACTGAATAAACAGGCTCTATACTGCCATCTTGCTCGTGCGTCCCTTTTTTAAATTCCTGCACCATGATCGATTGACGGTTTTTATCCCATTTGCCAGTGACGGATACCGTATCACCTAACACAAGGCTTCGTTTTAAATAAGGGCGATTGAAGCAAATGGCTGTGATGAGAAAACGCCCGACAAGCAGCCTGAATGTCAGCCTGCTTCGTTTTTTTCCATAATAGGTGAGGACGGGCTCACTGTGCACTTTTCCTTCAACTGTGACACGTTCGTCATGCTTTACTTCTTCTAAATTACGAAGCTCATAGTCATCATATCGATAAGGAAAGTAGCCAAGTAAATCGGCTACTGTGTGGATTCCAAGTTCATTGAGTGTTTTTTCAGTTTCTTCTCCAATCCCCTTGAGGACTGAGACGTTATCTTGCAGTTTCTGTATCACGAGATGAGGTCACACCTCCGAAAATCTTCTTTTCAAGCTCTCTTGCTGTCGGTGTTGCAGCAAGTCCGCCTTGTGCTGTTTCGCGAAGTGCCGTTGGCATGGTTTGACCAATTTTATACATCGCATCAATGACTTCATCACATGGAATACGGCTTGTGATACCAGCAAGTGCCATATCTGCTGCGATCATCGCATTTGATGCACCCATGGCGTTTCGTTTTACGCACGGTACCTCGACAAGTCCAGCTACTGGGTCACAAACAAGTCCAAGCATATTTTTCAGTGTAATCGCCATTGCTTCAGCAGATTGCTGAGGGGTACCGCCTGCCATTTCGACAATGGCTGCTGCCGCCATCCCTGAGGCTGAACCTACCTCAGCCTGACAGCCGCCTGCTGCACCAGAGATGCTCGCATTATTGGCCACAACAAAACCAAATGCGCCAGAAGTGAATAGGAATCTGACCATTTGTTCCTTTGTTGGCTTTAATGTTTGTTTTACTGCAAATAACGTACCTGGCACAACACCTGCTGAGCCTGCTGTAGGCGTTGCACAGATCGTACCCATTGCGGCATTGACTTCATTTGTTGCCACTGCCTTACTGACAGCATCTAATATCGTATGACCAGACAATGTTTTGCCTGATGCGATATACGCTTGAAGTTTGACCGCATCTCCGCCTGTTAAACCGGATAATGATTTCACACCTTTCAGCCCGTTTTCTACGGCCTGCTCCATCACTTCTAGGTTTCGGTACATTTGGGAGAAAATATCTTCACGTGACTTCCCTGTCACTTCCATTTCTTGTGTAATCATGATTTCTGAAATGGAGGTATTCCGTTCTTCTGTTAGCTGCACGAGTTCTTTGACGTTTTTAAACATCATCCATAACCTCCTTGTTGTTACTCTGCAATTTGTGTGACTTGAATAATGTTTGGCAGCGTTTCAAGCTCTGTTAGGACAGCTGGGTCAATATTTTGATCCACTTCGATGGTCATCAGAGCCTCTTGCCCGACATCTTTACGCGCCACTTCCATATGACCGATGTTGATGGCGAATTTCGCTAACACGTTGGCGACTGCCGCAATCGTACCGTAGCGATCGTTATGAACCACAAGAATGGCAGGATGATTTCCTGAAAGTCTGAGCTCAAAGCCATTCAGTTCAGTGATTTCAATTTTACCACCGCCGATGGAAATCCCGATTAATTCAAGGCTTCCGTTCGCATCTGATATCTCTACTTTTGCTGTATTCGGATGCGCTGGTACCGCATCTTCTTCTTTAAATTCAATGTCGATCCCTTTGCTTTTTGCAATATCGATCGCTGTTTTGATGCGTTCATCAAATGTATCAAAATCAAGAACGCCGCCGATAATGGCGACATCTGTACCATGTCCTTTATACGTATCTTTAAAAGAGCCATAAAATGAAACGACAATTCGTTTCGGTTCTCTTCCAAATAAGCTGCGAGCCACTCTTCCTATTCGAGCCGCACCCGCTGTGTGCGAACTTGATGGACCAATCATGACGGGTCCAATAATATCAAACACACTTCTAAATTTCATAGGTCTTCCCCTCTCATAACCACTCACATATTGGTTTGGTTCTTTCTTTAGACTAATGGATTCAATCATTTCCCGCAACTCATTTCACCGTTGAATCGTTAGTAAAAAATTGCAAAAGAAGAAGAAGGGCTTGATTTGCCCTTCTTTCGTTATTCCACAGCCAAAATATATGAATAAAGCGGCTGTTTTCCATCGTGGACTTCAACTTCTATATCTTCAAATGTTTCTTCAATAAAGGCTTCTAAGTCGTCCATCTCTTCAGATGATGCATCTTCTCCTTTAATGATCGTAACAATCTCATCATCTTCTGTCACCATTTTGGTTAAAAGTTCTTTGGCTGCATCTAATTGATTTTTCGCAGTTAAGGTGATTTTTCCGTTAAAGAGACCCATATAATCTCCTTTGGCAATGTCGATTCCATCGATTTGGGTATCTCTCACCGCAAAAGTAATTTGACCGCTTTTTACGTGGTCAATCGCTTCTAGCATCGCCGCTTCGTTATCTTCGTTTGAAGCTGCTTCATTGAGAGAAAGAAGTGCCGACATTCCTTGTGGAACGGTTTTCGTCGGAATAACAACAACCTCACGACTTGAGACAGTTGCCGCCTGTTTCGCTGCCATGACAATATTAGAATTATTAGGTAAGATAAAGACGGTTTCGGCATGTACGCTTTCAATTGCTGTGACAATGTCTTCTGTGCTCGGGTTCATCGTCTGTCCGCCTTCAATGACGACGGAAGCTCCGATACTTTTAAACAAGTCAGCAATTCCTTCTCCCATTGCGACACTGACGACTCCAAAGCGCTGTTTTTCAGCAGCAGGTGCCTTTGGTGCAGCGGTCGCATGTTCTTTTTCTTCGTTCACAATCGAGCTATGCTGCTCTCTCATGTTTTCAATTTTCATGTTGATCAGGCTGCCGTAGCGCTGTGCATAGGATAAGACATCTCCAGGCTGCTCTGCATGTATATGAACTTTCGCCAGCGTTTCATCAGATACCACAAGAAGTGAATCTCCGAATTCGCTTAAGTCTTCTCTGAAAGCATTCTCATCAAAGGACTGTTTGTCTTCTTCAAATTTCACCATAAATTCAGTACAATAACCAAATTCGATATCTTCAGTGTTCATATGGCTTTGTGCACTTTTATGATGCTCTGCACTGACAAGCTCTTTTAACGTTGGCAAAGAGGCCACTTTCGAAGGAAGCTCCTCTCCTCTTAATGAAGCAAGGAAACCTTCATATACGCAGAGAAGTCCTTTACCTCCACTATCGACAACGCCTACTTCTTTTAAAACAGGAAGTAGATCTGGCGTTCGCTCAAGTGATGCTCTCGCTTCCTCAATCGTTAACTCAAGAACACGGTCAATGTTATTTTCGGTTGCTGAAACAGCAACCGCTTTCTTTGCTGCATCCTTTGCAACCGTTAAGATGGTCCCTTCAATCGGCTTCATCACGGCTTTATATGCTGTATCGACACCTGCCTGTAAGGCAAGAGCAAATTCTTTTGCATCAATCGTTTCTTTTTGTTCGATCTGTTTACTGAAACCTCTAAATAGCTGTGATAGAATGACGCCTGAGTTCCCTCTTGCGCCCATCAATAGCCCTTTTGACAATGCCACGCCGACCTTCCCAATATGATCGGTATTTGTTTCTTCAACTGCTTTTGCCCCTGAAGTCATTGACAAATTCATATTTGTCCCCGTGTCTCCGTCTGGCACTGGAAAAACATTTAACGCATCCACAATTTGTGCGTTTTGAGAAAGATGGTGAGCACCTGCAAGAATCATTTTTGCAAATGAGCGGCCATCAAGAATTCTAATAGACAATATATTTCCTCCTTACTACGGGTTCGTAACTCTTACTCCTTGTACATAAATGTTGACCGAATCAACAGAAAGTCCAACTGTGTGAGAAATCGTATATTTGACTTTCGTTTGAACATTATGTGCGACTTCTGATATTTTTGTACCGTAGCTGACGATGATGTACATATCAATATGAATGCGGTCTTCTTTTTGACGCACAAGAACACCCCGGCTGAAGTTCTCTTTGCGGAGAATATCCGTCAAGCCGTCCTTGATTTGATTTTTGGACGCCATCCCAACAATACCATAGCAATCGATCGCAGCGCCTCCTGCCACCATTGCAATGACTTCATTTGATATATCAATTTGTCCGTATTTTGTTCTAAGTTCAATGGACACATTGGTTCCCCCTTTTTGAGAAATTGCCCTGAGTTATCACTATTTTACTATAAGACCCTTCTTTTTAAAAGAAATCATTCAATCCGACCCAATCCTACTTATACTATAGCCTTGATTTTTTATCAAGATGTCAAGGTATTTTTCTTGAAAGAGGAGTAAACAATCCTTGCAAACCCCTTGAAGCTGTGGTAAATTATTAAAGTATCTTGAGGCATCTCTAAGTACGTATATGAAGAATATGATGATGTTTTCGCAGTTAGGAGGGAAACAAATGGCACGTAAATGCGTTATTACAGGCAGAAAAACAAAAGCTGGGAACAATCGTTCTCACGCAATGAACTCTACAAAACGTACATGGGGCGCGAACCTTCAAAAAGTTCGTATTCTAGTGGACGGTAAGCCTAAAAGAGTATATGTATCAGCTCGAGCTTTGAAATCTGGTAAAGTTGAGCGTGTATAAGCAAGAGTAAACGCCTGCTACAATAAATTGTAGCAGGCGTTTTTATGTGGAAATAAAGGAGATTACTCATTAATCTTTCTTAAATGAACCAAGCATCGCACGGACAATGCCGCCAAGAAATCTAGGCAGTTTGATTGTATAAAATTTCATTTTGTCCCCCTCCTAAAAGTACCGCTTGCAGCACAATTGAGCTTAATCAGCCATCCACATTGATAGGTTGGTCAATCTTTGCTTCTTACCATTATTAATATGCCTTCACGAAAAGAAAAAGTACCATTTGAGTGGATGAGTTCGTTACTAATACATAGTGTGGAACCAGGCTCAATATGACAATTTTTCAGAGGATATTTGAAACCTTTTAATGTCAGCTTTTCAATCGGTGTTCCAAAGGGCAGAAACGACACATATTGTTTATCCTGATCTTCTTTTATTTCGTATGTACCAGGTTCAAACATTTGAATGATATTTTGTTTGTCTACAAGGGTGATATTCTGCTTGTGCTGAATCCCTTTGTAAAGAAGATGGATATTTCCTAGAAAATGATCCGCCCTTCCTCCTGTAATACCGTAGATGTAAATATGTGCTGGGTGCTGACTGAGTGCCCAGTTCAGTGCAAGCTCTAAATCGGTTTCATCCTTTTCAGCTTGAAAGACATTCAGGGCAGGCAATTTTTCTTTCAGCTCCCGAAGCTCTTCTTCTGTCACACTGTCAAAATCACCAAAGGCTTTGGCAGGGATAATGCCGTGCTCTAGTAAGAAGAGGGTTCCACGGTCTACGCCAATCCAGAGAACATCCTCTTGTGATGCTTCACGTTCAAGTGGCGGGATGTATTCAAAAGGACCGCCGGCTACGATATGTATGTGCATGATATACGCTCCTCTCCATGTAAAAAGAACCAAAGATCACAATGACTTTGGTTCCTTCCTTTACGCTTCTCGAATTGCCTGGATCGCTGCTGCGCGATTGTCTTTACCGTATACCGCAGAGCCCGCTACAAGTAAATTAGCGCCTGCCTCTTTGCAGCTTTTTGCAGTCTCTACATTGACACCGCCGTCTATTTCTATCAGTAAATCAGTTAAGCCCTTTTGTTCACTCAGTGCTTTTACTTCTTTTACTTTCGTGAGGACAGATGGAATAAATGCCTGTCCCCCGAAACCAGGGTTCACTGTCATGAATAACACAAGGTCCACATCTTCTAATACATGCTCAATGTGAGAAACGGGTGTGTGCGGATTCAAGACCACCCCTGCTTTTACACCTTGTTCTTTCATATGTTGTATTGTTCGATGTAAGTGCGGACAAGCTTCCACATGAACAGAAATAATATCAGCTCCAGCTTTTGCGAATGCAGGAATATACCGATCTGGCTGCTCAATCATTAAGTGAACATCAAGCGGAAGACGCGTATGCGGTCTGATCGCTTCGACGACATTTGGCCCAAATGTCATATTCGGAACAAAATGACCATCCATGACATCAATATGAATGTAATCTGCACCGCCTTGTTCCACATCACGGATATCTTTCTCCAAATTGGCAAAATCTGCTGATAAAATGGAAGGTGCAATATAAACCATGATTTAGTACCTCGGCTTTCTGTCTTTGATTTCTGTTAAAAACTCTAAATAATGCTGATAGCGATACTCTTTGATTTGATCATGCTCGACCGCATCTTTTATCGCACACCCAGGCTCTTTCACGTGCAGGCAGCCTCTAAATTTACAATCTGCACTTCGGTCTCTAATATCTAAAAAGTATAGACCTAGATCTTCTGCTTCGATGCCAGTAAATTCGAGCGAGCTAAAGCCCGGAGTATCTGCAATGAGCCCGTCTGCTGTTCGAATGAGTTCGACATGTCTTGTCGTATGCTTTCCTCGTCCGAGATGGGATGAGATATGATCTGTTTTCAGCGCCAATTCAGGACTCATCGCATTTAAAAGGGACGATTTGCCTACACCAGACTGACCGGCAAATACAGTGATTTTATGGTGAAAGTGCGGAGTCAGCTTCTCAATGCCGTCTCCTTCAATCGTAGAGGTTAAATGAACCTCATAGCCAATTTGCCGATAGTCGTCTGCATATGCCATGATCGTTTCACGTTCTTCGTCTGTTTTCAATAAGTCCATTTTAGTGATACAGATAATCGGCTCAATATGATTGGCTTCTACAAGCACTAAAAATCTGTCTAAGAGTGAGGTGCTAAAGGTTGGTTCTGCCGCTGAGAAAACAAGTACCGCTTGATCAACGTTACTGATAGGCGGACGAACAAGTTCGTTTGTCCGTTCTTTGACTTCTAATAAGTAGCCTTCTTTATCGTTGTCTGCTTGATACACGACGTAATCGCCAACAAGAGGTGTAATTTTGTTTTTTCGAAAAATGCCTCTCGCTCTGCACTGAACCACTTTTCCACTCTCTTTTGACTCATCCAGTACATAGTAGAATCCGCTTAATGCTTTAATAATTTTGCCCTCAGGCATAAAGTCCCTCCTTTATTCATCATCAGGGTATTCGATCGTTTTCGAGCTGACGACTTTATCATCAACCGTCACTTGATAATATCCTTTTTGACCTGGTTCAATCTTAAATTTAATGGTCCGTTCAGTCGGCGCAGTGATTTTAAAGCTTTCGTATGAATCAGAGATGCTATGCTCCGCATCATCAATGGAAATTTGGACATTCATCTCCTGTCCTTCCACTTCTGGTTCATAAGGGATCGCAATCTTTTCGGTCACCGTTTTGGCTGGTTTTTCCTTCGGTCCAAGAGAGAATGTAATCTTGACCGTGTCACCTGGTTTAACAGCCGTTCCTGCTCCTGGTTCCTGCTTCATGACCTCGCCTTTTGGCACATCATCAGAATACGCTTCTTTTTCATCAAGCTTCAAGCCGTTATCCTCTAAATAATTCGATGCCGCTTGCTTACTATACGTCGTTAAATCACGTAATGTAATATCGGCAGGACCTATACTGACAGTCAACGTGACTTCTTCATCTGCTGCTACAAGTTCAGTATTCGCGGAAGGACTCTGTTCCATGACAATCCCAGATTCGGTGTCATTGTCATTCACTTCCTCCACAACGACCTGTTTAAACCCTTTTTTCTCTAAGATTTCTTTTGCTTTATCGACCTTTTCGCCTGTCACATCAGGTAATTCGGTCTTTTCCTTGCCAGTACTTTCGTAAAGCTGAATCTCTGTTCCTTCTTTGACCTTTGTGCCGATTTTCGGATCTGTTTTGACGACGAGACCTTTTTCAATTTTCTCATCAGCGATCTCTATTGACTCCGAAGCGACGGTGAACCCAGCTTTCTTTAAGGTATCTTCTGCTTTTTCAACCGTCATGCCAGATACATCTGTGACTTCCACATCTTTTGGAAAAAGCAGCCCTGGAAACACAGTGATGGCTAAAATTGTCGCAGCAGTCAATATAAATAAGATGGATGCCACAATCCATGGCCATTTTTTCCGTTTCTTTTTCGGCTTTTGTTTCTCTTTTTTCTTCGGTTTTTGAGCCGGATGGACGGCTGTTTTTTCATTGTCTTGATCGATTTGATGATCTTGAATAATTGGGATCGCTTTCGTTGCTTCATGGTCTTCTTCAATGACAAAGCGTTTTTCTTTTAATCTGGCTGGATCGAAAGCGGTTTTTAAGTCTTTTTGCATTTCAGATGCATCTTCATATCGATAAAATGGATCTTTGGCCATCGCCTTTAAAATGATGTTTTCCACGCTTTGTGGAACAGAAGGATTCCACCTTCTCACAGATGGCGGCTCTGATTGCAAATGCTTCAGTGCAACACTGACAGCCGATTCCCCTTCAAATGGCATGCGTCCTGAGATGAGTTCATAGAGCACAATCCCAAGCGAATAGATGTCTGACTTTTTCGTTGCAAGACCCCCGCGTGCTTGTTCTGGAGACAAGTAGTGCACGGAGCCTAGGACAGAATTTGTATGGGTAATAGTCGCTGAGCTGAGTGCCATGGCAATCCCAAAATCCGTGACTTTGATGTTCCCCATATTGTCTATTAATATATTGTGAGGCTTAATGTCACGGTGGACAAGCTGTTTCGCATGGGCTTCTTCCATCGCCGCAACGACTTGTTCCATGATGCGAACGGCTTCTTTCGGATGAAGCGGACCATTGGCGTGTATGTATTCCTTCAGCGTCATTCCCTCGACATATTCCATGACAATATAATAAATGTCATCTTCTTCCCCGACATCGTAGATGCTGACAATATTCGAATGATCTAAGCTTGCAGCTGACTGTGCTTCCCTCCGGAAACGTCTAATAAAATCATCATCGCTCGCAAAATCAAACCGCAAAATTTTAATCGCTACTTCGCGATCTAAAATCATATCCTCCGCCAAATAGACGTTTGCCATTCCGCCTCCGCCTATAACGCGAAGAATCTGATAACGGCCGCTGATCCTTTTTCCGATCAACACTTGCTGTCACCCTCCTCTGGCTGGGAGGAGATTTCTAACAGTACTGCTGTAATGTTATCTTCACCGCCGTTGTCATTCGCTGTTTGTATTAACTCTGTTACTTTTTCCTCTGGTGCGGTTGTTTGCGTTAAAATATGAATCAAATGCTCTTCTTCTATTTTATTCGATAGACCATCTGAGCAGAGCAGGATTTGATCTCCTGGGTCCACTTCAAAGGTGCGTGCATCAATCTGAACACGCTTATCTGTTCCTAATGCTTTCGTGAGCACATTTTTTCTTGGATGATATTCTGCATCCGCTTTTGAAATTTCACCTGTTTTCACAAGCTCATTCACGAGTGAATGATCATCTGTTAATTGGGTCAGCGCTCCTTCTCTTAGCAGATAGCAGCGGCTGTCTCCAATATGCGCAATTGTGACCGTTTGCAAATGAACGAGCGCACATACAATGGTCGTCCCCATTCCTTGGCACTCCTCATTGTTTTGCGCATGTTCATAAACTTGGTCATTAATGTCACTGATTTTTGAGATTAACCAGCTTTCTTGATCGGCTGGCTTTTCTGGAATTGAAGATATTTCTTCCCAGTATTCTTTTAAAGAAGAGACTGCCATCTTGCTGGCGACATCACCAGCAAGATGACCTCCCATGCCGTCTGCTACAACAGCGAGAAGTGAATCTTCTTTTGCTTCAAAAATACCTGCATCATCTTCATTATGCTGACGGACTTTTCCTGTATCGGTAAGAAAGGCTGCCCTTATCAACATTCGTCACCTCGTCTCTTCCTGACGCTCCTTCGCTCTTAGCTGACCGCAAGCAGCATCAATGTCATGGCCTTGCTCTCGTCTAATCGTTACGTTTACGCCGCGTTCTTTCAGCGTTTTTTCAAATAGGAAGATTTGTTCTCTAGGTGTTCTCACATAATCTCTCTCTGGTACATAGTTCACCGGAATAAGGTTCACGTGGCACTTGATTCCTTTTAATAGGTCTGCCAGTTCTTCTGCATGGTGAACTTGATCATTTACTCCGCCAAACAGGCCGTATTCAAAGCTGACACGTCTACCCGTCTTTTGAATGTAGTATTCGATGGCTTCCATTAATTTTGGCAGCTTATATGCCTTATTGATCGGCATTAGGCGGCTTCTGATCTCTGTGTTCGGTGCGTGCAATGACACAGCAAAGTTGATTTGCATTTGCTCATCAGCGAATTGATAGATCTTTGGAATGATTCCGCTTGTCGAAACCGTAATATGGCGTGCACCAATATTTAAGCCATTATCATGGTTGATGATTTTAAGGAAGGCAAGCATTTCTTCAAAGTTATCAAACGGTTCGCCAATTCCCATGATGACAACAGAGCTGACTCTCTCGTCTGTTTCGTCAAGTGCCTGCTGCACTTTTAATACTTGTGCAACGATTTCTCCGGCTTCAAGGTTTCGTTTTAAACCACCAAGTGTAGATGCACAGAATGTACAGCCAATTCGACAGCCAACCTGTGTTGTCACACAGACAGAGTTTCCATATTCGTGACGCATAAGCACTGTTTCAATTGTATAACCATCATGCAGTTCAAATAAAAACTTGATCGTTCCGTCCTGAGACGTTTGTTTGATCACGGTTTTTAAAGTTGTGATTGTAAATTGATCTTTTAACTTTTCTCTTAATTCTTTGGAGAGGTTAGACATTTCATCAAATGATGTCACACGTTTCTCATAAAGCCACTCAAAAATTTGAGCTGCGCGGAAAGGTTTTTCATCTTGTTCTTTTAACCATTCTTTCATTTCGTGAAGCTCAAATGAATAGATCGACGGCATATCTGTTTTCAGTTCTTTTCTTACTTTTTGTTCTGTCATTTTTTATCCCTTCTTTCTCATGCTGCAAATAAAGAAACCATCTGTTCCGAAATAATGAGGAAGAATTTGCACACTTCCGTTTTGAACAAACGGAGCAACCTGCTCAGGCAGCCGTTCATTAAGAGATAGATCGGGTTCGAAGTCTTGGTGTTCTTGTAAAAACGCATGAATCACTTGTTGATTTTCTGTTGGGTCCATTGTACATGTACTATATACAAGGGTTCCGCCAGGCTTTAAAAGCGGAGCTGTTTCTTTTAAGATTGCCTGCTGAATTGCAGCAAGCCTTGCTGAGTCTTCTGGAGACTTTGTATATTTCATATCTGGTTTCCGTCTAATGACGCCAAAACCAGAACACGGCGCATCAATCAGAATCCGGTCAAATGAAGCTTCGCTGTAATCACCCTTTGCTTTCCTTGCATCAAGCGCTTTTGCTTCAATCTGAGTAAGGTTCAGACGTTTTGCTGCTTGTTTGATGAGTTTCACTTTATGTTCGTGCAAATCAAGTGAAACAATTTGTCCTTCGTCGTTCATACGCTCTGCGATATGTGTTGATTTTCCGCCTGGAGCCGCACAGGCGTCAAGCACAATTTCTCCCGGCTGAGGGTCTAGTGCTCTTGCGACAAGCATTGAGCTTTCATCTTGAATGGTCACATAGCCTTCTTGGAAAGAAGAGGTTGAAACGATGGACCCTTTCATCAGCTTAAGTGCATCTTCAGATAAGTCACCAAGCTCCGTTTCAATCCCGGCCTCCAGCAGCTCTTGCTGCAGTGCAGCGCGGTCCGTTTTCATTCGATTGACACGAAGGGTTTGCTTTGGCGGTACTAAATGAATACGGCACATGCTTTCTGCTGCTTCAAATCCGTATGACTGAACCCACTCCTGCACGAGCCATAATGGGTGGCTTGTCTCAATCGAAAGCCGCTTGACCGGATCTTCGATGGCATCAAAAGCCGGAACGCCTTCTCTTTGCACGGAACGAAGAACACCGTTCACAAGTGAAGAAATGCCCTTGTGCCCTCTCTTTTTCGTTAGCTCAACTGCTTCATGGATGGCTGCACGATCTGGAATTTTTTCAAGGTAGACCATTTGATAAAGAGACATCCGCAAAAGCTGCATGACCCAAGGAGCCACCTTTTGCGGTTTTTTCACAAATGGTGCCAGCATATAATCTAATGCCAGCTTGTTTTGCAGAGTACCGTACACAAGCTCTGTTAAGAGCGGTTTGTCCTGATCTGCCAAGTCTTTGTCTTTCATGACTGACTGCAAAAGCAAATTACTGTATGCTTGGTTTTGTTCGAGTTTGATTAAAGCGTCTAGCGCTACTTCTCTCACATTACTTTTCTTCATTCATTAACCCTAATTTCTGTCCAATTTCGATATTTGCGCCTCTTAGGAAGTCTTCGCCGCTCATCTTTTTCTTACCAGCTGGCTGTACACCTGTTAATAAAAGGCCTTGGTTATTCCCAGTTCCAATGACTGGACCTTCTTTTTGAAGCTCAATCACTTTCCCAGGTTCTTCTTGCGCTTCGAGTGGCACTTTTTTCGCATCCCATACTTTTAGATGAGCCCCGTTCCATTCAGTATAGGCAACTGGCCACGGATTTAAGCCGCGAACTTGGTTGTAAAGCTCTTCTCCGGTCTTTGTCCAGTCTAATCTTTCCTGCTCTCGCTTTATATTAGGTGCATACGTTGCCGCTTCTTCATTTTGCGGAATTGGTGAAATAGATCCGCTCAGAACATTCGGCACAGTATCTTTCAATAGTGCAGCGCCTGCTACACTTAATTTGTCATGCAATGTACCGACATTGTCTAATTCGTCGATTTCCACTTCTACTTTACTGATCATGTCCCCTGCATCAAGTCGTTCCACCATGTACATGATTGTAACGCCTGTTTTCTTTTTACCTTGAAGGATCGCATAATGGATCGGCGCGCCCCCTCTTAGTTCTGGCAGCAGCGAGGCATGCACATTGATACAGCCAAACTGAGGTTCATCCAGTAGTCGTTTTGGGAGGATTTGTCCAAAAGCCGCTGTCACAATTAAATCTGGTTTTAAGGCAAGCACTTTATCAATTTCTTCATCAAGGCGCACCTTTTCAGGCTGCAAGACCGGAATGCCGTGCTTTAAGGCTTCCACTTTCACAGGAGGCGGCGTGAGTACTCGTTTTCTGCCTTTCGGGCGATCTGGCTGCGTGACGACCCCGACAACTTCGTATCCTTCTGTTATGAGTGTTTGCAGCACAGGTACTGAGAAATCAGGGGTTCCCATAAATACAATACGTGCCATTTTCTTCACCCTTCCATTTCCGCAAGTTCTTTTTCTGTATAAGTTTGAATGATTTTCGACGTAAATAATATGCCGTCTAAATGATCAATTTCGTGCAATAAGGCTCTTGCTAAAAATCCTTCTGCTTCTATTGTAAATGGTTTGCCTTTCTTATCAAAGGCTTTTACCTTCACATAGCTCGGTCTTTCTACTGTGCCGTATAAAGATGGAAAGCTCAGGCAGCCTTCAATATCAGTTTGACTTCCTTTTACTTCAAGAACCTCGGGATTCACTAAATCAATTCTGCCAGGTTCTTCTCCGATATCGACAACAGCAATTCTTTGAGAAATGCCAATTTGTGGTGCTGCTAGTCCGACTCCATCTAGCTCAAGCATTGTATCATACATATCATCAAGCAGTTTTTTAAGCTTTTTATCGAACGTATCGACAGGCTCTGCCTTTTGTTCAAGTACGTCTGCCGGATGTATGACTATTGGTTTTACTGCCACTTAAAGCCCTCCGTTTTACATCATCATATATGGATTCATATCTATTGAAATCATCAATTGTTTTTGTTCCATTTCCTTTTGATAATGGTCTTGTATTTTCCGTAGTAAACTTGCCAGTTCATTTTCCCTTTTGTATTTTATCACGCATTGATATCGATATCTATCTTTGATCTTAGCGATTGGTGATGCAGCCGGACCAAGGATCCTTGTATTCGGTGCACAGTTCATTTTTAGGAACTGAACAATTTGATCCGTAACATGCGCTGCCTTCGTCACTTCCTCATGTGATACTGTCACCATCGCCAAAAAGTAATACGGCGGATAGGACTGGTGGCGGCGATGCAGCATCTCCTGTTCATAAAAGGCTTCATAGTCATGCTGCTTCGTTAATTCAATACTATAATGAGAAGGCGTATACGATTGAATGATCACAGAGCCTGCTTTTTCATGTCGTCCTGCCCTGCCGCTGACCTGCGTGAGAAGCTGAAATGTTTTTTCACTTGAACGGAAATCAGGGATATGAAGAGACGTATCGGCACTTAGAACACCAACAAGTGTGACATCGGGGAAATCCAGCCCTTTTGCAATCATCTGCGTCCCGAGCAAAATATCTGCTTCTTTATTGCCAAAAGATGTGAGGAGCTTTTCGTGAGCACCTTTACGAGACGTTGTATCGACATCCATTCGGATGACTCTTGCCTCTGGCAGTACTTTAGTCAGCTCTTCTTCTACACGCTGCGTACCCGTACCAAAATAGCGAATATGCTCACTATGGCATTCTGGACATTCAGCTGGCACCGGTGCCTCGTGCCCGCAATAATGACATTTCAGCCGTTTTTGATAGCGGTGATAGGTGAGAGAAATTTCGCAATGAGGACATTGCTCGACATATCCGCAATCACGGCACATCACAAAGGATGAATAGCCCCTTTTATTCAGAAATAAGACGGCTTGTTCTTTTCTTTCAAGCACTTCCTTTAATCTGATCATTAATTCTTCTGAAAACATGGACCTGTTGCCATTTCTCAATTCTTCTCTCATATCAATTAACGAAACGTGCGGCAGCTGCTGCTGGTTGACTCGGTTTTTGAGCGTCAGCAATGTAAACACGCCTTTTTTGGCACGCGCGTAGGTTTCAAGTGAAGGGGTAGCACTGCCTAAAACGACTGGGCATCGATGCCTTCTGGCTCGTTCAATAGCGACGTCCTTGGCATGATAACGAGGCATTTCCTCTTGTTTATAAGAAGATTCATGCTCTTCATCTATGATAATCATGCCTAGATTTTCAAATGGTGCGAAAACAGCCGATCTCGCACCCACGACAAGCTTGACTTCCTTGCGATGGATTTTCCGCCATTCATCATATTTTTCCCCTGTCGATAAGCCGCTGTGAAGTACAGCCACATTTGAACCGAACCGTTCTTTAAACCGCTGAACCATTTGAGGGGTTAACGAGATTTCTGGAACGAGGACGATCGCTTCTTTTCCTTTTTGCAGGGCATGATCAATCGTCTGCAAGTATATTTCCGTTTTACCGCTTCCTGTTACCCCGTGCAGCAGAAAAGTTTCATGACGGTCATCACTGACTGCTTGATGAATATGTTTTGCCGCTTCTCTTTGTTCTGGCATGAGGTCAAGTGAGGCAGAAGGTGTAAACGCCCGGTCACGATAAGGATCCCGGTAGACCTCTTCATAACTTTCTGTTAGCAGCCCTTCTTGAATAAAGGTTTTAAGCGTTTGAGAACTCGTGCCTGTTTGCTGCTGCAAGTCTTTCGCTAAAAAGGTTGTCTCACTCGCTTGAAGCAAAAAGGAGAGCAGTGCCTTTTGTTTCACCGCATTTTTCTTCAGCTGCTGCTGTTTTTCTTCAAGCTTATCTTTGGATACAGCTAGTTGGAGCGTGCGCACTTTTTTCTTTCCAGATTTTTGCGAGACGTGATACCTTACCTCTAAATGACCTTTTTGGACATGCTTTTGAATCTGTTTTAGTTGTTCGGCTGGGATGTCAGCATAAAGAATGCTATCTCGCTGACCGAAAAGCTCTTTCAATGACTGCGGAAGTTCTTCATCTGACAGCACTTGAATTTCTTTTTCATATTTCGCCTTCATGGCTGCAGGGAGCATCGATTGAAGTGCCGTAATGTGATAGGACAACGTTTTTTCCGTCAGCCAGTGGGAAAGCTCCAATAGCTCATCTGTCAGAACAGGTGATAAGTCAAATAAATCGACAATGTCCTTTATGCTTCCTGTTTTTACGTCTGTTTCTTCTTTGACTTTTGTCACAAACCCTTGAATCTTCCTCGGGCCAAAGGGAACGACCACCCTCATTCCCGCTTTGACGAGATCTTTGAAGCGATCTGGTACACGGTAATCGAATGGCCGGTCAATGGCTTTCGTTGTGACATCTACGATGATTTCAGCAATCATTCTCGATCACGCTCTTTTGGCAACAGCTGTTTTGCCTCCTTTAAGATTTCAAAAGCGAGGTCTTTTTTGCTCATCATCGGCAATTCTGTTGTTGTACCATCTGCTTTGATGATGGCTGCTACATTTGTGTCTGTGCCAAAGCCTGCACCTTCTTTTGTGACATTGTTTGCTACAATCATATCTAAATGCTTGGATTCGATTTTCTTTTTCGCATAATATTCTACATCCTGCGTTTCAGCTGCAAAACCGACAAGCACTTGATGCTCTTTTCTTTTCCCCAGCTCTTTTAAAATATCTTTTGTCCGGGTGAATTCAATCTCTAAGGCGCCGTCCTGCTTTTTCATTTTATGAGAATATGAGGTCACAGGGGTATAGTCGGCGACTGCTGCTGATTTAATGACAAGGTCCGCTTCCTCGTACACAGCTAATGCGGCTTGATACATGTCCTCTGCCGATTCAACGTGCACCACATGTACATGATCAGGTGCATTTAAAGAAACAGGTCCTGAAATAAGCGTGACATCTGCCCCCATCTGCTGCGCAGCCTCTGCAATCGCATAGCCCATTTTTCCTGACGATCGATTTGTAAAGAAACGCACAGGATCAATGACTTCTCGTGTAGGACCTGCTGTCACCACAACTTTTTTGCCTGAAAGCGGTAAGCTTTTTGGCTCTTCAAAAAATGCACGGATGTGCTCAACAATTTTTTCAGGCTCCTCTAATCGTCCTTTTCCAATGTAGCCACAGGCTAAATAACCTTCACTCGGCTCAATAAACCGGTAGCCGTCCTCATATAATGTGCGGATGTTCCGCTTTACAGCCGGGTGATCATACATATGCACATTCATAGCTGGTGCGATCCATACAGGAGCCGTTGAAGCAAGTAAGGTCGTCGTGAGCATATCATCTGCAAGCCCAGCGGCCATTTTACCAATCGTATGTGCTGTTGCAGGGGCAACTAGAATGAGATCGGCCCAGTCAGCTACATCAATATGCGCTATGACTTTTGGATTGTTTTCTTTAAATGTATCCACATACACCTCATGTCGAGACAGAGCTTGGAAGGTAAGCGGAGACACAAACTCACGAGCAGATTCTGTCATAATGACTCTTACATTTGCGCCTGCCTGTACGAGTTTACTAGTAAGTGCAGCTGCTTTATATACGGCGATTCCTCCGCTGACGCCGAGCAAAATATTTTTTGACTGTAACATTAGTTTGTCCCCCTTAACGGCCTTTTCACAAATTCGTCTACAATTCAAAAAAGTCAAAACCAATCATAGTTTTGACTTTTTTGAACGTATCGTATCTGCATAGCAGAAGCGATGTGTTATTCTTGATCCTCTTTTTCAAATGTCAAAAGACCGGCATCAATTTCTTCAAGTGCTTTGCCTACAAATTTGTAAGACTTCGTATTTTCAATTTGCTGATCTTGATGGATCTGCATTTCACGTGCACGGCGTGCAGACACTGTCACAAGTGTGTATTTTGAATCAAGTTTATTCATCAATGAGTCAATTGAAGGATCTAACATAATTTATTCTACCCCCAGCATTTTTTTATATCTTGGTGCGACTCTGTCTCTGCGCAGGTGTTCTGCAAGGACGATCGCTTTGATTCTTTCACAAGCAAGCTCGACATCATCGTTTTCCACGACATAGTCGTAAGCATCCATCATTTCAATCTCTTCTTTTGCAGCAGCCATTCGATTTCGAATAAGCTCCTCAGACTCTGTACCACGCGTAATGATGCGGTTCTGAAGTTCTGAAAGACTAGGCGGTGCAAGGAAAATAAAAAGACCTTCTGGGAATGCTTCTCTTACTTGAAGTGCACCTTGCACTTCGATTTCAAGGAAAACATCTTTTCCTTCGCTTAATGTCTGTTCTACATAGTCAACAGGCGTGCCGTAGTAATTCCCGACATACTCTGCCCATTCTAACAGCTTTTTATTTTCAATCATATGTTCAAATTCTTCCCTGGATTTAAAGAAATAATCGACACCATTTCTTTCACCTTCACGCGGTTTGCGTGTTGTCACAGAAATAGAGTATTCAAATTTCGTATCTTCCTGGGAGAAAATGGCTTGTCTGACCGTTCCTTTTCCAACTCCCGAAGGTCCAGAGAGAACGATTAAAAGTCCTCTTTCTTTCATAATGGCGTATTACCCCTGCCCTTCATCTATGATTTCTTCTTTTACAGAAAGTCTTTGCGCGACAGTCTCAGGCTGAACGGCAGATAAGATGACATGGTCACTGTCCATAATGACAACAGCACGGGTTCTTCTTCCGTATGTAGCATCTATGAGCATGCCTCGATCTCTTGCGTCTTGTATCATTCGTTTAATCGGTGCTGATTCCGGACTGACGATCGAAATCATCCGATTCGCTGAAATGATGTTTCCAAATCCGATATTGATCAACTTTATGGTCATCTTCTAACGTCCCCCTGTATTATAAACGTCTCTAGTCTCGCCGAAAGAGACGTACTGTAAACAGCATACACAATGACTATTCTATATTTTGCACTTGTTCTTTTATTTTTTCAATAGCACTTTTCATTTCAACCACCAGCTTAGTTAAATGATGATGGTTCGCTTTTGAGCCAATGGTGTTCACTTCACGGTTGAGCTCCTGTACAAGAAAATCAAGTTTTCTGCCAGCAGCACCGCCTTGCATTAAGATTTGCTGGAATTGCTGAAAGTGACTTTTCAATCTTGTAATCTCTTCTGTAATGTCACAGCGGTCAGCAAAGATCGCAGCCTCTGTTGTCAATCTGCTTTCGTCAAGCGCCTCTCCGATCCATTCTTGCAATCGCTGATTGAGCCTGTCTTTATACTGACTCACAACCTCTGGTGCAAAGACTTTGATTTCTTCTGTGTAGGCCTCTAATTCAGAAAGCCTCAGCTCACAGTCTTTTTGAAGTGATGTTCCCTCCTGCTCTCTCATGAAGCAAAGCTCTTTGACAGCCGTTTCACAAGCTTCCATCAGCAATTGCTCTAATTGCTCATTTCGGCTGGACGATTCTTCTACTTGAACGGCATGCTCCAGCCCCAGTAAGTCATGTGCATGCTGAATGCCTGAAATGTGATAGCGTTTCTCGAGATCTTTTGCGGCTTTCATGTATTCATCGAGCAGCGGCCAGTCAATCTGCAAGGACCGGCTTGCTAGTTTACCGCCTTCAATCGTAACAAACAGCTCAATTCTACCGCGCTGCACGTGACGAAGAATGATTTTTTTCAATGTGTCTTCGAAATATAAAAGCGGCCTCGGCAAACGGGCATGAACCTCTTTAAAACGGTGATTGACCGATTTTAGCTCAACTGACACTGTCAGTTCTCCATCCGTTTTACTCGCTTGGCCGAATCCCGTCATACTGCGTATCATGTCAAAACACCCAATTCTTTCATATTAATAAAATGAAAAAGGTAATAGCAGACACTATTACCTCAAAATTATACCATAACGAATTATTTTTTTCTTGTCAAAAGTGATCCTGCCAGTAAAAAAGTTGGCAGTGCAGACATACCGATGATCAGTAGCCAATCAATTGGTGCAATCGCCACCGTTTTGAAAATTGGCTGAAGCGGCGGATAATAAATGACCACAAACATCAATAAAAGTGATGACAAAACCGCGCCGATCAAGTAGAGATTACCGAATGGATTGCGCTCAAAGATGGATCGTTCACTGCGGCAGTCAAATACATGAATGAGCTGCGCCAAAACAAGCGTACTAAATGCAACAGTCTGCGCATATGGCAGGTTGTTTGGATCACGGTGATACACAAACATAAATGCTAAAAGGGTCGCAAGTCCAATGAGGAACCCCCTAGATACAACCTTCCATCCGAGTCCTCTAGCAAAAATCCCCTCTTTCATATTCCTCGGCTTTCTTTTCATGACATCGCCTTCTGGCTTATCCATGCCAAGCGCCATCGCAGGGAGGCCATCTGTGACAAGGTTGACCCATAAAATTTGAATAGGAACGAGTGGAAGCGGAAGCGCTAGAAGCATCGCAAACAGCATAACCAAAATTTCCCCCACATTTGATGCCAGCAAATAACGGACAAATTTACGAATGTTTTCATAAATATTCCGGCCTTCTTTAATGGCCGATTTAATGGTTGCAAAGTTGTCATCAAGTAAAATAAGAGAGGAAGCTTCCTTGGCGACATCTGTTCCAGTGATACCCATGGAGATACCGATATCTGCTTGCTTAATTGCAGGCGCATCATTAACCCCGTCACCTGTCATCGCTACAATATGTCCATTTTTTTGATAGGCCTTCACAATTCTCAGCTTATGTTCCGGTGATACCCGTGCAAAAACGTATACATTTTCAGCCGTTTGCTCAAGCTCTTTGTCACTCATGTGATCTAGCGCTTTTCCGTCGAGCACCTTTCCTTGCTTTGGTAAAAGACTCAAGTCTTTCGCAATCGCTTTGGCTGTTTCCACGTGATCCCCTGTAATCATGACTGTTTTTATGCCCGCATCCCTGCACTCTTTAATCGCTCGCCTCACTTCAGGACGAGGCGGATCGATCATGCCCTCTAACCCAATAAATGTTAAATCAGTTTCAGCCTGCTGGACAGTGTTGATTGTTTCGGTCAGCCCAACTTTTTTATACGCAATGGCAATCGTTCTCAGCGCCTGCCTTGCTAAACCTTGAATCGCAGCCTCTGTTTCTTGCCTGTGAGTGGTTGAAAATGAAGCTGTGCGGCCGCCGTGCATGATATGGCTTGAACGGTTCATCAGGACATCCGGCGCACCTTTTGCAATGACGTACCGCTCTTTTTGATTCGTTTCGACGACGACTGACATCATCTTTCTTTCTGAATCAAAAGGAAACTCTTCTACCACGTGAAATCCTGCTTCGATGAATTGCTCTGTAAAACCCGCTTTACGTGCTGCGGTGAGAAGTGCCCCCTCTGTCGGATCACCATCAAGCCTCATTTCGCCATCTTTTTCAACGATGGTCGATGTATTACAAAGCGCCCCGTATAATAACACCTTTTGCAAGCTTGGATGTTTGTCTACATGGACAAGTTCTCCGTTCAAGGTGAAATCACCAGATGGCTCATAGCCCGTACCAGAAATATTCCACGTTTTGCCCTCTGCCCATACATGGGTCACAGTCATTTTATTTTGCGTCATCGTTCCTGTTTTATCTGAACAAATGATCGACGCGCAGCCAAGTGTCTCCACCGCCGGGAGCTTTCTGACAATCGATTTTTGTTTGATCATCCGCTGCACTCCTAAGGAAAGTGCGACGGTGACAATCGCAGGCAGGCCTTCAGGAATGGCAGCAACCGCAAGTGATACTCCCGCGAGGAACATATGATACAAATCATGTCCTTGCACAACACCAAGAACCACAACGAGCACCGTTAAAAATAAAGCAGCCACAATGAGGATTTTCCCCAGCTGTTCGAGACGTCTTTGCAGCGGTGTTTCCATATTCCCTGCTGCATCCAGCATGCCAGCAATTTGTCCCATCGCTGTATTCATTCCTGTCCCAATGACAACGCCCACGCCGCTTCCTCTAGTGACAAGCGTCCCCATAAAGGCCATGTTCGTCAAATCTCCAAGCGAGACATGATTGCTAGAAAGAGGACTTGCGTGTTTGACTGCTGGGATGGATTCGCCAGTGAGAGCAGACTCCTCGATTTCCAGGCTCTTTGTTTCTAGTAATCTAATATCTGCCCCAATCCGGTCTCCGCTTGAAAATTTCACAATATCCCCTGGCACGAGATGTTTAGACGGGATCTTGATCCATTCATTATTTCTCCTTGCATACACGTGCGGGGTTGATAATTCCTTTAGCGCTTGAAGGGATTTTTCCGCCCGTCGTTCTTGATAAAAGCCAAGCACTCCATTAATGAGAACAATCGCTACAATGGCTACTGCATCAATGTATTCGCCCAGAAAAGCAGAAATGATCGTTGCTGCAAGCAAGATTAACACCATAAAGTCTTTAAATTGCGCTAAAAAAATAATCAGAGCCGATGCCTTTTTCCCTTCCTGCAATTCGTTTGGCCCGTGTTTTTCAAGCCGTTTTTGTACATCTTTTTCTGACAGTCCGTCACCTATCGATGTATTCATTGTTTTTAATAAATCGGTTTGGTTCAGTTCATGCCAATTCATTTGACCTCGTCCACTCCTCTTTTGTTCTCTCTCATATGCAGTGTTCTATAAGCCAGTTTATTCAGACTCGTCCTAAATCATGCTATAATAATAAGACTGCCTAAAGAACGAGAAATGGAAGGTTCTTTCAGTAGATTTGTGTGAAAGAAGAGGGTGTATCCAACATGTCATTTGACGGCATTTTTACATATGGTATGACAAATGAATTGCAAGAGACATTAACTGGCGGTAGAATTTCAAAAATTCATCAGCCATATAAACACGAGTTAATTTTTCATATCCGGGCAAACGGAAAGAATCATAAGCTTCTTTTATCCGCTCACCCGAGCTACGCTAGAGTGCAGCTCACAGAGCAGCAATATGACAATCCAAGCGAACCACCAATGTTTTGTATGCTCCTTAGAAAGCATCTTGAGGGCGGATTTATTGAGCGCTTTGAACAAATTGGATTTGACCGGGTGATCGTACTTCATGTACGAAGCCGCAATGAAATTGGCGACGAACAGACTCGAAAGCTCTACATTGAAATTATGGGAAGGCATAGTAATTTGATTCTTGTCGAAGATGACACGCAGCAGATCATCGATGGCCTGAAGCATCTTTCTCCATCTGTAAATAGCTATCGAACAGTGCTTCCTGGTCACGAATATCTTTTGCCACCTGCGCAGCAAAAATTAAATCCGTTTGCAGTAACGAAGGACGATATTTTAAAGCATTTACGCTTTCAAGAAGGAATGATCGCAAAGCAAATTGTCGATACATTCTCTGGGGTTTCTCCGCTGTTTGCAAAGGAAGCTGTACACAGGGCTGGTCTAGCCAATCAGGAAACAATTCCAAATACACTGCTCGACATGTTCCAGCTTATTCGCATGCATTCCTTTACCCCGCAGCTCACAAGAAAAGACGGAAAAGAATATTTCTATTTATTAGAACTGCATCATGTCGATGGTGAAATGAAAACATTCGAATCTCTCAGCAAGCTGCTGGACCGCTTTTATTTCGGCAAAGCTGAAAGAGACAGAGTGAAACAACAAGCGTCTGACCTTGAACGGTTTGTCGTAAATGAAAAAAAGAAAAATGAAAACAAACTCAAAAAACTGAACAGAACCCTTGAAGAATCTCAAAATGCTCATAAATACCAGCTCTATGGCGAATTGCTAACAGCCAATTTATATGCCATCAAAAAAGGGGATAAAGAAGCAACTGTCATCAATTATTACGATGAAGATGGCGGAGAGGTTACGATACCGCTGAAAACAAACAAAACCCCTTCTGAAAATGCGCAAGCATATTTCACAAAATATCAAAAGGCAAAAAATGCAATAGAAGCGGTCAATGAACAAATTGAACGGACACATGAAGAGATTGCTTATTTTGATGAGTTGATTCAGCAGCTTTCCTCTGCCTCACCGAAGGATTTAGAGGAAATGAGAGAAGAGCTTGTTGAGGGGAAATATTTACGCGCCAAACAAAAGCGCAACGCCAAAAAGAAAAAAACGGCGGCCATTCAGCTGGAAACGTATGAATCGTCTCAAGGTATTCCGATTTTAGTCGGAAAAAACAACAAACAAAACGAGTATTTAACCACAAAGGCAGCTGCCCGTGACGACATTTGGCTGCACACAAAAGATATTCCTGGATCACATGTCGTCATCCGTCATCAAACGCCTGATGAACAGACGCTGCTTGAAGCGGCTCAAATCGCTGCCTACTTCTCGAAAGCAAAAGAGTCGAGCTCCGTTCCTGTCGATTACACGAAAATCCGGCATGTGAAAAAACCAAATGGAGCCAAGCCCGGATTTGTGACGTATGATCAACAGCAAACATTATTTGTCACGCCTGACGAAGATGTCGTTCTAAAGCTGCGAAAATAATAAAAGCCGATAAAATCCTTTAAAGAGATTTTATCGGCTTTTTCTTTGTTGTTTTTTTCTTTCGATATAGAGAGCATCAAGTGCATCTACATCCTCTTGTTCAAGCAATGTCTCAATTTCCGCAGCCAGTTGTTTTGTCCGGGCTGGGCTCGCACCGCTTGTAGAGACTGAAATCGTCACTTTTCCTGCTTTGACCACCTTTGGCACGATCACATTGCCAAGCTCTGATTGGCTCACACAATTCACAAGCTGATGAGGTCGTGCTGTTTGGGCAATCCAATCATTTACCGCTGGATCGTTTGTAGCAGCGACAATGAAAAATGCATCCTCTACATCTTCAGCCTCCACTTTCTTTTCTTTCCAATGCAGGTTGTATGTATCAATGAGACGTGCCATCTCTTTAGAAATGTCAGGACTCACGATGGTGATATGGCAAGGCTCTATGCATAGCGCCTCTGCCCTTCTTGCAGCTATTTTTCCACCGCCGGCGATGAGCACTTGTTGATTGGTTAAATCAAGATGGACTGGAAGCATGGCTTACTCCTTGGAAATGAAACGCATCGCCTTTGTTTAAAATGGTTTCTTTAACGCGTTCAATATAAGCTGCTTTTACATGTGGATGAAAGCCAATATACCGGCATACCCGGACATCTTTCAGCCTCTCTCTCGCCTGAGCGGCTTCATTTTCAATCTCTTTCATTAAAATACCCGTAAATAACAAGTAGGGAACGAGATAAACGGGTGTATCATCATCTGCTGTTAATTTCGCAAGAACATCTCGGTAATTTGGCTCACATGCCGTAATAAAACATGGTAAGACCTCTGCGAGAGGAAGCAGCCGCCGGACATCGTCCGCAATGCCAAACACATCTCGCTTCACATCTGGATCAGAGCTTCCACGGCCAATTAAAAGAATCCGTGCTTTCCCGCCTTGATATCCTGCTTCTTCAATTCTTGCAGCAACTGCTTTTGTCACTTCTTGATTGACCCCAATTGGTTTCCCGTAGGTGACCTTCACTTGCGGGTATCGTTTTTGTACTTTCTCAATCTCAACTGGAATATCCGACTTAGCATGCATTGCAGTTAAAAGGAGGAGCGGGACGATCGCAATGTGTGTAGCTCCTTTTTTCACACAGGCTTCAAAACCTTCCTCTATAGAAGGGGCTGTCAGTTCTAAAAAACAAATTTCTTGTATTTCGGCTTCTACTAACGGCATACAGCTTTTCATAAAAGAAATGGCTTTATCTTGTGCTTCTTTCACCCTGCTTCCATGCCCAACATAAAGTACAGCTTGTTTCATGTGACTCCTCCTTCTTACTTGTTTTGTTCAGACGAAAAGACACGATCAATGCACGTGTCTTTTCTCTAACATTCTCAATTCTCAATGAGAGCCGGTTCAAACCAGTTCAGCTTTTGGTGAAAATGAACGACATCTCCAACAACTATTAAGCTTGGATGCTCGATACCTTCTTTTTCAACGGTTTCAGACAGTGTCGCCACAGTGCAGCAAGTCGTTTTTTGCCTTGTCGTGGTTCCCCAGTGTATAAACGCTGCTGGCGTTTCAGGATCGCGTCCATTTTTTATCAGAAGCTGCTGCACTCTTTCTACGTTTTTGACGCCCATGTAAATCACAAGGGTATCAATCCCCGTAGCTAGTGCCTCCCACTTTTCTTCAAAATGCTCATCCTTTTGATAATGACCTGTGACAAACGCAACATTCGAGCTGAATTCACGGTGCGTCACGGGAATGCCTGCATAAGCAGCTGCTGCAATACCAGAGGTAATTCCCGGGACAACTTCATATGGAATTCCGTGCTCAGCTAAACATTCGATTTCTTCACCGCCGCGTCCAAATACAAAGGGGTCGCCGCCTTTCAGCCGGACGACCACATTCCCTTCCTTTGCATGGGTGACAAGAGCTTCATTGATGGCTTCCTGTCTCATCGTATGATGATTCGGGAGCTTGCCGCAATAAATTAATTCCGCCTCGGGTTTGGCGTGGGCGAGTATTTCTTGATTGACAAGACGATCATATAAAATGACATCTGCCTGCTGTATTGCCTTATGGGCTTTTAATGTGATTAAGTCTGGATCTCCAGGCCCAGCCCCCACAATGTATACTTTCCCCATCGTGCTTTTCTCCCCCTGCCATCAGGCGATTATTTCGCTTTTCCTTTTACATAATCAACAAGACGCTGTTTGGACTCTTCACGCGATAATTCACCTGTATCTAGAACAAGCTCAGGTGCTGCCGGCTCTTCATATGGCGAATCAATTCCGGTAAAAAATGGAATTTCTCCATTTCTAGCTTTTTTATATAACCCCTTTGGGTCACGCTCTTCGCATACATTCAGATCACATTTCACAAACACTTCGTGAAACTCTCCCGCTTCAACTAACTGTCTGACAATGCGGCGGTCTTCTTGAAATGGTGAAATAAAAGCCGTGATGACAATCGTTCCTTGCTCAACAAATAATTTCGCCACTTCTCCAATGCGGCGGATGTTCTCTTTTCTGTCATCATCTGAAAACCCTAAATCTTTATTCAGACCATGCCGCACATTATCGCCATCAAGAACAGTGACTTGATAACCTTGTTCAAACAGCTCTCTAGCCGCTGCATTTGCGATTGTTGATTTACCTGATCCACTTAGACCTGTGAGCCAAATAATGCCGCTTTTATGATTGTTTTTCTGTTGATATTCTTTTTTTGTAATAGATGAATCATGCCACACGATATGTTCGTTGCTCATGTCATACCCTCCCATTAAGATACCGTCGTTTTTAATCCTTCGATTAAGGTTTCAATGACCTCTTTTCGGCTGAACGTGCTAGGCGGTAATTCTCCGTTTCTGAGCATCGTTCGAACCTTTGTACCTGAAAGAATGACATGCTCGCTTTTATCGTGAGGACATGTTTTTGGCGTTGCCATTGCTTCACATGTATTACAGTAGAAGCTATGTTCAAATTTTAACGGGGTAATACCAATTTCTTCGCTTGTAAATTGTTCAAATAACTCCTGCGCCTCATATGTGCCGTAATAATCACCAACACCTGCATGATCTCTTCCGACAATAAAGTGAGTACAGCCGTAATTTTTACGGACAAGCGCGTGAAAGATTGCTTCCTTTGGTCCAGCATAACGCATTGCCGCAGGAAAAACACCTAAAAAGACGCGATCCTTAGGGTAATAACCGTTCAATAACACTTGATAGCTTTTCATTCTCACGTCTGCCGGAATATCGTCTGATTTTGTTTCACCGACAAGTGGATTTAAAAATAATCCATCGACGGTTTCAAGTGCTGTCTTTTGAATATATTCATGGGCACGGTGAACAGGGTTTCTCGTTTGGAAACCAACAATCGTTTTCCAGCCGTTCTCTTTAAAATGACGTCTTGTTTCTTCCGGCTCATACGTAAATTGAGGGAATGGTTTTTCGCTGCGTTTCGTCAGTGTGATTTTACCACCAATGTATGTGTCACCGCGTTCAAATAATTTTTTCACACCTGGATGATTGCGGTCATCAGTTTTATACACATTCACCGCTTCTTTTTCCTTATCTGGTGTGTATTGATCCTCTACTTCAATCACGCCATATACAGTTCCATTATACGATAGACGCACAATATCGCCTTGATGGATTTCCCCTGCCTTTTCCTTTGTCACTGGCAATGTAATAGGAAGAGACCAAACGACACCACTTGCTAGCCGCATACTGCTCACAACAGATTCATAATCAGCTTTTGTTAAAAACCCTTCAATTGGACTATACCCACCAATTGCTATGAGTTCAAGGTCTGCAAAAGAGATAGCATCTAGTTCAATTTCCTTTGCAGCCGTGCTGAGATCATATTCTTCATTTACTCGATTAATTAATACGCCACCATGTGGTGTTAAACTCATTTGTATCTTCCTCTCAATGTTCATATTTAGTAGATGTTAATAGTCGGATTTAACATTAAATCCCGCCGCCCTGTTCATGAATCGAGCTGCTTTCATTTTTGACTGCCTTCATCAAACTTAGCGCACCAAGTGAGGCAAGCAGTACACTCATCATGATAAAAATAGAGTAATAGTCACCTTTTAAGAAAAGGCTCACTAGCAAATACGATAGACTAAGTGATAAAAAGGGTGATACTACCCACACTTTCAGCATTTTTTTCACCACATGTTTATGAAAAATATTAGGTCCACCTTTTGCCATGCCAAGTCCAATGATAGACGAGGAGGTGATTTGGGTAAGTGGAACTGGCAGCCCAAAAATAGAGCTGACGATGACAAGTCCAGCACCGGTACCGGAAAGCAATATCCCTTCGCCCGTTTGATAGCGGGTGATTTTCTTTCCGTTTGTTTCCAGCACCCTTCTTCCTAATAAAAGAGCACCCAGTGCAACGAAAAGTCCGCCGTAAAGCGTTCCTTGCCCAACGGATAAAATGCCTGAAGCAACAAGGGGGCCTACAGCATTTGCGACATTGTTCATCCCAGCAGAAAATGCTTCTAGAAATCCACTGATGATCAAAATAATCGATAAAATCAAAGTGCCTTTTTTTGAAAAGGTTCGTTTCGGGAACATTCTGATGATTTTGACTACAATGAATGTAAAAAGAAAAGCAACAATAGGAATGATGACCCAAAAGGACACGATGACTAAAATGGATTTCACATACAATACTTTATACGCGACCGCCACTCCAACGACAGCACCTACTGTCACCTCACTCGTTGATAAAGGGATAGCCATCAAATTCGCTATAAAGAGCGATAATGCAGCAGAACCAATAATAATACATACAATTTCAAGTGTAATGACAGATTCAGGCATAATGCCAGAGCTGATGGTTTTGACGACCTCACCGCCGCCAATGACTGAACCTGCTAAAATCCCAACTGCACATACACTGAGTGCATAGATCGGCTTTCGAATCGCACCTGATCCGTATGCGATGCCCATTGAAGCAGCTGCACCACTCGCGCCAATGTTTAGCGCGAAAAATAAACTAAATAAAATTGCGGCAATTTCCATACATTAGGCTCCCTTACTCATGTAATCCGCACTCAGTCTTAGCTGTGCCTGACCATCTGCCAGACCGCAGATCCTCGGCAGTAAATGCTGGCTGTGTACACGGCGCACAGCCGATACTTGGATATCCTTGATCATGCAGCGGATTATAAGTAAGTTCCTCTCTAGATGCATATCTCCATATGTCCTTCCACGTCCAGTGGATAAGCGGACATACTTTCACTGATTTGAATTTTTCATCCTTATTTAAAAAGTTCGTCCCTGCTCGCTTAGGTGACTGCTCTCTTCTTAAGCCAGAAAGCCATGCCGGATAGCCTGATAATGCTTCTTGCAAAGGAATGACCTTACGCATATGGCAGCAGCTTTGAGGGTCCGTTTTCCATAGTTGATCACCATGCTGCTCGTTTTGCTCCTCAACCGTCAGCTCAGGGGTTTTCAGCACAATATCTAAACCTGGGTATCTTTCCTTTACCGCATCAATTGTGTCATACGTTTCCTTAAAATGCAGACCTGTATCTAAAAAGACAATTCTTGCATCCTTTTTTACTTTCGCAATCAAATCAATGAGGACGATGCCTTCAATACCAAAACTACATGCATATACGAGCTGATCACCATAATGACCGTATGCCCATTTCAGCACAGATAAAGCCCCTTTATACAAATCGTCTTCTTGAAATGTAATGGACGGCTCTTGCCAATTCTCATAAGTTAACATTGTTTCTCCCCTTTCGGAGTATCACTACTCTCCGCACTACGTCAACTGAATTTTTTCTGTCTTCTTCCACTTGAATCACTTGACCGTCCTGAACAATCAGTGTAACTAAACTGAATCATATCCCCAATCAGTTTCTGCATAGGCTTCAATTAAGTCTTCATCCTGCTTTTGCTCTCACTTCCTCCTCACCGTTAAAATAAAAAAACTCCCTTTCAGTCCGAAAGAAAGATGAGGAAGCTCACGATTTCCTTATCTTTCAAAATAGAATCATTTTGCAGGATGTAGCACCTTGCAAATCGCAGGTTGCCGGGCTTCATCGGGCCAGTCCCTCCACCTCTCTGGATAAGTGTTTTAATTTGTCTTAAATATTAACACAATTCAAACAAAAGTCAACCCGACTTTATTGATAGGATTAGTTTTTATTTAAATTTGAGTCTATTTTACTATTTTCACCAAATAAAAAAGCTGTGCGGGTTCGCGCAGCTTCAGATTGTATTCAGCATGATAGAAAACCTTTGCAGTCTAGGAAAGACGAGTACCAGAGCGGAGCGAATTAAACATTCGTGAGCACTGGCACGTAGTCCTGACAAAGAATGCGAGGGTTTGTCTACACGCTGAAAGCTGTGCGGGGAGGCGCAGCTTTTTAGACGGTTTCTTCCATCCAAGATTCAGAGGAAGGATCTTGTCTCCAGCGTTTTAATTTATTCATAGCAGAAGGCTCAATCGCTTTCAGCTCAAGAGCCACGTCTGTCAGGGTGTCATAGTCTGTTAGGGTGACATATGGAATGTTTTTCTCTTGAAATGCTGCCGCAGCTTTTGGCAGACCGTATGTGAAGATTGCAGCAACGCCTAGTACGTCACAGCCCGCTTCTTGAAGAGCAGCGACCACTTCAAGCACACTGCCTCCTGTTGAAATCAGATCTTCTACGACAACCACCTTTTGACCTTTTGATACGGCACCTTCAATTTGATTTCCTTTTCCATGTGCTTTTGGTTTACTTCTGACATAACACATCGGGACGTTCAGACGGTCTGCCGCTAATGCCGCATGCGGGATGCCTGCTGTTGCAGTACCAGCAATCACCTCTGCTCCCTCAAAATGAGTGAGAATCAACTCTTTAAGACCTTCAGCAATGTCGTGTCTGACTTCTGGATAGGACAAGGTGAGACGGTTGTCACAATAGATCGGTGATTTGATACCGCTTGCCCATGTAAACGGTTCGTCTGGTTTCAATGAGACCGCTTTGATTTGTAATAGGTGTTTAGCGATTTTTGTTTTCATCTGGCAGTCACTCCCACTCTTTCAAAATTTGATGATAAGCTTCCAATGGTTTTTCAGCTTTTGTGATTGACCTTCCGACAACAATTTGTGAAACACCTTGCTCTTTTGCATAAGCAGGGGTTGCCACACGCTTTTGATCATCGGTTTGATCATTTAGTAAACGAATCCCTGGCGTAACAGTGAGGAAATCAGGTGAGATGTGCTCATGAAGGGCTTTGGATTCATGAACAGAGCAAACAACACCGTCTAGTCCACTTTCATATGCCAATTGACCGTACCGAATAACAGTCTCTTGCAGCGGACGGTCTATGAGTAATTCGCTTCTCATCATGTCTTCAGATGTGCTCGTCAGCTGAGTCACAGCAATAATGCCCGGACGTTTTTGTCCAGCAGGCGTTCCGCTTTCAAGCCCTTCTAACGCAGCTTGCATCATCTGTTTCCCGCCAGCAGCATGTACATTAACTAGATCAACGCCAAGTGCGGCAAGCCGGTTCATTGCTTTTTTCACCGTTGTTGGAATGTCATGTAATTTGAGATCGAGGAAAATGCGGCAATTTTTTTCTTTAAGCGCCTCAAGGATGACAGGTCCTTCTTGGTAAAACAGCTCCATGCCGACCTTCACAAATAACGGTGTCCCTTCAAAGGGTTCTAAAAAGGCGAGCGCCTCCTGCCCTGATGGAAAATCAAGCGCGATGATGGGCAAGTGCTTCATGTTTCCAGCTCCTTCCGATACATTCCTCTACAGATGAATACCCATAGGCTGATAATACTTTTGGCAGTTCTTCAATGATTTCTGGGCAAATAAATGGGTTTACAAAATTGGCTGTGCCAACAGCTACTGCACTCGCTCCTGCTAGTAAAAATTCAAGTACGTCTTCAGCATTTTGCACCCCGCCCATTCCGATAATCGGGATAGACACTGCTTGACTGACCTCATGTACCATGCGCACAGCGACAGGTTTGACCGCAGGGCCTGATAATCCGCCTGTTTTATTGGCAAGAATCGGTTTCCCCGTTTTTAAATCTAAACGCATACCGATTAACGTGTTAATCATCGTGAGTCCATCCGCTCCAGCAGATTCAATCGCTTGAGCAATCTCCACAATATTGGCTACGTTAGGAGAGAGTTTGACATAGACAGGGACGGAGGACACGTCCTTCACCGCTTTTGTCAATGCTGCTGCCATTTGAGGATCTGTACCAAAGGCAATTCCGCCTGTTTTGACATTTGGACACGAGATATTCAGTTCAAGGGCATGGACATTTTTTGCTTGGCTGATCTGCTTCGCTACTTCAACATAATCATCGACCTGTGAGCCAGCGACGTTTGCAATAATAGGCGTATCAAACTGCTCAAGCCAAGGTAATTCATTTTCAAGCACGCCTTTTAGGCCAGGATTTTGAAGACCGATGGCATTGAGCATACCGGCACCTGTCTCCGCTACCCTTGGTGTCGGGTTGCCAAATCTCGGTTCTAAGGTTGTGGCTTTGATCATGATACCGCCAAGCACGGATAAGTCGTATAATGAAGCAAATTCTCTTCCGAATCCAAAGCAGCCTGACGCCGGAATAATTGGATTCTTTAATGATAAGCCGGGTAACTCAACGTTTAGCATGACAATGCCACCTCCTCTGCTTTAAATACAGGTCCGTCCAGACAGACTTTGACGTAAGCTTTTTCGTGCTGGTCTGTATGACAAACACATGCAAAGCAAGCACCAATGCCGCAGCCCATTCGCTCTTCCATTGAAATGTAGACAGGCTTATCGGGGTAAGAGTCTTTTAGTGCCTTTAACATAGGGGTCGGCCCGCAAGAAAGCATGACATCAAAACTCAAATCATTCTCTTCAATAACACTTGTCACGAAGCCCTTTGCGCCATATGTCCCATCAACTGTTGCAATAAATGTATCTCCGAGTGCTTGGAATTTCTCCTCGTAAAATATATCCTTTTTCGATTGAAAGCCAAGGACATGCTTGACGATGACGCCTTTTTTCGTTAAACGCTTGGACAGCTCATATAAAGGCGGTACTCCAATCCCGCCGCCGACTAATAACGCTGTCTGACCTGGCTGAACAACTGAAGGATCATAGCCGTTGCCAAGCGGCCCTAATACATCGATGGATTCCCCATCCCGCTTTTGGGAAAGGAGCTTTGTGCCCTCTCCCTCTGCGCGATAGATGATGGTTGCTTCTTGTTTCTCGGCATGAATATTGGCAATACTGATCGGTCTTCTCAGCAGCGGTGTCATGGACTCGCTGACCTTGATATGAAGAAATTGTCCAGCCGTTTGAAAGGAGTCCACAAGGTCACCTTTTAATGTCATTTCGTAAATATGATCAGCGATCTCTCGATTTGAGACGACCGTCAAGTATGCTTTTTTCATATCGTTACTGTCACCTCAGCATTCGTTTTCACTTCTGGCATTTCGTCCGCTCTAAATGTCATGCTTTCTAGTACTCTTAAAATCGCTTCTGCTGTATCTAATGACGTTAAGCAAGCTACGCCATTTTCAACAGCTTCACGTCTGATTCTAAAGCCGTCTCTTGCCGGCTGTTTTCCTTTTGTCAGAGTGTTGATGACAAATTGGGCTTCCCCGTTTCGAATGACATCGAGAAGATTTTTGCCTTCTTCTCCTATTTTGCCGACAACACTTGATGGGATGGAGGCTTGTTTTAAGTAATTCGCCGTTCCTTCTGTCGCTAATATATGGTAGCCGATTGAATGGAATCTTCTCGCAATCTCAAGTCCTTCTTCTTTGTCCTTATCAGCAACTGTCAGAAGAACTGTCCCGTCTTTAGGAATTTGAATGCCTGATGCAATTAATCCTTTGTAAAGAGCTTTTTCGATTGTGACATCTTTCCCCATGACTTCACCTGTTGATTTCATTTCAGGTCCGAGTGTAATATCGACTCTTCTTAGTTTCGCAAAAGAGAAGACTGGAACTTTGACGTACACGCCTTCTTGCTCTGTGTGAAGTCCTTCTTCGTAGCCATAGTTTTTCAGTTTTTCTCCTAAAATGACCTTTGTCGCCAGGTTTGCCATCGGGATGCCTGTGATTTTACTTAAGAAAGGAACTGTCCGGCTTGAACGCGGGTTCACTTCAAGTACGAACACTTCACCTTTTGAGAGAACAAATTGAATGTTTAGCAGCCCAATAATGTTGAGTCCTTTTGCAAGCTTGATCGTGTATTCTGCGATCTTCGCTTTGATCTCTTCAGACAATGTTTGCGGCGGGTAAACCGCAATCGAGTCACCAGAGTGAACCCCAGCTCTTTCAATGTGTTCCATAATGCCTGGGATCACGACGGTTTCGCCATCAGACACAGCATCTACTTCGATTTCTTTTCCTGTCAAATACTTGTCAATGAGCACTGGGTGCTGCGGATTGACTTTCACTGCATTCTCCATGTAGTGAAGAAGCTCAGCTTCTTGATAAACGATTTCCATTGCGCGACCGCCTAATACATAGGAAGGGCGGACAAGGACTGGGTAGCCGATCTGATTGGCAATCGCTACAGCTTCTGGCACAGATGTAGCTGTTTTCCCTTTAGGCTGCGGAACGCCAAGTGCTTCTAATGTTTGTTCAAACTTGTCTCGGTTTTCCGCGCGGTCAAGATCTTCAAGGGAAGTTCCAAGAATCTTAACCCCTCTATTTGATAATTCGTCGGCTAAGTTAATTGCTGTTTGTCCGCCAAACTGAACGACAACACCTTCTGGTTTTTCAAGGTCGATGATGTGCATCACATCTTCTACAGTGAGTGGTTCAAAGTAGAGCTTGTCTGAAATACTAAAGTCTGTTGAGACCGTTTCAGGGTTGTTGTTAATAATAATTGCTTCATACCCTGCTTGTTTAATTGCCCACACAGAATGAACGGTCGCATAATCAAATTCTACTCCTTGACCGATTCTGATAGGACCTGAGCCTAATACGATGACGCTTTTCTTGTCTGTACGTTCTGATTCATTTTCATCTTCATATGTGCTGTAGAAATATGGCGTCTCTGATTCAAATTCAGCTGCACAAGTATCTACCATTTTGTAAACAGGTACGATGCCTGCTTCTTGTCTTAGCGTGTAGACATCCGCTTCTTTCATATTCCACTCGCGGCTAATATAGATGTCTGAGAAGCCTTTTTCTTTCGCTTCTTTTAATACGTCTGTATTGCCTTTGTTTTCTTTTAATGTCTTTTCAAAAGCGATGATGCCTTCCAGCTTATGAAGGAAGAAGTAATCAATTTTTGAGAATTCGTGTATCTGTTCAACCGTATAGCCTCTTCTAAGCGCCTCGGCGATATAGAATAATCGTTCGTCTCCCGCCTTGATAATCCGCTTTTCAAGCACTTCGTTTGTGATATCTGCTTCATCTTTTAATTCAATGTGATGCACATCAGCTTCAAGTGAACGGACAGCCTTTAGAAGAGACTCTTCTAATGTACGGCCGATCGCCATTACTTCACCCGTTGCTTTCATTTGCGTGCCAAGACGTCTGTTGGCAGATTCGAATTTATCAAACGGCCAGCGCGGAATTTTAGACACAATATAGTCAAGTGCCGGTTCGAAGGCGGCATAGGTTTTACCTGTGACAGGGTTCATCATTTCATCGAGCGTTAAGCCGACAGCAATTTTCGCTGCAAGTTTGGCAATTGGATAACCAGTTGCTTTCGACGCAAGTGCAGAAGAACGACTCACGCGCGGGTTTACTTCGATGATATAGTATTGAAAGCTGTCTGGATCAATTGCCAGCTGTACGTTACATCCCCCTTCAATACCAAGTGCCCGGATCAGCTTGAGCGACACATTGCGAAGCAGCTGATATTCACGGTCACTTAACGTTTGGCTTGGCGCCACAACGATACTGTCACCTGTGTGGATACCGACTGGATCAAAGTTTTCCATGTTACAAACAACGATCGCATGATCACCGCTATCACGCATGACTTCATATTCAATTTCTTTAAAGCCTGCAATACTTTTTTCAAGTAAGCATTGTGTGACTGGGCTTAGCTTCAAACCATTTTCGACGATTTCCTTCAGCTCTTGCTCGTTTGTACAAATTCCGCCGCCTGTTCCGCCTAATGTATAAGCTGGTCTCACAATGACAGGGAAACCGATTTGGTTCGTAAACGCCATCGCTTCTTCGAGGTTATGGATGATTTCACTTTCTGGTACAGGCTCATTTAGTTCATTCATCAAATTACGGAATAGATCTCTGTCTTCTGCTTTTTGAATAGCTGACAGCTTTGTACCGAGTACTTCAACGCCGCATTCAGCTAATACGCCAAGGTCTGATAATTCAACAGCAAGGTTCAATCCAGTTTGTCCGCCAAGTGTTGGCAAAATCGCATCAGGACGTTCTTTTCGAATGATTCGTGTTAAGAATTCTGGTGTCAGTGGTTCGATGTATACCTTATCGGCCATTTCTGTATCTGTCATGATGGTCGCTGGATTGGAATTCACAAGTACGACTTCATAGCCTTCTTCTTTTAGTGCTAAGCAAGCCTGTGTGCCTGCATAGTCAAACTCTGCTGCCTGACCGATGATGATTGGACCTGATCCGATGACTAAAATCTTTTTGATGTCTACGCGTTTTGGCATACTTCTTCCCCTTCTTTCTCAGTTGTATGAATCATGTCCATGAACTGGTCGAATAAGTAGTTGGCATCTTCTGGACCTGGTGATGCTTCTGGGTGGTACTGGACAGTGAATGCTGGTGCTTCTTTATGTTTTAATCCTTCAATTGTATTGTCGTTTAGGGCGATATGTGTGACTTCGAGCACATCCTCGTTAATGGCACTAACTGTGTAGCCGTGGTTTTGAGATGTCAGTGTCACCTTGCCAGTTGCTAGTTCTTTCACTGGGTGATTCGATCCTCTGTGACCGAATTTCATTTTTTCAGTACTTGCGCCGCATGCAAGCGCGAATAATTGATGTCCAAGGCAAATGCCAAAGAGCGGGACCTTTCCAATCAATTGCTGAATCATCTCGACTGCTTCTGGTACATCAACAGGATCCCCAGGACCGTTTGAAAGCATGATTCCATCAGGCTTTAACTGCAGTACTTCATCTGCCGTGATATTGTACGGCACCACGATGACATCACAGTCCCTTTTATTGAGCTCACGCAAAATGCCGTGCTTCATGCCGAAATCGACAAGGACAATTCTTTTTCCTCTTCCTGGGCTTGGGTACGCATTTTTCACAGAAACTTGACTTACTTGATCAGTCGGAAGCTGCATTGTTTGAAGGCGGCTAATCACGTCTTCCACTTGTTCATCAGGTCCCGCAAATGCTCCTTTTAAAGTTCCTGCACTTCGAATCATTCTCGTCAGCTTTCGTGTATCGATTCCGCTAAGCCCTGGAATGTTTTTCATTTTCAAATACTCATCGAGCGAGTATGAAGAGCGCCAGTTTGAGGGCTTTTCACAAAGCTCCTTCACAATCAGCCCTTTTACAAACGGTGTGATCGATTCAAAATCATCACGGTTAATGCCGTAGTTGCCGATAAGCGGATAAGTGAGTGTGACAATTTGTCCGCAGTATGATGGATCAGACAAAATTTCTTGATAGCCTGTCATCCCTGTATTAAAGACAACTTCTCCGACTGATGATTCTAAGCTGCCAAAGCCTGTTCCTTCGAATACTGTTCCGTTTTCTAGCACTAAGCGTCTCTTCATTTTACTAGTCTCCCCTCTTCATACACGACTTTGCCAGATGCAAGCGTCATGACCGGCCATCCTGATACAGTCAATTTGTCAAACGGTGTATTTTGTCCTTTAGATAAGAAGCTCTTTTTATCGATTGCCATTTCTTTGTTTAAATCAATAAGTGTCATATCAGCTGTTTGTCCTTCTTCCAACTTTCCATAAGGAAGTGAGAAAGCTTCTGCTGGCTTGATCGTCATATAATCAACGAGTTCTTTTAATGTCCATTCGCCCGATTTGACAAATCGTGTATACAGAAGCGGGAACGCTGTTTCAAGCCCGACTATTCCAAAAGGTGCGCGCTGCATCGTTTCGTTCTTTTCTTCTTCTGTATGCGGTGCATGGTCTGTTGCGATGAAATCAATCGTTCCATCTAACAGTCCCTCGATTAGTGCCTCGCGATCCTCTTTTCCTCTGAGCGGCGGGTTCATTTTATAGTTCGTATCAAGCCCTGGGATGTCTGCATCACATAAGAGCAGGTGATGCGGTGACACCTCTGCCGTCACACGGATGCCTGCTTTTTTTGCATCGCGAACGACTCGCACAGATTCTTTTGTACTGATATGACATACATGATAATGACAGTTCGCTGCTTCTGCTAAAAGAACATCTCTTGCAATATGCACCGATTCACAAATGGACGGTATTCCGTTTAATTCATTTGCTTTTGAAAATTCTCCTTCATGAACGCATCCGCCGTAAATAAGCGAGTTATCTTCACAGTGTGCCACAATTGCTTGATCAAGGCTTGCCGCCTTTTTCATCGCTTCGTACATCATGCCTGCTGTTTGGATGCCTACTCCGTCATCTGTGAAAGCGAAGGCGCCTGCTTCTTTTAGTGCTGCAAAGTCTGTCATCTCTTCCCCAATTTGTCTAGTTGTGATGGAGGCATATTGCAGTACTCTGACAGAAGAAGTCTCTTCGATCCGATTCATGAGCCATTCCATTTGCTCTTTTGTATCTGGAACTGGACGTGTATTCGGCATCGCTGCGATCGTTGTATAGCCGCCTCTTGCTGCTGCTTTAGAACCTGTTTCAATCGTTTCCTTTTTCTCTCCGCCTGGCTCTCTTAAATGTACATGCAGATCAATTAAGCCTGGTGAAACAAATAGCCCTTTAGCATCAATGACCTCTTCTCCGTCTTCTCTTTCTAAGTGACCAATCGCTTGAATCACTTCTCCTTCTACCCTAATATCCTGCTGCACTTTTTCACCTGTGCTTGTTAAGATAAAACCGTTTTTAATGAGATACGACATAGACAGAATCTCTCCCTTTTTGATGTAGTCTGCTATTTTGAAAAGCTCTTTTTAATACCGCCATTCGGACATAAACGCCATTTTCCATTTGCTTGAAAATTCGTGACTGCTTTGATTCCACTAAAGAATCATCTATCTCCACACCTCTATTTACTGGCGCTGGATGCATGATAATGGCTCGTTCTTTCATGTTGTTTGCCCTGTTTACCGTTAATCCATAAGTCGATAAGTAATCTTCATTGCCCATTTTTTCAGCGTGCCGTTCATGCTGGATTCTAAGCAGCATCACCACATCAGATTGTCTAATGGCTTCGTCTACTTGGACATACGTTCCGTGAGGATTTTGCTCATCTTGGAAGGAAGCAGGCCCTGAGAAAAGGACTGTCGCTCCGAGCCTTGAGAGTACTTCAGCATTCGACCTTGCCACTCTGCTGTGCTTGATGTCTCCATGAATCGAAATCGTTAAGCCCTCAAAGCAGCCAAACTCTTCATAGATGGTCATTAAATCAAGCAGTGATTGGGTCGGGTGCTGCCCGCAGCCATCTCCAGCATTGATGATGGGAATCCCAACCTTCCCGATTAGCTCGTTGTAGTATTCATCAGTGCTGTCTCTGATCACACATGCTTTCACGCCAATGGATTCGAGCGTTTTTACCGTATCGTATAATGTTTCGCCTTTTTGGACGGAGGTGCTTGCCGCATCTAAATTCAGTACATTCATCCCCAGTTTCTTTTCAGCGACTTCGAAGCTAAATCGTGTTCTTGTGCTTGGTTCAAAGAAGAGGTTTGCTACAAATTCTCCCGCTAAGCCAAGCTCTTGTTTCCCTTTTTTGAGAGCCGTTGCTTCTTCAATCAGCTGTAAAATCTCTTCTTTAGATAAGCTGCTCATTGTCGATAGATTATTCATTTTTTCTGCCCCCTCTAGTTTTTCATCACTTTCAGGTTCAAAAAAACCCTAAGCCTCGGCAGCTTAGGGTTCTCCAAAAGAAGCAGCGGCACATTCGTGCATTCTGCTCATTTTAGAACCCTTGTCAGCCTCACTGGACTTCTTTTAAAAGGTTTTCTGTATTCGATTCATTTGACTCGTCATCGGCCGCATTTTGCTGCGGCAGGATCAGATTCAACAGGACACCCGTGATGGCAGCAAGCGCCATTCCAGATAGTGTGAGGTTGATTTGTTTCACCTCAATGAATGCCCCGCCAATTCCGATGACTAAGATGACTGATGCGATAATGAGATTCCGCTTTTCTTCAAAATTCACTTTATGATCAATCAGGATTCTCAGACCGCTTGAGGCAATAATCCCAAAGAGCAGGAACGAAACGCCTCCCATGACCGCAGACGGTACTGTACTGATTAATGCTGAGATTTTTCCGACAAAGCCGAAGCAGATTGCAAATACTGCTGCTCCGCCGATGACGAAGATACTGAACACTCTTGTGATGGCGAGGACGCCGATGTTCTCTCCATACGTTGTTGTTGGTGGTCCGCCAATGAGTGAAGCGAAGATTGTCGCCGCACTGTCTCCTAAAATGGAGCGGTGAAGACCAGGTTTTTTAATGAAATCTTGCCCTACAACTTTACTTAACACCACTTGGTGGCCGATATGCTCAGACATTGTCACAAAGGCAACCGGCACCATCACGGTGAGAATGCTTAATGTCACAGCAGGTGTGTAATTGACAAATGGTACGACGAAGTCTGGTACAGCAAACCATTTTGCATCAATGACCGGCTGAAAGTTCACAAAACCTTGTGTTAAGGCAAAGAGATAGCCGCTTATAATGCCGATTAATACTGGAATTAAGCTTAGGAAACCTCTTAGGAAAATCATGCTGATAATCGTGACAGCCAGTGTGAAACCCGCGACCGTTAAGTGCTTAAGGCTGTATACAAGCTCGGTTGCATTCGGATCAACATACATCGCCATGTTAACAGCTGTTCCAGCGAGTCCGAGCCCGATGACCATAATGACCGGTCCTACGACGACTGGCGGCAGAAGCTTCATCAGCCAACCTGTGCCGAGCCATTTAATAAATAGTGCAATGAGTGCATAAGCGACACCCGCCATGAAGGCACCAACCATTGCGGCTCCAGGGCCGCCTGTTGCTTTGACATTCAGTATGGGGGCGATAAAGGCAAAGGACGATCCAAGATACGCCGGAATTTGGCCTCTTGTGATAATTAAGTAAACAATGGTTCCAACACCACTTGAGATGAGCGCGACGGCTGGACTCATATCGATGATTTTTGGTACTAGAATGGTCGCACCAAACATAGCAAACAAATGCTGCAGGCTAAGTGACAGCCATGTAAATGGTTTTGGGATATCTCGAATGCCTAAATTGGCTTTTTGCTGACTCATGATTTTTCCTCCTAGATGTGTCCTTCTTCATTAAAAAAGCCTCTTTGCGAGTATGCGCAAAGAGGCCTAGAAAAACCGTACACGTCATGTTAGCCGTGCTCGGTGTCTCTGTTATTGCCCTCTTTGCAAACTCTCTGGAATGCATTTAAAAAGGTTATTTTTCATATATAGCGACAAGGTCGTTTTGATCTACTTCATTCAGTTGAACCATCACTGTCTCTGCTTTTGATGTCGGAATGTTCTTCCCGATATAATCCGCTCGAATCGGCAGCTCTCTGTGTCCCCGGTCGACGAGAACAGCAAGCTGAATGGAAGATGGTCTTCCTACATCCACTAGGGCATCCATAGCTGCTCTAACAGTTCTGCCTGTAAACAGGACATCATCAACGACGATTAGTGTTTTGTCATTAATGTCAGCTGGTATGTCTGCACCCTTCACAAGCGGGTCTTGGTTGTCTGTCTTTTTTGTCAGGTCATCACGGTATAGCGTAATATCAAGTTCACCCACTATGACTGGATTTCCTTCAATTTGCTCAATGCGCTCTGCAAGGCGCTTTGCAAGATGAATGCCTCTTGTCTTGATCCCCGCAAGGATGACATCTTTCATCCCTTTGTTGCGCTCAATCATTTCATGTGCAATTCGGGTCAGCGCTCGTCTAATCGCTTGTTCATCAAGAATGACTGCTTTTTGTTCCATCTTTTACACCTCTTTTTGACAAATAAAAAGCCCCTTCTGCAAAGGGCAGAGAGGGGCGTTCATTTGTGCATACACGTGCACAAATTGATCCGTTATCCTTCTCAGCCTCTCTGGACTGTTTTAAAGAATCTTCATTTCTTCGTTCATTATTTCAAAAAAAGAACGGCCTGTCAATCGTTATTTCTTAATGAATTGATAAAAGCTTGCATATCGGCAGGAACTGGTGCTGTGAACTCGATATATTCGCCTGTTCTTGGATGATCAAATCCTAAAACACCTGCATGCAGCAGCTGACCATTGAAATCGACTGTTTTTCTCGGACCATATTTCGGATCTCCTGCAAGCGGATAACCGATATATTTCATATGAACACGAATCTGGTGTGTCCTTCCTGTTTCAAGTCGGCACTCCACCACCGTGAAATCCTCAAAGCGTTCAATCACATCAAAGTGAGTGACGGCTTGTTTAGAACTTTCTTTTGTCACTGTCATGCTTTGGCGGTCTTTTTTGTCTCTGCCAATTGGGGCATCAATTGTACCTGTATCATGCTGGATAATGCCATGAACAACGGCTGTATATTTTCTTGTGACCGTCTTAGCCACAAGCTGATTGACGAGTGATTCATGCGCCATATCGTTTTTTGCGACCATTAACAGCCCAGATGTATCTTTATCAATTCGGTGGACAATACCAGGACGCATCACTCCATTAATCCCTGATAAATCTGTGCAATGGGCCATTAGACCATTTACTAGTGTTCCTGACACATGACCTGGCGCTGGATGAACGACCATTCCTCGTGGTTTATTCACAACTAGCACATCTGCATCTTCATAATAAATATCAAGATCCATTGCTTCTGCTTCTACATCTAGTGCTTCTGGTTCTGGAATCTCGACTTTAATCTGATCACCAGCTTGTACTTTGTAATTGGCTTTCACTTGCTTCCCATTTACTTCGATCAGCCCATCTTTTACCCACTGCTGGACCTGGGTTCTTGACCATTCTGGTTCTGTCGTGCTTAGAAATTTATCAAGCCGTTCACTTGTTTGTTCTTCTGAAACGGCAATATTTACTTGATTCATGTAGTTGACTCCTTCGTTTTCTTTCCATCTAACAGCATTTGAATGAAGAGCAGAATAACCCCTACACATAGAGAAGAATCTGCAATATTAAAAATTGGGTAGTGATAATTCCCAAAGACGAAATGAGCAAAATCTACCACTTCCTGACGGAAAATGCGGTCGATAAAGTTTCCAATCGCTCCGCCAAGCATTAAGGCCAGCGCAACTCCAAGCAGCTTGTCCTTTTGTCCATGCTTTTGCAAATAATAAACAATTCCCGCAATAACAACGAGTGTGATCACATAGAAAAACCACATTTGTCCTTGAAGAATTCCCCATGCCGCGCCTGAATTTCGGTGTGACGTGATATAAAAGAAACCATCAATCACTGGATAAGAATCTCCGAGCATCATATTTTTGACAATGAGCCATTTTGTTAATTGATCTAAACAAATCATCACGAATGCGATTATGTAATAGAACACACACGTTCCTCCACTTTCATACTTTGATCTTTAAGCATTTTATCAAGAAAACAGGGAGGAGTAAAGAAACTTTAGTTGACAGACAAAAACCTCCCTACATATGGAAGGCTTCAAAATGAGAATCATCTGATTCATGAGGATAAGGAGTGAATGCTTTTTTCTCGTATTGCTTATGATATAAAAAGTCGTCAGCCGTGCGGGCGGTAGGAAGAATACTCATTTGTTCAAGCGGAATGATATCACCTGTTGCCTCACATATACCATAAGTTCCTTGCTCCATTTTTGCAATAGCGAGAGACACATCTTGAAGTTCTTCTTTGATGTGATAAAGAAGCGTGGCCGTTTGGACCTCGTTCATTGAGACATGCTCAGCGGATGAACGAAATGATGCGTATTCAAACAGTTTAGCTTGAAGCTCTTCTTTCATTTGAAGGAGTTCCGTGTAAATCGTCTCTAGATCGCCATTCATGTCGCTATTTCAACTCCTGCCCTGTCGTGATAATCATATTGTTGCCCCGGCTGTCCACTTTAAAGCCATAAGATTTTTCCTTTCGTTCTAAACGCTGTCATTTCTGCAAACAAGAAAACGCCCCGCATATGGCGGGGCGCTAGTTGGTCATATCACACTGTTAATTCTGGTAATATTTTTCCACGATTTCAGCATTTTTCAGTGACAATGTTGGGTATTTCGGATTTGCACCAACATCTTTTGAAATAATACGAGAACGTTCGCACAGTTCTCCTTCTGCTTTTTGAACCACAATTCGCCCTGAAGTGTATTCAGGTGCTGATGTGTCAGCATTTTGCGCATCTTCTACCGTTAATTCAGAGATGATAAAGAGCTGCTTCACATCTTCTTTAATGGATGCAAGAAGGTTTTTCACTTCTTCTGTCGCATAAAGGGTCACACTTGCTTCAAGAGAACGTCCGATAACTTTCTCATTACGTGCAATTTCGAGCGCTTTTAGCACATCGTCACGCACTTCCATAAAGCGGTCAAACTTCGCTTCTGTCGCTTCCGCTTGAGAAACAGCCACACCTTCTGGCATATCTGTTAACTGAACACTTGGCTCTTCAACAAAGCTTAAGTGGCTCCATAATTCATCTGCTGTATGCGGAAGAATTGGTGCAGTCAGCTTCACTAACGCCATTAATGTTTCGTAGAAGACCGTCTGCATGCTGCGGCGGTCAGGATGATCCGCATGCTCGATGTACACGACATCCTTTGCAAAGTCGAGATAGAAAGAGCTGAGCTCAATTGTACAGAAATTGTGAATCGCATGATACACGACCGCAAATTCGTAATCATCATAAGCCTTTTTCACTTTATCAATCAATTTGTTTAATTTGATCAAGATATATTGATCCACTTCGCGAAGCTCTTCTACAGGTACTGCATTGACTGCTGGATCAAAGTCAAATAGGTTACCATGCAGGAAGCGGAACGTGTTACGAATTTTACGGTAGACCTCTGCTACTTGTTTTAAGATATCATCAGATACTGGGTGATCGGCTTGATAGTTGACTGAAGATACCCAAAGTCTAAGAATCTCCGCCCCTAGCTGCTTCGCTACCTTTGTTGGGTCAATTGTATTGCCTAATGATTTACTCATCTTGCGTCCTTCTTTATCAAGCGTAAAGCCGTGGCTGAGAACACCTTTATACGGTGCTTTTCCAGTGACCGCAACTGCTGTTGATAAGGAAGAGTTAAACCAGCCGCGATATTGGTCAGAGCCTTCAAGGTAAAGGTCTGCCGGACGAACAAGATCATCTCTTTCTTCTAAAACAGCTTGGTGAGAAGAACCAGAATCAAACCATACATCCATGATGTCCTGCTCTTTTGTGAATTCACCGTTTGGACTGCCTGGATGTGTAAAGCCTTCTGGCAATAGTTCTTTCGCTTCTTTTTCAAACCAAATATTAGAGCCATGTTCTCTAAATAATTGAGAGACGTGCTGAATGGTTTCATCTGTGATGATCGGCTCACCATTTTCTGCATAAAAGACCGGAATTGGAACGCCCCATACACGCTGTCTTGAAATGCACCAGTCGCCTCTGTCACGCACCATATTGAATAGGCGCGTTTCGCCCCATGCTGGCACCCATTTCGTTTCTTTAATATTGTCTAATAGCGCTTCTCTGAAGTCTTTAATCGAAGCAAACCACTGAGCGGTTGCACGATAAATCGTTGGCTTTTTCGTTCTCCAGTCATGCGGGTAGGAGTGCGTGATAAAGTCGAGCTTTTTCAGCGCGCCTTTTGCTTCAAGCTGTTCTGTGATTGCTTTATTGGCATCCTCGTAAAATAGACCTTCAAAACCAGGCGCTTCTTCTGTCATGACACCTTTTTCGTCTACTGGACATAGTACATCAAGACCGTACTTCATGCTGACAATAAAGTCATCTTCCCCGTGACCTGGTGCTGTATGAACACAGCCTGTTCCTGCATCCGTTGTCACGTGGTCACCAAGCATCACAAGTGAATCTCTGCCATAGATCGGATGCTCTGCAACGACGTTATCTAATTCTTTTCCTTTTAATGTTTTCACGACTTCATACTCTTCAAAACCAAGCGTTTTTGCCACTTGTTCAACTAGCTCAGATGCGACAACATATCGCTCAGCACCCACTTGAAGAACACTGTATTCTAGGTTTGGATGAACACAAATCCCAAGGTTTGCAGGAAGTGTCCAAGGTGTTGTTGTCCAGATGATGAATTGTTCGCCATTTTCAAGTACGCCTTTCCCATCTTTCACTTTAAATGAAACGTAAATGGATGGTGAACGTTTGTCTTTATATTCAATTTCCGCTTCAGCAAGAGCTGACTCACTTGAAGGAGACCAGTTAACAGGCTTTAGTCCTTTGTAAATATAGCCTCTCTTCGCCATTTCTCCGAAGACAAGAATTTGCTGCGCTTCGTACTCAGGCTTTAAGGTGACATAAGGATTGTCCCAATCTGCTCTGACGCCTAATCGCTTAAACTGATTGCGCTGACCTTCGATTTGTTTCCAAGCATACTCCTCGCATAGTTTGCGGAATTCAGCTGTCGACATTTCTTTACGTTTGACTTTTTTATTTTTAGTGAGTGCTGTTTCAATTGGCAGCCCGTGTGTATCCCAGCCCGGTACGTACGGTGCATGGAATCCATTCATTGATTTAAAACGGACAATAAAATCTTTAAGGATTTTATTGAGGGCGTGCCCCATATGAATGTCACCATTCGCATATGGAGGTCCATCATGCAAAATAAAGGTCGGGCGTCCTTTTGTCCGCTCTAAAACCATTTGATAGATGTCTTTTTCTGCCCACTCCTCTTGGATTTCAGGCTCTTTGTTCGGCAAGTTCCCTCTCATTGGGAATTCTGTTTTCGGCATTAATAAGGTGTCTTTGTAGTTCATACCCATTCCTCCATATGCAAATTCTGATTAAAAAACAATAAAAAAAGCCCTCTCATCCCATAAGGGACGAGAAGGCTTGTCTCGCGGTACCACCCTTTTAGACAAGCGCTATTTAATCAGACGCTTATCCACTCTAAAATCGTAACGTGATCAGACGCCTTTTCTTACTCATTCTTTTCAGAAAAGGAACTAAAGGGGTGATCTCATTGCAGCATCTCGTAATGTCAGGCTTCCACCATCCCTGATTCGCTTTATTACGCATATGACAACTGCGAGTGTCCCTTTCAAACGTTTATCTCTTGTTAATTTATGATGGTATTATATGCAACTTGTACACGTCATGTCAAGGTGATGCGCTTATTCTTTTTCGTCAAAGACAGCGTCAACTTCATATTCCAGTAAATGATCCCAATCGTCATTTTTTAGAAGATCAAGCTGAGCTTCGATGAGCATTTGGAAGCGGGTTCTAAAGACTTTCGACTGCTTCTTGAGCTCTTCGATTTCCATCGCAATCTTTCTTGATTTAGATAGTGCTTCGTTGATAATACGATCGGCGTTTTTCTCCGCTTCACGAATAATCAATTTCGCTTCTTTATCAGAATGACGTTTGACGTCTTCTGCCGCTTCCTGCGCCACAAGAATTGATTTGTTTAACGTTTCTTCAATTGTCGCAAAATGACCTAGTCTTTCGTCAAGCTCGTTTACTTTTTCTTCGAGTTCATTCTTTTTGCGAAGCACGATTTCATAATCTTTACGTACTTGGCTTAAAAACTCGTTTACTTCATCTTCGTCATAGCCGCGAAAGCTTTTTGTGAATGTTTTATTATGAATATCATTAGGTGTTAATGGCAACCTCGCCACCTCCAGATTCAAGTTCGTTATGTCAGAAGCTCAAATGTTACTTTAAATTTATCTTTTTTGGTCTTCCCATCAATCGTTTTGAGGCTAAAGCGGCCAAATCCCCTGACAGAGAGCTGATCGCCTTCACCGATTGTAAAAGAAGGGTCCTCAGTGACTTTCCAGTTAACTTTAACAAGCCCATTTTTGACCAACAGCTGTGCCTTTTGCCGAGACTGACGGCTGATTGCAGCACATACCGCATCAAGCCGCAGCGAAGAAATCGTATCTTCTTTGATGTCAGTCTTGCTGATAACCGGCTTTAAATCTGCCTGCGTGATTTCCTCTAATGAAACGGAGGCTCTGCCGACATGCGTCAGCTGCGCCCGAACAAAATCAGCGACATCACTCGTACAAATAAACTGCACATCTTCCTCAGAAAATAACAGATCTCCAAATTTTTGACGCTTCAAGCCTGTCCCAATCAGTGAACCAAGGAGCTTCGGGTGTTCTAACGAAATAAACTTTTTCGCATAGTTCACCTGAAAATAAGACAGTTCAGCATCCTGAGTAGCCGGTTCTAGATATTCAGGATAAATGAGCGCTCTTTTGCGCTCCGCTCCTTCATACCCGCCAAAAAACATGATCCCAAGCTCATCAGCATGCTGGATGACGGACTGGGTAATAAACTGCTCACGCGGATCAAGAAAGTCTGTTAATTTCATTCGATACTGGTCGAGTGCGATTTTTTTCCAGCCTAACACTTGGTCAACAAATGGCTGTTCGTCTTTTCTAAAATGTTGATAAATATCGCTCATTTTGTTCCCCTCTTATGTAAAAGAGCCTGGCAGCGCCAAGCCCGGCAGCTTGTCTACATGAAGCGTGCAATCATATTGTAAAGACCAGTTAGTCCATATGTTGATGCAAAACGAATCACAAGCAATGCCACAATTGGCGAAATGTCAATCATGCCAATTGGCGGAATGATTTTACGAAATGGTTCTAAATACGGTTCGCAAATATTTGTCAGAAAACGCCCAATTGCAGTTTCTCTTGCAGATGGCACCCATGACATAAAGATGTAAATAATAATCGCGAATGAGTAAATCGTTAATACCGTTCCTAAAAAATTAAAAATCAAATTTAGAATCACTATGATTTACCACCTCTGAGGTTCTTCCTCTGTCAAAAGTTCTGATATTGTGCCAGATACATCTACATTATCAGGTGTGCAGAGGAATATATTCGAGCCAATACGCTGGATGTCTCCACCGATTGCATATACAGTTCCGCTTAAGAAGTCGATGATTCGCTTTGCTTGATCGTGCTGAATGCGCTGCAAATTGACGACGACTGCACGTCTGTTTTTAATATGGTCTGCAATCTCCTGCGCTTCTGCATAAACACGCGGCTCACTTAACACCACTTTAGAGGATTTCTGCACGCTTTGCAAGCTGACGACATTTTGTTTCCCAGTCTGCGGACGCTCTTGAAATGCCGCTTTGTCCTTCGTTCCTTTTTCTTCTTGGACTGGTTCTCTTTCTTCATCAATATATTCGTACTCATACTCTTCATCGTCGAGAGTGAAAAAGCTTTTAAACTTATTTTTTATGCTCATGTCACGCACCTCCTGTTTCATTTCCAACAAGTGAAGAGCCAATCCGAACGAATGTCGCACCTTCTTCAATTGCGATTTCAAAATCATTTGACATGCCCATCGATAAATGCTGACAAGGTGCATTTACTTGGTTAAGATGTTTTACTTCTTCTTGCAGGTTTTTTAATGTTTTAAAGCAGTTTCGTATCACAGTGTGATCGTCTGTAAATGGAGCCATCGTCATCAGTCCAGCAATTTCAATCTTTTTGAAATCAGCGAGCTGCTTGACAAATGGAATCACGTCTTCACTTTGCAGGCCGCGCTTTGACTCCTCCAGTGATGTATTCACTTGTACAAAACAGCGAACCGTGTGATCCGCTCTTTTTTCAATTTCATTCGCAAGAGAGATCCTGTCGAGCGAATGTAAGTAGTCAATGGTCTGAATGACAGATTTTACTTTTCGTGTTTGTAAACTGCCGATGAAGTGCCAGCTAATGCTTTCATCGGTTATTGCCGCTTGTTTTTCAAGTAACCCTTGGTCACGATTTTCACCAAAATGCAAAATTCCTGCTTCCTTGGCTTCTTGTGCTCGTTCAATTGAGACATATTTTGTGACAGCGACGACTGATACATCGTCTGGATTTCGACCGGCTCTTTTACATGCTTCGTTTATTTGTTCATTTATTTGTCTGAGATTCTCTCGTACATTCAATTGCTCTTATGCCTCCTTAAACCCGACAAAAGACATCATACGTCCTGTTTTCCCTTGATCACGCCGGTGTGAAAAAAATAGCTGATCATTGCAGCTTGTGCACATCGAACTGACATGTATGTTTTCTTCTATTATCCCTGCATGAAGCAATACGTTTTTGTTTAATGTTTTTAAGTCTAATTTATATTGTCCTTGTGATATCTCGGAATACACATCCACTGTAGAAAAGGGAAGCTGTTTCACTTGATTCAAGACCACATCATCAACTATGTAGCAGCAGCTGCCAATGGATGGTCCAATGACGACTTGTATTTGATCGGTCTTAGCACCTTCTTGATTGACCCATAGATCTACCATCTTTGCACCAATTTGCTTGACGGTTCCTTTCCATCCGGCATGGGCTGTTCCGATGAGTCCATGTTGCGGAGCTAGAAAATAAAGCGGAACACAATCGGCGAAACAAAGAGCGAGCATGATGTTCGGTTCAGACGTATATAAGCCGTCTGTTCCAGGCAGTGCCTCATGATAATGAAGACTTCCTCTTCCTCTTTGCTCCTTGGTGACTTTCTTGATGCGGTCCTCGTGTGTTTGATCTGCAAACACCCAATCAGAGAGCGGCACAGCAGTAGCATCTGCTATGACTTGACGATTCATTTGGACACTAGAAGCATCATCTCCTACATGGAGTCCAGTGTTCAATGATTGATATGGAGAAAGGCTGAAGCCGCCATTTTTTGTCGTAAATCCGGCCAATACCTCTTTACCAGAACATGTCATGTTCGTCCAATCATGAATCATCATTGCATCAGGTGATTTCTGCTGAAAGGGGTCATAATTGTGTGTCAAAGCTGCCTACCACCTTTCATTCATCTCTCTTTATATCGCTCCTATTTTACCACAAGACATGCGTAGACAGTTAGTGGGATTCATTAAATATTACACTCAAATGTGCCCTTTCTACAGGTTTTTTTGCAAATTGATATGAAAACGTAATCTTTTTACCCGAAAAAGACATTGTTTGCTGAGAATGGAGAGCTTATGTTAAGGATCATTGAATGATTCATTGAGGAGTTATACGAATTTTAAGAAGACAATCGGACAAGTATCACATCTTCGCCAATTTTTACTATATTTCGCCACGGCACAATCATTTCCTCTTCTTTTCCGAAAAATCCCATCATTTTACCTGTGCCGCCGATAATGATTGCTTGTATTTTACCGCTCGTAACATTGATATCAATGTCCCCAATGGTGCCTAGTTTTTTTCCGCTTGACACATCGACAACATCCTTGATTTGGAATTCAGAAATACTGATCATCTGTCCTTCCCCGCCTTTCGTTTTCTACTATAATATGTATGATGGAAAAGCAGGGACGCAGACCAATAGTTTCTTTTATCTACAATTTACTTAAGTGAGGACGGCCATTTCTCCACATCACATCTACCGGGCATTCAAAGAAGGAAGAAAGCAAGTCGCTTGTCATCATCTCTTTTGTTTTCCCTTGATCAAAAACAGACCCATCTTTTAATAATAGGGTGTGCTGAAAAACAGGCAAAATCTCTTCTGCATGATGGGTCGTGTAAAGCAAAGTAGGCGCATCAGGCTTTGAAGCAATGAATGAGATGGTCTCTAGCACCTGTTCTCTTGCTAAAAAATCAAGACCCGTCACAGGCTCATCTAAAATCAGGAGCTTAGGATCATTCATTAAAGCCCTCGCAATCAGGACTTTCTGCTTTTCTCCTTGTGAGAGTGTTTCATATGTCCGGTTCGCATATTTGAACGAACCAAATGCTTTTAATAGATCAATGGCTTTCTCTCTTATCTCATCTGTCGGGGTTTCATAAAGCCCGATGGAGGCAAATGCCCCGCTGAGAACAATTTCAAATGCATTGTCGTCTCTGTGCAGTTTCTTTTCAAGTCCCGCAGAAATGAGGCCAATTTTCTTCCTGAGCTTTTCGCCAAGAGCCTCCTTGCCAAAGACATGTCCCAGCACCGTCATCTCACCTGATGTAGGGAAATAATATGAGCAGAGCATATTTAATAAAGCGGTTTTCCCCGCACCATTTAAACCATAAAGCACCCAGTGCTCCTCTTTGTTCACCTGCCAGTCAACAGACTGAAGCAACCATTTTCCATTTCGTTTTAAAGAAACATTCTTTAATTCAAGTGACACCATCGTTTCCTCCTGAGTAAAAATTCTGAATAAACAAATAATGAATGTTTACAGCATATCGCAATTGCTCTTTCTGGTAAACCTCATATAAAAAAGCTGCTCCTTTTGAGGAACAGCTTTTCTTTAACGTTACGAAATTTCAATTCGTACGCCTTCTTTTATATCAGGAAACGTGTGCGGAGATGCAAAGACAGCTCCCGGTAATACATCATCAAACGGCTCTTGGAAGTAAATCGAAATATGGCCGAGCTCTTTAAAGTTGTCATTTGCTTTATTGCCGAGGGCTGTAATCGTGTACGTTTGATCACCCACTTGAATGGTACCGCCCAGTTTCAACGGCTCTTCTTCTAAATGTTCGAACTCATGAATGACGGACATATCTCTTAATTCCTGCGGCGCTGCGGGTCCAAATAAAACAATCAACTTATCTTCTTTAAATTGCGGGACTAAAATCCCGATTTCTTTTACGACAGATTGTGTGACCATGTATCTCGATTCCTCCTTTAATACGTTTAATACATACCAAAGCTGGCAGCGTATGCGATCACAACAGATAGAACCCCTGTAATGAGACGGCTATACAAAACAGCTGGTACTCCATATTGTACCGTTTCCGGCTTCGCTTCACCAAGTGATAGCCCAACTGGAATGAAATCACACCCTACTTGACCGTTGATGGCAAATAGTGCAGGAAGTGCAAATTGAGGCGGGATATTCCCTAGTGCAATTTGACTACCAATGAGAACACCAATTACTTGTGCAATGACTGCACCAGGTCCTAAGACAGGTGATAGGAATGGCAATGTACAAACCACAACGAGGAGTAAGAGTCCCCATATAGATCCTGCCAGTGGTGATAGAAAATGGGCAATCAAGTCACCAATTTTTGTATAATTGATAATTCCAATTAACATACTGACAAATGCCATGAATGGAATAATGTTTTTCAAAAGCATATCAACGGAATCACGACCAGCCTGATAGAACGTACCGGTGACTTTCCCAATTCCTCTTGAGAACCTCATCAAGAAATTACCTTTTTCCTGACGCTCGAGATTTTCCTCTTTCAGTTTTGAATAGGTTTCTTTGAAATTCTCTTTGTCAATCGGCTCACTGTTATCCTGACCTTCTACTGTTGCCTCACCACTTGATGCATCCGCAAAGGAAATATCTTTTTCTGTGACGCCTGATACGAAGATATCCTCTGTAATATGTTTTGCAAGCGGTCCAGAAGGAGAGGATGCCAAAACGTCTACAGTTGGAATGCGCTTCATTGGATAAAGTCCGATTCGCGCGGTTCCTCCGCAGTCAATGACAACACACATCATTTCATCTTCTGGTATCGAGTTTTTAAAGCCATCACATGCTTCTGTCCCTGTCATTTCTGCAATTTTACGTGCAACTGGGTGAATGCCTCCCCCTGTAATGGAAACAACCTTTCTTTTTTTACCGGTTGGTTCAAGCTCCAAGCCTTGTCCCCATCCGCCAGCACCTTTTGCTACAAATACTTTGTGGTTTGTCATGTCTAACCCTCCCCTATTGTGAATTCGCTTTCATTTTTCCTGCTAAGTACTTTGTAATCCATTCAGTAATAATACCGCGAAGTAAAATGACGACGATCCCGACTAAGAAGTACCGAACAGCAAGCTCTGACATTGAGTACCCTGCTTCTTTAATCCCGTTCGCAATTCCTAAGTAGACAAACAGTTCTCCTGCATTGGCATATGGGAACAGTGATGTCACCGGATGAACAAATGAAACAGCTGAATCATAGAATGCTGGTTTTTGTTTTTCGGGTAAGAATCGGCCAAACGTATAAGCCATTGGGTTTGTCAAAATAAGAACGGATAAGATCGGCATTAACGTGTAGCGCAAAATGGTATATTTCGCAGCAAACTGAATTGCTCTATTCACTCGCTCTTCTCCAATAAACTTCATGACAGCATAAGTGAAAGTAAGTAACACAACAAGCGTTGGAACGATACCTGTAACAAGACCCATGAATTGCTTTCCGCCGGCTTCAAACATTCCGATAAAGTGCTCTCCAAACCATTGAATCCATTCCATGTTTCATCTCCCCTTTCTTTAGTTCACATTTGTTATATTTTTTTTCGAAATCGAGACAAGTGCCTGTTCAGCTGCCATGGAAAGTGCGTGCATGACAGCTGGCCCCTTTTTGCGTTTTTTCAACGTCTGCTTCATCATATGGTGCTCGTCTAACACTGCCCCTACATGCTTTCCTTCATATGAAGGGACTTCTTTAAACTTAGATAAGATCGACACACCGCCAAGCACATGGCATTTTTGAATGATATACGATTCATCCACAATGATGAGCGCAATGGCACCAGGGCCAACTTTGCGCCGCTCCATCCCTGAAAATAAGTGGTAGCCTTGCTTCCCTCTGTAATCATCAATAAGTGAATCCATGCTCTTGCGGTAGTACTTGATTTGAATAAAAGATAACCCATACTGCACAATGAGAATGATACAAAGTACGATCGCTAATTTTTCCACAGCTTCACGCCCTTATGATTGAAATAAATGATCTTGTAATGAACGCAGCTTCCAGACCGTTGTGTTTGAATCAAGCTCTACATCATCGTGAGTGAGGAATTGTCCTAATTTGATGTCTTTTTTCGCTACGACTTTTCCGCTAATTAAGCCAATTGGAATGTGGCCGTTCGTTTTCATGTCTTGATGTGTTTCAAGAACACCTCTTACTGAGTATCCACCAATTCCGTCAAGTGATTCTCCAGCTTTAATATCTCTTTTCGCCACAGCGACTGTTTCTGACACTGGTACACCAATTGGGTGAATAGATGAATCATGCTGTAAGACCGCTTTTGCGATGGTAACAGGTGTTTCAAGACTCGCTAAGTGGAAAGGACGGTAAAGTGTGTAGTGTGGGCCTTTTCCAACTTTTAAGTAGCGCAGCTCTTCATCTACTGGCTCAAGGTCACTCTTCACGATGACAAATACACCTGGTGCAAGTCCATTTACATATTCAACGACTCCGAAGTTATCGAGCACGCCGCCTTGCTGTTTTTGATTCAATTTATCTGCAACATTTTCTAAATTCGCTTCGACTCCATGCATACCGACTTTATCTGGCAGAAGCCCTGTCGCGTTACTTAATAAGTTCATTTCCGCCATTGTTTTTGTTCCGTCTTGGAATGCAGCCAGCATATGTGCACTCATATGTTTGCTATCTGCTTCTGCTTTACACGTATCTGGATTTGCTTCTGGGAAGAATGGGTTGTTCTTTCCTTTCCCAGCAACGAGTACTTCAAGCCCCATTGTTTTCGCAAATTCATATAATTCTAGTGTTGCTGCTGGTTCATCTCCAGCTGATCCTGAGTAAACAAGTCCTGCATTTGTGAACAACTTATGCATGACCAATCCGATGGTAATATCAACTTCTACATTTAAAAGAACAAGATGTTTTTTTGAATTAAGCGCTTCCAAAGAAATGTTTGCTCCGACCTCTGGGACACCTGTTGCGTCTACGACAACTTCCACGGAATCTGATTGAATCACTTCTCTGTAATCATTTGTGACAACCATGTGATGCGGCTTTGCATGCTGCTTATAAAAATTCGCTGCCTTCTCTGCTGCACTAAGGTGGATATCACAAACACCAGCAACAATCATGCCTGGAATTTTAGAAATTTGTGAAATGAGTCCAAAGCCCATTTGACCTGCCCCAATAATCCCAACTTTGATTGGATCTCCACTACGTTCTCGCGCTAACAATTGTTGATAGATTGACATCTAAATCATCCTTTCAGGTTTTCTTGCTTCTCGGGTAGATTGCTAGAAATATAATCTGAAACTTTTAACAAATGTTATAAAAATTAACAAAAATCTGTTTCTTGTAACATTTGTTATTTTATTTATCATTTGTTATGAACTTAGTTTATATGATGTGTCAACTTTGTGTCAAGCTAAAATCGATAAAATTTTCAATCTTTTTGAGTCTTTAGACTCAAAAAAACTACCTAATATCATTAGGTAGTTACTTTAATAAGGCATCTCCAGTTCGTTCATCGGTAATTAATACATGAATTAATCCACCTGCTAATGCCGCCCGAATTGCTTCAATTTTCTCTTCGCCGCCAGCGACACCTATGACAAGCGGAATTTCTTTCAGCTTTTGCGGGCTTATCCCCATCACCCGGTCGTTCCATGGGTGGGGATATACTTCCCCTTGATGATCAATAAAGTTATAGCAAATGTCACCTGCTACATCCTTTGCTTGAAGGATGTCCTCTTCGCCGCTTGTCATATAAGATTTCACCATCGTTGAATGCTGCGGAACACCACCAATTCCGACAACCGCGATATTTGATGATTCTCCTAGTTCAATCACTTTTTTGATCGACGGCTGCCGGATCAGGACATCTTTCGCTTCTTTTGTATCAAGCATGACGGGTACATGTAAAAACTCACATTTAGATTTGAGTGCCTCTGTGCATCTCGCAATAATATAGTTGGCGTGGATATCGACATCTTCATTTCCCACACCTCCGACAAGCGGAACAAATGTCACGGATGGATAGTGCTGAACAGACGTAAGCGCTTTCGCCATTTCATGCAGCGTTGTCCCTGAGGAAAACCCGATGACTTGTCCATCTTTCATCACTTTTAATAAAAAGCTTGCCGCCGCGGCTCCGATTCGGCTTTTGGTTGTGTCTTTGCTGAGTGTTTCCACACACACGACTTCTCGCAGCCCATATTTGCGTTCTATTTTTCTTTCTAACGATCCATACTGTTGGTTGACTTCATCATGAATAATGATTTCCACGATTCCTGCTTCACGTGCTTTTGCCAAATATTTCGATATGAGCGAACGACTAACCCCCACCGCTTCTGCGATGTTAGATTGAGTGGCGCCTTCTTCATAATACATATGCGCAACCTTAATGAGCAGCCTTCTTTCATCATGGAATGTCATAATAACCCTTCTTTCCGCTTAAGTGTTCCCTAACAAATGCTATCTAAAATAACATTTGTTAAAAATAGATTAAATGAAAAAAATAACAGAGTCAATACTAGAGGCGTGTTCTCTCATAAGAATGAAAAAAGCCGCACATGAAGCGGCGGCTTTAAAAGATGTTTTTATTCATTTGTTTAATGGCTGCTTTTTCAAGCCTTGAGACTTGTGCTTGAGAAATCCCGATCTCTTCCGCAACTTCCATTTGCGTTTTGCCCTGGAAGAAGCGTTTGCGAAGAATCATTTTTTCTCTGTTGTTCAATCTGCGCATGCCCTCTTTTAAGGCCAATTCTTCCACCCATTGTGTGTCTTTGTTCCGTTCATCACTAATTTGATCCATCACATAAATCGGATCTCCTCCGTCATTATAGATCGGTTCAAACAAAGAGACAGGATCTTGAATCGCATCTAAGGCAAAAACAATTTCCTCATGAGGCACTTCCAGCACTTTGGCAATGTCTTCTGCTGTTGGCTCCTTGCTTGTCTCACTAATCAGCCTCTCACGGACCTGAAGTGCCTTATAGGCAATATCTCTTAGTGAGCGAGACACCCGAATCGGGTTGTTATCACGCAAGTATCGACGGATTTCTCCTATGATCATAGGAACCGCATAAGTTGAAAATCTGACATTGTGGCTTAAATCAAAATTATCAATTGATTTCATTAATCCGATACAGCCTACTTGGAAGAGATCGTCGACATATTCGCCTCTGTTGTTAAAACGCTGAATCACACTTAAAACCAACCGTAAATTGCCATTGACTAGCTTTTCTCTTGCTGTATCGTCACCCTCATCTTGCAGCTGTCTGAACAATTTTCTCATCTCGTCGTTTTTCAGAACAGGCAGCTTGGAGGTGTCGACTCCGCAGATTTCCACTTTATTTCTGGACACTTTTTTCCCTCCCTACAGGAGCTGTTGTACAAAGTTCAGTATCTCCTTGGGATGGAAAAATATGCACGAGCGATGACGAGAATCATGAGAAAAAAGGTTATTTCCTTTGACAGTGCAGGCACAGAGCTTTTTTAAAAAATTTTTTTAGACCATTTTATTAAATTCTTTTTGTAATCGTTTAATGATTCGTTTTTCAAGTCTCGAAATATAAGACTGGGAAATTCCAAGCATGTCAGCGACATCTTTTTGGGTTTTTTCCTCGCCGCCAACTAAGCCAAATCTTAGTTCCATGATCTGCTTTTCGCGGTCATTTAATTGCTCTAGCGCTTTTTTCAGCAATTTTTTATCTACATTTGCTTCGATATCCCGCGTGATAATATCATCATCTGTTCCAAGTACGTCTGATAAAAGCAGTTCATTTCCGTCCCAATCAATGTTGAGCGGCTCATCAAACGAAACTTCTGACCGGATTTTATTATTTCGGCGCAAGTACATCAAAATCTCATTTTCAATACATCTCGACGCATATGTTGCCAGCTTGATCTTTTTTTCTGGGTTAAATGTATTGACTGCTTTGATCAGACCAATGGTTCCGATACTAATTAAATCCTCAATATTAATACCAGTGTTTTCAAATTTTCTTGCGATGTAAACGACTAAACGCAAATTTCTTTCAATCAGAATCGCTCTTGCGGTTTGATCTCCCTTTGGTAATTTGACAAGCAGCTCCTGCTCTTCATCCTTTGATAATGGAGGCGGCAGCGCTTCACTTCCACCAATATAATAAATTTCATCACTCTTTAGACCTAGCTTCATGAGGAGTTTATACCAGTAGTAAGTGAGTTTAAATTTTAATTTTTTCATCTTCTTCTCCCTTCTAAATGTCAAGTTGACCTCGTAAGATAAAAGACATCACCAAAAACTACGACACCCCTTGGATGATTTTCCCGTCTAACATATCTGGATGAATGATGGATTGAAATTCCTGATCTGCCGATAAACCGCTCAGACTCAACCCTACAAAACACTTAGCAGGCTGAATCATATGCGTCTTTGAATAAATGAAGACTGTATCTGGTTTTAGGCATAGCAGAAAGCCGTGATCATGACCGACTGCTCGATATGGAACAAGTCTTAATCGATCAAGAAGAGGAAATTGATCATCGATCTTTTGCATGACTTCAACAGGATGAGACTGTTTCATGAGCTCTATAAATGGCTCTCCGCAAATGGCTGTTAGCTGGTCAGCCTGAACAATCATGACCGGTGTTTTTGTCATAGGATCATACAGCTGGTTGCCAGAATCGACGAGTCCCTTTAAACGAATGGTTTCTCCATGAATGTGTAGTTCCACAAGCACTTGTTCATCATACTGTCTTTTTTTCGTACCAACCTCTCCTAATCTTTTCTTTGAAAACAGCCAAATCGCAGGAAACCCAGTTAAAACAAAAAGCCAGCTAATCGGATCACCAAAGCCATCATTTTGTGAAATCAGCAGACCATTTTGAATCACTGTATTGGTTTGCAAAAATGAATGAACCCCGATCATGCCTCCTCCCATCAAAAAAGTTACAAAGTAAAAAGCAAACAGATTTTGAAAAAAGGAACGAAATCTTTGAAAACCAAAGGTTGCAAGAACGATGAAGATAGAAAAAAGTAGTTTGCCTAAAGGGTGTGACACAACCATTGCAAATGGTGTAAAGAGCAAGAGAACAATGCTCGATCCAATGAGAGCTCCTAACATATATCGCCTTTTTTTTACTTGTCGTTTGAGAATAAATGCAGTGAGTAAGAGAAGCAATAGATCAAAACAAAAGTTTAACAGCCAAATCACATCTAAATAAATGACCACCTTCTGCTCCTTTCATCTGAAACAAAGAATCAAAAGCAGTACTTGCACTTGTTTGTACCAGTATAAAACAGTCATGAGATGGAAGTCTGTCAATTCTTGTTGGGGATGATAGAGAACTTTTGGTGGATTGTTATTGTTTTTGTCGAGGAATGAGAGAGAGTATTCTTCTGGACAAGCCATCAACAATTGTTTAAAAGAAAAAAGACACGCTCCTAGAAGTCGTGTCTTTTGTTTATATTACTTTTCATTGATGCTTAATGTACCTGAAGCTTTTTGTCTTGTGACATTTCCATAATCATCTCGCACAATGACTTCTACGACCGCACCTTTTGCTTTAGCGGTAGAAGTAGCAGTCCAGTAACCTTCATACGTTCCGCTCGATACTTCGCGAAGCGGCAGCTCTGTAGTATTTTGAAGCTTTGATCTCGCGTTTGTCAGCGGCATGTGAATGACAAACGTTGCGTCTAGCTTTTCTCTACTATGAAATGAAATCTTAACAGACTCCCCTGATGCCAGATGGACATTATCTGCTGGAGTCAGCTTAGAAATCTCAGGTGCCTCGTATTGAACATCGATATTGATTTTTTTAGTCGTTTTGTTTCCTGCTGCATCTTTCGCTGTGACTTTGATCGCATTTTCCCCGTTCTCAAGCAGTATTCTTGCGGAATACTTCCCTTCTTTTATGGTTGCCTTTTTTCCATTTACAGTGACTTGATCAAGATGATCATCTATGACCTTTCCTTCTACAGTGAACGATTCTTTATTCGTCTTTTCCCCTTTTTTCGGTGTATCGATGGTGAGCAGTGGATCTGTTTGATCAATGATCACCTTTACTGGTTTGGATCGTTTTGTTGCGCCTTTATCCGTAACAGTTGCAGCAGTGAATACATGCTCTCCGCTTGATACTGTGACCTTTTCTTTAAAAGCGCCTGACTGATCTGCTTTCACTTTGGCAATCTCTTCATCGTTTTGATAGATCGCTACATCAAGCCCAGGAGAGGCTTTGCCTTCAATCTCTAGTTCATCTTTGTTCGTAATGATTCCTGCCTTTGGAGATGTAATCTCTGGCACATCTGCTTCATAGTCAACAAGCGCACGAATCATATAATTCCCCTCTTCTTTTGGAGAAGGAGAAAAAGCACCGCTTGTCAGCTGCCAGCTTCTTTCAGCATTTGGTCCATCCTCATCAGTTGCAAGGCCTGGAGATTCCGTATTCTTTTTCGTTTGAATATAGACAAGATAGAAATCTCCATCCACTGTAATGGCTTGATCTTCTAAATCTACTTTTGTCCATTCCCCGTTACGCAGCGCATTCGCTTTGAGAGGTCCTGCAATTTTCTCCCCTGGAGCTCCGTTCTTCCCAGAAGCGTCATACACTTCAACCGCAAAGTCATTCCCTCCAGGAGCTGGCCACTCTGATGACCAGAAACGGAAAAGCCCTCCTGTGAGTTGCGCTTGTTTCTTCCCCTTTTCTAATGAAAACTTCACAGCCCAGCCATTGCCAGGATCATAGAAAGCTCTCGCATTTTCAGCTGTTCCGTCATCGTAGCCAATTTCCCCAGCAAAGCCGATGAATGGTTCTAGATGAATGGCTTTTTCCACCGGCTTTTCTGTCACATCTGCTGTAAAAGAATATCCTTTAAACCCTTTGGCAAATACTTTGACGGTATAGACACCGCTTAATGCCTCTAGAGAAAATTCACCAGATTCATTTGTTTTCACCGGCTTAATTTTCGCATCCTCTACAAGGTAAACCGTGGCATCCTTTACTTTTTCACCCGTTGTTTCATTGGCAATTGTGCCAGATATCGTTCGTTTCTTTAGTGGCTGTAAGGCGAAATTCGCCTCTACTGTTTCTTTTGAAGAAATATGGACGGTTTGTGTGCGTGATTCAAATCCGTAAGCTTCGGCTTTCACTGTGAATTCACCTGCACTGTGAGGAAGCTGATATCTCCCTGTCGCTTCATCTGTGTACGTTGACTTGCCGCTTTCAAGAACACTGATTTCCGCTTTCATAGGAAGAGCTTTGATGGACGGAGAAGCTAGATTTTTTTCCTTTTTCTTTTCTTTTATGTTCGCAGGCTTCTTATGTGGATGTACAGCCTTATCTTTTTTAGGCATGGCTTGATCTGGTATTTTCATCTCATCTAAATGAACATCTTCGTTTGTCACCTGTCCTTCAATCATGCCAATTCCATCTGTTAATGCCGTAATCGCTGCTCTTGCATCAACTAAACCTGCCCCATAGCCATTGTTTGGAGACTCCGGGAATTGCTGATCAGTTAACGGCTTCGCAGTATCAATCAGTATTTGTTCAATCTGTTCAACAGAAAGATCTGACTGTACTTGGCGAAGAAGAGCCACAACAGCTGAAACATGCGGACCAGCCATCGACGTCCCATTCCAGCCATCCTCATACCCTTTCCCAGGAATGGATGAACGAATGTTTACCCCTGGGGCCGCAATATCTGGTTTCATGACACCATATGGAGACGGACCTTGAAGTGAGAAAGACCCCAATTTGTTATTTTGATCCGTAGCACCCGTTGCAAAGGCCTCTTGATAGTTCGCAGGATTCGCAATGGAGCCTTCACCACCAGGGTTGAATAAATCGGTATTGCCAGCTGAAAACTCTGGGAAGATGTCCGCCGCTCTCCAAGCATTGACGACATCTTTATACCAATCATCAATACCAGGCCCACCGCCCCAAGAGTTATTGACGACATCAGGTGCCTTTTCTGGATGCGGGTTTCCCGCGTCATCTTTTGGTGCTAAAATCCACTCACCTGCATCAAGCAGATCAGCATCTGTACCACCATCTTCTGAGAAAGCTTTCACCGCAATCCATTTTGCTCCCGGTGCGACTCCGATTTGATTCTTTCCATCTGGCTCAGAGCCAACCATCGTTCCCGTTACATGGGTACCATGCTCTAAATCATCATATGGCGCTTCAGATCCTGTCGTAGCATCGTACCAATTGAATTCGTGAGTTGGTTCATTCGGATGTGCTGGATCAAATCCACGGTATTTTTCCTTTAAAGCAGGATGATCCCATTCCACTCCTGTATCAATACTTGCCACAACTGTACCAGTACCGTCATAACCTAAAGTCCACGCTTCTGGAGCATGAACTTGAGAAATGTTCCACTCGACCCCATCTACTGCTTTCATTTGTTTTTTCTGCTTCGTCTTCAAATCAACCGGTCGGTGAATTTGACGGGTTTCGTTTGGCAGCACTTGATCTACTTCTGGGAAGGCAGCCACCTGTTCCATGACTTCTTTCGTTCCCGTCACCGCTAAACCATTCACAATATAGTACGAATGAATCTCCTTCACTTGCTTTTTCTTTTGTTCTTTTTGTAAATACGTAAGAAGCGCTTGCTGCGTCTCCTCAGACGTTGCTCTTAATTCGGATACGACAGCTGATCTTTTGGCGTATTGCGTTTTAGCCGCTGTTAATTTCTGTTTTTCGGCTTTGGATACCGCTTCCTTCGCCACTTTTTGAGTATTTGTTTGCTCTTTCATTTTGATTAAAAATGTCACCTGATCATCCTGCTGAAACTGTTTCATTAATCTAGATGAGATCTTTGCTTTTGTTGTCTTAGAGGAGACAGCTTCCTCCTGATATGAGGTAGAAGTCGATTTTGCTTGAACCATCCCAAAGCTTGTCATCGTTAAAGTACCAATCACCAAAAGACTCATCAAACGATAGCCGGCGGTCTTGCGAAACTTCAATTTCAATCAAATCCCTCCTCCTCAAATGGCCAAACAGAGTATAGGTCTCACTCCTTTCCTTCTGTTGTTCATGACAAGATTCATGGTGTTCTATTTAATGTAGTCAAATAAAGTTCATCATTTTGTCGTTTTTTGTAAGAGTGAGTGAAAATGATTCTTTTTTCTTAAATACCATAAGTCAAATTACATATGGAAATTGAAGTGACTTTCACTCATTTAAGACTTTTTGATTAGACCCTCTTATACGCTGAAACATGAAAAAACCCCTTCCATTGGAAGGGGTTAAGCGATACTCGATTAGCGTTTATTGCGGTTGCGTAAGAACGTTGGAATGTCTAGCGTATCATCACTTGATTGTGTATTTTGTCTTGGCTGAGATGATGGCTGTTGATGTTCCTCACGTTTCACTTCACGTTTTTGAGGAATGGATTGATTTTGCTTTAATCCTTGTCCTAATGGGTTTCTTTGTGATTTTGTCACTTCTGGTTCTTGCTCAATGAATCCAGTAGCGATCACAGTCACCACAATTTCATCCTTCAAGTTATCGTTGATGACAGACCCGAAAATCATGTTTACATCTTCGTCAGATGCAGAAGCCACAATATCCGCTGCTTCTTGCACTTCATAAAGACTTAGGTTTGTACCACCCGTAATGTTCATGATGACACCTTGAGCACCATCGATCGCTGTTTCTAGAAGTGGTGAAGAAATGGCTTTCTTCGCGGCTTCCGCAGCACGATTTTCGCCTGTTGCGACGCCAATACCCATTAGAGCCGAACCTTTATTGGACATGATGGTTTTCACGTCAGCAAAGTCAAGGTTAATCAGACCTGGTGTTGCAATTAAATCGGAAATCCCTTGAACACCTTGTCTAAGAACGTTATCTGCCGCGCGGAATGCTTCCAGCATTGGCGTGTTTTTATCAACAATTTCAAGCAAGCGATCGTTTGGAATCACAATTAATGTGTCAACTGCTTCTTTCATAGAAGCAATTCCTTCAACTGCTTGAAGCTGACGTTTTCTTCCTTCAAATGTGAAAGGACGAGTCACAACTCCAACTGTCAATGCACCAGAATCTTTTGCGATTTTTGCAATGACAGGTGCAGCACCCGTACCAGTTCCACCGCCCATACCAGCTGTAACGAAGACCATGTCTGCGCCTTTTAATACTTCTTCAATCTGCTCTTTGCTTTCCTCAGCAGCTTTTTTACCGACTTCAGGATTCGCACCTGCTCCAAGCCCTCTTGTCAGCTTAGCACCGATTTGCATTTTAGTTTCTGCTTTTGATAGATTTAATGCCTGTGCATCAGTATTGACTGCAATAAAATCGACACCTTGTACGTCATTTTCAATCATTCGGTTGACAGCGTTATTCCCGCCGCCACCTACTCCGATTACTTTAATTGATGCTAGGCCGTCTATATTTGTTTCAAACTCCAACATGCTGAATCCTCCTAATCCGTCGAAAATCTAATTCTATTCCCAGAACATATTAAATAGTTTTTTCATTTTGCCCGGTTTTTTATTTGTCTCTTGTTGTGCTTTTTGTTTTACTTTCGGTCTTGGCTGCGCTTCTTTCACTTGTGGTGCAGAAGAAACCGGCTCCATGGATGCGCCTACTTCATGAAACGCCTCATCTGGCATTTGGAATCCAACCTGTCTGCCCTGAATCTTTGCATTGCGATAAGCAAAGTGGATCAGACCTACTCCTGTCATATATTGAGGCTCTCTCACCCCGATATAATTCGGACTTGCAATCCTAACATTGTTTTGCAAAACCGTCTGTGCAAGAGAAAGAATACCTGGAATGGCTGCTTGTCCACCTGTTAGAACGAATCCACCAGGCAAATCATGGACACCCATATTTCTTAATTCCTCTGCCACAAAGAGTAAGATTTCCTCCAGCCGCGCTTCAATAATGTTAGCCGCATCAAGCTGTGTATACGTTTGTTTTTGATCGGTACCGATCACAGAAACTTCAAATGTCTCCTCAGTCGATGCCTCATCATAAAACGCATGCCCAAATTGTTTTTTGATTCGTTCAGCTTCTTCAGTGGAAGTTCTAAGTCCTATAGACAAATCTTTTGTTATGTTCTCTCCGCCCAAAGGGATACTGTGAGTAGAATAGAGATGCCCGTTTTCAAATACGGAAATCGTTGTAGAACCGCCGCCAATATCGACAAGAGCTACTCCTAGATTTTTTTCATCTTTCGATAATGCTGCTGAGCCCGATGCGAGTGGCTGCAAGCATATATCCATTATTTCAATTCCAGCTCTTTCTACACATCGGAGCCAGTTATGTAGAATCGTTTTAGAACCTGTAATTAACGATCCTTCCACTTCTAGCCGAACACCAAGCATTTTTTTCGGATCTGTGATCTCATCTCTTCCGTCGACGATAAATTGTCTCGGAATCACGTCTACGACGAGATGTTCTTGAGGAATAGATACTACTTGTGCAGCATCTAAGACACGTCTCACATCTTCAGCATGTATTTCTTTGTTTTCACTAGATACTGCGACTACGCCGCTCGTATTCTGAATATGAATGTGGTTTCCGTTAATTCCGACAATTGCCTTTTGTAAAGGAAAACCTACCATTCTCTCAGCCTGTTCAAATGCTTGTCTAATAGAATGAACTGTCTCATCTATATCAACAATCGATCCTTTTTTTAACCCCTCTGAAGGGACATTTCCAACACCTATAATGTTAAGCGAATCATCCGCCATTTCTCCGACGATGACTTTTATATTGGATGTACCGATGTCAAGGCTGACGTAAATTTCATTGTTGTTCATTCTATGGCACCTCCTCACATATCAATACTTTCTATTCTATTATTTGCTGAACAACAATACAATGAATGTGTTTTTACAAGTGTGTAACAAAACTTAAAAAATCAACATTTTTTATTAGGATTACTGAAAATATTCGTTACATCATATGTATATCCTTTTTTATGACTCACTTTTTTTCTTTTTTTCTCTAGAAATTGTCCATTTTGTTAGTAGAATTCTTCTGATAACTGCTATATTTTGAAACAATCTAACGCCGAATGCAAACATTCCGACTAAGTACAAGTCTACACCAAGATGGACGCCCAGAAAAGCTAAACTTATTGCCAGTATAATATTAAAGAAGAAGCCTGACACAAACACTAGTTCATCGTATGCCCCTTGCAGATGTGCCCGGATTCCACCAATCAATGTATCGAGCGCAGCAAGTACAGCGAGGGAAAGATAATTAGAATACTCATTCGGTATCGTAAAATTAGTTAAGAAACCGATCGCAACTCCTATGATTAAGCCAAGTACAGGTAGCCACATTAAGATTTCCCCTCCTTTACATCGTCAAGAGGCTTCAATTCGTTTACTTGAATTGCACCGTCATATGCTTTTAAGTGGATTTTTTTCTTCGGCTGGCTCATTCTCAAGCTGAAGTTTTCCTGAGCAAACAAATCACCAATATCTGATACATTTAAACGGCTGTATAATTTGTCGGCCTGCTCACTAATCATTTTAATGATGACTTCATCACTATCTAAGCTGTAGCCATCCATTTTTGTTGTGCCATTAATATCTCGAATGACACTTGTATTAATGACACGGCGATCATTGATGGAAATATGTTTTGCCCCAAACATATTGGCTTCATTAATTAATTTTTTCAGAAGATCAGGTGGGATGTTTTTCACTTCTTCTCCGGTAAGGTCCTTGGAAAAAAGCTGAGATATTTCAATTTCAATCCCCTCCCCTTCCACTTCTGTAAAACCAGCCTTTTCTTTTAAATCTTTTAACGTTTTTGTTAATTGAGCTTCTTTTGATCGATCTCCTTGATGACCATATTTTTTTAGCATCTCGTCATATTTATCAATTTCTTTCAGCAAATCCAATTCCTTACTTTTAGATGCGGATAAATCCTCTCTCAGTTCCCACACATCACGAGTATCTCGAACTTTGGGCTTTTGTAAGGAATTAAATTGGATGGAGACCATGATGCCAAATATGATCATTAAAGCTGTTAGACTAAGTAAAGGCTTCTTTTTCCTCAACACCACTCACCTTTTCACTTTTAATCTTTGTTTCTTAAAAGAGGGTTCATACGAATATCCGTTTTCTCAATCGTCATTGAAATGTGATCACTTGTCAGCTGATCGACCACTCCCCCTGCAATATTTAAAGCAGGTATTAACACAGCTGGATCACCAATAGCAGATATGACAAATGGTGCTGGATGCTGAACACCATCTACTGTGACAACTGGACCGTTACAATGTATGTATGATTGGTGTGTGATTCTTTGTCCATTAATAGATACAGCAGAAGCACCTGATATAAATAGTTCGTTTATCACATGAAAAATATGGCTCTCATGCACAATGTAATTATTGACATTTTGTCCACTCGGGATATAAGATGCATCTTCAAGAGACACTTTTACCCCTTTTCCTTTTACACCGATCTCTCCTGTAAACATTCTGTATTTCTCAACATCTTCCAGTACATTAAAATACTGCTCTTTTTCATTTTTCAAATTGGACTCTGTTGCTTGTACCTTTGATTGAAGACTATATAATTCTTTTTCGAGTTTCTGATTCGCCTTTTCTTGCGTTGTGAGCTGACTTTTCAGGGAGTATTCTTTTTTCCATTGCTCTGTCCGAATGACATCTGCCTGATGCTGCTTTGTATATTGGTATGAAAAAGATATCAGAAAACCAAGAACAAGCATGACAATTGAGAATATAACTGTTTTGCCCCTCAACGCTCATCTTCCTTTTTCTTAGATTTAAACGCTTCGAAATACGTAGCGACTTCCATATGAATTGTGCCTTTTTCAGATGACGAGAGCTCTTTTACAATGGCTGGATAGGTTTTCATTTTATCACCGAAAGTTTTAATTGAAGCAATCACAGTGTTTCCGTCATTCATATAAAATTTAACTAGCCACTTGTTTGAATTGGTCGGCACATAATATACTTCTGAGATGAGTTCCTGAATAGAGGCTGGCAGCTGATTTAAAGATTTAACGGTTTGCTTCAGCTTCTCCTTATTGTCCCAATCAACAAAAATAGGTCCTGCATGACTCGGTGTCACTTCTTCTGGTAAAGCGGTCCCATTTTCAAGAAGCTCATAATATAGATTTCCCTTTTGAAGATACGCAATATTTGCATATTCTTTGACAGCAATACTCACTTTATTTGGGAAATGCTTTTTGATACTGACACTTTTAATCAATTTATTTTGCTTCATATGATCTGCTGTTAAATCTTTATTTAAATTCCAAAACTCTGTTTCGCCTTCTTTAATTTGTGAAAGTTTAACAAGCTGTTTTGTTGAGACATGTTCGTTACCTGTGATGGTTAAAGAAGATATCTTGCTGATAGGTGTCTGCAAATAAACAATAATTAAAACCATGATAAAAAACAGTAGTATAAAAGAGATCAGTCTCCGATTCGCTTTTTGCTTCCTTTGTTCTTTAATTTTAGGAATTCGCTCTTCTATATTGACGATCTTTTCATTTTCATGATCAGGCCGCATATATACTCTTCACCTCATTCAAAGCTGCTTGTCGACACCTTTGGGTCATCATTTTGATGAGAAAACAAACGGCATGAAAAAATGCCGTTTGTTTTCCTCTGATGTCATCATTTATAAAAACTACCTGTTAATTTTCTTCGCCGATAATTTCTACTTCTGTATGCATCTCTACGTTGTAGTCTTCTTTAATTTTCTTTTGGATGAACTGAATTAAGTCCAGCACGTCTTGAGCAGTGGCTCCACCAGCGTTGACAATAAAGTTGCCGTGCATATCAGAAATTCTAGCTCCGCCGATTTGGTATCCTTTTAAATTCGCTTTTTCTACAAGCTGTCCTGCATATTCAGGCAGCGGATTTCGAAAAATACTGCCAGCACATGGCCGATTATAAGGCTGGGTTTCTTTGCGATAATCTTTATTTTGCTGCATCTTCTTTGTGATTTTCTCGCGGTCATCCTGCTTGAGCTTAAACACAGCTTCTAGAACAATGCCAGGTCGTTCCTTTTGTAGGACTGACGTCCGATAGCTAAAATTCATTTGTTCATTTGTAAGCCACTCGATGCTTCCATCTTCAAATAAGATTCTAGCCTTCACAAGAATCTTACTGATATCAGATCCATGTGCACCTGCGTTCATATAAACAGCTCCGCCAATAGATCCCGGAATACCAGCTGCGAATTCCAGTCCTGAAAGACCTTGTTTACTAAGTGATGTTGCGAGCCTTACGACAGAGTAGCCGCCGCCGACTGTAATTTCTTCATCATTTACAGTTAGGTGATCCAGTCCAGCACCCAGCTTTAGGACAACTCCTCGAATTCCTTTATCGAGTACAAGTAAATTCGACCCTCTTCCAATAACCGTCCAATTCGTATGGTGTTTTTTCACATGATCCATGATCGTTTTCACTGCATCGATATCTTTTGGGATGATCAAAAGATCTGCTGGTCCGCCTATTTTCATTGTTGTATGATTCGCAAGCGGCTCATTTTCAAGTACTTTACCAACTTGCGCTTCTAATAATTCATTCTTCAAGTTCTCCATATTACCCTCCGCCTTACCTAATATCATTCCATCATGTAGTCGTAATTTCTTTTAATACATTATATAAACGTGTAGCCGCATCTGGTACTCCTAGTTCTTTCGTTAAACGGCTCATTTCATTGAGTTTTTCTTCATTACCAGCAATTTCATCAATGGCATGAAGCAGACGATCCCCTGAAAGCTCTGATTCTCTTAAAACAATCGCAGCCTCATGTTTTTCAAGTGATCTTGCATTGATTTCCTGATGATTTGCCGTCACGTATGGGCTCGGAATAAAAATGGTTGGGATTCCAAGAGCCGTTACTTCAGCAATTGTTGTAGCTCCTGCTCTTGCAACAATCACATCGATCGATTTCAGGTACTCTGGCATTTGATGCAAGAAAGGTTTTGTGATCATGTTTGGTGCTGCACCTTTTTCCTTTAGTTCATTCAACACTTTTTCATAATGAACCTCACCTGTGATATATAAAAGCTGGTAGTTTTTAGCCTTTAAATCATCTTGCATTTCGATCACTGCTCTATTGATAGGAGCAGCACCTCGACTCCCTCCGAAAATAAGAACCGTTTTTTTCTTTTCATCCAGCCCGAATTCTTTAAGAGATTTCCCCTCTTTTATAGAGACGACTTCAGAGGCTCTAGGGTTTCCCGTAAATACAACCTTTTCAGAAGGAAAATGTGCTCTTGCTTCATCAAAGCATATGGCTACCCTATTAACATATCTCGCTAGGAACTTATTTGTAATACCAGGCAGGCTGTTTTGCTCGTGTATAATAGTTGGGATCTTCAGCTTAGAAGCCGCATAAACCACAGGCCCACACACATAACCGCCTGTTCCAATAACCGCATCAGGCTTGAATTCTTTTAAGTAAGATTTGCTTTTTTGAACGCCTTTCAAAAATCTCATCACCGTTTTGACGTTATCAAAGGAAAGCTTTCGTTTAAAACCTGAAATTTCTATCGCCTTGAAAGGGATATTTTCTCTTTCTACAATTTTCTTTTCAAGTCCATTTTCAGTACCGATATATAAAAATTCCACATCAGGATGTAGTCTTTTCACTTCTTTAATAAAGGCTAAGGCCGGATAAATATGACCGCCTGTTCCGCCTCCACTGATTACTATACGCATTATACCATTTCCCCTCATTTTTTTTCTGCTCTGAACATAGTATAAACCCTGTTTTAAACAACAGGGCTCCATTAAAACCTGTAAAGAAGAGTCAAAATACACGTTTTCTAAACAAAAACTGTCATTTTCACTCTTCAAATCATTTTTTTATACTTTTGCAAAATAAATGTCAACATGGTTTCATTAGCTTCAGCACGCTAATATCTTGCGTACCTGCTTACATTCAGAAGTACACCAATCGCCATCAGCATTAATGTCAATGATGAGCCGCCATAACTAAGGAATGGGAGCGTGATACCTGTCACAGGAATAAGTCCAGTGACAACTGCGATGTTAATCATTACTTGAATGGCAACCATTGAAATAATACCAACTGCTAGGAAACTCCCATATAAGTCTGGAGCTCCAAGTGCTATTCGTATGCCTCTCCATAATAGAACACTAAAGAGGAGCAAAATGAGTGATCCCCCTATAAAGCCAAGCTCTTCAGACAATATCGCAAAGATAAAGTCCGTTTGGGGCTCAGGTAAATAGAAGAATTTTTGTCTACTTTGACCAAGTCCCATTCCGAACAGACCACCTGGACCAACAGCGTATAAGGATTGAATAATTTGAAACCCACTGCCTAGTGGATCTTCCCAAGGATTTAAATAAGATGTTATTCTTTTTATTCGGTAGGGTGCTGATAAGACAAGTGCAGCAAACCCGCTGAGCCCTATAAGGCCGAGAAATATAAAGTGAGCAATTCTCGCACCTGAAACAAATATCATAATAATACAGGTTCCAACCATTACCGTTCCTGTTCCCAGATCCGGTTGAAGCATAATGATGGCAAATGCAGAAAATACAATGCCTAAAGCTGGGGCAAAACCTTTGCGAAAGGATGTGATATTTTTTTGTTTTTCAGATAAGAATTTTGCAAGAAACGCAATCATCGCAAGCTTCATAAATTCAGAGGGCTGAATACTAAACGCACCGACACCGATCCAGCTTCTTGATCCATTTCTCTCCATCCCGATGCCAGGAATAAGTACAAGCAGCAAAAGGAGAAAACAAACAGCAATCAATATCTTTGACCAAGTCCGCCACGTCCAATAATCGACTCGCATAATGAAAAACATTGCGATAACTCCGATTCCGGCAAACAAAAGCTGTCTTTTTGCAAAATAAAACGAATCATCAAATTTATACGATGCCCACACAGCACTAGCGCTGTACACCATAATTAAACCAATCGTCAATAAAAGTAACGTAATGACAACAAGCAAAAAATCCGGAGAAGTTTTCTTATTCGTCAAGAGACCGACACCCCAAGCATAATTTCATTTGGGCTGTCAGTCATACGAGAGACAAGCCCTTATTTAAGCATATGCACGGCGTTTACAAACATGTCTCCACGTTCTTCAAATGTTTTATGTTGATCCCAGCTTGCACAAGCTGGAGATAATAAAATCACGTCTTCTTCTTCAGATATGTTAAACGCCGCAGGTACTGCTTGTTCAACATTATCGACATGTTTTACGTGATGTATTCCAAGCTCTTCACCAAGCTTCACAAACTTAGGTGCAGTCTCACCAAATGTGATAATTCCTTTTACATGTTTCATAAAAGGTTTCAACTCATCAAATTCATTACCTCGATCAAGTCCACCTGCTAATAAAATAGTCGGTTGTTCGAAGGCTGACAATGCTTTACTTGTTGCCAAAATATTAGTTGCTTTACTATCGTTATAAAATTTACGACTCTGGATTGTATCTACAAATTGCAGACGATGCTTCACTCCACCAAATGTCGTGAGAACGTGAACGATTGCTTCATTTGAGCAGCCTGCATTTTTTACAACACAAATAGCTGCCAGAATGTTTTCTTGATTATGCTCACCAGGAAGGACAACATCCTTTACATCAATGATATGTTCATTCATGTAGTAAATTGCACCATGTTGAATAAACGCACCATGTTCTACTGGCTCTTTCACTGAGAAAAACACTTTTTTTGCTTTTGAACCTTCTGCTAGTTTTACAACGGAAGGATCATCTAGGTTAATTACAGCGATGTCATCTTCCTGTTGATGTGCGAATACTTTCTGCTTTGCTTTTTCATATTCATCACGAGTGTGGTGATAATCTAAATGTGCATCAAAAATATTTAATATTAAGCTGATTTTAGGTCTAAATTCAACTGTTCCCATTAACTGAAAAGAAGAAAGTTCTGTTACGATCCACTCATCGCCAGCTGCATTTGCAGCCACTTCACAGGCAACTGTTCCAATATTACCCGCCACTAATGTTTTTTGGCTGTCTTGTTTCAGCATTTCATAAATCAATGTCGTGGTAGTGGTTTTTCCATTCGATCCAGTAATCCCAATAAAAGGAGATGAGGTTAAATGATACGCTAATTCTATTTCCGTCCAAACTGGAATTTGGCGGCGAAGCGCTTCTTGAACCATCACATTTTCATATGGAATACCTGGATTTTTAATTAAAATTGTAATGTCTTTATCTTCGAATATACGAAGAGGATGACTGCCACAAATGACATCAATCCTCTTTTCAGAAAGTAGTTGAGCAGGTTCATTTTCTTCAAACGGTTTTTGATCATTTACCGTCACATTTACTCCATGTTCATGAAGAATTGAAGCCGCCGCATATCCGCTTTTAGCAAGACCTAATACTAGTACATGTTCGTTTTTTAACATTTGCATCTTATTCAATTATAACCACACCTCGATGTAAATTCCTAAAACAGCAAGTAATAAACCAGCTGTCCAGAAGGTGACAACTACTCTCCACTCTGACCAGCCAACTAACTCATAGTGGTGGTGAAGCGGACTCATCTTAAAGATTCTTTTGCCGGTTGTTTTAAAGGAGATGACTTGAAGAATAACGGATAACGTCTCAACAACAAATACTCCACCAATAATGACCAGTAAAATTTCAAGCTTCGTTAAAATCGCAATTGCTACAATGGCTCCGCCTAATGCTAGAGAACCTGTATCCCCCATAAATACTTTTGCAGGATGTGCGTTAAACACAAGGAAGCCAAGGACGGCTCCTGCAACAGCTACTGAAAAGATCGCTACATCATACTGAGATTGATTCCAAGCCAGTATAGCAAATGCTCCGAAAGCAATAGCAGCGGTTCCAGATAAGAGACCATCCAGTCCATCCGTTAAATTCACAGCATTAGAACCTCCGACAAGCATGAAAACAACAAGGATAAAGTAAGCCCATCCTAAATCAAAGCTGACGTCTGTTCCTGGAATGCGAATCGTCGTTGCAAACTGATAATAATGGAAAACTGCATAAAAGATCACAGCGATCACAATTTGACCGATTAATTTCTGTTTCGATGTTAAACCAAGATTTCGTTTCATCGCTACTTTAATATAATCATCTAAAAATCCTAATAGGCCGTAACCAAGTGTGACAAATAACAGTAAAAACATTTCTGGACTAATCTCAGAAAATTTGTTGATCATCACAATCGTTGTAATAGTAATAGAAAAGATAATCATGATGCCGCCCATTGTCGGCGTCCCAGATTTCTTTTGGTGAGACTGCGGACCTTCTTCTCTAATACTTTGACCAAATTTAAGTCTTCTTAAAAACGGTATAAAAATCGGGGATAAAAGAACACTGATTAAAAATCCCATTATGATTGTAAACAATATCACCTGTTCAAGCATCGTTCTTTACTCCTTCCGAATTTCCAAAGCCGTTTTCCATCAAAAAATTGCATTCATTATTATGGTATTCATTCTCGTTCTTCATATGTTGTTTTTGTACAAAATGCTTCATTTCATTACACTCTTTTCATCATTTTAAGATTTGTTTAGATCTAAAATAGCGTCAACAGCAACCTTTGCATCATCAAAGTCATAGACTTGATCGCCAATAATTTGATAGGTCTCATGACCTTTACCCGCTATTAAGACTGTATCGCCTTTTTTCGCATTGGCAATGGCAAAAAAGATCGCTTGTTTCCGATTCACAAAGCTATGATAATACGCGTCTGGGACCCCATTTTCCATATCTTTTAAAATGGCTGAAGGATCTTCGCTTCTTGGGTTGTCTGATGTAAATACAGGTTCATCTGCATATTTCACAGCGATTTGAGCCATTTGAGGACGCTTTGTTTTATCACGATCGCCACCGCAGCCAATCACACAGAAAATTTTCCCCTCTGTTAATTCTCTACATGTTGTGAGGACATTTTCTAAGCTGTCAGGTGTATGCGCGTAATCGACGATGACCGGGAAATCTTGATCGCAGTTTACAAGTTCAAATCTGCCTTTGACTCCTTCCAGCTCTTCAATCGCACTCACGATCGTCTCAAATGTTAAGCCAGATACGATGCCAACTGATACAGCTGCAAGGATATTATACACATTGAACTTTCCGACGAGGGCAACCGTCACTTTTTTGGTGCCGATTGGAGTGACCAGATCAAACTGAGTTCCCTTCGGCATGATTTGAATATTTTTTGCCATGACATCCGCTTTTTGCTCTAAGGCATACGTCATGACTTCAGCAGCTGTGACTTTTTCAAAATAACTCGAAGCCTCATCATCTGCATTTAAAATCGCATGCTTCGGTTTATTGTGATGAAAGGCACTTCCAAGCTGAGAAAACAGCAAGCTTTTCGCATGTTTATATTCTTCCATTGTATTGTGGTAGTCAAGATGGTCCTGCGTAAGGTTTGTGAAAACAGCAATATCATAATCACATCCATGTACTCTGCCAAGATGGAGTGCATGTGATGATACTTCCATGATGGCTGTGTCTACATCTTGATCAAGCATCTGTTTAAACGTTTTCTGAAGTGTGACACTTTCAGGTGTGGTGTTTTTCACGTCGAGAATGTCATCATTCACCTTCATATACATCGTACCGATTAAGCCTGTTTTCTTCTCGGCTTTTCTCATCATTTGTTCGATCATGTGTGTTGTTGAGGTTTTTCCATTTGTGCCTGTGATCCCTATGAGATTCAGCTTATGAGTGGGCTGTTCATAAAACGCATCAGCTATTCTTGCTAGTGCTCTTTGAGAGTGTTTCACAATAATGACTGGTACACCTGTTATGTTAAGAGGGTGTTCTGCTACAATGGCTGCAGCCCCACTTTTCACCGCTTTTTCAGCATAATCGTGTCCATCTACTGTATAGCCTTTTATACAGACAAAAAGGCTTCCCTCTTTCACCTCTCTTGAATCCATTTCAATGGAAGTGATATCAGGATTTTCGTTTATCAATTCGTTGTTTTCACTTTTAAAGTATGTAAGCAGTTCTTGTAATTTCATTTTCATATCAAACCTCTCAAATTCGTTCACGTGCATGTCTTGTGAAAAAAACACACAGTCTATATTTTATCGTAAAAAAAAGGATACATCCAGCGTATTCCTTAAGTTTCTGTTGGAAAAAACACACTTTGGACTCTTTTTTTCAAACTGTCCTTCTCTTTCAACAAAAAGAGGCAGCCAAATGAGTGCGGCTACCCTCTGTTCATTCTTTATTATTCATCGTTTAAGTATAATCTGATCGTGGAACCTTCTTTGACTTTTGTCCCAGCAGCAGGTGATTGCTTCACTACTTTACTGCCAGTTCCTGAGGCATCGATCTTTAGGTTGATCAAGAGGGATTCAAGATCTGAAACAGATCCTCCTACAAGATTCGGTACTTCAATGGTTTTTGTGTCCAGCCACTGATACTTCTTTTCAATTTGGCCTTTTCTTTTTTTCACACCCATCTCAGGCAGGCTATCCCGCATAATATGACCAACGATTGGTGCGGCAACGGTACCACCAAATTGAATGGTGCCTTTTGGGTTATCCACAGCTACATAGACTACAATACTCGGGTCATCTGCAGGCGCAAATCCGATAAACGACACAATGTGGTTATTCTCCATATACTTTCCGTCCTTTACCTTCTGTGCTGTTCCTGTTTTTCCGCCGACCCGATACCCTTCAACAAATGCATTTCGGCCAGTTCCTTGGGCGACTACACTTTCAAGTGCATACCTGATTTCTTTAGATGTTTCTGCTGATATCACTTTCTTTTTGGCAATCGGCGATTGCTTTTTCACGACCTCTTTTGTGATTGGATCTATCCATTCTTTTGCAATATAAGGCGTGTAAAGTGTCCCGCCATTTACTGCAGCTGCTACTGCAGCTACTTGCTGAATCGGTGTAACAGAAACACCTTGACCAAAGGCGGTGGTCGCCTGCTCTACAGGACCTACACGATCAAGCGGGAACAAAATTCCCCGCCCCTCTCCCTGAAGGTCAATCCCAGTTTTTTGGCCAAATCCGAAATTTTTGATATAGGAAAATAATTTTTCTTTACCAAGACGGTCTCCTAGCTCTACAAAGCCGGGGTTACAGGAATTTTGAACTACTTCCAAGAATGACTGTGATCCGTGTCCGCCTTTTTTCCAGCACCTGAGTCTTGCACCATCAACTGTCACAGATCCGCTGTCAAAAAATGAATCGCGTTTTAAATTAACTTTCTTTTCTTCTAATGCTGCTGCAAGTGTAATAATTTTAAATGTCGAACCCGGCTCATATGTGCTCCACACCGGTAGATTTCGGTTGAACACTTTTGGATCAACTGATTGATAGTCAGCTGGATCAAAATCTGGTCTGCTTGACATTCCCAGCACTTCACCATTTTTCGGATTCATCGCAATCGCAATCATACCATCTGGATGATACTTTGCCTGTGCGTTGTCTAATTCCCGCTCTATAATAGTTTGTACTTTTGCATCAACTGTTAACTTCATATCAAGACCATCTTTAGGGGGTGTATAATCATCTGCTTCATCTGGCATTTTCTGCCCCTTGGCATCAGAATAAAATTTCACAGAGCCTTTTTCGCCTTTTAGGTCGTCATCATAGTAGGCTTCAAGTCCAAGCAAGCCTTGATTATCGATTCCAGCGAAGCCTAGTACATGTGAAAGAAAGCTGCCAAACGGATAATGTCTGATGCTGTCTTCTGCTACATACACACCTTCTAAATCAAGCTCTCTTACTTCTTTTGCTTTTTCATGTGATACCTTTCTGCCCTCAGGAGAAATTCGTTCAATTGATGTTTTCTTCGTGACGTGCTTGTACGCTTTCTCTTCAGACATATTCAGCACTGCTGCCAACTTCTTACTTGTTTCTGCAGGGTCTTTAATTTGCCGAGGTACAACCAAAATAGATGGAGCACTTTTGTTCGTCGCAAGCTCTACTCCATTCCGGTCCAAAATATCTCCTCGTTCCGGTTCGAATGGAAGGTTTCGGCTCCATGAATCTTTAGCTAAGCTTGTTAGCTTCTCGCCCATAATAAACTGCACATATCCTAATCTAGTATCTATGATGAAAAAAATGATCACCCCAAACAGCAGCACGAAAAGCAATCGTTTTCTCACTGTTACACTCGACACTCGCACGCCCGGTTCACTCCTTACATATGGCTTATTTTCATCATATGCAGGCCCGTCCTTTTGTAGAACGCACCGTGATATTCTGCTGGAGCAAAAGAAAAAACCTAGCAAGTGATTTGCTAGGTTAAAAGTTAATTTGGACTTTTAAATGTCACGGTAACGACTTTGTCTGAAATCTCCGCTCCACTTTTGACACTTTGTTTCACAGCATATCCTTGTCCATTTGTTTCTATATGCACACCGGCAATCGAAGCATATTGAAGAACTTCCCTTCTGGACCAGCCTGTCATATCAGGCATCTTAATGGTTTTTCCTGCTGTTTTTAAGAAGACTTTCTGGCTTTCAGAGAATTCAGAGCCCGCACTCGGCCACTGGCGTTTAATGGAGAGGCCGTCGCCGATGACAACAGGCGTTAAGTGTTTATTTTTGGCTTCTGTTTCTGCCTGCTTCACTTCTAAATCCAAGAATGAAGGCATCGTTTCTTGTTTCACTTTTTGTTCGCCTGATTTTTTATCGTCTGTTTTTGTTGGTGCAATATTTAAATATAGCAAACTATTTTTCATGACAGGGTTAAAGATTTGAGAAACCGGGGCTGACCCCGTTTCTGTTTCAGACAGCTGCGGCTGCTGAACAGCCACATACACAAGAAGCTTCGGATCATCTTTTGGCGCCATTCCCATAAATGAAAAGACATAATCGTTTCTTCCCTGAAGGTAACCGCCGGCACCGCCAATTTGTCCTGTTCCTGTTTTCCCAGCAACGTCAAAGCCTTTGATTTGATAAGGCTGGCCTGTTCCAATTTTCGAGGAAACAACCTCACCTAAAATGTCGCGGACTTGCTTCGCTGTATCAGATGAAATCGGTTTGCCTGCTGCTGTTGGTTCATGCTGCAAAATCGTTTTGTTTGTGTTCGGGTCTGTAATATGGTCAATGACATATGGCTTCATCATCGTTCCGCCGTTTGCTATCGCTGTGGCTGCTTCGATTTGTTGAATCGGTGTGATGGCTGATGCTTGACCATAAGCTGTCGATGCTTTGTCATATTCGTATCTATAATTGATTTTGCTAGACGCTTCGTTCGGCAAGTCAATCCCCGTTTTGTCATAGAAATGGAACTTCTGCAAATATTGTTCGTAGCGTGTGAAGCCTAGCTTTTCTTTTGCCAGCTTTGCAAAGGCCACATTTGACGAGCGAAGAACCCCTTGGTGAAAGTCAATTTTCCCCCAGCCATTTCCGTTGTTGTGATCTCGCACAAGGCCGCCGCCTACTTTATAAGTACCAGATTGATATTTTTCACTGCCTTGGTAGACTCCTTCTTGGATCGCCGCAGCGAGGGTGAAAATCTTCATCGTTGAACCTGGTTCAAACGCATATGAAATGACATCATTGTTATAATTCGTAATGTCTAGTTCATTTAAATTAAAGCTTGGCCGCTGCCCCATCGCAAGAACCTTTCCAGTTTTCGGATCAACGACTGTGGCAATGATTTTCTTCGGCTTATACTTTTTGGCAACCTGCGTCATACTTTCTTCAAGAAACGCTTGAATTTTCTGATCGATGGTCAACGTGACATTTTTCCCGTCTTTCGGGGCGACGATGTCTTCTTTGCTATTCGGCAAAGCCCATCCGCTTCTGTCACTGTTATATGTGACATAGCCGTCTTTTTCTTTCAAAAATTTGTTCAGTGCCTTCTCAAGTCCCATTGCACCCGACATGTCCTTTGTCGCTTCATTTAACCTGGCATAACCGATGAGGTTAGAAGCAAACATGCCGTTTGGATAATATCGCTTCGTGTCTTTTTCAAATGCAATCCCTGGAAGCTTTAGCTTTTCAATTTTTTCCTTCGTTGAAAAACTGATATCCTTCCCCGCTTTCCCAAACTCCACTTGGAATGCATCTTTTGTATTGAGACGCTTTAAAATTTCGCTTTCACTCATATCGATGACTTTTGAGAGCTCTTTTGCCGTCTTTTCTTTATCGACGACATGCATTGGATGCTTAGGGTCCACTGTCATTTTCTTGCTCATGACCGCAATGAGCTTATACACAGATGTATCCTCAGCGATCACATTTCCATTCCGGTCTAAAATAGATCCTCTTTTGGCTTCAAGTGTTTTCTTCGATTGATATTGTTCATTTGCCTTGGCAGCTAATACTTGTCCATCAACTGTTCCAGTAATTTGAATATAAATAAAACGTGCTAGGATGATAAAGAAAAACAGGGCGAAGCAAATACTTGCAATTGCCGCGCCTCTGTTCATCATTTTATTCTTTTTAGGCATCGCCATGTTAATCGACCTTCTTAACATCTTTCGATATGCTTAAGCCTGCTTTTTTCGCAGCTTCAATGATTCTTTCTGGTTCACTCAGCAAGTCTTTTTCCTTTTGTAGCTCAGTGATCTTCTTCGATTCTAAAGATACTTGCTGTTCTAGCTTCTGCACTTCGATATTGGCGTGATAGACAGCAAAAGCTTTAGAAATGATGAGAATCGAGCTACACATAAGAGCCATAACAAACATGACAAGTAAGATTTTTTCACCAAGCGTGATAGACCCTCTTCTTTTAATGACAACCGATTGGCCTTGCTGCTCTGTTTGATGTTGCTTCACTTCTCTTTGATAAGCTAAATTACTCATAAGAAACCTCCTTTTTATCATCATCTATGGTGTCGTTTTACTTTTTTTCTGCAATTCGGAGCTTCGCTGAACGGGCACGGTTGTTATGTTCCAGCTCTTGTTCTGATGCAACGATCGGTTTTCTCGTGATCAGCTTCAGCTTTGGTTCAAGTCCTTCTGGAATCACTGGTAGTCCGTGCGGAAGTTCTGGAAGAGAAGACATTTCTCTAAATGTACTTTTACAAATCCGGTCTTCAAGTGAATGGAATGTAATGACAGAAATTCTCCCCTTCGGATTGAGTAACTCTATTGCTTGTTCTAGTGCTTCTTCAAATACTTTCAATTCATCATTTACGGCAATTCGGATCGCTTGAAACACTCTTTTCGCTGGATGTCCGCCAGTTCGTCTTGCAGGTGCCGGAATTCCTTCTTTGATAATGTCGACAAGCTCACCCGTTGTTTCAATTGGCGCTTTTTTTCTTGCTTCTTCAATTTTGCGTGCGATTTGCTTGCTGAACTTTTCTTCCCCATATTTGTAGAAAATCCGAACTAGATCTTCAAATGGCCATTCATTCACCACTTTTTTTGCCGACAATGCGGCTGATTGATCCATTCGCATGTCAAGAGGTGCATCATGGTGATAACTAAAGCCTCTCTCTGGTGTGTCGAGCTGAGGAGATGATACCCCAAGGTCAAAAATCACACCGTCTACGCTCGTAATACCTTGTTCATTCAGACGTTCTTTTAAATATCGGAAGTTGCTTTTTATGAAAAGAATGTTCGCTTTAAAATCTGCGAGCTTCTCTCGTGCATGATCCAGTGCAGCATCGTCTTGGTCAAATCCAATCAATGTTCCTTTTTCTGATAAATGAGATAGTAAATATGAGCTATGACCTGCTCCGCCTAGCGTGCAGTCCACATATGTACCGTCTTCTTTTACGTTTAAACCGTCAACTGTTTCTTTTAATAATACTGTCTCATGTTGAAACATGATGTTATGGTCCCACCTTTTTCAAATAGAAATGAATGTGTAGAAAGCTTGCTGCACAAGGGATTATTATATATCAAATCCAATCATGTTTTCAGCAATTTCAGCAAAAGAATCTTCTTGCTCTTCTGTATATTGTTCCCAGATCGACTTACTCCACAACTCAATTCGATTTGAAACGCCGATGACCACACATTCTTTTTCGAGTTTTGCATATTGGAGTAGGTTTGATGCGATGTTAATACGCCCCTGCTTGTCCAGATCGCATTCTACTGCGCCAGAGAAGAAGAACCGTGTAAACGCACGTGCATCTTTTTTCGTTAGCGGTAGTGCTTTGAGTTTCTCTTCGATTAATTTCCACTCACTCATAGGGTAACCAAATAAACATTGATCAAGCCCTCTCGTCAGCACAAATTGTTCTCCGAGACCGTCTCTAAATTTAGCAGGGATGATCATGCGCCCTTTTGTATCAATCGTATGTTGGTATTCACCCATGAACATGATAATCAGAGCCCCACTTTCTCACCCATACTCTCCACTATCCACCACTTCTCTCCACAAAACTTATTCTACACTGTTTCTACATAAAAAAAAACCCTGAACTAGTCAGGGTTCATTAAAACTTTATTTCAAAGTTTGACAATTTGTTGCTTGTTTTGAAATGAAAATGGCAGATTTTTGAACGTTTTGAAGAATTCTGGACCATATTTGTTTAAAAAGTACATGATATTCCAAATTCTTTCCTGCGGGGCATCTAGTGGTTTTAAACTATTTTCAATTCGTTCAAAGTCCCGAAGGATATATCCTTCCTTCTCTTCCACACGCTGCGCCACCTTTTGATAAACAAATTGAAGCTGGTCTTCAATAAATTTGGCATTTTTATCTAGCAGCTGCTCGAAGTTTGGTTCAATCTCCAGTGCTTCTTGTCTCATCACGCCATGAGCATTTGCTAATTCACGTTTGGCGTGTTGAACCGCTTGAACAAAGCTGTCTGGAAGACTTTGCTGAAAGTGTGCTTCTTTCTTTTCTTTTACTCCATTTGTCAGCACTTCTTCTACCGACAGTTCTCTAACTGGCAGTTTCTTGTCGATATGCCTTTCAAGAATGGTCACATGCAGCCTCGGAAGAACAGGCGCCATCTTTAATTGAAAATGCTCAAAGATTCCTTTCAGCTCTCCCCAATAGTTAACCTCACCGTGTCCTGCCATAAAGGCAAGTGTCGGGAGAAGGGTTTCCTGCATCAAGGGACGCGTCACCACATTGTTGCTAAACCGTTCTGGGTGTTCCTCCACTTCCTGCAAAAGCTCTTCCTTCGTCCATGTAAGCCCCACTTCTGATATAGAAAACCGGCCGTTCTCTTTTTCAATCAGGAAACGTTCCTCATCATATTCGTAAAACAGATTCGCCTGATTGTCACCAGCTTCAATAATCGGCTGATATCCTGCTCGTTTCATAGCAGCCTGTGATTCATTTAAGCGAGTAGTAACCGCATCATTTGTCTCGACAATGTGCTTGAATAACGCACGTTCGAGTGGTTTAACACCTAAGTCACCTGAATTAAGTAAAAGCAGTCCATCCTCTTCAAAGAGGTCACATACAATCCATTCAAAGAAATCAGTAAACGTTTGTGATTTGCGTAAACATCGAAGAAGCTGATCAAGCAAGTCATTGGTGTATGCAGATTCTTCATACGTTGAAAACACATCACGGAGCCATGTCTCGGTTTTTTCTTGATCAAGCGGGATTCTTTTCGCAGCCGCTTTTTTGACGTTATGTAATGACAGCTTTTGTTTCACTGGCCCTTTTTCGCCAGATGTGTACACAAAATTAATTTCATCTACGTCATGATCCTCACCGGCTACCCAAAAGACCGGAATCACTGGGACGCCAAGCTCTGTTTCTTTTTCTTTTGCAAACTGAATGATGGATATGATTTTATGTATGGTATAAAGCGGTCCTGTTAATAGACCAGCCTGCTGTCCTCCGACCACCATGACACTCCGTTCATCACGGATCTTTTCAATGTTCTGGCGCATCGCTGCCGATTCAAACTTTGCGTGGTATGCGCTCATATAATCCGCTAAAGCCTCGCGCGGGAAGCTCATTTCCATGAGATCGTCGTATCTCTTTTTCCATGTGTGCTCAGAATGTATATCATAATCAAAAAAAGTCGTCATCTCTTTTTTTTCTTCTATATAATCACGTATGAATAAATTCTGACTTCGGATGGAAAGTTCAGTAAATTGCATGTTTAGAACTTCCTTTCTTCAATAAATAGTTAGTTTCCCGAAAAAAGTATAGCATGTAAACGAGCTCACTCAAAAGATTTTGTTTGCTTTTTTTCCAATACTTCCAAGCTTCGATCAAAGAAAGTGAGATGTGGCGCCGCAACGCCGTGAGCTTGAGCCTTTTTTAAAAGATAACCAAGGATGGCTTTTCTTTCGGTTTGGCGGCCTTTCACTATATCTTGAAGCATCGAGGACTGATTCTCAGCGGTTTTCTCACAAATAGAAACTACATATGGCCAGAGCCGCTCTTTTTCAGACAAGCTCAAGATGGAAACTGCTTCTTCAAATGCACATTTCATCATGTGTTCATATGAGGAGTTTGCGATTAATTCCCCGTTCCTCACATGCAGCAAAGCCGTGAGCGGATTGATACAGACATTGACAAGCAGTTTTTCCTCCAGCACCTTTATCCATTCATCCGTATAGATCATCTGAAAATGAGATGATGTCTCATTCAATGCATTTTTTATATCTGCTGCTTCTTCATGCTGATATGCCCCCCACTTGATGACACCGATACCTGTATGGTTCACTTCATGATCTGACATCTTCATAGCTCCGTGCTCTACCACACCTATGTATAATGAGTGTCCTGTTTTCCAATTCTCCAAATCTAATAAGTGAGCCATTCCGTTCTGTAAAAATAAGATACGATGAGGAGGTAATGTCGATAGTTCACGCAGCACATCTTGCAAATGATGATATTTCACTGTCACGATGAGCAAATCAAATTCTCCTGTTATTCCTGTCTGTGCATGAACAGTCGCCTGACATGTATCTCCTTTTCCTGTTCGCTCAATGCCGAATGCTCGAATCTCTTCTGCCTGTTCGTTTCTTCTTGTAAAGACTGTGACGTCATGATGCTGCGTTAAATAACTAGCACAAAGCAGACCAATCGCACCGCCACCAATGATTCCAATGTTCAACTTCCGCACATCCCTTTTTCGTTTACTTCATGATATCAACTATTTTAACAGGTTCATGTCGTGATGCAAAAAGCAGATGGCGCGCTATGATTGAATTTTTTTAATTTAAAAACTATAATAATAAGTGTAAAAACTTTTTGAGGCGGATGGGATGAAAACGCCTTCAATGACATCACTGTCGACATTATGTGTGTAAGGGGGAAGATCATATGGCACAAGTAAAACGACTTCTAATTAATTACAAAACTTTAGAGGAATTTAAACAATTTAAGGAATATGGCATACAAGAACTATCCATGCTTGAAGACCTTGAAAGCAATATGATTGAAAATGACAGCAACTCTCCATTTTACGGGATTTATTTTGGAGATAAGCTAGTGGCACGTATGAGTCTTTATCAAGTGGACGGCTCAACAACTACGTATTTTAACCACAACCATGATTATTTAGAGCTGTGGAAGCTGGAAGTGCTTCCTGGATATCAGCGCAAAGGGTACGGCGAAGCACTTGTTGAATTCGCTAAATCATTCGGATTGCCAATTCGGACCAATCCGCGTGTCAAATCTGCCGGTTTTTGGGATAAAATGGGCTTTGAAGCAGTCAAATATGATATGGAGCGCGATAAGGGTGAAAATCCACTTATCTGGGAGCCCGCACATATTCAAAAAAATACAGGTGAATCCGCTTAAAGGCTGATCACAAAACGCCCCTCCTTTCTCTGTGAGGGGCGTCTCTTTATTTAGCATATTCTTTTAAGCTAATATTCTGTTTGACTCTTTCAACAATACTTATGAGTGCCCGGTAATCTTCTTCTGTCATTTTTAATTGCCGCTTTAAGTGTTCATTTTCTTCTGTAAGTGACTTCAATTGATACTGTGCATCTGCCAGTTCTTCGCGTAAATGAGCGGGTCCATCAGGTTCTTTTTCAAGCTGCTCTAAAAACTGAATCACTTCTCGAAGGGTCAATTCAGCCTGGTTTGAAGAAGTCTTTTCTTCTATGATTAACGCTTGCTGTGGTAAACCAGAGGAATGAATACCTATTTTTTTACGCAATTCTTTCCGCTGTTTTTTTGCCAGCTCTATGCCTGCCTGATATTGTTTTCTAACGTATGAGTTCCACCTGAAACCACATGCTGCCGCTGTTCTTGACAATGCTTTCCCGACTTCCTCAAATGCGGAAAGCTGCGTTCCTCCATCTCGAATGTGCCTTAAAACGACTTCTGCTAAAAGTAAATCTTCATCCTGTGTCCATGCGTCCTGCCTTGTAATCGTCAATTGATCATCCCCCCTGAATCTGAATACCACATCATATGCGCCTACTAGAGTAGATAGACTATTTGCAGGGGAGAAACCTAAAAAATAGACAAATAAAAAAACGTAAGGGAAGGTTCCCTCACGTTTTTTTATTAAGCATTAGTTGCTTTTTACGTCTTTGCCTTTGTATGTTCCGCAAGATTTGCAGACACGATGAGAAATTTTCATTTCACCGCATTCTGGGCAAGCTACCATACCAGGTACTTGTAGTTTGAAATGCGTACGACGCAATCTTTTTTTCATTTTAGAAGTTCTTCTAAAAGGTACAGCCATTATTCCCACCTCCTTAAAGAGTTAAGATTCATTATTTTCTTCTAAGAGCTTCTTCAAGCCTTCCAGACGCGGATCAATTCGGTTTTGATGTGCATCTTCCGAAATGACTGCCCAGTCATTCCCTTCTTGTGGTGCAGCACCTTTTACGTCAGTTTGGTCGCAAAAGATTTGCATCGGCACTTCAAGAAGAATTTCTTCCTTGACTAAAGGCGTTAAGTCGATGATGTCGTCTTCTACAATAGAAACGTCTTCATCTTCTATGTCGTCTGTCTTATGAAGTACAAATAGTTCTTTCGTTGAAATCGCAAATGGATAATTTACATCAACAAGCGTTCTTGAACAAGGCAATGTCATTTCACCTGTGATGGTTAAATCAAATGCGACTTGCTTTGATTCGATCACTCCAGTCCCTTTCACCTCTACCGGTGAAATGCGACGTATATCTGAATGAAGGCTAGTAAGTTCATTTAAGTCAACCGTCTCATGAAAATCGAAGCTGTTTTTAGCTTTTTGATGTAACTGATAAACTGTCCATTTCAATTGTATCACCTCTAAGAGCAACAAACATGATTATAGCTTTCATCATGTTATTTGTCAATATTTTTTCTTTACAGTCCTTTGTGATGTCAGAGCGTTGTTTGACATCAGTTCTCGGAATGCCTACACTGAAAAAAATGGGCTTCATTTTTCCTTATGCTACTGTAGCATAGACCATTTAACCATAGCAAGAAAGGCGGAACATCTATTGAAAGCAACAGGAGTCGTTGTCGAGTATAATCCATTTCATTATGGACATGCCTATCATGTTCGTCAGGCGAAAACACATACCTCCTCAGATGTTGCCATTGCCGTTATGAGCGGTCCCTTCCTCCAGCGCGGTGAGCCTGCCATCGTCTCAAAATGGGCGCGGACAAAAATGGCACTGCAAAACGGTGTAGACATTGTGTGTGAGCTTCCATACATATACGCAGTGCAAAAGGCAGAAACCTTTGCAAACGGTGCTGTGGCGATTCTAGATGCTTTAAAATGCCGCTCCCTTTTTTTCGGCAGCGAGGATGGTGACATCAAAGCATTTGAGCGAACAGCTCGTGCTTGGCATGAGAAAAAAGAAGAAATTGACTTTTTCACAAAAGAAAAGGTGAAAGAAGGCCTTAGTTATCCAGCAGCTGCTGCTGCTGCGTTTCAAGAGGTGATTGATCCTAAGCACTTACTGGATCTGTCTCGGCCCAATAACATTTTAGGTTTCCATTATGTCAAAGCCATCATGGAGCGATCCCCTCACATGCAGCCCTTTACCTCTCAAAGGATTTCATCTGGTTATCATGATGAAGAACTACCTGAAAATCAGAAAATCGCAAGCGCAACAAGTATACGAAAAGCCTTAAAAGATCATGGTGCATTTGAAACAGTCGCCCCTTATCTCCCAAATGCTACGCTCAAGCAATTACATGACTATCATTCTTCATATGGTCTTCTACATACTCAAGAAGCCTACTTTAGCTTCTTAAAACACGTCTTTCACACAATGGATACGGCAGAACTAGAAGGCATCTATGAAATTGAAGAAGGCATCGAACACCGCATGCAAAAAGCGATTACACATGCGTCCTCCTACGAGGAATATCTATCACTTGTGAAAACAAAACGCTATACGTGGACAAGGCTGCAGCGGATGAATACACATCTCTTAATGAGGGTGAAAAAGAATGCCATGCATGAGCTGCTGAAAGAGAAAAAAGCACCTTATATTCGGTTACTTGGTATGTCAAAGAAAGGGCAGCAATACTTATCTCTTGTGAAAAAAGAATTGGACGTGCCGCTCGTCAGTAAACTGTCTGCCTTTTCACATCCCGCTCTTGATCTTGATATACGCGCATCCCGCGTTTTCAGCCTGCCCGTTAGTGAACCAATGCAAACGAACTTAACGGAAGCGGAATTTAAAACCTCACCGATCCGATATGATGAAGAGACTGGTCTCTTCCAGTCTTAACAAAAAGAGCAGCCTTTACGAAGGCTGCTCCATATCGTTGACAAAGGGCTAAAATGATCTTTATTTTAGTCCTTTGTCTTCTTTTCAGCATGATAGAAAACCTTTGAAGTCTAGGAAGGACGAGTACCGGAGCGGAGCGAATTTGACATTCGTGAGCACCGGCACGCAGTCCTGACAAAGAATGCAAGGGTTTGTCTACATGCTGAGAGCAGCCTTTATGAAGGCTGCTCTTTTTTGATTAAGATGCTTTCTCTTTTAATTTGTTTAAATAGTTCAGCGCATCTTGCATTGTATCTACAGGTACAATTTTCATATCACTTTTAATATCTTTTGCTGTTTTGACAGCATTTCGGTAGTCTGAGTTTGGATCACCTTTATCGTTCGGTGCAAAGAATATATCTTTTCCGGCTTTATCTGCCGCCACGACCTTTTGATCGATTCCGCCAATTGGACCGACCGTTCCATCGGCATCAATCGTTCCCGTTCCTGCAATCGCGTAGCCATGTGTTTCGTCTTCTTTTGTCAGCTGGTTATAAATTTCAAGTGACATCATAAGACCCGCTGACGGTCCGCCGATATTTTCAATATCCACCTTAATGGACGGTGAGACTTTCACATTTCGGTCTGTAAATAATGATACGCCAATTCCAACTCGATTCGGCTCTTCTTTAAATGGTTTTAACGTCACTTTCTCCGTAATGTCTTTGCCATTTCGTTCAAGGATAAAACGGACAGGTGTACCTGCTTTTTTGCTGCTGATATACGAAACCATTTTATCAGCAGAATCATAGGTCTTGCCATCAACGCTTTTGATTCGGTCGCCCACTTCAATCTTTCCGTAAGCAGGCATTCCTTTCATCACGTAGCTTGCATATACGCCGTTAAACGTATAATCTACTTTTTTTCCTGCTTTTGTATATGCTGCAATCATGGCATTTTCTTGAGAGCTTTTCATCAGCTGAAGCTGCCTTTTCATATAATCTTGATCCGACTCCCCGTCCGCTTTCATATTTTCTTCTGGGACGATTTCGTCATATTTATTCATTTTCGCAAGCAAATACGTATACGGATTGGCTGGACCTACTTTAATTGTCATAAGAGAGAAGCTTCCCTTCTCGTCATATCCGCCGTCTACTTGAATGTGGGGAGCAATCTCGGTTGCATCACCCGGCTTTGTCACGTAATATGGCAGTTTGACAAAGGTTAAACCACATAATACAAGGATAACGACAAAAAAGCTGAGCCAGCGAATATTCAATTTTTTCATTCGATTAACACTCCCATTTATCAATGACATCTTTCAGTTTACCTGTTAGTTGATCTGCGGCGAGCTCACCTGCTTCAATCATCTCCTGCACCTGCGTGAACGCACTCGAGCTAAATGTTTCAAGCCTCGGCCGAATCATGACATCAGCGTGAATGGTTTGATGACGGACCAATTCATTTTGAAGGATGTCCAAACTTTGCATAATGACATCCGATAATCTCGTCGCCTTTTCTGTTTTTTTCACCCTTGATACATCAGAGGCGATAATGAGGTCTGCACCCATATCTTTTAAAACAGACACAGGAATGCGGTCCACAACCGCTCCATCCACTAGCTGTCTGCCGCCCATTTCATGAGGAACAAACACGCCCGGAATGCTGATGCTTGCTCTGACTGCTTGTGAGACAGACCCTTTTTTAAACACGACCTTCTCCCCTGTCTCGAGGTCACAGGCAACCACCGCAAGGGGCATTCTTAATTCTTCGAATTTTTTCCCATATGTAAACGTGTGAATCAGCTGCAAAATTCGATGTCCTTTTAAAAGACCGATTTTTGGCAGTGTATAGTCAGCATAATACTTTCTTCTGAAGACAAGTGCAAGTTTTTTCATTTTTTCTACGTCTTGTCCTGCCGCATAAAAGCTCCCAACAAGTGCGCCAATACTGCTGCCAGCAATCATATCTACCTGAATACCTTGTTTCTCAAGACTAGATAAAACTCCGATATGTGCCATTCCCCTCGCACCCCCAGAGCCTAACGCAAGCCCGATGACTGGTCGCTTCATGAAAATCCACCCTCCTCTTTTCTATGCATATATACGAATCTATTGGTCTAAACATGCCCCTTATGCTCGTATAGTAATAGAAGACAGGCTCGGCTAGTTTCTTTCTTTTTTGATCACGAGCTCGCCAATAGATCATAACGGCAAGGGGCGAAATCTCCATGAAAAAATGGAACACTCTGTTCATCGCTGCTTTTTTTATCTTTTTAACAGCCACTGTGATTACACATCCACAAGCCTCTTTGCAAGCATCTAAAAATGGACTTGCAATGTGGTGGGAGGTTGTATTTCCATCATTGCTTCCTTTTTTTATTTTGTCCGAGCTATTAATTAGTTTCGGGATTGTCAGATTTGTCGGGGTATTATTAGAGCCATTTATGCGTCCCATCTTTCGAGTGCCTGGTGTAGGCGGGTTTGTCCTAGCGATGGGAATGGCATCAGGCTTTCCTTCTGGTGCGAAATTGACCACAAGGCTCAGACAGGAAGGACAACTGACACAAATCGAAGCAGAGCGCCTTGTTTCTTTTACAAATTCATCGAACCCATTGTTTATTTTTGGTGCGGTGGCTGTTGGTTTTTTTCATCATCCAGCTTTAGGAATTGTTTTGGCCTGCGCACATTATTTAGGGAATCTCGCTGTTGGTGTGACGATGCGGGGATATAAAGCGCGGCAAGATGCACATCTGAGAAGCGGTAAGCGATTTTTATTCCCACCGTTTCAAGAGGCATTCAGTGCTCTTCATACAGCAAGACTCGCAGAGAAAAGGCCGCTCGGCCAAATTTTAAGTGATGCGGTCATGTCATCAGTCCAAACACTCTTTATGATTGGCGGCTTTATTATCTTATTTTCTGTTTTTAGCAAAATGTTATCAGTTGTTCATGTGACGGACCTCTTATCCATAGGGATCGGATATATGCTGCAAACGATGCATCTTCCGCCAGAATTAGATCTTGCGATGATTGCCGGTTTATTTGAAATCACGTTAGGAAGTCAGCTGACAGGGTCACAGGAAGTCACCCTTCTTGCTAAAACGATTGTCGTCAGCTTTATATTAGGATTCAGCGGGTTTTCTGTTCAAGCTCAGGTCGCCGGCATTCTGGCGGCAACAGATATACGCTTTAAACCGTTCTTCTTCGCTCGTTTGCTCCACGGGATTTATGCAGCTATTTTTGCCTTTTTATTGTTCAAGCCTCTTTATGTCTCTCGATCTGACATGGCTCTTCCAGCAGGTGCCTTTGAAGCAAGCCAGCAGGTCGTCATGTACAGCAGTGTGCTTTGGAATCAGCTTGTGACAGCCGGCCCTTTGATCACGCTATGCAGCTTGATCTTGTATACGGCGCTATACTATCAGAAATTAAAAAAAGGATGAGTGCACGGTGCACTCATCCTTTAAATTTTTCTATCAGCGCTTCTTCTACCTCTTTTGGCACAAGGTCTTTGACTGAACCATCATATTTCGCTACTTCTTTGACAATGCTTGAGCTTAAGAAGGAATATTGATTGTTGGTCATCATGAAAAATGTTTCAATGTCATCGTTTAACACTTTATTCATTGATGTGCCTTGCATTTCATATTCAAAGTCTGTCACAGCTCTTAATCCGCGTAAAATGACTTTGGCTTCTTTTTGTTTCGCATAATCAACAAGCAGACCGTGAAAGGATTCAACTTTGATATTTGGCAGATCCTTCGTCGCTTGGCGAATAAGCTCACACCGTTCTTCAACGGAAAATAACGGTTTCTTGGATGAGTTATTTAGTACACATACATACACTTCATCAAAGATCTTTGCACCTCTTTTGATGATATCCAAATGGCCCAATGTGACTGGATCGAAGCTACCCGGACAAACGGCTATGTTCCCCATGCTTTAATTTCCCCGCTTTCTATAGATCGTAATACCAGTCAACCCGTACAGTTCCTGTCTTGATATGTAAAGCTGTCCAGCTTCCTCTGGCAGTCTGACGTCCTTATCATGCTCACACACGATCACTCCGTCATCTGTTAATAAGGCATGCTCGTCAATCATGTCAAGAAGTGCTTTCAGCTGTTGATCTTTATAAGGCGGATCAAGAAAGATCGCTTGAAAGGATTCCTCTCGTTTCACAACGGCAGCGAGTGCACGCTTTGCCTCATTTCGAAACACTTCACTTTGATCAATCAGCTCCAATTGATTAAGGTTTCCTTTTATCGTTTGAATCGCCTTCATATCTCGATCAACGAATATGCAATGATCGAATCCTCTAGAAAGCGCTTCAATCCCTAAACCACCGCTTCCCGCAAATAAATCAAGCGCCCATCCGCCATCAAAATACGGGCCGATCATATTAAATATCGATTCTTTTACTTTATCTGTCGTCGGTCTTGTTGATTGACCTGGTACCGCTTTAAGTGTGCGGCCTTTTCTCGTTCCAGAGATGACTCTCATTTTTCCACCACTTTTTCTGCTTGCTTCTATTGGTTATTGTGTATGACAAAAAATCCAACATTATCTTACCACAACACTCCGCAAGGGACAATGCGCGGACTTTCATTCATTTTCTATGTATAGATCAAGGAAACCGGGGTCATACTACTTATAACAGCATCTGATGTGGTGCTGTTGCCAACCGCGGAGAAGACTTACGTTTCCCCATAAGTTCTTCCTCCGGTTTCTCCTCTCCCTTTGCCTTCTCCTTAATGAATCATTAAGAATAGAAGGACCCCGCGGGTGATGCCGCGGGGGTTTTTTTGTGTCTTTAAAAGCCCACTTTATAATCATACTCTTTTGCTTTGTCCAATTTGGATTCGTACTCTAATTTAATAAAAGGTTTATATGAAGGTTCAACACGCTTCACAAATGGCAATGAGCTGAGCTTAGCCATATGGCGCTCGAGATCATTCATATCACAATAGATCACTGCATATTTCATTTTCCTTGAAATATAGTGAACATTTCCAAATTTTCTTAGCGCCTTTGACTGCTTTAACGAATGCAGCCAAACGACCATCCCTTGACGTTTGGTTTCCATCTTTTCACCTGCCGCTTTTTCAATTCTTTTCAGTTATTATGTAAAAGACGAGACATTCAAGTCTCGTCAAGATACTTTACAGCCACAGCTGCCACCAGATCCACAGCCACCGCCGCATGATGATAGACCATCAAAATATGGGTTCCCTGTTGGAACTTTGATATATGCTGATACAGCTTGACCGATTTCAATACTAATCTCATCTAAGATGGATTGAATCGCTGTTTCTGCTTTTTTGAAATCAACCACTGTATCGTGAAGATCTAACTTTCTTTTGACCTCACGCATTTCCTTTGAGATCGTTCTATAGTCCGGATGGTATTTGCCGAACCGCTGCACATCCTCATATTGCTCTTTTACTTTTGTAAAATGGGCAATAATTTGTTGGGCTTCTTCGTCTTGCTGGAGACGCTTAAAGCAGTTGCGGTAATGTTCAGCCTCCTCCGACTGAAGAATCATGGCAGCCAATTGATTTGCTTCCTCTTGGAGCTCCACAGATTCGATTGTCGCATACATAAATGTTGCACCTCCAATTCATAGTTTACCACGAAACCTATGGATCAGAAAATGCTTTTACGTCACAAATACATCCCATGTCTCTCTTTTCTGCCTATATTCTGGATGACGAGAATTGAGCACAACGGTGATCTTATGTTTTCCTTTTGAAAGATGCTTGACCACAAATGCAGCAGTATACTCATTGCCTGCACGTTTTCCGTCTACATACACTGTAAAATATCCCGCCTTCTCATCTTTTTTTAGTCGCGTAGACTCAAGATGAAAATCTTGAAGTGTACTTTCTATATAGACTGACGACCCCTGCACTTTGTATTTAAAAAAGCCTTGCTGCTTCATTTCACTTTCGGCTTGCTGCATCACTGGTACAGCTGGATCTTGCTTCGTGATTTGCTTCTTTTCATGTTGACTTTGACACCCGGTGACAAGAAAAAGCAATGCGCACATTGACAGCATCCATTTCATCATCTGATTCTCCTTTCATCTACTTTTATAGGATGCTCAGGAAATAGACATCTTAATCAACTCAAAAAAGCCTCACCCGGCTCCATTTTGATTGCGCATTGCTTGGAACATTTGAATCATCATTTCAGCCATTTGGACACTGTTACTCAACTGACTCACACGATGAGGAATGGTTTTTTCGTAAAAATTCATTTTATCTAATTCAAAGGACGATAGCTTATCAGGATGTCGAGTCAGCTGTCTGTACCAGAGAGGACGCTGTCTGATGAATTTGATTCGTTCCTCTTCGGCCATGACAAACTCCTGTACTTCTTTCCGCACCAAAAGCATCCCCTTTCAATTAATCTTTCCTGAAGGAGAATGGGTGCTGACTGCCTCCAGATGAACCTTTCTTCGAGCCATTTGATGAAAATTGTCCGAGTAAGCTTTGTAAAGAGGAAATAGACTGGCTCATTTTGTTGATTTGTTCATTCATTTGTTCAGCGTCCATTTTTTTCACAGCAGAAACCATTTTAGACATAAAATCTGCTTTTCCAGATTCACTTGGCTTTGAAGCTTTTTCTTCTTTCACGTCCTCAGATTGCGTTTGCCGGTAAGGAGACCACATCTCATCTTCCTCACCAAACATGACCCAATTTTCGTATACACTTTGCCAGCTTTTTTCTTGCGTTTGCACTTCTTGAATTAACTTCGGATGGCGTCTGACGAATTGTTTAAATTCATCAATGGATGTTTGTTTTTGCTTGTTTGTCATATCCTCACCCCCCATACAAATGCCTACTATACTATATACACCATCAGTTATTTTGGTGAGCCTCTTTTTTGAAACAAAAAAACAGCTGCGATGATGCAGCTGTTTTCGTTTAAGATGTTTTTTTGATGAAGTTTTGGGTGTAGTATTTTTCTTTCACACCGACGCCAAGGTGTGAGTAATCTTTATTTAATAACGCCTTTCTATGACCTTCACTATTGAGCCAGCCTTCTACCGCTGCAGGTCCATCTACATAATTATAGGCAATGTTTTCACCTGCGAGTTGAAATGCCACCTCGCCTCTTTCTAATCGGTCTTTCAGCGTACCGTACTTTTTAGATTCATGGGAGAAATAATGATTCTCTTTCATGTCCTCACTATGCATGAATGCCACTTCAGAGGTTTCATCATCCCACTTTAAGGTCGGCAGTTTGTACTTATGACGAATAATATTGGTCATATCAAAAATTTGTTTTTGACTGGAAGCTTCGATCTCTTTCCATTTTTCACCCGATATTGCCTCTGGTTCTATCAATTCACCACGATAGACGACTTCGTATGGCTTTTGTTTCACAAATGTATCTGCGTTAAACGCCCTGATACTTGAAAGGGTGCTTTCAAACTTATCCATGTAAAGCTGAACATATACATCATCGTCCACTTTCACGGTGGGCCTTGTATTCATATCATCTTCTGAGAATTCAAAGCGGTATGAATTTTGTTCATCCTCTACATGAATGTAAGGTGCAATTTGTGTTTTTTTAAATACCTCACTTGTGGCTTGACCGATTTTAAATGGTTCAACATTGAGTCCGTCTCCTGTTGCAAACAATGTCACCACTTTACTATCCTTTACCCCTACTTGAATATAGTGCTTCTTCGATTGATTGTAAATCCACCAGTCATAATCATATGCGGAAGGATCAATGCGATCTGGTTCTCCCAGCTGTTTAAGCACTTCGTTTGAAGATTTTCCCATAAAGGACATGAGCCCCTTTTTCGGGATATTGATCGGCTTATCGCTAGATGTTTCTTCATTAGACACCTTCGGTTCATTGCTGTTTTCTTTTTCTGGTGAAGATCCATATTGAATAAACAGAACGTACGTTCCAGATATAATCAGGAGGATGAGGAGTGTTTTGAGCACAGTTTTCAAATAAACACCTCCGTTAAATTGGCAAGGTACAAAAAAGTACCTTCTACTGTCATTTAAACAAAACTCGCTTCATTTATCAACGACAATACAGCCTATTTAACACGAATTTAAAATATGCCCCTCTTAATGAAGAAATCCTTGCCCATGATCTTGATCCTGTTGAGAGATTTCTGTCAGGGCATCTCCTGCGCGATCATTCGATAAATCTTCGACGGATAAATCTCCAAGAGCGACAATCCCAGTTAATGCACCGTTTTTCACAACAGGAATGCGGCGGAGCTGGTGCTCTGACATCAGCCGGACAATTTCTTCAAGCGTTGCATCTTCTTCTGCTGTCAGTACTTCCTTCGTCATCAACGAGCCTACTTCCTGTGAGTTTGGCTTTTTTTCTGCAATACCTCTGAGTACAAGGTCACGGTCTGTCACGATACCAACGAGCTGATCTCCGTTAACCACCGGAATGGCCCCAATGTCTGCGTCTCTCATTTTGACTGCCGCTTCATACGTATTGTCATCTTGCTGACATGTCACTACTTTTTTTGTCATAATATCTTTGATTTTTTTCGTTTTCACGTTGATTCCTCCATCTGTTATTTTCTTTATTACTGTAACCAGGTTATAAAAGAACATACCCTTCACAGTTGAAAGTTTAACGCTTTCATACTATGATTGTCAGTAAAGGGAATTTTTATAAGGAGGGGTTTTGGGTGAAGTTTGAAGGTACGGGGATTGAAAAGGTAGCAGCTGACTTAAATAAATTAGATTTCATCATGGAAAGTGAAGGATTTGTACGAGCCGATCAATGGGATTATGAGCGTGTGACGTACGACAGAAAGTATAACATGGTAGAGGGAACCTTTTATTTACGGATTTCCGGCTACGCCACCGAAGGAGATGTTGGTTCAAAAAGAGCACACATACAGCTTCTCACACCTTTACTCGGAAAACATTATTATCCGCACGGTGTTGAATATGGCGAAGACGAAGATTTCCCTAAGTCTCTCATCCAATCAAGCAAAAAAACGCTTGAACAGCTGAAAGAAAAACTAGAAGCAATGACAGCAGAAGCATAAACGAAAGCACAGCCATATGGCTGTGCTTTTTTCATTCATATTTCGGAATCAGCGCATCTGGTACGGCATCTTTCGCTCTTTCTTTTCTTGCCCAGTCAAAGAAGACAACAGCAAGGATTGAGCCGTACACAATCTCCTGAATTATTTTCATCAAAATCGCGCCTAGCTGCTGGTCTTCTAGCAGCGGCAAGGTATGGAACATTTCAGGACCTGTGAGCGCAAGACCTGCCAGCGTATCACTTGGTACGCAGAGATGCAGCGCCTGTATCCAAGCACCAGCATCAGAATAGGTTGCATAGATCGGTGTCTCACTAAACATAATGAGTGCACATGCAGGAGTCATTAATATCCCGTCTGCCATAATATAACCAAGCTTTAAAATGCCTGTAATCTGAGGCTGACTTTGGACTTTATGAACGAGCGGCCACCACATGAAAAAGGCAGCAATAAAAATGACCACTGTCATCAGCGCATGATAAAACGGATCTGTTTTCACAAAATCAAACACAAGCGGGATATGGTACATCGAAAACAAACCGTTAAATCCGAGCAATGCAATTAAAGGCTTGGTAAACAAACGAAACATCTGCTGAATGCCTAGTGTTTGGATGATCCGCTCCCAAATGGCCGCAGGTAATCCTGTAATAAGGAGAGGCGGAATGACTAAATAGAGCACCGCCATTTGCGCCATATGTGCACTAAACATAATATGCCCCATTAAATCAATTGGGCTTCCTTTTACGGCGTATAACAGAACAAGCCCCGTCAGAAACAACGTTTTCTCTTTTACCGTCGCACGATGCTTCCCCTTTGTCACAAGAAGCAGATAAAGAGCAGCTGCTATGACAATACTAGTCAAATAGTAAGGGCTCCATAATGCCCGAAATCCGAATATCTCTAAGTTCTCCATTGCTGCGCCTCCTTCAAGGGCAAAGCGGGCTTACCACCATATAATGGTCAAAAAGGCTAATACGGTAATAAACGCGACAAACACACCTGAGTAAAGAAACAATGCGGGTGTTTCATGCCCTTTTTGGTTCATGTGCATAAAATAATAAAGCTGAAAAGCCACCTGAATAACGGCAAGCAGTAAAATAAATGGTACTGCGAACCAGTTTCCAACATCTTCGGAAGCGATTGTTAAAAAGGCAACAAAGGTTAATCCAATCATCAAGCCGAAAGAAATGAGCTGATGCTTCATTTCTTCGGCATTTTTCTTTTTACGGTATACAAGATCGACTTTAGACTGATTTGTGTTTTTATTTCCCATTCTTATCCCACCATTCCCATTAAATATACAACGGTAAAGATGAAGACCCACACAACATCAATGAAGTGCCAATACAGACTTGCCACATAATATTTTGGCGCATTGTATAAATCGAGTCCGCGTCTCATATTTCGAATCATAAGAGCGGTAATCCAGCAAAGTCCGAAGGCGACGTGAGCTCCGTGAGTTCCTACAAGTGTATAGAAGGAGGAACCAAGAGCTGAGCTGGTAATGGTAAAATCATACGCATGCACATAATGATAGAACTCATAAATCTCAACCCCTAGAAATGAAGCACCTAATAGCACAGTCACACCAAGCCAAAGCTGCATCTTTTTAAAGGCAAAGTTTTTCATATGATACATTGCATACACACTCGTTAAACTGCTCGTCAGTAGAAGCATCGTGGCAATAAAGACAAGTGTGAGATCAAACATATCAGTTGTTTTTGCTCCGCCTGCATTAGAGTTTTTCAGCGCCAAATATGTGGCAAAGAGCGATGCAAACAGAACAGTTTCTCCCCCAAGAAACAACCAGAACCCGACGAACTTATTCTTTCCTTCTAAAGTGGCTTTCTCAGGAGAAGCCGGAAAAGTTTCTGCTGTCATTTTTTGTGGTTCCATTATGCTTTCACCCCTTTATCATCGTCATCGGTCAGATCTTCTTTGTGAATATGGTACCCATGATCGTCTTTAAGAGAGCGAACCAGCATGGTTGCAAATGTAATGCCAAGACCAATGAGAATCACTGGAAGCCCCCAGCTGTGCTCTTGACGATACATGAAGCCAAACGCTGACACAAATAGACCGAATGAGATAATGACAGGTAAGATTGAATTATTCGGCATGTGAATATCATCGAGCGGTTCAGATGCTGTCATTCCTTTTTTACCATCCATTTTTTCAATCCATAATGGATCTAGTCCTCTAACAAGTGGCAGCTGTTTAAAGTTATATTCTGGCGGAGGTGAAGACACTGCCCATTCAAGCGTTCTTCCGTCTCCCCAAGGATCGCCCGATACACGCTCCCCTTTCGCTGTCGTCCAGATGACGTTAATCAGCAGGATGACAACAGCTACAAACATAAACAGCGCCCCAATCGTACTGACCAAGTTCCCAAGGTCTAACCCCTGACCTGGCAGGAATGTAAAGACTCGGCGCGGCATGCCCCAAAGACCGAGGAAATGCTGAATAAAGAAGGTTAAATGGAAACCGATGAAAAATAGCACAAAGCTAATTTTCCCAAGTTTCTCATTTAGTATTTTTCCAAACATCTTCGGCCACCAGTAATGCACACCAGCTAAAATACCGAATACCACCCCGCCAATAATGACGTAGTGGAAATGCGCCACAACAAAGTACGTATCATGGAACTGATAATCTGCTGCAGCTGCTGCAAGCATGACTCCGGTTACCCCGCCAAGTAAAAATGACGGTATAAAGGCAACGGAATACAGCATCGGCGTTGTAAACTTCACATTACCGCCCCATATGGTGAGCAGCCAGTTAAATACTTTAATTCCTGTCGGCACCGCAATCGCCATTGTGGCTACAGCAAAGATGGCATTGGCAATCGGACCAAGTCCTGTTGTGAACATGTGATGCGCCCACACCATGAATCCAAGGAAACCAATCAATACAGTCGCAAACACCATCGACGAATAGCCAAACAGCCTTTTTCTTGCAAACACTGGAATGATTTCAGAAAATATTCCGAATGCTGGCAGGATTAAGATATAAACTTCTGGGTGTCCGAAAATCCAGAACAAATGCTCCCAGATGATTGTATTACCGCCGAGCTCTGGATTGAAAAAGCTCGTATCAAACATTCTATCAAGCATCAGCATTGCAAGCCCTGCTGTAAGCGGCGGGAATGCGAATAAAATCAGTGCTGAAGCGACAAATGTCGTCCAAGTAAAGAGCGGCATTCTCATATACGTCATACCAGGCGTTCTCATATTAATAATCGTTGCAAGAAAGTTGATTCCGGCAATTAGCGTACCAATACCCGCTATCTGCAACCCTAAAATATAGAAATCCATGCCGTGTCCTTCTGAATTCAGCGTGAGTGAAGCGTATGCAGTCCAACCTGCATCAGGTGCCCCGCCCATAAACCATCCAAGGTTTAAGAAAATTCCTCCGAAAAAGAACAGCCAAAAACCAAGTGAATTCACAAACGGAAATGCTACGTCACGTGCACCAATTTGAATAGGTACAACCGCATTCATTAATGCAAATAAAAGCGGCATCGCTGCAAGGAAAATCATCGTTGTTCCGTGCATCGTCATGACTTCATTGTAAAACCCTGCACTTACAAAATCATTTTCAGGGATGGCTAGCTGAATACGGATTATCATCGCTTCCAGGCCGCCAATTAAAAAGAAAAATCCCCCTGCCACTAAATATAGTACGGCAATTTTTTTGTGGTCAACCGTCGTCAAGTAATCCCATAAGACAGCGCCAAACCCCCGCTTTTTAGCTATTGTACTCACCATGAAATCCCCCTCTTATCTCCCATTTGCCCCTTTTCATATAGATGTCTATTTAACTTTACACAGACTGTGTCTGACAGATGGCTACTTCTTGGTTGTAGAGACATATTCGGGAGCTCTTAACAAAAACTTCACATCGATTACATACCCTCTTGCCCATTTGCATTCGAATTTACTGGATTTTAAGTTCTTTTAAATACTCATAAAGTGCATCTGCTTCTGAGTCATTTAATTTAGGGTACGTCCCTGTCATTTTATTTCCTGGTTTAAAGCTCTCTGGATCTTTCAGCCATGCTTTCACGTTTTCTTTGTTCATGTCTTTAATTCCAGCTACTTTTGTCCGCTCTCCGAAGGTTGCAAGGTTTGGTGCTGTCCTTGCCGCTTCCGGCCGTTCGTCCCCAGGCTCTACTGCGTGACAGCTCAAGCAGTTTTTCTCTTTAAATAACTTTTCACCTTCAAGGGCGAGATCTTTTGTGGATGTAGGCTTCTTGTAATCAGCCATTTTTTTCGTCCATCCTAAAAACTCATCTTGAGAAAGCGTTTTAACTTTAAAGTCCATTAAAGCATGTGAAGGACCGCAAAGCTCCGCACATTTCCCGTAGAAATATTCCCCTGCATCTTTCGTTCGTTTTGAATCAAAGGTTAAATAAAACTTGTTTTCGTTGTCTGTGTTTGTATCAATTTTACCGCCAGCCGATGGAACCCAGAAAGAGTGTTTCACATCAGATGCTTTCAATTTAAAGTAGACCTTTTGATCTGTTGGTACAATCAATTCCTGACTTGTGACAATCCCATAATCAGGGTATTCGAATTCCCACCAATATAAACTGGCTCTTACATTGACAACAAGTGTCTTTTCAGGATCTCGTTTTTTCTTATCCATAGCGCTTGTATCCCCAAGCTCAAGCGTGTATGCCACAACAGGCACAACGAGAATAATGAGGAGAAGAATCGGAATCGCTGTCCACGTAATTTCTAGATTACGGTTCCCTTCCACCTGCTTTGGAATCGTATCTTCTCCCACTTTAGAACGTTTGAATTTAATGATGACGTAAAAGAAAATGATCGATACAACAATGACGACAAGAACCATAATGAGTGTACTCAGTACCGTTAGGAAGAATTGTTTATCTGCTACTTCCCCAACTGGTTTGAGTGTTGATAAGTATGGTTCACCACAGCCCGCCAAAACGAGCGTCAATAAGAGAAACAGTGAATAAACACGCCATTTTCTTATCATAATTTGTCCCAACCCCTTTTGCTTGATCTCCTTTGCCTTTCGCTTTTTACTTCTTATTTATAAAATCACTTTTCACCCATCCATAACCCCCGCCTCTTATAAAAGCACTTACATTTCCTCTTTTCATAAAAAAATGATGTTTTTACTCAAAATACCATCTATGTATAAACAGAAAGCCGCCTAAATAGAACTGAATATCAGGCGGCTTTCATAGTTGTTAGAAAATGTTGTGTTATAAGATATAGCCTTGTTTTGATGTGATCAAAGTGTATTTTACTCTAGAATAGTGTAATAATAATCATCGCAACGAAAAAGATGGTTAAGTAATTTAATGAATAAACGAACATGAGCGTTGACCACTTCATGACGTCTTTCATTTTAAAGCCCATAAGGCCAATGACAAGCCATCCAATATTCAGCAATGTGCCAAGTGCGACAATCGGCCATCCTAATCCACCTAAGAAAAATGGAAGCGGGAGAAGACATGCTGTCCAAATGATGATTTGGCGTTTCGTGACTTCAAAGCCATAAACGACTGGCAGCATTGGAATACCTGCCTTACGGTAATCTTCCGTTTTCTTAATCGCAAGTGACAGGAAGTGCGGGATCTGCCAAATGAACATAATCATAAACAAAACCCAAGCCGTTGTGTCGATTGTACCTGTGACAGCTGTCCAGCCGATTAATGGCGGCACTGCACCAGACACACTTCCAATAACGGTATTGATGGTGTAATGACGTTTAGACCACATGGTGTAAAGAACCGCATAAGTAAAGACTCCAATAAATCCAATCACTGCTGATGTTATGGTTGTCATTAGAAGCATGATGAGTCCAAGTACAACAAGCAAAATACCAAATGCATACGCTTGCCCCGGCTGAATCTTACCTGTAACCGTCGGTCTTGTTTTTGTTCTTTCCATTAATATATCAATATCACGGTCAAACGCATTATTAATGGCGCATGAACCGGCAATAATAAGAGAAGAACCAATCATTGTTAACAGCACAATATCTAGATTCCCAAGGAAACTCATCCCTGTAAAATAAAAAGCAAGCCACATTCCAGTAAATGTCGTAATGAAATTGGAATTGACGATGCCCATTTTAATCAGAGCAAGAAAATCTTTCCAAGCTGTTGTTTCTTCTATTTGTCCATGAATAGCTGCTTCCGCGGCTGTTTTGGAATTTGCCAATGTGTATAACCTCCCTTGCCCAAACCTTCAAACGAACTATGAAACGTAAATTCGTTACAACTCTATCATACAAGATAAACAGCTGTAAAAAAACATCCTATTAAATAATAAACGACAATCTCGAAGTTATTTGTGAACTTTTCGTGAATTTATTAGGATTTATCTGTGTTTCAGAAGGCGGTGCAAAATGAAATATTCTCTCCTCTATTTCTATCAGACTGCGAAAGAAAGATCAAGCACTCTAAATCTGTAAACTTTGTGAACTAACATATCATTTTTTTGTGAACTTTGGTCATTATGAATTGCAACAGAACACGCATTTGGCTTAAACTTGAGAGCATGTGAGGTTTTTCATTTAGATCAGAAGTTTTTTAGAGAAGGTGAAATAATTTGATGAAATTTGCTTTAAGGTTATTGAGCGTGATCACAACGTTTGTGATGCTGATCGTTTTGATTGGCGGTGCGCTTGTGACGAAAACCGGCTCGGGTCTTGGCTGCGGCAGGCAGTGGCCCCTTTGCCACGGTCGTTTCTTCCCTGAAATGAACCCTGCTTCCATCATCGAATGGAGTCACCGCATGTCAACAGGGGTTTCAACCATTCTTGTCTTGGCACTGGCGGTCTTATGCTGGAAAAAGATTAGTCCAGTATTCCGTGAAACCAAATTTTTGGTCATCATGTCGATTATATTCTTACTGCTACAAGCGCTGTTAGGGGCTCTTGCCGTCGTGTTTGGTTCCAACGCACTTGTCATGGCTCTGCACTTCGGTATTTCACTCATTTCTTTTGCTTCAGTGTTATTGCTTGCGCTTCTTGTATTCGAGGCAACCCGATCTGAAACAAAGCTTGTGAAGCCGCTTCATATCGGCAAAAAAATGCAGTTTCATATTTATGGTTTGATCACCTATACGTATATCGTGGTGTACACGGGTGCTTATGTGAGGCATACAAAGTCAAGTCTTGCTTGCTCTGTCTTCCCGTTTTGTTCAAAAGACGGTGCACTTCCAGCGTACTTTAATCAGTGGGTGCAAATGTCTCACAGAGCAGCAGCACTTCTTTTATTCGTCTGGATATTTGTTGCGATGTTTCATGCCATGAAACATTATAAAGAACAGAAGCAGCTGTATTATGGATGGATTATTTCAGCCATTCTTATTACACTTCAAGCGATTTCAGGTGTGATGTCTGTGTATTCTCATCTCGCACTTGGTTACGCGCTGGCTCATTCATTATTTATTTCCGGTTTGTTTGGCGTACTCTGTTACTTCTGCTTACTTATTGCCCGGTTTAAATATGAAAGCAAAGAACCATTCAAATAAGAATTTGTATCCCCCTTCCATATGGAATGGGGATTTGTTTTATTGTTGTTTTGCTTCTTCAAATAGCGAAATGGCTTTTTTGCGTCTTTCCTGATGGTCTACCGTCGGCAGCGGATATGTATCACCTAGCACACATCCCGATTTCAATTGCTCATCAATCGGCATTTTACTTGGTTCATGAATCCATTTTTCATCGACATACTCTAGCTCTGGTACATATTTTCTAATATATTCTCCGCTCGGATCAAATCGCTTTGACTGAGTGGCCGGGTTGAAAATACGGAAGTACGGCACCGCATCAGTTCCGACTGAGGCTGCCCACTGAAATCCTCCGATATTGGACGCCTCATCATAATCCACAAGTTTTTTTGCAAAATACGCTTCGCCCTTTCTCCAATCAATCAAATAATCCTTTGTTAAAAATGAGGCTGTGACCATTCGCAAACGGTTATGCATCCAGCCCTCCTCATTTAACTGTCTCATCCCTGCATCAACGAGTGGAAAGCCTGTTTCTCCTTTACACCAAGCTTCAAACAGCGTCTCATCTTCATTCCATTTCATCCCTTGAAACGCCAAATTGATTTCTTTTTCTTTCATCTCGGGATAATGCGCATAAATCATATGATAAAAATCACGCCAAGCCAGCTCTTTAATAAAGGTCTCTCTGCCCTCATCTTCATAGAGTGCTTCTTCATATATCAAATGAAAGATCGTTCGAATTGAAATAGTACCTGTTTTTAAGAACCGCGACAGCTTGCTCGTTCCAAAAACAGACGGAATATCACGTTTCTCATGGTAACGTGTTAATCTTTTTTGGATAAAGTGATGCAGCGTGCTCATCGCTTTGTCTGAGCCAATTTGATCAAACTTCCTTGAGCAGCCCTTTATCAATTCTCGCAGTTTATCATTTCCTTTTTGTGAAAGTGACTCATCACAAATCGTATGCCCACTGCTAAAAAATGATTTGTCAACTTTTATCACAGGCTGCTTCTCTTGCTTACGCCATGATTGATAGTATGGGGTAAACACTTGATAATGTGACCCATCTGCTTTTAAAATATCTCGCGCCCCGTGAAGATGTGTATCTTGCCACATTGACACATGAATGCCCTTCTTACCTAAAAAATCGGTTACTTGCTTGTCACGCCTTTGGCCGATACCCACTTCATCTTCATTAAAAAAGACGGCTTTGATGTCATACACATCCATGACCTGCTGAAAGGCGCGGAGGACATCATCATGGAGAAGGTGGACATACACTTGAGATTCTCTCGCTTCCTTGACGAAATGCGCCAAGCTTTGAAAGAAATGTTCGTTATTTATATCCATTTCCATTTCAGTAAAAAATGGATCTAGATGATAAAGAGCCAATAATTTGTACTCATGTTTTTTTGCATATGTGATCGCTTTTGACAAGGCGATATGATCATCCAATCGCAGATCTCGGCGAAACCAAATCACGACAATTTCCAACTTTCTTCACCTCACTCTATAGTGTAATCACTCTCGCAGGCTGCTGCACATTTTAATGCGCTCAAAAAAAGACACATCACGATGGATGTGTCTCAATTATTATTCAGGCTTTAAAACAATGAGCAGATCTCCCGTTTGAATCGGTTCTCCATTTGTCACATGTATTTCATCTACGACCGCAGTGAATGGAGCTTGCACAGTCGTCTCCATTTTCATGGCTTCATTGATCATCAAATGCTCACCTTGCGAAATTTTCTGTCCTTTTTCCACGAGCACTTTGATGACAGTGCCTGGCATTGATGCGGCAATGTGATTTGGATTTGAACGGTCCGCCTTCATTTTTTCTTGAACGGATGATTTGATGCTTTCATCCTTAATGACGACTTCACGAGGCTGTCCATTTAGCTCAAAGTAAAGAACTCTTGTGGCATTTGGATTCGGTTCTCCAATTGACACGAGTTTAACAATGAGGGTTTTTCCTTTTTCGATTTCTACCTCAATCTCTTCACCAAGCCTCATCCCGTAGAAAAACGTTGGTGTGTCAAGAACAGAGATGTCTCCATAACTTTCTGCTGTTTGGACAAATTCAGAAAAGACTTTCGGATATAAGGCATACGCAATTGCGTCTTTCTCTGTCAGCGTCAGGTCATGAGATTCTTTAAACTGCTGCTGAATAGCTTCAAAGTCAACTGGCTTCAGCTTTTCACCAGGTCTAACAGTGAGCGGCTCTTCTCCTTTTAAAATCAGCTTTTTCAATTTTTCAGGGAATCCGCCATGCGGCTGGCCTAAATAGCCTTTAAATAGTTCCACAACAGAATCAGGGAAGTCTAAAGTTGCTCCTTTTTCATAGACATCTTCCTCTGTTAAATCATTTTGCACCATATAAAGTGCCATGTCTCCGACTACTTTAGAGGAAGGAGTCACCTTCACAATATCACCAAACATGTCATTCACACGTCTGTACATTTCTTTTACTTCGTTCCAGCGGTCGCCAAGCCCGACACCTTTCGCCTGCTGCTGCAAGTTACTATACTGTCCGCCAGGCATTTCATGCTCATAAATTTCTGTATGAGGTGAATTCATGCCGCTTTCGAATTCACTGTAGTATTTTCTAACAGAATCCCAGTATTGAGAAAGGTGTTCGACCGATTGGACGTTCATGTCTGGCTTTCTTTCATGCCCATCTAAAGCATAGTACAATGAGCTTGCACTTGGCTGCGATGTGAGTCCCGCCATAGAGCTGACGGCCACATCGACAATGTCAACACCTGCATCAATTGCCCTTGCATAGGTGAACAGTCCATTTCCACTCGTATCATGCGTATGAAGATGAATAGGGATTGTGAGCTCATTTTTTAAAGCAGTGACTAACTCATAAGCTGCCTGCGGCTTTAATAATCCCGCCATATCCTTAATACCTAAAATATGCGCACCGGCAGATTCAAGCTCTTTCGCAAGAGATACATAGTACTTGAGATCATATTTCGGACGCGATGGATCGAGAATGTCCCCCGTATAACAAATCGCTGCCTCTGCCACTTTGCCTGATTCACGAACAGAATCAATGGCAAGTGTCATGCCTTTCACCCAGTTTAAGCTATCGAAAATACGGAACACGTCAATGCCTGCTTCGGCCGATTCCTTTACAAATGCTTTAATCACATTATCCGCATAGTTTGTATATCCGACAGCGTTTGATGATCTTAAAAGCATTTGGAACAACGTGTTTGGCACTTCTTGGCGAAGCTCTTTTAATCGCTGCCAAGGATCTTCTTTTAAGAAACGGTACGCAACATCAAATGTAGCACCGCCCCACATTTCCATACTAAACAGCTCTGGCCATAAACCTGCTGTTGGCTGGGCTACTTTCTTTAAATCATGAGTTCTGAAGCGGGTCGCAAGCAGAGACTGATGCGCGTCCCTAAAGGTTGTATCTGTTAAAAGGACGCTCTTTTGTTCTTTCACCCAATTGGCAAGACCCTCAGGTCCATGCGCATCTAACAATTGTTTAGTCCCAGATGGAATCTCCTGCTTGAGAGGAAGCTTCGGTACAACAGGCTTGTCAAAATGAGGCTTCTTTTTCTCCGCAATACCAGGGAATCCATTAATGGTCACGTTACCAATATAAGTCAGCATCTTCGTTCCACGGTCTTTTTGTTTAGGGAAATTAAATAGCTCTGGCGTTGAATCGATAAATGACGTATCGTATTCCCCTTTTAGAAACTTCTCATGCTTTGCCACGTTTTCAAGAAACGGAATGTTTGTTTTAATCCCGCGAATTCTGAATTCCTGTAAGTTTCGAACCATTTTAGCAGCAGCTTGGTCAAATGTAAGCGCCCATGTGGACAGCTTGACCAATAGTGAATCGTAATAAGGTGTTATGACTGCACCTTGAAAGCTGTTCCCTGTATCAAGTCGTACACCAAATCCCCCGCCTGAACGGTAGGCCATAATTTTCCCAGTGTCTGGCATAAAATCATTTAAAGGATCTTCTGTTGTAACCCTTGATTGAATGGCAAAACCATGTGTGAAAATATCTTCTTGCTTTGGTATACCGACTTCCTTGCTGTGAAGGTCATGACCTTTCGCGACAAGAATTTGGGTTTGGACGATATCGACACCTGTGATCATTTCAGTGATCGTGTGTTCTACCTGTACCCTTGGATTGACTTCAATAAAATAAAACTCTCCATTTGCAACAAGGAATTCTACAGTGCCTGCATTGATATATGATACATTCCGAGCCAGCTGAACAGCCGCTTCGCAAATGTCTTCACGCAGTTGATCTGTAAGAGACACACTTGGCGCCACTTCAATGACCTTTTGATGCCGCCTTTGAACAGAGCAGTCACGCTCATATAAATGAATGATATTGCCGTGATTGTCACCAATCACCTGCACCTCAATGTGTTTCGGATTTTCAATCAGTTTTTCAACGTATACTTCGTCATTTCCAAAAGCGGCTTTTGCCTCTGACTTCGCACGGTCATAGGCTTCCTTCAGCTCCTCTTTCGTTCTGACAATCCGCATACCCCGGCCGCCGCCGCCTAGTGAAGCTTTAATAATAAACGGGTAACCGTATTCTTCACCGAATTTTTCGACTTCTTTGACCGAATCAACTGGTCCGTCACTTCCTGGAATGACTGGTATTCCAGCTTTTTTCGCTTCTTCTCTTGCCTTTACTTTATCTCCAAACATATCTAAATGCTGAGAAGTTGGACCGATAAATTGAATGCCTTCCTCTTCGCATCGTCTTGCAAAATGAATATTTTCAGATAAAAATCCGTAACCTGGATGGATTGCATCCACATCATTTCGTTTTGCAATTTCGATGATCCCCTCGATATCAAGGTAGGCATCAATCGGTTTTTTTCCTTCTCCAACTAGATATGCTTCATCTGCTTTATAGCGATGATAAGAGCCTGAGTCTTCTTTGGAATAAATGGCTACTGTACGTAAATTGAGCTCCGTACAGGCCCTGAAGACTCTGATAGCAATTTCCCCTCTGTTTGCAACTAGAACCTTTTGAATTGTTCTCTGTGACATTTCTCACTCCTCCATATCCCTTAAAATTTTATATGTACTCTATAATAAAGGAAGAAATGAAAACTGTACACTTTTGTTTTCTAAAGATTCAAAGTTTTCTGCAATCCATTTTTTTGAACTGGTGGTTTGCTCATTGATTTTTTCTTTTTGTAACGCTCTTTATATTCAGTAAACATGCTGATATTCAGCAATATTCCCATACAACCACTCAGTAAAATGATAGATGATCCCCCGTAGCTAATAAACGGAAGTGTGACCCCAGTAATCGGAATCAAACCTGAAACACCGCCTAAATTAATGCATGTTTGGATCGCAATCATGGAGGAAATTCCTATTGCAAGCAAACTTCCAAATGGATCTTCACACTTTCTTGCAATATAAAATCCTTTCACGACGATGAAGCCAAGGAGAGCGAGTACAAAAAATACTCCGAAAAAGCCAAGCTCTTCTGAAATGATTGCCATGATAAAATCTGTGTGCGGCTCTGGGAGATACCCGTACTTTTGAACGCTTTCTCCTAGACCCAGTCCAAAAAAGCCGCCTGATCCAATGGCATAATAGGAATTAATCAATTGATGTCCAGTAGCTCCTGCATCTTTAAAGGGATCTTGGAAACTCTCAAAACGCCCGAGACGATTTTGCGTGAAAATTTTATCCCAGAACAGAATAATAAATGGGGTCACGACGACCATCACGGCACTAAATAACGCCAGCAGCTTCGCAAGTGTTTTCCCGCTAAACCCTGAGCATAAAATCATCGCAAGAGCAATCATCCCAATGATAAAGGCTGTCCCATAGTCTGGCTGCAAAATGATAAATCCGCATAAGATCGAAACAACCACGATTGGAGGTGTGACTCCTCGTAAAATATGATCAATATAATGCTGCTTTTTCGCATACACAGCAGCAAGATAAATAATGACGACAATCTTTACAAATTCAGCTGGCTGAAGGCTGAATGGACCTACTTTAATCCAGCTTCTTGCGTTCCCTGCAATATGACCGCCAAAGTACACATAGATGAGGGAGAATACGGATAGCAGCAGCATACCGATCTGAAATTTCTTATTTGAAAACAGCTGATATGGAACGAGTGCCGTAAAGAGCAAGATGACCGCTCCAACGATCATAAATAAAAGCTGTTTCTTAAAAAAATTATCTGGCGCGGCATCGTATCTAATCACAGATGTAATCATACTTGAGCTATACACCATGACCAAACCGAATGCGCTAATTAAAATAATGGCGAACAATAATGAGTAGTCATACGATTTTAGCATTCTCTTTAACATATAATCCTCTTCCTAACGTCTGTTTCTACTGCTTGATATCCTCTTAGCTGTTTTTATTCTACTACATTTTCTCCGTTTGATCTCGTTTTACCTCTTTTATATTGTTCGTCATTCATGAAAGAATCAAGTCCGTTTGACATGAATCAATGAAAAAAATAGAGGACAAAAAAACTCAAACTTATGTTAAGGAAGTTTGAGTTTTCAATCATTATTTTTTTGTGAACGCATCATGAAGTGCGGAAAGCTCTCTCTCAAGTTTATCGAGTAGTTTCTTACCTTCATGTTGATCAACTAATCCAAGCCGGACAGCAAAATCAATTTCTCTCGATAATCCGAACATTTGAGTATCTAAAACCTCTTCATAAAGAGGACATTGCGGCATCGTTAAGTTGTCCATTTGCACTTGGATCAATTTTAAAATTTTATCTGCATCCAATTTTAATAAAGCCAGTGCTTTTTGCCGATGATCGACTAAAATTTCTGACGCCAAAAGTATCCCTCCGTTCCCCAGGCGAGTACCTAATTCTTCTATTTATCATAAAGCGAAACGCCCAAAATTGCAAGCAGATTTGTACAGTTCGCTTGTAAAAATAAAAAGAAGCCTTCCTCCATTAAAAGATACTCATCTCGTATTTTTCACTCATCAGCTCAAGCAGCTTAATTCCAGCAATACTATTCCCTTTTTCATCCAGAGCAGGACCGAAGATACCGATTCCAAAATCATATGGTGCAGCTCCCATAATTCCGCCTGAGACACCGCTTTTTGCAGGAATTCCGATGTTAATGGCAAATTCTCCGCTCGCATTGTACATGCCGCACGTCACCATAAAAGTTTTACAAATTCTTGCGACATCTTTTGAAAGAATCTGCTTCCCCGTTTCTGGATGTCTGCCGTCTAATGAAAAAACACAAGCAATTTTTGCCAAATCCAAGCTGTTCATCATGATGGCACATTGTTTCGTATAGACGTCCATGACTTCCTCTACGTTCCCTCTAATAATATGATATTGCTTCATATAATAGCACATCGCCCGGTTAATCATGGATGTCTCAAATTCGGAGGCAGCTGTTTCCTTGCAGTATGTAATGCTTTTGTCATTTGCAAGCTCTCTAATGAAGCTGAGCAACCGGCTCAGCTGATCTTGCGGAGTCGCTCCTCTGATTAAACTCGTGACTGCGAGCGCCCCTGCATTAATCATTGGATTCAGCGGTTTATTCGGACTCGCTGTTTCCAGTTTAATCATTGAATTAAACGGGTCACCTGTTGGTTCTTGTCCAACAAATTGAAAGACTTTTTTTGGCCCTTCTTCTGAGAGCACAAGCGCCAGTGCTAATACTTTTGAAATACTTTGAAGGGTAAATCGTTTATCTACATTTCCAGCTGAGTGGCACGTATTACTCACATGATACACTGCCACAGATAAATCCGTCTGATCCGCTTTGCCGAGAGCGGGAATATAGGATGCTACTTGACCATCTTTGGCCACTTTTTTTGCTTCTTCTACAAATCGTTGAAGCTCTTCATTGTCGCGACATGCCATGCCTCATACACTCCCTATCTTTCATGTATGATTAGTGTGTACAAGGTGCAGCATGTTTATGAAAGTGACAAAGCGGACGAAAACTTCTATAATTTATGTTGGAAAGGGGTTGTCTTGAACATGAGCATCATTCAAATCAAGGGGAACGTACAGTACAAGATCACCATTGATCCAAGTGTATGGATTTTTGATGACCGCAAATTTTTAATGGATTCATTTTTTGAAAAAAATGCAGCAAGTGAAGAGAATCAGCTAGATCAGGAGCTTGACCAAGAGCGGGTGATAAGAGAAGGTCAAACTCTTCCACCCACGTTAAAAACAGAGAAGAAGTACGAAAAGGAAAGACTCGTCACAGGCAGCTTCGGGATGAAGCTTGGCGATATGCTAAAAAATGCTGAGCCGCTTGAACATGCGGATACATGCGAATTTGTCACAGAAACAGGTACTATTGCTGTACCACTTTCTCAGGCAATGGAAAGCATTGCTCATTTCAGCCAGCATGGTAAGCCAATCACAGAAGAAGGACCAATCCATGTCTATTTCGCGGATCAGTCCAACCTCACTCAGCCGATAAAAGGTGTCAAAGAGCTGATCATTACATAAGTCAAAGGGTCTGGACTATAGCAAATCAGCGGCAAGCTGTGCAAGTCCAGACCTTTCTCCTTTGACAAGCTTGACATGTCCAGATATTTGCTGCCCTTTGAACCGCTCGATCACATACGTAAGCCCATTATTTAAGCTGTCTAAATAAGGATGATCAATCTGCTCTGGATCTCCCATCAGCACAATTTTACTTCCCTCTCCGACTCGCGTTAATAATGTTTTCACCTCGTGCTTTGTTAAATTCTGCGCCTCATCAATGATAATAAATTGATCAGGTATACTTCTTCCCCGAATGTACGTCAATGCTTCGACTTGAATAGATCCAATTCCCGCCAAAATCGCATCAAGCTCACCAGGCTTTTTTGTATTAAATAAAAACTCTAGGTTGTCATAGATCGGCTGCATCCATGGTCTGAGCTTTTCTTCCTTTTCTCCTGGCAAATATCCGATATCTTTCCCAACAGGCACGATGGAGCGCGCCACGATCAACTTTTTAAACATACCGAGGTCCTCTGTCTGCATTAATCCGGCAGCAAGTGCAAGCAATGTTTTACCAGTCCCCGCTTTTCCAATCAGTGTCACGAGCGGAATGTCACGTCGCAAAAGCAGCTCGAGCGCCATCGTCTGTTGGACGTTTTTTGGACGAATTCCCCAAATATGCTCTTGATCATAAACGAGACGCTTTACATGCTCTGCCTTTTGATCAAGCATTCCTAAAGCAGAACCACCTTCATTTCCCTTCATGATGACAAATTGATGAGGGTTGAATGGTGCACTTGTGACCTCTTTTATTGGTAATTGATTTTGCTTATAAAATGTATTCAATTGCTCAGTTGGAATGTAGAGCTCATGATAGCCATTATCGATGTCTTCATTTTGCAAAACACGGTCACTTAAGAAGTCTTCTGCTTGAAGCCCTATAGCATCCGCCTTTACCCGCACTAACACATCCTTGCTGACCAAAATAACAGGCCTGCCATGAGGTTTTGTTTCTTCCTCTAAGCTTAAATTTTTCGCGACTGCCAAAATTCGATTATCGTTTGTTTTTTCAATAAAAATTTCTTGAAGCTCATGAAAAGAGCGGTGATTCAGTTCAATGCGCAGCGTCCCTTTTGACTCTAGTGTAATTTTTTCATGCAGTTTCCCTTTCGATCTTAAACCGTCAATTAGGCGTGAGACGCGCCGGGCATTTTGCCCAACCTCGTCCATATATCTCTTTTTTGAGTCTACTTCTTCTAACACAACGGCGGGTATGACGACCTCGTTGTCTTCAAATGAAAAGATTGAATTCGGATCCTGTAATAACACATTTGTGTCTAATACATAAATTTTACTCAGGTCCTTCGCCTCCTGATCGGGGTTTCATTCATCCTGTCTTTCCCAAAACGATTGTTAAAATATATGTTTTCATGAATAAAGTTAGAAGGTTAATTCAACAATAAAATAAATCATGCAGTTTGTGAAGGAGGGAATACAGATGCGACTATTTTTGACATTATTCATGATTCAAGCCATCATTCTGTTGGGCGCTTGCCAGCAGCAGGAAAAGCCAGAGGCACTTGACAAGCAGCCAGATGGACGCCAGCACGTAGTACGGGTGTCAGACTCGACTAAGAAAAAGACCAATCAAGCCCGGTCATCTACAGATGTTGCGCAGCATCTTGTCAAAGTGACAGAGCACGTAGCAGATGTCAATGATGCAACGGCGATCGTTATCGGCCGTTATGCTGTTGTTGGTATTGATGTAAAAGATGATTTAGATAGAAGCAAGGTAGAAAACATTAAATATTCAGTTGCAAAAGCACTGAAAAATGATCCAGAAGGTGCGAATGCTGTTGTGGTCGCTGATCCGGATACAGTCAGCCGGTTAAAAGAGATGGGTAAAGAAATACAAGCAGGCCGTCCTGTCAGTGGGATTATGGATGAACTAGCCGCCATTGTCGGCCGCGTGATGCCAGAGATGCCGAGAAATGAAATTGATCGCCACGAAACAGATCCAACAAATGAGCCGAATGATCAGCTCAAACAAAACGATCAAAAGCAGTTAGACGAACAGCAAAACGATCAATCAAACCATCATATGAATCAGAAGAAATAAAGAGAACGGCTTATATCTCCTGTGATATAAGCCGTTTTCTACGCTGATTTTAAGTAGCTGGAAAACATGCTATAATAAATGCAATAAGTGAGGTGAAAAGGATGAGAGTGAAGTGCTCATTATGTGAGAAGCTTGAAACCATTGATGATGATACACTCGTTGCTAAGCGGTTAAGAAATCGACCGATTCATACATATATGTGCGATGACTGTCAGGAACGTATTAAAGTAAAGACAGAAGCACGCATCAAGACTGGCAGATTCTCTCTTTATCAAGATCCTGCGACGAAAGAGAAAAAGAAGAAAAAAGGAAAAAAAGAACAAAAGACATAAAAAAAGACCTGACACAAGTTCAGGTCTTTTTTTACGTATTCACTGTTCCTTCTTTTTTCGCACGATGCAGCCTGATTTTATAAATAATCAAAATGGCAGCTGCCACGACTAGACCTTCCGCTACTGGCAGGAAGATACCTAGAAATGTGAGAAACGTGCAGCCAAAAATCAAAAACAAGTAAATCACGAGTGCTTTTAAAATCGGTAAACGTCTAGCAAAGCCGAGCTTAAAAACAATAATCGCTAAAACAAGGATGGTACCATATAGGAGCCACATCCCTGTTTGCGGATTTTCATCGACACGAAATAGCATCGCGAAAAAGGATAGATTTTCACTTACTTCCTGATCATTCAAAAAGATTCCCTCCCCTTACCTTTCCAGGGTTCTATCTTTTTAATTCTTCATGGAATTACGATAATCCTGCTAGCTTTTTCTTCTTCGCTGCTTTCTCACGTTCGTTTTTATCTAGAATTTTCTTTCTTAAACGAATTGATTCAGGCGTAACCTCACAGTATTCGTCCTCATTCAAGTACTCAAGAGATTCCTCAAGTGACATAATACGTGGTTTTTTCATGCTCACCGTTTGATCTTTCGTCGCTGAACGCACGTTTGTTTGTTGTTTCATACGGCTTACGTTGACAACAAGATCGTTCTCACGGTTATGCTCACCAACAATCATTCCTTGGTATACTTCAACACCCGGCTCAACGAAGATCACACCGCGCTCTTCAACGCCTTGGATTCCGTAAGCAGTTGCTTTACCTGTTTCCATTGAAACAAGTACTCCTTGACGGCGTCCGCCGACTTGACCAGACTGCATTGGCTGGTAGCTGTCAAACGTATGGTTTAAAATACCAAAACCACGAGTTAATGAAAGAAATTCAGTTGTATATCCGATTAAACCACGTGATGGCACTGTAAAGATCAGGCGAACTTGACCATTACCGTTATTGATCATGTCAATCATTTCACCTTTTCGTGCGCCCATTGATTCCATGATAGAGCCAGTGTGCTCTTCTGGTACATCAATTTGAACGCGTTCAACAGGCTCACATCGAACACCGTCAACTTCTTTTACAATAACTTCTGGCTTCGATACTTGTAATTCAAATCCTTCACGTCTCATATTCTCAATAAGAATGGATAAGTGAAGCTCTCCGCGTCCAGATACAACCCAAGCATCAGGTGAATCAGTTGGATCAACACGAAGACTAACGTCTGTTTGAAGCTGCTGCTCTAAGCGCTCTTCAATTTTACGTGATGTTACGTATTTTCCTTCACGGCCTGCAAATGGGCTGTTGTTCACAACAAACGTCATTTGAAGTGTCGGCTCATCAATACGAAGGATTGGCAAAGCCTCTTGGTGTTCAACCGGACAAACCGTTTCACCTACGTTAATGTCTTCCATTCCAGATACAGCGACAAGATCTCCTGCTTTTGCTTCGTTGATTTCCACTCGTTTTAACCCTTGGAAACCAAAGATCTTTGTCACACGGAATTGTTTCACACTGCCGTCAACTTTCATTAAGGCTACTTGCTGTCCTACTTGCATTGTTCCTCTAAATACACGGCCGATCCCAATTCTTCCAACATAATCATTGTAATCAAGTAGTGCCACTTGGAATTGAAGCGGCTCTTCATGGTTATCAACTGGGCAAGGGATATGGTTAACAATGGCTTCAAACAAAGATTCCATGTTTTCATCTTGCTTGCTCGCATCGTTACTTGCTGTACCATTGATTGCTGATGCATAGACAACTGGGAATTCAAGTTGTTCTTCTGTTGCATCCAATTCAATGAACAAGTCAATTACTTCATCGACTACTTCAGCCGGACGAGCAAAGTCGCGGTCAATTTTGTTGACAACTACGATTGGTGTTAAGTTTTGCTCAAGTGCTTTTTTCAGCACAAAGCGTGTTTGAGGCATACAGCCTTCATAAGCATCCACAACGAGAAGTACACCATCTACCATTTTCATGATACGCTCAACCTCACCACCGAAATCGGCGTGTCCTGGTGTATCTAAAATATTAATGCGTGTATCTTTATAATGGATCGCAGTATTTTTAGCTAAAATCGTAATACCGCGCTCTCGCTCTAAATCATTTGAATCCATGGCTCTCTCAGCGATATTTTCATTCGCACGGAAAGTACCAGCTTGATGGAGCAATTGGTCAACAAGCGTCGTTTTACCATGGTCAACGTGGGCAATAATTGCGATGTTGCGAAGATCTTTTCGAAGTTTCACATTTTCATCTCCTAAAATAATTAGATAACTTTCATATTATATCACAATCCCCTTTAAATGCCGATCGTTTTTCTGTAAACTTATATTAACTCTAAAAAAAAGGGATGGAGACAAATGAAACAAATCAAATGGCTTCTATTATTATGTGCATTACTTGCGGTTGTCAGTATGGCGTTTATTGGGGTAACTCTTGCAGAAAAAAACGTGCTGGGTATTTGTCTAAGTATTGTGTTTGCCATGATTTTCATGGGTACAGGATTTACATTAAAAAGAAAATTAAACGTGCAATCATAAAATTTCTCAAAAGCCTTTTACATTCTATATGTAGAAGGCTTTTATTTTAGGTAAAAACAAGACCAACCACCTATGAAAGGTCGTGTATAAGACAGAACATATCATTTAGACTTGGCAAAAGTAAGCCATCTGAACCTCTCCATTTTTCGACAATAACGTTTATAGTTCTCCAAATTCAAACATAAAGTTACAATTTTCCTATTCTTCCACAAAGTTTCTCGTGGTATGCTGTTCTTGCAACAAAATTTAACAGAAAAGGGAGAGAAAAGAAGCATGAAGAAGATTTTGAGCAAATCGCTCAGCTCTGTTGTATTTTTCGCTTTAGCTATTATTCTTACTTTCACAACAGTAGCTCCTGGGCAAGCAAGTGCTGCAACTTTCAAAGGGATTCCTTTTGAGCAGCAGCAAGTCATTAAAGAATTATTGGAGAAAAACGAGCGTGTCATCAACATTCTCATCAACTCATTTGTTGAGGAAGACAACAACTACACATTTGATGTGAAAAAAGCTGTTGAGCTCGGACTAACTGAAGAAGAAGCGGCGACTGCTGAGAAATTCTTAGATCGCGCAGCTGTTCTGACAATCGTTTTCAGTGAGAGCGTCACTAAAAACGAAAAAGGAAAATTGGTTTTTGATGCAGCGAAAGCTGTTGAACTTGGTCTTACAAAAGAAGAAGCAGCTAAATTTGAAAAGCTGTTTAAATCAGTGATCAGAATTGCTGATCTTGCTGGTGATGCACTTGTTTTAGACAAAAAAGGTAATGTTGTCATTGATTCAAAAATCGCAAAAGGTATTGGATTCAGCTCTACTGAATTACTTGTTTTCAACCAAATGCTGAAGAAAATTCCTCAAGAGCAATTAAAATCAGTCTATGATGCAATCCAAATTGCTAAAGAAAAATTAAGCTAAGCATGAAAACCCCCATCTGGATCGACCAGATGGGGGTCTTTTATTTCAGCCAGTTAAGAATGGTCAACTGATCATTTCATATCGATAGCCAGTTGCGCTTCATTAAAAAGTTTCATTAAACACAAAAAATCACTTCATTCTCATGAAGTGATTTGGTTTATTTTTTATTTTCACTGCCTTTTATGTAATCATGCAAGATTTTTTCACAAACGGATCGATTTCCGGCGACGATACTGTTTTTTTCTAGAAACGTTAGGCGTTCTCCGTGTATATTTGAGTAGACTGCCCCTACTTCATCCAAAAGCACACAGCCTGCTGCATAATCCCACGGCGCAAGCCTTAACGTGACGTATGCGTCACTTCTACCGCTTGCGATATAAGCGAGCTCAAGTGCAGCTGATCCAATCGTTCTCGTCCCTCTCACATCACGCACAAGACGGGCGAACGGTTTAGCATCAAAATAAGGGCTTTCGATCGCCCAGGTCGGGTTAATGCCAACAATGGCTTTTTCAATCGCTACATCTTTTAATGGAGGAAGCAGGGTATCATTCATATAAGCCCCTTCTCCTTTGATCGCATGGTAAAGCTCGTCATGAATGACGTCATAAATGAGACCGATTTTCCCAATGCCATTTTCAAATATCCCGATTGAAATGGCAAAGTTGCGTTTTTGATGGACAAAGTTCATTGTGCCATCGATTGGATCAATGATCCACACGACTCCATCCAGTGAGGTCACTTCTTCCCCTTGTCCCTCTTCACCTAAAATATGATGATCTGAAAATATCGCTTGTATCTTTTCAATGAAAAAACGTTCTGTTTCTTTATCGATATTTGTGACAAGATCATTTGGATTTGATTTTGTTTCAATTGATAGACCTTCCTGCATGGACGCTTTAATACGGCTTCCTGCTTCTTTTACCCAAAGCTTTGCAAGACGGTCAATTTCCACCCAGTTTGTCATCAGACTGTAAACCTCTTTTCTATGTAATACCTATTTGTAATAGCATACTGATATTATGTACGTAAAAGCAAGAAAAAAGCAGCTTCATACAAAAACGAACCGATGAATTGGTTCGTTTTTACCTCACCTTGTTTTACCCTTTAAGCTGCTCCCATTCTTTTCTTAGGCGCTCAAGCTTTCGTTTGCTGCGTTCGATTTGGATGTCATCTTTTTGCTCGATGGCTTCATGAAGCGTAGAAAGCTCATAGTCCACCTCTAATCTCCACACAGCGATGCGATTCTTCTTCTCCTGTCTATACCCCTGCTTCACGATTTGCTTCATTTGGTCAACGCCCCTTCCAGAGAATGATTCATTCCTTGTCAGTTTTCATTGATAAAAAATTCAATTGATAAGAGAATTGGTTCTTGCTTATATCGTATGAAGCGATCGCATAACCGCAACGACATTCTGAAAATTGTGTCTTTACCTATTTGTTATGTACCACAAAATCGTTGTTTTTAAACGCTGCCCTACTTCCTCTACAATCTTTGATCTGACGGTGCATCTTTTTTTGAGCTTAACCCAAGCTATGATAAAATATGATCAGCGAAAGAATACAGGAGGCATACTATGAGTGAAATGCGTTTTAGAGATGAAGATTTTGAGACATTTACAGTTGACGGTTTAGATGAACGAATGACCGTATTAAAAGAAAGAGTCCGTCCAAAGCTTGAAGCACTTGGAGAACACTTTGCACCACTTCTTTCTTCTATTACAGGTGACGAAATGTTTGTACACGTCGCAAAGCATGCTAGAAGATCAGTCAATCCGCCTAATGATACGTGGGTTGCTTTTGCAAACAGCAAGCGTGGGTATAAAAAACTCCCTCATTTTCAAATTGGGCTTTGGAAAACACATGTCTTTGTATGGTTTGCTCTTATTTATGAATCTCCTGTGAAAGGCGAATATGGTCAGTTATTCGAAAAAGAACTAGATACCATTCAGAAGAAAATACCGCAAGATTTTGTTTGGTCTAAAGATCATATGAAACCAGATGTCATGCGTCACAGCGAACTCGATGCAGAACAGCTGAAAACGCTGTTTGAACGTGTCCAAACGGTGAAAAAAGCCGAGCTCCTTTGCGGTATTCAGCTGCCTAGAGAAGAAGTCGTTCAAATGAATAATGAAGAATTCTTATCAAAAATCGAAGATGCCTTCCGCACGGTGACTTATCTGTACCGCTTTACACAAAAACAATCTGTATAAAAAAACGAGCCCATCTAGGCTCGTTTTTTCTTACATACGTATCATGGCGGACTCTTCTGCCTCTCTTGCCGTTTTCACTGCACGATAAGGAGAATACCCGCTTTCCTTTTCAAACGCTGCACAATGCGTCTTTTCTTCTGATTTTGATGGCACAATCTCTTTAAAGCGTTTATAAGTATTTAATAACTCCTGCTTCGCTATTCCTTTTTCATAGACTTTTTCAACAGCTTGAAAAAACGAAATAACCGCAATCTTTTCCTCTGTCGTCCAGTCGACGTCCATTGGATATTGATATTCCATTTACTTGTCCCTCACTTTAACACTCATTTCTTATTTGAACTTTTATTATAGCATCTGTTCGATCAGAAACCGATTGATTTTATGCTTTACATTCCGATCAGTTCATAATATAATTCTTTTGTTTTATGCAATGAAATCTGTCGTTATTGGCACAATAATAGCAGGTATTTCGACGAAGGTGGGAAAGCAATTGTCACAACATGATACACCCTTATATACTGGACTAAAAAAACACGCAGCAACCAATCCAGTTCAATTTCACATTCCTGGCCATAAAAAAGGAGCTGGAATGGACCCTGAATTTAGAGCATTCATTGGCGACAATGCATTAAGCATTGATCTCATTAATATAGAACCTCTTGATGATTTACACTCACCTCGAGGAATGATAAAAGAAGCACAAGATTTAGCTGCTGAAGCCTTCGGTGCTGACCATACATTTTTCTGTATTCAAGGAACAAGCGGCGCCATCATGACAATGGTGATGACCGTATGCGGACCTGGGGATAAAATCATCGTTCCGCGTAACGTCCATAAATCGATTATGTCCGCGATTGTATTTTCTGGCGCAGTTCCTGTTTTTATTCATCCAGAAATAGACAAAGAGCTTGGCATCTCTCACGGCATTACACCAGAATCAGCGAAAAAAGCACTCACAGAGCATCCAGATGCAAAAGGTCTGCTTGTGATTAATCCGACGTATTTTGGCGTTTCAGCAGACTTAAAATCGATTGTAGACATTGCCCATTCATTTCATGTGCCTGTCCTTGTTGATGAAGCACACGGCGTGCATATTCATTTTCATGATAAGCTCCCGCTATCAGCCATGCAGGCAGGTGCCGACATGGCAGCAACAAGTGTTCATAAACTCGGCGGTTCCCTGACCCAGAGCTCTATTTTAAATATGAAGGAAGGGCTTATCTCAAAAGATCGCGTGCAATCGATTTTGAGCATGCTGACAACAACCTCTACTTCTTATTTGCTCTTGGCGTCACTTGATGTCGCTCGAAAGCGATTAGCCACTGAAGGAAAGGCACTTGCAGATGAAGCCATCCGATTAGCTGAATCAGCGAGAAACCGTTTGAATCAAATTGATGGCATTACGTGTATTGGTAAGGAAATACTCGGTTCAGCTTCTACGTACGATTATGATCCAACGAAATTAATTATTTCAATTAAAGACCTTGGTCTCAATGGCCATGATGTGGAAAAATGGCTGAGAGAAAGCTACCGGATTGAAGTGGAGCTTTCTGACCTTTACAACATTTTATGTATTGTGACCCCTGGTGATTCTGATGAAACAATCGATACGCTTATAATGGCTATGAAAGACATTGCTGCAGCCTCTAAAAGTGAGAGCGGCACACAAGCGGTAACTGAAGTCCTGCTTCCTGAGATTCCATCGCTTGCCATGACGCCGCGTGATGCCTTTTACGCCACAACTGAAGTGGTTCCGTTTAAAGAAGCAACGGGCCGCATCATCGCAGAGTTTGTCATGGTGTACCCGCCAGGCATACCTATTTTTATACCAGGAGAGATTATCACAGAAGAAAATATCTCCTATATCTTTAAAAACATTGAAATTGGGCTCCCTGTCCAAGGACCAGAAGATTCAACGCTGGAAATGATCCGTGTCATTAAAGAACAGAAACCAATTTTATAAAAAAGAAACATGCAGCCCCAAATGGAGCTGCATGCTTTTTTTATTTATTCAGAGGCTTCATCACAGCAATGACAGTGACCACACGTTCCGTATAGTGTTGTCACTTTTTCATTTTCAAATTGATCAATGGTCTCATTGCAATCTTGACAAATAATTGTACCCACGTACATTCCCCTTTTCTTCATTCATGATTTGAAAGCGTTTAATCTATTTCATACTTCTATAATATGATGTCACATTTAAGTTGTCAACGGTTAATTGTATGGCACATTTAATTATTTTTTATGAATATGTGCTCTTTTCTTATCATATTGAGGGAACGTTTCAATTGTATTTTGCTTCATATCAATTCTGTAACAATTGAGTAACAATCGAAAATTGTCAAAAAGGACATGATACACTAGAGTGACTAACAGGTAACCAGCTCCTAAAAATGTTGGGACAACCCCAAAAGATTTTGAGGTGAATAGATTGAATTTTATGAGGACACTTCTCATTATATTCCCCATACTCTTTGTACTTAGTTCATGCTCATTTGCGTATATCATACCGAATCAGACAGACCAAGTCAGTCATATTCAAAAACCAAGAATTCTCTTTTTTACAGATGCAGAAAATCTTGATAAAGAAAGTCCTTATTATGATGCAGTCCTCGATTTAAAGAATGAATACCCGAAGGAAATGTCAAAGATGATTGTGAAAGAAGATCGTAAAGGCTGGAAAAATGAAGTAGACGAATTGCCGGCTATTTTACTTGTAAATAATGAAAAAGTCATAGTGAAGGTTGAAGGAAATGTCAGCAGCAAAGAGGATATTTTATCGCCCTTATGCCACGCTTTAGACCGCGTGAATACAAATTAATGGTCTCACCTTGCACTTATATAATCCATATGAAAAAGCCCCTCATGAAATGAGGGGTTTTTCTCATGCAGCGCTCAAAAAAACCCTCTCCTTGATGGAGAGGGTTTTAATAAGTTCATTATTTTACGATATGGATTGGGCTTCCAATTGCTACTTCAGCCGTTTCCATTGTAATTTCACCTAAAGTTGGGTGAGCATGAATTGTCATTGCGATATCTTCAGCAGTCACTCCAGCTTCGATTGCAAGGCTAAGCTCTGAAATCATATCAGAAGCGCCAACACCTGCGATTTGTGCGCCAATCACAAGACCATCCTCTTTACGAGTGATCATCTTCATGAAGCCATCAGTTGCGTCAAGAGAAAGTGCACGTCCGTTTGCTGCGAATGGGAATTTCGCTGCAACGATGTCGATTCCTTCTTCTTTTGCTTCTGCTTCAGTGTATCCAACTGTTGCAAGTTCTGGCTCAGAGAATACAACAGCAGGAATACCAAGGTAATCAATTTCAGCTGGCTCTCCAGCGATTGCTTCAGCTGCAATTTTACCTTCGTAAGAAGCTTTGTGTGCAAGTGGTGGTCCATCAACGATGTCACCAATTGCATAGATGTTAGAAACGCTTGTACGGCATTGTTTGTCTGTTTTGACAACTCCGCGGTCAGTCAATTCAACACCAACTTGCTCAAGACCAAGCTCATCTGTGTTTGGACGACGACCAACAGTAACAAGTACGTAATCAGCATCAACTGTTTTTTCTTCACCTTTTACTTCGAACGTAACAGTGACACCATCAGATTTTTCTTCAACGCCTTTTGCAAGAGCGTTTGTATGGATTTCAACGTTTCCTTTTTTCTTTAGGTTACGTTTAACCAATGAGCTCATTTGCTTTTCGAAACCTGGAAGGATTTCGTCTCCACCTTCAAGGATGACAACTTCTGTTCCAAAGTTTGCATAAGCAGTACCAAGCTCAGTACCGATATATCCACCACCGATAACAACTAACTTCTTAGGTACTTCTTTAAGCGCTAAAGCACCAGTTGAGTTGATCACGCGGTCTGTGTATTTAAAAGTAGGCAATTCAATTGGACGAGATCCAGTTGCAAGAATTGCATTTTTGAAAGTGTAAGTCTGTGCTGAATTTTCATCCATTACACGTACAGAGTTGCTGTCTACGAAATAAGCTTCACCTTTAACGATGTCTACTTTATTTCCTTTAAGAAGACCTTGAACTCCACCTGTTAATTTGTTTACAACAGAAGCTTTCCACTCTTGAACTTTTGTGAAATCAACTGTTACGTTTTCAGCTTTGATACCCATGTCTTCAGAATGCTTAGCATTTTCAAAACGATGGCCAGCATTGATTAATGCTTTTGAAGGAATACAACCAACGTTTAGACATACACCGCCAAGTGTTCCTTTTTCAACGATTGTTACTTTTTGTCCAAGCTGTGCAGCACGAATAGCAGCTACATATCCACCAGGACCTGCACCGATGACAAGAGTATCTGTTTCGATTGGGAAATCTCCTACTACCATGACATTACGCCTCCATTAAAATTAATTGTGGATCATTCAATAAACGCTTGATGTGGTTAAGGGCATTTTGCGCAGTAGCTCCGTCAATCATACGGTGGTCAAAGCTTAGGGAAAGAGCTAAGACTGGAGCTGCAACGATTTCGCCATCACGAACAACCGCTTTTTCAGCGATACGGCCAATACCAAGGATCGCTACTTCTGGGTGGTTGATGACTGGAGTAAACCATTGTCCACCAGCAGAACCGATGTTTGTGATTGTGCAAGATGCACCTTTCATTTCAGCTGGAGCCAATTTACCATCACGTGCTTTTGTTGCAAGCTCGTTGATTTCGTTAGACACTTCGAAAATTGCTTTGCGATCTGCATTTTTCACAACTGGAACGAGCAAGCCTTTTTCAGTATCAGCTGCAATTCCGATGTTGTAGTAATGCTTTTGAACAACTTCATCTGTTTTATCATCGATAGAAGTGTTAAGTACTGGGTACTTTTTCAAAGCAGAAGTAAGAGCTTTTACAACGTAAGGCAAGTAAGTTAACTTGATTCCTTGATCAGCTGCAACTTGTTTGAATTGTTTACGATGAGCAACAAGGTTCGTTACATCAACTTCATCCATTAATGTTACGTGAGGAGCTGTATGCTTAGAGTTCACCATTGCTTTCGCGATCGCTTTGCGGATTCCGCTCATTTTCTCGCGAGTTTCTGGGAATTCTCCTTCAAGAACTGGAGCTGCTGCTGCCGCTTTAGGAGCTGCTTCTTCTTTCGCACTTTCAGCTGCTTGAGGCGCTGCTTCTTGAGCTGCAGAACCACCATTAACGAAGCTGTCGATATCTTCTTTTAACACACGTCCGTTTTTACCAGAACCTGCAACTTTGTAAATTTCAATGCCTTTTTCGCGAGCATATTTACGTACAGATGGCATAGCGATAACGCGTTTGTTTGGATCAGCATCTACTTGCTCTTGTGCGCCTGCACCAGTTGCTGCCGCTTCTTCTTGTGCCACTTCTTTCTTCTCTGGCTCGTTACCAGCTTCAGCAGTACCTTGTACTTGAGCTTCAGTTTTTGCTTCGCCTTCTTCTTCGCTGCCTTTAAATTGAAGATTTTCGTAACCAGGTGCATCAAACGTAATGATTGTTTGTCCTACAGTTGCAACTGTTCCCTCTTCAACTTTTAATTCTAATACTTTTCCTTTAACAGGTGAAGGAATTTCTACAACTGCTTTATCGTTTTGTACCTCTGCTAAAACGTCATCTTCATTAATTTCGTCGTTTGGTTTTACAAACCACTTAACGATCTCACCTTCGTGGATACCTTCTCCGATGTCCGGAAGTTTAAATTCAAATGCCACTGTTTTTCGCCTCCTAGATTTTGTTGAATCCTTGTTGTGTATGTTTACACGGTCTTGTAATTGATAAAGGGGAAGAGAAATAAATTCTTTTCCCCTCAGTCATTTAATTAAAATTCAAGAACTTTCTTAGCTGTTTCAAGCACGTCTTTATGGTTTGGAAGCCATACACTCTCAGCTTGAGAGAAAGCAAATACAGTATCAGGTGCAGCTACACGAAGTACTGGTGCTTCTAGGCTAAGGATTGCTCTGTCATTGATTTCAGCTACTACGTTTGCAGCAATACCAGCTTGTTTTTGTGCTTCTTGAACAACGATCGCACGACCTGTTTTTTCAACAGAAGCGATGATTGTTTCAATATCAAGCGGGCTTACTGTACGAAGGTCGATTACTTCAGCAGAAACGCCTTCTTTTTCAAGCTCTTCAGCAGCTTTAAGTGATTCGTGAACCATTGCACCGTAAGTGATGATTGAAAGGTCAGAACCTTCACGTTTCACGTCAGCTTTACCGATTTCAATTGTGTACTCTTCTTCAGGAACTTCCTGACGGAAAGAGCGATAAAGTTTCATATGCTCAAGGAATACAACCGGATCATTGTCGCGGATTGCAGAAATTAATAGTCCTTTTGCATCGTAAGGTGTTGAAGGAATAACCACCTTGATACCAGGCTGTTGTGCGATAAGACCTTCTAAGCTGTCAGCGTGAAGCTCAGGTGTGTGAACTCCCCCACCGAATGGAGAACGGATTGTCACTGGAGAATGCCAGCGTCCGCCAGAACGGTAACGCATACGAGCCATTTGTCCAGAAACAGAATCTAATACTTCGTAAACGAATCCGAAGAATTGAATTTCCATTACTGGGCGGAATTCTTGTAGTCCAAGGCCAATTGCAAGACCGCCAATACCAGATTCAGCAAGTGGTGTATCGAATACACGATCCTCACCAAACTCTTTTTGCAATCCTTCAGTCGCACGGAATACGCCGCCGTTTTTACCAACGTCTTCTCCGAAAACGAGAACGTTTTCGTCATTTTTCAGTTCTGTGCGTAACGCATCAGTGATCGCTTGAATCATTGTCATTTGCGCCATGGCTTACTTCGACTCCTTCTGTTTGTAAATTTCAAGCTGTTCAACTAAGTTGAATGGTTTTACATCGTACATGTTTTCAATCAAGTCAGTGACTTTTTGCTTAGGCTGTTCGTCAGCTTCTTTGATCGCTTGTTTGATTTGTTCTTTTGCATCTTCGATGACTTTATTCTCTTCTTCTTCAGACCATAGGCCTTTGTTTTCCAAGAATTTGCGGTAGCGTACCAATGGATCTTTTTGCTCCCACTCGTTTTCATCTTCTTTTGTACGATATCTTGTTGGATCGTCACCAGCCATTGTATGTGGGCCGTAACGGAATGTAAGAGTTTCGATTAATGTTGGACCTTCGCCATTAACAGCACGCTCACGAGCTTCAGCAGTTGCTGCATATACAGCTAATGCATCCATACCGTCAACTTGTACGCCTACGATACCAGCTGCAGCCGCTTTTTGTGCAATTGTTTGCGCAGCAGATTGCTTCTCAACAGGAGTAGAGATCGCATATCTGTTGTTTTGGACAACAAAAATCGCTGGCGCTTTGTAAGCCCCTGCAAAGTTAATACCTTCGTAGAAATCACCTTGTGAAGCTCCGCCATCACCAGTGTAAGTGATTGCAACAGCATTTTTACCGCGCTTTTTCAAACCAAGAGCTACACCAGCAGCTTGAATGATTTGTGCACCGATAATGATTTGTGGTGAAAGTGCATTCACATCTTCAGGCATTTGGTTACCAACAAAGTGTCCACGAGAGAACAAGAACGCTTTTGTTAATGGAAGGCCATGCCAGATTAATTGTGGTACATCACGATATCCTGGAAGAATGAAATCTTCTTTCTCAAGTGCAAAGTGAGTTGCAAGCTGAGAAGCCTCTTGTCCAGCTGTTGGCGCATAGAAGCCAAGACGTCCTTGACGGTTCAATGAAATTGAACGTTGATCTAATACTCGTGTAAACACCATACGGCGCATTAATTCTTTTAATTGGTCATCTGAGAGATCCGGCATTGCCGCTTCGTTTACGACTTCGCCTTTTTCGTTTAAAATTTGAAACGTTTCAAACTGCTTTTTGATGGCATCAAATTGCTTTTTGCTATCAACAATTGCTTTTTTTGTTTTTGCAGCCATTCTAAAGTCACCTCTTCCTTTCTTTTAACAGTCAATTTGTCGTGAATCCATTTATACATACAGATATAGGATAACCCAAAATACGCATATGACTCCTGTATATAATAGCCACTGGGATCGTTGTCGAAACATTGAATGATCACTCGTTTTTGAGTTCTTCTAACTGTATTAACGATAGTTCACAAATAACTAATACAACTTCTGTTAACAAGGACTAGTTTACAACAAGAAAAATAGTCCGTCAATTGATTTAACGGCTTTATTTAAATAAATGTATTCGCTTTACTTTTTATGGTGAGCTGTATCAATCTGTTTAACAAACAACTCTAACTGTACTAGTATAGAGTGTGCTACTGTACTACAATAGAAAATGTTTGTTTTTGTCGAAAAATAACAAAAGAGCTGTTTTTTCAGCTCTCTTTGGACTCTTGATCTGCGGCTTCAGACAAAGCCTGTTTATGCTCATTCAATTGCTTTGTATATTGATTGAACTTTTTACCTTCTTTTCTGACTTTGCTATAAGAACGGTTCACTGTCTTCAACTTGGATTTCAGCTCTTTATATCCTAAGTCCTTCTTTTTTAAAGATTGATACAAATGCTGATCTTGTTTCAGCGCCTTTTGATATTCCTTGTAAAGCTGGTCATACGACGCATATCTTTTCTCGAGCGATTTGACCGTTTCATCTGCTTTTTCTTTTAAATCCGTATCTTGTATACGTCCCGCAGATTCTTTGACCGTTTTCAATTCTTTTTTCGATTCATCCATACTGTCTTTTTCTGTTTTCAAATGTTCTTCTCGTTTCGCTGCAGATGCTAACGCCTGATCAGAAAGGCTTGACACTGTTTTTGTGTGATCCTTTGTGGTTTGTATCATTTTTTTATAGAGCTGCTGTTCTTTTTTCTCATAGCTTTGCAGTGTGCCTTGCTCTTTTTCAAAAGAGGCCTCTTTTTCGCTCATTTTCGTCATCGCATCTTGCATGTCATGAAATGAACTTTGACCTCCGCATCCCGTCAGCAAAAGGGTACATATCCCCGCTAAAGCAGCACCTGCTTTCATGCTTCTTCTTATTTGTTTCATCACAAGGTTCCCCCTTTATATCTCCACATACAACTATAATTTTTATAGGCGTTTGTGACAAGGAAAGAGGTCATTCTGATGAGCCGAAGAAGATTTTTTTCAAGTGATAGGCGCATGACTATACAAATAGTGCATTCATACATAGTTTATATTACACGCTTCGCCTTCACTTATGAGAGGCCGAGTGTATTTCCAAAGGAGGTCAAAAGTATGTCTAATTATAGTCATGGAAGTATGTATGGTGGATACGGCGGTTACGGGTATGGATACGGTGGCGGATATGGCGGTGGCTGTTGTTACCCAAGTTATGGCGGTGGTTACGGATACGGCGGAGGACGCACATTCGCTTTAATCGTTGTCCTTTTCATCCTATTAATCATCGTTGGCGCAGCATTCTTAGGCGGCGGTGGCTGCTGCTAATGGCTGTTTAAGCCTCTGACCGGTCTCATAGACCGGTCTTCTTTATTTCATTGCATATGTTGTGTAACATTTTATATACTTTACATACAAAGGAAATAGGAGTGAAGATTTGTGATTACCATGGAAGATATCGTACGGGACGGACATCCCGTCTTAAGACAAACAGCTGAAGCCGTCGAGCTCCCGCCGACAGAAGAGGAAAAACAGCAATTAGCTGACATGATTGAATTCGTCAAAAATAGTCAAGATGCTGACTTGGCTGAAAAGTATGGACTCAGACCTGGTGTTGGACTCGCGGCTCCGCAAATTAATGTCAGTAAGCGAATGATCGCTGTTCACTGTGAGGATGAAGATGGAGAGGAATACAGCTATGCCCTTTTCAACCCGCGCATTGTCAGTCATTCCGTCAAAAGAGCTTATTTAACGACAGGTGAAGGCTGCTTATCTGTTGATGAAGCCATTCCTGGATTTGTCCCACGATATCAAAAGATCAGGGTGAAGGCCACAACGCTTGAAGGAGAAGACATTGATATTCGCCTAAAAGGGTTTCCAGCCATTGTATTTCAGCATGAAATCGACCATTTAAACGGCATTATGTTTTATGATCATATTCAAAAGGATCAGCCATTCGCTGAGCCAGACAACTCTGTTGCGATCGGCAGATCATAAATTAAAAAGAAGACCCAATAACCTCAGGGTCTTCTTTTTTTATTCTTCAATCAAGCCTAGATGGGTCACTGCATAGAATATGCCGTCTTCATCTACCGGCTTTGTCACAAAATCAGCCAAATCTTTTAGTTCATTCACAGCATTTCCCATGGCGACACCTGTACCAGCAAACGAAATCATCTCTCGATCGTTCAGACCGTCTCCAAAGGCAACGGTATCCTTTTGCTCGTAAGGCAGTCTTTCGATAACTCGTTTAATGCCTTCAGCTTTCGAACCGCCTTTTGGCAAGACATCTGTTGACAACTCGTGCCACCTGACAAGATCAATTTCTTCGCGGAACGCCTCGTATTGGACTTCCTCTTCTGCCTTACAGAATAACAGCATTTGAAAAATCTCGTTTTCTTTAAAGTAAGACAAATCATGTTCAGGGTGCTCTGTTTTTAAAGTCCCAATCCCCTCATGGATAAACGGATGATTTGGCACAGAAGCCTTCATCGCTTTTTCCCCCATGAAAACAAGCGGATGATCATGACGATCTGCCGTTTCATAAATTTTCTCCATCAGCTCCAGTTTAAGCGGATTGCCGTAAATGACTTTTCCCTCATACATGACATACTGACCGTTATAAGCAATAAAGGAGTCAAGCCCTAATTCCTCTAAAATAGGCTTAATTAAAAAAGGCGAACGCCCAGATGCAATGAAGAGATGATGGCCTTTTTCTTTTAATAAACGAACTGCTCTCTTCGTTGATTCAGGTATTTTTTTATCATGATCATATAAAGTACCGTCGATATCAAAGAAGATGACTTTTTTATTCATATCCCGTCTCCTGTCTCTTGTTATGTATACCCACTCCCTTTCATCATACAGAAAGATTTCTGCTTTCGAAACCAATTCCTATGAAAACGCCCATTTCCCACATATAACCATGTAACATTCAATGGAAACGTCATATAATACAAGTATAAAGAGAGAACGGAATACAAGGTCTAATCTCACTTCAATTCGAAAGGAGGCGACCTGCGATGCTTCGTCGTCTGCGCAAGAAAATTAGAAGACAATGGAAGGACATGCTTCGTAAAAAATCGATCGCTTAAAAGGATCTTCCGCACATTTGCTGAGGGTCCTTTTTTCTCAGAGACTTTTCTTATGCGCGTTTTTTTAATATAATAGAAATAGCGAGTGTAACATACGGTATTTAAGGAGAGATTTGGATGATATATAAGGTATTTTTTCAGGCAACTACTACTGAGGTACCTGTAAGAGAACACACAGATTCACTATACGTTGAAGCGGTTTCTGAAAGAGACGTACGCGATAAGTTGAAAAAACATAGCTACAACATTGAATTCATTCAGCCTGTAGACGGTGCTTTTTTAGACTATGAACGAGAAAGTGAAAATTTTAAAGTATTGGAGCTATGAGAGGAATGAAATTTGTAAAAAACGATCAGGCGGCAGTTTTTGCGCTCGGCGGTTTAGGCGAGATCGGTAAAAACACGTATGGCGTTCAATTTCAAGATGAAATCATTTTAATTGATGCTGGTATCAAGTTCCCTGAAGATGAGCTTCTTGGAATTGACTACGTCATCCCTGACTATACGTACTTAGTTAAAAACGAAGATAAAATCAAAGGTCTTTTCATCACTCACGGACATGAAGACCACATCGGCGGTATCCCTTACCTTCTCAAGCAAGTGAATATTCCAGTTTACGGCGGCAAACTCGCAATCGGCCTACTTCGTAATAAATTGGAAGAGCATGGTCTCTTGAGACAGACAAAACTTCACATTTTTGAAGAAGAGGATACCATTAAATTTAGAAAAACAGCTGTGTCTTTCTTTAGAACAACACACAGTATTCCAGATTCTTATGGAATTGTCGTGAAGACACCTCCTGGTAACATCGTACATACAGGTGATTTCAAGTTTGACTTTACGCCTGTTGGCGAGCCTGCCAACTTAACAAAAATGGCTGAAATCGGGAAAGAAGGCGTTCTATGTCTTTTATCCGATAGTACAAACAGTGAAATTCCAGAATTTACGATGTCTGAAAGACGCGTAGGTGAAAGCATTGATGACATCTTTAGAAAAGTCGACGGCCGTATCATCTTTGCTACGTTTGCTTCAAACATTCACAGACTTCAGCAAGTGATCGAGTCCGCTGTTGCCAATGGCCGAAAAGTTGCGGTGTTTGGACGAAGTATGGAGTCTGCTATTGATATTGGACAAGATCTTGGCTACATTAAATGTCCAAAAAACACGTTCATTGAACACAATGAAATCAACCGTCTACCAGCAAACAAAGTGACGATTCTTTGTACTGGGAGCCAAGGTGAGCCGATGGCTGCTCTTTCTCGTATTGCAAACGGCACTCACCGCCAGATTTCGATTAATCCTGGAGACACTGTTGTCTTCTCATCTTCACCGATTCCGGGTAACAATATTAGTGTAAGCCGCACCATTAACCAGCTGTACCGTGCTGGCGCTGAGGTCATTCATGGCTCACTTAATAATATTCATACATCTGGTCACGGCGGACAAGAAGAACAAAAGCTGATGCTCCGTTTAATTAAACCAAAATTCTTTATGCCGATTCACGGTGAATACCGCATGCAAAAAACGCATATTAAACTGGCGAATGATTGCGGAATTCCTGAGGAAAACTGCTTTATCATGGATAATGGTGAAGTTCTTGCACTAAAAGGTGACGAAGCAAGTGTCGCTGGCAAAATTCCATCAGGTAACGTGTATATCGACGGAAGCGGAATTGGCGATATCGGGAATATCGTCTTAAGAGACCGCCGCATTCTTTCAGAAGAAGGTCTTGTCATTGTAGTCGTCAGCATGGACATGAAAGAATTCAAAATCTCTGCTGGTCCTGATCTCATCTCAAGAGGCTTTGTCTACATGAGAGAATCTGGCGACCTCATTAACGACGCACAAGATCTCATTTCAAAGCATCTTGAAAAAGTAATGGAACGTAAGACAACTCAGTGGTCTGAAATTAAGAACGAAATTACGGACACACTTGCTCCTTTCCTTTACGAAAAAACAAGACGCCGCCCAATGATCTTACCGATTATTATGGAAGTGTAATCAAAAAAGAGACACAAGCCGACTGGCTGTGTCTCTTTTTTTCATCAAGTATTAAAAAAAGCCGCATATATACATCGTACACATGCGGTTTCTCACTTTTTATGATTGAATTGGGAGGTGCTGAAAGCTTCTGACATCAAACAAGCCCTTTGTCGTCATTTTCACATCAGGAATGACTGGAAGTGCCAAGAAGGACAGCGTCAAAAACGGATTAAAGTCTAAGGAAAAACCAGTTTCTTTTAGCGCTTCATGAAGTGTATGAAGGCTTTCATTGACGAGATGTGCCGGCTGATCTGACAACAAACCAGAGATTGGTAATGGCAGCGTATGAAGTGACTGCCCTTCTTTCACAACAGTCAAACCGCCGCCTGCTTCTTTTAACGCCTCAATCGCTTTGATGATATCAGCATCATTTGTACCAACTGCAATTAAGTTATGTGAATCATGTGCAACTGTTGTTGCAATGGCGCCCTGTTTGATGCCGAAGCCGCTGACAATCCCTACGCCCATTTCAGATAAACCTTGATGACGTTCAACAAGCACCATTTTCAATACATCTCTGCCTGTATCACTTGTAAATTGTCCGTTCATTTCTGAAGGAGAGACTTGTTCTAACTTTGTTTCAAGCTGATTCGGAATAATACGGATGACATTCATATGTTGATCGCCTGTGATAGGCAGTGCAATGTCTTCCTTTTGAACATCTACGGCATGAACAGATTGTAATAATGCCGGGCTCGGTGCAATCTTTTCGACACTCGGCTTATACTCTCCGTTCTGTGCAACCAATCGACCTGCGATAAATACACTTGTAATGTCTACATGATGAAAGTCTGAGACAAGCATAAAATCAGCATCATAGCCTGGTGCAATGGCTCCCTTTGTTTTAAGACCAAAACACTCTGCGGCATTTAAGCTTCCCATTTGATAGGCTAAAAATGGATCTAAGCCTTCTTTTATGGACATCCGTACTTGCTCGTCAATACTTCCCTGTGCCATTAAATCATCCAAATGTTTATCATCTGTACAAAAGAAAAAGCGTCTCGCATTCTTCTCATTCACTGCGGGTAAAACATTTTTCACGTTTTTGGCAACAGATCCTTCTCTCAGCATCACATACATGCCTCTTTTCACACGCTCAAGGGCTTCCTGTGCTGTTGTCACCTCATGGTCTGTTTGGACACTCGCTGTCCGGTAGACGTTGATTAATCGATCTGTTAAGCCTGCTAGATGGCCATCAATCAGTTTATTCTCGTTTTGAGCATCAAGCAGCTTTTGAAGCATATCTTCTTCTGCCTGCTCCACACCAACATAGTCCATCACCTCAGCAAGACCAAGCACTTCCTTTTCTTGATAAAGAGGTTTTAAATCTTGCGCTTTTAACGTAGCACCTGATCGTTCAAAACTGACTGCCGGTACACAAGATGGCAGCATGAAATAAATATGTAAGGCAGCTTTCCTCGCTTCTTCCAGCATAAAACGGATGCCTGTTATACCTGACACATTGGCGATTTCATGCGGATCTGTTACGACAGTTGTCACGCCGTGAGGAACGACAGCTTTGGAGAATTCAGCAGGGGTCACCATAGAAGACTCGATATGAACGTGGCCATCAATAAAACCAGGCACAAGCATTTGACCTGATGCATCTAGCTCCTGTTCTCCTTCGTACTCTCCTATCCCAACGATTTGTCCATTTTCAACAGCGACATCTGCGTCTATCCATTCCTGGTTAAACACATCCATGACTTTCGCATGTTTAATCACGAGGGCTGCTTTTTTTCTCTTTGCTGCTACCTCAATTTGATGTCTGAAAAGCTCCTTATCCAACGACACTGCCTCCTCCAAGTAAACAATATAATGTTTCTTATCGTAAACGAATCTGTTTCCCCAGTCAATGACATTTAGAGAAAATCAACCATATCAAAACACTGATTTTTATTTCTGAATAGTGATAATTGCATGAAAAATATCAAGGCTTATTTTCGCGGTTTTACAGAACAACGCAGCCCTTTTCAGTGTCTATTTCCATCTCAATGTCCACCTGTCATGAACACATTCATATAAAAAAACACCCCGTCATCGGAGTGTTTAATAATCGTTCTGCATTTCTCGTTTTTCAAAGCGTCCTATATCGGCTACTGCCCCAATGACAATGAGGATATCTTCTTTTTGAATCATTTCATCAGCCAGCGGGGAAACAATGACTTCCTTTCCGCGCTTAATCGCAACAATATTGATACCGTATCTTGCCCTAATATCAAGATCTAAAAGAGAATGCCCTGCAAGCCTGTTGTTTGCAACAATCTCAATCAGGCTGTACTCATCTGACAGCTCAAGGTAATCAAGCACGTTATTTGAAATGATTTTATGTGCAATCCGTCTCCCCATATCTCGCTCTGGATGAACGACGCGATCCGCTCCAATTTTGTTTAGCACCTTTTCATGGTAATCATTTTGCGCTTTCACTGTGACCATTTTGACGCCAAGCTCTTTCAGCATAATCGTTGTTAAAATACTTGCCTGAATGTTTTCGCCAATTGCAACGATGACATGATCAAAATTGCGAATACCAAGATTTTTTAAAACGTTTTCGTCCGTCGAATCACCAATCACCGCATGTGAGGCAATTTTCGCGTACTCGTTTACTCGATCTTCATTCATATCCATTGCCATGACTTCAAGTCCTTCTTCGCTCAGCGCCTTGCAAATACTTCCACCAAAGCGTCCAAGACCAATGACTGCATATTCCTTTTTCATGTTCAGACTCCTTTTATCTCACTTACCATGCATTTTACTACGGTTTGATTAATGAATCCATATGTGAACGAATTTTTTTGCGGAACGCTTCACTTAAGTAAAGGTCTGCTCCTTTTTCGATTTCACTGCGATAATGAGCTGGCGGAGCGATTTCTTCGCTTTTTTGAAGCACAAGAAAGGTTAAACAGTCCTCGTAAATTTGATCACCTATTTTGACATCGACAAATGCTGGACGATATGTACCTTCATATACTCCTTCTCGTTTATACAAATAACGAATGGCATCAAAAGGAACTTCATATAAAACACCCTCTGTTTCGCCGCCGTCTTCTACCATATCAGCTCTTGATCCATCTGGCCTCACCAATGTAAATCTCGTAGTAAAACCATTTAGTACACCACCGCCGATGATTTGTTTAAAGTGATGATCGACTTCTGCGAGCTTAAACCTAGCATCATCCATGCAGGAACCATAGGCAAAATAATAGAAGGTTGATGGCTTCTGCTGCCAAAGTTGATAAGCTTTCCAGCACCCTCTCTTTATTTCTTTCAGCGCTGATGCCTTCTGCTCTGGCAAAGTGTATGTCACGGCTGCTACCCGACCTTGATCCGTCATGATATTGATTTCCTGCTTGTCATACCCTTCCTCTAGTACGTCTATCTTATTCAACGTGTCAGCGGTTACCTCGTACAATTCCCCGAATACAGTGCCTTTTTCTGCAGGAACACACGCTGGATATCCTTGACCTGTATCGTAAATCCTTCCACTCATCCAAGCGGATTTAGCTAATAGTTTGTTTTCCTTCAAGTACGTTTCGTGGTGCTCTTCATGCTGCAATAGCGTCCCATATACAAATAAAGCTTTTACCGTCATGACTTCACGTCCTCTCAACTTGCTGCTGTCTGCTTTTTTGACACACAGGCAAATAAATATGAAAAGCTGTGCCTTTCCCAAGCTCACTTGACACGTCCATTCTTCCGTGATGATCTTTTAAAATTGTCGCACAGATGGTCAGACCAAGCCCTGTCCCTTCTTTTTTCGTGGAAAAGAAAGGATCATATATTTTTTGAATATCTTCTTCAGACATCCCTTTTCCTTCATCTTGAATGGTAATCTTCCATTCATTCAATACTTTTTCTGTAGATATGTATATGCTGCCACCTTCAGGCATTGCCTCAATCGCATTTTTGATTAAATTAATGAACAGCTGCTTCATTTGGTTAGCGTCTGCTAGGATTGCGCCGGCATCCTGCCTTTTAAATGGCTGCTTGAGATCAATATTTGAAAGAACGGCATTTGTTTTTAATAAAGTAATCACTTGTTCTAGAAGCTCATGAAGCTGGACCTCTTGAAAATGGACCGATTGAGGCTTAGCCAATACAAGCAGCTCACTTAAAACAAAATCAATCCGTTTAATTTCAGAAAAGATAATGTCAAAATAATCGGTTCTTTCAGGATATTGAGTCTTCATCAGCTGCAAAAAACCATTAACTGATGTCAGTGGATTTCTGACTTCATGGGCGATTCCAGCGGCTATTTGTCCAGCGACGGCCAGCTTTTGCGCCTGCATTTGCAATTGCTGATTGGATCTTTCAAGCTCAAGCTTTGCCTGCTTTTGTTTCGTAATATCAGCTACCGTTCCAATTCCTCCGGTAAACTGGTGATGCTCATCAAAATAAAGCTTGTAATGAACATCTCCCCACACCTTCTTTCCCTCTTTATGGAGAAGCTGCAGTTCTACACGCCCAGCATCCTTATGCTCCTTGATCACAGACAATAAATGCTGGACCACGCGTTCCTCTTGATCAAAGTACTGATTGTACATGGTGCCTAGACATTCATCGATGTCATAGCCCGTCATTTGTGTCCATGCTTGATTTAAGAAAATAATTTCACCTTTTTCGTTTGTTTCAAAGACGATTTCTTGCAAGTTATCTGTGATTCGATTCAGCCGCTCTGTCAGTTCGTGTGCTTCTTTCTCTCTCGTATTTAAGTCTGACACAAGTAGATTTAAGCGGTCTACATAGCCTGAGACAACCCAGATTCCTGTTAGAACCAGGACTGTAAAGGCTAGATCGAGCGGCCAATTAATTTGATAGCCACCTAGATAATAAAAGAAATCCCAGCTTAAAATTAAAATAAATGCAAGAACAGATAACACGATCCGCACTTGATATGTTTTGTTCAAATGATTCCACCTGCCGCCCTGAGATTCTTTGTCAATTGTACCATTTTCCACTTGTTTTTTGAGGGAGATGGGGCATTTTTAAGGAACTTTTTCAGAAAAAAAGCCTGTTCTCAGCACAAAGGAAGAGAACAGGCTTTTTTCATTACTGCTGAAGAGCTTCTTGAAGTTCTTTTAACAGTAATTCTGCGCCTTCAGCGCTTAATGTAATTTGACCATTTCCATAATCATGGTTCTCTGATGTAATCTCACCAGTCATGAGGCAAACGCCCTCTGGCTGATATTTTTTCAAGACGATTTTATCCCCATCTATAAAAAATTCCATACTGTCTTTAATAGCAATATCAAGTGCTCTTCTTAATTCGATTGGCATCACAATACGCCCTAGTTCGTCTACTTTTCTTACGACTCCGATAGATTTCAAATTCGTTCCCTCTTTCTTTCATTAGCTCAAGATCAATCTGTTTTTCACCAATTGATATATCGTAGACGTAAGAGATTCTCAAAAGGTTTCTCTTCTATAAAAATTTTTTTCACAAAAGAAAAAACAAAGGGAAAATTTATTGTGATTGTCAAAATGATACTCGAATTTTACAAGTTCATTTCAAGGTCATCACAAACCCCCACAAATGACCTCAACCCTCTGAACTTTTAAATGTAAAATTGTTTAAAACAGCAAAAATAGAGATTGGGTGAAAACATGTTTCAAAATGCCGAAATTGGAATTGATTTAGGAACAGCTAACATATTGGTTTATAGTAAAAATAAGGGGATTATTTTAAATGAACCGTCCGTCGTAGCAGTCGATACAGAAACAAAAACTGTACTTGCCGTCGGAACAGAAGCAAAAGAAATGATTGGGAAAACACCTGGGAAAATTGTGGCGATCCGTCCAATGAAAGACGGTGTCATCGCTGATTATGATATGACAACAGATTTACTCAAACAAATCATGAAAAAAGCAGGAAAAAATATCGGGTTTACCTTCAGAAAACCGACGGTCGTCGTATGTACACCTTCTGGTTCCACAGCTGTTGAGCGCCGTGCCATCGGTGATGCTGTGAAAAACTGCGGAGCAAAGCACGTGCATTTAATAGAAGAACCTGTTGCAGCCGCAATCGGCGCTGATCTTCCAGTAGATGAGCCTGTTGCAAACGTCGTAGTCGATATTGGCGGAGGAACAACGGAAGTTGCTATCATTTCGTTTGGCGGCGTTGTCTCTTGTCATTCCATTCGAATTGGCGGAGATCAGCTGGATGAAGATATCATTACGTTTGTGCGAAAGAAATATAACCTATTAATCGGCGAACGGACAGCTGAGCAGGTGAAAATGGAAATTGGTTATGGTCTCATTGAGCATGAGCCAGAGTCATTAGAAGTACGTGGACGTGATCTAGTGACAGGTCTTCCAAAAACAATCACACTTGAATCTCATGAAATTCAAGGAGCCATGCGAGAGTCACTTCTTCATATTTTAGAGGCGATTCGTGCAACATTAGAGGACAGCCCTCCAGAGCTTAGTGGTGACATCGTAGACCGCGGCGTGATCTTAACTGGTGGTGGCGCTTTGTTAAACGGGATTCAAGAATGGCTCTCACAGGAAATTGTCGTTCCAGTTCATATTGCAGCAAATCCACTTGAATCTGTCGCAATCGGAACAGGTCGTTCACTAGAAGTCATTCATAAATTGCAAAAAACATTAAAATAATCTTCTTGTTCTACTTCTTTTTTTATCATTTCGATCATATCGTGAGGAATGGATAAACGTGAAGGAGGAAGAACATGTTGCTTGATTTAGGTAAACGGGTTGTTGTCACAGTCATTTTAACGGGTATTATCTTAGGAGGAATGAGCCTGTCATTTTCACATATGCCCCCTTCTAACGCACAGCCTGTGAAACAACTGAACCGCTAAAAAAGCCGCATGAAAGCGGCTTTTTTATTTTGGCTTTTCGCGTGCTCCCCATTTTCCTTTTCGGTCTTAAATCTGATATGATGAACATGACTAAAGGAGGGTTTTTTTATGAGTTCATTTAAAAAACAACTAGATCAATATGCGAAGACCATCGTTGAAGTCGGTGTGAATGTTCAAAAAGAACAAGAAGTCGTCGTATCTGCATCTACTGAATCTGCAGACCTTGTTCGTCTTGTCGCGAAACATGCATATGAGCGCGGGGCGAAAAACGTACATATCCGCTGGGCTGACGGTGTTCTTGCTCGTTTAAAATATGAGCACGCACCGCAGGATGTGTTTGAGCAATTCCCAGAATGGGAAGCACAGATGATGGAAACCATCGCAAAACGCGGCGGCGCTTTTATCACGATCTTGTCAGAAAGCCCTGACCTTCTGCGAGGCATTGATTCGAAAAAAATCGCTGCACAGCAAAAAGCCGCTGGATCTGCCCTTCATACATATCGCCAATACGTTCAATCAGACAAAGTGGCTTGGACGGTTGTAGGCGCTGCATCAAAAGATTGGGCGAAAAAGATTTTCCCTGACCACACAGATGAAGAAGCTGTCGCTTTATTATGGGAACAAATCTTTAAAGTCGCTCGCGCTGATCAAGCAGATCCTGTGGAAGCTTGGAAAAAGCACGATGAGTCGCTAAATGAAAAGGTCAAAATCCTAAATGAGCGCCACTACCACAAGCTTCATTATGATGCTCCTGGTACTGATTTAACGATTGAGCTCCCTGAGCAGCACATTTGGGTAGGTGCCGGCAGCGTGAGTGAGCGCGGCGTCTCTTTCATGGCCAACATGCCAACAGAAGAAGTTTTTACCGTACCTAAAAAAGATGGTGTAAATGGGACTGTCTCAAGCACAAAACCGCTCAGCTATGCAGGAAATATCATTGATGAGTTTACTTTAACATTTGAAAATGGCCGAATTGTCGATGTGAAAGCGAAGGAAGGCGAAGACATTTTAACTTCGCTCGTTGAAACAGATGAAGGCTCTCATTATCTAGGTGAAGTTGCTCTCGTACCAGATGATTCACCAATCTCAAACTCGAATATTCTCTATTACAATACCCTTTATGATGAAAACGCATCGAACCACCTTGCCATCGGCAGCGGATATGCGTTCAATATCGAAGGCGGAAAAGAGATGAATCGTGAAGAATTGGATGCAGCTGGTGTAAACAACAGTATTACACACGTCGATTTCATGATTGGTTCAAAGGAAATGAATATTGACGGTATTACTAAAGACGGGAAACGCGAACCGATCTTCCGTAATGGAAACTGGGCGATTTAACCATAAAAAGACATCCACAAGTGGATGTCTTTTCTTATTTACGCATAAAGCTCAACGAGTCTCTTTTGAATCTCTTGATCTGATAAGAACTCATCATATGTTGTTTGTTTATCGACGATGCCATTTGGCGTCACTTCGATGATACGGTTTGCCACTGTTTCAACAAACTGATGGTCATGAGATGAGAAGAGCATCGCTCCTTTAAAGCTCATTAAACCGTTATTCAGCGCCGTAATGGATTCTAGGTCTAAGTGGTTCGTCGGCTCATCTAGAAGCAGTACATTCGCTCCTGACAGCATCATTTTTGATAACATACAACGAACCTTTTCTCCTCCTGATAAGACGCTTGCTTTTTTCTTTACTTCTTCCCCAGAGAAAAGCATACGTCCTAAGAATCCGCGTAAGAAGCTTTCGCTTTGATCATTAGGAGAATACTGGCGAAGCCAATCCACTAGATCGACATCGTTTCCTTCAAAGTATTCACTATTGTCTTTCGGGAAAAAGGCTTGAGATGTTGTGACGCCCCATTTATATGTCCCGCTGTCTGGCTCCATCTCACCAGCAAGAATTTTAAATAAAGTAGACACAGCAAGCTCATTACGGCTTAGGAACGCAATTTTATCCTCGCGATTCATAATAAAGCTGACGTTATCAAGTACTTTCACACCGTCAATTGTTTTCGATAGACCTTCTACTTGAAGGACATCATTCCCGATTTCGCGCTCTGGCGCAAAATGGACATACGGATATTTACGTGAAGATGGCTTAATATCGTCTAAAGAGATTTTATCAAGTAATTTCTTTCTTGACGTCGCTTGCTTCGATTTAGAAGCATTCGCACTGAACCGGGCAACGAACTCTTGAAGCTGCTTAATTTGCTCTTCTTTTTTCTTATTTGCATCTTGGCTGAGTTTCAGCGCTAGCTGGCTGGACTCATACCAGAAATCATAGTTTCCGACATATACTTGAATTTTTCCGAAGTCTAGGTCCGCAATATGTGTACATACTTTGTTTAAGAAGTGACGGTCATGCGAAACGACGATGACGGTATTTTCAAAATGAATAAGGAACTCTTCCAGCCACTGGATGGCTTGTAAGTCCAAGTGGTTTGTTGGCTCATCCAGAAGAAGGACGTCAGGCTTACCAAATAAAGCTTGGGCTAGTAGTACTTTAACCTTTTCAGAACCACCAAGCTCAGACATTTTCTTCGATTGAAGGCTCTCTGGAATGCCAAGACCTTTTAGTAAGATCGCTGCTTCACTTTCTGCTTCCCAGCCGTTTAACTCAGCGAACTCACCTTCAAGCTCTGCTGCACGAATCCCGTCTTCATCTGAGAAATCAGGTTTCATATAGATCGCATCTTTCTCCTGCATCACATCATATAAACGTTTATGACCCATCATGACGACTTTTAATACTTCAAATTCTTCGTATTCAAAGTGGTTCTGTTTTAAGATCGCTAAACGCTCACCAGGGCTCATATGAACATCGCCCGTCTGAGCCTCAATTTCACCTGAAAGAATCTTTAGAAACGTTGATTTCCCAGCTCCATTGGCACCAATTAAACCGTAGCAGTTGCCAGGAGTGAATTTAATGTTTACTTCTTCAAATAGTTTACGATCAGCAAAACGTAAACTAACATTATTTACTGCAATCATTTATTAATCCTCCATCACTCATTCATCATTATGAAGTATAACATGAATAACGTTTGATAGAAACGTCTCTCACTAAGAACGAAGGCAAATTGTCCAATATGGTATAATAAGTGGGAATGATTTATTGAAGGAGTTCGTGCGATTTGAGATTACTTACACTGATGGAATACTGTTTATTGATTTTCTTTATGGGTATTTATTTATCTGCAACAGGATTTAATGCGAGGGATTTCGGCCTTTATATTGGGCTTGTGCTTATTTACACACTGGTACACATCTTTTCGAAACGCTTTTTACAAAAGCGAGGGAAAGAAAATCATAAGATCGGATTGTTTCGGTCCGTTTTAGCTATAACTGGCTCTGTCTTCGCTTCTGTGCTGGCCATTGTGCTCATTGTTACAGTGCTCACGCCAAATTAAAAACGACCCTATTTTTAAGGGCCGCCCATTTAAGCACTTTTCTCATGCATCTGAGAAGGGTGCTTTTATTTTGTTTGCCGAATGTCGCCAAATGGGAAGAAAACAAATTCTGATGTCCCGACAACCCGATCCTTTTCAATGAGTCCAAGTCCATTTCTGCTGTCCATGGAGTTGAGCCTGTTGTCCCCCATCACAAAGTAATCGTTTTTCGGTACTTTCACTGGACCAAAATCCCCTGTCAAATGCACTTCATACTCTTTCGCATGTGCCTTGTTCTCTTTTAAATAAGGCTCATCTACTTTTTTACCATTAATGTAAAGCGTATCATCCTTCATTTCAATCGTGTCTCCCGGAAGACCGATCAATCGTTTTACATAATGAATTTTCTGGCCGTCTTTTCCATTAATAATCACGATGTCACCTCGTTTGACACCACCTAGGTAGTTAATGGTTTTGTTGACGAACAGCTTTTCCCCATCATGAAGGGTCGGTTCCATCGACTCTCCTTCCACCACATACGGCTCAAATATAAACGTACGGATGAGCAAGACGAGCGCAAGTGCAATTAAAATGGCTTTGATCCATTCAAACAGTGAACTTTTCTTCTCTGTTTTGGCTTGCTTTGCATCAGATTGAATATCATTTTCGTTTTGTTTGTTTTCTTCGTTCAAAATACTGCTTCCTCCTAAGACTTTCTGCTAAAAGACTTGAAACGTGAATTGAATAACTTTACTTTATCACATGTCATTTAAAAATTCACAAGACAACCATTCAATTAGATATTTTTTCCTAATTTGTTCGTAATTAAACAAAAAGAAACACCGCTTTTCACGATGCTTCTCCTCTGAATTACGCTTCTAGTTTCACTGGTTTTTTCAAAATACCAAGTAAAATCGCTGTTACAACGGCACCGATTAAGATGCTGATGATATAAAGAATTGGATGATTTGTTACCCAGAAAACGAATAGTCCGCCGTGCGGTGCAGGAAGCGTGACTCTAAAGAATTCCGTTAATCCGCCAGCCACAGCTGCTCCAATGACAGCTGAAGGAATCACGCGTAGAGGGTCAGCCGCTGCAAACGGGATTGCCCCTTCAGTAATGAAGGCAGCTCCCATGAAGTAGCATGTAATCCCTGCTTCTCGGTCACGTTTTGAGAACTTATTTCTAAAGATTGTTGTCGCAAGTGCAATACCTAGTGGTGGTACCATTCCGCCTGCCATAATGGCAGCGTGCGGTGCATAGTTTCCAGCAGCAATCATCGCAAGACCAAATGTGTAAGCCGCTTTGTTAATTGGACCACCCATATCAATCGCCATCATACCTGCCAAAATAATGCCCATTAAGACAAGGTTTCCAGTACCTAAAGTTTCAAGCCAATGAGTTAATCCGTCCATCACCATTTTTACTGGTGTGTTCACAATGTAATGCATGATGATACCTGTGAAGAAAATACCGAACAATGGATACAGCAGAACTGGCTTAATCCCGTCGAGTGACTGCGGTACAAATGTGAATACTTTTTTAAGTAACACAACGACATAACCAGCAAGGAAACCGGCAATGAGTCCACCTAGGAATCCTGCACCTGCTGCTGACGCCATAAATCCACCGACCATACCTGGCGCAAAACCTGGACGATCTGCAATACTCATCGCAATAAATCCGGCTAATACAGCGACGATTAAGGCAAGCGCATTATCTCCGCCAATTCCTTTTAATACAGCTGCAAATGAATTAAATGAAGGGTCTTTAGGATCTGCTGAGTTAATTCCCCAGAAGAATGAAATTGCAACAAGGATACCGCCTCCGACAACAAATGGAAGCATGTTGCTTACACCGCTCATTAAGTGCTTGTAGAAACCACTTCTACCTTTGCCAGATGACTCATGTTCGTCTTTTGAAGAACTGCCGCCAGAGCCTTTATAGATCGGTGCATCTTGATTGACTGCTTTTTCAATCAATTCCTGCGGACGACGGATTCCTGCTGTCACAGGCACTTCAATAACATGTTTGCCTTTAAAGCGTTCCATTTCAACTTGCTTGTCCGCTGCCACAATGATGGCTGGTGCTTCTTCAATTTCTTTTGCGGTGAGAGCGTGTTTAATACCACCAGAGCCGTTTGTTTCGACTTTAATGTCAACGCCCATTTCTTTCGCTTTTTCTTTCAAAGCATCTGCCGCCATAAATGTATGTGCAATACCCGTTGGGCAAGCTGTTACTGCTAAAATCTTAGCTGGCTTACCTGCTGGAGCTGGTTCCTCTTGAACTTCCTCTTCTTCTTCATCGTCCTTGTCATGCGTATTGATGATATCGATGATTTCATCTTCAGTAGCCGCTTCAAGAAGCTGCTTTCTGATTTCTTCACGCATCAGAAGTGTTGATAAACGAGAAAGGGCTTCTAAATGCGTGTTGTTTGCGCCTTCAGTTGCTGCAATCATAAAGACAAGATGACTAGGCTGCGCATCCAGTGATTCATAATCTACACCAGCTGTCGAGCGGCCAAATGCAATAGCAGGCTCTTTGACACTTGCTGTTTTAGCGTGAGGAATCGCAATTCCTTCGCCAATACCAGTAGAACTTTGTTTTTCACGGTTGATCACCGCTTCTTTGTAGCCCTCTTTATCATTTAACTTGCCAGCTGTATCTAAAACAGTGACTAGTTCTTCAATGACTGCTTCTTTCTGCTGGCTGTCTAATTGAAGCTTAATGGTCTGCTTTGTGAGTAGTTCTGTTATTTTCATGGTGTGACTCCTCCTTTAAATGCGTGTGACTTTTACTTGTGGTAATAGTGTGTCAACAAGCTCTTTTGTCCCAAGCTCCTCAGAAAATGCTGTAGCACTGCCTGATGTGACGCCAAGCTTAAATGATTCTTCAATCGAAAGGCCTTTCGAAACGCCGGCTAAAAATCCTGCAACGACTGAATCCCCTGCACCAACCGAATTAACAAGCGTACCCTTTGGAACATTGGACTGATAAATCCCTTCCTTACTGAATAAGAGAGCGCCATTACCAGCCATGGATACAATAACATGTTCAGCACCTTGTTCTAATAGCTTCTTTCCATAAGGAATAGCTTCTTCTGCACTAGAGATGCTCGTCTCAAACATTTCACCTAGTTCATGATGGTTTGGCTTCATTAAGAACGGTTTCAAGCCTGCTGCTTTTTTTAGGGCTTCTCCAGAAATATCAAGGACAACTCTAACGCCTTGCTTTTCACATACCTCAGCAATACGTTCATACGTGTTATGAGGCAATGAAGAAGGAATACTGCCAGCTAACACAACGACATCTCCTTCAATCAATGAAGTAAATTGAGACAGAAACGACTCAAATTGTGCTTCAGTAATGGATGGGCCGAGTCCGTTGATTTCGGTTTCTTCACCTGTTTTTAGTTTCACATTAATTCGTGTATCTTCTGACACCTCGTGAAAGGCTGTTTGTAATTGTTCGTTTTGTAAAAAGTCTTGAATATATTTGCCTGTAAATCCGCCTATAAATCCAAGCGCTTTTGATTCCACACCGTGACGTTTTAAAAGCCTTGAGACATTGATCCCTTTTCCGCCCGGATATTTTTTGTCATAGGTTGAACGATTCAAACCGCCGACTGCGAAATCCTCCACGTGTACGATGTAATCAACTGATGGGTTTAAAGTAACTGTATAAATCATGTTTTCACTACCTTTATAACCGTTTTTTCATGGTAATTATCGAATGAATCTTCTTTTGCGTCGTTTGTGATAATGGTGGCTTCCTGTAAACTAGCAAAGGTTGAAAACGATATTTCGCCAAACTTGGAGGCATCTGTTAAGATATAGGTTTTTTTTGCCTGCTTCATGGCCCTTTTTTTCATGAGCGCTTCCTCTGGATCAGGTGTTGTAAACCCTGCCTCGGGATGAATGCCATTCGTCCCAACAAAGCTTTTGTCAAAACGGTAATTTTCCATCGCCGTCAAAGCTGCGGCACCGACCATGGCTCCTGTTCGATGTTTCACTGATCCGCCTATCAGGTAGAAAGAAATACCTTTTCTCATGAGTGCTTCAATGTGCATAACACCGTTTGTCACCACAACAATATCTTGATCTGGATCGATATATTCAATCATTTGCTGTGTGGTCGTACCAGCGTCTAAATAAATACAATCTCCCTGTTTTAAAAGTGAAGCAGCTGCCTCCGCAATCAATGACTTTTCTTGAAGGTTTTTGGCAGATTTCTCAAATACATCTGGTTCAAGACGGATACTTGATATCTTGGCTGCTCCCCCATGGACCCTTTTTAGAAATCCTTTTTCTTCAAGGGCTGATAAATCCCTTCTAATAGTTGATTCAGACGCATCCGTCATAATCGTTAAGTCCTGTATTTTGATGACATCATTTTCTTCTAAACAGTCAATAATGAGTTGATGTCTTTCCGGTGTTAACATGGAAACACCCCCTTTTGAAAACGTATTCATTTTGCGCGCACCTTTATTGTAATCGCTTTTTTCAACATTATCAATATAAAACAATCAAATACATTCAATAACTATCAAAATCTTTCACCATGGTCATCTTACCTTTATATGTACCATTTGTAAACTGAAAAATATGTGACATTAAGATGAAAGTCATGATCTTAGCATTTCTATCATTTTTCATTTCATTCAATAGAACTAAAAAAAGCTTTTATGCAATGTGCATAAAAGCTTTTAATCCTTGATTACAGCGGAATTCACACTGTTTGTATGCTTTTGGTTCTTCTCGAAATTATTCATATCTAAGAGAATCAATAGGATCTAGTCTTGCTGCTTTATTCGCAGGAATTAACCCAAAAACAATCCCAATTAGCATACTAAACAGAACACCTACACAGATGATTTGCCAAGATACTAAGGACGGCCAGCCGGCAATGAGTGATACTAACGAGGCACCGCCTATACCTAGTGCAATCCCCATCAACCCGCCGATCAAGGTTAAGACGACAGACTCAATTAAAAATTGAACGAGTATTTGAGCCCTCGTTGCTCCAATCGCTTTTCGGATACCGATTTCCCTTGTCCTCTCTGTCACAGAAACAAGCATAATATTCATCACGCCGATACCTCCGACAAGTAAGGAAATTCCAGCTATTGAGCCAATGATTGTTGTCATGACAGACGTGATTTGACCGATGCCTTCTGCGATTTCTTCCATGTTGATCATTTCATAAGCATCTTCTGTATGATGATTCTCATTTAATAATGCAGCCGCATTCTTTCCTACTTCCTTCATTTGATCAGCATGTGCGACTTGAATTGACAACTTATCGTATTCACTGATCCCAAATGTGGAGGTGAGCATGGCGAATGGGACATATATTTCATTCATATCGAATGAAAGCATCCCTTTTTGTTTGGCTAAAACACCGATGACTTCAACCGGCTGTCCGTTCATCCAAATCATTTCGCCCAATGCCTTCTGTCCATTAAATAATTCTTTTTGTAAGCCTTCAGAGATAAGGGCGGCTCTTCTGCCGCTTCTAAAGTCAATATCTCTTAAATTCTGTCCTTCGGCTATTTGTAATGAATGTACATTCGTATACCCTTCATTTATACCGTTAACTGTCGCATCCACTGTCGTATCTTGAAATCTCAGCTGCATTCCTTGCGCAGTCGAAGATGCAACCTGATTCACCCCATTGATTGTCTTAATGCTTTTGATGTCTTCCTCAGTAAATGCGGCGTCGAATAAAGCGTTGGGATTTGCATTTAACTCTTCGTCAGAGGGCGTATACATCATATCAACGGTATTGTTTGGACCTGAAATCGACCCTTTTAGCATTTGCTCGCCGCCTTGACCGATAGCCACGACCGCAATGACTGATCCAACACCAATAATAATCCCAAGCATCGTTAAAATAGAACGTAATTTATGAGCTAAAACAGAATTCATCGCTATTTTGATATTTTCAAAGAGTTTCATTCATAGCGTCCCCTTGTGTCAATCTATCTTCAACGAGTCGTCCATCTCTTACAACGACCGTCCGATTTGTATACGCAGCTATTTCTTCTTCATGGGTAACAAGCACAATCGTTGTTCCTTCCTCATTCAGCTTCGTAAACTGTTCCATGATTGAGAAGCTTGTTTTTGAGTCAAGAGCGCCTGTCGGTTCATCTGCTAAGATAAGCTGCGGCTTATTGACAATTGCACGGGCAATTGCCACCCTTTGCTTTTGCCCTCCCGACAACTCGCTTGGCATGTGTTTCATTCGGTCTGACAAACCAACCTTTTCAAGTGCCATCTCTGCACGTTCTTTTCTTTCTTTTTGACTGATACCAGCGTAAATCATCGGAAGCTCAACATTACGCCTTGCATTTAACCTCGGCAGCAGGTGAAATTGCTGAAAGACAAATCCAATGAATTGATTTCGAATCACTGCGAGGTCTTGATCCTTTGCTGCTGACAGCTCTCTTCCTTGAAAATGATATTGTCCTGTAGTTGGCCGGTCTAAACAGCCGATGATATTCATTAACGTCGATTTTCCAGAGCCGGAGGGGCCCATAATGGACATATACTCGCCTTTTTCAATGACAAGATCGATCTCACTTAATACATCAAATGATTCCTCGGCAACCTCATAGCTTTTTGTCACGTTTGAAAGCTGAATCATTCAGCATTCACTTCCATTCCGTCATACATGTCATCTGATGGATGAGAAATGATTTGATCCTCTGCCACGACACCTTTTGTCACCTCAAGATCATGACCTGACGTTTCCCCTAGCACCACTTTTACTTTTTTAAGTACATTCTTTTTGACAACATAAACGTATTGTCCATCATCCTCTTTTTTTACAGCTGATTCAGGAATCGTTAGGGCTTGACGCTTATCTGTTTCAATTTCCATGATCATTTTAAAACCAGGTTTTGCTTCAGGTTTTTTTCCCTTTATTTCGATTTCAACTGGATATTGCACCGTTTGATCACCTGCAGTTGTTTCGGATGCTGCCTGAGCAGGTACACCCCCCACTTTTTTCACGACTCCTTGCCAGCTCTCTCCGCGAATGACATCAGACGTTATCTTTACTTTTTGTTTCTTTTTCACTTTTATGGCGTCATACTCAGAAATCAATCCTCGCACAACCATTTTTTTCTCATTGCCAATATGAATGATCGGCTGCCTCTCTTCCGGCTTTCCTGCCCCTTCTTCTTGCTCAATGGAAATCACTGTACCATCAATTTTACTATGTACGATTAAATCTTCTATTTGTGCTTTTACTTTTTCTTGGCTGATCTCTGCTTGTTTTTGTTCTAATTCAGCCGCTTTCAGCTCTAATTCAAGCTGGTCTCGCTCGTTTCTAGAATTGGTGGCGGATTCGCCTTCTTGTTTTTTGTCTAATTCGCTCAATCTATTTTGTAATTGTTCGCGTTTTAAAGTACTGGATTCAGCCGCAAGAGCTTGCTGCTCTTCTTCAAGCTCCAGCTCTCTATTTTCATATGTAAGAAGCGGCGTTCCAGGCTTTACCTTTTCTCCTTCTTTTACAGAAATTCCCTTCAAGTGTCCCTTTTCCTCTTCTGCATAAATAAACTGTTCTTCAAAGAATGAAAGTGTCCCTGGCGTCATCACCTTAGTGGTGATTTCTTTTTGCGAGGGTTTTACTGTTTTGATCGCTGCTGTTGAAGCAGGCTTTGCTTGATTTTTCGCAATGTTAAAGCCAATAAATAGACCGATAACAATAATAAAAATGGATCCGATGATGATTTTCTTTCTCATAAAGACATTCTACCCCCAGCTTACTGATATGGTGATTGCAGTTCCTACATATTGAAAAATGATAGATAAGAGATAAAAGACTCCTATAATGGTCCAAGCTATTCTTGGCGATATATGGCCAACTTTCATCAATAAAAAGCCTGTTAAAACAAGGTTCCAGATCACAAATAGATCAATATTGGCAAGCACAGCATGCCATGGACCAGACGTTTGAATGAGTGCATTTAATGAGGTGATTGTGATGTTTTTTGGTACATGGAACAGAATGATGGACAGATGAGAAATAATCGTACCAACGATCGTAACTGGTGTAATAAACAGGACCGCTGAAAACAGCTGCTGAAACGATGCATCACCCTTTGCTAAAAAAACGATGAACTTATAGATTGCAGCATTAACCACAAGCCCGAGAAGTAGACCAATTAGCGTCACCACATAAACGACCGATACCGGCAAGCTTAAATCTGCCCACATTCCTTCATTCACCAGCTCTGACAAATAAGTCACAATCACTGTTAAAAGAAGTACGCAGGATAAAGGCCACCAAACCACCGGATTTTCCCATACTCTTTTCAGGTGCTCCGAAGGCCTTGTGCTCACTCCAATGATCGTAGGCTTTTGCATATTTTCTTTCATCAAATGTCATCCTCTCTATGTCATGCAAGTATGCAAACGCACATGCTCTCTCTTATTCTTTCTATTTTATCAAAAGATTGCCAATAAGTGATGGATGATTTGATTTTCTTATTTTCATTGAGGGAAAAATTATCTATTATTCTATTATCATGGATGAAATCCTCCAAATGACACCATGACTAGACCATATTCATATCAATAAATAAAGGTTTTTCTGACCTAAAAACATTTTATCAAAAAAACACATGTCTTTCGGAATAAATATCCTTTTCCTTTGAATTCGGATGGTCTTTGAGAGACACAACAATTTTTTGTTAAAATAATCCTAGTAATTTCAACAAATCCCGGCTTTATAGGACTACGATTGGTTTCTTTTATAGAACAAATGAGCCTTTAGTAACAATACTTTCATATTAAAAAATTAAAAATATAATGATTTTACTTGATCAAAAGTTATTTTTTCATATAATGTAAAATAGAGGTAGGTTAAATGATAGTGGAAATGGAGTCAAGTGAATGTTAAGAGAAAAATTGAAAACGCAATTGATTTTACTTTATGAAAAGGAACAAGAAGCATGGCAATACTTTCGAAAGGAAAGAGAACTGATTTATCATGAGCTCAAATTACTTGATATGAAAGAAAGCAGACCCTCAAATGACAAAATATACTACGCTGCTAGATGTGTAGATATTATTAAAGAGAAAAAGGGAAGCATTGTGAGCACAAAAGAATTAAAAGAACAACTTCAAGCCCAGACAGATTTCAATGTGAGACGAATTAGCGAATTGTATGATCTAATACAGCAGCTCGATCCTCACATTTCTAAAGCACGAAGGGGATGTTTTATTTACGAAGATCACACCCAAATTCCTCTACAATCTTTTCACACATAAAAAATTGGTTACAGCCGCTGGCCATAACCAAATCCTCTAATATCTATTATCCACCGCTTACAGGAGGAATGAATGCAACAGTGTCCCCGCTACACACTTCAGCGTTTCCCCTCGTATATCGTTCGTTGACTGCAACCATCACATTATGTGCAGCATCAACACCATATACCTCCTGTAATTCTAATTTAATCTCATCAACCGTTGTTCGATCTTTTTGAATGATGATTTGTTGTTTACCGGCCTTCTCAGCAAGGCCGGCGAACAATAATACACTAATCAACCTGATCACCTTCTTTCTTTGCAAGTTGAAGATCACTAGGTTTCCCCTCTGGATATGAAACTGTTTCAAGCTGATCACCTATCCAGGCTTCCCCGTCTTCCCAATATTCTTTTTTCCAAATCGGCACAATTTCCTTAATTCGCTCAATGGCATATTCGTTCGCTTCGTATGCAGCTTTCCTATGAGGAGATGAAACGGCTATCGCAACTGCAATATCCGTTATATCAAGTGTCCCGATCCTATGCATAATGGCAGCTTCAGTATCAGGCCACCGTTTTTTGATTTCTTGTCCAATTTGACTTAGCATGCTTTCTGCCATTGGTATGTAAGCTTCATAAGTTAAGCGCAGCGTTTTCTTACCGTTTGTCCACTCTCTGACCGTCCCGATAAACGTCGTAATGGCCCCTGCCTTCCGCTTTGTCACATGCTGAATCAATTCATTCACATCAATCGGCATTTTTGTTATTTTAAAAAGTTCACTCAAATAGAGCCGCCTCCCTTCAATAAGTTATAACAAAATGAGTTCGCATCCTTTTCAAAGGCTGAAAACACTGGAAAAGAATAATTTTCGGCTAACTGAAACTCTTGAGAAAAATAAATAGCTGCTTGTATATTGGAAAGTGTTGAAAGTTCAATGAGCTCCTCTTCATTCTTCGCACAAACGATTTTGCGGTATGGTGCCTGTTTATACCCTTCTATCAAGACCGCGTCTAATGGAAGATGCTCACACATATTGAGCAATTGCTCTAACGTAATGTGCTGCATTGAAAAGTGAAATTCACCCTCTCCTTCTACGCCAGCGGCAAATGCACCTGCCCCGACATATCGATCAGTGTCTTTTTCTTTCAAAAGACGATCTGGTTTACCGCCATGTCCATGGTGTTTAAAGCAACCTAGCTTCAGCCCATCAAGTACAGCCAGCTGACAGAGCTTTTCAATCAACGACGTCTTGCCGCTGTTTTGATAGCCGACCACCTGTAATATACTTAATGTGTCATCCAGCATGGGGAACCCTCGCCTTCGTGCTGAAACAGCAGAACATGCACCTGATCACCGGCCTTAAAACCTCTTGTTCCACCTGGCAGCACGATGAAACAGTTAGCCTCTGCAATTGAGGTTACGGCACTTGATTTATCGAGACCTGTTGGGGTTACACTGAGCTGACTGCCCGTGAATTGAAGTGCTGCTCTGACAAATCGAGTGAACGGATTGGCTTTTGGAAAATCGTGTGTCAGCTTCGCCTCAGCAAAATCGGGGAACGGCTGTTTCTTCAAAGACCATTTATAGATCATCGGTTTCACAAATAATTCAAAGCCAACAAAACAGGCAGCAGGATTTCCTGACAGGCCAAAGAGCAGTTGACCATTTGGCATTGCAGCAACCGTTGTCACACTTCCAGGTCTCATAGCCACTTTATTAAATAGCACCTGAGCTCCAAGCTTCTCATAAATCGCGGGGAGAAAGTCAAAATCACCTACTGAAACTCCGCCTGTTGTGATTAAGTAGTCTACCTTGCTTAAAGCTGCTTTGACTGCATGAAAGCTTTTGTCAAAATCATCGGACACACCGCCTAAATCAAGCGGCTCTCCCCCAGCCTTAAGGATCTGGGCATAAACCATACTAAGGTTACTGTTTCTAATCTTCCCATCCACCATCGCATCACTCACTTGAAGAAGCTCTGTACCTGTTGAGATGATGCCGATCACTGGCTTTTTGACAACTGGGACTACCGCATATCCAAATGTCGCCAATAGGGCCGTAACGCCCGGAGTTACTTTGGTTCCTTTTTTAAGCATCACATTCCCTTCAAGTACCTCTTCTCCTTGACGAGAAATATTGTCCCCTTTTTTCAGCGGTCTTTTAAGTGACATATATAATTTGCCCTCTTTTTCATAGGACTTAGTCAGCTCAAGCATGATGACGACATTTGCTCCATCCGGGATTTTTGCTCCTGTCATGATACGGATGGCTTGAAAGGGACCGATGTTTTTTGCTGAGACCACTCCTGCCCCAATGTGATCAATGACCTCAAATTCAATCGGATGCTCGCTTGACGCTTCTATTGTATCTTCTGCCCGAAGTGCAAAACCATCATACGGGGACCGATCAAATGCAGGCACATCATGATCTGCCAAAATGTCTTCTGCAATGAACCTTTCAAGGCTAATTCTTAAGGGCACCCATTCTTGTTCTCCATGCTTTTCATATTGATGGACTTTCTGAATGGCTTCTTGTACTGGAATTGGCTGACGTCTTTCCATCACACTTCACTCCTATATCCCTAGCAGTTTTGCTAGTAATGAATTGGCTGCTTTTTCATCATTTGTTCCATGGATTAATGCACGTCCACCTTTGAAAAAGACAATACGATAAGGCTCATAGCGGACATGGATTAAGAAGTCATTCACTTCCACCTCACAAATAGATGACAGCCGCTCTTTCACATGCTGAAATGATAGATTAGCTAAATCCTTAGATACGACTTGAACTGTATCCCGCCCGCAAAGAATCGTCGTTTTTTTACGCTGCTCGTGTAAATAAGGATAGGTTCTATCTTTGCCGCAAGATGGACAGTCCTTCTGCTTAGTAAGAGACAAATCCATTTTAAACGTTGTCGCCTGCCAAAGATCAAATGTGACAAATTTCCGTTCGATTTGATCTTCATGTCCTGTTAAATATTTTAACGCCTCTGTTTGCTGATAAGCAGAAACCATCTGAACTGCTGGAGAAATAATCCCCGCTGTATCACACGTCAAGCCGCCAACAGGCAGTTCTGTAAAGACACACGATAAACACGGCGTTTTATCCGGCAAAATGGTCATATACATCCCCTGACTGCTCACACAAGCACCATATATCCACGGCGTCTTCGTTTCCTGCGATAAATCATTCATAACCATTCTCGTCTCAAAATTATCCGTCGCATCAATGACAATATTTGCACTGTGAAATAACGGTCTTAACAGCTCAACCCCTGCATCTTCAATCAGGGCGTGTATGGTCACTTCATGATTGATCTCTTGGAGACGTTTTTTTGCCGCAGCTGCTTTTGGCACATGTGCCTTTGCATCATGTTCTGTGTACAGCTGCTGCCGCTGTAAATTTGAAAATTCTACATAATCACGATCGACAATCGTCAACGTGCCGATCCCAGACCGGACAAGCCCTTCCGCAGAGGCCGTTCCAAGTGCACCCGCTCCAACAATTAACACATGACTGTCAGCAAGCGCACGCTGACCCTTTTCCCCAACCGGAGGGAACAAAATTTGTCTTGAATATCGGTCATTCAATGCTGCTCTCTCCTCACCATTTTTATGTATCATATCATACCGTTTTCAGGTAAATCGCTTCTTTTATTGATATTTCGAAATTCGTTTGGTGTTACGTTCAGTTCCTCCTCTGGAACGATACGCACCTTAAGCCTTTGAAGTAACTCTTTCATGGCTAATTGATTCTCTTTTAAACACGCATCAATGGACGGCAGACAGCGGCGGTGATAAAGTGCAAATAAAGGCTGTAACCTTCCCTGAACAAGTGGGATAATTGCATCTACGTGCTCGCTGCAATAGGACGATAATGCTTCGGCGGTCTCTCTCCGGATGAAAGGCATGTCACATGCCGTCACTAAATACCATGCTGATTCTTTCTTTTGCATCGCCGTATAGATGCCGGCAAGCGGCCCGCATCCGCGCACCTGTTCATCATCCAACCATACATCTCGTTCACCTCTTTCTTTAAAAAAGGTCAGAAGTGTTGAATGGCTGATGATCACCATCTGTCCTTTCAAAAGCTGCTTTTTCACATGCTCATATAGTGGTTTTCCTTGATACATATAACTTGCCTTTGGCTCTCCAAAACGTCTCGATGCTCCTCCAGCTAAAATGACATTGACTACGTCCATCCGCTCACCCTCCTTTGATATGGTTGTTCTAATCACTCTCATCTCGCATACTTTATTGGTAACATGAATAAGGAGGGTCTATCGATGAACAGGCGCCATGCTTCTCCCCTATTCCATGATCTATCTCAAGAGAATTTATACTTAAAAGCAGAAACAGCCAAATATCAACAAATGATCTCTGAGTTACAGTCCTCATATACGTATTCTAAAAACAAGAAGTTAACTCAAGAATATCACGAGATGAAAAAGGATTACACGCAATTAAAGCAACAATTGGATGAATTGACCATTGATCAAGATCATGCAGCCTCAAAAATACAGGATCTTTCCTACAGCAAATCTGAATTATTACATAAAATAGTCCTTCTTCATGAAATGCTCCAAAAAGAAACCTTTCATAGAAGGAAAGAAACGGAAGACAAACACCGGCTGCATTTAAAAGTCATCAAATATAAAGAAATCTCTCAACAATTAAATGAACGGATGCAGGATCAAGATAAACGGCTTGCAAAAGAGGAGAAAAAAGGAAATACTTTATCCGCTGTGATTGAGAAACTGCAGCAAACATTAAGTCATAAAAACGCAGAGCTCAATCTATTACAGGAAGGCGTTAGACACCTACAAGAGCGGTTTTATGAAACACAAGAGAAATTACTGCAAATCGAAAAAGCAAAGGAAGCGATTTTTTATGAAACGCTCATAAGCTATCAAAAGCAGTTAGCCGAAAGCGAGGAATGGATCGCATCTCATTTTGCTGATATTGACCAGTCAGCCCAAACAAATTCACAGCCATTCTCACGAGACAGCATCCTGGAAACAACGGAAGAAATCGAACCCATCTTGAAAAAGCTGAACGAACAAGTTCAAACGCTACAAGCACAAGTCGATGCGGTGCACCAAAATGGAGATGTCATGACAGTGAAGATTGATGGCTTCAAAAAACAGCGTGATCGCCTGTCAAAGGAACGAAAAATTGTCTATACAGTTGATCAAAAAAAGTAATTATCGCAATAAAAAAAACTGCTGGCATGACGTCAGCAGTTTCTTTTTTATTTATTCGTCTTCTGTTTGAATATCGCCTTCTAAAATATACTGTCCGCGATATGGCTTTTTCACTTCAGGATACATTTTAATTAAGCTTTGCATAAACGTTGTCATATTTGGAATTTCAAGACCGCTCTCTTTTTCAATTTCTTTTTGAAGTTCAGAGCTTTTAATCGCTGCATTATGACGCTTTAACGTTTTAATCGCAGCTTCACGAAGCTTAGCTGCCTTTGAACCAGGGCGAGCTGTGCCTCTTCTGCGTCTTGTAGATCCTTCAGGAATACCTACAGGTGCACCGTTTAGCTGTCCTGTTCCTAAAGTTGATGCAGAATTTGATTGTGATTGTGCAGGCGGCTGGTAGCTTCTCATTTCTTGTGCAGCCAGTTCAGCTAATACAGGCAGTGAATCCGTTTTTCTTTCTGCACGCACTTCTTTTTTTGTATCTGACACTAGACCTGTTCCTTGACGGTCTAATTCTCTTAATTTTGCATAAATCGCATCTCGCTCAATTTGATATTCACGGATGACCTTTACTTCTGCTTCGTTTAATTGTTCCAATCGTAATCGTAACGCTTCCCTCTCATTAAACAATGGATTTCCCCCTCATCATATAAAAAATATTCTATAGTAAATATTAGATTAGAAAACTAATTTTATCAACTATTTTTTTATCATTTTACAGTTTGTTATCAGATAGGTATTTTCAACTAAAATTTTGCCAAAGAGGAACAATCGGCATCCATTTCATTGCCACTAAAGGCTTTTGACAAACCTTAAAATATTGTAAAAAATTTGAATAAACACTTATACTACTTGATTTACATCGTTATTTACCAAACTGAAATTTCTTTTGTGCAAAAACGTTCTGAATAGTAAAAAGTTAAAATCTTTACATTTTCATTTCAAAACAAAAATGTAAATAGGTCGTTATACCTTTTTGTTTCAGGAATATTTTTTAATAAACTCCCTCAATTTCTCTTTTCTTAAGAAGGACAAGTCCATTCCGTGCAATAGGTCGCCTATTTTTGTCCATGAAAAAACCCCCAATTATGGGGGAAAGCCTATTCTGCAGCCTTTTCAGACTCAGAAAGCACTCGATTGACACGTTTCTCAAGCATTTTCATTCCGCTTCCGCCAGCTTGGAAGTGGCGTAGAGCACCTGTTTTATCAAACACATAATATGCTGGTACATATTCATTTTCAAAGGCTTCTGTTAGTTTATGATCGCTATCCACAAAAATTGGCTGGGTGATTTCATGCTCTTTCGCAACTTCCTTGATCTTATCCAGATCTAGGTCATCCTCTGAACGCGGCATATGAACGGCTATCACGTTTAGTTGATCCTTGTATTCATCACGGAATTGATTGACTTGAGGCATTGCCTCTTTACAAAGATGACAGCTGACTGACCAGAAATGAATCAATGTTGGTTTGTCACCAATTAGATCTTCTTTTGTTACTTCTCCATTTAACCATTCTTTTGCACCAGTTAGTTCTGGCATTGGTTGACGTAATTTCATTATGAAGCGCCTCCATCCATTGTATGTGTCGAAACAAAAAGGTCTAACATCAGTTAGACCCTCCTGTTTCTTCAGTTATCAATTAAAGTGTTTTTTGACCAGGCTTCCAGTTCGCTGGGCAAAGTCCACCAGTTTGTAATGCTTGAAGAACACGTAATGTCTCATCTACATCACGACCGATATTGTTGTGGAATACTGTTTGATATTGAAGTTCGCCTTCTGGGTTGATAATGAATAGACCGCGAAGTGCAATTCCTTCTTCTTCAATTAAAACGCCGTATTCTCTAGATACTGTGTGGTTTGTGTCAGCAGCTAGCGGATATTTCAATTCACCTAGACCATTGTCTTTACGGTCTGTGTTGATCCAAGCAAGATGCGTATGGATTGTATCAGTAGATACACCAATGATTTCAGCATCTAAATCTTCGAACTCATCATAACGATCGCTCATTGCTGTAATTTCAGTTGGGCAAACAAATGTGAAATCCATTGGGTAGAAGAAAAGAACTGTCCATTTGTCATTCTTCATGTTTTCTTCTAGACTCACTTTACCAAATTCCTTGTTAGCAAGTACTGCTTCCATTTCAAAACGTGGAGCTTGTTTTCCTACAAAACGCTCTGCCATATGTAAATCCCTCCAAAAATAATATCTTTATACAGACTTCTAAGCTGTATATAAAATGAGAATCAAAAGTTGAAATTCTCATTTAGTTAATAACTTCACAATTACAATTATAATACTTAAGCGGTTTTTAGTCAATATTAATTAATAATAAATTTAATTAACGATTTGTCACAATCTCTTACTCCACTTAACGAAAGTTTAACATGTCTTGCAGAAGGGAACAAATGATTAGCTTCTCTATTAGAGCATACATAGAAAGGTTTTGAAGATCATGAAAGCATTTGAACAAGTAGATTGGGTTTCCATTATCCTGAATAGCAGTATGATTTTGCTAAAGCTCATCGCTATTTTCGCGATTTATTTTATCATCAGAGCCATCGGAAATAAGATGATTAAGCGTGCTTATTCTACATTCTCTGAAAAGCATGATGTCTCTTTATCAAGAGCTCAAACGCTGCAAAGTCTTACGTTAAATATTTTCGCCTACTTATTGATTTTTATTCTAGTCGTCATGATCCTCGACTTATTTCATTATAACCCGACCGCATTGTTAGCTGGTGCAGGCGTCGTGGGGCTTGCGATCGGCTTTGGCGCTCAAGGACTAGTGAGTGATATTGTGACAGGATTCTTTATCCTATTAGAGAAACAATTCGATGTGGGAGAATATATAACAGTTGCTGGTTTTGATGGGATCGTAGAACAAATTGGACTTAGGACCACGCAGCTTCGAAGTTTTGACGGCACCCTTCATTTTATTCCAAATCGAAGCATATTGAACGTGAGCAACCATTCAAGAGGGACTATGCAGGCACTCGTTGATATCGAGCTGTCTCCAGAAGAGAATGTGGATCAAATGATTACAGCCCTTCAAGCGGCGTGTGATGAGGTACGAGAGGACATTCCTCAAATTATCGAAGGACCTCAAGTTGTCGGGGTGGAGGCGTTCGGATCCTCTTCCCTTGTACTGCGCATCATTGCAAAAACTGAAACAATGGAGCAATGGCGGGTAGAACGTATTTTGCGCAAAAAAATGAAAGAAGTACTCGATATAGAAAAAGAGCAAAAAGAACCGGGATGATAAGCTACCGGTTCTTTTTCTTGTTTGTTTTATTGAACACGCTGTTCTACTTCTTGACAAATTTCATCAGCCGTCATACCAGACGCGGTAATCACAGATGCCTTTGTCGTTGTGTCTGAAATGCCAAGAACATTTGAATCTAGTCCTGTGACAACATAGCAGTCACACTGATCCATTTGCTGTTCATTTTGAATACGTACGACGTCATACCCTTTTTGCTTCAGTAGTTCTTCTACATCGGATAAAGATGGTTCTACACCAATTCTTGTCATAATCAAGAACACCTCCTGTTCATAAGGTGTACAGGAGGCAGCTTGATTATTCATTCACCTGCTTGCTTTTTGAAATAAGCCGTCATAACGTTTACAGCTGTTTCTATCGCTTTTTCATCAGGCATGAGTTTTGAATGATGCAGGCCATATTCTGAATCGACCCCTAACCAAAACATAAATCCAGGGTACTTTTTCAGCATGTAGCCAAAATCTTCTCCTGTCATGGCCTCTCTGCATTCAACCACATTCGCAAGCCCTTCTCCAGAAACATATGACATAAATTCCTCTGTCAGTTCCTTTGAATTATCCACTTCGTAATAAGATGAAGGGTATCGCACGGTTACCTTGCATTCGTAGCCAATTTCAATCCCTTTTGCTAGTGCTTCAATTCGCTTTCTCACTTTTTCCATAGACTCTGGTGAAAGTGTACGAATGGTGCCATCAAGCTTTGCATGCTGCGCAATGATATTTTGAGCCGTTCCCCCGGTAATCGTGCCAATCGTAATGACCGCACTATCAAGAGGATCGACATTACGAGAAATAACCGATTGCAGTTGACCTACAAGTGCACTCGCAGCCACAACCATATCATTCGCTAAATGAGGGTAAGCAGCGTGTCCGCCTTTTCCTTCAAGATCTATCACAAGCTCACTCGTATTGGCAAAAAGCAGCCCTGGCTTTGTGGCTATCGTTCCGACAGGATATTCAGGTGCAATATGCAGTGCTGTAATAAAATCTGGCGTCCACTTTTTCAGCACATCACTTGTAAGCATCGGTTCAGCTCCGCCTGGACCTTCTTCTGCCGGCTGGAACATAAATAATAGATCTTCTTTGATTGGCTCATGAACGAAATGATCAATGACCCCAAGTGCGATGGTCATATGAAGGTCATGTCCACACGCATGCATCTTCCCTTCATGTACTGATTGAAATGGATACCCTGTGTCCTCAGGAATAGACAGGCCGTCCATATCTGCACGATACGCAAATACGCGCTCAGGATTTGTTCCCTTTACTTTGACAAAAAGTCCAGTTCGCCATGTTTCTATCTCAACTCGATCTTTTGAATAAGCACCAAGATGCTTGATGAGGTATGCTTGTGTTTTGAATTCCTTAAAACCAAGCTCAGGGATTTGATGTAAATCTCTTCGAATGGATATCAATTGCTCACGATTTAACAAGTGAATTCGCTTCCTTTCCTCTATACGAATAAGACGTGGATATATATCCACGTCTATGTCTTCAGCTGCGAATTATATGAATTAAAGCTGACGCAGTTCTTGTTTGATTTCTGTTTTACCTTTTGTTTTTTCATCAATGTCTTTAATTTTCTTTGCAGGTGTACCTGCTACAACTGTGTAAGGCTCTACATCGTTCACAACGATCGCACCTGCAGCTACAACTGCACCTTTACCAATTGTCACACCTTCTAGAACAACAGCGTTCGCACCGATGACAACATCATCTTCTACGACAACTGGTTTAGCAGATGGCGGCTCAATGACACCTGCAAGAACAGATCCAGCACCGATATGACAGTTCTTACCTACTGTCGCACGGCCGCCAAGCACCACGTTCATGTCAATCATCGTACCTTCGCCGATCACAGAACCGATATTAATAGAAGCCCCCATCATGATGACTGCATTATCACCGATTTCAACTTGGTCACGAATGATCGCACCTGGCTCAATACGTGCTTTAATGTTCTTTAAATCTAACATTGGAATTGCAGAGTTGCGGCGGTCATTTTCCACGACAACATCTTCAATTTTGTCTTTGTTCGTTTCTAACGCTTTTTGAATGTCGCTCCACTCACCGAAAACAACTCCAGTGTTTCCTGTGATGAACGTTTTTGCATGTTCACCAAACTCAATGCCTTCTAGATCACCTTTGATGTAGACTTTGACAGGTGTTGATTTTGTACTATTTTGAATAAATGAAATAATTTCATTAGCGTCCATTTGTTTCATGTATGTATGTCCTCCTCTTAATTTATACTTCATTACTGTACCAAAGGAGAGTTTTAATGACAAGTGAAAGAGTTGACTCTTCAATGGAAAATAAAACAAGCGGGACTGATTACCCCGCTTCCTGCTGGTGAAGATGAACAAATTGTTTACCAAAAGAAATCAATTTCTCTTCTTCTTCTCCTTCTGGATTTAGCTCGATCTTGACTGATGGCAGGACAATGTCCCCGCCAAGTTCCTTCACTTTTTCTTCGATTAGATCAACAGCTCCGCAAAAATGCTCATAAGATGTATCCCCGGAACCGAATACAGCAAATGCTTTTCCCGTTAAATCAAGCTCTTCCATTTCTTCATATAAATCAATAAAATCATCAGGAAGGTCACCATCTCCCCATGTGTACGCACCTAACATAATGTGCTTGTAATCATTGAGAAGTTCTGCATCAATATCCATCGCTTCATGACGGTCCACGCCAGCTCCTGCTTCTGTTATTCCTTTTTCAATTAGATCCGCCATCGCTTCTGTATTCCCAGACATCGTGGCATACACCAGTAAAACCTTTTCTGTCACTTTTTCTTCCTCCTTATCAATGAATCAATGCCGGCTCCTCATATGGCCTTACAAACTTGCTTTCATATAAACCAGCACAGAAAAAGTTTTCATTTTGATTGGCTACACGAAAACCGTGTCCTTTGATCGTATCAAACCATTTGAGCTCTTTTTGCTCTATATCAAGCTGATACACTTTAGAAAACCCGTATTCGTCTTGTGAAGTAGTCACATACACAATGCCATTATCCTCTGACACATCCAAAAATGATTCTTCTCTAGCAAAGGCTTGTGATTGAATATCATGCAGCATATTGGTATGTAAATCTAAAATTTGAACAGATCCCTTTTTGCCTTTTTTTGATCCCAATGCGCAAACAAGCAGATGCTCTTGACAGAGCAGCATAGAAGCTGTCATCCGGTGCTCCTCTCTGTTTAGAAGGAAAACCTGTTCACTCTCCAAGTCATACACCCATACTCCTCCGTGAACCTCATGAATCTGTGTTCCAATATAAAGGTGATCACCTGCAGCACATAAGGAACGAATGACAGGCGGATGGTTCACATGAGCAAACGGCTTCATAATTTCCCAGGAAATCCCGAAATCATTTGACACATATATACTATGTTTTCCATGTGCACACACAAACCCGTCTTCGCGTCCTGTAATCGACCAAACGACTGCATTTGTTGGAAATGATGATAGCGCCCATGTATGACCTTCATCTCCTGATCTAATCACTGTGCCATTTTCACCAACACCGAATAAATAAGGTCCAATATAGCTGATGGCATGAATTTTATGCTTGAGCTTAAACAGTTGCTGCCATCCGCTCTCCACACTGTAGTGAAAAATACCTTCACGTTTTACAGCAACAAAGTATCCACCGTTTTTAGAGGCAGCAACGGCCGTCGCTCCTTTATGAAACATGGTTTTCAACTCGTTTCACAGATAGCGCCGCCCATGTTAAAAAGCTTGTCGCAAATTCCTGACAGCACGCCACATCCTCATCTGTATCAGGTGCAAGCTCCATTTTCAATGTTTCAGGAAACACAGATGCACCGGTTGATTTGAGCATGTCATGAAATGTATGGACAGCCTCACAAAACTTCGGGTAACTGTAATCTCCTGATCCGAACACAGCTGCTTTGATGTCACTTAGTTCAAGCGTGGAGACCTCTTCATAAAAATCCTCTGCTTCATAAGGTAAATCGCCATCACCCCATGTATAAGAACCGATGAACACATAATCGTATGAAGAAAGATCCTCTGCGCTTGTATCATCAAATTCCATCATCTCAGTATCGATCCCTTTTCCTTCTAGTGTTTGCTTTATAATCGCTGCCATATCTTCTGTATTACCAGACATACTCGCAAATGCAATTAGTGCTTTCATCTATCGGTCACCTCATCTAAATGATAATCATTTTCAATTATTATATGTACACTTTAAATGATAATGATTTTCATTGTCAAATGATTTCATAAAAAAGCTTTGACCAATCAATACTCTAACCCAATGAAAAACCCGCTCAATCCAATTGGAAGGCGGGTTTTTCGTATCGAAGAGATCATCGGTTCCTCATTCGTTCGTTTCATCTATTCGAATAAAATATGGACCATAATCCGTTTCGTGCGTCATCACAAATGTCCATTTTTCATTCCAATCCATCACATACATATCGTTATAATCCATATTATTAGACTGATATGGTAAATCATTGATTAAAAGAGAGCTAGCATTTTCGAAAAGATACGCCTCGTCAACAAATTGATAAAAAACAGTGCACTTATCCTTTGATTGTTGAAGAAATGCGTCTATCGCCTCAGCCTTTTCAAGGCATGTAACCATTCCAAAACTGCATAAATGCCATAAAAAATCATCTACTGATATATCGTTTTGTTCTTTAACTGAAAGATGACTAGCAAAACGTTCACGCCACCTGGCGCGCAAATGATCTCCCCATTCAGGTTTGTTCATTTTGATTAATTGATTGTTTTTCATAAAATCGAGGTCTCCTCTATGATTCGCTCCATCTATCTATTGCTTTGATATGCGTACAATAAGTAAATTGAATCAAGCTGATTATTTACCTAAAAAAAGCACCTTCCTCTTCCAAGAAGGTGCTTACACCGCATCACTTTCAAGCATTTCTTTGACCACACCAACAAATGCTTGCACTTGTTTTAATTGAAAAGAAGCTTCATAGCCTAGCAGCCATGTGTCACGTCCGATTTGTTCTCCATTCACGTCAACAAGCGGTGTTTTATGAACACTTTTTTCGTGGTCGTATAAGGTGACCGAAGGCAAAATGGCGTAGCCGATGCCGTGGTAGGCCATCTGTTTACACGTCTCAATCTGGTCCACTAGAATCGTCTGCTTTGGAGACACTTTGAATTTTTGATGCCACCAGTGCTGGATTTCCTGATAATACGTGCTGTCGCTTTTAAATTGAATAAACGGGCGTTCTGTCTCGATTAACTCGTCCACGTCCTTGATAACAGAATCGACTAAATATAAATGATCTGTCATCAAATATTCCTTTGTTCCCTTCCAATCAGGGTTTCCGCGAATGATCCCAATGTGCACATGGTCCTCATATAAGCTTTTGAGCATTTCACTACTCCAGCCGGTCACAAGTGATACCTTCGCATTTGGGTACTTTTCGACATATCGCTTTAACACTTTCGGCAGCCAGTGCTGTCCAATAATGGAGGCCACTGCAAGCTTTAGTGTACCGTGAATTTCCCCTTCAAGTTCATCGATTCTCTCTCTCACTCGATCTTGCTCAACCGTCACCTCTTTTGCAAATTGAATGATCTGTTCACCTGCCGAAGTTACGGTGAGCCCTTTCTGAGAACGAAAAAAGATTTTGGTACCCCACTCTTTTTCGATCGTCTGCAATCTTTGGGATAAAGCAGGCTGAGAGACAAAGAGCCGCTCCGAAGCCTTTCTCATATTCAATTCTTCACTTAGCACAACAAGCATATGTAACTCTTGAAGCTGCATGGGCGTCCCCTTTCTCTCTATAAGTTTTTCTTATTCCATATAGTCATTATATAAATTATAGCTTATGAAGGCAAAAAAAATAAGCTGGGCTTCAGCTCATTTTTTCGCGGCATGAATCACTTCATTTAAGCGCTTTAATACAACACGTCGTGTAAATATTCCTTCAAAGACTTGCTCCTCATTTACGACACAAACAAATCCATTATTCGTTACAGCGTGAACGCCTTTTAGCACAGGATCCGTTGTTTTAAGCCTTGGGATATCAGTGAGCATAACTTCTTCTACCTTCAGTTGGTCCAGCTTTTCGAATTCAATTCGTTCTAAACCAAAGATCTTATCCATAATCATATTCGTTCCAATTAACCCATGCAGGTGATACGAAGGATCTAATACTGGAATGGCTGTATATCCTGTTTTTGTAAGGACCAATAGGGCATGCTCAAGATTATTTCCAATTTGAACATGTGCCACTTTATCTGCATCAATCATATGCTCAGCTACTGTGGACTCAAGCAATTGAGTTGGTTCTATCTCTATCATGTTTCTTCGACCCCTTTTCTCTCAATCATCAATCATACATTCCCCTTTACCATTAAGCATAAACTAAAACGAAATTTGTCGAAAGATTTTTTCTGCATAAAAAAGATACTCAGCTCCCGAGTATCTAATAGAATGTTCAATCAATATTAATTCTCAAACCTTACTCTGTCATACAATGTGATCAATTGCTTATACGTATTGTCATCGACATTTTTTGTTCCACATTCTATATCATTGATCTCACTGCTTAGTAATTCGACAGCATATTCCTGATTCAGCAATACGTTTAATAATAGCTTTTTCTCTTCTTCATTAAAACGATTTTCGATGACGCTCATCCAACATCAGGCCCCCTGTTTCATATATGCTTTTATATTGATTAGCAGGCTTTTGAATGTCTGCTTCCTCTCTATACAGCTAGAATAAGGAACTAGAATCGAATCGTCAACCGCACGTTTCGACAAGGTTTGGAGAAAAATGACGGAATTTATTTTGTGTATCGATTGGCATAGCAAAATGCTGCGTATGAGTCGGGTTTTATTTTAGCTTCAATTCCCATAGCTGTGATCATTCCGGTCATTTCCTGAATCAGCTCTTTTGTACTTCCTTTTTTGCCAATATCTAGATGAGCTTCAAAACGGAGGTCTGCCCCTTCCTCAGCAAAGGGAAGAAGCAAATCCATCAGTTCTGTTAAAGGCCCCTCAAGGATGTCTGCACATACCTTTTGGCTAAACGCTGTCTCTAATGAAATTTTTTCTCTAAGGCTTTGCACAGGCCTGCTGATCACTTGTTGCGTAAGACAGCCCCAAGCCCCTTTGCCAATCCGGTGGAGATGAATTGCAGTCATAAATCTTGTGACATTTTGATTGACCTGCGAGTCCGTACCAATTGATAACACATAGGCGGATCTAGGGTCTTTTCGAATAAAGTCTTTCATTCTCATGACGACATCAGAAAACGCTAAATGATCTTCAGAAAGATTGTAGTAAAAAGAATCACTCACAGAAAGGAACTCCTTTTTAATGGTCTCTTATCCGAATATTGCGCTGAATGATCATCTTCCTTTTGCTTATCACCTATGAAGTGTATGCTTCCGCAATCAACGAAGGAATTCTTAGAAAAAACATTTCATACGATTCAGCTTAGGATTGTAGAAGCTCAAAAATCTCAATCGAAATCATATCAATGTTGTCAAATGGGAAAGTATTTGGCTTATCCCCTTGTTGAAAAACAGTCAATTCAAACGTTTGATTCTTTTCGAAATACTTAACACTACAGATTTTCTCACCGTTCACTTCGAAATAACGCTGTGCCGGTTCGTTTGCAGCTTCTGCTGTCTCTTGAAGACTTTGCAGCCTTGTAATGATACCCATTAATTGTGACATTCTAAAAAAAGACTCCTTTCAAAAAAACAACTCAAGATGAACCCGTATTGATTATACACAAGTCCTACAAAGCATCATACCATAAAGTGTTCTCAGATGATATTTTTCCTCTTGAATTCAAAAAAAGAAAAAGAATCTGTTTTTTTAGTTTGAGTCTTTTTTCTGATCTCATGCACCATGTTTTTATAAACCCGCAGATCTCATCAGCCGTTTGGCAATTTCGTCAAAATCCTCTTTGGAAATGCCTGGGGCAAACTCTTCCGGTAATTCTCTATAATCTGGCACAGGTGCTCCTTGCGGGGTTCCCTCAATCACTGTGAGCGGTTTTCCATCAATCGGATGGCTGCCTTTCCAAATCTTATTGATATCCTTGTAATCCGTATCACTAAATGTGTACAGTTTTGTATGAATATTTTGTTCTTCAAATTTCCTTGCTGAATCAAAGTATTTGTTGTCGAGGTTTGGGATCGGGAGCATTTTCCCTACATCTACTCCTGTAGCTACCTCAAGCGCCTTTGCATATGCCACAACATGCACACCGCCTCGCACAAGTAAATAACCGATCATCTCTCTTGCTGTAGGATGATCTGTCATTTCATATACGCGCATTTTGTGCGTACGAGCCCCGCATTCAAGGAAGAAATTATGAAGGAGGTCAAGAATCAGGTTTCCGCTTGAGAACACATTCTCTCCGGTCCAAGGTTTTGCCATGGAATCAAACGGATAGCCTGTTTGAGCCGTTTGAATAAAATGCTGTGTATTTCGTTTATCGACAGCCGCTTTCATCGGTGTCGTATCTGGATCTCCGCCATGGGTGGTCCCTGTAATCATGAGATTCACTGCTGTTGTCACAAGTTCTACATGACCGAATTCTTCAGCCGTAATACTGGATACGAGGTCATAAAACGGTTTGAGTTTTCGTTTTCCTCTAAAGTTAAAGGATTGAAACATGTAATTATTTAATGTGGACATTTCACCGAATTTTCCGCCGAGTAATTCTTGCACAGCAGCAGCACCATTTGCATCTGGGTGATCTGGCCTTGGCAAATCAATCAGCAGCCGCTTGTCACGTTTGATCATGACGTTCCCTCCTACCGTCTAACTGTCATCACTTAAGATGTATGGAGTGATTGGGCTGTCCTATGCATGAGGCGAAGATGAAAAGCACAAAAAAAACTTGGCGGGGGTAGCGCCAAGTTTTTTGGATCTTGATCTGATAGAGGGGTTGGGGAACAGAGAGTAGCTTCTCTCTATAACTAAATGATAATGATTATCAGTTTCATTGTCAACCATTTTTTATTTCTTTTTTTCAATCAAAAAAAGCAGCCTAAAAGGCTGCTTTGATTGTTAATAAATGGCTAATATAATCTTCACTCTGTGCGTTTAAATTAATCCATCTTGCTCATATAAATAGGCATACGGAAGATCTATAAATAAATACATATCTCCCTCTAACGGGTAAGAAAACGTACGTATCCTCTCACCAGTTTCTAAATCGCTATATATATCACTGAAAAATCCTTTCCCGCTCATTCTCATTTGGAGAATATTCGCTAGGAAATAAGGACGCCAGCTCCAGTTTTTCTCAATATATTCAGGCTGAAACAGCCATTCTTTTTCTTTTTTAAACACATTTCCAGTGATTTGAAATCCCTCTTCATTACACATATATATCCGAAAGCTGCAATCCGTTAATTCTAATGCCAGCTTTTGGATGAGTTCATCATTTGTACTGCATGATTTTTTTAAGGTCGTGACAGCTTGGTGAATTCGTTTATAAAATGTTTCAGAATGTTCGTAGACAGTTTGTAGTTTCTTTTTCTCATGAGCAATAAATTGCTGGAATTCTTCTCTCAGCTGATCTTTTCGTTTATTACGGTCGATTAATTCCGCCGCCGGCTCGTGAAGATAGAATCCTTGAAAGTATCTGCCGCCATTTCTCCAAGCATATTGCAACTGAAAATTTGCTTCAATGTCTTCATAAATTAAAGCCGCCCCTATTTTTCTCGCAAGCAATGAAATGCTGTACAAGACATATTCATAGGAAGGTGAAGGAGCCGATGCCCTTAATGCGTGTAAATCTATTTTTAATAGATCGGGTGAGAGCAAGGCAATCCGGTCAAGATTGCTGCTTTCTTTTCCAATATTCGAGATGGCGATTTTAATACCATATGTACGAAAATACGTTAACGTATGGTAAAGCTGTTCAATATCGCCGCTAAACGTATGCTCTGTAAATTCGATAACAAACCGATTAAGCTGAATGCCCCTTGCTTCATATTGCTTCAAGAGTTCTAAAAAGCTTTCACCATGATCAAGCATCAGGATATTGGCATCATGATTAATAAAAATGAGCAAATCATCATCTGCTGTTGTGAAAAGATCAAGTGCTTGCGTCAGTACTTTATGATCTACTTCCACTTTATATTCGTCAGGAATAGATGAATCCGTAAAGAAGGAGCCTAGGCTAACTGTTTCAGACTCGAGCTTCATTCTTCCTAAAATCTCATAGCCTATCACTTTTTGCTCTTCCGCACTGAATATCGCTTGATAGTGCGGGAAAACATCTTCAATATTCGTTAAAATATCCAATGGATCGACCATTTTCATCACCTGCTTCTCTCTTTGTGTGATTATAACACATCAAAAGCAGGTCTTACATCGTCATTCAAAATGGGGATTGATTGAGCCATTGTCCCCCATCCATTGTGATACAATCTCCATTTATATAAGACGCTTGTTCAGATAATAAAAAGCTTGCAAGCGCTGCAATTTCCTCTGGTGTGCCCAGTCTGCCAAGAGGAACACTATCTAATGTTCTTTGCGCTGCCTCTTCCGATTCCCATAGTTTATCCGCACCGCCTGTTCTCTCAATTGGACCTGGCGCGATGGCATTGACGCGAATTCGATATTGCTTTCCCCATTCCACTGCAAGCGTTCGAGTGAGAGATAAAACACCTGCCTTTGCTGCCGCTGAATGCGCCACACCTACACCAGCACCCCATGCATAGGTCGCCACCATATTGACCATACTTCCGCTTTTCTTTTGACGAATCCAGTAATTGCCCACTGCATGACTGCAAAAAAATGTTCCATTTAATACAATATCAATGACAGCCTTCCAGCCGTTAGGAGAGAGTTTTTCTGCTGGAACTAAAAAGTTTCCTGCAGCATTGTTAATGAGAGCATCCACATCGCCAAATGTATCTACGGCAAACTTGACCATTTGATCAGCATCTTCTGGGTTTCGCACATCCATTTGGAAGTAAGCGATCGAGCCGCCATTTTGTTTTATTTCATTTGCCGCTTTTTCTAACGTTTCTTCTGTTCTTCCAGTAATCACAACATTCCAGCCTTCATGTGCCAAATGGACAGCCATCGCCTTCCCCATTCCGCTTGATCCTCCTGTGACAATCACTGTTTGTTTCGTCATTTGTTCTCCCCCTCTGTGGTTTTGAATGACTATTCATTCATTATTTTCTATCATATCATGATTGACCCTAGATGCACCATATGGGAGATTCTTTAAATATGATGCTATACTTAATTTTATTTATAAAGGAGTCTTATATGAAGCAACTTTCTCGGAGACAGTTTTTAAAAGGAGCAGCCGGCGCGAGCATTCTCGGTTTTTTAGCTACAACATGTGGGTACGGATATGCCAGATACATCGAACCACGCATGATCGATACCGTGTCAATGACCATTCGGGATGCTCAGCTTCCAGCTTCATTTGACCAGTTTAAAATCGCTCAATTTAGTGATGTTCATTTAAGTGATACATTTCCTGCGAAGGAATTAGAATCCGTCGTCCAGCAAATCAACGCTGAGTCTCCAGACCTCATTGTATTCACTGGGGATCTCGTTGATTTTCAAGCATCGATTGAAGAGCATGAAAAAGCGAAAGTCTATTTGACTAAGCTCCATGCCCCGTTTGGTAAGCTTGCGATATGCGGTAATCATGACTACGGACCATTTGGCATTGATCTTTATGAGAATACGATGAAAGCTTGCGGCTTTACAATATGTAAAAATGATGTGTTTCCATTAGAAAAAGAAGGGGCGCATATTCAGATTGCTACTATGGATGACTTGATGATGAGTGTGCCGGATTATGACCTAATGAAGCGGGAAGTATCATCTGATTTATTTACCTTGCTGCTCGTACATGAGCCTGATGCAGCATTGGAGCTGAATACAACCCCCATTAACTTGCAGCTTTCTGGACATACCCATGGCGGACAGGTGCAGCTTCCTTTCTATGGACCCATTCTCACAGCACCTTTCGGCCATACATATGTGGAAGGTTTATACGGAAGTTATCAGCACCGCATCTATGTCAACCGCGGCCTTGGGACAACAAGACTGCCGCTTCGATTCTTAGCCAAACCTGAATTAACCTTTTTCACCCTCTCTTCTCGCATTTAGACAGAAGCCAAACCGCTTCTTTTTGCATATAGATAATCAAAGATCTTTCTCATGACAAATGTTAGGAGAAACCTTCCTTAGCCTGATTCCGTCCATATATATATCAAGTGACGGGCATCATGGCTGCTTTTATTTGAGCAAAAGGAGTGTCCTTTGGTGCTGCGATATACGGTAAAACGCGGAGAAACGCTTTCTTCTATAGCGCTTGATTTTCGAACAACAACAGATGCCTTAAAGGCTGCAAACCCTTCACTTCAAGGTCAAGAACCGGTACAAAATGAGGTCATCATCATTCCTGGTCTGCCCGATCCTAATACGATCCCTTACCGCATCTCTGTTTCAATTTCTAGGAAACGTCTCGTCTTGTTTTCTGGATCAGAGCTGATTCGATCGTATCCGATTGCAACAGGAAGAATTTTAAATATGACGCCGACAGGTTCTTATTATATTGTGAACAGACAGCCAAACCCAGGAGGTCCCTTTGGCGCCTATTGGCTGAGCCTCTCGAAAGTTCATTACGGCATCCACGGTACGAATAACCCCTCTTCAATTGGTAAAGCTGTGTCTAGAGGATGCATTCGTATGTATAATCAGAATGTCATCGAACTTGCTTCACTCGTTCCAAATGGAACACCTGTGACCATTAGCCAGTAGGAGAAATCAATTGTATGAATGCTTAAAATTTTATATGATATAAAGTGGGATCTTCAGGTTAAGGAGCGTATTTATGGATATTTTTAAAAACAGAAATTTTGTTCGTCTCTTTTTTGCAGCACTTGCTTCGCAAATGGGGACAACAGTAGGCAATATGGCGTTTGCCTTTTATTTGCTCGATCATTTTAGTCATCAGCCCGCCTATGCCACATTAGCAGAGCTCATGTATTCACTTCCAACGATCTTTGTCTTTTTTATGGTCGGTGTCGTAGCAGATCGTTTTGATCGTAAAAAAGTCGCAGAGAATTGCGATTGGATACGAGCTGGGCTGACGATTGTTTTATTCATCGTTATTTATTTCAATTCACTTCCTCTTATTTTCTTGATCTTATTTATACGAAGTGCCATTACGAAGTTCTTCTATCCAGCTGAAGCCTCTCTCGTTCAGGCGATTTTAAATAAAGATCAATATGCAAAAGCCGCTGGTTTAAATCAAATGCTGTTTAGTTTATTCATGGTATTTGGTGTTGGAATCGGTGCGATTATGTATAAGACAATTGGACTTCACGGAGCCATTACCATTGATTTGATCAGTTTTATTGTGTCAGGCATCCTGATTCGTTCATGTAACATTCCAATTGAAGCACGTCAGCCAAATGGACAAGCAGGCTGGAGAGGTATGACCATTAAAACGTCTCTAAAAGATTTTAAAGAAGGCATTCTTTACATTATAAAAAATAAATTATTGGCTTCTTTAATTTTCGGCTTTTTTGTTTTTGGTCTAGTCAATGGCGCATTTGCTGTACTTCCGATGTTTACAATGAAATATGGTCTTTCACCGGATCATTTTGAACTGCATACATCCTTCTTTACAATCGCGATCGGTGCAGGCCTGCTTGTTGGCAGCTTAATGGGCTCTGTTCTCGCTAAGAAAGTAAAGATGCAATATCTCATGTCACTTCCAATTTTGGTTGCAGGCATTCTGATTTTTGTACTTGGTTCCACCCATACACTATGGTTGTTTTATGTCACATCATTTGTCATTGGTACATGCATTGGACCGGTCAACATTGTCATTGGCGGCTGGCTGCCGAGAATCGTCCACCCTCGTCTGATGGGACGTGTGTCAGGATGGGTTGATCCACTTACCATGTTTGCTCAATCCATGACATTAGGTTTGATTGCGGTACTATTTCCAAAACTCATTACAAACGTTTCTTATATTTATTACGGAATGGGCGTTATTATTTTACTCGTTTTCCTTTTTTACTTCTTTACACTGCCAAAGTTCAGCAGAGAAGCTGACGACTTAGACGTGCAGCGTGAACTTAAAGGTCAGGGAGCACAATAAATGAAGCGAAAAGGACTTTCTTCTATAGAAAGTCCTTTTTGTATGGCTCTGAAACACAACGGCGCTTATTTTTTTGTTCTTCGAAATGATTGGAAGCAAAATGAATGATTCTTTCAACTGCATAAATGCTAATAAATAGGATGAGAAATAGAAGCAAAGGATGAATCGGCTGGTCATCTATCACGTACACAATGCATCCAACGACAAATGCGACCAATAAAGGAGTTAAAATAGCTTTCAATCTTAACAGTCCTTTCTGTTCTCATAGAATTTGTTCTTCTTATTTAATAACATATTTTTCTTTTTATGACATAAAAGGAACGTGTATAAAATCGCAGTATTTTTAATTAAAAATCTTTACATCTTTGGGAATTTTATAGTAGTATAGTCAGGTTGGAGGTGAGAGGTATGCTAAAAAGTTATTATTTTATTCATACAAAAGATGATCAAGGTCAGTATGTTGTACATACAGAAGATTGTGCATTTTTAGGTGATGCTGCAAGCCGTAAATTGATTGGTCTGCACATGAGTGGCGAGAGCGCCATTGATGAAGCTAAAAAAATGACGAATGAAACTGATTTTAATGGTTGCTTCTATTGCGCTTATTCAAGTCATAAGAAATAGACCTTATGATGAAACCATATGTTCGACATGTTGTCTGGCATATGGTAAAGTCTCAAATGCAAAATGAATACAATTGAGAAACTACCCATTTATTTAAAATAGGTAGTTATCATGAACTAATAGTTCACTTCATATATATTTGACTCAGTCAATTATTCTGCGCTTCTTGCAATGAACGTCTCTTCTTCTTTGTCCATTAACACCAATGGCACCATCACAAGTTATGTGATGAATATACGACACCTTTAGCATATATAAATTTAAATACGCCGCATTCTTTCCACCTGAAGCAGATAGAAGAAAAATCAAATTGGATAGATGCTAGTGTCTTTGCTGACCTTTCTGCCATTTTTATCTTCACCCACGTTTTAGAACCTTCCTGAATGGCTATTGTACATAAGAGGGATAGGAATCCTATCACTTTTTACAATAAGTCTATTTGCAATTTACTAATAAAAACGTATAATTTATACTAAGCACAGAAAGACGAAAGACAAAGGAGAGAAAAAATGGACGATTATGCTCATACTAAAGACATAGAACCTACAGCAGAAAACATCGCAAAAGCCATTTATACTGTTAACCGCCATGCTAAAACCGCACCAAATCCCAAGTTTCTTTATCTTTTGAAAAAACGTGCGCTGCAAAAACTATTGCAAGAAGGTAAAGGAAGAAAAGTGGGCCTACATTTCTCTAACAATCCCAAATATAGTCAACAACAGTCCGACGTGCTGATTGAAATTGGAGATTATTATTTTCACCTGCCACCAACTAAAGAAGACTTCGAATTTTTGCCACACTTAGGAAATTTAAATCAATCATATCGCAATCCGAAAGCGAATATGTCATTAAACCGAGCAAAGCAGCTGCTTCAAACGTATGTCGGTTTAAAAGAAAAACCTACCGCCACAAAACAAAAATCACATTATACAAAGCCCGTCTTCAAACGACTCGGGGAAAGTTATTTTTAAACAAAAAACCACTCATGACGAGTGGTTTTTCCTTTAGATAATAAAGTGATCGACTTTTTCAATCAGCTGATGAATTTCTGGTTTACTAATTTGATCATCTGCACCGATTGTTTCCCCTTTATGGCGCAAATCTTCAGTAATTAACGAAGAGAAGATGAGAATCGGTATGGAACTCGTTAAAGGATTTTCCTTCAACAGTTTCGTTAATCGGTGACCATCCATTTTAGGCATTTCAATATCCGTAATAATCATATCAATTTCTTCTGTCACAGTAATTCCTTTGCTGACAAGGTCCATGACATGGTCATATGCCTGTTTCCCGTCTTCAAAGGTCACAATGTTTTTATAGCCTGCTTCGGTTAATTCATTTGTTAATAAACGCATGAGAAGCGGAGAGTCTTCAACGACATAAAGCTTCTTCCCTGTTCTTCTCTCGTCTTTCTCACCGTCAAACATATGATACGTTTCTACGCCAGAAGCGGATTCAATATCATAAATGATTTTCTCGTAATCTGGAAGGAAAATCATTTTCTCATCAAGCTTAATGATACCGGTTAAATGACGGTCCATCCCTTGATTGAGTGCAGTTGGCTTTTCAATCTCTTCCCAGCTGACGCGGTGAATTTGTGATACCGTTCCTGTATGGAACACAAATTTCCGTTGGTTGAATTCAGTCACAATATATTTCTCTTGTTCTGACTGATCTGACTCGACATTAAAAAAGGAAAATAGATTGATGACTGGTAAAATCTCGCCTCGTAAACTAATCATCCCTTCTACATCTTGGTGAGAGTGCGGTACTACCGTCACCTCAACCGGCTGAATGATTTCTCTTACTTTCATGACGTTAATGCCGAATTGATTTGAACCAATTTCAAACTTCACAATTTCCAATTCATTGGTACCAGAGTCAAGTAAAATTTCTTGTTTGTTTAAAGCCACGGAAATCCCTCTATTCTTCAATATAAGATTGTACTTTTTATATCGGCAGCATAGGTAAAAAGTTGACGTTTCTTTACGCTTTCTCTCGTACGAATTGATGAATCACGAGTCCTATCGCTGCAAGAATGAGTAAAGACCCTAGTGCAAGGCGACTTGCGAGATTTCCGTGCTCTGCAAACAGCAGAGTGACTGACCCATAAATAATGGGACCAATAATGGACGACACCTTCCCTGAGAATGCGAAGAGACCAAAAAACTGTCCTCTCTTTTCCTTCGGTGTCAGCTCGATAATCAATATTCGTGATGCTCCCCAGCTTGCACCGAGTGAAATTCCAAATAAACTGCCAGCCACCCAGAAGACCCATTCTGTTGCGGCTGTCACAGCCAGAATCAGAGCAACGATCAAAATCACATACACGACTGTAATTGAGCGCTTTGCCCCAATCGCTTTTGTGATATATCCAAATAAAAAGGAGCCAATGATACTTGAAATAGTCGACACAAGATAAAGGAGTATAAATTGCCCAGCGGTAAAGCCAATGATGATTTTGGCATACACAGCCATCATCGCAATCGCTGTCTGCAGGGCATCATTCATAAAAAAGAAAGCGATCATAAAGATAAAAGCCGGCTTGTAATGCTTCATCTCTTTAAACGTGCGAATAATTTCTTTATACCCGCTGAAAAATGACGCCTTTTTCTCTTGTTGCGGCAGTGGATGAGGGTCTTTTACAAAAAAGAGAAATGGCAGGAAAAAGAGAAAGAATAAAAGTGCTGTCGGAATAAATGCTTCATGAAATTGGTCATTGCCAATAAGTAAATAAACTGAGAGACCGACGAGTGTCCCTAAATAACCAACGGCAATGCCAAATCCAGAAATAAGCGGTATTTCATCCTTTGTCCCAAGATCGGGCAGGATGGTGTCATAAAACACTAGGCTCGAGTGATAGAAGAATTTTGCGATCACAAATAAGGTGACCACGACTAATAAAGAGACAGGCAGCCCAAACCATTCGCTTGAGATATCAATTCCAGCAATGATCCCCATCAAAAACGTACAAACTATACATATGAGAGTAAACACTGTGATGTAGCGCTTCTTTTTTCCTGTACGATCGATCAGGACTCCGTATAATGGTGTGAAAATGACAAGAAAAAAACTGGCTAATGCATTTGCATAAGATATAAATGTACTAGCGATCTGATCCATTCTTGCACTGTCTCCGATCGTTTCCTGCAAGTAGAACGGGAAGAAAATGGTGATCATATTCGATGAAAATATCGTATTTGCAAAGTCATACAATGCCCAGGCCAAAATGGGTGCTGTCAAAAACAGCCCGAAGCCTGCCCCTTTTTTCTGCATGGTCTTTTTCCCTGTTTTCAATCGTTTGTCTCCCTTCCCTGCCTAATTTTCCACTATCTTTCTATTTTATGTCATACGTCCCTCTTCCATACAAGCAATCTATAGAAAAAGCACCTCTTACGATTGGGCAGAGGTGCTTTTTTTCATTATTTCTTCACAACAATGGTACTTGCAATTAAATCGTGAAGTGCTTGTTTTTTCTCTGTGAAAAAGGCAATGATGTAGCCAATGTATAAGATTGGAGACAAAAAGCCTTTTGCAAAAAAGCGGCCTGTTGCTCGGCCGAATGTCACTTTTTCACCCGTTACTCTTGTTACTTTAATCCCAAGAGCCATCTTACCAAGCGTTCCTTGCAGTTTTGATGATTCCATGATGGCGTAATAAAGCCATGTCACCACGATACCGACCAAGATCGCTCCTATGTAGAAAAAGATAAGTCCCATAATCACTGCCCAGTCCTCATCGGTCATAACAGTTGTTGAATAGTAATAGCTGTCGTCATCCATCATCATTGCTGCCTCAGGACTTGAGACAAAAAAGAGTGTTGCCAAAATAAACATGACAAAAGAATATGGTACGCCGATGATAATACCATCTAAAAGATGTGCAAGAAAACGATAGCCTACGCCTGCTAGTTCAGGATGCTTCTTTTCTAGAATGTGTGGTTCTGTTATGTTTGTTTCCATCCTATTTCTCCTTTATTATGTATGTTTTCTATAAATTTCTTATAATCATTCGTTATTATATCTTATGAATATCGCAAGATCAATGTAACTTTACACTTTTACATATATTTTAGATCAGGTCATCCTCAATGATTTATGTGAATAAATACTGAAAATTTGTGAAAATCATGGCACTTTTAGTTCTTTTACCTCCTGATTTTTTAACATTTTGTGATATTTTCGTCTTGTTTCCATTCTGCTGTTGACAATCATTCTTCACATGGTACAATAGTCAAGGATTTTTTAAAGAAAGGTGTTCATGATGGGAACTGTCGTACTATTAAAGAACAATGAAATGACTGTGGTTGAAGATATTTGCGAAGCCGATTTTTTAGACATGAAGCATGATTTGTCAAATGATGACGCAGCTTATATCTCTTGGTATGAAGATTACGATACTGCTTATGGATATTGATTTCATTTCATAGATGAAGCGTAAAAAAAGGCGATACAACCTAAGTTGGTTGATCGCCTTTTTTACATTTGCGTGCTTCTTTCACTTTCAGGTTCTACATGAATAAAGATTTGTGCATGCGGAAATTCTTGCTGAATCTTCTCTTCAATTCGATCACATAATTGATGAACATCTTCAATCGTTGTCTTGCCATCTACAATCAAATGGAAATCAATATATTCCTCTGCACCGGATCGTCTTGTTCGAAAGTCATGATATTCGATGAACTCCTGACTGAATCCTTGAATGATTGCTTCGATCGATTGTTCTTCCTCGGGCGTTAGCCGGGCATCTACAAGCGGCGGGAAAGCCTCTTTCATGAGTTTAAATGCTTCGCGCATAATAAAAAGAGCAAGTATCATTCCAATGATCGGATCTAGGAAATACCAGTCAGTTAATGCGACAAGCAATAAACTGACTGCCACCCCTAATGACGTATACACATCTGTTAACAGATGCAATGCATTCGATTTCATGGCGACAGAATGGACCCTTTCCGCCTCTTTGTTCACAACCTTCGATACGATAAAATTGATGATCGCGCCTATTAGCATGACCACAATGCCAAGTACAGGCAGCTTGACTGGCTCTGGATGCATTAATTTGTGAACACATTCGTAGATGATCCAAATGCCTGCAACAAAAATCAACAGAGTTTCAATCGTTCCAGAAATATTTTCGACTTTTCCATGTCCATAAGGATGTTTCGAATCTGCTGGCTTTCTTGAAATACGAACAGAGATAAATGCAATAAATGATGCCATTAAATCGAGAAAAGAATGAATAGCTTCTGATAACACCGCAACAGATCCAGTGAGCAGACCTACAATGATTTTTAAGATGACAACAAATGTGTTGCTCATCACGGATAGAAACGCTATTTTCGATGTCTTCGCTGATTGTTCCATTTATCGTCCTCCTTTAGGAGATCGTATGTCTATGAAAGCACTTCCCATGACTTGATTCTCTCGTTCTTTCAGTTTACACAGTTTTGCTGCTTTCTAATCATGTTCATCGCAGCCTGTATTTTCTCGTGAGGTTACGCTATAATAAATGTTGCTCTTTCTTCAATATATCACTCATGCTGTGATGAATAGGAGAATAGACTACAGATAATGATATCCAGTGCCTTTCGCAGGTGACATTTATGCAGTGAATGGTAAAATAGGATAAAAACATAAATTTTTAAGGTGATGAGAAATGGAGCATTTGCTGAATCCAAGAGTAAAGGATATTGAAATTTCAGGCATTCGAACATTTTCAAATCTCGTATCGTCATATGAGGATGTCGTTTCTTTGACGATAGGCCAGCCCGATTTTTATACGCCGCATCATGTCAAGACAGCTGCCAAAGCAGCCATTGATGAGAATTTCACCTCGTACACACATAATGCTGGTTTTCTAGAGCTAAGGCAAGCGATCCAGCATTACATCAAGAAGAAAGTCAATCTTGATTATGAAGCTGAGTCAGAGATCATTGTGACGACAGGTGCAAGTCAAGCGATTGATGCTGCGTTTCGAACCATTTTGTCAGAGGGTGACGAAGTGATTTTACCTGGACCTGTCTACCCTGGCTATGAACCGATCATTCGAATGTGTGGCGGAAAGCCCGTACATATCGACACAACGAATGCTGGCTTTAAATTAAATGCCAAGCTGATTGAGGATGCATTAACGGAAAAGACAAAGTGTGTTGTGCTTCCGTATCCTTCGAACCCAACTGGTGTCACGCTTTCAGAAGAAGAATTGAAAGAGATTGCCCAGCTACTTGAAGGAAAAGACATCTTTATTTTATCCGATGAGATCTATAGCGAGCTGACATTTGACCGGCCGCATCATTCAATCGCTTCTTTCTTAAAGGAACAGACCATTGTGATTAACGGACTGTCTAAGTCTCATAGCATGACTGGTTGGAGAATTGGCTTTTTATTTGCTTCAGCTCCAATTGCTAAACATGTATTAAAAGTACATCAATATAACGTGTCTTGTGCCTCGGCTGTCTCACAAAAGGCGGCACTTGAAGCTGTGACAAATGGTGTGGATGATGCACTCATCATGAGAGAGCAATATAAGAAAAGGCTCGATTATGTATACGATCGGCTCATTTCTATGGGGCTTCCGGTCATTAAGCCTTCTGGCGCTTTTTATATTTTTCCATCCATTGAATCGTTTGGGATGAGTTCCTTTGATTTTTGTATGGAGCTGTTAGAAAGCACAAGACTTGCTGTCGTACCAGGGTCTGCTTTCTCTCCACTCGGCGAGGGGTATGTGCGTCTATCCTATGCTTATTCACTTGAAACACTGAAAGAAGGACTTGACCGCCTAGAACAATTCGTTCTTGAAAAACGTTCCATTCATTTAACAGACTGAAACAACGGCTCTCCTGCCGTTGTTTTATTTTGCAGGAAACATGATGTGAAATACGGTGCCCTTTTCGGGATGACTATCTACACGGATCGTCCCGTTGTGATTTTCTAAAATATTAAATGTGACCATAAGGCCAAGTCCAGTCCCTTTTTCCTTTGTCGTTAAAAAGGGCTCTCCTATTCGCTTCATGACCGATTCAGGAATACCGACCCCTTCATCACGAATGGTGACATGGATTCCATCTCTTTCTGCTTTGGCCGTAATGTCAACCTTCCCTCCGTCCGGCATGGATTCTACGGCATTTTTGATTAAATTGATAAACACCTGCTTGAGCTGATTTTGATCCCCGTTCATCAGGAGGCCCTCTTCTATCTCACTTGTGTTCATTAAAATGCCATTTAAGTTCGCTTGTGTTTCTAATAAAGCCGTGACTTCGCTGATGATTTTTTTCAAATCTAGTGTCTGCATCGATGCCGTTTGCTGCGGTTTTGCCAGCATGAGCAGCTCGCTTAAAATAATTTCTATCCGGCTCAGCTCAGAGAAAACAATCTCGAAATATTGATCCCGATCTTTTGTTTTCGGTTTAATGAGCTGCAAAAAGCCTTTGATGGCAGTCAATGGGTTCCTGATTTCATGTGCAATGCCAGCAGCTAATTGACCTGCGATCGATAATTTTTCAGATCGGAGCATGAGCTCTTCTGTCTGCTTACGTTCGGATATATCTCTTAAAATAATTTGAACGGCTGTTTCTCCAAAAAATGTAGTTGGGATACACACCATTTCTGTATAGATCAGCTTGTGCTTAAATGTATGACAGCTCATCGTGACAATTTCAGAATCTGATACTCTTTTAATAATACGTGATATGCTCTTTTTCACTTTTGGCTGGTCACAGGAATGGATTTGATGGAAAATATCTTTCCCTATTAATTTATCGTAATGCTCAGCTTCAAATAATTTAATGCCTGATTCATTCATAAACACCCATTTGTGATCGTGAATGACCGCAATCGTATCAATGGAGTTTTGGATGAGCAGCTGATACCGCTCCCGGCTTTTTTGCAGAACGGTTTGGAATTTCTTACGGGATGAGATGTCTACTAACAGCAAAAGCTCTGCCCGCTGATTTTGATAGATCGTTGGTGATGACTTCACTTCGATATGAATGCTGCTCCCATCTTTCCGCTTCCATATCTGTTCAATCATTCCGACTGGAAGACCTTGCTGCAGCCTCGTAATTCGGCTTCTCACAATGTCATGGTACTCCTCAGCAATAAAGTCAAATGCAGTTTTGCCGATCATGTCATCTCTTGTACTGACCCCCATTAATTGAAGCATCGCATCATTCGCATAAACAATTTCCCCTAAAATCGTAATACATAACGGATTTGGCAGCATGGCAATCAATTGTTCAGCTTCACTGACATGTTGGAAAGCCGGCAGACTGCCTAACGACTGTTCTGACACTTCTGATGTTGTTTGAAATACTGTTTTTTGCGGTTCAGCGTCCAGCACCCTCATTTTTAGGATCATTTCTCTACTTAATTCACTGTCTAACTCATCACAATCAACAAAATCAATACTAGCTTCAATCCATACAGCTGTTAGGTCACTTCTCAGCAGCCTAAAGTGGCAAATCTCCAGCATGTGCTGATTGTAGAAATAACTCTCGACGAGAAATTGATCTTCGGTATGAACAAAGTCTTTCAAAAAACACCCTAGTAAATCCTTTTGTTCATAGAGCAAAAGCTGCTTACAGTTAGAAGAAATGTAGAGAAAGCGGCCATTAGAAGAAAGAACGGCATGTAAATCGATATTCGAATAAAGCTGATTCGAATCTTTCATTTTTTGTTCCATCGTCGTCCGACCCTCCTTTTCATTTTTTAGGGTTGTCCTTAGATTGATGTATAAAAAAGATTCGCTAGAAAACCCGTATTTTCCTTCCGTCATCGAGGGAAACGTCCATATTTTCAGCAAAAAAGAGCACATTCTCTTGCTGTGCTCTCTGCTGTTTACTGCTTTTCGTATTTCTTTTGTAATTCAACGTACTTATCAACAATTTTACTTGGGATGGTTTTAATGACAGAATCTTTATCTGAGACGTAAGGCGTCACGACACTAAAAGCCACTTTTGGATTGGACGATGGATAATATCCCCCAAAGGTTAAATTGTACGTGGCATTCCCCCACCAGCTGCGGTTGGCACCATAGTAGAAGGTTTGGGCTGTGCCTGTTTTTCCTGCGACATCATGCTGACCAAAGCGGCCTGCGGCAGTACCGCCGGTCGATGTGACCATTTTCAGTCCCATTTTGACACGGTCAATATCTGCTTTCGAGTTGTTAATCGTGTTCAATACCTTCGGCTCATATTTTTTCACGACTGGACCTACTTCATCCTTCTTCGTTGGAAGATGAACGCTTTTCACCACTCTTGGCTGAACGCGATTTCCACCATTAGCGATCGTTGACATATACTGGGCAACTTGAAGCGGTGTATACGTGTCATACTGGCCAATTGCTTCATCGAGCAAAAGTCCGCCGACCGTCTTCGGATGTGTCTGCATCCCGCTTGATTCCTGCGGCAAATCGATCCCTGTTTTCACGCCAAGACCGAATTGCGCATAGTAGTTTCTCATTTTTTGCAGGTGCTCAGGTCTTGCTGGTAACGGCCCATTCTGTTGATAGGTAATACCTGCCATTCTCATCGCCACATGAAACATATAGACGTTCGAACTTTTTTGGAGTGCTCGCAGATCGTTGACCCACCCCAGATTGTTGTAAGACTTCTTGGGCTTTCCACTTCCTGCAAAATAGAGCGGTGTATCCATATAAGATTGGTTGTGCGACATTCCGTCCTGATAACCGCCAAGTACTGTGGCTCCTTTGACTACAGAGCCCATTTCGTACTGGGTCGTAAATGTTCCGATGGCATAATCAGTGACGTCTCTGCCGTCCATTTTCTTTCCAGACATCGCAAGAACATCCCCAGTGTTCGGGTCCATCATCACGACAAATGCGCGGTCCATCATATAGTTTCTCGCACTAGCGGATCTAAGCTCTGATTCGACGATCTTGTCGACTTCCTTTTGCAGCTCCATATCAAATGTCAGTGCAAGGTCAAGTCCTCTTCGTCCCTCTGTCCGCTTGATTTCATCGAGCAGCTTCCCGCCAACCTGAGTATATTGAACGGTCGCTTTCTCCGGGTTCAGAAAATCCTCGTATTGATACTCTAAATAGCTCTTCCCTACTCGGTCATTACGTGAGTAGCCTCTTGCCATATAGTAATCTTCACGCTCTTTTATAATCCCCTGCTCTGGTGTAGTCACACCGCCAAGTACATTATAAAGGGTCTTCTCATACGGATATTTTCTTGTCCAATCGTTGATGACATTCACGCCAGGCAGTTCATCAAGATGTTCTGACACAAGTGAAATCTCTTCATAGGTCAAACTCACAGATGATGTCTGCTTTGACTCTTTTGTTTCATCGAGTAAAGCAACTTTTTCGTCCCCTTTTTTCTCTTCATTTGGGTCCATTGCTTTCACGATTTGAGGCTCAAAGGCATATCCGCCTGTAAATCTACGATAGATCGCTGCAACTGCTTTTTCCTCTGCATTTTTTTCGATCGCCTTGACCTCTTCCTTAGGCACACGCTCTACTTGAAGCGGATAGACATCTTTTGCTTTAAGTTTTTTTTGCTCTGCTTTTGAAATGAGCTTATCCGCTTCTTTCGGATGGCTTGCCAGCCAAAAATCTCGAATGTCACGCTCTCTCAAAAAATCAGTATCCATTTTTATATAAGTCGCAAGTTTTCTTGCTACTTTAATCTTATCCTTCGCTTTCACACCGCTTTCTGATGTATAAACGATGGCAGGTACACTTTCGTTATCAACGACGACTCTTCCTCTCGCGTCATACATTTTTCCTCTTGGGGACGGGTATGATGCTGTTTTGACCTCTGTTCGGTTTGCTTGCTTTTTATAATCCTCACCATTGACGATCTGCAGCACACCAAGCTTGATCACAAGTACAGCAAATAAACTAAAGACAGCGAAGAAAAAGAGATTAATCCTCCAGGCGTTCCGGCGCTTGAATTTTTTCTGTTCGGCACCACCTTGATGCTGTTTCTCTCCCACTTATGTAGCTCCTCTCATCCTTTCAATCTTTTACAATTACCACTCATTATTGTAACACTTTTGTAATAGTTGTTACAGCGAAACAAGTGAAAAAAAGCTGTCAATCCCTATTATGAAAAAAAATATACTAACACTTTAAAATATTGGTATGTTTATGTCGTTTTCATTAAATGGAAGAATCCCCTATCCATTGATATGAGGCGGATTTTTTTATGACTTTAACAAAAATGACAAAAAGGTCTTGTCAATGGAGGATGCTGGTACGTTTATAACAAAAAGTCCATGTTATGATTTTCTGTGAGAAAACAAAACAAAGATTTTAGGAGGAGTTACAATATGAAGAAGAAATCATTCTTTTTTTCAGCGCTAACGGCTGCTGCACTCATCACGTTCACTGGGGGACATTCAGCTGATGCGAAGGAGCTTAACCTGAAACAAGTGATACAAGTACAGCATCAAACTATTGACCTTCATACATTAGCTGCAAAATTACATATCTCTTCAGATGTAAACAAGCTAAGCAAGTCGAATCAAAAAGAGATCGAAGCTCTTTTAAACAAGCTAATCAAAAGCGGTCAACCTGTTACTGGCACAAAAGTGGTGAAAGAAGTAAACAAAGCAAAAAATGAACAAAAACAAGAATCAGTGAAAAAACCTACTGCTTCTAAACCAAGTACGCCAGCAAAACAAAACACAAACAACAATAACAATACAAAAGCTGACCAAAAAGACACAACAGCAGCAAAAGCAGACAGCAGCTTGAATGCATTTGAAAAAGAAGTCGTTGAGCTTACAAACAAAGAGCGTGCAAAGCAAGGATTAAAAGCACTTTCTGTTGATTCAAAGCTAAGCAAATCTGCTCGCGCAAAATCTCAAGATATGAAAGATAAAAACTACTTCTCTCATACAAGCCCGACTTACGGATCTCCATTTGATCAAATGAAGCAATTCGGGATCACTTACAAATCAGCAGGTGAAAACATTGCCCAAGGTCAAAGATCTCCTCAAGAAGTGGTGACTGCTTGGATGAACAGTGAAGGTCACAGAGCCAATATCTTAAACAAAAACTATACACATATCGGTGTTGGTTATGTGAAATCTGGCAACTACTGGACGCAGCAATTCATCGGAAAATAAGATCAAAAAACCTGTCCCCTATATGGGACAGGCTTTTTTATTTCACCCATAATTTATATATACTCTGTGTGCCGCTGTTTTCTTCTCCCTGCTCACTCAGCTTTTCATATAGTGACTTTGCAAGTGAGAGTCCTGGCATTTCTTCTCCCATCAGCTCTGCTTCTTCAAGTGCTATGCCCATATCTTTAATAAAATGCTTCACGTAGAACCCTGGCTCGAAATCACCTTTCAGCATTCTTGGTGCAAGGTTTGACAAGGACCAGCTTCCTGCCGCGCCTGTTGTTATACTTTTGAGCACGTGCTCTGGATCAAGTCCTGATTTTTCGGCATAGGCCATAGCCTCTGCGACACCTACCATACCTGCTGCAATCGCAATTTGGTTACACATTTTGGTATGCTGGCCGCTTCCTGCAGGTCCTTGATATTGAATGTTTTCACCCATTTTCTCAAATAAGGGCAGACACGCTTCATAGGCTGATTTTTCTCCGCCAATCATGATCGCAAGCGTTCCATTTTTTGCGCCTACGTCTCCGCCAGAAACTGGTGCATCTAAGGCAAACAGCCCTTTTTCTTTCGCTTTCACTTCAATATCTTTTGCCAGCTGAGGCTTCGATGTAGTCATATCAATTAGATAAGTACCAGGCGTAGCATGTGCCACAAGCCCCTCTTCCCCTAAATAGATTTCTTCTACATCTGATGGATATCCTACCATTGTGATGACAGCATCTGCATGTTGTGCAATTTCCTTCACTGCCGGCTTCCATGATGCGCCTTTTTGAATGAGTGCATCTGCTTTTGCTTTTGTTCTTGTATAAACGAGAACTTCATAACCTGCATCCATTAAATGTTCTGCCATACTGCGTCCCATTACACCAATTCCAATAAAACCAACTGTTTTGATTGTCATCACTTATTCCTCCTCAAAGAGACTTTGTCAATCCACCATCAATGATAAGTGTTTGACCTGTCATGTATGTACTTGCTTCAGATAAAAGAAAAGCTGCATATGCTGCAAACTCCTCTGGCTGTCCATAACGGCCAAGCGGAATCGCATGTTCAGCCTGTGCTTTGATTTCTTCAACCGTTTGGTGCTCTGCCTGCGCGCGGTGCTTGTCCAGCTGTTTGACTCGGTCTGTTTCAATTTTTCCTGGGGCTAACGTATTAATCAAAATCCCATCCTTGGCAAGCTCCTGAGCGGCTGTTTTTGTCCAGCCCACAATAGCCGGTCTAAAAGTATTTGACAGCATCAAGCCTGGGATCGGTTCTTTTACTGACATAGACGCAATGTTTAACACGCGTGCACCGCGTTTTTTCAAATAAGGCAAGGCCTCTTTTAATAATCGAATATAGCTGAGTAAATGAAGCTGAAATGATTCCATCCAGTCTTCATCTGTTAAGGTTTCAAGCGTCCCTGTTTTAGGCCCGCCTGTATTGTTCACAAGAATGTCTAGATACTTCTCATCACCAGCTGCCGCTTGAACTAGCGCCTTGATTTGCTGCGCATCAGACACATCACATACTTGATAAGTCAGCTTTCCTTTTACAAGCGGAGATAATTCTTTCACCGTTTCTTTCAGCGTGTGCTCATGCCTTCCTGAAAGCATGACATCTGCTCCCTCTTTTGCTAGAGCAAAGGCAATGGCTTTTCCAATACCTTGACTGCTTGCAGCAACCAATGCTTTTTTTCCAGATAAATTGACATTCATGTCAACACCTCCTCTGCTTTATTTTATCATACAAAAAGAACCTTGCTCACGTCGCAAGGTTCCTTTCTGCTTGATTACACCTTAAATCTGTCAACCGCCTGACGTAACGCCTGGCTTGATTCGTTCAGCATTTCAGTCGAAGTTTTCGTTCTTTCTAACGCTTGAACTTGTTCATCTGTAGACGCATGTACTTCCTCAGCTGAAGCCGCAGATTCTTCAGAAATTGCAGCAATGCTTTGAATGGAGTCACTCATCTTCTGCTGTTCTTCTGTCATTTCATTGATCTGTGTATGAATGCTGTCGATTGATCCGACAAGTGCCTGCATTTCCATGGTGATGCTGCTGAGTGCCTCGCCTGTTGCATTAATGGCGTCACCTTGTTCCTCATTCATCTTACTTGCTACTGTCATCGCTTCAGCCGCCTTCTTCGATTCATCTTGAATGAGTTTAACGGTTTCACTAATGTGTTTTGTTGATTCCGCAGATTGTTCAGCAAGTTTTCTGACTTCTTCTGCAACAACAGCAAAGCCTCGTCCGCTTTCTCCAGCTCTCGCTGCTTCAATGCTTGCATTCAGTGCAAGTAAATTCGTTTGATCCGAGATTTGAGAAATGGCTGTCACTACATTTTCAATATTTTTTGTTTTATGCTCCAGGTCTAGCAGCATTTGCTCTACCTTTTTCGATTCTTCGCTCGCTTTTGTTGATTTTTGGACGAGCACCCCAAGTGCATCTAGCCCTTTATAGCTTGCGTCTTCTGATGATTTTGAGTTGGTTTGCATTTGTGAGGCAAGCTCGCCCATATGGCGCACTTTCTCATACAAATGCTCTGATTTCTCATTAATCGTTTCTGCATCTGAAGCCTGCTTAGTCGCCCCTGTTGCCACCTCTTGAATGGCCGTTGCAATCTGCTCGCTCGACAGCAGGGTTTCATTTGAAATTTGGGTCACTTCATCCGTTGATGTCACAACTTGATCTGAAGCCCCTTTCACTTTTTCAATTAACTCTCTGATTCCCTCGGTCATTTGATTAAAGCTCTTTGTGAGGAAACCAATCTCATCTTGAGATTTTGTTTCAAGTGAGCTGGTTAAATCACCTTCAGATACCTTACGCACATGCTCGATCAGACGCTTGATTGGCGTTGTAATGCTTTTTGCTAATAAGAAACTGAGAATGATCGCAATAATAATGGCAATCACTGAAATAATGATGCTTGTCTGATTCATTTGTTCTGTGATCCAAAGCAGTTTCTTTTTCTCAAAGCTGACACCTATTGTCCAGTCTGCTTCTTTGATTTTAGAAATAACCGTCAGTTCTTTTTTATCATCAATACCGGAATTGTCGACCGCTTTTTTTACAGAAGCGACTTTTGATATGTTTTTTCCTTGCTCAGTTGGATGTGCCAAAATCGTTCCTTTGCCATCAACTAAGAAAGCAGTTCCCATATAAGGAATCTTTTGTTCCTTAATATACGATTGAATGGAAGACAGCTTCAAATCAAGTCCTGCGACTCCAATAACTTTTCCATTTCGCACAATTGCCTTGGTGGCTGAGACAACCATTTCATTCGTTGCTTTATCAATGTACGGATCTGTCCAGATGACTTCATCAGGCTTTTCAGCAGAATTGATAAACCAATCTCTCTTTGTTGGATCATATCCTTCACCAAAATCAGATTCTGGGAAGGCAAACATTTTGGCGTCACTTGTTCCTATATAGACAAGTGAAATCAGTTCATCCTGCTCCTGCAAGCCTTTTAGTTCATCGTTTTCAAAGGCTAATGTTTGTTTTGTTTGCTTTTGAGCAAAATCTTCTGTCAGTGTACTTGTTGCCAGTTTGTTAATTGTATCCCCGTAATTATCAAGCTTTTGAGCAATAATATCTCTCATGCTTTCTGCTGTTGCTACTGTGGTCGTTTTTGCATCCCGTTCAATGAGTGGTGTTAATACTATGTTGGAACCCACTTGAACTGCCACAACGGTTAAAATTAAAATAACTGAGATGAAAACAGCTATTCTCACCTGAAGTTTCTTAAACATCTCATCACCCCTACATCCTACTTTCGTATCTTATTTTGTATATCGGCAAAATTGGTACCGCATTCAATAGTTGTGAGAAAATTTAAATAGAAAAAACAAGCCATAAAGGCTTGCTTCAAGTAAAATATTCAATTTTTGCATTCGGAAAGTACTGATCGATATATGATTCTAACGTCTGTCTTAGTTCTTGTTCCTCATCTTTTTGATAGATATATTTTCCAATTCCATATCTCCCCCACTTGTAACGTCTTTTTTCTTCATCTAATTCTAATTTTGATTTCGGATAATTTTTTTGGATCACACGCTTCGCTGGTTTTGTAAAACGATGCTGGATCATCTCAAAGGTGATATCGTGCCTCACATCTTCAGGTAGAGCTGCATCGAGCTTTTCAAAAAGAACTTTATATCCTTCCTGCCAGCCTTCGTGAATGTAGATTGGGGCAATAATAAAGCCAAGGGGATAACCTGCTTTCGCAACCTTGACAGCCGCTTCAATCCGCTGATCTAACGGTGATGTACCGGGTTCGAAATATTTAATGACATAATCCGCATTGATGCTAAAGCGGAATCTTGTCCGGCCATTATGCTTTGCATCAAGTAAATGATCGACATGATGAAATTTGGTCACAAAGCGAAGCTTACCAAGATCAGTCTGGCCGAAGTATTCAATTGCTGTCTTTAGTGTATGTGTCAGATGGTCAATTCCTACAATATCTGACGTACAAGAAGCTTCAAATCTCGTGATTTCTGGCGCACGTTCGTTCATGTACTGCTCCGCCTGATCTAATATTTCTTCAACATTCACATATGTTCGAATGTATGGCTTACTTCCCATCGTCGTTTGCAGGTAGCAATAATGACAATGTCCCATACAGCCTGTCGCAAAAGGGATCGCATACTCCGCAGATGGTTTAGACGTATCGAACTTCAATGTTTTCCTCACACCAATGACAAGCGTTGATTTCGCATTACGATACTTTTGCAAGTCATTTTTACCCGGAATATTTCTTACTTGGTTATGTGAAGTCGTTTCCCTTATTTCAATCCCCATACCCTCGAACTTTTCCTTCAGCTCTCGTCCTAACGGGTACTCTAACGCCCGTGGTTCAATGTACACAAGCTGGGGCACAAAAGGTTTGATCATATTTAGCACATCCTTACCCTATAGGTTTTCATACCGTTACTTTAACCGTGCAGGATGGCTTTTATCCTTTCTAAAATCTCCCTTATTCAAACAAATCTTGATAAAGAGCTTCTGCTTCTTCATATGTCGAAAAGACCGCATCATCTGGAGCTAAAGGATGGTACGTTTCAAGTAAAAATAGGGCAAGCTCCTCTTCGTTGTATGGATGTGAAACAATTTCTGCTTCTTTGATTTGTGCTACGTTTGCTGCATGTGGATTTCGATAAATCACATAGACTTGATCACCCGGTTGATAGTCTGAGAAAGGCAATCTGGTCACCTCCATTTTTCTTATAGAATGCCCTTCTCTCTGACGGATATGACCCAATATGATAAAATTCGACAAAAAAACCAGACAGGGTGACTGTCTGGTTTGAATTCACTTAGTTATGTTGAAACGTTTTCTTCACGAAATCAACCACTTCTTCTGTAGTGCTAAGTGATAAAATATGCTCTTTAAATGATGCAGCTTCTTCCTTAGAAAGCTTGCTTAGCTGAGTTCTTGCTGGAAGAATAGATGTTGCACTCATTGAGAATTCATCTAATCCTAATCCAAGTAGAAGAGGAATGGCGATTTCATCTCCTGCCATCTCACCGCACATGCCAACCCATTTACCTTCTTTATGCGCTGCTTCAATAACAAGCGTAATCAGACGTAAAATCGCTGGATTGTAAGGCTGGTAAAGATAAGACACTCGTTCGTTCATTCGATCAGCAGCCATTGTGTATTGAATCAAGTCATTCGTTCCAATACTGAAGAAATCAACCTCTTTTGCAAATTGGTCTGCGATGACAGCTGTTGATGGAATTTCTACCATTATACCGATTTCAATGGAATCGGATACGTCTGTACCAGCGGCAACCAATGCTTCTTTTTCTTCAAGTAAAATGGCTTTTGCTTCTCTAAATTCTGATAACGTCGCGATCATAGGGAACATGATTTTCAAGTTTCCATATGTACTTGCACGAAGTAAGGCGCGTAGTTGTGTTCTGAAAATCTCCTGTTCTTCGAGGCAAAGGCGGATCGCTCTAAAGCCAAGAAACGGGTTCATTTCTTTTGGAAGCTGCAAGTAAGGAAGTTCTTTATCGCCACCAATATCTAGTGTGCGGACAACCACTGCTTTGCCTTCCATTCTCTCTAAAACAGTTTTATATGCATCGAACTGCTCTTCTTCTGTAGGAAGCTGATCTCTGCCCATGTATAAAAATTCAGTACGGTACAATCCGACTGCTTCGCCGCCATTTTCAAGTACACCTTTTACATCTTCAGGTGTTCCGATATTTGCAGCTAGCTCTACGTGAACGCCGTCTTTTGTGACCGTTGGCTGATCAACAAGTTTCGCCCATTCCGCTTTTTGAGCTAAGTAGTCTTCATGCTTTTTTTGATACGCTTTCACTTCATCTTCAGAAGGCTGAATGATGACGTCTCCGCTAATACCATCAACAATGATCAGATCATTGTTTTTCACCGTTTTTGTTGCTTCTTTTGTTCCAACAACAGCTGGAATCTCCATTGATCTTGCCATAATTGCTGAGTGAGAAGTACGACCGCCGATATCTGTCGCAAAACCTTTGACAAATTGTCTGTTCAGCTGAGCTGTATCAGAAGGAGTCAAATCTTCAGCAATGATGATGACTTCTTCAGAAATCATGCTTGGATTCGGAATGTCAACGCCTAGCAAATGTCCAGTTACACGTTTTGTTACGTCGCGAATATCCGCTGCACGTTCCTTCATGTATTCATTGTCCATTGCTTCGAACATTGTGACAAACATTGTCGCTGTTTCTTTTAAAGCAAATTCAGCATTTACTTTATCAGAGTTGATTTTATCCTTTACTGGGTTTAGCAGCTCTGGATCACTTAACACAAGAAGGTGTGCAGAAAAGATATCTGCTTTGTCTTGGCCAAGCTCTTTTAGCGCATGTTCTTTAATTGCTTCAAGTTCTTGTTTAGAAACATGAATTGCTTCTTCAAAACGCTTCACTTCTGTCTCTGGATCGTTGATGTCTTTTTGGTGAACTGTTAAATCTGGTTCTTCCAGACGATATGCTTTTGCAATCGCAACGCCTGCTGAAGCACCGATTCCTTTCAGTTGTTGCATTACTCGCCTAGGCCTTCACTTTTCATTGTGTCTTTAAGTGCAGCAAGTGCATCATTTTCATCAGAACCAGAAGCAGAGATAGTGATTGTAGCACCTTTCGCAATTCCTAGAGACATTACACCCATAATAGATTTCAGGTTCACTGTTTTACCATTATATTCTAAGTTGATATCAGCATCATATTTACTAGCAGTTTGTACAAGAACTGTTGCAGGACGTGCGTGAATTCCAGAATCTGCAGTTACTTTGAATGTTTGTTGAGCCATTTTTATCAATCTCCTTTTTATACAATTAATACATCCACAATATTATATCATACTGCCGAGCTTGTCATCTAACAAGAACGGCAGTTATGAAAATTATTTTGAAATTTTCATGATGTTTTCTTGACCAGCGTTGATTTCACCGGATTTTTGAAGGTCAATAAATTGTCCTTCACTTAAGTTGGTAAATACAATTGGTGTCATTAAAGATGGTACTTCAGACTTAATTTTATCAATATCAACCTCTAAGAGTTTTTGACCGATTTCTACTTGATCTCCCTCTTGTACAAATGCTTCAAATCCTTCTCCTTTGAGGCTGACCGTATCAATACCGAAGTGGATTAAAATTTCAAGTCCACCATCAGATTGCAGGCCAATTGCGTGTTTCGTTGGGAATACATTTAAGATCTTCCCTTTCACCGGTGAAACCACCGTTCCATCTGTTGGCAAGATGGCGAAACCGTCACCCATCATTTTCCCTGAGAATACTTGATCTGGTACATCTGTAATCGGATGAAGCTCCCCTGTAATTGGTGAAGCAAAGATTTCTTCACCTTGCTCGTTTTGAAGCGGTTTTGCAATGACTTCTTCGACCTGCTGGCTGACTTCTTCTTTTGCAGAAGGGTCTTTCGCTGGACGAGGCGTGCGGCCTGCAATGATGTCCTGCATTTGTGTTTTTAAATTATCAGAGCGTGGTCCGAAGATAGCCTGAATGTTGTTTCCTACTTCAAGAACTCCTGAAGCACCAAGCTTTTTCAAGCGGTCTTTGTCCACTTTCTTCTGATCATTCACAGTAACACGTAAACGCGTAATACAAGCATCAAGGTGTTTAATGTTTTCTTGGTCACCCATTGCTTCAAGAATTTCATAAGGCAAGTCATTACCCTTTTCAGACTTAGCACTACTTGCACCGTCAGCTGCTTCATCCTCACGGCCTGGCGTTTTCAGATTAAATTTGCGAATAGCGAATCTAAATCCGAAGTAATAAATAACGGCAAGTACAAGACCAACTGGAATCACAAGCCACCAAGCAGTTCTGTTTGGCAAGATTCCGAATAAGAAGAAGTCGATTAATCCTCCTGAGAAGGTCATACCGATTTTCACGTTTAGAATATCCATTATCATAAAGGATAATCCAGCAAATACACAGTGGATTGCAAATAACACTGGTGCAACAAATAAGAATGAGAATTCAAGCGGTTCAGTAATCCCTGTTAGGAAAGAAGTCAGGGCTGCTGATCCCATAATTCCAGCGACAAGCTTTTTATTCTTTGGTTTTGCTTCATGGTAAATCGCAAGTGCTGCTGCTGGGAGTCCAAACATCATGAACGGATATTTCCCTGTCATGAATGTACCAGCTGTCAGCTGAACACCATCTTTGATTTGTGCCATGAAGATACGCTGATCACCACGGACAAGCTCACCTGATAAGCTCTTATAACTAAAGAACTCATACCAGAATGGCGAGTAGAAAATGTGGTGCAGACCAAACGGAATTAATGAGCGTTCAATGACACCGAATACAAAGGCAGCAAGCGGCTCATTCGCTGCGAGCAGTCCCGTTGAGAACGAGTTCAGTGCACCTTGGATTGGCGGCCAAATGACTAGCATCAAAAGCCCTAAAATAAGTGCTGAAATAGATGTAACAATTGGAACAAAGCGTTTTCCAGCAAAGAAGCCGAGATATTGCGGAAGCTCAATTTTATAAAATTTATTATACATATAAGCTGCTAATACCCCGACAATAATCCCGCCAAAGACGCCGGTAGACAAGGTCGGAATGCCAAGCATATTAATATACGCTGGATGGCTTTCTTTAAAGAACTTAGCCAATTTGATGGAATCAGATGGAATTGATCCATTGGCCATTAATACGGCACTCATTGTCACGTTCATGACAAGATAACCGATAATTGCGGCAATCCCTGCCACACCGTCTCCATTAGCTAGACCGATGGCAACCCCTACAGCAAATAAGAGCGGAAGATTCGAGAAGACAATGTTCCCTGCATTTTCCATGACGCTTGCAACAAGCTGAATTGTATCATTGCTTAAAAATTGAGCTACATCAATCAGCTGCGGATTTTGCATCGCATTCCCAAGTGCTAGTAAAATACCAGCAGCAGGAAGGATCGCAACTGGAAGCATAAGTGCTCGTCCAATTTTTTGCAACACACCAAAAAGTGATTTAAACACTAGTTGAACCTCCTTTTATTTTCGCTTACAACGCACATGCGGGACGCTCCCTGACATCCATTTCATAGTTAACCGTTTACATTTCTCTTTCAAACACAAAAAAAGGCATGGTGATATAAGGTTGCGCAAATAACAGGATCTTATCCTGTATTTACCTTAAGTCACTCATGCCTGATCGAATCAGTTACACGTTTCTAGGAAACTATGAAATTTTATTTGTCAATCTGTACAGATGAAGTGTCAGGTAGACAGCCTCGGCATCCTGTACAGGCTTTTTCAATGCATGTTGTAATATTTTGATCATTTTCCAAGCAGTATTGTAGCATAAAGGATATTCATTTTTCAATAGATGAAGCAATTTTTCTGGCTCCTCTAAAGATTCTTCCCGTTTAATACGCTCAATCGAAAACGTAATATGGCGTAATAAGCGTAAATAATGAATACTTTCTCTGTCGACTTTCATATGAAATGAATCTTCTATGACTTGGACCATTTGCGTGATGAGCTGCGAATGACGGTTCACCTCAGATAATGGCCGATTCGTTAAAGCTGAGTGAATATGGAGCGCAATAAAACCAATCTCTCCTTCTGGCAGCTTTGTTTCGACATCAGGACGCTCGTTAATGAGCTCAACGACTTCCTTTGCGACCTCGTATTCTTTCGGATACAGCGATTTTGTCTCAAGCATAAAGGGATTGGTGATATCGTATCCTTGCTGCACCCGCTTAAAACTAAACGCAATATGGTCAGTCAGGGCAATATGAATATGCTCATTCAAACGGTGTCCCATTTTTTCTCGTATATGATAAATGACGTCATTGGCAAGCTCGATCATGTTCTCATCAATGTGGTGAAGCAGCTGTTTATATTCTGTTTGTTCCTTTGTATTTTTAAGAACAAACATTTTTTCAAATGTATCTTGATCGAGAACATCACCCGATTTTTTCCCGAAGCCGATTCCTTTCCCAATCAGAACTACTTCGCCCAAAGAAGGGTGTCTTGCGATGATGACATTATTATTTAACGCTTTATCAACGGTGAAGGATTCCATGAACATCCCCACCTCCTTCTTATTCAATCCCTCTTATCGTACAAAACAGATGAAACGTGCGTCAACGATTGTTTTTGAAAACGGTGGTTGATCGCTCGATCAGGCGAAATGGCAGCATTCTTTTCTCTGGTACCTCTCCTTTTATAGCCCGGTCGAACAAGTCAAACGCTTCCTGCCCCATTCGTTTCAGCGGAATATCAATGCTGGAAATCCCCAAGGCCTCACTTAATTGATCATTTTGAAAGCCGAGTATGGCTGGAGATTCTCCTACTTTTATATCATGACGCTGCGCCTCTAATAAAAAGCCTGCTGATACGTCATCATTTGTGATGAATAATGCTGTGGGGCGATTCTTCATTTCTTGCCACTCTGTGAATAATTGTTTTCCATCAAAAAGTGTTAGCTTCCCTTCGATGACCCATTCTTCATCAATCTCCTGCCCGAGCGCTTTCATCATATCTTGATAAGCTTGAAGGCGTGACTGGCTGTTTGCGCCTTCAATTCTGGCTAGAACAATTGCGATTCGCTGATGCCCGCATGCTGCTAAATGATGCAGCCCTTCTTTAAACGCTTGATCATGAGCAATCGACACCGTTGAACAGTCTTCAATTGGCGCCGGATGGCAAAAAATGATAGGCCCGGATTCCTGCCAACTTAAAATGTCTCGATCACTTAACGCATTTGAGCAAAAGATTAATCCATCCACGCGGCGCTCTTTTAAACTCATCAAGGCTTCTTTTTCTTTTAAAGGATCATATCCTGTTTGAAATAAAGCAAAATGCATGCCGCGCGCCTGCGCTTTTTCTGCAATCCCTGTGACAAGTCTGCTGAAATAAGAATGATCAATTGTTGGAAGAACGATGCCAAGCATATTTGAATAACCCTTGGCTAAATGGACAGCCTGAATGTTTCTCGTATATTTGAGCTCTTTCATCGCACCAAGAACACGATCTCGTTTATCTTCTTTGACATAAGGATGATGATTCAACACACGTGATACAGTTGTCACAGATACGCCCGCTCTTTTTGCAATCTCCCTTATGTTTGCCAATTTTTCTCCTACTTTCTCTTGATATGGTAAGCGTTTCATACTTTAAGATGTATGTGAGCTGAACAAATCACTGGGTGGAAAGGGGAATTCAAGATGGGTTTCATCATATGGATTATATTATGTATGACTGTTTTGTTTTCTGCTCGTTTTGCACTACATCCTTTAGGAAAAGAACATAAAATCAAACCGTTTCAATCAATTGATGATTTTTTTGTTGATAAGGATCGAAAAGAGTGACAAAAAATCACGATGACACTTCCAGGACATGGGCGTTCATCGTGATTTTTTTATTACTTGATGATCGTCAGCTCTTTCGGATAATTGGTTAAAGTAACTGGACCATCCGCTGTGATCAGTACATCATCTTCAATTCTGACGCCGCCAACTCCTGGAACATAGATTCCCGGTTCGATCGTATACACCATGCCCTCTTGGAGAAGATCATCATTTGCCTGGCTCATCGAAGGAAACTCATGAACAGACACCCCTAGACCATGTCCAAGGCGGTGAGGGAAATACTCTCCATATCCAGCATCTGCGATTAGCCCGCGTGCTTTTAAGTCCAGGTCCCCAATTCTCACGCCCGGTTTACTCATTTCAAGTGCCGCCATTTCTGCGTTTAGGACGGTTTGATAGATGTCCTTTTGCTGATCAGAAGCTTCCTGATAAATAAATGTTCTTGTAATGTCTGAGCAATATCCATCAACAATGACACCAAGGTCAAATAACACAAAGTCGCCTTTTTTTAAGACTGCCTGTCCTGGATTTCCGTGAGGCTCTCCTGATTTTTCGCCAAAGAGAACCATCGTCGAAAAGGACATGCCTTGAATGCCTTTTTTCTTTAGCTCATATTCAATGACAGCGAGCACTTCTGTTTCGGTGACTCCTTCTTCTAAGGCGTTCACCCCAATTTTTACCCCTTCATCTGCCAATTGAGCGGCTTTTTTCAGTGTAGCAATTTCAGATTCATCTTTAATGAGTCTTAGCTGATTGAGCTCTTCTTCTGCCCGGACAAAAGTTTCTGCCCCAGTAGCAGCTTGAAGCTGTTCTGCTCTTTGAAGCGGAATTGACTCTTTTTCAATTGCAAGTCGAGTTGCTCTTACACCGCGTTTTTCTACTGCCGACTGAATGAAATCAAATGGATTCTCATGGTCTTCATAGCCAATAATATCGCCTGACCACCCAGCATTTTTCGCCTGCTCGACTTCCATTTTAGGCAAAATAAAAAATGGATCTGCCTCTTGAAACACAAACAGCCCCATTACTCTTTCATGCGGCTCTGTGAAGTATCCAGATAGATAAAACACATTTTCCTTTGTATGTATAAATGCACCTTGAATGTCTTTTTCCTTTAGCCAAGAAGACAAGCTTTTCATTCGGTTCATCGTGATCCTCCTCACACGTTTTACTACTGATCTATTGTATCAGTTTTTGTTATATTTCGCACAAAAACGCACTGGCAGAAGCCAAGTGCGCTATGATGATTTGCTTAAGATGCACGAAGCAGACGCAGTCCATTTAAAATGACCAAAATCGTACTTCCTTCATGCCCGATTACGCCAAAAGGCAAATCAAGCACTTGTAAGAAATTCGCACAAATTAACAAGCAAATCACCGTTAATGAGAAAATAATATTTTGCTTAATGATTCGATTCATCTTTCTTGAAAGACGGATCATCTTTGTTAAGTTATTTAAATTGTTTTTCATTAAGATCAAATCTGCTGTTTCTAAGGCTACGTCTGTTCCTCCGCCCATCGCAACCCCCACATCTGCTGTGGCGAGTGCAGGTGCATCATTGATTCCGTCACCTACCATGATGATTGAGTTTCCTTGTTTTTTTAGTTGATTGACCTCATGGACCTTTTCATCTGGCAGACACTCAGCGACAACCGTTTGGATGCCAGCTTCCTGTGCAATGGCTTCAGCCGTTTTTTGCTGATCTCCTGTCAGCATGACGGTTTGGATGCCTAAATCATTCAGCTCTTGAATCATTTTCTTCGCTTCAGGTCTCATTTGATCTTTAAGGCCAAGGCACCCAACGACTACTTGATCCTTTTGAACATACACCACTGTATATCCTTTTTCAGAAAGATGCTCTCCTGTCTCTTCAATCTCACGGTCCATTGAAGCCTTTCCAGCAAACTCTTTCTTCCCAATCCGCCACGTTTCTCCATTCAATTGTGCCTTTACACCAAAACCAGAGGTTTCTTCAATGGTGACATGAGCTGATCTTTCTATTTGTTGCTCTTGTGCCATATCAGAGATCGCTTTCGCTAATGGATGGTTTGATTGACTTTCAATTTGATAAAGCGCCTGATAAAAGGCCGCTTCCTCTTGTCCTTTAGCGATCACCACCTGCTCTACAGCTGGCTTTCCGCTTGTAATTGTCCCCGTTTTGTCAAAAGCAATCATACTGCTAGTGCCTAGCTTTTCTAAAAAGACGCTCCCTTTGACAAGCATTCCGTTTCTTGCGCCGTTTGAGATCAGTGACAAAGCAGCTGGCATAATGGATGCAACAAGCGCACAAGGTGATGCTACAACCATAAACACCATAGCCCGGTAGAAGGTTTCACTCATACTCCAGCCTAGTACAAAATGAGGCAGAACCATTAAAATCCCGACGGTGATCAGTACACCTTTTACATAAGCACCTTCGAATTTTTCAATAAATGCCTGGCTTGGCGACACACTTTCTTGAGCCGATTCGACAAGTTTAATAATTTTATGGAAAAGCGTTTCTTCATTATGTTTGGTCACTTCTACTGTTAAGGAACCATTTAAGTTCACTGTTCCTGCAAACACGTCTTCACCTTGCCCTTTTTCCTGAGGCACAGACTCGCCCGTGAGCGCAGATTCATCTACACTTGTTCTTCCGCTTAAAATCACACCATCTGCTGCAATACGTTCCCCAGCTTTGATCATGATACGGTCACCTGGTGTTAATGATGAAGCAGCGACTTGAATGGTTGTGCCATCTTCTTCAATTAAAGTCGCTTCATTTGGCGCGATGCTCATTAAAGCTGTTAAATCCTTCTTGCTTTTATTTGATGTATACGTTTCAAGCGCACCACTAAGCGAGAAAATAAAAATTAAGATCGCGCCCTCTGCCCAATATCCAATGATCGCTGAGCCAATGGCTGCGAAAATCATTAAAAGTTCAACATTCAAGCTTTTAGACGAAATGGTTTCTTCAATTCCTTCCTTCGCCTTTGCAAAACCTCCAATGACAAATGCTAGGATGAAAAGAGGAATGCTCCACATGCTCTGATCCTTTAAAATCCATCCAATTAAAATGAGAATCCCCGAGATACCTGCTGCCATTAATTCTCCGTGCTGTGTCCATTGATGAAGGGACCATTTCGATTCCTTTTGATTTGTTGTTTGATAAAGTGCTGTATTCTCATTCATGATTGTTTTCTCCTCTCTAATTGATAATGGTTTTCACATCATCAATTGTTGCCCGTTTCCTTTTTTCATCTATATTTTCTGCTATTACAAGCTTTTTATAGGTCTGTTATTCATTATAACAGGTTCTGACCGATTTTCAATTAATAATTATTATAATTTCTTTTTGATAATAATTATCATTATTGATGGGGAACATTCCATGTTCTGAGCACAGTTTATTCAGATGAAAAGAAATTGAACACAAAAAAGAACCAAAGGAATGATCCTTGGTTCTTGAAATAAGGTTTCGTTCTAAAAATTCGTCCACTCTTTGATTTGTTTTTTCGTCAGTGGACCTACATGATTTTTCACTATTTCTCCTTTTTCATTTATCAAAAAGCTGGTTGGAATGGTGATGATTTGGTATTTCTTCATCATGTGCCCTCCCTCATCTAGTATGACCGGGAATGTAAACTTTCTGTCTTTCACAAATTGGGCAACCGCATGTTTACTTTGTTCAGCACCTAGTAAATTCACCGTTAAGATATCAACATCACTCTGATTTTCTTTCACGATCTGGTCAAATACAGGCAGCTCCATTTTGCAGGACGGGCACCATGTTGTCCAAAAATGCAAAATGGTCTTTTTTCCTTTCATCGGAATCATCTGCGTCTCACCAGTTAATGTAGGAGCCTCTATCTTTGGCGCCATAACGGGCTCTTTCGCTTCAGCCTCGCTGCCTATGAGTAATAGAAGCATGGTCATCATAAGAAGACTGGCGGGTAGATATTTAAGATTCATCAGGATCTTCCTTCCCAGTTTTCTTATAGCTTGCCCGCTCGCCGAAGAGGGCATTCATGTTTTTTTCATTCTAAGAAACATGGAAACACCGAGCTCCTTACAAATCGTCGCATAATGCAGTGCAGTCAAGAGGAGCATGCCCGTATTCATCCCTAATATAACCCCCATCATATTTAAGCTTTCAATTGATCCGAGAAAATACACCATTGAAAACGAGACGACATGCACCCATATATTATGTAGGAACACATCTTTAATGAGCCCCATACCGATTAAGCACGCCTGAAACGGCATCACAAACAGGTGGCATAAAAAGTACGGCCAAAGCAGCTGTAAGTAGACAGCAGCTTGCGGTGAATCAAAAAAGAGCTGTGTGAGCGGATAAGCAAAATAATACATCACCATCACTGCCGGTACCCCGTACCCAAATGTAATGATAATCGCCTGCCTGACACGTTTTTTCACAAGATCATACTGACCTAAAGCATAGGCTTCAGATACATTGGGAATCATCACAATCATGATGGAATGAGCGATAAACGCTGGGAAAAAACCAATCGACATCGCGACACCAGCCAGCATGCCGTAATGATCAACAGCTAGTGTGCCAGAGATGCCTGCAGCAATAAGTGCCCCTTTGATTAAAAATGGTTCTATAGCATTTGCGATTGCATGAAAAATCCGCATGCCCGTTGTTGGAATAGAGACGGCTAATAGCCGCTTTCTCACGTCAATCCCTCTTAATTCAACAGACCTGACATGGACAGCATTTTTTGCCATGACGTATTGGGAGTATAAATAAATAAAGACGACAAGATCACTCGCGACAATGACACCGATGGCAATGAGTACTGCTGTTTCAATATCAAACGAATACCAATGAAAGAACAAAAACAAGCAAATAAGCTGGATCGTTTTCTTCAGCATATTGGCAAGAGCGATCCTGCCCATTTGCTGCTTTCCCATAAAATAGCCGCGTGCAATCGAGGTAAACGCAATAATTGGAATAAGAGACAGCACAAGCCCTTTCATGAGCGGATGATACGACTGAAATACAGGAATGAACGGCAGAACAATCGCAGCGATCCCCGTTGTTGTACTCGTCACCACAAGCGTCATTTTAAACGCATGGCGGAGCATACTTTTATGGAGCCGCTCATGCGATTCTGCAATGAATTTAGAAATGGAGACTGGCAGCTCTAAGCTGGCAATCACAAGGACAAGCATGATGATTGGAAGGATACTCATATATAGACCCATTCCATGCTCTCCAAGCTCTCTCGCTAAAATCATATTGACTAAAAACTCTATACACTCCGCAATGAAAGCTGCGACAGATAGCAGAATGACCCCTTTTACAAATCGATTCATGTAGCCTCCCCTTTATCTAAAGCAAATTCTTTTCACATTCTATGAGACAAGTCCTGAAAATATTTTGATAAATGAAGACAAAAAAAAGAGCGATCTGATTGATCGCTTTAGAACATTGACAAAGGGCTAAAAATGTTTTTATTTTAGTTCTTTGTCTTCCTTTCAGCGTGATAGAAAACCTTTGCAGTCTAGGAAGGGCGAGCACAGGAGCGGAGCGAATTGATTATTCGTGAGCACCGGAGCACAGTCCTGACAAAGAATGCGAGCTCTACACGCTGGAGCGATCTGATTGATCGCTTCAATTCTTTATACGGCAAATACGTGACGACCGATACGTTCTACAATTTTGCGAGAACGAATCCAGTTATCTGTTGCTGTTTTGGGATTATAAAAATAAATGGCCTTTGTTGTTCTGTCATGTTCTTTCACTACTTGCTTCACAGCTTTAACAGAATCTTGATCTGCTTTATCATGAATACTTCCATTTGATACTGGCTGGAAAGCATTTCGCTGATAAATAACACCTTTGACACTGTTAGGAAAAGAGCGATGCTCCACCCTGTTTAAGACGACGCTTGCCACAGCTTTTTTACCTGCGTAAGATTCTCCTTTTGCTTCAGCATGCACCAATCGTGAGAGCAGTTCCATTTCTTCATTAGAATAGCGTTTGGCGCTTTCCTCATTCGTTGTTTCTGATTTTACTCTTTTCTTTTGCTTCGGTTTTGAAGACTTCTCTTCTGTAGACGTACTTAGCATTTTGACTTTCGGCTGACGCTTTTCCTCTGAAAATGCCGGGATGACTTGATCGTGATCATCTCGATCTATATATGAAAGCTCATGCTTAACAGGTGCTTGTGAAAGTTCGTGACTTAATGTCCCTTGCTGCTCTTGTATGTTGTCCATCTTCATGGCTGCAATCAGCATAAGGATGACAAAAAGAGCGGTATGAATTTTCATCATTCGCCTCATTCCTCCTTTAATTAAAGTAGGCGGTAAGATACTTGTCCACTCTAACAAGAGCTCCTTCTATTTTCACGCACAAAGATTTGCATGCCTGTCCAAATTCCGTCATTAATTGGCATGTCCTAGTTGATTTGCGTATCAACTGGAATTGTTAGCGCTTAAAAAGGTCCCTTTTCCGCCTATAATCATCCTTATGCTCCTGATTATGGGTTATTACATTTTCTTTTCAGATGTATCAAGCTCGTTTGAAGTGTGACAAAAGAACTAAAATAAAAAAGCTTTCTCTCATTCATGAGAAAAAGCTTTAGCTTCTTGCTTCTGTAAGATATTCAAAAATAACATCTCCACCATGTTTCGCAATCCCGCGAAAATGCTTAAAATCATCTTGATTTACCAAGATCGAACGAAACGTTAAGAAATCATCTTTCTTGATGGTTACTTGCTTTTCTGTCCCATTTCGTAACGATTCAAGTATTGTGAGGATTTGTTCTTCCATCAAAAAAACCTCTCCTTTACAGCCATTATCAAATATTAAATATACCATCCGTTAGGAAAGCATACAACGAAAACAAAACAAAAACGTCTTTATCCTTTACATTGGTATGAAAATATTGCAAAATACTTTTTAATAGGGAATGAAATCTGTTTTTAAAGGAGAGGGATCGGTTGAAGATTGCAAAAATTGGAAATGTGATCGAATTTAGAAATGGTTTAACAGGTGTAGTTGAAAAAGTGAATGAAAACTCTGTCATTGTGGATGTCACCATCATGGACAACTATAGAGATTTAGAACTGGATTCACTAACAGTCGTTAATCATAAAAACTATAAAATCATCAAAGACTCCGTACATTAATTTGCAATCCTCAATTCAGATTATCGATACATACGTAAATACGAAGCAAAGCTGTTCATTTATTTTTGAAAAGGTAAATAGTATTTCAGACAACCTTCTATTTTTATAAAGTGATGAGATGCAGTATTTCGCTCTAGACAGGAGAAACTAAAATGCAAAATTCAAATGATATCATTGTGCGTTTTGGGAATATGGCAGACGCAGAAACTACTTTAGACATACAGTCATCAGTGATTGCTGAATCAGATTATTTACTTACAACGCCTGAAGAAAACAAAAAAACCCTTTTAGAACACAAGGCTTGGATACAAGAAAGAATAGAGAACGATAACGAAACGTACATAGTTGCTCAAAAAGACGGAAAAGTCATTGGGTTTATAGCATTTGAAAATGGATCAAATAAAAAAAGAACTGCCCACGCAGGTTCATTCGGTTTGATGGTTCATAAGAGCTTTAGAGGTTTAGGCGTTGGAGAAATGTTGCTAACAGCCTTATTAGATTGGGCAGAAAAGAACCCTTCGATCGAAAAGGTTAGTTTAGCCGTATTCTCTACAAATCAAAAGGCTATTTCTTTGTACAAAAAGATGGGATTCAGAGAAGAAGGACGTAAAATAAAAGAATTTAAAATAAGTGAACATGAATACTGGGATGATGTTTTAATGTATAAACTTGTTTAATAGCATAAAAAATAGATGCAGAAATTAGGACATAACATAAATTGATTAATCAATTTGTTATGTCCTTTAATTATTATTTCACCTATATGAGTGTCAGTCTTTTTGCGTATGAAAGGTTTGCATTTCTGCTTTCGTTTTGTACATGTCCACTTCCTCGGGGGTGATAACGCCTTTATCAATCAAAAGTGCAATCACTCCAAGCAATGTAGAGGCACTCCATTTATATCGTTCTTTGTTTTGATGTTCAAGCATTTGAAGTTCTTCTTTTAGCTCCCTCAGCAGCTTCTCTGTCTTTTCTTCTTTGTTTACCAACTCAAACGCCTCCATTAGTCGTTCATTGCCTCTATTTTATCTTAAAGCAAATAAGATAAGCAAAAAACACAATTCCTCTTTACAAACATACGTTCTGTCATGTATAATAATTTTACGAGCTGGTAGCCCCCAGCCGTCCTAGCAAGTTCTATTCCCATTTGTATGAGGAGAGCGACGTGACTCTTCTCTTTTTTTATCACTTCAGTCTGAATCATCCCTTTCAAACCCATAAAAAAAGACATGTCATTAGGCATGTCTTTTCCTTTATTAGCGATTATCAATCGTTTCTGGATACATATCATGGTTCATCATACGATACGATGCCATTTCTTCATATTTGGTACCAGGTTTTCCGTAGTTCGTGTACGGGTCAATTGAAATACCGCCTCTTGGTGTAAATTTGCCCCATACTTCAATGTATCTTGGGTCCATCAATTCAATAAGATCATTCATAATAATGTTCATACAATCCTCATGGAAATCACCATGGTTACGGAAGCTGAACAAATACAATTTTAATGATTTACTTTCGACCATGATGTCATTTGGGATATAGCTGATATAAACTGTCGCAAAATCCGGCTGACCTGTTTGCGGACAAAGTGACGTGAATTCTGGGCAGTTGAATTTCACAAAATAATCTCTATTTGTATGTTTATTCGGAAATGTTTCAAGCACTTGTGGTGCATAATCAAACAAATAATTGGTGCCTTGATTTCCTAGTAAAGTGACACCTTCTAATTCTTCTGGTTTTCTTGTCGTCATGTCTTCTCTTCCTTTCTATACGCCTCGTTTATTTCCCCACAATAATGTGTGCAGCTGCGGCAGCACTCTTACACGATTTAAGTCTGGGTCTTGCGCTACTTGATCAACAAGCGCTTCATATTTCTTTAATAAATGCGTCAATAAGTACGCATCATCACCTGTTGTCGTGTCATCATTTCCTACCTGTAAATAAAAAGGAAGCTCTGGATATTTTGTATGAACATCCTTTGCATAGGCTAGATCATGGTCGTCAAAAATCACGACCTTCAGGCTTGCATGCTCTAATCTATTTCCGTTTTTCAGCTCATCTATGATACGTGTGAGTTTCGCGAAATCTGTTTTCATATTTGAGCTTGGCGGCTTCGGAGAAATGGTTAAATCATCAATTTTCAAAAACCAGTCCTGATACATTGTCCCTTGTGTTTCAAGCGCTGTATCAATTCCTTCTTCGTGAAGCAAATCAATGAGTGACTCCATTTGTTTTAAAAGCGCAGGGTTTCCCCCTGAAATGGTGACATGAGAAAAAGCCTGTCCACCTATTCTTTTTAATTCTTTGACAATGTCTTCTGCGTGAAGCCACTGAATGTCATGCTTTGCTGATCCATCCCAAGTAAAGGCGGAATCACACCAGCTGCAAGAGTAGTCACAGCCAGCCGTTCTGACAAACATGGTTTTTTGTCCAATCACCATCCCTTCTCCTTGAATGGTCGGGCCAAAGATTTCTAATACAGGAATTGCCTTAGCCATTGTGTTCAACTCGTTTCGGCCGGTAAATGCAGTAGCTTGTTGGTGTCTCCCTAACAAAGACCTGAACACATACTGGTTCATTTGCTAAAGTCGATAAATATGCTGCGACTTTGTCATGGACTGTCTTTGCCACAACCTCTGTAGTAGGCATCGCGTATGGATCGGTTGAGGAGAATTCCTCATGATCATTGAGCAGCGTGTGATCATATTTACCATGGATAAGTTTTTTCAATGTACTAAAATTGACAAGGAAACCCGATTCATCTAGGTCATCTCCAGCAATGGTTATATTGATGGTGTACGTGTGACCATGTACACGGCTGCAAGCACCTGCATCTTCTCTCGGGATAAAATGGGCAGCTGATATATGCATATCTTTGTTCAATTCAAATGAGTATGGATGATTCGTTTGTGGATAGATCTGAGAAAGCATTTATTTTGCCTCCTTCATTTCCATATACGTGTCATAGCCATTTTTCCGAAGCTTACACGCAGGGCATTCCCCGCAGCCATCAGAAATGATGCCATTATAGCAAGTGAGCGTTTCATTTTTCACAAAATCTAACGCACTCAGCTCGTCTGCTAGCTTCCATGTTTCTGCTTTATTAAGCCACATGAGCGGTGTATGGATGACAAATGGTTTTTCCATCGCCAAATTCACTGTGACATTACAAGACTTTACAAACTCGTCACGGCAATCTGGATATCCGCTAAAGTCTGTTTCGCATACACCTGTGATAATATGTCTTGCTCCGATTTGATACGCAAGAATAGAAGCAAAGGATAAGAACACTAAGTTTCTTCCTGGTACAAATGTGGAAGGCAGCTCTCCTTCTTTTTCCTCAATATCAATGTCATCTCTTGTTAAAGCATTTGGTGCCAGCTGATTCAAAAGAGACATATCTAATAGATGGTTCTTCACACCTAACTTGTCAGCAATTCTTTTGGCGACATCAATTTCTTCTTGATGACGCTGATTATAATGAAAGGTCACGGTTTCTACCTCTTCGAATTGTTGAAGTGCCCATAATAAACATGTCGTACTGTCTTGTCCCCCGCTAAAGACAACGACTGCTTTTTCATTTTTCAATTTCTGTTCTCCTCCTTTTGCAGATCTATACCCTCGTACAAAGCTGCATCTGAAAGGCTCTTGAAAACCCCTGTTTTTCTCAAAAGAAAAGACACCTTTACATGTGTATGAGGTGTCCCAGCCATAAAAAATAAAAAATGCCACATCCAAGGATACGGCAAGTCCTTAGTTTTTTATAGAGGGTTTTGCTAGAACCTCTCCCGTTTAAACGGATTTTTGTTTAATTTTCACAGAAGATAGTGTACCATATATTTTTCATGCAGGCTATCCCTTCTTTACTTATCAAATGATGCAGGCACTTTCTTTAGAAAAAGAAAGAGGATAAAAAAGATGCTCACATAGCCAAAAATAGGATAAACCGTTGATATCAATGTGCCGTAACCAATTTTACTAATCACATAGCAGCATAAGAGAATAAGGGATATCGTCAAGACACTGTTCATTCGTATATACGCCCTCACTTGTCTCTCGAGTCCATATAAATTCCCTATGACGGATGTAAAGACTTCTCCGAAGATCACAAATAAATAAATGAGATGAATGGAATTTGCTACTTGATACACGACCTGAGCCATTGGAATATCAAACGCCTCCAGCATATCTAATGAAGAAAGAGATAAAAAGCATACAAATAAAATAATTGTCAGCATGACGCCCCCAATCACCGCTCCCTTTTTGATCACCGCTTCAGAGGTCATTTCATTTGCGACAGGCACTAATACCGCTTGAGAAAGTGCCAAATTAAAAGCACCATATGAGATAGCTGATAAAATCCACTCTCCCTCACCCATTTGCAGTGCAAGAACATAACTTTCACTACTGCTAAAAACGAATGAATCAAGAAACACAATCAATGAAAAGAAAATAAGCATTGGAACGACGAGAACATTGACACCAAATAAGCCTTTTGATCCTTTTAAAAGCACAATAACGCTCAGAATGATCGTTAAAAAAATCCCATATTCCTTCGATATGCCAAGCTGCTCTTCAAATATAGCACCTGCGCCAGAAATCATCACTGAAGTGACGCCTAGTAAAATAAAAAACATGACAACATTAATATATCGACTGGCAGCTGCGCCAAATAGAAACCGGTTCATATCTTGATAAGACTCTGCTTCAATTCGTTTAGAAATGAGCATCATTTTTGCTCCAAGTCCAGTAAAAATAGCGCCGCTAATCAAGATTCCGAATAGTCCAATCCAGCCAAAACGAACAAAAAATTCTACGATTTCTTTCCCTGTCGCAAACCCAGCTCCAACCACTGTTCCTACATATACAAAGGCAAGCTGAAAAGCGGATTCATTTGAACGTTTCATGTGACCCCTCCGCACCCATCACTTTCGATTGTCTTTTTTTATCCTATGAGACAAGTTCCTTGAAAAGAAGGACAAACCATGATTAAATGCAAAAAAAGGATTTTACCCGCCTTTGAGCAAAACAGTTGAAAGTCAAAATAGGTCAGAGTATACTATAGTCAAAGATGGTCAAACAACAGACCATTTTCTTTAACATTCATTGGTCAAATAAAGTCAAACTTTTATCATAAGGAGGTCATGGCAAATGCGTTGTCAACATTGTCAAGTAAATGAAGCAACTATTCGCCTGAATATGCAAGTGAATTCATCCCGGAGCCAAATGGTTTTATGTGAAGACTGCTACACCTCTTTGATGGAGCAATCAAAAATGAAAATGGGACCTCAATTGTTCGGAGGAAGCTCATTCTTCTCTGAGCAAGCAGGACATACGCAAAACGTAGAGCAGCCAAAACAAAAAGGCTTACTCGATGAACTTGGCCGCAATTTAACAGATGGCGCAAATGCTGGTTTAATTGATCCAGTCATCGGCCGTGATGAAGAAGTCGCAAGAGTCATTGAGATTTTAAATAGAAGAAATAAAAATAATCCTGTCCTCATTGGTGAACCAGGTGTTGGGAAAACAGCGATCGCTGAAGGACTTGCACTGAAAATTGCAAGTGGCGATGTACCAAATAAATTAAAGAACAAACAAATCTATTTATTAGATGTCTCCTCCCTTGTAGCGAATACAGGGATACGTGGTCAATTTGAGGAAAGAATGAAGCAGTTAATCAAAGAACTGCAAAGCCGTAAAAATATTATCTTATTTGTAGATGAAATCCATCTTCTTGTTGGCGCAGGATCTGCCGAAGGGTCAATGGATGCTGGAAACATCTTAAAACCAGCCCTTGCACGAGGCGAGCTCCAGCTAGTAGGTGCGACAACATTAAAAGAATATCGTCAAATTGAAAAAGATGCCGCACTTGAACGACGCTTTCAGCCCGTTATTGTAGATGAGCCAACACAAGCTGAAGCGATTGAAATTTTAAAAGGCATTCAAGATAAGTACGAAAGCTACCATGGCATCACCTATTCAGACGAAGCCATTCAAGCATGTGTTCAATTATCTTCACGATATATCCAGGACCGTCATTTGCCGGATAAAGCGATTGATTTAATGGATGAAGCAGGTTCAAAAGCGAACCTCTCCATTGATGCCGCAAGTGAAGATGAACTAACAAATCGTCTGAGAGAAATTGCTGCTGAAAAACAAGCCGCTTTAAAAGAAGAACAGTACGAAAAAGCAGCGAAGCTTCGAGATGAAGAAGAGGCCATTGAAGCTAGACTTCAAAATAAAACAAATGACAAAGAACATGTCGTCACAGCAGAAGACATTCAGGCCATAGTCGAACAAAAAACAGGCATTCCTGTTGGCAAACTGCAAGCAGACGAACAAACCAAAATGAAAGAAATTGGCGTCCGCTTAAAAGCACGAGTGATCGGCCAGGAACATGCGGTTGAAAAAGTAGCGAAAGCTGTGAAAAGAAGCAGAGCCGGCTTAAAATCGAAACATAGACCAACTGGCTCCTTCCTATTCGTTGGGCCAACAGGTGTCGGAAAAACCGAATTGTCAAAAACGCTAGCTGAAGAATTATTTGGTTCAAGAGATGCGATTATCCGTTTAGATATGAGTGAGTACATGGAGAAACACTCAGTATCTAAGCTCATCGGTTCTCCTCCTGGTTATGTTGGACATGATGAAGCGGGTCAACTAACGGAAAAAGTGCGCAGAAAACCATACAGCATCATTTTGCTGGATGAAATCGAAAAAGCACACCCTGATGTGCAGCACATGTTCCTGCAAATCATGGAAGATGGCCGGTTAACAGACAGCCAAGGCAGAACCGTCAGCTTTAAAGATACGGTCATCATCATGACAAGTAACGCAGGCAGCACAGATAAAACGGTCAAAGTCGGCTTCCAGTCTGATCAGGAAGAAGCAATTGAGGAGCAATCACTCATTGATTCACTCAGCACTTATTTCAAGCCAGAATTCTTGAACCGTTTTGACAGCATCATTCAGTTTGACTCATTAGATCGAGATGATTTAGTGAAGATTGTGGACCTTCTGCTCAATGAGCTGTCAGAACAATTAAAAGAACAAAATTTAACAGTCCATGTGACAAATGAAGCGAAAGAAAAAATTGCAGAACTTGGATACCATCCTGCATTTGGTGCTCGTCCACTGCGAAGAACCATTCAAGAGCACGTTGAAGATCAAATGACGGAAATATTGCTTGAAGAAGAACAGCTTTCAGGATTTACTGTAGAAGTTGAAGATAACGAAATTGTCGTAAAAAAAGGATAAGTACATCTTAAGAAGGATCTACAGCTCCATCATGTTGCGGTGTCTAAATTCCATCCGCACGCCGACGCTCCCCCCGCCTCTTTTCCTTTAAGATAAAAGAAAAAGAGGTGGATCACATGATGAATTGCAGCTATGATCTTGTCAAAATCATATATGAGGAAAAATTAAAAGAGCTGCTTTTAATTGAAACTGCTCAAAGAAATTAAAAAAGAAACTCCCTTTATATCAGAGGGAGTTTCTTTTTTAAGGTAATAGAAAGCGCTTTCGTCAAAATTTCTTCACAGAAACTGCCTTAATTTGATATTCAGACTAAAACCCTTCTAGAAGACACCGATATTAACTATAGAAAAAGATAGTTAAAGGATTTGGTGAGATAATGGATAAAACATCGTTAATTGGTATTATTTTAGCATTTATTGCACTGAGTGTCGGTATGGTTTTGAAAGGTGTAAGTCTAACCGCTCTTATCAACCCAGCGGCTATATTAATCATTGTGGTTGGGACGATTGCAGCTGTTGTCATCGCATTCCCATCTAGTGAAATTAAGAAAACACCAAAATTGTTCGGCAAAATTTTCAAAGACAACAAGCTTCCAACGATTCAAGAAATGATCCCTCTTTTTTCAAACTGGGCACAAATTGCGCGTCGTGAAGGTCTTTTGGCATTAGAAGCTAGCATTGAGGAAGTAGATGACGATTTTCTTAAGAACGGCTTAAGCATGGCGGTTGACGGTCAAAGTGCAGAATTTATTCGCGACGTCTTAACAGAAGAAGTTGACGCCATGTCAGAAAGACATCAGTCAGGTGCATTAATCTTTACACAAGCCGGTACATACGCTCCGACGCTTGGTGTACTTGGCGCCGTTGTCGGACTTATTGCTGCACTTGCTAACATGGGAGATATTGAAGCACTTGGACATGCAATCAGTGCAGCCTTCGTTGCCACACTTCTTGGGATTTTTACTGGGTATGTGTTATGGCATCCATTTGCCAACAAGCTAAAGCGTAAATCAAAGGAAGAAGTAAAACTTCGTCTGATTATGATCGAAGGAATTCTTTCTGTTCTTGAAGGTCAATCTCCAAAAGTGATTGAACAAAAACTTCTCATGTACTTACCAGCGAAAGAACGTGCAAATCTTGTCATTGAAGAAGGAGAAAAACAAAATGGCTAGGAAACGTAAAAAACATGATCACGATGACCATGTAGATGAATCTTGGCTGATCCCTTATGCCGATCTTCTGACGCTTCTGCTCGCTCTCTTCATTGTTCTTTTTGCATCTAGTTCGATTGATGCGGCAAAGTATGAACAGATGGCCAAGTCTTTTAATGTCGTCTTTACTGGCGGTACTGGTGTCATGGATCAAACCAGCATGCAAAGCACTGAAGAAACTGAAAATAGCAACCAGACCAAAAAAGCAGCTGAAGAAGAAGATGAAGAAGCGAAAGCGAAAGCTCGAGATCATGCCGTTCTCACAAAGGTCAAAAAGCAAGTGGATTCCTTCATTGCCAATAAGAAACTTGGAGCTAAGCTCGAAACAAAGCTCACGGACGAAGGTTTGCTCATTACGATAGAAGACAGTATCTTCTTTGATTCTGGCCGGGCGGTTATTCGTCCTCAAGATGTCCCTTTGGCAAAGGAAATCTCAAAACTACTCGTCATTAACCCCGCTCGTGACATCGTCATTAGCGGACATACTGATAATGTACCGATCAGAAATTCAGATTTTGAATCCAACTGGTATTTAAGTGCCATACGTGCTGTAAACTTTTTGAGTATTCTTCTTGAGAACAGCAATTTAAACCAAGAGAACTTTAGTACAAAAGGTTTCGGTGAATTTAAGCCTATCGCTTCAAATGATACAGCAGAAGGCAGAAGTAAAAACCGGCGCGTAGAAGTACTTATTTTACCGATCGAGAAAAAGGCAAAATAAAAAAGGAAGCCCTCGGCTTCCTTTTTTATTTATTCTTTATGATCATATAAATGTTTTGCACGCAGTCCCACATGTTTAAGCATGTCAATGCAGGCATCCTTCTCTTCTTCGCTCAGGACACTGATCATCTCATGAATTTCTTTCGCATGATCTGGGAAGATATCATCAAGCAAAGCTCGTCCCTGCTCGGTAATATGTGCAAATGTGACCCTCCGGTCTTCTGCACAGGCCTTACGACTGAGGAGTTCTTTCTTCTCCAATTTATCGACCACATACGTGATGCTGCCGCTTGCAAGTAAAATCTTATCACCGATTTGCTGAAGCGGCTGATCCCCTTTATGATACAGTAATTCTAATACTGCAAATTCAGTCGGATTCAGCCCGTGCTTCACAATATGTTTGTTCATGTGATGATTAATTGAGCGATAGGCACGTGATAATACAATAAATAATTTCAAAGATTTTTCAACATTATGATTTTCCATTTTTTTATCATCCTTTATGAAATGCAACCCACTAATGTGACATTAATAAACAATAAGTAAAATGTCAACATCTTGATCTATCTTTAGCATGAAAATGAGACCAGAACGAATCACCTAATTTTTTAAAAATCACACAAGTCATCGTAATAAAGATAGGTTCAATGCTATAATAAGTCTATTAGGTAATACGTTGGAGCGATGAATGATGAGTATATTGAAAGGGTTTTGGAAGAAGATCAGGCTGTACCTTATTTTGGTCATGATTCCAACCCTAATCATTAGTTATTTTATCTACGAAAAAGAAACGGAAAAAATCGACTTAAAAAACAAACAAACTGCTACACTTATGTTAAATATTCACAAAAACCAAATGAATTATTTAATTAGTGAAACAGAAGCGAGATTAACTTCACTTGCCATGGGATTTGACCAGCCTCTCGAGACGAAAAAGGTACAAAACATCCTAGAGAAAATCTATAAACAAGAACCTCGTTTTTCGGGTCTGTATCTCCTAGACAAAAAAGGAAATGTAACAGTAAGCACCACACCGTTAAAGGAAAAAATCAACCTATCATTCAGAGATTACTTTAAGCGCATTCAAGTGACCAAGCAGACGGTGATCACAGATAATTATGTGAGCCGAATTACAAAACAGCGGATTCTTTCCATTTGTGTGCCTGTGCTGGATGAAAACGAAGAAGTCACCAATGTACTAGTCGCCGCCATTCAAATTGATTATTTAAGAAATATTATGAATGTATTGAACCCTGATCTTCATTTTAAGATGCTGAATCAAAATGGACATGTCGTGTTTACAAGTGGTCCACAGCCAGCATCAGAAAATGGCAGTACCGTGTCTACATATTTAGATGAAAACAGCTGGAAGCTGGAGGTCTATCCGCAGCGTGCTTCTACAGGTGAAGTGCTGTCTGTTATGCTGATCCCCTTATCCAGTGCTTTTATTTTATTAAATATTTTATTCACACTTGTTCAATATATCATTTTAAGGCGGCAAACCCAGCAGGAGCGTCACCAAAATGAAGCGCAAAAGCTTGAATTAATCGGGACCCTCGCAGCAAGTACGGCACACGAAATTCGCAACCCATTAACAGGGATTAGTGGATTTATACAGCTTTTGCAAAAGAAGTATCACTCTGAAGAAGATCAGCTCTATTTTTCAGTCATTGAAGAAGAAATTAAACGAATCAACCAAATCGTCAGTGAGTTTCTTGTATTAGGGAAACCAACGGCAGAAAAATGGCAGAATAACTCTGTAAAAGAAATTGTAAGTGAGATCATGCCGATCGTTTTCTCTGAGGCGAACCTTTATAATGTTGAGGTTGATTTGCAAATTAATACGATTCAAGATGTTGGGGTATATTGCACAAAGGATCACATTAAACAAGTCGTATTAAATGTAGCGAAGAACTCGTTAGAAGCGATGCCAAATGGCGGTCATTTGAAGATTTTGATTGAGGCTGAAAAAGAACATGTCATTATTAAAGTGAAAGATACAGGCGAGGGCATACCAGAAGAAATGTTAAAACATATCTTCCTCCCTTTTATTACGTCGAAGGAAAAAGGGACAGGTCTTGGACTAGTCGTGTGTAAACGAATCATTTCGATGTATGGCGGAACAATTGATATCGAGAGCGAAGTGAATAAAGGAACAACCGTCATGATCATGCTTCCTTCTGCTCACTCAGCATAGCTGAAACATTCAGCCGGTTTTGCTTAGGCAAGACCGGTTTTTTCATGTCAATAAGAGGGACGGTTCACAGATAGAAGGCTCATTTGAGAGACAAGATCATGAAAGGTTGCAACAGATTGTTTCTCATGAAAAAGAAGATACTGATACTCATTCATCAGGTTGTCCAGTTCTTGACTATATTTAATTGTCGTCTCACCAGTGTAGCCTTCTGCTTGAGCAGCTTCTACCATCTGTTTTCTCTTCTCATCAATTGACATTAGCAATTGTTCTTTTCTTACATAACTATTCATGATCTCAGCTCCCGCAATAAATTCGACTGTCTGTGCTCAAAATGATCCGACACCAAAATTATACTTTATTTGTAAATTAAATTAAATATGCTTATTTTATTTAATTTTTTACAGCCTAAAGACCTCTTACCCAATCTTATTTGGGGGTAAACTTCAAATTTGGGCAGGACTGACACATGGATTAAACAGAATTTTATCCTATGCAGAAGCTCAAAATCAACTATTTTCTTTCTCATTTTATACCTATTTTCCTAAAAAAAAGCTGATCTTCCGCCTCATGCGGAATGATCAGCTCCTGTCATTAAACCGTTTCTCCCTCGTAAATTGGCACCCAGCCCTCAGTTGTGACAAATATGCGAACTGCGACCACTTTTCGATCCTCTTGAAGTGTAAAGTAGTGACGAATATGCGGCGGAACAGAAATTAAATCACCAGGATTCAGTCTCACATCAAAAAAGACGCCATCCTTCCCCTGAATGGCAAAGATTCCATGACCGCTTACGATAAAGCGTACTTCGTCATCTGTATGGTGATGCTCACGCTGAAAATTTTGGAGCAAGTCATCTAGGTTTGGTGTGGCATCAGATAATGAAATCACATCCTGCGCTTTGTATCCTCGTTTTTCAGATATACTCTCGATTTCCTTTTGGAAAACAGTCAAAATCTCTTCCTTTTCCTCATCTGTTAAATCATACTTTTCTGCTAATCGGTTTGGCAGCTTTGCAATATCCCAATGTTCATAAATGACCCCTTGATTTTCTAAATAGGCTGCCACCTCTTGCTCGCTTTCAAGTAATGTGTTCTCTTCATTATGAATCAAAATCGTCGCCATGTGCTTTTCCTCCTTTTTATGTGACAAGCTGCTTTTGATAAAGCGTTAATTTTAAGTAGTAGCTAAACAAAAATTCATACGCCTCTAATACTCGTTTTGCTTCAGAGGCTGTTTTTCCCCAGACTGTGATGCCGTGATTTCGAATGAGCACAGCACCTGATTCCGACTCTTCAGTGAGATGCTTTGCAAATTGTGCTGCAAGTTGCGGAATATGGGCTGGATTTTCAATAATCGGTAATGATACTTCTGCATCCTCTTCCCAGAAACCAAGTGCTTTGATGATTTCGTTTCCTTTGAAACGAACCTCGCCCTTATCCCCATACAGCTCAGAGATTACATTATTATCGATTGTATGGACATGGAGACAGCAGCCTGCTTTCGTCCGTTCATACACGTACGTGTGAAGCAGTGTTTCAGCTGATGGTCTAAGCGGTTCGTCAGGATCAACAGGCTTACCTGTTGCATTTACTAAAACAAAGTCTTCATCTGTTTCTTTTCGTTTATCTTTGCCGCTTGCCGTCACCAAAAACGTGATTGGATCATCCGACACCTTGATTGATAAATTGCCGCTTGTTCCGTAAAACCAATCTCTTTGTGCCAGTTCACGTTTGACATCAGCTAGCTCCTGCCAGCGCTTGTTCTTTGCGTCTGCCATTTCTTCACTTCCTTTATTTGATCAAATTGTGCTTTAAGATCAATAAATGTTTCAAACTCTTCATGAACAAGCCCGAGCTCTTTACATTCGTTTAGCAAGTAGTCACGCGCAAATGTGAGATCCGCATGCTTTGCCGCCTCCACATCGGTGACTGAATCCCCAATCATGATAATGAAGTCATTCTCACTGGTCAGCTCTCGAATGATTGACGGCTTGCAGCAGCCGCAGCCATTTTGACACTGCGAATCGCAGGCATGCGGCCATTCAATCTGAATATACTCTTCCCCAAATGAGGCATGATTGCAATAAATATCGTCTCTATCCACAATGCCCTCGAGTATGGGATAAACAAAAAAGTCCATCCCGCCGCTTAGCACATAGAAGGGAATATCAGCCTTTTTTACATGATCAACAAATGGCTTGAATCCTTCTCGAATCTCTGTATCTTCTAAAATAAACGATTGAATGGCTTCTTTTTGATCACTCGTCAGTAATTGAAACATCTGCCCGACGCCTTCTTGAATGGTGATCTCCTTTGTGAGAACATCATCCTTCAGCTTCGTCCATTCACTTGGTGCGAAGTGTTTCATGATGCGAATGATATTATCATTTTTCGTAATGGTTCCATCAAAATCACAACATACAATTGGTTTTTTCATTTATTCTGCTACCCTTCCCCATAGTTCAAGTGCTGCTTTTAAGTCTTGGCAAGAAGCTTCCTTCTCTTGGATCGACTCTCCATGTATCACCGCATCAATGATCGATCGAAATGCTTTCCCTCCGCCAATGGCTCCACGCGGATGACCGTGAATTCCTCCGCCAGCATTTATCACATGATCGAGTCCAAAATCTTTGATCAATACTGGAACCATTCCAGGATGAATCCCTGCTGACGGGACTGGGAACGTTTTTTGAACCGAATCCTCTTTTACACAAGCTTCATAGATTCCAAAGGCATCTTTTTTCGGAAGTGCGACCGACCCATACGGTGAGGGAAAAAGACTTAAATCAGCGCCAGCATATCGATTTAATTTACCTAAAAGAAGAGAATGGGAGAATCCATATTCAGGCGATGATGTCAAAGCACCGCTTACTGCGGGATGGGCCATAATAGGCAATCGAATATCTGGATCCTCAGCTAAGCTTTGCATGACATCTAGCCCGTAGGCAAAGACATTGAATAAGAGGGCATCCGCTCCAAGCTCAGCAGCCTTTCTTGCTCGATCCCTCAGTTCAAAGGTTCTGCCTGTTAAATTAACGGCATATAGCGTTCGGTGCCCTGTCTCTTCATATGTTTCTTTTAATATCTTTTTTCCTTCTTTGATTCGCTCTTCAAAAGGGGCTAGCGGGCTCTCAAATAAAATTTCATCGTCTTTGATAAAGTCAACGCCGCCTAATGCTTGTAAACGGAGCTGTTCTTTTAAATCTGCCATATCACGGCCAATGACACCTTTAAAAATACTCATCAACAAAGGTCGATCAAACACGCCTGTTTTTTTTCGTATGCCATCAATTCCAAATACCGGTCCTGGCAGATTTCTTTTCAATCTATCTGAAAATTGAATGTCGACTAGCTTCACTTTTCCATCTAGTGAAAGCTTTCCAAAGATCGTCGTCAAAACGGCCGGTATATCTGCTGAAAAGTTAGCCTCAGGATAAGCAATGGTCACCTCAGATTGATATAGGCCATTTTCGGCTGGAGCAAATTTTTCTGATACCTTTTCTACCCGGCCTTTATGCTTTTGAAGCTGCTTTTTTTTGAGCTGCGGCAAATCCGTCCATGATCCAACTGTTAGACCAAGCGCGATCTGCTCCGCTTTTCGGTTCACTTGTTCATCCTCTCGATGTGTTAATACGTATGTTGCCAGTAATTCACTCACTAGGAATCCCCTTTCAATTGCGTCATGCATATGGTCAATAAAAAAACCTCTTCAAGTGCTTTATCAGCGCCTGAAAGAGGTTGTTTCGTGTCATTCATCCGAATCTTATCTCTCAGCGCTTGCTGCAAGAATTAGCACCGTGCTTCATGGAAGTCGGTTGCCGGGCTTCATTGGGCTAGTCCCTCTGCCTACTCTTGATAAGAATATTCAATTTTCTTAAATATTGTCTGAATTATCGCACCGTTTATTCATGTTGTCAATGGCTTATTTTTAAACAGATTCAAGGCATCGATTCGCCGAGCGGCTTCTTTTAACCGCTCCTCATTTGTTAAAAGTCCTACTCTCACGTATCCTTCACCGTGAGTACCAAACCCATTCCCCGGTGCCACAACCACATGCGCTTTCTCTAATAATACGCCAGCAAAAGATTCAGATGTATACCCTTCTGGCACCTTTAGCCAAGCAAAAAACGACCCCTTTGGTGCAGTGACCTCCCAGCCAATCTCCTTGCAGGCAGCAATCCACACATTTCGCCGATTCTCATATCGTTCATTTTGCACCTGTACACACGTTTGGTCGCTTAACAAAGCTTCCGCTGCTGCATCTTGAGTGGCTTTGAACAGTGAAACAAACAGGTGATCCTGATAAAGCTCAATCGCTTCAACAACAGATGGATTTCCTGCTGCAAACCCTACTCTCCAGCCGGCCATATTATACGTTTTAGACAATGTATAAATTTCAATCCCCGTCTCTTTCGCTCCATCTGTTTGCAAAAAGCTGATCGGCTTTTCCCCATCAAACCCAATACCGCCATAAGCAAAATCATGGACAACACAGAGCTTGTGATCTTTTGCGAATGTAACGGTTTCTTCAAAAAATGAACGGCTTGCCGTGGCACCTGTCGGGTTGTTGGGATAATTTAAATACATCAACTTTGCCTTTTCCTTAACATCCTCAGGCAACATGTCATAGTCAGGTAAAAAATCATTTTGTTCAAGAAGCGGCATCGTCACCATTTGAGCTCCAGCAAGCACGGCACCTGACCAGTAATCAGGATAACCTGGGTCTGGAACAAGAAGTGTGTCACCCGGATTCAGCAGGCATTGCGGCAGCTCAACAAGTCCCGCTTTCCCGCCAAATAAAATCGCAATTTCCGTCATCGGATCAAGCGTGACACCATATTCTCTTTCATAAAAGGCAGCAGCAGCCTTTTTTAATTTCGCTGTTCCGCGGAATGACGAGTATTGATGATTTTCAGGTTTTAATACCGCTTCCTGCATGGCTTTTACAATGTGCGCGGGCGTTGGCTGGTCAGGATTTCCCTGCCCTAAATTAATCATATCTGCGCCCTCCTGCACTTTTTTCTGCACCTTTTGGACAAGGGATGCAAAAAATTGTGTCGGTAATTGTTTCAATACATCTGAATGCTGGAATTCCATTTTTCTTCACCTTCTATTCAAGTTACATAGCAATACAAACACTGTAATGGATTGTTTTACGAATTGTAAAGCAATTTCGAAAAAGGATTGACATGTGAAGCGCAGCTCTGATAATATCTTGAATTAAGAAATGCAAACAAACACGAAACAATTACATATTGATTTCTCTTATCGAGAGTTGGGCGAGGGATTTGGCCTTTTGACCCCAACAGCAACCGACCGTTAATACCACTGTGAAGTGGGGCGCAGCAAGTAAGCGCCAAGACAATTGTCTTATAGGGCACGGTGCTAATTCCATCAGACGTATGTGCTGAGAGATAAGAGAGGCTTTGAGTATACACAACATCAAGCCTCTTTCTCTCAGGAGAAAGAGGCTTTTTTATATGATTTGGAGGGGAAGCAATTGGTTACACTTACGGCATCATATGAAGAATTAACAGAAAGCTCGGCAGTTGCACTCGCAATTAGACTTGGCTTGATCCAAGAAAGCAGTCATTTGACATGTACGGAAATCGGTGACGGGAATTTAAATTATGTCTTTCATATTTTTGATCATAAACAAGAAAAAGGGTTGATCATCAAGCAGGCTCTGCCTTACGCCAAGGTGGTCGGAGAGAGCTGGCCGCTTACATTAGACCGTGCGAGAATCGAAAGTGCTGCCCTGATCAAGCAGTCAGAATATACGCCGCACCTCGTACCAGCAGTCTATTATTCAGATACAGCTCTTGCTGTGACGGCAATGGAGGATCTATCACACCTAGAAATCGTCAGAAAAGGGCTAATTGCCGGAAAACAATATCCGCATTTATCTGATCATGTCGGAGAATTTTTAGGAAAAACACTATTTTACACTTCTGACTTTGCCACAAATCCTAAAATCAAAAAACAATTTGTGAAGCAATTTACGAATCCGGACCTTTGTGACATTACCGAAAAGCTCGTCTTCACAGATCCTTTCTTTGATAGCGGCACAAATGATTTCGAAGAAGAATTAAGAGAAGCTGCCGAAGCGCTCTGGGCAGATCTTGCAGTGCAGGCAAAAGCAGCTGAATTGAAGCGTATTTTCCTGACATCTGCCGAAACACTAGTTCATGGAGATCTTCATACAGGCAGTATTTTTGCAAGTGAGACGGAAACAAAAATCATTGATCCAGAATTCGCTTTTTATGGTCCCTTCGGATTCGATATCGGTCACTTTATCGCTAACCTGTTCCTAAATGCTTTGTCTCGTGAGAATGAACATGATCAACAGCACCTTTTTGACCATGTCGTCAATGTATGGGCGACCTTCAAAGAAGTGTTCGCAAAAGCTTGGAAAGAAGACAGCATTGAAGCATTTAGTGTATCTGACAGCTTTTTAGAAACAACCTTTGACCGTATTTTAAAAGAAGCGACAGGCTTTGCGGGCTGTGAGCTTGTCCGCCGAACGATCGGTCTTGCCCATGCCGCTGATCTCGATGCAATTCCATCACCATCTAGACGGATTCAGCAGAAAAAAGCAGCACTTACGCTCGGAAAAACATTCATCAAACAATATCATGCAGTGGAAACAGCGTCTGACCTCGTCGCATTATTCCAGCAATCTGTAAAGGAGTGACGGGTTTTGTCTAAAGAATTTGAAGTCCCACGTTCTGTCGAATGGGAAGAAAACCATATTAACATTTTGAATCAGCAAAAATTACCGGCAGAAATCGTATTTGAACATCTATATACAAAAGAAGACGTGTATGATGCCATTGTCACGTTAAAAGTGCGGGGAGCACCTGCCATTGGCATCACAGCAGCTTTTGGACTAGCGCTCAGTGCCCAAGACATTGAGACAGAAGATATTGATGTGTTTAAACAAGAAGTCATTCAGATCAAAGAATATTTAAACAGTGCTCGTCCAACCGCTGTGAATCTAGCCTGGGCATTAGAGCGATTATTGCAGCGCATTGAGCGTGCAGCCTCAGTCAATGCAGCCAAAACAGACCTTGTCCATGAAGCCATTCAAATTCAAATTGAAGATGAAGAAACATGCAGACAAATCGGTCAAAATGCACTTCAGCTCTTTAAATCGGGTGATCGGATTATGACAATATGCAATGCAGGCTCTATCGCCACGAGCCGTTACGGAACAGCCCTTGCTCCATTCTATTTAGCCAAAAAGAAAAATCTCGATCTTCACATTTATGCCTGTGAAACACGCCCTGTTCTTCAAGGGGCTAGGCTGACAACTTGGGAGCTCATGCAAGGCGGCGTAGATGTGACGCTCATCACAGATAACATGGCAGCCCATACGATGAAAGAAAAGCAAATTTCTGCAGTTATTGTTGGAGCTGATCGTATTGCCCGTAATGGAGATGCGGCGAATAAGATTGGCACGTTAAGTCTTGCTATTTTAGCCAAGCATTTTCAAATTCCTTTTTTTATAGCTGCACCGCTTTCTACCTTTGATGTCTCAACCAAAGACGGGGCAGATATTCCAATAGAAGAGCGCGATCCTCTGGAAGTAAAGGAATTTAACGGCGTCCAAATTGCACCGCCTGATGTTCAGGTATTCAATCCCGCCTTTGATGTCACTCCTCACCATCTCATTTCAGGGATTATTACAGAGAAAGGGATTATCACGTCGAACTATACAGAAGAGATTGATGCTCTGTTTGCTGGAAGCATCTCACTCTGATCATAAAAAAAGCGCCGTGTACTTATTATTTAAGAGCACCGCGCTTTTTTATTTCATTCGTTTTTGCTAAGATTTCTTTTTTCTGTTCTTCTGTCAAAACGTTCATTTTGACACATAGTGATGTGATGGCATACATTTTATTCTTTTTGTCCCAAAACATTCCGTAGCGTCCTCCTTTTTCCCTCAACCAACTTTTTTAGCTTAATAAAAGGATATGTCGCTTGGAAAACATTTGGAACAGGTCAATCGATTTATTTTTGAACAAATGGGATACCTTCTAATTCAAGCAGAACCGCTTTCATGTCTGTCTTCGTTCCTGCATAGCCCGTTAGAGAACGGTCTTTTCCAATCACTCTGTGACAGGGAATAAAAATAGGTAATGCATTGCGTCTGTTGGCTTGTCCAATCGCTCTCACTGCCTTTGGGTTACCAATCGCTTCTGCAATGTCTGCATAGCTTTTTGATTCACCATACGGAATAGTCGAAAGTGCTTCCCACACTTGCTCTTGAAACGAAGTTCCCATTTGCTTGAGCGGGAGATCGAATACTTGGCGCTCCCCCTTGAAATATTCATCCAGCTGCTTTTTCGCTTCTTGTAATACAGACGTTTCTTCTTCTTTTAGATTGGCTTCCTGCTTTTTTTCTAAAAACGGCTCATCATCAAACATCACCTCGATGATGGCATCGTCTTTTTCTAGTATGTATAATGCCCCAATTGGTGCGTGATAGACGGTATAATACACGTTAATGCTCTCCTTCTTGTTTCTTCTGCCTCAGTGGCAGCGTGAGATGGAAGACGGTTCCTACCCCTTCCTCACTTTCTACCTCAATGGTTCCTTGATGCTCTTCAATAATTTTATAACTAACCATTAAGCCAAGTCCAGTTCCTCTTTCTTTTGTCGTATAAAATGGTTCCCCTAAACGCTTCAGCTTGTCCTCTGCCATTCCACAGCCTTCATCCCGCAATGAAATGACAATATGCTCTTCGCCCTTCCGCTGAATGCTCACATAGACATTTCCTTTTCTCGGCATGACTTCAATTGCATTTTTTAAAATGTTAATAAAGACTTGTTTTAATTGGTTTTGTTCACAATAAATGAGCGGAATCTCATCCATTACATTGAGATGCATTTGAACGTTGCCAAGGTTCGCCTGTGCGTGTAGCAGATCCATCGTATCTTTCACAATTTGCACGACATTTTTTTCTTCATATACGATAGCTTGCGGCTTCGCTAAAATCAAAAATTCGGTGATGATCGATTCAATTCTTTTGAGCTCTGATGTGATGACATTGAAATAGAGCGAATACTCCCCTTCTATATTTCCTTTTAACAGCTGAATAAAGCCTTTTAATGCTGTCATCGGGTTTCTAATTTCATGCGCAATTCCAGCGGCAAGCTCTCCGACCACATGAAGGGTATCTGATTTTCTGACCCGCTCTTCTAATTCCTTCCGCTCTGTCACATCTCTAAAGATCGCTAAATTCATATTATGAATAATGTTACGTTTAAAAGAGAATTCCAATATCCGCTGATCTGGATGGTTCAGCACAAACGGCACTTCATTGTCCATTTCATCTAATGACATCGTCTGGGCAGGCTGTGCCAAATGTTCAATTTGATAAGGCGCAAGGATATGGAATAGATTCATTTCCGTTAAATGATCATCTTTCAACCCGAGCAGCTCGCTTGCGGATGGATTGACTTCGATAATGTGGTATTGGTTATCAAAAAGAACAATGCCGTCCATTGATCCATTAAATACTTTACGGAATTTGAGCTCACTTTCGCGCAGCTCCTCCTCCATCCTTTTTCGATCACTCACATTACGTAAAATGGTTAAGTGCTGTCCTTCTAATACCGCATGCTTTGATGTAAACTCGAGCTCTTTAAACTGACCATTTGCCATTCTGAACAAAAGTTCTTCCCTTATTTCATGATTCCGAATATATCGTCTTCTAGTCGGTCTATATCTCCGATCAGATTTCACAAGAAAGTCTGTGAGTTTTTTGCCAATCAGTGAATGCATAGGCAATTCAAAAATGCGGCAAGCTGATTCATTGGCTCTCACAATCTCTCCATCATCCGCCCATATGATGATCGCATCCATTGCATTTTCAAAAATTTCTCTAAAGCGTTCCTCACTTTTTAACAGCTTCTCTTCCATTAACCTTTTTTCTGTAATATCCCGCATGATGGACATATAAAAACCGCTCATCACATTTGATGTGATGGTGAGCTCGAATAATTTGTACTGGCCAGATTGAAGGGTAACGGGAAGTTCTCCCTTGGCTTTCCCTGTTTCTTTCAGTGACGTTAAAAGGTGCTGCAAGGCTGGAAGATTTTCATCTTCGACAAATTCTTTTAAATAACGATCGGTTAAATCCGTCTTTTGCAGTTCAAAGCTCTGACAAAAAGAGTGATTGGCGTCGATTATGCAGCCATCCTGATCAAAAATGACCATGCCGTCAATGGCTCGGTCAAACAAATCTTTGAACAGCTGCTCATTCATGGATCGTTCTCGTTCTAATATTTTCTTTGAGGAAATATCTCGCATGACCACTATATATTGCTGATTCAAGACATCATGCTCTGCGACAAATTCAATGTATTTTGTTTCACCGTTTTCAAGCTGAATGGAAATTTCTCTTCTTAATGTTCCTTTACGAAAAAATAAATCAAGGGAGCATTCAATTTTGTCTTTCGGGATGCCGTATAGGAAATCTAGAACGGATTTATTGAGGAGGTCTTCTTTCGATGTCTGTACAAGCCTGCATGTCGCTTCATTGGCTTGGATAATATTGAGGTGTTGATCAAATATGAAAATGGCATCTAACGTCTTATTTAACAGCATTTTTTGCTGCATCAACTCTGTTCGCAAATATTCGTTCTCTTTTTCTAATTTTCTGATATCTTCTGCGCCATCGAGCGTTTCAGTCATTCTCTTACACTCCTTTTCCAGCCTCATTCCTCTACAATATTTCTACAATATTTTCATTGTTCCTTCATTCGACTCATAAAAAAAGATAACTTTTTACACGAAGTCTGTCTCTTTTGTTTCATTTGGATGACAGGATTGAACCGCGATTCTCTTTTCTTACGCTTCTTTTACAACCGTTCTACAATTTCACATCAAATAGCGAAATGAGCCAAAATGTATTTTAAAATGGGGCAAATACGGGAACAGTGCACTTAGATCATTTATGTTTAAAATCAAGCAGGAAAGGTGATGTTATGGCATCTTCACGAGATAGTTATTTTGATAATGCGAAATTTCTTCTGATTTTTCTAGTTGTTTTTGGTCATTTGTTACGATCATTCATTCATGATAATGATTGGATGCTTTATTTATACAAGTTTATTTATACTTTTCACATGCCTGCCTTTATTTTGGTTTCCGGCTTCTTTGCAAAAGGGTTTAGAAAGCCAGGTTTTATGAAAAAAGTTGCTGTTAAGCTGATCATCCCATATTTCATTTTTCAGGTGATCTATTCCGTTTACTATTATCTCTTACAGGATCAAAGCATGGCCAATTTAAATCCAATTGATCCGCAATGGTCTTTATGGTTTTTAATTAGTTTATTCTTTTGGAATTTGCTGCTCATTCCTTTTTCTAAACTGCCATTTCACTGGGCGATGATCGTCAGTTTGTCGATTGCGTTACTTGTCGGTTACGTGGACAGTATTAGCAATACGCTGAGCTTATCACGTACGTTTGTCTTTTTGCCGATGTTTTTAGCTGGCTTCTATTTAAAAAAGCAGCATTTTGAATTCATCCGTACAAGCAAAGGAAAGCTGGCAGCACTCCTTGTATTAATGGCTGTATTCTTGTTTTGCTATTTTTATGAATTTGATTATTCCTTCTTATTTGGATCACAGTCATATGCTTCTCTTGGTGATGAGGGAGTGATTGCGGCAATGAAACGAATGGCATGGTATCTGCTTGCATTCGGCGCTACATTCAGCTTCTTTGCTTTAGTGCCAACACGCCGTTTCTTCTTTACAAAATGGGGCACAAGAACGTTATATGTGTATTTATTACATGGCTTTGTTATCAAGCTTCTTAGAACGACTTGGTTTGATGACTGGGCCCTGAATGCAGCAAGTGTGCTCATGTTATTGCTGCTGACCATTCTGCTTACCTTCACCCTGTCTAGCACATTTGTTAAAACCGTTGCACAGCCAGTGATTGAGCTCAAAATGACCAGTCTCATGCGTACAATCACCGGCAGACAAGGCAGTTATAGCAAATAAAAAACGATCCTGAGCGGATCGTTTTTTCTATTTTTCATTCATATGTCCATTGTGGCATTCATCATCTTTCTTAGGTTTTACAAGAGTATCAATCCATTTGCTGCTGTTGATATCTCCAAGCTCACTGCCAAATTCCTCTTCTAAGATATCTGGGTCCATTGGCTTTTTATGGTCTTTCATGTCCTTGCTTTTTACATGCTTCTTAGTCACGAGATTCTCCCCCTTGTTTCCCTTTGTGAGAATTTCGGTTTGCCTGACGGTCTCTAGATTGTTCATCAAATTGAGTTTGTCCTTGATCATGTGCCATGCTCTCTGTCGGTGTCATATTATTTGTCAGTGCTTCATTTTTCGCTGCTTTTCTTTTCATCTGAAATCAGTCCTTTTTTAACATATTTAGTTCTTCTTTTAATTGGTCTAGGAGTTCCTTCATTTGTTTGACCGTCACGGGCCTTTCCTCTGGCTTTAACTCATAGCCGATTTGTCCATTGGCTTCTAGGGTGGCTTTTTTGAGACTGCTGATCTCTGTAATGCCTTGCTGCTTTAAGCGCATTTTGAATTCATCCCTTGTGAGCCTCGTTTTCTTCAGCTTGTGATCAAGCATTTTTCCATCCTGCAAAATGACCACAGATTTCCCAGAAACCAATTTTTCAAAGAAATCAGATTGGATAGACAATTTTTCCATGATGACGAGTGCAATGATAAATGTAGCGGCTGCATAAATCGTTTCAAGTAAATTGTGCTCAATAAAGGGTTGGATAATAATCGATCCGATTGAAATCATGATCACTGTTTGTTGAACAGTTAATTGACTAATGGATTTGGGCCCTGCTATTCTCAGCAGCAAGGTACCAACTAGCAGCATGACAATTGCTTTCCATATCACATCTAGCACGTCTCGTTCACCTCTTACCTATAGATTGCGAACATCTCGCGTGATTTAGCCAGTTATATAATGGAAATAAAAAAACAGCATTCGCTCGGAATGCTGTTTAGCCGATGATGACACGCTCTTTCGGATAATGATAATTCGCTTCGCTTTCTCTTCGGCCAATTAAGTACAAGAAGCTTGGAATGCCGATCCGACCAATAAACATGACCATCATGATGATACACTTACCGAAAACAGAGAGCTCAGAGGTAATCCCTAGTGATAGCCCTGTTGTTCCGAATGCTGAACAGACTTCAAATAAATTTTGAAGAAGCGTATTATGCTCGGATAAGGTTAATAAGAATGTAGCGCCAAACACCAAGATAAAGGCCATCATCGTCACCATTAGAGATTTGTTTATATCTGCTTGATGCAGTTCTCTTTTGAAGATTTTAATGGACTTATTTCCCCGAGCAAAATGAAACAGTGCAAGTAAATTAAGGGCAAAGGTGGTTGTCCGAATTCCGCCCCCCACCGAGCTTGGAGATGCCCCGATAAACATGAGCAGACATAAAAATAACAGCGTTGGTTCTGTCAATTGAGTAATATCTAATGTGGAAAGTCCCCCACTTCTTGTGGCCGTCGATTGGAACAATGAATAAAACAAAACTTCGTGCCAGCTCTTCCCTAAAAACGTAAACCGGGCTTCAAGAGCATAAATCCCAATAGCACCAACAATGACTAAGCTGCCAAACGTAATCGTTGTGATTTTTGTAAACAACGAGAACGATGCGTGCTTTCGGTCCTGATTAAATAAGTAATCCTTTACTTCCACGAGCACAGGAAAGCCAATAGCTCCAAAGATGATCAGCAGCATCGTAATAAATTGGACGAAATAATCATCTTTGTATGGGATGAGCGAGTTCCCTGTAATATCGAAGCCCCCATTGGTGGTCGCACTAATACTCGAGAAGAAGCCATGTAAGAATGCTGTCTGTACATCGTAATATTTGAGAAAATACATACTTAAAATCAGACCGCCTACAAACTCAATGAGCAAAATTAAATATAAGACCTGCTTCATTAGTTTCACAATTCCTGATAAATTGCTCTGGTTTTGATCTGCCATGATGAGCTTTCTTTCTTTAATCCCGATCCTTTTTCGCATGACAATCCACACAAAGGTACCGAGCGTCATAATGCCGATACCTCCGATTTGAAGGACTAACGCAAGGATCCACATACCTGCCACACTAAATGTTTGCGAGGTATCAACCACAGTAAGTCCTGTGACACTTACCGCACTCACCGCCGTAAATAATGCATCGATAAATGTCCACTTCACCCCATCTTGATGAGCGACTGGCAAACTGAGAAGAATAAATGAGACGGTTACAGCGAGAAAATAATAAAGGGCAATCAGCTGGAAAGCCGATAGCCGATCAATTAGCTTTTTAATTGGGTTCATTGTCATTCCTTCTTTTAACTTTCATTTTTCAATACTTATCATTTTAATGAAAAGAGACATGATTTTAAAGATATTTTATGCTTTATTTACTTTTTCATCAAAAAAGAAAAGACATCCTGTAACAGAATGTCTTTTCGTCTCTCTTATTTTGCTTCTAGTCTTCTAATTCTTTCGTTTAAATCAGGGTGTGTTGAGAAAAGAGAAGCTTTTCGTTTACCACTGATTTTAAGCGTAGCAACTGCTGTTTGATCATCATCTTTGATTCTTGACGTATACGCCTCAAGTGAGCGAAGCGCATGAATCATTTTATCTTTACCGGCAAGGTCAGCTCCGCCGCGGTCTGCATGGAATTCACGGTGTCTAGAATATGCAAACACGACAAGGCTTCCTAGGACAGAGAAAATGATTTGGAAAACAATCACTGCAATAAAATGAACAATCGGCACAAGCTCTTCACGCGGAACAAAGCGGCTTGCGATCCATGCCGCAATTCTTGAAAGGAAGACAACGAACGTGTTGACGATCCCTTGAAGCAGCGTCATTGTCACCATGTCTCCGTTCGCAACGTGAGCAATTTCGTGAGCGATGACACCTTCAACTGCTGCATCATCCATTTCATGAAGCAATCCAGTGGAAACCGCAACAAGTGATCTTCTCTTAGAAGGACCTGTCGCAAAAGCATTTACTTCAGATGATTGATAAATACCTACCTCAGGCATTTTAGAAAGGCCTGCTGCTCTTGATAATCTGTGCACGCGGTCAACAAGCTGCTGCTCATCATATGTTAATGAATCCTTTTCAGGATTTAACACACGCACACCCATCATCATTTTTGCCATCCAGCGAGACATCGCTAGTGACATGAACGAGCCAACAAAACCAACAACTGCACTGAATACTAACAGTGCCACAAAATTAATTCCACCGTCTGCTCCTATATAAGAACCAACACCAGTTGCTGCACTAATAACCGACAGTACAATACCAATCGTAGTGATAACAAGAATGTTCGTTAATATAAACAGAAATATTCTTTTACCCATACATAACCTCCGCTGTCATATTAAGTTCATTTGAACTTATTAATAAAATTATAAAAATAAACGTCTCAAATTGCAAGGAAAAAGGGATCATTTCCTCTAATTATCATAACGTCTTAAGCCCCGTCACTTCAATATTTACGACATATGCCACAGCTGAAAAGTGAATAAACTGTGACGCCGCTTTCTGGATTTTAGTTTATTTTGCATTTTTATCAAAAAGAGATTATGATGTTGAATTAGATCAAATATGACGTTTTTGACACACAAAACGAGGTGGAACAATGGGTGCTTTTAAATTAACGAGAATTGACATGACAAGTCTTCTTTATTCTCTAAAAGGAGAGGGAGATCTAACTCCGCTTCAGCTATTAAATTTATCTGTAAAAAAAGACAAACATCACGAACTTGACGAGCTCATCATCCCTTCTTTTTTTGAGAGGCTTGAACGGCGGAAACAAAAATCAGAGCATGGACTCTCCACAAATGAAATTGTAGAATTAGGAAATCTATGCGAACTGACTTCTCTTAAATCGACAGCGATTCAAAACTGGATCAAGCGTGATATTAAAGATATGATTGGCCACCCTGAGCTTGGAAAGAAGTACTCAATTGATCAGGTCGTTATTTTATTAATTGTGAGAGATTTAAAATCAGTTTTTGACTTTGATGCCATCCGGACCATCTTATCTGCCTTATTTAACACGATTACGGATCGAACTGATGATATTATTAGTCCACTGCGTTTTTATGAAGCATATGCGCATGTCCTTGATTTTATTTATCATCATACTCCTTTTCCGTTAAAAGAAACAAACTTACGAGAAATCACAGAGGAACAGACAGATAAGCTCCGTGAAGAATTTGCTGAATTATCGCAGCATCAATGGCATTTGATCAAAGGTATTATCAGTTCAACCGTTTTTTCTGTCTTTACTTCACACTTGCAAAGTACGGCACAAGAAATGATGTTTCATACACTGCAGCATCAAGATTAAAAAAGAACCGAGGTGATGATTCACCTCGGTTTTTTTGTACAGCAATTGCCAGCATAATTGCCTGTTGTTTTCTTCAAAATAAGAAGGCGCAACAAACATGAGGTGAAAGGAGGAATATGGACATGGCAAATCGAAATCAGCTTCTTGTTCCTGGAGTAGAACAAGCATTAGATCAATTTAAATACGAGATCGCTCAAGAATTTGGCGTGACTCTCGGTTCAGATACAGTCGCACGTGCAAACGGTTCTGTTGGCGGTGAAATTACAAAAAGACTCGTTCAACAGGCTCAATCACAAATGGGCAATCAATCTAAATAAAAACATGGTGAAATACGCCGGAGCTATTCTGGCGTTTTTTTATTGCTCATATGTGTGCTCATACCGGTTCTCACGATTCGGGGACGGTGCACCTTTTCCTTGCTTCTTCATATGGTCTTTTTTTCGTTCAGCGGACGGCTGTTTCTGATCCCTGTCGTTTTTTTTTGCGTGCTTTTCAGCACCACCACGTGATGTGCCATTTGGACTCCTTTTGTCATCAGGTTCCGTTGAGTGATTTTTTTTTTGTTCTTTATCGATAGGACGATCCTTTTCTTCCTTTATTTGATTGTCTTTGCTTTTATCATCAGGTTTTGCTTGGTGAGGCTTTTGAATAGATCCTTGCTCTTCCCTCTCTTGATCCTTCTGCTCTTCGTCTTCAGCTTCAGGAGCCTCTTGATCTGGCTTCATCTCTTCACTATCGTCTGTCTTGACGTCTTCTTGTTTGTCTTTGTCTGCTTGATCTTCATCATCTTTTTTAGGCTCTTCTTCTTTGACAGCATCACTCTCTGCTGCGTCTTCATCCTGTTGAATGTCTTCTTGTTCTTTGTCTTGCATTTCTTGATTTCTGATATATGTGCCTGTTGAAATGCCTGCCTTTTGAGCTTTTTCTCTTGTTTCCAGGTCACTTTCTACAGTTTCTAGCTTGTAATCACGCTTTTGATATTCACCAGAGATGGTGTTAATTTTACTTTTGACGTTGGTTTTATATGTATGGTCCTGCTTGTTTTCATAAACCGTTGAAATATAAATGCTCTTAGAGTGGTTCACGTAACCTTTTTTGTCACAGTCATCTATGATTTCCTGCACGACTTTGGTCATGTCGTTTTTTTCTAAACCCTTCATACTGGCCAGTACTTGTTTCGCATCTTTATTCAGTGGCGTGACACCGATCACTTGATAATTGTGATCAAGCTTTAGTTCAAAGCTTGGATTAATGTCAATCGTCATATATGCATATGCTTTTTGACTTGAGAACGATGGCATCATAGTAAAAATCACGACAATAATCGCTGCGATTGATAGGATTCCTGCATTTAATGGACGTAAACGAAGCAAGTCAAAAAAACCGGCTTTTTTTCTTTCGAGACGTGATTCATTCGGAAATGTCACTTCTTGACCGATTTCATAATCTTGCTGTTCATATTTTGTCCGCAGAAATTGTCCATCAGGGGTCAGCAGCGTGACATATTTTTTGTTTTTCTCTACTATAATGCCTCTTCTCATGAATTAAGCACCCCTTTAAGGTAATCTTTCAAATACACATAATCACCCGTCATAATGATCGCCATCGCAATGATATATTTTCTATTTCTTTCAATCGTTTTGCGGCTGACTTCCACTAGCTTTTCAAGCTGTTTGACTGGCAATTGTTTTTTCTGAAATAAAATGGTTCGGAGCTCATCGTGTTCAACGAGTGTGTGGGCTACTTTAATGGCATTTTGCCTGGCATCTGCATGCTTTGGTGAATGTTCAAGCAGCTCTTGAAACGTGAGACCGTATACTTTCAATCGTTCTTTAAAATGTTCAATTTCTTCTCTTCTGTGTTCTTGTTCAATTAAACGTCTATATTCGTTTGTAGACAGCTCTGCTTCAATCATGCTTTGAGAGTACTCGCCATTTTCACTTTCTTGCAGGTCCATTTGAACCGTTGGCGCATTTCTCGCTTCTTTTCGAATATAGTCGATCACTTTTCTTTTAATAATTAATTCTGCGAAAGCAAGGAGTGAGTTTCCTTTTTCGGCAGAGTATTTTTCTATCGCTTCATTAAAGGCAATTAAGCCTATGCTGAATTCATCATCTTTTTCATCTATATATCGTTTACAAACGGATGAAACCGTCTTAGCGACAAATGGTTTGTATTGCTCTATTAATGCATTTTGCAGCTCGATATCACCTTGTTGAATACTAATAGCCGACTGCTCTAATGTTTGCTTTTTCTTTCCTTTTTTAAACAAAAGGCTAAGCAATGGTTTCACCTCAGTTCTCCCTATATTACTCATTTATGATAGCTAATTTATGAGGGAAGCGCAAAGGAAGAAATGAGGAATTCATTTCCTGTTACTCAATTGTGACATGAATATCATCATCTACTTTACAATGTTTCGTCTAAAAGCAAAGAAATAAGGGGGTATCTCCCCCTTATTTGTAATATATGTGTTATGAAAATGAAATGATATTTCTTTCAAAAAACCTACTCTTCTAGGCGTTCCTCTTGTTTTTCTTTGTTTTGTTGCCCACCTTTTCTTGATGGACTTGATAAAAACCAGCCAAATGCTGCAATTGCGAGAAGCACTGTCCAGAAAATCACTTTCCATAATGCTGAATGAATAAAATGAGAGGACACGATCCCAATGGCTGGATGTGACAGTGTATAAAGCGTGAGCTTCACACCAACCCACCCGACAATGACAAAGGCTGCTGTTTCTAGGCTCGGTCTTGTTTTGAGCAGTTTCACAAAGACAGTTGCTGCAAATCTCATGATGATCAAACCGATGATACCACCTAAAAGAATGACAATAAATTGACCGCCATCAAGTCCACCGATTTGCGGAAGACTTGTTTTCGGCAATGTTACGGCTAATGCGACGGCCGCTAAGATCGAATCGACAGCAAAAGCGATGTCAGCAAGCTCGACTTTTACGACTGTTGCCCAGAAGCCGCTTTGCTTCATGTTTGTGTCTGATTCCTTTTTCTTAAATACGTGCGATTTTAAAATATGGTGAATGGAAATATAAAGAAGATAAATTGCACCAATGGCTTGAACTTGCCACACATCCACTAAAAACGAAATAAGAAACAGGGAGCCAAATCGCATAACAAACGCACCCGCAAGTCCGTAAAACAACGCCTTTTTTCTTTGCTTTTCTGGAAGGTGCTTCACCATCACAGCCATGACCAGCGCATTATCAGCGGCTAAAATCCCTTCTAATCCAATCAGTACGAGAAGAACCCACCCGTACTCTAAAATAATTGCTGCATCCATCATCATTCCTCCTTGTTTTTATCTATTGTCCCACAACAGACAAAGGCTTATGAATGCAAAAAAGACCTTTGCCTGTAATGGCAAAGGTCTTGCTAGACATGTGATATGTAGAATCATGCCAACAAAGCCGATGGAACTTAAGTCCATGTAATGACGACTTTGTTTCCGGTAAAAACCGGACGCTACTCCCCTTTGGTGGGATTTAAGAATATTTAGATTACTTATATTTTAATCAATAGACACTGTATTGTCAACAGGTGACTTTCACCTCGGGTCCAGTGATTAGGCAGTTGGTGTTTCTGCTTTTCTTTTTCTACGTTTCATCCATATATACATCGCGAAAAGCAACACAATCCCGATCCCAATCGGCAGAAGATATGGATCTAACATTGCGCCAACCTCTTTCCAGTTCTCCCCGAGCACAAATCCAAGATACACATATACAAATGTAATAGGCGTAATTGCTAAAAACGTGTACAGGCAAAAGACCCACACATTCATCTTGGCAATACCGCACGGGATGGAAATAAGCGTTCTGACCCCTGGAATAAACCGGCCGCTAAATGCGACGAATCCACCATGCTTTTCAAAGAAGGCATCCGATTTATCAAGCGACTCCGGTTTAACAAAAAAGTACTTCCCATATTTATTTAAAAAAGGTCTGCCGCCATAACGTCCTAACCAGTACAAGGTCAAAGGGCCAGCCACGCCGCCAATAGAGCCGGCTGCCACAACACCGATGAAGGCCATGTCCCCTTCTGAGACCCAGTAACCCGCAAGAGGCAGAACCACTTCAGCAGGAACAAATTCAATACATAATGCAAGGAAGATGCCAAAGTACGACAAGTTCTTAAAGGCATCAGCTAAAGAAATAATAAAATCTTCGATGTTTATCAATCCCTTTCACACATAATCGTTTAACTGATTCTATCTCTTTTAGAATCGCACATATATTAAACGAATAAAACCGAAGAAACGATTCACTTTTCGTCGTTTTTTTACATTAAATTTGATTTTACTATAAAAGACAAGTGAAGAAAACGTTGATTGTGGTATTTAAGTGAAGGAAAAGTGAACACAGAAGCCATTCGATCCGATATATTAAGTATACGTCTGTTTTAAGATACTGGAGGTTTTCTTACATGACCCATTTAACAGGAAGCTACAATGGATGGCTTGTCTTTCTGTCAATCGCAGTCGCCGCTGTCGCCTCCTACTCAGCTCTTCATTTAGCCAGCCGAGTGGCACAGTCAAGCAGTGCAAAGAAAAAGGTATGGCTGATCGTTGGTGCCTTGATCATGGGAATGGGGATATGGTCGATGCATTTTATTGGCATGATGGCATTTCACGTGCGTGCTGGCATCACATATGAAACACCCTTGCTCATTTTATCGATCTTGGCATCTTTTGCCGGGTCCTTGATCGCATTCACAATATGCATTCAAGAGCAGCTCTCCACAAGACGGCTGCTCATTAGTTCAATCACCATGGGCTCAGCTATTTGCAGCATGCATTATCTTGGAATGGAATCAATGGCCAATGTCTCCATCAGCTATGATCCAGTCCTCTTTTTTCTTTCGTTTGTCATTGCTGCGATAGCGTCTTTCTTTTCGCTTCATCTCTTTTTTCGGCTCCATCGATCCGGGAAAAAACAGGAGGATCATCTATTAAAAATAGCTGGTGCACTCGTGATGGGCGGGGCTGTTTCTGGGATGCATTATACCGGTATGGCTGCTTCTACTATGTTTTTTCATTCAGACGGACAGTCCTCTGGGGGTGGTTCTCTTGAATTATCACCATTCAGTCTGTCGATTTTCATCGGCCTTATGACACTGATTGTCCAAACACTGATGATTTTTGGTGCCTATATCGATCACCGAATCATGAAGCAGGCAGATAAGCTAAAGGAAAATGAACAGCGGTTCCAATCGCTCATCAAACATAATATCGATGGCATTATCGTGTTATCGGTCAATCGAAAGGTGCTTTCTGCGAACGACTCAGGTAAACAAATCCTAAAAATGTGCAATTCTTGGATTGGTGACGATGTTAGCCAATACGTCATGCCAACTGACATGTGGGAAGAATTTATTTGCGAGTCAAAAAAAGCCATCACGCGTGAAGCAGAACTAAAAGCAGCAGATCGCTTTTATTATTATCATGTCACTTACATACCTGTTCATGTCAACAATACGCTTGACAGTATTTATCTTGTCTTAAAAGATTTAACGCAGCAGCGGATTGCAGAAAAAGAAATTCATGTCATGGCACATTATGATGCATTAACTGAGCTTCCTAATCGGCGCCATGCCATCAACCATTTAAGTGATGTTCTCTCGGCTCAAGAAGAGACAGGAACATCGACAGCTGTTCTGTTTCTTGATTTAAATCGTTTTAAAATTATTAATGATGCACTTGGTCATAACATAGGGGACTTACTTCTTAAAGCAGCTGCAAACAGACTGACACAATGTTTACCAGACAACGGCTTTATAGCAAGACTAGGCGGAGATGAATTTTTAATGATCTTTCCTGACATGGGGCATGACACACAGAAAATTGAACAGCTTTCTCAAAATATCATTCGTCAATTTGAGCGTCCTTTTTTCATCCAGAATCATCAGCTCATTACATCTATCAGCATTGGAATCGCTATCTCACCTCAGAATGGCAAAGATGGGATGGAATTAATGAGGAAAGCCGATATGGCGATGTATTTATCCAAAAAACATAAGCAAAGCCGTTATGAGTTTTTCACCGAATCAATGGAAAGATCAAGTGAAGACAGATTGAACCGAGAGCTTGAGTTACGGGATGCGATTCAAAGAGAACAGTTTGTGCTTCATTACCAGCCGCAAGTCAGTGCGAAAACAAGACAGATGACTGGCGTAGAAGCTCTTCTAAGAATGAAAGCACCAGATGGCTCGTTAAAATCACCTGAGGCTTTTATTGAGCTGGCAGAGGAATCAGGGCTGATCATTGATATTGGCAGATGGGTCATTGATACCGCGTGCAGGCAGGCTAAGACGTGGTATGATAACGGGCTGAAAATTCCTGTGGCTGTCAATTTATCTGCGAAACAATTTAATTCTGAAGACTTAATTGATTTGATTAAGCTGACATTAAAAAAATACGATCTGACACCGTCACTGCTTGAGCTTGAAGTCACAGAAAGTATGACAATGGACAATATTAAGCAATCAAAACAGGTGCTGACGTCACTGAAACACCTGGGCGTCCGCATTAGTATTGATGATTTTGGTACAGGGCATAGCTCCTTAAGCTATTTAAAGGATTTGCCCATTCATCGACTGAAAATCGACAAATCCTTCATTGAAGATATTTTACATGATTCGAAATCCGAACAGATTACAGGTGCCATTATCGCGATGGGACATCAACTTTCTCTTGAGGTCATAGCAGAAGGTGTTGAAACCTTTGCGCAGGCGCAGCTTTTATCTGCGCAAGGATGTGACGACCTGCAAGGCTTTTATTATGCAAAGCCTCTTCCAGCAAACGATATCGAAAAATTCATTGCCTATCCAGCGCATCAGCTGGACACATAAAAAAGGTGCCAATCATGGCACCTTTTCGTTCTATCTAAATAATAAATGTTGACTGTGAATACCTGCTTTTTTCAATAGACTAATCAATTGTTCTTGTTCTTCTCGCGAGAGGCCTGAGAAGGCACGCGCAATCCGCAGAGAATGAATCGGGTAAATCTTATCAAGATAACTGCGCCCTTTATCTGTTAAATGGGCATAAACCGACCGTTTATCCTTTGGGTCCTGCTCTCTTTCAATAAAACCATTTCGTTCTAATTTGTCAATTACGTACGTCACATTCCCGCTGACAAGCAGGAGTCTTGAGCCGATTTGCTGAAGTTTTTGAGCACCTCTTGTATACAGCAATTCAAGAACCGCAAATTCAGTTGGATTAAATCCATGCTCTTTGCTGTCTCTAATGCTGTGTTCTGAAACGCTTTTAAATGCTCTTGCAAATACCTTGTAAAGTGTCATTGCACGTTCTACTTCTTCTTCATTAAACGATAGTCTCATCACATATCTACCTCTTATAATATTTTTTTAACTTCAAGGCTTTCTTGCGGTGCAGTTGGAGCCTTTCGTAAAAAATAGAAGTACGTTTTTGAAAACCCTTTCAACCACATAAGTGACTCCATTCGTGTTATGTATAAGATTTCGATATAAACTTTTAAAATCCTTCTTATTTTTCACAACCATCTCGAAAAAAAGGTTTTTTAGCAAACCATCAAGATACGACATGGTTTAACATAATCTGTAAAGACTCTATGTTTTCTCACACTGCATTCGTCAAATTTCTACAAAATTCAATATTGCTATAATATTAAACAAAAAAGAACCCCTTATGTGACATGCGCACATTTCAAGGGGATTTTCACAAATCACGCTCTGTTTTGTTGAAAAAGAAGTGATACTCTTTTTTTAAGTCACTAATTGTCATGTTCTTGGCCGCACTAGGACTGTACACGCCCAATGAACAGAGCTGCTTCGTATAGTAATATCTTTCCTTTGCTAAAGCTTCTGTTAAGATACGCCGCACCGATTATCCCCTCCTATCAATTGATCTGGACTAGGTGCTTATGAAGACCTTTTATACAAATCATTTTGTACGGCTCTTAGAAGAGCATGTGCATTCTGACCTGCCGCCTGCATGAATCGCTCCAGTAATTCATCCCTCTTTATATCTAATGCGATGATTTCTTTTGCCATACAGATGATCCGTGTTTGCTCCATCATATGCTCCTCCTCCTATTTCAACTCATCATCATTATATGCATGCGCAGCAATCATTTCACATCTGTTGTCAACTTTCCTTCCATCGTTTTTCATTTTTATGTTTTTATGTTATATTTTCTAACAAACGATGTTTTTTTTCGTTTTCATTCTGTATAATATGAAGAAAAAACTTGCAGGGGTGAGTATATGACGCAGGAAGATGTATCATATAAAGATAAAAAAGTCATTTCAATCGGGATTGTCAGTGAATTAACAGGGCTATCCGTCAGGCAAATCCGATATTATGAGGAACGCAGCCTCATCTACCCCCAGCGCTCAACAAGAGGCACGCGTAAATATTCTTTTTCTGATGTAGAACGTTTAATGGATATCGCCAACAAACGAGAAGACGGTGTGCAAACAGCGGAGATTTTGAAAGACATGAAGAAAAAAGAACAGGCATTAAAAAGCGGACAATATAAGAAAAAAATGCTGGAAGGTCAAATTAACGCACACTTCCGGTACAAAAATCGATAAACAAATAAAGTATTGCTGACTCTTTTAGGCTTTTTGGTCATGGCTTCATGAAAAAGAGACAGCTTTTTTGCTGTCTCCGTTCCATTTACGGCTTAGAGCTATTTTAGTTAGAGTATAGCTTTAATAGTTCTTGTGCTGGCTAACTATTTGTATTGTTCATGCCATTAACGCGTTATAAAATTCATTCACTGCTTTATCCCCTTATTTATTACTTATTCCAACAAACTTTCAACATTATCTTAATTTGAGCACAATGCCAAATCCTATTAAGTGAAATAAGCTATATAAGCAAGGAATCAGTTTAAATTTACTTTTTTCAGGCGGCGTTCAATAACATTTCATTCTAAGAACCAACACTCTATCAAATAACGTTTAGTATATTGTTAAGTGCAGTCGATCTAGCGTTCATCCATTCGTTCAGGAATCGAAACAGTTCGTTCATTGACCACATTCCCCGTGTTTAGCGTCGTTTTTGGTTCAATCAAGAGCAAATGAACTTCTTCTTCAGCAAATGGCTGATGTTCAATTCCTTTTGGAATCACAAGAAACTCCCCTTCATGAAGCGCTATTTCTCTATCCCTAAAACGGATGACTAGATTTCCTTTCCATACAAAGAACATTTCATCCTCGTCATCATGATGATGCCAAATGAATTCACCCTTAATTTTTACCATTTTCATGTATGAGTCGTTCAACTCTCCACTTATTCTAGGATTCCAATAATCATTTATTTGCGAAAATTTCTCTTGGATATTAACCTTTGAAATCAATAAATTCCCTCCTCATTTACTTGGAAACGTCTTTTTTTATCTTTCTTAAGCTAAAACTCCCTACCTTGCAAATTCTCCTCCTCATGATAAACATCAAGGGACACAATGAGCATCAACCTCTTATATTATTAAGTTTACTTATCCTATTGGATCACGTAAAATCAAAAAATAGTGTATAGTTCATCACAAATTGTGATGCAAAAAGGAGCATTATTTTGGATATTACATCTTTGGAGATATTTAAAGCAGTAGCTATTGAACAAAGCATTACAAAAGCTGCCGAGAAATTAAATTATGTGCAGTCGAATGTCACTGCACGAATCCAGCGTCTTGAACAAGAATTAGGTGTTCCTCTTTTCTATCGATATCACAAAAAGATATCCTTAACGCCTGCAGGGCGAGAACTGCTGCCATATGCAAACAAATTACTCTACAATTTTGAAGAAGCGATAGAGGCCGTAAAGCTTTCCTCTACTCCGCGAGGAACTTTGCACATTGGATCTATAGAGTCTACCGCTTCGACAAGATTGCCCAGCATTTTCGCAGCATATCACAAGACATTTTCACAAGTAGAATTAAGCATGAATATGGCACCTACTGTAGATCAGGTTCATGCTATTCTCAACTACAAGGTAGACGGTGCATTGGTTGATGGGCCCATTCTTCATCCCGACATTATTGAATATCCGGTATTAGAAGAATCCCTTGTTCTCATTACAAGCTACTCCCAGGAGGAATTCCAGGTAGAATCAATTTTACATGAACCATTGCTTTCGTCATTTGCGCATTGCATCTATTTGGGGCGTTGGCAACGATGGTTAGAGAGCAATGGCTTTGCTCCGATGAAGGTAATGGAATATGGCACTTTAGAGGGCGTGCTTAAATGCGTTGAAAACGGGCTAGGGGTTACCGTATTACCAAAATCTATGGTTGAATCTCGGATGCAAGGCAGATTTACCTGTCATCCTTTACCGGAACCACATAGAATCGTGCCCACTGTGTTTATAAGGCGTCGCGATTCGTACATGACTAGTGCCCTCTCACGTTTTATGGAATTATTGGGCATAACTCATATATGATCGGGTCATTTATGGTAAAAAAGAGGATAGATAGAGCGACATTCTTTCAGCTCTTCTATCCTTTTCAATAAAATCATTTTAGCTTTCATTGAGAGGAAGCGTCAGTTCCTTCAACGAGCCCTACAAAGTCAATCCGTACACCGCCTTTTTCAGGATCTTCTATGACCCGCATGGCCAGCGCCTTTTTCTCCCCTGTTTTTTCATCTTCGTAATTCGCATGAAAGACATGAATGCTGGCTTCTTCCAATTGAAAATCATCATAAGAAAGTGTCTCTATGCCCCATTCTTTTTTCATTTTTAGCATGTCATTCGGACTTGGGACAGCGCCTTCAACATAGATATTTTCTATTTTTCGTTTATTTCCTTCGCTAATAGCTTCAATCATATGCTCTGCTGCCACCAGTCTTCTGTCTTTCCCCTCGTCTTCTCTTGAACATGCACCTAGCAAAACAATGCACATTAAAATGAATAAAAACTTCTTCATTTTTCTCTCCCACCTTCTCCTTAAAATGTAAAGGATGGAAGCGCTATATGCAATCTTTATTCAAAAAAGACTGTAAAACGTCACGTTTTACAGTCTTCATGCTACATCAGTGTATGAAGGAATGCTGTTGCAATTCCAAAATAGATCAGTAAGGATAAAATATCATTCAATGTTGTGATCAGCGGCCCAGATGCAATGGCCGGGTCCACATTTAATCTGTGTAAAATAATCGGCACGACCGTACCTGCCATTGTCCCAATAATCAGTGTTGCAAGCAGCGAAGAACCGACAACAAAACCTAAAATCATATTGCCCTGCCACACCATTGCGACAACTGTAATAATAATGGAACAAACAATCCCAATGTAAATACTCGTTCTCAGCTCTCTAAAAATAAGGCGCATAATGGTTTTTTTCGTTAATTCTTCTTTTGAGAGCCCTCTAATGACGACGGCAAGAGACTGTGTCCCTGTATTACCTGTCATCCCGGCAATCATCGGCATGAAGAACGCTAAAGCAACAACTTGCTGAAGGGTATCTTCAAAATAATTTAAAATACTGCCTGAAATCAGCCCAATGAACAAGAGCAAAATGAGCCACGGAAGACGGCGGTATGCCGCCACAAATGCCGGTGTGTCGAACGTGATATCTTTACCAGAGGCAGCAAACTTTTCATAGTCTTCGCCTGCCTCTTGAATCACAACATCAATGATATCATCAACTGTAACAATTCCAACTAGGACATTGTTCTCTTCCACAACAGGAATCGCAAGGAAATCATATCGTTCAATCAGCTTTGCGATTTCCTCCTGATCCTGAAAGGCTCCAACGGCAATGACTCTTGTAAACATGAGATCCTGTACCTTTTCATCCGGTTCACCTAAAATGAGATCCCGGTATGAGAGAACGCCTACAAGCTGTTTTTGATCATTAATCACATATAAATAGTTGATTGATTCCGCGATTTCAGCAAAGCTTTTCAGCTTCACAACTGCATCCTGTACTGTAAAATGCTGAGGAATCCAAACGTAACGGTTGGTCATGATCCGTCCCGCTGTCTCAGCAGGGTAATTCATAAGAAGCTGGACGGCCTTGGATTCCTCTGCTTCCATGTTAGATAATAGCTGATCCTTTAGCTCATCCTCCATCTCATCAAACAAGTTGGCTAGATCATCGTTATCCATTTTGTTTGTGACGAAGGTCGCTTTGTCTTTCCCTACTTTTTCAAGAACGATTTCTTGATATTCCCGCTCCAGCTCACCCATCATTTCTGTCACGTCATCGACTGGTAAAAAGCTGAGGAAGCGGCTACGGTGTTTCTCTGGAAGTTCTTTAAATAAGTAGGCCATATCATATGGCTGAAGTTCTTCCATAATGTTTTTAAATTCTTTTCGTTTTCCATCTCTTAGTAAAATAATGATGCGTAAAATGAGTTCATCGTACGTTATATTTTGTATCATCGCTGTTACCTCCCCAAAGTCAGGAGATACCCGAATCCCTTAGAATGTGCGGGGGTCAGGATCTCCTCTATCTGATGTCTCAATCTGATCTTTTGACATATTCTCTATGTGTCTCGAATCGGGATGATCCATCCCCACACCTCCTTTTCCCATAAAAAAACACCTTCAACCGAATGAAGGCGCTTTGTAAGCATGACAAATAAACACTTGCTCCTTCAATCGTAGAGCTTTAGCACTGTATGGCATAGGAAAAATCCAGCTGCATTAAAAATCACCTTATGTCGATGATTTCTGTTGACCCATTGGCGTCTTTGGACATTTTTGGGCAGCAGCGTATCTCCATACAGGAGCCTCACCTAACGAAGTCTCATATTGTTGACACACTGAGATTACAGAAAAAGCGCAGTGATGTCAATAAGCAAGATGCCAAGTTCCCTTATGTATTCGCTTACATTTCAAAAAAAGAGCGATAGACAAAGTAGACCATCGCCCTTTCATGTCTTTATTCCTCTTCTGGCTGATTCATATCCTCTTGGGAGAGGAGATGAAAGGAATCATGCAAAAACAAAGCATATCCTTCTCCGTCAGGATGCGGAACATATTCCGCATGGTCCATTGTTTGCTCTTCTTCTTTTTTCTTCATATTCTCTCGCCTCCTTTCCCGTAGTTTGTCCCAATGCAAAAACCTTACACATGAAAGTGTAAGGTTTCGTGATGGCTTAATCATCCCATTCTTGCTTTAGGATTTTGCCTGTTTTAGCGGAAATCTCAAAATCAACTTCCTCGCCTTTTGGTGTGGTGATTTCGACTTCATATAAGTACACACCATTTTCTTTATCTAAATCAGAATCTGTGACTGTTCCTTTTACTTTTGCAAGGGCAATTTGTTCAGCCTGCTTTTTAGTAATTTTCACATTCTGTTTCTTTTCTTTGACTGGATCGTTCAGCGCTTTTCCTGTTTTGGCATCGACATATACTTTATATTCAAAACCGCCTTTTTTAATCTCAACCTCATACACCCATTTTCCTTTTTTACGCTCAAGATCCACATCGTCCACATACCCTTTCACCACTTTTAGGGCAGCTTTTTCTGCTTGTTTCTTAGAGACAAACGAAGATTTCTTTTGCACCACTTGCTCCGCGTGTGCTGTTTGATTTGTATTTTGCGCTTGAAGTGTGAAACCACCTGCGACAAGAGTTCCTGTTAATGCTGTAGCTACTAGTACTTTTTTCATCATATTCATATCCTCCTCTATTTGATTTCTCCTTTATCTTAAAGAAACAAGATGATAAAGGAAGGAAAGAAACATGAGAAAATCATGAGAAAAGGATTAGTTTTCGTACGTAATTCCTTCAATATCTCCTGTATATGCGTTTACAAGTACCTCTGCCTCCCGCCCATCAGGCAAATCCAGCTCCACCTCAAATACGAGCATACCGCTAAATGTTTCAAGATCAGCATCATCCACTGTCCCTCCGACTTCTTTTACTGCAATTCGGATGGCTTCTTCGACCGTGATTTTTGTCATTTTCTTTTCTTTAGAGGTCGGGTTTTTCTTTTCTGCTTCAAGCACTTTAAACGTTTGCTTGTCAACATCGACTTGATATAATTCTTTTTTTGATTGGATTGTAAAGATATAACGATCGGACTTTTCTTTCTTTTGAATGACCGTACCGCTCACCTTTTTAACAGCCGCTTCTTCTGCTTGAAGCTCAGCATTTTTTTCATTTGGTTTTTGATAGCTCTTTATTTGTCTAATCTCTTTCATTTGACCGCTTGCGGAAGATGCAATGATTTGATAAATGCCATTTGCATTTTCCAGCGTCAATGTATAGTCCTGTTTATGATTGATTAAATCAATCTGTGTAATGTTTCCATTGTAGTCTTTTGCAATCATTTTTTTGATTTCTGCTTCACTTAATATTTTTTGATCAATGGTTTGAATCATGAGCATTGCAAAGGCCGCAAGAACGACGAGACATCCTGCGAGCGCAAGCACCATTTTCGTTTTTCTAGACATGCAGCGCCTCCTTCCTATTTCCTATTTTATAAGGAGGAAATGAGAAATTGATGAGAAAAGACCCATTTATTTTGAGAAAAGAATGGTCATGGTTGTCCCTTTGCCGATTCGGCTGTCTACCTTCAGCTCAGCTCCATGCTCTTCTGCAATTTGCTTCGCAATTGAAAGACCAAGACCTGTTCCGCCGGTCTCACTGTTTCTTGCTTCATCTACACGGAAAAAGCGGTCAAAGATTTTTGGGAGATCCTCTTCTTTTATGCCAATCCCATGGTCAATGACTGAAATAAACGGCTTCTCTCCTCTCCATCCGCAGGTCACATCAACTGGCTCTGTACTATATTTGACGGCATTATCAATCAAGATGGTCAAAAGCTGTTTGATTTTCTCTTCGTCTCCTTCCGCAATAAGCGGCTGATCTGTTTGCACACGAGATTGAATCGTTCGATTAGTGGCCACTTCAAGTGTATGGCAAAGCTGCTTGCACAAATGACCAAGATCAACTGGCTTCATATCCACATATAGCGGCTGACCATTTTTCGCCAGTGTCAGCAATTGATCTGTCAGTCTTTTCATTTTTTTCGCTTCATCATGTATCGCTTGGGAGGATTCTTCTATAACCTCTGGACGTGTTTGCCCCCAGCGCTTGAGTAAATTGCTGTAGCTCATAATGACCGTAATCGGCGTCTTCAACTCGTGTGAGGCATCATGCAGAAATTGCTGCTCTTTTTCATAATGCTTCTCGAGGATTTCTGACATTTCATTAAAGGTTTGGCCCATTTGATACAATTCATCCTTAGAATCGCCTGTTAATTCGATTCGTTTAAACGCCTTCTCCCTCATACTCGCCTTCATGGTACTCGTCATTCGACTAATCGGCCGGACGATTTGTTTTGTTAAAATATGGCCTGCAAAATAAGAAAGCACAATAATTAAAACACCCGCAGCAACTAAAATCATTTTTAATAACGCTAAGTTCTCTTCCGTATTTTCGATTTCTTCATATACTTGGAGCGACACAATCTCGCCATTTGTCCAAATAACCGGAATCGCAGCGAACGCAACCATATGCTTGTTGTATTCTTTGATTTCTGCTGTCTGCCCAGATTCATATGTAAAAGGCAGTGAACTAAACGTTGACTCCTTTGTGACAGTCAGCTTTGATTCACCCGTTTCTGTCACGACACGGATCATGCCATTTTGGGGCAGGTAGGCTTTCAGCAGCTCTGATGATGGAAGACCTTCTTCTTCTGATTTTTTTAAAGCAATGGCGATATTTTCAGCCACCTCAGACAGCCGGGACATATCTTTTTGCGTCAAGGTGATTGAAAAAATAAAATAAATGGCTGTATGGAATAAGAGCACCATTAAAAACAATGACAACGACGTATAAAGCTGGATCTTATTTTTTAATCTCATTCTTTATCCTTTCATCACATAACCCACACCTCTCACTGTGTGAATCAGCTGTTTTTCGAATGGGTAATCGACTTTTTTCCTTAAATAACGAATATAGACATCCACCACGTTCGTATCACCGAAATAATCAAAACCCCAAACAGCTGTTAAAAGCTGATCTCTTGTGAGCACTTGCTGCTGATGCTTCAGCAGGTGGACAAGCAGGTCATATTCTCTCGGCGTGAGTTCAAGCATTTGGCCTGCTCTTTGTATGTCTCTTGTTTTCTCGTTGACAGTCAAATCTGCTATGCTGAGCTCTGTCTCCTTCTCTTCTTGCTCGTTTATATTCAATCTGAGTTGCGCACGAATTCGCGCTAATAATTCTTCTATGTCAAAAGGCTTTGTAATATAATCATTCGCTCCAAGATCAAGTCCGCTTACCTTATCAGGCACACTATCTCTTGCTGTAATCAACATAATAGGTGTCGCTGTATTTGTCTTTCTAACTCTTCTCAGCACTTCAAGACCGCTTAATTCCGGCAGCATGACGTCAAGCAGCACCAGATCGAAGCTTTCTTCTTCAAGAGCCTGTAGTCCATCCATTCCTGTCTCTTTGACCGTCACCTCATACCCTTCATACTCAAGCTCTAGTGACAGCACCCTTGCAATTTTCTTTTCATCTTCGACTACGAGTATCTTCCCTTTGTTCATCTCTATCTCTCCTATCTAAAAGGCAAGCTTGTCTTTCCATTATTATATGTTGCCTTTTGCATTTGGAACAGACACAATCTTCACGTCTATTTTTTTATGAAGGAAACATTTATTTTTCAACAAAAACATTACACATCCTTTTCACATCGCATTTATTGCTTGATCTCATTGTTATGTAGTTTGCCTCTTTTAGTCCTTTTCACCCATTTTCCTCTAAACAGGTGCAAGCTCACTATGCAGCATTTCCTTCTTTTTCATATGATATCAAGAGTTTTCCTCAAAAGATGAGTTCTTTCGTCAAGATGTGAGAAGAACTGCACTTTTGATAATAGATTGATTATTTGAAAAATTATTACAATTGACCCTTTCCGATCAAAAGTTTCTTTTATACAATAACATTACGCAGCCTGAATCTACTTTGAAAACAAAATAAGGAGGGCTTTCTTATGAAAGGTGAAATTCGCTTAATTCCGTATGAAGTAAAAGCCAATGTGATGGAAGCGAAAGAGACGCCGGAAAGTATTCAGGAGATTAAAGCACCCGAACTTTGGTCAAGTGGCTTCAAAGGAAAAGGCATAACCATTGCTGTCCTTGATACAGGTTGCGACACGGAGCATCCCGACTTAAAAGATCAGATTATCGGAGGCAAAAACTTTACCGATGATGACAACGGAGATGCTGAAAATGTGAAAGACTATAACGGACATGGTACCCATGTAGCAGGAACGATTGCTGCTACAGATCAAAATGGTGGAATTTTAGGGGTTGCCCCTGAAGCAAAGCTGCTGATCGTGAAAGTTCTTGGCGGCGAAAATGGCAGCGGGAAATATGAATGGATCATTAACGGGATTAACTATGCCGCTGAGCAGAAGGTGGATATTATTTCTATGTCTCTCGGTGGTCCAAGCAATGAGCCCGCCTTACAGGAAGCCATTCAAAACGCGGTAAAAAGCGGAGTACTTGTTGTGTGCGCAGCAGGAAACGAAGGGGACGGAGACGAGCGTACGGAAGAGTTCTCCTACCCAGCAGCATACAATGAAGTCATTGCCGTCGGCTCTGTCTCCCTTGCAAGAGAATCCTCTGAATTCTCCAACGCCAATAAAGAAATCGACCTCGTCGCTCCAGGAGAAGACATTTTATCCACTCTCCCTAACCATAAATACGGCAGACTGACAGGCACCTCAATGGCCGCCCCACACGTAAGCGGTGCTCTAGCCATTATAAAAAATGCCGAGGAAGAAGCGTTCCAGCGCAAGCTGTCAGAGCCTGAGGTCTATGCTCAGCTTGTCAGAAGAACCCTGCCACTGAAGCAGTCGAAAGCCCTCGTTGGGAATGGATTTTTATATTTAACTGCACCTGATGTGCTTTTAGAAAAGACATTGGAAGCAGATCTTTTATCTCTATAACTTGAATAGAGGTCCTGAGAATAGATCGAATTTTCTCAGGATTTTTTTAATTAAAATTATTCAAAATTTACTTTGACGAAATGAAGTGGACGTTATATAATCGAACACAATAAATTCATAGTTTGAGAGTCGGTAATTCGAATCACACATCGAATTTTAATTGGGAAGACCGGTGAAAATCCGGCGCGGTCCCGCCACTGTGAGTGAGGAGAGCTTTTCTTATGAATCCACTGTCATAAGGACGGGAAGGATGAAAAGCTTGCAGATTCACCAGCCAGGATACCAGCCGCTCTATCACATCAAACCCCCTACGGTTGATAGGAGATGTCGGAAAAAAGCGTCAGTTCTGCTCACGCCTTATTTCGCACACACATTTTGTCTTTTTAAACCAGACATTTGCCCTCATCAATCTTCACCATGAGTGTAAGTGTCTTTTTATATTTAGAGGAGGAATTGGAATTGACAATTGTTAAAACAAGTAATCTAGGTTTTCCGCGAATTGGTTTAAACAGAGAATGGAAAAAAGCACTTGAGTCTTATTGGAAAGGTCAAACAGACCGTGAAACCCTCTTAAGCACACTTGATGAACAATTTTTAGCTGCCATTAAAACGCAAATTGATCAACAAATTGATGTTGTTCCTTCTGGAGACTTTACCTTCTACGATCACGTGCTCGATACTGCTGTTATGTTCAATTGGATTCCAGAGCGCTTCCGCAGCTTAAAAGACCCGCTAGATACATACTTTGCGATGGCAAGAGGAACAAAAGATGCTGTCTCAAGTGAAATGACAAAATGGTTTAATACAAACTATCACTACATCGTTCCAGAATACGAAAAAAGCACCGAATTCAAACTCACACATAACAAACCGCTTGAAGCTTACGAAAAGGTGAAAAAGGCGTTTGGTGTTGAAACAAAACCTGTTGTACTTGGTCTTTATACATTTGTCTCACTTTCTAAAGGCTATGAACCAAATGAAGTAAAAGAGATTCAGCAGCGTCTCATCCCACTTTACACTCAGCTTTTAAAAGAACTTGAAGAAGCCGGCGTCAAATGGGTACAAATTGATGAACCAGCACTTGTCACAGCTTCATATGAAGACGTGAAAGCCGTCAAAGAAATCTATCAAACGATCAAAGAAGCCGTACCTGCCTTAAATATTCTTCTTCAAACATACTTTGATTCAGTAGATGCGTATGAAGAGCTTGTCACATATCCTGTTGAAGCCATCGGTCTTGATTTTGTCCATGATCAAGGGCGCAATCTTGATCAAGTGAAAAAGCACGGCTTCCCGAAAGACAAAGTTTTAGCAGCAGGCGTCATTGATGGAAGAAATATTTGGAGATCAGATCTTGGCGAAAGATTGTCATTCGTTTCTGAGGTTATTGCTGACGCTCAGCCGAAGGAAGTATGGCTGCAGCCATCAAGCAGTTTGCTGCATGTACCCGTTGCAAAACACCCAAGCGAACAGCTTGAAGAAAAACTATTAAACGGACTGTCTTATGCTACTGAAAAGCTGGCTGAATTAACAACATTAAAAGAAGGCTTAACAAAAGGCGCCGCAGCGATTGAAGCCGCCATCAATGAAGCCAAGCAAGCACTTCTTACTTTAAAAGAATTTGCAAAAGGAACCAATGCGGATTTCACAAAAGAACGCAACAATCTTTCATCGAAAGACTTTAAACGTCCAGTTGCCTTTGAAGAGCGCCTTCGTATCCAAAACGAATCTCTTGAACTGCCGCTCTTGCCAACAACAACCATTGGCAGCTTCCCGCAGTCTGCTGAAGTGCGAAGTGCTCGTCAAAAATGGCGTAAAAATGAATGGACAGATGCAGAATATGATGAATTTATTAAGGAAGAAACAAAAAGATGGATTGATATTCAGGAGGAAATCGGTCTGGACGTTCTCGTACATGGAGAATTTGAACGTACAGACATGGTTGAATACTTTGGTGAAAAACTAGCCGGATTTGCCTTTACGAAATTTGCTTGGGTACAATCCTACGGATCACGCTGCGTGAAGCCGCCAATTATTTATGGAGATGTTGAGTTTACAGCACCAATGACTGTGAAAGAGACGGTTTACGCACAAAGCTTAACGAAGAAAAAGGTCAAAGGAATGCTGACAGGTCCTGTCACGATCTTAAACTGGTCTTTCCCAAGAACAGATATCTCCCGAAAGGACATTGCCTTCCAAATCGCTTTCGCATTACGTAAAGAGGTAGAAGCGTTAGAAGAAGCAGGAATTCAAGTCATTCAAGTGGATGAACCTGCACTAAGAGAAGGTCTTCCGCTCAAAGAAAGTGATTGGGCAGACTATTTAAACTGGGCAGCAGAGTCATTCCGTCTATCAACATCATCTGTTCAAAATGAAACGCAAATTCATACACATATGTGCTACAGTAACTTCGAGGATATTGTCGATACGATCGAAGACCTTGATGCCGATGTGATCACAATTGAACATTCACGCAGTCATGGCGGATTCCTCGATTATTTAGAGAAACATCCGTATTTGAAAGGACTTGGACTTGGGGTGTATGATATCCATAGCCCGCGCGTTCCATCTGTCGAAGAAATGAGTCAAATCATTGATGATGCATTGAACGTATGCCCAACAGATCGCTTCTGGGTGAATCCTGACTGTGGACTAAAAACGAGACAAGAGCCTGAAACCATTGCTGCTTTGAAAAACATGGTGACGGCGGCTGAAGTCGCTCGTAAAAAGCTGACGCAGCATGCATAACTGATTTCCTCTCCCCTGCTATCATGGCGGGGGATTTTTTATGCGTAAATTGTCCTGATTGACCATCTACTAGAAGGTTTCCTTTTCTAGCATGATTCGTTTATACTAGAGAAGTCAGACGAACAAAGGGAGGAAGACAATGAATCACGAAGATTTTTTACAACGCGCAATTGACCTTGCAGTAGAAGGAGTCAATAGTGGTACTGGCGGTCCTTTTGGAGCAGTCATTGTCAAGGATGGACAGATTATTGCCGAGGGAAGCAACAATGTGACAACAACGAATGATCCAACCGCACATGCTGAGGTCACAGCCATTCGAAAGGCGTGCCAAACGCTGAATACATACCAATTAGAAGATTGTATTTTATATACAAGCTGTGAGCCTTGTCCGATGTGCCTTGGCGCTATTTACTGGGCTAGACCAAAAGCGGTCTATTTTGCTGCTGGACATCAGGATGCGGCAGTTTCTGGTTTTGATGACTCATTTATTTATGAAGAAATCAATAAAGATTACGAATCAAGAAATATTCCATTTTATCAGCTGACACTTCAAAAAACCCTTGCACCATTTGAAGCATGGGCAGCATACGAACAAAAGAAAGAATATTAAAAAAAGACACCTGCTCATGAGCAGGTGTTTCTTTTTTTCAGCGTGATAGAGAACCTTTTTATTCAGCCACTTCAAGCTCTACTTCGATGTTCCCTCTTGTTGCTTTTGAATATGGACAAAATTCATGCGCAGCCTCGACTAGCTCTTTCGCTTTGTCATGGTCAAGGCCTTTTGCAGATACAATCAGCTTGACACCAAGCTTAAATCCGCCATCACTTTCATCTTTTAAAAGACTGACATGTCCCTCGACTTCTGATTCAATGTCGACCCCTTGCTTTTTCGCTACTTGTTCAAGTGCCCCTCCGAAACAAGCTGCATAGCCCGCTGCAAATAATTGCTCTGGATTCGTACCAGTTTCTCCGTCTTTCTTTGCATTAGGCATGACAATGTTATGATCCAGCACACCATCTTCTGAGCGAACGTGTCCAGCTCTTCCGTGTTGTGCCTTTACTTTTGCTGTGAATAATGGTTTCATCTTTATCTCCTCCTTTATCTATTTATTCCTTTCACGTTCTATCCATTTCTCAAACATTTATCGCACATTAAATAATTTTTCGTTTTTGGGCTGTATTTATTTTAAAAAAGAAGAAAATCTTATACAATAATAAGTATGACAAAAAATAGTTGGTGACTGACATGACAAATGAATTCGAGCACATGAAGCTGGAAAATCAGCTTTGTTTCTTGTTATATGCAAGTTCAAGAGAGATGACGAAGCAGTATAAACCGTTATTAGAAGAGTTAGACATTACGTACCCGCAATATTTGGCACTGCTTTTATTGTGGGAACATGGGACATTAAATGTGAAAACGATGGGAGAGCTTTTATATTTAGACTCCGGTACACTCACACCTATGCTGAAACGGATGGAGCAAAACGGACTCATCATCCGCGAGCGCTCGAAAGAGGATGAACGTTCTGTGCAAATTCGTTTAACGGAATATGGAGGGCAGCTAAAAGAGAGGGCTACTGCAATTCCATTTCAGATGCTGTCTGGGACAGGCAGATCGGAAGAAGAGTTAAAAATGCTACGTGCCTCTTTACATGAGCTTTTGCAAAAATTAACACAATCAAAAGGCTGAGGGATTATTCCCTCAGCCTTTTATGATATCAATTATTGTGCGACAGCTACTAATTCCACTTCGATATTTCCTTGAGTTGCTTTTGAATATGGGCATACGCCGTGTGCTTTATGAACAAGCTCATCTAATGCTGATTGCTCGATTCCAGTTCCTTTTACTTCTAACTTAACGCCTAGTTTGAAGCCGCCATCTGAACTGTCTTTTACTAAACTCACATGTGCTGTTACTTCGCTTTCAAAACGGATACGCTCTTGTCTTGCGACCATTTGAAGGGCTGAATCAAAACATGCAGAGTAGCCTGCTGCAAATAATTGCTCTGGATTTGTTGCTTTTTCTATTTTTTTCGCTCTTGGTGTTCCAGGCATTGCTACATCATGCTCAAGCACTCCATCACTTGAAACAACCTTTCCTTCTCTTCCTCCGACAGCTGATACCGTTGCAGTAAATAAAACTTCTGACATGTATATAACCCTCTTTCTCTCCAATAATATTTTCTACAATTGAATTGTACACAATTTAAATTTAAGAGTCAACGAATACACACTCTTTTTTTAAGATTTCCTTCTTGCCTCTCTTTTATGTAGACAGTAAAAAAAGCCCTTTAATAAGGGCTTTTAGATGATGTCATGCTGCGCATGTGGTTGTTGTAGCGTATGGTTTCTGTTATCCGGGTCGGCATTTGCTGCTGCCAGCCATAACGCCAAGATGGTGATGCTTGTACAGACGACTGCCCATTTTTTAAAATTCATATAAACAATCCCCTCTCTGAATATAGATTCGAGCATGTTCTGCTTCTCCGTAGAACGTGGAAGATTTTTCATAATCTTCCATTTCATTATAATACTTTGCGGTGTCTAATGCCAGCTCCTCAATATCTGGATATGCATAGGCAGACTCTAAAAAATGAAAAATTCGTTTAATATGCTCCGCATCTTGCTTTAAATACAATGCTTCTAAAAATATCGTCTTTTGAATATGAATGTCATCCTGAAGTGCTTCTGCTCGCTTCATACATTCTTCTCTGTAGTGTAAGGCTTCTTCGTGTTTACCTTGTTTGTATAATATCTGAGCGGCTGTATAAAGAGGGTCTATGGATCGACGAAGGTGATCAGATTGATTTTGGTCAAATAACGAGATGGATTCTTTCATTAGTTCGAGTGCGCGGTCAAGATCTCCCATTCGGTAATAACTGTTGCCCATATTAAACAAAGAGGAAGCAATAAAACGCACATTTTGAAAGTCTCTTGATCTCGCAAGTGCTCTCTCGAGATGTGGTAATGCCTTTTCATGTCTTCTCATATCATCATAATTACCTGCCACAATAAATTCGCATTGGATCGTGCGAAGCGCATATAGCTCGTGCTGAATATAGACATCCAGCGCCAGTTTGGCATGATGCATCGAGATATGTGTTTGTTTCATGTGATAATATATTTCTGACATTTTAAAATGAAATTCCGCACGTTCAATATCATCTGACACAAAAGAAAGCTTGTGCTCTGCCTTTTGATAAGACGAGATGGCAGCAATATACTGCCTACGGCCAAATTCATACATGCCTCTGAAAAAATGATAGTAGTATTCAAGCATGCCTGTGACATGTGTTTGATGCTCATCTATTTCTTTCGAAAGCTCGGAAAAGTTGGCGCGAAGCTTTCCTTCCTTTAATGGCTTTAAATAATCGAGCATGACCTCATGTCTGAATTCCATTAAAGAAAAATAGAGAAGCAAATTCTGATCTTCTTCCATTGAATCAAGAGAGGTGCGAATTTCCTGCTTTAGTTGTTCTGCTTGTTCTGAATCAAATCTGCGGATTAATTCATACCACTTGTTGATTTTCACTCCAATATCCGAAGAGGGAATGATTTTCGCCATACGTTGCCTTCTCCAATCTTTTCAAAATATAAAACATTACCATATTTTATCATACTTGACCGAAGAAATACAAAAATGAAAGGAAAAAGAGAGCCTATTGTCACAAGACTCTCTTTTGAATTCGTTATTCTCTTATTTGTCCTTGACCGCGAATGACAAACTTTTCAGAGGTTAAGGCAGGCAGACCCATAGGTCCTCTTGCATGCAGTTTTTGTGTGCTAATCCCTATTTCTGCTCCGTAGCCAAATTCAAAGCCATCTGTGAACCGAGTAGAGGCATTATGATAGACAGCAGCAGCGTCGACAGCTGTTAAGAAAAGTGACGCATTTCGATCATTTTCCGTAATGATCGCTTCAGAGTGCTTGGAACTATACGTTTGTATATGCTGAATCGCTTCTTCTATGTTGGCTACGGTTTTAATACTGACAATCGGCGCTAAAAACTCTGTTTCATAGTCCTCTGTGCTCGCTAATGAAGCACTTGGCGCAAGGGCACATACAGCTTCATCTCCCCGTATTTCTACCCCATTTGCATGAAGGGCTTCAAATAACGAAGCGCCATATGTTTTTGCCCATGTTTCATGAATGACAATGCTCTCGATCGCGTTGCAAACAGATGGCCTTTGGGTTTTAGCATTCAGCACAATCTGCTCAGCCATTTCGTTTTTCGCTGTTTCATCAATGTAGATATGACAGTTCCCTGCCCCTGTCTCAAGCACTGGCACGGTAGACTCTCTCACGACAAGATCAATTAAATTTTTCCCGCCGCGCGGAATAAGAACATCCAAATATTCATTTAAAGTGAACAGCGTTTTCGCCGTTTCACGGCCTGTATCTTCAATCAATTGCACACTGTCTACTGGAATTTCCGTTGTGTGAAGCGCTTCATGGATCACCTTCACAATCGCTTTATTACTATGAATGGCAGAGGAGCTCCCGCGAAGAATAACAGCATTCCCAGTTTTCAAACAAAGGGTGGCAGCATCTACAGTCACGTTTGGTCTTGCTTCATAAATCATTCCAACCGTTCCAAGAGGTACACGCACCTTTTCAATGAACAAACCGTTTTCTTTTCGAATGGTTTCTAATGTTTCACCAATTGGGTCTTTTAGGTGAATGAGTTGAAGGGTCGCGTCTGCGATGGCTTCTATTCTCTCTTCTGTGAGTGTAATCCGGTCAATAACAGAAGGCGTGAACTGCTTTTCCCCGGCAGCCTGCACATCTTTTTTATTCTCATCGAGTAAATAAGCGGAAGATGCTTTAAGTGCCGTTGCGATGGCATGTAAAGCTGCATTTTTTTGTTCCGTCGTTTTTAGGAGCAGCTGATCTTTGGCTACACTTGCTTTTTTTGCTTTTTCAAGAACTTCATTCATCGTATTCCCTCCTCAGTTTTGTACATGCTGTACCCAGTGATCTCTGTGTATGACTTCAGGCTTCTCATTTGAAAGCTCATCACTTCGCAGTCCTTTAATACCGAGAAGCTCATCAGATGCGTACAAGGTTTGTCCTTTACCTACTAGCCCATTCGGACCGACGACTTCAACGACCTCTCCTTTAGAAAAGTCACCAGCGACATCAATAACTCCAGCTGGAAGAAGACTTCTCCCATGATGCAAAATCGCCGCTTCTGCTCCTGCATCTATCATGATTTTCCCAGAAACGGGTGAATGGAATTGAATCCACTGACGGCGGTTGTTGATCGCTGATAAGTCCTGTTCTCCGATATACGTTCCGTCTCCTTGACCCGCAAGAATATGAAACAGCTTATCTTCACCAGTACCTGTACCAATGAAGACTTTCACGCCTAGTGAAAGTGCCGTTTGTGCAGCAGACAGCTTTGATTTCATCCCGCCTGTTCCCACTTTTGAGCCTGTACTCTTCGCATATGAAAACAATTCTTCTGAAATGTGTGTTAGTACATCAAAACGCTTCGCATCAGGATGCTCATTTGGATTTGCATTATAAATTCCGTTAATGTCTGTTAAGATGATCAATTGGTCTGCATGAATTAAACCGCTGACAAGAGCTGACAGCATGTCATTATCCCCAAAAGTAAGCTCCTCAATGGAGACAGAATCATTTTCATTAATGATCGGTAAAATTTTTCTTTCCAGCAGCTCCATCATCGTTGCGTAAGCATTTCGATATCTTGTTCGATCTGAAAAGTCATTACGGGTTAAAAGCATTTGTGCAGGTGTCATGTGAAACTGTGAAAATAGTTCTGTATATTTCTGCATTAACAAGCCTTGACCAACGGCGGCTGCTGCCTGTTTTCCCTTTAAGGTCACAGGTCTTGATGGATACCCTAAGCTGCCAAACCCTGCTGCCACGGCTCCTGATGAAATTAAAATAATTTCATGCCCAGCCTCTTTCAGCTTTGCTATCGCTTTCACATGATCCTGCATTTTTTGTTCATCAATGGTTCCTTTTTGCTCTGTTAATGAACTGCTGCCAATTTTGATGACGATCCTTTGCTTTTTCATTATTGATTCCCTCCGCTATACCTTTAGGCACAAAAAAATCCCTTTTTCTCCTTATGTAAAGGACGAAAAGGGATTTTCCGTGGTACCACCTTCATTGAATAAGCATACTTCTAGCTTATTCCACTCAACTCCTGTAACGCCAGGCACGCGCTTAGATTTTTCCTCTAAGGCTCAAAGGGCAGGTTCAGCAGCTGTCTGCGGCAAATGTTTCAGCATGTCATTTGCTCTCTTTACGCATCAGTTCCTGCTTACTATTCCTTTTCAACGCTCGTTAATTTTTTTATATTATCACCAATTGCAAAGGAAAAGTCAAGCGGTCAATTAAATACAATCGTTTTATTCTCATGCACAATAATTCGATCTTCTAGATGCCATTTGACGGCACGTGCTAGCACACTCCGCTCAATTGTTCGACCAATATTTTTTAGAGCTTCCGCATCATCCCGGTGATCTACACGCTCTATATCCTGTTCAATGATCGGTCCTTCGTCTAAATCATTGGTCACATAATGAGAAGTTGCGCCAATTAATTTGACACCTCGCTCATATGCCCGCTTATATGGATTCGCACCGATAAACGCTGGCAGGAAGGAATGATGAATATTAATGATTTTGTTCGGGTGCTGTTCTATAAAAGCAGGTGTTAAAATTTGCATGTATCTAGCAAGCACAATGGCATCAATATCATACTCTTCTAATAATGCAAGCTGCTGTTTTTCCGCTTCTTTGCGAATGTCTTTGTTCGCCTTCACAAAATGGAACGGGATTCCAAGCGCTTCTACTGTATCTTTTGCCGTTTCATGATTGCTGATCACGACCGCAATTTCAGCCATCAAATTGCCGCTTTGCCATTCCCATAGCAGCTCATGTAAACAATGAAGCTCTTTTGACACAAAGATTGCCAGCTTTTTAAGCTCACTTGCACGCGACATGCTCCACGTCATTTGAAAAGATGCTGCAATTGGCTCAAACTGCCGCTTCAGCTGATCCATATTTGCCGAGATGTCTTTCCAATCAAATTCAATTCTTAAAAAGAACCGGCCGCTTTCATGGTCTGTTGTGTATTGGCTGGATTCAATGATATTTGCTCCGTTCTCAAATAAAAAGGAAGAAACAGCTGATACAATTCCAGGCTGATCCGGGCAGCTGACAAGCAATCTTCCTTTTTGCTCATGCTTTTGTCTGTGTAATTCAAGTTTCTCTGTTATCAAAGTTCTCATGTATCATGACCTCATTTACGTTTTCATTCTAATGAAATATTATACTGGACTGGAAAGAGAAAAAGCAATGTAGAGCCCCATTTTTTATTGAATATTCATTCAATTCTGCCCCTAGCGTGATATAATGTGAATAGACCTTTTAGCATAAAAGGAGTGATGGAGATGAAAAGTATGACTTTGTTTGGTAAAGTGAGCTTTTGGCTCGGCATCGTTTGTCTGATCACAGGTATTTCCCTTTTTATAGCCGGTGAAAGACTCGTTCCTTTTCTCACATTTGGTGTGTGTTTTCTACTTGTGAGCCAGCTTTACCGCAAAAATGAAAACGATTCCAATCATCATTCGATGTAACAAAAGGCTGGCATCTATCTGCCAGCCTTTTCTTATTCAATGATTTTCAACCCTACTGCCGCAGATAAAATCAATGCGATGAAGAAAATACGTTTTGCATCTTTCGACTCTCCGTAAAAGAGCATACCGACCATGGCGCCTCCAGCAGCTCCGATTCCAGTCCAAATGGCGTACGCCGTTCCCATCGGAATCGTGTTCATCGCAAGAGACAGCATCAGAAAGGACATCGAAAAGCCAGCCGCAATGAATAAAATCCATTTGACATGCTTGTCTTTTTGGAATTGGTTCATCATGGTCACACAAAGCATTTCTAAGATGCCTGCTCCAATAAGTAAAAGCCAGCTCATGATTCAGCCTCTCCCTTCTTTTCACCTGTTGTCAGCTTCAGTCCTAATACACCGCACAAAAGCATGACAATCAAAAGCAGTTTGACAAGCTGAACCGGCTCACCAAGCACCATGCCTATGACGACGGTACCTGCTGTACCAAGCCCGGTAAAAACAGCATAAAGTGTGCCAACTGGCAGTACATTTGTTGCTTTCATGAGTAAATAAAAGCTCACGATAATACAAATGATGGTTGCGCCCCATTCTATGAGCGAGTGGGCATATTTCAGCCCCATCACCCAGCCGACTTCAAAGATGGCCGCGATAAAGACATTTCCCCATTTCATCTGATCTTCTCCTTTCTGAACGATTCCAACCAACAAAAAAAGCCTGGAAATCGATCGTTTGATCAAATCTCCCGGGCTTTTATCCCTCCGTGTCCATACGGCCTCTTCTAAAGACCCTATGTGTTTTCTCTCGGACCAGACTGCACCAGCGCACGGAACCCTAGAAAACCAATTCATGATAAACAGATCTGACTTAGAGCAGATTCTGTATTAAAAATCTTACCACACCCCAATATGCCGGTCTACCAGTTTGCTCTCCCTCTTCAAATATACTTGTTCATTTTTCGAAAGAAATGATTTCGAACCGGCGTATACTAAGTGTTAGAAACAGATCAACTGATAAAGAAGATCTGCGGGATATTTCCGTGCTGCCAACCGAAGGGAAATGAGCGTATATGACAATCCATTTATTTTTTATTACTTTGACGATCAAGCGTAAATACAAGGACATGGAGACCGTTCTTTACGAACAAGAAGTCGAAACAATTTATGAAGAAATGAAACAGAAACAACTAAAGTATATGAACTAAAACAGAAAAAATGGAAGAAGGACCAAGTTAGAAACGCCCAGACATTAAAGGAACGGTCATATCGCTGGTATAATGAACTCAGATTGATGAGATGAACGTTCCACTTTAGGATGCTGCATTTACAGATTATCCGTTGTATCGGCCTAAACAATGCTGAAAAACATTTTATAGAAAACCAAGAGGTGGATCATATGATGATAACCAACGAACAGAAACATGAATTTTATCAAGCACTGGTTGACAAGAATCCGCAATATGACGGCACGTTTTTCGCCGGCATTAAGACCACCGGTATCTTCTGCCATGCCACATGTACCGCTAGAAAACCAAAATATGAGAACTGTGAGTTTTTCTTTACAGCAGAGGAAGCACTGCTAGCAGGATATCGTCCGTGCAAGCGCTGCACTCCATTAACATATCCGAACAGCATTCCAGAAGAAGTCAAAACACTCGTTTCAGCAGTTGAAACACATCCTGAAAAACGCTGGAAAGAAGAGGACTTTCGCGAGCTAGGAATTCACTCTGCAACGGCTAGGCGGAAATTCAAAGAAATCTACGGCATGACCTTTGTTCAATATGCGAGATCACGCCGAATGGGGCTTGCCTTTAAAGAAATTATGAATGGAAAAAAAGTGATTGATCAGCAGGTCGCCTTGGGCTATGATTCTTCAAGTGCCTTCAATGATGCCTTTACGAAAATCATGGGAAATCCCCCTAAAAAGACGCAAACCAAAATTCTTCACGCTAATTTTATTTCTACACCGATTGGACGGATGATCAGCGTGACAGATGCGACGCATGTGTATTTACTGGAATTTATGGACAGGCGGGGACTAGAAAAGGAAATTGAGAACATGAGAAAAAAGCATCATGCGCGTATTTTAGTTGGGGAAACAAACGTCCATCAGCAATTAATAAAGGAATTGACCTTATATTTCGAGAAAAAACTGACGCAGTTTACAGTACCACTTTCCATGCATGGCACCCCTTTTCAAATGAAGGTGTGGGACCTGCTCACACGTATTCCTTCAGGCGAAACTAGTTCTTACCGAGATCTTGCTGTGATGCTGGGCGATCCGCATTTGGTCCGGGCGGTAGGGAATGCAAATGGTGCCAATCAGTTGGCGATCATCATTCCATGCCACCGCGTCATTCAAACAAGTGGTGAGCTCGGCGGCTACGGCGGCGGGATAGAACGTAAGAAATATTTACTTCAACTAGAACAGCGGATATAAAAAAACGGCTCTGCTTATTTTGTAAGCGAGCCGTTTTCTTCGTTGCGGGTGATGCTGTAAACATCAATGATTTGGTCCCATTTTGAAATGGTTTTTTCTTTTTTCATGCCCATTTTTAAAGCGACCTTTACCGATGCTTCATTGTCCGGGCGGATTAAGCTTACCATTCGTCTGACTTTCATTTCTTCAAAGCCATAGGTGAGGCAGCCTTTTGCGGCTTCAGCAGCATAGCCATTCCCCCACGCTGCTTTCTTAAGCATATAGCCGATTTCAAGTTCTGTTTGTCCTTCAATGTTTTGCAGAACAATTCCGCTTTGTCCAAGTGGTTCATTCGTTTCTTTGTCTTCAATGATCCAGAGAGAAGTATGATAGATGCGGTCATTCTTTTGATTCCATGCAATCCACTCTTTCGTCTGCTGCTCATCCTTCAAAGATGGATAATACTTCATTACTTCTTCATCTTGGAACAACATCTCATATAAAAACGAGGCATCATGTTCATTCATCGTTCTCAGTCTAAGGCGCTCTGTTTCAAGCACTGTGCGTGTTTGAAGTTTCATTTATGAACCTCCCACTTACTGATTAAAAAGATCACCGAACAGTCCATTTGAATCTGGGGCAAAGTAATGGATTCCCGCACCGGTTAAACTAGCTGCCAGCGCCGTCCACATCATTAAACTGACTGTCATCCACACCGCAACTTGCTTTCTCTTCGTCCCGAAACTCATGCACATAAACGCCGCTAAATGACTGCCAATGATAAAAGGACCGACTATCGCTAATCCCGGGAGACCATAACGTTCCCAAATTTTTCTCGCCCGCTGCTGCTTTTTTTCTCCTTTTTTATTGCTTTTGTCCTCTTTTCTCTTTAACCGCCATGCTTTAAAGCGGTCTACGAAAACAATGAGCAGGAAAACGGTAAAAAAATTGCCGATGAACCCAATAACCGCTGCCGGTACAGGATGCATGCCACTTAAAATGGCCAGCGGAACGACCCCTACCACCTCAAAAAAAGGCAAAGCAGCCAATACAAAAACAAGTACATATCCCCATAAAATATCCAAACACAGAACCCCTTTTCATTTTTGTCCTCTTCCCATTGTAATGAAAAACACGTTACCATTTCTACATTTTTTTAGAAAAAGAAAAGCACATCGGATGGGATGTGCCCTGTTTTTTTACATCGTATTTTCATTTTTCTTATTCGTTCGGCGTAAAACAATGAGCACAAGCCCGACTAAGATCACAATAGATAGTAGACTTTGCAAGAGAAGCACGCTTGGTGATGTCCAGCCAATCCATTCGAATATGAGCTGCGGTCCGAAAAAGATGATTGGAATCAGTGAAATGAGATTCGCTTTCATGATTGCATTAAAAACAATGATACATAACAGCATAAGCAGGATGACGCCCCATCTTTGACCTGAAGTCAGTACAAGTAATGGTGTGCCGAGTTTTTGATCCAATAGTTTGATTGTGACCATTGAAGTCAACTGAAAGATTCCTAAGATCCAGAAATAAAGAAATGCCCGGCCTCCTGTTTGAAAGGAAGACGCTCTAAACATGACAATGATCATGATGACATTGGCTACTAAAACGAGCGGATAACCAATCAATGCATACCAAGAATAGGATAAGCTTTGACTGATCGCATCTGATAAAATCATATAAAAGAGTGAACCAATTAAGAAGGCACTGACAAAAGGAATCCAGTCTTTATGGTTTCCTGACAGCTCTTTTGCAAGTTCATCAGCATAGCCCCGCGGATCTCCGCCAAACAAAGCCTCCCCTGTTTTACCGTCTTTTTCAGCCTCAACCGCATGTGTCGTCAGTTCATCCATCAGCTCATCAATTTCGTCCTGATTTTTTCCCTTTGATATGAGATAGAGTTTCACCTCTAGTAGAACGTGTCTTGTTTCTTTTGATACCATAATCTCACTTCCCTTTTTGTAGTAAACAGTTTACATTTTTTGAAAGCTCACTCCAGCGGGTAATAAACTCTATGAGCGCTTTTTCTCCAGCTTGTGTGAGCGTATAGTATTTCCTTTTCGGTCCGCTTGCTGATGCTTTTGTGACAGTGGTCACGAGCTGTTCCTTTTGCATACGCAGCAGGATCGGATAGATACTTCCTTCACTAATTTGATCAAACCCGTAATGCGCGAGCTTCTTCGTCATTTCATATCCATAAATCTCACCCTCTGAAATAATCGACAGCAGGCAGCCTTCTAAAATTCCTTTTAGCATTTGTGTGGATGTTGTCATCTTTGTTCCCCCGATTCCAGTACCTTGCATCACAAGATAGCATCATCTTACCACACACTATCTTGCCATGCAAGATACCATCCTAGAAAAAAATCACCGCTTAAAGGGTGATTTTTACGCCCAAGGCTTATCTGTCCCAAGTGCGTCAGCCAAAGCTTTACTATGCTTTCGGCGGCTCTTTCTTTCCTCTGCCCGCTGCTTCGCTGTTTGATGCAGCATGATTTCTTCCTCTGTTTCCGGCATGACTTGCGGGACTCGTTTTGGCTTCCCATTTTCATCTAGCGAGACAAATGTCAGAAATGAAGTCGCTGCGAGTCTGCGCTCTCCAGACATCAAGTTTTCTTTCATAACTTTAACGAACACTTCCATGGAAGACGTGCCAACCCATGTCACATAGGATTCCAAGCATACTGACTCTTTTTGTCCAATTGGCTCTAAAAAATCAACAGAATCCATAGAAGCCGTGACCGTTTCACTGCGGCTGTGCCTTGCTGCCGAGATGGAAGCAATGTCATCTATATAACTCATTAATTTTCCGCCAAACAAGGTTTGGTGATTATTCGTATCGAGAGGGAATACCCTGCTGGTTTTTACAACTTTCGATTCCTTGCAGTATTTGAAATTTTCTTCTCTCATCATCATAGCTCCTTCTTGCTGTTTTCGTGAATGCGGAACGACTTTTATTAAACACTATTCTTTTAGGTTTGTCTAAACTTTTTGCTTTAGTCTCTTGTGAGAGATTTTCTTTCGGAAATGTTTCAACTATGACTAGAACGAGGAATAATAGAACTATGAACAAACAAGGAGGCCATTTGATGGATTCTATGAGAGCAGAACAAATACACAAAATGCCGCAATGCATGAGTGAATATGACGATTTACAAGAAGTCCTTTTATGCAGTCCCATCTATATGGAAATCAAACAGATCATCAACGAAACCCAAAAGCATTTTGCAAGAGAAAATATTTCTCAAATGAAAGCCATTGCTCAGCATAAGCAATTGATCCAAATCCTAAAAGACCATCAAGTACGCCCCATTATGCTTCCTGCAAATGACCGCTTTCCTGAACAGGTCTTTACTCGGGATATTGGGTTTACGATTGGACATACACTCTTTGTTTCAAGCATGGCCGCTCCGGTTCGGCAAGGAGAAGAACAATTGTTAAAAGAGTGGGCACAGGGAACTGGATTGAATACTGTTACCCTGACAAACGGAACAATTGAAGGCGGCGATGTCCTTGTGGATCAAACACGTGTATTTGTTGGAACGAGCAAAAGAACAAACCCAGCCGCTATTCATGAGCTAAAAAAAGAACTGCCGGATCATGACATCATTCCCATTCATCTTCCTCCTCACATTTTGCATCTCGATTGTGTGATGAATATTCTGTCTCATGATGAGATATTGATTTATCCTGAAGCGTTCAAAAAGGAGGATCTTCACCTGCTCAACATGCATTATCATCTCATTGAAATAAGCGAACAAGAGCAATTTACACTCGGACCAAACGTTTTATCCATTGGACAGAAAAAAGTGATTAGTTTGCCTATCAATCAAGAAACAAATGCTGCTTTAACCGCTCACGGCTACACTGTCATTGAAGTGAATTTTTCAGAAATCATTAAATCTGGCGGCTCTTTTAGATGCTGCACATTGCCGATTCGGCGTTCATCCACTAAAAAAGCCAGCGTGTAGAACAGCTTGTCTACTTGCTGGCTTTTTATCTGCCTATTTTATTTCTGATCGTATAAATGACAGGCGACATCATGCCCTTCTTCTACTGCTTGTAATGTTGGCTTTTTTTCAGCACACACATCCATCGCTGCAGGACATCTTGTTCGAAATACACAGCCGCTTGGCGGGTTCACTGGACTTGGAATTTCTCCTTTTAAAATGAACCTTTTGCGCTTGTCCTCCACGTCAGGATCTGGAATGGGGATCGCAGACAGCAATGCTTGTGTATAGGGGTGAAGCGGTGTTTGATATAACGCATCACTGCTGGTCAATTCGACGAGATGACCTAAATACATGACACCGATTCGGTCGCTAATATATTTGACCATCGACAGGTCATGCGCAATAAAGAGAAATGTCAGCCCTTCCTCCTTTTGCAGTTTCTTCAGCAGATTCACGACCTGCGCTTGAACAGAGACATCCAGTGCAGAAATTGGCTCATCTGCCACAATAAATTTCGGTGCTAAGGCGAGTGCTCTTGCAATACCGATTCTCTGCCTCTGCCCTCCGCTGAATTCATGAGGATAGCGAGTGGCAAAGTCATAGCTAAGTCCAACAGCTTCCAGTAGTTCTTTCACCCTAGCAACCCTTCTCTTTTGACTCCCATAAAGGTTATGAATCTCCATTGGCTCCAGCATAATATCTTTTACAGACAGCCGCGGATTTAAGGAGGAATACGGGTCTTGAAACACCATTTGAATTTGCCGATTAAAATCAAAGGATTCTTTTTGTGAAAGGTGATGAAGGCTTTTCCCTTCATATAAGGCTTCCCCATCTGTCGGTTCATAAAGACGCATAAGCACTTTTCCAAGTGTGGATTTCCCGCAGCCAGACTCGCCCACAAGACCAAACGTTTCACCTTGTTTCAGCTGAAAGGAGACACCGTCTAGCGCTTTTAACGTTTTTCCTTTCGATAGATGAAAATGTTTTTTGAGATTGTTTACTTGTAAAAGTGGTTCAACTGCCATGACCTTTGCTCCTCTCGCTAGGCAAATACCGTCTTGCACCTGCCCATTCTTTTTCATATGAAGTGCCAGCAAGGGAAAGAAGTTCAATTTCTCTGCCGGTTTTAGGCGAGTGAAGCATCAAACCGTCACCTGCGTAGATCCCAACATGGCGGACAGCTCCCTTTCCGTTGTCATTGGCGAAAAACAATAAGTCGCCTTGTTCTAAATGGCTTGATGCGACCGGTGTTCCTTGCACTGCTTGGTCACTTGCGTCCCTCGGCAAAAGATATCCGCTCGCTTTATACATGCTGTAAGCAAACCCCGAACAGTCATAGCCAAAGCTGCTCATGCCGCCCCATAAATACGAAAGACCAATAAATTGTTTTCCCTTGTCTACAACATCTTTTCCGGTCATAGAGGAAGTGGAGGAAACTGGCTGCACATCTTCTTTATTGATTTCTCTCGTCCCTGCTGGTGTGACAACACGAAAGCAATCACTCGTTTCTTCTAAAGCTGCGAGCTCTGTTAAAAAACTAATTTCCATGTCCGCTTGCCCGTTTTGATAGAGCGTGGCTTTTTTCTGACAAACGATATGAGATATAGCTGGCGCACTTCCTTCTGTCACTTGCTTTAGTTGGTTCGCAGGTATATAGCCAGGATAGCCTTGTGGATGTTTCCGGCTGGCCTGCTGCGGAATAACGACTTTCATCCAGCCGTCTGTCTCTTCTAATCCAATGACTCGTTCACCGAGCAGTACTTGCGACTGGATCAGATTTTCTTCACATAAAGCCAGTTTTTCTTCATATGTTTGCTTGTCAATCCACTCTTTGATTTTGAAGGAGCTCTGAAGTACCTTTTGATCGATTTCTCTCGGTGACTGCGGCGCTGTCCATACATTCGCAACTGGAACCTTTGATTCAAATATCATCATGAGACTCCTTTCACCCCTTGAATGCCTAATCCATGATGCGGCGGGAAAAAGATATCTTTTCCTTTGTACACGATTCCTCCGTCTACCATGTCCTCTTTTAGCATCAGCGGGGCATCAAAATCATAGCGGTTGATATTCGGCTGGCTTGCGGCGAGATGAGCGGCTGCTGTAATGCCGAGTTTTGACTCAATCATACTGCCAACCATGCACTTTACGCCGTATGCTTCTGCTAAAGCGTTGATTTTTAAGGCTTCTTTTATGCCGCCTGATTTCATTAATTTTAAATTGATCAAATCACAGCTTCTCGTTTCAAGCACCTTGATCGCATCATGAAAACTGAAAATGCTTTCATCTGCCATAATAAGTGTATCTGTTGCCTCCGTCACACGGCGCAGACCTTCGATATCTTCTTTTGGCACTGGCTGCTCGACTAGTTCGATATTCAGCGCCTCCATTTTTCGAATGGCTACGACCGCTTCCTTCCACGTCCAGCCCTGATTCGCATCGAGCCTGATCTGAATATCCGGTCCGACCTTTTCTCGAATTCGCTTGATACGCTGAATATCCGTGTCTATATCATCTTTTCCTACCTTGATCTTTAATGTCTGAAAGCCTTCTGCTGCGTATTGCTTCGCATCTTCCGCCATCTCAAGCGGCCGGTTTACACTGACCGTATAATCTGTTTCAAGCTGACTGCGATATCCGCCAAGGTATTGATAAAGCGGAAGTCCTGCCTGCTTCGCTAAGCCATCATAAATGGCCATGTCAACCGCTGCCTTTGCGCTTGTGTTGCAAGCGAGCACACGGTTCAAACGAGAAAAAATCTGTTCATACTCGGACAAGGAAGCCCCAAGCAATATCGGTCTGATCACTTCACAGATGGCATAGTCGATGCTTTCCAGCGTTTCACCTGTAATCACCGCTGTCGGGACTGCCTCTCCGTAGCTGACGTCACCTTGATCATATGTGATGATAACAATCAGAGATGCTGCGTCATACACCGTTCGCAAAGCGGTTTTGAACGGTTTTTTTAGCGGTACGCTCATTCTGCATGTACGAACATCGACGATTTTCATTTGATCGCCTCTTTCGCTGCAACGCCGGGAGAAATGTGCAGTTTTTTCCCTGTCGCATCTAATGCAGCCTGCGTGCCCATTGGAATGGCAAAGTTCGGCGAAGAATGGCCAATCCGAAAGCCCCCAAGTGCAGGCTTTTTTTGCGGCACAATGTAGGTGTCCCATACTTGATTCAATGTGAGGGACTGATCTTTCTTTTTTGGTTCACATTGATGAAAATCTCCAATGATGAATCCAGCCGCATCATCCAATTTTCCCGCAGATGTGAGGTGCTGCATCATTCGATCAATTTTATAGGGCTCTTCATCAATATCTTCAATGAACAAAAGCTTTCCCTTCGTATCGATTTCAAAAGGTGTACCAAGTGTCGTCACGATGAGGGCAAGATTTCCTCCAACAATCTCACCTGAAGCGGTGCCCGGATAGAAAGTATGAAGGGGTGACAAGTGGTGCGCATACGTAAAGGCTTTCGGTGCGAACAGCTGTAAAAAGGTATCTTTCGTATAAGGATGAACCTCCTCAAGTCCCACATCAGAGGAGAGCATTGGACCATGAAACGTCACAAGACCCGTCTGCTGCTGGATGGCCGTATGTAAAAACGTAATATCACTATAGCCCCAAAAGATTTTTGGATTCCGGCGAATCAGGTCATAGTCAATCGCTTCCGCAAGTCTGCCAGTCCCATATCCTCCGCAAGCACAAATAACCGCTTTCACTTCTGGATCTTGAAACATGCGGTGGAGATCCTCCACTCTTTCATGATCATGACCTGCTAAATACCCGTACCGGCGGCCCAAATACTTCCCTTTTTTCACCTTTAGCCCGAGGCTTTCTAAAAAGGCAATTCCTTTTGCTAATTTCAGCTCATCAGGCGGGCTTGCTGGTGCAATAATCCCCACCTTATCCCCTGTTTGAAGTGCCACTGGCAACTGGCTCATGCCATATCCCCTCTTTCTCTTCGTTTCTTTCAATCTATGGGTTTCTGCTTCATAACATGAACGAATAAAGGAACAGACGCTTTTATTTCAAAGCGTCTTTTGATCCTCATATCACTCTCCATCTACTTGTGCCCATTTCAAATCGATATACCCAACAGGGTGACGGACAATCCCTTTCACGCCTTCTTTTTGTAAATGGACTTGATTATAAAAATGAATCGGGATGATCGGTGCTTCTTCAATGAGAAGTGCCTCTGCATCATGAAGAATGTTGTTTCTCTTTTGCTCATCTGCTTCTTGGCTTGCCTTTTTGATCAACTGATCATAGGTATCGTTGGACCATCCTGTCCGGTTCATCGCATTCCCTGTTTGAAAGCTCTCTAGGAAATTGATCGGATCTGCATAGTCTGCTAAAAATGAACTTTGTGAGAATTGGAATTTCAGCGCCTTTTGATCTTCTGCAAATACATTGGCTTCCATGTTTGCAAGCTTCACATCTACACCTAGCGCTTCTTTCAGCTGCTGTTGGATGGCTTCAGCTTTTTTCTTGTTCTCAGGCTTTGTACTATATGTCAATGTGACGGCTGGCAGTTTTGAATAGTTCTCTTCTTTCAGCCCTTTTTCTAATAGCTTCGCAGCTTCACTCTTATCATTCTTCACAAGGTCACCGCCAGCTTCTCTGAAATCCTCGCCCTTTGAATCTAGAATGCCTGGCGAGACGAAAGCACGTGCTGGCTTCTCTTCATTTTTTGTCACATAATCCACGATATCTTGCGGGTTGATCGCCATTTGAAAAGCTTTGCGGATGTTCTTATTTTGAAAAGGTTCCATGTTTACATTCAGACGATAAAAGAACAATCCAGCCTGGTCTTCAATTTGTACATCTTTATTTTTCAGCAGATTTTCACTTTGCTCTGCTGGGACAAAGGCAGTATCTAAATCTCCTGATTGATACATTTGATAGTCTGTGTTTCGATCACTGATCATCAGCCACTTCACTTGATCCAGCTTAACTGATTTTTCATCCCAATACGTCTCACTTTTTTCCATTGTGAAGCTCTCATCATGCTTCCACTCTGTCAGCTTGAACGGTCCATTTCCGACAAAGGTTTTGGCGTCTTTTGCCCAGTTTGGGTCCTTCTTTGCTACCAGTTCATTGACAGGAAAAAAGGCAGGGTTTGCGGTCATATTTAAGAACGATTTCTGCGGATATGCTAGTGTGACCTTAAGCGTTTTGTCATTTACAGCGCTGACTTTCACGTCTTCTTTCTTTCCTTTGCCGCTGTTAAATGCCTCTCCGCCTTCAATCATGTATGCTAGGAACGATGCAGAAGAGCCTGTTTTCGGATCAAGAAGCCGCTTCCACGCATATTCAAAGTCACTCGCTTTCACTGGATCACCATTTGACCACTTGATGCCATCTCTTAAATGGAACGTATACGTTTTTCCATCCTTTGAAATCTCCCATTTTTCCGCCATTGCAGGAGATGGTTCGTGCTTTTCATTCAGTCTTGTTAATCCCTCCATTAAGTTATTGAGTCCTTGCCACGATACATTATTAAAACCAATCGGCGGATCAAACGACGTCGGTTCGTTTTCGTTATTTAAGGTTAATACTTTCTTTTCACCCTCTTTGCTTGATGATCCTTTCCCTGCTTGCTCATTGGCTGTACACCCTGCGAGCAGCATGATCGTGAACAAGCATATACTGATGATCCATCCCTTTTTTCTCATCAAAAACTCCCCCTTTGTGTTGAAGATAAAACGGTTTGATTCGCACGCTCATCTTGGAGCCAGCAATGCACTGTATGGGTAGGTGACCGCTGCGTTTCATGCGGCATGATATGATCACATACCTTCATGGCGGCAGGGCAGCGATCTGTATACGGACAGCCCTTTGGCGGAGCAAATAAATCAGGCGGGCTTCCTTCAATTGGAATGAGTTCATCTTTCATATCAAGTCTTGGAACAGATTGCAGAAGTCCTTTTGTATAAGGATGCTGCGGACTGTAAAAAATATCTCGCCTCGTTCCGACCTCCACCATTTTCCCTCCGTACATGACCGCCACTCGGTCTGCGACTTGGGCTACGACCCCTAAATCATGTGTGATTAAAATAATGGTGACCCCTGTTTTTCTCTGAATCTCTTTAAACAGCTCTAATATTTGTGCCTGTATGGTCACATCCAGTGCGGTCGTTGGTTCATCAGCAATCAGCACTTTCGGCTCGCAAATCAGTGCCATGGCAATCATGAGCCGCTGCCTCATTCCCCCGCTGAACTGATGAGGGTATTGCTTTAGCCTTTCCTTCGGCTGCGGAATGCCGACCAAATCAAGCATCCGAATGGCGGCTTCTTTCACTTCTTTATTCGTCAGCTTTTGATGCTCCTTTGCCGCCTCCATGAGCTGATCGCCGATTGTCAAGGTTGGGTTCAGTGCGGTCATGGGATCTTGGAAGATCATCGAAATATCGACACCTCGTATGGCGCGCATTTCTTTTCCAGATAATGACAGCAAATTTCGGTCTTCAAACCAGATTTCTCCCTGATCAACATGAGCGCTGTATGCTGGCAGTAGCCTCATGATACTTTGTGAAGTCACACTTTTCCCGCAGCCTGATTCTCCTACAATGGCAAGGGTTTCTTTTTCATATACATCCACATTCACTCCGCGTACCGCTCGAACTGAGCCGCCATATGTCCGAAAGCTGACGTGCAGATCGATGATTTGTAGAACTTTTTTCAAAGCGCCATCACCTCTTCATCTTCGGATCAAGCGCATCTTGCAAGCCATCACCTAAATTGTTAAAGCAAAACATCGTGAGTGAAATAAAAAACGCAGGGAAAAATAAACGCCACCAATGCCCGTTATTTGACAGCACTGTTGGCAGCGCATCATTGGCCATCACGCCCCAGCTTGCAAACGGTGCTTGAATGCCTAAACCAAGAAAGCTTAGGAACGCTTCTGCAAATATCGCGGTCGGTACAGTTAAGGTCATCTGAACGATAATCGGTCCCATCGTATTCGGCAGCAGGTTGCGGCGAATGATGCGCAGACTCTTTGCACCAAAGGTTTTTGAGGCAAGGACATATTCCTGGCTTTTCAGCTGAAGAACTTGACCTCTCACGATTCTTGCCATGCCAATCCATCCGGTGACAGTGAGCGCTACAATAATGGTGACAAGCCCTGGCCCCATCAGAACCATCAATAAAATGACAACAAGTAAATAAGGAAGACCGTAGAGCACCTCGACGATTCGCATCATGACATGGTCATATCTCCCGCCCTTATAACCGGCAATCCCTCCATAGATCACGCCGATAGCAAAATCAATCAGGGCTGCCATGACGCCTACAAATAACGAAATACGTGCCCCGTACCATGTACGCGTGAACACATCTCGTCCAAGCTCATCCGTTCCGAACCAGTGAGCAGCGGATGGCGGCAGATTTTGCATTGAAAGACGCTGCTCTGTCACGCTATTAGGTGCAAGCAATGGGCCTAATAGTGCCATGATAAAAAGAAAAATCAATACCGATAGACTAAACATCGCAAGCTTATTTTGCTTCAGTCGTCTCCATGTGTCTGCCCAATACGAAAGAGAGGGTCTTTTAATGGCATGGGCCTCCGTTTTCTTTTGCTCTCTCGGAGAAAACCATTCGTCCGGCACTTCATGATGCGGATTCGGTTGATCCTGATGCAAGTGTATACTCATGCCTTTCCTCCTTTCTGATGCAGCTGAATCCTCGGATCAAGCAGGCGATACGCCACATCAACAATGAAAAGAAGTGTGATTAAAATAATGCTGTAAAAAACAGTAGTTCCCATGATGACAGGATAATCACGGTTGTTAATACTCTCGACAAAGTATTTTCCCATGCCAGGAATCGCAAATATTTTTTCAATGACAAAACTTCCTGTTAAAATACTTGCGACAAGTGTGCCAAGAATGGTCACAACAGGCAAAAGCGCATTTCGAAGCGCATGTTTGAACACAATTTTAAAGGGAGAAAGTCCTTTTGCTTTAGCAGTGCGAATATAGTCCTGAGACAGCACTTCAATCATGCTCGATCTTGTTAACCGGGCAATAATGGCCATCGGACTAACGGCAAGAGCAATGGTTGGCAGCACCATATGCATCGGACTTGTCCACATCGCTGTAGGAAAGAGCTTCAAATTCACAGCAAGCTGCTGAATTAATAAAGTAGCAAAGATAAAGTTTGGAATGGATATACCGAAAACAGCAATGGTCATGGCGATATAATCAATCAAGCCATTGTGCCGGAGGGCAGCCATGACCCCAAGCAGGATGCCGGAGATGACAGCAATCAATATTGAGATAAGACCAAGTTCTAATGAGACTGGGAAGCCTCTCGCCAATAGATCATTGACACTTTCAGAAGGCTTTTTAATGGAAGGACCAAAATCAAAGGTAACGATGGATTTTAAATAGATGACATATTGAACATACAGTGGTTCGTCTAAGTGATAGTAGCTTTCGAGGTTTCGCTGGACCGTTTCGTTTGTATTTCGTTCTTCATTGAAAGGCGATCCTGGGATGACCTTCATTAAAATAAACGTTAACGTCGTAATTGTTAAGATCGTGGCGATCATCGCAATAAAACGCTTGAGCAAAAAGCTGGTCATCTGCCGTCTCCCCCTCGTTTAACAAAATGTTGTACGTGCGGCAAGCTCTGTCATGACAAGCATCGCTTGGTAGGCTTCTAATATATTCTCTGCTTGATACGTCACCGTTGTTGTTCCTTCTATGATGGCAGTACCTGGCATTAAATTCGCCCATTCAGCTTGTCCATAATTGGCAAATTCAATCTTCAGCAGCGGCTGATCAGGAGGCGTCAGCGGCTTGATGTAATGAATCTGTTTCATTGCGGCTTCCACTTGCTGCGAGATTTGTTGGTTGACTTTGGCAGGAGTGAGACATTTCACAGCAGATCTTGATATGGTCTCTTTTACTGCCACTGTTTTCACACCAGGCATCAGCTTTTCTGCTTCAAGTGCTGCTTGATCATCTCCGCAAACAAGAATCACCGGCACACCGTAGTAGCCTGCAACATACGCATTAAAGCCCATTTCACCAATTGGATGATCATTTATGTAAAAATGTCTGACACCAAAAATCATACTGTGGGACATCACACCTTTCATAGACGCCCTCGCATGATAGCCTAAAAAAACAGCAGCGTCATAGGATTGATCTAACCCTTGAACCATTGAATAAGGCTTGACGTCACCAGATATAAGAGATGCCTCTTCATGCAATTCTTCAATCAACAAATTATTCATTTTGGAATGACTGTCATTGACCAAGATGTCGGTTGCGCCATGCTGAAGAAGAGCCTCCACACAGGCATTCACTTCACCTGTCATGATCTTTCTGCCCCGTTCATAATTGTGCTGACGGGCATCGACAAATGTATGATCAGCTAGACCAGTAATCCCCTCCATATCGACAGATACATAGAGCTTCATCCCCATCCCCCTTTAATTAAACTTAAAATTTGTGTATATTTTTCTAAATTTTCTAAAAAATTATATGATTACTTGATTGATTTTTCAATACAATGTCTGAAAATAAGGAAATTAGACTCAGATAATACAGGTCAAAAGACTTTGTGACAAAGGATTTTTTTAACAAATAAAACACCACTAACTATGTCTTTAGTGGTGTTTGTCCGCTTCGTTAATCTGTGATTTTAGCTGTTCATATTTCTTCATGGTTTGTGTAAATAAATCATCAAACATCTGAGGTGCCTGCTTTTGAATAACATCGGCGCCTTCTCCTGTAATGCCCCCTTTTGTCGCCACTCTATCGACGGTTTCAGCAAAGGTGAGGCCTCGTTCTACAAGGACTTGACCTGTGCCTAAAAGGGCATACGTTAAAAATTCATACGCTTCCTCTAAGGAAAGTTCACTATTTCTCACAGCGGATCTCGCCATTTCTTCAAAAAGAGCAGCGATAAAACCAGGAGATGAGCTCGTCAAATTACTCGCCGCATCAAACTGGTCTTCCCCTATTTCACGTACGATACTAAAAGCTGAAAGGAGACGATGCAAACGCACCTTTTCTTCCTCTCCAGCAGTTTCACCATGCGCAACGAGGGATACGCCCGTTCCAACAGCTGACGTGAGCGTTGGGATGTATCTGGAAATTGGGTGAGTCGTATGCTTTGATAACTTGTCTAACGTCACAGCCGCGGCTACTGACACAATATGAACCGATTTGGCTGCTGAAGGCAGTTGATCGAGTACATCAAGTACAGCAAGCGGCGGCACGCAGATAAAAAGTACATCACATGACGCAGAAAGTTCGTCTAATGAGCAGATGTTTATTTCTTGATGCTTGTCTTTGAGTTGAAGCAGGCGGTCCGTTTCACTTCTTGTATGGATCATGATTTGATGGGCATTGAGCACTTCTTTTTCCAGCCATTTTTGCACCATCATATCAGCCATGCTTCCATATCCAATGATTCCAATTTTCTCCACAGTTTAATCTCCTCTATTTGGCTTAGATTCACTACTTATTTTAACAATTTCCCACAATGTTTTCATTTTTATCCCACACTTTTTTCTTACGATAAAGCCAATCACCACACATAAGGTCATCCCACCTCGAACCATACATGAAAAATTGAAGAAAGAGAGTGATTCGAATGACACATCACAAACATGAAAACCAACCTTCTCATGAGATTCAAACAATGAAGCAGCCACAAAAACAAAAGAAGAAGCCAAACAGCTGGTTTAAGCCATTTGTTAGCGGCATTGTAGGCGGCATACTAGCGTTAGGTGTGTATGTCCTTACGCCATATGCCCAGCACGCATCAAACAACACAGCAAGCGATTCTGCTGCAAAAACAGAAGCTGTATCAACAAATGATACAAGTGCCAGTTCGTCAAAAACAACTGCTGTCCAAACATCACATTCATCAAGCAGTATCTCAAGCATGGTCGAAGATGTATCGCCAGCCATTGTCGGCATTACAAACTATCAAGCGCAAAGTCAAACAGACATGGGCTTTGGCGATTTCAATACGCCTTTTGATGAATCACAGCAAAATAAAAGCAGTCAAGAGGAAAAAACCGGTACAGGCTCAGGAGTGATTTTCAAAAAATCCGGCAGCAAAGCCTATATCTTAACAAACAACCACGTCATTGAAGGGGCAAATAAACTCACAGTATCCTTGCACGATGGCAAAACCGCCAAAGGTAAATTGGTCGGAGCTGACCCGCTGACTGACCTAGCAGTTGTAGAAATTAGCAGCAGTCATGTAACGAAGGTCGCGGCATTAGGCGATTCCTCCTCGCTGCGTGCTGGGGAAACTGTCATCGCGATCGGAAACCCGCTTGGTGAAGATCTATCAAGAACCGTGACCCAAGGAATTGTCAGCGGTGTCGACCGAACAGTTTCGATGAACACATCAGCAGGCGAAAGCAGCATTAATGTGATTCAAACAGATGCAGCTATTAACCCAGGAAACAGCGGCGGACCACTTCTTACGACAGATGGAAAGGTTGTGGGGATCACGAGTATGAAAATTTCTGAAACAGGTGTTGAAGGTATTGGATTCGCACTTCCAATCAATGATGTCAAACCAATCGCCGATCAGCTTCTCGCAAAAGGAAAGATTGAACGTCCATATATCGGCATCAGCATGCTGGATCTCGACCAAGTCCCAGACATATATCAGAAAGAAACACTCGGTCTCAAAAACAGTCAGCTTGATCAAGGCGTATACATCAAAGAAATCGCCGCAGGCTCACCTGCCGCCAAAGCCGGCTTAAAGTCTGAGGATGTCATTACCGCCATCAATAGGAAACAAATCAAAACCGGAAGTGAATTACGTCATGAACTATACACGAATACGAAAGTTGGAGACACCGTAAACATCACACTCATTCGAAACGGAAAAGAAGAAACGAAGAAGGTGACATTAACACAAAATGAATCTAAGCAGGTAAGTTCCTAATGCAAAAGAAAAAGGGCTAAAATCATCTTGATTTCAGCCCTTTTTTCTTCTTTTTAGCGTGATAGAAAGCCTCATGATCTACTTTTTATAATGACTGAATTGGCGTTAATCTCTGCTCAATTTCTGCTCGTTTGTGCTCTAGAAATGGAGGAAGGGCTAATTGATCGCCAAGCTCATCTACTCCTTCGTCCACTGTAAACCCAGGACCATCTGTTGAGATTTCAAATAAGATACCATTCGGTTCTCTAAAGTAAAGGGCTTTAAAGTAGAAACGTTCCACAACACCAGAGTTCGTGAAGCCTGCTTTTGATATTTTGTCATACCATTTTTCCAGTTCCTCAGCATCTTCCACGCGAAAGGCTACGTGATGCACACTTCCTCTGCCTGAACGCTCAGAAGGTCCTTCCGTTTTTTCGATCACATGAATTTCTGTTCCAGCACCGCCATTTCCTGACTCAAAAATGGTCACGATCTCACCATCGTTTGATTGTTCACGCGCTCTTTCGGTAAAGCCAAGGATGTCTGTTAAAACACGGATCGTTTTGTCCGCTTCTGCAACAGTTAATTCCACTGGCCCCAAACCTCTAATGGCGAACTCTGCCGGAATATCATCATGCACTGGCGGTGAGCCTGCTTCTTGTGCGTTCGGTTCTACTGTTAAAAATAGCTGCTGCCCCTCTGGATCTTGAAAGCGCAAGGCAGGTCTACCCCCTCTTAAGGAAGCCGTTTCTTGCTGCACGCCTGTCTCTTCAAAACGCTTTTCCCAAAATGAAAGTGCTTCTTCAGAAGAAACGAGAAGGCCTGTGCTTGTGATGGCATTTGTTCCTTTCAAACGGCGGGCGAGCATTGGAATTTCAAAGAAGGTGAGCTCCGTTCCCGGTGAAGCGACCTCATCTCCATAAAATAAGTGATACATAGATGGGTCATCCTGATTGACCGTTTTCTTTACAAGTTTTAAGCCAAGAATCTGGCGGTAGAAATCAACATTCTTTTGAGCATTGGCTGTTAATGCAGATACGTGGTGAATCCCATTGATTTTCATTATATTCACTCCTATTTCAAAATATCTCGAATTCAAGATAATATCCTTATGAATAAAATAGGTCATTTTTCAAGAAAAGTCAACCATTTGGCTAGATGTTCGGTTTCTAACGATAAATTAACATTAAATCAAAAATAATCTTTTATCGTTCGTTTTTAACGAAACATTTACCCTGTTTTCTCCAATAAACGAACACTTTTAAATACAAATACGAAAATCAGAAAATTTTTTTAATTCTTGTTTTCCTAAAATCGTATTACAATGAACAAAATACATGTCACAGTAACGTACGAAAGTGATGCAGGAGGTCGTGTGTAATGAACAAAGAACAACCAGCGTTAAAACAGGACATCGGCTTATTTTTCGCCCTATCTCTTGTCATCGGGACGATTATCGGGTCCGGCGTCTTTATGAAGCCAGGCAACGTCCTTTCCTATTCAGGAAGCTCAGATATCGCATTATTCGCTTGGCTGCTAGGTGGCATTTTAACTCTTGCAGGCGGACTCACTGTTGCTGAAATTGGCACACAAATCCCTCGGACTGGCGGATTGTATGCCTACCTTGAAGAAGTGTATGGTGAGTTTTGGGGCTATTTATGCGGCTGGGTACAGATTATCATTTACGGGCCTGCCATCATCGGTGCACTTGGTCTTTATTTTGGTTCATTGTTAGCCAATTTATTTTCTCTTTCTTCTTTATGGTCGACTACAATCGGCATTATCACTGTTTTATTTTTATGTTTAATTAACATTATGGGAACAAAATACGGCGGTTTTGTACAAGGACTGACCACCATCGGAAAGCTTGTCCCGATTGCCGCTATTATTGTGTTTGGCTTATGGAAAGGAAACGAAAATATTTTGATGGCAGTCAACGATAGTATCGCTCAAATGAACTTTGGTGCAGCGATTTTGGCTACGTTGTTTGCTTATGATGGCTGGATATTGCTTGCAGCACTTGGCGGTGAAATGAAAAACCCAGAGAAGCTACTGCCTCGCGCAATGGCAGGCGGGATTTTAATCGTCACGGCTTGTTATCTCTTTATTAATGTTGCTCTTTTGCACGTGTTACCAGCAGATCAAATCGTACAGCTTGGAGAAAATGCGACAAGTACTGCTGCGACAATGCTCTTTGGACCAATCGGCGGTAAGGTGATTAGTATCGGCATCATCATTAGTATCTTTGGCTGTTTAAACGGAAAGGTTCTTTCATTCCCACGTGTGATTTTCGCGATGGCAGAGCGAAAGCAAATTCCTTTCGCAAACGCGATTTCGCGTATTCACCCTACATTTAAAACACCGTGGATTGCGGTATTTGTACAAATTTTGATCGCCATTGTATTTATGATCGTCAGCAATCCAGAAAAACTGTCAGAGGTTTCGATTTTCATGATCTACATCTTTTATGTCATGGCCTTTTTCGCAGTCTTTAAACTGAGAAAACAAAACAAAGGAATGGAGCGTGCTTATAGCGTACCACTTTACCCGCTCACTCCAATCGTTGCAATTATCGGTTCTTTATTCGTTTTAATCAGCACCATGATCACCGACTGGAAGAGCTGTCTCATCTCCATGCTGATCGGAATTGCTGGACTGCCTATTTATTATTATATGAAAAAAGCACATAAAAAAGCAGAGCGCTAATCAGCTCTGCTTTTTTCTTTCTTCAAAGCGTGATAGAAAACCTTTGCTTTCTAGAAAGAACGAGCATCCAAGCGCAGACCTGTCAAAGAATGCGAGGTTTTGTCTAAACGCTAGTGCTCTGCTATTTTTTATATTGCTTAATCACTTTGTATGATTCGTTTAAATATCTCATGAGCCGGTATGGCTTACTAAGCACGCGGATTGGGAGTCTTGAGATAAATCCATTCAAATTCGCCTTATATTCCTGCGTCATCCGTTTTGGCTTTGTCGCAATTTTTTCGTATACTTCTTTGTAAAATTCCTTCATGATGTCGACTTGCACACTGATCTTCTGATGACACTCTGTACACTCAACGCTTTTCATCTGATCATTCACATAAACGATGCTGTGGAGGGTCTCTTCTTGGCACCGAGTACAATGTAGGTTCGCTTCCATTTCGGTTTTCTTCAAGATACACAGCTCCTTTCTCGTTTGATGTTGCTCTTTTTATACAATTCGATGGCTATGAGCCGTTTATTGGACGGAAGCTTCCTTTAAAATGGCTGCCGCCGTTAGTTCGTCTGTCACCAGCACTTGAATAAATCCGCCATTTAAAGCCCCTAAAATACTTTCAGCTTTATGGGTTCCTTCTACAACAGCGATGACCGTTTTGACGCTCTTTAACTGCTCCAGTGATAAACCAATGACCTTTTGATTCAGTTCATCTTGGACAGGTTTGCCTTGACCGTCAAAGAAACGAAAGCCAATATCACCTACAGCCCCTGATTGCCTTAAACCAGATAAATCCTCTTCTTTTAAGTAACCAACTGTTTTTAACGTTGAACCTTTATGCGGGTTGCCAATACCGATGAGGGCAATGTCGACATTTTTACCTTCTTCAAGCACAGCTTCTATATCCTGCATTGCCATAAGCCGCTCTTTTAATTCTTCTGTTTCTAAAATCGCCGGGGCATATAAATAGGAACACGTGCCATTCATTTTCTTTGCCAGCTCATATGCCAGCTGATTGGCATGAATGTCGACTGCCTGCCTGCCCATTCCACCCTCTAATGGAATGACCTTCACATCGTTTCTTCGCTCGAACGGGTATTCCTTTACAAGCTCAGCTAGCGTAGTTCCCCATGAAATGCCGATTTTCTCCGCATCTTTCATGTTTTTAGATAAATAATAGGCGCCAGCTTGACCGACGGCACGTTTCACCATCTCAGACATTGTCCCGACACTTGGGACAACAACAGCATCTGTTAATTGAAAAGTTGTTTCTAGCTGCTTTTCCAGTTCCACCGTGTGAATACTTTCGTCTTTAATGTACACCTCAACGATTCCCACATCTTTTGCTTTTTGTAAGAGCTTTGAAATGACTGGTCTCGAGACATTGAGCTTTTTTGCGATTTCCTGCTGCGTCCACCCGTCTGTATAATAAAGATGAGCAACTTTGACGAGCTGTCGTCTTTCTTCCCAATTCAGCATGTGACATCATCCTTTTAATATACTATGATTCCCAGTATACCAAACATTCGTTTCTAATTGGAACAATTGTTACGAAAATGACAAAAAGAGCGATTACCTCTCCGCTCTTTTTCCCTCCGTATATTTTGGCTGATACGTTCTCCCGCCGTCTAACAGGATAATTTGTCCGTGCAAATAGCTTCCCTCGTCACTTGTAAGAAATAAAGTGAGTCCTGCAATATCGTCTGGTCTTCCTAATCTTCCGACAGGAATGAGCGATTGCAGCTGCCTTTTCTCCACCTCAGTAGGATAGAGCGTATCAAGCATTTGAGATTCAATTACGCGGGGGGCAATCACATTGATACGCACATGGTGCGCCCCTAATTCCTTTACGAGCGAACGCATCAGACCAAAAGCACCTGCTTTTGAGGCGTAATACTGAATTCCGCCGCCTGAGCCAGTTATAGCAGATCCTGATCCAATCATGACAATGCTTCCTTCTTGCCGCTCACATATATAAGGTGCTGACGCTTTGATGCAATAATAAAGACCATACAAGTTCACAGCCAGTGTCTTTTTCCAAAGTGAAAAATCGACTTCTAAAAAAGGAAGTGATTTTGTCATCCCTGCTGAATACACAAGATGAGCAATGCCGCCTAGCTCCCTTTCAGCTGCTGAGATCATCTGCTGGACACTTTCCCACGATGAAACGTCAGCTTGAAATGTCAGCAGCTCAGAATGCTGTTTTTTTAAAAGTGAAAGTCCTTGTTCATCTATATCAGACACAGCCACTCTGTGTCCTTCTTTTAAAAAACGCTCGGCAATTTCCTTTCCTATCCCTTGGGCACCGCCAACGATGAGAACTGGTTTTTGATCATTAGCCAGCACTCTCACCCCCATCAAGCATAATCGCTGCACCATCTGTAAATGCGCCATATGATGTACTTAAAAAGACCGTCATATGGGCCACAGTCTCCTTGATTTGCTCTGTGTTAGGAATCAAATGGAGAGGCGGCGGTAATAAGGCGAGCACCCGAATGCCTTTGTCTTTAAATTCTCGCGCCAGCCCTTTTGTCATGGCATTCAGCATAGAATTCGATGTCGCATGTGAAATCCCGCCATCACCTGTGATACTGCCTGATGACGATATATTAATAATACAGCCTTTCTTCTGGTCAACCATGTGCCATACGGCAGCTTGACTGGAAAGAAAGACAGTATTCACAGCTGTTTCCACTTCGTCCATCCATTCATTAGGGTGAGTGGCATCAAGCTCCGCTTCCGTTCCTTGCGCTGCTTGATTGACCAAAATATCCAGTTTCCCGCACGTATCGATCACTTGCCTCAGCATACGCGTGGCATCACGCGGCGTCTCCAGCGGGTTCATGATGATACTCGCCTGACCACCCATTTTTTGAATGTCTTCACAAATGGTTCTAGCCTTTGATTCATCATGAAATGTGTGTAAAAAAACATGTGCACCTGCCCGGGCTAAAGCCAGGCAGATGGCTTCTCCAAACCCATCTGTGCTACCTGTCACAAGTGCCGCTTTCTGATGAAGCTGGACGTGCACATGCATCTCCTCCCTATCCCTTGTTTAGCATTTATTTTCTCAGCTTACTCACGATCTCAAGAGCTGCTTCATAAAAACCTTCTGAGATGGTCGGATGCGGATGAATCATTTTCGCCATCTCTTCTGCTGTTCCTTCTAAATACATAAAGGAAGAAGCTTCTGAAATCATCTCTGTGACATGCGGACCAACCATCGTTGCGCCGATCACTTCACCATATGCTGTATCGTACACCAATTTAATAAAGCCTGTTTGAACACCTGCCGCTAACGCTTTACCACTTGCCGCTAAATCAAATCGTTCTGTTTGTACGCTGAGCCCTTTGGCTTTTGCCTCTTTCTCCGTTAGGCCGACACTTGCCACCTCTGGTAATGTATAAATACATCTAGGCATAATATCTGCATTCATTTTTTCAGGCACGCCGCAAATATTGCTGACCGCAACAGCAGCCTCTGCCATCGCCGCATGAGCCAGCTGATAACCGCCGGCGACATCCCCAACTGCGTATACACCATCAGCACTTGTCTGCATCTGATCATTCACCTTGATAAACGGACCATCGAGCTGAAGATCAAGCTGGCTAACAGCTGATACATTCGGTTTTCTTCCAACGCAGACAAGCAGTCTTTCCGCTGTAAAGATGTGTGTCTCCCCTTTATCATCTGTTGCATGAACCGCTTTGACTCCTTCGCTTTCCGTCAACTCTGTCACAGTGGTCTTCTTCGCAATATGGATGCCCTTTTTCTTGAGTTCTCTTTCTAGCAGCTTAGATGCTTCTTCATCCTCTTGTGGGATAATGGACGGTGCCGCTTCAATAATGGTGACTTTTGATTGAAGACTTTGGAAGATACAAGCAAGTTCAAGACCAATGACACCTCCGCCAATAATGACGACAGAAGCAGGAATATCTGGGATGTCAAAGATTGTATCACTTGTATCAAATGAAATATCCTTAAGCCCCGGTATTGGCGGAATGGCCGGTGAAGATCCAGTAGCAATGATTAACTCTTTCGTTTCAATCGATTCTGATCCACCTTGATTTTCTATTTCAATCCGATGCTTGGTCACCGCTGTGCCTCTGCCGTTATATACATCAATCTTTCCTTGCTTTAATAAAAAGGCGATTCCACCTCTGAGCTTTTCAATGACGTCATCTTTGCGCTTTCTCATTTTATCGAAGGAAAGGATCATGTCACCTGTTTCGATTCCCCAGCTTTTCGCCTTCTCGATTGATTCAATGACTTCTGCATGTTTCAGCAGGGTCTTTGAAGGGATACAGCCTCGATTTAAACAAGTACCGCCTAGAAAATCCTCCTCAATCAAAGCAACCTTCCGTCCGCGCTCAGCCGCTTGAAGGGCGGCAGTATACCCGCCAGGCCCTCCGCCAATGACTGTCAGATCATACGTTTTCGTCATCCGATTCATCTCCTACATTAGCAATTCAAATGGTTGTTCAAGCACTTTTTTAAGGTCTGTTAAAAAGGCAGCTGCTGGTGCGCCATCTACCACTCGGTGATCAAACGATAAACTGACACCCATCATTGGCCGCACCTGAATTTCTCCATCCACTGCAACAGGCTTATCTTGAATCCGTCCTACTCCTAAAATCGCCACTTCCGGCTGATTAATGATCGGGGTAAAGGTATCAATGGCATACATGCCTAAGTTACTAATCGTAAAAGTGGACCCTTTCAGCTGGTCCGGAAGCAGCTTTTGATCGCGTGCGTTTCGGCCAATTTCTTTCGCTTCTTTTGTTAGTTGTTTTAATCCTTTTTGATTCGCATGAGAAATGACTGGTACCATCAAGCCGTCTTTCACTGCAACAGCAAGACCAATGTGTACATCCTCATGGAAATGGAGCTCATTTTGTTCAAATGTCATATTGATCTGCGGGTGGCGCGTGAGTACATGGCTGACCGCATGAATGATGATTTCTGTGAACGACAACCGGTAGCCTGTCTCTTTTTCAATCGCCGGGAGTAGCTGCTGACGCACTTCTTTTGCTTTCGTCATATCAATTTCACTTGTTAATGTGACGTGCGGTGCTGTAAAGGCACTTTGTGACATGCGATCAGCAATCACTTTTCTCATGCCAGCTAATTTTTGTGTTTTCACAGGCGATGCCTCTGCTGTTTGCGTTGCTGCTTGTACGTCACTCTTCATGATCTTGCCGTGAGCGCCAGATCCAGAAACTGCTGCTAAATCGATTCCTTCACGAGCAGCGACTTTTTCTGCAAGTGGTGAGACGCGTCGGTCTTTCTCACTAGATTGAACGACTGCCTCGACGTCCCGCTTTTGGACTCTGCCTTTTGGTCCTGTGCCAGATACCTCTTGAATCACCACATGATGATCCTTTGCCGTTTTTCTCGCTGCGGGCGTGGCACGTACTTTTTCATCAGATGTTTTTGGGGCTTCAGTAGAACTGGATGAAGACGAGGCTGGTGAAGATGATTCGCTGCTTTCTGAGGAATCCTCATCTGCCTGTGCTGGCGGCTCGCTTGGCACCTGTTCATTTGCCTCTCCGATATATCCAATAACAGCATTGACTGGAATTTGATCATCAGCTTCGTAGTATTTTTTTAGAAAAATGCCGTCATCATAGGCTTCCACCTCGATGTTGATCTTGTCTGTCATAATTTCAAAAAGAGGCTCACCGATTTCAACCGAATCTCCTTCTTCTTTAAACCATTGAAGCAAGGTTCCGATCTCCATCGTACTGCTTAGCTTCGGCATAAATATCTCTTTTGGCATGATCTTCTCCCCTTTATTTAAGAGCGTGCAAGCTCTTTTACTGCTTCAATAATATCTGGCACTTGTGGAATGACCGCTTTTTCCAGTGTCGGGTTGTATGGTATTGGAACTGCAAGGCCGCCAAGTCGTTTAATCGGCGCATCTAAGTAGTCAAACGCTTCACTTTCCGCTATCATACTTGCAATCTCTCCGCCGTAGCCGCCTCGTTTGACCGCCTCATGAACCACGATACATTTACCCGTTTTCTTCACAGATTCGATAATGGTTTCTTCATCTAATGGGACGAGTGTTCTTGGGTCAATGATTTCAACATCGATTCCCTCTGCTTCTAGTTCCTTCGCCGCTTCTAATGCTTTGTGTACCATAATCGCTGTTACTACAATTGTGACGTCCTTCCCGCTTCTTTTCACATCAGCTTTCCCTAAAGGAATCGAATAAGGCTCTTCAGGCACTTCGCCGATTGTTTTATATAAAAGCTTGTGCTCGTAGAAAATGACAGGGTTGTCATCATCCATTGCTGCTTTTAAAAGTCCTTTGGCATCATAAGCTGTTGAAGGCTGAACCACCTTTAATCCCGGAATATGAGCCATCCACGCTTCTAAGCTTTGTGAATGCTGCGCTGCGGCACCCGTTCCTGATCCTGCTGGTGTTCTCACAACAAGTGGTACTTTTCCTTTTCCACCAAACATGTATCGTGTTTTAGCTGCTTGGTTTACAAGCTGATCCATTGCGATTGTAATAAAGTCAGAGAATTGAAGCTCTAAAATCGGACGCATACCTGTCAAAGCCGCTCCGACTGCACCTCCTGCGATGGCGGCCTCAGAGATTGGTGTATTGCGTACGCGCTCTGGACCGAACTCTTCAATCATACCGCGCGTGACCCCAAAAGCACCGCCATATACGCCGATATCCTCACCTAAAATAAATACATCTTGGTTCTCTCTCATTTCCTGACTCATAGCCTCTCGAACGGCTTCTAAATATGAAATCTCTCTCACTGTTGTTTTTGTCACGTGATTCCCCTCCTAATTAGGCGTATACATCCTCTAATAGTGTATCGATTGACGGTTCTTTACTGTTTTTAGCGAATTCTACAGACGCTTCAATTTCTTTCTTCGCTTCTTCCTGTAAGACCGCTGCCTGCTCTTCTGTCAAAACATTTAGTTCAATCAAGAGAGATTTAAAGCGCTTGATCCCGTCTTTTTGTCTCCACTCTGTTTCTTCTTCACGTGTACGGTATTTTTTCGCATCACTCTTAGAGTGACCCTTCCAGCGATACGTTTTCATTTCAACAAGTGATGGACCTTCTCCAGCTCTTGCACGGCTGACCGCTTGATCTACTGTGTTCATAATCTCAACCATGTCATTTCCATCAATTGATTTTCCTGGGATTCCATAGCTTTCTGCTCTTGTTGAAATGTCTTCAATGTTAATCATTTCTTTTACAGGGCCAGACATACCGTACTGGTTGTTTTCACAAATGAATACAACAGGCAAATCCCAAATGGATGCAAGATTTAGTGCTTCGTGAAAGCTTCCTTCATTTGTCGCTCCATCTCCGAAGAAACAAAGAACGACAAAGCCTTCCTGTTTCATTTTAGATGTGAGCGCTGCACCTGTTGCCAGCGGGATACCGCCGCCAACGATTCCATTTGCACCAAGGTTTCCTTTTTCTAAATCAGCGATATGCATCGAGCCGCCTTTTCCTTTGCAATAACCAGTCTCACGCCCGAATAGTTCCGCCATCATCTTATTGACCTCTGCACCTTTTGCAATACAGTGACCATGTCCACGGTGCGTACTGACGATCTTATCTTCGTCCTTTAATACGGCAATTGATCCAACAGCTGACGCTTCCTGTCCGACACATAAATGAGTGGTTCCATGGATAAGTCCTTTCGCAAAGAATTGATCGACCTTTTCATCAAAATATCTCACTAACCACATTTGTTTATATAAATCTGCTAATCTCTCATGACTAATCTGTTCAGGCAAAGTGATTTGTTTTTGCATTTCTTCTCTCCCCTTTACATTTGTTCTTATGTGTTACATTTGTAATTATCATACGTTTAAGTATCATTGAAGTCAAGCATTTCTCTTTCATTTTTAAGCGTTTTCACCTTTTATCAGAAAAAAAGAGAAAGGCAAAGCCCTTTTCTAAAGAACTTCTCTTTCTCTCCCAATCCCTTACGTTCTCATTTATCTGGATACATCATGATTTTGACACTCTCACCTTCAGGGTGCCTTGCGCATTCTATCGCCTGAAGGAGCTGACTTAACGGATAACGATGCGTCACCATCTTTTCTGTGTTGACCACTTTTGCTCTTAGAAGTTCAAGGGCTTCGAGGTAGTGATAAGGATGCGAGGAATAGGCTCCTACTACTTTCACTTCATCATGGAAAAACCGATCAGCCGGAATGGAGACGTCTCGCTTTGGGAAATGAGCAAATACTAAAATCGACCCGCCTCTCGCTACTGCTTGAAACGCTTCTTTTAAAAGCGCACTACTCCCAACAGAAATAATGACGAGGTCTGCTCCCTTTCCATTTGTTTCTCTCATGACCCGGTCTTCCACCGGCTCAGACGCTGGATGAAAAGCGACGTCTGCCCCTAAATTTCTCGCTTGCAGCAGCCGGTTCTCATTCACATCCGTTATCATCACTTTCCCAGCCAAGTAATGTTTGGCAAGCTGTAGTTGAATGCAGCCAATTTGCCCCGCTCCAAGGATCAGTACAGAATCTCCTGGATGAACAGGTGCTCGTTCAAAACCGTGCAGGCAGCAGGCGACTGGCTCCACCATCGCCCCTTGCTCATATGAGACGTCATTTGGGAGCTTGCCCATTGTGTGCTTGACATGTAATGCAGGTACGCGGATATACTCTGAAAACCCGCCTGGCTCTACATTAGTGGCTGCAAACTGCGGACACATTGTATAAAATCCCCTTTGACAAAAGTCACAGGTAAAGCAAGGCACATGGTGCGCAACATAAACCCTGTCTCCCGTTTTTATATTTGTCACATGCTTTCCGGTTTCAACAATATCACCAGCGATTTCGTGCCCTAGTACCGTTCCTGGAGGTACCGTCTCATGTGTTGCTTTGTAAATATCTGTGCCGCATAAGCCGCAGGCACGCATCCTTAATAGAACTTCATCATCACTTATCGCAGGCCGGTTCCGCTTCTCATACCGAATGTCCTCTGAAGAATAAAAGACAGCTGATTTCATGTAGCTGCATCCTCCTTTTCATCACCTTTCGCAAAATCCTGCAACGTTTGCACAAGCTGCTTGTACTCACTCATCTCACTGGATATCCAGTAACGTCCTCCGAATATACGAGATGGGCCCACCCTGACATAGACTTTTCCGATATGAGGGTATGGCTTAATAAAAAGCTTTCCTTTAATATCAGAGACCGCATATGTGTGCCATCTGCCAAACGCTCCGATTTTGAGTTTATCTTCACTAATGATGACGTTTGTCGGCTGGTTCAGTCCAGTGATACTAGAAAGCATGAGGATAGGCAACGTATAAACGCCTAACACAGCTAACGGTTCAGGCCCTGCTGACATTAACGTATAAAGAGACCAAAGGAAAAACAGACAGATGAGTACGGCTGGAAGAAAAATAGACAACACTGCAGACGTTCGGCTATAAGCATGATGCTGCATGAGACGTCCTCCTTTCAGATACATAGAAGGAGCCGGGAAAGCTCCTCCATGGAATGATTGTTTACTTAATATGATCGATGATTTTTTCAATATCATCTTCAATGCCAAATCCGGTTAAAAAGGATAATGTTTGAATCACAGGCGTTCCTTTCGTATCACTCACTGGTGTTGTCGTTACGATTAAATCGGCGCCCTCCGCTTTTTGCGGGACTTCAGATGCCTTGCACTGTTCCACCACAACATCGTATCCTTTTTCCTTTAACGTCTCTTCGACCTTTTTAGCAACAACCGTTGATGTTGCAACCGCTGTTCCGCATGAAACCAATATTTTCTTTGCCATAAGAATCCCTCCAGCTCGTTTATTGATCTTTCTGATCTAAGCCCATTTCTTTCGCATACTGCTTTCTAATATCATTTCGCACCCAGTACCATAGAAGCGCATAAGCCAAAGCACAGATGATGGCTGCAATAAAGTATGGGTTGCTCGGATCAAGAAGTCTCACCATGATCCAAGGAATGACGTGGGAACCAAGGTCAATACCTGAAATCATATTGGCTCCTTCTGGGAAGTCAAATCCGACTGCTTTCCCCATTGTTGTCGCAAGCGGTGCGAGATTCGTTGCGATAAAGAAGACAATCATTAATGTAAAAATACTGTTAATAAGACCGCGAATAATATTTCCACGAGCGGCTGCTACTGCCCATACAACTGTAAACGGCAGAACTGATAAGTCAGCAAACGGCAGCATGCCATTGTAAGGCAGAACGACCGCTAGTAGAATCGTAATCGGCACCATAAGAAGGGCTACCGCCATATTTGCCGGATGACCAATCACAATCGCTGTATCTAAACCAATATAGACATTTTTTCCAGGGAAGCGCTTTTGAATATAAGAACGAGCGCCCTCAGAGATTGGAATAAGACCTTCCATTAATAACGCAACCATTCTTGGCATTAGCACAAGAACTGCTGCCATTTGAATACCAAGCGTCATGACGCCTTTCGCATCATATCCACCTAAAAGACCAATAATGATACCAAGTATGAGACCCATCACAAGTGGTTCGCCAAAAATGCCAAAACGTTTCTTCAATGTTTCTGGATCAGCATGAATTTTGTTTAAACCAGGGATCTTGTCAATGATGCGGTTAGACGCATACATAAGCGGCGCGAAGTTGACCGTTTCAGCATGAGCCATCGATACGCCTTTCAATCCAAAGTGGTGTTCGATTGTCGGTGCCGTCCAATCGGCTAATTTAAGTGTGATAGCAGAGACGATCAAACCAACAGCAAGTGCCAAGAACATATTATGATAAGCGTAATAAGTCACAGAGGCTGCGAAAATCAAATGCCAGAAGTTCCAAATATCCACATTCAGTGTTTTCGTAAAATTAACGGACAATAAGATGACATTTAACAAAAGCACAAGAGGAATCATCAAAGGGGCAACGGGTGTTCCAAAGGATATAGCAGCTCCAATCGGCCATCCAACATCCAAAATATCGAGCTTTAGCCCAAGGGAAGTAACCATGGCTTTTGCTGCTGGCCCAAGGCCGCTCACAAGCAAATTAATGACAAGGTTGACACCGACAAACCCAATTCCGATCGTAATACCGGCTCGGAAGGATTTCTTAAAGCCTTGCCTTAAAATCATACCGAAAAGCGTCATAATAATCGGGAGCATAATAGTTGGTCCAAGGTCTAATATAAAATCGACAGCTTGCTTGATCATACATCCACCTCCTGGTTTTTTCGAATAAAGCGCTTACATTATTTTGTCAAAGGCTATTGGTTTAATTCTTTCTGAAGCAAAGCAACCGCTTCTTCATACGACGTCATGTCAGACAGCTTCGTCATCACCTCTTCTTTTCTAAAAAGTGTCATGAGCTTCTCTAACATCACAAGCTGCTTACTAGGTTCAGAGATTGCTAGGACGAACACAATTTTGGCCAGCACAGTTTCATCAGGGCTCCCCATCTTGTGAAACATAACAGGTTCCTTTAGAGTGGCTACACTAATCGCCGGTTTGTTCACATGCTCAGGATCTGTATGTGGAATTGCTACCCCAAAGGTCGCAAGTGGAAGGCCTGTAGGATATGTTTTTTCTCTTTCAAGCACCGCTGGTAAAAAGCTCGACTTAATATATCCTCCTGCTTCTAATTGCTCTGCTAAATATGTGGTCACCTCCTCTCTCGAAGATGCATCGTACTGCAACTTGATCAGTTGTTCATCTAACTCAAACAAGTTGTTCAAACAACCACCCCTTTCATTTGGTATAAATGTGAACACATGTAACAAAAAGAAAGAACATTTTAGAATAGAAACTTTTATAAAGCGCTTACAAATACACATATAGAAAAATGTTCAATGTTGTTACCTTTGTAAAGATATTATAATATTCTAAATTATAAGTCAATGTTCCTAGGAAAAATTTTATAAAAAAAGATGCAGTTTTTTCTGCATCTCAGATTGTTGACAAAGGGCTAAAATGATCTTGATTTTAGCCCTTTGTCTTCTTTTCAGCGTGATAGAAAACCTTTGCAGTCTAGGAAGGACGAGCACAGGAACGGAGCGAATTTGACATCCGTGAGTACCGACGCGCAGGACTGAAACCGAATGCGAGGGTTTGTCTACACGCTGAGATGCAGTCTTTTCTGCATCTTTCATCAACTCTGCTCTACTTCTTATTAAATGTGACTTCTTCTAATCACTCAGTACTTGCTCTTTGATGTGAGCAACAACTTTGTCATTCATACGCAAAAAGACCCTTAGCCATTGAAATACATTACAGTCTGTACTTCAAATGGCCAAAGCGTCTTCGATTCCCTGATCCGCTGTGTTTCTTTTATATAAATAAAAAAAGAAACGCCATCCTCAAGAGGCGCTTCTTTTCCCGGGAAATGTTCTTATTGGGCAGAGAGCTTTAAATCGACGCCAACGGCAGTTCCGTTTCTTGAGGAATCAGCCACTCCAGTAAAGGTTCCTGCTTTTCGATCAATGAGTAGCGCTTGAACATTTCCTATATCAATAGGCGAATTGCCGAAACGATGCCCCATATCATTAAGTTTTGTTCTCACATCGAGAGGGACACCTACTTCATAACGATAAGAAGTAGGACTGTTTGTATAAATTCTTGGTTCTTCAACTGCATCCTGAAGCTCCATCTCATATTCAAGCAAATTCAAAATAGTTTGTGAAACAGAAGCAATGATGGTTGTTCCTCCCGGTGAACCTACTGTCATGACAGGCTCATTATCTTTAAAAATGATGGTCGGTGTCATACTGGACAACGGTCGTTTATTCGGCTGAACTTCATTTGCTCCGCCTGGTATTGCATCAAAATCTGTTAGTTCATTGTTTAAGAAGAAACCATATTCCGGGACGAGAATCCCCGTACCAAATAACTGTTCAATGGTTGTCGTGAACGACACAACATTTCCCCACTGATCGGCAACAGTAAAATGTGTGGTCTCACCAATGGTTTTATCTTCAGGCTGCGGTACAATAGGAGATGGATTTTTTTCATCCTCATACGCCCACGGATCTCCTTCTTTCGGGTTAAGATTCTTTTTGTCTAATTGAATAAGAGAGGCTCTTTCTGAAATGTAATCATCGTCTAATAGTCCTTTTAGTGGAACATCTACGAACTCGGGGTCGCCGGCATATGCAGCACGGTCAGCATAGGAGAGATGCATCGTTTCAGCAAGTAGTTGATATTTTTCGAATGATTTGGGGTCATATTGAGATAGGTTAAAGTGGTCAAGTATTTTGAGCATTTGCAGCATAAACACCCCGCCTGAGCTTGGTGGAGGCATACTTGCAAGCTGGTATCCTTTATAGTCTCCCCAGATAGGCTTGTCAGTCTCGACCTCATAACGACCAATGTCATCAGTTGTCATTGTCCCGCCAAAATCTTGGACTGTATTTGCAAGTGCCTTTGCTACTTTTCCTTCATAAAATGCTTTGCTTCCTTTTTTCGCAATGAGCTTAAATGTTTTTGCAAGGCCTGGCTGAACTAGGAGGTCTCCTTCTTTGAGCGGCTGATCATTTGGAAGAAAGATGGGCGCTGCAGCCGTTTTTTTCAATTTTCCTTGATGATCATCAATGGCTTTTGCCAAGACAGAATCGATTTCAAATCCATCCTCTGCAAGCTGGATGGAAGGCTTAATCAATTCCTTCATTGAGCGGGTTCCCCACTTATCTAATGCCGCCTCAAGACCTTTCACAGTCCCTGGAACACCAACAGCATTACCATGTGTGGATCGCTCAGCAAACGGGATGGCTTTCCCCTCATCTGTTAAAAACATGTCAGGTGTTGCGCCTTGTGGTGCTCTTTCTCGACTATTGATGATGGATGTTTCTTTTGTCTTCCCATCATAAACCATCATAAATCCTCCGCCACCAATTCCAGACATCATTGGCTCTGTCACATTCAGTGCGTACTGGATGGCAACAGCAGCGTCAACAGCGTTTCCACCTTTCTTTAATACATCTGCACCCACTTCTGATGCGAGCGGATGGGCAGTAGCCACCATGCCATCTTTCCCAACAGCTACTTTATTCCCATGAGTTTCGTTTGCAGTGACCTGACCGACAGGCAGAAAAAACGAGAAAACCAACAGACATATGGACAAAATAGTTAGAGAAATGCGTTTCATACACAACACCCCTTCCATATTCTTACTTTGACCATACCGACTTCTTGACCAGAATACAATAGATTATTCTAAAATTTCTAAAATTTTCATTCTATCATCCTATATTCATCAAATGTAAAGTGGATTTTCAAAACATATGACACACGTACTAAGTAGGGATAAAGACACTATCCTTTCATGTTTTTGATTTCGCGGTATAATAAACGCATCGCAAAGGGGGAAGAATGATGAATCAAAAAAGCACTTTATTTTGGGAAACTTATTGGAAAGAAAAATCAGAAAGCGCACCAATTGACGCATCTGTTTCCGCTTGGGCATTTGGAGCAGACCCAGATCATTTACTTGACCTTGTTCTGCAAGGGAAAAAAACAGCGACATGTTCTGGACATCTTTTTTACGAAAAGGAACAGGAGCCGCTTCCAAAGGCAGGACAATATGCGGTCATTTTGGACAGCCATGACGAACCAAAAGCCATCATAGAGATCACGCATGTAGATGTCATGCCAATGAATGAAGTTCCAGAATCATTTGCCCAAGCAGAAGGTGAAGGCGATCTTTCTTATCACTATTGGTACAGAGCCCATGAAGCATTTTTCACAGAATCACTCAAACCGTACGGATTAGAATTTAAAGAAGACATGCTCCTCGTTTGCGAGCGATTTAAACTTGTTTATTCAGCTTCTTAAGCTTTAAGCGGCGCCAAAAAAGGACCGCTTTTTTCATTTCTTTTCTCCTTTCTGAAAAAGGTGTGATGAGAACACATCTTTAGGTCAGAATAAGATCAAATAGAAAAAGTGAAGAAATTTTCGACTACACCTGTTTTTTTTCGACAAAAGAATATATAATTATTTGATGTGTGCATTGTCTCATTTATACAATGGAGGGTTTTTACATGTTAAAAAGGAAAAAAGACAAGTTTTCCGTCTTGTTAACGGAAATTGCTAAAAATTTAGATGAAACTGCTGAGTATTTTGTTAGCTATAAAGTAACAAATCAAACCACTCTGAAAGAATTTTCTGACACATTGAAGGAATATGAGACAAAAGGTGATAATCATGTTCATACTATGATTAAAGAGCTGAACAAAGCCTTTATTACACCGATTGAACGTGAAGACATTCTTCAATTGACGAATAGCCTCGACGATGTTTTAGATGGAATTGAGCATTTTTCAGCGACAATGGAAATTTATTCAATGACAAGCTCTGACGAACATATCGACAAATTCAGCCACTACATCAGAGAATGTGCGAAGGAAATTTTAATTACAATCGATTTACTGGCTGAAAATCGCTTAAAAGATATTCAACCACACGCAATCAAAATCAAAGAGATCGAGCACAATTGTGACAATCTTTATCGTAAATCACTCAAGAACTTGTTTGGAAAAGAAACGGATCCAATTAAGGTCATTCAATACAAAGAAATTTACGAAACACTTGAAGAAATTGCTGATTCCTGTCAAAGTGTTGCCAACAATCTAGAAACAATCATAATGAAGAATGCGTAACGGGGTTAGTTAAACATGGACACATTACTCATCCTTACCATATTTATTGTCATTTGTGCACTTGCTTTTGATTTCATCAACGGATTCCACGATACAGCAAATGCCATTGCCACTTCGGTTTCAACAAAGGCGTTAAAGCCTAGACATGCTATTATTATGGCAGCGTTTATGAACTTCTTAGGAGCAATGACATTTACAGGTGTGGCAAAGTCCATTACAAAAGACATCGCAGATCCTTTTACACTTCAAAACGGTTCTGTCGTCATTTTGGCTGCTTTAATTGCGGCCATTACTTGGAACTTGCTTACTTGGTATTACGGGATTCCGAGTAGTTCTTCGCATGCACTGATCGGATCAATTGCAGGAGCTGTTATTGCCTCTGCTGGTTTTGGCGCTTTAAACTATTCGGGGTTCATTAAAATCATTCAAGCACTGTTGCTTTCACCTATCCTAGCTTTCGTATTAGGATATATCGTGTACACCATTGTCAAATTTATATTTAGAAACCACAATCTCGCAAAAACAAATAAACAATTCCGTCGTGTTCAAATTTTAACTGCAGCACTACAATCGTATACCCACGGAACAAACGATGCGCAAAAAGCGATGGGAATTATTACGATGGCTTTAATTGCAGGGAATTTGCATACAACAGACGATATTCCTTTCTGGGTACAATTCTCTTGTGCGCTTGCAATGGGACTAGGTACGTCTATTGGCGGCTGGAAGATTATTAAAACAGTCGGCGGTAAAATTATGAAAATTCGTCCAGTAAACGGAGTATCTGCCGATTTAACGGGTGCAGCTATTATCTTCGGTGCGACATTTATTCACTTACCTGTTAGTACCACTCACGTGATCTCATCTTCTATTCTAGGTGTAGGTTCTGCACACAGAGTAAAAGGGGTAAACTGGGGTACGGCAAAACGTATGCTTGTCACTTGGGTAATTACATTACCGATTTCAGGAACTCTCGGGGCTCTTATATACTTTGTGTTAAATGCGATTATCTAATATCAAAGACCTGTCTGACAGGTCTTTTTTTATTTGTCTGCACCCTTTTCCTACAAGCCATTTTTTCATGAAGCAGGGTTTCCAATCATATCCATAGAAATAAAGTAAGTATCCATCTGTCTATGGGAGAGAAAATCATGCTATTATTTTTTCAATTGACCGTGTGGTTATTGCTGGGTGCCCTTGCTGTATATGTATTTGCCGTATGGCGTTTTGAACAAAAAGTAAAAGAAAAGATGTTTGCCATTCGTAAAACGTGGTATTGGATTTATGTAGCTGGTGCTGTTGTATACTGGACAAATGACCCTTCTTCAATCTTCACCGATTGGATGCACTACTTAATTATTGCCGTTTTTTTCGCATTAACCGATGCATTCATCTTTCTCAGCTCCTATATTAAAAAACTCGGAAATCACGAACTAGAAACCGACACCCACCAACTCCTAGAACAAAATAACGATCTACTTCATTCTTACCTCAATAAACTAAAAACGTACCAATACCTATTGAAAAACGAACCGATTCATGTATATTATGGAAGTGTAGAGGCATATATAGAGGGAATTGAACGGCTCATTTATTCTTTTGCCGACAAGATGAATATTCAAGCAGTTCTTTGTCCTTACGATACGCAGGAACAAAAAGATGACCTGCTCCGGACACTTGACCAGCGAGCTCTTATTCAGGCGAAGCTTGACAGGCAGGAAGTCTATTACGATGATTTCGGCAAATTGGTGCTCATCCCGTTTTCTGTAGCAGATGATCACTTCGTCATTAAGCTCACCTCTGATGACATTGTCACTGAGTTCGACTATTTATTAATGACATCACTTACAACAATTTATGACCTAATCTTGCCTGACGAAGAGGAAGGTGATGAAGATGGACCACGCACTTCAAGGGGATAACAACAATCGCAAGAAAAACCCTTTTAAGATTTTAAAGAAAAAGCAACATATCAGTATGGCGGATTACAAGGTAAGCCCCCATACAGAACGTATTTTTAAAAAGAATGAACAGCTATTGGATGAGTATAAAAATAAAAGGGCATGATTACACTAAAGGACGCGGAACAAAATCCGCGTCCTGCTTCCATTTTTACATAGACTTGCATACAATAATCTATACGCTGCAACGATTGAGGTGCCAATAAATGAAAAAGAAAATCAAACAATTGAGATATGTTCAGTTTGCTGAATTTAAGTCGTCGCCTTATATGCGTCGATTAAATGAACAAAGTGAAGCAGTCATCCAATCATCCAAACAGAAACACTCACTGATTTAACAGCTTCAGAAGCTTTTCCTTCGTTTTAGGTCCGTATACCCCATCACTTGTCAGACCATTTACCAGCTGAAAACGTGCTACGGCGTTCGCCGTTTTTTCTCCGTAAACTCCGTCTATTCCTTTATTTGCAGCTGCTTTATCAGGATAAAAATAAACAGCAGCAAGCGCCTGCTGGACGAGGCGTACGTGCTCTCCCTTTGTCAATGGAGAAGTCACCTTTAAAACCCCATCTGGCAGCTCATACAAGCTCTTTGCATCGTTACGATAAATTTTGAGAACTTGTCCAATTTGAATCTTATTCGGATCACTAATGTCATTCCACTTCTGTAAATCTTGAACTGTGACCCCATGAGCTTTCGCAATACTCGTTAACGTATCCCCGCTTTTCACGACATATGTGATGACCGTCTCAGGATCTTCTGCTGTTTCAATCCCTTTTTTAAATTCATTCCAAGTAGATAGAAGCTGGCGTGGACATGCTTTTCCTGACCAGTACTGATGTGTGACCACATTTGCTAGCGGTATGTGATGTTCTTTTAACAGCTTTTGAATGAGCCATTGTGCATGTTTGACCGCTTGCTGAAAATTCCCATCTACATTCTCACAAATTTCAATTCCGATCGACTTCCGGTTACCATTCCCATGACCATCCCCTGCATGCCAACCATTTTCATTTAACGGTAGATGCTGAAAGATTTCATGATCATCCACTGTAAAGTGCCAGCTCACCTCTGTCGTTGGGCTTTTTACATAGGCCGCATGACTTTTCGCATCCGCTCCCTTTGACGTGTTTGCTGTGTTATGCACCGTTACATACTCCGGTGTCATCGCATACCCTGGGCGGTTTCCGTTTCCAACTGGAATAAAATCTTGATAAATTTGTACCATGTACTGCACTCCCTTTTGCTAGATTGAATTGATCTTTCTCATCAATCGGTGGCATTCGTAAGACAATACTTGTTTGTTTTCATGAGAAGACTATGGTAAAATTTGAATTCAATTCACTCTTTTTAGTCGTGAAACGTGCAAAAATACAGAAAAAAACAGGAATTAATTCCATTTTTCCTTGATTTTATGTTAAAATTGTTAAAAATAAACCGATAATAAAAGTAAGTAAATAGCTCATTTAGCTATTTAGTCCTATATGGGCTTTTCTTTTACGCCAAAAATAGAACATACGTTTGTATGGAGGTTTTCAAATGACTGGTTTTTTAACCCATTTAGAAGAAGATATTAAGCGTTTATATGCTCAATTACAAATAAGCGGTCCTGCTTATAGAGAGATGCAAAGGATCGCTTCTGAATTTCGCGTATGGGTCCATTACGAGGAGACTGGCAGCATGATGATCCAGCATCAAGGTCTTTACAGTATTATCTTAAACAGATCCCTATCACCTGAAGAACAGTGGCAGGATTTTGCCCACGAGCTTTGTCATGTGCTAAAGCATACAGGAAATCATTTCAAAATGAACAAACTCTTTCGAGAATTGCAGGAGTTTCAGGCAAAACAATTCATGTATCACTTTTGTGTTCCAACGTTTATGCTGATGAAAATGAAGCTTCCACCCCTTCGGCAGCAAGCCATTTTTCATATTGCTCAAACGTTTCATGTCACTTGGACTTTTGCTGAAAAGCGGCTTGCCTTATTCGAACAGCGAAAAGCAGGTATTCGCTTTCAGCAGGAGTTTACGTCTTATTTAATGAAAGCAGAAAGAGTCGCTGAAAAAGAAGCTGTTTATCAAACGTAAATTATCGCATAAAAGTTTATTCATAAAGAGCTAATACTTGTTTGAGTACATTTGTGTACCGATAAAATTGTTCAGTTTGTGTATCTCGCCGGTATTGACGCCTAAAGTCTTGAAAGAATGCTCTTCTTTGCGCCTGACTAATTTCAAGTTGTACACTTTTTCCTGTCAGACATTTGTTATTGATATTATCAGGATGCGTTCCAGAAAAACGATCAGATTCGGCTAGCAGCAATGCTTGAAAGCCATTTTGCGTTAAACGCTTCACAGTTTCTGTCGCTCTTTCTCTGTCCGTACCTCCCACTAACGTTTGAAGCTCCTCTGTTTCTCCGTAGCCATGAAGTGCAAACGTATAATGATGGGTATGCACCTCTGAAAGGCAAAGCGGCTCATCAAAGCGTGTACTTGTAATATGAAGCACATGATTGCCTTTTACTTTAAGGCCTTCAAATAAATACATAGAATAGTCACTAGAAATTTCATGAACAAGCTCACTCACGCCTGATTCAATTCCTCCAGCATGAGGAGACAAAACTAGCAGCTGGTCACCTTTCCGCTCGTGAAGAATTTGATAATCAATCCCTTTTCTTTCATGAGCGGAGAGCTCTTCATAATTTTGATACGTATCGATAATTTGCATCATGTCATCTGCTCCATTTCTTTATATGAGCATAAGTCTACTGATCCCTCATTCTTTTGTAAAGAGGTTTCGAATCAAATATACCTCTTGAATTCTTCCTTAAATTTTCCTTACATTTACGGCATTCTGTTGAATTTTGAGAAAAAATGACCGATAATTGAAACGAATAGAACTTTTGGACTATATGAATCTTTTTGTATTCTCTCTCATAAATTAGAAATATTGTGATCTACATCTGGAGGAATTCATGTTAAAAAAGAAAACCACCCTCACTCTTATCATCTTACTCCTTAGCTTCGCTGGCATTATTTATTGGAAATGCTTCTCTCTTCAAGGCGTGTCTCACGGAACATTCATCCGCTCGATGTCATCACCTGACGGAATGTATATCATCAACACCTATCAGCATAGCGGAGGAAAGCTAAAGGAAAACGCAGTCAGAGCAGAAATTGAAAACAAACTGACCCATCGCAAGAAAACGATTTACTGGAAATACCCTGATAAGGACCCTCTCATCAAATGGAAAAACGGACAGCTTGTTCAAATTGGACATGAGTTTTTAAATGTGGTGAAAGGCGACACCTACGATTATCGCTTTGATCAGAACAAGAGAAAATAACGACATACAAAAAACGAATCCTCTTGGATTCGTTTTTTACGTTGCCATGACGGTTTGCATAAATTTCTTCATATCTGTACTAACCGTTGTCAATCGATCAACAATTTCGCTAAATTCCGTCACAAGTGAAGCCTGTTCTGATGAAGAACCTTTCATATGGTCCATACTTTCAAGTAATGTATGTATATTGGAGGAAATTCCTTGTAATGAGCTTTCGATGTTTTCTGTTGCACGTGAAGTTTCACTTGAAAGCTTTTGAACCTCACTTGCTACAACACTAAAACCTGCTCCGTCTTTTCCTGCCCTGGCCGCTTCAATTGACGCATTCAATCCTAGCAAACTCGTTTGTTTCGAGATACCTTTAATCATTTTTGTAATATCGGCTGTTTGTTTCGAGCTTTCAAGAGTTTGCTGCGTTTGTAAGGTCATCTCCTCACTTGTAGCAGAAAGCTCCTCTGAATGCGCCGCCACCACGTGCACCTTTTCTTGAATACTTTGAATAATGTCATTCAATGAATCCATATACGCTTCAAGCTCTATTTGATTTTTGAGCGGAAATCCTAAAGCGAGGGCACCAATCACTTGCCCGTTTTCATCAAAAATGGGCAATCCCATTGCATTTAAAGGTACTCCATATACTGATTCAGGCACAAACATACTCGATGTCTCACCTCTCAGCGCTTTTTTCATATTCAGATCATCTGGTTTAATACGTTCACCAGCTCGAATTTGAAAATCAACATCTTTCGATGGCAAATACAGCAAAAATTTCTCTCGGTCAATGACACCCATCGTCACTTCATTTTTTAAAATCTGCATCATATAAGGTGCTGCTGTCACTATACTCTGTAGTATATCCAATTTCTCTACCCCCTTATATTATTTATCGGCCGCTTTTCTTAAAATAATAGTTATTTTTTAAAAATAATGATGATGAAAGTTATTTCTCATATGTATGAGTAAAAAGAGGGACATTCCCTCTCTATATTCAACAAAACGTAAATTTGCTATAATTTAAGCATCAACATATGATGAAATGTTCATGTAATCATTTTATATATATTCATTGGAGGCGCATGTTGTGAGACAACCTATGACTTATGAGCGGGCGATCGTCATTGGCGGCGGTATGACGGGAATACTCGCTGCAAAAGTTTTATCAACGTTTTATCATCAAGTTTTTATTATCGAAAAGGACGAAATGCCAGACTCTCCTAAGAATCGTCTCGGCACTCCTCAAGCTTTTCATCCACATAGAATGCTGCCACTAGGCAAGCAAATCGTTGAACGTCTATTCCCTGGCTATACAAAAGAGTTATTGACAATGGGCGGATTTAATACATGGCAACAAACCTCTCGATTTATCACAAAAGATGGTGAATTAACGCTTACTGATACAGAAGAAACAGCCGTTACAAGACGTGCCATGCTAGAGTGGGTGCTAATGCAAAGAATGTTAAATGAGGGACGGGTGCAATGTTTAGAAAAACATGAAGCCCTCTCACTTCAGTTGAAAGAGGGAACGAATCAAGTCATCGGACTGATCGTGAAAGATCGGCATCAAAAGCCGGGACGCATTTTTGAAATGAAAGCAGATTTAGTGATCGATACGTCTGGAAGAATGTCTAAATTGCCAAAATGGCTGAAAGATGCTGGACTGACCTTACCGCAGACAGATGAATTAAGTGTGTCACTCGGTTACAGCACTAGATATTACAAAATACCACCAGAAGCGCCATACCAGCAATCAATGGTCGTCGTGGGTCAGCCAGACAGGCAAATTCCAACAGGACTGTTTGAACGCGTAGATCATGATTTAGTAGCTGTTCTTCTCTCTGCAGCTGGCGGATCACATTATCCAACAACGGATGCTGATCAATTTGATTCAGAAACGGCTGCACTCGCGCATCCAGCAATAGCAGATGCCATCACTCATTTAACGCCCTATACAAAACCAAAAGGGTTTAGAGTTCCTTCTTGCGTGAGACATCACTATGAACAAATGCACGAATGGCCAAGTGGATTATTGGTGATGGGCGATGCCTTGTGTACATTAGATCCTATTCACGGGCAAGGAATGACAAAGGCCGCACTCGAAGCACAAGTTCTTGAGCGTATGCTCAAACAAGCACAAAAAAATAAGCAGCTATCTTTTGAAAAGGACACATTACAACAAATGCAGCATGCCAATGAACTTGGCTGGTGGCTTTGTGCGATTGCTGATATGGCGTGGGAAGGCGTTGAATTAAAAGGAGAAACAACCATTCCCCATTTGACATTCGTACAAGGATTTTTAAATCGCTACGTACAATACGCCATAGTAACAAAACAGCCTGAACGTCTTGAGGCGTATCACCGAATGCATTCTTTTTTAACTGAACCGAGAGACATCATCAACTTAGAACAGCTGCATGACATGATTCAAGCCGACACTTCTGGCGAAACGGCTGAATGGTGGAGTCAGTGGGATCAAGAGGACGAAGAACGCAATCGAGCTTTATTCCATGAAGCGGTTCCTGACTTTCGTTTACAGCAACTACTGTCATTCAATTGAAACAAAAAAAGCCCCTTTAAGGGGCTTTTTGATTAACGTAATAATTGAAGTACGTTTTGTGGCTGTTGGTTGGCTTGTGCTAGCATCGCTTGAGACGCTTGAGAAAGAATGTTGTTCTTTGTGAACTCACTCATTTCTTTCGCCATGTCAACGTCACGAATACGAGACTCAGCAGCTGTTAAGTTTTCAGCAGAAGCACCAAGGTTGTTGATTGTGTGCTCTAGGCGGTTTTGGACGGCACCAAGTTTAGAACGCTGGTCTGAAACTTGTTTGATCGCTCCATCAATAATTGCTAATTGATCGTTAAATCCACCTTCTTCATCTGCTGCAATTTCGGCGAAATCAGTTACTTTAATCGTAGAAACAGTTTTATCCTCAACGCCAAGTTTATCAGCAGACATTGCTTCAATATGAACTGACAATTGCTGCGCACCGTTAGCTCCAATTTGGAAAGTTAGTTTCTTCGGTTCTCCGCCTTCTGGCTCAGCAGCAAAAGTTCCATCAAGAAGTTTCTTTCCGTTGAATTCAGTACGGTCAGAAATACCGTTCTTATCTGTACCGTTCCCAATTTCCTGAACTAGTGCATCAATTTCCTCTTGAATTGCACCAAGGTCTGTTTCATCTTGTGTACCAGTGTTTCCAGCTTGTACGACGAGTTCACGTACACGTTGAAGGATTGAGTGAGTTTCAGTCAATGCACCCTCAGCTGTTTGAATAAGAGAGATACCGTCTTGAGCATTTTTCGTCGCCATTTCTAATCCACGGATCTGACCACGCATTTTTTCAGAGATTGCTAGACCTGCTGCATCGTCTCCCGCACGGTTAATTTTAAGACCAGAAGAAAGCTTCTCCATGTTCTTTTGCCCTGCTCCATTGTTTGCAGATAAACGGTTCAGTGTGTTAAGTGCTGCGATATTGTGGTTAATTCTCATGTTTCATGACCTCCATGTGTTTTGAACCAATTGAACATCCTTGTCCAAAAGTTCTAAATTAGAATTTTTTCGTAAGCCTTACAATCCATTTATCGAACCTTCATGGAATTTGTTTAACAAAAAAGGAATAAATAAGGTAAAAGTCTCATTCGTTATGATCGTTTCGCTAGAGTATGCCAAATTTAAAGGTCATTTTTCATGATTTGTCAGAGGGATTTAAGAATCATAAGACTGGAGAAAATGCGGAAAAAAACAGCATAAAAAAAAGCCCCATAAAAGGGGCTCGTCATTAACGTAGTAATTGAAGTACGTTTTGTGGCTGTTGGTTCGCTTGTGCAAGCATTGCTTGAGAAGCTTGAGAAAGAATGTTGTTCTTTGTGAACTCACTCATTTCTTTCGCCATGTCAACGTCACGGATACGAGACTCAGCTGCTGTTAAGTTTTCAGAAGATGCACCAAGGTTGTTGATTGTGTGCTCTAGACGGTTTTGAACCGCACCTAGTTTAGAACGTTGATCTGAAACTTGTTTGATTGCATTATCAACGATATCTAATTGATCATTAAAACCACCTGCAGCACCTGCAGCAATAGTTGCAAAATCAGTTACTTTAAGAGCTGAAACTGTTTTAGTTGCATCAGTTGGATCTGTTCCAAGTTTATCAGCTGACATTGCTTTGATATTTACATCTAATTTCTGTGCTTTGTTTGCACCAATTTGGAAAGTTAATGTAGCTGTTTCAAAGTCACCATTTAACAATTTTTTACCGTTGAATTCAGTACGATCAGAGATACCATTTTTATCAGTACCGTTACCAATTTCTTGAACAAGATTATTGATTTCCTCTTGAATCGCACCAAGATCTGTATCGTCTTGTGTACCCGTGTTTCCAGCTTGAACAACTAGTTCACGAACACGTTGAAGGATTGAGTGAGTTTCAGTCAATGCACCCTCAGCTGTTTGGATAAGAGAGATACCGTCCTGTGCGTTTTTAGAAGCCATTTCTAATCCGCGGATTTGTCCACGCATTTTCTCAGAGATTGCAAGACCTGCTGCATCATCTCCTGCACGGTTGATTTTAAGACCAGAAGAAAGCTTCTCCATGTTCTTTTGGCTCGCACCGTTGTTTGCAGATAAGCGGTTCAATGTGTTAAGTGCTGCGATATTGTGATTAATTCTCATTTCCTATTACCTCCATGTATGTGGGACCTGACAGACGTCCTTGTCTGAAAAAAGCCCTTCATTCTAGGGCTTATCAACCCTGACAATTCTTTTATCGGATTGTTTTATAGGAAGTTTAACACTTTTTAATATTTATTTATTAAATTATCAGTCTTAATTCATGATTTAGTTCTTTGGAAAAGACGTATTGTGTGCTCCTTTTAAAATATTAGTTCTTCTCATCATATTATTTATTTAAAAAACAAGTGCGCACCAAGTGTGTCTCACATTGATATAATCAAGATCTGCTTTTTTCAATCATCAGTAGACATAAAAAAAGCCCCATAAAAGGGGCTCTTCATTAACGTAGTAATTGAAGTACGTTTTGTGGTTGTTGGTTTGCTTGTGCAAGCATTGCTTGTGAAGCTTGAGAAAGAATGTTGTTCTTTGTGAACTCACTCATTTCTTTCGCCATGTCAACGTCACGGATACGAGACTCAGCGGCTGTTAAGTTTTCACCAGAAGCACCAAGGTTGTTGATTGTGTGCTCTAGACGGTTTTGAACTGCACCGAGTTTAGAACGTTGGTCAGATACTTGTTTGATAGCTCCATCAACAATATCTAATTGATCATCAAAAGAAAGTGCGCCAGCAGCAGTCGGATTAGCAAATTGTGTTACATCGATGTCAGCTACTGCGTGGTCTGCAATAAGAGCACCAGTAGCGGGGTCAACTGCACCAAGTGCTGTAGAAGACATTGCTTCGATGTTCACATCTAATTTTTGTGCTTTATTTGCACCAATTTGGAATGTTAATGATTTTGGTGTAGCACCAGCTGCGCTGAAAGAACCGTCAAGCAATTTCTTTCCGTTAAATTCTGTACGATCAGAGATACCGTTTTTGCCAGAACCGTCACCAATTTCTTGAACTAGGTTAGCGATTTCTTCTTGGATAGCACCAAGGTCTGTTTCATCTTGTGTACCCGTGTTTCCAGCTTGAACGACAAGCTCACGTACACGTTGAAGGATTGAGTGAGTTTCAGTCAATGCACCTTCAGCTGTTTGGATAAGAGAGATACCGTCTTGTGCGTTTTTAGTAGCCATTTCTAATCCGCGGATTTGTCCACGCATTTTCTCAGAGATTGCAAGACCAGCTGCGTCATCTCCTGCGCGGTTGATTTTAAGACCAGAAGAAAGCTTCTCCATGTTCTTTTGGCTCGCACCGTTGTTTGCAGATAAACGATTTAATGTGTTAAGTGCTGCGATATTGTGGTTAATTCTCATTTCCTATTACCTCCATGTATATGGGACCTGACAGACGTCCTTGTCTGAAAAAAGTCCTTTATTCTAGGGCTTAACAACCCTGACAATACTTTTATCGGATTATTTCATAGGAAGTTTAACATTTTTTAATATTTATTGATCAATTTTACATAACTTTATTCACTATTTAGTTTAAAAAGGTTTCTATTGTTCTATCGATTAAAGTGATGATTTCAAAGCTTATATTAAATTAATAGGAACAAAAAAGCCCCATAAAGGGGCCTGTCATTAACGTAATAATTGAAGTACGTTTTGTGGCTGTTGGTTCGCTTGTGCAAGCATTGCTTGAGACGCTTGAGAAAGAATGTTGTTCTTTGTGAACTCACTCATTTCTTTCGCCATGTCAACGTCACGGATACGAGACTCAGCAGCCGTTAAGTTTTCACCAGAAGCACCAAGGTTGTTGATTGTGTGCTCTAAACGGTTTTGAACCGCACCTAGTTTAGAACGTTGATCTGAAACTTGTTTGATTGCACCATCTACGATGTCTAGTTGCTGATCAAATGTAAGTGTTGGTGTAGCAGCAGCGAATTGTGTAACATCAATGTTAGAGACTGCTTGACCCGCTACAAGAGTTCCATTATTAAGAGCTCCTAGTTTGTCAGAAGACATTGCTTCGATATTTACATCTAATTTTTGTGCTTTATTTGCACCGATTTGGAATGTTAAAGTAGCTGTACCATCAGCGAAAGCACCATTCAACAATTTTTTACCGTTGAACTCAGTACGATCAGAGATACCATTTTTCTCAGTACCATTACCAATTTCTTGGACAAGATTCTTGATTTCTTCTTGAATTGCACCAAGGTCTGTCTCATCTTGTGTACCCGTGTTTCCAGCTTGAACCACTAGTTCACGAACACGTTGAAGGATTGAGTGAGTTTCTGTCAATGCACCCTCAGCTGTTTGGATAAGAGAGATACCGTCCTGTGCGTTTTTAGAAGCCATTTCTAATCCGCGGATTTGTCCACGCATTTTCTCAGAGATTGCAAGACCTGCTGCATCGTCTCCTGCACGGTTGATTTTAAGACCAGAAGAAAGTTTCTCCATGTTTTTTTGGCTCGCACCGTTGTTTGCAGATAAGCGGTTCAATGTGTTAAGTGCTGCGATATTGTGGTTAATTCTCATTTCCTATTACCTCCATGTATGTGGGACCTGACAGACGTCCTTGTCTGAAAAAAGTCCTTTATTCTAGGGCTTATCAACCCTGACAATTTTATTATCGGACGTGGTTATAGGATGTTTAGCAGATTTTTTAAAAGATATCGTGTTTTTTCATGACGTTGATCCTAATTTGAACAATTCTATAAAAAACAAAAGCTACTGATGATAGATCAGTAGCATTATCGTTTTATGAATATCAATATTGCTTGATATCAAACATTAAAATATTTTGGTACACCACGTAATCCTTCTTACTTGTGAACGGGCCTTTATTGTGTTCATCACTGATTTCATAGAAGTTCATCCCAATTCCAAAACTTCTCTCTTTATACCAGTTAAGAAAATCGTTGATTTCTTTCATTGAAAGCAAATAATCTTTTTGCAGTCCGTTTATCATAGTAATTGAAAGTATACCCTTTGTTACTTCTTCATCAGGTTTTGTTCCATCCTGATCCTTTGGTTCTTCTGTTGCGCCATCGTCAGGTTTTGTTCCATCCTGATCTTTCGGTTCTTCTGTTGTGCCATCGTCAGGTTTTGTCCCATCCTGATCTTTTGGCTCTCCTGTTAAGCCATCGTCAGGTTTTGTCCCATCCTGATCTTTTGGCTCTTCTGCTGTATCATCATCTGGCTTTTCTTCATCTTCAGTTATTTGCAAGTCGCTTAACGGAATAGAAATGACTGATTTGTAATCACTTTTTGCAGAAAAATTCCCCATATAATATGAGTAGTTACGTCCGCCAATGACATATAATTGGTCATCAACAATTGCGGCGACAGCTGATACTCTACCTTCTGGTAAATCATACGCTGAATTTTTAAATTGACCATCTTTAGGATTGAAAATTTGAACTTTATTCAGCATTTCACTTGATCGATCACCAGTCCGCTGTCCTCCAATAACAAAGAATTTCCCATTATATGTTTCGTAAGCCGGTTCAAATACATATGAAGTTAAGTCACTATCTTTTAATTTACTCCATGTATCTGCTGAAATATCATACTGGAACAAAGATCTTTCTCTACTATGCCCGATCGAATTTTCTCCACCGGCAACATATATTTTGCCGTCAATTGCAGATATAGCTCTCCCATTTCGAGACGGTAAAGCAGATGAGTTCAAGCTCTTCCATTCACCGGAGTCTGTATTATACTGATAGACATTATTCTTATAAGAGTTTTTTGAAGATACAATATATATATTTTCTTTTACTGCAACTGCGTACAAAGTTCCCTTACTATAAGTCGAGAACACAGGGTCTCTAGGTATTTGAATTGGCTCTTCAGCCCACTGATCAAGTTCTGTATCATATATATCAATCGTGTTATAAGCTACTTTAGTATCTTCGTTAATCCCGCCTATTAAATATATTTTTTTACCTACAGTAGCATATGTTCCACCTGTTCTATATCTTGGCATACTGGCTTTCTCTTCCCACACATCTTTCTTAGGGTCATACATAAATGTTTGGTTGTTTAATTTATTTTTTTCACTCGCTCCACCAAACACATAAATCTTTCCATCAACGACCCCCACACCAGCATTAATACGTTCTTCTGGCAAATCAGCTCTTTTTGTCCATCCAGTTGGTTTTTCTGCTGCATTTGCTTTGAATGGACTAAGGGTACTCATTAACAGAAGTACCGTGATGAATAATAAAAACCTTTTTTTCATTTCCTATTCCTCCAACTCGTTATATTCCCTCCTTTTATCGTTCTTTTTTTCACAAAGTTTACAAATTAAAGAAATTGAGATGAATCACTTTAAAAATCGATTGACACCAAAATTCACTCATTCAATCATCTAAATATGTAGTGTTATAAAGGATAGTTCTAAGCGTTACGTTTTAATAATCGGTTCTTCGCCTTTCAGCTGAATCATGAGTGAGGATTGATTATATAATAAATTGATTATGCGGCGTGCCATTTCAGAGGCAGACGCATTGTAGTCATTTCTGATCCATTCAATGATAAAACCAAAAATGCCATATGAACGATATTGGATAAAATAACTGTCGTTGATTTCTGCATACTGATCACTTACAAACGACATTCTATTTTGGAAGATATATTGTATTTTCTTAAGCAATTGTTCTTGTATTTGAGGGATGCGGTCTTCCATCACTAATAAATCATAATAGTCACGATTTTCGACGATATATTGAAATACATCGGTGCCTTCTGGTTTCATGCGAGTTAAATCTAACAGTGGATTTTCACGAGTTGGCTTACAAAATTCATATTCAAAATCTTCCATTTCTCGGTGAATAAAATCTTCTGCTAATTCATCTTTACTTTCATAATGCACATAAAACGTCGTCCGGTTATAATTTGCCTTTTCCACAATATCCTTCACTTTTACGTGCGAATATCCTTTTTCTTTTACTAGTACTTTGAATGTTTGACGAAGTGTTTCTTTTGTTCGCTCAACACGGCGATCCTCTTTTTTGATCATCGGCCCCTCCTTTAGACACTTTTAAAAAAATGTTGATTAGAGATACATAAATTCCTGTGTGTTGAAAACCTATACAAAAAAGTTTTTTTGCTGATTGAAACGAAAAATCTTTCGTCCTACAATCAACTTAGTCATAAAGAAATGAATTTTTTGTGACATTTGATCTAACTTCTTTAGAATATCATACTATACAAAAAGTGAGGGCACATGATATGGAAATTCAAGCGATGGTCACAACAAATGAAAAAGATTTCGAGAAACAAACATTATTACTAGATGATCCAAAAGCAGATGAAGTGCTTGTCAAAATAGTTGCATCTGGCGTCTGTCATACTGATGCCACAGTATTAGATGGAACGCTTCCTGTCCCACGTCCTGCTTTATTAGGACATGAAGGCTCTGGCATTGTAGTGAAAGCAGGTTCTAATGTCACAACCGTTCAAGAAGGAGACCACGTTGTACTAGGTTTCGCTTATTGTGGTCATTGTCATAATTGTCTAGATGGGAACGCTGGTGGATGTGAAAACATGATTCCACTGAATTTTTCTGGTCGTAATAAGCATAATGAAACGCCTATTCATACACATGATCATGAAGATGTATCACAATTTTTTGGTCAATCATCATTTGGTACATATGCAACGGTTGATGAAAAAAATGTAGTGAAAGTAGACAAAGAAACAGATTTACGTTATTTAGGACCATTTGGCTGTGGCTTAATGACCGGGAGCGGCACTGTCTTAAATTCACTTGCTCCAGCACCAGGAACAAGCTTTGTTGTTTTCGGTACAGGCGCTGTTGGGTTAAGTGGGTTAATGGCAGCAAAAATCGCTGGCTGTGATCCGATTATTGCCGTTGATATTCATGATAGCCGCCTTGAGTTAGCAAAAGAATTAGGTGCAACACATATCATCAACAGTAAGCATGAGAATCCAGTTGAAAAAATTAAGGAAATAACAGAAAGCAAAGGGGCACATTACTCATTTGAAACAACTGGAGTACCAGAAGTCACTCTAGCAGCCCTTCATTGCCTGCGTGTCAAAGGGACTTGTGCAACAGTAGCAGTAGGGAAGCGCGATTTAACATTTAATGTAACAAATGATCTAATGCTCAATGCTCTCACATTAAAAGGTGTGATAGAAGGGGATGCCGTTCCACAACTATTTATTCCTAAACTAGTAAAGTTCTTTAAAAATGGACAATTCCCAGTTGAGAAACTAGCAAAATTCTACGAATTAGAAGATATTGAACAAGCCTTTGAAGATTCTAAAAATGGATCTACGATTAAACCAATTCTTATTTTAGATAAAGAGTATCGTGCTTAAGTCTTGAAAGTTAGCCCCCTTGCCATGTAAAGGGGGCTATTCGGATTTTCATTTGTGGTGAGCTTTTAGAGACAAATTGAACTCACACATACATCACCGGCGTCGATATTTTAATAATCTTCCCGCCTCGACGATAAAATCTTGGGACGCGGCGGCTTAGGGTGGCGATGACTTCGTAGTTGATTGTATTGAGCATTTCAGCGATTTCATCGACAGAAATTTCTCCGCCCTTCTGACGTCCGTATATGACGACTTCCTCGCCTTGCTTTGCTTTCATTTCTCCTAAACTGATCATCGTCATATCCATTGTGACTCGGCCAGCAATCGGCATTCGTTCTCCACGGAAAAGCATAAATCCCCGATTTGATAAAGCACGTGAGTACCCATCTGCGTAACCGATTGGTATGGTGGCAATGACTTCATCAGGCTTTGCTACATACGTTGCCCCATAGCTGACGGTCCTTGGCTTTGTTACCATTTCCTTCACGAACGCAATTCTCGCTTTTAAACTGAGAGCCGGCTCTAGCTGAACAGCGTCTAAGCTTTCAATGTATTGCGAGGGATACATTCCATAAAGTCCGATGCCCAGCCGAATCATATCGGCGCTAAATTCAGGAAACGCGATGGCAGCCGCTGTATTGTTCATATGTACGGTCGGCAGCTTAATTCCTTGTTTTTTCAAAAAGCGAAGAAAATCAATAAAAATACTGTGCTGCAGCAGCGTGAAATCAGGGTCAGGCTCATCCGCAGTGGAAAAATGCGTAAAAATTCCGTCCCAGCTAAGGTTTTCACTCTTTTCAAGGGCTTCCACTACTCCTAACAGCTCTTCCTTCGTCCGTACACCTAGTCGCCCCATCCCTGTATCGACATTGACATGTATCCCAAGCCGGCGCTGACTTTCTTCTTCTGCTAAGATCTCATTTGCTTCAACAATCCAGTCTTCACGAAGGCCAGATAGATCAATTCTCCAAGCCGCAGCCCTTTTCACGCAGTCGAGCGGAGTAAACCCAAGAACCAAAATCGGCGCTTCAATTTTTGCTCTTCGCAGCACAATGCCTTCTTCCAAGCTAGCAACTGCAAGCTCCGTCGCACCGCTTTCCAGTGCTTGCCGAGCCACCTCCACTGAGCCATGTCCATAAGCATTCGCCTTCACAACAGCCATGATCTTACTTTTCCTTGGAATATGCGCTTGAATGGCTTCAATATTTCTTTTAATCGCATCAAGATTGACTTCGATCCAGACTTCCCTGCATAGCTTTTTCATTTATTTTTCCTCCTCATCACATGAGTGTTCTTTCTATATCCATGTTCGCTTTTGTGTCTAGTCTATCTTTATTCATTTTTGAGAAAAACATTCAGCTACAATGACTGAACCTGCTTTGTCTTGTTGCACATAAAAAAAGAAACCACATCAACTGTGATTTCTTCTCTATGTGCGATGATATTCAATGTCATCCGCAGATTTCATCATTGCATCAATATCATGATAAATCTCCTGCAAATTTTCCCGTTCAGCTAAGTATTGAGCATTGCTTTTATGAACAGGCACATCAAATTGCAAGAAGTTGATCGTGATCGTTGATGACTCTCGGTCATTCATTATTAATCTTAATTCAAGCGTTGAGACCTCTTCTTTATCATCTCTCTCAGCTGAAGCAATCGGCACCCCATCTTCTAACATCACAACTTGTTTCAAATCTTTCAAGGATAGCTCAGTGACTGCAAATCTATTTTTACTAGTTGACCCATCAGGCTGATGTTCAATAAAGCGCATTTTCTTTAACTCATCATCAATCGCAAATCCCTTATCAACTTGCTCTGAGAAGAAATAGGTAGATGCTTGAAACCCATCTTCGTGAAAAAGCATCATCATTTTGTCCATTAATATGTTTGGATCATTCTGTTCTTTTCGCCTTTGTAATCTACCGGCAATGAATAAAATGACCATTCCTCCGATGATGCTAAGAGCCGTTACCAATCCATTCCCTACATCTACGAAAACAGTAAAACCTAAAATAGCAATCATAAAAGCAATGATAATGCCTATGATGAATATCACACAATGCTCCTCCTATCATGACCCTTCATGAATGGTTTAGCCATAGTATAGCATTTGAAGTAAGGTGATTTAAGAATATTTATATGAAGAAAACAGACCATAAAGATCTGTTTTCCCATTGAACTTCATTCAAGTGTTTAAAAGATAGGCAGTAAGAATTCACACACGCCTTCTTCTTCTCTATATCTTTCCATAATAGATGCCTGACGCATGTTCAATTGATTGTTTTGGATCATTTGAGGCAATTGGCTCCAAAATAAATTCACTTTTTCGGTTGTATGTGTCACTGTAAACACAGCATACTTTCCCCCTTCGAAATGTCCAGTCTGAACCATTTGACCTTTTGAGAAATCTCTATTTGTCATCAACATGAGGTCGTATCTGCATTTTTCTGATGGAATTTTTCCAGGATCATCTTGAGGAACACCATATATACCAAATTCCTTTAATTCATCAATTAATTGATGTTGATTGATCCATTTTTTAAATCTCTTCATCATCTCTACATTTTCTTTGCTGCCATATGGTCCTATATTTCTCATATACACCATTTTCATATTCGTTAACATTTCAATTTTGTAATTCATGATTTCCCTCCAACTCTTATTGGAAGATTGGCCAATCATTCCTTACATCCAACGGTAACATCCTTTAAAATATAATACAGCAGGTTATTAAAAATAATTGAATTATGTTGGAAAAATATTCACTGGAATTGCGATTTAGATCATAAATTAAGTCATCTCATCATCTCTTTAAATAGCATATCCCATTTTTAAAAATAAAAAAGAACGGTCTTTAGCCGCTCACTGGTTTATTGATTTTCCTTTGAAGATTTAGCAAAGAGAAGGGTAACAATCAAATAGATAATTGTTCCGAAAAACAGACCATTTAACAAGCTGATAAACAACATCTTACAAACCAGGCCAACATAATAAGACACTGGTGTCCCTGGAAACACAGCCATATTGAACAGACTAATCATAAAGGTTAAAGCAAAAAATATAATGAAAATCTTTCGAAATACTGTTGATTTTAACATTGTCATTTCACTTCCTCCTCAGTATGTTTTCTATGGAGAAAATATTCTTTGTTCATAGCGTATATTCCGTTTTATAGTAAAAAGCCCTTAAAGGGCTTTTTACTTAAGCAGTATAACCAATACTTGCAGTGTGACCTCTCCTAGCTTCATCATGACTTGCTGTCACTTCAGACGTAAAATAACCAACAACACTTATGACACTAATCATCACGAATACCACTGATAACGTTTTAAATTTCATACTGACAGTCCCCCCGCTTTACTTGAGTTTGGAAATAAAGAATCTTTTCATAGAAATGCATCGCGTTGTCTTTATCTCCCATTTCATTATAATATTTTGCAGCATCTTTTGCTAAATCTTCGAGGTCAGGATACATTGACTTTACTTCTAACAATTCCATTATTTTTTCCAACTGCTCAAAATTGTTGTCAATGTATAGAGATCTTAAAAACTTGAATATCAATAATAGAACATGGTCTTTCAGCTTTTCAGATAGTTCTATACCGTTATTTAATGCAAATGTACCTAAGTCCTGTTCTTTCTTTTTGAAGTAGGCTTTTGACAACATAATGAGCGGATCTAAGATTCTATTTAAATGCTCGTATCCCTGCTCTTTAAATGCTCGTATTGAATCATTAAAATGAGTAATCGCTTGTGCTAATTCTTTGTTATGAAAATAACTCAACCCTAAATTATAAAGTGCTGATCCTTTTAATCGTTTTGTTGAGTTGTCGGCGGCTTTTTCTAGTGCGTGTTGAAAATGGGGTATCGCTTTTTCGGGGCAGCCCATATCGATATAGTTTAATCCAATCACAAAAGAACATTGAATTTCTCTCACTGTGTATGTATCTTTTTCTCTGTAACAGTCTATCGCCTGTGCAATATGGTGCATCGACATGTGGGTTTGTTTCATGTGGTAATAAATTTCTGCCATCTTGTAATTGAACTCGGCACGTTCAATATCGTCGCTGACAAGAGACAGCTTTTTTTCTGCCCGCTTATAGAAGGTAATCGCATTTAGGTATTCATAGTTTTCAAATTCATACATGCCGTAGAAAAAATTGAAATAATACTCGAGCAATCCTGTTAATTTCTCTTGATCCCTTTTGATCTTCAGTGCGAGTTCCCTAAAGTTCGCCCGCTCTTTCCCATTTTCTAAAGGATTCAAGTAATCAAGCATTAATTTATGTCTGAACTCCATAAGTGAGAAATACAATAATAAATCTTGATTTTCTTCCATATGATCAAGCATTGATTTGATTTCCTCTTTATATGCTTCGGCGTCTGGTACGTTAAATCGTTGAATGTGATAATACCATTCATTGATTTTCAAACCGACGTGAGAAGAAAGCACTTTCTCCATCAGCCCTTACCCCTTCCTCTATTTTCCCTATAATGACATATATTATCATTTCATAAATCGTCCGGCACCGAAAAGAAACCGCAAAAGAACAAAAAAAGCTTCTTTAAAGAAGACCTCTCCTCCTGTACTCTCTAATGATACATTCAGGTCTACATCTAGTATATCCTTCACGTCATACTTGTTTTAATCGTTTCCATTTACGAATTTGAGTACGGAAATTTTTAAAAGGGGCAACGGTATTCACATGAATAAATTTATAAACTGGCCAGACAGCCTTTACTGTAGCGTCATCCGCCCATTTTCGTTGATGAGGTTCAAACACTTCTTCTTCACTCATACGATCTAACATATTACAAATAGTTAAAACATTCTGTTTGAGCTGAGCTCTTAATGCGACAAGTGATTGACAAGCATACTTCTCATTAAAAAGAGAATATAATGCGCCAAGCTGATTCCATTTATAACCTTCTGCTGGCGTATGGACAACCATTCCTTCAGTTTCGTCTTGCTCCCATTGAAGTAGCAGGGTAGTCCAGCCAACTTGATAGGCCAAATTTTCTGCAGGAGTTCGGCTTACATCCTCTATTTGATCATCTTTCATTTCTTCTGGGATCATATCGAATTCTTCATCGTATTGATTGTACGATTTCATGATTGCTTGCTTTAAAACATCTTTTGACTCATAGCTTGTCATATGACTCACCTCTAGTTCTTTTTGTGCAAATTTTTCTCGGAACATATCTTGCAAAAGTACAAAAAAGTAACTGTAGCTCATGATACTGAAATTATTCTTAATCGAGCGAAAAAGCAATAGCTCAATAAAGTAAAGCTATAAAAGCGGCTGCGAAAAAAGAAGACACTCTTTACGTTCCATCATAAACAAACACCCAGTATCTCTCCCCAGGCTCCCCTTCTTCTACAACACCTCTTTTTTGATAAAAAGATAAAGCCTTGTGATTGTCAGAGACACATTTGAGGGTGACCGGTGTTCCGAGCACTTTGATAGCATGTTTGAGCAGCAGATCACCAGCCCCTCGACCAGCAGCTTTTGGATGCACAAACAAGAGATGAATAAAACGATCTGGTACATAGAGCGAGATGAATCCGAGGATTTTGTTGTTGTCTTCAGCTAAGAAAATTTGTTCTTCCAGCGTATCTTGATCAAAGTCTTGCAGATTGATTTCTTCTGTATTAAGCCAGTGAAAGCTCTGACGGCGGGATGCTAAATAGATTTGTCTTAATTGTGGATAATCTTCTATGCTTGCTTCTCTAATCAACATCGCATCATCCCCTATGTTTTTTAAATGTTATGTCGCCTCTAGAATGTGTTTTGCCTGTGTTCTGCCTGCCAATAACAATTGATCACTGAACTGCGAATCATTGACAGCTCGTGCAAGAGCAATTGTACCAATCATGCTGCTTACTAGTGCGTAACTCTTAGAGAGATCTATGTTTCCAGCATCAGCTATAAACGCCATAAATCGTTTCAGTTCATCAGTATAAACTTTCCGTACCTCTTGCGATAATTGAGAAATCTCCCCTGCAAGCGCAGGCAGTATACAGCCGACCTCCGTCTGATCACGGTGAACGGAACTTAAATAGAATTCAATGATCGTCTGAATTCGAGGCTGGTCTGCTTTCTTGTCTGCAACACTTTGCAGCAGCTTTATCGTATCAGTAATAGCAAAATGAAAAGCCTCTTTCACCAACTGATCCTTGTTCTTAAAGTGAGCGTAAAACCCTCCATGAGTTAGACCTGCCCCTTTCATAATGAATGGCAAACTGATATTACGAACGCCATTTGTTCGAAATGCTCGTGCAGCACTTGCAATGATTTGCTCTCTCACTTTTGACTTATGACCTTTCGGATAAGGCATCTTCTTACTCCCTCCTTCACTTTAACTCTTGCTAAGTGTGTTTATCAAAATATTATAATCATCATATTTTTGAGTGTCAAATTGACTAAAATCCATCTTTCCTCACTTAGATGGGATTGACTCCATCAAAATATGATGGATATAATATATTATGGTTATCATATTTTAAAGATGGAGGTGCAGAAATGATTCATTTAGAAACAGTAGATACATTAGTGATCGGATCAGGTCCGGGAGGCTACGTGGCGGCATTACGTTCAACACACCTCGGCATGAAAACAGCGATTGTAGAGCGTGATCAATTAGGTGGAGTGTGTACCCATGTAGGCTGTATCCCATCTAAAGCACTAATAGCAGAAGCAGAGCGGTTCAAACTCCGCACACAATGGGGGGTTTTTCAAGAAGGCTACTCTTTCAAGGAAGCTCAAGCGTTCAAAAAAGCTGTTGTGAAAAAACAAGCTGGAGGCGTTCAATTTTTGCTAAAGTCAGCAGGAGTTACCATTCTGGAAGGAGAGGCAAGCTTGATCGATCAGCATACAGCGGTGATTCAACATGCCGAAAAAGGTGAAAAGCGAATCAATTTCAAACACCTAATACTAGCAACTGGTTCCCGTCCGATTGAAATGAGATCACTCCCTTTCGGAGGTCGTATATTGTCTTCCACTGAAGCATTATCTCTTCCTAACATTCCAAAAAGCCTTGTCGTAGTTGGGGGTGGTTATATTGGGGTTGAACTAGGACAGATGTTTGCAAGATTTGGAGCAGAAGTCACCATTTTAGAAGGCGGCAATCAAATATTGCCTGGCTTTGAAAGTGAACTTGTCTCGCCTGTTATTCGGCAACTGAAAGAAGATCACATCACCGTGATTACAGGAGCAAATGTCAAAAATGCTGAGCAGCATATGAGCGGAATTGATCTTCATTACGAGCGACAGAAAGAAAGCTACACGGTGAAAGCGGAATATGCACTGATTACTGTCGGAAGAAAACCGAATACTGATGGTTCATTAGGTCTTGATTCTATCGGGTTGCCCATTACCCCTCACGGACTGATTGAAATTGATGAACAATGCAGAACATCCATCCCGCACATATATACGATTGGTGATATCACCAAAGGTCCTGCTCTAGCTCATAAAGCTTCCTATGAAGCGAAGGTTGCAGCAGAGGCAATCGCTGGTAAACCTTCTATTATAGATTATAAAGCGATCCCACTTGTTGTGTTTTCCAGCCCAGAATTGGCGAGTGTCGGATTGAGCGAAACAGATTGCAAGCAACAATCCATTCCGACTGTCATTGGAAAAACAATGTTCTCCATTAATGGTCGAGCGCTGGCATTAAAAGAACCAGAAGGATTTGTGAAAATTGTAGCTCATGCCGAATCTGGCCTTATTTTAGGAGCACAAATCGTAGGTGCAGAAGCATCTACTCTTATATCAGAACTTTCTCTCTCTATTGAAATTGGTGCTACAGTAGAAGATTTAGCAATGACGATTCATCCTCACCCAACATTAGGTGAAATGATCATGGAGGCCGCAGAAATGGCCACCCGTAAAGTTGAAAAACATCTTGCACGATAATTGGTTCAGGTGTAGCTTCTAAAATTGAGCAAAATAATCGCCATAGCTTATTTATTTAAGAATAATAGGCTATGGCAATTTCAATTGAGCACTCATATTAAAACGTCGGTCAATTTATCGTTAATTGGATCCTACTTCACGCTTTTTACCGAGATTCATGGATAACTGAACGCCAATCATCAGCATGACGATGACAAGCATTGCCACAATAGAAGCATAAAAATGTCCGCTTAGATCGAAAACAAGGCCAATGAAAAACGGACCGAATCCTCCCATGATATACCCGCCCATCTGCGACATGGCGGACCATGTACCAGCTTCCTCCGGTGTACGCGTCTCAATAATGGGCAGCATAAGTGCTAAAGGAAATAATCCACCTGCACCCATACCTAGGAAAATGACAGCTGGCAAGATCGGCATTGGCAGGAGAAGAAAGATGAGACCAATCAGCTCAGACAGACTGCATAAGATGAGAAATAATTTCGGTTTTCCTAATCGAGTAACGACCGCTGGAACGAGTAGTGCCACCGGAATCTGAATGAGTGTAAATATGGTCAGCAGCATGGCAGCATATTGCGGACTGTTTCCGAAGCTAAGAGCAATCGGTGAAATCCATGCCGTCAAAGAATAAAACATACTGGACATAAAGCCAAAAAACAAGGTGAATTGAATGGCTTTTTTGTTTCGCAGCGGCAATTTTAGCGGCAAGGTTACATGATCACTCTGCTCATTTTTGCGAGCAATACCTACCCATAGAATAAGCGCGATCACCCCTAGAATAGCCCAGCAAGACAATGCAAACGGAAGGTGGTGACTGCGTAGGTAAATCGGAATGGTGAAGCCGGAAGCAAGTGCTGCCCCAATCGTCATCGAAATAGAATAAACACTCACAATCCCCGGATTTTTCGGGAAATACTTTTTGATAAAACTAGACAACAAAGGACCTGCAAAGCTAATCCCAACTCCTCCTGCAAATGCAGTGATAAGAAGGACGGCAACCGTTTGACTCGTCCCACGTAGTCCAGTAGCGATCGTGATGAGAAGAATCGAGAAAAAAAGCGTTCTCTCTAAACCAAAACGCCGACTGAGTGTCGTCGCAACGGGTGCAAACACCCCCATACAAAGGACAGGCAAAGTGGTCAAAAGACTGGCTGTCAGTGCGTTCACACCAAGCTCTGATTGGATCATACTCATCATAGAAGCCACGGACGTAATGATTGGGCGCAAGTTTAATGCAGCTAAAAATAAAGCGGCTAAATAAAATATTTTTTTCATCAATGCACTTCTTCCTCTCTCTACTTGTTGAAGCTACTTTGAGTATAAATCCGCCGCATTCATTGATCAATACAATAATTCGTATTATGATGATAGTAAAAAACTATTATTAATGAAAGGATGACAAATGGATACTCGGCATATTACATATTTCATGGCTGTATTCGATCATTTACATTTCACAAAAGCTGCTGAGCAATTAGGGATATCACAGCCTACATTAAGCCAGCAGATTCGGCTGCTTGAAGCAGAAGTTGGGATGCCGCTCTTTGATCGAATCGGCAAAAAAGTCGTCGCAACCGAAGCGGGTTCTCTGCTATATCAATATGGGATGAAAATGCTCCAAGCTGAAAGAGATGCAAAAAATGCGATGAAAGAACTATTATCTGAAAAACGGGGAAACGTTCGGCTTGCAGTCCTCCCTTCCGATCTTGACTTTCAGCTTGTTCCGCTTTTTGTAGAATTTAAAACACTTTATCCTGAAACCAATCTGAAAGCATATTCAACCATCTTCGTTCGTGAAGAAGTTCTGTCGCATAAAGTGGATCTCGGCATCGGGCTGCGAGGGCCTGCGGATAAGCGTCTCGTTCAAATGCCTCTTGGAAGTGAGCCCTACGAATTATTTGTTCATTCAGAAAGTGAACTAGCCCAAAAGAATGAAGTGACATTGGAAGAGCTGACGCAGCATGCTTTGGTCATGTATCCGAAGGGATATCTAGGTAGGGATTTAGTAGATGACGTATGTAAAGAACAGGGTGTTGAACTAGACACTGTCATGGACGTTGGGTCCGCATCTTCATTATTGCAGCTGGTTGAAGCTGGCATCGGTGCAACCATTCAGCCGCGAGGATTGCTACAACAACATGCCACATGGCCAAATATTATTTCGATACCTATTGCTGAGCCAGCACCTGTTCGTCACCTGGAATTAATTTATTATGCAGATCGATTTGTCAGCAAAGCACAGCAGCAGCTATCTGAATGGCTGATCGACTTTTTCAAATCAAGAACTAACTAAAAAGTGAGGTTAAGACATGAAGAATGCAAACAACATATTCACAAAGACAAACCGAGTGGTTATCCGCCAATTTGATAGGCAAGATATCGAACCGTTTTATCAGTACCGAGCAAATCCCTCTATTGCAAAATTTCAATCTTGGGAAAACTATACGTACGAAGAAGCTGAATCATTTGTTCAACATCAAATGACACAAAAACCTAATCAACCGGGGTCTTGGTTTCAATATGCGATTGCCTTATCTGAATCCAATCAGCTGATAGGAGATTGTGCCATTCATACACTTGACAGTGAGCCTAGAATCGTTGAAATAGGTTTTACACTCGCGCCTGAATACCAAGGAATAGGCTATATTCACGAAGCTCTAAGTGCAATTTTCGAATATATTTTTATGACACTAAACAAACATAAAATCATTGCCTTTACAGATGTGCGAAATGAAAAATCTATTCGCGTGCTGGAACGTTTAGAAATGAGACGCGAAGGACATTTGCTGCAAAATTATATGTCGAAGGGACATTGGGTCGATGAATATCAATATGCGATTGTCCAATCGGAGTGGGCCGCTAAGCGCCATTAAAAGACGCTTTTGATCAACCTTCTATATACATATAGAACTTTTCTATAACGCTCACCATGCTTTCTTTTTTTATAATAGAAAAAAAAGAAATGTGGTGGCGTATATGTCTACAACGATCGGAATTATGGGCGGGATGGGTCCTTTAGCAACGATTGATCTGATGAAAAAAATCATTTCTCATACTCCAGCGATAAAAGATCAGGATCATATCCATGTGATTGCTGATAATTATCCGCAAATCCCTGATAGAACCAATGCCATATTTGGGAGAGGCGAAGATCCTACAGATGATATGATTGCATCAGCTAAGAGATTAGAACGTGCAGGAGCGGACTTTATTCTCATTGCATGCAATACCGCTCACTTCTTTTTAGAAAACGTACGACATTCCACTCATATCCCTATCATGAATATGCCATTAGAAACCGCAAATTATCTAAACAAACATCACTATACATCTGTGGGCTTACTATGTACTGATGGCACATTAAAAACCCAGCTCTATCAAAGGGCTTGTGCTCATCACAAGATTGACGTCATGACTCCTAGTGAAAATCTTCAGAAAAACGTGATGAATGGGATATATACGGTGAAAGCAGGAAAATTAAGTGAAGGCGAAAGCGAATTGGCGTTAGCTGCAGAGATTTTAATCAATCAAGGCGCAGAAGCCATCATTGCCGGTTGTACAGAAATCCCCTTAGTCTTAAGGTCAACTAAAGAGGTGAAAGTGATTGACCCTACTGTCATTTTGGCGAAAGAAGCTGTAAAATTAGTATATGAGCTTGAAAAGCTAAACATTAAAAGTACGTAATTTAAGGGGATAAAATGAATATTGAGAATATAGAAGCGTTTATTTACGTATGCCAGCTAGGCAGTATCAATAAAGCTGCGGAAGCACTGTATTTAACCCAGCCTTCTGTTTCGGCACGTATTCAATCGTTAGAAAAAGAATTAGACCTGAAATTATTTGATAGACAGAGAAATAAACTATCTCTGACGGAAAAAGGTGAACAGTTTTACCCGCATGCCAAAAAGATCCTCCATTCTTATCAAGAAGCAAAGCATAGTCTCAAACAAACGATGATTCCTTATGAATTGACGATTGGATGCGCATCCTCTATTTCCAATAATCTATTGCCTAACATACTGCCCGCACTAAAAGAAAAATACGAAAACCTGAAAGTGAAAATTGTAACAGGACATTCAAAGGATGTTGTCCAAAAAGTGATTAACAACCAAGTGGACTTTGGGATTGTCAGGACTGAAACACATCCTCAAATTGAATCAATCCCTATTTTCAGTGATCCAATCGGGCTGTTCATCCCAACTCATCACCCGCTCGCTAGCCTTGACAACATTAATATGAAGGAACTAGAAGAACAGCCTTTTATTTTCTTTGACTATGGGTCATTTGATTGGCTGATGCTTCACAGATTATTTCAAAAAAACAGCATCACACCGAACATTTCCATTGAGGTTGATCATATGGAAACCGCAAAGAACTTAGTGCTGCAAGGAATGGGACTATCGTTTCTTCCTCATCATTGTGTGAGAAATGAGTTAGAACAAGGAACATTAAAACAAATTTCAATCGATCCATCCATCCATTTCAACATCAATATCGAGTTCATTTATAAAAAAGGAAAATCCAAATCAGTTTTCATTGATCAACTCAAACAGTTTTTTCATGAATTAGATTGAGCAGCTTAAAAAGCCCTTTTTAGGGCTTTTTTGGATACGTTCTGATTAGCTTTCCAAAGTTAAATAAAGTAAGCTCCCTTTAGAGAGGTTTAATACTCTCTAAGTGAAGTGAATTTTTCTAAGAATGTTCTTTTTATTATACAAGCCCTAATGAGGAAGGTTGTTTTGAAAATGAGACCCAAGAAAAAATTAGTTATTAGCATCATCATTGGTTTTGTTTTGTTTTCTTCCTATTATCTACTAAAAAATTTATTCTTAAAAGAACATGCTACACACGTTTCAGAAAATGAGTTCAAACCTTCATTTCTAAATGACAAATTAGCTACCATCTACCTTTCAGCATCAATTGATTATCAGCGTGAAGGGAGCTACACAATATATATGAATAAAAAAGGTGAATTAACTACTTCAGAAGGTGATGCAATTGAATTAGGTTCTATTGCTCAAGGTGAACAGATGTTACTGAAAGAAAACCCTTCAGAAATAAATATTCTTGGAAAAAAAACTGCTCATTTTAAGTTCAAAAATAAAGTACATACTGGTTATGGACAAGCTAATGGATATTTAAAGAACAAAGAAATATTTTATACATTAAACAACCAAGGTTTTGGAGAGAAGGACTATAAAAGTTTAATTAGATGGGGCAACAGTCAAAACTTTCACGAGCAGATTTTAAATGGATACTTTGTTAGTACAGGAAACGACGAAGATAAAATTTACGTGATCAATCAAGATATGGATACTGATCGATCTACTTTTCATGAATTGAATTTAGAGGACAAACCGACTCTTCAAAATGGTGGTCATATTAAACTCATTAATGAAGACTGGGAAGTTTATTCAAATATGATCATTAAGGACAAATTAGCTTATTTTATCCTCTATCACACTCCTGAAGATTCTAAGGATGTGTCTTTTAAAGTAGCAGTATTTGATATAGAAAAGAAAAAATTAAGAGGAGCATATTTACTTGGCAGCTATAAAAGTGAAGATCAACTAATTCCACCAAATGAAAAGCACTTCTATATAAAAGACGATATTTTATATCACTTAACTGCAAATTCTAAGATTTATACATTTAACACAAAAACGATGAAACCAGAAGGATCCTATTCCTTAGAGCATGAGGAAGGACTCAATGTTAAATTCGTCTATTTTAATTCTGATCATATCTACTTATTAAACCAAAATAAGACTGGAGAATATGAAATTACTTCTTATTCATACCAAAAGGGAAAAAGATTGAATTCTTTAAAGATAAAAGGTCTCGACAAAATTCTGGATAAGAATCATGTATCTGAATATGATTTTTTGATGTTAGAACAAAATAGAAATGATATTCTCAAAATATTTAATAAGTGATTCTAAAAGGAGAATTGATATGACTCATTTAGAATTCGCATTCGGCTTGCTTCCAGTCAGTATGATCATCGCTTCTTTTATCGTCACATTGATTGTACAAAAGGTTTATTTCATGCCAGTTGTGAGCTTTATCATTTTACTCATCCTGACATTTACACTTTTTAATGTCTCCTTCTTAGGCTGGGCAGTTGTTTACACTTTTGGCTCATTCATTGCTTCATATTTAGCATTATTCATCATGAAAATTTTACATAAAAAGAGGTCATAAACTACATTTTAAAAGCCCTTTTCAGGGGCTTTTCTTCTTTCACTATCGTTTTTCCACTGGATGAATGTCTTCTCCCAAAAAAGCGGTATTAGGATCTCCACTCTTTTCTAGAAATTCAGCCATTTCTTGCAGCTCTTGATTGATACGGTTATTTCTTGGCATATCTGGGTTTAATAGAAGCATGGAGTGAATCGTTGTTGCTGCTTCATACAAAACATGTTGATCGTTTATCTGTTGGATGCATAGTTTCATACGATTGAAAAACCATTCGATCTCTTCTGTTTCTTCCATCGGATAATGTGCCATTTTGAATAGATTCTGCTGACGAAGGTCCTGCCTCTCAAATATGTGTTCAAGCTCTTCTTTACTGACATATAAATCAGAATCTTCCTCCTTAATCTCTACTACTTCGACCATCGCATCTTCAGCTGTATATAACTTCTCAATAAAATCATCGAAAGTTTCTGCCAGCTTAAAATCTACTTCCAGCTCTAAATCAAAATAGTGAATAGAAGGATGTTCCTTCGTTTCTCGATAATCCATGGCGATCCATGTATCTTCTTCTCCGCTGATGATCACAAGTCCCTCAGGCAGATCCAATTCATTACTTAACCGAAGACTATTCATGTTGCCATCATCTTTGGCGATTCCTCTTAAATGGTCAAATTGAACATGATCCTCAGCCCATGAATTCGGCTGTTCGGTTGGAAAAGCATTACAAACTGTAAACCCGCCATTCCATTCTAAAATGAGCTTTTTGTATGTATCAGGTAAAATGACTCCAAGTGTGCCCTCTGCTTCATGAATTTGTTCCTCATCTATCTTTTTTAACGTAAAAGGACTCTCTTCCTCTTTCTCCCAGAATGATTTCAAAGTGGGTGCCTCCTCGTATCTATTGAGATAAGTATAACATTGACCAACTGTTCATTTGCTCATTCTACTTCATAAAAAAACAGACTCTTAAAGTCTGTTTTAATCTTGTCTATACGTTTTCAGAGGTTGTATTTCGATCAATCATAGTCGTGTTTCGATTTGATTTTTGTTCCTCCATTGTTGTATTCCGAATTGATTTTGTTTCAATGATTTTTAAAGTTTCTGCTGTTGAAACACTTAACAATACAATGGATAAAATGATTAGTAATTTTTTAATAATCATACAGACACTCTCCTTTTTGAATATCATTTTGAGCCTTAAGAGCCTTTCTATAATATTCGGCAGCTTTTTCAAAGTCCCCTTTTTTTTCATAAAATAACCCGTCACTTTGAGCAAATGCTTCCACATAGACATGTAGTTTCTTTTCTTCAAAAATATCAAACACTTCTTTCAAAGCTTGTTCATCAGTATCCATATAAATAGCTTTTAATGCTTTAAATAACAAGACACTTAGCGAATCATTTACCTTTGAGGAATATATAAGTCCATCTTCAACGAGCAGATCCGCTTCATCAGTTTGATTAGACTTGTACAGCGACCAACACAAACTAAATAGAGTGATTGGCTTTATGTCACTTTTTTCCGAAGAAATGACATCTAACACTTCTTTATAATGCTTTATTGCCTCTGTATACTTTGATTGCCTATCATATGTATTACCAATATTTAATAATGTTTTTGCTACTAAACGTTGATCGTTTGCGCCCACAGCAATTGAATAAGCAGTCTTTAAATGTTGCAACGACTTTTCATATCTCATGAAATCATCATAATTTCCTGCTATGACAATTAGACTTTGAATTTGACGAACTCTATACTGTTCATGTTCTTTATAAATATCTAGAGCCTTTATGATGTGATGCATAGACACATGCGTTTGCTTCATAATATAGTAAGCTTCAGCCACCTTGAAGTGAAACTCCGCTTGCTCAATATCATCGACAACCAGTGCGAGCTGCCTCTCAGCGATCTTGTAATATTGAATGGCCTGTATGTATTCTTTCTTACTAAATTCATGCATTCCTCTAAAAAAGGCATTGTAATATTGCAACATACCGGAAAGTTGATGATTAGAATTCTCAATTTTATCAACCAAATCAGAAACAGAAGGTGATCTTTTTTCTGAAGGCTTGATATAATCAAGCATAAGCTGATGACGAAAGCACATCAATTGATAATAAATGAGTAAATCTTGATCTTCTTCCATCCGTTCAATTTCTTGTTCTACCTCAGCTTTCAAAATCTCTGCATCTGGAACGCTGAATTGCCGAATCATTTTATACCATTCATTTATTTTCACACCTACATGTGAAGAAAGAACTTTCTCCATCCCTTATTCCCCTTCCACCAAAATCCCTTATATGACATTCATTATCACATACAGTAATTTACAAAGCACCGAAAAGAAACCGCAAAAAGAACGATTGTTACATCAATAAACCTTTGACACAATTCATGATCATCACAAAACAAAAAGGCAGACTCATTTCAGTCTGCCTTCATCTTCTAGATTTCCATGAGAACACCTTTTGTCTTCAGGTAATTTGCAATGAATCATTTAACCACTCTTCACAATGTTCAATAAGCCACCTCAAATATTCCACATATTGACCGACGTGATAGCCATCACAAACAGCATGATGTACTTGAATCGCAACGGGCAAAATGATTTTCCCTTCTTCCACTTTAAATTTGCCTATCGTAAATATTGGCAGTAAATAAGCTTCATCTGTAGATACAGTAAGGTTAAAAGAAGTAAAATCAATCCACGGTAGACTTGAAATATTGAACATGTTTTCTGGCATATGAGGTTTCGGAAATAGGCTGCTGCTTTTGCTATATGTTTCAATGTCGGCTACACAGCTTTTATAAAACTGAGCAAAGTTTTCATCATAAGTCGTCCAAATACTTGAAAACGTCTTTGTTTCTTTATTTAGAGTTGTATAACTAGGATGGAGAATCTCCCAGTAACCAAGCTCATCGTTCACTTGATCCATCCGAAACTCAGGAATTTTTTGCACAGCTCTTGCTAACAAATAAATTTGCACAGGATATACTTTTAGCTTTTTTTCTTTTAATATTGCATGCAATTTCGTGATGTCTAGATTGACCACCAAGCTATATGAGCATCGGGTTAACGTCATATAATGATGAAAGTGCTCTTTTCGCGGGTAATTTTCGTCTATTTGTTGAAACATTTTTTATCTCCTCCTGAATTTGATTTACTGTATTCAGGAGGAGACTTTATCTGTTTTCACCACCACAATCATCCTTTCAAGAGATATGTCATGTTTCTGTCTATTCAAAGTCTACCATGAGCTTTGCTTACAATAAAGCCTGCAGCAACTCTTCGTAAGTCATCTTGCCCAACGTGAATTTTTCTAGTGCTATATATGTTTTCTCCGCTGAGGTATTCATTCTATGATGACATTCATTCACTAACTCATGTTCATTCGGTAATGGTTCATGTATATGTTCTTTTTTTCGACATGCTTCATAGTATCTTATCCCAAATATTCTCTGGGACATCGCATTGATGTGAATTCCATCCGGGTTAGGTATAAGACCTTTCGCAGTAACATAATAACAATTTTCATGATGATGTGCATATTTTTGTAGTTCCTCATTAATACGTTGATATTCCACACACCCTGCGCCAAATCCCACCTTTCCCAAGTAATCGCCCAAACCTCCTATCAAAAGCGGAATGTTAGGGACAGATAATTCAGTTCTTAGTTCATGAAATAATCTTCGTATTTTTTCATCGTATTCTTTGTATTTCCCATCTTGGCTGTCACTTTCTCCTTGATGCCATAATATCCCGGCCAATTCGCTATCTTCCTTTGCAAATTTAGCTTCATTTATTGCATGACGAAATAATGCCCCATCTCGTGACCACTCATCAATGGAACTGCCGCCTTCGGCACATGGAATAAGACCAATTTTTTCTCCCTCATGATCCTTACACCAAGTCTCCGCGAAGGAAGCCGCCAGTCCTACACCAGCGACCGGCCTATCAAAATGAATAGGTTCAGTCATCATTTGCCATCTTCCATTTCGCAGCATCATGATTCTTTCATTATAAATTGGCGGCACTTCATGCTTAAAGCCTCGACCCGCCATATTAGATTGTCCAATTAGTAAAAATGACTTCATACCTTTCCCCCTCTAAATATTTTATCAAATATATATTTACCTGAACGTTATCATCATTTTACCCTTCCTTTGTTTTTCATATTTGTCTACTTTTGTCGAAAGGATAGTAAATAGGAATTACTTAGTGTAATATCCTTATGCATCTATCAATCAGGAGGATCTACTATGAAAAAATGTTTTGTATTATTTTTTACATGTTTATTATTGTTAACAGCTTGTAGCAGTGCAGCATCTACTAAAAAACAGCTTACCACAGACAACGTGATTGAAGCTTTCAAAAGTGCTGGGCTTGAAGCAGAAAAACCAACTGATCTTGAACAAAAAGAGTTTGGAAATATAAGAGAAGAAGGAAAAAGGATTCTCATTCCTTCTTTAGGTGAAAATGCTGGTGGAAGGATTTTTAAATTTGGAAATGAAACTGATCTTAAGCAAGCAAAATCTTATTATGATGAGTTGGGCAATGCTGGATCTATGTTTTTCTCTCACACATATTCAAAAGGGAACTTCCTATTACAAATGAATGGGGAAATGAAAGATTCTGAATTTGAAAAATATAAGAAAGTGATGGATAAGGAAATAGATTAGTCTAATTTTACTTCTTGCTTCTTTAATTTTTAAAAAGGAGGATTCCGATGGTCCCTATTTCAGATGGCGGCGAACAATCGTTCATGTTGAGAAAAACAAACACCTCTTCGTTGCAACTGGCTCGAACTGTCTAGCTCTACCCTATCAAGGTAGTGATATAGAATTTTGTCATAACCAGTGACGCCCTCTAATTTCACTTCTATCGGTTGCTACTAAAGCTTTTTATCCTCTCCTGTATTAAGAACAAAAAATGTTATCTTTTTATTTAAATTCTTTGTTAGTCATGTTTTTTCATAATGAATATGCATGTTTTTTGTACCGTTCAAACCCTATAACAAACAACCTATTTACTTCATTTATTTACAAATGATAACATTCATTGGAGTAGGTGGAATATTTCTAACAGCTAAAATAAAATATTGCATTACTAAATAAGCCTAATTTCTAAAATATATTCAAAACAGGAGTTTATTATGAAAAACTAAGTTCTTCAAAAGGTTTAATATTATCCACGGTTGCAGGAATTTCTGTTTTTATATTCACACCTTTTGCAGAAGCAAATGCAACTAATGCTTTCGAAAAAGAACAGTCCTATTCATATTCATCTATAAAACCTTATTTTGATCTAGCAAAAGAGGCTACAATAGATGAGACAGCACAGTATTGGAATTAAAATGAAGAAGAAACAGAAAAGTTCAAAAAAGCAATTAAAGAAGCTCAGCCAAAAACAAATGGAGAAGCTATTACACACGGTAAGTTCACATGGGCTATAAAAGCAATCAAAGAAGCTTATGACCAATTACCAACAAAACTGAAAGTAATGATAGGTGGTGTTACAGGATTAGAAACTATTCTAGTCACTCTGGAACACTATACAGGCGCGCTTGAACATGGCATTTATTTAGGCGCGCTTGAACATGGCATTTATTTAGGCGCTCTTAAAGTGACTGGAAGTGAAAATGCGTCATGGTGGGTTGCTAAAACCATCATGTTGTTCGTTTTTTAAAATGAACTAAAACACATCTAAATGATGAAACAACAAGGAGGTGCTTGGTTAATGACACAGGAAAATAAGGCATCCAAAAGTTTGTTAATTACTTTACCCATCGCTATTATCGCTATTGTATTGATTTTAGGGAAAATTGATACGCCTGTAACAAATATTTTATTTTATGTAGTAGCTTTCGGTGTAATGGGTTTAACTGTTTCAAGCTTAATAAAAGACTACAAAAAAAAGAAAAATTGATGACTTGTCCATAGAGGTAATTTATGCAGCTATGAAAAACAGGATAATGAACTCATCGATAGAGGAAGCAGGATTACCAAAATACGGTTTCATGTTCTTAGACACACTATGAAAATATTTTATTAAATAATGGCGCACCTGTCGTATCTTAAATTGACCACACTGAAAAATGCAGTGTGGTTTTTAATTTCCCTAATGTTTTCTTTTATTTTAAAAATACAAAAGCCTCTCTTTTACTGTTTTCTTTTTCTTATCATTAAGAAAATGTAAGTTTTTTATTAATCCAAATGCTATAGATATTTATTAATATGTTAGAAAGTTTACTTGTTCGATGTTACTTATCAACAAACAAAAAAATCCCCTTCCTACAAAGGAAAATTTCTTTAATTTTTGAAAGGAAGTCGTTTAATTGAGAAAAACAAATTGTTTCTGTCTATGTTTATAACTGCTTTAATCTCATTTGTAATTCAATCGGAATTAAGTAAGTTCGGCATGATTAACATGTCAAATCTTTGGGTAGATTTGGTCAGTTGGATAGTAATATTCATTGGCGTTGAAACGTCTTTTAGAACGATCAATAAAATGAAACATTGAACCGAATATAGACAAACAAAAAAGCCCCTTTAGAAAGGGACTTTGGGTATATTAACGTAATAGTTGAAGTACGTTTTGTGGCTGTTGATTCGCTTGTGCAAGCATAGCTTGAGAAGCTTGAGAAAGAATGTTGTTCTTAGTGAACTCACTCATTTCTTTTGCCATGTCGACATCGCGAATACGAGACTCAGCAGCAGTTAAGTTTTCAGCAGATGCCCCCAAGTTGTTAATAGTGTGCTCTAGACGGTTTTGTACTGCACCAAGTTTTCCACGTTGAGCAGATACTTGGTTAATAGCTGCATCAACAATACTTAGTTGAGTATCAAAACCAACATCAGTAGCATCAGCTGCATTATCAGCAAATTTTCTAACATCGATGTCTTTCAAAGATTGATTTGCAACAATTCCATCAGCGTCTTTAACTCCTAATGCATCTGTGCTCATTTTTTCAATATGAACTGAAATTTGTTGAGTTGCGTTAGCACCAATTTGGAACACCAAATCATTACCAGTTGCTGGGACTGCAGGTGTACCTGCATCATCTGGATCATCTGGATCTCCCGGAATTGCTGGAGTTCCCGGCGTTCCAGCTTTAAACGTACCATCTAATAATTTCTTACCGTTAAACTCTGTACGGTTTGAGATACCGTCTACTTCTTCTTGTAGAGCTTTAATCTCATCTTGAATAGATTGAAGATCAGACTCTTTATCCTGTGTACCAGTATTTCCAGCTTGAACGACTAGTTCACGAACACGTTGAAGGATTGAGTGAGTTTCAGTCAATGCACCCTCAGCTGTTTGGATAAGAGAGATACCGTCCTGTGCGTTTTTAGATGCCATTTCTAATCCGCGGATTTGGCCACGCATTTTCTCAGAGATTGCAAGACCTGCTGCGTCATCTCCTGCACGGTTGATTTTAAGACCAGAAGAAAGCTTCTCCATGTTCTTTTGGCTCGCACCGTTGTTTGCAGACAGACGGTTTAAAGTGTTAAGTGCTGCGATATTGTGGTTAATTCTCATTTCTTATTACCTCCGTGTAATTTTTTAGAGCTTATCTGTAAAGTCCATTTAGATGAGAAGCTCTTCCTTAGAATTTTCGATTTCTAAGGCATGTGTATAGTAGTAACGCAGAGCATCTTTTGGTTCTCTAACTTTACTACCTTATGTAACATCAGTTATGGCAATAATCCTGAAACCTCCTTCTATCAAGCAAAATGATTATTCTTGTCACTTTTACGAGACTAGATACTCGCCATAACAATGAGTATTATGTTACCTACTATAGACAGACCTTCCACATATTTTAGTTTGTGGAAATTGTTAATTTCACAAATTCGACACATTTAACAACCAGATAAGGATGATAAAATTCAATCAACTACAGTTTTATGGATCGTATTTCTGCTTGGCTACATCAGAAAATTCATTATCAATAAAAGTTCAAATGATCATTGACAGAATAACAGGACTCGTTTTAGTAGATTTTTGGTGAAACTATTATTTACAAATCCAAAGCATTAAATTTTGACTACAAGTAGAGTTACACCATTTAAAACATAAAAAAACCTCTATCCTATAAAGGACAGGGTTTTTATGTTTTAATGTCTTTTGAAGAGTTGTTTTTTAATGTTTAAAAAACAAAAAACCCTTGCTTAACAAGGGTTTCAACGATGATTCCGACTGGACTCGAACCAGCAACTCTCCCTTGTCAAGGTGAATAATCATCCGAAGTAACTGATTTCCCCCTGAAAAAGACTGATTTAATAAAGTTCTATGATGAGGCTTTCTGATAAAAAATGTGCATTTCTGAAGAAAACTGAAAGGGTTCGTCCCCATAAAAAAACAGACCCTTCATGTTCTGTTTTAATTTTGCCTATACGTTTTGAGATGTTGTGTTTCAATCAGCTGCAATCACTGTAAGAGCAATCAACGTAAAACCCTCCTTTAAAGTCATACAAACAATCCCTCTCTGAGTTTTGAATTGTGTTTCTAATACCTTTTGATCAGCAACCGTAGCTTCTTCAAATCGACCTTGTTTCCCATACTCATCTGCATATACTATCTAGCATGCTTCAGCATAAGCGAAACGCTGTTTCTGCTCTAAATACTGAAAGACCTCGGCAAGCTGCTCCTCATTTATATTATTAAAATAAATCGGTTTATACCATTTTAACAAGTAGAAATATCTCATCCTTATTTTAATATTGGCTTACGTTAAACTTGTGAAAAAAACATATTCATGTATAATACAATTGATGTATGATACATGAATTGTAGGAGGGTAACCTTTTTGAAAAGAGAAGATGCCTTAAAACTAAGAACAGATATTAAGAAAATGATTATTATAACTGGAGTTTTTGAATCTCAAAATTTGCCAAATGGACCATTTGAAAAACCTCTACCAACTTCTCAAATGATGGCGTTAGAGGAACTAGAGGTGGAAAGATTAACTGTTTGGCAACTATCCAATAAACTTAGATTAGATACTTCAACTGTAAGTAGATTGGTAGATAAGTTAGTAAAAACGGGGCTTGTTTATCGTGAAGTAAATGAAAAAAATAGAAGAGAACTTTTTCTGCACCTCACAGAAAAAGGTCACATTACTGTTAATCGCTTAAGAGAACAATCCCTTACATTTTATCAACGTATCCTCAATAATTTATCAGAATCAGAACAAAAAATAGTTGTGGATGGTTTTGAATTATTTATTGATTCTATTTCTAAGTCTTTTGATTAGAGTGAGGTAAATCATAACCTTTGGAGGATAAAATGAGTTTGGATTTTGAACGTCCTATCATTGAACTAAAAGAGAAATTTGATGAATTAAAGAAAATGATGAAAGAAAATAATGTAGATTTATCGTCAGAAATTCATTTATTAGAAAAACGTTTAAATAAAATGCAAGATGAAATTTATTCTAATCTTACACCTTTTCAACGAGTTCAAATTGCAAGGCTACGTAACCGGCCCACGACATTGGATTATATACCTTTATTGTTTACAAACTTTTTCGAACTTCATGGTGATCGATTATATGGTGATGATAAAGCAATGATAGGTGGTATTGCAAAATTTAAAGAGATGCCCGTTACGGTTATTGGTCATCAAAGAGGTAGAAGTACAAAGGAAAATATAGAAAGAAATTTTGGAATGTCACATCCAGAAGGATATAGAAAAGCGTTAAGACTTATGAAACAAGCTGATAAATTTAATCGCCCTATTATTACATTTATTGATACAATAGGCGCCTATCCAGGGAAAGGATCTGAAGAACGTGGAATTTCTGAAGCGATAGCTCGAAATCTTTTGGAAATGGCTACGCTTAAGGTCCCAATTGTTTGTATTGTAATTGGAGAGGCATCAAGTGGTGGAGCTCTTGGCATTAGTGTCGGTAACCATATCCATATGTTAGAGTATTCATGGTACTCGGTAATTTCGCCAGAAGGAGCAGCATCTATCCTATGGAAGGATGCTAAGTATGCTCCAGAAGCTGCTGAACATATGAAAATTTCAGCAAAAGATTTAAAACATTTAGGAATTATTGATGAAATCATTGCTGAAATTAAAGGTGGAGCACAAAATGATATAAAATCACAGGCAAAAATGATTGAATCTGTGATCGAATCATCTCTAAAAAAATTGAGACCATTATCCTCGGAAGAGCTTATACAACAGCGATATGAAAAGTATAGACAAATAGAGAATTATAAATGAAAATATTTAAAGTCCGTATTACATTTAGGAGGATTCTCGCAAAAAATTCTAAATATTTTGTAAGAATCCTCTTAAACTGGATATGCTGATATTATTAAAAGATGTGTGATCGGTATGAAAAAGGATTTTCTTCCATCGATACTTTTTCTGAAGGTCCTCAAATCGTCCTCATAAAAAAACAGACCCTGCATGGTCTGTTTTCATTTTGCCTATATGTTTTGAGATTCTCCATCTCTCAGTCGCCGAGCCATATCTAAAGCAAAATAAGTCAAAATACCATCGCATCCAGCGCGTTTGAACGACATTAATGATTCTTCAATTACAACATTTGCATCAAGCCAACCATTCTGAATAGCTGCCATCAACATTGAATATTCTCCACTGAAGAAAGAATTTTGTCCATCCCTTACCTAATTTCCATAAAACACCTATATCTTATATTTATTATCACATCCAGCGATGTACAAAGCACCGAAAAAAAAAGCTCCTGTAAAAGAGCCTTGTGATAGTTATGAAACTTATTTATAAAAATACATCATTGAAAATTATTTATAATTGTACTTAATGCTTTCTTTAGTACAACCTTATCATCATTTGACAAGTTTTGAAGCGCTGTCTTGTTCAGCTCAATTGTTGCTGCTTCAACTTGATCTCTAATGACTAAAGATTTTTGAGTAGCCTCTACTAAAATATTTCTTCGATTGTTTGGATCTATTGTGCGTTCAATTAAGTCAGCTTTTTGCATTTTATCTAAAATTCCAGAAATTGTTGAGGCTTCTAAATACACAAGTTCTCCAATTTGTTTAGGAGATAGCTGGCCCTCTCTCCACAAACAGTTCAACACACCATATTGAGCGGGTGTCAAATCACATTCCTCTAAAAGCTTACTAAAGTACTTAAACACTTTATTTTGACTAACACTTAGTAAAAAATTTATGCACTCTGATAATTCCATTTTATCTCCCCCACATTGACTTTACCTATAATATCATGGTAGTTTTTTAATTGAAATACTTTTGTACCAGAAATGTTTTGTCGTAATATATTTTCAGAGAGGAAGATAAACAATGGATTCATTTAAAGCGATTCTAGTTACAGAAAAAAATGATCAAGTTAGTTATGATCTTCAAAATGTAAGTGTTAATGATTTATCTGAAGGAGAAGTATTGATTAAACTAGCATATTCTTCAATCAATTATAAAGATATGCTGGCTGTTCAAAAAAATGGAGGTGTGATTCGTAACTATCCAATGATTCCTGGAATCGATTTAAGTGGAACGATCGTTCATACAACAGACAATCGTTTCGTAGAGGGTCAGCAAGTTATTGTAACAGGTTTCGCTATGGGTATGAGCCATACTGGAGGTTTTTCTGAATATGCTAGAGTACCTGCAGATTGGATTGTTCCTTTGCCAAATAACTTGACTTTAAAAGAAGCAATGATTTTTGGGACAGCAGGCTTTACCGCAGCTCTTTCTATTATGGCTTTACAGGAAAATGGTATGAGTACGAAAAATCAACCTAATATACTCGTTACGGGGTCAACTGGTGGAGTTGGTAGCATTGCTATACAATTATTATCTAAAATTGGGTACAACAATATTTTTGCTTTAGTGCGTAAAGATAATCAAGTTGATATAGCAAAATCTTTAGGAGCAACTGATGTCATTTTTGCAAACGAGTTAGGAGAGCTAAAAAAACCATTAAACAAGCAAAAATTTGACTTCGTCTTAGATACTGTAGGAGGAGATGTGGCTTCTGTGATCATTCCTCAAATTTCTTATGGTGGAAGCATGAGCATGTGCGGGAATGCAGGCGGAATTAAATTAACAACAACTGTGTTACCTTTTATTTTAAGAGGGATCAACCTTCTAGGAATCGATTCTGTAAATGTACCAATCAATAAACGCAAAGTCATTTGGAACGAGATAGCAAACGAATGGAATATCTCCCAAACGACCCTAGTCAATGAGATTACTCTCGATACACTACCTGAAAAAATTGAAGCCATTAAAAATGGTCAACATTTAGGAAGAACCATTATTAAATATTAAGATAAACGAACTTTATTTATTTAAATTACACCAGACAAATATTGAATGTATTGATGCAGATACCCCATCCCAAACAGGTGGGGTACATATGTATGTGTATTCACCATAAAAGTTCCTATTTAATGCTTTTCGAAAGCGATTTTCCGACCCGTAAATGCTATCTACAACTAGCCCATGTATCAACTGAAATCGTTTGATCGCATTTACAATTTTTTGTCCATTGTAGCTCAATGGTCTAAAAAACAAACATTAAAAAACATTCTATTCCATGATTTAAACCATACAAAAATGGTCACGCTCCTTATATCGACTCGTGATGAGAGCATGAATACTATTCAAAAAAGAGCGGGACATGCTAGTGCTAAAACAACCTCAAATATTTATAGTCATGTTACAAACAAATTAGAATTTAACACTGCAGAACACTTTAATCGTTTTGATCCTAAAAATACTGAGGAACAATCTGGCGGATAAAGTTCGTCCCCAATCAAAAGAAATAGAACAAATATTCGTTATCCTAAAAACAAAAAACCCTTGTTACGCAAGGGTTTCAACGATGATTCTACGGATAAAGAATCTCTGATCTTCATGTTCATACTCTCCTTGCCGAATAAGCACCACCTTACGCTATTCGCTTAAATAGATTTTGCAATGATGATTACTCTCCGAGAGGATGCCAAGTACAGTTCATCATCATAAAATGAAAAACTGTCCTTGATACGTCTGCCGCAGACCAACTGCTATCCAGCTCAGAATGTCCCTCTCTTATGGCCAAATTCCTCATCACCTTTGTTCCGTATCCAGATACGCCATTGATAAGGGAAAAGCGCGTCTCCCAATAAAAAAAGCGAACACCAATCAAGGCACTTAAAATGCTCAATGATCAGCGCCGGCAGGTTCTTCCTTCTGGACAAAATATTCACGTTCGTTTTGCTTGTCTCTATCATACGATGATCCACTTAGGAAAAAAGGTCCCCTTTTTATCCCCCATTTTATCGTTTTTCCCTTGTATAAATTTAAATTTTTTTCATTTCCGCAACGGCCCTTACATAATTCTCCTCATTTAATATGATGTGTTGATTACATTTTTTTTTAGGAGTGAGTTCAAATGAGCAATAGGCGATGTTGTCGTTGTGGAGAATGGTTAGATGTTTGTTGTTGTATAAAGACAGTTGGTGTTCCTGGAAGGCGTGGACCAGCAGGAAAACCAGGTAGACGAGGTGCTACTGGTCCTACTGGCCCCCCTGGTGCTACTGGCGCCACAGGTCCTACTGGCCCTTCTGGTGCTACTGGCGCCACAGGTCCTACTGGCCCTTCTGGTGCTACTGGCGCCACAGGTCCTACTGGCCCTTCTGGTGCTACTGGCGCCACAGGTCCTACTGGCCCTTCTGGTGCTACTGGCGCCACCGGTCCTTCTGGTGCTACTGGCGCCACCGGTCCTTCTGGTGCTACTGGCGCTACTGGTCCTACCGGCGCTACGGGGGCTACTGGAGCTACTGGTCCTACCGGAGAAGCCTGCTGTCCATGTACAAATCTTTTAACTAACCCTGGGTTTGATTTATCAGATACTGGGGAACCACCAGCATCATGGACATCTGCTACTGCTACTGTAGTTGATTTCCCAGATGCTCATAGTGGTCGTTTTGTCGGAAGTCCCACAACACCGACCATACAATCGGTTAGTATTCTAGGTTTAGACCCTAACCCACCAGTTGGGACAGTAGCAACTCCTGGCTTTATCAACCAAATTGTTCCTGTTTCAGAAGGCTGCTGCTTTACTCTTACGTTTGCAGGTGATGTGCGAGCACAAGGTGTATTAGTTGCATCGGTTTCCTTCCCACCACAAACATGCCCACCATTAATCACTAATACGGGTACTGCTGAAGGAACAGTGACAACTAACCCAATATTTACAGAGGGTATTCCGCATATTATAGCGGTATCTAACCAACCTCAAAGTGTCTTTCAAAATTATTCATTAACAGTTTGTGCACCACCAGGAGCGACTACCGCATGTATTACTTTTCAAAATATTGGTGATCCGTCTGAAGGTAGTCAGGCCCTAGTCGACAATGTTGTCTTTAAAAATGCAGGTGGCCCATGCGATACGTGTGTTCAAAACTTCTAATATTAAAGAGTTGGCAAAGGCATGTGAGTAAATATGGCTAGGAACTGCGGATGCGGAAGAAGAGTTTATAAAGAAGGAGATTTCATTGTTAAAACAAGCTGCCCTGAAATCACTTTAGAAATTATCCAAAAGGAAGATTTGTGTTTTCAAGTTAAAGGAAAAGTATCATGCAATACACTTCCTTTACAACATGTTAATGTAAATTTATCAAGTTCATCTGAAAGTATTTTAGAACCTCAAATATCTACTACTGATAAAGATGGAGGTTTTTCATCAGAATTAAATTTATTAAAGAAATCAACAAAAGAAGTTAAAATCACAGCAACTGTAATTTCTAATAAATCACCTGTAACTAAGTCCATCACCATCAACCCTTAAAGAGACTCATAAAAAGAACGCTAAATTCTTACAAAAAGAGGGGTTAATTTTACATTGACCCCTACTTTCTTAGATCCTTTATTCTTCAAGTAACTAAATGATTCCAAGGGCTGTGGAAAGATTAAATGTAGCTTGCTTTTTTAATTTATAGTATCAATCCTTCTTTAACCCCAATTCTTGGCATACCTCTAAATCTTTAACCAGGCATGACGTGAGATACTTTTTCTCGATTATATTGTAATCAAGTTCATCAAGACTGTTCTTCAATGCTCGTTCAATCTGACGTAATTTAAAGCCCATTTATTGCTTCTTGAGGCTGGTGAGAGCATTAATGCTATTCAGAAAAGAGCGGGATATGCTAGTGCTAAAACAACATGAGATATTTATGGTCATGCTACATATAAATTAGAATTTAACAACGCAGAACACTTAAATCGTTCTGATCCTAAAAATACTGAGAAACAATCTGGTGGATAAAGTTCGGCCCTCATTCGTCCCCAATCAAAAGAAACAGAACGAATATTCGTTGTCAAAAAAAACAAAAAACCCTTGCTAGGCAAGGGTTTCAACGATGATTCCGACTGGGCTCGAACCAGCGACCTCTACCCTGTCAAGGTAGCGCTCTCCCAGCTGAGCTACGGAATCAAGTTATGTATCAGTTCTGGGCTTTCTGTTACTGACAGTCTCTATTATATAACCATAATTTTAAGTCGTCAATGGTTTTGTTCAAAAAAGGTCAAAAAGCCGGCGGCCATGCCGGCTTTTTTCTTTCCTTATGATTGGTTGACAAGGACAGGCTTTAGTTGATCGAGTGCTTGTTTGAAGTCGCGTTTGAGGTCTTCTCCGTTTTCGACTCCCACACTTAATCGAAGCAGCCCATCTGTAATCCCTCTTTTTTCTCTTTCTTCTTTTGGCATAGCGGCATGTGACATTTTGGCTGGGTATGACAGAATGGATTCGACGGCACCGAGGCTGACGGCGAATACAGGTAATGTGACGGCATCCACCAATTCTTTGACTGCCGCTTGGTTTTCTAGTTCAAATGAGAGAACTGCTCCAGCTCCGCTTGCCTGCTTTCGCTGAATATCTGCACCCGGATGGTCATCTAAGCCTGGGTAGTATACTTTTTTCACCGCAGGATGTTCTTTGAGGAATGTAGCGAGTTCATATGCCGTTTGGCTGGCTTTTTCTAATCTCACCTGAAGGGTTTTTAATCCCCTTAACACAAGCCAGCAATCCTGCACGCCAAGGACCGCACCGAAGGAGTTTTGCAGCGAATACAGCTCCTCACCTAACTTCTCGTCTTTTACTACAGCTAAGCCTGATAGTACATCACTGTGTCCGCTCAAAAATTTCGTTGCACTATGCAGGACAACGTCAACGCCAAGATCGAGCGGACGCTGAAGAGCGGGTGTTAAAAATGTATTATCTAAAAAAGTCAGACAGTCATGTTCTTTGGCAAGCTGGACGACTCCCCCAATATCCGTAATTCCTAGAGTCGGGTTTGACGGCGTTTCCATGTAAATGACTTTTGTATTCGATTGAATGCCTCTTTTGATTTCAGTCAAATCCGTCATGTCCACAAAGGTATGCTCAATGCCAAATCGCGAAAGAACTTGAGTAATCATTCTGAAAGTACCGCCATACACATCTCTTGTGACAAGGACGTGATCTCCTTTTGATAATAGCAGAAAAGCAGTTGAGATGGCTGCCATGCCTGATGCAAAAGCAAGCCCTCGAGTTCCTCCTTCTAGCGCCGCAATCGTATCCTCTAATGCTTGACGTGTAGGAGTCCCCGACCTTGAGTAATCATATTGACCAAAATCATCAAAGCTGCTTTGATGAAAGGTGGACGCATGCTGAATCGGCACACTGACTGCACCTGTTGAACGGTCTGTTTTGAATGCATTATGAACGAGTTGGGTTTCGAATGTCCAATCATGTGTGGTCATTTAGCATGTACCTCCTCTTTTACTTGTGATAGTGCCTGCTTTAGGTCTGCCTTCAGGTCATCTACGTGCTCAATACCAACGGAGAAACGGAGCAGTTTGTTACACACACCGTTTGCAATGCGAATTTCCTCAGGAATATCCATGTGCGTTTGCGTCGCAGGATACGTAATGAAGCTTTCGATTCCGCCAAGACTTTCAGCAAAACATATCGTTTTCAGCTGCTTTAAAAATGGATTGACCCAGTCCTCTTCGGCTACACGGAATGACAGCATTCCTCCCTTGCCTGGGTAAAGGACATCTTGAATTTCTGGCTGTTTCTTTAGAAACTCAGCTAGCTCCTTCGCATTTGCCTCGTGCTGGCGCATTCTAAGAGCCAGTGTTTTCATCCCTCTCATTAACAGCCATGAGTCAAATGGAGATAAAACGGCGCCAATTGCGTTTTGATGCTGGAACATGTCTTCAGAGAGCTTCTCTCCTTTTGTCACCACAAGCCCGGCAAGAACGTCATTGTGTCCACCTAAATATTTGGTTGCACTATGGATGACAATGTCCGCTCCAAGCGTAATCGGCTTTTGCAAAACGGGTGTGTAAAAGGTGTTATCGACAATGACCAAAGCGCCATGTTCTTTTGCAATCTTCGCTATTTTTTGAATATCCGCTTCCTGCATAAGTGGATTTGTCGGCGTTTCAATAAAGACTGCTTTTGTGTTTGGCGTGATTTTAGAGCGTAAACAGTCTTCATCTGAAAAATCATCGTAAAGAAAACGTAAGCCGTACTTTTTCCATTCGTTTTCAAACAAACGGTATGTACCGCCATATAGGTCTGATGAGACGATGAGTTCATCACCGCTTTCAAATAGCGCCATGATCGTTTGGATCGCAGCCATTCCCGAACTGAAGGCAAATCCGGCCGTCCCTTTTTCGAGTGAAGCAATCGCATCCTCTACAAGCTGTCTTGTTGGGTTTTTCGTACGAATGTAATCAAATCCGGTTGATTCCCCTATGCCTCTATGTCTGTAGGCTGTTGAAAGATAAACGGGGGGACTGACCGTACCAGTCGCCTCTTCGCTGCGGTTTCCAATTTGCGCTAATGTCGTTTCCACATGTTCTGTCATTTGACACCATCCTAAGTAAAAATCTGATTTCAAAACAGAAAACCCCTTCTTCATAAGAAGAAGGGGTTTTAATCGCTTCCTCTTATCTTCCAAGCAAAAAAGCTGCTTGCTGGATTTAGCACCTTGGTACATCACATGAAGTGATGCATACCGGTTGCTGAGGTTTCAAAGGGCCAGTCCCTCCACCTCTCACGATAAGAATGTGTTGTCTGTCTGTTCTAATTCCTAATACTGTAACGCATTAAATCTCATTTTTCAAGAGGAATCTGAACAATTAATTGAAATTTTCTGTATTTTATAACAGATTCGGTGTTAACTGAATTGATTGCATGTTAGCATATAGGAACAACGCTATTTTTCATGTTACAATGAATGGAAACGTTTCACTTTGTGATGAAATCGGTTAGCTGGAGGAATGGATTATGGTGAAGAAAACAGGCATTATTCAAGAAGAAACCTTACATTCAAAAGAACTTGGGGCGGATGTGACCCTTTTGATCTATTTGCCAGTCAATTATTCCCCCCTTTATACATATCATGTCATCATTGCCCAGGATGGTCATGATTATTTCCGCTTAGGAAAAATAGGCAGACAGGCAGAAGAATTGATGCAAAACAAAGAAATGGAACGCTCCATTATCATTGGTGTTCCTTATGAAAATGTCACGGAAAGACGGAATACGTATCATCCAGACGGCACAAAATTTGAAGCGTATAAACGCTTTTTAGCAAATGAACTTGTCCCTTATATTGATACGCATTATCCAACCTATCAAATTGGCTCAGGTCGCACGTTTATTGGTGATTCACTAGGTGCTACAATTTCTCTTATGACAGCGATTGATTATCCTTCTTTATTTGGCGGACTCATTTTGCAGTCACCTTACGTTGATGAGTCAGTCTTAGAAGCTGTTAAACAGTCGACAGCCCTTTCTCATTATGCAATTATCCATCAAATTGGACTGGAAGAAACGGCTGTGAAAACGACAGATGGCCAAGTGCTTGATTTTATTCAGCCAAACGACGATTTAAAGGCACTTCTTGAACAGTCAGGTGCGGATTATTTATTTGAGACATTCGAAGGGGATCATAAATGGACGTTTTGGCAGCCGCTCATTGCGCCTTCGTTAAAAAGAATGCTCCCATATTCGTTAATCAACTGAATTTTGTTATAATAAACAATAATAAATACTTTCTTAATCAGGAGGGAACAAGATGAAATACGGAGTTGTTATATTTCCATCAAAAAAATTGCAAGATATTGCGAACTCTTACCGGAAGCGTTATGATCCGAACTATGCACTCATACCGCCTCATTTAACACTTAGAACACCTTTTGAATTAACGGATCTAGAAGCGGCTGAGGTCGTCTCAACGTTAAGAGAGTATGCAAAAAATGCTTCTCCTGTTACATTACGTATTAAAAAATTCAGTTCATTCGCTCCTGTAAACAACGTTATTTATATGAAAGTAGAACCGAACGAAGAAATCATGGCGCTCAATGAAAGGTTGTATGCAGATCCACTTGAGGGTACACCTGAATATGCCTTTGTTCCGCATGTGACAGTGGCTCAAAAACTATCAGATGATGAGCATTCAGACGTTCTTGGCACATTAAAGCTGAGAAAGATTGACCATGAAGAAACAGTGGATCGCTTCCACCTTTTATATCAATTAGAGAACGGATCTTGGACCGTCTATGAAACATTTATTTTAGGAGAAGAGGGTTAAGTACATTTGAAAACAGTCATTGCAACAGCACAAACACAACGAGAAGATGCATATTACGTTCGAAAAGAAGTATTCGTCAAAGAACAAGAAGTCCCAATAGAGATTGAAATAGATGAACTAGAAGACGAGGCCATTCATTTTGTCATTTATAACGATGAAATGAAGCCTCAAGCAGCCGCTAGATTACGGATCATTGAAGGGCCAAAGGCAAAGCTAGAACGAATTTGTGTGTTAAAAGAGGCGCGCGCTTTCGGCCTTGGCCACAAACTATTAGAAGCGCTGGAAACAGAAGCCATTGCGAATGGAGCGAAGGAAGCAGTTATGCACGCACAAGTCCAAGCTCTTCCTTTCTACGAAAAAAAAGGCTACACAGCCGTATCTGAGCCATTTGAAGAAGCAGGGATCACACATGTCAAAATGACAAAAACGCTGTCTGTTTGACCAAAAGAAAAAGCCAGGACATCATGGATGATGCTCTGGCTTTTTCTTTATCATCGTTCGTCAATGGAAGAAAGCGCAATCATTTATATATACGTATTAATATGAACGCCTTTGCCTTCCTCCATAAACATATCTCGTACAAAGCGTTCCCGTTTTTTTTGCTGTACTTTCGTTTCCGCTTCTGTCACTAAGTCCTCTTTTTTCTCCAGCTCTCTGTATACCTTGTCATGAAAGGTGCGAGTAACCTTAGTTACTTTCGCGTAGTCTTCTTTATCCTGAGGAGCAGGACGATTGATATATTGAAAATACAGATCCGGCTGAATCGGGGCTATATATCCCATCAAGAACGCCTCCTTTGCTTCTCTTCTACTCTACTATTCCCTAATTAATACTGTTTGAAACACGTCTCATTTGATATGATTAGATGTGTTTCTTTTTAAGATTGATTAACTATTGGAGGACTAGCTTTGAAATGCGCACGACGACATGATCGAACGATCTCATTACATACGTATTCGAGAGAACATTATCAATTCCTCCATGACGAGGGAAAAAAAGGGCACTTATTCTGCCCATATTGCGGACAACCAGTCTTTTTTAGATTAAATATACATGAAGAACCTGCCTTTATTCATAAACATATGTCTCAGCAAGAGCTGTGTGAACAAGCAGAAGAACAAGAAGATCAGAAAAAACACGCAGAGCGAGAGGAAAGTGCTTCTTATAAAGAACTTGGGGGCTTCCGTTTTCCAACAGGTAAACAAATCATCTCGCAAACGAATGAATCATATGACTGGCAGGAACCAAGGTCGATTCAATTTAGTGATGCGTTACATTTAGAAGAGAATGAACAAGCACATACCATCGATCTCTTTCCGCATATCACCTTTAGCACACCGCAGCTTCAAGCTGTCACACATAAAGACGGTCCAATGCTGGTGCTGGCTGGCGCTGGCAGCGGGAAAACAAGAGTCCTGACAGCAAGAGCGGCTTATCTCATGTCACATCATCATATTCCTGCTCACCATATCTTACTCGTGACTTTCACCACAAAAGCCAGCAGTGAAATGAAAGAAAGACTGCGCAAGCAATATCAGCTTCACCCATCACAAGCAAGCCAAGTGGTGACAGGCACTTTCCACAGTCTTTTTTATAAAATGCTGCTTCACGATGACGCAAACAAATGGAACGGCCAGCACCTGATCAAGTTTGATTGGCAGAAGGAACAGTACATTCGGAAAGCCATCATGAATGAAGGACTAGATGAAAAAAACTACCCTACCGATCAAGTCCTGCAATCGATCGGCTTTTGGAAAAATGCTTTTTTACCAGGCGAGCTTCCTGATTTGAAGGATGAAAAAGAAAAACACATGTGGACGATCTATCAATCTTATGAACAGCAAAAACGAGACAATCAGCAATTTGACTTTGATGACATGGCCATTGCCTGCTTGCACATGCTGACAGAACAGCCTGAACTACTGAAACGATATCAAGAACGGTTCAAGTATATTTTGGTGGATGAATTTCAGGATATAAATCCAGTTCAATATCAATTGATTCAGCTATTAGCTGGAGAAACTGAGCAGCTATTTTGTGTCGGTGATGATGATCAAGCCATTTATGCCTTTAGGGGCAGTAATCCTGCTTTCATTCTTGAATTTAAACGAGATTATCCTTTGGCTCAGATTGTTCATTTACATGCCAATTACCGGTCGCATCATACGATTGTCGCAAGTGCGGATGCCGTTATTAAGAAAAATCAGCATCGTTATGAGAAAACGTTAAAAGCCGTCCGTTCGGAGACAATCCCGCCTACGCTCTTTTATCCATATGACGAGGAAGAGGAAGCGACCATGATCGTGTCAGATATTCAGGAGAAAATTAAAAACGGCGCAAAGCCGAGTGATATCTGCGTGCTCTTTCGCACCAATACGGGAGGCCGCGCGATTTATGAGCGTCTGCATCAATCCGCGATTCCGTATGAGACGGAATCTGGTGTCAAAGCCTTCTACAGCAGACGAATTGTTCGGGTTCTTCTCGCCTTTCTCTCTTTAAGTCAGGATGCTGATGATGTGGCTGCTATGAAACAGCTGCTTCCGGTTTTCTTTTTAAAGCAGCAGACCTTAAACACAATGAAGGCACTGACCATCACGGAAGATTGTTCAATGGTCGACGCACTCGGAAAACTAACAGATATTCAGCCGTTTCAACAGAAAAAGCTGCAATCCATTGTTCCTCTGTTCCGCACGTTACGAAATTTAAAGCCGTCTGACGCTGTGGCGTTTATTGAACAAAAGATGGGACTTGGTGATTACTTAAAAAAACGAGTGAATGATACGAATGTACTTGAAAAAGGGGCTGATGATGTACGAGATGTAAAAACCGCCGCCAAACGCTTTGAAACGATTGAAGCCTTTCTCGCACACGCCGAACATATGAAGTCTGCCGAAAAGGAAAAAACAGACGAACCAGGTGTTCAGCTCATGACGATTCACCGTGCAAAGGGACTGGAATTCCAAACGGTGTACATCACTTGCGTTGTCGACGGAGCACTGCCTCATGATTTCTCACTCGATGAACTCAGAAACGGTGAAGAAGAAGCCTTGGAAGAAGAGCGCCGTTTATTATACGTGGCTATGACAAGAGCTGAACAATCTCTTTATCTATCGGTTCCATCATTTAGACGAGGAAAAACCGCTCATCGCTCGCGCTTTTTATATCCCCTACTAAAGAAAAATCGAGCATTATTCACAGAAAAACAACAGGCCCCCCTTTAAGCGGAGAGCCTGTTGTTTATTTTTTGTTGTTCATCATTTTAGCGATGGTATTGAAATCAAGCTTTTCTTTTCCACTTGTAATCGATTGAACGATTTTGTCTTCCATTTCTTTCGGTACACGTTTATTCGCAAGCTGCGCTACTTTTTTAATGACGCCTCGAACCGTTGCTTCATCTTTAAAGTTGGCATTTTGCAAAGAACCTGCAAGCTTAAAAACATCGTTCATATTCACACCCGTTTTATTTTCAACGCTTTTAAAGAATTTATTATCCATTCATTTGCCTCCTCTTTGTGGAGTAATCACCTTACTATATGAAAATAGGCGAGATATGTGCCTATCCTAAAGCCTTGTTTGCCCAAAGAGAAAGGAAAGCAAAAGGCTCCCCTATTGCTTCCCTCACCTTCTTACTGTTTAGTTAAAGAAAGAAGCACCAACGATGATTAGAAGGATGAAAAGCACAACGACAAGAACAAATGTTGATCCATATCCGCCGCCATAACCTCCGCCGTAGCCGCCGCAAGAACCGCCACCGTAACCGTAACAACTCATATATAAGCACCTCCTCTTCTCCCTTACAAAATATGAAAAATACAACAAATGGTTTGGACGATCACATAAAAAAGTGCGGAATTTTTATTTCTGCTGTTTAAAGACGTAATCTGCCTCTCCATGACGTATCATGAATGCTTCTGTTTCTTTCGCAAAAGCATCCATTTTCACGCCAAATGCTTTTAAATGCTCCTCAAGATCCTTCGCTTTATCCGTTAGATCCATTTCAACCTTTTCATGCGCTTGCTCTTTCCCATCATGGGGGTTAGTGAACAAGGAACCGATTAATTGTTCGAATGCATCCATTCTGGTCACCCCTTCTCTCTTACATATGCATCACTCAAAAAAAGGGCAACAAAAAAACCGGATAAATCCGGCTTTTGTTTTTCCTTTATTGAGGTTTCTTTTTGTTTCCACAGCCGCAGCCTGCTTTTTTAATTTTCTTCGTATAAACAGATTGTTGATTTGACTGCGCTGGATAACCTTGAAGCGTATGTGACGGCGTTTCAGTTGGTTTCATCGCAACCCTTCCTTTCCTATTCCATGATAGTATATGCATTTTTTAAAAGCGTGTCTGATCAGAATGCCTGTTTATTTCACCAGCTTTGAGACGATCGCTTCAATAATGCCTGCTGCTGCGGCAATCGCTAATAGTAAATTAAGCCACATGCTAATGACAGGAAATAATATGTATATCAGAAGTAAAGCAGCAGTGCACCACATGCCAGTACACCAATAACAGCTTAACAGCTCTCCTACCCAAGACCGCAGCCCTTTACCTTTAATGATGATATATGTCTCTACTTCACCTTGTTCATTGACCTCTTCTTGTTCTTCATGAAATAAACGGCGGAAAGGAGCAGTAATGGTATCAAACACAATGAGCCTCGTCAGTCTAAAGGATGCGAGGGCAAACACGACAAATGACAAAGCACCGCTCAGGAGCCTCCACCTCCTTCTTTCTTCTTTTTTGCGTCCTTTCTTTATATATGCAAAAAGAAAGACCGCCATGATGAATCGAGCAGAAATAAAATTGGGTTGTACTTTTTCACACTTTCCGATTCCACCTTGAGCCTCTGCTGCATTAAATAATGTATAGATAAGAAAGGAGTGAAAGTATTGTCTATTGAAGAAAGTGCTGATTTATTATACACACAACTGTTAAACGAATTAATCAGCAATTATGATGATTTCATTGAGATCAAAGATTCCGAAAATGTCACAATTCATAAAACAGATGTAACAGCCGCACTCTCCCTTCAAGCGACCGTAACGACAATCATTACTCTTTTAATCCAGCTTCTTGTACCAGACGATGAATTGGCTGCAGATATCACAGATCAGATTTTAGCCACACAACAAGTGACAGTCCAAAAGAAAACTGTGATTCAAATCATCAATTGCCATAACATCACGATTACATTAACTGATGCATCCATTATGAACTCCGTCCAAATTCTCACTCAAACATTGAATGTACTCTTAGTTGAAGCCGGCATTCTTTGACCCTTTCTTTTTCTAACATCATGTATGAAAGAGGTGAAATAGCTTGTCTGAAAATAATAAAAAACAAGATTACAATATTGATACAAATGTAGACCCTTTAACCAGCCTGCTTGTCAGTGATGTTTTAAATAAGTACAACATTACAGCAGAAAATAGACGCCCTTTAGATGATGAACAAAAAAGAAATATTTTAAAATTAGTTGAAGACCTTCAAAAGAAGGCAAATGATTTTGTTGAATCACAGAAAGAAAAAAAACGTCAAGAAGAAACTCAAGTTGCTCAACAACCAGAAGCAACTGATTCAAAAACTAGGCGTGGAAAAAGAACAAACACATTGAGACATCGTATTCATCAGCGAAAGGAGACTGAATAAAACAACAATGAATAAAAATGGGTGCTTATATCAAGGTATTTGCCTCAATCCAAAATCAATATTTCGCATTTAATAAAGTAAACGAGAGGAGGAAGAGAATATGGAATCAAAACCTTATTCATGGGTAGCACTTGATCGCAACTGTACACATCAAGAACACCACCATCACTTCGATAGAAAGCCTGTATGTCATGACCATTGTGATGATGACGAAAACGTTTTACAAATAGCGGAGCAATTTTCGCAAAATAAGCAAATTTCAGAAGAAGTCATCATTATTAGGGATTCTTGCGATATCAATGTTTCTACAGTTGATGCTCAAATCGCAGTTTCTATTCAAGTAGCGATACAGCTGGCCTTAGTTGCAATTATTAACATTTCGATTGCTGACAATGACTTAGCTGATGAAATCGCACAAGATCTAGTACAGTTAACGTCATCTAAACAAGCAAACCGTCAAAAACTTGTCATTGAAAATTCTCGAGATGTAAGTGTTACAACAGTCGATGCAGATGTAGCAGTTTCAGTTCAAGCGCTTGTACAAATTTTAGCTGCGCTAATCGTTGCAATCGGTATCCTCTAATGTCCAAAAGCAGAGCGAAAAGCTCTGCTTTTCCTTTTATAAAAATACAACAAATATAAATGGTCATTTACCCACACCAACTAGAGGGCGCATACATATGTTGTTAAGGACTAAAGTCAAATACCTTGTTAAAGGAGCTGAAATCCATGAGCTGCGGAAAACACCATGGCCGACATGATGAAAACTGTGTATGCGATGCGGTTGATAAGATTTTAGCAGAGCAGGAAGCCGTAGAAGATAAATGTCCTACGAGCTGCTACAGTAATTTATTAAGCCCAACCGTTTCTGGAAAAGATACGATTCCGTTTTTACTTTTCGATAAAAAGGGCGGATTGTTCTCTACTTTCGGAAACATTGGAGGATTTGTTGACGATTGCCAATGCTTCGAATCCATTTTCTTCCGGGTTGAAAAATTACACGACTGCTGTGCTACGTTATCTGTATTAAGACCTGTTGATGTACACGGACATACGCTAAGCGTGTGTCACCCTTGTGACCCTGACTTCTTTGGTTTAGAGAAAACGGACTTTTGTATTGAGGTTGATCTAAACTGCTTCTGCGCAATCCAATGCTTAAACCCAGAGCTTGTCGACAGAGTCATGCCATCGAAAGATAAAAAGCATCATCACCACGGCTAAATCAACCGGCCGTTGATCTAACTTGTCATGAGTCAAAGCATCCCCTTCCTTACGAATGACAGTCAATCATGCGGAGCAGTCAGCATAAGAGCTGCCGCTGCCGCATTGATTGAAAGTAGAAGTATCAGCCGGCAAAGATAGCTTGTAGATGATGACAGTGCTCAAACACTCAAACAAAATTCCTAGTATAGGAGGGTTGAATATGAGCCGCAAACATTCATGGAGCTGTGTAGCAGAGGCTGTTGAAAATATTAACGACTTACAAAATGCCGTCGAAGAAGAATGCCCGACCAGCTGTTACAGCAATCTCCTTTCTTCATCCCATTCATTAGGTGACACTGTCCCGTTTGTTCTCTTTACATCCAAATCAAAACCATTCGTCGCATTCGGAAACGTCGGAGAAGTAGATGCAGGCCCTTGCTTCAGCACTGCATTTTTCAGAGTCGAACATATCTGTGATCACTGCGCAACACTCAGCTTGCTTATCGCATTTGACAAAGACCGTCATATTTTAGATTTTACAGATAAAGATTCCGTATGTGATGTGTTCCGATTAGAAAAATCGAAGTATTGCATTGAAGTAGATCTTGACTGCTTCTGCGCAATCGAGTGCTTAAATCCACGACTCATCAACCGTAACTGCTAACAAAAAAAGTCCCTCTATGGGACTTTTTTTATTCGTTAAAAGCCAAGCGGATGAATCGAGGAAATTTCATCTATTGCTAATTCAACTGGATTTCCCCCGCCCGCTGTTCGAATGACCACTGTATCTTCTTTTCGATCCATGATAATCCCTCTATATGTTTTACCATCAGCTTCAATTAGGCAAAGGGCTCTTGGCATATTATGAGGCAGGCTTGTGAGAAAATCGACTTTTTCGTCAATGCTCATCTGACTTAAAGGCTTTTTCACTCGTTTTCTTCTAGGTTCTTCTTTTGTTTCATGAAATACACCTTCTGGCGGCTTTTCCTCTTCTTGCTGGGGCTTTCTTTCTTGTGTAAGTTCCGGTTCTTGCGTGATGTCTTGTTCTTGTGTAACCTCAGCTTCTTGTGTGATGTCTTGTTCTTGTGTAACCTCAGCTTCTTCTGTAATGTCTTGTTCTTGCTGAAGTTCAGATGGCTCGGCTTCTTTTTTCTTCTCGATTTCTTGAGCCACAGGCTCCTCGTGCGTACTTTCTTCGATCACGTCTTTTGCACTCTGATGACTTTCTTGCGGTTTTTCTGATTTCTTTCGCTTTCTCACAATATTTTGCATGGCCGGCATTGATTCATCATAGCTCGGCTGAACAATATACATAAGCGGCTTCTGGTTCTCATCACCTTTATTTGACATACTAATCCCTCCCGAATGATTCATTCCTTATATATATGAGCGGACGACTCAAATCAGAAGAAAAATAAAAAAACAGCATACCCTTATTCGGTATGCTGCAAATCATTTAGTTGTTTAGCGGGCAATGATATGGAAGCCAGAATCAACATGCAGGTTCTCACCTGTCATGCCGCGTGATAGATCACTGAATAAGAATAGAGCTGTATCGCCAACTTCTTCAGGAGTCGTTGTACGGCGAAGCGGTGCACGCTCTTCAATATCCTTCAGAATGGTATTAAAGCCACTGATGCCTTTTGCAGACAGCGTACGAATTGGACCAGCAGAAATACTATTCACACGAATACCTTCTGCGCCTAAATCAGCTGCTAAGTATTTCACACTTGCTTCAAGTGCTGCTTTTGCTACACCCATTACGTTGTAGTTAGAAACCACACGCTCTCCGCCTAGGTATGTAAGCGTGACGATGCTTCCACCTTCTGTCATCAATGGACGTGCTGCTTTTGCTACAGCTGTTAATGAGTATGCGCTAATGTTGTGCGCCAAAAGGAAACCTTCACGGTTCGTGTTTAAGTATTCACCGACAAGTTCTTCTTTGTTTGCAAATGCAATCGCATGCGCAACGCCATGAATGACTTGTACTTTTTCTTTAATTGTAGCGAAACATTTTTCGATTTCTTCGTCACTTGTCACGTCACATGGAAGAATGATTGAATCATCGCGCTCAAGTGTGCTTGCAAGTTCTTTTACAGATTCAGCAAGACGATCTCCAACATAAGTAAAAATCAAACGAGCTCCAGCTTCGTGAAGTGAGCGGGCAATTCCCCAAGCAATGCTTCGTTTGTTGGCAACACCCATTACCACGATATTACGGCCTTCTAAAGAAAAGTTCATATGTAATAAAGCCTCCTATTTTTTCAAGACATAGTATTAGTACCTGATCATAATATTATCACAGATCATGAGAGAATGACAATTTCCGCTGAAAGAAAGTTTCTTTTTCATCAAAAAACCGTCCACACGAGTGAAGACGGTTTGACTTTATTATCGTTTGAGCCGGTTTTGCTGATAAGCAAAATGGTTGGTAGGTCCGTTTCCAGCTCCAATATTCAAAGGGTACTTGATGGCTTCATGGACAAAGGTTTCTGCAGTTTCAAAAGCTTCTCTCATGGAATATCCTTTCGCAATTTCAGCTGTTAATGACGCTGCAAACGTGCAGCCTGTGCCATGTGTATGCGGGGTATCAATATGTTCGTTTGTGACTTCTATAAAGCCTTTTCCATCATACAACAGGTCTGTTATCATACCGCCAGAGGGGCCATGTCCCCCTTTGATCACGACATGTTTCGTACCAAGCTCATATAAACGCTCCGCTGCTAGATAGCGATCCTCTTTTGTCTGAATGCGCATGCCTGTCAGCACTTCTGTCTCAGGAAGATTCGGCGTTACGGCATAGCTGACAGGTAGCAAGTGTGTTTTCATCGCTAAGACCGCATCTTCATTTAATAAAGAAGCGCCTCCTTTTGCGATCATCACTGGATCGACAATGAGCTTCATGTCATATTGAACCGTTTTTTCAGCAACTATCTTGATCATATCTGCACTCCACAGCATCCCTGTTTTGACGGCATCTGGCAGTAAATCCTCTGCCACTGCATCAATTTGACTTTCTAACGCCTCGATTGAAAGCGGATATACCCCATGAACACCTCGTGTGTTTTGTGCTGTAATCGCTGTGATTGCAGACATTCCGAACACACCGAGCTCCTGAAAGGTTTTTAAATCAGCTTGAATGCCTGCTCCGCCGCCAGAATCAGAACCTGCGATTGTAAATGCTTTTTTAATCGTCATTTCATCACACCTCTCATTAGCCAATCCATTGATGATAAATGGTTCTTGCTTTTGCCATATCATTTGTGCCATGGATAAGGGCTCTGCCGTCTTTAAATAAGACAAGCTTATATTCATCCTTTTGACAGGAAAGCAAATACGGATTTTCAAGGACATCCATCCCTGCTTTCTTTAACCGAAGAGCCACTTCGTGTAACGAAGGCGGAGTTTCAGCTGCACTGCGGATTTGGACCGTATTGCGGCCGCATAGTACATCTGCCTTTGCTCTCTTGTCATAGGAGAGAAAAGGATATGTTTTCATTCCGCAGCTTGGACATTGTTTTTTCTTTAAGGAACTGGCTGATCGGATGTCAGACCGTTCATTGGTCCATAAATCAAACGATCTTAATATCGGCGTCACTTGATGACCCGTTAAATACTTCAGGGCATCTGCCACTTGATATGCTGCCACCTGCTGCACAACTGGACTAATGATACCGGCTGTATCACATGTCATTCCCTGTGCGGGTAAATGTTCAAGAAGGCAGTGTAAACACGGTGTTTCACCAGGAATGACAGTAAATTGAATACCATAGCTGGCAACGCAAGCTCCATAAAGGAATGGAATTTGATGTTTCACAGCAGCATCATTAGCGATCATTCTCACTTCAAAATTATCCGCTGCATCGACAATGATTGAAGCGCCGCTGACCAGTTCGTCAATATATTCAGCGGTCACATCGACGACGATTCCCTTGACCTGTACGTCACTATTTATCTGTTTGAGTCTATTTTCAGCCGCCACGGCCTTTGGCAGCCGATCCTGCACATCTTGCTCTGTGTAAAGCTGCTGACGCTGAAGGTTGCTCCACTCAATATAATCTCGATCCAAAATGGTGACAGATCCAACGCCAGCACGAACAAGCATTTCAGCACTAGCTGTCCCAAGCGCTCCCGCACCAATAATGACAGCCTTTGAGTCATTTAACCGCTTTTGCCCCTCTGTGCCGATTGGCTGAAAGAGCTCTTGACGTGAATAACGAGTGCTCAAAATGCCGGCATTCCTTCCTGCGGGCTACTTGCTGTCCCGTAGTTTTTCAATGGAATGCGTCCTGCCTCGAAGCCTAGCCTTCCTGATTCAATCGCCAGTTTCATGGCTTTTGCCATTTTCACAGGGTCCTTAGCGCCTGACACAGCTGTGTTCAGTAATACAGCGTCAGCTCCTAGCTCCATCGCATAAGCCGCATCTTTTGGAGAGCCTACACCAGCATCAATAATCACTGGTACCTTCGCCTGCTCGATAATAAATGAGAGATTCAGAGGGTTTAGTAAGCCTTGCCCTGAACCAATCGGCGAAGCACCTGGCATGATAGCATGGACACCAAGCTCTTCTAATTTTCTTGCCAGTACCACATCATCAGATGTATATGGCAGCACGATAAATCCTTCTTCGAGTAGCATTTCGGATGCTTTTAACGTTTCGACTGGATCTGGCAGAAGAGACCTTGAGCAGCCAATGACTTCTACCTTGATCATGTCACACAGTCCGGAAGCCTTCGCTAAGCGAGCAATACGAACTGCCTCTTCTGCTGTACTTGCACCAGCTGTATTCGGAAGCAGCGTATATTTAGATAAATCCAGCTGTTCCAAAAAGTTAGGCTGAGATGCTTCGAAAATGTTCATTCTTCTCACAGCAAAGGTTAATATTTCTGCTTCTGATACGTTCACAGCTTCTTTTTGAATTTCAAATGATGGGTACTTCCCTGTACCAAGTAATAATCTAGATGTGAATGTTTTTCCGCCAATATGCAGCATGTTGTCATCCTCCTCCTACAAAGTGAACGATTTCGATCGTATCATTAGGTTGAATTTTCACTTGTTGAAACGCTTCTTTATCAATAATTTCTTGGTTCTTTTCCACAATCACTACTCGATTTTCAAGCTGATAGTCTGATAGCAGGTCATAGATCGTTCCATTCTCTTGATCGAAATCAACGATTCTGCCATTCAATTGAATTTTCATACAAACAGTGCCTCCTTTCGGTCAATACGAAATGCGTGAAGCCATTCTTTTTTGACCGGTTCACCTAATATCAGGTCGCGAATGATCTTTCCAGTAATCGGAGCAAGTAAAATACCATTTCTGTAATGACCAGCAGCAAAAAGAATACGCCGATCTTCTGGGTGTCTTCCAATGTAGGGATGCCGGTCGCTTGTCGCCGGACGAAGGCCAGCCCAGCACTGATCAATCGGCATCTCCTTGATCGAAGGCATCAGCTGTGACGCCTTTTGAATGACAGCTTCGATACCGCCAAGCGTTGGAACAGTTTGCCACTCGTTTGGCTTCATCGTTGCGCCAACGATCAGTTTGCCGCTATCTCGTTGAACGATGTAACAATGATCATGGTAAATGGTGTGTTGGAGTGCTGAACCATGATTCCATACAGACACACATTCCCCTTTTACTGGATAAAGAGAATGAGATAATCCAAGCTCTTCAAAAAAATGGCTAGACCATACACCACTTGCTACAGTTAGTTCATCACATGTGAATGTTCCCATCGTTGTTCTAATTGCTAACGCTTCTTTCTCCCGCTTCACTTCGATCACGGGTGTACACTCTTTCACTTCTGCCCCGTACCTGACCGCCGCCTGCCAAAATGCTCGGCATACCGCATAAGGTTCGACATGAACATCCTCTTTAATCAAACCTGCTCCTAGGATGTTCTCTGCCATTTGAGGCATGCATTTTTTTACGCTGCTTGCGTCCATCCACTCAAATGTAGACAAATGCTGCATCCGGCAAAGTGCTTGTTTCTCCTCTTCGGTAAAGGCTACCTTCATGATACCGCCCACTGATGTTCGAATATCAATGCCAGATTCATGCCGTAAATCGACTTTTAACTTCTCGTACAATGCCTGGCTTGCTCTGCCTGCTTGAAAGAAAATATCCTCATGACCCTCTCCTTCAGCATGTGCACCAAGCATCCCAGCAGCAGCACTTGTCGTTTGCTTCCCTGCCTCATTCGCCTCAAATAAAACGACCTGCTTTCCTGCTTTTGCAAGGTGATAGGCAATGGACATCCCTATGATTCCACCACCAATGATCGCCACATCATAATGCTTCTTCATAAGGATTCTCCTTTACTTGTTTAGAAAATGCTTGTGCCATCTTGCGCGGCTGATGATGAGTAAAAATTCCAGACATGACAGCAATCCCTTTCACATTCGCTTGTCTCAATTCTGGAACGCGCTCAGGTGTCACACCACCGATTGCCACCACTGGTATAGACAGTACAGATGTCAGTTCTTCCACAAGCTGTATGCCTCTTGCCTGAAGTCCTGGTTTACAAGTGGTGTCATATACGTGCCCAAACATGACATATTCTGCTCCATTTTTCTCAGCTGCTTTCCCTTCTTCTATCGAATGAACGGAGACACCCACATGAAGATGAGGGAATTTTTTCCGCAGCTCTTTTGGCGAAAAGCTATGGCCCGGGAGATGTACCCGGTGAATATTGGTGAGCAGCGCAACGTCTACTCTGTCGTTGATCATGAGCTTCTCTTTTGGTACACCTTCTAAAAGGAGACATTTCACGATATCAACAAGCTCACTTGCTGTTTTAGACCGTTCCCGTATATGAATAAAATCCACTTCAGATACAATGGCTATTATTTGTTTGATCAGCTCTTCCGCAGGAAGCGAATCATTTGTCACTGCGTGGAGTTCCATTTGCACCAACCCCATCTAAGCATGCTGTTTGCCACATTTCTTTTTGATACGCCATCTCCCAGAAATGGTATTCGTAATAGCTAGAAATCACAAAATTTTCTTTCATATTGGCCCGCACATGTTCTGGTGCTTTTTCGGCTAGTTCATCAAAGCGGTTGACCTGTTCAAAGACGAGCTCCTTAAACCAATCCCCTCCATATGTCAAAATCCATTCTTGATAAATCGGATGGTCAGGTGTGGTTTGTTTCAGCTTTTCACCCACCTCATAATAAAGCCAGTAGCACGGCAATAACGCAGCCAATATCTCTTCGAATCGTCCGCTTTTCACAGATCGGTACATATGTGAGGTATACGCGTAAGCAGTTGGAGATGGCTTAAAGTTCTCGATGGCTTCATCTGAAATCTCTAAAAGCTCTGTAAACTTTCTATGCAGCGACAGCTCCGCTTCATACGTCCCCTGCGCATGATACGCCATTCTGCCCGTCGTATGTAAGTCCTCACTAATCGCCGCTCCATATGCTTGCACCTTTGCAAAATGAGTTAAATAATATGAATCCTGCATCACGTAATAAGTGAAACGATCGAGTGACAGCGTGCCATCTCCAATCCCTTTCACAAAGGGGTGTGTAAAGCTTCCATTCCACCATGTTGCTGCTGCTTCTTTACATTCAGTTGAAAACGTCATGTTTCTCTCCTCCTGTTTTTCCATATAAAAAAACCACTTTCCATATGGAAAGTGGCTTGGAATTTGTCAAAAGCATAATCAAAAACCGCACCACTTCCCTACGCAGGTATGAACCTGTTCAGGTAATGAGGGTCTAAAAGTCAATACTTTTATCTCAGCCCTTTTAAAGGACTCCCCTAGTGGATCAAATATATGATGTTGTACTTCTATCTTAATCAGGAATTGTTCATTGGTCAAGGGTTCATTGTTACTCTAATTGGGCTCTTAGTCCTGCCACATATTCACGAGAGCCCGACACAAGCACACGGTCGCCGCTTCTAAGCGTCGTATCTCCATGTGGGACTAAACTGTCTACCCCTCTGAAAATACGGACAAAGACCAAATCGCCGGTAAACGGAAACTCCCTGAGCATGACATTGTGAAAGCGATGATTGTTCATTTGAATTTGATACAAGGAAGTATCCTCATTTGTTAATAATCGAATCGCATCTGGTGCTTCAATCAGAGCTCTTAGCACCGTTTTAGATGATAGGAAATTAGAAAACGTATCAATGCCCGCTTCCTTCAATGTCAGCTCTGCCTCAGCTTTATTCACACTCGCAATAACTTGTTTTGCTCCTTCTTCCTTTGCAAATAAAGCAATTTCCTTATTTTTTGTCTCACTGCCTGTTGCGACGACGAGGACATCCTCCCGGCCAACGCCTGCCTTTCGCAGCGTCTCATCGTCGTACTTCTCAATCGATTCCACTTCAAAGATGGAGTCGGCAAGCAGCGCTTCTTTATTTTCTTGAAAGACATGCAAAATTCGAATATCATATTCATCCTGATGTAAATCGAGTGTGACAGGTAAGGTGAGCTGATTTGCACCAATAAAGGTCACACGTTTTTTATGGCTCGCAGCTTGTTCTTTTTTAAACAGCGCTTTAAACCAAACAGGCGTTAAAATACTCGTGAGTACCGCGACTAAAATCAGCGCGCCAGACATTTTGTGATCAATGACTCCAAGCCGCTCCCCGATCGTCGCTGCTGCAATGACGAGTGATAACGTCGATGTTAATAAAAAGCCAGAGCCGATCACTTTTTTCATGTCATACCATTTTTTCAAATAAAGGATCGGAATGAGCTTACTAATCAGTAATGCAATAAATAGCAGCGGGATCATGATCATAATGGTTGGGTCCTTGAACAGTGCCCATATATTCAAATCAACTCCGACCATCACAAAGAAGATAGGGATCAAAAATCCGTAGCCAAATGAATCCAGCTGCTGAACAAGCTCTTTATTCGGCGAAAGAAGAGACACAAGCACACCTGCTAAAAATGCCCCAAGAATATTTTCAGCACCGAGTGATTCAGATAAGGCAACTAAGACTATAATGAGAGTAAAGATCGCCCTTGTCCCAATTTGCACGGTCCCTTTTGACATGGACTGAAAAATTGACTTTGTCTTAAATACGCGGCCAAATAAATAAAGAAGGATGCCTGCAGCAAATAATAAGAGCAGAAGCCACATATTCCCTGTACCATCGCCATAAATGGAGGAAAATACAGCAAGTAAAATCATTGTCACCAAATCAGCAATGACAGCGACAAGCAAGATGATTTGACCGATATTCGTCTGCATCAATTTTTCCTCTTTTAAGGTGGGAACCACTACCCCTAACGAGATCGTCGATATAATGAGCGTCATTAAAAAGGCATTTTGGATAAACCCTGCAAGAACAAACGCATAAGACAGGATAAAAGAAATACTAAATACGCCAAGAAAAACAATAGTGGCTGCAATAAACGTATTTGGTTCTTTTAGACCATTTGGCAGTTCTCGTGCTTTCTTCTTTGACTCGAAAGAAGAAAAATCTATTTCAAGTCCACTTAAAAACATCAGAAAAATAAAACCGAGCATGGATAACGTATCTAACCACGCATCATGTTCAACAACCAGTTGAAGACCGCTTTTTCCAATGATGAGCCCCATGATGATCTCAGCAACAACGACCGGAATGGTCAGCTTAAATCGGTGCAATAAAAGTGGGGTGAAAAAGGCAACAATAATAACGACAACGAGTGATGAAACAGATGTATGCTCCATTGGCTAAAGCCTCCTAACATTGATGTTTAATCTTTTAAGGTTTACGTTAAAGCATTGATTCTAACAATTGCCTAAATGAAAAGAAAGCCATTCGTTATATGTTCTAAAATTCAAACTTCTTTAACCCCGATGAATGGATGAGTAAAATCAGGAGGAAATCTTATGAAATTTGATATCATTGGTGATATCCACGGCTGCTACGAAGAGCTGCTTACCCTCATACACAAACTAGGATACGAACTCAAACATGGATTACCCGTCCATCCTGATAAGAGAACGCTAGCACTTGTCGGTGATTTAACAGATCGAGGACCTCAGTCAGTAGATGTCATGCGCTTTGTCATTCATGCCTACGCACACGGCGCGATCCGCTACGTACCTGGCAACCATTGCTTTAAACTATATCGCTATTTGAAAGGAAATCCCGTGAAATTACTTCATGGCATTGAAACCACAGTGAACGAAATAAAAATGCTTCCCCTTCATGAACAAACGAAATTGTCACATGAATTTAAGCAGCTATTTGAGAAGGCTCCGCTTTACGATGTACTTATTCCTGATGAACTAATGATTGCTCACGCAGCGATGAAGGAAAAGGACATTGGTAGAAAGCCGAACAAACAGATGCGATCCTATCTATTATTTGGCGCAGTCACAGGAGAAACATGGCCGGATGGACGACCTGTGCGGAAGGATTGGGCAAAGGAATATCGCGGAAAACCATGGGTTGTCTACGGGCATACACCAGTGAAAGAACCGCGATTCGTTGGCAGAACCGTCAACATTGATACAGGCTGTGTATTTGGCCACCGGCTGTCTGCCCTTAAATACCCTGAGCTTGAAACGGTTTCTGTTCCATCCTCTATGCCTTATGACGATTCAAGGTTTCAGCATTTCACATCATAAAAAAACCCGGTCCTGAGCTTGCAGGTAGCCGGGTTTCTCTATTTAAAGCAGCAATGATTTCATGTCTTCAGGAAGCGGAGCCGAGAATGTCATTTCCTCCCCGGTCATCGGATGAGGAAAGACAAGAGTCTCACTATGCAGTGCCTGCCGGTTCATCTGCTCACTCGTCCCGCCATATAACGTATCTCCGATGAGCGGATGACCAAGATACTGCATATGAACACGAATTTGATGGGTTCTCCCCGTTTCAAGTGCCAGCGTCACATCTGACATCTTCAACTCAGCGTCCACCGCTCGCACTGTAAAATGCGTCACAGCTTCCTGCCCAGTATCATCGACCATTCGCTCGATGATACTATCTCCTTTTCGGGCAATTTTTGCACGAATGGTTCCACGCTTTTCTTTGATCAAGCCATGTGTAAACGCTCTGTATGTTCGTTTGACCGCTCCACTTTTCTGCGCTTTTGATAAAAGGCTGTGGGCAAAGCGATGCTTGGCCACAAGCATGACGCCAGATGTATCACGATCAAGGCGGTTCACTAAATGAACCGTCAGCCGAACGGACTGCTCTGCATAATGATGCAGCAATCCATTCGCAATACTGTGCTCTGGGTGCTCCCGAGAAGGAATAGACGGGATATATGGCTTTTTATTCAGCACAAGGACGTGCTCATCCTCAAATAAAATATCAAGCGGAATCTGAGCAGGCTTCAGCCCTTCACTCACTTTTTCCTCGGGGAATAAAATAGTGAGCCTGTCTCCGTTATGCAGCTTGTATCTCACAGTCACATGCTCTCCATTAATGAGGAGATCACCGCCATCAAATTTAATATCCGTCAGCATTCTTTTCGAAATGCCAATATCTATTAAATAATCCTTTAAAAGCAGCCCTTCTTCTTTGGCTGTCATGGTTTTGTTTAGTGTAAAGTATTCCAGCGAGAACGACCTCTTTCTTATTCACCTTTTCCGATAAAGGAATCTTGCACCCTTTTCCAAAATGGAAATGGTCTAAATCGGGCAAAGCGGACATTCTCGTCTGCTACCCGGCATTGAATGGATTTGACGTCCTTATGAAGCAGCGTCAAATGATCAATGGTTACCTGAAAATCAACATCATTCCTCGGTTTAATGACACAAGTATGATGGTCTGGTAAAATAAGCGGCGAACCGACCGTTCGAAACACTCTGTTGTTGATTGAAGCCATTTCTGCCAGCTGAATGGCTCTAATGGAAGGATGAATAATGGCGCCCCCAAGTGCTTTATTATAGGCTGTACTGCCAGACGGTGTAGACAGACAAAGACCGTCACCTCTGAATGTTTCAAACAGCTGACCCCTAATTTCAACATCTGCCACAAGTGTCCCTTCCATACTTTTAATCGTACATTCATTCATGGCTAAATATTTCTCTTCTCTGCCGCCGTCGTTGTATCTGACAATGACTTCTAAGATTGGATATTCCACAATGTGATAAGGTGTTTTCGCTATAGCTAAGACGAGTTTTTCAATTTCACTTGGCACCCAGTCAGCATAAAAACCAAGATGACCTGTATGAACACCCACAAAAGCTGTTTCATTCAGACGGTCGCTATAACGGTGAAATGCATAAAGAAGGGTGCCGTCACCACCAACCGTAATGACAAGATCTGGTTCCTCTTCATTGAGTTCCATTCCGAAATCCAATAAGTAGGTCTGAATTTTATTTTTGAGGGTGTCAGATACAGAATTCCCTTTCGAAGAAACTGCAAATTTCATGAATTCTTCTCCTTTTCCACCTTGCTGCTATAAGAGGGCAGCATCATATTTGATCAAGCACAGGCTCAGCTATCGTTTTTCTTTTTCCGGGAAAATGCTACTTGTGCTTCTTGAATTTCCCCTCTAATTTCGGACATCTCATCATCAAGAAGAGATGCTGCCTCAGAAGCTCTTTGAAGGCGCAGCTTGACTTTCTCCGGGATATTCCCGCTATATTTATAATTCAGAGAATGCTCAATGGTCGCCCAGAAATTCATCGCAAGTGTACGAATTTGGATTTCGACAAGGAGCTGTTTCTCTCCATTGATCGTTTGCAGCGGATATAACACAACAAGGTGGTACGAACGGTATCCGCTTTCTTTATGCTCTGCAATATAGTCGCGTTTATCAACAACCACGAAGTCTTTTCGTGACTGGAGCATTTTTTTCACGACTTGTATGTCTTCTACAAACTGGCACATAATGCGAAGCCCAGCAATATCCTGCATCGTTTCAATTTCATGCATTGGGATGTTTTTACGCTTTGCCTTTTCTAATATGCTGGCAACGGGTTTCACTCGGCCTGTGACAAATTCTACTGGTGAATGGTCATCCTCGAATTCATACAGCTTTCGAATGCCTTTTAGTTTCACTTTTAATTCTTCGACTGCTTGTTTATACGGTGCGAGGAATTGATCCCATTGTTTTTTGTCCATGAAACTTCCCCCAATTCCATATACCTAATTATTTCAGAGGAATGTGCTCTTCACTTTCTCTTCCATATCTCCGTAATTGGCATTGTCTTTAATATTGTCGATTAAATAATGTAATTCTTGATGAAGCTGAATGAGTTCTAACGAATGGCCTCCTGCTGTCAAATAGACAGGGATGTCAAGATTCATTGCTTCTTTTAATGGAGCCCATGTATGTTCCCCTAAGATAAGATATGAAAAGGACTCCTCGTTTTCAAGTATGTAAACGAACGCAAAGTGATCAGAATCAACAAGCATTTGTCCTGATGCTTTTGCTTTTTGGATTTGCTCTTCTGACTTGGTCGTCAAAATCAGCCTGTCTTCTTTTAAAGTTGCTTCTGCGATTTCAATTCGGTTTTGCATCATGATCTCCTTTACAACAAAGTACAGCTTTATTTTATCATATCAAGTTCAATATTGATAAACCGAACTTTTTGAGAAAATCCTATTTTCTTCTTATAAATGATCCTTTCACGTAATTATCCATTGATTTTGGTACATGCGGAAAGAGAAATAATAGATAAAAACTGTCTTTTACATGATGAACATACTTCATGTACAATAATCATATTTCCTCTAAATGAAAGGTTGATGTCAAAATGGCCCAGGAAATTGAAATAGAACTAAAGCAATTGTTAATGAAAGAAGAATTTGAACAGTTGAAACAACATTTTCAATTGAAGGATTCGGATTTTCACACACAAACCAACTATTACTTTGATACACCCCAATTTGATATAAAATCTCAATTTGCTGCATTAAGAATGAGAGAAAAAAACGATCAGTGGGTTCTCACGTTAAAGGAACCACACGAAATAGGCTTACTCGAAACCCACCAAACAATTGCTCCTCCTTCAAGCCTTGACGATTTTCAGCTGCCAAAAGGTGAAGTGGCTGACAGGCTAGACCATTTGAACATTCAAAAGGATCAAATTGTGTATTTTGGTTCACTTGAAACGTCAAGAGCTGAAAAAATGATCAAAGAAGGCTTAATTGTTTTGGATCACAGCCGATATTTAACAATAGAGGACTATGAACTTGAATTTGAAGTGAGCGACCTGGAAATCGGACAAGCCGCATTCTCCGCATTGCTCCAACAATTTCAAATCCCTGTACGAAACACGAAAAACAAAGTTGTACGTTTTTATGAAGAGAAAATGAAAACACAGAATAGATGAATTCCTTGAAGGAGGAACAAGATGAACGTCAATCAAATTCAATCCTTTATGCAGCTCCAAGCGCTTAAAACGTTACAATCAGACCCTGGACAAACGCAAATGCCGGGCGGCCAAGAATCGAATGCACAAGCTTCATTTCAGTCGCTGCTGCAAGATTTTTTAGGCGGATCAGAATTATCACGCCTGCCGCTTTCAATTTCTGCATTGATGGGAACGGACCCTTCAACGGCTCCGAACACGCAATACGCGCGTACAAACCCATACTTATCTGCTATCGCTGGTGGTGAGCAGCTTCAAGCTCAACCTTCATATGCAAATGACGCTCAATTGAATACAGCAAATGGTATTGGAAATGTCTTAAACAACAGCTACACGCCGCCGCTTCAAAAGGCTGTTTCAAGCGGCTCATCATCAAAAGAAATTAATCAAATTGTGTCACAAATGGCTCAAAAACATGGTGTTCCAGAAAAGCTGATTCATGCGGTCATTAAGCAAGAATCCGGCTATCGTACGAATGCGGTTAGCCATGCAGGCGCACTTGGCCTCATGCAGCTTATGCCTTCTACAGCTAAGTCCCTTGGTGTGAATAATGCCTTTGATGCGGCCCAAAACATCGAAGGCGGTACGAAATATATAAAACAAATGCTTCAGAAATATAATGGAAATGTCTCACTCGCCTTAGCTGCTTATAATGCAGGCTCAGGAAATGTCGATAAATACGGCGGCATTCCACCATTTAAAGAAACACAAAATTATGTAAAGAAAATCACAGCACAATATTTCGCTTAAACCGAAGAGAATAACCTCTTCGGTTTTTTGTATGTCGCTTTTCACCCTTTTTTGACTGAATGTGTTATGATATGGTCAATTGATCACGGAACCCGCCTCTCCCCTTATTTCCAATAGACCAAAGCGGTTTGTTTGTGGAATTGAGTTGAGGTTGTTAAAATAAATATACAAGAATAGAAACAATAAAATAGAACAAACTGAATATCACTTTTGAAATAAATGAATTCACAATAGGGCGCTTCATCCTATTAACTACGAGTAAAAGGAGTAGTCAACATGGTACAATCGTTTAACGCACCTTACGAAGCGGTTGGAGAGGAACTTCTATCGCAACTTGTTGATACTTTTTATGAAAATGTAAAGTGTCATCCTTTGCTTCATCCTATTTTCCCGGATGACTTAAAAGAAACAGCAAGAAAACAAAAACAGTTTTTAACTCAATATTTAGGCGGACCCCCGCTTTATACAGAGGAGCATGGTCACCCTATGCTACGGGCGAGACATCTCCCTTTTCCGATTACTGAGGAGCGGGCTGACGCATGGCTTGAATGCATGGAGGATGCAATGGATCAAGTAGGATTAACCGGCGATATTCGTGACTTTTTATTTGAGCGGCTCTCTTTAACGGCTCGTCATATGGTCAATCAAACACCTGAAAAGGATGGACGATCTTGAGCTGCAATACGCACGATCAATATTTCTCACACTGTCACGGACATCCTCAAAAGCCGATTGAAATCTATGTATTCATTGACCCTCTAAGTCCAGACTGCTGGTTATTAGAGCCATCCATTAAAAAATTGAAAATGAAGTACGGCCGTTTTTTCACTTTACGAACGGTGACAAGCTCTAGTATTAATGCATTGAATCGAAAACGAAAAAAGCATTTACTCACCGAAGCATGGGGGAAATTCGCGACCAAAACTCAGACCAAAAAAGAACAAATGCTGTCTGAACAAATTGTGACCTCACCCTATCTCGCCTCGCTTGCATTAAAAGCGGCTGAACTTCAAGGCAGAAAATGCGGAATGAAATTTCTGCGTCTCATTCAAGAATCACTTTTTTGCCATCAGCAAGATGTCACAAATGAACATGTACTGCTAGAAAATGCAAAAAGCGCTGGACTAGATATCGAGGAATTCCAGCGCGATATTCATTCTCAAAGTGCTGTCAAAGCACTAAAATGTGATATGAAAATTGCCGCTGAAATGGACGTGTCTGAGCTTCCGACCTTTGCCTTTTTTAATACAGTAAACGGAGATGAAGGATTAAAAATTTCAGGTGCGTACTCTTACGATGTGTACGAGGAAATCCTTTTTGAAATGATTGGTGAAAAACCAACCCCATCAGTACGGCCTCCAATTGAATGGTTTATTGCTTACTTTCAATTTGCATCTGCCAAAGAGATTGCGGTCGTATATGACCTGACACTTGAAGAAGTTGAACGAGAAATGAAAAAGCTGGCTTTCGCTAAAAAAGTCGAACGTGTACAAGTGCATCAAGAAATGTTTTGGCGCTACAAAGAAGATGATCATCCTTCAGATCTTGATGTCTATCGCTGTGAGAATGAACATGGGTGCTGACCCATGTTTTTTCTTCACCTCAAAAAGGAACACTTGTTCTTTTTTAAACCACGAAGAAACCGCGCCGGGATAAGCGCGGTTTCACTATGTCTTAACGACAACAAAGGGGATGGGAGAAATTTTTCACGGTCAAACAAAGGGGTAATGTTTGTATGTGATTAATTTCACATCTGTAGTATATCAAATTTTGTCGACTTATGACAACAGATATACTATATGTTCATATTTTTGTCACAAAACATAAGAGGGTTGTCACTTTCATATAGTGAAAGTAACGAAAAAATGGAGGGATCTGCATGCGCAGCACAACCATTGGACTTGTTTCCATTGGCTTATGTTTCTTTTTAAATATATTAGGCTTAATGAAAATGCTTCCTCTTTATCTCACATCGCCTCTCTTATTTGCTGCAATACTTTTTACACTTTATCGAATGAACCATCGGAAGACCTTTAAGGGATTTAAAGGGTGATGATAAGAAGCGGCCTCTACATGCGAAGAGGTCTTTTTTTGTGAGAAAAAAACTCCTGTCAAAAGATGAGTTTGCACTCACACGTCTGACAGAAGTCTTTTCATTACTCACCCGTTTTAGAGATGAGCTCTTCCATTTCTTTTAATTTTTCTTCGAACAATTGACATGCTGCTTCGATTGGTTCTTTGGAAGCCATATCAACACCTGCTTTTTTCAGCACATTGATTGGATAATCAGAGCTTCCTGCTTTAAGGAAGTCTGTGTAGCGCTCCACCGCAGGTTTTCCTTCTTCTAAGATTTGCTTGCTTAATGCCTGTGCTGCACTATAGCCCGTTGCATATTGATATACATAATAGTTGTAATAGAAGTGAGGGATTCTCGTCCATTCTAACCCGATTTCTTTATCCACAACCATGCCGTCTCCAAAATACTTCTTGTTCAGGTCGTAATAGAGGTTCGTCATGAATTCTGGCGTTAAAGCCTCTCCTTCTTGTGCTTTCACATGAATCAGATGCTCAAACTCAGCAAACATTGTCTGTCTGAATACCGTTCCTCTAAATCCTTCTAGCAAGTGATTTAACACATACAAACGCTGTTTTTTATCATCTAGATGATTCAGCAGGTATTCGCCAAGTAACGCTTCATTTGTCGTAGAAGCTACTTCAGCTACAAAGATGCTATAGTTTCCATACGGATATGGCTGATGCTTTCTTGTATAGTAGCTGTGGACAGAGTGCCCAAATTCATGAGCCAGTGTAAATAAATTATCAATGTTATTTTGCCAGTTCATGAGGATATATGGATTTGTGCCATAGCTTCCAGATGAATACGCACCGCTACGTTTCCCTTTATTCTCATAAACGTCCACCCAGCGATTATTGAGTCCCTCTTTTAACACGGATACATATTCTTCTCCTAATGGTGCTAACCCTTTTAGCATATAATCCTTTGCTTCATCGTAGGTTAGCTTCATGCCAGCATCTTTTACAAGTGGCGTATACAAGTCATAGTTATGCACTTCATCAAGCTTTAATACCTTTTTACGCAATTCAATATAACGGTGTAATAACGGTAAATATTGATGAACGGTATCAATTAGATTGTCATATACTTCTTCTGGAATACTGTTCCGAGATAGTGCTGATTCTCTTGCCGATTTATAATTTCGTACTTTTGCATAAAAATTATCCTTTTTAATCGAACCGCTCAGTGTCGAAGCAAGCGTGTTTTTATACTGATCATACGTTTTATACACAGCTTTAAAGGCATTCTTTCTCACTTCACGGTCATCACTGTTTAAAAATGTAATAAAGTTGCCATGGGTAATCTTCTTTTCTTCCCCATTTTCATCCTTTACAGAAGGGAACGAAATATCAGCATTGTTAAACATACTAAAAGTAGTAGATGAAGTTGAGAGAGGTTCAGATGCCTCAGCTAATAAGGCCTCTTGCTCCTCACTTAAAATATGTGGACGTTCTTTATTAATTTCTTCAAGAGCATGGGAATACAGTTTTAATTCTTCTTTTTCCAAAATAAACTGCTGCAATTTATCTTCTTGAATCGATAAAATCTCTGGAACAATATAAGCAGAAGTACTAGAGAGTTGTGTAAATAAATTCGATGCTTTATCATTCAGCGCTTGAAATGATGAGTTCGTAGTATCCTCATCGTATTTCATGTGCGCATATGTATAAAGCTTACCAAGCTTTTCAGAAAGCTGATCCTGAAAGGTTAGGGCTTCATACAGTACATCAGCAGAATGGGCGAGCTTGCCTTTAAATTGGGCGAGCTTAGGAATTTCTTTTTTGACCGCTTCGAATTCCTTGTTCCATGCATCGACGCTTTCAAAAATATCTTCAAGCCGCCATTTGTTTTCTTCTTTTACTTCGCTTCTGTCTGGTAAATGGTTGTTTTTGCTTTGTGAAGTCATATGAATCCCCCTTGCATAAGTTGTGTTGAACCAACCTTTCGGAAAGTGAAAGAAATTGGTGTTGTATTTATCTTCTTTGTTTTGAACTATATTTGTCAAATCATATGCAGAAATAAATACCAAACAGACTAAAAAAATGAGAAAAAAGCGTTTCTTTCTATTCAATCGCAGCACCACCTTTTTCTTATCATGATCAAAGTGGGCATGAAACATGCTAATGAAATAAGAAAGCATCTCGTTTGAACGCTTCATCTACTGTTTGTATCGGCATTTGTTTTGACGCTACTTCATAATTACCCTCTTTCGTCATATGCAAAAACCCTTGTCTGACAATCGCATGAACATATGAGGTGATAACCTCTTTCATTTCTTCTATTGAAACATCGCCATATCGAAGTTTTACTTCTTTCATCTGGATACACCGCTTCATTTCTTTCATCAGCAGTTTAATCGTCACTGGACTGCTTCCTTTTTTTCTTATGATCCAATCATATAGACACCCCTGCCAGACATAAACGGGGCTTGTAAAGATGTACGCTTCTGGCAGCGGGATAAATAATTCAGCCGGCAGAAAAGGGAAAGCTGTTTGATGATGCTCATAAAAAATGTCTCTTAACCGTTTGCTTTCATTTGATAAAATACGAGGTGGCCGCTGTCTAAATTGCTGTATACATCTTAGCCATTGCTTGGAGACTTGGCGCTTGCTTGAGGGCTGCGATAGGATATCTGAAAATTGGCGGAATGCTGTTGGCGATCTGACAGTCATAGCGGCACATATTTTTGTTGGTTGAAATACAAGGAATTGAGCAAGATGGATGAATCGATTCTGAAGCGGACAATAAAAAATCAGGCTTCCTTTCTGTGATTCCCTTAACATTCCCCAATGAATGGAGGAGAAGGAAAAGAGCTGGGCAGATTTTCGCTTTAAACGATTTGCTCCTATGATCCATATAGGGAAGTGCCCTGCTTGACGGAGTCCTGTTGTCCTTTTACGTAGCTCTTGCCGCGAAATATTTGAACATTGATATTCGATTGCATAGCTTGTTCCTCCAATAGAGACGGCCACGTCAGGACGCTGATGAACCTTTGACACATACTTTTCAAGCACCGGTTTATGCCCAAGCCGCTGAAGCCAATTCATAATGGCTTCTTTTCCGGCCTGATGATAAGCCGTTTCGCCTGAGGCTAGTGGACATGCAGTGAGCTGTTTATGTGCAAAATGATAAACACGTTGTTCACCAAGCTTTAATTGCACTTCTTCCCTGCATTCTGGGCAGTAAAACTTGCACGTCGTCCTGACATGCTCCAGCCGGTTTTTAGATAAATGATGTGTAATACGAATAAGCTTACCATTATCCATGATCGCTGTATTCATTCAGCTCGCCCCTTAGTCTTTGATGACCGTATTATAGCTTGTTCATCTATAAGAGAGCGAATAGGCAAAATGAACTTTTATGGTGTGAAAATATGATTTTACTGATGTTTTACTGAGGAAAATGAAAAACCCCCTCTGATAAAAAGGGGGGAAATACAATCTTTATAGTAATGGCGATAATAATCTTGCTGTTGATTCAAAGAGCCTTACCCTTAACGGTCTCTTTGCAAATTCTTCTGGGATTATCTCGTGTGACTGCTCTAAATCACCTAAGAAGTCGTTTACGAGCTTCTCAGTGCTTCTCGTTTTGTAGAGGAAGGCATTCACTTCAAAATTCAAATGAAAGCTTCTCATATCCATGTTGGCCGTTCCTATCGAAGCCAGCTCGCTATCCACAATGATAAATTTACTATGCATAAAGCCTTGATCATATTCATACACCTTTGCCCCTGCTTCTAAAAGCTCCGGGAAGTATGAACGGGACGCATGGAAGACGATCCGTTTATCTGGATTCTTCGGTGCAATAATCCGTACGTCTACTCCGCTTAAAGCAGCAATTTTCAATGCAGACAAAATATCATCATCCGGCACAAAATATGGTGAAGCGATCCAAATAGACTTTTTGGCAGAGATAATCATGGAGAAAAAGAGATTTTTAATGACCTCCCACTGTTTATCAGGGCCACCAGCGATCATTTGTACGCCTTCTGTTGTACTTTCAAGATAGCTGAAATCTTTAAAGTAGTCCACACCTGCGCATCTTTCATTCGTCATATAGTACCAATCCTGCATGAAAATCTGCTGCAGATCACGTACAGCTTCACCCTTAATCATCAAATGAGTGTCACGCCAAAAACCATATTGTCTGCTTCTGCCCAAATATTCGTCTCCAATGTTCAGCCCGCCAACAAATCCAACTTCTCCATCAATCACGACAATTTTTCTGTGATTTCGGAAATTGATTTTATTATTTAACAGAGGCAGCCTCACAGGTAAAAATGGAACGATCTGAACGCCAGCCTTTTCGAGGTCAGCAATATATTGACGAGAGAGTTTCAAACTCCCTACATCATCATATAAAAAGCGGACAATCACACCATTTTTCGCTTTATCAATGAGAATATCCTTTAATTCTTGTCCAAGGTCATCATGACGGAGAATATAATATTCTAAATGAATGTGATGTGTCGCCTTTTTAATTTCTTCAAAAATATGAGAGAATGTTTCTTCTCCATTGGTCAGGACTTTAGAGGACGTGCGATACGTAATAGGGGTATGTCCAAGTCTGTGGGCCAGCTTAAATAAGAGCTGCTGATGATCACCCATATGCGTCATTTTCTCAATCGCTTCTCTATGAATATGTTCATCTTCCTGGATTAACTGTTCATCCAGGATGGCTTTCTTTTCAAACAGCCGGCGTTTTTTGATATTGCGTCCAAAGAAAATATAGAACAGAAAGCCGAATAACGGAAAGCTGCCAAGCAGGACAAGCCACGTTATCGTTTGAGATGGATTCCGGTTCTCCAAGAATATGACAAACCCGATGAAGATAATCGATAAAGTAAATAGAACACTGACAGAACTTAATACACTTACCGCTAAATCACCAGCAATTAATTGAATGACTAAATAAGCACCTATCGTAATGATAAGAAAAAATAGAACTTTAACTAAATTTCTCATTTCATTTTCTCCTTGCCGATCTCTTTATTTACCTATTCATTCAGATAAAAAAGCCGATTCCTCTATAGAAATCGACTTTTGTTGGTTACGAGAAGTGCTGTTGAATCGTTTCAAGGGCATTTCCTTCGATAATCAGCTGACCGTATTCTTTCAGTCTGTAAATGCTGACCACTGATTCATGAGCATATTCAAGCAAAATGCTGAGCTTATTCTCCACTTGCTCATCTGACAAATCCTCGTGGAAGTCAACATATAGATAATAACGGTTTTCAAACGAATATAAACTTGTGGTAAAATCCTGCATATTTAATTGAGAAAGTGCAATCAAATCTTCAAAGTCATCCATTTTCAACACAAATTGAAGTTGAAGTTTTTTGTCCTTCTCATTATGATCTTCTTGATCCTGCTCTTCTTTTTGAAAATCATCAAGCAGTGCATCTAGACTTTCTTCATCTGTTTGATCTTTTTTATCTTCTGGAATCGGCAATTCGAGCTTTTGTCCATCTTTAGAAAGTTGGGCTTTCGTCACGACAATTTCAAGACCTTTGTCAAGTGCCTGCACTTGAATCCAAAGCGGTCCCTCAACTGCAAATTCTTCTTCTTCGTGCACTTCGTCCATTACTTCCCAAAACAGCTCTTCACTGCGTTCACGATTATACCAAATCTCTTCACGGTCAAATCCGCGGTCTTCAATATCACCGTAGGAAATATAAAATTTCACTGTATGTTCATTAATTCTTTCGATTTCCATTTTGCCAACCTTCCCTTCTATATAAGATGTTGAAGGGACATACAAGCTCCCAATTAATAGTACTTTACTACACTTTACCCGTTCCGTCTACATGTTAACCTTTTAAAGAATTGAGGTATCACTTCGTACTGTCTATTTTATGATAAAACATGAATAAAAGAAATAAAAACGCATTTTTTGCAGAGAAAACTTACAGAAACATATATTTGAATTGTCCTCATATATTGGTTGTACGAGCTCTATTAGACATGAGGTGAAATGGATGGAAACAGAGTGGATCATATCCTTACTGATGATTATTGGCATTGATCTGATTTTAGGCGGAGATAACGCGTTGATCATTGCGATGGCTAGCCGCAGCTTGTCAAATGACAAACGGAATAAAGCCATATGGATCGGCACACTTTTGGCCGTGCTGATGAGAATTACAATGACAGGTGCCGCAGTTTATTTATTGACCATCCCTTATTTACAATTTATCGGCGGACTTTTTCTCCTTTATATAGGATACAATTTGTTAATTGAACAAAAGAAAGAATCGATTCGCATTAAAAGCAGCGGCTCCCTTTGGCGTGCGGTTCAGACCATTGTGATTGCCGACCTCTTTATGTCACTTGATAATGTGATTGCAGTTGCAGGGGCGGCAAAAGGCAACATGCTGCTGACTGCTTTTGGCCTGATGATTTCAGTACCGATTATTATTTGGGGAAGTAAACTGATTCATACCGCTCTAACCAAATTTCCGTATCTTTTATACGGAGGAAGTGCTCTTTTGGCTTTTACTGGCGGTGAAATGATTGTTCGTGATGTGAAATTGAATGAATTTATGGCTCAGCATGCGACTCTTGAATTGATGCTTCCGTTTTTAACAGTCGTCATGGTCATTTTAGCCAGCCTGTTTTACGAACAAACGGCTGAAAACAAATAAAAAAAGCTGCCAAAACATCGGCAGCTTTTCGTTTTTTCTATTAGTTAGCAAGTCGCTGAGCTTCTCTTAGTTGGAATGTACGAACCGTTCTTGGAAGGAAACGTCTAATTTCATCTTCATTGTAGCCAACTTGTAGTCTTTTTTCATCCAAGATAATTGGACGTCTTAAAAGACCTGGATGCTCATTGATTAGTTTATACAATTGTTGAAGAGGCATTGTCTCAACATTCACATTTAGCTTTTGGAATACTTTTGAACGTGTTGAGATAATTTCATCTGTACCGTCTTCAGTCATTCGAAGAATTTCTTTGATTTCATCGATTGAAAGAGGCTCTGAAAAGATGTTTCTCTCTTGATACGGAATATTGTGCTCTTCTAACCACGCTCTTGCTTTTCTACATGATGTACAGCTTGGTGATGTGTATAATGTTACCATAAATCTTCACTCCTCAATTTGTAGAATGAATATTGATCTGTATTCTTAAATTAAAATTGTTCTAAATAAGTAATCTTTATAGTGATTATACTATAAAAAAGTAAGTGTGAACAGATTTTCTTGCAATTTTTGTGACAAAAACTAGACAATTTCATTCATTTTCTCGTGTTGCTTGATGTCTGAACATTCTCATTTAGTCGAGATGATCGAAAATATTTTTTTGTTTTCTATTTTCAATGACCTTCAATACATCATCAACATCTTCATACGACTGCCCATACCATTCTTCATCTTTATACGTATGGATTCGTTCATAGGTTTTCCTCATAGCCTCCATCATTTCTTCTTCATTATCTGTAAGAGGCGACCAATAAAGGATTTCCATGCGGTTCACTTCATTTGTTGCAAGTGACCTGCGTTTATAACCGATTGATTCTGCATGCTTGAAGTGCTCTCTTTGGTAAAACTTTAGGCGTTTTGCAGTATCTGCATCATCTTCATCTACAGGCTCAACCTCAAGCAAGATCGGTTTCTTTTTTTCCTTCAGCTTATGAATGAGCTTTGATCCGAGGCCTTCACCTCTTGCATCTCTGGAAACAAATAAATAATCAATAAAGATAAAATTATCAAATTCGGCGTACATCATCACATGATGAGGTCCTTCCTCCTTATGATAAACATCACTTCTTTCCTTTAATAAAGCTTCCATATGCTCTTTTGACTTCATTTCTTCTATCGGGAAGTATTCACTGAGCTTTTCATACCAATTCATGGATCCGCTCCTTATGATATCGTTAAGAACCACTTCCTTAGATATTCCCGATTTCCTGCTATTTAAACGCCTGTACTAGTAAGACGCAGCAAAGTCTCCTCTAGTTTCACTTTTTTTTCAAACAACAGAAAAAAGTTTTATATCGAACGTTCCATGAGTAATTGAAAACAGACAAACAGGATGAGTGTCATCCCGGTTTGAAACATGATGAAATAAAGGTACTTCCTGCGACGTGCTTCCTCTTTCTGATTGCTTGTTTTCCGGTGAAGCATATATTCCACGGAAAAAGACACGATGCCAATGAGCACCATAAATATGAGCATCCACTGTCCTCCATTTGGCTTTCTCAAAAATGACGTTGAAAAAAGCATGAATACAATGAGAAAGTGAAAGAATGAATAGCGAAACGTCTTCCATATCGACATCTGATTTCCTCCTAGAACCCGCTTGTTGTTAACTAGAAATTACCATCATCTCGTTTTTTTGTAAAATAAAAAAAGAAGCACTGACATAGCAGCGCTTCTTCCTTCTTATAATTGTTTTGCCTGAAGCTCTTTGAATTCTTCCTCTGTGCAGCTCACAAAGTGACCTGGCTTCACTTCACGGAACTCAGTGTTTGTTCCTTTGTGAACAGATGGATCATACTTGATCCGTTTACGGTTACGCTCATAATCTGGATCTGGAAGCGGAATCGCAGATAATAATGATTTTGTATATGGATGAAGCGGGTTTTCGTATAATTCATTCGCTGGTGCCAGCTCTACCAATTTCCCGAAATACATCACGCCAATACGATCGCTGATGTATTTTACCATGGACAGGTCATGGGCAATGAATAAGTACGTTAACCCTTTTTCTTCTTGAAGCTCTTTCATTAAGTTGACGACCTGTGCTTGGATCGACACATCTAATGCAGAGATTGGTTCATCGGCAATGATAAAATCTGGTTCAACTGCTAATGCACGGGCAATCCCGATACGCTGCCTTTGACCACCAGAGAATTCATGCGGATATCTGTTTGCATGCTCTTTGTTCAAGCCAACAGTTTCAAGCAATTGGTACACACGCTCTTTACGTGCTTTCTTTGTTTTCGCAAGACCATGAATGTCGATGCCTTCTGCAATGATATCAAGCACTGTCATTCTAGGGTTCAGTGAGGCATATGGATCTTGGAAGATCATCTGCATTTGACGGTTGAACTCAAGCATTTTTTGTCTTGATTTCTTCCCGTGTACACTTTCCCCTTTATAAAGAACCTCACCATCTGTCGCATCATAAAGCCTAATGATGGAACGGCCAGTAGTGGATTTACCACAACCAGACTCCCCTACAAGGCCAAGTGTTTCACCTTTATAAATATCAAATGAAACGCCGTCAACTGCTTTCACAGTCCCTCTTGCTGTATGGAAATGCTGCTTTAAATTTTTGATTTCTAACAGTTTTTCTGCCATGCTATTCACCCTCTTTTACTAATACAGGTTTTTCGTAGCTACCTTCTAGTTCACGCATTCTCGCCTTTACAGAAGCAGGCGGTTCAACTTTAGGTGCATTCGGATGAAGTAGCCATGATTTCACATAATGCGTATCTGATACTTTGAACATTGGCGGTTCTTGTTCAAAGTCAATTTTCATTGCATAATCGCTTCGGAGTGCAAATGCATCTCCTTTCGGCGGGTTTGTCAGATCTGGCGGTGTTCCTGGGATTGCAGTCAGCTTTCCTTCATCTCCGCCATCTGTATCAAGGCTCGGCATTGACGCTAAAAGTCCCCACGTATATGGATGTTGTGGATTGTAGAAAATTTCATCAACCGTTCCTGTCTCGACAATCTGACCTGCATACATAACAGCTACACGATCAGCGACGTTGGCGACAACACCTAGATCATGTGTAATAAAGATAATTGACGTTTCCACCTTTTGCTGAATTTCTTTCATTAATTCTAAAATTTGCGCCTGAATCGTTACATCTAGTGCCGTCGTCGGCTCATCGGCAATCAATAGCTTTGGATCTGCTGCAAGTGCCATCGCAATGACAACCCTTTGTCTCATCCCGCCACTAAATTCGTGTGGATATTGTTTGATTCTTTTTTCAGGCATTGCAATTCCAACAAGCTCCAGTAATTCAATGGCTCTTTTTTCAGCCGCTTCTTTTGAAATTTGTTCGTGCTTGAACAGCACTTCTGTAATTTGTTTCCCGACCTTCATCGTTGGATTCAAAGAAGTCATTGGATCTTGGAAGATCATTGAAATGTCTTTACCTCGAATGTTTTGCATTTGTTTTTCAGTTTTCTTGACAATATCTTGCCCATCAAACAGGATCTGTCCGCGCTTGAAATAACCCGGCGGCATCGGAATTAATCTCATGATGGCCTGTGATGTCACACTTTTACCAGAGCCAGATTCACCTACAATAGCAAGTGTCTCGCCTTTATTTAAGTGGAAGTTCACACCACGAATGGCTTGAACCTCTCCACCATATGTTTTAAATGAGATTGCAAGGTCTTTCACCTCTAGAATACGTTCACGTTCCATCCTAATCACTCCTTATTTACGCAACTTCGGATCTAAAGCGTCTCTTAGTCCGTCTCCAACCACGTTAAAACCAAACATTGTAATACAGATAAATGCGGCTGGGAACCATAATCTCCACGGGTAGTACGTCATGGCTGGAATTCCGTCAGACGCCATTGTTCCCCAGCTCGCTAATGGCTGAGGTACACCAAGCCCTAGATAGCTTAAGAATGCCTCTGTAAAAATAGCAGAAGGAATGGTTAATGTCATCGTCACAAGAATTGGTCCCATTGAGTTTGGTATTAAGTGTTTAAATAAAAGTCTAGATGTTTTCGCACCTAATGTTTGTGCGGCAAGAACGTACTCTTGACTCTTCAATTGTAAAACCTGTCCCCGAACGATACGTGCCATGTTGATCCAGCCTACAACTGTCATGGCAAGGATAATCGTTAATAATCCTTTTGGCAGAACAACCATCATTAAGATGACCATTAGTAGTGTTGGAATTGCCCATAAAACGTCAGCAATACGCATCATCACTTCATCTGTACGGCCGCCTTTGAATGCTGCAATACTTCCCCAGATAATCCCGATGATGACGTCAAGAACAGCTGCAGCAAGACCGATGAAGATCGAAATTCTTGCCCCGACCCATGTCCGGACAAACATGTCACGTCCTAAATCATCTGTACCAAACCAGTGCTCTTTTGAAGGCGGCTGGTCCGCATTCAGTAAGTCAGTCGTTGAATAATCATACTTAGAGAAAATCGGAACAAAGATGGCCAACATCACAATAATAAAAATGATTGTAAGACCAACCATTGCAAGTTTATTTGCACGGAAGCGAAGCATAGCATCCTTCCATAAAGATAGACTAGGTTTAGAAATTTTTTCGGATTCTGCTGCGTCAGCTGTCGCAGGAACAAATAAATCTTTTCTCATCTCTTCCATGTGTTAGACCCCTTTCTTCGCCTTCGTCAGTTTAATTCTAGGATCGATAATACCGTAGAGGACGTCAACGACTAAAATACTAATTAATAGAATAATACTGTAGAAGACTGTGACACCCATGATGACGGTGTAATCACGGTTTGTAATACTTGTGACAAAGTGAGAGCCTAATCCAGGAATACCGAAAATCTTCTCCACGACAAAACTACCTGTTAAAACTGAAGCAGCCATTGGTCCCATATATGTAATGACAGGTAACAATGCGTTTCGAATGGCGTGTTTAATCGTCACAGCTGATTTCGTTAATCCTTTCGCTCTAGCCGTTCTAATGTAGTCACTGTTTAAAACTTCAAGCATACTTGACCGTGCAAGTCTAGCGATAAATGCCATAGGCATGAAGGAAAGTGCAATAGAAGGTAGTACGGTGCTGGCCCAAGTCTCCCATCCTGCAACTGGGAAAATCGCTATAACGCTTGCCTCAGATGCAAATACATATTGTAGTAGCGCAGCTAAAATGAAACTTGGAACTGAAATTCCAAAGATCGTTAAAATGGCAATCGTATAGTCTTGCCACTTGTTATGATAGAGCGCTGCAAGGACCCCAAACAATACACCAAATGCTAATGCGAGGAGAATTGCCTCAATTCCGAGGGTAAAGGAAACGGGGAATCCAGAACTGATTAAGTCATTTACAGTTTGTCCTTTATATTTAAATGAGGGACCAAAATCTAATTTTGCAACTGAACCTAAGTAGCTTGCATATTGAACAAATAAGGGCTTGTCCAACCCGTAGTGCTCGTTTAGGTTTGCTTCAATTTCAGCAGGAAGTTTCTTCTCACCAGAGAATGGACCACCCGGTGCTGCCTGCATGAGAAAGAAAGTTGCAGTTACAATAACAAACAGTGTGATTAAAATATATATTAATCGCTTACCGATATATTTAAGCAACGGAATTGCACCTCCATGATTTTACAACATTTTCTCTAATCAGCAAGAAAGGTATATGGAGAGACATCCTCCATATACCTTAAGATCCTTGCCGTAGATCTCTTACACTATAATTCTTACTTTTCGAAATGTGCCCATTTGTATTGAACATCACCTAGTCCAGATACAACCACACCTTTTAGTTTTGGATCTTGTACCCAAGGCTGAGTGTAGAAGTAAATTGGTGCTATAGGCATATCGTTGATGATGATTTCTTCTGCTTTTTTCAGCATTTCTTCACGCTTCGTTTGATCTGTTTCTTTTGCAGAATCATTCAACAATTGTTTGTACTCTTTGTTTTCCCAGCCAGTGTCGTTGTTTCCACCGTCTTTATCTTTGTAAAGCTCAAGGAAGTTCACTGGATCGTTGAAGTCACCTAACCAGCCCATACGTCCGATTTGGTAGTCTCCGCTGTGGATTTTGTCGATGTATACGTTCCACTCAGAGTTATCAAGTTCAACTTTTACACCTAAATCTTTTTTCCACATTTCTTGAATTGCTTGAGCAATCTTTTGGTGGCCTTCATCTGTGTTGTAAGAAAGTTTCAATGTTGGAAGATCAGAAACAGACTTATAACCTAATTCTTTCACACCTTTTTCAAGAAGTTCTTTAGCAGTTGCTACATCATGATCTTTGAAGTAGCCAGTTTTGTTATCAGTGAACCCTTTCATTGTTGGTGGAACGATTGCCATTGCTGGAACTTGTTCACCTTGCGTAATTTTATCAACGATCGCTTGACGGTTGATTGAATAAGTAAGGGCTTTACGGATGTTTGCATTGTTTAATGGTTTTACTTTTGTGTTGAATTTGTAGTTATAAATACCTGCGATCGTTTGGATTTTCAGACCGCCTTCTTTTTTCAATGTTTTTAAAGACTCAGTTGGAAGGCTTCCAGTTGGCATACCAGCCCAGTCAAGCTCGCCTTTTTTGAACATGCTAAGCTCAGTGTTTGTATCTTTGATCATAGACATGTTGATTTTTTTCAATTTCACAGTATCTTTATCCCAGTATTCATTGTTCTTTTCAAGCGTGATAGAACCGCCATGTTTCCATTTAGAAAGAACGAATGGTCCGTTAGATACGTAGTTTTCACCTGCATTTGTGTACCAGTTTTTATTCTTTTCAGCCACTTTTTTGTTGACTGGCATATACGTATAGAATGCAGTTAGTTCAGTAAAGAACGGTGTTGGGTTCTCTAACTCAACGACAAGCGTCTTTTTGTCTTTTGCTTTAATGCCAACATCAGCAACTTTCGCTTTCCCTTTGTTCGCTTCTTCAGCACCTTTAATATAGTAAAGCTGGTAAGCATATTGAGATTCATTTTTAGGATCTAATGCCCATTTCCAAGCATATTCGAAATCTTCAGCTGTGACAGGGTCACCATTAGACCATTTTGCATCACGAAGTGTGAATGTGTATGTTTTACCATCAGCACTTGTTTTGATATCAGAAGCCATTGCATTTTCTGGCTTACCTTCAGCGTTAATTCTTGTTAATCCCTCAAAAGTCTGACGGATGACACTTCCTGAAGTTGAATCATTTGCCAATCCCGGATGTAGAGAAAAAGGCTCAGTGGAGATATTCACATTTAGTGTTGTTTTAGCCTCTCCAGAACTGCTCGTGCTGTCGCCTGATTTGTTTCCGCTGAAACCACAAGCGCTTAATACAAGTGTGAAAATAAGCATTAAAGTAACAACAGACCAACGCTTTTTCAACTGTATTCCCCCTTATAATATGTTTTAGTTCAAAGGTCTCGATAGAAGATGAGATTCAGATTTAAGAAATAGCGTAAAAAAGTCCCTAAATAGCTTACTTTCTATTTCTTTTGTTTTTTCTGAATTTTCACTATGTAAAGAGCCTAGCACAAACGTGTGAACAAATTAATTATAATGAATAGAATAATTTATTGCAATATCAATTTCATATATTTTTAAAAAACGTAAATGGGGATAAAGAGGGATTTTTATAAACTAAAGTCTCAATCACTTCAACAAATTAAAGCGGAAATTGATTAAAATAATTTAACAAATTCAGCAGGAATAATGTTTTATACATATAATTAATCATCCCTTTTTAAAAAATTCTGACAGATAGTTGGTATTTTACCTAAAATTTTAAGTGTCAAACGACATGATGAGAAGGTCACATAAGGGGCTTCGTGACTTTTTTATGGTCATCCTTTATAATAGATAGACATACTGTTGCGATGAAAAAGAAGAGTACATATATTCACCATTAACAGAGAGTCTGCGGCCGGTGCGAGCAGACAATGGCATATATGGAATGGGCTTTGGAGCAGCTAACCGAACACTTTTGAAAGTAAGTAGGCTTAGACGGAGCAGTCTCCGATATCAACGTCTTGAGTGATTTCCATGTGAAATAACAAGGGTGGTACCACGGTTCATTCGTCCCTTTTCTGTTGAAAAGTGACGGGTGGGCCTTTTTATATTGAGGAAAAGAGGTTTTAGTATGACAAAGAAGACGATTTTTTCAGGCATTCAGCCGAGCGGTTCTGTGACATTGGGGAACTATATTGGAGCGATGAAGCAATTTGTCGATCTCCAGCATGATTATAATGGCTACTTTTGTGTAGTCGATCAGCATGCCATCACGGTGAGTCAGGATCGTTTAGCCCTTCGACAAAATATTAGAAGCTTAGCAGCTCTTTATTTAGCAGTGGGACTTGATCCTGAGAAGGCGACATTGTTTATCCAATCAGAGGTACCTGCTCACGCCCAGGCAGGATGGATGCTTCAATGTGTTGCTTATATTGGGGAATTAGAGAGAATGACCCAATTTAAGGATAAATCCGCTGGTAAGGAAGCGGTTGTTTCAGGACTATTAACGTATCCTCCATTAATGGCTGGCGATATCTTATTATATGGTACTGATTTAGTTCCTGTCGGAGAAGATCAAAAACAGCATCTTGAATTGACTAGAACGCTTGCTGAACGTTTTAACCGAAAATACAATGACATCTTCACTGTACCTGAAGTGAAGATTCCAAAAGAAGGCGCTCGGATTATGTCTTTAGCAGATCCAACGAAAAAGATGAGCAAATCCGATCCGAACCAAAAATCCTTCATTACTTTATTAGATGAACCAAAGCAGCTTGAAAAGAAAATCAAAAGTGCTGTGACGGATTCAGAAGGCATCGTTAAGTATGACAAAGAGAACAAGCCTGGAATTGCCAACTTGCTGACGATTTACTCTGTATTAGGTAACATATCGATTGCAGAGCTTGAGCAAAAGTATGAAGGCAAAGGGTATGGTGAGTTTAAGGGAGATCTTGCGAACGTCGTCATTGATGCTTTAAAACCAATTCAAGATCGATACAATGAACTCATTGAGTCAGACGAGCTTGATCGTATTCTTGACGAAGGTGCTGAAAAAGCAAACCGCGCAGCAAATAAAATGCTGAAAAAAATGGAGAATGCAATGGGTCTTGGCAGAAAACGCAAATAAAAAAGGCTTGCAGCACATCACGCTGCAAGCTTTTTCTAATTCACCTTTGATTCGTTTTCCATTTCCCAAAGCTTTTCAAAAAACGGCTGTCCCTTAATCATTTTTTCACAAAATGTTAAATGATTTTCTGACCATCCATCAATGGTTTCATTGTAAAGCATGTTCCAAATCTCTTCGAATGACATTCGTTTAATTTGATTGTACATGCGAGGGTTCCATTCCGTATACCAATACGCAATCTCCGCCCTGTTTTGAAGACCTTTTAATTGATCGAGCGCCATAAACATGAGCTGCTTCAACTGTCTTTCTTTTCTCGTTAATCCACAGATATGCTGCGGCGGCAAAGACAAAATATGATACTCCTTCGCTGACTCAAGACTGTCCTGAGAGAATTCATATTCCTCAGCCCTCACATCTTTCACCATTTCATACACCAATTGCTCCTGCCTTGGGATTAAGCGGCTTTTCCTCACAGGAATGGAATACCCAATCGTATCCACAGCAATAATTCGTATACCGTCCGTCACCACAAAACAATACTCTAATTTGCGCCGTTCATGATTTTTTCGAATATATGATTTCTCAAATACTGCTTCTAGCAGCGTCTTTGGCAGTTCTGAAAGATCATTCTCTATGTAATCATACAAAGGACTCTGCACCTTGAGTAAAGGTACTTGATCTAACAGCTCCACGCTGTCCTCCTTACGCCACTCATGAAAATGACACACATTGTAGCCATTTTCTTCCCCTTCAAACCAATTCACCCATACGTCATGAAGAAATAACATAACCAATCCCTCACTTTATAAAAACTGTTGTCCACAGTATGGGCAAGAGATAGAGAAATTATTCCAACTTTATTAAACTTCAAGCTGAGTGAATGATGGCATGCTTTTCTTTATGACATAATGAAAAGAAAGGGTGTCGCAGAGTCCCTTTCATCTTGTCATACAAATGAGGCATTACTTTAACTTTTTAGGATCAAGTGCATCTCTCAGCCCATCTCCTAAGAAATTAAAGCATAAAACGGTCAGTAGAATCAGTAAACCTGGAAACAATGGATACCACCACGCCTGCACCATAATCGAGAAATTTTGTGCATCTTGCAGCATGTTGCCCCAGCTCGCCGTTGGCGGCTGTATGCCAAACCCTAGATAGCTCAGCGTTGATTCGGCTAAAATGACGGAACCTACTTTTAGTGTAGCTGACACAATAATAGGACCGATACAGTTCGGTAAAATATGCGAAAAGATGATGACATGGTTTTTCGTTCCAATGGTTCTTGCTGCGAGTACGAATTCTCTTGTTCGCAGTGATAAAAATTCACTGCGAATTAGTCTCGCGGTTGTGGTCCATCCGGTCAAAGCAAAGATTAAAATCAATTTATCAATACCCGGTTTGAAAATGGTAACGAGCGTGATCAAGAGAAAAATATCGGGAATCGACAACACGACATCCACAAATCTCATTAACAAGGAATCAACAAATCCTTTGAAATACCCTGCTACCGCTCCTACCACAGTGCCAATGGTAATCGCACCGACCACCGAGACGAAACCGACTAATAAAGAGACCCTCGCGCCATATAGCACCCTTGAGAAAATATCGCGGCCAAACTTGTCAGTTCCCATCAAATGCTCAGCACTTGGCGGCTGGAGCCGTTTTAATAAATCTTGCTGCTCTGGTGCGTAAGGGGCAATCACTGGAGCGAAAATGGCTGAAAAGATAATGACCAATAAGATCACGGAGCCGGCAACCGCCAATTTATTTTTGAAAAACTTCTCACAAAATAAACGCAGCATCGTCTCTGGCTTTGGCGGAAGACCCTCCTTTAATTTGAGATCAACAGGAGGTGTTCCCATATTAGGCTGTGCCAACTGTGCTTCAGCTCCCTTCTAATATTCAATACGCGGATCAACGATCGCATAGAGAATATCCGCAATTAAATTTCCAACCACCACGAGCACTGCGGAAATAACAGTCATCGCCATAATGACCGGATAATCTCTCGAAAAAGCAGAATCAATAAACAGCTTCCCTAGCCCTGGCCAAGTGAAAATTTGCTCCACCACGACTGCACCACCAATAAAGGATGGAATCATCAATCCGAAAATCGTAATGACAGGCATAAGACCGTTTCTTAACCCGTGCTTGAAAATGACCTTGTTTTCTCGAAAGCCTTTCGCTCTTGCGGTACGAATGTAATCCTGCCTCATGACATCAAGCATACTCGACCTTGTGTACCGAGTGAGCCCTGCCATATCAGCCGTTGCTAAAACAAAGGCTGGTAAAATGATGTGATGGAGCCGGTCAAACACATTAAAATCGGCATTCAAGGTAGAGACTCCGCCAGTTGGAAACCATCCTAAATTCACAGATAACACCATAATGAGAATGAGTCCAAACCAAAAGTTCGGAATAGCCAGTCCGATAAAAGATGTAACTGTAATGCCATAGTCTAGCTTTGTATATGGACGTTTTGCTGAAAGAACACCGAATGGGATGGCGATGATCAAGGCAACTAATGTAGAAAAGATCATGAGGATGAGGGTATTTGGCAGCCTTGCAAAAATCAAATCAGCCACAGGCGTTCCCTTTTTAACAATGGAGGTGCCAAAATCACCTTGAAACATATTGCCAAGCCATTTCATATATTGCACATATTCAGGATCGTTCAAGCCGTACTTATCAATAAAAGCTTCCCGGTCTGCCGCACTAATGGTTGGGTCCATCATAAGTGACATCGGATCGCCTGGTGCTGCTTTCATGATGGCGAAGGACAAAATGGTAATCCCAAATAAGATGGGAATGGAAAGCAATGTCCTTCTAATGATATATGTAACCATATGCACAACTCCTTTTTCATCGGATCGCCATACTGTGATGAAAAAGGGCTAAAATGATCTTTCTTTTAGCCCTCTGTCTTCATTGCATCGTGATATGAAAACCCTCTCAATCTAACTGGTGCACGGTGAATAAAATTGTGAGCGCCAGCACGCCTGATTGACACCGAATGAAAGGGATCTGAGAGAACTTTCCTCTTCTTTCACTAGCAGCCTACTGTTCAATCCACCATTTCTCGATTTTGTAATACTCATCTTTCGGGTGGTATGAGTAGCCTTGGAGATTAGATGGCATCGCGCGATGTGAGTTGGCATAGTAAAGGAACGTATATGGTTGATCCTCTGCGATCAGTTCATAAATTTTTTCATATGCCTTTGAGTATTCTTTTCGATCACTTAAATTCTTGGCATCTACTAACAGCTTATCGACCTCTTTATTTTTATACCAAATGTTATTCAAGCCTTTTTCTGACTGGCTTGAGTGGAAGATGCTGTATTGATCAGGGAATGTCGCAAGGCTCCAGCCGAGCAGCAGCGCATCATAATCCCATTTAGGCGGTGTCGTCTGTTCAATGAGTGCGCTGAATTCCACAATTTGCGGCTTCGCTTCCACACCAATTTCCTTGAGCTGCTGCTGGACAACGACAGCAATGTCTTCACGGACTTTGTTTCCTTGGTTGGTCTTTATGACAAAGGAGAATTTTTTGCCATCCTTATCAAGATAGCCATCTCCATCTGTATCCTCCCAGCCCTCTTCTTTCAGCATCTTTTTCGCTTTTTCTTGATCAAACTCAAATACTGGAACACGATCAGTCTTTGGATAGTTCCATGACAGTGGACTTTCTGGAATGTTGGCTACTTTGCCGTCTCCATCCAACACTTGATCGACAATCGTTTGGCGGTCAATGGCATGTGTCAGCGCCTGGCGGACCTTTTTACTTTTGAAGAGTTCATTTTTCTGGTTCCAGCCAATGTATGAATAATTGAGTCCGAGATCAGATTCAATTTTAATGTTGCTGACTTTTTCGGCTGTTTGCAGCTCAGATCCCGGTACCGCAAAGAAATCAATATCACCTGCTGAAAGCTGGGCGATTGCTGCGTTCTGATCAGGAATGGTTTTAATCGTGACGGTATCAAGATATGGACGCCCATCCCAATAATCGTCAAAGGCTTCTAGTTTCACGTAGTCGCCTTCTTTCCACTCGGCAAATTTAAATGGACCAGAACCAATTGGTTTTTTTCGGTTAAATTCATTTTCACCGAGATCCTTTATAGGCACATCACCTAAAATATGCTTAGGTAAAATGCCGTAGCTTCCTAGTGTGACATTATAAAAATAAGGATCTTTTTTATTGAGCTTGAATTCGATTGAGTAATCCCCTGTCTTTTTAACAGAATCTAATACTTCAAAGCCTGATCCGCGCTCCCCGTTGTAGTCCTTATTGATCGGAATGCTGTATGTAAACACAACATCATCAGCTGTCAGTTCTTCTCCATCATGAAACTTTACGCCTTTTCTAATGGTCACATCAAACTGCTTGCCGTCATTAGATTCTTTAATATCTTCTGCGAGTGATAGCTGAGGGTTCAGCTTTCCGTCAGTTTGAAGTAAAAAGCTGTAGATTCTTTCTTCAATATCTGAGCTAGCCACATCTGTTGAATAAAGCGAGTTAAATAATGTTGGTTCTGCAATGGAACCGATGACAAGATCTCCGCCCTGCACAGGTTTACCGGTGGATTTCTTTTCACTGTCTCCAGAGGTTTTATTTCCACTAGAGCAAGCCGCAAGCATGAGCGTGAAGATCAGCAGTAAACTGATCAATATGGATTTTCTATTTCTACCTTTCATATACAATTCCCCCTATCCTTTTTTAAAAATGACGACAGATGCCGCTTCATCCCTCCTCTCAAAGATGAATTCATCCAAGCCGATTAAGCGTCGTAGAGGTGACAGGCAGCGAAGTGGTTTGGTTTTAACTCTTGAAATACTGGTATTTTTTCTTTACAGATTTGTTTCGCATACGGGCATCTTGTATGAAATACACACCCTTTTGGCGGATTTGCAGGACTTGGCAGATCGCCTTGAAGCATGATCCGTTCTCTTTTGATCTGACCTTTTTTACGGGTAACAGGGACAGAAGAAAGCAATGCCTGTGTATATGGGTGGAGCGGTTCATCGTACAAGCTGTGCTTATCGGCAAGCTCCATCATTTTACCGAGATACATCACGCCGACTCGATCACTAATATGCCTGACCACACTTAAGTCGTGAGAGATAAATAGATATGTCAGGTCAAATTCCTCCTGAAGTTCCTCCATCAGATTAATCACCTGCGCCTGAATGGATACATCAAGTGCTGAAACCGGCTCATCTGCGATGATCATTTCGGGATTCATGGCAAGCGCACGAGCAATGCCGATTCGCTGCCTCTGCCCGCCAGAAAATTCGTGGGGATAGCGATTTGCAAAGCTTGGATGAAGGCCCACCTTTGATAAAAGCTGTTCTACTTTTTCATTTCTTTCTTTTAAGGAATATAAGTGGTGTGTTTTGTAGGGTTCTTTGATGATGCTTCGAAGTGTTTTTCTAGGGTTGAGTGATGCAAAGGGATCTTGAAAAACCATTTGGATGTTTTTTCGCGTTGATTGTCTTAGCTTTGATTCTGATACGCGGGAGATATCTTGCCCTTTAAAAAGGATTTGACCGTCAGTTGGCTCATATAAACGAATCATGGTCCGGCCTAATGTCGATTTACCACATCCTGATTCCCCCACTATCCCTAACGTTTCACCTTTATAAATCTTCAAATCTATGCCGTCAACAGCTTTGACTGCACCGACTTTCTTCTGAAAGACGCCTGCTTTAATCGGAAAATGTTTTTTAATCTGTTTCAGTTCAAGAATGGTTTCTTTCTCTATTAGATCTGTTGCATGTGGCTGACTTTGAGCAAGGGTCATGTTCGGTCTGCCTCCTCATATAAGAAGCATCTGACGCTTCTGCCATTTTCAAAAGTCCTCAGCTTAGGCAGTTCGCCTAGGCATCGCTCCTTCACTTGCGGGCATCTAGGAGCAAAGCGGCAGCCGGCTGGAAGCTGATCTGGCGCAGGGACATTCCCTTTTATCGCAGTTAACGGCTGTATGTCTCCGTCAATGACAGGAATCGATTCAAGCAGCCCTTCTGTGTAAGGATGAAGCGGCTGATCAAATAATTCTTCGACGGTCCCATTTTCAACAACCTGTCCGCAGTACATGACAATGACTCGATCTGCCACTTCAGACACGACACCTAGATCATGCGTAATGAGGAGAATCGATGTACCAAATGTCGTGCATAAATCTTTCATCAATGTGAGCACCTGTGCTTGAATCGTAACATCTAGGGCAGTTGTCGGTTCGTCTGCAATGAGAAGTTTCGGGTCACAGCTTAGCGCAATGGCAATCATCACTCTTTGCCGCATGCCGCCTGATAAACGGTGCGGATAATCTTTGATGATTTGTTCCGGTCTGGAAAAACCAACAAGCTTCAGCAGGTCAATCGCTTTTTTCGTCGCTTCTTTTTTTGAAAGTTTTTTGTGATAGATGAGGATTTCTGTTATTTGTTCCCCGATAGTTAGGACGGGATTAAGTGAGGTCATAGGCTCCTGAAAGATCATCGATACGTCATTACCACGAATGCTGCATAATTCCTTTTCACCATATGTAACGAGATCCTTACCATTTAGCTTGATGGAACCGTCCATAATTTTTCCACCAGTGCCGTTAATCAAGCCCATAATGGATAAGGACGTAATGCTTTTACCAGATCCAGACTCACCGACTAATGCAACAGTTTCTCCTTTGTTGATGCTGAAATCAACGCCATCTACAGCAGGTATCGCTTCTTTTTTTCGAAAAAAATAGGTTTTTAAGTTCTGCACTTCAAGCAGTGTGGTCATTTATTCGCCCCTTTCACCATCAATTAATAGAAATGGATCTAAAATTCAGCCTTTTTTGAATAAAAAGAATTATCAAAATTTATATTTGTATATTATTACATTGTTATGACGAAATCAAGAAGAATTTAGTAAATTTGTAATATGTCTCTTTTTATGTGAATCATTCACTTTGTGAGTCTATCGCCTTTAAAAAAGTTTCGGACGGCTCTGCAATCATAGACTCCTCGCTGATTCTGTGTTCACTGAAATACTTTTTCACGATATAAAATCCAGTGGCGTAACCAAGCATTTTGGGGTAGTTCCCTTTTCCATAAAGGAGGTTCTGTATCAGTCTTTCGTCGTCCTGCACTTTTTGATCAAGATGACTGGATACCCATTTCTGGTACATACGCTGAAGCTGCGTTTCGTCATAGAGAGTGGTCCATTTGGCTGTATAGCTTTCTCCGTATCTATGATACACAGCATATTCAGCGAGCCCCTCCATCATGATTGTATCAAGGAATGTAAAATCTTTTTCTTCTTTCGCGAGAAAATGCAACCTGCATACATGGTGATATTCATGAGTCAGCAATGTTCCGATACGTTCTTTCGGGGTATTTGGCGACAAAAAGAGAAAGACCTTGTCGTCAAATGCCATGCCGGATTGATAATAAAATTGCTCCCTAATTTCTTTGCTGCTCTCATTGACTGGCAAAATAAAGACTGGAATGTCAGGGCCTTTCCACTGCTTTTGGAGCGCCCGGTATTCTTTCATGACGAGCTGGAAGTACCCTTTTTCTTTGAGCTTGTCGATCATGTCTATGCATGATCTAAAAGACCGAATCATGCCGTGATGCTGCAGGTGGGAGAGAATAGAGGACCATTCTTTTTCCTCCGCCCCTTTAAAATAAGGAACAAAGCGCGACGCAAGCTCCTGAAATGATGAAGATTGATGAATGAGATATTGTGTATTGACTAGACCCATAACTGCTAAACACCTCCATTTTCATCATATGCAAAAAAGCGGCGATCTGTTTATAGATCGCCGCCTCTTAGGAAATATTATGCTTCGTATTTTTTAAAGATAATTGTCGCATTATGTCCGCCAAAGCCAAGTGAGTTACTTAGAGCCACTTGTACTTCTTTTGAACGTGCTTCATTTGCCACATAATCAAGATCACATTCTTCATCCGGTGTTTCAAGGTTAATGGTTGGAGGAATGACGCTGTCTTTAATTGCAAGTACAGAGAAAATAGCTTCTACTCCGCCTGCTGCGCCAAGTAAGTGACCTGTCATCGATTTTGTCGAACTGATCGCAAGCTGATTCGCATGCTCTCCGAACACTTCTTTAATCGCCATTGTTTCAAACTTATCATTGTACGGTGTGCTTGTTCCGTGGGCATTGATATAATCAATTTCTTCCACAGACAAACCAGCATCTCGAATCGCTTCTTTCATTGCGCGGACGCCGCCTTCTCCGTTTGGAGCCGGTGCTGTAATATGATACGCATCTCCAGTTGATCCATATCCAACGATTTCTGCATAAATCGTCGCGCCACGTTTTAATGCATGCTCAAGTTCTTCAAGAACGACAACCCCTGCACCCTCACCCATAACAAATCCGTCACGGTTTTTATCAAATGGACGGCTTGCTGTCTCTGGATCAGGATTTGTCGAAAGCGCTTTGTTCGCACAGAAACCAGCAAACGACATTTTTGTTAACGGCGCTTCTGTTCCGCCTGTGATCATCGCATCTGCATCTCCGCGCTGAATGACTTTAAATGCATCACCAATTGAGTTTGTACCTGTTGCACATGCTGTTACAGTACAAGAGTTAACTCCTTTTGCGCCAAGTGCAATTGAAATTTGGCCTGTTGCCATATCTGGAATCATCATTGGAACGAAGAACGGGCTTACGCGTCTTGCCCCTTTATTTGAATACACTTCAAACTGCTCTTCAAATGTTTCAAGTCCACCAATACCAGATCCAACCCATACACCAACACGCGGTGCGATTTCATCTGTGATTTCAAGACGTGAATCTTCTAAAGCCTTTTGAGCAGCAACAACTGCATATTGCGTGAAGCGTGCCATTTTTCGTGCTTCTTTTTTCTCCATGTAATCTTCAATGTTAAAATCTTTTAATTCTGCAGCCACTTTTGCTGTATATTCACTTGAGTCGACACGTGTGATTGGTCCAACTCCTGATACACCTGCTAAAGCATTTTTCCATGTTGATTCTACATCGTTGCCAAGAGGTGTCAAAGCACCCAACCCTGTAACAACTACTCGTTTTTTATCCATTAATTTGTGCACCTCACTCTTTTATCGGCCCCATCGCATAGCGATTGCGCCCCACGTTAATCCGCCACCAAAACCTACCATTACAATCACATCGCCGTCATGAATTTTTCCGGCTTCGATTTCTTCACATAGTGAAATTGGAATAGATGCTGCTGATGTGTTTCCATATTTATGGACTGTCTTCGACATTTTTTCAACTGGCAGCTCTAGGCGTTCGCGGGCTGCTTCCATAATGCGAATATTTGCTTGATGCGGAATCAAGAAGTCAACGTCTTCTTTTGATAGTCCAGCTTTTTCGATGACGTTTACGCTTGACTCACCCATTTGTCTTACAGCAAATTTAAATACTTCTCGTCCATTCATGATTGTATGATCTTTTTCATCTAAGTACAAGTGCTTACCGCCTCTTCCGTCGGCTCCAAGCTCAAATGAGAGAATTCCTTTCCCTTCGCTGACCTCTCCTAACACAGCAGCACCTGCTCCATCTCCAAACAGAACAGCAGTATTGCGGTCATCCCAGTCGGTAATACGAGAAAGTTTTTCAACGCCAACGACGAGCACGTGCTTGAACGTACCTGATTCGATAAATTGTTTTCCAGTAACAAGCCCATACATAAAGCCAGCACACGCAGCGCTAATATCCATTGCACATGCTTTATGTGCACCGAGCTGCTCTTGAATCATACAAGCGACTGTCGGAAATGCTTGATCTGGCGTGACTGTTGCCACAAGAATCATATCGATATCTTCTGCAGCTACATCTGCGTCAGCTAATGCTTTTTTTGCAGCAGCAAGCGCCATATGTGATGTATTGACATCATCAGAAGCAATTCTTCTTTCTTCTATACCTGTTCTAGTACGAATCCATTCGTCAGAAGTTTCAACCATTTTTTCTAAATCAAGATTTGTTAACACTTTTTCAGGTATGTAGCGGCCAAGGCCAATAATTCCAGCATTCATTGAATAAGACTCCTTTTACTCATACGAGCATGTGATATTGTGATCTTATATTAGTATCTGGTACTAATTTTACCTTATTTTTTTCTCCTTGGCAATACAAACGTCTAACCTTTCCTCTCACTTTTTTCATAGATTATTGATATACCGATAGTAGAAAGGAGCATTTGATATGGCACAAAAAGATATTTTTTCGGCGATGATGTTTGGACAGCCGCTTGAAAAGGAGAAAGGCAAGACAGAAGCAAAGGAGGAACGAGCAGAAACAACTTCAAGTGAAGACTCCATTGACTACATGCATGTCATGAATCAAATTGGGAACATTATGAACTCCATCGATGAATTGAAGCCTGTGTTTAAAGATGTTGGGCCTATGATTAGTGCCTTCAAAAAAAAATTATCATAAAAAAAAGCCACTATTCTGTGGCTTTTCCTGATTCTGCATCTGCTTTTCCAAGCTCATATGCCTCTTGCATGACAGATGTAAACAATGATAAAAGCGGCTGAAGAGCTTCGGGCTCAAGCTGAATACCTGCTTTATCTAATTCTTCTTTTGCCTGAGGAAAATACTTCATGGCAATTTGTAAAAACTCCATCGATTTTTCTTGCTGCATCGTCGTATCCTCACTTTTCATTTGGCAGTTTGCCAGTTTTTTTGTAAGTCGCAATATCACTTTCAATGTCTTTCAAAAAAGCACGGTCAATGGTAGAACTAAATTTCCCCATTTCGATCACTCCTTCTTTAAAGTCAAAGGAGTACTCACCTTGTGCATTTAGCTTGCCTTCATTAAATTTCTTCGCAATAATACCGTACGCTTTATCCACATGCTGGACTGTGCTTGTTAAAACGGTATGGCTGCCGAGGTTGGATTGATCGGTGACATATCCGATCGCAGATAAATTATCGGCTTTGATTTGTTCAATGACAGGGATATTATAACCATCACCTGCTGGATATACAACATCTACGCCTTGTTTTTTCAATTTTTGATAGAGCTCCACGGCTTTGTCCGCATCATCCCAGTTTTCGACAAACTCAGCAAGCACTTGTACATGTTCATCTTGATATTTTGCACCTTTGATAAAGCCGTCTACTTCGCTTTGCCAATCATATGTAGCAAGAATACCAATCTTTTTTGATTTTGACATATGTGCTGCTGTCATGCCTCCGAAAAAGCCCATCGCTTCACCTTTAAACGTCACATTCGCAACATTATCCGCCTGAGGCTTGTTTCCATTTACCGTGATAAATTGTGTTTTCGGATAATCTTCACTGATTAAATTGAAAATTTCGCTGTATTCATTGCCATGGCCAATAATCAAATTGACTCCTTTTTTGTGAAATTCTTCAATGGCATCAACGATTTTCTCTTTGTCGACCATTCCTTCCTTATAATAAACATCTACACCAAATGTTGATTGAATATTTAATAAGCCTTTATAACCTTTCGTTCCCCAAACTTGATCATTAATAGTATCGGGGACGAGTAAACCCACCTTCTCAATCTGTCCTTTTAAAGGTGCCTGTGAGCAGGCAGATAATAGGAGAAGGAACGAAAAGATCATGACAAGCCGCTGATACTTCATGCCATGTTCAACTCCCTTTGCCACATGCAGGCATGAACCTGTATGTTAAATATAGGTTTATTTTATACTGAAAAAAGATAAGATGGAAGATCATTCTTGCTTTTTGTCGAAAAATGTTGAGTTTTGTCTTTTCCATTCTGCTATCATTTCTTCTGCTTGTTTGTCATCTATTTGTCTTTCTACCTTCAATTCATGTGTCATTTCCTGTCTTTGTTCAGAGCCCGATGCCCACTTGAACAAATCCCTAGCTACATCTTCTACAAAAAATGCTTCTTCACGCTTCGTTCTTTCTTCATCAAGTGTCCATGGTCCAAACATGCGCGGTAGAATAACTGCCGGCACATTCTGGTTGGATGATTTGTCTTCGGTTTTTTCGTAAAGAACACGGTACATGCCATGCGCCGCTTTCAAGTCTTCCTGTATTTTATCTGATTCATCTGATTGAATAAAGATCAGATCATACGTGTCTTTTCCATCCTGAAGGTCAATGACACGGAAAAGCTCATTTCTGCCAAGCCACATCATTCGTTCTTCTAATAACATCTTTTGCTCTTCTGTTTGATCATGAGGACATGTGATGTCCACTTGAATGCCCTCTTTCATCATATATTCACACAGCGCTAGGCCAAAAAATTCATCTGCCCCTATGATCAGTCCTGTCTCCATGTTCATGTCCCCTTTTTTAGCTTATCGAATAAAAAGAAGAGCCCTTTCCATGAAGGGCTGTTATCATCCTATTCATCACAATTCTTTTTCATGCGATTTATAAAACTTGTGAATGGATTGAAAGATTCTTCTCGGATGATCAAACATATGCAAAGTGAGATCGATCTGACAATGCTCTGGATTCTTCATGTGCTGATCAATAAAAGGCTTTGCATGCAGTTCATATGCATAGGGTGCACCGTTTAGTCTTTGCCATATGTGAATTGGTACATGAGCAGAATGAACAGGGCAAGCCGGGAGCTGATACGTTTCCGCTTCCTTTTCAGAACAGCCGTAGCTCTTCGCTAATTCTTTGATTAGCTGTTTATAAAAGAATTTGTGTTCCTTTTCTCTTTCTCGTTGTGCATGGAGATGCAGACATGGATTCACCAGTGCAATGGATCTTAGCACTTCTGGCATCTCTTCTGCAAGACTCATAGCAACGAGTGCGCCCATCCCCTCTGCCAGCACATGAATTTCTCGGTTTAATATTTCTTGTTTTAATGTGTGATGAACGAGCTGCTTTGCACTAAAAACAGCATCTTCGCATCCCCAGTGATTCCCATGAAGATGACTATTAAACAATGTATATCCTTCATCCTTTAAGGCAGTTAAAAGCTGGTTTCTTCCATAGTGCTGAAGCCAGAATGATGTATTTTCCTGCACAAAGTGATTTCGGTCACCGAGGATAAGAATGCCAAAGCCATTTGGTTTTTGAGGAAGGTGAATGACGTTCCACTGGGAACCAAGCTGGAAAAACCGTTCGCTTACACCCATATGGCCAGCCTCCTTTCAGTGATTCTGCTTTCTATGATATGAACAACAACTCTTGTAGGAATAAGGAAATCCCCTAATGACAGAAGAATTCTTTTTATTTTTATAGCAGAAGGTCTAAAAATGGTCACATAAAGGCTAAAACAGTCTTTTCCCCTCACTCGTATCTATGGTATGATAATCAATAGATTGTTACATAAAGGACGGTGGGATTATGCATTATATTATCACCCTCATTTGGACTTTTCTGCTGACACATATGGCTGGTTACATCGTTGCTTCGATGAATGGCGCTGCTTATGACTTTACTTTGACTTCTATTCTTGCAGTGGTGTTTACGGTTATTTTATTCATCTTTGCTGAAGTAAGTCCAATGAAAGAAACGGAAAGTTCAACAAAACACTCTTAATACGTAAGAGATGAATGTGAGAAAGAGCTAAAATGATCTTGTTTTTAGCTCTTTTTCTTTTTATGAAAAGAGGTACGCTAAAACCCCCTGCAGCCACAGGGGGTTTTTTTATTGCCTACACCTCGACGGTTTCGGACTTCTGTTTGTCTGCTGTCAAATGGCTTTTCGCAAGCCCTGTAAACAGGAAGATTGCGATACCTGATAAAATTTCAAGGACCCCACCACCAGCAATGACAGGTCCCGCTCCAAATCTTTCTGCCAGGACGCCTGATACGACAGCTGCAAGCGGGAGGAAAACATTTGATGAAGCATTGATCACTGCGTATACTTGCGGCTGATCATCTTGGTCGACAGACGTTTGAATAATGACCATTTCAGGTACATTGATCGCACTAACGGCGGCACCGAATATAAAGGAAGCAAGTAAAACGACCGGCAGCCATGTACTCATCCCTGTGATAAAGAATGCAGCCCCTTCAATCATACCAGCGACAATAAAGAACAAACCAAATCTCTTAATTTTCACTTTCGCTAGAGCAAAGCCCATCATAAAGGCACCTACTGCAGCAACTCCTCTTAAAATGGAATACACCATGGAATCGCTTTGCAATGCTTCTGCTACATATACAGCAGAAAGTGCCTGCCACGGAGCTGCGGCGACATTCATTAAAATACAATACAACGTCAGCGCAAATAAAATATGATGATTTTTAACGACGAGAAACCCTCTTTTTAAGTTATACAAATATGTATTCTTTGCTTGTTTAATGCCTGCTGCTTTGTCTTCATCGGTTTTCTTTAATTTAACGCCGATAATAAACAGGCCGGATATGATAAATAAGGCAGTGGTGATAAGCAGGGTATCTGCAGGTCCGATTAATTTGACTAAGAGACCAGCCACCATGACTGCTGCAAGTGCAACAATTTCAAAAGAAGATTGCAGGATGGCATTTGCTTTTTGAATCAGATGCTTCGGTACAATCTGAGGTAAAATCGCCACAGAAGCTGGGTTATACGCTGCACCAGTTGCCGATTGAATAACCATTAATGAGATCAATAACCATAAAGGCAATAGATGCGAAAAATGCAGTAGCGGAATAATGAGTACAATGGTTGCTCGAACGACGTCTGAAGCGAACATCCATTTAGACAAATGGTGCTTTTTCATAAGAGGTCCTAGTATTGGGGCTAGCAAAGATGAAGGAAGTACGGTTACTGCTAGGAGAAGTCCTGTACCGAGCGCTCCATCCCCTCTCAAAATCAATAGCCAAAGGACGGATGTAAAAGCAAAACTTTCTCCTGTGTTTTTAATAAGTCTTGATATGAATAATGAGGTGAAGCGTTTATTCCAAACACTTTCACTGAGATTCGTCTTTTCCATCACACAAATCCTTTCAACAATATATTACAATTACATATTTTACCTTATTTTCTCTTTTATTCATACTATTTATTTGAAAATTTGAACTTAATTGTTTTTTATTATAAAGAAAAAAGAGGCATGACACATGCCTCTAAAGACTTATTCCAACCGACTCTTAGTCAATTGCTTACGGCTTTCTCTGATAGGTCCAAACACGGTTATGGTTCGAGTTATCCGGAAAGACGTCGCCTGCTTGAAGCTTAATCTTTAAAGGATCTTTCACCATACTGCCAGTTTCACCGATCTCGACATACACACCATTATTTGGTGCTTTATTCCCTGATTTAAACTGATGCTGCTGACCCATTTCCATCCTCCTTTCTCGATGATGTTATTATGTCCCGTGACTTGCCTCTCCAATCCTTTATGCAAAAAGTCCCTGCTCCTACGAGTCAGGGATGCTTTTCATTTATTTGGTTTGTTGATACATGAGCTCTTTGATTAATGCTTTTTGTACATGCAGACGGTTTTCTGCCTGCTGAAATACTTTTGAGTGCGTTCCATCAATAATGTCTGCTGTCACTTCTTCTCCGCGGTGTGCTGGGAGACAATGAAGGAAAATATAATCTTTTGCTGCATGACGCATTAGTTCATCATTGACTTGATATTCTTTGAATTCAGCAAGGCGTTTCTCTGTTTCTGCTTCCTGCCCCATGCTTGTAAACACATCAGAATAAATGACATCTGCATTTTGGACAGCAGCGACAGGATCTGTCGTAACGATGACTTCTGCGCCTGATTGTTTTGCAAACTCACGTGCTGTGTCTGTTACTTCTTGAAGTGGTTCATAGCCTTTCGGAGATGCAACTGCAATATCACAGCCTAGCTGCGCACAGCCAACCATCAAGGAGTGCGCCACATTATTTCCGTCACCGATGTAGGCGACTTTGATTCCTTTTAATGTTCCTTTTGCTTCTTTTATTGTCAATAAATCAGCAAGTGCCTGGCATGGATGGGAGTAGTCAGTCAGCCCATTGATGACAGGAATGGACGCATATTGTGCCAGCTCCTCGACTTTCTCATGTTCAAAGGTTCGAATCATAATGCCGTCTACATAGCCAGACAGCACCTGCGCTGTATCACTGATCGTTTCTCCTCTGCCGATTTGCAAATCATTTGAGCTGAGGAAGAGCGCATGTCCCCCAAGCTGCGTCATTCCCGCTTCAAATGATACACGGGTTCTAGTTGACGATTTTTCAAAAATCATCGCTAATGTTTTCCCTTTGAATAAATCTTGGTATGGGTTTTGTTTCATTTCTTCCGCTTTTTCAATTAAATAAGCAATGTCATTGATTGAGAAATCTTTTAATGATAAAAAGTCTTTTCCGTATAATGTCGGTTGCAGGTCAACTTGACTCATGCCGTCACTTCCTTTTTGTATAATTCTTGGAGCGATACTGGTGATACATCTCCATTTTCCCCTTGCAGGAATGCTTGAACGGTTTCATATTCGGTTAGAACTTGGACGCCATGTGTGAGTGCTTTTACGCGTTGCTCTTTTGCCTCTTCATCTTCGCCTAAATGGATATGAAGGGATTTATCTTCGTTTTGCAGCCAAGTGTCAAAGCTGTCCGTCCAGACATCAAAACCTGCATGTTTTGCTTCATCTACCAATTGTTCACTGCCTTTTATAAATAAGCTGCCTTTCTGATGCCAGATTGACGCAAACACTTTTTTCAAGGCGCTTTCCGCGTTCTTACCTACACACATTCCTTCTCCTGTCGCTTTCATTTCAGGTGTCAGCTTTAAGTCAATATCTTGAATGGCATGTGATGAGAAAACTGGGAATTTGACCGCTGTTCCCCCTTTGTTTTTCGTTACTGGGTTCAGTTCTTGAAGCGTTGCACCCGCTAATAATTGAGTCGCAAGCGGAATCATGTCAATGCCCATTACCTTGCTGACAACTGGAACGGTCCGGCTTGCCCTCGGGTTCACTTCTAGTACAAGCGCCTGATCCCCTTTGATCACAAATTGGATATTCATAATGCCCTTAAACGCTAATTTATTCGCTATTTGTTCGGACGCAGTATGCACCTGCTGTTTGATGTCTTCACTGATGGAGACACTTGGTAGGATGGCAAAGCTGTCACCTGAATGGACGCCCGCTTTCTCAATATGCTCGACGATCGTTGGGATGAAGGTCGTTTTTCCGTCAGAAATCAGATCCACTTCAACTTCTTTTCCAGTGACATACTCATCAATTAAAATTGGATATGGCAAATGATCTGGCTGATCAAGTAGTGATGTCAAATGCGCTTCTGACTGGACAACCATCATTCCCATTCCGCCAATGACATACGATGGGCGAATTAACACAGGGTAACCGATGCTTTTAGCATGCGTGAGTGCTTCTTCTTTAGAATGAGCTGTATCTCCTTTTGCATGAGGAAGGTTCAGTTCATCAAGAAGCTGATAGAACAGATCACGATCTTCCAGCGCATCTAGCGTGTCAAAGGATGTACCTAACAACGTAATGCCCGCTTTTTCTAAGCCTTCTGCTACATTGATGGCAGTCTGTCCGCCAAATTGAACGATCACAAAATCAATTTGCTCTGCTTCCACAACGTTTAAGATGTGCTCTAATGTAATGGGCTCAAAATATAAACGATCTGCAATTTCATAATCCGTACTGACCGTCTCGGGATTGTTGTTCATCATGATGGTTTCAAAGCCAAGCTTTTGCAAGGTAAGAACGCCATGCACCGCACTATAATCAAACTCGACTCCTTGCCCAATTCGAATTGGACCAGAGCCAATGATGAGTGCACGCTGTTTTGTTTTCTCTTGATGCTCTCCATCACTTTTACCAAAGTATGTGGAATAGAAATAGTTCGTTTTTGCATCAAATTCCGCTGCACATGTGTCGACAATTTTAAATGAAGCCGTAATGCCATACTCTTGACGAAGCTGTCTAATAGCTTCTTCACTATTGCCTGTTAGATAAGCAATCGTTTCATCAAGGAACCCCTTTTCCTTTACCTTTTTCAAGGTGTCTTTAGAGAGCGTTCCATCATGGTTCTTCAATTCCTGTTCGAGCGTGATCATATTGTTGAACACATGTAAGAAGAATAGATCGATTTTCGTCGCTTGATGGATCGCTTCAACCGTTTCCTTTCTTGAAAGAAGCTCCATAACAGCGAAGAAACGTCGATCGTCTGGTGTTTTGACAAGCTCAAATAGTTGTTCAGTCGATTGACCTTTCAATTCTGGCAGGTGGAAGCCCTTTGTTTTAATTTCAAGGGAGGCAACGGCTTTCTGGATGGCTGACTCTAAATTACGGTCAATCGCCATGACTTCGCCCGTCGCTTTCATTTTTGTACCTAATTGACGATCTGCCTGTTTAAATTTATCAAACGGCCAGCGCGGGAATTTCACGACGACATAATCGAGTGCCGGCTCAAAACTAGCATAAGTTGTGCCTGTGAGCGGGTTTTTGAGTTCGTCTAGTGTATAGCCTACCGCAAGCTTTGCTGCCATTTTAGCAATCGGATAGCCCGTTGCTTTTGAGGCAAGAGCGGATGAACGGCTAACCCGCGGATTCACCTCTATGACAAAGTATTCTTTACTAAGCGGATCAAGGGCGAATTGAATATTACATCCACCGACTACATCGAGTGCTGAAATGATTTTCAGGCTCGCTGAACGAAGCATTTGATAATCCTGATCCGTTAATGTTTGCGAAGGTGCAACGACAATTGAGTCTCCTGTATGCACACCAACTGGATCGATATTTTCCATATTACAAACCGTGATACACGTATTTTGACGGTCTCTCATGACCTCATATTCCACTTCTTTAAAGCCCGCGATGCTTTTTTCAACTAAACACTGATGAATCGGGCTCGCTAAAAGGGCTCCTTCAATAAGTGGTTTAAACGCTTCTTCTGTTAAAGCGATTCCGCCGCCCTTACCGCCAAGTGTGTATGCTGGTCTTAGAATGACTGGGAAGCCTACTTCTTTTGCAAATTGAAGGGCATCCTTTGCATTATCCACAATTTCACTATCTGGTACAGGTTCGTTCAACTGCTTCATGAGAGCACGGAATTTCTCTCGATCTTCACCGTTTTCAATTGTTTCAACTGACGTTCCGAGCAGGGTTACTCTGTGCTTTTTCAGCACACCGGCTTTTTCTAGCTCGACAGCAAGGTTTAAAGCGGTCTGTCCGCCAAGGTTGGCTAAAAGACCATCTGGTTTTTCCTTTTCGATGATTCTTGTCACTGAATCAACTGAAAGCGGTTCAAAATAGATTTCATCAGCAAATGATTCGTCTGTCATAATGGTTGCTGGGTTGTTATTCACTAAAATCACTTTGTAGCCCTCTTCTTTTAGGGCCATACATCCTTGTGTTCCTGAGTAATCAAATTCTGCTGCCTGACCAATGATGATTGGACCAGACCCGATGACTAGAATGGTTTGTATGCTTTGATCTTTAGGCATGTGCGACTTCTCTCCTTGCTTGTTTCACTTTCTCAATAAAATCATCGAATACCCATTCACTTTCAGCAGGCCCTGGGTGTGCTTCTGGATGAAATTGAACTGACATAATGAGCTTCTCTTTATGAATGAATCCTTCAACAGATCCATCATTAACATGAAGGAATTTCACGTCCACTTCTTTGTCATTCATGCTTTTTTCATTCACCACATAGCTGTGATTCTGACTTGTCATGAACACACGTTTGGATTCTGTATCTTGTACAGGATGATTCGCCCCGCGGTGGCCAAATGGAAGTTTATACGTATCCCCGCCAAGTGCAAGAGCGATTAATTGATGACCTAAGCAGATCCCAAGTGTCGGGAAGGTCATCATGATCTCATGAATGGTTTTTAAATATGGCTTCAATGTTTTGGGATCTCCAGGTCCATTTGATAGCAGGACCGCATCTGGCTTCATTTCAAACACCTTTTCCAGCTGTTTGTACGGAATGACGGTTACTTTACAGCCGCGCGCTTCAAGCGAATCTGCTATTGATTTTTTAAAGCCAAAATCAATAAGCGCTACATGTTCCTCGCCGCTGCCTTGAGTGTAGATATCATCGTCTGTCACCTGTGCAACCACATTGTCTTGTTTCATGGCCGGCGGTGTTTCATTTTCGTCTACACTGATCACAGCGTTCATCGTCCCATTTGCCCGAATGTTTTGCACGACTGCACGTGTATCTGTATGTGTCAGAAGCGGGATGTTCCACTTCTGTAAATAATCTTTTAAGCTAACCGCAGCAAGATGGTGAGAGAAATGATCGGCTGCTTCATACACAACGACCGCTTTCACTTGTGGTTTTTTGCTCTCAAAGTCTTCATGATTAATGCCGTAATTTCCGATGAGTGGATATGTGAAAACAATGATTTGTCCCTTATAGGAAGGATCTGTGAGTACCTCTTGGTAACCTGTCATCCCTGTAAAGAAAACCACTTCACCTGTCTTGCCAGCTTCTCCTGTCAGATCTCCTTCAAAAGAGGCTCCATCTTCTAAATTTAAATAACCTTTCATGCTTGTGTCACCCCAAATTGAATAATTAGTAATATAAATGCATTTTTATGCGTTTTGGTGTAAAAAAATTTATACCGTCACTGTTTCATTTGCTAAAACATGAGTAATCGCTTTTATTGCTTGATCTATTTCTGCTGTTTCTACATTCAGCGGAGGCAATAACCGAATCACATTCGGACCAGCTGGAAGTACTAGCAATCCTTGTTCTCTCAAAGCTGTGATATAATCCCCCACTGGCTGATGACATTCAATCCCTGTCATCAATCCTTTTCCGCGTACTTCTTTTACGATATTCAGTTGTTTCAGATCTTGCAGCTTTTCTAACAGATAAGCGCCTTTTTCTTTCACTTCTGTCAGAAACTCATCTTTGAAAATGACATCGAGTGTTGCATTCACTGCTGCCATGGCAAGCATGTTGCCACCGAAGGTTGTTCCGTGTGAACCTGGTGAGAATGCGTCTCCTAAAGCCTTTTTCCCGATGATTGCACCGACTGGGAAGCCATTCCCTAATCCTTTTGCAGAAGAGATAATATCAGGATCAAGTCCCGTTTGTTCGTATGCAAATGCTGTTCCTGTACGTCCTATACCCGTTTGAATCTCATCTACGATCAGAAGTGCTTCATGCTTTTGGCAAAACGCTTGAACAGCTTCTAGAAATTCTGTTGTCGCTGGATTTACGCCACCTTCTCCTTGCACAACCTCGAGCATCACCGCTGCCACATTATCGACTTCACATGCGGCAATCGCTTCTGGATCATTAAACGGTACATAATGAAAGCCTTCCAGCATGGGGCCAAAACCCGTTTTGATTTTATCTTGACCTGTAGCAGCCATACCAGCATACGTACGCCCATGAAAAGAGTGCAAAAATGTCACGATGTTTGTTTTCCCTGTTGCTTTACGCGCTAATTTGATCGCACCTTCATTTGCCTCAGCTCCGCTATTACAGAAAAACACGAGATCCCCTGAACTGTTTGCAGCCAGTTTTTCTGCTGCTTTTTCTTGCAGTCCATTTTCAAATAGATTCGATACATGCCAGACGTGATCAAGCTGTTTCTTGATGGCTTGATTGACCTTTGGGTGATTGTGACCGAGATTTGTGACTGCTATGCCTTGTATAAAGTCTAAATATTTTTTCCCATTTGTATCGACTGCCCAAGAACCTGCTGCCTCTTTAATTTCAATATTCCACCGTCCATATGTTTGAAAGAGATGACTCACAGGACCGCCTCCTTTTCCTTCACAATTCTTGTTCCTTTAAAGGTTTCCCCTGTAAAGATACTGCCTTTGCCATTGACGATCATGACTTCATCCACATCTCCTGATAGAGCATTCAAAGCGGATTGTACTTTTGGAATCATTCCCCCGGAAATAATGCCTTCATCAATGAGCGTGAGAGCTTCTTGTTCGGTGACAACATCTAATAATTCACCATTTTTTAAAATGCCTTCGACATCTGTCACAAACATGAGCTTATCAGCTTTCATCGCTCCTGCGACAGCGGATGCTGCTAAATCAGCGTTTACGTTTAACGTTTGGCATTCTTCTGTCATAGACAGTGGTGCAATCACAGGAATAAATTGTTTCTCCATTAATGCTTCTGCCATTTCTGGATGGACTTCTTTGATTTCACCAACGTACCCGTACACGTCTTGATCAAGAAAATCAGCGACAAGCATCCGTCCATCTTTGCCAGACACGCCAACAGATGAGATATCATGCTTTGCGAGCTCTGATACAAAGTATTTATTGACCGTTCCTGAAAGGACCATTTCGGCTACCTCTAATACTGGCTTCGTTGTTTTGCGCTGCCCGTCAACAAATTCTGTTTTCACTTCTAATTTTTGAAGCATGTTCGTGATTTCAGGGCCTCCGCCATGGACGATAGCCAGCTTAAACCCAGCAGCTTGAAGTGAGCGGACATTTTCGTAAAAGGTATCTGAAAGTTCTCGAATGACACTGCCGCCACACTTGAATACGATCGTTTTATCCATGTCTATCTCCTTCATTATGTGCGATAGCTCGCGTTAATTTTCACATAATCATAAGTAAGGTCACAGCCCCATGCCGCTGCTTCACCATTTCCCTCATTCATTTGAATTAAAATCGTGATCTCATCCTGCTCTAGATACGCTTTTGCTTCCTCTTCAGAGAATGGCTGCGGTTCATTATGTTTAAACAGACATTGCCCGCCTAAATACACTTCTACCTCTTGTGGTGTGACTGACGCTGCGCTATGGCCAATCGCTCCGATGATACGCCCCCAGTTGGCGTCGGTGCCATATACGGCTGTTTTCACTAGACTTGAACCGACGATTTTCTTCGCTATGATGCCGGCTTCTAAATGATTTTTAGCGCCAGTGACTTGTGCTTCAATTAATTTCGTTGCACCTTCTCCGTCTCTAGCAATCTCTTTGGCAAGATCCTCACAAGCCAGCTTTAATCCTTCTTTGAACAATGGCCATTCTGGATGCTCTTCATTTAGAATTTCATTTTCTGCCATGCCATTTGCCATTACGAGTACCATATCGTTTGTCGATGTTTCTCCGTCGACGGTAATTTGATTAAAGGTTACATCTGTAATATCACGAAGTGCGTTTTGCAGAGCTTCTTGTTCGACATTTGCATCTGTTGTCACGAAGCCAAGCATTGTTGCCATGTTCGGATGAATCATGCCAGAGCCTTTCGCTGCACCTGAAATGAGAATCTCTTTGCCGTTTATCGTCAGGGTGTATGTTGTGTTTTTAATGACTGTATCTGTCGTTAAGATGGCCTCTTCAAAATGACCATTTCCTGCTTTTGCTTCTTTCAGCTGAGTGATGCCTTTTTTGATTTTATCCATATCCAGATACTCTCCAATGACACCAGTAGAAGAAACAGCAATGTAATCAGGTTCTATCCCTAACATATCTGCGCAGGCTGCCTGCATTTCGTATGCGTCTTTCAAACCTTGCTCACCGGTACATGCATTGGCGATGGCACTATTGACAATGACACCTTTTAATTGCCCTGTCTTTTTTAAGCTTTTCTGAGTGACTTGTAGAGGCGCAGCTTGAAAGTGGCTTTGTGTGTATACCGCTGCACTCGCTGCCGGCACTTCACTGACGATCAGTCCAAGGTCTTTTTTTGAATACCGTAATCCAATATGAATCCCCTTTGCTTCAAAGCCTTTTGGTGATGATACGTCACCGTCTATTTTAACAATGCTTTTTTCATTCAATTCGATCATGTTTGTTGTCTCCCTTGTTCTTATGGATAGAGAGGTGTCATTGTGAGGCCCGCCTCTTCATCTAAGCCTTTGATGATGTTGAAGTTTTGAACCGCTTGACCGGCTGCGCCCTTCATGAGATTGTCGATCACAGACACAATTGTGAGTCTGCCTGTACGTTCATCTAAATGAAAGCCAATGTCACAGAAATTACTGCCGTATACTTCCCTTGTTTGCGGATATACTTCGTGATCTCTCACTCTGACAAAATAGGAATCTTCATAAAAGCCTTTCATATGCTTCATCAATTCCTCTTTTGTGATATCTGATTTCAGCTGAGTATACATCGTCGCCATAATCCCCCTTGTCATCGGAACAAGGTGCGTTGAAAATGTAATGTTCGCCGTTTGCGGATTCCATTCTCTTAATATTTGCTCTATTTCAGGTGTATGTTGATGTTCATTTACCTTATAAATTTTGAAGTTGTCGTTTAGCTCTGAAAAATGCGTTCCAAGTGAGGCAGATCGTCCTGCACCGGACACTCCTGTTTTTGCATCTATGATGATCATAGATTCATCGATTAGATTCTGTTTCATCAGCGGTGCTAAACCGAGAAGAACTGCGGTAGGGAAGCACCCTGGGTTTGCAATGACTTCAGCCTGCTCAATCGTTTCACGATTCAATTCCGATAACCCATACACAGCTTGTTGAACAGATGCTTGATCAGCTGCCCTTCGTTTATACCAAGCTTCATAGGTTGCACCGTCTTGAATACGCAAATCACCTGATAAATCAATGATAGGCACTCCTTGGTTCATGAGCTTCGGTGTGAGTTCACTTGATACGCCTGCTGGTGTCGCTAAAAACACAGCATCTGTTTCTCGCACAATGGCAGCAGGATCAATGGCTTTTAATGTTTGATCAGTAATCGTTGTTAGATGCGGATAAGATTGACTGTATAATTGTCCATCACCACTCGATGAATACAATATACATTCATCGACATGTGGATGCTGCTTGAAGATACGAACTAATTCCGCACCACCGTATCCCGTAGCACCTATAATACCTATTTTCAACGTCAATACACCCTCTTGATCTTTGTGAAATTATTTAACATTATAACATGTATAAAAATTAATTCAATTGTATATTTAATATTTCTTTTCATTTTTTTTCATAAAAAAATCCACATATCTTCATAAGACATACGGATTTATCTTTCATATTTCATCATGATGACTATGAGAGCACTGCATAAATATAATATGGAGCTTGCATAAAAAATGAAATAAACGGTGAAGAAATCTGCAAACAGGCCGCCAAGCATAATGGCTATCGATGAAAAAAGAGCTGTCCAAAAATGATAGCGGCCGACCTCTTTCATTCTTTTGTTCTCTGTTGTCAGTTCCGTGACAAGCAGTTTTTCCCCGTGCTTTTGAAAGCCGCCAAGCGCACCAAGTGCAAGCTGAATCATATACACCTGTTCCACTTCTGTTATATGCGGAAATAGCAGTAAAAGAAATGCCATACCGAACGAATGAATAATTAAAAAGAGCCGCCTGTCAGTAGTTTCGGGCAGTTTTCCTAAGAGTAAATGAATAAACGCTCCGCTTAAACCAAACAAGCCATAGGCAAGACCAAACTGTGAATAGCTTGAACCAACATTTTTAATAAAAAGAATGTAAAAAGGGAAAATCAAACTGCTGGCGAAAAACAGCAGGCTTTGTGAGTAGACGAACCATTTCATTGCTTTTGCATTCATTGTGTATTGTACCTTTCATAAAAGTAATTGATAAATCTGCCATCTGGATCTGCTTGCTGTTTCTTTTGGAAGAATACATCGGTTTTAGGATAGGCCCGCTTCATTTGCGCTTTCGTTTGATAAGGCATGTACGGTAAGTAATAGCTTCCATGGTGCCGAAGCGTGATATCTGTCATTTGCCGGATGATCCGCTCTGCTTCTGCCTTCTTTTCTTTCTCAAAACCATAATTCACTAAAAGAACAAGGGCAAACATATCTTCTTTCGCATATGAGAGATCCGCTTTTTCATTTTTTTGTACGTATCGTATCGTAATGTTCATTAAATTCAATTCTTCCTGTTGTAAATAGCTTCTCATGTCATCAATGTACGCACGAAAGCGGTCCACTGGGACGAAATATTCCTGAAGCACATCTGTATCTGACTCATTTTCATATTCTAAAAAAGCAGAATCTGAGCGCATCACATTGTTTCTTGTGATCAACTGATCATTTTGACTTTGGAAATACTTCTTTTGTAAATGCCAGAGCAGATCTTTCCCCATATCAAATCTTCTTGAAAGGCCGAGCATAAATTTGAGTGGCATGACGAGTTGATCCTCTTTCAGCTCTTGATATGATTCGATCTCTTGTTGTGAAGTGAGGGAATAATTCGTTACATACATCTCTTTCAAAAAGTTTGTTTTCGCTGTTGAGATTCTGGCAAGATGCATGCGTACTTCTTTATTTTGTTTGACATGTTTTTGAAAATAATTGCTGTATTCGCGATAATCAAGAGAGGTTGTCTCCATTTTGTATAACTCATCTTTCGTTAACGAAAGCTCAACATCTAAAATGACGCCGAACAAACCATATCCGCCAATCACGGCAGTAAACAAATCATCGCCCGGCTTCACTGTAACGATGTCCCCATCTGCCTGAAGCAGCCTGAAGGAACGAACTGTGTCTATGAGTGAGCCGTAGCGAATGTCACGTCCATGTGCGTTTGCACTGAGAGAACCGCCAATCGTGAAGATATTCTGTGATTGCATGACCTTCACGGCAAGGCCATATGGGTTCACATATGTTTGTATATCATCCCATGTAACGCCGCTTTGGACCCTAACCGTTTTCTTTTTTTCATCAAATGCTAAAATCTGACGGAATTTGGTCATATCGAGCACGATGCCATTTTCATAATACGTGTGGCCACCCATGCTATGCTGTTTCCCTGCAATTGATATCGGCAGGCTTTTTGCTTTCGCTTCTTTTAATACTTCTTTTAAAGTATCTATTTCTTTTCCTTGAACGATTTTTTTTATTTTGACAGGCATGAGATGACTGACATCTGTAAAGGCTTCTAGATCTTGGCTTTTGTGTGCTTGCTCCTCACGAATGGTGATTGACGCAAAAAATGCAGCTGCGTATCCCATGAAAAGAACAATCCATAACCATTTTCGTTTCATTATAGGTACTCCGTTCTATGAAATTACACCCATTATATCGTACTATTCTCTTCCTCCACCTTATTTTTTCATAAAAAATGCCTGGCATGAGTTCAACTCATACCAGGCATTTTTATTTGTGCTTATTGAATACCGAGCGCAATTTTTGCGTATCTTGACATTTTGTCTCGTGTCCAAGGCGGATTCCATACGATGTGAACTTCTGTTTCTTTCACTTCTGGAAGATCACTTAATGCTTTTTTCACTTCATCCACGATAACTGGTGCAAGGGGACACCCCATTGATGTTAAGGTCATCGTGATATCCGCTTTTCCATTCTCATCAAGATCGACATCATAGACAAGTCCAAGGTTGACGATGTCGACATTCAGTTCAGGGTCAATCACCTGTTCTAGGGCGCCTAAAATATTTTCTTTCAATGCTTCATCCATGATATCCACTCCTTTTCCATTAGTATAACGTACTTTTTCTTTTGACTAAACGTTTGTGCTTTTCAGATGTGTCACAAACCACTCAATCGTTTCAAACATTGCTTGTCTTGAGACCTTATGGCCAGCCTGTCCATCTGTGATAAAACGAATCAGGTGCGGATCTTCTTTATATTGGGTTGCTGCCAACTCGTCATAAAGAGCTTTTGCATGTCTGTAAGGGACAACTGGATCGTTTTCTGCATGCCAGAATAACAGCGGTCTTTTGTTTAATCGATCTGTTTGCAGCGTTAAATCATAAGGACGCAGCGCGTCTAATTGCTGATGAACCTCTTCGTCTGTAATCTCTTTCATCAACCCTTTGTGCCGCATGTCCATAATTTGTGCTTGTAGGAATGTCGTATATTTCGGACTGCCCATCAAGCTAACTGCCGCTTTAATCCAATCATGTTTTGCAAGTGCACCAAAGGTCGTGATGCCGCCCATGGAAGTACCTGCAACACCGATCAGATCGGCTTCAATCAAATGTTTTTCTTGAAAGTATGTTTTGAGTATATCGATTTCACGTATTTCGTTCAGGACAATTTCCCAGAACCTTGACGCCAGTTCCTCTAAGCTGAGGTTTTCTGATCTTACACCATGATAAGCACAGTCAGGCAAAATGACTCTCATGCCTTTTTCCGCCAAATGAAAGGCGAAGTGTAAATTGTGCTCGCGTGCACTTGTAAATCCGTGTATAAAAAATACAAGCGGCAGCGGTTTGTCTTTATTTTCAGCTTTTACGATATGTAAAAATGGAATATCGCGCGTAATTTGCTCATCAATGGTGATCACAGCCTATGAATCCTCCTTTATCATTCCCGTCTTTGTTTATTTTAACATGTAGACAACAAAGATGTGATAAAGATACACTATAGGTAGAGGCGCCGCACGAACTGCCTCCTATCACTTACAGATCAAAGGAGATTTTATGGAGACTAAACCTTATCTAATCGCACTTGACCTGGATGGCACGTTATTAAAAGATGATAAAACCATCTCTGCGCATACACTTGACGTCATTCAAAAAGTGAAAGACAGCGGGCATCATGTCTGTATTTCAACCGGCCGGCCATTTCGTTCCAGCTCTCCTTATTATCAGCAATTACAGCTTGATTCACCCATTGTGAATTTTAATGGAGCGTTTGTCCATCATCCTCTTGATGAAAAATGGGGCAGATTTCATACGTCACTTGATCTTCAAGTCGTTAAACAGCTTGTAGACATTAGTGAGGAGTATAAAGTACACAATGTGCTAGCTGAAGTGTTAGACGATTTGTATTTCCATTATCATGATGAGAAACTCATTGATATATTTAATATGAATGCAAATAAAGTGACTGTTGGAGACCTTCGGGACAACCTTGGAGAGAATGTGACGAGCGTGTTAATTCACGCAAAAGAAGAGGACGTTGGAGCTATTCGAAGCTATTTATCAGATGTTCATGCAGAAGTGATTGATCATAGGCGATGGGCTGCCCCGTGGCACGTGATTGAGATCATTAAAACAGGCATGAACAAGGCCGTTGGACTGCAAAAGATCAGTGATTATTACGGCGTTCCACAGGAGCGGATTGTGGCATTCGGAGATGAAGACAATGATTTAGAAATGCTTGAATTTGCCGGATGCGGTGTGGCAATGGGCAACGGGATTGATGCCGTGAAACGTGCCTCAAATGAAGTCACTGATACGAATGAACAAGATGGGATTGCAAAGTTTCTAACGAATTACTTCTCGCTTTAATTTTTCCATTCATACATAGCAGATGGAAGCGGGCATACTACCGTTAGACAGGTTGTCCTGTCAGCTTGTGTAAAGGGGCGGATTCCGAATGGGTAAAAGAAGCAAATCGAAACGCTTTATACAACAAGGTAAAGATTCAGTCAGTCTGCATGATGCACGTTTTCCTTATCGTTCTACACTTGAAGAAGTGTCAGACAAAGAAAATATGAAGACTGATGCTTCTGGAGGTTCATTGTGAGAAACGAACTTTTTGATCAAGCCAAATCATTTACTGAAGAAGCCCTTACTTCTTCATTTTCATCTGGGTTAGAGCGTCAACAGGCGGTCAAACGAGCCAAAAATGCCGTATCTTCTGCATTTGCCAATTCGACAGATGCAGAAAGAAACCAGCTACACACCTTCCAAGACTTGCTGGATGATCTCTAACATAAAAGAAGCTGTCCATTAAGGACAGCTTTTTCTGATTCTCATGAAGCTGAAAGCACTTATTTCACTTGGAATGTTTTCTTTTCCGTGATTTGCTTCAGCCCTTCTGCTTTTCCTTTAAATGTGACGACCGCTTCATACGTTCCCGGCTTGACACCATTTGACCACGTATCTTGAAAATCATAGGCTTCGCCTTTCTTTAGCACAAATGATTGGATGGCCTGAGTGAACATACGGTCTTTTGAATAGCGGTATTGTTCATTTCCGTTTTCGTCATACACACTGAGCTCGAATTTTTGGCTTGTGTTAAAGGTAAATTCAATATCTCGATCTGATTCATTTTTCAGTGACATGTTAAATTGAACCGAAGAACCTTTCTGGACGGGGTCTACTGTGAGTACAACCGTTTTTTCTCCCATTTGACCGGATACCTCCTTGTCTGGTTCATCCTTTTTTTGTTGTCCACAAGCGGTTAAAATCAATACAACGAGAAGAAGTACCAACCCTTTTTTCATACGCTACCCACCTTTTAATCTCGTCTGAAAAATCCAAGAATATTAGTTGTTTGCACAATATTTGTAAAAGCTTTTGGATCGACTTCTTTAATAATTTGTTCAAGTTCATACAGCTCATACCTTGTAATGACGATCACCATCATTTCTTTTGGCTCGTTGGTAAAAGCCCCCTTTGCAGGTACCGTCGTAATGCCTCTGACCATTTTTCCATAAATGGCTTCCTTGATTTCATCAGCCTTCTTTGTCACAATCATCGCGGTCAGCTTCTCATGTCTTGTATGGATGGCATCAATGACCCTTGTGGTCACATATAATGTGACAAGGGTATATAATGCTTTCTCCCAACCTTGTAATAATCCTGCTGTAAAAATGATGATACCATTTAAAATGAAGAAATACGTACCGACTGGTTTATCCTTCCACTTCGCCAAGATCATGGCTATGATGTCGAGTCCGCCTGTCGATGCCCCAAATTTGAGCGTGATCCCAATCCCTACTGCGGATATCACGCCGCCAAACACAGCATTTAGTAAAATATCATGTGAAACACTCGTTTCTGGTAAGATGCCGAGGAAAATGGTCGTCAGGGCAACACTGATGATGCTGTAAAACGTAAAGGAACGGCCCACTTTCATCCAGCCTAAAATGCCGACTGGAATATTTAAAATAAATAATAGAATTCCTGTGGATACATAAAATGGGGCATATTGATCCATTAAGCTGGATAACAGCTGGGCTACCCCTGTAAACCCGCTCGCGTATACATCAGCTGGGATTAAGAATAAATTCAGTCCAATCGCATTGAGCAGTGCACCAATGACGACGACAATGAGTTTTTTTGCTTCTCCGATGAACATATTGTCATTCCTCCACTTACCATTCTCTCTATGGTTTTCCCTAAAATTTAGAATTTGAACACGAAAAAGTGATTTCTGTGATATAGTTAGGCTAAAAAGTTGCAAAATATGGCTGATTTTTTTAGAAAGAAGGGATTTTGATGACTGTTCATATCATAGCAGACAGTGCTGCTGATCTGCCTCTTTCTTATTATGATGAACATAACATGACGCTTATTCCGCTCCGTGTATTGCTTGGCGAAGAGGAATTTGAAGATTTGATCACCATTGAACCAAAACAAGTATTTGATGCGATGAGACAAGGCGCCAGCCCAAAAACGTCACAAGCTTCACCAAACCGAATCAAAGAAGCCTTTGTTTCTCTCGCACAAAACCATACATCTGCAATCTATGTTGCCTTTTCATCAGAGCTTTCCGGTACATACCAAACGGCTGTGATGATGGCAAACGAAGTGAAGGAAGAATACCCTAATTTTGATTTACGAATCATTGATTCTAAATGTGCTTCACTTGGCTATGGGCTTGCTGTCAAACACGCTCAATCACTTGCCATTGACGGAAATACAATACAAGAAATTGAAACGTCTGTAAAGCATTTTTGCGAATCTTTACAACATATTTTTACTGTAGACGATTTATCGTATTTAGCAAGAGGCGGAAGAATCAGTAAAGCGTCCGCATTTGTTGGTGGTTTATTGAGTATTAAGCCCATTTTACACGTCGAGGACGGAAAGCTCATCCCCCTTGAAAAAATCCGCGGACGTAAAAAGCTGTTGAAACGCATTATTGAACTGATGAAAGAACGTGGAACGGATTGGTCAAATCAAACTGTTGGCATTAGTCATGGTGATGATCCTGCACTTGCAGAAGACATGAGAGAATTGATTGAAGCCGAATTTCATCCAAAGGAAATTGATATTCAGATTGTCGGCGCAGCTGTTGGGTCCCATTCAGGACCAGGCACGCTTGCCATCTTCTTTACAGGCAAACCATCATAAAAAGCACCCTTCCCTGACACATCACGGGAAGGGTGCTTTTCTTATGACTTATGAAAGTTTAAAACGGTGGACGGTTTCATTTAGCCTTGCCGTCATACTCATGAGTTCTTCTACTTGTTTGTTCATTTGATGGAATGATTGCAGCTGTTCATTGGCAGAGGCAGAAATTTCTTCACTGCCAGCTGCTGTTTCTTCTACAACCGCACTAATATTTTCAATCGAGTTGAGCACTTGTCCGCCAAGCTCTGTTGATTGAACAATTTGGTCATTTAAGACCGCCATTTCTTGTTTAATGTGCTGCGCTTTTGTTTCTATATCTTCAAAGGAGTGTGAGGTTTTGTCCATCGCATCCTGCTGCTGAAGTGAAAGCTTGACTCCTTCTTTGACAGTTTGACTAATGGATTGAATGCCTCTTTCAATATGACTGACCATATCAAAGATTTGTCTTGTAGCGTTAGATGATTCGTCGGCAAGCTTACGAATTTCATCTGCGACAACGGCAAAGCCTTTTCCAGCCTCACCTGCTCTTGCCGCTTCGATCGCCGCATTTAGCGAAAGTAAGTTTGTCTGATCCGCAATGTCAGAAACTGTTTTGGCCATAGCCGAGATCCCGCTGGCATATTGCGTGAATTCTCCTGCCGACTGTTCGATTTGTCTTGTGGCATGTGTGTTTTTTTCAATCGCCGTTTTGGTTTCTGTTAACGTGTGCTTTCCACTTTCTACTGCTTCTATCGCGTCCGCTGTACTTTGGATGACTGTTTGTGAACGTTCGGAATTTTTACGTCCATGCTGATCCATCTTTTCAATCAAGCTGACGCCATGCTGGAGATCCTCTGAAATGGCTTGTGACCCATTTGCCATCTCGTCTGTCGAGACAGATACTTGATTTGCAGATTCCATCAGCTTTTTGTTTTCATCATCTAACTGGATCGAGAATGTCTCTACTTGACTTGAGACATTACTGATTTCTTTAATCAAACTAATCAGTTGATCTGTCATTTGATTAAAGGATTCATTCAAGCCGCCGATTTCATCCTTACGCTGAATGTCCATCCGCTCGACAGCAAGGTTGCCTTCTGCGATCTGCTTCGCTCTGTAGGAAAGTGATTTAATTGGTGTCACGATGGATCTTGTTAATCCAATATTTAAAAAGACAGCAATGACGATCAGTGTAAGGGCTGCAACGAGTGCACTTGTGATGATCCATTGCACATTATCCGCTGTATTCTCTAGATTTTGTTTATACGCTTCTTCCGCTCTTTTATTCATTGTATGCACGTCGTTTAAGACGCCATCAATTCTTGCTGCTACCCGCCTTGCATCTGATGCATTTTTTTCACCAATGGCGCCATTCGCTTCCTTGGTCCACGTATCATATTTTGCATTTAACCTTGTTAGTGCATCTTTATTGATATTACCTGCATTTTTGTTTAACGTTTGCAGCTGTTTTTTTGCTGTAGAAATATCGGTTTGAACAACTTCTAGCTGTTCATCAGACAGTGTCATTGAGTAATTGGTCATGGCTTGTTCGACACTTTCAAAGCTTGCTTTTGTTTTTTGAACGTTTAATAAGGTTTGAACTTCTGTTTCATTTGATGATTGGATCTTTGTCATACTAACAATGATAAAGGCGATGACACCAACTGCTAAAAGAAGTGAGACGAGTGAGTTGAGTAAAATTTTGATGCGCAAGCTCATGATGCGTCCCCCTCTTCTTTTAGCAATTTCTGCTTCAGTTCATTTACTTTTTTGGTCAATGCTCCAGCATTCTTCAGCACCCGAATTCTTGCCATGTCGATTCCGTCATTGCTTAAGTCGTAAATAACATGCCCATTTTTGATTTTGTTGCTCTTGACGAGCTGTTCGCTGAATTGATAGACCACTTCGTCGACTTTTTTTACCATGGACGAAATCACCGCTTTTTCAGCGGTGTAGTACTGATCACTATCTACACCAATGGCATACTTGCCCTCTGATTGTGCTTCTTTTAATACACCAACACCTGTATAGCCTGCTGCGGCATATAAAACATCTGCTTTCTTTTTGATCATGTCTTTGGCTATTTTACTGCCTTTGCCCGCATCACTAAACGTATTGGCATAGGTGGATAAGATCTTAATTTTCGGATTCACTGATTTGGCGCCTTTTTGGAACCCCTTTTCAAAACGATGAATCACATCCGCATCGACACCGCCAACAAATCCAATGACATCACTTTTCGTTGTCATCGCAGCAAGTGCGCCTGCTAAATAGCTGCCCTGCTCTTCTTTAAACGTCACGGAGGTTACGTTTTTTAGCTCAGATACAGCATCAATGAGCAAGAACTGCTTCTTCGGATATTTCTTTGCGACTTTTTCTAAGTCTTCTTGCATACTAAAGCCTACCCCGATGACGAGGTCATTGCCAGCTTTTACGAGCTCGGTCAGCCCTTTTTCATATGTATCGGTTTCTGCAATTTCTCTATAATCAAATTCAATTCCTAGGTCATCACGTGCTTTTTCTAATCCTTTAAATGACGAATCGTTAAATGATTGATCACCAAGACCATCATCTGTGAGCATAACGCCAATATGCTTCGCATTTGATGCTGGTGGTTTCCCTTGTTGATTGCTGCATGCAGCTAACACCATAAGCATGGCTACCAACAGAAGTAATGAAATTTTCACTTTCATCCAAACACACACTCCTTTTATCATCCTTACTCCTTTCTTATCGGATTTGAGAGGCGTTGTTTCAATGATTATGTGAAGGTTTTCCAGATTTTTTATGACTTTTTTCACTGAAAAAAACCATTATTTATAACAAATATAAAAAAAGGGATAAAATCATCATGATTTTATCCCTTTTTCTTCATTTCAGTGTAATGTGAAAACCCATGAGGTTAGAGTTCTCTTTCACGCTGCTCATTTTTTCTCGTATGTCCAGCCCTCTTTTTGGTAGACTAGGCCGTTTTTCATCAAATGACCTAATGCTCGTTTAAAGGCTGCCTTGCTCATTTGGAATCGTTCGCGGATGTCTTCTGGATCACTTTTGTCTCCATAAGGCATAGCGCCATTTCTCGTTCGCATATAGGTTAAGATTTCTTCTGCATCGACAGATAACGCTTCCTGTTTTCTAGGAAGCAGAGACACGTTTACGGTTCCATCCTCTTTCACTGCAATGACGCGTCCTGTCACGGTCGATCCTAATCTTGGTTCTTCCTTTCGTTCCGTACGGTGGATAAACCCTCGCACGCCTGTATCTGTCAGCATAAACGAGCCTGTCGCAATTAAGCGGTAAATCGTTCCAGTGATTTCTTTGTTCATTAAGGTTTCAGGTGCCTCAGTAAACAATTCACTGATCACATCTTCAGTGGCTGGCTTTGCGAACATTCTGCCGTAGCTTGTGACTTTCAGCATACAGTAAAGTTTGTCTCCTTTTTTCGGCCATGCTTCCTCAAAAGGCGGTAGATGTTCTGTTGCAACTAGTGCATCCTTTGAAAGCCCGACATCCACAAATGCACCCATGTCTTCTACGACGTCTACGACTTCTACCCAGCCATATGTATGCGCATTGATTGAAGGTATTTTCATCGTCGCAGCTAGTCTTTCTTCATGATCTACGTATAAGTAGACCTCTACTTCATCCTGGTCACCAATATCTTCTGTCATTTCACTGCGGTGCAAAAGGACCGAATCTTCTCCATCTGTCAAAAAGTAACCGTATTCCATCTCGTTCTCTATTTGCAAGGTCAGTTGCTCACCTGGTCTCATGTTCTCTTCCTTCCTATCTGCTCTTAAAAGAGCGTTCGTTCATCTTTTGATTCACTTTATTCTACTATACTTCTCCTCACATGAACATCTCTAGTTCTGTTAGCTAAAGTGGACAAACCGAACACGATTTATACCGCTACTGGCAGAACTCTTTGACTCGTCTCTTCGATAAAGTTTCTTCTTCCCCACGTTGCATGATAAAATAGACGCAATATCTATACATGGAGGTCATGTGTTATGGCAAAAGAAAGCTCATTTGACATTGTATCGAAGGTGGAACTGCCAGAGGTGCAAAACGCCGTTCAAGCAGCGCTCAAGGAAATTAAAAACCGTTATGATTTTAAAGGAAGTAAAAGTGATATTTCTCTTGAAAAAGAAGAGCTCGTTCTCATCTCTGATGATGACTTCAAGCTGGAGCAGCTAAAAGATGTCCTTGTGTCAAAGCTGATTAAACGAAACGTTCCAACTAAAAACATCGATTACGGAAAAACTGAGCATGCCCTTGGCGGAACAGTGCGCCAGCGCGCGAAACTGATCAGCGGAATTGATCAAGACAACGCTAAAAAGATCAATGCACTCATTAAGCAATCTGGCATCAAAGTGAAGTCACAATTTCAAGATGACCAAGTGCGTGTAACAGGGAAAAATAAAGATGATTTACAAGAGGTTATCTCTCTTATGCGCAAGGCAGATTTACCGATTGACGTTCAATTTATAAATTTTCGATAAATTTCAAATTTTCCATTGATTATTTCCGATTTTTTCGATACAGTGGATGGAAGTTCAATTCATTGACATGTTCATATCGCTTTCTTATCAAGAGAGGCAGAGGGACTGGCCCTGTGAAGCCTCAGCAACCGGTGTAGTAGAAAAATATTTTCTATGACCAAGGTGCTAAATCCAGCAAGCAACTGCTTGGAAGATAAGAAGAAGAATAACGATACAGCCAAAAAGTCTTCTTCTTATCAGAAGGCTTTTTTTGTTACATAGAAATAAGGAGGAAACCAATGGGCCTATTACAAGACTTACAAAACCGCGTACTGATTGCTGACGGTGCAATGGGAACACTTTTATACTCTTACGGCATTGACCGCTGCTTTGAAGAATTAAATTTATCGAAAGAAGATGAGGTAAAGCGCGTGCACGAAGCATATGTGCAGGCTGGTGCAGACATCATTCAAACAAATACGTACGGCGCAAATTATATTAAACTATCCCGCTACGGCTTAGAGGAAGAAACAAAGCGTATCAATACAAAGGCGGTACAAATCGCAAAATCAGCTGCAGGCTCCGCTTATGTCCTTGGAACGATCGGCGGTATTCGAACGTTTAACAAAAATGCCTACACGATTGAAGAAATTAAGCGAAGCTTTAGAGAGCAGCTATACATTCTATTAAACGAGCAGCCTGATGGATTATTGCTAGAAACGTATTATGACATGGAAGAAGCGAAGGCCGTTCTCCAAATTGCACGTAAAGAAACGACTCTCCCAATTGTCATGAACGTCTCCATGCATGAACAAGGTGTGTTGCAGGATGGAACACCGCTCAAGGATAGTTTATCTGAATTGTCTTCTCTTGGTGCAGACGTCGTTGGCATCAACTGCCGGCTGGGCCCTTATCATATGATTCAGGCACTCGAAGGCGTTCCAATTTTAGAAAATTCCCATTTATCAGTCTATCCTAACAGCAGTCTTCCCTCTCTTGAAGAAGGCAGACTCGTCTATGATACAGATAACGATTATTTCCGAAAAAGTGCACTTGAATTTAGAAATCAAGGCGCACGTATTATCGGCGGCTGCTGCGGAACAACGCCTCAGCATATTCAAGCAATGGCTGAAGCGGTCAAGGATTTAGCACCGATCACTGAAAAAGAAGTGAAAGTTTTAAAAGAAGAAATCATTTCGATTCAAGATCAGCGGACTGAACCAGGTCTTGATGAGCTCGCTACGAAAAAACGGACGATTATTGTAGAGCTTGATCCGCCGAAGAAGCTGAACTTCGAAAAATTTCTCGTCGCGGCAAATGAGTTAAAGAATGCAGGCATTGATGCCTTGACATTAGCTGATAATTCTCTTGCAACCCCGCGCATTAGCAATGTGGCTTGCGGGGCATTATTGAAACAGCAGCTTGATATGCGCTCACTCGTCCATATCACATGCCGTGATCGTAATTTGATTGGGCTTCAGTCCCATTTGATGGGTCTTGACACCCTTGGTTTAACTGATATTTTAGCCATTACAGGCGACCCTTCTAAGATTGGGGATTTCCCAGGTGCAACGTCGGTTTATGATTTAACCTCCTTTGATTTGATCCGGCTGATTAAGCAGTTTAACGAAGGCCTTTCTTTCTCAGGGAAACCGCTTGGCAAAAAGACCAATTTTTCAGTAGCTGGCGCGTTTAATCCGAATGTTCGTCACATTGATAAAGCGGTCAAACGTCTTGAGAAAAAAATCGAATACGGTGCTGATTATTTTATTTCACAGCCTGTTTATTCTGAGGAACAGCTTGTGAAAATTCATGAGGAGAGCCGTCATTTAGATAAACCGATTTATATTGGCATTATGCCGTTAACAAGCAGTCGAAATGCGGAGTTTATTCATCATGAAATTCCAGGTATCAAATTATCTGATTCCATTCGTGACATTATGGCGAGGGCTGGTGAGGATAAAGAAAAGCAGCGAGCAGAAGGCTTAGCGATTGCCCGCTCTTTATTAGATACAGCCTGTGAATTGTTTAATGGCATTTATTTAATTACCCCTTTCCTTCGATCAGACTTAACAGCAGAACTAACCACCTACATTCATCAGAAAGAAAAGGAGTCAAACATCCATGTCAACTATCACTGAACAGCTGAAGAAACGCATCCTCGTCCTTGATGGTGCAATGGGGACCATGATTCAAAATGCCAATCTCACAGCAGAAGACTTTGGCGGCGAGGAGTATGAGGGCTGTAACGAGTATTTGAATGTGACAGCCCCTCACACCATCCGCACGATCCATAGAGAATACCTTGAGGCAAGCGCCGATCTTATTGAAACAAATACGTTCGGGGCTACAAAGCTCGTCCTTGACGAATACGGGCTTGGCCACCTTGCCTATGAACTCAATGTACGGGCTGCCCAGTTGGCAAAGGAAGAAGCTGACCGTTTCTCCACGCCGGAGCAGCCTCGATTTGTTGTAGGTGCGATGGGTCCCACTACGAAAACATTATCTGTGACAGGCGGCACAACCTTCGATGAGCTCGTCAGAAACTATGAAGAGCAAGCACGCGCTCTGATTGATGGCAAATGTGATGCCCTTCTTTTAGAAACAAGTCAAGACATGCTGAATGTAAAAGCTGGTTTCAAAGGCATTCAGGAAGCCTTCCAGCAGACAGGTATTGAGCTGCCTCTCATGGTATCAGGTACGATTGAACCGATGGGCACGACCCTTGCTGGTCAGGATATTGAAGCCTTTTATATTTCTCTTGAGCATATGAAACCGATGAGTGTCGGTCTGAACTGTGCGACGGGTCCTGAATTTATGACAGACCATATCCGCACGCTATCTTCCATCGCCAAGTCAGCGGTTAGCTGCTATCCAAATGCTGGTCTCCCTGATGAAGAAGGTCAATATCATGAATCTCCAGCTTCACTTGCTAAAAAAATTTCCGCCTTTGCCAAGGAAGGCTGGTTAAATATTGTTGGCGGCTGCTGCGGAACAACACCTGCACATATTCAGGCATTGTCAGATGAAGTACGCACGATTCAGCCGCGTCACATCACGCATGAATCGTCTCAGCATACTGTATCAGGAATTGAGCCCCTAATATATGAGGAATCAATGCGACCTCTTTTTGTAGGAGAACGGACCAACGTGATTGGTTCACGCAAATTCAAACGACTCATTGCGGAACAAAAATTTGAAGAAGCATCAGAAGTTGCTCGTGCACAGGTAAAAAACGGTGCTCACGTGATTGATGTGTGTCTTGCTGATCCAGACCGCGATGAGGCGGCAGACATGGAAGGTTTTTTACAAGAGGCAATGAAAAAAGTCAAAGCCCCTTTTGTCATTGATTCAACGGATAAACACGTGATCGAAAAGGCGCTGACATATTCCCAAGGGAAAGCCATCATCAATTCTATTAACCTTGAGGATGGCGAAGAACGCTTTGAAGAAATTCTTCCACTTGTGAAGTTGTACGGTGGTGTACTTGTTGTTGGCACGATCGATGAAACAGGGATGGCTGTAACAGCAGAACGAAAGCTCGAGATTGCGGTACGCTCTCATGATCTATTAACGAAGAAATATGGCATTCCCGCAAGTGACATCATTTTTGATCCACTTGTCTTTCCAGTGGGGACTGGAGACGAGCAGTATATTGGCGCTGCCGAAGAAACGATCAAAGGCATCAAAATGATCAAGGAAAACCTGCCTGAGTGTCTGACGATTTTAGGCATCAGCAACGTGTCTTTTGGACTCCCGCCTCTTGGGAGAGAAATCTTGAATGCTGTCTACTTGTATCACTGCGTCCAAGCAGGACTTGACTACGCCATTGTGAATACAGAAAAGCTTGAACGCTTCGCTTCTATTCCAAAGGAAGAAATCAAGCTCGCTGAAACGTTGCTCTATGAAACAAATGATCAAACCCTTGCTGAATTCACCCAATTTTACCGCGGCAAAAAGAAAACGGAGAAAAAACCAAAGATCTCCTTATCACTTGATGAAAGGCTGGCACTCTATGTCGTCGAAGGAACAAAAGAAGGTCTTATCGATGATTTATCCCTTGCTCTACAGCAATTTGAATCACCACTTCATATCATCAATGGTCCGTTAATGCAGGGAATGGCTGAGGTTGGTCGTCTTTTTAATCAAAACGAACTGATTGTGGCGGAAGTGCTTCAATCGGCAGAGGTCATGAAGGCTTCTGTCTCGTATCTCGAACAATATATGGAAAAGCAGCATGCAAGCGGGAAAGGTAAAATTCTACTTGCCACTGTAAAAGGAGATGTCCATGATATTGGGAAAAACCTTGTCGACATCATTTTGAGTAATAACGGCTTTCAAGTGGTCGACCTCGGAATCAAGGTGACACCGCAAACATTGATCGAAGCTGTGCAAAAAGAAAAGCCAGATATGATTGGATTATCAGGATTACTCGTGAAGTCAGCCCAGCAAATGGTCCTCACCGCTCAGGATTTACAAAAGGCGAATATTTCAGTGCCCATTTTGGTCGGCGGTGCTGCACTTTCTCGGAAATTTACGAAAATGAAGATTTCGCCTCATTATGACGGACCGGTCCTTTACGCAAAAGATGCGATGGACGGCTTATCTTTAGCCAATGAGTTAAAAGCAAATCCTCTTCAGTTTCAAATAAAGCCAGATGAAGAGCCTGTGGCTCCTGTCAAAGAGAAAGAAACAAAGCAGCCACAAGCTGTCATTGAATTACTAGAAAAACGTGCGGCACTCCCTGAGGCACCTATTTTCACACCAGAAAATACGGCACGTCATTATGTAAGAGACATCGACCTGCATCACATTATGCCTTATGTGAATGAACAAATGCTCATTGGCCACCACCTTGGATTAAAAGGAAAGGTGAAAAAGCTGTTGGCCGAACAGCATCCAAAAGCATTGGAATTAAAGCAGCTTGTCACAGATCTTCTAAACGAAGGCAGAGAGAAAAACTGGTTTGCGCCTGCATTTGTCTATCAATTTTATCCTGCCAGTTCCAACGGAAATGATCTGCATATTTATGATCCCAAAGCGCCTGACCGTATCATTGAAACGTTCCAATTCCCAAGACAGGAGAAGCTTCCATATCGCTCCATTTCTGATTATGTGCGGGGGAGCGGTGAAAAGGAGAAAGATTATATTGCCTTATTTGCTGTCACAGCCGGAGCGCGTATACGTGAAGTCGCGCAGCAATTTAAGCAAGAAGGAGATTATTTAAAAATGCATGCGGTTCAAGCTCTGGCGCTTGAGCTTGCAGAAGGGTTAGCCGAAAGAACCCACCAAGTGATTCGTGACAAATGGGGCTTCCCTGACCCAGTCGATTTCACAATGGAAAAACGATTCCAAGCGAAATATCAAGGGCAGCGCTATTCCTTTGGTTATCCCGCTTGCCCAAATCTTGAAGACCAAGAAAAGCTGTTCAAGCTGCTTCAGCCTGAAAAAATCGGCATCCATCTGACAGAAGGATTTATGATGGAACCTGAAGCATCTGTTTCAGCAATCGTCGTTTCTCATCCTGAAGCTCGATATTTTAATGTTCATTAATGCAGGACCTCCGAAATTGGAGGTCCTTTTTTGATGGGGAGATTAGATAAACTTCAATTTTTACAGTATACCTTCTTATGGTACGATACACATAGATGAATTCAGCTAAGAAGGAGTTGCATGTCATGACAAACGTTGTTCAACGAGCATTAACGCTCGATGACATACCAGATCTTATCGCATTGTCACAAGAGGTAGACTGGCCTGATTACAATGCGGAAGAGCTCACATCTCTTTTAACAAATGGGTATTTCACAGGTTTTTCAACGGCGGATGGACAAGTCATCTCATGTGCAGGACTTTTCCAATATGATCGAATGGCATCAATTGGTGCCGTCATTGTATCTAGGACACATCGCGGCTTAGGTCTTGCAAGGAAAATGATTGACACCCTGCTAGATCAATGTGATCAAAGCATTCCTGTCTTTTTAACCGCGACTGTTCAGGGGCGGCCTGTTTACGAAAAAATCGGGTTTCACACGGCTGGTTACATTACGACTTACAAAGCACAAAACCCGAACCAAGAAGCGCTTCGTGTGTCAGATGACATTTACCTGTCTCCTGCCGATGAATCGCACCTTCCGTGTATTGAAGCACTAGATGAAAAAGCCGCAGGCACAAATCGATCAAGCTTTTTAAAAAACCGAATGAACCGGGCAACGCAGCGTATCATTGCAAAGAATGAACATCACGAAACAACTGGCTTTGCGTTTGGCGTTGAAACACCTGCCAATTTAATGATTGGACCGCTTGCTGCAAATGATGAACTTACAGCTCTCTCGCTGATTCGTTCGCTCATTTCGTCTTATTCGGGTCCGATTCGTTTAGATATGCAGGAAGAAACAGCTGAGCGCCTCCATGAATCACTTGTTGAAGCAGGTTTTACGAAAACAAACAAAGCTCATTTTATGATGATTCGCGGAAAAGAAAAGCTGAACGATCCCGCCCTTCTTTATTTCCTTGCCTCTCAAGCATTTTCGTAATATATAAAAAGCTGTAGACACTTGATGTCTACAGCTTTTCTATTACTTCTCACAGGTGGACGAAAGAACATGTGCGAGTGCATTTGTGACCTTTCCATGCTCTGATGCATGCGGGCGGTCATCTCCGTCTCCATACCCATAATCAATCATTCGATTACGATTTAAGCACAGCTTTGTCAGCTTCGGCTGGAATAGATCAAAGAGTTCAAAACGGTCCTTCAGCTGTGGGAATTGCTTTTGATACTGCTGAATTTCTTCGGCAAGCAAGCTCCAAAGTGTCACTTCATCTAATAGCTGATGGTTCTCTAACACGTTTGATACGTAACGCAGGTTGCAAATAAACAATCCTGTAAAGATAAACTGCACTAAGCCTTCCGGCGGTTCACTCCGCAGCACTTCTTTTAAATCGTCTCCTAGAGAAGCCAATTCAGGCAGCGGCTGATCACTAATGTTCACATCGTCAACAAAATCTTTGATCGCCAAACGATGAGGCTGATGATCTTTTAACACAAGAATCGTATTTTGTCCGTGCGGTGAAAAGACGGTGCCGTATTGATACATAAAATGTAGCAGTGGCGGCATGACCACATGGAAAAATTTCGCCATCCACTCTTTAGCTGAGAGACCTGATTTTTCAATCAGCTGTTTCACATATGGCTCACCTTCATGATCCTCATAGGTGAGTGCCGCAAGTGTAACAGGGGTCTCTCCTTCATCTAAGTACGAGTAAATGCTTTCTCTAAAAATCACACCGAGCATCTCAAGATATTGATACGGCGCACCAGGCAGTTTGCTATAGTAAGGATGATCGACATTAATACTTGCATTCTCACCAGGTAATATCACGCGGCAGACATCAGATAAAAATGAATCTTGGTCCGCAATCCCTTTAATATGCGCTGTAATACGAGGGGCAATGACTGTCCGTTCTGACGGAAGTCCCCGGTACACAAGCGTATTTAAAATACTCATTGGCAGTTTAATATGATGCTTGCCTTTATTTGAGATGTTCGTAAAAGTTCTGATCGACTGCTGCGGGATATATTGGTCCAGTCCCTCTCCTACATACACAATCCGGCGCATCGCCAAATCTTCCGGGAAATGCTGAATAATCATGTGTGTCCACTGCCACTTATGAACAGGCATCAAATAATAATCAGCTACAATCAATCCTTCATCCTTTAGCACGCGGTGAAATTGACGGATCGTGACTTCATCTAACTCTTTGGCGATTACCTGCTCATAGTTTTCATGATCGACTGCATGGAATGTCGCAAGGTCCCGGTGAACAGCAATCCAAGACAGCTGCACACTTTCTTGCCTTTCAGGTGCATAGGCTAGGTAGTCATCGTAACTGAATCCAATGCGTCCTTTGTTATACACAATCCAAGGATGGCCCGTCATCTCTCCTTCAATCCATGCATAATCAGTATCTGTTAACTCATCCGCACGAAGTGCTTTTTTCGAAAGCAAATGGACATCCGCTAACAGGGTATGGTGAAGCTCTTTTATAAGATGTCCTGTTGTCTCAGAAGACATTGGAATGAGCGGCTGAATGTCTAGTAAAAACACGATTGCACTGACATCCTTTGACCATTTTCCATCTTGACAGCACTCGATTGATTCAGCGATTGTATCAAAACTATCAAACAAACGAGGTTTTGCAAGATAGCGATATTTCTTCTGTTCGTGAATAATTAATTCATACTGAGCAATGCCATCCTTATGATCTAGCTGCACGGGATGAAGCATATCCTCATACATGTATTCAGACAGCATTTTTGCTACCATTCGCTGGTTTGCCTTTTTCCAAGCAGCAGGATTCACCGCTTTTTTCAATTCATCTTGTACACTCATCGCTTCATCCTCCTTAACCTTTGATTTCTTCAAATGTGTTGACGTTCATACGTGTACCAAATGTCTGGAAGACGTGCTTTTGATAAAGTGGATACACAGTTTGACGAGCAAGTTCATTGATAATCACACTATTTCGGTAAGCACCAAGCCCTAAATCCGGGGCGCCAACGCCGTGTGTATGAAGCTCTGCATTTTGAACAAAAATATCATTTTCACCCATTGTATTTGTTTTCAAGCGATATTCACGTTCAACTTGGAACCGCCCTTGATCGTCCCATTGAATGTGATGAGAGATTGGGTTGATAAACGGGGGCAGTACCGATTGATAGCCCGTCGCCAGCACGACAATATCTGTCTCATGGGTAAAGGTATCCTCTTTGACCCATTGCGTACATGAAAGGGACAAGCCGCGAGATGTTTCCTCAATCAAGTTAACCTCCGTCATCGCTTGAAGCACTGTATTCAACTGCTTTCCGCAGGCAGAACGTTCATATAGCAAATGATAAATATCACGGATCATTGCAGAGCTGATGCCTTTATACAGCAAGTCCTGCTGCTTTAACAACGCATCCTTTTTTGTTTGCGGAAGCTCATAAAAGAAATCAATATAATCTGGAGAGAAATATTCAAGACCAAGGTTTGAATATTCCATTGGGAAAAATCCTTTAGAGCGTGTGAACCAGTGAATATCCTTCGCCTCATCATCTGATAAAATATCATAGAACACTTCTGCCGCACTTTGACCAGAGCCGATCACTGTTACAGATTTCCCTTTGAAACAGCCTTCTTTTTTTCGTTTTAAATAGTCGGCGGAATGAAAAACCTTCTCTCCTAAAGCTGGCTGGAGCGATGCTGGTATCGCCGGCTGTGTACCAATTCCTAAGACGAGATGCTTACTTTCAAACACCTCTACCGTTTGGTCTTTCACATGACGAACATGCACTTCATAACGCTTTTCTCCTGCTTTCTCGATCAATGAGACAGATTCGACGTTCATGCCAAATCGGCAAGAGTCTAACTGGTCTGCGACCCAGCGGCAATAATGACTATATTCCTTGCGCGGGATATGAAAATCCTCTAGAAAGTAAAATGAATACAAACGGTTTTGTTCCTGTAAGTAGTTAAGAAAGCTATATTTACTTTTCACATCTGCCATACTGACAAGGTCCGCTAAAAAGGGAACCTGCAGTGTCGTCCCCTCAATGAGCATCCCTGGGTGCCAATGAAAGGCTTCACTTCTTTCAAAAAACAAAGCGTCAATATCATTTACCTCTTCAGATAATGCGGCAAGACCTAAGTTAAACGGACCAATGCCGATTCCTATTACATCCACTACATTATTTTGCTTGTTGAACCGCGTCATGGTTATACTTCCTTTCGAATCGTTCTCGATCACAAAACATCAAAAGACCTGTTTTATCGGGTAAATTGACTGGTTTTACACGTTCAAAGCCGCATTTTTCAAATACATGGATCATTTTTTCATTGCGAATATCCGGCTCAGCGACGATTTTTTCTGTTCGTTTGTTCTGCTCAAATTGAAATGCTGTCATGGCCTGAAGCAGCGGGGCTGCAAAACCTTTTCCCACATAATCCGGCTCCCCTATTAATAGATGGATTCCTTGATCATGTGGAGAAGGCTGATAGTAAGATTCAATGACATCACCTTTGACGTTGTACGCCTCAAAATAACTCATGGGTGTCCCATCAATTGTGCCTAAATAAAGGGTTTGATGCGGATCATGAATTGCCTGATAAAAATGCTTTTCAAAAGCAGGAAACGGAATATTCAAATGCCAAAATGGGTGAACATACTCCTCTTGCATCCACTTGTGGACAAGCCGGACATCTCTTTCATATTCAGCCCGAATAAAATGAATACGATGCCTCATCCAATCAGCGCCTCCTTATGTAAAAAAAGTGGATTCAAAACAGCTGTGTAACGAGACTGTGTTTCCAGAGATCCTGTCAGCTCATCCATATCTTCAAACCGTGTCAGCAAATTCGCTTTTGAAGGGAGTTCCTTTGAGCGAAGTAGGCTGTTTGTCAGTTCAGATGCACCGTATGTTTCCTCATGAGCGAGCAATGTGTCTCTCACAAGTGCGAGCAAGTCTTCTTCTTTCGCCAGACCTTCTGTACCAAAGCCGTTAATAAGACCAAATAAATGATTAAAGAAGAAATAATAACGCAGTCTCTCAACGGCTACTTCATCTGCACAAATCGTTTCACTTCTCACGCTCAGGTTTTGGACAAGATTTGCGAGTTTATCCTTTTTCGATTCACTATAATAGTAGCCTTGGTTGTCACGATAATAGAAGGTGTGCGGGTAACCATCTTTCATTTGCACAACAGCGTTTTGCTGATGGGCTTCAAGCGCAAGACCATACGTTTCAAACAGCCAAAGCATCGGTTCTAACGAAATGGTTAAATATTGCTTAAACCAATCTTGGCTTACATCATTCGTTGATCGGCCTTCTGCGTCTGCAAGGTCATGAATGATCCCTGCTAATCGTGATTTTCCACCATACGCATGATCCTGACATAATCCAGCAATTAAGCTTGCCCCTTTTTCACGATGTAAAAATGGATTTTGACGAATGACTACTTCAAAGCCAGATTCCGCCTCTTCTCCTTGAATGGATAAATAGGCGGGATCTTCAATGACCCGGAATCCAGAAAATTTGTCGTATAAAGAAACGCCTAATTCTGTTTTTAAAATGCGCGACATCTCTACACCGCGATCGAGTTCCTTTTGTTTATTAACACGTAAGGAGTTTGTAATTTTCACAGGAACAGAGAATTTGAGCATGTAAGCAGAATCCTTTTGATAGACGGTTCTGAAAGATGAGGTCGCTGTGTATTCAGATCCCATCGGTCCTAAATAAGAGAGTTTCCCTTCCTCTATATAACGGTTCACGAACGCTTTCTCCATGACCACCTTCACTTGAAGCGGATGAATCGGAATGAGCACATATTCTCCGTTTTCTACTAACGTATTCAGTCTCTCTTTTTCTTCTGGCACTTGGCGCAAGAGCTCCTCTAGCATGAGACTTGCCGCAGACTGTGTAATAGACGAATCCTGAAGCACAATCGAATGATGCGCTTTAAAGTAATGAAGCTGGAAAGTCCCTTTCAGCTCAGGAGAATAGATAGCTTCCTCCTCCTCTGTCATTCCTTGTCTGCTTTTTGGGGTAGGATGCGTTAAATGACCAAGGAGAAGTGACTGCTCAGCCTCAATATACTCAAAATCGGCTTCAGAAAGAGCGGATCGATCACTTTCTCGCTCCTTTAAGAACCGTTCAATATTTCGGCAGCTTAAAATGATGCGAAGCATAAATTCATCCTCTGCATCTGTACGGCCATATTCAATGAGAAGCTCCTTTGAACATAAAGCAACAAGTGTCGTGTAATCGACGATTGCCCCCTCTTGTTCACTGCCTTGCGGGCGAAAGCGAATCGGAAAATCAAAGAGATGACGGCCAACAGATGAAACATATCGGATCGGAATCACAAGCTCTAGATCTTGTTTTGCTAGTTTTGCGATGAAGACAAGCGAGCCATCTGCTCTCACCTCTTTTTTTGCAGATCGATCGATTCCTGTTTCGCGTAAAAAACAGTTTAAAAAGCTTTGCATGGTTGCATTTTCAGCCATTTGTTTATATTGACTCAACGTAGTACCCTCCCGGATTGAATATGAGCAATCCCGATATCAACGATGTCAGAAAGGATTTCCTCAATATGTGTGATTGTCGTTCTCGGATTTAACAAAGTGAATTTTAAGCATGTTCGGTCATTAACCACTGTTTTTGCAATGACAGCAGTTCCTGTTTTGAATAATGTCCGATGAATGATTTTATTGACGTCATCTGCTTGATCGTCATCCTTAAATCGGAATACAACTGCATTGATTTCTGGCTCAGGATTGATCACTTCAAGGTCATCATTTCTCTCAATAAGCGCGGCCACATCCTTTGCAAAATGAATGGTATGGTCAATGATGTCTCCAAAGCCTTCTTCTCCAATTAAACGAAGAGAAAGAAGTAATTTCAAAGCATCAAACCGGCGCGTCGTTTGGACAGATTTATTGACGAGATGTAGAATACCATCGAGCTCGTCTTCCTTTGGATTAAGATAATCGGCATGATAATTGATCAAACCAAAATGTCTTTTATCCTTTAGCAAAAATGCCCCGCAGGATATCGGCTGATAAAATTGTTTATGAAAGTCAATCGTGATTGAATCAGCAAGCTCAATACCGTCTAACTTCTTACGGTAGGTTTCGCTTAATACAAGTGCTCCGCCGTAGGCAGCATCTGCATGAATCCAAAGACCGTATGGCTTGACGAGGTCATATACCTCTTGAACTGGGTCAATACTGCCAAAATCCGTTGTCCCGCAAGTGGCTACTACCGCAAAAGGCAGCAAGTTCTGCTCCTTCAACTCAGCCAGCTTCTTTTTCAAATCATTAAGGTCCATTCGATGATGCTCATCTGTCTCGACTAGTACGACTGCCTGTTCTCCTAAACCTAACTGGGAGGCAGATTTTTTCACAGTGAAGTGAGCATTCTTTGAGCAAAGGATTCTCAGGCGGTGAGATTCACTTGGTAACCCTTTCTGCTGAACATTCCACTGCCATGTGTTTTCACAAAAGGCATCTCTCGCCAGAAGCAGCCCCATGTAGTTAGATTGGGTTCCACCGCTTGTAAATGTCCCATCTGCTTGGCCGCCATAAGAAAACTTCGCACATAACCACTCGAGAATTTCTTCCTCAACCAAAGAAGCAATACCGCTTTGATCAAAGGAATCCATTGATTGGTTAAAAGAACTTACCATCACCTCTGCGGCAAGTGCAGGAATGAGCGGTGGACAATGCAGATGTGCCAAGCATTTAGGATGCGATACATCAATCAAATGCGGCAAAAGGTGTTCTTTTATATCTTGAAAGACAGATTCAATGGATTCTCCAGACGGTTGAAATCGGAATAGCGATTCGACACTAGCCGCTAATTTCCCAGGCAATATCCCACTGTATGGTCCTGTGTCTTTTTGCCATTGATCCAGTAAGCTGTCGATAGATGTATGAAGAGCCGCTTGGAAGGACTCTCTTCCAAGCTGGCTTTGATTGATAAATAATGAATCCACTGGAGCCTTAGTTGATTGCATCGTACACGGCCTCTTTAAAAATAGCGATGACTTTTTCAAGCTGTTCTTCTGTCATAATGAGTGGTGGCAGGAATCGAATGACACTTCCGAAACGGCCTCCTGTCTCCACAATTAACCCTTTGTCGAAGCAATTCTTTTGAATAAGACTGGCCAGCTCTGGATTCGCTGGATAGCTTCCGTCAACATCCTGTTTCTCATTTGGATTGACTACTTCAACGCCAATCATTAAACCTCTTCCTCGAACATCACCGAGAGCAGGGACTTGTTTTTGGATGTCTTTTAGATGCGCCTGCATACGATCTCCTAACCGTTCTACATGATCAAGCAGGTTATTTTCTTTGATAAATTTAAGCGTTGCGGTTCCAGCAGCCATTGCCATTTGATTTCCTCTAAATGTTCCGATATGTGCACCTGGATTCCATTGATCTAAATCTTGATCATAAATCACCACTGAAAGCGGCAGGCTTCCACCAATGGCTTTTGACAGCACAATAACGTCAGGTACAATTCCTGCATGTTCAAAGGCAAACATCTTCCCTGTTCGGCCGATGCCTGATTGAACCTCATCAATAATGAGTGGGATCCCTTTTTCTTTTGTGATTCTTCTCATTTCTTTCATCCATTCAATCGATGCTGGAATGGAGCCCCCCTCGCCTTGCACTGCTTCAAAGATCATGCCTGCTGGCGGAAGAATACCACTTTCAGGATCATTTAATACGCGCTCAATATACGAACTTGAAATGCGGTGCGAATCCCTCCCACCAATGCCAAATGGGCAGCGATATTCATATGGGTAAGGCATAAAATGAACATCAGGTATTAACCCTTGCACTCTTTCCTTCGGAGATAAATTCCCACTTAATGACATCGTGGCATGTGTCGCACCGTGATACGCACCATGGAATGATAGAATGCTTCGATTCCCTGTCGCTGTTTTGACTAATTTAATCGCTGCTTCTATGGCATCACCACCAGTTGGTCCACAAAATTGAATTTTGGCTCTTTTTGCAAACTCTTCTGGCAAGTGAGAAAAAATTTCATTCACAAATTCTTCTTTAATTTCTGAGGTTATGTCCAGCGTATGCAATGGTCTTTTTTCATGAAGCATACGTTCAATTGCATCTATAACAACTGGATGATTGTGACCAAGTGCAAGTGTTCCTGCGCCTGCCAGACAGTCGTAAAACTCTCTGCCATCCGCATCTGTCACGATCATACCTTCGGCTTTTTGCATGGCTAATGGGAACCGTCTCGGATAAGACCTTGCATTCGACTCTCTTTGACTTTGCTGCTCCAAAAATTGCTGATTTTTAGAAACGGTTTTGATGGACATAATAAAACACTCCTCCAATTGATAAAGATTATCATTTTCATTTACTAGCCTAGAGGATGTGAGATATGAAAGTCAATTGTATTCAAAAAGATGATTCTAAAAGCATATGAATGCTATATTCTCTATTTAACGAGTAATTTCGTGTCATTTTGACAAACCTCTACTGCTATAAGGAGAATAAACGCGTGAGACGGAATAATGTAGAAAAAAATTACAAATCATTCTTCCTGGTTCTTTTGTTCTATTCATGACAAAGCACTTATTTTATATGGGAAAGTGGATGAAAGTGATGTAGAAAAGGAAAAAAAGAAACGTCATTCTATATTGATATAAATGGTTATAATGGTATAATTTCTCTGAAACAAAAGGGGATGGAGAGGGATATGATGATTTTAACAAAGCATGATCTTCACCACTACTTAGCTCAGGACAAGAAAGCATTAGCCATTAAGCGCAAACGACCTAAGCGGTTTGGAGATGATATATGGAAATATCAAAGGATTTTACGAAAATATGAATACTATTCTAATAGTGGTGCTACAATTCGCAAATGGCTTTATCGCTATTTACATAAAAAGAAAGGCATGCAGCTTGGCTTTGATATCCCGATTGGTGTCTTCGGTCCCGGTCTTAGAATCAATCATACGGGTCTCTTAATTGTAAACAAGCATGCAAAAATTGGGGCATTTTGTGATATTCATCAAGGGGTGAATATTGGTCAGAATCATCATGAAAAAGATGTACCAACCATTGGGGATCATGTGTGGATCGGCCCAGGTGCTAAGCTGTTTGGGGATATCTATATTGCAGATCATATTTCAATCGGAGCAAATGCTGTGGTAAACCGTTCCTTCCACGAGGAGAAAATTGTGATTGCAGGTGTGCCGGCGCAAAAGGTAAAAGAAAAAAGTCCTTCATCATGAAGGACCCACCTGATAAAAAAGAATGATACCGATCAAAACAGAGATAAGCAGCATGAGGTAAAACAAAATCGTTAAAATAAGAATGGTCCAGCCAAGTCCCTTCCTCTCTGTCTTGATCAAATAAATACCGAGAACGATCGTACTAAATAATATACCTAAAATGGCCCACAGCCATTTGTCTTTATCATGCTTTGGCGCATCAAACCATAAATAAATGGCAACAGCAAGTGAAACGAATAACCCTGTAAGTCGCACGTTCAAACTCCTCCTTATGTACACTCGTGCTTTCTATTATGCGTTTGAGTATCCGATAATCAGCAATAAAAAGTAAAAAACATAGACTAGAATGAAAATAGAATAGATGATAATGGACACGATCAGAACCGCCCAGCCCAATCCTTTTCTTCCTGTTTTGATCAGGTATATTCCAAATGTAAAGAGCCCGAATAAAAGGCCTAAAATCGCCCACAGCCATTTATTCTTCCCATGTTTAGGCGCATCTACAAATAGGTAAGCGCCCACTATAATCGACACAAACCATCCGGTAATCCAACGCAACTCATTCGCCATCCTTCATTTTTAGATTATTCAATCATACGCTACTTTTGTACTAAAAAGAAAAGGAATTATTCAGTTGAATATTGCAGAAGGCTTTTCCATTCCTCACGCAGTATCCCATAGCGCATCGAATCATAATATTCTCCTTGATAGTAACGGACCTTTCGCAGTCTTCCTTCAAGGACAAATCCGCATTTCTCTGCACACCGCATCATTCGTTCATTTCCCGACCATGTAGTAAGACCAATTCGAGGAATATCAATGTGTGTAAATAACTCATCTGTCCATAGACTTAACGCCTTTGTCCCAACGCCACCGCTCCAAAAGCGCGAATCATAAATGAGAATGCCGCATTCAAGCCAACGTGTACGTTCATTCTCCCAATAATATGACACGGTGCCTTTGATTTCGCCGTCTATTTCAATACCATATAGCTTTGGCGGAATGGATGTATCCTGTAAGTATCGTTTTTTAAAGGCAGCAAGCGGGATTTCGTGTTCATGAAAATATGGGGCATTCCACTTTCGATAGGACTGGTCTGGTGCTTTGAATCTTAAATGCCATACCATCTCTAAATCAGCTTCATTTAATGGTCGTATGCTCACAAGCTTTTCCTTTTCCCTTTTCATCTGTTCACGTTCCTTTACTTTGTCGTTCTTTTTGCGAGATGACGGTACTCGATAGGGGTCATGCCTTCGTTTTGACGAAACAGCTTAGAAAAATAAGTAGGGTCATCAATGCCTACCTGTTCAGCAATCGCTGCGATTTGATTATTCGTTGAGGCAAGCAGGCTTTTGGCTTTTTCGACCTTGAGACGATTGATGTATTGGGTTGGCGTGAGTCCATATACCGTCTGCATGCATCTTGTTATGTAATCAGGATGATAGTGCAGTTTCTCTGCCAGCTCTTCCATTTGCAGTTTCTTCATAAAGTGACGCTCAAGATAATGAACCACTTCTGAGGCGACATTCTCCTTTGCACTTGGAATATGAAATGCTTCTTTTTGTAAATGAATGAGCAGTTCTTCAAACTGAAGCTGTTTTTTCAGCGGCAGTTCAGACGCGTCATCATTTAGTGCCCGCATCTGTGCAAGGTGCTTTTCAAATACATTTCTCCCCTTCACTTTTCCTATACGGGGCAGGCTAAATTCATATGTTGCCGGCTTTTCAAAGGTGGCTTGATTTTGTTTCATATCAAACCAGTGTTCTCTCGGCCGATTCGTCAAATCAAAAGGATCAATCGAAAAATGGAGCCACTCATAGTGCGTTTCTTCTTCGCATGGCAGGTGTCCGCCATGTGACAAGCCTGGTGAGAGAATGATATATTCTCCTTCTTTTACGTGATGAGCCTCCCTGTCTTCTGTGATCCATAGCTGCCCTCTCGTGACATAAAGAAGATCAAACACGGTAAAGGTTCTAGAGATATGTCTTTCTCCTTCATAAAATACGCCTTTGCCAGAAACGATATAAACCGGAAACGGCGGTACAGTAAATGTAATAAATCGATTCATATTCATCCCCTTATGAAGTCGGATTTCTCCAATAAGTTTCGGTTTCATCTCTTCTTATTATAGTCGATGCAAGGTACACTATAAATCGGATTTATACGAAAGGAGGTTGATTGATGAAACCTCAATCACTGCCAATTCAAAAAGTTCAAGCTAGAGGGAAGAAAAACCACCCTTCATTATTTGCATTAACTTGGCCTATTTTTATTGAAATCTCTTTATATATGCTCATGGGAAGCGCTGATACCCTCATGCTCAGCCAATATTCCGATAATAGTGTTGCCGCAGTTGGTGTAAGCAATCAGCTGCTGAATTTATTGATTGTCATGTTCAGTTTCATTACAACTGGAACGACGATTGTGATTGCGCAGCTTTTAGGAGCAAGCCGCAGGCAGGAAGCGGCTCAAGTCGCCTATGTCTCGCTAGGAACCAATTTCTTGATTAGCTTTGTTATTAGTCTTCTCATGTTTGTATTAGCTGTCCCCATCTTACATCTGATGGGCCTATCAAGTGAGCTCATGCCGGATGCGACTGTATTTTTACAAATTGTCGGGCTGCTTTCCTTTATTCAAGCGCTCATTATGACGTATAGTGCTATTTTAAAAAGCTATGGATATACAAGAGATACGATGTATGTCACCATCGGAATGAACTTGCTAAATGTTGCTGGTAACTATTTAGTGATTTTCGGTCCGTTTGGCTTCCCTATATTAGGTGTCATGGGGGTCGCTTTTTCAACCTCACTCGCTCGATTGATCGGATTAATAGCCATGATCCTCATTGTACGCCGCCGAATTGGATTACGCTTTTCACTAAAGAAGATGTTTCACATCCAGCGGACATATTTAAAAAAGCTGCTAAAGATCGGGATTCCTTCTGCTGGAGAGCAGCTTTCTTATAACGGCTCCCAAATGATTATTACACTATTTATTACATTTATGGGGACGCAGGCATTAGCAGCAAAGGTTTATACTCAAAATATCATGATGTTCATTATGCTATTTGGTGCAGCTATTAGCCAAGGGACACAAATTTTAATCGGGCGCCATATTGGGGCGAAGGAATTCGATGCTGCCTATCACAGATGCATGAAAAGTTTATACTGGGCCATTGGCATCTCCCTTCTTTCTTCCACTGCTTTATCTTTATCATCGACGCATTTGCTTGCTTTCTTTACTAGCAACAGCGAGATCATTCAAACAGCCGTCACCCTCCTCCTTTTGACCATTATTTTAGAACCGGGTCGCTCGTTTAATATGGTCATTATTAATTCCTTGCGGGCTGCTGGGGACGCGAAGTTTCCAGTGTATATGGCGATGATTTCAATGTGGGGCATCGGGCTTCCGATCGCTTACTTGTTAGGCATACAGCTTGAGATGGGCCTCATTGGGATTTGGATTTCTTTTATCGTGGATGAATGGGTGAGAGGCATCTTTATGTATAGGCGGTGGCGTTCAAGGGTTTGGACGGAATATGGCTTTTCATCCACATAAAAAGGACTGCGGGTGCAGTCCTTTTTACTTAATACCTTCTAAAATAAGTGCTTTTTCTTGGTTTGAAATAAATGATCGCTGTGTAAATACGCGGTATTCATTTTCTCTTGTTTTATCTAAAATGGCTTTATAAAAGTGAGCAGCTGCTTTCACTGGTATACGTGAATAAAGCGGGAATTCATGAAGATGGTCAAAAAATTCCTCGTAGTATGCCTCTGCCTCAAAGGCAATGTACTCCCATACGTGCTGAAATGCTTGATTGACAATGCCTTCTTGCAAATCTTGCTCTGTATATCCGAATTGATCCATGACTTGCTTTGGCAAATAAATGCGGTCTCTTTCAGCCTTATCCTCGCCAATGTCACGAAGAATATTGGTCAGCTGCATGGCAATCCCTAATGAAATCGCTGCTTCTTTTAGCTGTTCTTTTTTACGCGGTGCAATTATAGGAAGCAGCATAAGTCCAACGGTACTAGCAACATGGTAGGAATAAATGAGCAGTTCATCTAACGTTTCATATCGATGCTGCTCTAAATCCATCTCCTGACCTTGGAGCAAGTCACGGAACGGTGCTTCATCCATACGAAAATCTTGAAATGTATGTTCCAACGCTACCCACATCGGATCATTCCGATCTACCTCACCTTGTAAAAATCGATCAAACGTCTCTCGAAAGGAGGCAAGCTCCTCTTTTGGCGAGGGTGACTCATCTACAATATCATCTGCTCTTCGGCAAAAGGAATACACGGCCCATACAGCCTGTCGTTTCTTTTTAGGCAACATGGAAAAGGCACGGTAAAACGTTTTGGAATGCGTTTGAATGGTCTCCTCACACAATTTCAATGCTGTTTGTACATCAACCACTTAGTTTCACTTCCTTTCTGTCATTCAAATCTTTTAACAGCACAGATGTCATCAGCTTCGCACTTTGCATCACGATCGGCACTCCGCCACCAGGATGGATGGAAGCACCTACCGCATAAAGATTATCGGTCTCAGCTGCCTTCACTTGCGGGCGGAACACACCTGATTGAAATAAGTTAGGCGCAAGTCCAAAGCTGCCGCCTTCAAACAACCCTTCCCGCAAGGAATCATTTGGTGTTCTGACTTTTTTCCAGACAATCGACTCTCGCAATCTCGGAAAGCCTCTTTTCTCAAGACGATCCATCATTTTCTCTACAAAATCTGTCTCCTCTTCCCAGTTGATATGATCTCCTGAGGGAACGGGAATCAGCATATATAAAACACTACAGCCTTCCGGGGCAAGAGATGGATCAATGATCGATGGATTAAATGTATAAAACGACGGATCTTGAGGGATCGTCTTCGTTTGAAAAACCTCTTTCATATGCTGTTCAAAGTGTTCGCCCATAAAGAATTGGTGAACAGGCGCATCATGGTACATTTTGTTTAACCCAAGATACACCATCACACAACCAGAAGATGGCACGTATTTTCGCCGATCTTGTTCGTCTAAACTAAGCTGTTTTAACGCAGCCGGATAATCTCCGTTGATGACAAAAGCATCAGCTGCTATCTGGTCGTCAATGACTTTTGCTTTAACCACGCGTTTCCCCTCAAACTCGAGCTCCGTGACTTCAGCATTTTTTCTCACATGCACACCCATTTTCATGAGCTGTTCTTCTAATATATCTACTAAACTCGCATAGCCGCCTTTTAAATAGTAGATGCCATGTGCGTGCTCACTATATGAAACAAGCGAATAAATAGCAGATGCTTCATATGGATTTCCTCCGACATAGAGGGTTTGAAGTGCATATGCATCTCGCAGGCGTTCGTCTGAGAAATACTTTTTCAGAGCACTTTGAACCGTGCGATACGCCTTTAATTTCATTAAAATCTTCATGTTTGCTTTTGTAAAAAATGTCCGCTTTTCATGAAATGATTTCTCTAAAAAGGCTTGCTGTCCTTCTTGAAACCGGTCTGTCATTTCTTCCATAAACCTTAGGAATCCTTGATCTTCTTTTGGAAATACACGTCTGATTTCCTCTAGCTGACGAAGTGCATCAGAATACTTCGTGTAGGAGGTTCCATCTTGAAACTGAATCGTATACAGCGGATCAAGCTGCAAAAGATCAAGAGATGCTTCGTCAATTCCTACCTCATGTAAAATACCTTTTAACATAGCTGGAAGTAGGACAATGGTCGGACCTTCATCTACTTTATATCCTTTCTCACGTACAAAAGCAAGTCTTCCGCCAAGTCGTTCATTTTTTTCGACAAGCGTCACATCATGTCCAGCTTTTTTTAAATAAAGTGCCGAGATCATCCCGCCAATACCGCCACCTGCAATCAATATATGTTTTTTCATGAGGCGCTCCCCTTTTCTTCTTGCGGCAATGTTTTGTGCGTATGTTTCTCTTTTGAAAGAATCGCATTTGTCGTGATACGTGCTGATTCTAAAATGGTTGGCAGTCCGCTTCCTGGATGCGTTCCTCCTCCTACAAGCCAGCAATGATCCAATTCATCAAATTCATTGTGCGGCCTTAGAACCATCATCTGCGTCAGCTGGTGACCAAGGTTAAAAGTGGCTCCTTCGTATACGTAAAGGTCTTCCTCCCATTGCTTCGGTGTGATCATCCGCTCGACTTCTATATGCTGCCTTACATTCTTAAAACCGGTTTTTTGCTCCAGTGTATCCAGTACAAGTTCTCTGAATTCATCTTGATGCGCTTCCCAGTCAATGCTGCTTTGATTATTGGCAACGGGTGCTAATACATAAAGAGCTGACTTTCCTTTTGGCGCAAGTGAGTCATCTGTGACACTAGCATTTTGAATATAAATAGATGGATCATCTGGCAGCTCATATGTTTTCGTAATGCCTTTGACGAATTGCGCATAATCATCAGAAAAAACGATGGTATGATGCGGCTCCTCATACATGGTATCTAACCCTAAATAAAGCATAAAGGTCGAGCATGAGAATTTTTTCTTTTTTAATTTTTTCTCACTATATTTCTTTAAAAGTCCTGGCTCTACAAGCTTTGTCATTACATGTGCAAAATCTCCATTTACGACAACCTCATCTGCCTGTATTTCTTCCCCGGATTCTAAGCGAATGCCCTTTACTTTCCTGCCTTCTGTCAGCAACTTTTCGACGCCGGCTGACAAATGAATCGTTGCTCCAGCATCAACCGCTGCTTTTGCCATCGCTTCTGACAGCTGATTGACCCCGCCCTTCGGATGGAACACACCTGTGTCATGCTCCATAAATGATAGAATGGAAAAAGCACCCGGGCATTCCCACGGTGACATGCCTAAATACTTTGATTGAAATGTAAAGGCATATTTCACTGATTCATTTGAGAAATAATCTGACAGCACATCATATAAACTCTTATTCAATGAAAGCTGCGGAAGTGCTTTGAGCACCTTTGGACGCAAATAATGATGAAAACGATCCATTTTACTTTGTAATATAGGTGTAAGTCGATCCATTTTGCGTTTCGTATCGTTCATAAATCGTATATACCCTTCTCCCTCTCCAGGCGCAAAGGCTTCTAACCGTCTAACCATTTCATCACGATCTCGTATCATATCTAGCTGATCGTCTTGGAAAATCAATCTATACATTTCTTTTAATTCGATCACATCAATATAGTCATAAAGATTTTTACCAGCAAAGGTGAACAGCTCCTCTGCAATATGAATCATGCTGAGAAAGGTAGGACCTGTATCAAACGTGAAATCACCAAGTTGAAACTTAGAATTACGTCCGCCAACAAAGGGCTGTTTTTCATAAACATGAACATCGTGTCCTTTGCTTTGAAGCATCATAGCTGCCGCAAGTCCCCCTGGTCCTGCTCCGATCACAATGATTTTCATTATCCTTTTTCCTCCAAATTAATTCACTTTAAGTTAATTATACAAATTAGAAAGATTAGATCAACTTTCGATGTGCTCTATTTGTCTCATGTTATGTATCAAAAAAAGCCGGCTTCCCTTCAACAAATGTAAGAAAGCCGGCCCTTTATTACGCTTCTATATCAATTCGATACGTCTCAAACCAGTGATGAATCTGCGCCAGATGAGCGATTAATTGCGGGCCCTTCATGAGCTGGCCATACCAAGGCACTTGAAAGGAAGCTCCTTCCGTTTCAATCAACTGCTTTAATTGATGTGGATCTAGAAATTCGTGAAGAACAGAATCTTTTTGCGCAAGGCAACCTGTTAACATCTCTTTTACAGCCTGAGTATAGGCTGGATGATGTGTTTTCGGGTAAGGACTCTTCTTGCGATAAAGCACTTCATTCGGTAAAATTCCCTCTAATGCTTTCCGTAAAACCCCTTTTTCACGATTTCCATGCATTTTCATTTCCCAAGGAATATTCCATACATATTCGACAAGGCGATGATCCGCAAATGGCACACGTACCTCAAGACTCGCCCCCATACTCATCCGGTCTTTTCGATCTAGCAGCGTTGTCATAAACCAGACCATATTTAAGTAAAAAAGTTCTCTCCGTGCTTTATCTACTCCAGTTTCTCCATCTAAAAGAGGCGTTTCAGCCACGGTTTCTTCATATTTGCTTTGTGCATATTCTCTTAGTGACAGCTTTTTTTGCCACGAGTCTTGTAAGAGCTGCGTTCTAGCTTCCGTCGATCTCATCCAAGGGAAACCATTCGTTTCATTTGCCGAATGGAACCAAGGATAGCCTCCAAAAATTTCATCCGCACATTCACCTGACAAACCAACCACAAAGTCCTTTTTAATTTCTCGGCAGAACCAAAGCAAGGAAGAATCAATATCTGCCATACCCGGTAAGTCTCGGACCTCAACCGCTTCCTTTAAATAAGCAGCCAGATCCTTTTGTCCAATGATGCAGCTGTGATGATTCGTTTGAAATGCCTTGGTCATGCGGTCAATCCATGGACCATCCGCATTCGGCTGGAACTGACTTGCTTCAAAGAATTGATCATTCCCTTCGTAGTCAACGGAATACGTATGAAGCGGTGCTTTCCCTATTTTCTCAAAGTGCTTAGCGGCAATGGCGGTAATGGCACTCGAATCGACGCCACCCGATAAAAATGTACAAACAGGCACATCAGAGACAAGCTGCCTTGTGACGGCATCTGTAAAGAGATCCTTGACGTGCTGTGCGGTGTCATCAAGTGAGTCCGTATGCGCCTTGCTTTGGACATTCCAGTATCTCCACACACATAGTCCGTCTTTTGAATAGGTCAAGGCATGAGCAGGTCTCAGCTCTTTTACCCCTTTAAACACTCCTTGCCCTGGTGTTCTAGATGGTCCTAAACCAAAAATCTCCGATAATCCCTCATGATCGACTTTTGCCTTCATATCAGGGTGAGCAAGAAGCGCTTTGATTTCTGAACCAAATAAAAAGGAATGATGACGTTCTGTATAGAAAAATGGCTTGACGCCGAGCCGGTCTCTCCCTGCAAATAATAATTCACGCTCACTATCCCAAATCACAAATGCAAAAATACCATTAAAATGGGTCACACACTCTTCCTTCCATTCTGTGTAGGCGTGAAGAAGTACCTCTGTATCAGAATGCCCAAGAAAGCGGTGGCCTCTTTTTAACAATTCTTTTCTTATATCCTCTGTGTTATAGAGCTCTCCATTATATACAACGGTATAAGCATGGTTTTGATGTGTATATGTCATCGGCTGTTTTCCGCCTTCTACATCTACAACCGCTAACCTTTTATGCCCAAATAGAACGTGCTCACTTTTCCACGTATTTGTATCGTCTGGCCCTCTTTTAGATAATGTATCTGTCATTTGATTGATTACATGATCCTGTTGGATGAGCTGCTTTTTAAAGTCTGCCCAGCCTGTTATTCCACACATCATCATCAGCTCCCATCCGTTTTTCCTCAAGTGTTCTCATTCAGCCTTTCTTAGTTTATGCATCGTCTCCTCGATAGTTGATTTGTCCTTTTTTCTCGGGCGTATAGGACAAGCTTGATTTGGTAAGAAAAAGAAAGAGGAAAGGAGCGTCTGCAAATGGAAAAACGAATGAAGCAGCTTGAACGCTGCAGCCGAAGATGGTGTAGCGGGTATTTACTCATTGAAAATGGGCATTGTCTGATTGAAGATGAAGAAGGAGAACTCATGCTGCCAGAAAGTCTTCAAAGCACGATGATCTGTTTGAAGGAGAATGATAGGTGGATAAAAGGAGAGCTGCTCGGTTCCATGATACTTCATGAAAATGGACAGCTGTTAGAAGTACAAGGCGGTGAAGAAATTCAATATACGGCATCACTCGCCAAAGGCTTGCTTGACCTTCTCATGTTTGTTCCTGAAAACGTCTTTTATGAAATCATTGCACAGATCGAGCAGCTTGGCTTTTCCGTCTATGATTGTGTTTTCTCCTCCTTTCATTCTTTTCAACGAGTTACTTTCTTTCAGTTTTCGACAGATACACAATCGCTTGCCCTTCAATCTCACCACGACTCAACTGCAGGTCAAATTCGGTTTGAATGGACCACTTCTGACGGTCACCGGTCGGTTTCACAGTTTGATGGCATATAAAAAGGACACTGCTTCGTATAAGCAATGTCCTTTTTCTGTTAAAAGATATGAAAACCAATCGGCAGACGTAAACCGAGAAGAATGGTCACGATCGCGAGTACGATAAAACCAATCAATACACCAGTCACCGATTTTCCTTTTTTCTTGCGTACAAGAGTCATTTCCATGAAGCCAATCACAAGGATACCGAGAATCATTTTACCGATATACTCGCCACCGAAACCTGGAATCTTCATTCCTGTGCGAACATACAGCTCTACGCCTGTGGCGATAATGATCAAGTACAATAGTCTGACAATCATGTGCACAATTTTAGCACCTTTGTCGTTTTTACCTGCTAGAGCAAAGGCCACGAAGAATAAAATAATTCCTAGCACCCATGCTGTAATATGTAAATGCGTTCCCATTTGTTATTTCCCCCTTTATCAGAACAATTACCTTCTCATCGTACCACGAAATAAGTCGAACACAAAACGACAATCCTGTGTCATATTACTCTTTATTTGACGCGATTTGATAGCGTTCCAATCGGTTCAATCGTAATATCGATTTGATCCCCTGAAGCTAAGAATTTAGGCGGTTCAAAGCCTTTGCCAACCCCAGAAGGTGTTCCCGTTGCAATGATGTCACCAGCTTCTAGTGTCATCCCTTTTGAAAGAGTAGACACAATGTTCTCGATGGAGAAAATCATTAATTCTGTACTTGCAGACTGGCGAACCTCTCCGTTAACCTTTGTTTCCACATGAAGCGCGCTATGATCCTCAATCACAGACTTATGCACAATATAAGGTCCTATCGGGCAGGTTGTATCTAAGCTTTTCCCTATAAAAAATTGTTTGTGTTTTTTCTGTAAATCTCTTGCCGTTACGTCATTTAAAATGGTGTAACCAAATAGATAATCTTTGACTTCTTCAGGTGCAATATTCTTTCCTGATTTGCCCATCACGATCGCAAGCTCCCCTTCATAATCCAGTTCACTCGTCACATCTTCATGAAGGAGGATATCCGCTTCATGTCCAACGACTGAAGTAGGTGCCTTTGTAAAGATCATCACATCTTTAGGAATATCCGCTGCACTTCCCATCTCCATGACATGATCTTGATAATTCTTTCCAACACACATAATGTTTTTAGCTGGCTTTGGAATGGGCGCATGGAGTTTCACGTCCGACAGCGGATAAACATAAGAACCGCGGTCTTCTTCTTTTTTCTCAGCCCAGTCAAGGAGCTGTTTGACATGCTCAACAAACTTGTCCCCCATATGAATACATTCAGCTAAAGAGTTCGGCAGTGTCTCTAGCTCGAATAATTTGGCTTCTGCCTTTTTGACGTCCATGACCCATTCATCATCAATGACTACCCCAATAAACATCCTGCTATGTATCTCACCTGTAAAAAACTTCATGTCTTCCCCTCACAATCTTCATTTCGCTAAGTGGTGATGTCTCATTTTATTTCTCTATGAAATAAAAAAAACCCTTTTTTATCATACTCTCTTTTAAAAAGGGTTTCAAAAAAGATGATCTGATGTTTAGCGGTAGCGGCGATACTCCCACATGTTCCCTTGATCCCATTTACGATCAACATTTCCTCTGCTGCGGGAATGATGCTTTTTCTTTCCACATCTTTTGCAAGAGTGGCTGCGGCGCGACTTGTGGCTCTTCTTATGATGGGATCTGTGCTTGCTGCGATGTGACTTGCGGCAGCTCTTCTTATGATGCGATCTGTGCTTGCTGCGATGTGACTTGCGGCAGCTCTTCTTATGATGCGATCTGTGCTTGCTACGATGTGACTTGCGGCAGCTCTTCTTATGATGCGATCTGCATTTGCTGCGGTGTGACTTGCGGCAGCTTTTCTTATGATGGGATCTGTGTTTGCTGCGACATGATTTTTTCGGTTCGCTCTTTTTGCTTCTGCAAGATTTTTTGCTTTTATATGACTTTTTACTCTTCATGCTTTTCTTCGAGCGATAACTTTTCTTTGAACGATAGCTTCTGTAGCTTTTTTTACTGCGGCATGATTTACGGCGTCCACCACCGCCAAAGAACCAATGACCGCGACTTGAATGACGAGAACGAGCTGACTTATGCGAACGTCTCGATTCTGGTTCACGATCTAAGTGATGATCACGCCCCTCACTTTTAAGTGAATCCACTGCATGCTCAATATGTGAATGATCAAATGTGCTCACGAACGATTCCCCTCCCAGTCTATACTTTGACAAAACAAACAGATCAAGCTGTTTATCTTCTCTGCTTTATGTTACGAGACTTGATAGACAAGTGTTCTTGGCGGATGCCCCTTTCTTTTAAAACTCCATGAATACCTAACAAACGGGTACAGGACATTCCTTCATTTTCATATCGTAAAGAAGAGCAAAGGAGGAGGATGAACGCATGACCACAGAACCTTTAAAGCAAATGGATATTTGGATTCATCCAAAGGACCTGATTGAATTAAGAAAAGACATATGGAACGACGAACCTGTTGAGGGCATTTTGAAAACTGGCCAGATCAAATCACACATTTATGCTTCATATCGGGGGTCTCACATCAGAAAGCTGAAAAAAAAGTCCTATCAAATTGAATATCGAAAGCCAAAGCAAAGACAAGGCGAATCGATCTTTCATTTAAATGCAGAATACAATGACCCTTCGTTTATCCGAAACAGACTGTCCTTTTATTTCTTCGAGCAGATAGGGGTGCTAAGTCCTGCTGCGGCTCATGTGTTTCTCACGATAAACGGAAGAAAAGAAGGCATTTATTTAAAAATAGAATCCGTCGATGAGCACTTTTTTCAGAAAAGAGAGCTTTCAGAAGGCGGCATTTATTATGCAGTCGATGACGACGCCAACTTTTCCCTTTTGAGTTCATTTGATAAAAAGCCAAAAAAACACCTTCTCCTCGGGTACGAGAAAAAAACAGGGAGTTCTCAACATGATCAACAGCTGAGTGAATTTATTTACTTTCTCAACACAGCGAAAGATGACATATTTGCCGAAAAGATTGGGCATTACCTAGATGTGACCCAGTATTTCCGCTGGCTCATTGGTGTCGTGTGCACACAAAACTTTGACGGCTTTGTCCATAACTACGCTCTTTATGTGAATGAACAAGGCAGATTCCAAGTGCTTCCTTGGGATTATGATGCGACATGGGGCCGTGACATTCATGGAGAAGAAATGGCGTTTGATTATATTCCAGTAAGCGGCTTTAATACGTTAACTGCTAGATTACTAGATATCCCTGCGTTTAAGAGAGCCTATTACACGCTTTTCCAGCACGTACTCGATACACATTTTTTAGAAGACCGGCTTTGTCCAATCATTGAGAAATGGCATGCTTCTATTGAGAAGCGAATTGGAGATGATCCTTATACAAGAGACCGAAAAGACATTCTACGATCAGAACGAGAGATCATCCGGCAGTATATCAACAAAAGACGACGTTATTTACAGACTGAAATAAGAAAAGAGAGAGATGTCACGTAAGGACGCTTTCGAATTTTGTCACTTTATTACTCATATTGACGAAACAACTTTTTTTATAGAAAAATAGGGTATACTAACCATATCCTTCTATTTGATAAAAAATGTGAGAGTTGGCGTCCGTTATGATCAATTATGAAATTGAACAAAAAAGATTACATTTAATTGAGACCGCAAAAAAATTCGGGATGAATGCCGAAGAAACCATCAGGTGCAGTCAAGAGCTTGACACACTTTTAAATAAAGGCATCAAATACACCTCGAATGAATGCTCTAAAAAAGGGTAAACCATACACCTCATTCCTCTCACCAAAAGCTTTCAAAAAGACAATCACACATTAAAAGACCCATCATAAGCTATGGTGAAACGCCCAAAAACAAAGTGCCTTATTTTTATAAAGGATGTGCACCGCTATGCCGGCTATTGTTGGAGCCTTTAAAGTAAATGCCGTCGGAACGAGCGGAGTCGTTCATGTTGGAGACTGCATCACCATTTCTCCAAATAGTCAGGTTAAAACGTTTGCTGGCGCAGGCAGTTTTAACACTGGTGATCAATTGCGCATTAGCAACTATAAAAGTGTGACAAATACGTATGATAGTGATGTCATTGATCAACCGCTTGTTGGTAACTTGTAAGGAGTGAGAATCCATTGAACTTCTATATTAATCAAGCGATACAAATTAATTACTTACGAGTGGAGTCTGTGAGTAACTCATCCGTTCTGCAAATCGGAAGTGCTGGATCCATCAAGGCATTATCCAATTTGTATAACACTGGAAGCTACGTAGAATCAGCACCTGCCGCAGCAGGCACACAAGGCATTGCAGAATCTCAAGGCGCAACCACGACACCTTTTGTACCGCTTCAGTCACCAACAACATAAGTTCATCTGCAATCCCCGGAGGTGTATGCATATGTATGACTATCAAAACAACGCTTCACAAATGTATGGCATCATTCAAAAGCAAACACAGCAAATCATGATGCTTGAAAAAAGGCTTAATGAGCTTCAGCAGGAAATGCAAATGATCAAAGATAAACCGACAACAACAATTGAACGGATTGATTATCAATTTGATCAACTGAAAATCGAGCGGCTGGAAGGCACATTAAATATCGGCCTCAATCCATCTGATCCAAATAGTGTTCAAAATTTTGAAGTGGGTCAAACAACAACCCCGGGAATTGGAATGATGCAGCAAGAAATGGCTGATCAATTTTTCAATCAAACACGCCAGCTTGTCGATGCATTCTTAAATGAAGAAGCACCACAGCTTCTTGAAGAACTAGAGCAGCGATACGAAGGCTCGCTTGATGAAAGCAACAAGCACCATATCATTGAGGACATTCGAAAACAGATAGACAGCAGAATCAAATATTACGCGGGACAGCTGCCACAAAGGGAAGATATGACACCACTTCAACGTTCCGAGCAAATTGCTGAATATGTGAAACATGATGTCAAACGGGCTATCGAACACTTTTTAGCCCATATTCCAAATGAAACGAAAGGAGAGGAAAACGGATGAATTTCACAGTCGTCAACCGCAACATCGAAACCGGAAGCATCAAAGTAGTTGGGGTATCGTCCTCTTCCCTATTTATTATCGGGGACACAGACCATGTACAATTGTCATCGATTTTCGATACACCGCCAGAATCATTAATTATTGGCCCGTTTGTTCCTCTATCCCCTCGATAATGATAAAGCGCACATCTCAAGTGAAGTTCTCGAAGGTGAATTCTGTGGGGATTTCGAGTGTGGTTCAAATTGGTGATACACAAGAGTTATGCCCGAACGTGAAGGTGTTAGCTGTTCAGCGAACGATTAGTTTGTTTTATGGAAATGAAGCTGAAAACCTAGATGCAAAAGAATTTGAAGTGTATTATGAGCCAATCCCATTGATGCTGCCAGAACGAAAAGTTAGAACGGCCTTTTATCATGAAAAGCCTCTCATTAAAGTTTCGTCAATTCATGTAGAAGGGGTCTCTTCCTCCTCTATCTATCAAATCGGCTCTACGTGCGGGATAAATGCCGTTGCACGAGTAAAGCATATTCGAGAGTTATTTAGCAACAACGACGAAAATCCGCCAAACTCACAATTGGACCTCCCTGCGCATATGATGGTGATATGACTTCGAATAAAGGATGTCGATTATGCCAGCAATTGTCGGACCCATTTACATTAACTCGATTTCTGGGGGCGTCGTAAACGTCGGTGACTCATTTTATCTTTCGCCTAAAAGTTCTTCAAAATCTGCTTTAGGCTCTGGAGCGGGGAATACCGGAGATTTCTTGATTTTAAATAATGGCATTAGCGCCACTAACTATGTGGATCCTGACTTAAACGATCAGAATATGGTAGGCAATGCATAAAGCGGCTCCTCTACATCCATTTCACTTAGAGGAGCGCTTTTTTATGTTTATTTCTTTCTACGTTGTCTTGATTTCTTTGTTTTGACCAACTTACTTGCCGGCTGCTTTCGAATCCATTTGATGTACGGAACAAGCTTTTCATCTTGTCTAAGCGCATCAAGCGTGTTCAAACGTGCGGCAAGCTCCTGATTTGTATAAAGAGCATGTACTTGTTTATGGCAAGGGATGCACAGGAAGGCAGTCGGTAAAAAAGCCCCACCTTCTTCTCTTGGTGTTAAGTGGTGTTCTGTGAGCAGGACATTTTGTCTTCCGCACAGCTCACATAATCCAATGGTTTGCTTTGCCACCCTGTCATCACCTCAACATTTACATCAATTCCATTGAGACCGTTGTCCCTTTCCCGCTTGGATCTGCTGGATGGACAATCAGTTTCTTCGGTAGCCTCATTTTCAATTCTTCCACGTGGCTAATAACACCAACTGCTAAATTGTGAGACTGAAGCTTTTCTAATGCGGTAATGACCGTATCAAGCAAGTCTTGATCGAGCGTACCGAATCCTTCATCAAGGAAAAAGAATTGCAGCGGGAATTCACCTCTCAGCTGAATTTGTGCAGAAAGAGCAAGGGCAAGAGCCAGTGATGTCAAGAAGGTTTCCCCGCCGGACAAGCTGGACACGGGACGCCTAACACCGCCATTTGCATCATCACGCATAACAAAGCCGCCTTCTGAGTCGACCTCAATCGCATATCTTTGTCTCGTCAACATACCTAAGCGGGCGGATGCATCACGACTGACACTTTCCAGCTGTTCTTCTGCTAAAAATTCAACAAACGTATTCCCTTTAAAAACAGTTTGCAGTTTATCAAGGCGATCAATTTCTTGCTGCAGTGCTTCCAATCGTTCGTGAATACTTGCAAAGCGCTGATGATTCTCTTCCATCACACGCAGGTGTTCATGTGCGGACCCACTCATTGCAGTCGCTTCTTCCAATGCTTTTTCAGCTGCCTCTTTTCTGTGCTGAATGTCCATCCACTGCTTTTCATCCAGAGACTCTTCTTTCAATAATTCAGAAATTCGCTTTAAGTTTGCGGCACATTCCTTTCTTTTATCCTCAAATTCCTCAATTTCTTGTTTGACCGATTGACGTACTGCTTGTTCCATTGAAACAGACTCAATTTCCTGCGGCATATGAAAAGGAGAAGATTCTGCTGCTGTTTCCCAAGCTGCTGCTGTTTCTTGTTTTCGCTTGTTCGCCTCTTGAAGCTGACGCTCACTGCTTGAAAAATGACTTTGCGCCTCACTAAACAACTGCTGCGCGTGCTGCAATTGCTTGTACGATTGCTGCTCTTTTTCATTAAGAAGAGAAAGGGAGTGTTCAACCTCTATAAGTTCATCAGAAATAGAGGCAGCTTTTAATGGATATCGGCCTAAATCTATTTCATATTGTTGGATAAGCTGCTGTTGACTTTCTAACTGATGCGCTAGTTTATCAAGTTCTTTCTCGACATTGTATATCACTGTCTGCAGCTGTTCTTTTGCTAGCTGTTTTTCTTCCAAAAACGAAATACTTTTCTCAATTCGTTCTTTATAGCCTTCCGCTTGTTGGTCCTTTTCATCGATTTGCTTTTGCATTTCTTGTACTTGATTCAATGTAAGATGCGGGAAGGTCTGTTCAAATTGAGTCGTTTGCTCTGAAAGCTCAGCATGAAGCTCTTTGATCAGCACTTCTAATTCTTCAATGCGCTGCTGTTCAAAAGTCATTTGCTCTTTCATTTTGCTCATCTCTGCTGATTGATCATGCGTTTCATCCATTAAACGAGCTCGTTTCTGTTCAACTTCTTGAATATCTTGCTTTATGCCTTTCCATTCTTGCATCAGATCCTGCAAAGACTGCGAATTTTGTACCATTTCTACTGCTGCAGCGACTTCCGCTCCAGGGGCTTTCTGAGATAAGAAAGCGAATTGCTTCACTAATTGATTGGCATGCGTTTCGAGAAGCTGCTTTGCGGCATACATGTCTCTTCCATAATCCTCTGCCTGCTTGAGCTCTTTGTCCATCCGTTGAATGACTTCATCGACTTGTGCCACGGTTTCTTCATGGTCATTGGATTGCAAAGCCTTTGGATCATGATGAATCGACCCACAAACCGGGCATGGCTCACCATCTACTAGCTCTGCTGCTAATTCTTTTCTTAATTCTGCCGCTCTTACAGCATCTCGCTGCTTTAATTTTTCGAGTTTCTGTTGTTGTTCTTTTTGACTCCATTCTGTCAGAGCTCGTTCGAGTTCACATACATAAAAATAGAGGTGTTCAATTGCTTGAAACGATTGGTCTATTTTTTCATGATGGTCGTTTTGCTGCTTTTGAAGCCTTTCATATGCTTCTGAAGTCTGTGAGGCTCGCTTGTTGAACTCCTCCAGCTTTTGCTTTTCCTTTTGAATGCTAAGGTTTATTCTTTCAACATTTTCACTTAAACGTAAAGCATCCTGTACACTTTTGCGTTCTTTCACTGAAACTTGTAACTGCTCCAGCTCATTCTTCAGCTGTGTTTGTTTCGTTAGTGCACGCTCTAATAGAGATTGGAGATTCTCCGCTTCTTTCTTCTTTTGGAGGAGCTGCTGCGCTTTTTCATTTTTTTGACGCTCTATGCCCGTCTTTTCCTGAAGAGCTGCCTCTTTTTTACGTTCAATTTCTTTTAGCTGAATCAGCTGCTCTTTCTTTTGGAGAAGGTCTGGCTCTGTCTCTATTTTCTTTTGCCGGTCTTGCTCATACTCCCGCGCCATTTGATCATAGATCGTTCGTTGATGCAGCAGCTGCTTTTCTGCTTCCTGCTTCTCTTTCGATGCTTGAGAAAGCTGTTTTTCAGCCTTTGTCAATGCATCCGCATAGGGCTTTAGCGTCTCTGCCTGCTCTGCGATATGGAGCTTCGCCCTTTTCTCTTCTATTGATGGTGCCAGTAAATTCAGCTTGTTTTGTTCAGTCTCGTAAGCTTCTTGTTCCTTTTGATACTGCCAGATCGTTTGCGCCTTTGTAAAAGCAGTGAGCGCTTCGTCCCGCGCTTGTTTTTTCTCATGAAAAATAGCCTTTGCCTGCTCTGCTGCTTCATTTGCTTTTGCCAGCGCCTCTGGGCCAGCTTCTCCTAAACCATTCAGTTCAGCCAGCAGTTCATTTTTTTGTCCATAATGCTTTTGAGCCTTTGCACGCAATCGCTTGACGAGCTGATCCCCATATTTCTCCAAGTTAAACAACCGCTGAAGCATTTGACGTCTGTCTGCCCCTTTTAAGGAGAGAAATTCTGCAAACTTCCCTTGAGGTAAGACGACCGCACGGGTAAAATCATCAATGGTTAATCCGAGTAGTTCTTCTACTTTACGATTCACCTCACTCGCTTTATCTGCGAGAACTGTCTGCGTATCACCGATTTCAATCAGGCGGCATAAAGTCGTTCTGACTTTCATTTCATCCGCTCGTTTGAAAGCACGCTCGACTTTATAAGAAATGTGGTGTTCCTTTTGCAAAGCAAATGTAAAGGAAACCGACAGCTTTTCTTCCGCTTGGTTCAAAATACCATGTGTATTATTTAACGCACGCTCCACTTTGCCATAGAGGGCCAGGGTCATAGCGTCTAATATGGACGACTTTCCACTTCCTGTCGGTCCAAATATGCCAAACACACCCGCATCACATAATGAGCTAAAGTCAATTGTTTGTTCTTCTCTGAAGCTATGAAGTCCTTTAATGGTCAGCGTAATCGGCTTCAAGTCGCTTCCTCCTCTTGCATATCATTGGCTAGCTCTAAAAACAGTTTGACTGTTTTTTCATCAGGCAGACCGCCACCTGTCTGGCGCTCATAAAACTTCACGAATCTCTCTTCGATCGAGAGTTTTTCCACTTGCTTTTGCTCTTCTATTTGCTGTAGTTCTTTGAATTTTGGACGAATGTGAACAAACCCACTATGCTGCTTTCGGAGTTGATGAATCTCTTCAATAGAGAGCTGATCTGTTAAATGAATCTCTAGATCAATCCATGCCTGAAGATCCCGTTTTTCATCCAGCCACTCGTACACTTGACTCAGTCCCTCAGTCGCCTTCCATTTCATAAGTGGTTTTCCGCTTGATAAAAACACTTCTTTCCAGCTCGCTTTTTCATTCGGTTTTGCCTCCACAATTGTGACTGATTTGGCATAGCCTGATTCAGAAAAGCTATAAGCAAGAGGTGATCCAGAATAACGAGCAATCGTTTTGGCACGTTTGATCGTTTGCGGCCTGTGCAAATGACCAAGCGCAACATAGCAAGCGGATTCTGGCAGGCTTTCAGCCGCAACGGTATATGCGCCGCCTACTTCAATCGGTCTTTCTGAATCTGTTTGACTTCCTCCTGCCACATAAATGTGGCTTGTTGCGATATTGACCGTATCCGGTTGAAATTGAGTACTTAAATGTTGAAACGCTTGTTGAATCTTTAAATTGTAATGATCACGAAGCAATTTCTCTTCGAATGTTTCAGCCAGCACCTCATTTAGCCTCGCCTCAGACGGATAAGCGAGTGCTGCAATGGATAAACGTTCATCCGCAGAAGAAACATCGACACGGATGATGTCATTTGTCGGATATCCAATTAAATGAATCCCTTGATCATTTGTTAAAGGAGATGCGGCTGATAAGCGATCCGGATTATCGTGGTTGCCTGAAATGACCACTACCTGGCGTTTTCCTTTATCAGATAAAGCAGATAGACTTTCATAAAAAAGCTGCTCTGCTCTAGCAGGCGGATTCACTGTATCAAAGGCATCACCGGCCATCACAATGACATCAATGTGTTCGTCTTTCACGATTTGATACAGCTCATCTAAAAACTGTGCTTGCTCATCGAGCCGGCTTCGACCTTCAAGGGTTTTCCCTAAATGCCAATCCGCTGTATGCAGAATCCTCATGTGATTCACCTCTCATTTCGATACATTTATAAAGAGATTTCTAAATTCCCATCGAAGAAATAAAGAATTTTCTCCTCTAATGTTCTGTTTGTCAAACGCTCTACAGCTTTTGCATATAATGCTATTTGGGTTTCATAACGCTTTTTCAAGATCGATTCAGCAGCGTCAACTGTATATCTGCCTTGTACTCTATCAGTTTTATAATCTAGTAAATATAGCTTTCCATCTGTTTCAAATAAACAGTCAATCATTCCTTGAATCAGAACAGGCTCTCCCTCAGTATCTATATGACGGTATACCTCTTTAACAGGTAACACCATACTAAAAGACACCTCTCGTTTCACCCAGTCCGCTTTTAGCAGTTTTTGGCCAATTGAAGTAGAGAAGAAAGATGCAATTCCTTCTTGATTAATTGACCGGATCTGCTCATCTGTTAGCAAATCTCGCTGCTGTAAAGATTCGAGCAAGTGTCCTATCTGTGATTCATCATAAGGCTCCTCAGAAGGAAGCGGGATATGCTGCATCACTGTATGCATTGCGGTGCCTTGCTCTGCGGCAGTGAGTGTTTTTTTCTTCATGAAAGCCGGCCGGTCATACAATGTTGCACGAGCTTTTCGAATAGAAGAAGGAACACTGTACTCATCCTGTATTTCTTTCATTCTTTTTATCTCGGAAACAGACTGCTTTGTGCCGACTTGCGAGGCCGCTAGATACGGATATTTCCATGAGAGCCTCTCTGCCACCTTCTCATCAGCATCACCATATCCTTCAACAGGCAGACCATCCATCAATGCTTGTACAATCTCGTCTTGCTCCTTCTTTTCAAGTGACATATCTTCCTTTAAAAGATCAGAAGCTTGCGTAAATGAGATAGTGAATGTAGACGGATGTGAAAGAACAACATCTCCTGCTTCTTCTAAAACAGATGCCATCGCTTGATGACGGATGAGGGCAGGTCCAATGAAATCTAAGTATGTTTTTGATTGATACCGTTCAAAATCAGGGAGCAGCCACTCTTCTCCGGTTGCGGCATTTTGCCATTTACTTAATGCTTTCACCTGATTTTTGACAGAGCCGACCAGAAATAATTTTTCTTTAGCCCTTGTGAGTGCCACATATAGGACTCTCAGCTCTTCAGATAATAACTCTTTTCTCATCTTTTTTTTCATCGCCACAAGCGGTAATGTCGCATAACTAATTCTCAGTTCAGGATGGATGTACTTGCTTCCAAACCCTAGTTCTTTATCAAGTAAATAGGACTGGTTTAAGTCCATCATATTAAAGTTCCTGCCGAGTCCTGCGGTAAAGACGACTGGAAATTCTAACCCTTTACTGCTGTGGATCGTCATCATACGCACAACGTCCTCTGTTTCACTGAACGTTTTTGCCGCACCAAGATCATCCCCACGCTCCTGCATTCTTTCAATAAAACGAAGGAATCGGAATAGCCCTCTAAAGGCAGCTTTTTCATATTGCTTGGCCCTGTCATAAAGGGCACGAAGATTCGCCTGTCGCTGTTTACCTCCAGGCATCCCGCCAACATAATCAAGATACTGCGTGTCACGGTAGACTTCCCAAATTAATTCTGCCACCGAATGATTGATAGAAAAATCACGCCACTTGCGCAGGAATTGGAAAAATCGCTCTAGCTTTTTGCATGTAGGGTGATCAGAATGCGTCACACTCATAAATGCCTTTACAGCATCATAATACGTGCCTTTTTTATCACTTGTTCGAATCAGAGCCAATTCATTTTCATCTAAATGAACAAGAGGTGATCTTAAAACAGCAGCAAGCGGGATATCCTGATATGGATTATCGATGACTTTTAACAAAGAAAGAATGACAGACACCTCTGTTGCTTCAAAATAACCAGAGGAAAGATTCGCATATACGGGGATTCCCTGCTTCTTTAATTCCTCCATCATTTGCGGAGCCCACGGCATAGACCGAAGCAAAATGACAATGTCACGATACTGTAAGTTACGGGTCATTTGCTGCTTTGCATCGTACACTTGAAATGGCTGCTCCACTAATTCTTTTATTTTTTTAGAAATGATTCTCGCTTCAAATTGGACGGTCTCGAGCTCTTCTCGCTCTTCGCCGGTTTCTGCTTCCTGCTGATCTAAGTGGACAAGAAGCATTTCTGTCGTTGTATCTTTGCTTTCTGGATAACTCGCTCCAAGCTTTAATTCAGCTTGTTCATCATATTCAATTTCTCCAACTGTTTCCCCCATCAGCTGCTTGAACAAAAAGTTCGTACTATCTAAAACATCTGAACGGCTGCGGAAGTTTTTATTTAAATCGATTCTCTTCCCTGTTTCTTTGCCGTCTGGTTGAAAGTGTTTATATTTGTTTAAAAAGAGCATAGGCTCTGCCAGCCTAAAACGATAAATAGACTGCTTTACATCACCAACCATAAACAGATTGCCCTCTGCAGAATGTTCTCCTTTAGATACAAGCTTTAAAATGGTTTCTTGTACAAGGTTTGTATCCTGATATTCATCAACGAGCACTTCTTCAAACTGCTGTTGATAGTACTTGGCAGCTTCTGTTTCAATCAAATGTCCTTCTGCATCCTGCTCCGCTAAAATGCGTAAGCAATAGTGCTCTAAATCCGAAAAGTCGACAATTGACTTTTCCTGCTTCGCTCTTTCAAAACGCTCACCAAATTGGATCACAAGCTCTACAAGCGTCTCCACAACTGGCTTCATTTCAGCTAAGCTTTTTAAATGCTGGGCAGGACTGCGCATGAAGTATTCATCTTTTAGTTTTTCTAATTGTTTTTTCGCTTGATTACGTGCATCTGTGGCTTTTTCTAATAAAGCAGGGTCATATTCGTCCCCTTTGCACGTTTTGAGCCTTTTAAAATTGACGTTCGGCAAAAGCTCATAAAGTTTCTCAAAATCATCTTGATGACGGATTAATTCATTGACTTGCTCTAAATCATCTATAAAATTCTCTGCTCTCGGTGCTGGGCCACCCGGCTCTTTTGATAGCGAAAGAGCTCGTTCAAGCAGCTCCTGACAGCTCCGGAGAACGAGAGAAAGATCTTCTTTGATATATGGATAAAACGGTAATTCTTCTACTTTTGTTTGAGCATCTACATCATAAAGTGAAAGAAATGCCCGCATCCATTGCTCAGGGGATGGATGCGATCTTGAAAACTCATAAATTCTCTTCACGAGCCATTGCAAATCTAAGTCGTGACGGTCAGACGTGTAACGGTCAACCAGTTCAAAGAATGATGGCTTTCCAGCCTTATATTCATCCTCAAACAGTTCATCTAACACTTCATCTCCTAATAGTTCTCCTTCTGTTTGATCGGCCAAACGAAAGCCTGGATCAAGATCAATTTCATAGTAAAAGGTGCGCAAAACCTGCAAGCAAAAGGAGTGCAAGGTTGAAATATTGGCTCGATTCATGAGGGACAGCTGCCTTCTCATATGAAGAGACCCAGGGTTTTTGGCTAATTCTTTTTCAAGTGCTTCTGTGATCCGATGCTTCATCTCTGCCGCAGAAGCATTTGTGAAAGTTACAACAAGCAGACGGTCCACATCAACTGGAAGTTCAGGCCGGGTCATTTTTCGAATCAGGCGTTCAACCAAAACAGCTGTTTTACCCGACCCTGCCGCCGCCGCAACCAAGATATCTTGTCCTTCTGAAACGATGGCTTCCCACTGGTCATCCGTCCACGTACTGTTATTCGGTTTTGGTATTTGCATACTGATCCCCTTCTTTTTTGATCCGGTCTATCACAACATCGTCCTTTTCAGAGGTGAGCACTCTAAAATCATTATCTTCTATTGATTCATCGAATTGGCAAATAGACTTGAAAGAACAAAAGCGGCAAGGTGTTTGATCCTTTAATTTATATGGATTAATTGTGACCTCTCCATTTGTAATTCTTTCACCTGCTTCTTCAAATGTACGCCGAACGTGTTGTGTGAGTATATGGAAATGATCTTCACTTAAAACTGCCGAATCAGAACGGAAAGACCCATCCTTTTTCAAGCCAGCTTGAATGACTTGCGATCTACCTGAATCAAGCGTTTGATCCATTAGCTTTACTGCTTCCACATCTTCAAGCAATAAACCCTTCATTTTAAATTTCTTGTATATTTCCTGCTCAATTTCATCTTCTGCAAGCGGAATTGGTGCTTGAATGAGCGGATCATGAATATGGAAATATAAAATGCCAGCAGGCGTTGCTTCTACGCCGAGCCACTCTTTCGAATACGTAATGGTTAGGTCTAAGTATGTGAGCATTTGCAAGGCAAGACCATAGTATACTTCTGCTAGGTCAAGACCTTTCTCACTGGATTTGTAATCGACGATTCTTAAAAGCAGCCCTTTTGAACCTTCTGCTTTATCTACCCTGTCAATTCTTCCGACAAGTTCCATCGTGCAGCCATTCTTTAATTGAAAAGTAAACGGCGGCAAAGGTCCTTGCCCCCCGAAACCTAACTCAAGCCCTACTGGAGAAAATCCACTCACTTTGGCATGTTCACTTAATATAGAAGAGACTCGAATTAGGATTTTCTGGAGCTTTTCTTTAATATAAGCATGCCGATTAGAGCTTAATAGAATTTCCTTTTGAAGACGCGGAGCAAGCTGTTCGATTGCATGTCTTGAATAGGTGACACAATCTTCCTTCGTTAGGTTTTTCCAATCCTTTTTTTGTTCAACTAGCGTATCTGAAATATGCTTCAAAGCCGAGTGAAACAGCTGGCCGATATCGGGTGCTTCCAATTTGTAAAATTGTCGATCCTTAAGTTTTAAACCGTGGGAAGCAAAGTGAGAAAATGCACACGCATTGAATTTCTCCATTCTTGAAACACTGCCCTGAATATGATCACCGTAAAGCTCTTTTGTGACATTTGGCTTTAAAGGCTTCGCTCGATTTGTAAAGAACAAACTTGACATGATGTTTTTTGATACATCCCGATTAGGAGATGTCATTAAGTAGTTATAGACACTCCACCATACACCGCTAATGGGATATTGATTGAGCCATTGCTGCAGCTGTGAGACAGTATACGACAACGAAACATGCTCATTCGCTACAAATTTTAATTGCTCATTGTCTTCCAGCTGTTCTGGATCTAATACATAAAGAGCCTGCTGATGATTTGGCATAAGCTCTTGGCAATACTTGATGAGTGTTGAAGGCAATAAAGAACGTCCTTCTGCATCAGAAGCCGCATAGGATAGATACAAATGATGGGATGGACTTGATAACGCTTGGTAAATTAAAAATTGCTCATCTAGCAGCCGTTCTTTTCCTGTCTCTGCCAGCTCTGCTCCTGCTCGTTTTAACCATTCTCGGTCATCCTCAGACAATACACTCTCATCAGAGGGGCGTGCGGGAATAACGCCATCGTTTACACCAATGATAAACGTACACTTCACTTGATACATTCTGGATAAATCCATACTTCCGATAAATACTTGGTCGAGTGAAGGCGGAATCAAAGCGAATTTTAGAGAAGCTAATCCTGTATCTATCATCTGTTGGAATAAAGGAAATGAGAGCTCTTCGTCACCTAGCATGTCAACAAATTCATCCATTAATTGAATCACAGCATCCCATACTTGCCCGTGCTGCATTGCTTCAGCTAATCGACCTGCTTCTTCAGCCTCAAGCCTCGCTTTTTCAAGTTTATCTGGTACTTGTATCTCTTCTAAAAAGACATAAACAGCCTCTACCATGTCCCTTACCTTTTGTGCATTTTTAAGTCTTTTCTGCAACTGGTAAAGCGGGGGCGCGATCCATTCTTTGACATCATTTAGCATTTGTTCCATTTCGATTTCTTGATCTGTTTGCCTGAAATCCTCATCTAATGATTGGAAGCGCCTGTAATGAAACCGGGAACCATTTGTCCAGCGCTCTCCTTTTACACCATAAGCAATACAATAGTTTTCGAGCTGATCTGCCTGCTCTCTCGCTTTGTTCTTAGTGATTTCAAGCGGAAATAAGAACTCTGTTTTCACGCAGCGAAATACCGCCTCATACCGCCAATTTCCTTTTATGACATCCAAGCTCGAACGAATCAATTCAATGAGCGGATGATACTGCATCGATTCATTTCCATCAATAAAAAAAGGAATGTCGTAATCTCGAAAAACCTCTTTTAACGTATCTTTATAGTCGTCTACATGCCGTGCTACAATCGAGATATCTCGGAGTCTGAGTCCTTTTTCTCTCACTAAATCAAGGATGTCTCTCGCTACTCCCTCAATTTCAGCTCGTTTATTTGCACTTTTAGACACTGTGAGATGAGGGGTGTTTTCCTGATATGGCTGTACTGGCCGCTGCTCATATTGGTGTTCTAAATAAGCAAGATCTGGTGTATAAAGGTGCCGATGATTTCTTTCAAAAATGGTTTCAGAAATGTCAGCTCCGCACTCTTTAGCAAGCTGATAGAGCTGGAAATACGTTTTACCTGTCATACGAAATAAATCAAGTTCATTTGGCTGCCTATCATGATAGGATCGATCTACTGTGAAAGCCGCAGTTATTTTTGCAGCATGGAGCAAGAGCTGTTCAATGACAAGAAGCTGCTGCGGTGTAAATTGATAAAAACCATCGATATAAATGTGTGCTCCTTTTATTTCTTCAGCTGATGGAACTTGCTGGGCAAGAAGAGTCAAATAGTCTTCTGAGTGCACATATTCATCTTGTAAATGCTCCTCCATCTGCTGATAAAGAACATGGAGATCATGCAATTTTTCGGCTGCCCGTCTTTCTTCTGTATACTCTGAATGCATGCTCTCCACTGAAATTTTCTCAATATCCTCAGGCAGCATACAGTATCTTTTAAATTCAGCCATCGTTTTTTCGATTTGCTCCACAAACCCTGGCTTATCACTGGCTTTTTTGAATACTTTAAACTTGTCTTTCTGCTCTTCAATCACTTTTCTTAAAAGCATTTGAATTCCTGTGCTTGTCACAAATTGCCGGTTCGCTCCACCAGTCTGCTGTAAAATAGACCAAGCAAGACGAGTAAAACTAAAAACTTTAGCTCTGATCATTCCACCGGCTTCAGACGTTTTCGCAAGCTCATATTCCATTAAAAATGTCATTTGATCCGGGACTAAAAAAATGATTGGCGGACCCAACGGATCAAGCCGAAGCTGTTCTTTGATTTCCTCTAAGATTGCAGTCGTTTTTCCACTCCCCGATCTGCCTGCTAAAAACTGAATCTCCACGTTCCACAACACCTTTCTTATGTACTCATATTCTAGCGAAAATAAAGGTAAATAGCTATTTTCCGATCACGTTCCCATTCTCCTTTCTGAAAAAAACATAGGCACCTTTCCTCACTCTTTTCATATCATAAACCATCATGAACATAAAGGAGGCTGGCAATATCATGTATTACGGTTACTATGACTACTCGCCTTATGACATGCGCCAAAACACAAGAATCATTTCAGACCTTGAGAAGGCGATCAATGGTGAATATTCTGCGATCCAGTGCTACGAAAAACTTGCCCAAAAAGCAAAAAATCCTGAAGCAAAAAAGATCATTCAAGAAATACGTCAGGATGAAGTCAGACACTATCAACTATTTTCAAAGCTATATTATTCTTTAACAGGTAAAAATCACAAACCAAGCGTAACAGAACCTTGTCCAGACCAATTCAGAGAAGGGCTTCTGTTTGCTTTTAAAGATGAACAAAAAACGGTTGATTTTTACTTAAGCGTATCAGACTATGTCCGAGATCAAGGAACAAAAGAGCTAATGAAACGTATCGCTCAAGATGAGCAGCAGCACGCTGTATGGTTTTTATATCTTTTAACGCACCATGTATCATAGATAGTCCTATTTTAATAGGAGAGCGTATGTTCCGTCAAAAGATGAAATCGATATTTCGTTCATTCAAACTGTCAAAGAAAGCGTTAAATGTAGCAAAGCCTCCCATCCCTTCCTCATTTTCAAACGAGAAAATGAGAATTCGATCATAAAAAAAACTCCTCTGCCACAAAGAGCAGAAGGAGTTTTTATGATCTTTTAATGAAATTTTGCTTCATTGCTTTGCTGCTGATGCTTGAGAATCCCATCAATTGATAGCAGCTTACTGCCGCTGAGAGTTAAATAAAGCGCCATGACGAGAAGCGAAAGTTCAAATTCATAACCACCTACAAATCCTCTAGAAAAACCAACAGTGATAATTGCTACTGCCATAATTGGTACAAATAATGCTGCGATAACTCGAGTTCCTAGACCTAAAATCAAGGCGATACCACCGACCAGCTCAATTGTCTTCACAATATAAGCCATAAATTCAGGTACACCGATTTGCCCGAAGAATGCTGCTGTACCTCCCAGCCCTCCTTGATATGCCTGAAGCCCATGTAAAAAGAAAATAATCCCTAAAATAACGCGTACAAAAAGTGTTCCTATTTCTTGATTTGTTTTCATATAGTGATTTCCTCCTGTTTTTACACTACACAATGTAATGTTAATAAGTAAAAAAATTAGTAATTAAGGTTGAGCATTATCATCAAGATCACCATCAGAATGGCTGAAGTGACGATTGGAATCATTGGTACATTAAAAGGAATATTGTAAGTTGGATTTAAAATTTTTTGTATTCTTAAATTCAATGCCCGATCCCCAAAGGACACCGCAAACTTTGTTTGTTTTTGAAACTGGGTTCTTTTTTTAACCAGTTTCAAAAGGGCCTGCCCTACTCCAAGCTCAGTGCCTGTCTTCTGAATGGCATAGTCATCTGCAATCACTTCACGAAAAACAGAGTAGCTTTGTCTCATATGCTTTAACACTGGAATGTACCAAATGACTTTTGTGAGCATTGAGAACATAAAAGCCTTCAAAGGATCATAGCTGTATTTGTGATGCAATTCATGATGAACTACAGCGTCAATCTCTTCTTCATCCAGCATGTCCATGAGAGCTGTTGATAAATAAACCTTTGGGTGAAGCATCCCCATTGCAAAAGCAAGCGGTTCATGACAATGAAATACAATGATATCGTTTTGATATTTCTCTGACAGAGATTCGGTTGACGGTTGTTCGACTGCGAGCATCATATGTCGTTTGAATTGAATGTACTTTCTGATTTGCTGTGCCATATAGAAAATCGCAAAACCCAATGTGGAAAGGACTAAGGCATCCAGAAAGTATTTTAAAGGAGTGAATCCATAGAATTCGAGCACAGACTGGCATACATGAATCAGATTATATGCTTGATTCCAGCCAAAAAAGCTTGAAAGCACATAATACCCCATCTGATAAAAAATCGTTAGACCAATCAATATACCGCCTAAAAACAGCAGACTCGACTTCATTTTATTCATTTTGCTGCTCCTCTTTTTTAGACGCTAGCCTTGCTTCAAGCACTTTGAGCAATTCAGGGTCAGCACTTTCAATTGCATCCACCATATGATTCACTGCCAGCGGACCGAAATCGTCCATCAATCCTTGTGTAATCCATTTTGTTTGCTCATTTAGAAATTCTTCTTTTGTTAAAATAGGATTATAAATAGATGAGCGCCCTTTTGTTTTTTTCTCCACAATTCCCTTTTCGGTTAAGCGGTTCAGCACAGTCATCACTGTGTTGAAATTAATCGGCTTCTCATCTGACAGCTTTTGCTGCACCTCTTTAATCGGCATATCCTCACCATCATAAAGGATCTCCATAATTCTCCCCTCTAAAGGACCAAAAAAGCGATTCAATCCCTTTTCATTATATTTAAAAGAAGGAATTTTCATGTTATCACCTCACACTAAGTAGTGTAGTGTAATTGAAAATGATAGTCAACTGATAACAAAAATAGGGGAAAATCGTTGTATATTGACTTTGTTTTTGGTAAAAATTATATCTTTCTTTATAAAAATGTACTAATCATTTAGTGATAAGATAATCTTATGTAAATGGTGAAAAAATTCGTATTTTATTTATAGAGACTTTTGTATTATAGTGAAGTTAACAACATTTCACTTACTGAACAAACATATAGGAAGAAGGTTTACATGTAATGAAACAAGGCCTTCGAACCGATCTCATTCTCATTGCGACAAGCGGTTTAGGTGGATTTCTTTTGTCTTTAACAGGTATGTCTATTGGCTGGATGGTAGGTACATTAATCACCGCAGCTTTTATTGCGATGCGCCGCCCCACCCTGTTTCAGCGTAAAGGAACCAGCACCTTACGTATTCACAGCAGATGGCTGCTCCTTGGTCAATTCATTCTCGGAATTGAACTCGGACAGAAAATGAATATGAAGGTCCTTCACATTTTCGCTGAAAATTGGCTCCCTGTGAGTTTCATGCTCGTCTTTTCTATTCTACTGGCGATGCTCTCAGGCTTTGTCTTATGGAAGCTGAGCAAAACCGATATGCTGACAAGCTTTGTTGGAACTGCCCCCGGCGGTTTATCCGCTATGCCGGGGATTGCCCAAGAGGTGGGAGCCAATACAGCTGTTGTGAGTCTCGTGCAAACGATACGTGTATTAATGGTTGTACTCACTATCCCCTTTACAGTGTTTTATTTGAATACAAAAAACCAAGCGGATGCGGCTGTAGTTACGCAAGGGAGCGCTTTTTCTTCGGGCGTTTTCACCCTTTCAAACATCTCTTGGACCGCTGCGCTTATTTTAGGTGCCTGGCTCATGTCACGCCTAGCAGTTCGTCTTCATTTTCCTGCCCCTTGGCTGATCGGCAGTATGCTAGGCGTCGCAGCTCTTCAAGTTGGTGCGGGCGCGCTCATAGGTTATGATTTGATTCCTTATTGGCCGGCACAAGCGAACATTGCGTCTCAAGTATTTCTAGGTGCAACCATCGGTTCAAAAATGAATAAACAGATGTTTGTCGGGCTAAAAAACACTCTCATTGTGGCTGTCGTCAGCTCAGCTGGACTAATTGCTGCAACTGTCCTCAGCTCTATTGCCATCGCTGAGATCACAGGTATTTCTGTCATTACAGCCATTCTTGCTTTTTCGCCTGGCGGTATTGCAGAAATGGCAACAACAGCAGTCACACTGCACGAGGATTCTACCTTTGTTGTGGCTGTACAAGTCGTCAGAATTATTCTCGTCATTGCAATGCTGCCACCGTTTTTCCGGTTCTTACATCATGTATGGGCAAAAAGGCAGCCTGATTATAAAGCTGCAAAATAAAAAAGAGACGCTTTGCATATGCAGAGCGCCTTTTTTTATTCGCTGGTATTCCTTTTGACACCGACAACTTGATCCTTTGAAATGGTGCCAAAATGCCGGCTGTCGAAGCTATGTATTCGGTTATCTCCGACCACAAAGTAATGATTGCTTTTAATTTTATCGTCTCCTGTGATGGCTTTCAGCTGAAAATCCCCTGTTAGGACGTTCCCCATTTTATGTTGTTTCTGCTCTTTTAAATAAGGTTCCTTCTTTTTTTCACCATCGACAAATAACTGATCATCTTCAGACTTGATCGTTTCTCCTGGGAGTCCAATGACCCGCTTGATCAAGATTTGATTTTTAGGTCCGTGAAATAATACATAATCAAACCGGCTAATTTTCGTGAGTTTTGGCGAGAACTTATTGATTAATAATTCTGTTCCATCTGTAAAAGTTGGGTCCATACTAACCCCTTCTACTTTGTATGTGACAAACATGAAATTCTTTACTTGGAACAATAAGACGATGCCTGTAATAATCATCAACCATAGCAATGGCTTCTTTTTCATTAAGAGCCTCCTTTGTCCTCACGTTTACTCATTCGAATGTTTAACCTATTTTCTACTCTCTTTCCAACATACCATAATACTGCAATAACTAGAACCGCAAAAACACTTCTTAACGGATTCTTAACTAAAGCAGAGAGATCATACCCAATAAAACTAATGATAAAAAGCATGACACACTTACCAGATAAAGTAGCTAATGAGAATTGCCAAAAGCTAATTCTTGATAAACCTGCTACAACATTGACGGCAGCAGAGGGTGTGAAAGGAAAGCAAAGTAAAATAAATAATGGACCAAATCCCCGCTTCTCCACCCAAAGCATTAATTTTTTAATGGAAGGATGCCTGCTAATAAAGTTGAGCATTCTCATTCGTCCAAATTTTCTAATCAGCAAAAAGACAAGAATAGACCCTGCACTTGCGCCAATCCAGGTCAATAAAAAGCCTTCCCACAGGCCGAATGCATTTGCATTTGCTACAGCAAACGCAACGAGTGGTAAAAACGGAAGAAATGCTTCTATTAAAGGGAGCAATATGGCGACAATCGGTCCAAAGGCCTTGTAGCTCTCAAAAAATGATGTGATATTTTCGTGAGTAAATAGGGAAAGAAATGATGTCAACTTGTTTGACTCCTTCAAGGTTTGTCTACTTTTCATTTTACATGGAAAACATAAAAATATACAAATGAATCCCCCCCCTTGAGATTATTTGACTCATTCGATATAATAAACAAGAACATGCGTTCTATCAAGAAAGAAAGCAGGCTTGGACATGACGAGACTATCAAGAATACAGCTTCAGATGATGGAACAGGCCATCTTTCTTCCAATGGTCGTCTCCATCCTCAATCGTGATTTGACTCACTTAAAACAACATCAAACATTTAAACTAAATGAACCATACATTCAGCTAGTGACCTCCGCCTTAAAGGAAGCACAGAAAGCACTTTATGAACTAAAGCAGCATTTACGTAAAGAAAAAATGAAGGTACAGCAAATTGAACACGATGAAGGATTTACAACGTATCTATTTATCATGGATGGCTATGAAGAAAAACATAAATACTTTAATCCACGTATACGTCACCGGGTAGAGGAACTGCTGACTCGGTATTTTCTTCATCAAGCGAATTGAATTTGCTTCATTGTCGCGCGTCTCCATTCAAAGCAAAAAGCCTGCCACAGCGGCAGGCTCCTACATATTATGATAATTCAAGCTGTTCTCTCAGCTCTGTTCTCACTTCTTCTAATCCAGCGCCATCTAACTCAAAGTAATACACATTCCCAGGCTGATAATCATGGCCCTTTAGCTGAATAGTATCCACTGATTTCAATGAGCTCAATAACGGGAAAAGGCCGATAAACTGCTTCATTGACAGATTGGTTGAAACATTATCACCAAGTGTATCAATGATATTGTCATAGGATGGGATCGAAGAAATGGATTTAGACTTTTCAAAGATGGCTTGAAGTGCTTCCATTTGGCGCTTCCCGCGCATGAGGTCACTGTCTGCCTTTCTCGTTCTTACAAACGCTAATGCTTCTTCACCATTTAACGTATGTGTTCCTGTTTGCACATGAACTTTCCCTTTTGAGTCCTTTTCCATTTGTTTTGCGATACCTTCATCTTCAATCGTGACGTCAATTCCGTTTAGCTCATCTACAATGTCTTGAAACGCCTTAAAGTTCCCTGAAATCACATAGTCTACAGGGATGTTCAGCAAATTTTCGACCGTTTTGACTGACAAATCTGCACTTCCAAATGCATGGGCGTGGGCGATTTTATCATATCCTCTTCCTGGTATATCAACATAAGAATCACGAGGAATACTAAGGAGCTTGATGGTTTTCTCTGTTCGGTTCACCGCCGCCAGTAAGACCGCATCACTTCGTGCTTCGTCTACCGTTTCACCTGGACGGCTGTCAATTCCAAGCAAGAGCACCGAGAAGTTGTCCTTTCCTGGATCAAAAGCTTTTACACGCTTTTGCGAGGTGTCTCCTCTTTCTAATGACACTTGCGCCTTATCTGACGCTTTTGAAATTTTATAGTAGGCATATCCTGTTACGGATACTGCCATCACCATGACAAAAGCCATGATAAACAGCACTGCTTTCACCCAAGGTCTCAGCCTTCTTTTGGATCTTGTTTTTGCTCTAGTTTTTTCCTTCATCCTTTCCGAACCCTCACTCTATCTTAGTCTATCAATGTAGGTTCCACTATAACATATTTTGATGAAAGTTTCCTACACGCAACTTATTTTTATGAACCCACAATTAAAAACTTGTAAAACTCAGATAACCCATGCTTTTCTGCTAGTAGTGTTCTTTTTAAATGATTCCGTGTAGTTAGCATTGTCTACATCCATATCATCGCAGGTGAGAATCAGAAAAAAAGCAACCTCTAATGTCGGCTGCTTTTTCACCATTATTGAATGCTCACTTGAAATTGTCCCTTCAATTCCTCTTCTGCTTCTTGAAATAACTGCTTTACGTTTTCTGCATACTCGCCAAGAGCGTCCTTGCTCGTGTCAAAATTCACCCATGTCAGCTTTACTGGCAGATTTACTTCTCCTGTCAAACAGTCCCATAGGGCATCAAGATTTTTCCCATAGTAGTCAGGAAAGTGTAAAACTGTTTTTAGTTGGTCATGAAGCTCTTCTTGCGACCTGCACGATGCACCGTCCAGCTGCACTTTTTTCATGTCATCTTCCCCTCTCATACCTTTATTTTAAACGAATGGAAGGAAAAAGAAAAAGCCAGGCTCCTCACTTTTGTTTCTTGACACTTGAGATCAAAAGGATGAGACAAGCTGCCAAAACGACCAAGAAAAAGACGATCAACACCATCTGGGTTCCGTACAAATCAGCAAAAAGTCCGACAAAAACACTTGGAAGACCCAGACCTAAATATGCAAATAAATAAAACCCTGCAACGGCTCTAGCTGCTTCCTTTTTTCCCCTCTCGACAATCAGCTGAAGACCACCTAAATAAGTAAATCCATAGCAGGCCGTACCCGCAAGCATCGTTCCGGCAAGCACAAGAATGATGGATCCGCTATTTGCTCCAATTAGCAAGAGGCCGTATCCGCATGGAAGACAAATAAATCCGGCGAGGAGCGCTGCTGTGCTATTCATTTTGCGAACAAAAGGCTGCATCAGGACACCTGCCATATTAATCAAAAATAGTGCCGGCCCTACCCATAATTCATATCCATTTAATTTAAGCTGTGCTGGCAAAACCGAAATCACAAGTCCGCACACTGACCACGCGACAGCAATCGCTGCATTCGCTGGCATTGTTCCTTTTGGAAATGTTGGCATGTTCATCATCGGTTTACCTGAATCTCCTTGTACAGGCGGAACGAAAAAGAAGACACCCACAATCGTTAGGATTAAAAAGCCCAGCACAATCCAATAGCTAAGCGGCGCAAGCGTCATATGCTGAAAAGAAAGAAGTGCCGTAAAAAGAGCACCGCCCCCAAAACCAACCGAACTGCATAACGCAATAAACGTTGGAATCCAGTTTGACTTTTCTGGATATAAAGCAATCAAATAAGCGGTGCATGTGCCAACACTCAGGCCAAGCCCCACCCCTTGTAGCAGCCGGGCCAAAAAGAGCATCTGAATGGTAGGATGTACGATCATCAATAAGGTAGCACATAATGAAAAACTAAGTGCGACCAATAAAACCGGTTTACGTCCAGCCCGGTCAGATATCCCCCCAAGAAAAAGCAAGACTGGAATCAGTCCGAAGACATATGCAGCAAATACAAGGGCTGTCGCCGCTTTTCCGTACCCTGCTTGTTCGGCATACAACGTATAAAGGGGCACCTGCAGATTTACTGCGGTTGTAATCATAAAAAGACCTAATAAAACGAATGTAAATGGAATGATAGATAGGTGTGTAGTGTCTTCTTTAGATGCAGGGATCATTTCACTCTCTCCTTTAGTCATAAGCATATGAGAACAGTGTACACACCTTTTGGCTTACTTCCTATATCCAAAAATGACGCTATTGACCACTCCATATTTCCGTGTCATCATCATGTTATATGTGACAATGAGAGAAGGTGTCCGATGTATATTTATTTAGACCGCTCAAGTACGACCCCGCTCTGGCAGCAAATCGTGACTGGGATCATTCAACAAATTCATTCCAAAAAACTGAATCCTCATGATCAGTTAACACCGACACGCGTATTAGCACAGGAGCTCAATGTATCAAGATCAACAATACAGCTTGCTTATGATGAACTGCTGGCAAGAGGTTATGTCAGCACATCTAGACGAGGCGGTACGAAGGTCATTTCGAGTGATCACTATGCGGCCTCCGCCCCCCATCAAGGTGAGCCTCCTTTTCCTCTTCCGGTAAGACCACACTTTCAAGAGGCGGAGAAACAAATGAACCACTGGCTGTCGGCCAATCAATTTCATGAAAAGCTTGATATTGATTTTCGTCATCAGGAACCAGCCATCGACGAACATTTCCAAAACATATGGAAACGCTCGCTCATGAAAGCATTACAGCGATTAGAGATGAAAGATTGGGGCTATTCCTCCCCGCATGGTTTATGGGAAGTACGTTCAGAAATACGCCAATACTTATCTGTAGAACGAGGCATTGATGTAGAAGAGGATCAAATCGTATTAACAGGAGGCACGCAGCAAGCCATTGATTTGATTTCACAGGTATTACTCAAAAAAGGCGATACAGTAGCTGTTGAAGATCCAGGCTTTCCTGGAGCAAGGCTTTCATTTATGCATCGTGAAATGAACATTTATCCCGCGCCCGTCGATGAAGAAGGAATGATGGTGAATACATTACCACGAAGAACAAAGCTGATTGCGGTGACACCCTCCCATCAGCGTCCAACCGGTGTATGTATGAGTGTGAGCAGAAGGCAGCAGCTGCTAAAATTTGCTGTCAGCCATCAGTCTTATATACTAGAGGATGATTTTGATGGAGATTATCGTTATCATGGCGGACCGCTTCCTTCCTTATTTTCAGAAGCATCAGGCCATGTGATTTATATCTTAAGCTTCTCCAAAGTGCTAGCACCCGGCATCCGCCTTGCTGCCATTATCGGCTCCAAAGCCGTCATAAAAGAAATCGCTTCCTTGCAATCACTCATTCAAAGGCAGCTACCCATTATGGAACAGATCACACTCGCCTCTTTTTTCAGAGAAGGAGACTTCACGAGATATGTCAGGCGAATGAGACAGCTATATAAAAAAAGACAGGCTGCCATGATGGATGCCCTTTTAACACAACAATTTGACAAGCACTTTCATATTTATGGAACAGATACGGGTCTTCATGTCTTTTTAGAAGGAGCACCAGACTTTGACGAAAAAGGCAGTATTGAGGCAGCAAAAGCAGCAGGTATTGGCATTTATCCATTAAGTCCTTATTGTTTTGAGAGCAATCGAAAGGGATTACTACTAGGCTTCGCCTGTACGGACGAAAACATGATCCAAGAAGGTGTGCGCCGCTTAAAGCAAATACTTTATATGTAAAAAAGCTTGGAAGTCCGTCTTCCAAGCTTTTTTACGTTGATTGCTGAATACGGCCGACTTCTTCAATAAATGCAGTTGCCCTCTGCAATCCATCTTGCAGATGATGAGTAGCGGAAATAAACAGCTTTTCTTGATCTGGGCGCTTTAATAGCTGCTCCACCTGACCAATTCCTTTTTCAAATGAATGAAGACCTGTCTTTAACTGTTCATCTGCCTCTTGATACGCGGCTGGAACTTCTTGATGAGCAAGCCCCTTTTGAATCACATGATCAAAGGCTTTCGTCGCCTTTTTCAATTTTTTATTTACTTGGATCTTTCCCTGTCCATCTGAAATAAATTGGTCGGTCATGTTCTCATAAGCTTCATTTAACTCATCCATATAACGCTGAACCCATTGTTCATACGCAGCTTCTTTTGTGTCTTGTTTTGAAGGCGATTGACCTGCTTGCTGGCAGGCTGCTAGTAAGGTCACTGTCAAAGTGAACAGCAGAATCAATTGCGATTGTTTTTTCATACAGAGCCTCCATTTCCTATTCCCATTCGTTCATATCGGTCAAAATAGGAGGATCCTTTACCACATACGAACACTTTACAAGAAATGATTTCTTTTATTGTAACAGACGGCTCGTGTCACTTCTGTGATTTATGAGGAATTGCTTGAAAATACGTCTAAGGATCCACATTTCCCTGTCATTTATTTGGTGAACAGTCTACCGATACACTCTTTAGACGACTGGATATATGGATTTGGTTTCAACAAATTCATGGTCATGGTGGATGTTTTCGTGTCATCATGATGATGCCTCATCAAAGTCGCTTTGTCCTGTTGATTTATTGAAGTTTACCTTTACAAGCAATTTCAAGCTCTTCGACTACTTCACCATCTTGGATGAGATAGGCTTTTTCATGGAGATTGACAGCAGGACAAATATGATTTGGAATGATTTGCACCTTCTCACCGATCTGGACAGTCTGACGGAAGCCTTCGTGATAAATGATGGCATGCTCATCAAATACACTGGAAACAAATACATCATCATAGCCTTTTACTTTGCCTAGTCCTTTTGTTTGTGTCAGACCTTTTGTACGGGTTTGTGCCGTGAGCCCTTTGGCTCCAACATCTGTAATGACACGAGTCTTTGTTGGCTTACTAATGACTGTCGTCAGGACGGCTGCTGCGCAATATGAAAAAGTGCCGATCACATTGGACTGAGAGGCATCCATGAAAATGTAAGTACCAGGTCTGATTTCGGTGACTCCCTTTGGAATATCAAATTGAAATAAGAACGGCGGCGTTGATCCTATGCTCACCACCTCTAGCAGCATGCCTGCTTCTTTTGCAATCTGTGCAAACCGAAGCGTTCGATTCACAGCGTCTTCATATAATGTCTGACAATGCGCTTTACTTTCCGCCTTGTATGTGTGACCATCATGAGAAAAAATCCCTTTTAAATGAACAAAGTCACATGTTTTTATCGCCTGCAAGATTTGACAGAAATCACTCTCTTCAATGACACCAGACCTCTCTTCTCCAACTTCTATCTCAATTAAAACCTCCGCTTTTTTCTCTGCTCCTCGAAAAACCTCTTCAATTTGATGCACATGCTCTACACAATCTATTCCAAATGAAATGTGTATCGACTCTGCCAGCTTTCGAATTCGCTTCAGCTTTGTCTCACCTACAATTTGATTGGCGATAAAAATATCTGTCAGCCCATGCGCTGCCATCACTTCCGCTTCCCCTACTTTCGCTACAGTTAAGCCAGAGGCGCCCATCTCCTCCTGCACCTTCGCAAGACCAGGTGTTTTATGTGTTTTCGTATGAGGACGCAGTTTGACTTGCTGACGGTCCGCATATTGCTGCATAGCCGCTAGATTCTCCATCATCACCTGTTTATCAATTAATAGCGCTGGTGTATCTAGTTCATCATAAGTCATCATCATATCCCCTTCTCTGCTGCTCATTATATAAAATTTTATACATTATATTTAAATTATATAATTTATTATACAATTATCAATGTTTTTTTCTTCGAGAAAGGAAGACGATATAACATAAGGAGCCCAGCGGCTGTACTGCCGCTGGTTTTAGTTAATATCTGTTCCGTAGCTCCCTTAATATAAAATCGTATACAAGGTTGAGCTGTTGTTCCTTTGGATACAGCATAAATTCTTGTTTTTTAGGAAGACCACCATCAAGGCGATCTTGAAATTTCGTTCGGAGATACGCTGTTCTGTGTACCTGACTCTCAAAAGATTTATATGAGACATCGAGTTTGACGGTTTGCTCATTTGTAAAGATGACCACCGTGTCTCCGAGGGATGATTCCTGGAAGGTATGAATGTATTTGTGGGAGATCCAGCCGCACTGAGGACGGTTGGATGAATAGGTTGGGAAGAAATACAGATGATTGGATGAGTCAATTACAATGGGAGGCTTATGAGATATTCCTGTTACTTCATATGTTCCCGCTTTTCTGCCTGCATAGCTTGAGCCGAAGAATCTGCAGCTGCGTTCAATAATTTGCAGGGGCTTTAATTCAACGTAAAAGCTTGTCTCTCTTTCTATGACTTTTGAATATACTCTTTTTCCTTCTTCAACTGGAAGGACCGCCATTGTTGTTTGATTAATGACGTATGAATCTAAAGGTGTTTCACTAATTCCTGACACTTCATTTCCTCCTGTGTTAATTTTTGGTTATTTTAGATACTATTAATCTATCACCAACATATAAGAAACGACAGGATTTTTTCAAAATTTATTAAAAATCATTTTTTTATCGTGTTATTTAGTTCATTTGATCTATCGAAAAGCCTTTTTTAAAGTTATATCACATCGTGTCGATCGGACAAGAGGTGTCGATTCCGCTCAAAAATAAATTGTCTAAAAATTATAAATTCTTGTTGATTTTTTCTCCACCAATCCATATACTATAAAAAAGGCATCGGGGGGATTCTTTATGAAAGAGAAAAAAACGTATGCTGAGCTCATGAAGTCCCGCAACACCCAAAAAACCGAAGAAAACGGCGTGACGATTTTAGACATCTATATTCAAATGGTTTTAGATGAGGCGCTTTATAAACAGCGCTTAACCTTCCTTAGAGAAGAGATTGATAAGGCACTGGATCAGCGTGATGAAAAGCGATTCAACGACCTGTCAGCTCAATATGCAGAACACTGCTTACACTAATCATGATGATTTTACTAGCGGCAAAGAGACAGCAACTCGTCTCTTTACCGCAAGTTTTTTGTTTATCCATTTAAAATGGTTCCGCCATTTACATGCAGAATTTGTCCATTTATATAAGAGGAGTCTTCGCTCGCTAAAAATAAATAGCTCGGCGCAAGCTCTACTGGCTCACCTGGCCGCTCCATTGGAACATCCCCGCCAAATTCGGAGACTTCCTTTTCCGTAAAGGTTGATGGAATGAGTGGTGTCCAAATGGGCCCTGGGGCTACCCCATTTACTCTGATTCCCTGTTTAATAAGCGATAAAGATAATGATCTCGTAAATGTCACGACTGCCCCTTTTGTAGCTGAATAGTCGATCAAGGTTTCATGCCCTTTATAGGCTGTGACAGATGCGGTATTTATGATACTGCTTCCTTTCTTTAAGTGAGGAAGTACCGCTTTTGTTAAATAAAACATGGCAAAAATATTCGTTTGAAATGTTCGAAGAAGCTGATGCGAGGTAATCTGTTCAATGCTTTTTTGCGGATGCTGTTCCCCGGCATTGTTCACCAAAATATCAATGGAACCGAAAGCATCCTTCGTTTTTTTGACGACCTCATTTGAAAACGCCTCATCTCCTAAATCACCTGCAATTAAAATAGCGCGGCCTCCCGCCTTTTCAATATAGTCCTTCGTTTCCTCTGCATCGCGGTGCTCACTTAAGTAAACAATCGCGACATTGGCGCCTTCCTTCGCAAATAAGACCGAGACTGCTCTTCCAATCCCGCTGTCCCCACCTGTCACTATGGCTGTTTTCCCTGCTAATTTTTTATTCGGCACCTCTCGATCAAAAACAGGTCTTGGATTCATTTTATATTCAAGACCTGGACGCTCACTTTGATGCTGAGGCGGCAATGTTTTCTTCGGCTGCTTTGTTGACACGTCTGTCCACTCCTTCCTTTTATCTTGTTTATTTTTATGTGTTGGCTATTTTTTTATGTATGTCGAACTAGTTTCCTTTCGAATGTATGTTTTTCTTCATCGAGGAAAAATTATACACAACAAGTGACTAACTGGAGGCGACAATATGGAACAAGAACATAAGGGGTTGGAACAGGCAAAATCGTTATGGATTGCGGATAGTCAAAAGCATTCTTTTCCTGCAGTACATGAGGATCTCACAGCAGATGTCATCATTGTCGGCGGCGGTATTACCGGTATCGCTACCGCGTTTGAAATGACAGAACGCGGGCTGGATGTCATCATCATTGATGCTGATCAACTGCTGCAAGGTACGACCGGACATACGACAGCTAAGATTACCTCACAGCACGATGTATACTACCATGAGCTGATCCAGCAAATTGGAATGCCCAAAGCCCGTTTGTATGTAGAAGCAAATGAGAAAGCAAAAGAGCTAATTCAAGCACGCGTTCAAAAGTACGACATTGATTGTCAGCTAGAAGTCAAGGATGCATACCTCTATACAAAGGAAGAAAACGGTGTCAAAAAATTAAAAAAGGAATTAGATGCCTACAAACAGCTTGGGATTGATCGGGAATGGAAAACAGCGCTTCCTTTTGATACTGACATCAAGGCTGCCCTAGCAATGACGCAGCAGGCACAGTTCCATCCCCTTCATTATCTCAATGCGCTCATTGACCAGCTCCTAGAGCGAGGTGTACGTATTTATGAACAGACAACTGCTGTTGACGTGAACGAAGGAAACCGCCCTGCTGTCGTCACCAAAAACGGCCATCATCTGACAGGCCGCTATATCATTTCCTGTTCGCACTTTCCTTTTTATGATGGGAAAGGACTTTATTTCACGCGCATTCACCCAGAGCAATCTTATGTGGTAGCAGCCAAAACAACGAAGCCGCTCCCAGATGGAATGTACTTAGGAATCGACCAGCCTGCTCATTCTTTAAGAACGGCAGAATGGGAGGGTGAGGAAGTAGTGCTCATCGGAGGAGAAGGTCATAAAACTGGACAAGGCGGAGATGAATCTGCTCACTATGAAGGATTAGAAAGTTTTGGAGACGCCACCCTTGGAATTGAAGAGGTGCTGTATCGCTGGTCGACACACGATATGGTGACAATGGATCAAATCCCTTACATCGGCCGCCTGACCAAACACCATCAAAATATCTTTGTTGCGACCGGTTTTAGAAAATGGGGCATGACAACAAGCCATGTCGCAGCTACTCTTATCGGTGATTTGATTGAAGAAAAATCGAATCCATACGAATCCATTTTTACGCCATCAAGACCTGTTTCTGATTCTTTCGTCAAAGATTTCGTTAAAGAAAACAGCAATGTCGCAGCCAAGCTGATCAGTGGTAAATTAAAACGAACCGATCAAACCATTGATGATTTAAAGCCAGGTGAAGGCGGTATTGTCTCTTATGAACATAAAAAATGCGGTGCCTTTAAATCAGAGGACGGGAACATTTTTCTTGTCGATACAACGTGTACTCACCTAGGCTGTGAAGTCGCTTGGAATAATAGCGACCGCACGTGGGATTGCCCGTGTCACGGCTCTCGTTTTTCTATTACTGGAGAAGTAGTAGAAGGCCCAGCAAAGAAACCACTAAAAAGGTCATATAAAGAACAGTAAAATTTTACTGATTCCCTTTAAAAAATCCAATATTATCCGATAGATAATATAAAGTCTGATAATTTGTGATGATTATAGGGGGACAAAAACATTGTTATTTAAAAAAGAGAAGAAAAGAAAAAACACTGCTTTTTTCACACAGCAGGACGATGGAATAAAACGTATCAACTTTTCTGACAATACGGATATCGCAAAACAAATCAAGATGATAGATCTGACGCAGCATGACCTATTGATTCTAAAACAGCTCAATCCAATTGTTCAGGACGATATCGCACATATCGTTGATAAATTTTATAAAAATTTAGAAGTTGAGTCTTCCTTGATGCATATCATTCAGGATAATAGTTCTGTCGAGCGTCTGAAAAAAACACTCCGCATTCATATTAGTGAAATGTTTGCAGGTGTGGTTGATGAAGCCTATGTGGCAAAACGAATTAAAATTGCGCAAGTTCATTTACGGATTGGCCTTCAGCCTAAGTGGTATATGGCAGCATTCCAGGATCTTCTGCTATCGATTATGGATTTATTTGCTCAGCATATCCAAGATTTCAAAGAATATCAGACAGCAGTGAAAGCGACGACGAAAATTTTAAATTTAGAACAGCAGCTTGTCCTTGATACGTTCCAAAATGAATATTCTAAAATTCGTGATGAAGCAGAACAGCAGCAGCAGGAGCTCCATACAAAGATCACAGAAACATCAAATTCACTTGCTTCTCTCTTCTCTAACACAACAAATGCAGTGGACAAGCTTGTATCAAAATCTGATGAGATGGCAGACATGTCACAAGCTGGAACGCAAATTTCAGCACAGGTTGAGGAAAAATCGATCGGCGGTAAAAAAGAATTAGAAATTCAACAAACACAAATGAACCAAATTGATGGCAGCATGACAAAGATTGAAACAGAAATTAAGCGTTTAGAAGAAATCGCAAAACAGATTGAACAAATCTTTGGGATTGTCACAGGCATTGCAGAGCAGACGAACTTGTTATCTTTAAATGCTTCCATCGAATCTGCACGAGCAGGCGAACACGGAAAAGGCTTTGCTGTCGTCGCAAACGAGGTTCGTAAATTATCAGAGGACACAAAGAAAACGGTGTCAACCGTATCTGAACTTGTCAACAATACCAATTCACAAATCTCCATTGTGTCTCAGCACATTGGGGACGTGAATTTACTCGTGACAGATAGTAAAGAAAAAATGACTCAAATCAATTCGCTCTTCGATGATATCGTCAGCAGCATGAACTTAAGCAAAAATCAAAATGGAAAAATTGAAATAGACCTTCAAACCTTCCTAAACGAACTGAAGGAAGTCAAACAAACGGTGTCTCAAGTTGCCAGCTCAGTCGAATCCTTAACAAGTCTCACAAATCGCTAATCCAGTCTTTTTTCTTCTGCTTTAGTATAATAGAAGAAAAGATAGAAAAGGCGGGATTTGATTGACAACAATTTGCCTAGTCAGACACGGGGAAACAGATTGGAATGCAGCGAAACGAATTCAAGGACGAACAGATATCCCTTTAAATGATACTGGTAAATGGCAGGCTGAACAAACGGGCCTTTATTTAAAAGATGCCCATTGGGATGTTGTCATTTCCAGTCCACTTACAAGGGCAAAAGAAACAGCACATTTGATTTTAAAACATGTAGATGCGCCTCTTGTCATCATGGATGATTTCATTGAACGTGATTATGGCGATGCTGAAGGCATGTCATTTGAGGAGCGCCAAAAGCTGTTTCCAAATAAACAGTATCCAAATATGGAGCCGCTTGAGACAATTCAAGATCGAATGGTAGAAGGCATTGAGAAAGTCAGAGCAGCCTATCCGAATCAACAAGTCCTGATCGTGGCACACGGCGCTGCCATCCATGCTTTACTCACCACCTTAGCGGATGAACATCTTGGTCTTGAGAACACGAGACTCGTCAATGCTTGCTTAAATTATGTGGAATGGAAAGATGGTAAATGGAAGGTGCTTGATTACAATGTGGTCAGCCATTTAACTCAATCCTCTCCTACTTAAAGAACCTGTTATGTAAACAGGTTCTTTTTAAATGACAAAAACAATGATAAAATAATATTTTTTTATATCGAAATTCGAAATAGATGCTAGACGTTTCTACCTATTTTAAGGCTTTTCGTGTATCGAATATTTCTCCAGAAATGGATCATAAGAAAAAAAGCACACTTCCTTTTTAATAGATAACCGCTGAAATAGTAGAATAAACATATTTTACCATCATTTCCAAGTGACTTAATTCCCCAATTTTCGCTAGGACTTTCACAAAAATTCAGGTCTACTCTTATTTGCCTACTTCCATTAAACTGAATATACAGAATAGTCAAACGGATCATTCTTATAGACTACGGATGATTATTCTGAAATAAAAAAAAGGGATGTGGATTGTGCGTGAAAAAGAAAAATGTGATGACAAGTGTTTTATTGGCTGTCCCTCTTTTGTTTTCAGCAGGGTTTGGAGGCTCCATGGCAAATGCCGAAACGGTCTCAAAGTCAGATAGTGAAAAGAGCTATATTGTTGGCTTTAAAGCCTCTGCCACTACAAACAGCTCTAAGAAACAAGCCGTCACTCAAAATGGTGGAAAACTAGAAAAGCAATATCGTCTCATTAATGCCGCACAAGTAAAGATGTCCGAACAAGCCGCAAAAAAACTTGAACATGACCCTAGCATTGCTTACGTAGAAGAAGACCACAAAGCAGAAGCATATGCACAAACCGTCCCTTATGGAATCCCTCAAATCAAAGCTCCCGCTGTACACGCTCAAGGTTATAAAGGTGCTAATGTCAAAGTAGCTGTCCTTGATACGGGCATCCACGCTGCACACCCTGACTTAAATGTTGCAGGCGGTGCCAGCTTCGTCCCTTCAGAACCAAATGCCACCCAAGACTTTCAATCACATGGAACTCACGTAGCCGGAACGATCGCTGCCCTTGATAACACAATTGGTGTTCTTGGAGTCGCTCCAAGTGCTTCCCTATATGCTGTTAAAGTATTAGACCGCTATGGCGACGGACAATATAGCTGGATCATTAGCGGTATTGAATGGGCAGTAGCCAATAATATGGATGTCATCAACATGAGCTTAGGCGGACCAAACGGTTCAACAGCGCTTAAAAATGCCGTTGATACAGCGAATAATCGCGGAGTCGTTGTTGTAGCGGCTGCAGGTAACTCAGGTTCCACTGGTTCTACAAGTACAGTTGGCTATCCAGCAAAATATGATTCTACCATTGCCGTTGCCAATGTAAACAGCAGCAATGTCAGAAATACGTCTTCCAGCGCAGGTCCTGAATTAGATGTTTCTGCACCTGGTACTTCTATTTTAAGTACTGTACCAAGCAGTGGATACACTTCCTATACTGGAACGTCTATGGCGTCTCCTCATGTAGCAGGAGCAGCAGCGCTTATCCTTTCTAAGTACCCGAACCTATCAACTTCTCAGGTTCGTCAGCGCTTAGAAAACACAGCAACACCGCTTGGTAACTCCTTCTATTACGGAAAAGGGTTAATCAACGTTCAAGCGGCTTCTAACTAAAAAAGAATAAATAAAATCCGGCTGATGCAGCCGGATTTTATTTATTGCTTCCTCGATGTTTCCTCTTTTTCCGCTGCTTTTTCCATCTCCATAATTCTCTCCATCATCGTTGGGTGCCCGTAGCGGAAGACCTTCACTAAAAGTGGTGGATTCACCTGAGACAGTCCTGATTTTGCAAGCTTTTGAAAAGACGTCACCCCTGCCTCTCCGTCTTTAGTCAGGTTTATCGCATACTCATCTGCTGCACGTTCTTGATGTCTTGAAACTGCATTTGTAAAAGGTGATGCTGCAAATGACAGCATCGATACAATCATGAGAAGAAGCGGAAGAGCGGCGATATCGCGCGGCTCCCTCAGCCGAAATAGAACTGCTCCTTTGCGATAGAAATAAAAATAGAGACGGTCGATTGCAAAAAATCCCGCAAACGACAGTACTAAATATCCTGCTAATCCTATATAGACATGCTTCATGACGTAATGTCCCATTTCATGCGCCATGATAAATAAAATTTCGCGATCTTTCAGCTTTTGCAGTGTCGTATCCCATAACACAATACGCTTATTTTCACCAATCCCTGTGACATAAGCATTCATCGTGTTCGTTTTCTCAGACATATTGACCTCATATACATGATCTGCCGGGATATGAGCTTTGTCTGCAAGCGTTAAGATCTTGTTCTCAAGAGCTTGATCCTTTAGTGGATAAAAACTGTTATATAACGGATCAATGACGACTGGCTGTATAAAGAAGAGAAATAGTGTGAATGGGACTGTCAGACACCAAGCATACAGCCACCAGCGCTTTCTTCTTTTTTGAATAAGCCAAAAGAATATAATTGCACATAGGGCAAGAAGCGGATATTGAATCCAGAAATCTAGAATTTGATCTTTCAACCAGCTTGCCGTACTTTGAGCAGATACTCCGTAGTGCAAAGACAGCTGATAGCCGATCCACTTAATGGGAAGCGCAATCAGCATTGTCAACAGCGACAATACAAACACATATACAAGTTTGCTTAAAAATGTAAAACGAGCTGCTGCCAGACTCCAGTCTGCTAATTTTCGTGAAAACCCTGAAATGAGCAGAAGAAAAAAGACATACCAATCTAATGGAATTGTCATGAAAAACAGCAAGTTACGTATGTTCGAGAAATTCTCGCTGATGACAAGCTCATGGCTTGTCATAAAGGTATGCGGATCTGCACTTGTTCCTTTTACACTGTCAGGAACCGATGCATCCCCAAATAGAAACAAATAAGAATAAATAAAAAGACCGTACAATATGTATGCTACCGTTGCAAGAGCTACCCACTTACGTCCTCGCACAGGTCAGCCTCCTTTCCATCCCTTTCTCTATTCTAAGCATCCATTCTTTTGTTTAGAACCTGTCTCATGTGGCTCCATCATAGCATGCCCTATCTGAAAAAGCTTTCACGAAAAAAATGATTATGCTATTCAAAAATCGGAGATGCTACATATAAAATAGTGAGTTGGAGGATCGAAATGAAGAAAATCCTTGCAGGAGTTGTGATCTTTGGACTTTTACTTATTACCTTCTTTTATGTATTCAGCCGGACGAGCGACATCTTTGATGAGAATCGAGCAGAAAAATTGCTCCTTTCATCTGAAAACGAGTCCATTTCTTATGAAATAGATGATAAGGACACAGCAGAAGATTTAATAGAAGAATTAAACAAAGGCAAACAAACAAGCAATCATCTCAAAAAAAATTTAAAGAAACCAGATTATATCGCCAAGGTGATGTACGGCCGAACAAACGGCACCACCTTTCAGCTTTGGACAAACCGTTCGCAGGTTGTTTTTTTAGTAGATGGGACTTATTATGAGCTGAATCAAAAACAGTCTCATTCTTTTCAGAAACAGTTAAAAGAAGCCATTCAAAAGAGCTGAAATTTTATCTCTTTGTCTTCTGAACAGTGTTATAGAACCTGTACACACTAAGGGAGTCTCTTCATAAGAGAGACTCCCTTTTCTTATTTACTTTCCTCTGCTTGATACTTTTCCTTTAGTGCTCTTCTTAAAATTTTACCTGTTGTGTTCTTTGGAATATCATCTATGAAATGGATCGTTTGGGGCTGCTTATATTTCGCTAAAAAGCGTGAACAATGTGTGATGATGTCTTCTTGATCGATGTGAGCATGTTTCTTAGGGGAAATGTAACAGACGACAGCCTCTCCGGTGTTCGGATCCGGCACACCGATGACAACGGCTTCTGCTACAGCTTCATGTTGATAAAGCACTTCTTCTACTTCTCTTGGATACACATTATAACCGCCAACGAGAATCATATCCTTTTTCCGATCGACAATATAAATGTATCCTTCTTCATCTCTTCTTGCTAAATCACCGGTGTACAGCCACCCGTCTCTAAGTGCAGCTTCAGTATCTTCTGGCATTTGATAATAGCCTTTCATAATGTTGGGTCCTTTTGCTATGAGCTCTCCGACTTCATTTGGACCGACTTCTTCTCCTAGTTCATTCACAATCTTATTCTTCACATTCATAATGTCGGTCCCGACTGAACCAGGTTTTCTCTTTCCATCAAGAGGGTTGAATGCAGTGACTGGGGAAGCTTCTGATAATCCGTAACCCTCCAGCACCGTGACACCAAATTTTTTCTCAAAACCGTGAAGTAAAGCAACAGGCATTGAGGCACCGCCTGATATACAAATTCTCACAGAGGACATCGCTTTTTCATGCCCTTCCTGGCGGTATAAATAGTTATACATAGTCGGAACACCAACAAATAACGTGGGCTTCTCTTTTTCCATCATTCGCAAAAGCTCTGATGGGCTGAAATGCGGCAGGACATAGATGGTCGCGCCATGAATCAGTGGCGCATTCATACAAACCGTTAAACAAAATACGTGGAACATCGGCAATGCGGCAATCACCTTGTCCTTTGCATCAATGGATAGGTACTCAGCAACGTCTCTAGCATTTGAATACAGGTTGAAATGAGTCAGCATCGCACCCTTTGGTTTTCCTGTCGTGCCAGATGTAAATAAAATAACTGCCGTATCATCCTGATGAATAGAAGGATGCACGCTCTCTTTCGCATGGCCAGACACAAGCTTTCCAAAGAAGACAAGTTGATCTGATACTTCCTTAAAACTTGATCTGCACGCAGATTCATTTTCTGCACAAATAATCACCCGTTCAATAGACGGAAGCTGTTCGTACACCTGCTCGTACACTGGCAGTAGCTGTTCAGGGGCAACAATGCCTTTTACATCACCTGTAATCAGCATATAGCCAATTTCACTAGGCGTGTATGTTGGATTGATTGGTACTACGACAAGCCCTGCCTTTAAAGCACCAAAAAAAGAAATGACAAAATGCGGTGAATTTCCTAAAATAAGCGCGATATGATCCCCGGCTTGAAACCCTTCGCTCACTAAACCATCTGCAAAGCGCTCGATACTTGTCATGAGCTCTCGGTAGGTCCACTGATTTCCTTCAAAGATCAGTGCGATATCTTCTCCTTTCGTCATCGCCGTCTGCTCTAGATTTTTGATCAAATCCATTCTCCCACCCCTTACATGTCATCAATGAATGAATAACCATTCATTTTATGGCCAAACATTCCTCCTTTCTATTATAATAGACAATTGAAAAAATCCACAAGATCAAATGTAAATCGCTTTCATTTCTTTCAATCAAAAAAGCACCGCTATCTCTAGCCGTGCTTGTCCCTCTTAATAAATCAAATCAAGAAAATCCTCTTTTGATACGTTGCCGAAGTAGTGGCGCATGTCCATATCCTCTAATACGTCGCTGATCGTTTTGCGATCATACTGCTGCCCTATGAGTCTTTTTTCAATATCAGCAATATCCCCTACACCAAAGAAATCACCAAAGATCTTGCAGTCCTGAATCATTCCTTTTTTCACTTCTAATCGAAGGTCAATGGAGCCTGCTGAGAATCTCTTAGAATGCTGCAAATTAAATTTCGGCGAACGGCCGTAGTTCCATTCCCATTTTTGATATCGATCACGAGAAATCTCGTGAATCTTTTCCCAATCCTTCTCAGTCAACTGATATTGAGGAACATCCCCATTCGTGTCGAAAATGTAGCTTAACAGAATTTTTCTAAATTCTTCTGTTGTCATCTTTTGATCCATTAGTTCACTAATATTGGCAACCCTGCTTCTAATGGATTTAATGCCTTTTGATTCAATCTTTTCTTTTTTCACATTTAAAGCCGAAACAACATGTTCAATTTCTGAATCAAATAGGAGCGTGCCATGGCTGAAAATGCGCCCTCTTGTAGCAAACTGAGCATTTCCAGAAATTTTCCGACCATCTGCCATGATGTCATTTCTGCCACTTAATTCAGCTTTGACGCCTAGCTTTTCAAGCGCCTGAATGACTGGCTCCGTAAACTTTTTAAAATTATGGAAGCTGTCCCCATCGTCTTTTGTGATAAAGCTGAAGTTTAAGTTTCCTTTGTCATGGTAAACTGCGCCACCACCGGACAGGCGACGGACAACTTTGATGCCGTTGTCTTCGACATACTTTGTGTTGATTTCTTCTATTGTATTTTGGTTCTTTCCAATGATAATCGACGGCTGGTTAATATAGAACAGCAAGTACGTTTCTTCTGGGTCTAAATATTTTAAGCAATATTCTTCAATTGCCAAATTAATCATTGGATCATAATGTTGTTCGTTATCGATAAACAGCATCTCTCTATCTTCCTTCCTTGTTCCATCTAAGCCCTGAATGGGCAAGCTGTATATTGCCAGTATATAACGCATGTGCTTCATTGACTAGGTCTTTATGACGACCAAAATGGGGCAGGTGGGTGATGATCAGTTCCCCAACATTTGCTTCCATTGCAAGCTTGCCCACCTCTGTGCTATTCATATGTCCTGCACCCGATCCGTCCTGTCCAGCGTAGAAGTTGCTTTCAGCAATCAGTAGATCTGCATCCTTGCTAAATGGGACAAATGCCTCCTGATAACTTGAATCTGCTGTATACACCACCACAGCATCCTCTTTCTGAATTCTCATCGCATAGCATTCTACCGGATGAACCGTTTTCAAAAAATCAATTTGAAATGGACCAATTTGAATACCCTCTTCTGGCTGATAAGCTTTTGCCTTAGTATGTACGTCATCCGCAAGCCGCCCAAATGCTTCTTGATTACCTGTATGTCCATAGATCGGAAGCGGACCGCTGCTTTTTCCTAAATGATATCCCACTAGCTTCGCATATTGGAGTGGTCCGATATCTGCAATATGATCGTGGTGATAATGAGAAAGGAGAACAGCATCAAGTTCTTCTATATCTATGTATTGCTGCAGTTTGGAAAGAACACCGCTCCCGCAGTCTACAAGTAGACGAAAGCCATCTGATTCAAAAAGATACCCCGACGTCGCTTCACCAGCGGCCGGAAACCCTCCATAGCATCCAATGACAGTTAACTTCATCGTCATTTTTCCCTCCTTTTCTAAAAATCCCCTTCTTACAATATACCCATTTTTCATGAAAAAAGCACTCTTCTTGCCTATTGTTACAAAACAGATTGACAATTAATAATCTGTTATAATACAATAATAGCAACAAAACGTATTGGAGGATGACAAATGCTAGGAAAAATCACAGAGTTTTTTAGAAATTTGCCCTCAAAAAAATGCACAAAATGTGGAAATGATTTAATGGAACAACACGAGTGTTACGGTAATGAATGTGAGGAATGCTCACAAGTAAGTTATCTTAAATAAGGTAAAAAATTGAATTAAAAAGCACTTTTTTCCTCCGTCATCAGTTGGAGTCAAAAGTGCTTTTTATTTTTTCTGAAAAATAGGTAAAAAGGTAAAACCCTTGTTCTAAAAGGGTTTTTTAGTATTTTCATCTGATGTGTTTTAGTTCCGAAGGCACTTTTTATTGACTTGAATCAATAATGGAGGTTCTAAATGTTCATTTTTTCAAACAATTTTGTATTTTCTTAATATAATTTAATCGTGGACGAAACTCTTTAATTTTAGTTATACTTTAATTCATATATTAAAACTTAATATGATGGGAATATTCCTTTGATGAATATGTTAGGGAGGAAATCTATGAAAAAATTAAAATTTGGATTAGCTACACAAATCCTAATCGGTCTTATTCTCGGTGTCGTTGTTGGGGCAATCTTTTTCGGTAACCCGGGCGTTGAGACTTATTTAAAACCAATTGGAGACTTCTTCTTAAGACTCATTAAGATGATTGTTATACCAATTGTCGTATCTAGCTTAATTTTAGGTGTTGCAGGTGCAGGTGATGGTAAAAAGGTAGGGAAACTTGGCTTTAGAACCATTCTTTATTTTGAAATTATCACAACATTTGCGATTATTCTTGGTCTTGTGCTTGCAAACTTTGTTCAACCTGGTGCAGGCGTTGACTTTGGAAATACGGAAAAACAAGATATTAGCCAGTATGTTGAAACGGAAAAAGAGCAAAGCAGCAAATCAATTGCTGATACGTTCCTTCATATCGTTCCAACGAACTTCTTCCAATCATTGGCGGAAGGTGATTTGCTTGCGATTATTTTCTTCACTGTGCTATTTGCTCTTGGCGTTTCAGCCATCGGTGAACGCGGCAAACCAGTGCTCGCCTTCTTTGAAGGTGTATCACACGCCATGTTCCATGTCGTCAATGTTGTGATGAAAGCTGCACCATTTGGTGTCTTCGCACTCATTGGTGTGACTGTATCAAAATTTGGTCTTGAATCTCTTATTTCATTAGGTAAGCTTGTAGGTCTTGTTTATTTTGCGCTCGCTCTCTTCCTTATCGTTGTATTCGGAATTATTGGAAAGATGATTGGCGTCAATATTTTCAGATTTCTTGCCTACATGAAAGACGAAATGCTTCTTGCCTTTAGTACATCCAGCTCTGAAACAGTTTTACCAAGAGTCATGGATAAAATGGAGCGCATTGGATGTCCAAAGGGAATTGTTTCTTTCGTTATCCCAATCGGTTATACATTTAACCTGGACGGCTCCGTCTTGTATCAAGCGATCGCTGCGCTTTTCCTTGCACAGGTATACGGCATTGATCTTACGATTGTCCAGCAGCTCACACTTATTCTTGTACTGATGGTAACATCTAAAGGTATGGCTGCCGTTCCTGGTACGTCCTTCGTTGTATTACTTGCCACATTAGGAACAATCGGTGTGCCTGCCGAAGGTCTAGCATTTATTGCAGGTGTAGATCGTATCATGGATATGGCACGAACAGTTGTTAACTTAACAGGAAATGCACTTGCAGCTGTTGTGATGTCTAAATGGGAAGGGCAATATGACCCTGAAAAAGGACATCGCGTGATGACTGGACAAGATGTACCTGAACCGACACAGCTTTCAAGCTAATGAAAAAGAACCCCGATCAATGGGGTTCTTTTTTTATGCTGTGATTAATGACGATTGCACGTAGTGATAAAGAAGATTCGCTGTATGGACAAGGGAATCTTCATGCGTTCGTTCAAAAGCATGCGAGGAATCTATTCCCGGACCAATCAGTCCATGAATGATATCATGCCCTGCTCGAATCGCTGCTGATGCATCAGAGCCGTAATAAGGGTAAATATCTAGACGATAATCAATATTATTCTCTTCTGCTAATGCGGCTAAATGCTTGCGTAATCCATAATGATAAGGACCACTTGAGTCCTTCACACAAATAGACACGCTGTATTCATCTGTTGATTGACCATCGCCGATCGCTCCCATATCAACAGCGAGGTATTCCACCGTTTCTTCTGGAATATTGGAGTTTCCACCGTAGCCAATTTCTTCATTATTAGAAATTAAGAAGTGCGTCGTATGCGGCAATGTGATGTTTTCCTTTTGAATGCGGAGGATGAGTCGCAGCAAAAGCGCTACACTCGCCTTGTCATCAAGGTGTCTTGATTTAATAAAACCTGATGACGTCACTTCCACTCTAGGGTCAAATGAGATAAAGTCCCCTACTTGAATGCCAAGTGCTTTGACATCGTCTGCATTTTGCACCTTTTCATCGAGACGAATCTCCATATTCTCTTGGTTTCGTTTTGCTTTTCCAGCATCCGCATAGACGTGAACGGATGTTTGATGCATCAGAATGGTACCTGTGTATGTATGACCTGCTGCTGTTTCAATTTCACAATATTCGCCTTCAATTGAGTTATATTGAAAGCCTCCAATGAGTGCAAGACGAAGCCGTCCATTTGATTTAATTTCCTTTACCATCGCACCGAGCGTATCGACATGTGCTGTCAGCATGCGGTGTTCCTTGTCATCAGTTCCTTTAATAGTGGCAATTAAGCCGCCCTTACGATTTCGTTTTGTCTCAATATTTACATCTTGTAAAAAGCGTTCAACAAAGCCGATCACCTTTTCTGTATTCCCTGACGGACTTGGAATCGATACGAGCTTTTGAATCAGCTGAACGGTTTCATTTACTTCAGTTGTCATTCGGCATTTCCTCCTTTGTGTGAAAGCAATTCCTTCCATGTATGCCTTTTATAGCATCTCTTCTTAAAATATATCGCTTCGGGTTCAAGATGTCTAATTTCAAATCAAAAATCCTTTCTCCATCAAGAGAAAGGATTCATTGATTAAGCTTCGTCTTGTTTCATTTTTCTTACGTTCCAAGCAAAGTATGCGGTTGTTGCCGCCATCATGATGATCGCAACTGTACCGAGAATCGCTGCTTGGTGCCATAAATAGCTGTCATCACCGCTTGCAATGATCGTTCTAAATCCATTGATTGTATACGTCATTGGAAGCAGACTATGAATAACTTGGAAGAACTTCGGTACAAGCTCAAGCGGGAATGTACCAGCACTTGCCGCGAGCTGAAGAACTAAGATAATGACGGCAATGAAGCGTCCTGGGTTCCCCATTGTTGTGGCTAGCAGCTGAATAATCGCTAAGAATGTCAGACTGACGACGATTGCAAATAGATAGAAGCGCCAGAGGCTTTCCACCTCAAGACCAAGTCCAAAGATGAGCATCGTACTTGCAATGACTGCTTGAAGGATACCAACAAGCAGAAGCACGCTATATTTGCTGACAAACCATTCAAACGCATTTCTAGGGCGTCCAGCAGGGTCTTTCATTGGGAATACGACGGTGAGCATTAGAGCCCCAACAAAGAGTCCCATGGATAAAATATAAGGCGTGAGCCCTGTTCCATAATTATCAATCTTTTTCGCTGTATCGTTTTCTGTTTTAACAGGGCTTGCAATCATATTGTAATTATCTTGATTTGCATCAATTTCACCTGTTTCATCAGCAGCGCTTTTCAATTTATTGGACAGCTTACCTGTACCGCTTTTTAAATCTCCCAATCCTTTATCAAGCGATTTTGAGCCTTCGGCAAGCTTAGATGTATTGCTTTGGATATTTGTTGAACCACTTTCCAGCTTATTTAACGCTGCGCTAAGCTGGCTTGATCCATTTGCAAGCTTATCCGCTCCGCTTTTCGCCGTATCAAGCTTTCCATTTGCTGTTTGCAGGCCATCTTGTAATTGGCCTTGACCTGTTTGAAGCTTCAGTGCACCTTGATATAATTTATTCGTACCAGATGTCATTTGGTCGATCGCATTTTGAATCGCGACTGTAGACGTGTACAGCTGTTCTGTTTTCTCTGGCAGCTGTTTGACTTGCTGCAGCTGCGCTTTTGCAGATGCAACTGCTTGTTGAACCTCACTTGCATCAGGTAGTTCCTGCAAGGCCGCTAAGCTTTGTTCGAGTCCAGACAGATCAGGCAGTTCGATTTTAGGCAGACTGTTCAGCTGATCCATTGCCGCCTTTTTCTCTTCATCTGTCATAGAGCTGTTTTGGATAATGCTTTTTACTTTAGCATCTCGATTTGATAATGCTTCTTTTAATGAAGCAAGTTTTGTACTGAACGTTTTTGCGTCTTTTTTCACCTGATCGAGTTTAGGCGCCATCTTTTCAAGATTCGCTAATTCTGGTGACGATAAGACTTTTTCCACTGCTGCAATTTTTTCTGAAAAGGATTGTGCTTTGTTGTTTAGCTGCTCAATGCCTGCTGTGAATTGCGGCATTTTAGAAGCGAGCTGCTGATGTCCTTCTCGGCTTGTGTTTAATCCTTCGGTTAATGTATCAATTCCTGAACCAAGCTCTCCAAATTTCTGATCAATGGTTTGATAGCCTGTTAAAAGCTGACCAAGTCCACTGTCTAAAGACTGTATGCCTGTGTTCAGTTCACCCATTTTCCCTGCGAACTGATGAACACCTTCGCTATAGGTTAACGTACCTTCAGCCAATTTGGCTAAGTTGTCTTTTAATTTCGTACTGCCATCTTTTGCGCTTTTTGTTCCGTCATCAATTTTCTTCGCGCCATCGCTTGCTTGATCTAATCCTTTTGCAATCGTTTTGAAGTTATCAAAGATGACCTCGGCATAATTTTTTGTAACTTCTTTTGAAACCGAGTCTTTTAATTTGATAATGGCATTATTCGCAATTTGTGACGCCGCATAGTTGGCGCCCGGATTCGTATAATATTTCAGATTCGATTTTTTCGGATGCTTTTCTAGCACTGTACTTGCATTTTTCGAGAAATTCTTTGGTATTTCCACCACGAGGTAATAGTCCTCGTTATTTAATCCTTTTATGGCCTTTTCATGACTATCGACAAAGTTCCATTTAAAATTATCGTTTCTCTTTAATTCCTTTACTAAATCATCGCCGACTTGAAGGGTTTTCCCGTCATAATGACTGCCCTCATCCAAGTTGACAACCGCCACAGGCAATTGATCAACTGTACCATAAGGGTCCCAGTACGCTTTTAAAAATACACCACTGTAAATCAGCGGAATAAATAAGACAGCTAAAATCGGGATCAGTAGTTTTTTGCTCGTTACAATGTCTTTCCATTGATTCCGAATTAAATTCATTGCTGTTTTCCTCCCATAGATGAATGACTAAATATACAATTTGGTCATTTGAACTCAAAAAAAATTATGTTGTTGCAGATAGTCCTTTTAAGACATAAAGCTCCAGCGATTCAGCTACCTCTTCTTTTGTTAAAGGCTCGTATCGCTTTTCCCAATCAAAAATCAATGCAATATATAGTTTCACCATCACAAATGCAGTCAATTCAGGATCACAAGGCTTAATGTCGCCTTTATCCATCGCTTCTTGTACTTTCATTTTGATATAGCGAATGATCATCTGCTCCATTTTTTCGATCATTTCCTTGACCGCTGACGTGCCAAGCTCCGCATTTTCCTGAAAAATCTTAATTGTGAGCTGGTGGTTTTTTCGAAATTCTAAAATTGCAAAGAGTGCTAAGTGAAGGTTTTCAGAGAAACTATTCTTCTCATCAATTGCCTCATCCGCAATTTTCCTCATCTCTAGTAAAAGGGATGTGAAAATTTCATCAAACAACTCTTCTTTGTTTTTGAAAAATGTATAAATGGTTCCTTTTCCGACGTTGGCAAGCTTTGCCACAAGATCCATTGTTGTCGCTTTATACCCGAATTGAGTAAATGCCTTCGTCGCACCATCTAAAATCATTTGTCTCCTATCAACACTCATGATCTCACTCCTGAAATGACTATTTGAACGTTTTGGTCATTAAGTACAGAAAGTAATATACCATATCCTTTTCATTAGATGCAACAACTTTGTTCACATTTATGATTCCCAACTCTTTTTGAATGATCGAAACACGAAAAACTCCCTTTCCATGACAGAAAAGGGAGTTGTTTTTTTATGAAAATAGATACGATACAGCCTCTGAGATGGCAGCTTTTCCTTGATCAATACAATCAGGGATTCCGACACCTTCAAAAGCAGCACCTGTGATATAAACACCAGGATATGATTGCTTAAACGTTTCTCGCATGTTCGAAATGGCTTTCTGATGACCGACGTGATATTGCGGCATACTTGTCTTCCACCGAGTCACTGTCGTCAATTCTGGATCTGCTTTAATATCCATGATTTTCTTTAAATCTTCGAGCACGATGCTGACGATTTGACTGTCTGACTGCTCGACAATCGATTCGTCACCAGCTTTTCCGACATACGCACGCAATAGCGTTTTTCCTTTCGGAGCGGTATGCGGCCATTTTTTGTTTGTCCATGTACAGGCCGTAATAGAGAAATCACTGTTTCTTGAGATGACAAAACCAGTGCCGTCATATTCATTATGAACATCCTCTTCTTTAAAACCGAGTGCTACCGTTGCAACAGATGTAGAGGTCATGTCATGCAAATACTCTAGCTCTGCTTCTTTAGGAAACATAGAATAAATCGATTGATGCGGAGTCGTGACAATGGCTGAATCGGCAAAAAGCGTTTGACCGCTGTCTAATTGCAAACCATAGCCTCCATCCGTTTTTTCAATCTGTTTTACTTTTGTCCCTTTATAGACCGTTGTCAGCTTGAGCTTACTTTCTACTGCTTCCACAAGCGACTGCAATCCTTGATTGATCGTTTGGAACTGTCCTTGTTTTTTCGCAGTCACTTGCTGGGCTTTCGCATGCTGCTGTGATTTTTTCATCCCAAGAATCAAACTGCGATGCTGCTGTTCTGTTTGATAAAATTGCGGGAATGTGGACATTAAGCTCAGGCGGTCAATATCCCCTGCATAAATGCCTGATAGAAGCGGCTCAATTAAATTCTCAACGACCTCATCACCCACACGTCTTCTAAAAAATTCACCAAGCGACTGATCTTCGGTCTGCTTGCTTTTTGGCAACACGAAATCCATCGCCGCTCTTGCTTTTCCCGCAACTGAAAAAAGACCAGTTGTAATAAATGGGCTGATTTGAGTTGGAATCCCCATAACAGCACCCTTTGGCATCGGGTGAAGCTTTTCATTGACTAGTACATACGCTTGCCCAGTTTCATTATTGACAAGCTGATCGGACAGACCGACATCTTTCGCAAGCTGCGGCCCACTGACCTTTCTTTCTAAAAATGAATCAGGTCCACGTTCAATGATGTAGCCGTCTTTATATAATGTTTGTATTTTTCCACCTAGCCTAGGGCTCGCTTCAATAAGTGATATTTGAATCGGAAGACCTTTTTCTTCGACTTCCTTTTCCAAATAGAAGGCGGCGGCTAAACCAGTGATGCCACCGCCAATGATGACAAGGTGTTTTTGATTGTCATGCATAGGATCGCCTTCTTTTATATGATTACTTGCTTTCGTCAAGCTTCTTTAATACGACTGTTGCCAGAGCATCAATAAATGCTGGTTTCGCATTTGGCATTTCTGGACGATAGTAGGCTGCACCAATTTCATCTGTCACGACTTTACATTCATAATCGTTGTCGTATAACACTTCAAGATGATCAGCGACAAAACCAACAGGCACATACACGAATGTTTGATAGCCTTTTTGTTCAAATAAATCTCGCGTTAAATCTTGCACGTCTGGTCCAAGCCATGGATCCGGCGTATTGCCTTCACTTTGCCAGCCAATTTCATAGTGTTCAATTCCCGCACCTTCTGCAATCATTTTAGCAGATTGTGCGAGCTGATCCGGATATGGATCTCCTGCTGCAATAATTTTTTCAGGAAGGCTGTGTGCAGACACAATAAGTACTGCGGAATCTCTTTCCTCTTGACTCATTGATGCATACGTATCCTTCACTTGCTTCACCCAATAGTCCACAAACTTCGGCTCATCGTACCAGCTTTCAACAGACGTAATCTGTAGATTGCCTAGCTTGTCCGCCTCATCTTGTGCACGTTTGTTATATGATTTCACACTAAAGGTAGAGAAATGCGGCGCTAAAACGATACTCACAGCTTCTGTAATGCCGTCCTTGTGCATATCAGCAACTGCATCCTCGATGAAAGGCTCGATATGTTTTAAGCCAATGTACACATGAAATTCAATGTCGTCTTGAATGTCATTCAAGTGCTCACACAAACCATGTGCCTGCTGCTCTGTAATTTTTGATAAAGGAGAAATACCGCCGATTGCCTTGTAGCGATCCTTTAAATCTTGCAGCATTTCCGTCTCCGGCTTTCTGCCTCTACGAATATGTGTATAATAACGCTCAATGTCTTCTTCTTTATATGGGGTGCCATATGCCATGACAAGAAGCCCCATTTTCTTTTTCTCCACAACCAACACTCCTTCAGATCAATTGAAATAGTTTAGATGGATGATTTTTTATGTTTAGCTGAATAGTCGTGAATAAAATCGGTCAGCTTCTTTAACGTATCTGGTGAAACATCTGGAAATACCCCATGACCTAAGTTAAAGATGAAGTGATCTGATTTCATCCCTTGATCTAATATGTCTTTTGCTCTTTCTTCAATGACTTCCCAAGGAGAAAGTAAGATCGTTGGATCAAGATTTCCTTGTAACGTTTTTGTGAGCCCTTCTTTTCGCGCTTCGTCTACACTCATACGCCAATCAAGTCCAACGACGTCTAGCGGCAGGTCATGCCAATCTTTCACGAGATGGCTTGCACCAACTCCGTACATGATCATTGGTACATTTTCACTCTTCAACTCTGTGAAAATTCGCTGCATGACAGGTTTAATGAATGTCCGGTAGTCCGCTGCATTTAAAGCGCCCACCCATGAGTCGAAGATTTGAAACGCACTGACCCCTGCTTTTACCTGCGCGCGTATGTACGTGATCGTCATATCAGCTAATTTGTTCATGAGCAGCATCCATGTCTCAGGCTCACTGTACATGAGCGCTTTTGTTTTATGATAGTTTTTAGATGGACCGCCTTCAATCATATAGCTAGCCATCGTAAATGGTGCACCAGCAAAACCGATGAGCGGTACATTCAGCTGCTCCTTCGTTAAAAGCTGAATGGTGTCAAGCACATATGGCAGGTCTTCTTCAGGATGAAGTTCCCCAAGACTTTCGATATCTGCTTTTGTCCGAATCGGTGAATCAATGACAGGTCCAATGCCATTTTTAATTTCAACATCCACTCCAATAGCTGGAAGCGGGGTCATAATATCTTTATATAAAATCGCGGCATCTACACCATATTGTTCTACAGGAAGTCGTGTTACATAAGCACATAGCTCTGGCTGATGCGTAATTTCAAATAGCCCGTACTTTTCTTTAAGGGCACGATATTCAGGCTGTGAGCGTCCTGCCTGTCTCATATACCAAACTGGTACATGGTCTGTTTTTTCCCCTTTGCACGCCTTTAAGAACGTGTCATTAAAAGCCTTCGTTTTTCCCATTACCTTTCATTCCACCTTTCGCCTTACACTCTCTTTGTATAAGGCTCAAACACTGCTTTTACTATACCGCTTTTTCAAGGCACGGTATACTAAACCGGCTCATTGTTCAAAAAATCGCCGAATATTAACGTCCAAAAGCCTCTGGCTTGACATATGGACTGCCTTCTCCTTCTTCTTGCGTTTGGGTATTATACGGAACCACCTTATACGCCGCATCTGAAAACACATTGGCATACGGCATTGTATAGCTATTTGTGCCTGTCACTGAGTCAATCAGCGTCTCGTTTCCATTCCTCTTTTCATAAATACGGTATTCAACTCGTTTATCCTCCTGTTTGTCCCAAGACAGCTCTAATGTAAACAATCCTTTGATTTTAAACGCATAGCGGGCTTCAAATCCTGATAGTCCTTCTAAATGAATTGGCGCTTGAAGTTCTTTAATCCCCTCTGGTTTTTTAAACGTTTCATTCGTCATTCGGGCCGCCGTTAAAATATCCTTAAACAGCTGCACTGGATATTGACTTCCGCCAGTTAAGTAGTGACTGTTATCGGTTTTGTCATACCCCATCCAGATCGCACCCGTTGTACTCGGCGTATAGCCGGCAAACCAAGCATCTTTTGTTGCACCCTTCACACCTGAATATGTGGTTGTGCCAGTTTTACCAACTAAATCTCCAGCATATGAACCGCTTTGGGCTGTTCCGCCTTTGACGACTTGCTGCAGCATTCTTGTCATATTCCAAGCATTCTGCACGCTAAACACTCGTTCTGGCTTACTGCTATTTTTCTTTACCGTTTCTCCTTCATCATTGGTGATTTTCTGAATGAAGAAAGGCTTTTTATATACACCTTCGTTTGCAAATGTATGGAAAGCTCCCGCGATTTGAAGTGGAGAAACCCCTTTTTCTAAACCGCCAAGGGCTATCGCAAGTCCTTGATCCGAAATATCGATTCCCATTTTCTCGAGATATGTTTTCGAAGTATCAATACCAAGCTGGCTTAATGTCCACACCGCTGCTGTATTCTTACTTTTCATGAGGGCCTCCACCATCGTGACCTTGCCTTCATACTGCCCATCGTAATTCTTTGGTGAATAGCCGTCATAGCTTTTTTCTTCGTCTTCAAGCAGGGAATAAGGTCGGAATTTTTTCTCCTGCAGCGCAGGCCCATATACCGCGATCGGCTTGAAAACAGATCCAGGCTGTCTAACAGCGGTCACCCTGTTATAGCCCCTTGCTTGATATTCTCGTCCTCCGATTGCTGCTTTAACTCCTCCAGACTCATTATCAATAAAGATGGCACTGCTTTCAGGAGAACCGCTTTTTCCCGGGAAATAACGGTTGTTTTTCATCGCATCGTAGGTGACCTTTTGCAGATTCATATCAATCGGAACTGTTATGGTATAACCACCTTGAAGCAATTGTTCATGTGAAATGGAATACTCTGATTCTGCTTCCTTAATGATAAGATCGACATAGCTGTCCACCCAAGGCGTTTCTGATTTCTTTTTCAAATGAATGCCTAATGTTCTCCCTTTTGCTTCTACTGTTTCTGTTGATGATAAATATCCTTGCTCATTCATTAAGTTCAGGATCGTATCCCGTCTTTGTTTATTTTTATCAGGGTGTAAAACAGGCGAGTAAGTAGACGGCGCTTTTGGCATCGCAGCGAGTGTCGCCCCTTCACTGACAGTTAAATCTTTCACATCTTTACTAAAGTAATAATTGGCTGCTGCCTGAATACCGTAGACGCCATGACCGAAGTAAAGCTGATTCAAGTACATTTCGAGCAGCTTATCCTTTGAATAATCTCTTTCTAAATTAATCGCAATGATGACTTCTTTTGTTTTCCGCAAAAAGGTTTTGTCATTTGTGAGAAAAATATTTTTTGCGAGCTGCTGAGTAATTGTACTGCCGCCCTCTACCTTTCCACCTGCTAATATATCTCGATAAACCGCCCTTGAAATTGACTGCGCATCTATTCCATGATGCTCATAAAACCGCTTGTCCTCGACAGATACAAAGGCTTTTGCTACTTTATCGGGTACATCCTTTATTGACACGGGGTCCCGATTTTCTGAATACATACTTGTGAGTTCTTTTCCATTCTGATCAATGATTTGAGATGAAGCGTGAAATACAAGCTTCTTTTCATCTATGACATAATGTCCTAAAAATAAAATGGTCAGATAGCCAATAAATGAAAGTACGATGGTACTTCCTGCAATGACTAATGGAATGATTATCTTCTTTTTCTTCAAATTAGGTCACCTCATTCCTTTATACGGATAGTATGGGATGTATTGCTTCATAATATGTTTTATGGATTGACTACCAAAGAATTATATATCATTCTTTTGTTATACTATCAAGCGGGAGGCGGTTTAGATGAATGTCTATATGACATATGGAACAGCAGATTTCTTGCATAAAATCGCAAAAAAACACGATCAGGAAAATCTGCTTTATATGGTCGGAAAAGAACAAGCAGCTCTTTTTCATGAGACGGAGGGTGAGACTGTTTTTAAAGCCCCTCATGCCTATGATGTGATTTATGCAAAAGGTGAGCTTGTCCATACTGGCTTCGTCACCTTGAATCATATCCCTGTGAAGCTTGAAAGCAGGGCACTGTTTGAATCTACTTTCAAGAAGAAGACGAACATCTCAGAACATCAGCGGGGCTTCAAGGCTCTTCGAGTGTTAAGGCCGAAAAAAGATGAAGAAGTTTATTTAATTATGACGCTTTGGGAATCAGAGGACTTATTTGAAGACTTTCAAGAATCAGAAGCATTCTTTCAGCCAAACGATGATACTGGCTCCATCTTCTCTCGTCCTGCTTATCTCACATCCTATCATGCCGTTACAGACAATTAAGGAAGTGCTGCTCTCAGCACTTCTTTTTTCATGAAAAAAAGCCCAATCGCTGGGCTTTTCATTTTAACGTCGTGATGTCAGCTCGTACCGATGTATGATCGGCTGAAATACATAGAAATTCAATAGGAGCCATCCTAATAAGATCGGCCACTTCAACATAGGTGATGCCCCTTTCAATTGAATGAGCATCACCAATAGCGGAATCAAGCAGATCATGAAAAAACTCATTTTCGATACAAAGGTTTCTTTGATTTGATGCCGACAGCTTGGACACATCATCATTTTCGTATGTGATAAATGAAACTTTTCAACGAAAGAAAACACTTTTGAACAATTTGGGCAGCTTCCCAATACAATTCCTCCCTTTCCCCGCTTCATAGCAACTTCGACTTATTATGTAAAATGACCTTTTGTTGCGCAGACGACATCCTCTTCTGTTGAAAGATTCTAACAATTACCATACAATCAGTAAAAGAGTATGAAGGAGGTTTTCAAATCAATGACAATTTCTACTTTACAAAAAAGCATCAATGAACGTCTTGATGAACATTATGAGGAAATGGTTGAAATTAGACGCCATCTCCACATGAATCCTGAACTTTCTTTCCAGGAAGAAGAAACAGCCGCTTTCATCGCCAGCTACTACGACAGATTACATATACCAACACGTACACAGGTGGGCGGCCATGGTGTACTCGCCTTTATCGAAGGAGCTTCTCCGGGACCGACGATTGCCCTCAGGGCTGATTTCGATGCGCTTCCTATCCATGATGAAAAGGAAGTGCCTTACAAGTCGACAAAGCCCGGTGTAATGCATGCCTGCGGGCACGATGGGCACACAGCGACACTACTTGTCTTAGCGAAAATTTTGAATGAGCACCGTGATCAATTAAAAGGGAAAATCGTCCTCATTCATCAGCACGCAGAAGAATATGCGCCAGGCGGCGCAAAACCAATGATCGAAGACGGCTGCTTAGACGGTGTCGATGTCATATTCGGGACGCATCTTTGGTCACCAGAGCCTTGTGGCACGGTTCTTTATAAAAGCGGGAACTTTATGGCAGCTGCCGACCGCTTCTCTATCCGAGTTCAGGGGAAAGGCGGACACGGCGCCCAGCCTCACTTAACGAAAGATGCTGTCCTTATCGGTTCACAAATCGTCGCAAACTTGCAGCAAGTCGTAGCCCGTAAAGTCAATCCAGTTGATTCTGCTGTTGTATCTGTTGGAGGTTTTGTGGCAGAGAATGCTTTTAACGTCATTGCAGATTCAGCAGTTTTAACTGGTACTGCACGATCCTTCGAAGAAAGTGCACGACACACCATCGAACGAGAAATTGAGCAGGTTGTAAAAGGGGTGTGCGACATGCATGATGCCGGCTACACATATGAATATGTAAGAGGATATCCTGCTGTCAAAAATCATCCAAAGCCGACTGAATTTATTGCTGACATCGCAAAACAAACAGATGGTGTCACAGAAGTAAAAGAAGCCGAAACCCAAATGGGTGGAGAAGATTTTGCTTACTACCTTCAGCATGTCCCTGGTACCTTCTTTTACACAGGCGCCATGCCGGAAAACAGCGAAGACGTGTATCCCCATCACCACCCGAAGTTTGATATCAACGAAAAAGCAATGCCCATCGCAGCAAAGGTACTCGCCCGTGCCGTCCTTTCCTACGATGATTAAAAAAAGCCGCTGGCAAACAGCGGCTTTTCTATTTCATTTCTCTCAACACCCGTAAGTGAAACACATGACGAGCGACATCTCCGAGTTGTCCTGTCAGGTGATGATTTGCTACACCGCCAACAGCGGCTCCGACGATCGGCATTAATTGAAACAGCTTCACTAGGTCAATGTAATCTCGATACTCCTGCTGGAAGCTGTACCAATCCATTTTCTCGCGGCTCGTTTCCCAATCTTCTATGATGCTCATCATTTTTTGACGATGCGCACTGCCGGAAAAGGCAAGTTGAAATATACAGAGCAAAAAGAGTCTTTCCTCTTTTTGAGACAAATCAAAGCCATAAATACATGCCAGTTCATAAAGACATTTCATCTTGATGCTAAGCAGCAGCGGAAAGTCTGCCATACCGAGCAAAATACCACCTGCACCTGTTCCAATTCCTTCGATCGCAGCTGCCTTTTGATAGTACTTCACTTTCTCCTTTGCCAGTTCATTCCGCTCAATGATGGTTAATTGCTCATCAATGACTGAAAATGAAGTGAAGTGAGATCCTGATACGGTGGATTCAACCATTGTTTTGACCGCACTTGTGATGACTTGATGAAACTTGGCAGGGATTCGTCGGTTCACCTGCTGCTGAACTCCTTTTGAAAAGCGTTCGATCTTTGATGGTTTTCTTAAAAAACGCGTTTGAAAAAGAATGGCTTCTTCATATAACTCCCGTTCAGCTGCATTCATCCGTTCCCCTCCTTGATGTCATCATACGCTTGCGGTCAGAAACATATCTCTTCTTATCTCATCTTTTTCAATCGACTGAGTACGTAAGGCTTGAAGAGGACAAGTACAAATGCCAGTGAAATCAGAAGGGCAAGTCCACTTCCCTGCCATCCTCCTGCCGGTAGTACTGAACAACTGAGCACAATCGATTGGATGATGAGCACGTTACGGACGAGAATAAAAAAGCTCCGATCCTTTTCTTGATGAGTAACTGGATAAAGTGCCTGTAATGAAAGATGGGCAAAGTGCTTCGTTAACGGCACAAGCTGGACACCTGTGATAAACACGGTAAACAAGACAAGCAGTGCGCCCACCCAGCCTGCTGCACCTGTATACAAAATAATCAGCACAAACACGGCTGTTAGCCTAAACACGAGACCAAAATAGTCATTTGATCGTAAGAATGCCCTCACATACATGTAAGAAAAAGTTTTACGCTGGTCATACGGAACAAACTGCAAAAGCCAGTCCATATAGGCTCTTCTTTTCACCTGTTTCTTTAAATGAGGCACATCTGTAAATAAGTTTGCCAAACGATAAAAACGCTGTTTTCGTTTTAATTCGTCAGAAATATGCAATTCCCATTGAAAAGGCTGCTTTTTGACTGCATTTGTTAAGTAAACAAGATAGACACCATAGATCAGATAAAAAACGATTGCGATTGCATAGGATGCCTGTAAAACGGTATAGATTAAAATCATATTCAATAGAAAACGAAGGACTGCATCAAGCCATCTCATCTGTTTTCCTTGAAAATACGTCATTCTCCATTGAATGGCTGTATTCAAACCCTTAATCAAAATCATTTGCGCCAATATAAGCACATACATCTTAATGCCGCCTGAAGACACTGCCGAATAAAGCGGGAGTGCGACAATGGATACGGCAATGAGAGGAAACAGCTGAGAAATGAAGCTAAAGTTAAAAGCTTGTTTTAAATAAGGCTCCATCTTCCCTTCCAAAGGAAGCAAAAACACGAGATCTGCTTCTTTGATCAACGTCCGCACGTAAGAGCTTGTCAGCACCAATGAGAAAACAACTGCCATGACCCAGTAGGAAGGAAAATGAGCTGGAATTTGTTTAAGCCAGTTACTATACCAGCTCGCTCCGCCTGCAAGAAAAAAAATGAGCACAATGACAAGATGATCATTGAACATATATTTTAAATATTTTCTTGTATCTTGTATGTGTTCCTCTAATCGGGATTTCCAAATGCTTTGCGTCGTTTTACTCATAGCTTTCTTCCTTTGTTAATTCCAAATAAAGATCATCGAGTGTCGCATCTCTCATATCGAACTGTTCTCTCAGCTCTGTCAGTGTTCCTTTCGCTCTGATTTCCCCTTCGTGCAAAATAATAAAGGAATCACAATAGCGTTCTGCTGTCGCCAAGATATGCGTTGACATCAGGACACTAGCGCCGTTTTTCTTTGCAGCATTCATCCGTTCAAGCAGTGCATTGATGGCAAGAGGATCAAGACCTAAGAACGGTTCATCAATGATATACAGTTCTGGTTCAACAAGAAAGGCACACATAATCATGACCTTCTGCTTCATTCCTTTTGAAAAATGAGCAGGGAACCATTTCAAACGTTTCTCCATTCGAAATTCTTTCAGCAATGACGGCAGCCGTTCATCTAATTGTTCTTTTGATAGTCCATAAGCCATCGCTGTCAGCTCTAAATGCTCTTTTAAAGTTAATTCTTCATATAATACAGGTGTTTCTGGAATAAACGTAAATTGCGAGCGATATGCCTCTTGATCCTCTTGAAGGGTTCGTCCATTCAATTCAATAACACCTTTATGCGGTTTCATGAGTCCAATGATATGGCGAATGGTTGTACTTTTCCCCGCCCCGTTTAAACCGATGAGGCCAACGATTTGATTTCTTTCTAATTCAAATGAGATATTTTTTAGAACGGGATTCTTCGTATATCCACCCGTTACATCTTTTACAGTGAGAAGGGACATGAATTCGTTCCTTTCTTTCGTTTTTCCTTTATAGTAACAAAAACGAAAGGTAATTTGAAATGTTTACCTATAGACAAGTCCTGAATAAAAAATAGGCGTCTTGGTCATCATAATGTATGTAGAAGAAATGAACTTGATGACCAATAAGTAAATGAGGTGTTTGTTAAAGGCAAAGAACCGCATGACAAGTTGGTTTTTCATCTAAAAACCTTAGCTTCTGTTTTGCTTCACTGATTCTTGATTTTTGTGTCCTATACAATATGTATACGACAAACCAAAACGTCAAATGAGGTGTTTACGGCAGAAATAGCAGGCATATGAATTCTTTATTTCAGTAAATAGAGAATTCAATAGGCATATCGAATGAAAGCATCAGCATTTCTTCTGCAGGAGCAGGATGAGCGACCAAAGGAGTTCGCTTATCCTGTTTTCTTTTTTGCTCATTTTTGTGATACGATGAAGGAAAATGAATGAGGAGTGACATGACGTGAGCGATTGTATTTTTTGCAAGATCATTGATGGAGACATTCCATGTGCAAAAGTATATGAAGACGAGCATGTATTGGCTTTTCTAGATATTAGCCAAGTAACAAAAGGGCATACCCTTGTAATCCCGAAAATACATAAAGAAAACATCTACGAAATGACACCAGAAGTGTCTAATCACTACTTCCCAGCGATTCCGAAAATTGCAAGAGCCATCAAACAGGAATTTGAACCCATTGGATTAAACCTTTTAAACAACAACGGCGAAAAAGCTGGACAATCTGTGTTCCATTACCATATGCATATCATTCCGCGTTACGGCAAAGGCGATGGCTTTGGTGCCGTATGGAAATCACATCAAGATCAATACACGTCAGAGGATTTAAAAGACATTTCTTCTGCCATCCATACTCGCCTTACCTCATCTTAATAGATGAGGTTTTTCTCATTTCTGCCCCCTCTTTTTATCCCCTTCATTTCTTAATAGTAAGATATTTAGAACGATTCAAATTTTTTGTCCAATTGCTTCAAATTTGTGATAGGATGGTTTTATCTTTTGATCCATTAACGCGAGAAATAGGGAGAGATTGTGATGAAGCGAACGACGAATTTTAATGCTGGTCCGGCGGCACTGCCGCTAGAAGTGCTTCAAAAAGCACAGGAAGAACTTGTTGATTTTAAACAAACTGGAATGTCTGTGATGGAGCTGTCTCATCGCAGCAGTGAATATGAAGAAGTCCACAATAAGGCAAAAGCACTGTTGGTGGAACTGATGGACATTCCTGAAGATTATGAAGTCCTCTTTTTACAGGGCGGAGCTAGCCTTCAATTTGCGATGATTCCTATGAACTTCTTACATGAAGGCGAAACGGCTCATTTCATTCAAACAGGCGCTTGGTCAGAAAAAGCATTATCAGAAGCAAAAGGGTTTGGTGAAACATCTGTGTTTGCTTCAAGTGAAGACGACAACTACTCGTATATTCCAGAAGTAGATGCCTCCGATTTAACAGATGGCGCTTACTTACACATCACATCAAACAATACGATCTTCGGCACTCAGTGGAAAACGTTCCCTGGTACATCATTACCGCTCATTGCGGATATGTCCAGTGATATTCTCAGCAAAAAAATCGATGTTTCTCAATTTGATCTCATTTATGCTGGGGCACAAAAAAACTTAGGGCCTTCTGGTATCACGATTGTGATCGCGCGCAAACGTTTATTAGAAAAAGAGAAAAGCAGCACACCGAAAATATTAAAATATTCAACACACGCAAAAGCTGGCTCTCTTTATCACACACCACCGACTTTTGCGATTTATATGCTGTCTCTTGTCCTTGACCATGTCAAACAGGCTGGCGGTGTAGAAGCAGCGGAAAAACGCAATGAACAAAAAGCAGGCATTCTCTATGACACAATTGATCAAAGCGGCGGTTTTTACAAAGGACACGCACGCACTGACAGCCGGTCGCATATGAATGTCACATTTACCCTTCGTGATGATGCGCTCACTGCTTCCTTTGTAGAGAAAGCAAAGCAAGAACAAATGGTTGGACTTGCCGGCCACCGTTCTGTCGGTGGATGCAGAGCTTCTATTTACAATGCAGTATCGATTGAAGACTGCCAAAAGCTTGCGGACTTTATGAAAAAGTTCCAGCAAGAAAATGAGTGAAAAAGCTTTTCTATAGAGAAATAAATTTGTTATAATAACGAGAAATATAAAGTGATGACTCTTGCAATAAATGATGAGCCATATTATTGGAGAGTTCTAAGAGCTTAGCAGAGGAGAGCATAGAAATGAAAACAAAAGAATTAGTGATTATGTCATTGCTTGCAGCAATGGGAGCTGTTTTGCATACGATTTTCCCGCCCATCTTTTTCGGAATGAAACCTGATATGATGCTGGTCATGATGTTTTTAAGCATCATCCTTTTCCCAAAGGTACAGCATGTAGTGGTTATTGCCCTCGTAACTGGCGCCATTTCTGCATTAACAACAGGTTTCCCAGGCGGACAAATTCCAAATATGATTGATAAACCAGTGACAGCCTTTATCTTCTTAGCCCTTTTCCTATCTTGCATGAAGATAAAGAACAAAGTAGTGCTGACCGCTGTGTTAACTGCGATTGGAACCATCGTATCCGGCGTGATTTTCTTATCTGCCGCATTACTGATCACTGGACTGCCAGCTGCATTACCGGCACTTCTTGTAGGCGTCGTCCTGCCAGCAGCCGTGATTAATACCATTGCCATGGTATTTGTCTTCCCAATTGCACAGTCCATTCTCAGACGTGCAAGAATGATAGAAGTTGCTTAACGAATAATCGAACCTCTTCATAATAGATGAAGAGGTTTTTTTCATGCTTTTATAAAAGAAAAAGAGTTAGCAGCAAAATGAGGAGCGAAATTCCTGCACCTGCCGCACACACAAGTGCTTTTTGCTTTAATACATGTTTTGGCGGATAAGACCCTGCATACCCCAGCTGTCTTGCATAATGAATAGAACCACCTGTAAAAACGACACCGATACACGTAAAAACGAACAGAAAGACAGACAACCTTCTCCCCTCCCTTTTCTTCAAAAGTATGCTAAAATAAAGCAAGCTATGTATGGAAGTTCAATGAAGCTGATCGTCAGCTCAGAGAGAACATGCGAATGTGTAAAATTTGACTAGAGGTGATTTGAATGGCTAGTGGACGTTCTTTATTAACAGGATTATTTGTAGGCGGTCTCCTCGGAGGTGCGGCAGTGCTCCTGACGACTCCCTCTTCTGGCAGAGATGTGCGCGGAAAGATGAAAGACGGCTATGACAAATTCGAAGATACGCTGACAAGATTAAAAAGAGATGGACAAGCTTTAAAAGAGCAAATTGTTGAAACAGCAAAAGAAAGCGCAGAGGTTATTAAAGAAGTCGGAACTGAATTACAAACATCGATTCAGCAATGGCGCGAAGAAATCAAACCTCATCAGCAGGATTTGCAAAAGGAAATTCAGGAAATTGAGGAAAAGCTCAAACAACTGGAGAAAACCTTACAAAACTAATATACTCAAGAAAAAATATTCGTTTACAAAAGTGTGCGGGGTGCGTATCCCGCACTTTTTTTGTTGAAAAAAGGTTATTTTGTCAATGTTTTTCATGAGTTTTAAAAATTCTTGAATTTTCAGCTTTATTAATCTTTATTTTATTGGCATAATAGAATTACAAGAAAAAGAGAAGTAGGTGAAATGGATGAATCATTCGGAACAGCCTTTCGATGTAAAAGAAGCACTTTTATTCAGTCAAAGAATGGCCCAATTGAGCAAAGCTCTTTGGAAATCCATTGAAAAGGACTGGCAGCAGTGGATCAAACCGTATAACCTAAATATCAATGAACATCATATTTTGTGGATTGCGTATCAATTAAAAGGAGCTTCAATATCAGAAATTGCAAAGTTTGGCGTCATGCATGTATCAACGGCGTTTAACTTCTCCAAGAAACTGGAGGAACGAGGATTTTTAAAATTTTCTAAAAAGTTAAACGATAAACGCAATACGTATATTGAGCTAACGCCAAAAGGCGAAGAGACATTCCATAAACTACTCGAAGATTATGACCCGGCACGAACTGGTATTGTCAAAGGCGCACAGCCGCTTCATGACATTTACGGAAAGTTCCCTGAGATTTTAGAAATGATGTGTATTATCCGAAACATCTATGGTGAGGACTTCATGGAGATTTTTGAGAAATCGTTTTCAAACATTGAGAAAGACTTTTTGAATGAGCGAGGAAAAGTCACGAAAAAACCTGAGGAACTTGAAGACTCAGCTGATGCAGCAGAAAAAGCGGCTAAAGCAAATCAAATTGTTTAATGATCTTTATAAATTCATTCATTAACGGCTGAAACAGCCCTTGATCATGCAATGCAAATATCGTCTCATGCACATCCAGCTTTTCAATTAACTGTCCTGCAAAAAGCGCAAGCATATCGTCAAACATGACGTAGCCTTGTGCTTTTTGCTTGTCCATTTCCTCTGAAAGCTCAGCACAAATACGCTCAATTTCCAGCGCCTCTTCTTTCGATACCCGCTGTCTGATTAATAATGCATAATATGGATAACGGCTCATATCGGTCGCCGTCAGCAAAAGTTCCATATAATATTCGAGCTGGCTCATTCGTTCCTCAATACTCATGTACGTTCCCTCTTTCTCTTAGTCTTTCTATTCTAGCCGAAATTACTCATTGACGAAAGAGACGAACCTCCCTCTTCTGTCTTTTTTTCTTGAAAAACCCAAAGTTTCCTCTCTTTATTCCATATGAAGGCAACATTTTATTTTTTTTCATGAAAACCATTGATTTTTATCCTCAGGAAGAGTAAATTATCTTGAGATATTCAATTAGTTTTTTAAGATTGGAAGGATGAAAAATGAATTGTTGGAAGACCATTAATCTTGAAAAGGATTATGGTTATACAAGACTGCTGATTTCAGCCATAAGTCTTGCTATACTTTTTTTCATTACGGCTTTTTTATGTTTTCAACTGACTCATCCTGAAACGAGACTAAGCAGTCACAACGCACCGCTTTTTGCTATGCTTTTACTTGTGACATTGCTTGTCCACCGTGTGGTTCACTTGATCCCAGTGATGAAAAACAAGAAAAAAATGACGCTATTTAAACGAAATTGCTGGCAGCGTGTGCCAAAGAACATCATGCTTTATTCACTTCTCAGTCCATTTTGTGTGATTTCACCGGTTTACTTTGTGTTAGGTGTGGCGCTTCCTATGTATGCACACTATTTTATCATCATCGCAAGTATTCATGCAGGCTATTGTTTGCCTGACTTTTTATTTGCATGGAAACTGCTTAAAGCACCTAAATCCTGCATCATCGATCAAGCCCAAGACGAGTTTGATATTTTAGTTGACCAAACATCCTCATCATGAGGTTTTTAAAGCCAACTTCTATCTTTTTCATAAAAAATTTGGTAATGTAGTATGGGAATAGCATAGAGAGGGGGGATCTCCGATAGTTTTATTTTACTTCATCGTCTTTGCCGCGTTTATTGTGTATTCAATAAACAGGCTTACTAATACATTATGCCTTGTCAGAGAGATTCCTGAAGAACGGCAAGATAAGGTGTTTCGCTTTATCAATGTATCGATACTGATCTTACTGATCTCATCATTTGTTGAAATTACCATATCTATTTAAGATCAAAGCAAAAGCTGCCAGTTTGAGGGCAGCTTTTTGTGTATATTGATTAATTAGCAAATCCAAGATGCACCGATAATGATCAATAAGATGAATAACACGACGACTAGTGCAAAACCGCCAGCGAAGACTTCTCCTCCCATGTAAAAACACCTCCTGCCAGTTCTTCCTCTGTTCTAAGCTCAGTGTATGCAATAAAATTGAAAACGTTTAGGCACCTGTCATCGTTTAAAAAAAGAACCGCCCGCACGCATGGCAGGACGGCTCCTTTCTGTCACAGCGATTTAATTAATAAAGATATGCTGCACCAACGATGATCAGCAAAATGAATAGCACGACCAATAAAGCAAATCCATTAGAATATCCTGCTCCCATATAATTCAGCCTCCTTTTTGTGATCACTATATGTGTATGTCGCGCGCAAATTTTTGACTAGACGAATGCCCTCCCATTTGCATTTCTTTTTACAGCGTGTCACAATATGTTATGATACAAGCAATGATAAATAAATTGGAAAGATTAGGAGTGTTTTTTGAATGAAAAAAATGGCTTTAGCAGCTGTAACAGCAGTTAGTGTTTTAACTCTTGGCGCATGCAGTAGCGGTGATAAAGATGTCATCGCAACAACAAAATCAGGAGATGTCACAAAAGAAGAGCTTTATACAACTCTTAAGAAACAAGCAGGTGGAGATGCTTTAAATCTACTTGTTCAACAAAAGGTTCTTGCTGACAAATACAAAGTATCTGATAAAGAAATTGATAAGAAAATGGAAGAATATAAAAAGACACTTGGTGAAGATCGTTTAAAACAACTTCAAGATGAATTCGGAAAAGATTACATCAAAGATCAAGTGAAATATGAGCTGCTGACTCAAAAGGCTGCCAAAGCTAACATCAAAATCACTGATAAAGAAGTAAAAGCGTATTACGATGACCTAAAAGGCAAAATCCGCGCAAGCCACATTTTAGTAGCTGATAAGAAAACAGCTGACGAAGTGGAAAAGAAATTAGATAAAGGTGAAAAATGGGATGCTGTTGTGTCTGAATATTCAACTGATACCGCTTCAGCTGCACAAGGCGGAGATGTAGGCTGGTTCGCAAAAGAAGGTCAAATGGACGAAAACTTCAGTAAAGCTGCATTCAAACTAAAAGTGAATGAAATCAGCAAACCAGTGAAATCACAATTCGGCTACCATATCATTAAAAAGACCGAAGAACGCGGTAAATACGATGACATGAAAGCAGACTTGAAAAAGGAACTAACTAATCAAAAACAAGCAGACACAAATGAAATCCAAACCATCTTAAACAAATTGGTGAAAGATGCAGATGTGAAAGTAAAAGATAAAGAGCTTGAAAACACGTTCAAAGAAAAGTCTCAACAACCCGCACAAAATCAACAAGGTCAATAATCACAAAAAACCCCCTCTGCAATGAACGTGCAGAGGGGGTTTTTTATGACCAGATTTAAGCAATCGAGTGATCTTCATGTGCCGACGTTTCCTGGGATCTTTTCACTTGCTCCCCCTGACGTCTGCGCTCTCTTTCTTGCTCCATTCGCTCGATAAAAATTTCTCCTTCCTTTTCAATAAAGGATTGATCAATCTCTTGCTCCTCTTTGGCCGTTGTCATTAATTTATACGCACAGAAAATAATGCCAATGATACATGCATACACCCACCATGGAAAAAACAACATTTTTTCATCGCCTCCTTTTTTTCAGAACAGCTCTCTCTTCCCTTGTGTTACATGCTTATGCAAAGAGAAGACAAGTTATGAAAAAAACGCCCGCATAAGCGGACGTTTTGACATGGTTATTCGTGAAAGGTTGGTTTATAAAATGAACGATTCTCTAGCGCAAAAATACGTTCTGTATATTCTCCTGGCTTCACATGCTCAAGCGCACGATCCATCATATTCATCTTCGCATCTAAATTATCAATATAGTGGAGAATTTCGGCTTCCTTTACCATTGGTGGTTTTGGGCTACCCCACTCTCCTTTTCCGTGATGACTTAGGACTAAGTGCTGTAGAATCAGAATTTCTTCTGAATCAATGCCAAGCTCCTCAGCAGCTTTCGCAATTTCTGTCACCATAATCGAAATATGACCAATTAAATTCCCTTCCACCGTATAGGTGGTTGAGACTGGGCCTGAAAGCTCTTTGACTTTTCCTAAATCATGAAGAATGATGCCTGAATATAAAAGATCTCGATCTAAAGATGGATATAGATCAACAATTGATTTAGCCAAATGCAGCATAGACACCACGTGATAAGCAAGACCAGAGACAAATTCGTGATGGTTTTTTGTCGCTGCTGGATAGTCAGCGAATTCCTGTCCATATTTTTTTAGCAAATGTCTTGTGACACGCTGTATATTAGGGTTTTTCATATCAAAAATATATTGCATAATCGTATCCATCATATCATGCTTTGGAATAGGAGCTGTTTCGAGAAAATCATCGATTCGAATTTGCTCATTTTCAGCAACAGGGCGTATATTCCTAAGTTTCAGCTGATTCCTCCCGCGATAATGATGAATATCGCCTACTACCTTCACAATGGTTTGTGCGGCATAGGTTTGTTCATCATTCTGCTTCGCATCCCATAGTTTCGCCTCAATATCTCCACTTTGATCTTGAAGAATTAACGTTAAAAATGGTTTGCCATTACTCGCAATCCCTTTAGTAGATGATTTAATTAATAAATGCAGGTCAACTTGTTCGCCGACATCATAGGTCATGATCCCTTTAGCCATTCAATAAAAGCTCCTTCCATGTTTCTGCTCATATAAGTATAACATAAGTCATTATTTGTCAATCATTCCACTGCTAAACTCGTAACCTGTCCATCTTCTGCCGCTTGCTTCATATGCTCATGACAGGTGAAATAAAACAGCTGTGTTTCAAAACGTGTGAGTTCGTTCATCATCTCCAGCAATCTGCCTAAACGCACGTGATCGAAATGAACAAAGCTGTCATCCATCATAAACGGAAGCTGACAATCTTGCTGATGAGACAAAGCAAGCGCAAAACGAATCGCTAGATAGACCTGTTCACACGTTGCCTGTGAAAGCTCCTCTGGACGGAATAGTCGTCCATCCATTCTTTTCACCATCAGGAAATCATCTTCAGGTGAAAACAAAATTGCTTCATAACGATCATTTGTTAACGGTTGAATAAAACTAGAGGCTGTTTGAAGCAATGCAGGCAGCCTTGTTTCTTTATGCTCATTCAATTTTTCTCGTATGACGGAGCGGACAAGCTGAATGGCCGCCCATTTTTTTGCGAGGTGCTTCGCATGCTCCTGCTCTGCGGCAAGCTGATGAGTCAAATCAGACACCGTTCCAGAAGCTTCTATTTGCCGGATTTCCACTGCTAGTTCTGCTAAACGCTTTTCCAGATTCTCCGCATTCAATTGAATGTCATGAAGGTGCTGCTTTGCTTCTGCACACTCCTCCTCAAGGAGAAGTAGTCCTTTGCGAATAATCCATTCCTCCTCATCAAAACAACCGCTTCTATGAAGCTCTTGATTCAGCTGCTGCAGCTCCAAAAGCCGTTCCCGGTATTCTTTCGATAGATGAGAAAGTACTTGGTAATCTTCTTTGGACTCTGCTTCTACTTGATGAAAAAGCTCATCAGTTTGTTTTTCGTAATATTGAATTTCACTTTCTAGTGTCGCGAGCTGCTGCATCGCATGTTGAATGGATACATGTAATGTTTGACGTTCTTTTTCTCTTTTCGCCTCATCTTCCAATATCTCTTGAAAGGCTGAAATATTCTCCTGCATAGTTCCTTCCTTTTTTTGAAGAATACTGGTTAACGCTGAAACCTTGCGCTCATAAATCGATTGCTGATCGGAGAGTTCTTCTATTTCACGCTGAAGCTCCTCATATGCCGCTGTATTGATTTTTAATTGTTTTAGAATATGGAAGGCCTCTACTAGGAAAGAAAGCTCAGACGACAAGCCAAGCTGTCTCTTCTTTTCCTCTACTTGCTGCTGGACAGGCTCCAGCTCTAGCTCCCAGTCTTCATATTGCCGGATGATTCTTTCGTACAGCAGCTCCTTCTGCCTCATAAGTGTTTCAGCTGAAGCTGCCTGCACTTGAAAGGAATCTAAGGCGGCTTCGCCGTTTCTTTGTTTCATAGGGCTCATTTGACTGGATGAGTAAATGACAAAGAAGAGAAAAACAGAAAATCCCGCAAACGAGAGCGTGATCCACCACTCTGTTAAAAAGAATAGAACAAACAGAAACACCACATCAAATGCGATCAAGCCTTGGAATAACAACGCCAGGGAATAAACCCGTTTCTTTTTCGATCTTGTCCCCTTCGCTTCATCTTCTGCTCCGCGCAGTCTCACTTCTTGTTCCTTTAATCCTTTTAGCGCGGATTCTGCTTCGTCCAGCTCATGTCTTGCGTGATCAAATCGTTCATCTAACTGCGCTTTTCTGTCCATGAGACGAACGTATTGAGTGACAGTCTCCTTTAATTCCCACTCGAATTCAAGCGAATCGTCGATTTGTTCGAGCTTTATCGGGCGCTCCCAGTTTAACTTTGCGACCGCTTCGTCTATTTTTTGTTTCAATGAATCACGGTTTGCTTGACACTCTGCTATGCGCTTTTTCACAAGCTCAACATTAGATGCTTCATCTACGACTCGTTTCATCTCCATAAAGGTTTCCTTGTCATAAAGCGGTTGAACTTGTACGAGTGAGGTTTGCAAATGATCTAACCTCTGTTTCAGTGCAGTCAATTGAGCCTTTTTCGGGTGAAGGTGTGATTCTAGTTTATCCAGCTCATGCTCAGTTTCTGCTCTAAAACGTTTGACTCGGTCTGGATAGCGGGCTAATTCCTTTTTCAACTCCACTTTTTTCTCAATCATGGGATACACTTGAATAGATTCAGTCAGTTTCTGAAGGTGTTCTTCCGCTTGCTTCATTTCATTTTGAAGCTTTTCGATCGTCTCCGTTAATTCAGAATGCTCCCGTTTCTTTTCGATATAGCTGCCTTCTGCCAATCTCGCTTGTTTCAGCTGACCTGTCAGCTCTTTTAAGCGATCAAGCTGCTGATTTAATTCAGGTTTGCGGCCATTTGGTTTAAACAGCTGCTCCTGCTGCTTTAGCAGCCTGCTATCCATCTTGGTGGCTGCATCTGAGCCAAATAAACTTGAGAAAAGTAGAAATTCGCCTATCTGGTCCTGATTTAAGGCTTGGACATTTTGAAGTCCAAACACATCAAACGAATAAATTGATTGATATAATCTGCGATCCGTTCCCTTTAAAAGTGTTTGTAGAAAAGCTTCGTCTTTCACTTCACCATTCGGTAAAAACACCTGTGCTTGCCCACCGCGATCGGATGTTCTCTCAATATGAATGACGCCTAACTCGTCATCTTGGCAAGTGAGGGAACCACCATAAAAAGAACCCTGCTTCATCTTGTACATCTTGTTTTTCGGAAAACCAAATAACATCGATTCAATAAACGTTTTCAATGTCGTTTTCCCCGATTCATTCAGCCCGTAAACTAGCTGAAAACCGTCATCAGAAAAGTGAAAGGTCCGATTTGAAAATTTTCCAAAATGGGCGATATGGAGTGAACGTATTTTCATTGTGCCTCTCCTTTTCTCATAATTGCTTAAGCTGTTCTGTCAGCAGCCTTTGTGCTTCTTCTTTTATATCCACTTCATCCTCTTTTGTAAGAGCTTTTCCTGACTTTCTATAGGTTGGGTGACGCTTGATCGGTGATAGAAGCTCTTCATATGCCTCAAACTGTGAAATTTCAGCAGTGAGTTCCTTTAAAAAGGAATCTTCTGGATAGGCGACGTCCTCGTTTGTCTGGCAGTCAATCGATATCACCCAAACGAATACATCTTCATCTTCCTCCTGTTCATGAAGAACGGCCATCAGCTCCTCAAGCAACTCAAGCTGCGTATGCTCAAAGTAAGAAGGAGAATCACCCGTCAATTCAATTTTCACAAAATGAGGGACGCCTTCTTCTTTCAGTTCAATGATTTTGTTATCCACAAGTGTCACAAGATCCGTCATATGAACCGTCTCTGTGATGTCTATTTCAAGTGTCTCAAACATCACATCCGCACAGCTAATAAATTCCGCTGCCGCAGAATCCTCGGAGAGTTGAACAACGTAACAGCCTTTCTCTCCTGTTTCTTTTATATGTCTACCCTGCATGTTACCAGGGTAAATAATCAACGGGTCTTCATGCAGAAGAGCTCTCTTATGTATATGTCCAAGCGCCCAATAATCGAAATCTCGGGAAAGGAGCTGCTCAAGCTGAAAAGGTGCATACGCGTCATGACCTTCTTGTCCAGCTAATGTACCGTGAAGCATCGCAATGTGATAGGCAGCATCTGTCGTTTTGACGTAATGAGAGGTCATATTTTCATAGACAGCACGCTCTTTGTAGCTAAATCCATAAATACTTGCGACAAGCTGATCTCCTCTATAGTAGGATTGCTCACTTGGGGTACTGGTTGAAAAAACGTGCACATTCTCAGGCCACTCAATCGGTGTCCATTCACCGCCTAAATGATCATGATTACCATAAATAATAAAGACTTCAATCCCTTTGGTTTGCAGTCTTAGAAACTGATTTCTTAAAAACAGCTGTGCTTTCAGACTGCGGTTAGATTCATCAAATAAATCTCCGCTCAGCAGCACAAAGTCTACTGCTCGAGCAATGGCGAGATCAAACATATTCTTCGCACTTTGAAATGTACTTTCTTTGAGCCGCTTAAAGGGTAAGCTAGGGATATTCGACATTCCTGCAAATGGACTGTCTAAATGTAAATCTGCGGCATGAATAAAGGTAAGCTTAGTCAAACGTCTATCTCCTTGTCCGATACTGTCATTGTCCATATTTTATCATGCCATTTTTGCGAATGCACGTTCTATCACTCTCATTCTAAAAAACACATTTTTAAGGGATAAAAAAGAGGTTTTGTCTTATTCCTTGTTTAATTACATAGAAAAGCAGAGGAAAGGAAGATGAGGAATGGAGAAGACATACTTTTTAACTGTATTTGACCCGTCAGGTGAGACTTTACTAAATGAAAAAATCACAACAGATAGTGATGAAAAGGCAAAGGAATTAGGTCGCCATCGCTTATTAGAACAGCAATACACGAAGCATTCTCATCGGCTCGTTGATGATGCAGGCAAGCTACTTTTATTTGAACGTTAAAAAGCCGGCATTCGCCGGCCTCACATTCGTTTATACATTCTGGAACACAGGTCGTCTTTTTTCTAAAAAGGCCTGAATGCCTTCCTTATGATCATGGCTTTGCCTCAGTCTAGCCTGTGCTGCCCTCTCCTTTTGAAGAACGGCTAACAGCTGTGATTCTGACTGCTGGAAATAGATTCGCTTTGTCTCGATAAATGCTTGAAGCGGCATGTTCATAAACGGCTTCACACATACCTTTTGATACGCATCGACGTCCTCTTGAAATACGCCGTCTGCAAGGCGCAGCTTTAGCGCTTCTTCAGCCGGAAGCTTTTGTCCGCTCCAAATCAATTGTTTCGCGGTTTGTTCACTGACTCTTTTTGTGAGGAAAAAGTGCCCTCCGCCATCTGGAATTAAGCCTACTCCATTAAAATTCATGGCGAGTTTTGCATCTTGATGCATAAACAAGTAGTCACAGCTTAAAGCAAAGCTAAAAGCAAGGCCTGCCGCTGACCCGTGGACAAGGGCAATCGTCACTTTTTTCATACCAGCTAGAGAAAGCGTAATCCCCTCGATCAAATCCATCACACGATGGAAATCCTCTTCACTTTCCTGCTTAAGCATCATGCCAATATCTCCGCCTGCTGAAAATCCTTTTCCCGCACCCTTAATCACAATGACTTTTGCACTACTATCCTCCGCCGCATCACATGCTTCTTTGAATTCAGCAAACATCTCCACATGAAATGAATTGTAAGCATCCGGTCTATCGAAAACGATTTCAAAAATATCTCCGTCTAGCTGACAATTGATATATGTCATCATCCATCCCCCTTTTTTAAGCACATGACTTACTTCCATTTCAACCCGAATAATCCTTTTTCCTCTGCATAAAAAATTTCAGGATCAGTTGATACCAAAACAAGCATAATTGTTGAAACGAAAAATATATTTTTATATAGTAAATGAAGAAAGAAATTGATGGTGAAAGGGGGAGAATGGTTGATCAGGTGTTCCCTATTCATATTAGTTCATTTCATCGTCATGTTTTCTCCTTTTTCAAATGTCGTTTTTGCTCCACAAGCAGAAGCGAGCACACCTAGTCTTATTTCTCCATCCATCTACGATGAAGAAATACACGCTGTGAAGACACCTCCATTTTCAAAAAAACATGCCTCTTCTATTCTATTAAAGGACAAATTATCACTGGCTGATTCAAAGATTTTTCTTCTAAAGCCTGCTCCATCAGCTGCGTTATCGATTGATCTATGTTTTTTGAAAATGAAGTGTGCGATCCCTATTATGTGTCAATCAAATTATCTATAATGATTCATTTTATTTCATCCGTATTCACTATATGAAAATCACAACCTATCATATTCGGAGGGATAAAATGAATATTAAAGAAAATGATCTTCCTGGGATCGGAAAGAAATTTGAAATTGAAACGAGAAATAGAGAAAAGATGACGATCGTGATTCATGATGATGGCAGACGGGAGATTTATCGTTTTGATGATGATGATCCAGATGAAGTGCTGTCCACCATTTCTCTCGATGATGCTGAATCACGGCAAATCGCTGCAATTATTGGCGGCATGGTGTATAAACCACAGGCACTCGAAACCATTGAAATGGCCTTCAACGACTTGATGATTGAATGGTTTAAGGTGGAAAAAGAAGCAAAAGCGGTTGGACATACACTCGGTGATTTAGATGTGCGGCAAAACTATGAAGTCACCGTCATTGCGATCATAAAGCATACAAATGAAAAATTACTCAACCCTGGTGCCGAATCGATTATTGAAGCAAATGATACACTGGTCATTTCAGGCGAAAGAAAACACTTAAAGCGATTGATACGTGATTTTCTTTCAAGAGGGGGAGAGTGATGAATGGATCATTTAGTCTTTGAAGTTGGGACGGCACTGATTCTCATCGCCATCGCCAGCTTAATCGCCAATAAAATGAAATTCTCAATCATTCCTTTCCTCATTGTCCTTGGTATGATCGTTGGTCCGCATGCTCCAACCATTGGGATCATTGATCTAAAATTTATTGAAAGCACCGACATTATTTCGTTTTTTGGCAGAATGGGCGTCTTGTTCCTTCTTTTCTACCTTGGACTTGAGTTCTCTGCGGGAAAGCTCATTAAATCGGGCAAGTCCATTGCTGTCGGCGGATCTATATATATTTTGATTAACTTCAGCTTAGGACTGCTTTACGGCTTTATTACAGGGTTTGGGGTCCTCGAAGTTCTCATTATGGCAGGAGTTATCACGATTTCATCCAGTGCCATTGTGGCCAAAGTTCTTGTTGATTTGAAACGGACAGCGAATCCTGAAACTGAGTTAATTCTTGGGATCATCATGTTTGAGGATATTTTCCTCGCTGTTTATTTATCCGTCGTATCCGGTCTTGTCCTTGGAGATGCCACAACTGTTGGCGGTGCATTATTATCTATTTTCATTGCTTTTGGTTATATGATGCTTTTCTTTATCATTGCACGTAAGCTGCCGAAACGATTAAACAAGTTATTCGATATCCGTTCGAACGAAGTGTTCATCATTGTGATTTTTGCGGCTTTATTTTTTGTCGCAGGTTTCTCAGAGACGATCCATGTAGCAGAGGCCATTGGTGCTCTCTTACTTGGTCTTGTTTTCTCAGAAACAGAGCACGCTGACCGCATTGAACATCTTGTGGTACCATTTAGAGATTTCTTCGGGGCCATGTTTTTCTTCAGCTTCGGTCTCAGCATTGATCCATTTACATTAGGTGATGCATTTTGGCTTGCGATTGGCGCTGTGGTCCTCACCTTCATTGGGAATTTCACTGCTGGAATGTTCGCTGGGAGAAGAGCTGGATTTTCTCATAAAGCGTCTTCTAATATTGGTTTAACCATCGTATCACGCGGAGAGTTTTCAATTATTGTAGCCGAGCTCGGTATTGCGGGCGGACTTGCCGCTACCTTAAAGCCATTTGCTGCATTGTATGTCTTAATCCTTGCGATATTAGGTCCACTAGTGACGAAGGAATCTAAGCGAATCTATCAAATCCTAAACAAAGTGTTCAAATGGCAAACAGAAAAACCAAAAGCGAAAAAAGAAACGACAATCTAATGAAAAAGGGCCCTATGCTTGGGCCCTTTTTATCTCTTATTCAAATTGCTGAAAAGCTGTTTCTTGCTTGACTGGCGCTTCTTTGACCCCGCGAATCGTTTGAATCACTTTCTGGTTGCGGTAGATGGATAGTTTTAAATTGGTCGCCGCTGTTCCATGAGAGTGATCTAGGTGCGTGAATGTAAAAAAATGATGCGGACGCTTGTCTTTGAACACAAGCCTGAAGTCTTTTGTCACTTTAAAATGTTCCTCACTTTCCCATTCAATCAAAGGTTCATACGCACTAAACCACGCCGGGATATTCGGTGTGTACCCTGTAGCCAATACGGCACGATCTACTGTTATACTCTTTTCTTTCTTTAGCTGCCACTGCTTTAGTTTCAGCTTCAGAGACTGATTCTCCTCCACCTGAATCGCTTCAAGCTCGGTCATTGGCTGAATAATCACAGATGGCTCTTCGCCAGAAACAGACCGATGATACAATTCTTGATAAATGCGTGAGAGCGTCGATGCATCTATCCCATTTCTTAATCCAGTCAGCCTAGGCAATGTGTTCATTCGTTCTTCATAAGGAAGCGAATGGAAATATTCAACGTACTTTGGTGTAAATAGCTCCTGACCAAGCTCAGCCGTCTCTAGCTCTCTAAATTCACTAGATCGCGTAAACCAAGATAGCTGCTGCCCTTTCTTCTGATGCTGAAGCAAGTCTAAGAAGATTTCGGCTGCACTCTGCCCAGAGCCAATCACCGTCACCGACTCAGCTTCATGAAGTTCTTTCTGCTGGTCTAAATACCGGCTGCTATGGGTCACATTTGGCAGTGCAGCATCAGGCACATCGACAGGAATCATCGGTTTGCTCCCTGTTCCAAGCACGACATGCTTTGCCCGATACTCAGAAAGCGATCCATCCTTTAAGCACCTGACTTTCACAAGATAACCACCTTGACAGTCCGTCACTTCTTCTACCTTCATGCCAAATTGACAGCTATCTATTTCACCTGCGACCCATGATAAATACTCATTGAATTCTCTTCGCGGAATGTCAAACTGTTCAAATGTATAGAACCGGTGAAGTCTATTGGATTCATGTAAATAATTTAAAAATGTATATCTGCTCCTTGGATTCGCCATCGTCACAAGATCAGCTAAAAAGGAGACTTGTAAATCCGTTCCTTTGATCAGCATACCAGGATGCCAGGCAAATTCAGACTCCTGTTCAAAAAAACAGCATGAAACATCTTCATACTCCTCTAACAAAGCCGCCAAACCTAAATTGGCAGGTCCAATCCCAATTCCGATCACATCAATCATATGTACACCTGCTTTAACTTTTTATCACTTATATACCCTTTTACAAATGAAAAAAAACACTACGTCACCGCAGTGTTTAAACGTGAGGAACAAATAATGACTCAAGAAATTGAATTTTCTCTTCAGTATAGTGTTCATAACGGTCATTATATGATTTTGGATCTTTTGGATTGGCATATTGCGTAATTTTTCCTGAACGTGGATCAATGAATTTACTAGCAGCACCGCATCCAATCCCAATGATTGTCTGCACTTCTTCCATAATAATGATATTATACAAACTTTCCTGTCCATCTAATGAATACCCGACATTTTCAAGGTTCCCTAAGATGTTTTTTTGTCTATATAAATAATAAGGATGATAGTCATGTGCTTTCGTCCAAGCGACCGCTTCATCCATCATACGTGTGATTTCTTCTCGGTCAGCTACTTGATATTTGTCCTTATTGCGCGTCATCTCAGACGCTCTTTTAAAGGAGAGCGTATGCACAGTTAAAGATTCAGGCTTAAGTTCTTCAGTCTGCTGCAAGGAATGCTGGAATTCCTTTAGCCCTTCTCCCGGCAAACCAATAATTAAGTCCATATTAATGTTATTCATGCCATACTGTCTTGATAAGTGATACTTTTCAATCGTTTCTTCTACACTATGGTGACGGCCAATGGCTTTCAGTGTTTCATTCTCATACGATTGTGGATTGATACTAATCCGGTCAATATGATATCGGTTTAGCACCTCTAGCTTATCAGGCGAAATCGTATCAGGACGCCCTGCTTCGACAGTCACTTCCCGTATATGTTTCACATCAGGGAATGAGCGGTACATTTCTTCATACAGTAAATCCATTTCTTCCGCAGTGATACTTGTCGGCGTACCTCCGCCAAAGTAAACGGTCGTCACTTTAATCCCATGTTCTTTTAGCCAAGTACCGATTTTTTGCATCTCATAATGCAGACCAAACAAAAACGTTCCCACTCTTCCAGCTTGTCCTTTAATCGCATAAGCAGGAAACGTGCAATAAGCGCATTTTGTTGGGCAGAAAGGAATACCAATATAAATACTTACCTCCTGCTGAAGGTCATACAGGTCAGGAATCGCTTGAAGCTGACGATCGACAATCTCCTGCATCAAATCGATTTTTTCATCATGAATCAAATAATCACGCTTTAATGCGGCATGCGCATCTTCCTTTGTCATACCATCTCTCAGCATCTTATGAAGTAATTTTGTAGGACGTATCCCTGTGAGAATCCCCCACTTTTGCGTCATTCCTGTGTGCTCCTGAAGCAGATGTAAATAAACAGACAACACTGTGTTTTTAATTTGCTTCCAGCGCTCCTTGTCGTTCAATCCCTTTGGGACGTCTCGCGAAAAACGACTAGTGATGTCTGTTCCAGCGATGTGACCAGATGCCTCCACCGTTCCATTTTCTTCTTTCCAGCTAAACTCCATGACTAGTCCATCATGCAATTCATCTGGACCAAACAGCACTTCACTATCTTCTTCAAATAAATTGGCTATATTGACAAGCGGGCGATGAAATCGTTCATCTGACAGCCCTTTAATTAAAATTCGCATCGTATCACCTTTATCTTCAAACTTGTTTCATTTTACAAAATCTATGTAGGAAAAGCAATGACTGGAACAGTTGAAGGCCCTGCCATTTCTTGATTGACAGGACCTTCGTCTATATTATCGCTTAATATCGAATTGATGTAAAAATCCTTCTCTTTGCTGCATTCTAAAGTATTCTTTGATCATATAAGCGACTCCCTGTTCATCGTGTGACCGTGTCACCCAATCGGCTTTACGTTTAACAGAATGAGGTGCATTTCCCATCGCAACGCCTAAGCCAGCCAATTCGAGCATTGGAATATCATCTGTTCCCTGCCCAATGACCACCGTATCTTCTAATGTCAAACCTAAGGCTGAGGTCAAAAGAGAAAGCCCCGCTTCTTTTGATACGCCTTTGCATACAATATTCATTTTCTCATCACTAATCCGAATAAGATCGACAGATGGAAAAGCTTGTTGAATAGTTCGGTGAATTTCAGCCTGAAGCTCTGCGGTTGAATACACTTCAATCACTGGTGTACTGACCGGTTCATCCATCAGCATATCACTTAGCGATTCAACAAATTGCACGGGATAGAAAATTGGATCAGACGGATGAATCAACGTCTTTCCCATCAGCTGTGACTGCGTTTTTTTCCGGTTGCCAATCGAGAATTTTTCATGCAGCAAGCGAACATTACAATCAAAGCTTTCAAGAATTTGCACAAGATTAAATGTTTTTTCTTCCGTTAGTTTTTTCACATGAAGCGGCTCATCGAGTTTATTCGCGATAAATGCACCACTATGCGTTACAAGGGTTGACGTTGGAATCTTCAACGCCTTGGCAATTTTTTGTGCGGAACGAAAATGCCGATTGGTGACAAGCGTCACGTAAACCCCTTTTTTCTTTACGTATTCCACAGCTTCTTTTGTAGCGGAATGGATTTTTCCATTGGAACGAAGTAACGTTCCATCTATATTGAGTGCAAGTAATTTTTTTGACACTGAGGCATCCCCCTTCTTGATGACTGTACTTACGATGAGGATATGCCCTAGCTTGGTGCTTTAGAACATGCAGTTGAAAGAGCCCTGTGTGTTATGAATCTTTTGCAAATAAAAAAAGCCTACCCCTAGGCTTTTTTTTATGTATGGTTTGGATGCGTCACAATGAGGTGATGAAGCTCCCCATGATCCCCTTATCTTTCACACACCAAAGCATTGCTTATATCAGATCCCCTTATGCTTTGCGTTTCTCCCAGAAGCGCTTCTCTCTCGTTTGGCTAATCGCCTTAAATCCCAAGTGAAACGCACCCAATTGTCCCATGAGAGTGCTTATTTGAAAGCACTTTCAATATAAGTATTATCGCAGAATTTATGAGCTTCGACAACCTTTTTTTGAAAAGTTGGACAGGGAACATGTGAAATAAAAAAAGGGCGAATATCATCGCCCTTTTCATTAATTTTCTTCTGGATTCCCATAAAGCTCTTCAAGAGGCTTCATGATCACTTTATTTAATTCTCCGATGAGAACACTCACACGTTGTTCTGCTTCCATCAACTGAGAGATTTTATCGTGCTGTTGAACAAGTGCCACTGTTTTTTGTGCTTGCTCCACTTCTTCTTGTGTGATCTCTTGACCAGTCATTTGTTTTTGTTGAAGGTTTACTTGAATGTCACGGAAGTTCTCGAACATTCTTTTAGAGGACTCATCCGCGTTAACCTCATCATAAAGATTTTTTAGAGTTGAGTATTCTTCGCTATGACGCAATGCTTTTTCAAGGTCATATGCAACATCATAAACATTTACAGACATGTTATGTCTCCTTTCTATCCGTTATCACCGATATGATCGGCGGACACCACTCCACTATAACAAACTATGGCTTTCGTTTCACATATATACAACGAATTCATTAAAATTTCTCTCGTCTGTCTTAAAATAACGTGACAAAGATTGCTTGGATTGCGCCGATTAATCCCCCTAAAAAACCACCTAAAAACGTGATCATCTTAAGTTCATTGTTGGAAATGCTAACGACAAGCTCCTCCATTTTTTTAAGCGGAAACAGTTCAATCTGCTCACGAATGATATCTTCAAACTTGAGCTTTGCGAGCAGTCCCTCTAATGCATTTGATGCTGCTTTAATCCCCTTATCGACAAGCACTGGTGCTAAGTGTATTTTGAGATCAACCGCTACTACGCTGACATAAGATCCAACTGGCTTGTCTAATATCAGCTTTGTAGAGAAGTGTGAAAGCAATTGCTTTTTCACACTATAAGCAAGCTCCTTCACATTCCATTTATCATCCAGTTCCTGAAGAGAAAATTGTTTCACCTTGTCCCATTCCTGAACGAGCAAATCTGATAAAAACCTCTTTGTTTCTGCATTTCTTAAAAATTTAATGATTTCAGGATGTACACGGTCAATTAAGCTTGAATTTCCTAAAAACATTTGAACCATACCGCCAAGCATGCCGCGTTCCTTTAAGAAATCATCAATCATATTGCCAAGCCTCGCTTTACCTTCTTCACTTTCAAAGTAATGGATGCCTCTCTTTAAAATATAATCTGCTGCATCTGGAATTTTTGACGAAATTTTGTTTTCTACTTCTAATGGGAGTAACTCAGATAACGTTTGCTCATTATATTTTTTTAGTAATGAATCGAGCTTCTGATCAGACCAATGATGAATCCATTCATCTGCTTTGACGTCAGCATGTGATACACCGAATCTTTCTAACAAAGAGAGCATTGTGATCTCCATGTCAGCGCCTTTATCAATCAATCGATGAACTGTATGCAAGATCTCCTGCTTAGCTTCAGATGATTCAAATCGCTTTTGAATACCTTCTGGCGTAAGCAAATGCTCCATAACCAAGACTCCAACCTGCTTGGCTACTTCATCTCTTCTTTTAGGAATGAGCCCTGGTGTAAAAGGAAGCTGTTTCCCGAATAAGTAATACGGCTTATAAGGACGAAAAAGCATTTTAATCGCAAGATGGTTTGTCGCTGCTCCTATAACGGCACCTATAACAATCATAAAGATAAACGTTGTGAATATATTCAAAGTCGTCATCTACCTTTCAAACAATACCCGATGTTTATTGGTTTAATCTATACGTATTATAGTTGTTGTCATGTCCTCAAGCAAATGAAGCATGCTGCTAGACATATGATCAATCGATCTGTCGTAATGATAAAGGAGCGCAATCTTTATGTAAAATCATGAAAAAGTGTTTTTCTGCTGGTAAAAAAAGAAGTTGAAAAGAAGGTGTTTTTTAATGACATCAACATTAGGTATTGTGACGCTTTCACCGAAGTATGAAGAGGCATTCACACGTGGGCTAGCCAAAGCTGCCCCTGCTTATGGTTTAAAGGTTGTCCGTTTTACACCACTTGATTTAAAGCCGGCTTCAAATTTAATACAAGGTCAAACATATACGAATGGTCAAGGATTCACCGCAGCAGAATTTGAAATTCCTGACTTGATTTACGATCGATGCCTTTACAAGCATGACGCACAATCTAAAAAAGCAAAACCAATCATGAAATGGCTGAAAAAGTATCCGAAAACAGATTTTTTGAATACAGGTATTTCAAATAAAATGATGCTATTCGAGCAGCTCCGTCTTCTCCCTGCTTTACAGCCATATTTACCTGTCTGCTCATTATTAAAAGAGCCATCAGACCTTCTCAGCATGTTAAGCAAAGACGGTTATTGTAAAATGCAGCCGCTCTCTCAACAACATGCAGCATCTACTTACTTCATTTTCTTAAAAGACAACACTTTCACTGTTCAGCTAAGTCCCGAACAAGTCATCACATTTTCGCGTCCATCAGATATAGAGCGCTGGTGCAGAAAGTATGTAGGCCGATATTTCCTTCAATTTTTTCAGACAAGTGATCAAAAAGACTTTTTATTCAATGAAATAAGGATTTCCCTGATAAAAGATTCACAAAATCAGTGGAATCGCATAGGGATTCACACAAAATCACCTACAGAAAATAATCATTTAAGCATTACACAAAAATCAGCATCCATGATAGGCTTTGATCACTATCTAAACACCTTGCAGCCGCACATCAAAGAGCTTCTTTTAGATGATATTGCATCCATTCAAGCATCTCTGCCAGCATATATAGATAAAACCCTTTCCCCTTGCTTTGAATTCGCTGTAGACTTACTCCATACAAGTGAAGGCAGGCTTTTCATATCAAATATAAGATCAAAACCAGGGCGATCCGCTTTTTTAAAAGCTTATCCTGACAAGGAAAATGAATTGATTCGTACCATTCTTGCACATGCACAGTCGATGAAGTCACAACCGAAGGAGGTTTCTCATGAACAAAAATCGTTACATCATCGCCACTCATCCCGCAAGTGAAAAAACAATTCATCTTCCCATTCATTTTAAACAGCAGGAGGCGATCTATTCTCTTGCTTTAGGTTCCCGTCTAGTAGATGACTTCACCGTTTCCTATCATCAACATACAAATAAAATTTTATTATCAGAAGATCTATATAGAGATTTACTCATTCCTTATCAATCAAAAGCTGATGTGATTGCCATTGATCATACCCTGTTCATAGGGCCACTGCTTGGTATTTTCACCGCAGGTTTTGAGCAAAGCACGCAGCCACTAGGAACGAGATCAGACTTTTTTATCAAACTGCTGCGCTCTTTCAAACAGCATGCCGGTTTTGCTTATCTTTTTGGGACACATTCTATTGATTGGGATAAAGGAATAGTAGAAGGATTGTTGTACCAACAGCAAACATGGGTTAAAAAACAAATGCCCCTGCCTTCAGTCATTTACGATCGTCTTCCAAATAGAAAGGCTGCTCAGTCAGCATTCATTCAAGAAACAAAGCGCAAATTCACTCAAGACTATGATATTCCTTGGTTCAACCCTCATTTTTTTAATAAATGGGACATTCATGAACAATTGTTAACAGATGAAAAAACATGTCCTTTTCTTCCACATTCCATACAATTGGACCCGGTGGACGCTCTAAATAAAATAGAAACACTCCTCCATCTACATCAGGTCATTTACTTAAAACCGTCGAACGGCAGTCATGGCGACGGTATTTATCAATTAAACAAGAAGGCTCATGGAATCACTGTATGCTCAAATCAAGGAAGGGCTGTTCCATATGACTCTTTAGAGGATTTCGTTATCAATCTCCGGAAAGATCACGCAATTCAAGATTTTATGGCTCAACAAGGCATTGCACTTCTTCAAATAGACAATCAACAAATGGATTTCAGAGTTCATACCAATAAAAGTAAGTACGGTCATTGGACAGTCACAGCAGTAGCAGCAAAAATTTCTGGCAATCACACCGTCACGACTCACCATTCACATGGAGGCTCGGTGAAAACACTTTATGATGTTTTTCCAGAAAAGAAGAAGCGTTTGAAAATCTTAGAGCAGCTTTCTTATACTGCTATCACGCTTAGTCAGGTAATTGATGAAAAATTGTCCGGTCATATTGGTGAAATCGGTTTTGATTTAGGTATTGATCGGACAGGAGCTATCTGGATGTTTGAAGCCAATTCTCGCCCTGGCCGAGAGGTTTTCCAGCATGTCTCATTGCGAAACTCAGAAAGGCTGATTGGAAAAAGAATCATGGATTACGCCTCTCACCTTTCACAAACGACCTTAACAACTACAGACCACACAAACATCTATTGACAGTTTTTAAAAAAGTAAGGGTGTGATGAAATCTATGCTTTTCCTATGCTCTTTTCATCAGATGAGATACAATAAAATCAAGTTCAAGATTGTTTCCGTATTGTCGTGTTTATTTATTGTTTCATCAATAAAAGCAAGGAGGCAATGATGATATGATTTCTCATTTTCAATGGAAACCTCTCTTTAAAAAAGCACAATTGCCAGGCTGGAAAATATCCTTTTTTCACAATGGTGCGCACTACGAAGGCATCTACCACAAAACAGGTGATATTGAATGGGGCTCTCAGCTTCCGCCTCATGAAGTCGAACCAACCTTAAAAGAAGAAATCCACGAATTAATGCTATTCCATGTCTATGATTAAACTGTTTAAGGAGCTTCGCCATGTTAGAAAAATTAAAGCTTGTTTACGGAGAGCATATCATCAGCTCCCCTACAGATGATCATCAAATACTTTGGTACCAAACAGACGAAGGCGAATTATTTGGAGTAGACAAATCAAAGCTTACAGCTAGAGAAACACATCTTCTCAATACTTTCCTTACACCAATTGATCTTTCTCACACAAAGCGGACTGAGGATGAACAACAATGGTACAGCTATCTTTTTGATAACAAGCCACTAACCGTTCAGCACCCCGTCCGTGTATATTATTTTAAAATGTCACATCAAGCAGAACAAAGGCAGCAAATAAAAGAGGCTGTGGTTCACAGCCTCGAACAAACTCATTTCATTTGGACAGGCGCTCATACAGCGATGCTGATTCAAACAAACGCTACATCAGAAAATAGTCAATTAGAGCTGCTATATGATTTGTCTCTAGCCATTACAAGTGACTTTTTAACAGACTCATTCTTTTTACAAGGACAACTTCATTTGCCAAATGAACATTTACAGAAGAAATTGTTAAATGAACAGCAGCTTGTCTTTGGTCATATGCAGCGAGGTAAGCTTAGGTCAGGGACTTCCACATTTTATCAATGTCTGCCATCACTTTTGCGTTATGATGAATCCGCCCTCTCTCATGCTATTTCAGATGCTTTTAAAGAGGCGGTTCTTGATCGGGACGTTTACCGTACCCTCATGACTTATATGCAATGTAACTTAAATGCATCTCAGGCAGCAAAAGCTTTATATGTTCACAGAAACAGCCTTCAATATCGAATCGATAAATTTATTGAGCGAACAGGAATAGATATACGACATTTTCCAGAAGCATCTGCTGTTTATTTTATAATGAACCTTCTCGATATTTCATAACATTCCGTGACATGAGCAACCTGCCCAAAAATGAAAATGAGATGTTGTGCACGTTGTCCATTTACAGACGCTTCCCCATTTTATACACTTTATGTACAATATAAAGCGCTTTCAATAAAAGAATGGGGAGGTTATCATTTATGGCTGAAATGATGCTCAATCAAATTTATAAAGTGTATGATAACAAGGTAACAGCAGTAGACAACTTTAATCTACATATAGAAGATAAAGAATTTATTGTGTTTGTTGGTCCATCTGGATGCGGAAAATCAACAACCCTTCGCATGATTGCAGGACTTGAAGAGATTTCACAAGGGGATTTTCTTTTAGACGGCAAACGGATGAACGATGTAGCACCAAAAGACCGAGATATCGCAATGGTTTTCCAAAACTATGCATTATACCCTCATATGAATGTATACGATAATATGGCTTTTGGATTAAAGCTGCGGAAGTTCCCGAAAGCAGAAATTGATGAGCGGGTTCGAAATGCCGCTAAAATATTAGGCCTTGAGCAATATTTAGACAGGAAACCAAAAGCACTGTCTGGCGGTCAAAGGCAGCGTGTTGCACTTGGGAGAGCAATTGTGCGTGATGCAAAGGTCTTTCTTTTGGATGAGCCGCTTTCTAATTTAGATGCAAAACTTCGCGTTCAAATGCGTGCTGAAATATCTAAGCTTCATCAGCGTCTGCAAACGACATTTATCTATGTCACACATGACCAGACTGAAGCTATGACAATGGCTACACGTCTTGTTGTAATGAAAGATGGCTTTATTCAGCAGGTTGGAGCGCCAAAGGATGTATATGAAAATCCAGAAAATGTATTTGTTGGTGGATTCATTGGCTCTCCTGCGATGAATTTTTTTACAGGAAAGCTCTCTGACGGTGCCATTGCAGTTGGAAAAACGCATATACGTGTACCAGAAGGAAAGATGAAGGTATTACGGAGCCAAGGTTATATCGGAAAAAATATCATCCTTGGGATCAGACCAGAAGATTTTCATGATGAACCCGTGTTTATAGAAGCGTCTGAGGGTACAAAGATCGATGCCAACGTAGAAGTTGCTGAATTAATGGGAGCAGAAACGATGCTTTACTCTTCTCTCGATGGTCAGTCTTTTATTGCACGTGTTGATTCTCGTACCGATGTTCAGGCCGGACAAACTATACCTCTTGCCATCGATATGAATAAAGCCCACTTCTTTGACTCAGATACGGAGCTCCGCATTCGTTCCGCTGAATAAATATATATGCAGTGCCATCACTCAATCATGAGTGATGGCTTTTTTGCATGTTGAACAACATTTACCATGTTCTTTTCTCGTATGTTTTTTTCGAAAATCACCATAATACTTAGTACAAAGCAGTTACCGCATTGGGTTTCGCCAAGTGGCAAATGACTTGATCATTTCGCTGGTGCGATTCCAGCAAACCCAACCATAAAAAAATCACATACAAAAAGGAGATTCACATCATGGCTAATTCTAATAGTTCAAATCAATTACTAGTTCCTGGAGCAGAGCAAGCAATCGATCAAATGAAATACGAAATCGCTTCTGAATTTGGCGTTAACCTTGGAGCAGAAACTACAGCTCGTGCTAACGGTTCAGTTGGTGGAGAAATCACAAAACGTCTTGTGTCTTACGCTCAACAACACATGGGTGGAACAAAAGCTTAATTTCATATCTGGATCATAGAAGGCACCTCTTAAGGTGTCTTCTTTTTTTGTTGTTATCCCTCACCAATCTCCTTTCCAGCTCATATCATGGAGTAGAAAGGAGCGGATCTTCATGGACATTATTTCCGGTATGAACTTTGAACTTCTACAATTCGTCGGTATCTCTCTATTATGTGAATATGCTCATAGTATTCGGTCCTTTCACCTTTATAAAAAAAGCATCACATAAAAGTTGTACCATTTTGGGTTCTTTTCACTTATAGTATGTAGTGGAGGGATCGAACAGATGAAAATAGCTCTTTTCGGTGCTCATGGACGTGTAGGACAAGCATTTCTTCGTTTCGTTCAAGTAGATGATCGGTACATCGTTCGTTCATTGATTCGGACAAGCCGAGAAGAAATGCTTGCGGGTATGTTTCAAGTCACCGGCAATTCAAGAAATCGAGAAGATGTGCTTGAGACGATCAAAGGAGCAGATATTGTTGTGAGCTGTCTATCCACAGATGGTGATGATACATTATCTGTTTCAATGGAGCATATCGTACATGCCATGAAGCAATCAAATACATCAAGAATTATTACAATAGGTACGGCAGGTATTTTAAAGGCAAGGCAGCAGCCGGAGCATTACCGTTTTGAAACAAATGAATCAAGGCGGACCACTTCCCGAGCAGCTAAAGAGCATGCCAAAGCGTTTGAACTCCTTCAATCGACTGATTTAGATTGGACCATTATTTGTCCAACCTATTTGCCAGACGGAGAAGTGACACGGTCATATCGCTATGAGAAAGATTTTCTCCCTATAGATGGAAAGAAAATTTCAGTTGAAGATACCGCACACTTTTTATATCAGCAGTTAAATTCGAAGGAATTTGTACATCAACGTGTCGGGATTGCTTACTAATGACGCATAATGAGTAAAGATCGAGGTCAAAAACGATTTCTCGACTTTTTTATGCAAATAAAAAGAGCCCCATTCAATATGAATAGGCTCTTTTTTGTGATTCATCAGCTGTTTGCCACAGCACCCTTTTGCAGTTCGTACATTTGCGCATATAGCCCTTCTTGCTGCATGAGTTGATCATGACTGCCCCGCTCGACAATTTCCCCTTTTTCTAAAACCAAAATCATATCGGCTTTCTTAATGGTGGATAATCGGTGAGCAATGACAAAAGTTGTTCGTCCTTCTTTGACGACATCAAGCGCTCGCTGAATGATCGCTTCTGTTTCTGTATCAATGTTTGCGGTGGCTTCATCTAAAATTAAGATCGCTGGATTGTATGCTAGTGCACGAGCAAATGAAATGAGCTGACGTTCCCCTGAGGAAAGAGTACTTCCCTTTTCAACGACTGGTTCATCAAATCCTTCTGGCAGGTGCTTCAATAACTCTACTGCGCCTACTTGTTTTAATGATGATTCAATCGTTTCTCTTTTAATGTCTTCATTTCCTAAGCTGACATTGGATGCAATCGTTCCGGAAAATAAATACGGGTCTTGAAGCACAATGCCCATTTGTTTCCGCAACGTTTGCCGGGACTGGCGATAAATGCTTTCCCCATCAATGAGAATGTCTCCTTGCTGAATGTCATAAAAACGCAGCAGCAAGTTCATAATCGAGCTTTTCCCAGAACCAGTATGCCCCACAAGTGCAATCGTCTGGCCTTTTTTGGCCTCGAATGTAATGTTCTTTAATACATTTTTTCCTTCATTATAAGCAAAGGTGACGTCTTGGAACTGAACGTGCCCTTCCATTTCCTTCTGAACAGGTTCTTCCACTGTTGTTCCTGGCTCATCTAATAATCGGAAAACCCTTTCCGATGAAACCCGTGCTAATTCCAATCTCGAGAATTGGTTCACAATGCCTGTAATCGGCTGAAATAATCGATTTAGGTAATCGACAAACGCATAGAGCACACCAATCGACACAATTCCCGTCGCACTTAAAGAGGCACCGCCAAAATACCAAATGAGTGCCACGTAGGCTAAATTCCGAAGCAGGTTAACCAAGTTATGCGACAGAAGTGAATTTAAATGAAGCATCTTTCGCTGATATCGAAAGTGATTGTTGTTCAGCTCATCGAATTCCTCTTTTGTCACTTTTTCATGACGAAACGCTTGAATAATGGTCATCCCTTGAATGGCTTCATTTAGCTTGGCATTGATGTCACTAATGATCGAACGAATGCGGTGGTTGTATACCGATGCAAATTTTCTGTAGGTCATTGACCATAGGAAAATAATCGGTACCGCCACCAAACAAATAAGTGCCAGCTTCACATTTAATAAAAACATGGCAATATAAATCCCAATCATGTAAATCGCACTCGTCACAAAATTGGCGAGGACTGTCACATATAAATCACGAATGGTTTCAGTGTCATTGGTAATCCTCGCTACAACCTTTCCAGCCGGTAAATTATCAAAATACCGGATAGGCAGCGTTTGAATATGTTCAAACACATCTACTCTCATTTTTTGAATAATTCGGTTGGCTATTCGCTGTAACAGGTAATGCTGCGCATATTGAAAGAAAATCGCAATGACGAGAAGCCCTAGATAAAATAGAACAAGCTGCACCAAACCACTGATTTCCGGCTCATAAAAAGAGAAAATTTCCTCTTTTGATAAAGGCTGTACTTGATAGGTCTCGCGCTCGTTTCCATTTTCAATGGTAAGTTGATCTCCCGATATTTTTCGGTTTCCGTCAAAGCGAATCGGCTCATTTACAAAATAGTAACCGAATCCGACTTGCACCACATTGATTTGTTTTCCGGATTCCATCTCACTGTCTAATCGATCGCTTCGTATATAGTTATTTCCCTGGTAATAAACGGTTTTGTCTGTTTTTTCATTGACCTCGACATATGGCTTTTCTACACCTAAAATATGATCATCAATCATTTTCTTCCCAATAAATGGTCCTGTCAGTTCAGCACCTACTGCAATGATGAGAAAGATCAAGGCAACAGACAGTACTTTTTTATAAAGGAGTGCGTAGGCGAGGAGTCTTCTTCCCGTTGTCATGCCTCATCCCCTCCTTCCAGCTGGTTTGTCAGCTGTTGACGCAGAAATTGTTCTTTGTACCACCCATCTTGCTGAATGAGCTCTTCGTGAGTTCCCTTTTGGACGATGCGTCCTTCTTCCATGACAAGTATAAGATCTGCATGCTCAACAGCTGATAGACGATGAGTCGTAATAAACGTCGTTTTCCCATGACGATTTTGCCTTAAATTTTCTAAAATAGCGGTTTCTGTTTTTGCATCTACCGCAGAAAGCGAGTCATCCAGTATTAAAATGTCGGGATCTATTAATAAAGCGCGCGCAATGGAAATTCTCTGCTTTTGTCCACCTGACAGCGCCACACCTTTTTCTCCGACCATCGTTTCGAGACCCTCTGGCAAAAGACGTAAATCTTTTTCAAAATAAGCATCTTTGATTGCTTGTGCTAATTCATTTTGTTTTGCGTCTCGATGACCAAAACGCATATTCTCTTCTACACTTTTTGAAAAGAGAATATGATCCTGCGGCACGTATCCAATCCATTGAAATAGCTGATCCAATTCGATCTCTTGGATTGGGATTCCTGATAGCAGGATGTGACCATCACCTGTTGGATACTGGCGCAGAAGCTGTTTTACAATAGTTGTTTTACCGCTTCCTGTTTTGCCTGTAATTCCGATCGTCTGCCCCTTTCGAACCGTAAAGGACACATCAATTAAATTATCTTTTGGGGAAGTTGGATACCTAAATGTCACGTGGTCAAACTGAATATCGCCAGGCTCTTGTAACATTTTTGGCTGAGAAGCGTCTGTAACATCCGGCTTATAGCTGAGTGTATGATTCAACCGGTCTAACGACGCATTTCCTCTTTGCATAATATTAATCAACTCGCCGATCGCAAACATTGGCCAGATCATCATCCCAAGATATACGTTAAAAGCGACAAGCTCACCAATGGTTAAATCGCTTTGGAATACAAGGTAGGCACCGTATCCAATTCCTATTAAGTAGCTGACCCCGACAAGTAATTTCACTGTCGGCTCAAACAATGAATCAATGACCGCCACTCTCATATTTTTTTGAAATACATCATCTGTCATTTGGCGAAAGCGTTCCACATCTTGCTTCTCCTGTACAAAAGACCGGATGACCCGGACACCTGCGACCGATTCAAGGACGCGATCATTCATATCACCAAATGCATCTTGAGCAACTGTAAAGCGATCATGAATTTTGCTGCCATAATACGCAATCAAGAGCGCCATCAGCGGCATAGGAATGATCGCCATTAAAGTTAATTTCCAGCTAATCGTCAGACCCATCGTAAAAAAGATCATCAGCATATAAGCAGTGGAATCCACCAATGTCAGAACGCCAAAACCTGTCGTTAAAGCTACAGCATTCAAATCGTTTGTACCTAATGCCATTAAGTTACCGGTTTTTTTCTTTTCATAAAAGGTGGGTGTCATCTTGAGTAAGTGACGCATAAGTTTCCCGCGCATCACACGTTCCATGACATTTGCGCCGCCAAATAACTGATACATCCAGAAATATGTCAGTGTATAGACAACGACACCTAGCAAGCAAAAAACGGCTACATAAAACATCATACTAGATGTTGTAAATTGACCAGAACGAATGTCATCAACTGCCTGCCCAAGATATCTTGGCGGCAGCATTTCAAGCACATTCACAATGAGCAGGAGCGTAATGGCGATCGTATAACGCCTCCACTCTTGTTTGAAGAACCAGCCTAATTTCGTAAATACTGAAAACATGTTTGTCTCTCCTTTTAAAGCTAGCCGCTTTCTATATTTTCTTGGCTGTCACCTTGAATTGTTTTTTTGTTTTTTGTCATTTGTCTTGTTTTTGGCATGTTCACATGCTTTCACTCCTCTTCATTTACTTGTTGATCTCCATCCCTTTATTTCGAAATACGAAATGAATACAACAAAAAAAGAGGCAACCAGCTATCTGGTACGCCTCTTTTCGTCATGTAAAAAGGCGCATGTTGACAAATACGCAACATACGCCTTGATTCATCCGATCAATTGGAACATACGAGTCCCTTTTCAATGACCAATGAAGGTGTAATTGTCACGTGAATCAACCCATTCATGCAGTTTGATTTCATTCTTCCAATGATGTTGCACATGACATTCCCTCCTTTTGGCTCTTGAATCTTTTTTTATCTTATAGTGGCTGTCACCATTTTGTCAATAAATATTTTTCAATAAATGAAATTTTCTAACAAAAAGTTCACACCCTTTATGTGTATCTTTTTCAGCTAACGGGTATACCATGAGTGTAAAGACTCCTTTTGAAAGGAATGAGGACATTGTTTCAAGCTGATCGGATGGTCGTTGCGTTTGATGGACATGAAGACAGTAAGAAAGCATTAAAAAAGGCAATCGCTTTAGCGAAAACCTTGCATGCCAAGCTGACCGTTGCCTATGCACATGATGGCAAATCAAGCAGACAGGTGTTTGATGCACCTCGCCCAATGACTGGCGGTGCTTATATCGGCGGCGGCATGGCAGACCTTCAAACGCCCCCTGTGTATGTACCTCACGATGAACAGCAAAGTCCCTTGATTTTTGAAGACCATACAGAAGAGGTCGTTGCAGAAGCAAGAATGCTTTTAAATGAGGAGCAGTTTGAGGCTGCCATTGAAATTGTTGAGGGAGAACCAGCAGAAGCGATTATCGAATATGCTGAAGACATTTCAGCAGACCTCATTGTCATGGGAGCCCGTGACCAAAGCAGATTGAAAAAGATGCTCTTTGGCAGTGTAAGTGAAAAATTATCATCAAAATCAGATATACCTGTGCTTATTGTCAAATAAAGAATTACAAAAGGCTGTAAACATTCGTTTACAGCCTCTTTTTATTATGAAGAAATCGATGCTTCACTTTCCTGTTTAATTTTTTGCTGAAAGCCTTCCTGTACACGCTTTGTCAACTCTCCTGGAACGCCTTCCCCTACTGGCTGGCCATCAATTTCAACAATCGGAATGACTTCAGCCGTCGTCGAGCTGATGAAAATTTCCTGCGCGCGCAGCAGCTCTTCCTTACTTATACGTGTTTCTTCAACACTGCATTCCTCTTCTTCACATACTTCAAGAAGCTTTCTACGGGTAATACCGTTTAGAATAAAATTGTTTGCGGGATGTGTGCGAATCACGCCATCAATGACGGCATATACATTCGAGGAGGTACCCTCTGTCACAAAACCATCCCTAATGAGAATGGCTTCAAACGCACCAGCTTCAGATGCTTTCTGTTTTTCCATGACGTTATATAAGAGATTTAAGCTTTTAATATCACATCTTAACCAGCGAAGGTCCTCAGATATTATGGCCTTTGCACCAGCTGTCTGCTCTTGAACAGGCCTTTTCACTTGGAACGTATATGCTGTGATTTGAGGAGTGAGAGAATCGCCATATTGATGTTTACGAGGTGCGATGCCCCGCGTGACTTGAATATACACACCACCATCTGTTAATTGGTTATGGGCGACGAGCTGTTTTAACTTTTCTTCCATATCTGATACTGCACCTTGAAGATGAATGCCGATTTCTTTTGCACTCTTGAACAGACGCTCTGTATGCTCTTTCAATGTAAACAAAGTCCCATTGTATACACGGATAACCTCATAGACACCGTCTCCAAATTGATAACCTCTGTCTTCAATATCCACATGAGCATCCTTTTTTTCAATGAAATCGTCATTATACAATACTTTCATACGGAATCTCCCCTTCGCTTCGCATTAATGGTTGAATCTGATGCTATCTTAGCGGATAAATGGGTATGTTTCAATGATTATTCAGAATTATTTCACATCATGATAAATGGTCAACTTTCTATTGTAACAAAGATAGACTCATAACCAAAAAGATTCCAATTTTTTAGCATCTTCTATATTCATAGGCTCTTTTTTCCTGTATACTTACTCCATATAAACACGACAAAAAACAGTGAAAAAAGACAAAATCTACTACATGATTCGACACAAATTTTTGATTTATTGGAGCGATTGTAATGCAACGGGTTACGAAAAAACAGACACCTTCAAACACGATGCTGCTCTCAAAGGCGATTGGTTTAGTGATTCTGTCACTGATCCTCTTTTTTATTTGGGATATATCTAAAACCAATATGCAGGCAGCAGACCAGCCGACTAAAATGTCTGCGAGCAGTCAATTCCGAGACACAAGCACAAGTCTGAAAGCAAAAGATGATTCTACGAAAACATTAGATGCACATTTTAAGATCAACCCAAACAAACACGTAACGGATCAAACGATCTTTTTAACCTTTGATGATGGTCCGTCAGCGACATCAAACCAGCTTTTAGATGTGCTCAAGGCGCATCAAGTAAAGGCTACATTCTTCATGCTTGGGCCGCAGATTAAGGAACATCCGGCCGCTGTGAAAAGACTTCATCAAGAAGGTCATCAGTTAGGGCTTCATGGGATCACACACGATGTGAAACGCTTTTATCAAAAAAGTGATTCTCCCGTCAATGAGATGAAAGAAGATCAGCGCATTTTGGCTTCTGTCACAGGAGAGTATACACACCTTGTGAGAACACCTTATGGCAGCGCCCCAAATTTAACCGATCAACAAAAAGCACGTTTAAAACAAAAAGGCTTTATCTACTGGGATTGGACAATTGACAGTCTTGACTGGAAATATAAAAGCTCAAAATATGTACCAGAAGTATTGAATCAGCTGCAAGTGCTAGAGACAAAACATCCAAAGGAACCAAAGATCATCTTAATGCACGACCAGCCAGCGACAGCAAAATACTTAAACAGTTTGCTCACACAGCTAAAAGCGAAGGGCTATACTTTTGAAGTACTTGATGAAACAATGACGCCGCTGCAGCAATAAAGAAAAACCCGCACCTATTGGATGCGGGTTTTTTGATGATTTATAAAGCTTTCACGAGATCACCAATTCGCTCATGAAAGACAAGATCAAACAGTGGATCGTATTCTGTTTCACTCAAATTCATCATCACCTTGAAGATGGAAGGATTTTGAGCGGCATCTTCTGGAATATATCTTGCTGGCGCTACTTCTAGGGAGGTTCCCATGACGAGCAGAAGGTCCGCTTGCTGAAGTGATTTCTCTACTTGATCAAAATGTTTAACCCTGTCTCCAAAAAGGACAACATCTGTTTTCAGCACTTGCCCACATGTCCGTCCGTCTGAGGAAACCTTTAGACATACAGGCACTTCTTCTTGTAATAAATAAGGCAGTTCATATGTCGCTTGGCATGATGGGCAAGTAGCTGTTTGAATAGAGCCGTGAAGTTCATATACATGCTGGCTTCCTGCTTTTTTATGCAGACCATCAATATTTTGGGTAAAAATCTCTACATGTTTTCCTTGTTTCTCAAGGCTGGCTAAAAAGGTATGCCCGCTATTCGGCTCGTACTTCCCGCTCATTTTCATCTGAAACAATTCCTTGAATTTCGGCCAGAATTGATGAGGGGTTGATAAAAAGTAGGACCGGCTCATCGCTTCCATGCGAGCGGTGTCTTCAGTCCATAAGCCGCCCGTTGATCTAAAATCGGGAATACCTGATTCCGTGCTCATGCCCGCACCTGAAAGTACCATTATATGTGAAGCCTGCGTTAATTTCTCTCTTAGCACTGCCACCTTTGTTTGATCCACTCATCCTTCCTCCTTTATTCACTCAGCTGTTTTTCACCTTTTTGTTTCATGTAAATGGTCTGTCCAGGGAAGGCAAATTCTACACCTTCTTCATGGAAGATATCCATGATCCGGTAGTTAATGTCCTGTTTGATATCTAGGTTTTCAGCCCAGGCCGTCGTGTTTGTGTAAAAGTTGAAAAATAAATTCAAATAACTGTCTGCCAGTACATCGAGATTCACCATGATTGTCTCCTTGTGCACCCCATCATGCTCATAAAGCATTTGTTTGAGTCGTTTGATACAATGGTCCAGATTTACCTTTGGTGTATTGTAGGATACACGTACGGAAAACGTTATTTGGCGTTTATTCATTCTCGTCCAGTTCGTGATTGGTTCCTTTGAAAGCGTAGAATTCGGAACTGTCACGACTGCTTCAGCAGGTGTTCTAAATTTTGTACTTCGAAATGTAATGTCCTCGACAGTCCCAAGAACACTTGGCGTCTCCACAAAGTCGCCCATTGTAAAAGGCTTCTCTGTAATGATGACGATTCCTCCAAAAAAGTTCGCCACCGTATCCTGTGCAGCAAGCGCAAAGGCTAGCCCCCCTAGACCAAGACCAGCCACAAGTCCATTTACATCATAATTAAATTCCTGTGCAATCACACTAATACTTAGTGCAATGATAATGAAACGAAATACCTTCGATAAAAACGGTGCTAAAATATCATCCATTTCTAATTCAAATTTCGAATTTACTTTTTGAAATAAGAAAGAAGAAGCTGCGGTTAAATTACAAAGCCCCCATGTCAGCATCAATATAATAGAGGATCTATATAATTTGACGATGACATCCATATGATGCTCAAAGTATGGTGCCTGTCTTAACGCAAAATATAACCCAAGTGCGACAAAAAACAGTCTGGCTGGCTTTTCGAATGCCACAACAATCTGGTTAATGACCTCCGTTTCAGACCGATTGGTCAGCCTAAAGAGAAGATGAAATAAGTACTTCGTAAATACTTTCCGAAGCAATAAAAAAAGCAATAAAATACAAAGGCTAATGCCGATTTGGATCGCAACATCTACTGTAAAATATGTATCCATCCATTTTTGTGTAAACATGTTTGTCTCTCTCCTTTAAAACAATCCTCTCTAGTTTATAATATAACCTTCGTTTATGTCCTCTCATAAATGTCTGACCTCTATCTAAAAAGCCTCGGGACCAGTCCCGAGGCATGATGTTCAATTATGAAATTTTGGCTAGAGACATATCGACGGGCAGCAAACTACTTTTTCTTCTGAGCCTGATCAAGGAGAGTCGCTTTAAACATTTCAGCATCCGTTTCGACCTTAATACGTTCTTCCACTCTAATTCTCCCTTTACCCAATCATCTCGCCTCCTTTTCATCATTATAAAACATCAGAATTTTCAGTCAACATGACGAAAGCACTAATATTTTGGCGAACGCTGACGATTTGGAAAAAATTGATGTACTTCAGATTTACTCAATCATGGCTTGGTATATTCCTGTAACTTTTCATATTTGAAACCTCATACTTTCTCGGCACATGCCGTTCATCCTTACATACTGCTCTTCTTCCCTCCATATAGTAAAGAAGGAAAAACGGGAAAGCATTTGATATGATAAGACCAGAACTTACGTCAGGGAGCTGGAGCATATGTATATTATCGCGCATAGAGGGTCATCAAGCGCTGCCCCAGAAAATACAATCGCTGCGTTTGATTTAGCTGTTCAGCAGGGTGCAGATTATATTGAATTAGATGTACAGCTCACAATGGACCAGCACGTCGTCGTGATCCATGATGATACAGTTGACCGAACGACGAACGGAAACGGCTTCGTCAAAAGCTATACACTTGATCAGCTGAAAAAACTGGACGCAGGAAGCTGGTTTGACCAACAGTACACGAATGAACGAATTCCAACATTACAAGAAATTCTTGAAAGATACAGCCAGCGGATTGGGATATTGATCGAGATCAAACATCCAAAACGACAGATAGGAATTGAAAAGGCAGTTGCCGACATCATCAATCGTTTTGCCTATTCTCGTCACATCATGATTCAATCTTTTGATGATCATGCACTGCAAAGAATCAAAGCATTCGCCCCTTCTCTTCGAACAGCTTTGATTATAAAGCCTAATGCATTTAAACTGACGAAAAGAAAGTTAACGGCATACAGCACGTTTGCAAATTGTCTTAATTTGAAGAAAACGATGATCAATAGATGGTGGATAGACCGCATCCACGCATTCGGGATGGATGTGTTTATATGGACTGTGAAAGATCAAAAAACAGCTGATCGGATCAAAAAATATCCCGTTGATGGTGTCGTGACGGATCACCCGCCATTTTTTCTAAAGGAGAAATGATGTAAATGAAAGCATATCTTGCCGTATTTATTGGCGGACTGATTGGGACACTTTGCAGATATGAACTAAGCCAATCTGTTGTCAGCCAAACATTCCCCTATGCAACGCTAATTGAAAACGTGACAGGCAGTCTGCTTCTTGGTTTTTCAACAGGATATTTTATGTTCCATAAGAGAAAAAAATATCTTGCCGCTTTGATCGGAACAGGATTTTGCGGAGGTTTTACGACAATGTCCACTTTTTCAAAAGAAACGATTCTTTTATTACAGACTGGGCAGTTCACTTCAAGTGTGATCTACACCCTGCTCTCAGTCATTGTCGGAGTAGCCGCTGCCTTATGTGGACTAATGTTAGCTCAGCGGCTCTTTCATCAAAATAAGCAGCAGAGAGGAGGCAGTTAAATGATCGTTTTATATACAGCTATTGCCGGCGGGATTGGCAGCGCCCTTCGTTTTTTCATTAGCCAAACGATACAGAAATCTAAGTCTCATGCTCGTTTCCCGTACAGTATTATTCTCATCAACTTATTAGGTGCTGCCGGTTTAGGTATACTGACAGGTGCCATGACTGCCAATCATCCGCTGCTTGTGATCATTGGAACAGGTTTTTTCGGTGGCTTTACAACATTCTCTACATTTAGTGTAGAGTCTGCAACCATGCTAGAGCAGCGGCAAATCGGAAAACTTGCTGTCTACTTATTGATGACAATCATCGGGTCTTTCTGTCTCTTTTCTGCGTTCTATCAAATAGGACAACACCTTTTTTAAATATTGGTAATAGCGGCTAAGCTGATGAGCAGTTGATCCATAAGCTGGCGCTTCATTAAAAAGAGGGTTTTTTCACTGTAGCCGATTTCCATCGCACACTTGGCCATACGCCAATCACGAAAGTATTTGTAATCGATGAGCTGCTTCTCTATCTCATCCAACTCTTTTAGTGCTGTTTCAATACACGCAACGATAAGTTCATACTGATTTTTTTGCTCTTCTAACTTCTTCCGTGTCGTGTGATCCAAATGATGCGTACTTCTTTTTTCAAGCTGTCTTTCGATATTTAAAATCGCCGCCTGGTAATTTTTGAAGTTCTTCAAATGAAACTCAATTCGTTTCATTGAGTTTTTTTTCTCCGTGATACTTGCTGTTTCATACCAAAGCATGTTCATCCCCCTTATATCGAACGTTTGTTCTCATTATAACCCGAACAAGCATTCGTAAAAAGAGACTAAATACCCAAAAAAACCTTGAGCTTATTTTTCGCTCAAGGTCATTTCGTTTACTAACAGCGGCTCTTTTATATCACGCCCTATGCGTGCATTTCCTTTTTCTGATGAGGTGACGCCTTTCTTCAGGTCGATCTTTTTCACATAGCGTCCATCCATCTCCAAGACCTTCATCCGAATATCATCAAGATAAATGGATTGTCCTTCTCGGATATCAATATTCTCATTTAAGATTAACCCGCCTATTGTATCAATTTCTTCATCATGATATGACATTCCGATCAAATCTTGAATTTCATCTAATCTGACTTTGCCATCTAAAACATAATGATGATCGGCTCTTTTTTGAATAACCGGCTGCTCATCTTCATCGAACTCATCTCGAATATCGCCAACAATCTCTTCTAATATATCTTCTGTTGTGACAAGTCCAGACGTTCCGCCATATTCGTCGGTTAAAATCGCCATATGCATTCGATCGCGCTGCATTTTGACGAGAAGCTCCTGAATAGGAATCGTGTCAATGACCTCAATCACTGGATATATATAATCTTGAATCTTCAATTGATCCTTTTCTACTTGATACACAAGATCTGCAAAGAGCTGCTTTTTGTTCAGCATGCCGATGACATGGTCTTTATCGCCTGAAAACACAGGAAAGCGTGTATACTTCTCCTGCGTCATGATGGAGAGGATCTCATCTAGCGGTATATCTTCTGGAATGGCACAAATTTCTCTCCGCGGGACCATGATCTCTCTGGCAATTCGATTATCAAAGTCGAAAATTTTGTTCATATAATTATATTCTGATGGGTTGATTTCCCCATTTTTTAAGCTCTCAGATAATAAAATCTTTAATTCTTCCTCAGAATGGGAATGTTCTTTTTCAGACCCCATATCGATGCCCATCATTTTGGTTAGAACCCGAGCTGACCCGTTTAACACATAAATGAAAGGGAACATTAGGATATAAAATGCATGCAGCGGGCCTGACAGCCAGAGCGTCATTTTTTCCGCCTTTTGAATCGCCAGTGTTTTTGGTGCAAGCTCACCGACGACTACATGCAAAAAGGTAATAATAGAGAACGCAAGTGTTGCTGAGATCAGGCTGATTGCTGAATCAGGAATGTTTGTCAAACCGAAACCTCGAACCAAAAGTTCTTTTACAGCTGGCTTACCAATCCACCCTAAACCAAGGGATGTCACTGTAATACCGAGCTGACAGGCTGACAAATATTCATCCAGCCTTGATGTCACCTTTTTCGCCACGATGGCCTTTTTGGACCCTTCGGCAACAAGCTGATCAATTCTTGAGCTTCTCACCTTTACTATGGCAAATTCAGATGCAACAAAGAAAGCTGTTAAAGCAATCAAAACACCGACTATACTCAGATTAACAATATCGTCCATTTAACCTTGCTCTTTCTCAGAAGAACAAGGAGTCACCTCCTGATTGATGATGTTATGTTTTGCAAAACGGTTAACTGATTAAATAAGACTATATTGAGGGCCCCACTTAACCACCTCCGGTTCACGTATAAATCCGCTTCTCTACATATATATGAAACGGTCTTCATTTTATCTTACCATAAATAATCTGAAAATTCCTGTATCACTATGTGAAATTTGACAGGACCATTTAGACTGAGAAATCCCTCTCTCCTCTTCATATCGGCAAGAAATATGAACAATTAACTTGTATTTAAGACTAGAATTATATTAAACTATTTTCATAAACTATAACGTGACGGTTAGGAGGAGATGTTCAGATGGGGCTGAGAAAAAGTATCGTATTGGTGAACTAGCACAGATTGCACAGGTGACGAAACGTACTGTAGATTATTATACAAATCTAGGGTTGCTTGCGCCTGTTAGATCTTGCTCAAATTATCGTTATTACGATGAACATGCTTTAAAACGATTACAATTAATCGTTCTTTGCAAACAGCAGAGATTGGCTCTTTCTGACATCAAATCCAGATTAGATGAACAATTCCCTTCTCAAAAGGAAGATCCTGATGAACTTGTCCATTTAACCTCTGATATCGATCGGATGAACGAATATATGAACCGCATTTTAGTACGTTGTAAGCAGCTTCAACCAGAACAACGTGAAAAATTAAAAGAACAGCTTACACCTGAAAAGATGACGGCTGTCCAATCATTTTTACTGCTGTTAAGTTAAAATTTTTACTAAACAGGAGGTGTTACCTTCGTTCTCAAAGTCAGAACGAAGGCCTTAATTGGACATAGTTAATTTACTTATAGTTGCTTTGCTTATAGCTTTAACCGCATTTTTCGTTGCATCAGAGTTTGCGATCATTCGCTTAAGAAGCTCAAGAATTGATCAGTTAATCGCAGAAGGTAATAAAACAGCAGTTGCTGTCAAGCATGTCACGACTCACCTTGATGAGTATCTGTCAGCCTGTCAGCTCGGTATTACCATTACCGCCCTTGGTATTGGTTGGTTAGGGGAAGAAACAATTGCGCACATGCTTGCTCCACTATTTGTAGAGCTGTCCATTCCTCAATCAGCTAGTTCTATTGTCACTTTTATTATTGCGTTTAGTATTATGACGTTTTTACACGTTGTGGTTGGAGAACTTGCACCAAAAACACTCGCCATTCAAAAGGCAGAGCAAGTATCTCTTCTTTTTGCTAGACCGCTCATGATTTTTTACAAAGTGATGTTCCCGTTTATCTGGGTATTAAATGGATCTGCTCGTTTGTTAACAAAAGCGTTCGGTCTTCAGCAAGTTTCTGAGCATGACATGGCGCACTCTGAAGAAGAATTGCGGATTATTTTATCAGAGAGCTATAAAAGCGGCGAAATTAACCAGTCTGAATTCAAATATGTAAATAAAATTTTTGAATTTGATGACCGTCTGGCGAAAGAAATTATGATTCCTCGTACCGAAGTTGTCAGCTTCCCTCATGATATTACCATTGAAGAAATGCTGAAGGTGACTAAGGTAGAGAAATATACACGTTATCCAATTGAAGATGGCGATAAAGATAATATGATTGGTGTTCTGAACATTAAAGAGGTTCTCACTGCCTGCATTAGCGGTGAGTGTTCTACAAGTGATACAATCGAAAAGTTTGTCAATCCAATTATTCATGTAATTGAAACCGTTCCTGTACATGATCTATTGCTCAAAATGCAGCGCGAACGTGTACACATGGCGATTTTATCAGATGAATACGGCGGTACAGCTGGTCTTGTGACTGTAGAAGACATCCTTGAAGAAATCGTCGGTGAAATTCGTGATGAATTCGATATGGATGAAATCAACGAAGTGCGTAAACTTGGAGAAGACCATTACATCTTTGATGGAAAGGTCCTAGTTGATCAAGTCAACCTGCTCTTAGGTACGCAGCTTGATAACGAAGAAGTCGATACGATCGGCGGCTGGTTCCTTACTCAGAAATATGAAGTTGAGAAAAATGACACCATTCGTGAACAAGGCTATGAATTTATCATTAATGAAGTCGATGGACACCATGTGGTATATATCGAAGTCAAAAAGTTAAATGAACAATTAGCAGAAGCCGCTGAAGAAGGCGCTTCTTAAGAAAAAAAACGACCCTTGCCAAAGCAAGCGGTCGTTTTTCTTATCCTTTTTCCATTAATTGAGCTTCAAGTTCTTTAATTCTCGTGTTTAATACTTCAGTCATGGCACCTAATCGTTCTTTTGGCGGCAGATGCTCAAATTCTGACTGCTCAATCGGTTCACCAATAATTAAGCGCATTTTCCCCTTTTTGAAAAGACTTTTCGCATTGGACGGCCCTTTGTACGCTGCTGGAACGATTGGCGCTTTACCGAGCTGCGCAATGGTAACCGCACCTCTTTTTAAAGGTACATCCTCTGTTGTACGTGTTCCGCTTGGAAAAATCCCAACGATCTTTCCCTCTTTTAATAATTTAATGGGCGTTTTAATACTGCTTGGCCCAGGATTCTCTCGATCAACTGGAAAGGCATGAATCTTCTTTAAAAATCCACCGATCCATTTGTTTGCAAACAATTCTTTTTTCGCCATGTAGTGGATCTCAAACGGAAGAATCCCTGCGCCTAATGCAAGAACATCCACAAAACCCTCATGTGTACATGCAATGACAAATCCCCGATCCGTTGGCAGATTCTCTTTTTGATATACTTTGATTCCGCCTCGGAGAGTAAATAATACTTTAATGGTATAGCCTGAAAATTTATACATAGTGCACTTCCTTTGTTTGAAAAATGAAGGATTTGTTTCTATTATAACAAATTTTTTATTACCTGGTACTAATTTTTTTGAAACAATCAAACCATCACATCATTTTTCGTTCAGAATCATCGTTCTTTCTGTATTCAGGTCTATGGTTTTAGGAGAGAATAGAAGAAGAATTGTGTCCAATTTTGTCGTTTTTTAAGGTTTTTTCCTGATTTGTTCTATTGAAAATGCTTTATAAATGGCGCAAATTTCGCTATGATAAGGAGAAATGATTTTGATTCGGCGAAAGAGATGAGTATTGTACGGTATTGAGAAGTTTCGTGCAACTTTATGCCTTTCTTATGCGTTTATAACATAGAGGGGAGAAAAATCAGTGACGATCGATGAAATTTATCAAATGTATATGAACGATGTTTACAGGTTTCTGCTCTCCATGACAAAAGACAAACATTTGGCAGAAGACTTATTGCAGGAAACCTTTATGCGTGCTTATATACATATTCATTCCTACGACCATAGCAAAGTGAAACCTTGGTTATTTCAGGTGGCACGAAATGCTTTTATTGATTATGTCAGGAAACATAAAAAAGAAGTGACCATATCGGATGATCTTATTGGCGGCCTTTTACAAACGTCTGTACAAAGCCCTGCTGAACAGGTTGAAATAAAAGAAGTCCTCAACATGTATTTGGAACAGCTTCCAGATAACTACAAGGAAGCGTTGACATTGTATTATTTAAAAGAACTGAATTACAAGGAAGCATCCAAGGTCATGAATATTACTGAAGCAAATTTTAAAAGTGTTTTATTTCGTGCAAGGCAGCGCCTAAAAGCACTATATAACAGAGGTGTTAATGATGAATGAAGAGTTTAACAAGCGATGGGAACAATATAATAATGGTGAGATGAACGAGGAAGAAATGATGGCGTTTGAAGAAGAGCTTGAAGAAAACGAAAAACGCTTAAGTCAGGAACTGAACGACTCGGATTGGACCGATTTTTCCATCAGTCCTGAAAAGCAAAAAGCCATCTTGCAATACGGAAAAAGAAAGTCTTATTTACGTATTTCTGTACTTGCTGTCATCTCTACACTTATTATTTTACCGCTTTGTACATTAGGAAGTTATCTATATTACGGCGTTGGCGGAGCAGAGAGCAAAGGGAATCATTTCATGGAAACAGCCGCTGTAACAGTCGCTTTGACGAAACCAAACGTGGCAATTGAAATGAAAGATTTAAAAGGCCAAGTCAAGCTTTTTGGAATGAACACAGAACTGAAGCTGCAAAAACAAATTGGCAATAAAACAGAAGCCATTGGCAGTGAGCAAATCGAGATGTTCTTCGATAAATTAAAGCAGCCTACGATCTCATATTATGGTGACAGCGCACGCGAGACAGAGGATTTCTTTACCCATCCTTCTACTCAGGCAGATGCATCAAAAAAACAAACACTCACTACTTTAGACAAGCTTCCTGAAGGAACAGTCAGTGAAGTGTATGTCTCCTATGACAAAGCGTATATACCAAAGGACGTTTATTCCTTTGCTAAAAAATATGATATGAAAGTGCTCTGGAATGCGATTAAAACAGAGGATTCATTAAGCGGGAATCAGCGGCCAATTGGCTTTCCTGGGAGAGACTCTGAATTCTTAAAAGAGCTTCAGCACACATCAAAAACAGAGGTAGATCAATTTAAAGATGCCCTTGCTTATGTCAATCAGCACCCAACCTGGGCAAAAACGATCTCTGGCAGACCTGAATTGGATCTGTCAAACCGAATACGCTATATCAACCAAAATGGTGTCACGATTTATGGCTCTGTAATCACAGGTCCTTCGAAAGAAATCGAGAAATTTGTGAAGACAAAACGCATTAAAACGGCAAAAGTGAGCGAGGTGGAATTATGGAATTGGTAAGAATTTTTAAAGAGCATAATGTATTTGGCTGGATTTCTGTCGGTACAGCGATATTATCCCTGCTCATGCTGAACCTCGCCATTATCAGTAATGTGACATTTTATTCTTTTCAGATGCTCCCTTTTGCAATGGCCGCAGTTCCATTTGGCATAATTGAACTGTTCATTAAAAAAGGCCGTACGGGCCCTGGGTTCCTCGGTGTCGTACTGAATATCTTTGTCATTTTATGTGTCTATGCCATCGTATCGATCGATGTCGATCTTCAATTAGGCTTTTAAGCCGCTCTCAAAATGAAAAGCCCGTGTTACTTGACTAATGCCAAGTAACACGGGCTTTTTCTATCGATTTATTTTCTTCATTCTACAGCGCAAATAAAAAAGACTGCTTCATAAGCAGTCTTTTAAAATAAATTAGTTCACAAATGTTTTCGCTCCAAGGTAAATCGGCTTCCAGTAGCTTGAATTCATATCACTGATCGTCACACCATCGGAAGCAGCATGAATAAACTTGTTGTTCCCAATGTAGACACCCATGTGAGATGGACCCGATTTATATGTTGTAAAGAACACAAAATCGCCAACCTTTGGAGAAGATACGCTTTTCATTGATCCCCAGAAACCTTCAGTTGTTTGTCTTGAAATCTTTTTTTGCTTGTTAATGATATACCACATAAATCCACTGCAATCAAAGCCCTTTGGTGTCGTTCCACCCCATCTATATGGTGTGCCATTGTACGCTTTAGCATCCGCAACAAGCTTAGACGCGTTTAAAGAAGAAACAGAAACTGTTTTTTCTTTAACAGGTGTTGTCTTTACTTTTTTAGACGTCTTTTTGACCTTTAGCTTTTGACCAATTTTGATCAGGTTTGTTTTGAGTTTATTTAACGATTTCAGCTCTTTTACAGTCATGCCGTACTTTTTGCCGATTTTCGATAATGTATCACCTTTCACAACTTTATGAGTGGCTGTCGCTGACGCCGCTTTTACTTTTGTTGTTGTTTTTGATGTTTTCGTTGTTTTTTTTGCGGCAGTACCATTTACTTTTAACGTTTGTCCAACATATATCGTGTTAGATTTCAGCTTATTGTCTGATTTAATCTTGCTCACGCTTGTCTTATATTTTTTCGCTAGAACAGAAAGAGAGTCACCTTTTTGAACTTTTACTGATTGTGCTGAGGCAGCTCCGGCAAATAATGTCGTCCCAAGTAGAACTGCACTTGCAGCTGTGATCAATTGTTTTTTCATTTGTTCCTCCTGTATGTATCTATCGTGATCCGAATTTTTATCTACTTACTATTATAAGGATCAAATACCAGAAGAAATAGTCTTGACTTCCTACGACATTATGCTTATTAATTCGGCAAAATTTATTTTTTTTTAGGGTTCTTTATATTTCATTTTCATTACACAATCATGACAAAATAAATGCATCTTGTCATGGATAAATGATACATTCATTTCTCTTTTTGGCTCATTCTATGTAAAGTGGACCTTTACAATTTTAAAGGGATTTTTACGATCCTGTAAATGGGAATCCACAATTCTGCTCTACCATTGTAAACGTAAGAGCGATACATAAACAATGAGGAGGCAAAATGAATGAGTGTGTTGAAAAGCTCGAAAACGAAAATCGCTGCAGTGGCGGCAGCATCTGTGCTATCGATTGGCATTTTTTCAGGAATTGAATTTGGACAAGCGGACAAAGCAGAGGCTAAAAAGAAGCCCAAAAATGACGTGCAAAATGTGATCGTGCTGATCGGGGATGGCATGGGAACACCGTATCTTTCAACGTACCGTTCATTTAAGCACAACGGAGACCTTTCAAAACAAACAGCGTTTGACCCTTACCTCACTGGCATGCACAAAACATACCCTAATGATTCGAAAAGCAATATCACTGATTCTGCCGCAGCTGGTACAGCTATGGCAACTGGTAAAAAGACTTACAACAATGCAATAAGTGTAAATAAAAAGGGCAAAAAATTAAAAACAGTTCTAGAAGAAGCAAAACGGAAGGGAAAATCTACGGGACTTGTCGTGACCTCTGAATTAACAAATGCCACTCCTGCTGCGTATGCGGCTCACGATGTATCGAGAAAAAACACAGCATCCATCGCTGATGATTTCTTCGATGAAAAAATCGGTAAACAGCATACAGTCGATGTCATGCTTGGCGGAGGTCTCGTCGATTTTGTCCGAAAGGATCGTGATTTAACGAAGGAATTTAAGCAAGCTGGCTATGATTATGTCACCAATAAAGAGGCCTTACAAAAAAACAAAAATCAAAAGGTGTTAGGCATTTTTGCAGATGGCGGTCTTGATAAAGCGATTGATCGTGATAAAAAGACCCCTTCCCTGCAAGACATGACGTCCTCAGCCATTAAACAGCTGTCTAAAAACAAAAATGGTTTTTTCCTTATGGTTGAAGGCAGCCAAATTGACTGGGCAGGCCATGATCATGATATTGTGAGTGCCATGAGTGAAATGAAGGATTTTGAAAAAGCATTTGAAGAAGCGATTCGTTTTGCAAAAAAGGATAAAAATACGTTAGTCATCACCACTGCCGATCATTCAACTGGCGGACTCTCCTTTGGGGCAGACGGCTCGGGCAGCTGGGATTATAAACCGGTAAAAGCAGCGAAAAAGACCCCTGATTTTATCGCAAACAAAATCGTCAGTGGCATGACTGTTGAATCAGCGCTTAAACAATATATCGATCTTGATTTCACAAAAGAAGAAATGGCCTCCATTCAAAAGGCTGCTGAAACAAAGGATGCTGTTAAAATTGATGATGCGATTGAAGAAGTGATCAACGTGAGATCTCATACAGGCTGGACCACATCAGGTCATACGGGTGATGAAGTGCCATTCTTTGCGTATGGCCCAACAAGCCAAAAGCTAAAAGGTCTGATGGAAAACACCGATCAAGCAAAACACATTTTCAAACTGCTGAAAAACCAATAAAATCGGCAAAAAAAGATGTCTGCTCAGAGACATCTTTTTTTGATTTTTTTATGCGAGATATTTTCTATGAACTCCTTTTCCATCATACGAAAACATGACTTCTTTTCCTTCAAGAATGGATTCGATATGCACACTTCTTCCCCATAGCTGATGCAAATAAGGGAGTACTTTTTCTAAGTATTTCAAATCTAGTTCAATGCCCTCATACCAATGTTTAATATAGAGTTCATTGTTTTTTAAATAGTCGCCATCCATCACGGTCAAATAAGGAAAACCGCCATTGACCCTCATGCTGACTAGCTGATCACGAACAGCCTTCCATTCTTTATCGATGACTTTATAATCTCTCCCTTGTTTTTGAAACAAGTACAAATCTTCTCTCATCACAAGGTCTTTTGTTAAGTAATTTCGAATGAAGGAAATATCTGATTCAATCTCCCTGACTTCAAACATTTTGCTGCGGCCTGATCCTTCTGTCACCCCTGCCTTTTTTAATTCTTCACATGGGTTGTCATAGCGCTCTTCGATATCTTCAAAAATCTTCAAACCTAAATAGTAAGGATTGATGCCCGTTTTTGACGGCTGCACCACGCCAGCATTTAATTTGGCAAACTCAATCGATTCACTTGAATCCAAATCAAGCTCTCGCATAATCCGCTGATGCCAATACGATGCCCAGCCTTCATTCATAATCTTTGTTTCTAGCTGCGGCCAAAAATAGAGCATTTCCTCCCTCAGCATCGTGAGGACGTCACGCTGCCACGGCTCTAGCTCCCGGGAGTGCGCCTCAATAAAGAGTAAAATATCTTTTTCCGGCTTTGGCGGAAATGGCTTGGCGATTTTCTTTTTCTCACGTATTTTCGGCTCATCCATTCCCCACAAATCATCATACGGCGTCTGACGCTTTGGTTTGTCATCTTCATATTCTTCTTCATCGCCGATATTCCAGCTTAGTTTTGAACGTACAAGAGACGGATCAATATGCTCCTGAAGGGCCAATACGGCGTCTAAAAAGGATTCAACTTCTTTTGTTCCATGAAGGTGCTCATATTCCTTGATCCGCTCTGCCGCTGCTGACATACTTTCTACCATGTCTCGTTTTGTGTTTTGAAAACGACAATTATTTTTGAAGAAGTCACAGTGAGCCAGTACATGAGCCACAATTAATTTATTTTGAACAAGCGTGTTGTTATCAAGTAGAAAGGCGTAGCAAGGATTTGAATTGATGACCAGCTCATAAATTTTGCTTAATCCTAAATCATAATGAAGCTTCATTTTATGAAATTGTTTCCCGAAGCTCCAGTGACTGAATCGTGTTGGCATTCCGTATGCACCGAACGTATAAATAATTTCCGCGGGACAGATTTCATACCTCATCGGATAAAAATCTAGACCAAATCCTTCTGCAATTTCTGTAATTTCATCAATGGCTCTTTGTAAAAGACGTTTTTCTGATACGCTCAAGGAAACCATCCCTCCTCATCGGACTTATCCCTACTATATGAGCGCATCTAAAAAAACATGATGTTCCGCCATTCGTTTAGACGACTTCCATTTCTTTTGTGGACTGCCCCCCGAATGACTCGAAATGTATATTCTGTTCTGGAATTCCCAGCTCTTTTAGTATATAAATCATCTCTTGTGTAAACACCGGGGAACCACAAAGATAAAATTGCCCCTTCCCTTCTCCAACCACTGATTGAAGGAATGGACGGTCAATGCGGGAAGCTGCCTTTTCAACAAGCTCACCTTTACCAGACTGCGCAAATTGTTCATTACATAAGAGGATGCGACCATGCGGAGCTGAAGCTAGAACACTTTCAAATTCATGTTCAAAAGCGGTGACATCCTCTAATCGATCTGCATGAATCATTGTAAATGGCTGGCTGTTTTGCGCTGCTGTTTTCAATAAACCGATCATTGGTGTGATGCCAGAACCCGCACTAATGAAATAAACAGGCTCTTTTGTGTCTTCTTGCAAGCAGAACATTCCCTGCGGCATACTCACTTGAAGAACGTCTCCTTCTTCCATTTCATCATGCAAAAATGTAGACACATGACCATCGCGCTTCACTGTGATGCGGTAATAAGATGGATGATGCTGATCTGATAAGCTGTATTGTCTGCTGCACATATAAGCCTCACCCGGCATATCTGCCTGAACCGTAATGTATTGGCCGGCTTCAAACATTGGCAGCTCTGACTCATCTTCTGGTACTAAATAAAAAGAGATCAGTGCTGGAGATTCCTGCACTTTTTTCTTAATCACAAACGGTTTCACATCTGACCATCCGCCTGTTTTTTTTACATTCTTCTCCATCATTTCTGCTTCAATCGTAATAAAGATATTCGCAATGATGTCATATGCTGCCTTCCAAGCTAAAAGTGTGTCATCTTTTTCAGTTAAACCAAACACTTCTTTCATCGCTTCAATTAGGTGATATCCGACGATTGGATATTGCTCTTCTTTGACCATCACACTGACATGCTTATGGGCAATCTGTTTGACCGCAGGAAGTAATTCTTCTAATCGATCGATATGCAGTGCAGCTTGGTATAGTGTTGCAGCAAGCGCCTCTGGCTGACTTCCGTTCATAAGGTTTGTTTTATTAAATTGATTGAGTAGCTCTGGATGCTGACGAATCATATTTTGATAAAAAACAGTCACAAGTTTGGTTCCCTCGGCTTTTAATAAAGGGGCTGATTGTTTAATGGCATTCATTTGATCTTTAGATAACATCGTTATTCCTTCTTTCAAAAGATGTATTTTAAATACATCTTTATCGTAATGGATGACAGCTTATAAAAGCAATATTTATAATACATGTTTTAAATGTTGTCACATTTAACACTTTCTCGAACAGTTTTTGTCTAAAGTGTGTTACGATGATACAAAACTCTATCAGGTTTAGAGGTCGTCAAAATGAAACTAACGAATTATACAGATTTCTCATTAAGAGTACTCATTTATTTAGCATCAAGAGAGAACAATGAACTGTCAAATATTCAGCAGATCGCCGATGTTTATGGCATCTCTAAAAATCATCTGACAAAGGTGATTTACCATCTTGGAAAACGCGGGTATGTAGAAACAATACGTGGGCGAAATGGCGGGATTAGGCTTGGGAAAAGCCCAGAAAGCATTAACATTGGAGAGGTTGTCCGTTATACAGAGGATGATTTAGTCATGGTTGAATGCTTTGATCCAAGCAAAAACAACTGTATCATCTCCCCGATTTGTTCATTAAAGCATGTACTTCATGAAGCACTTACTGCTTACTTGCGCGTACTTGACCAATACACATTAAAAGATTTAACTCAAAACAAAGATGCTCTTAGAGAGCTCCTCCTTTAGGCGAAAGAATTCTATTCTTTCGTCTTTTTCTTTACCTCCTTGTAATAATAATTAATTTAAAATTATTATAAATAGATATTGACTATCATGTTTGATTCAATATAATTAGGGTATATAGATTGCTAGAAACCATTTTTTTGTTTACAGGAGGAGAAAAAGAATGACAAATTCAAATCATAAAAATTTGACAACGAACCAAGGCGTACCTGTTGGCGATAACCAAAACTCAAGAACAGCTGGTCACCGCGGACCTACATTTCTTGATGATTACCATTTGATTGAAAAACTTGCACACTTCGATCGTGAACGTATTCCAGAGCGTGTCGTTCATGCAAGAGGCGCCGGCGCTTATGGTGTGTTTGAAGTTGAAAATAGCATGGAGAAACATACAAAAGCTGCTTTCTTAAGTGAAGAAGGAAAACAGACAGATGTTTTTGTTCGCTTCTCAACCGTTATTCATCCTAAAGGTTCACCTGAAACATTGCGTGATCCGCGCGGCTTTGCTGTCAAATTTTACACAGAAGAAGGCAACTATGATCTAGTTGGTAACAACTTGCCGATCTTCTTTATACGTGATGCATTGAAATTCCCTGATATGGTTCACTCTCTCAAGCCAGATCCTGTAACCAATATTCAAGATCCTGACCGTTATTGGGATTTTATGACCTTAACACCTGAATCCACTCATATGCTCACATGGCTCTTCTCTGATGAAGGAATTCCTGCGAGCTATGCTGAAATGCGCGGTTCTGGTGTGCATACATTTAGATGGGTCAACAAATATGGAGAAACAAAATATGTGAAATATCACTGGAGACCTTCAGAAGGTATTCGCAATTTATCAATGGAAGAAGCAGCAGAAATCCAAGCAAATGATTTCCAGCATGCGACAAGAGACTTATATGACCGCATTGAAAATGGCAACTACCCGGCATGGGACTTATATGTGCAGTTGATGCCGCTGAGCGATTATGATGATCTTGATTATGATCCTTGTGATCCTACAAAGACATGGAGCGAAGAAGATTACCCGCTTCAAAAAGTAGGACGCATGACACTGAACCGCAATCCTGAGAACTTCTTTGCTGAAACAGAGCAATCTGCTTTCACACCAAGTGCACTTGTTCCAGGAATTGAAGCATCTGAAGATAAACTGCTTCAAGGCCGTCTGTTCTCATATCCAGATACGCAGCGTCATCGTCTTGGTGCCAACTATATGCGTATTCCGGTGAACTGTCCTTATGCACCTGTACACAATAATCAGCAGGATGGCTTTATGACAACGACTCGTCCAAGCGGTCATATTAACTATGAACCAAACCGTTACGATGATCAGCCAAAAGAAAACCCTCACTACAAAGAAAGCGAACAAGTTCTTCACGGTGATCGAATGGTGAGACAAAAAATTGAAAAACCAAACGACTTCAAACAAGCTGGGGAAAAATATCGAAGCTACTCAGAAGAAGAGAAACAAGCATTGATCAAAAACCTAACAGCTGACCTGAAAGACGTAAATGACAAAACAAAATTACTTGCGATCTGCAACTTCTATCGTGCAGATGAAGATTATGGACAACGATTAGCCGATTCACTTGGCGTAGATATCCGCTCATACCTGCAAGGAAGCATGAAATAATGGCTTAAGAATGTTGACAAAGGGCTAAAATGATCTTGATTTTAGCCCCTTTGTCTTCTTTTCAGCGGAATAGAAAACCTTTGCAGCCCTAGGAAGGACGAGTATTGGCACGCATTTATGATGTGAGCACCAGCACACAGGACAATGCAATGGTTTGTCTCCACGCTGGAGCACCTCTTTAATAGAGGTGCTTTTTTTATAGCCGGAATACGTTAATACTAATCAAATGACCGTTGACCGGGTGAAAATAGATTTCTGCATGCGCAGCAAAAAGCGTTGAGCCTTCCTTCACGGTGACGCGAAAGACATCTTTTGTCTGATCTTCATTTACTTGTGTACGCCCGATATATTGATAATCGTTTAAAGCGGCGCCTTCATATTCCTCTTGCAGCGCTGTATACGCAAGTCTTTCCCAATTTTCAACAGGCTGCATCGCTGCATTTGTTGCAGGATGGATCATGAAACTGCCAAACAAAACCATTCCCGCTACAAACGGCACCCACCATTTCGGCTGCATGATATCATTGATCTCACTTTCATGTATATTTTGTTTATGTTTTGCTGATCGATCCATTTTCATACATGAAGCATTTATTCAGCCTATAATTCCCGGTACACGATTGATGCGGACACCAACTTTTCCCCTGAAAATGTCGATATGTTCCGAGCAAACTAATGAGGACTTCTCAAGGGAAAGGAGAAGGTTTAATGAATGTGGCGGATTATGATAAAGCACTTTATTATACGCATCGCTCGCAGTGGGATAATTTACTTATTCTTATGGTACGTACGCAAGATGACTTGCTCTCGAAACGTATTGAGCATTTCTTACACGCGTATCAATTTAACCGAAACGATGCCGATGTTGAAAAATGTTTATATGGGCTCCTGCAGTACATTGACCATGCTTCAGAGGCTGCTGCTTCTGAAGTTTATTCACAACCGATGTACACATAAAGAAAAAGGCTGATGATCAGCCTTTTTACATACATTTAGCAGTGCGCAGTAATTGGAAGCATAAAATGGTCTTTGACCCAATCTTGTTTTGTATAAACAAACAGCGCATCCTCATCATTTGGCGCCTTCACCGTATGTAAGCCGTCAATTGACGTATCAGGTGTAAAATAGAACATCACTTTTTTCGTCGTTTCATTCATAATATGTGCAACAACTTCCTCTATATTTTGTGGCTCAAGAGAAATGATATCAAAGACATGTATGGTTTCATTTTCTTCATTCATCAGGACAATCGTATCCAATGCTTCAATATAGAAAATGGCATCCGGCCAAACCAATGTAAAGTAGAACATTAATAAGCTGCCATGATCCTCAGCATCTAATTTCATTGAACCCGTTTGACGTTTTTCTGCGAACTGTTCAAGTAATGGCAGGTCATGTTCCAATGTTAGCTGCTTGAAGCGCATGTCCTTATTTATTTGAATGACGCTTTTGCCGATATCGAGACTAAATTCACTTTCGTGGTAACGGGTAAAGCCGAATTTCGGATAAAAGTCCAGTACAGTTTCATTGGCAAAAAGAAAAATCAAATCACAGTCATGTTCGTACGTATCCATAATATGCTGCATTAACTTTGTCGCTAATCCCTTGTTGCGGTAGGCTTGATCCGTCATCACCGTGCCAATTTGAACAGCTCGATACGTTTCGCCATCAATGATTAGTGACATGAGATAAACGGAAGCGTTTGAGATCACTTTCCCGTGATGAACAAAGGAATAAGGAATATATTTTTCATCCCAATATCCTCTTTTGTACCAGTCACTAAAATCCAAATCAAAAGCTTTGATCGCTAATTGATTAAAGCTTTCTTTCAATTCGTTATCATGGCGATAATCACTCACTAATTCATATGTGTCCATGCTCATTTCCTCCTTTTATCATTTCACCTCTAGTCAGCCGGTTTATCACCACCTTCAAAATAAAAAAAGACTTGATGAGCATATACTCATCAAGTCTTTTAACGTTTATCACATAGAAATTAGACTGAACATGCTTCTCTTATCACGCAAAAGGGCACGTCAAATAAACCAACAACTGTGCTCTTTTTATTCAATTCATTGAACTGAATGTGCGCTTAAAAGTTTTAGCATAACGACTAAATTCCCTTCTGTTATAGCAGCTCTTTGGGCTGACTTTTTTGATAATCCACTGCATACAGAGCCGCTTGGGTACGATCTCCCAGCTCTAGTTTTGATAATACATGAGATACGTGCGTTTTGACAGTCTTTTCAGAAATGAACAAGGATGAGGCAATTTCTTTATTGCTTTTCCCCTTTGCAATTTCGAATAAGACATCTCGCTCTCTATTGGTCAGCTCCTTCATTAACTCCCATCTTTGCTCTTTTGGCTCAGTTAAATGCTGCACAAGAAAATTGGTGATATGACTATCTAATTGATAGGTGCCCTTTTGTACGTCAATCATTGTCGTAAGAAGTTTTTCTGGCGCTACATCCTTGAGCTGATAGGCTTTTGCCCCTGCTTGAATGGCGGGAATAACATAATCTTTATCCGCATAGCTTGTCAGGATCACAATGCGGGTATCAGGCATTTCCAGCGTCATTTGTTTCGTTGCCTCAATGCCATTCATTACAGGCATCGATAAATCCATGAGAACGATGTCAGGGCGCGTTTGTCTGACAATTTCTAATGCTTCTTCTCCATTAGAAGCCTCACCAACGATTTCAACGTCAGGCTGTGTCTGCAGGAAAAACACAAGTCCTTTTCTCACAATATGATGATCATCTGCAATGACGACTCTCATGACGACCCCTTCCTTTCTTGAGAAAATGGCACCTTTACTTGAATAGTGGTTCCTTTACCGAGCTCAGACTCTATACAAAATGTCCCTCCAGCTCTTTTGATGCGGTCAGACATCCCTTTCAGACCGAGTGAAGGAAGGCTCATTTGCTCGTCATACTGAAACCCTTTTCCGTGGTCGATGATTTTCATCTCAAACGTGTCTTTTGATTGTTCAAGCTGGACCTTAACTTCCTCTACTTCCGCATGTTTTTGACAATTATTCAGCGCTTCCTGGCACACTCGAAACAACGTTTCATGCTGGGTATGATCCATCTCCATACAGCCTGATAACGATAATGTACAGCGTAGTCCTAAAAGCTTTGCATATTCTTGAATCCCTGTTGTGAATCCTTTTTCAAGTCCTCTTGGCCTTAGCTGCCAAATGAGTGACCGCATTTCAACCAGTGCATCTTGTGACAAATGCTGAATAAAATCAATCATTTCCCCTAAATTCTGATCGTTTGTCATTTGACGGGCGGCTTTCGCCGTCAGACTAACTGAAAATAGCATTTGGTTAACGGAATCATGCAAGTCCTGTGCAAGCCGGTTTCTTTCTTCCAAAAGAGCATGCTGATGTTCGTTTTGCACAAGCTTCATCCGTTGAATAGCCGTACCAATTTGAAGCGCAATGCTTTCAAGCAAGTTCAATTCTTCTTGCGTAAATGTGACTTTTCCTTTTGCCGCCACATTCAATAATCCGAACGTACGCTTACATGCTTTGAGGGGAACCGTCGCATGATGCGTAATTCCTTCAGTATCCCCGAGCTGCTTTTTCATCGCCGTTTCGATGCGTTTACAATTCATAATGTTTGTGGCTGATTGGAGTGAGCCTTTTGTGTATCGATTGATGCAATAGCAATCGTTTTGGCACATGAGCTCTTTTTGATGCTTTGCCAGCGCTTCGGGTAAGGAGACCTCTGCCATCAGTTCATACGAGCCGTCTTTTTCTATAAAATAAATCCATGCTGAGTGAAAGCCTGTGATATCCATCAGCATATGGAGCACTTCATGAAGCGTATCTTTCATTTCCGTGCCTTCATTTAGCTTTTCAGCAATTTCTTTTAACGTTTTTAATGTCTCAACCTTCTCTTGGTATTCTCCCATACTGTTTACCCCCGGCATTTGCTGCCTTCTCTTTTCATTACGCTCATTATATCATGAGCATTCTGCCGGTTCTTTCTCTAAAAGGATGATTTTTTCTCATCCTTTTGATGGAGAAAAAGCCATCATGCATTCACACGATGGCCTTGTTTGTTTATTTAGCTGTTTCTTCCACGATTTCATAAACGACTTTCATCACTTCTTCTGACAAATGCTTCAGCTTTTCTTCGCTATCTGTTAACGATGTACCTTTGACAGCCATATAAAATTTCACTTTAGGCTCTGTGCCGGAAGGTCTTAAACAGAACCACGAGCCATCCTCAAGAAAATACTTCAGCACGTTTGATGCTGGCAGATGAATGGTTTCTTCTTTCTTTTCGGAAACGAGGTGTCTTTGACTTGATTGGTAATCCTCGATGACAGTGATGCGCTGACCCGCAATAGCAGCTGGCGGATTTGTTCTAAAGGTATGAAGGATCGCTGAAATTTGCTCTGCTCCTTCTTTTCCTTTTAAGGTTAACGACTTTAACCCTTCGCGGTAAAATCCAAACTCCTTGAAAATATCAACAAGCGCATCGTACAAGGACTTGCCTTGTTTTTTATAGAAAGCAGCAACTTCGACAGCTAACAGCGCTGCTTGCACCGCATCTTTATCTCGGGCAAAGTCGCCGATTAAATAGCCATAGCTTTCTTCGTATCCGAATTGAAATGTGTATTCTCCGCTCTCTTCGAATTGCCTGATTTTTTCTCCGATAAACTTAAAGCCGGTCAGTGTGTCTATCGTATGGGCACCAAATGCGGAAGCAACAGCACGCCCGAGCTCACTTGTGACAATCGTTTTCATCACAACAGGACGAGGCGGCAGCTGACGAAGCTTTTGTTTTTCAGACAATAAATAATGGAGCAATAGGGCTCCTGTTTGGTTGCCTGTTAAGACGGTAAACTCTCCATCATGATCTCTGACCGCAATACCTAACCTATCCGCATCTGGGTCTGTTGCAATGAGGATATCGGCATTCTGCTTTTCGCCAAGCTTGATGGCATACTCAAATGCTGCATGCTCCTCTGGGTTTGGTGATGTCACTGTTGAAAATTGCGGATCTGGTCTTTCCTGTTCAGGCACAACGGTTACATGCTGATAGCCTAAAGCTTGAAGTCCTTTTCGGACAGGCTGGTTGGCAGTACCATGAAGCGGTGTGAAAACGACTTTAACATCGACCTCACCTGCCAGCTCAGGGTGGACACTGATCGTTTTTAATTTTCCAATATAAGCATGATCGATTTCTGCTCCGATCATCTTGATCAGACCTTGTTGTTTTAACGTTTCTTCTGAATCAACTGAAATCGACAGTTCATTTTCTATTGCATCTACTTCTTGAATGACTTGATCTGCCTGAAATGGTGGCAGCTGTCCGCCGTCTTCTCCATATACTTTATAGCCATTATATTCTGGTGGATTGTGACTTGCTGTTACGACAATCCCAGCAGATGCATTCAGCTCTCGAACAGCAAAGGAGAGCTCTGGTGTTGGACGCAGTTCGTCAAATACGTATGTTTGGATGCCCTGTGAAGCAAGAGTTTTGGCTGCTTCCATCGCAAATTCAGGCGATTTATGGCGTGAATCATATGCAATGGCGACGCCTCTTCTTTTTGCATCCTCTCCATGTTTCGCAATATACGCAGCAAGGCCTGCAGATGCTTTACGAACCGTGTACACATTCATTCGGTTCGTGCCAGCACCAATCTCCCCGCGCATTCCTCCAGTGCCGAACTCAAGGTTTTTGTAGAAACAGTCTTCAAGTGCTTGTTGATCATCTTGATATGCCTCCAGCCATTCCCTTAGCTCAGTATCCAGGTGCTTCTCATTGATCCATCGCTCATAATTCGTCTTCCAACTCATGGTCGTCCTCCCAGCTCTTATCATCAATAAAATAACCTCTCCTGTTATTTTATATGGAATCAACCTTTATGTCATGCTATATCGTTGGGAGATGAAGAAAATGATGAACAAATAAAAAAAGCCGATACATGATCGGCTTCAGATTGTTGACAAAGGGCTAAAATATACTTGATTTTAGCCCTTAGCGGCTTTTCTTTTATTCAGCATCAAGCGGTACAACTGCTTCATGGAATAGTTGATCTAATTCTGTTTGATGCTTCTGTTTGACTGCTTCATCCCAGCCAAAACGCTCTGCCATATAATCAACGACAGGCTGTGCATATTTTTTTGCCCAGTTGATATTAAATAATAGACTTCCTGTTCTTCTTAAGAAGAAATCGACAGGGGTAACAGCTAATTCTTCTTCGATTGCATAGACAAGCTCTGCGAGTACATACGCTGGAATGTTTCGTTTGTCTGCTTCACCTTGAAGCTGCTCTACACGTTTGAAAAGACTGCTGACATTTGAGCCATATTTTTCGGCAAGTTTTTGAGCAACTGGTTCTGTTAAACCAACAGATGCTCCTTCTGCTGTTTTCGCTTGGACAAAGGCAGCCATATTTTTTGATCCGCCTACATGACCGCCTGAAATTGGCATATGCTTTGTTTTACATGGTCCAAAGTCTTTGCCTGTTTCTTCTTTTAGTCCATCACGTACAAGATTCACAATGTGCTCAGCCATTTTGCGGTAGCCTGTTAATTTACCGCCAGCAATGGTGATTAAGCCTGAAGATGATGTCCACACTTCATCCTTACGAGAAATTTCTGAAGGGTCTTTGCCCTCTTCATGAATAAGTGGACGAAGACCAGCCCAGTTAGATTCTACATCTTTTTCTGTAATATTGAGATCAGGGAACATGTATTGAATCGCTTTGATGACATAATCACGATCTGCTTTTGTCATACGCGGATGTTCCAGCTGCTTTTTGTACACTGTATCTGTTGTACCAACGTACGTTTTGCCTTCTCTTGGAATCGCAAAGACCATCCGTTTATCAGGTGTGTCAAAGTAGATCGCTTGTTTTAATGGGAAGACTGATTGGTCGAATACTAAGTGAATCCCTTTTGTATGCTGTAAGTGCTTCCCTTCTTTTGAGTGATCCTTGTCTCTTAGCTGATCGACCCACGGACCTGTCGCATTGACGATTTTCTTCGCATATACATCGTAGGTTTTCTGCGTCATGACATCTTCAATGACAACACCGACCACTTTGCCTTTATCATAAATAAATTCTTTTACTTTCGCATAGTTGACCGCTTCTGCTCCGAATTTCACAGCCTCTTTCATGACTTCGATTGTAAGGCGTGCATCGTCTGTACGGTATTCAACATAGTAGCCTCCGCCTTTTAAACCGTCCTTTTTCACAAGCGGTTCTTTTGCAAGTGTTTCCTTCGCACTTAGCATGCTTCTACGTTCACTATGCTTGACGCCAGCTAAAAAGTCATACACTCTAAGCCCAATGGATGTTGAAAACTTACCGAATGTGCCGCCTTTATGCATCGGAAGAAGCATCCATTCTGGTGTTGTCACATGAGGACCATTTTCATATACAATGGCACGCTCTTTACCGACCTCTGCGACCATTTTCACTTCAAATTGCTTTAAATAACGAAGTCCACCGTGCACTAGTTTCGTTGAGCGGCTAGACGTACCTGCTGCGAAATCCTGCATTTCTGCAAGACCGACACACATTCCTCGTGAAGCCGCGTCAAGTGCTGTACCCGCGCCTGTTATACCCCCACCAATGATAAACACATCATATGGTTTTATTGTCATTTCCTGCAGCATTTGTTCTCTTTCTAAGCTAGAAAAAGTCATCTCTTGTTCCTCCCATATTGTACGGTAAAGAAAAAGAGACCGCAAACACCCAAAGCGTATTTCTACACTTCGGTGCCTGCGGTCTCTCCAGTTCTCCAACCGTTCTATTAACTTACTTGAAGTATACCATACTTTTGGTTTATTTGAAAGCTTGAGCTGCTTTTACAGCCTTTTTCCACCCGCTGTATAACGAGTCACGGCTGTCTTCTTCCATCTTAGGATCAAAGCGCTTGTCAAGGTTCCATTGTTTTGCAATGTCTGAACGGTCGTTCCAGAAGCCAACTGCTATTCCCGCAAGATAGGCCGCACCGAGTGCCGTCGTTTCATTAATTTCTGGACGCTCTACAGGCACATCCAGTAAATCACTTTGGAAGCCCATTAAGAAATCATTCTTTACAGCTCCGCCATCAACACGCAATGTTTTTAATGAAATGTTTGAATCCTTTTCCATCGCATCTAACACATCTTTCGTTTGATAAGCAAGTGATTCTAACGTTGCACGGACAAAGTGCTCTTTAGAAGTACCGCGTGTTAACCCAAACACAGCGCCTCTGACATCACTATCCCAGTATGGTGTGCCTAGACCAACGAATGCCGGAACGACGTATACGCCATCTGTTGACTCAACGCGCTCTGCATAAGCTTCGCTGTCTTTCGAGTCTTTAAACATTCTGAGTCCATCACGCAGCCATTGAATCGCTGAGCCAGCAACGAAAATACTTCCTTCTAAAGCATATTCAACTTTGCCGTCAATGCCCCATGCAATCGTCGTTAATAAACCATGATCCGACTTAATGGCTTTTTCCCCTGTATTCATCAACATGAAACATCCTGTACCATATGTGTTCTTCGCCATTCCTTCTTCAAAGCAAGCCTGACCGAATAAAGCAGCCTGCTGATCTCCCGCCGCTCCTGCAATCGGAATATTTCTGCCAAAGAAGTGATAGTCTGTTGTTTCACCATAAATGTGTGAAGATGGTTTCACCTCTGGAAGCATAGAAGCCGGTACGCCAAGGATATCAAGTAATTCTTCATCCCATTTCAAATCGTAAATGTTGAACATTAATGTTCTGGACGCATTGGAGTAATCTGTGACGTGTGATTTACCGCCTGTCATCTTCCAAATCAGCCAAGTATCAATTGTGCCAAACAGTAAGTCACCATTTTCTGCTTTCTCACGGGCACCTTCTACATTGTCTAAGATCCATTTTACCTTTGTACCTGAGAAATAAGCATCAATGAGAAGACCTGTTTTATTTCTAAACGTTTCATTGTGTCCTTGTTCTTTTAACTCTTCACAAATGCCAGACGTTTGTCTTGACTGCCAAACAATGGCATTGTAAATAGGTGCGCCTGTATGTTTATCCCAAACAACCGCTGTCTCACGCTGGTTCGTAATTCCGATACCAGCGATTTGGTCTGCTTCAATTCCTGATTCAATTAAAGCAGTTGAAATGACCGATAGAACAGAGCTCCAAATTTCATTTGCATTGTGTTCTACCCAGCCTGGGTTCGGAAAGTATTGATTAAATTCCTTCTGAGCTGTATGTGCAATTTTGCCTTCTTGATCAAATAAGATCGCTCTTGTGCTTGTTGTCCCTTGATCTAATGCAAGAATATATTTTTCTTTTGTCATGATGTTTTCCTCCCCTTACATACTTTCATTTACAGCATTTGTTTGGTTTTTCGTAGTGACATAGAGTCCTAACAATACCACAACTAAAATAACGCTTACAATCCAAAAGGCTGGAGTGACGTTCGCTTTAAAGGCTGCATTGTAGAAGACACCGCCAAATGCCCCGCCTAAAATTGGACCAACGACTGGCACCCAAGCATACTTCCAATTCGATGGACCTTTTCCTGGAATCGGCAAGATCGCATGTGCGATTCTCGGACCTAAATCACGTGCAGGGTTAATTGCATAACCAGTTGTTCCACCTAAAGAAAGACCAATTGCAACAATTAAGAAACCAACAATCAGCGGATTGACTCCGTCTGCAAATTTATTTGCACCAATCGCTAAGATTCCTAGAACCAATACAAATGTACCGATGACTTCACTAAGTACGTTTGCAAAAGTATGCGGAATCGCAGGACCAGTTGAAAATACACCTAGCTTTGCACCTGGATCATCTGTTGCTTTCCAGTGCGGTAAGTAATGTAAAAAGACAATAGTAGCCCCTATTAATGCGCCAAGCATTTGACCAACAATATACATTGGAACATCAGCCCAAGGAAAACTTCCTTCTAGCGCAAGCCCAATTGTGAGTGCGGGGTTTAAATGCGCTCCGCTGATTCCACCAGTTGCATATGCTGCAATGGCTACTGCAAATCCCCATCCGAAAGCGATTACAATCCAGCCGGATTGATATGCGAGTGATTTCTTTAAATTAACTGCCGCACACACACCGCCTCCAAAAATAATGAGCAGCATTGTACCTATGACTTCTCCCCAAAATGGTGTCATGAAAAATTCCTCCTCTGGTTCAGTTGCCATCCCCTATGAATGTGTAGAAAAGATAAAGAAAAAGATCCACAACAAACATACTTTACATTAGGGTCATTTGTCACCTAGTAAAGCGTTGTTGTGGATCTCCATTTCTCCATCACATGATATTAACTTAGTGCTATAGTATCAGAGGATGAAAACGTTGTCAATAAATATTCACATTTTATCTTTTTACTTTTGGAACGCTTTCCAAAGGGTGGTATTTGAGGTCGTCACAGCTGTAGCCCCTGCTTCAAGCGCTCTTTCTACATCTTCTTTTGTACGGATAAATCCGCCTGCAAATATCGGGATCCCAGCTCGCTCGCGCACTTCTGTAATTAAATCTGGCACGACGCCCGGCAATACTTCAATAAAATCTGGACGATGTTTCCCAACGAACTCCATGCTTTTTTCCATAGCACTTGTATCCAGTAAAAACATTCGCTGAATGGCATATACCTTTTTTTGCTTGGCTTTTACTATGACAGAAGACCTAGTAGAAATAATTCCTGCTGGCTTCATTTCCTGACAAATAAATTCTGTTCCATACTCATCATGTTTAATCCCGTGAATGAGATCAACATGGACAAACATTTTTTTGTGATGAGCATTTGCCTCATTCATGATGCCCTTAAGCCGGCCTAAATGAACATCAAGTAAAACACCATATGTAAATGGACTTTTTAAAAATTCCTCAAATTGCTTCATATTGCGCACAGCAGGTAAAATGGGTTGATCATGAAAACTCATAAGCCGTCTCCTTCAAAAGTGTATTGGATCAGTCTTCTCCTAACAGTAATAGAAACTCTTCTATTTTTCAATACACGTAGTGTGCCCAATACCGCTTTCATCTCACATCACCTTCCTAGAACTAGCTCAAAATGATGAAAAGCAAACTTTTATTCCATAAAAAAAAGCAGAGAAGTCTCTCTGCTATAGCTGTGCCATGCTTTCTTTTAAGGTATTGATGATAAATGAGGCGTCATCATCTGTTATATTAAGCGGCGGTGCAAGCTGGGCAACGTTATTATAGCCGGCCACTGTATCCCCATTTTTCCCGATGATCAGCCCGCGTTTTTTACATTCAGCAATCAATTGGCCGACGACATGTGGTTCAGCTGGTTTTTTGGATTGTTGATCCTGAACAAGCTCAATGCCAAACAGCAACCCTTTTCCTCTGACATCTCCGACAAATGGGTGTTCTTTTAACTCTTGCAAACGTTCAAGCATATCCCGGCCGAGCACATCGGACCGTTCCACTAATTGCTCGTTTTCCATAATCTCTAGGTTCGCAAGTGCCACCGCACAGGAAGCAGGGTGACCGCCAAATGTATTCACATGGCGCAGCCTGTCATACGTATCTTCTCCTGCATAGGCTTCATAGATTTCTCGTTTCACGCACGTTGCAGAAAGTGGTAAATAACCGCTTGTGATCCCTTTTGCCATGGTGATAATATCCGGCTCTACTTCCTCATGCATAAAACCAAACCGCTTCCCTGTCCGGCCAAATCCGCAGATGACTTCATCTACAATGAGAAGCGCTCCATGGGCTTCACAGATATCTTTGACCTTCTTCAAATACCCTTTTGGCGGCATTAGGATACCTCCGCCCGTAATGATCGGCTCCATAATGACCCCAGCTATCGTCTCACTTAGTTCCCACGTCATGGCCTGATCTATTGCCGCAGCACTTGCCAGACTCTCTTGATCCTCAGGATGACGATACATATCAGGCGGTGCGACATGAATAAAGCCTTGACCTAATGGTTCATATTTATATTTACGCTGCGCTTGACCGGTTGCGGCAAGAGCTGCTGCTGTATTGCCGTGATACGACCGATACCGGGAGATAAACTTTGTCCTAGTACTCTCTCCTTTTTGCGCATGGTATTGTTTAGCCATTTTAAATGCAGCTTCGTTGGCTTCAGAACCGCTGTTAGAAAAGAAGATGACATAATCTCCGCCAAGCCACTCATTTAGCTTTTCAGCCAGCTGAATCGCCGGCACGTGGCTTTGTGTAAGCGGATAGTAAGGCATTGTCTTTAATTGCTTATACGCCGCTTCTGCAAGCTCTTTCCGGCCATATCCGGCATTTACACACCAAAGGCCTGACATTCCGTCTAAATAGCGATTCCCATGAATATCTGTCACCCAAGCACCTTCTGCCTCGTGAATGACCATACTTTCATTTTCCTTGTTTGTCCCTTTCATATGATGCCAAATCAACTGATCATCTTTCGCCTGAAGATTTTGAGCCTGCTCATGTATTTTCATCTTCCCGCCCCCATGTATCCGTTTTCATCATTAAAGAAGCTTAGACCAGTTCAGCAGCACATTGCCGCTCCATTCATTATATGGATGAAACGTGAGGCTTATGAAACTGGCACTAGAACGCCTGTAAAAGAGAACCAATCGTTACTTTCATTATAAGAAAGGGGTCAGGCCGATTACATTAGACAGATCGTCAACTGATTGAACACCATCATAAGACACTTTTCTTAATGCCTTGGCAAAATCGCTAACGTTTATTTCCTTGCATGAATTCATGAGCAAGAATCGCAAATTCAAGCGCCTGTCGTTTCGGCGCCTTCATCATATCCTCACCGAGCAAGGCATGCAGTTTATCCAGTCTATGATAAAGAGTTTGCCTGACAATATAAAGCTGGCTTGCGGTTTCTTTTTTAGAACCGTTTGTTTGTAAAAAGATATTCAGCGTTTGATAGAGTCTCCCGCTATTTTGATTATCGTATACAATCACGGGCTCTAAATACTCTTTCACCATACATTCAAGCAGACCGCTTTCCTTCATCATAGGCATGAGACGGAGCATATGTAGATCTTGGTAAAATGGGCTTTCCACCCGCTGAGGCATCACTTTTTTTAAATGCAGCAATTCTTTGGCTGCTTGAAAGCTTTTTCTCATGTGCTGAAATTTTTCACAATATTGACCGATACCAAAATTGATCTCGGCCCCTCGGGGCTGCTCCCGATTATACAATTGTTTGATGTCGTTTGCAGCCTTTTCCGCACGCTCTTTCCAGTCCTCTTTCTTTCTCGTGTTTAGTAAAATAAACAAGGTTTGTTCTTGATGCTCATATGCAATCAGATGGAAACCAGCACGCTGAAAAATAGAGCGGCAAGAGACAAGAAAGTAAAGATTCCCTGCGATTTCTTCAATTTGATGATGCTTTTGAAAGAGCAAGACGACGCAGCCAGTTGGCTTTTTCACCCCTTCTGTTTCTTCAAGGTGCTCTATAATCTCTTGTTCTGTATGCTCTTCTTGAAACCATTTTTGCAGCCATTCATTTTCTTTTGTCTTTTTCAGTTCTTCTGTATAAAGCTCTCTTAATGTTTGCTGGGCTAGAGCATTCGCTCCTTTATCCATCACAAGCAGTTCAAATTCAGAGAGCGTGTCTGCTTGATGAATGAGCACAAGATCTGCAAATGTTTGTTTGAGTGCAAGCACTTGTTTTTGTGTCACTTCGTATCCTTTTGGCACGGAAGCAAACTGCAAATAATTCATGACCAGTTCTTCCGTTTGTTTGGAAGAATCGCATAAAATAATCGGCTCGCCCTGAACAGGGAGGAGTAAAAGAATCCCCCTTACATGCTGATACACTTGATCCAAAATATCCATCTGCGGATGCGGAGTCAGCAAAAGCTCATTTAGCTTTGATGACAGTGCTTCTAAATCAGCCATCATTTGATACTGACGCTCGATCATCATCGTATGAAGATGCTGCGTGATGTTGACGAACTTCACTTCTTTTGTAAACAGAATAAGCGGAAAATCTCTCTCTTCTGCATAAGTCAGTAATTCTTCCGGCACTTCGAATCTTAGCGGGACAAATTCAATACACAAGCCGGCCGCCCCTGAATCAATCAACTGTCGTAAAAACGCTTGAAACACATCCGGTTGATCATGGAAGCCTGCGGCTGTTGTTAATATAAGCTCGCCGCCATTTAATAAATCCTCTACATCAGGAACTTCTAACACATGTATCCATTTGACCTGCCGAAACAATCCTTTTTCCCCTGCTAACACTTTTGCATGCGCAAAATGCTTCGTTTTCAACACGTCACTCACTTGGAAATGAACATCTACATTCATTCATATGTCCCCCTTTGTTTGCCGCCTATCCCCTATCCCAGAGGGTGCATGGATAAAATCCATAATAAAACTGGTAATGTCACGATACTTAAGATTGTACTGAGAAATGTCGTGCTTGAGACAAACTCAGGCTTCGTTCGAAATTGTACAGCCATCAGCGTGGTATTTGCTGCTGTCGGCATCGCTGCCACTAAAATCATAATTTGTTTCACCATATCATCTACCGGTAAAATAAGCGTAAAGCCAAATGCGATGAGTGGAGAGATAAACAGCTTCAGCAATACAGCATAAGAAATATTGCGATAATCCACTTGCTTAAAAGAGATCACGGCAAGCTGCATGCCTAAAATAAGCATAATCGTCGGTATGGCCGCATTCCCCACAAGCTGAATACCCGTCATCAGCTCTTTAGGTAATGAAAGGTCAATCAGCTGAAATAATAGACCGATGAGCGCCCCGTAAGCAACTGGCATACGCAGCACTTTTTTCAAGACGACCTTTCCATCTCCTGCATCTTCTCCGCCCTTTGCTGCATAATACATGCCGATTGTACTCATGACAAGCTGCTGCAGCACCATCAACACGATCGCAATATCCAAGCCTGCGGCTCCGAAGACAAGCAGCACAACAGGCGTGCCATAGTTTCCATTGTTCATAAAGGCTGACGACAGAATCATGGCGCAATACGTTTCATTCGAATACCCATAAATACGAGATAAAATAAAAACAAATAAAATAAGTACAAGACAAAGCCCGACAACAAAAATGGATAAATACACATAGTCCATCGACACTTTGTTTTGATAAAAGGTTTCAAACGCAAGAAATGGTGACATTAAATATAAAGACATTGATGAGAGCGTATGTATGTCAAAACCAATCGCCTTCTGCCCGATATACCCGATCAGGAATATGCCGAACACTGGCAGTAAGACAAGTAAAAACTCCATGCTGCACCTACTTTTCTCTAGTTGAATTCCAGATTCCTTCTGCTCCTCATTATCATACCACTGATAAACAATAAAAAAGAAGCACCCTTATGAAAGGCCGCTTCTTTCCTCATCCATATAAAACACTTCCCACAAATGACCATCTAGATCCTGAAAGCTCCATCCATACATGAACTCATGATCCTGCTTCTCCTTAAACGGTGAACCGCCTGCCGCCATTGCCTGCTCGACAAGCTCATCGACCTCTTCCCGTGAATGAACGCGCATAGAGATAATCACCTCTGATGCTTTTTTTGCATCCACTAATTGTTTCTCTGAAATAGATTGAAAATGCCTAAGAGATAACAGCATGACGGTGATCGTGTCATCAATGACCAAACAGGCCGCCTGATCATTCGTGAACTGCTGCTCAAATTCAAAACCCAGCCGCTCAAAGAAAGCGATAGATTCCTTCACGTGATTTACCGGCAAATTGATATACAAATGTTTAGATTGTCGCCCCATGTTCCTCTCCTTCTTGAACACATAATCTCCTTTAAGTATATTCAGCTTTTTCTCCAGCATCCCTTTGTCACTTGAAAAAATCTGATGTCATCAAAAAGAAGCGCCTCAACGATAGGCGCTTCCTTCATTATTTCTTATATTCAATATGGTACACATCTCTTCTTCGGTCTTTCAGTTGACGTACAGTCCCATCTTGTCTTTGTCTTCTTAGAATTTCTAAATCGACATCACCTACGACGACCATCTCAATGTTTGGATTACACTCTCCTACAATCCCATCTCTTGCAAATTCAAAGTCTGATGGGGCAAATATAGCCGATTGTGCATATTGAACATCCATATTTTCGGTTTGCGGAAGGTTGCCAACTGTTCCAGAGATAACGGTATAAATCTGGTTTTCAACTGCTCTCGCCTGTGCACAGTAACGTACTCTTAAATAGCCTTGGCGGTCTTCTGTACAGAACGGAGTGAAAATAATTTTCGCTCCTTTGTCCGCTGCGATCCGTGCAAGCTCAGGAAATTCTATATCGTAGCAAATTTGGATCGCAATTTTGCCGCAATCCGTATCAAATACCCGGACTTGGTCACCTGCTGAAATCCCCCACCATTTTCTTTCATTTGGCGTGATGTGAAGCTTATATTGTTTTTCAATCGTTCCATCACGTCTAAATAAATAGGCAATATTGTAGATTTTCCCTTCCTCTTCTACAAAGTGGGAACCACCGATGATATTAATGTTATATTTCACAGAAAGGTCTGTGAACAAATTGATGTAGTCCTCTGTATATTCCGTGATCCGCTGCACGGCAAGACTTGGTGACCGCTCTTCTAAATAAGACATGAGCTGCGTCGTGAAAATTTCTGGGAATACGGCAAAGTCAGCTGATGCATCTGATGCGACATCCACATAATACTCGACCTGGTTCATAAATTCTTCAAAGGAATGAATTTGTTTCATTGCATATTGAATTACACAAATTCGAACAGGGAACGCCGATTTATAATATCTTTTCGATTGCGGGCGATAATCGACATTGTTCCATTCCATTAACGTCGCATATGTGCTGGATGCTTTATCATCTGGTAAGTAATTCGGATTGATCCGCATGAGACTAAATTCATTTAACAGCTGAAAAGATAAAACAGGATCATAAATTTGGTGAAGCATGACCTGCTCGACATACTGGCGAGGCGTCATTTCCTCTTGGTATTTATGATAGTTCGGAATGCGCCCGCCAATGATGATGCTTTTTAAATTTAATCTTCTTGCTAAGTCTTTTCTTGCTTCATACAAACGATGTCCAATTTTCATTCGTCGGTATTCAGGACTCACCATGACTTCGATTCCGTACATATTCATTCCATCAGGATTATGGTTTGTGATGTACCCATCATCTGTAATGTCCTGCCACGTGTGGCGATCATCGTATTCATCAAAGTTAATTAATAAACTTGAACAAGAGCCAATAATTTCCCCCTCGAATTCAGCACAAAACTGCCCTTCTGGGAAATGCTCAAGATGGCTTTCAAGATGCTCTCGTTTCCAAGGATCCATGCCAGGAAAGCATACCTCTTGCAAGGCAATGATTCGATCAATATCCTCTTCCCGGATATTACGGATCACCATTCTTTTTTCAAATCGCGTTAAGTCTAGTTTTTCTGCCATGATGTATTTGCCCCCTTACTGATCCTCTTTTTCAAGCTGATGGAATAGCTGGAGCAATTCGATTTCAGCCATGGATTCTAATCTGACATCATATTCTTCAAATTGCAGCGTGCTCGTCACTTTGTTTGGGACGATGACACATTTCATGCCTGCGCGTTTGGCAGCTACTGATCCATTTACAGAATCCTCAAATGCCACGCAATCTTTTGGCTCTACCCCTAAGCAGCGTGCGGTTTGCAAATAGAGCTCTGGATTTGGTTTCACTTCTTCCACATCATCTGATGTACGGATACATTCAAAGTAGTCGAAAAGACCAATCTGCTTCAGGTGATCAGACACCCATTTATAGTCTGAGCTGGAAGCAAGTCCAATCTTAATCCCCAGCTCCTTTGCTGCTTCTAAATAAGCTTCTACGCCAGGTCTTGCTGATTCGTCCTTCATTCTTTGTTGAAAACGAGAACGCCGATCTGCTGTGAGTGTCTCATGATCCAGCGTTTTCCCTAGCTGCTTTTCCAAATATTCAAATGGTTTAAAGCCTGCCTGCGTGCCAATGACCTTGCCCCATACAGAAAGAGGCAGATCTGACTCGTGCTCCGCAAACATTTCTTGTAAAACCTCATATTCATGAGTTTCTGTATCTAAAATTAATCCGTCAAAATCAAATATAATCGCCTTTACCAACGAGGCCACTCCTTTTTTTACAAAAGTCTTAAACATATACTCCATGCTATCATATCGTGAATAAAATTGACTTTCAAAGATGAATGTCTGCTAAAATGATTATGTATAAAAGGAGCCTGCACCATTTTGTCAGGCTCCTACCCGTGTTCGGTTTATTCTGCAAGAGATCCAAGCGCTCCGATTCGTGGAGAAATAGGCAATGTTGAAAAAGAGCGGGTTTGGTATTACAGATCTTAAAGGTTTCTCCGTTCCCTTAAAAATAGTATGTGCGAGGGCCTTGTAAGTTAACAAGGAAGTTCACACCATCTTTTACGCATTTTGAAGGTGACGACTGGCAAAATCGTCTAGATCAAACGGAAAAGAAAAGCCGCAGGCATTGACCTGCTCACGGTTTCGCTCGAATAACTCACGATCACGTTTGGTGATATGACGTTTCGGTTTTACAATAATGGTATGTAATAGCTGAAGTCCCGATAAAATACGAAAAGCATCATCCATCGTCCCGTTATATACGCCATCAATAAAGGTAAGGGAGCGATCTTTTTGACGCATATCCCGCTGCTGTCCATTGACAGCATGAGAAAGAAGATCTTCAACATCCTTTGATATTTCTTCAATTGCCTGCTCTTGCAGGTCTGTAGCAGCTTTCATTAATCTCACGTGACATCTACCTCTCTGTCGTTATTTCTCCATTCAGAATAGCACAGAAAAAAAGGCGTTCGCCAAGGTAAGTGTTTCCTATATATACCCATAGAGAGGAACGGATATCATGATCATAAAAGGACACACGCTCTCACTCAAAGTAGACGAGCAGTATCATCACACATCACTCAGTCATTTTTTAAAGACGGCCGTATCTGCATCAAAACCAATTGTTCATTTTTGGATGGAGCATCAAAAAGTCCGTTTAAATCAAAAGCCTGCCCATCACGCGGTTAAAGTCAGTCAAGGCGACCAGATCATCATTGATTTATTTGAAACAGAAGAAAGTGATGTGACACCGGAATACGGTGAATTAGAGGTACTCTTCGAAGACGAGCATTTATTAATTGTGCAAAAACCTGCCGGACGACCCACTCATCCGAATGAACAAGGACAAACAGGCACACTGGCAAATCTTGTGGCGTTCCATTTTCAAGCAAATGGAGAAGAAAAGCGGGTAAGACATATCCACAGACTTGATCAAGATACGAGCGGCACCGTCATATTTGCAAAGCATAGATTAGCCCATGCGGCTCTTGATCAAATGCTTTCTAAAAAAACAATCAAACGTACATACATCGCCATCGCAGAGGGACTTTTCAAAAAGAAGAAAGGCACCATCGATGCAGCGATCGGCCGTGACAAACACCATGCAGTCAAACGAAGAATCTCCCCTACAGGGCAAAAAGCTGTGACTCATTTTCAGGTCATGGACATAAATAAACGTTTGCAACTAACAGCGGTTAAACTTCAACTAGAGACGGGTAGAACGCATCAAATTCGTGTTCACCTGAGCAGTATCGGGCATCCACTATCTGGGGATACATTATATGACGGAGTTCGTGAATACATCACCAGGTGTGCTCTTCACGCCAAGCAAGTAGACATGAAACATCCTTTTACAGGTGAGCATCTGATCATAGAAGCACCTCTACCACCTGATATGGACCAGCTCATGAGTCAAATCATCCATTAACAAAAGAGCCTGCTTTCATACGCAGGCTCTTTTTCTTTATTCAGACACTCTTTTTGCATAAATAATATACCGCTCTGGCGCATTGCCAACGAAATGAAAAGGATAGCATGTGGTTAATATCAGCTCTTCCTTTTCATTCTGCAATGTAATGATGGATGTATCATGCTGATCGACAATTTTTGTATGTGTGATTTCATATATAAATTCACCATACGGCACAGTGATTTTCAGTTGATCTCTAATATCCAACTCGCCTGTCCGGCGAAACACCGTGTCACGATGGCCAGAAAGGACGATTTGTCCATTTTGATCCGGATAATAACTGTCTTTGTAGTGTCCTACTCCCTTTGCAAGGTCATCCGCATCCGTCCCTTCGACAATGGGAAGGTCTGCTTTTAATTTTGGAATCGTCAGGATGCCAGAGGCTTTCCCCATTTCAGGAGCAAACTGCTTCTTGGACATCCCCTGATCGTCCGCCACGACCTTCTTCGCTTCGTCTAATGATTGGGCTGTTTGAAGATGAGTCGATGCGATTTGCCAAATTCCCCAGCCGAGAAGTACAATCCCAGCTGTCATCACAGTCAGTGCAAGCCACTTTTTCATGCTTAAACTCCTTTGCTTGTTCCATTTCTCTTAGATGATACGCTCTTTAGCTTGCTGCTTTTTCTTCTTGTTTTGCTTTTTGAATTCGTCCCTCTTTTTGATACACAATGGAAGCTCCCTCAAAGCTTTTCACAAAATCGACAGTCGCTTCTAAGTCTTCTGGGCCTGTTTCAGGGTTTTGCCCCAGCCTGCCTATCGGTGCATATTTACTGCCAGTTGCAGTTGCCATGAAGTTATTCACAGTGAGTGTATACGTTTGATCAAGAGCTACAGCTGAACCGTCTGGCAGCTTCAAGTCGACTACTTTATATGTTACCGGATCATAGGAATATGAAAAGCCTGAAATGCTATAATCTGGTCCAAATTGTGGAGAAATTTGTGCTTCTATGATCTCTACTAAGTCTTTTCCCTTGATCTCTAGTTTGACTAAAACGTTGCCAAATGGCTGAATATTAAAGAGATCTCCCCACGTTATCGGCCCTTTTTCAAGGTTTTGCCTAATGCCGCCTCCATTCATCATGGCAAAGTCACTTTTCATTGAATATCTCATACCATCCGCAATCAAATTACCAAGCGGCGTGTCTCCATCATTTGAATAGCCGCCTTCCATTTTGACCCCGGCTTCTCCAACAACCTCACTAATTATCGGCTCCACTTCTTTCCCGTAATGTGCCAAGATGTCTGCTGCTTCCTTGTCCTTTTCTATACCTGCTTGATCTATATACTGGATTTTCGCACTCTTTTTGACGATATCCTTCGTTTTACGGTCAAGTGTCACATTGACTTCGCCAATCGCCTTTCCATATTCAAAGGCTTGCACAATTAATTTTCCATTGACCTCTCCATTGACCACTTCGTGATTATGCCCTGCAAAGATGACGTCAATTTCATCATCACCTTCTTTGGCAAGCTTTGCACTCTCTCCAGTGATTGTATCTCCATTTTGAGAGGCTGTCATATGAGCTAAAACCGCTATGGCTTTAATTCCTTTTTGTTTTAATTCCTTCGTGGCTTCATTCACGGCTTTGACTTCATCTGTAAACTGAATGTCTTTAATCCCTTCTGGCATGACCATTCCTGCGGCTGACTTGGTCACAACGCCGATAAATGCGACTGGGATTCCATCGACATCGATGATTTCATAAGCTGGTAAAAGCGGTTTGCCAGTATCCTTGTATTCACAGTTCGCACAAACGAGCGGAAAGTTCTGTCCGTCATACCCCTTTGTGCCTTTAGGATGATCTCCGCCATTTAAGATACGCAATAGCTCGTCTACCCCTTCATCGAATTCATGGTTGCCGACCGTGCCCACATCAAATCCAATGTTCTCCATGAGTTCAACGGTTGGTTCATCTTGTAGAAGAGAAGATATTGGAGAGCTCCCGCCAATCATATCTCCGGCATGGACCGTAATCGTATTTTTGTGCGCTGCTTGTTTTTGCTTCATATAGGCCGCGACATAATCCATTCGTCCATACATGCCTTTATTGCCATCACCTTTTAGATCCAGCTCGTATTCTTGATCAATTTTACCGTGTAAATCATTCATACTTAAAATCGTTAATGGTACGTCGTCCGCATCCTTTACAGGCTGATAACCAGCCTGTTCTGCTTCTTCTTTGGAAGCAAAAAAGATCCGTTTGTCCACATCGATTTCTTTCCATTTGTCAGGAGACACGTAGGTTTTGACAGATGAGTCACCAACATAGCGTGTCAGTCCTTTTTTCTGTTCACGTGCTCTAAATTCAAACGGCTGTTCCAGCAGAGGGTCCGCTTCGTTCCATATGCCCAGTCCTTTTTCCTTTGCTTCCTTTACTGCTTTTTGATACGTATGATAGTCCTTTTCATCTCCTACTGGCCAGATGAAATAAGTAGGAGCATATCCTTTTTTCACAAGCTCTAGATTTGTATTTAACCCTTTTTTGGTTTTCACTTGAGCTAAAAGACGTCCATAGTTATCCTTTGCTTCAGGACCAATCTTTAATGTGACCTGGTCACCGCTCAAAAGCAGTGTTTTTAAATAGTCAGTTGCTTGCTGTCCAAAACGCAATTGGTTTTTGTCTAATTCGCTTTTTGGCTGATGATACGTTTCAGGCGTGTCCATATTCACAAAGCGCACCTTTGTTGTACCTAAAACGGCCTTCTTTAGATGAATCGTATCTCCATCCACCACACGGTCAACCGTTGCTTTGTATTCTTTCTTCATCTTTGGCGGCTTTGGCTGGCGTTTCAGCAGGTTGATATCATCCTTATGTCTTGGAAGCACCTGCAGCGTATCATACCTGCTTAACACCCCTGTAAACTCGTACCATTTCCCTGTCTTTACTTTATCAATCGCATTCGTATCGACCATCACTCTCAGAGTGGTGCTGTGATATTTTTTATCAATGATCACCACATTGTATCCACCGCCAGCCGGCTGCGCTGGTTTTGCCTCTACATAGCCTTTGAGCTTTACAAGTCTTCCTTCATGTTTACCGGCTTGTTCCGTTTCTAGCTGCTTCACAGATACTCGCTTCGCCTTTGGCAAGGTTTGGTTCACAGCATCTATCTTCAGACTGCCTTGATCTGGCACAATTTCAATCAGTCCTTTATAAGACGTGATTTTACCAGTCACTGTCACCTTCATCCCTGCTTTTAGTTCCGAGAAGTGATTGGGCTGCGCTGAATAAACATTGATTCCAGCTGATTTGTCTTGAATGTATGTGGACAGTTTCCCATTGCCAACAGCTGATTGATCTGCTGTCACAATTCCGCTCACCGTCACAGTCTCTCCTATGAGCTGACGGGCTTTTTTGATCTGCACAATCTTTTTTTGTTTCCACACCATTTCTTTCTTTTCAGATGCATTGACCTCGCTCCCTGCGGACATGCCAGGCAATAAGGATTGCAAACTAAAGATCACCAAAACCAAACAACAAATCATTCGAATAGATAGCATTCGTCTCATTAGACCTCTCCCCTTTGCGCTTCATCTCTCATAGTGTACAAAGTAAATATTGATGTTGAATGGATTTCATGTAAAACTTGTCTTTTTTAACTCATCGGAAAGGTAATAATCACTCGTGTCCCCTCAAAGCTTTTGCTTTCAAAACGAATGGTGCCGCCATGGCTTTCGATGATTTTAATGGTCATCATTAAACCAAGGCCTGTCCCCTTTTCTTTTGTTGTATAAAATGGTTCACCGAGTTTCCCTATTTCGTCCTCTGGTATTCCCTTTCCTTGGTCTTCAAAGATCAGCATCATTTGCTGATCTTTCATGAGAGAGGCCACCTTGATGACGCCTGTCACACCATCCATCGCTTCTATTCCATTTTTAAGGATGTTTAGGAAGACTTGTTTTAGTTCATTCGGAATGCCTTGAATGTTAGGGAGCGACGGAGACAGCTTTTTCTGAATGGACACGCCTTTTAAGACCGCCTGAGATTCAACGACCATGATCACTTCTTCGAGCAGAAGATTGACATGTACTGGTTCAAATTTCACCGATTTGCTTCTAGAAAGAACGAGGAATTCATTAATAATCGACTCGAGCCGATTAAACTCTGACATCATCACATCTGCATAATCTTTCTGATACTTCTTACTTTGAATCATCAGCTGTAAAAATCCTTTTAATGAGGTCAGCGGGTTCCGTATCTCATGAGCGATGCCTGCTGCAAGCTGCCCTACTGCTGACAGCATCTCTGATTTCATCAGCATCTTCTCTGACTGCTTTTGATTGGTGATATCCTCTGAAATCCGCATGACGGTTGACTGCATTTTGTCAGGGTCATCAATTCGATGTAAAGAGACTCTCTCCCATCGTTCACGTCCAGATAAATCTTGAAAGTACAGCTCACCTGTCCAACTGCCCTCTCTTAAACAAACCTTCCATTGCTTCTCTAAATCATCACATTGACATAGTGAATGATAGACAGAAAAAATATCTTTGCCGATCAGGTCATATTCATGTTGCTGGACAAACTGACAGAAACGCTGGTTCACGCATTGGATGACTCCTTCCTCAGTTGCCACAACAATATGAATATGGCTGTTATCAAGTGCCGTTACCGCTAGATGAAGCGACTGCTTGATTTTCGTTACTTCAGTCATTTTAATCCAAGTCATCACCGCGCCTTCATGTTCTTCATCGTAGATGGGTGTGATGTGAACAGTGAATTGCTCGCCTTCGTTCGTTTCAATTTCACGTTCGATCGCGCGCCTATTCGATATGACGGATTGGATATCATGATAGAGCGTTTCCTGCGTAAGCTTTTTAGCCATCGACTGAAAGGATTGCTGATGTCTGATTTTCGCAGAAGTAAATAAAGAGGCAGCTGTAGGAGTGTAATAGTGTATATTCATGTCCCTGTCCACAAACAGCGTTGCCAGCTCCGGCTTGACAGAGGGTCTGTACAGTTCTTCTCTCGTCACCCTTAAATTGTTTATGATATTTATATAATGCTCGTGTTTTTTCTCAAACTCCTCTAATTGCGTGTGTTTTGCTTTTAATTGAGCCCTTGCCTCCTGCTCCTTTTGTTTGACTTCATTGAGTTCATTTTCCAAATCGACAATACGCTGTTGATAGACTGAATTCTGATCTGACATCCCTATGTCCCTGCCGTTCTTTTGATTTTTCCCTCTCTCATTCATTCGAATGAGAATGACGTAAACTCCCTTAAAACGGCGGTCAAAACTTTTCACGGTAAAATCTGCATACTGCTTTCTGCCTTTTTCCGAAATGAGAACATGTTGAAACACAACCTCTGTCTCGTCTGTCCACACCTTTTGAAAGGTTTGACTGAGCATCTCTTTCATATAATCAGGTGTCACATATTCACATGATTGATCTGACACTTCTGTATGATCTAAAAAAGAATACGCACCCTTTGATACTGCCAGGATTTTGTCACTATCGTTGATGACCATACATGCATCATAATCCTTGCTTACTTCTTGCATATATTGTTCGGCTCGCGCTTTCAACTCGATATCACGAGCGTCTGGTGTCCAAGGGACATGTGGTTTTGAAACGTTTGAATGAGTGTAAATGTTCCATTTTTCATTGAACAAATGAAACAAACGAGGGATATTGGGTACAGTTTCATTTGGCCCTAATATCAACATCCCTTGGTCTTTTAAAGCATATTGGAATCGGGACAATACTCGTTTTTGCACTTCAGGCTGGAAGTACATCAGAACATTTCGGCAACTGATAAAATCGAGGTGGATAAAAGGTGAATCGATCAATAAATTGTGAGGTGCAAAGACAATATGTTTTCTAAGCGACTGCTTCACAATAAAAGCGTCACCTTTCCTTTCGAAATATCGCGCCCGCCATTTTTCCGGCATCCTTGCCATAGACTCTACTGAGTAAAGACCTTTACTAGCTGTTTGAATGGCTTTCCGGTTGATATCTGTTGCAAATACTTGAAGTTCAATGGTCACTTGTCTTCGCTTCATTTCTTCTAAAAATAAGATCGTAAAAGAATAGGCTTCCTCTCCTGTCGAACATCCAGCAATCCAAATACGGCATCGAGATTTCCCGTTTTTCACCGCATTTTCAATGATCGACGGAATGATCTGATGTTCACATACATGAAAAGCCTCCATATCTCTAAAAAAAGATGTCATACCGCTTAGAAGCTGTACGTGCAGAAGGTCAAGCTCATCTGGTTCTCTTTCTAATAAGTTGTCGTATTCTGATAATAATGAAATCCGTTTTTTTGCAACCTTCATTCGTTTTTGAATGACAGATAGCAGCCTTTTCCTTTCATAGGTTGAAAAGGCAATGCCTTTATACATTTCAAGTCGTTCAATAATTCTCAGTAAAACAGGATCTGCCTCATCGATGTGCGGAACATTCATGATATTGGAGATATATGCCGCAAGGGTGGTAGGATCCTTGAATGTTTGTTGATACAAGGTGTCAAAACCACTTTCTTCCTCACTGCACGATAAAGCTGTACCGCCCTGCTCAACCAACTGAAGCAAGCCACTTCCCACGCAATGACCTTTTTGAAAGAAAATCGCATAAGCCTCCTCCTTTTGAACGCTGGCAAGAGACTGAAAAAGCAAGTCCACAGAGCAAGCCATGCACGCCGGCAGCTGGTCTGATAGGTGCAGCCTCTGATCTTCTGTTAACGTCACCACCGCATGCTGTGGACAAAAATAAATCGTCTTCTTCATGACTTTCTCACCATGTTTAATCGTTTTTGCCCGGTAGCCAATCGGTAAAACAAGTGCTTCCAAATCAGTTATACAATCGCCTGTCACATGATTTTGCACAACAATAAAAGAGGCATTTAATTCATGTGGAAATGATTGAAAAAAAGCCTCAAGATGATGCTGTTCAAACGGCGAAACACCGATGCCAATCACTGGTGTCTGCACATGTTCGTCTTCTATCAAACGATTAATGATTTTGTCCTGCATCTGGTACCCCCATGTTCATTCGTCTGATACTTTTTTTCGACAAAAAGGAAGAAAACCCTCTAATTGTAAATAATGTTTTTGCATGAAAGAAGGAAAACATCCTCACATTAAAACAGAATGTATAAACAATAGGAGGAATCTCTATGCAAAACGATCAGCAGACAAACGTTCAAGGAAATGTCCAGCAGCCCCAATTCAATCATGGCGGGCATGAGTTATTTGATTTACATGAAGTATTAGCAGGGACCATTAATATTTTGGATCAATACATGATCTTTCGCCAATTCATCCAAGATCCCGCATTATCCGACATTTTAGATCGACAATATCAATTTGTATTGTCACAGTATAATGTCACAGTAGATTGTTTTTCTACTGGTCAAAAGCCTAGTGAAGAAACATCTACGTATATGATGAAAGAACAAACACAGGTGACATACGGAATAAAGCCATCTCAGCCTAAGAAGCCAAATCAATCGTTACAGGATGTAAAAGACACGGGAATTACAGGGCATATGCTAGGTCTCGTGAAATCACATGCTGGATTACTTTCAATGACTGCACTAGAGGTAACAAACCCTGTGGTGCGACGTGTGCTTGCAGCGCAAATTCCGAACTTTATTGAAATGGCGTATGAAATTTTCTTATATCAAAATAAACATAGCTATTATCAAGTTCCGCAGCTTACAGCTCAAGATATGCAGGCGATGACGTCTACATTTGCCCCAATGAAGGGCCAAGTTCAAATGCCGCCAAACAAAGCCAATCAGCAAAAACCGCTCCATTAAATAAAAAACGGCCGACCTATATCCTCAGGTCAGCCGTTTTTTATTTGATATATCTTGTTAAACTGATCTTCAAAATCTGCGAGCCGCTGTCCTGTCGCTTGTTCAAAACCTCTATCAAAACGGCCAGTTTTCGCCGTTTCCTCCATAATCTCATGTATGACGTCTCGTCCATAAAGCTGCACGAGCTCATAAATCATATAGTAGCTTTGCACATAAACATCTGTCTCATACGTCATCCGGGAGTCCTGCCAATCTTGATCGGAATGAAGAGATTGAAAGGGAATGACGTCGAACCGTTCAGACGTAGCATTTAACACATCATAGGCCGTCCATTCTGCAGTTCCCTCATGGAACCAAAGGGGAAAGATCACCGGAGACACTTCGTAAGAATGAACTTTTTCATAGAAAACAAAGTGAGCATATTCATGAATCAATAACGTGTTGAAAAAGTATAAAGGGAGTGTCTCTTTCTTCAATAATGCTTCCCGTTTGTCTGGATATAACCCTATCATTTGATCATGATCAGAGTAAAAACCTGTAATATGCTTGATCCCGGCAAATTGCTCGATTGTCTCTTTATCATCAAAATAAATAATGTCTAAAGGTTTGTCAGTTTCAAATTGAAACACTGACGCTGTCCTCTTCTTTGCCTGATCCATGGCCTCGATTGTCAAATCAACAAAAGCGTCCTCTTCCTCTGCATAGTATATTCTAATATGTTCATAGACTTGCTTATTGAGTCCCTCCGTTAGAATTGTTTTAGGAGAAGACTGCTGCTCTAAATATTGTCCTGTCAGCTGAAACGCAACATAAATCAAGTACGCGGTGAAAGCATAAAAAATGAGACCTGCTGCTATCATTCCGCCTACTAGCTTTTTATGAATCAAAGACGACTTGGCTTTCATTTGCTCCCCACCTGAATTCATCCTGCAGCCTCTTTCTCTTTCTATGAAGAAACAAAGATCAACAAGAGGTGATATATTTTTTACTTTATGCAGTCAGGTGCGCAAGGTGCGGTTCCAAACAAAAAAGCCGCATATGACATACGGCTTTTGTCGTAGCTATTTTGATTCAGGGAAGACACGTCTGACCGTATCAGTAAATTCATCGAAAAATCCTGAGATAGGCTCTCCGCTTCTAATACGTTTTCCGTACCCTTCCATGCGGTCGACAAAGTCTGGATTGGCAGATACATACACATTGTCGATTTGTTGATCCGTTGATTTGACTTTATCAGAAATTTTCTTTTTCAAATCTTCTGCCACATTACCGCTTTTATCGCCTTCAAGCATAACGGCAACAAATGCATTCTTTCCTGTAACAAGTACGTTCGCTGTTTTTACTTCAGACATGTTGGCTACAAGCTCTGACGCTTTATCTGCCACTTTGACCTTCTGAGGTGTTTGGACATTTTGCTGATCCTGCCTCATGTTGTCATTCTTATATGTGACATTTTCATACTGTCGTTTCATTGTTCCTCTTCGCTCGTCTCCTTGGTTGTTCATACCACATCCAGTGGTGATCAATGCTGGAACGAGTAGTAAAGATAGCATCCATTTCTTATTCATCAATTATTCCCTCCTTTTGCTCTTAGGTTTTTCATTCAGCCGGCTTTTTATGCATCCATCCTCTCTTTCAGCGAAATGAATTCATAATTCAGCTTTGTTTGGTCATCCTAAACATGATGAAGAAGTATCATCACGATCAAATGGAGGGATTCGTTTGTTTAAAAAAAGAAAAGGCATGAGCACTGGCGCAATGATCGCAGCATCAACAGCCATCATTGCATTATTTTCCCCGGTTTTAAGAAGAAGACTGAAAAGCATGACGCAAATGAATATGTCTTCAATGATGAAGGGAAAAGATCAACAGCACCATGACTCGACTCGACACGAGTCACACACACAGAAAGAATCAAAGGGCACTGCGGAAATCGGACAAATGATGAAGCAAGCATTCACTGCTGTACAGCCAAACCATTCGAATCAGCACAAATCAACATCAAGAAACCATCAGCCAAGAGAGTCTTATGCACAGTCTCTCCATATTGATGAAAGTGTCATGAATGTGATGGATGATGAATCAATCCAGCAAGTGATCAATGACATCGAGCACAAATAAGAAAACAGGAGCCTTCATGTATAGAGGCTCCTGTTTATTCTCCTGAAAAATGTTCTTTCACCACCACAGAGAAGAAAGGTAAAAAGGTGATTTCAACTGTTGCCATAAAATCGTGATAAGCCTCCATTATGATTAAAAGCTCTTTTTCGTTCGGCCGGTCCTTTTTGATCTCTACATGCTGCACAGTTTTAAAATCATAGATGCCTAAAACAGATCTATCTTTTTTTCGAACAGCTTTTAACGTAAATTCTTGACTTCCAAGGTACATCGTGACAACGAAGCGCTCGTCTTGATTCTCAAATCGAAATGTCAGGCTTTGATATTCAATAGGCATCCCTTTCTCGAACCTTTCATCAGGCTCCGTTTCAAAAAAAGAAAGCCAGTCCGTTTCATCTGGGAAACGATTTCCTCGCATGTGTTTCGTTCCCCTCATAAGTGAAATTTTTATTAATTATCCTTTTTCCCCTTTTCTTTTGCAACAAATTTTAGTAATTTTAAAAAGGTGATTTAATTTTGCTAAGAGACCTCTTTATTAATTTAACAATTCTTGTCACTTTCCATTATTTATTTATGCTTGTGTTTAAAGAGAATTTCCTTAAGAAAGAAGATACCCTGCTCAGACAACTATGCAAAGGCATTCTTTCTGGGTTACTCGGTGTCCTTTTAATGTTCTTCTCTATCAAAGCAGGACCAGCCATCATCGATTTAAGACATATCCCCCTTATTTTAACGGCCTTTTACGGAGGCATCGCCCAAACCATCATTGCAGCCTTTGTTGTGATCATTGGTCGATTATTAATCGAAGCCAACGTCGCTTCTTTCATCAATATTTTTTCCATGATGATCATCGCAACTGCTTCTTTTTTAATTGCTGAACGGCATATGAATCATGTTGTGAAAATGCTGTTGTCCATTACGTTAGGTAATGTGATTGCCACAAGCCTATTTATCTTAATCGTGCATGAGACATCATTTGAACTGCATTTTGCTTATTGGATGTTCTCATTTATTGCAGGATTGTTTAACTTTTACGTCATTGAGCATCAAACAAAAGCATATCAGCTGCTGAATTTGTATAAATTCCAAGCTCATTATGATTTTTTAACAGGTGTTTTAAATAAACGGAAGTTTGATGAGGTCTTAAATGATGCTTTTTCGATGAAATTTAAGCAGCCTATCCATCAAATGTCCCTTATTTACTTAGACATTGATTACTTCAAATCCATCAATGACCAATATGGACATCATGAGGGAGATATGGTTTTAAAAGAAATCGGAAAAAGGCTGATCAAAAACACAAGAAGCTCTGATTATATTGGCCGGATCGGCGGCGAGGAATTTGCAGTCTTTCTACCAAATTGTACAGTTGAAAAAACATGGCAGATTGCAGAACGCTTACGGAGAAAAATAGCAGATCAGCCGGTTTATTTACAAAATGGCATGTCCATTCATATTACAGTATCACTTGGGTGTGCGTATTACCCCGGGACAAGTCCAGATATCAAACAATTACCGATTATAGCTGACCAGGAGCTCTATAAAGCGAAGCAGTCTGGCCGAAATCAAGTGAGCTTCTCAGGGAGAAAAAGAGGCCAATGAATATAGGCTTTTTCCTCAATTTGTTAGCGCTAATTATTTTTAAAAAAGTTTTCGTATAACAGTTGTTTTTTCCCGCAAACACTGGTAAAGTAAAGGTAATTATTTTTGTTCGTATCATCTTTAAGAAGAAAGTTTTGAAAGAGTTTTCGTCTTTGAAGTTTGTGTAAGAGCAAGAATAGTGAATTTAAGCGTTATGATCGCTTTAGGAGGAAATTTCATGTTAGAAGGTAAAGTAAAATGGTTCAACTCTGAAAAAGGTTTCGGATTCATCGAAGTAGAAGGTCAAGACGATGTATTCGTTCACTTCTCTGCTATCCAAGGCGAAGGCTTCAAAACTTTAGAAGAAGGTCAAGCAGTTTCTTTCGAAATCGTTGAAGGTAACCGTGGACCACAAGCTGCTAACGTTAACAAAGCGTAATTTAAGAGCATCTGCTCTTTAGCACTTTATAGAGTGAAGGAAAACCGCCCGGCTTCTGCCGGCGGTTTTTTTGTGCCATAATAAAAAAGAGAACCTGACGAGAGGTTCTCTTTTTTATTTGTCCTTCTGCTTTAGCTTCTGCAAAGCAGAACGATACATATCATCATTCATTTTTGTCTCTGGTTCTTCTTCTTTGACAGGTGGTTCTGGCTGCTTAAACTTTTGAAGCGCCTGTCTATAGAAATCATCTCCAGACACTCGTTCATCCGTTTGAGGAGGCGTTGACGCTTCCTCTTCTACTTCAGGCTCTACAGGTCTCGCCGCAACTTCTGACTCGCTACGGGCCACGTCAGGCTGATTGGGCACATCTTCATTGATCTCTTTCTTCTCGACCGAAGCGTGTCTAACATTGAATGCTACTAATCCGATAATGACTAGAACAGCAGCTACTAACGCTACAATAATCGTCGCCAAAAGAACCCTCTCCTTATCGCTTAAATGACGCAGTGACTGATGCTACACGTCTTCCTAATGCTTTCCCGAGTTCAATGCCTTCTGTCGAAATCACTTCATCAGAATCAATCGGACATGTCACACCTGCTCCATAGTAAGAGCCGTATAAAGCATTTTCTGGCACATTTCCAGGAAGACCAACGACAAGCATCCCTTGGTGGAACATTGGTGTAATCAAATTATGCATTGTCATTTCTAAACCGCCGTGCGTTGTAGCAGTTGTACAGAAAACGGCACCGACTTTATCGATTAGTTTTCCCTCTGCCCATAGATAGCCAAGACGGTCAATCCATGTCTTTAATCCAGCACTAATGGTCCCAAAGTGACCAGGGCAGCCCCAAATGATTGCATCCATTTGATCAAGCTTGCGAATATCAGCATCTTTTACGTGATCAACGAATACTTCTGCCTGCTCTGTTTCACCTGCACCCGCTGCAATTGCTTCTGCCAGTGCTTTCGTATGGTCACCTTCACTATCGTATACGACATAAATTTTCACGTACGGTCCCTCCACACTTATCTTGCATCTTGATTTGCTTCCTTAGGTGCTGGAAGCAGTGTCATTTCTTGTTTTTTATGCTGCTGATCTTTTCGCTTTTTATCCTTACGTACATCACGCAGGAACAAGCTGAGAATGACACCAGCGGCACAGAATAACGTTACCCACATGTAAGCATCATTGATACCCATTACGTTTGAATCAACCTGTGCTTTCGTAAAGAGCTGGGTAGATACATATTTTTGAGCAGCTTCAGCTGTCATGCCCATATGGTGCATCACATTCGACACAGCCGCCTGAAATGAATTCATAAAGAACGGGTCCGCTGTATTTGTTTGATCCGCCATATTGGAATAATGGAATGTTGTCCGATTCGTATAAATCGTTGTGATCAAACTCGTACCGATCGAACCGCTTATTTGTCTTAATGTATTAGACATCGCTGTCCCATGGCTGTTTAAGTGCTGTGGTAGTTGGTTCATCCCAGCTGTCATCACCGGCATCATAAGGAGTGACATACCGAATGCACGAATTGCATACATGAGCACAATGTGACTATATGATGTATCAATAGTCAGCCTTGTAAACTCGAATGTGGTGACAACGGTAATGAGCATCCCCACAATCGCAAGCGGACGAGGTCCAAATTTATCAAACAAAATACCTGAAATCGGGGACATAATCAGCATCGCAAGTGCTCCTGGAAGCATTAATAGCCCGGATTGCAATGCGGTAAACCCAACGAGGTTCTGCAGATAAATCGGAAGTAAGAACATCCCAGTGTATAAGGCAACTGTAATAATAATATTAATGACACTTGATAATGAGAAAATGCTGTATTTAAACACTCGGAAATCAAGCATCGGATTATCAGCTTTCAGCTGTTGGAAAATAAAGAGAATGATCGCAATCGCACCTACAATAATCGTCGATAAGACAATCGGATCTGTCCAGCCATCACTTCCAGCTTCACTCACTCCGTATAGGAGCGAAGCAAAACCAACGATGGAAAGAATCGCACCAAGGCTGTCCAGCTTGATCTTTTTAGGCTCTACAATATTTCTAAACATAAAGAAAGCCGCGATAATGACAATTGCTCCGATTGGAACAAGTCCATAAAACATAATACGCCAAGAATAATGTTCAATAATGTAACCAGATAAAGTTGGTCCTACCGCAGGAGCAAACATCATCGCAAGACCGAAAATCCCCATTCCTTTCCCTCTGTTTTCTGGAGGGAAAATAAAAAGGATTGTTGTCATTACGAGTGGCTGCAAAATACCGCCGCCGACTGCCTGAATCAAACGGCCGATGAGCATGGTCGAAAAGTTCGGTGCAATCCCGCAAATAAAGGTCCCTAGTGTAAACGAGATCATGGCAACTAGGAATAAGCTGCGCTGTCCAAAGCGTGTGATTAAAAACGCAGATAACGGAATCAGCACACCGTTGACAAGCATATAACCTGTTGTAAGCCACTGAATCGTCGTTGCACTCACATTAAATTCAGTCATTAAATGGGGCATGGCTACGTTCAGAAGTGTTTGGTTCAAAATCGCGACGAACAAGCCGGCCATTAAAATGATCAGTAAAGACAAGGAGCCTGCTCCCTGTTTTGTTGCTGCAGGTTGATTTGCCATCTCAGACAACCTCCTTTCATTTTTTGATATCAATCATCATTAAGATGAAATTTTGACAGAAGCATTCATACCAGGAAGTACTTTGTCTGATGGATTTTTAATTGAAATTTTCACTGCTACTTTTTGTGTCACTTTTGTATAGTTACCACTTGAGTTTGTTGCTGGCAGCATGTTGAATGTTGAATTTGTCGCATAACCAATTTGTTCAACTGTTCCTTCAAATGTTGTATCAGGATCACCATCTACCACGATGTCGACTTTGTCGCCTTTTTCAATGTTTTTAATATCTGTTTCTTTGATATTTGCTGTGATGTAAAGCTTGCTTAAATCAATCGTTTCACCAAGAACTGTACCAGGCTGCACTTGTTGATTATTTTGTACTTCTTTTTTGACTAATGTGCCATCAGCCACTGATTTAACGTTTGTTTTTGTTTCTCCTTCAACTTTTGCAACAGTGCTGTCTTTTTGCACTTCGTCACCTTCATTGATATCCCAGCCTTTGATTTGTCCAGCTGCTGGTGCTGTGATTTGATACATGTCACCTGTTACTTTCGCCTCGTCAGTTTTGACAAAATTTGTGCTTTCGTAGTAGTAATAAGCACCTCCGGCAATAATGGCAAGAATCACAATAAGGCCAATAATGTTCGTTAGCAATAAACGCCCTCTGTTCATGTTTTGTTTCTCCTTTCATGTATAAAAATATAGTGTCATCTGCTTTAGCAAACTTAGAATGCCCATCATCTGACAGAATATGAAGTAAACTCATAAAACTGTTATTTCCCCTTCATCTTCCCCGCATGAATAATGGTGTGCAGCCCATTTATACTTATTGTTCACTCATGAGCAAAGAGTAGAAAAAGAAGAAAAGAAGATCGGCATCTTTTTTGAAAAACTTATATTTAACAAGATTAAATATTAATAAATGAAAATTGAAATGTCAAAGAGAAAGTTTTACTTTTTTTCTGGTGATCCCTTCCTTCTCCATACAAAAAACCCTTCAGCCCTTATACTGAAAGGTTTTTTTAAATGTGCTATTTACGAAAGAACTTCTTCCTGCTGAAAAAATTTTTTTAGGGCGAGAAAAACATCTGATTTTTGCTTCAAAATATAATGCTTAAATTTCTCATCCTGTATATGCTTATATGCTGACATTAATGTGGAATGCCGGTTGTATTGATTCACTTCTCCATAACAGAATAAGTTGGCTTTTTTCATAATTTCAGAAACAAGTTTCACGCACCGTGCATTGTCTGAGGTCAAATTGTCTCCATCAGAAAAATGAAAAGGATAAATATTATATCGTGACGGCGGGTAACGTTCGTCTATGAGCTCTAGCGCCTTTCGATAGACAGAGGAGCAAATCGTCCCCCCGCTCTCACCGCGCGAGAAGAAATGCTCTTCTTCTACAACCTTCGCCTCTGTATGATGGGCAATAAATTCAATATCGACCGTCTCATACTTTGTCCGTAAGAAACGTGTCATCCAAAAGAAAAAACTTCTCGCCATATATTTTTCCCAAAGTCCCATACTTCCGCTCGTATCCATCATTGCCAAAACGACGGCTTTCGACTCTGGTTTGGTCACTTCATTCCACGTCTTATATTTGATATCCTCTGGGTAGATTGGATAAAAGGAAGGACTGCCTGTCATTGCATTTCGTTTAAATGCTGACAGCATCGTTCGTTTTTTATGAATATTCCCTGTTAACCCGGTTTTGCGAATATCGTTAAACTCAATTTGCTCGACAATGATGTCGTCAAGCTCCTTTTGTTTAAGGTTTGGCAGCTCTAATTCCCGAAACAGCGCTTCCTCAAGATCCATTAATGAGACCTCAGCTTCGTAATAATCCTCTCCAGCCTGATCTCCTGCGCTCTGCCCCTTTCCTTGCCCTTGCTTACTGTCTGATCCATCACGTGCGACAATATCGCCTACCTCGCTGTCTCCATCGCCTTGACCCACATGCTTATTTTTATCGTAGTTGTACCGAATTTTATATTCATCTAACGAACGAATTGGAATTTTAACAACATCTTTTCCATTAGACATGATAATGCTTTCTTCTGTGACAAGATCCGGCAAATTGTTTTTAATCGCTTCTTTGACCTTTTTCTGATGACGCTGCTGGTCGTCATAGCCTTTTCGATGGAGGGACCAGTCTTCCTGAGATACAATAAACTGACTTTTTTCTTGCCGGGACATCCATCCCCCTCCTCACCTGTTTGCACTATTCTTCTAACCACCGATTCCTTTATCTTATGCTGCTCGTCACCCAAGTTGACGGTCATTTCTAAAAAAGACATTACCGGTGCAGGTGCGCCAATAATGCCTCCTTCATTTATTAACGATTGAGAAGACTGCCTACATATTTTAAAAGTTCATTTGCACTTGTTGAATTATAGCCATGTTCATCAATTAATCTAGCCACTACTTCATTCACTTTCTTCAGCTGCTGTTCATCCGGTGTCTTCGTTGACGTCGTGATTTTTACCACATCTTTTAAATCAGCAAACAGCTTCTTCTGAATCGCCTCACGCAATCTCTCATGAGAATTATAATCAAAGCGTTTGCCCTTTCTCGCATAAGCCGAAATACGAATCAGAATTTCTTCTCTGAAAGCCTTTTTGGCGTTTTCAGAAATCCCGATCTGCTCTTCAATTGAACGCATAAGCTTCTCATCAGGATTCATTTCTTCACCGGTTAATGGATCACGCAGCTTGTTTTTGTTGCAATAGGCCTCGACATTATCTAAGTAATTATCCATGAGCGTTTTCGCAGACTCCTCATAGGAATACACAAATGCCTTTTGTACTTCCTTCTTCGCAATATCGTCGTACTCTTTTCGCGCAACAGAAATAAAATTCAAATAGCGCTCCCGGTCCTCGCTTGAGATAGATGGATGCTGATCGAGTCCTTCTTTTAACGAACGAAGGACATCCAGCGCATTGATGGATTCCATATTCTTCCTTATAATGGTGGAGGAAATGCGGTTAATGACATACCGCGGATCAATTCCGCTCATCCCTTCATCATGAAATTCCTTTTTCATCTCATCAATATCAGCAGATTGGAAGCCCTCGACACTTTCTCCGTCATACAGACGCATTTTTTTCACCAAATCAATATCAGAACGCTTCGGCTCTTTGAGTCTTGTCAAAATGGAGAACATCGCTGCCACCTTCAGTGTATGCGGGGCAATATGCACACCTGCGACATCACTTTCTGAAATCATTTTATGATAAATGCGTTCCTCCTCTGTTACCTTCAAGTTATAAGGAATCGGCATCACAATAATTCTTGAATGCAAGGCCTCGTTCTTTTTATTTGAAATAAATGACCTGTACTCGGTTTCATTCGTATGAGCAACGATCAATTCATCTGCACTAATCAAGGCAAAACGGCCTGCTTTAAAATTTCCTTCCTGCGTTAATGACAGAAGATGCCATAAAAATTTCTCATCACACTTTAACATCTCCTGAAACTCCATCATCCCGCGGTTTGCTTTATTGAGTTCTCCATCAAAGCGGTAGGCCCTTGGATCTGACTCTGATCCAAATTCAGCAATGGTTGAAAAATCGATGCTCCCTGTTAAATCAGCAATGTCCTGAGATTTCGGATCAGACGGACTAAAGGTACCAATACCGGTCCGTTTATCCTCTGAGAAAAAGATCCGTTCAACCCTTACATCCTCAATTCGTCCGCCATATTCCTCTTCCAGCCTCATCGTATTGAGAGGAGACAAATTCCCCTGCACACGAATGCCATACTCTCTATAGAAATCCTCCCGCAGATTTTGCGGAATAAGATGAAGCGGATCTTCATGCATTGGGCAGCCTTTGATCGCATAGACTGCGCCATTATCTGTCAGTGAATATTCTTCTAGTCCTCTTTTCAGCCTAGTAACAAGCGTAGATTTCCCCCCGCTCACTGGCCCCATCAATAACAAAATACGCTTCCTCACATCGAGCCGCTTGGCAGCAGGGTGAAAATATTCCTCCACTAATCTTTCGAGTGATTCCTCTAATCCAAAAAGCTCCTGATCAAAAAATTTGTACGTTCTGACCCCATTCTCCTCTTCAATCCCGCTGTCTTTAATCATATGATAAACGCGAGAATGAGCAGATTGAGCGACAAGTGGATTTTCCTTTATTATGTCTAAATACTCGCCAAATGTGCCTTCCCATTTAAGACGCTGCTCTTCTTCTCTGTGCTGTTCGATTTTCTTTAAAATATCCATATGAACCTCCTCTTTCAAGATTGAAGCAAGTAATCAGATACTGTTTTACAATCTATGCGGAGGCGTCCTATTACATGCTTTCGTTCTTCAAAATGACGAATTGGCAAACTGAATTGACAACCATCCGCAAGACCCTTCATAATAAAGGAAAAACAGGAGAAAAATGATCTTCTTCTCCTGCTTTTCAGAGGCGAACTTCACATCATATGAAACAGGCAGCGATCGAAACAAAGGGATAAGGGGGAGCTTATATGAGAACGGTCATTATGATGGGCGTCATCATTACGTTTTTAGTATCCATTTTCACAGCTGGCTACGAAGGCAAGCCTGGTAAATGAAAAAAAGGATGTTCCATTAGCGGAACATCCTTTTTTCATTTAGTTCGTTGTTTTTAGCACCTGCATATTCACTGTATTTCCTGATACCTGAATGGACGTAAAGTCTTGCGTATCAATCACAGGTGTGACGGCACGACTGTCTAATGTAATGTCAGTAAAACGAGTAGAGAAGTTCGCACGAATATCTTTCCGGTAGATATCGTCAGTCACTGCTACTGTGGACAGTAATTTCCACTTCGTCACAGAGCCAATGTTTGAGTTTTGGATTTCCGTGATGATACGCCCGGTATAACCAACATTATTTGTCCCCCAGAACGTTGCTCTTGTATGTCCATTCAAGTTTTTGTAAATGGTCATTTGCACAGTACTTCCAGGCTTAAATCCTTTTGTATACGTAAAGTCATTTTTCCCTTCGATATATGTCTCTTGATTATTTGCTCCTACTTTCATCGTAGGTTTCCACACATTATAAGTTGAACTGTATTGAAGACCAATATCCGCTTCCTTTGATCCTGTGAACCCAGAATAAATATAAGCTGTCCCATTTGACACACTTATTGCGGAAGGGAGTTGAATCTTTGTGACCAATATAGATCCATTGCTATTGATATAAGTACGCCCGCCGATACCTTTCGATAGTTGCGCTGCTTCTATTTCCTGCGTTAGAGAGAGACCTGGGATACTGACTGGAATCGTCCCCATTAAAATAGCTGAACTAATGGCACTAGTGATCAGTAGCTTTTTCATCTCATTTTTCCTCCTAATGGATTCATTTTTTGAAAACGTTATCACTATCTATCATACTACCTATTTTTTTACATGTCAAAAAAAGTATAAAAGTGTCGTATTTTCCTTCTTTTTGTTTCTTATTTCATATAAAAAAGCCGAGATCAGTATCCCGGCTTTCATGATGACCTTAAATCAGATCACGGTATTGCTGCTGGCGAAGTGCCTCATACACAAGAATTGCTGCCGTATTCGATAGATTCAGAGAACGAACATGTTCTGTCATCGGTAAACGAAGACAGCGGTCCATATTCCGCTCGATCAAATCCTTCGGCAATCCACTTGTCTCTCTGCCAAAAACGAAGAAATAGTCTTCATCTAGCTGAGAGTAATCAAATGTCGTATGCGGCTTTTGACCAAATTTTGTAATATAGAAGAATTGTCCCTTCGGATGAGCCTCAAACAATTCATCAAGCGAGTCATGATAGACCACATTGGCATATTTCCAATAATCGAGTCCTGCACGCTTCAGCATTTTATCATCTGTCGAAAAACCAAGCGGACGAATCAGATGAAGGGTTGTATTTGTTGCTGCACATGTACGCGCAATATTTCCAGTATTAGCTGGAATCTCTGGTTGATATAAAACGACATGAAGTCCCAAAAAAGTTCACCTCTAATTTTCTTTTCCGCTCAACATTATACCATTAACTATCCTTTGCGGCATCGTCCAAAATGTGAAAAAACATATAACGAATAGCTGGTGTATAGGCGGTCGAATCCTCATACGACCAATAACGCATACGGCTGTCATATGTCTGAGCATTCACAAGAGGCATCCCGCCTTTATCGTGATCGACGACAATGGTTGTATGATTATACCTGCCATCTCCCTCAAAATCGTAGCAAATGACATCACCAATTTGAAGCTCCTGCGCTTCTTTCAGTTTCTTTGCTCTTAAACCCGCTTTCGAATTCGCTAAATAATTTTTCATCGAATGAGCTACTGTCCAGCTATAGCTCCACGTATGCGGCCTCACCCACCAGCCAGATCCGCGGTTCGGATATCCTCTCGTTGGCGCATTCCCTGCCTTCAAGCATTGTGAAATAAAATTTGTGCAGTTATCTTCAAAATTTTTATAGGAAGGATTTCGTTTATTCCAGTACGTCTCCGCATATTGCACGGCTGCCCGCCGGTCATAGTGAAAGGCTCTCCCAAACTGTTCTTCGGTCTGAAAGCGCTTATCCACTTGCTCTTCCATTTGACGTTCTTCTATCATCAATCGATCTTTTACAAGCATGTCGTTGTAAAGGAACGCTTCTCTTTTTTCTACCTGTTCCTCTAAATAAAAAGAATCGTCTACATCCTTGCATACATAAGTGAGATGAGCGAGATACTGCACATGCTGAGCACCGTCATCCTGAATCGATGAATCTAGGAGTGTTGCTTTGGCTTTCGCTTTGACAATCTCCACCTGTCTTCTAGCAAAAAGCTCTTTTTTCCGTTCGACTGCTTCCACATCAGACATCAGCTGCGGCTGTTTGATTGCACTCCCATTTAATAAATAACCAAGCCTGTCTTCTAATGTTTGCTCTAATAATTGTTTCACACAGACACCACCAAACTTTTTTTAAAATCTCTGTTTGGTTCATTCTATGTTCATAGGGATGTTATTTAGTATTTAAAGGTGTCTGTAAAAGATCCATCCCTTTAACAATTTCTTGTTTCGCTTCTTCATCACTTTCCCGCTCAATGGCTTTTTCCAGCTCTGGGAGCAGCTCCACATCACCAATTTTCCCTATTGCCCAAGCAGCCGTGCCCCGAATAACAGGCCGCGGATCCTTGTGCATCAAATCAATCAACACGGGTAAGGCAGATGTATCTTTAAAGTGTGCAAGTGCCAAAATCGCATTTCGCTGAATCGGCTTTTTCCCCCGCCATGAACCTGAAACATGACCGTATTTTTCCTTAAACTCTCGATTACTGATCGTAAGAAGCGGCTTTAAGAGCGGCTTCGCAATTTCAGGATCCGGCTCCATTTCAGGATGCAGGTGAAAGTCCTTCCCTTTATTGATCGGGCAGACTATTTGGCACGTATCACACCCATATAAACGATTTCCTATTTTCGAACGAAATTCGTCAGGCAAAAATCCTTTTGTTTGCGTTAAAAAGGAAATACACCGTTGAGAATTCAGTTGTCCTGGATTCACAAGTGCACCAGTTGGACATGAATCTACACATTTATTACACGTTCCGCACTGGTCTTCAATTTTTTCATCCGGTTCAAATGGGACATTTGTGATCATTTCAGCCAAATACACGTAAGACCCAAACTCTGGCGTGATAATCATACAGTTCTTCGCACTAAAACCTATGCCAGCACGTTCTGCTACTGCACGATCGGACAGTTCCCCTGTGTCCACCATTGACTTTGTTCGTATATCGGCATGTTTGCTTCGCAAGAATTCTTCGAGCATATCGAGCTTTTTTTTCAACACAACATGATAGTCTGTTCCCCAAGAAGCACGGCAAAAGATCCCTCTTCTTGCATCCTTTGTACTTCGAGGAGCATCTTTCATTTTGGAAGGATACGCGAGCGCTATCGCAACAATTGATTTGGCCTTCGGAAGCAGCAAAGAAGGGTTTGTTCGTTTTTCGATATCAGGCTCTTCAAAGCCTGACAAATACCCTAACGATTCATGTAAGATGAGGCGGTCTTTTAATGAATCAAATGTATCAGCACTTGCAAATCGGATTTTATCAACACCAATTTCTTTCGCATATTGAATCAATTCTTCTTTTAATTCTCCAACATGAATCACCTTGCAAACCTCCTTTCTTTGTTTATTCTATTGTTTTCAGTATAATACGAGTGTATCATGACCGATTGGAGTGAGTCACTGTGAAGATACATATGGAAATTTCTCATCCTGAAAACCCGTCTATCCATGTTGGACAGATTGAATATTCGCATATTGAAGTTGGCACTTCCCCGCAAATGTTAAAAGGCAGGCTCCGCCTGTTTCAAGAATCTTTATTTTTTGAATACGAAGATAAAGTCTTAGAAGAAGTACCAGCAATCAAAGAATGGATGGATCTTTTAAAAGACATCCCTTTCTTGCCAATTCTTGCTGATATCCAAAAAGAACAATTTATTGACTCGACCAATTCCGTACAGGATTTGTCGATCTTTTTCTCTTTAAAATATTTCTTGCCTATCCTGACATTCGATGCTGATCGAATAGAAGAGCCGCTTTCACTAGCAAAACATGAGAGAGGTCACATTGAATGGCAGGACAACGTAGGACTTAAGGGATTATTTTCTCAACCAAGTAAAGCTCACATTTCTCAAGACACAAAAAACATTTTGCAAATCATCCTGTTTCCGACATCTATTTCCCGGGAAAAGAGTGAAGCTCTCATTCAATCCTTGACGAAGATGTTTGTACAAATACATGGTGGAGAAAGTAAATATGAACTTATTGAAAAAGCACTGTAGCTTGACAGTGCTTTTTCACATTATACTGACATAATAAAAAACGCAACACTTCGTTTATCTAAGAAACGAAATACTGCGTTATAAACAAAATTATGTATTGGAGCGGGTGATGAGAATCGAACTCACGACATCAGCTTGGAAGGCTGAGGTTTTACCACTAAACTACACCCGCATCAATTTTTAAAAAGCAACATCATTGCGTTGACTTTTATTATGTTACAACTTTCTTAACAATTCGTCAAGAGAATATGAAGATTTTTCGTCAAAAAACTTCATATTCTCCGTATATATTACGATAGTTATTTATCGAGCTGAATATAAAATAAGTAGGCATGTGACTTATTCTTCAGCGCTTGCTTAGGATTTCTCTCAATCTTTTCAAGCATCGGTGAATTTCCGTCTTTCCCCATTGCCGCTGTGTACGCAATCAGTGCCTTTCCTCCAGAAGAGACTTTGACAGTTTCAGATTGAGCAGAGAAAACATAGTCACTTACTTTGAACGGAAAGCTTGCTGTCGCTTTCGTCATTCCCTCGTTCTTGTTGTCTGACCACATACTAAATTGTGATTCATATGTATCTTTCTCATGTCTTAATTGTAAGAGCACATTCATCGTTTGGTCGGTTCCATCCTGATGTAAAGTAAAGGTGGCAGATAATGCTTCCTTATTAGCTAATCGGCCATTTTTATAATGACTCCCGATAAACGTAATACTCTTATCCTTCTTCGTTAATTCTTTTATTGTTAAAGCCACCATTTCATTAGTGGTTGATGCTTCTAGTAAGCTCTTTTCTTTTTTTGTCAGTTTCATTTGTTCAATGGTTACTTTCTTTTTAGTAGACTCCTTGTTTATTGTAGATACCGTCTTCTCGGTTTGCGTGGTTTCTTCGGCCTTCTCGCCGCATCCTGCTAATAGAAAAACAGTGAATATAAGAAAACTCCATTTTTTTAACATTGAGATCCCCTTTGATGTTTTTTATTTTCTATTATACTAAAATTTGGTTTTACATACAAAAAAAGATTAGGAGAATTCTCCTAACCTTTCGCTTTTTTCTGCTTCATGGCTGATAAGAAAGCCACAATGAGAAAACTCGCGGCAAAAATCACAATCATATAAATAAAAAAGTTTGGCTTGATTTGAAAAGTAAATGCGGATGAACCTTCCATCTCAAAAGCGAGACTGTTAAATAATAAAGCATCATTCGTTTTTGATTGAAATAAATGATAAAACAATACACCGATTGTCAGCATCGGAAAGCCTAAAAACCCCAAGAAACCACCAACAATAGCACCTTGTTTCATCGCCTGTACGTTCATGATCGTTGTCCTCCCATTCCCCCAAGCAATAGTTGCTTCATAATGGATTTACCATCCCCCATAAACGGAAGAAGATAGAGTAATTGAATAAAATACGTGATTGAAAAAATAAAGAAGCCTGTTGAAATTGGATTTTCTTTTAGACATAATACGGTCACAATGATCCCTGCTGCCCCGATCACACCTGGGACAAGCGGCCCAAGCAAGGTAATCCATACCTGCTTTTTCTGAAACGGATCTAATACGGGTCTCACAAATTTCACAGACATCATATCACTCGCAAAAAACCCTTGTGGACCATCCCGTCCCGCAAATTTCCGATGCGCATAGCCGTGTGCTGCCTCATGTAAGGCGGTCCCGGTAATTAATCCAAAATAAATAATTGTAAAATAAATCGCAATGGCTGCAATCGACCGGTCAGGAATGAATAAAAAAGCGAGCCCTGCCATGACCATAAAAAGCATCCAGAAAAAAATGATTTTACGTGTCACCATGAGCAATGCTGTCCCAAAAATGTGAAGGAACGAGTGACCAGTGCAATCAAATCGTTCCTTCATTTTCACTTGATACTGTTTAAAAAATTGACAGCAGGCTGTTACAATCCGATATGGTGATTGATAATGAATAGACATTAAGTGGTGCTGATTCAACCCCATCATCAGTTGATAAAAGTCACGAGAAATCACAGACTCATCGACCTGAAACAAATCAGCGAGCTCTGCGGTAATACTCGCTTCTGTCCTTTTGCCATCTACTTTCGTTAGCATATGATAGGCACTTTCATTAATCGGGAGTGTGCTTCCATACTGCGTATCCGTGAGATGCCTCTTTTGTAAGGTCACATACGGCGCAAGTGCCGGTACCCGCTCAATCTTTAGCTTATTGTTAAGAAGTTGAATCATGTGAATACCTCCATGAAAAACCTTTGTATATGGCAAAGATGAGCAGACCTTCAAATGCAGCTACAAGCAGCCACTGAAGTGTTTGACTCGACTCCCCTATGACATAGTTTCCAATAAAAACAATCGGAATCATGAGTAAAATAAGTGCTCCAAATGAAAAAATGCCTGTGTAAGGATTGTTCCGATCAAGCGGAAGTAAAATACCTACCACATAAAAGAGCGCAGTGGCATTGCATAAGACAGCGGCCCCAATCAATACGTTCCAAACCTGATCAGGAAGCGTCAGCGTTGTCAGCATAAATATTGCAATTTGCAGTACACCAACAAGCAAAAGCCCGATAAACTTATACAGAGCCACTTCCCAAGACCTTAGGCCAAACGTTTTGTACATCCCCAGCATTCGTTTATCATTGCCAAATGAATTAAAGGCGGTTAATCCAGCGAGAGCGCAGAGAATAAAAAATGCCTCTTCTTCAAAGCGGAATCCAAATTGATAACGGACGAATAAGATCACAATGAGGAGAATGAGAAAGTTTAAAATGTTTTCTTCATTTCGCACCTGTGATTTCATTTCCTTTACAATAAGTGACCATTTTTTTGAAGAAGAAAATGGCAGCTTGTTTAAAAAGGTTAACGCTTTTTTTTCTGCCATAATCGGCATCATCGCAAGAGAAAGAAAGGCGCCGCCCGCCGATAAAAGGATAAACAGAATCAAAATTACATAGTTTACCCCTTCAGGAGACATTCCTTGAGCCGCTAAGAAAAACGGTGCTGTAAAATACATCAAATGATAATCAAACTGTATATATGATTGCTGAATTTGGCTGATATCAAAGTGCGTCATTCCATACGCCACAACTAGTGCTAATAAAACAAAGATCGCTGCAAATTTTTGCAACGGTAATTTTAATTTCAGTACGACCAAATAGGTCATATTATAAATGAGCTGTAAAAGCATTAAGACAAAAAGCGATTGCAAAATCACCATCAAAAAGAACGTAAAGATAAAGAAAATACCTATTCCCTGGGCAATAAAATTAGGTAGCAGCAGAATACCGATAAAAAATAAAACAAGCCCTGCCACCACTGTCACCATCGGGATAAAGTATCCAAGGCTTTTCTGAAAGGTAGAAAGCGGAAACCAGCTGAGCTGCATAGAAAAACGGTCTTGCTCAGGCGTTCTGACCTTGATCAAAATGAATAATAGGCTTGTAAAGATGGATGCATTGATCGCCATTGATACAACAAGTAATCCAAGTGAACGTTCATTTCCATTTAAGAAAGCCTTCATAAAGACCCCCGTAAAACTATATCCGATGATGGCGCCCATTGTGACGGCAAATAAAAAGAATAAGATCACAATAATTCGCTTCGTCTGAGTATCAAAGAGCTTATACATCTCCTGCTGCCACATTTTAAGCATCATTCTAGAAATGATTAATGATTTCATCAAAATGTGCACCCCTATCACTTAACATTGAAGCTTTCAGAAACACCTGTTCCAATGTGCTTGATTGATATTTCTCCTTTAAGGCTGAGACCGTTCCTTCATCCATTTTATTTCCTTTAGAAATAATGGCGATTTTGTGGCACAGCTCTTCCGCTGAAAGCATATCATGCGTTGAAAGCAAGATCGCACCATGGTGCTCGGCATAACGCTTCATCAGTTTCTTTGTGTTTATAACCGCTTCAATATCAAGTCCTCTAAAGGGCTCATCCATGATCACCAATTGACTATCAAGCATAAAGGCGGCAATCAGCTGTGTCTTTTTTTTCATACCATGTGAATAGGTTTCAATCGGTCTTGATAAAGCCGAGTCCATATCAAACAGTTCAATTAGTTGATTTCTTCTATGAATTGTTTTACATTCATACATAGAAGAAACAAAATCTAAATATTCAGCACCAGTCAATGCTTCAGGAAGCAGCAGGTCATCTGGAACATAGGCTACTTGTTTTTTAAAGGATGGTTCGTCATTTGTCTCGTCCTGCAACAGAATCGTTCCTTCTGTATGCTTAATGATGCCGAGTATACAGTTAATCATCGTTGTTTTACCGGAACCATTCGGTCCAGCAACAGCAACGATTTGATGAGGGGCGATCTTTAAATGAAAATCATTGACAGCAGTCACGTTATTTTTATACGTCTTGGTTAATTTCTCGATCGTAAACATATAACCTCCAAGTGTCTGCATATTCTTTAAAAACAGATCAGGCTAAACCGCCCGCCACAGACGGTTTAGCCCTGGTGTCATTTCATAGAAGTAAAAAGATGAATCCTAAGTATAGCTACTTACATTCAATTTGGACTTTTAAGCCACTTTCCCACTGAACGGCTCCTGTAAAGCTACCCTTGCCGTTTGCTAAACACCAAACTGCTGCTCCTAGAACAACTGTTGCTCCCAATCCAAGAAGGACAGCAACAAATACTAAGAACCAAGCTTGGTCCATAATAGCAGGTTCCATAGTGGAATAGTCAACTTGCGGCGCTGCATAAGTCATACTTTTCACCTCCCAGCTTATGATGATCGTATCATAGGCTTCACTCTCCAAACATCAACAGAAGATCCCATTTTTGACCAAACGTACTTTCGAGTAAAATGTGACTTTTTATTCAATTCTTCACTTTTAAGTGTAGAAACCCTATCTTATTATCTAGATTTTCCCACCCCTTAAGAACCACAAAACCCATATAATGGCAATGAAACCATCTTTTTTCTCCCTTTTTTGAAATAGTCCTTATTTATCAATCCCTTTATATATGCTTTCTTTTTTGTGAAATAGAAAGAATTCCCCCGATATATCAGATAAAAAAGTCCTGATTATATGTCGTTAAAACACCATTTATGAAATATTTACTGATAATTCCGACAAAAGAGTGAGCCTATTTTCCTTCTTCTCTTGTCACTTAAAATATGTATATACAAGAAAGCCCATTGGGAAAAAAGCCCTTTCTTTTCTTGAGTAACATCCAACATATGATTCGCTTCTTTCTATGATAAAGCAACTTACAGCATTGGCATTCCAATGACTTCACTAGCTGTACTGCTTTCAAAAAAAACTGATCCGTACTCTCTAATAACACAATCTCTCTTTTCCTCAGCATATCTACACCCTTTCTCATTGAAATTAAAAAAGCCCATCAACTTTATTGATTATTTTTTCAGATTTATCTAAAAAATGATTGACCAAGCATGAAACAAGTTTTATAGTCATATTAAATATTTCTTATCAAAGTAGTTGGTTTTATCTAACAAAAGGAGGATACACACATGTCAGAAGAACGTCCATTCCGTTTAGAAACAAAAGCCATTCACGCAGGTCAGGAGCTTGATTCAGCAACCTATTCAAGAGCCGTTCCTATTTACCAAACAAGCTCTTTCGGTTTTAGAGATAGTGAGCATGCTGCGAATTTATTCGGACTGCAGGAACCCGGAAATATTTATTCTCGCATTATGAACCCTACAAATGACGTCTTTGAAAAACGGATCGCCGAGCTTGAGGGCGGCATTGGTGCACTAGCTGTCTCTTCTGGACAAGCAGCGACCACTTATTCTATTTTAAACATTGCAGGAGCTGGTGACGAAATTGTCTCCTCCAGCAGCCTATATGGAGGCACGTACAATTTATTTGCTCATACACTCAAAAAACTCGGTATTACAGTGAAATTTGTTGATTCATCCAATTTAGAAGAACTCGAAGCAGCGATTACAGACAAAACGAAGGCAGTGTATGCAGAAAGCATTGGGAATCCTAAAGGCGACATTCTACATATTGAAGCCATCTCAGCCATTGCACACAAGCACCATATTCCGCTTATTGTGGATAATACACTCGCAAGTCCTTATTTATTAAGACCGATTGAGTTTGGTGCAGACATTGTTGTCCATTCCGCTACGAAATTCATTGGCGGTCATGGTACATCAATTGGCGGTGTCATTGTGGATAGCGGCAAGTTTCCTTGGGACGACAGTGATAAGTTCAAAGGGCTGACTGAACCAGATCCAAGTTATCACGGCCTGACATATACCGAAGCAATTGGAGAAGCGGCTTATATTACAAAAGCACGTGTACAGCTCTTACGTGATTTAGGAGCAGCCTTGTCACCTTTCAACTCATTTTTACTTCTGCAAGGCTTAGAAACTTTGCATCTGCGTCTCGAGCGACATAGTGAAAATGCGTTAAAAACAGCGCAATTCTTACAAGATCATCCTCTAGTAGATTGGGTAAGCTACCCAGGTCTTGAAAGCCATGAATCTTATAAGCTTGCTAAAACCTATTTACCAAAAGGACAAGGCGCCATTCTCACATTTGGTATTAAAGGTGGACGAGAAGCTGGTAAAAAGCTCATTGATTCTGTTAAGCTGTTCTCACACCTTGCAAATGTGGGCGATTCTAAATCACTGATTATTCATCCTGCCAGCACAACGCATCAGCAATTAAGTGAAGCAGAACAAAAAGCGACAGGTGTCACACCAGAGCTTATTCGTTTATCTGTCGGAACAGAAGCGATTGAAGACATTATTGCAGATCTTGAACAGGCGATCACAAAAAGCCAGGCTGAATGAAATAGAAAAAGCACACCTCAGTGTGCTTTTTTTATGTGTCATTAATCATTAAGTAGTCGAATGTCTTGGAAAGGATAAAAAACAAATGAAGTCGTTCCTTGAATATCACTCTTTGTAAAAAGACCTAAGCCATTGCGGCTGTCCATTGAGTTTTGACGATTGTCACCCATGACAAAATACTTGCCTTTTGGAACGGTAAGAGGGCCAAAATCAGGTGTCAGCAAGGTCCCATCTGCAGCTGCTTTCTTTTTGTTTGACGCTAAGTAAGGCTCCGGCACTTTTTGACCATTGACATATAGCTGGTCATTTTTCATTTCAATTTTATCACCAGGTAAACCAATCAACCGTTTAACATAATGAGTGCTGCGGTCTTCCCCATCAAGAACAATGATCTGTCCCCGCTTGTAATCACCGAAGTAATCAACTGTTTTATTCACAAAAACCCGTTCTGTATCATGCAATGTTGGGTACATGGAAGACCCTTTGACAATGTACGGTGCGAATAAAAAGTTACGGATGATAAAAACAGCGATGAATGCGATTAAGATCGCTTTAAGCCAGCCCCATACTTCTGATTTCTTTTTTTGTGTTGTTGTATTTGTTGTCATAAGCTCCTCCTGAAATCCCCTAGGACGAAATGCGTTACACCAGCTACACGCCAGCATCACGCTTGTATCACCCTAAATATAAACATATTTTGCCAACAAATCAAGCGATGAGAGAGAAAAAGGCAAGCACCCTTCTGTGCTTGCCCAAAACTCAGTTACTTAGCAGAAGAATCCTCTTCTTTTTCTTTTGATTTACCATAGAAATAATCAGATGGATTCACTGGTTTAAAATCAGACAGCTTGTGGAATCGAAGAAGATCCCTATAAAGCACTTTATCTGATAGGCTTAACTGATTATCGACACGGGCTTTAATTGCCTCTGTCTTTTTATTTTGTTTCACAACTTTACCTGTTTTTGTATCATAGACAGTGTTATCTACAAGTGTATATTTTGGTGTCACATAGTTTCCGTTACGGAATGCAACAGTTTGATCATGCTTCTTAGAGAATAGATCTGTTCCAAAATTTACATACTCATTTGAATCAATACCTTGTAAGTGAAGAAGCGTAGGCATCACGTCTACTTCACCACCATACGTATGGTTCACGCCGCCCTGTTTGCCAGGAATACGAATCATGAGTGGTACACGCTGGTTTTGCGCATTTTGATAAGGTGTAATTTCTTTCCCTTGAATTTCGCTCATTGCACGGTTATGGTTTTCAGAAATACCGTTGTGATCACCATATAATAAAATGACAGAGTCTTTATACATACCTGATTTTTTCAAGTCTTTAAAGAATTGCTCTAATGATTCATCTAGATATCTTGCTGTTTGGAAGTAGTTATCTACTGTTTTGTCACCAGTTGTTGCCTTAGCAATCGTCGCATCTTTTTCATCTAAATTAAATGGATAGTGATTAGTCAATGTCATTAAATGTGCATAAAATGGCTTTTTCATTGATTCTAGCATCGGGATTGATTCTTTGAAGAATGGTTTATCCTTCAGACCCATATTCACAAGATTTTCTTCATCCATGTTGTAATATGAAGCATCGAAGAATTGATCATATCCCATATGCTTATAAATCGTGTCACGGTTCCAGAAAGATTTATAGTCCCCGTGAAGCACTGCGCTCGTATAGCCTGCTTTTTGATCTAGGATGGCAGGGAGTGATTGGTAAGTGTTTTCACCTTTTGTTACAAACGCTGCTCCCTCTGGCAAGCCGAACATACTATTATCCATCATCAGTTCAGCATCAGCTGTTTTTCCTTGACCTGTCTGATGGAAGAAGTTATCGAAATACGTAAAGTCCTCTTTCCCATGAGCCAGCTTATTTAAAAACGGTGTCACTTCTTCTCCATTTAGTTTGTAGTCAATTAAGAAAGACTGGAAGCTTTCTAAATGGATTTTAATGATGTTTTTCCCTTTTGCTTTACCGAAATACTCTGCGTTTGGCTTCGCATAGTGAGAAGCTGTATAGTTTACAACATCTGTTAAATCTTCACTGCTCGCATTTGCTACCTGTGTTGCATTTTGTGCTGATTGTACTCCGTCATAAATCGTATAATTATAAACACCTAAATATTTAACAACATACTTATGATCAAATGTTCTTGTTAACAATTCTGGACGGTCCTTTTCAGCTAAATGAAGGTTTACGAAGAACAGTCCTACACCTGCAGCCACAATCAGCAGTGCAAATGTCTTTTTCATTTGGAATTTCTTCACTTCTGGTCTCCAAATCACAATCGCAATCAAGATCATAATATCAAGGAAATACAAAAGGTCATGCGGCTTAATACTAGATAACACACCGCCAGTCATGCCTCCTCCAAGATTGCCTGCTTGCTTCATTGTGGAGAAAGTCAAAAAGTCATCAAAGAAACGGTAGTACGCTACATTCGCATATAAAAGTGCGGTCATAATAAAGTCAATCACAATTAAAACAATGGCAGATTTACGACCCTTCAAAAAGAGAGCCAGTCCCAAAAACACAATGGCTGAACTAAATGGATTTAATAAAAGAAGACCCTCTTGAAAAGAACCTTTCACTCCTAAATTAAAGTCCATTTTGTAGGCTGCATACGATTTCGCCCAAAATAAAAGGACAGCCAATACAAAAAAGCTATATTTGTTCGCAAATATTTTTTTCATAAAACCTCTTCTTTCTTATTATCGTTCTAATATAAATGAAATCATAAAAAATTTACATTGATTTTGCAAATGTAAATCTTCTTCACCAAGCATTCCGATGCTCTGTTTCCGCCGGATATGTGTGCTCCTCTAATATAACGTATGAGAAGCATTATAGGTTTCAAAAAAAATACGAGTAAATAAAAGGAAAAATATCCATTTACATTTGATTTACACACACTTTGCAATTCAATGGATGAAGAAGGGTTTGTAAATCACTCAGTACTACTTTACTTTTTTCATCTATTCGTGTCAAAGTAATTATAAAGAAAAGGAAGAATCACCTAGGTCTTTCGACTCTTTCACCTAAATTTATACAAAATTTGATAACTTCCAGCCATCCATGTATTTTCTCTCCTTCTAACAATCTAAAAAAGTTTTAAGCAAAAAAAGCTTGATTTATCCTCCTCATATGCGGTGTGATAAAGATATAGATTTTCAACAAATCAGGCTGGAGGACATCACATGAAACAAAACAAACAAATAAACGCATTTGAAGAACGATTTTCAGAAGAAATAGACCACATCATTGCTGTCACAGGACCCTCAGGAGTAGGTGCAGGAAAAGCCGGAAAGGAATCTCTTTGGACCGCTTCTATTCCACTGATTGCATGGAAAGATAAAGACCTCATCACAACAGAAAACATAAGACTCTGCTGGTTAACAGATGAAGAGGGATTAAGGGAAAAGCAGACACAATTACATAAAGAATCAATCGTGACACTTCAGGTCCGAAAAGGCGAAGGTGAGTTCATGCTTGTATCACTCATCGATACAGATACACAGGATGAAGAGCTGCAAGTGATACTAGAAGAAGCCCAAAAACCTGTTTTTTTTCATGATGACATGCTGGGTACCTTTGAATTAGTGAAAGGACTAGACTTATTTGAAACAACGATCCAGTGGAGTAATGAAGAGTGCCTGCTCTACTTCAACCTCGAAGAAGATGAAAAAGTAAACGACTCTCTTCGAACCGCTAGACAACTCATGAAAGAGCAGACTACATGGGATGCTTCTATTAAATCATTTGCAGCAAATCAGCTGCTCGAACTAGCTAAAGACTGGCAGGCACAAGATGACTCCGCTGAAACACAAGAAGAGCTTACGCTGGAACACTTTATAAGCCGAATCTCACTCGAAAGCTTACATGCCTACCCAGATGGAGAGTTTGAGGTCTACTGTCATGACGGTGATTTATTTTGGGGACATGTCATTATTGTCTCTGGCAATATCAACGGTACCTTTCAAGATGCCCACATTGCAGGCTAACAATTGGAGGGGTAAGTAATGGAGTTCAAAGCTTTTCATGAATTAAAACAATTAGGGAAAACACCCATCGTGGCTAAGATTGGTGGCTTTCGTCCTGATCCAGCAGCACACAGCTGGTTTGCCGGTCATTTCTTCATCCACCGTGATCAAGGCTGGCCCATAGATCAAGATGGTGTCATGATTCCAATCTTACAAATTCATTTACCTGAAGTGCCAGGAGGATTAAACGGATTCAATGAATGTCAATTGATTCAAATCTTTCTCAATCAGAAAGCACTTCCGATGGATATCACAAAAAACGGCGAAGGCTGGAAACTCATTGAATATTCAACTATGGATGGATTAGAAGTAGTTGACACTCCCGAAGAAGTGAGAGGACTAAAACCCTTTCAAATCCAATGGAACGAAAATGAGCAAAAGGACTTCCCCTGCTGGGAAGAAGCTTGGTCATATGTTGATTTATCAGAAGTGAATGAAAGTGATGAAGCGACAGAACTCTTCTTTGATCGATACACCCATTATTCGTTCACAAAAATCGGTGGATATGGAGCATATATTCAATCCCCACCCCATCATCAACCAGGCGAGTTCATGCTGCAAATCGCCTCAGAAGAAAAACCTCGGTTTATGATAGGTGATAACGGCACGATGTATTTCTATTACGACAAAGACACAAAAGAATGGTTTATGCATTGGGATTGTTTTTAACGTTGTATTGAATGAAACCTTCCCTCCTTCTAGGCGTAGGAAATAATATGGAAGGAGGAACCAACATGGGATTCATTTTTGATATTTTCTCACTAGCTGTGTATATTCCTTTTCTACAGGTAGATGAAGAGGATATCTCTAGCAACGCAGGCGAGCTCAAAAAGTATAGCTGGTTTCATGCATTATTAAATGATCCAGCTTACAGACACCTAATCATTTATCATCCAGATGTCAGACACGTCATTGGCAGATGTCACACAGATAAACTCCATCGCAAGCGATACAACTTAAAATGCGAACGTAAATTGCTGAAAGCTTTACGTCGTGCTATGTAAATATACAAAAAGAGCCGCACTATCCTGTGTGGCTCTTTACATATATCCTTTTGAAGAAAACATTTGACGCCTGGACAACTCTCCCCGTATATTATGTATAAATCCATCTTTTTCATAGAAAAGGGGGCTTCACATGCGCTTGTTTAATTATTGGAAAAAAAAGCAGCCAAGACAGCAGGTCACCACTGAAAAACAGGAAGACAGCATCCCAATCAACTTCTCCGCACTTCCCTTTGGTTCAGACACCATAGATGATTTTTTGTTCAACTTAGACCTTACCTCGAAGCTCACAGATCCCTATAAAGAAACAGACCCGAACAAATGAACCTATCCTCATCCAATCCCGGATGATTTTTTTATATTCGATGAAAGGTGTGGCCCATGAAAACATATTATATCGCGAGACACTGCCAAGCAAATGGACAATCCGAGGATGCGTCTTTAACGCCACAAGGCATCGCACAATCTCACGCACTAGCAGAGTTCTTTAATGGCAATCACCTCAATCAGATCATCTCAAGTCCCTATAAGCGAGCGCTCCAAACTGCTGATCCTCTTGCTCATGCAAAACAACTCGAGGTAAAAATTGATCAACGTCTCGCTGAACGTGTGCTAAGTAGCAAACCAATGGACGATTGGTACGAGAAACTAAAGCTCAGTTTTACGGACTTACATTTGACTTGTGAGGGCGGAGAATCAAGCCTCGAAGCCATGAACCGCATTGTAGAATTACTCTACGAACAAATAAATTCAGAAAACGATCATACCCTATTTGTCACACATGGCAATCTTATGAGCCTGCTTCTTAAACATGTCGATCCCATGATTGGATTCAAAGAGTGGGAGAAACTAAGCAATCCAGATGTCTATGTCCTGAAATATGTTAAACCAGATCATATAGAAATAGAGCGAATATGGCATAAATAAACGGCAGAATGAATACTGCCGTTTCCTTATCTATTGTTGATAATAAAAAGCCTCTACCCACTCATACGGCTTCTTACGCTCCGCACACCATTTCACGAAGCCTGTTGTCTCCGTTTGCTGAAATTTCTTCCAGTCTGATAAAAGCCGATCATAATAGGCTACTTGTTTTTCAACATTAGTGCGAATTCTCTTATCTTCGATCAGCATCATGACATCTTCAATACCTTGAATTCGCTCTTGGTCTTTCTCATAGGTGCTTAAATAAAGATCTTCATGTATATGATGAAACGAATACCATAAAGCCGATAAATAGGTTTCGCATATTTGAACAATGACACGTTGCTCTTTGCTGCCTCCAAGCTCTAGTGCCTTCAATAAATAGGGCAGCCCTTCTCCCCGATGCACAAACAAGCCCTGCCAGCGATACGGCCTCACATCCATCGGATCAACTTTCTCCCACTCTTGCAGAACAGGCTGAATCACCCCAATGATCAATGGATATACAAGCAAATGATGTCCATCCTCAAACCGTTCAATCTTTTCAAACAGCCAAGCAACAAATGAACGCCGTGCTGCAAATTCGTTCTCCTTCATTTCTTCAACAAAAGTCTGAAGAACCTTTAACGAATCTTTACGCAGACCCTGTTCTTTCTTCACACAGTACTGTCTAAAAAGCGGAAAATCATGGGACCCCTCGTCTTCAATGATGGTCTGTAATATCGTCTTCATTTGCAAGTTAACAACTCCGCCTTTTTACATTTATTCTATTTCTCATTTATCTTTGAATCATAAATCTGATTCCTTAACGCTGATTTACCCATTCTAAATAACGCCTTTGAATCACTTTTTTGATTTTATCGTAGTTCTCCCAACTATCTTTAACATAATATACGCCTTCAGCTTCTAGAAATGTCTCCTCGTAGTCATCTAAATATAAACCATTATCAAAATCGAAATATTCTTGGGTAAATTCATTTCCCTCATCATTCAGCATATCATTTGAAAATACACCATCACAGTCCATATAGATTTGAGTCCCTGTCACTTCTCGTGATTTAAATTTTTGAATTTCACCCTCAATGTCTTCTTCAAATTCTTCACTGAACAAATCATTATCAATGATCCACCCCAAAAACATGCCTGTATGTACAAAGGCTTGATCAATAGATAAGTCCTTTGGAAACTCCCCATCATAATGATATTTTGCTTTATCATAAACGACTACTTCAAACAGCATTTCCTGCTCCCTTCATTTCTTCTCTATTTCAAAAATAACTTTAGGTCTAGGTAAAGTCAATCTTATTTAAGCGTGATTAGAGTGGTATAAACACCTAATTGTTCTTTCGCTTTAGAAAGCCCCTAGTATCCCTCAAACCCATTCTTTTCTATGTTCATGAATGAATTGTATGTCTTTTTGATAATGCTCAAGGTGCCCCTCATCAATCATTTTTTGAAAAGCTATATCCCCGTCACTCGCTTTTCGTTTCATGTACTGACATAACCCTTTTAAACGCAGCAGCACCATCTCCACATAATCTTCTGCTATTTCCTCACCATAAGCTTCAAAAAACAGTTTGACCCTATACTTTATATGGCCTGCATGTTCTATTGAATGATAATTCACGATCTCCCCCTTTTCAGTGCGAAAAAATCTACTGAGAGGCACACATGTATAAAGGGTATAAGCGATATCCCAAAGTCTTGGACCAGGAGCAGCTACATCAAAATCAATGATTCCCACTGGCTTTTTATCTTTGAAAATGATGTTGTACATCGCAAAATCATTATGGCACACAACCTCTATGTTGTTAGGCGTATTGTCCATTCGTTCCCAATCATCTGAAATGGGAAAATCACAAACAGCATCATGATATAGTCTAAGCATTCTCGCTATTTCTTTTAAGGCATGGTGAGAGCACATGTATTCTTTTAAAGGATCATGACCAGCTACGCCTTCAATGAAGGACAAGATCTCTCTACCTTGTTCATCAACCCCTAAAAACTTTGGAGCATAGGAGAAATTCTTTTTTTCTAAATGCTTTAGCAGCTTTCGTGTATTGATATTGTCTGAATTTACTTCTCGACGAACCGTATCTCCCGAACGATATACGTTCGAGACATTTCCACCTGTCAATAACTCCTCATGATCATTTTGTTTTTTCATAAATTCTCCCCTCAAACTGGGTCACAATGATGATGTCAGCTAAAGATGTGTATGTACCCACAAATATTCATTTAGTTATACAAAGATAGTACACTGTTTTATGTGAATGTGCTGCCTCATTTTGTATCCTTACATGGTTAAATGTATCTTATCAAATGTTGCAAATCATCTAAAGATTATTCTGCTAAAAGAAGTACATGCTCATTCTTTTCTAATAGGTTTCTATTTTTTATCTAAATAACTCATTTAAACCACAAAAAAACGTTTCACCACGAGGGTGAAACGTTAGATTGACGGGAAAAACCAATCATGAAATTATTAATAGATACTGGTGGTCGGGGTCTAACCGACACTCCGAGATAAATTATTCCAAAAAGGCAAGGTATACCCTCTTCAAGTAAAGCACCCGTTAATGAAATAAAAATTAAAGTTCTTCTTGATATATTTTTGATTTTATCGGCTTTAAACTCAAAGGAATTTTAAACTCATGAATACTTTCAATATGATTAAAAAAATGTTCTATATTGTCATAATCCATTGACCATTCTTCTACCACCTTTAACTTTTTTAACTCGTTTGTTGGTTTAAATAAAAATTCACAGTGTAGTTGTTCCATGTGAGAATAAGCATCTTCTTCATAAACTGTAAACTGACGTAGAAAGTCAAAATGAAATAGTTCCTCTCCTGTAAAATCATAGAAACCACACTGAAATAAAATTTCTTTATCTTCTTCGCCCTCAACTGTCTCTTTTGAAAAAGCCTTAAATGTTTCCCAAACCTTTTTTATATCATCGGTATCTTCACCAATGCTATCTTTAAGATAACTTTCAGCATTTTCAACCGTAATCATTCCAACACCTCTTATGTACAATTTATCCAATCTTTCTTCAATTAGCCTGCCCCTTTATTTTAATAATAAGGTAACTATCAATAAAGTATAAGTTAATCTCCTTAGAATGGCCCCTCAGTAACAACCATTTTTTATCATCTAATGCACTTAAACTGGTATGTATATTTTTCAAGTACTAGATGAGCGGATTATATAGGGCTGCCTCCCCATGGTGGGTTACTGTGGGCTAACTCTGGTTCGGTGCTAATTTCACAGGGTACTAGTGTCCTCTTATAAAAAACAAATAAAAAACGCCCTCCTACAGTTTGTAGAAAGACGTTTAAACGTTGATATTCCTTAATTCTTCTGTAATGGACGATAATAAAGAATATCTAAAATTAGATACCGGTGGCCGGGGTCGAACCGGCACTCCGTGAGGAACACGATTTTGAGTCGTGCGCGTCTGCCAATTCCGCCACACCGGCATGATCATTAAAGAGCGCAACTTATAATAAAAAACAATGGTGCCGAGGGCCGGACTTGAACCGGCACGGTAGTCACCTACCGCAGGATTTTAAGTCCTGTGTGTCTGCCAATTCCACCACCCCGGCAGTCTTTTCAAAAAGGCGACACCCGGATTTGAACCGGGGATAAAGGTTTTGCAGACCTCTGCCTTACCACTTGGCTATGCCGCCATTATTGGAGCGGAAGACGGGATTCGAACCCGCGACCCCCACCTTGGCAAGGTGGTGTTCTACCACTGAACTACTTCCGCAAATCAACTGGGCTAGCTGGATTCGAACCAACGCATGACGGAGTCAAAGTCCGTTGCCTTACCGCTTGGCTATAGCCCAATAATAAAATGGGGCGATTGATGGGAATCGAACCCACGAGTGCCAGAGCCACAATCTGGTGCGTTAACCACTTCGCCACAACCGCCATAGATGTTATGAATCATATTAAGAAAATTGGCAGGGGCAGTAGGAATCGAACCCACACCGGAGGTTTTGGAGACCTCTGTTCTACCTTTAAACTATGCCCCTATGAAAATAAAAATGGTGGAGGGGGGCGGATTCGAACCGCCGAACCCGGAGGGAGCGGATTTACAGTCCGCCGCGTTTAGCCACTTCGCTACCCCTCCACATTTGAAAAACAGTGCCGGCAAGAGGACTTGAACCCCCAACCTACTGATTACAAGTCAGTTGCTCTACCAATTGAGCTACACCGGCAAATAGTGGTGGCTCGGGACGGAATCGAACCGCCGACACACGGATTTTCAGTCCGTTGCTCTACCAACTGAGCTACCGAGCCATGTATTCATTTTAAAAATGGCGGTCCGGACGGGACTCGAACCCGCGACCTCCTGCGTGACAGGCAGGCATTCTAACCAACTGAACTACCGGACCATTTTGGTTGCACTCAATGAGCACTCCCCATTGGTGTATAAAATAATTTGGTTGCGGGGGCAGGATTTGAACCTGCGACCTTCGGGTTATGAGCCCGACGAGCTACCGAACTGCTCCACCCCGCGATGATATAAAAGATATGGTGGAGGATGACGGGCTCGAACCGCCGACCCTCTGCTTGTAAGGCAGATGCTCTCCCAGCTGAGCTAATCCTCCGAATAAAAAATACTGGTGTATATTCTATAAAATGGTGACCCGTACGGGATTCGAACCCGTGTTACCGCCGTGAAAGGGCGGTGTCTTAACCGCTTGACCAACGGGCCCTTTATTATGTAAATTTGTGGCGGAGAGCAAGGGATTCGAACCCTTGAGACGGGGTTACCGCCTACACGATTTCCAATCGTGCTCCTTCGGCCACTCGGACAGCTCTCCAAATTGGCTCCGCAGGTAGGATTCGAACCTACGACCGATCGGTTAACAGCCGATAGCTCTACCACTGAGCTACTGCGGAATGAATAAAGCCTGGCGATGTCCTACTCTCACAGGGGGAGACCCCCAACTACTATCGGCGCTGAAGAGCTTAACTTCCGTGTTCGGTATGGGAACGGGTGTGACCTCTTCGCCATCATCACCAGACAATTTAGTGACAAAAGATATTATACTATGTATTGAAAATAAATCAAGAGATATTTAAAAAATGTTCTCTCAAAACTAGATAACAATGTTCAAACTTCACATTAGAATAAAGGTTAAGTCCTCGATCTATTAGTATCTGTCAGCTCCACGTGTCACCACGCTTCCACCTCAGACCTATCAACCTGATCATCTTTCAGGGATCTTACTTCCTTGCGGAATGGGAAATCTCATCTTGAGGGGGGCTTCATGCTTAGATGCTTTCAGCACTTATCCCGTCCGCACATAGCTACCCAGCGATGCCCTTGGCAGAACAACTGGTACACCAGCGGTGCGTCCATCCCGGTCCTCTCGTACTAAGGACAGCTCCTCTCAAATTTCCTGCGCCCGCGACGGATAGGGACCGAACTGTCTCACGACGTTCTGAACCCAGCTCGCGTACCGCTTTAATGGGCGAACAGCCCAACCCTTGGGACCGACTACAGCCCCAGGATGCGATGAGCCGACATCGAGGTGCCAAACCTCCCCGTCGATGTGGACTCTTGGGGGAGATAAGCCTGTTATCCCCGGGGTAGCTTTTATCCGTTGAGCGATGGCCCTTCCATGCGGAACCACCGGATCACTAAGCCCGACTTTCGTCCCTGCTCGACTTGTAGGTCTCGCAGTCAAGCTCCCTTGTGCCTTTACACTCTGCGAATGATTTCCAACCATTCTGAGGGAACCTTTGGGCGCCTCCGTTACATTTTAGGAGGCGACCGCCCCAGTCAAACTGCCCACCTGACACTGTCTCCCTGCCCGATAAGGGCAGCGGGTTAGAAGGTCAATACAGCCAGGGTAGTATCCCACCGATGCCTCCACCGAAGCTAGCGCTCCGGTTTCCAAGGCTCCTACCTATCCTGTACAAGCTGTACCAACATTCAATATCAGGCTGCAGTAAAGCTCCACGGGGTCTTTCCGTCCTGTCGCGGGTAACCTGCATCTTCACAGGTACTATAATTTCACCGAGTCTCTCGTTGAGACAGTGCCCAGATCGTTGCGCCTTTCGTGCGGGTCGGAACTTACCCGACAAGGAATTTCGCTACCTTAGGACCGTTATAGTTACGGCCGCCGTTTACTGGGGCTTCAATTCGCACCTTCGCTTACGCTAAGCGCTCCTCTTAACCTTCCAGCACCGGGCAGGCGTCAGCCCCTATACTTCGCCTTACGGCTTCGCAGAGACCTGTGTTTTTGCTAAACAGTCGCCTGGGCCTATTCACTGCGGCTTCTCGGGGCTTTAACACCCTAAGAAGCACCCCTTCTCCCGAAGTTACGGGGTCATTTTGCCGAGTTCCTTAACGAGAGTTCTCTCGATCACCTTAGGATTCTCTCCTCGCCTACCTGTGTCGGTTTGCGGTACGGGCACCTCTCACCTCGCTAGAGGCTTTTCTTGGCAGTGTGGAATCAGGAACTTCGCTACTAAATTTCGCTCGCCATCACAGCTCAGCCTTCACGGGAAACGGATTTGCCTATTTCCCAGCCTAACTGCTTGGACGCGGATATCCAATACCGCGCTTACCCTATCCTCCTGCGTCCCCCCATTGCTCAAATGGTGAGGAGGTGGTACAGGAATATCAACCTGTTGTCCATCGCCTACGCCTTTCGGCCTCGGCTTAGGTCCCGACTAACCCTGAGCGGACGAGCCTTCCTCAGGAAACCTTAGGCATTCGGTGGACGGGATTCTCACCCGTCTTTCGCTACTCATACCGGCATTCTCACTTCTAAGCGCTCCACCAGTCCTTCCGGTCTGACTTCACAGCACTTAGAACGCTCTCCTACCACTGTTCGTAAGAACAGTCCGCAGCTTCGGTGATACGTTTAGCCCCGGTACATTTTCGGCGCAGAGTCACTCGACCAGTGAGCTATTACGCACTCTTTAAATGGTGGCTGCTTCTAAGCCAACATCCTGGTTGTCTAAGCAACTCCACATCCTTTTCCACTTAACGTATACTTTGGGACCTTAGCTGGCGGTCTGGGCTGTTTCCCTTTCGACTACGGATCTTATCACTCGCAGTCTGACTCCCAAGGATAAGTCATCGGCATTCGGAGTTTGACTGAATTCGGTAACCCGGTAGGGGCCCCTAGTCCAATCAGTGCTCTACCTCCGAGACTCTTACCTTGAGGCTAGCCCTAAAGCTATTTCGGAGAGAACCAGCTATCTCCAGGTTCGATTGGCATTTCACCCCTACCCACACCTCATCCCCGCACTTTTCAACGTGCGTGGGTTCGGGCCTCCATTCAGTGTTACCTGAACTTCACCCTGGACATGGGTAGATCACCTGGTTTCGGGTCTACGACCACGTACTCATGCGCCCTATTCAGACTCGCTTTCGCTGCGGCTCCGCATCTTCTGCTTAACCTTGCACGGGATCGTAACTCGCCGGTTCATTCTACAAAAGGCACGCCATCACCCTTTAACGGGCTCTGACTACTTGTAGGCACACGGTTTCAGGATCTATTTCACTCCCCTTCCGGGGTGCTTTTCACCTTTCCCTCACGGTACTGGTTCACTATCGGTCACTAGGGAGTATTTAGCCTTGGGAGATGGTCCTCCCGGATTCCGACGGAATTTCACGTGTTCCGCCGTACTCAGGATCCACTCTGGAGAGAACAACATTTCAGTTACAGGGCTGTTACCTTCTTTGGCGGGCCTTTCCAGACCTCTTCGCTTATATCGTTCCTTTGTAACTCCGTATAGAGTGTCCTACAACCCCAAGAGGCAAGCCTCTTGGTTTGGGCTGTTCCCGTTTCGCTCGCCGCTACTCAGGGAATCGCATTTGCTTTCTCTTCCTCCGGGTACTTAGATGTTTCAGTTCCCCGGGTATGCCTTCTCATACTCTATGTATTCAAGTATGGATACTACTCCATTACGAGCAGTGGGTTTCCCCATTCGGAAATCTCCGGATCAAAGCTTGCTTACAGCTCCCCGAAGCATATCGGTGTTCGTCCCGTCCTTCATCGGCTCCTAGTGCCAAGGCATCCACCGTGCGCCCTTTCTAACTTAACCATTTCTTACTTTAGAAAGAATCACTATGTGTGATGAACTTTGCATTGCATTCAATGTGAATGTATTACTTATTGTTATCTAGTTTTCAAAGAACAATCCTGTCTCGCTAGAGACATGTTTTGAAGGAATGATCCTTCAAAACTAAACAAGACGAAAACGCACGCTGCTCCATATATCCTTAGAAAGGAGGTGATCCAGCCGCACCTTCCGATACGGCTACCTTGTTACGACTTCACCCCAATCATCTGCCCCACCTTCGGCGGCTGGCTCCATAAAGGTTACCTCACCGACTTCGGGTGTTGCAAACTCTCGTGGTGTGACGGGCGGTGTGTACAAGGCCCGGGAACGTATTCACCGCGGCATGCTGATCCGCGATTACTAGCGATTCCAGCTTCACGCAGTCGAGTTGCAGACTGCGATCCGAACTGAGAACAGATTTATGGGATTGGCTAAACCTTGCGGTCTCGCAGCCCTTTGTTCTGTCCATTGTAGCACGTGTGTAGCCCAGGTCATAAGGGGCATGATGATTTGACGTCATCCCCACCTTCCTCCGGTTTGTCACCGGCAGTCACCTTAGAGTGCCCAACTAAATGCTGGCAACTAAGATCAAGGGTTGCGCTCGTTGCGGGACTTAACCCAACATCTCACGACACGAGCTGACGACAACCATGCACCACCTGTCACTCTGTCCCCGAAGGGAAAGCCCTATCTCTAGGGTTGTCAGAGGATGTCAAGACCTGGTAAGGTTCTTCGCGTTGCTTCGAATTAAACCACATGCTCCACCGCTTGTGCGGGCCCCCGTCAATTCCTTTGAGTTTCAGTCTTGCGACCGTACTCCCCAGGCGGAGTGCTTAATGCGTTAGCTGCAGCACTAAGGGGCGGAAACCCCCTAACACTTAGCACTCATCGTTTACGGCGTGGACTACCAGGGTATCTAATCCTGTTCGCTCCCCACGCTTTCGCTCCTCAGCGTCAGTTACAGACCAGAGAGTCGCCTTCGCCACTGGTGTTCCTCCACATCTCTACGCATTTCACCGCTACACGTGGAATTCCACTCTCCTCTTCTGCACTCAAGTTTCCCAGTTTCCAATGACCCTCCCCGGTTGAGCCGGGGGCTTTCACATCAGACTTAAGAAACCGCCTGCGAGCCCTTTACGCCCAATAATTCCGGACAACGCTTGCCACCTACGTATTACCGCGGCTGCTGGCACGTAGTTAGCCGTGGCTTTCTGGTTAGGTACCGTCAAGGTGCGAGCAGTTACTCTCGCACTTGTTCTTCCCTAACAACAGAGCTTTACGATCCGAAAACCTTCATCACTCACGCGGCGTTGCTCCGTCAGACTTTCGTCCATTGCGGAAGATTCCCTACTGCTGCCTCCCGTAGGAGTCTGGGCCGTGTCTCAGTCCCAGTGTGGCCGATCACCCTCTCAGGTCGGCTACGCATCGTCGCCTTGGTGAGCCATTACCCCACCAACTAGCTAATGCGCCGCGGGTCCATCTGTAAGTGACAGCCGAAACCGTCTTTCATCCTTGAACCATGCGGTTCAAGGAACTATCCGGTATTAGCTCCGGTTTCCCGGAGTTATCCCAGTCTTACAGGCAGGTTACCCACGTGTTACTCACCCGTCCGCCGCTAACATCCGGGAGCAAGCTCCCTTCTGTTCGCTCGACTTGCATGTATTAGGCACGCCGCCAGCGTTCGTCCTGAGCCAGGATCAAACTCTCCGAGGTATGCAGGATGCATATCACACATGCGTTGCTACACGATGTAGCGAACTTAGCATGTGATCATTTCCTGCCTCGTCAGCGTTTGACTGACTACCTATGATATTACATAGGATTTTTTTATAAAAACTCGAATTAACAGGTACGTTTTGTCTTGTTTAGTTTTCAAAGATCATCTTCGTCGTCTCTCAGAGGCGACTTTCTTAATATAACATTTCGACGCTGTGTGCGTCAAGTGTTTTTTAGAATTTCTTTTTGTCAGCTTTTCTTTCAAAGCAACTTAGTTGCTCGTTAGCGACGTATAATAATATACCATCATAATATTCAGGCGTCAATATCTTTTTTCACAAAATATCCTCGATGATAGATTTTTTGCCCCTTTGTCTCAATCGGCTCCACTTGGACAATTCCTTTTTCCACAAAGAAATCAATCATGACGCTAAGGTCAGGCGTGAAATACTTGAGGTCAGGATGCGCGAGCAGCTCGCCAAAAAGCCATATATCTTGCTGTTCCATGACATGACGCAAATGAGCGGCACCAATTTCTGCTTTTGAATGGATCAAAAAGTCATTTGCTAAAAATAAAAGTTCCAAACGCTTATGAAGGCTTTCGTGGCTTTCAATGAGTTCTGAATAAAGTTTATAAACTTCCGGTTCCATATGTCGCACCTGATTCCAAACTGTCACTTCTGGATGGAAGCCTTTATCGATTACTTCAATACGTGCCAAATGATGCAGCGCATGCACAATTGAATTATATGCATCAAGGAATTGATTTGACTCAAAAAATGCTTTTCCTTCTATATATCTGCGAATTAGCTTGCCGTATTCTAAACCGATTTTAAGTTTGCGGTTTGAAAATGGGAATGTACTCAGGTCATCAATTAAGTTAAAAATATATTCATTTCGGTCAAATAGGACTTTCCCATTCAAAATCCAATCAATGATTCGGCGGTTCGTGCCAAGGGTAATCCATTCCTTCAACTGCTCATCTGTGACAACATTTAAAGAAGCTGTTTGGTGATCCGATTCATAGTGCTTGATAAATAACGGCTCTTCCGCTTCTTTTACAATGACTAGAAGTGCTGCATCAAAGTTATCCGTCTCAGAAGATACCTTGTGTCTTCTTTCTACTATAATCACAGCCAATGTGTCTGGATGACTTGCTCTCTCTTGATAAATAGGACGGAGAAGATTTTCCATAGTGATTCCTCCAATACTCGGGTGTAAAGTTCTTCTCTAATGCTATGTATTTCTCCTCATAGAATCAAAATTCCTTCAATTCAAGAAAAAAGATCATTGAACCATTATAAGCAATTTATTCACAAAACTCTATATCTAATTCAAACGGAAAGGTAAAATGTGCTATATTGGAGACAAGGGGGACTAGGGATGGCGAAATACTCCAGTAAGATTAATAAAATCAGAACATTTGCACTTAGTTTGGTTTTTGTTGGCTTTCTGATCATGTATATCGGTGTGTTCTTCAAGGAATCGATTTGGCTGTCGACTTTCTTTATGCTGCTCGGCGTCTTATCGATCGGATTGAGTACAGTGGTTTACTTTTGGATCGGTATGCTTTCTACGAAGGCAGTCCGTGTCGTATGTCCAGGCTGTGAGAAGGAAACAAAAGTGCTTGGACGGGTGGACATGTGTATGCATTGCAGAGAGCCGCTTACACTCGATCCAGCATTAGAAGGCAAAGAGTTTGATGAATCCTACAATCGAAAAAAGTCATAAAAAAAGCTGACCATTTAACCGGTCAGCTTTTTCATTAATGATTTTCTTTTTTCGCACATTCTTGACAAGTCCCATAGATCTCCAAGCGATGATGACTGACTTTAAAGCCCGTCACATGGGATGCAAGCTGTTCAACTTCATCAAGGCCAGGATAATGAAAGTCCACTATTTTTCCGCAGTTTTCACAAATCGCATGGTAATGGTCAGATGTCGCAAAATCAAATCGGCTTGAGGAATCACCGTACGTTAATTCCTTTACTAATCCAGATTCCCGGAAGACTCGTAAATTGTTGTAAACCGTTGCGACACTCATATTTGGAAATTTACCTTCAAGTGCTTTATATATATCGTCCGCGGTTGGGTGAGTCATAGAATTTACGAGAAACTCCAAGATGGCATGGCGCTGCGGAGTAATTCGAACACCGGTTTCTTTCAAAGCATCTAAAGCGTCTTTTAGTTCGTGAGCAGCCATTTCATCATGCACCTCTCTTCAAAAATATTCTTATATTATAATCTTTATAAATAGTGTACCCCCAGAGCCGAATCTTTGTCAATTACAATCCTCTTTTTTACCTATTCTTCTTCACAAAAAAGACCGGCATGTGTGCCGGTCCTATCCTGTGATGATATTAAGCGTGAGCTTTTAGTTCCTCAAGCGCTTCTTCTACGTGGTCTTTCACCTTAACTTTTCTCCACTCTTTCACAAGCGTTCCTTCTTTATTAATAAGAAACGTTGAACGTTCGATGCCCATGTATTCTTTGCCAAAGTTCTTTTTCAGCTTCCATACTCCAAAGGCTTCAGACAATTTCTGTTCATCGTCTACAAGAAGTAAGAACGGTAAATCATGTTTTTCTTTAAACTTTTGATGCTTGTCCTGACTGTCTGGGCTTACGCCGATAATGACAGCATCTAATTCTGCAAAGCTTTGATGGCGATCGCGGAAATCACATGCTTCTGTTGTACAGCCGGGTGTCATATCTTTTGGATAAAAATAAAGGACAATATGTTTTCCTTTAAAGTCAGAAAGCTTTACTTTCTCCCCGTTGTCACCGGTTAATTCGATTTCAGGTACTTGCTGGCCTACTTCGATTGTCATGACACAATCCCTCCAACCTATTTTTTAAATAGCCTATCCAATTTTGAGAGGATATTCAACTAAGGACGCTTGCATTGGCATGTTAAAATAATGATAGACGACGTGATACGTTGAGATAGGAGGCTATTTATGAAATTCACAGAATCAGAAAAATTACATCAAGAGGCGCTGGAGCATATTGTTGGAGGTGTCAACAGCCCCTCTCGTTCATATAAGGCAGTAGGCGGCGGTTCACCCGTGGCTATGGAAAAAGGAGAAGGCGCTTATTTTTGGGATGTTGACGGTAATCGCTATATCGATTATCTAGCAGCATACGGCCCCATTATTACAGGACATGCCCACCCTCATATTACAAAAGCGATTACAAAAGCGGCTGAAACAGGTGTCCTTTACGGAACGCCAACGAAGCATGAAGTCACTTTTGCTAAAATGCTGAAGGAAGCCATGCCTGCTTTGGACAAAGTTCGCTTTGTCAATTCAGGTACTGAAGCGGTGATGACAACGATTCGTGTGGCACGTGCATATACAGGCAGAACAAAGATCATTAAGTTTGCCGGGTGCTATCACGGTCACTCTGATCTTGTACTTGTGGCAGCTGGCTCTGGTCCTTCCACTTTAGGAACCCCTGATTCAGCAGGCGTTCCTAAGAGCATCGCCAATGAAGTCATTACCGTTCCATTTAATGATATTGACAGCTACAAAGAAGCATTGGATCGATGGGGCGATGAAGTCGCAGCTGTCCTTGTCGAGCCAATTGTCGGGAACTTCGGCATCGTAGAACCTAAGGACGGTTTCCTGCAACAAGTCAATGACCTCACTCATGAAAAGGGCGCACTTGTGATCTATGATGAAGTAATTACAGCTTTCCGCTTTATGTACGGAGGCGCACAGGACTTGCTTCAAGTAAAACCTGACCTCACTGCATTAGGAAAAATCATTGGCGGCGGACTTCCGATCGGTGCTTATGGCGGTAAAAAAGAAATTATGGAGCAAGTCGCTCCTCTTGGACCGGCCTATCAAGCTGGCACGATGGCAGGAAATCCTGCATCCATTCTTTCTGGTATTGCCTGCTTGGAAGTGTTAAAACAAGATGGTGTTTACGAGCGTCTAGATCAGCTTGGCGCTATGCTAGAAGAAGGTATTTTAGCCCATGCAAAAAAACATCAAGTAGATATTACAGTGAACCGCTTAAAAGGGGCTCTTACTGTCTACTTCACAAAAGAAACCATTGTAAACTATGAGCAGGCTGAAAATACGGATGGCGAAATGTTCGCCCGCTTCTTTAAATTAATGCTTTCGCAAGGGATTAACCTCGCTCCTTCTAAATATGAAGCTTGGTTCTTAACGATCGCACATACTGAAAAAGATATTTCTGAGACACTGCAAGCAGTAGATCATGCGTTTGAACAGTTGAAACAATCATAATAGGGTCAAAAACAGGCGTAAAAAGATGCGCCTGTTTTTTTATTTATCAGCTCTTGTTTGTCAAAAGCGTGTGAATCTGTTACATTTCTTCTCAATACCTTCTTTTGATGTTTTCATGAACTTTCAAAAATCACTTGAATATTTCGGAAGACCGCTGTATATTACTTAGTTGTTCATCAAAATATTTATAATAAATGACGAGTGATCATCTATTATCTAAAAGAAAGGAATGCAGGGACAAAACCAATGAAACTTGGAGCCCGTATTTTAAAAACCGGTATTGCCATTGTACTCGCGCTTTACCTGGCAACATGGCTTGGGTTGCCAACGCCCGTCTTCGCGGGAATTGCAGCTGTATTTGCTATCCAGCCATCTATTTATCGATCTTTTTTAACGATTATTGATCAAGTGCAAGCCAATATTATCGGGGCAGCACTTGCCATTACGTTCGGTCTGCTTTTTGGCACTGGACCAGTCATTATCGGTTTAACCGCCGTCATGGTCATCGCCATTAATTTAAAGCTGAAGATTGAACACACGATTCCAATTGCACTTGTAACCGTCATTGCGATTTTAGAAAGTGCAGGGGATCATTTCCTTTCCTTTGCCTTAATTCGAACAGCTACTGTGGTGTTAGGAGTTCTTTCTTCATTTTTAGTGAATTTAATCTTCCTGCCGCCAAAGTATGAAACAAAGCTTGTTCATCACATTATGGAAAATACGGAGGAGATTTTAAAATGGATCCGTCTGAGCTCCAGACAGTCTACTGATCATTCCACTTTAAAGGATGACATCGATCAAATAAAAGAACGCATGATCAAATTAGATCACATTTACTTGTTATACAAAGAGGAACGAAGCTATTTAAAGAAAACAACCTATGTAAAATCAAGAAAGCTCGTTTTGTTTAGACAGGCCATTATGGCATCGAATCGCGCTCTTTACTTGCTGAAAAAGCTTCATAAATTAGAAAATGAAATTCATTTGATGCCAGAGCATTTCAGGGAAAGCTTAACAGATGAAATTGATTACTTACTGTATTGGCATGAGCGCACCTTGATGAAATTCGTCGGTAAAATGAAACCGCAGGACGATGAATTTCAAAATGAATGCTCTCTTCGTCTTGAAACGTTAACGAAATCATTTATCCAGCATCAGCAAAACCAAGAAAATGACTTGCTCGATTACAATATGCTAAATGTTATGTCCAGCATCATCGAATACCGTGATGAACTAGAGCATTTAGATACATTGATTACAAGCTTCCAGACGTATCACCCAAAAGACAGTGAAATTGAGACAGAAGAAAAAGAAGCATAGACAGAAAAGACCAATTCCTAGAATTGGTCTTATTTTATTTTCTTCATTTTAGGATCCAGTGTGTCACGTAATCCATCTCCCATCAGGTTAAAACCTAAAACTGTCAGCATGATCGCGACACCTGGGAAAATTAATGTCCAAGGGGCTTGAACGAGATAAGGTCTCGCATCGGCAAGCATTTTCCCCCACTCTGGGCTTGGTGCCTGTGCACCTAATCCTAAAAAACCTAAAGCTGCTGCCTCAATAATCGCTGTTCCGATCGCAAGCGTCGCCTGTACGATGACCGGCACCATACTATTTGGCAGAATGTGACGCAGCACGATGCGGCGGTGTGACATCCCAACCGCCTTTGCTGCTAGCACGTATTCTTCTTGTTTAATACTCAGCACTTTTGAACGAACGAGCCGTCCAAAGGTTGGGACATTAATAATCGCAATGGCAATAAGGGCATTTTGTAAGGAGGGGCCTAAGATGGAGACGATCGCAATCGCCAGTAGAATACTAGGAAAAGCGAGTAAAATATCAAACACTCTCGAGATCACAGCATCTAGCACTCTACCGCCATAGCCTGCAATCAATCCAAGCAGTGTGCCTAAAATGACAGACCCGAGAACCGAGAAGAAACCAACCCATAAGGAAATCCGCGCGCCATGCACAACTCTTGAGAATATATCTCTGCCGAAATCATCTGTACCAAACCAGTGCGCAGCTGATGGTGCACTAAATCGCTCACCGAGAGATTGTTCATTGATTCCAAAAGGAGCAATGAGCGGTGCGAATATTGCTAAGATCAGAAATAAAAAGACAATCACACTGCCAATGACCGCCAGCTTGTGCTGAAAGAACAGCTTCATCGATTCAAGAATCAATGATTGAGAGCGTTCTTCTTTTGGTTGAGGTGGTTCAAACTCTTTTTGTGCTTCCATTTGATCACTCTCCCTCCCTAATATTTAATCCTTGGATCAATAACCGCATACAAGATATCCACAATGAAGTTGATCAGGACAAATATGAGCGCAATAACGAGAATGCCAGTTTGAATGACTGGGTAATCACGATAGCTGATGGCGTCATATATATACCGCCCAATGCCCGGCCATGCAAAAATGGTCTCTGTTAAAATGGCTCCGCCTAGCAAGAGGCCTGTCTGAAGACCAATAATCGTCAAGATCGGAATAAGCGCATTTTTCAACCCATGCTGATAAATGATGAAAAATGAACGTACTCCTTTTGCTTTTGCTGTTCGAATAAAATCTGAATGAAGCACTTCCAGCATACTTGCCCTTGTTATCCTCGCAATAATCGCAGCAGGAATTGTGGCCAGTGCTGTACTTGGTAAGATCAAATGCTTGATGCTGTCAGTGAATTGATCAAACCGGCCTTGCAAAAGCGTGTCCAGTGTATGAATATAGGTGATTGACTCCACTGGATTTCTGACGTTTTCACGGCCCGTTGTCGGTAAAATACCTAATTCAATTGAGAACAGCCATTGCCCCATTAAGCCTAACCAGAAAATCGGCATGGACACTCCAATGAGTGCAATAAACATCGCGACATAATCAAAGAAAGAATGCTTAAACCAAGCACTGATGATTCCGGCATTTACCCCCACAACGATCGCCAGCACCATGGCAAAAAAGGTTAATTCTAACGTCGCAAATAAGTATGGTTTCATTTCCTGGGCAATAGCCGCTCCTGTTCGTATCGAAGTCCCTAAATCTCCTTTTAAAAGGCCCAGCATGTAATGTCCGTATTGAACATACCAAGGCTGATTTAAACCGAGCTGGATGGTTAACTGTTCTACTGCTTCTTTCGTTGCCCGCTGTCCTAAGATAACCTGTGCTGGGTTCCCTGGAATAAACCGTATAATTGAAAACACGACCAATGTCATTCCGATCAATACTGGGATGAGCATTCCTGCCCGCTTCATACAATAAGCAAACAAACAGCTTTCACCGCCTTTTCTTTGTTTGAATAAGGGAGATACAAGATCTCCCTTATTTGCTTATTCGAAATACACGTCAGTCAAAGCTTCTGAACCAGTTGGATGCGGCTGGTAGCCTTTTAAATCACTAGATGCTGCAAGCATTGGGATCGAATGCACCAATGGAATCCAAGGTGCTTCGTCATGAATGATTTCCTGCGCTTTTTGATATAGCTCATTTCGTTTCTTTTGATCTGTGTCTGTTTGCGCTTCGATGAGGATGTCGTGCATTTTATCGTTTTCGAAGAATGTATAGTTGTTGCCGCCAATGCTGTCTTTGTCCAAAAGTGTGTAGATGAAATTATCAGGATCGCCATTGTCCCCTGTCCAGCCTAACAAGAACACATCCGCTTCTCCTTTACTTGCCTTATCTAAATAGGTCGCCCAGTCATATGTCACAATTTCTGCTTTGACGCCGACCTTTTCAAAGTTTGATTGAATGACTTCTGCTACCTTCATCCCATCTGGCATATATGGACGCGGTACAGGCATTGCCCAAAGCTTGATGCGAAAGCCGTCAGGAAAGCCCGCTTCTTTTAAAAGTTCCTTCGCTTTTTCGGGATCATACGGATACGGATCAATGTCGTCATTGTAGCCTTCTAAAGCTGGAGGAAGAGGATTTTTTGCTGGTTCGGCAAGTCCGCCATAAAATGACTTAATAATGGATTCTTTATCGACCGCGTAATTGAGCGCTTGACGAACAAGCTTGTTATCAAGCGGCTTTCTTGTGACAGTCAGTCCGATATAGCCTACGTTCATTGATGGTCTTTCAATGAGCTGGAGTGCTTTATCCGTTTTAATGCCATCTAAATCTGACGGATTCACACCATCCATCAAATCGATTTCGCCTGTTTTCAAGGCATTTAAGCGAGCCGAGTTTTCTGGGATCGAGCGGAAGATGATTTGATTCAGTTTTGGTTTATCTTTCTGCCAGTAATCTTCGTTCTTTTCTAATACGATACGGTCGTTTTGTTTCCACTCTTTAAACTTAAATGGTCCTGTTCCTACTGGATTCTCGCGAAAGGAGTCGCCGCTTTTTTCAACAGCCGCAGGACTTGCGATGCCAAACGGTGACATGGCAATGTTTTTAAGAAATGTCGCCTGCGGTCGCTTTAGCTGAAATTCTACTTCATGCTCACCTTTGACGATGATGTCTTTAATGACATGTCCTTTATCTTTTTTATAGCCGCCAAACATGCCATAGTAAGGAAATTTTTCTGCATCACCATTCATCCAGCGGTCAAAGTTGAATTTCACTGCTTCTGCGTTAAAGTCTGTGCCATCGTGAAATTTCACACCTTCTCTTAAGTAGAATGTGTATGATTTTCCGTCCTTTGCAACATCCCAGTCTGTTGCGAGACCTGGGTGGATGGTCGTGTCTTTCTCACCGTAATTCAGGAGCTTTTCAAACATATTCTCTGTGACCTTGAAGGTTTCGCCTTCTGTTGTTGTGATTGGATCAAGTGAAGTGGAGTCTCCTCCTCTGCCAAATACGAGAGTGTCTTTTGTTGCCTTCTCTTCTGATGACGGAGCGGACGAGCATCCCCCCAAAAATAGTGCAAGCACGAGCACAAAAATGAAACTACTGAACAACCAAGTCTTCTTCATTGTGTTCCTCCTTTTGGTATAAGTAACACGCCGCCGCATGCCCCGGCTCCTCCTCATACAAAGCAGGTGCTGCTTTCAAGCATTTCTCCCACCTTTTTGGACACCTTTTGTAGAAAGGACAACCGCCGCTTGGCGTCATTGCAGACTCTTCTGCCGACACATCTTGCGTCTCTAGCACGTGATCCATATGTGGAATGGATTTCAGAAGCAGCGATGTATAAGGATGAAGCGGGCTGTGAAATACGTCTTCGGCAGGCCCCATCTCGACAATGCGTCCAGCATACATGACTGCGATTCGGTCGCTCATATACCTGACAACGCCAAGATCGTGAGAAATAAATAGATACGTCAGAGAAAGCGTCTTTTGCAATTCAAGCATCAAATTTAAAATTTGCGCTTGAACGGATACATCTAAAGCTGAAACCGGTTCATCGGCAATGACAAGACTTGGATGGGTAATGAGTGCTCTAGCGATCCCAATACGCTGCCTCTGTCCACCGCTAAATTGGTGCGCATAACGCTCCCCGTAGGAAGGATCAAAACCGACAATATGCAGCATCTCTTTGACCCACTTCCGTCTTTCTGCTTTCGTCCCATGTCGATGAACAATGAGCGGTTCCTCTAAAATATCTTTGATTTTCATTCGTGGATTTAATGAAGCATATGGATCTTGAAAAATCATTTGAATGTCTTTTCTTAAAGAACGCATCTCTCTTTCTTTCAAAAAAGTGACCTCTTGCCCTTTCAGTTGAATAGAGCCTGACGTCGGTTCAGTTAATCTCATTAAGCTTTTGCCAAGTGTTGATTTCCCGCAGCCTGATTCACCAACAATGCCAAGTGTTTCCCCCTCCTTCACGTGAAAGGACACTTGATTTAAAGCCAAAGTCGATTGTTTATGTTTAGAAAAAAAAGCGGCTGTGTCATACCGTTTTGTCAGCTGATTCACTTGCAAGAGTGGGTGACTCAGTGTCTTCTCCTCCTTCCATTAGAAAGCACGCCACGCGGTGATCCTGTTCAATGGATTGTAAAACGGGGTCTTCTTCAAGACATTGCGCCATTTGATAGGGGCAGCGCGCGGCAAATTGACAGCCGGATCGAATGGTCCCTGGCTTCGGTACATGACCTGCAATAGAGATGAGCTTTTCTTTTTTCTCTTTGAACGATGGAACTGAGGCGAAAAGACCTTTTGTGTAGGGATGCAGAGGTTTTTGAAAAATACGGTCAACGGTTCCTGCTTCTACGATTCGACCAGCATACATAATCATGACTCGCTGGCATATTTGCCGTACAACGCCTAGATCATGGGTAATAAATAAGATCGCGGTGTCCATCTCTTCGTTCAGCTTTTTGAGCAGGCGAAGGATTTGCGCTTGGATGGTCACATCAAGTGCAGTTGTTGGTTCATCTGCGATCATGAGCTTTGGGTGACAAAGCATCGCCATCGCAATCATCACACGCTGACGCATGCCGCCTGATAATTCATGCGGGTATTTTTTAAGCAACGATTCGGCTTGCTTCAATCCGACGGTCTGAAGCAGATCAACCGCCTTCGCTTTTGCTTCTTTTTGACCGATTGCTTGATGTGTGAAAAGGGCTTCTGTCATTTGTTTGCCGATGGTCATTAATGGGTTCAGAGAAGTCATTGGTTCCTGAAATATCATCGAAATGTCATTTCCTCTTATTTCTCGCCACTGTTTTTCTGAAAGCGACAACAGGTTTTGCCCTTCGAATTGGATCTCTCCCGTTGTCTCTGTTTGCTGGTTCAGCCCCATTAATGACATAGATGTGATACTTTTCCCGCAGCCAGATTCGCCAACAATTCCTAAGGTTTCTCCTTTTTGAATCGAGAACGATATGTGATGGACGATGGGTACTTTTTGCTTTTTTTGCTGAAATGCAATGGACAGCTGTTTGACATCTAGCAGCACGTCTTGTTCTTTCACATATTCACCACCCCGTCATACTTTTTAAAATTGTATTGAGACAAGCTGGGAAATATGTCATGTTTTTGACAAGCATAAAAAAGCCTATCCGCTAGAATCGGATAGGCTTCTACTAATTTAATGTTTGAATGGTAAAAAGATGGCGATAGTGGCTGTCTCTGTTCATTAATTCTTCGTGTGTTCCTTTTTCCACAATCTCACCTTGTTCCATGACGACAATGAGGTCAGCATGTGTAATTGTTGATAAGCGGTGCGCGACAATAAAGGTTGTGCGGTCCTTTGCTAGCTTTTGCATCGCTTCTTGAATGTAATGTTCACTTTCTAAATCTAGTGCAGACGTTGCTTCATCTAAAATCAACAGCGGTGGATTTTTTAGAAAGACCCTTGCAATGGAAATCCGTTGTTTTTGACCCCCTGACAGCTTCACGCCCCGTTCTCCTACCTTCGTGTCATATCCTTCAGGAAGAGACATGATAAAATCATGGGCATTTGCCGCTTTTGCAGCCGAAACGATTTTTTCAAAAGAAGCTTCTGGATCTCCAACGGCAATGTTTTCTTTAATCGTGTCACTGAATAAGAATGTATCCTGCAGCACCATTCCGACTTGATTTCGAAGGCTTCTTGCTTTGTACTCTTTTATATCAATGCCGTCAATTTCAAGTGATCCGTTTGTCACATCATAAAATCTTGGAATTAAGCTGACGAGAGTGGACTTCCCCCCACCGCTCATTCCTACAAGCGCAACCGTTTGTCCTTTTTCTACTTTCAAGGAGATGTTGCTGAGAATCTCTTCCTGCGTGTGTTCATAACGAAATGACACATTTTTAAATTCGACCTCTCCTTTTAAATGATCGGCTTCTTTTGCATTCGGTCGATCTGTTACCTCGTATGGCTCATCAATAAATTCAAAGATACGATCCATTGACGCTACCGACTGAGTTAAAGTCGTGGATGAGTTTATGAGGCGGCGAATCGGGTTGTACATCCGGTCAATATAACCGACAAAGGCAATCATGGTCCCGATCGAAAGTGATCCATTAATGACGGTGTAGCCAGCAAATGCAATGATTAATAGCGGTGCAATATCAGTAATGGTATTGACGACGGCAAATGTTTTGGCGTTCCAATTCGTATGATTGATCGCTTTGTTTAAGAAATTTTTATTTTCATCATGAAAATTCTCTTGTTCATATTCTTCAATGGCAAAGCTCCGAATAACCGGCATTCCTTGTACCCGCTCATGCAAATGCCCTTGCACTTCAGCCAGCGCCTGTGACCGCTCTTTTGTCAGCTTACGCAGCCTGCCGTAAAAAAACTTCACTGCAAACGCATATAACGGAAAAATAATGACAGAAACGATGGTGAGCTTGATGTCCAGTGTACACATAATGGCGATCACGATGAGCACGGTCATCAAATCAAGCCAAATATTCATAAGACCTGTGATGACAAACTCTTTTGTCTGCTCCACATCGTTGATGACTCTAGATATGATTTCTCCTGTTCTCGTGTTGGCATAATAACGAAGGCTGAGCTTTTGAATATGCGAAAACAGCTTTTCTCGAATATCAAATAATACTTTACTGCCTGTCCACTGCGCATAGTATTGTCTATAGTATTCAACAGGCGGTCGCATCACTAAAAATAAGACGAGCATGATTCCCATAATCATCAGTAGAGATGATGTCTTTTCTTCAGCCGACCCCGAGCCTTGAATGACATCATCAATGACATACTTTAAAAGCAGAGGCAATGTTAAGGGAATCGAGAACTTGATCATCCCGATGACCATTGTCAATGCAATCTGTTTTTTATACGGTGTTACAAAAGCCATGTAACGTTTAATGACCCCCATGTAAATCTCCTTCCCAATCTATCAGTGCCTCTTATCCGTACGCAATCAAAAACCTGTTAGCCTAAAAAGCTAAACAGGTTTTTGCTGCTCTTGCTTATTTTGTATAATGTAAAAAACGTTCATACCACATATCCACAAATTCAGGAGCAAACGGACCTTTCCGCTGGTGAATCCAATGCAATAATGTATTCAGATGCTCTCTTAAGATACTATCGATTTCCTTTGGATAATTCATCTGCCTCTTATGATCTGCATATTCATCCTCATCCAAAATATTGTACGTCATGTCCGGAAAGACTTTGACATCTAAGTCGTAATCAATATACTTAATTGCTTCTTCATCTGTTGCAAAAGGAGAGCTGATGTTGCAGTAATAATATACCCCATCATCTCTAAGCATCCCAATCACATTAAACCATTGTTTTGCATGGAAATAGCAAATAGCCGGTTCTCTCGTCATCCAAGTACGGCCGTCGGATTCAGTCACCATTGTCCGGTCGTTTGCACCAATGATACACAATTCCGTTGCTTTCAGAATGGTGGTTTCATTCCAAATCCTGTGGATCAAGCCATTGTGTTTATAGCTTTGAATTTGGATGGTTTCTCCTTCCTTGGGATAGCCCATATTTTCTCCCCTACTTTCTATAACAAAAAAACCTAACAGTCCAAAGACCTAATTTCCCAACTAAACATGTCTCTATTATATTATACCGTTACATCATTAAAAAATGAAATGAAAAAGCCATTCAACCCAATTGAACGGCACACTGTCTTACATCACGGTTGAACTCTTTTCCATCTGCTTATATGAATTGATGACCTCTTCTGTCTGTTTTGTAAACAAGGTTTGAACTCTTTGCAGTTCCACACGTTTCTGTTTGATTTGATCATGAAGCCTGGTCCACTCTTCTTTTTTTTCATCTTGCAGCAATTGTTTTTCTGTTTCTAAGCATAGATCGAGTTCTCCCTGTACATTGAGCAGTTGATCCATGAGCTGCATTTGTTCTTTTACAAGCTGATCGAAATCAGACATCTAACTCCTCCCTTTTATTTTCAACCACTTTTTGTCTGTATACCATTTCTTGAAAGATCGCCGAAATCCTTTGACTGTTTATGTAGAGGTTTTACAGGTTTTGTCGGATGGTGGGGAGAGGCAAAAAGAAAAGCACTTCATTCGTAGATGAAGTGCTTTCTCTGTTTCAGTGATTAGCTGTTTTGTTGTTTGTTTTGCTCAGCTTTTTGGTTATATTTTTTTACGTGCTGTGCGTCAGTCTCGCTAGCAAATTCAGTGCCATATTGACCACCTTGTGCAGCAGCTTGGTTTTGTTTCTTCACTTGTTGTGCGTTTGTTTTGTTTTGTTGTTTGTCCATCATTATCACCTCCACGCACATTAATTTGTGCAGAAGGTGCAAATCCTATTCATGATTTTTTTAAACAAGCAAAGAACGTCCGCCATCCACAATAATCGTCTGTCCTCTAATCATATCTGCCTTGCCTGATACAAGGAATTCCACGCTGTCGACCATGTCTTTAATTTCCACCATTCGGCCAGCTGGTGTATTTTTCTTGGCGTCTTCTAAAAGCTCTTCTCGGTTCGGGAAGTGCTTAAGTGCATCTGTATCGATCGCGCCGCCAGATACGGCATTCACGACAATATTCTTTTGTGACAGCTCCACAGATAGATAACGCGTCAATGCTTCTAATGCTGCTTTTGAGACGCCAACAACTGTGTAATTTTCAAGATAGCGAATAGAGCCTAGTGAGCTAATGCTGACGATATGTCCGCCACCGTTTTTCTCCATTAGTTTCGCCGCTTCTTGTCCGCAAAATAGTAACGCTTTTGCATTGATATTCATCGTCCAGTCCCAATGATTTTCTTCAAGGTCCATGATAGGACGCTGAACACCTGATGCCGCATTGTTCACAAATATATCTAAACGGCCAAAGGTTTCGTCGATTTGCTGAAACATATCTTTAATTTTCTCAGGCTGGCCTACATTGGCTTTGACAACCAATGTTTTGACACCCATCGCTTCAATTTCTTCCGCTGTTTCAAGTGCGGCTTTTTTGCTTCTCGCATAGTTAATGACAATGTCATATCCTTTTTCAGCGAGACGAAGGGCTACTTCTTTCCCTACTCCTCTGCTGCTGCCTGTAATTAATGCACATTTACGTTGACTCATTATGGTTCATCTCCTGATTTGAATAGTTTTGGTTCATTCGCTTCACACTAATAGGAAAGTTCCTATTAGGAGGTTACATTCATGTATGTCGGACGCGATTTAAGCCAGCTTGGCATGATGTCCAAGGATCAATGGAAAGATACTGAGCTTGCTTACTTTCATCATGCTTTCCAACAAATTTTACCTTATTTAAACGAAGAAGGGCAATCTAAGTATCGAGAAATCATTTCTGAAATTGAAAACCGCGGGGGTCTGCACCGAAATGAAGCTGATTATACCCACGGGACAACGGTTAAATACGACTAGGCTGCTCAAGTGCCAGCTTCCAAATTTTTTGGTGTGAGACTGGCAAAGCATATGCCTCAAATTCTTCTGTTGTGACTTTCTTCAGCATCGTGTCATCAGATATAGAGGTAACTCGTCCAAAGAAAACAGAAATATTCCAGATGAGGTGGGTAAATACATGCTGAATGGTGCCTTCTAAGTCACCAAGCTCTGCTTGTACACCTGCCTCCTCTTTTAAGAAATCCATGAGCTGCTCTTTTTCCGTTTTTCTTCCCTTTATGGTTTCCAAGTTAGGGAATTCCCATAAATTCGCAAGAAGGCCTGTACTTGGCCGCTTATGAATATAGAGGTTGCCTGCGTCATCAAATAACACCGCTGCTGCCATTGATTTTGCAGTCGGTTTTTTCTTTTTGCTTTTCACTGGGAGCTCATGCTGAACACCTTCTTCGAGTGCCGAGCAATGCATGTTCACAGGACAAATGAGGCATGCAGGGGATGTTGGGGTGCAAATGAGCGCACCAAGCTCCATCAGCCCTTGATTGAATTCTGATGGCTTTTCCCGGGAAATGAGCTGATCGACCGCAAACTCGAAAATATTTCTCGTTTTTGGTTTTGCAATATCATCCCATATGGACAAAATACGGGAAATGACCCTCATAACGTTGCCGTCTACCGCAGGGTACGGCTTGTTATAGGCGATACTCAGTACTGCGCCGCTCGTATACGGACCTACACCTTTGAGCTTTGAAAATTGCTCTTTCGTATCAGGGACAATGCCACCGTAGGATTCATATACTTCTTTCACAGCTGCCTGTAAATTACGCACTCTTGAGTAGTAGCCAAGACCTTCCCATGCTTTCATGACCTTTTCTTCATCAGCTAAAGCGAGATCTTTCACCGTCGGGAATTGCTCCATAAACCGGTTGAAGTACGGAATGACCGTATCTACTCTCGTTTGCTGAAGCATCACTTCTGATACCCAGACGCGGTATGGATCTTGATTTTCACGCCACGGAAGTGTTCGTTGTTCTTTTTCATACCAATCAATTAAATCATGCTGAAAGCCCGCAATATCTTTGCGGTCCAGCTTTTCTTGAATGTCTTTCATATCTATACTCCTTCTCATTGGACCGAGGGCTAACGTTCTGAAAAGAACCTTATTTGTTGTATACTGTTTGTAGATACGTTAACATGTTACATTAAATCAAGACAAAGCAAAAGTGCTTTTGCACATAGTCTTGAAAGAAGGCGTATACTTTGTATGATTGTTCCTAAGCATGACAACTAGGAGGTAATCAATTGGACACTGGTACTCATGTAGTAATGGGCATTTCTCTTGGGGGACTTGCACTTTTAGATCCAGCCGTCAGCGCAGATCCACACTTGGCACACGCCGTGATGATCGCGACCATCGCCGGCTCCCAAGCACCAGACATTGATACTGTGCTAAAACTAAAAAATAATGCGGTTTATATAAGAAATCACCGAGGATTTACACATTCCATTCCGGCTGTACTATTTTGGTCATTGCTGATTCCGGCTGTGATTTTCCCATTTGTGCCGGGGGCGAATTTACTTCACCTCTGGTTATGGACCCTATTAGCCGTTGTGCTTCATGTGTTTGTCGATATATTCAATGCATACGGCACACAGGCCATTCGTCCATTTTCAAAGAAGTGGGTAGCGCTTGGGATTATAAACACGTTTGATCCATTCATCTTTTTTACACACCTTGTCGCCATTGTCGTTTGGGCGATTGGCGGTCATCCCGGCTATACGTTCATAACGCTGTATGCGGTGATTTTTTGTTACTATATCGTCAGGGTCATCATGCAGCTTCAGATCAAACGTCAGCTGCGTGCACGATTCGATGAAATTGAAGACATTATTATTTCGCCTACGATGAAGTTCAGACAATGGCGCATTGCCGTGAAATGTAAATCCTCTTTCCATGTTGGGCGCAGTATGAATGGAGAGGTTGTCATTTTAGACACCTTTAACCGGGTGCCGGTCCCTGATACTGAAATTATGAAAATTGCCAAACAAGATGAAAACATTTCAGCCTTTCTCTCCTTCTCCCCTGTCTACCGGTGGGAAGTGGATAAATACAAGGATCATTATGAGGTGCGGTTCATTGATTTGCGCTACCGCAGCAAAGGTCACTATCCTTTCGTCGCGATCTGCCATATCGACATGGACCACCAAATCAAAAATTCCTATACCGGCTGGATTTTCAGTGAAGAAAAACTGCAAAAAAAATTAAGACTCGGCTCAGTGTGAGCGAGTCTTTTTTTGTGCTTACAACTTTGTCATATATTCCACAATAAACTCCCAAAAGCCAGGTCCCTCCTGATAAATCAGCCTGTCTACTTTTTCAATGAGTTTGATATAGAGTTCTTGTTCGAGGTCTTCTCTTTCTTGATATGCCGTGTTTTGTAGTTTCTTTTTGATCATGGGTGTGAAGGTTTCAATGAGTTCTTCCATTTCTCCATTGGTCATTTTGTCTTCGTGCACGGACTTCTCCCCCTGTTTCTTCTTTTAGTTTGTTGAGTGCTTTTTTGTGTATGTTTGAGATGTTTTGTCTCGTTTCGCCTAGCCGATCGGCTATTTCTTTCATTGTTTGACCTTCAACATAAATATGGGTTAAAACAATTTTTTGTTTGTCTGTGAGCTGCTGGTAGGCCTTGTACAATGTTTGGTCTTGCAGGTGCTCCCCTAAGTCTTGCTGGTTGAAGAGCACAGCTTCATACGTATCTGTTTGAACAGGGTCTTTCACTTCTTGATGATCAGGATGGTCGAGTATGAGCGGAAAACGCTGCTGCTTTTTTTTGACTCGTTTGTCAAAGTCGACTGAAAAGATGCGTATCATTGTGGAGATATACTTGATGATGCGGATTTTTTGATAAAACTGCTTGAACTCGGAATCTAGTTTTTTCGCATTTTCCTCGTTTGGCTCTTCCATGACTTGCCTAAGCAGCTGCTGGTTTTTAGGGTTGCTTAAAAATTGCTGAATGAGCGGGTGATCAACGATTTCATTCCATTTTGCTTTCAATAACAGCCGATAATCCATGTGCATCCTCCCCTTTGTTCTCTCTACTTGCATTAAGTGGACAAAAGTTAAAAAAAGTAAACTTTGTGAAACGGGTCTAATGGTTCATTTTCTCCCCCTTTGATTTCCTATTTCTTCTTTCATACCACTTATAGAGAAGACGAGCATCCGCTGGGAGGTGAGACAAATGGAGACCTTTTTTTCGGAGGAATGGTTGAAGCAGCTCGGTCAGGCTGGCTTTCCTGCCATTTTGACGATTTATTTGCTGACACGTTTTGAACGAAAGTTTGATGAATTAAGCAAACTCATCCAACGATTGGTCGCTGCTCAAAAAAATGATGAATTAGATTGACATCTTCTTGATTCGTTTCACCTTATGAAAACGAGGACGAAATGAAAGGCCTTTTGTCACCTCACACAATACGATGTTGAAAGGGGATTTTATCATGAGTGAAAAGCAAAATGGTGTACCGCAGCCGATTCGAGGAGAAAAAGGAGCAACAGTCAAAATTCCACGTAATCTCGAGCGAGACAGACAAAACCCAGATATGCTCACGCCACCAGAAACCGATCATGGAACGGTTCCCAACATGAAATATTCTTTTTCTGATACGCACAACCGTTTAGAAAAAGGCGGTTACGCAAGAGAAGTCACGGTACGTGAACTACCAATCTCTAAAAGTCTTGCCTCTGTGAACATGCGGCTAAAACCTGGTGCAATTCGTGAGCTGCACTGGCATAAGGAAGCGGAGTGGGCATACATGATTTATGGGGAAGCCCGAATTACATCGGTTGATGCAGAGGGGCGGAATTTTACAGAGGATGTGACTGAGGGAGATTTATGGTACTTCCCTTCTGGCTTGCCGCACTCTATTCAAGCACTTGAACCAGGAGCGGAATTCTTGCTTGTGTTTGATGATGGTTCCTTCTCTGAAAATAGTACGTTCCAAGTGACTGATTGGCTTGCGCATACCCCAGAGGAAGTTGTGCTCCAAAACTTTGGAATGACAAAGGAGCAATTTGAAAAACTGCCAGAGAAAGAGAAGTATATTTTCCAAAAAGGAATCCCTGGTTCCCTTGAGTGTGACAAGGTGAAAACAGAGCAAGGAGAAGTCCCGAACTCCTTTAAATATGAGCTGTTAAAGCAAGAGCCGATTACGTCAAGCGGCGGACAAGTGTGGATTGCGGATTCTACCAATTTCAAAGCCTCTAAAACGATTGCCTCTGCTCTAGTGAAAGTTGATCCAGGTGCCATTCGTGAGCTACACTGGCACCCAAATACGGATGAATGGCAATATTTCATTTCTGGAAAGGCACGAATGACGGTCTTTGCTTCTGATGGACATGCGAGAACCTTTAACTATCAGGCGGGAGACGTTGGCTATGTGCCATTTGCGATGGGGCATTATGTAGAAAATACAGGTGACGAACCACTTTATTTCTTAGAAATCTTCAAGAGCGACCATTATGCAGATATCTCACTGAATCAGTGGCTTGCAGTCACACCGAAACAGCTTGTTCTTGATCATTTAGATCAAGGTGAAGAATTCTTGAAATTGCTTGATACTGAAAAACACCCTGTCATCGCTGCGACTAAAAAAGAGGATTAATTCCACCTTCCTGCAAAAAGGCTGTCCTTTTTGCAGGTATCTTCATGTAAAGGAGTGTTGTTTACCCATGCAACAATCTGTTCACGCTTTATGGCAAGGGCTGAAATGGCTGATGGCGATATCAGCTATCTGTTACATATTTTTGTTGTTTTGTGTGCTGTTCTTTCATTTGACCGGTGCTTTTTACCAATCGATTTTATCATTGCTACTGTTTATGGGCATCTATGTTGTACTTGGGATCTCTTTTGAACATCTGGAACACGTGCTCATGCGGTTTGTTCGTAAGTGTCGGTCCAAAAAACGATCTATCGTTTTCTATGCCGTTTTACTTCACCTTTTGTTTATTTGGGGTGCTGTCTATGTATCAGACGAATTGGTTGACGGCATTTTGCTGACTACTTCTGAAGAAATTCTCTTTGCGCTTAGTCTTTGGCTATTTCATTTTTTATTTGATTATGCGACGTTTCCATTTGAGAAAGAAGCATCGTGAGGCGCTATCGTCTTTCTGTAGAGAGCGCTTGTTTGACCTGCTCCATATGATGAAGATCATGTTTAATCAAACCTTGAAAATAACTTGATAACGTCAGCTCGGTTTGACCGATCAGAAAGGGTGTAGTCCAGCGAGATGCTTCGATTTTCTTCATTTCTTGAAGCAATTCTGTTCTAACAGCAATAAATCGCCCGATCGTCTCGCTTCTCTCTTCCTTTCTTGCTCTTTCGGCTGACTGCTGATTCATTTCATGCACATCAGGTGCCTGAGGTAACGCTTTATTGTTCCAAAATTCCTTTAGGCGATCGTGTAAAATAAATTCATCCCATGGAACAAAATGTGCGATGATCTCAGCAATGCTCCACTTTCCATCAGTGATGGCGCTATGCCATTCTTCTTCTGTTACTTCCGTTAGTGACTGTACCCATTCAAGGGTGTGTCCATAGTGTTTTATCACGGTATCTTTGTTCATGTTTTGTTATCCCCTTCATGTTTTTAAAAGAAGTTGATCAGAAATTGGATAGTTTCATTCTTGCTAAATCATTTATAACATATTATCATATACTTTAATTACCAAATAAAAAGGGGGAATTGTGATACGCTGTCCTATATGAAAAAGCTTATTTTTTTGCACCAAAATAAACCGACCGGTCTGTTTATAAAAGAGGAGGGGAAATAATGAAATCTCAAAATGTGATTATTATCGGCAGTGGTGTAGCCGGATTGGCTACTTCTTTATTTTTAAAAAAGGCTGGAATGGAAAGTACGATTTATGAAAGCAGGTCAGATGAAGAATTAGAAACAGGAGCAGGTTTTTTACTGTCTCCGAATGGGGTAAAGATTTTGGATGGAATCGGGTGTAAAAATGAAGTGATAGCAAATGCAACAGTGATAAAGAAGATCCAGCAAATAAACAGTGAAAATGAAGTAGAAGCGATCTTTCACAATTATAGTGAAAAATATTATGATGCTCCTTTACTGAACGTCATGAGAGACCAAATCATCAAATCACTTTTAAAAGAAGTTCACCGTCAAGGAATAGAAGTGAAATACAACAAAAAGTTAACCTCGATCAAACAGCAGCCTCATTCCGTTCAGGTTCTTTTTGAAGATGAAACTGTGATAACAGGTGATATCGTAATAGGAGCAGATGGAACTTTTTCGAAAACAAGAGAGGCTATTGCGTTTAATGCTAAATTAGATTATAGCGGCTTTTGGGGACTACAAGGAGTATCGTTTGTGAAGAATTTTGTATTGGATGAGGCAACAAGTTATTTTTACAATGACGGAAACTTTCAATTCATTTTTGGAAAAGCGCATCCAACAAATAAAATGAATATTTTATGGCAAGCTTTCTCTCAGTGTCCTGAGAAGTTACCTACAAAACATTTTGAGAAAGCCAATAAAGAAACCATCCGACAGTTATTATATAAACAAATGGAACATTGGAGCATTCCTAAACACCTTTCTGACATCATCGATCATACAAACATGTTCTTTCCAAGAAGTATCTATGAAATAAAGGATTTTCCTGTGTGGTCAAAAGGACGTGTTGTTCTTGTAGGTGATGCGGTACATACGGCGAACCCTTTTGTTGGTCAAGGAGCATCGTATAGTCTAGAAGATGCCATGCTCATAGCAAAGATGCTAAGGGATCATGATTATCGAGATGCGTTCTATTATTATGAAAAAGATCGAAGAAAGAGGACAGAAGAATTGAATGCGCTATTTCAGCACATGAGTATTCAAAACGATATTGATAAAAAAATGAACGAATACACGATTGAATGGGATGAAGAAACTTACGTATGAGATGAAAGATAAAAAAACACCACTTATGATGAAAAGTGGTGTTTCTTGTGTTTTCTCCGTGCATAGAGGATCGCACCAATCAAACTGACGAGTGAAATCAATGCGAGAATTCTGATATAAGGCGGATAGTAGGTTAGCACAATCTCGTTTTTGCCTTTTTCTATTGGAAAACCGATAAAGGCGTAATTGGCTTGTTCAATATCGGTTTGATGGCCGTTCACCGTGAGCTCCCAGCCTTTTTCATATGGAACAGGCAGAATCATATAATCATCGCCGCGCTTGTTCTCATAAGAAATCGTAAAGCGGTTATTTTTAAGTTTCACCTGCTGGTTGCCATCATCCTGTTTTTCTTTTTCATATGCCCGCGCAAGGGTGCGGTAAGGCTCATGATACAGCTTTAATTGACTCAGCTCATACGTCCCTTTTGGAACTCGTATAGAAAGGATTTTTTCCGCAGGGACTCGAATCGTCACGTCATTAACTCCTGTTTTGTAGATAGACGTATTGCTTTTGCGTGATGTGACGTAGTCATCCACAGATAACTGAAACCCTTCGTTACGGTCGGTCCGCTTCACATAAAAGCTCACATACACATCCCCGGCACGAGCGATATCATCTGGAAGGGTGATATTCAGCCCGCCCGTTTTCCCGTATACATCAAGCACGCCATTTTCGTATACCGCTTGTTCAGTATGAATGTTTGTATCCTTTATTCGATCAGGCGATTGGTCGATTTCAGCATTTCCTTTTTTGTTTAAGATCACACCTTGCAACATCGCATGTTCTTTATCAAGTGCTGACGCATGCTCTAGTGACTTTTCTGAATAGACGGTACTCGTTGTTCTTGCAAATGGGAGCGGGCGTGTATTTTCATACACTTCATAATGTTCTCTTTCCAATATTGGCTTAAAATAAACCGGCGGTGAGAAAGACACCCTTTTGTCTCTCATATAATACTTTCCGTAGGTCAGGCTGTATAAATTCGCCCTGTCCCCCATTGTTGCATAACGGCTGACACTTTCCCTTCCCATATCGATTTGCAGGTCATTCCAGTAGAAATTGAGCAAATGCTGATTCAATATACTTGAATACACACTCATGCCTTGGAAGCCTTCAAATAATGGGGTATTGTTGCGCACGCCATTCATCCAATCAATCCGGGCGAGCGGATCTTTTGAGCGGCTTTGAATTTGCTGAATGAGCTTCATTTGTTCATGTCCAGCATATACCTCACTATTCAGATACGTATCTGATACGCTCTTAATATTGCTTCTTTCAGATAAGTATCCCTGCTGATACACGCCTGCTGTCAGTAAGCTGATGGCAATAAGCACAGCTGAAAAGAGACGAAGGTGCTGACGTTTTTCCGCATGCATCCATAGGAAGAACAAGCTGATCACAAGCAGTCCTATACCTGTAAACACAACGACATCCATGTTTCCCTTTGCTCGTTCTGAAAGGACGACAGCGAGAAGGAACACGATCCAAGCGCCTAAGACCGCACGCTTTTTCCACTTCCACTCGATTTGTGAGAAATGCTTGATCGTGATGGCAACGACCGCTCCAACTGTAAAGGCCAGAATGTATTCAAATCTGTACTGCGGTGCAGAAAAACCATTAAACACGCTCGCCATCTTTGGACTGTAGTGAAAAACAATGAGCAGCATACTGATGGATGTAAACATGAAAAACCATCTGTTCCGGTAAAGCGGAACGAGGAACATACAAATGAGAAAAATCACAGGTAATAAATACACCCTGCTCGTAAACAGCAGATGATCATGCAGCTCGAACCAAGGAATGGTCTGTTCATACGGCGGTCTTATATTGTTAAGAAAGCCATAAACAGACGGGATAAAAAAGGCGGCACTGATCCCAAAAGATAACAGCGTAGAGATCGCAAGTGTCCAAAATACTTTCCACCCGTGCTCCTCACTTCGCAGCTTGATCATATATCTGAAGACAAGATAGATCGCTAAAAAGATAAAGTGAATATAAGCAAAGTAAAAGTTGTTGATCAGCATCAGACTGCAACTCGCAATAAACCAAGCGGGCTTACCCGTTTTGAATATCCGCTCAACCCCAAGCACAAGCAGCGGAAGCCACATCATGCTGTCGGTGAAAAATTCCCAAAACGTTTGATGCCGGAAATATACAATAGATAATCCATAGATTGCGGCACCTGTCAGTGCACCCAATCTATTTTGAACCATTGAAAGAAGCACACGGTAAGCGATGAAAAGAATAAGCGTCAGCTTGATCACGCTCAGCCAAATGACGGCATTTGCCCAAAAATGGATGTCTGTTGACTGTATGAGATGGAGCGCATTCATCAGCCAAACGACAGCGACTGTCACCATAAAGACCGTCGACGTTGTGAAATAATACCCTAATTGCGTGTATGTACCGCCGCCTAGACCGAATTGATAGGAATAAAAGAAATTCCCTTTGACGTATTCGTCGTAAAGCAGCTTTTTAAATGGGAGCATTTGCGAAATGCCATCCCCATCTCCTGTCATGTACCGGCCTTGCGTATATTCATATAAGAAAAAGGAGTGGCCTAATAATGCGAGAATGAGGCACATTCCAATGATTATCCATCTACGTTTCATTATCTAAATCCTTTCCACAAAAGATCCATTGTTCTTTGAAACAAAACAACCCAGCAAGCGATTCGTGCTTGCCGGTTATTTGACTCCACGTTATTTAAATAACTGCGTTAACACTCGGTCTTGTTCCTTAGAGCTTGTCTCTTGCTGCATGACATTTGATTCTTGGATCAAATAATGCGGCCTCTTTTTCGTTTCATAATAAATGCGGCCAATATATTCACCAATCACACCTAGACTCAAAAGCTGGACACCTCCGAGGAAAAGCACAGCCGATATTAAAGTGAAATAACCAGGTACTATCACGCCCGTTTTGACGATTTGAATAAAGGTGGCCACGATGTAAATCAAAGAGAGGAATAAGATCAGTATGCCAGTATAAAAACAAATACGCAGCGGGCGGTTGTTAAAGGAAATAACGCCATCTATGCCATAGTTAAACAACTTCTTTAATGACCATTTTGTATCACCATGCTGTCTTTCTACATTTTCATAATAGATGACCTTTTCTTCAAACCCAATCCAGCAAAAAAGCCCTTTAGAAAAACGATTTCCTTCTTTCAGCTGAAGCAATGCATCGATTGCTTGGCGCGAAATTAAGCGGAAATCTCCCACGCCATCACGCAAGTCCACTTCGACTACCTTGTTCATCACTTTATAGTACATGGATGATAAGTAAGAGCGAAGCTTGCTGTCTCCTTTACGGTTCCGTTTGGCAATGACTTGATGGTAGCCTTCTTCATATCCTCTGACGAAGTCCTGAATCAAATACGTTGGGTGCTGCAGGTCGGCGTCCATGATGATCGCAGCTACTCCATTCGCATATTCAAGTCCTGCCAGAATAGCGGCTTCCTTCCCAAAGTTACGTGAGAAGGAAATGTATTTGACCTTTGCACTTTTGCGAGAGAGTTCTCTCATATATTGAAGTGTATTGTCTTTGCTTCCATCATTCACAAAAATGATTTCAAAGTCATAATGAAAATCGCGAAACTCTTCCTCGAGTGCCTCAAAGATTCGTCTGATGTTTTCACCTTCATTGTAAGAAGGAATTATAACAGAGAGCAATTCTCGTTCCATATCGCACCTTCTCTTCACTTTTTTCACATAGTCTGATATGTTCATTATTCCTTTTTTATCAGGAAACGAAACCCTTTTTTATTATCCATAAATTACATGTTTCTTTAATCGTTCCATTATATCAAAGTTTTATTTCCATTGATTTTCAGCAAGATGAATTTAATGTAATTTTAAGTTTAACCATTGTAAAAAGCCTGTAATTTCGATCACAGACTGGGTATTGTATCATAAAATTGTTTACTCATTTATATATTTTCCTATTTATTGAAAAAGATGAGGGGCACTTCTTTTAATGAAGCAGCCCTTTATTCTGCTCTTGTAGATGCTCGTTTGCCTTCGATTGTTTATTTTGGAATAAATGCAGCTGCGCACCGTAGCTCTCAATCCACTCTTGGACAATCCGTTCAGTTGTTTCCTGTCCTTTATACTTGTGGCCAGCCTTTGCATAGGTCGTTTCAAAATCACTCCAAAGCAGCTCTACCCATGTACGTGCTTCGTCATATGTCAGCATATTGTTTTTTTCCATCAGTTGTTCTGTTAATCGCTCAAAGTATTGTTCCATGTCGGTTCCTCCTTCATCTAGCAGAAAGTGCCTTTTTAAAAAAAACTCTTTTTTCATATACTACCCTTACGTCTTCAAAAGACGCAAATGATTTGTATTGTTTGGAGGGAATCGAAATGCGTAATAAAGCAAAAGGCTTTCCAAATCAAGTGAATCACAAATTTGAAGGCGAGCCAGGCGCCACAGATGCTTATGCGTCTAAAAGGCCGAATGGTGAGACGAATACACGTCCACAGGAACGAATGAGGGCATCAGGGAAACGCTAATTTTTCCAAAGGGAGTGCTTGAGATATGAGTTCAAATGGGAAATCGTATATGGAAGACTTTGTTCAATTAAGGACAACCGCTTACCCTCAACCATGGGCGAATGCAAAGCATTCTGCCTCTCAGGTCAACGGAGAAACGCAGCAAACGCAGCACGACATCGTACTTCAGAACAACGTCCGTAAACAACGTTCGAAGTAAAGAAAAGGACTGATCTCTCGGATCAGTCCTTTTTCGTAAGCATTGAAATTGGCAGTGCATCTTCTTTATTTGGGGCTGATACTCTGTGTCCCCACGCAAATACACCATTTAAATATTCCACGTAAAACTCATCATCTGTATCTTTGATTTGATAAGTCGTTTTCGTTTGAATCAAGGCTGGATCTACTAAGTAGGCTTTGGCCATATCGATTTTCCGTTCTAAGACGGCATATTCATTCACAATGCCAAGCTGCTCAGCCTTACGTGCTTTTTCTGAAAGAGAGGCTATCTCCTGCTTCAATTCGTATTCCGTCATCTCACTATAACGTTTGTCCATCTGTCATTCCCCTTTGTCTAAAACGTGATCAATTGTGTCGAGATCAAAGCCTTTTCTGAATAAAAATTGCTTCACCTTCATCCTCTTTTCAAATGATCCGTCGTATCCTACCTTTCGTTTTGCCTTCTCCATCATATAAAGGAGCGCTTCTTCTTCCTTTTCCTCTTCTTGTCCATCATAGGCTTCTTGAAGGGCTTTATCAATGATCTCAAACGAAAATCCTTTTCGCTGCAGCTGCAGCTTGATGCGCTGCTCGATCTCTTTTGCGGAACGATTTTTTTCTTTTCTCACAAGCTTCTGAACCTGCTTCACAGCTTCCTCCAGCTGTAAGTCATCAGGATATTGCGATAGTGCTTGTTCAATGTTGTCATCATCTATCCCTTTGAGCTTTAGCTCTTTTTTCAGGACGGACGGCCCTTTGCTGTTCGTTTTACGGTGGGTGCTGACATAGGCTTCCGCAAATTCAAGATCATTTACATACTTGTAATGCTTTAATTTGTGTATAATTTCACTAATGGCAGGTGCCGGGATTTCTTTTTTCGTCAAGTAATCTGTGACTTCTTTCACCGATCTCATTCGGTAGGATAAATAATCGACGGCCTGCTGAAATCCTTTTTTCACAGCATCACCGAATTGAATGTCGATGATATCGGCTTCATCCAGCTCTTTTCCCTTTTTCAAATCGTGCTGGACGAGCACATCTAGATCCACGCTAAAGGCGTACTTTTCATCAAGAAAGACGTTTACCCGCTCTGTATTGTTTTTTTGAGCGGAGATTTTTGTAATATAGGGCATCCTGTGATCACTCCTTTTTTCAAACAGTCAGGATGTTTCTTCTGATTCAAAATCGTGAAAGATATAGGTATGTATATGAGAGGAGAGATGTCAATTGAATATCGCCATCACCGGAGGAACCGGTTTTATCGGCCAGCACGTCACGAAAGTGCTCGCTGCTGAAGGACATCATCTATATATTTTAACAAGAAATCCAAAGGAATCCGAACAAAATCATTTACACTATGTGCAGTGGCTGACAGAAGGTGCTGCGCCTGAACATGAATTGCCTGCGATTGATGTCTGGATTAACCTTGCTGGAAAATCCATTTTCACCCGCTGGACAGACAAGGCAAAAGAAGGCATCCTCTCTAGCCGTATTCAATCCACACAAGAAGTAAGGCGCATTATAGAAGCGCAGGAATCGAAACCATCTGTGCTCATTCAAGCAAGTGCTGTCGGAATTTATGGCACGTCTCAAACAGGAGATTTTACAGAGGAATCACCTCCTGCGGATACTGATTTCTTAAGTCATACATCCAAGCGTTGGGAAGCTGAGGGGCAAAAGATTGAAGCACTCGGCATTCGTACCGTCTACACACGCTTCGGCGTCGTGTTAGGAGAAAATGGTACCTTGCCACTGATGACACTGCCATATAAACTATTTGCCGGCGGAACGATTGGCTCCGGCTCGCAATGGGTTTCATGGGTTCATGTCGAAGATGTAGCACATCTCATTGCTTATGCCATACACAATGACGACATCTCAGGTCCACTCAATGTCACATCACCGAATCCTGTTCAAATGAAGCAGCTTGGACAAACGATAGCGTCTACCCTTCACCGCCCTCACTGGCTGAAGGTCCCATCCTTTGTCATTCGAACGGCACTTGGCGAAATGTCATTACTTGTTTTAGAAGGTCAGCGTGCGCTGCCGAAGAAGGCATTGCTTTCTTCTTATGACTTTTTGCATCCTGAATTAAAAGAAGCGATTTTGCATTCAAAGGAATAATTTTTGTCAAAAACACCCATCCTATTAGAAATGAGATGAGGGGGCGATTTTGATGAAGAAAAAAGAACACCAGCCAACTTCAAAGCTGAAGAAAACCCAGGAAGTCCTGTATCAGCAGGAATTCAAAAAAGCGGAAAGAGCAGCAGAAAAAAGAAACAAATAAGATGGATATTCCACTCCAACAAGCACATAACTAAAGTGATCTTGTAAAGGAGGGAAAGGCTTTGAAAAAAGACCAACACCAAAAAGCCAATCACGAACTTGCAGCACAAGAGTCGGATGGCGAATATGTTGAATTTTCCAAAGAACTTGCAGATCCGAATGACGTAAAAGCAATGGCACGTATGAAAGCAGCCGACCAGCGCGCCAAAAAACAATAAGTAAAAAGCAGACCCATTAGCGGTCTGCTTTTCTTTTATTTGATTTCAGTAAGAAGACTTGATGCTTTCTGACGTGATTTTTCCTCAGGCACCTCTTCTGGATAACCAATATGAAGGATGGCAGCAAACCGCTCGTTTTCCTTTAGACCCATGTCCTGTTGAAAGCCTTTGTCGTATAAGATGCGGCCGCTCTTCCAGACCATACCGATTCCTTGATCCCAAGCAAGCAGCTGGAAGTTTTGAATGAGTGCGCTCACAGCGGCAAAATCATCATTTCTCACTACTGGGTTTTCGTCTTCCTTTAACACTACAAGTAAAAGGGCTGGAACTTTTGAAAAGTAATCTCTATATTGATTGATCTTTTCTTCCTTTGCATCTGGATTGTTGCGTTTGAAGAACGCAACGAAGCGATCAACAAATGTCGCTTTCGCTTCATCCGTCACCGCATATAGAAAGCGCCACGGCTCCGTAATTTTATGATTCGGTGCATAGACCGCATCCTCTAATAACGGCTGAAGCTGCTCAATGGTCACAGGCGTTTCTTTGAATTTCCGAATGGATCGTCTATATCTGACAGCGTCTCGTACCGTTAACGCTTCTGTTTGTTGTTTGATTTCTGGCATATGTGTCATCCTTTCAATCAATCTTAATTGAAATTGATTCTCATTCACATTATAAACATCATTTCGAGCAGTTGCAAATGATGTTTCCCATCCCGTCTGCTAAAAAGTTGTTTGAGTTTTTCAAGTAATGTTACAATCATATTACGTTTTAAACAAATTTTGATAAAAAAGCCAAGATGATGAAATGATTTCAGGTATTCCCATTTTGTCTGATTCGGTTCTTTTGTCAAAAGGCTTTCAACCCATGATTGGAAGGGAGGCTTCTGGATGGAATGAAAATCAATATCGGGCAAATCATTAAGCTCTACCGGTATAAACAAAATATGACCCAATCTGAATTGGCAGAAGGAATTTGTTCTGTCTCTCATTTAAGTAAAATCGAAAATGGCTCAAAAGAGGCCAATCAAGATACGATCAATTTATTGCTTGAACGACTCGGCATCAGTCAAGAAACGCTGTCACAAAAGGCGCGTCACCTGCTGTCACTCTTGGATGAGTTTCAAATGAATATGTATTTCTATGCACTCGATCAAGCGGAACAAAATGCAGAAATGATCATTCAGCACGAGGAACAGTTCTTTTCGCTGGATTTAGGCATTCAGTATCATTTGTCCTTATTTCAATTTTATTTATTATCGGACAAGCAGCCGCTTGCCTTAAAAACACACCGCGTGCTGAAAAAATTTGAAAAAACCTTTATTGAAACGGAAAAAGAAATATTTGAATATCTAGATGGCATTCATCTCATTAAAAATGGTCAGCTTGAAGAAGGCATAAAGAAACTGGAGAGCTGCTTTTCTTATGCGTCTGTTGAACAAAGTGACCTGTATTATCACTATGCAAAAGCACTTGGAAACATGGGACATCTTGGTGATGCGCTTGAAGCAACCCATCAAGCGATGGATTTATATAGACAAAAGAACAATTTCAAACGGATCATTCACTGCACACTCATTCATGGCGTGATCTCACTGGAACTAAAAGCCTTTCAAACGGCGAAGAAATATTTAAAAGAAGTGATTTTGCACACATCCCTTTATCCTGATGCCTATATTAAAATGACCGCATATTTTTATTACGGGGTACTTTTAAAACGGGAAGGTGATTTCTCTTCAGCTGTGCCTTATTTACTAGATTCACTCAATTACTTTAATCAAGAACAGATAGAAGACCGGTACTGTGAAACTCTGTATGAAATCGCGACATTATATGCTGAATACGACCGCAAAAAGGCACTTCCCTACATACATGAGCTGTTAAAACAGCCTCGTATTCAGCCAAACTGTTTATATATGATCAAAATCTATAAATTGATGATTGAGGAAAACCCTCTTGATTTGAAAACCTATTTGATCGAAGCAGCCCTTCCTTACTTTAAACACAATGAGCTGCACAGTGAGTACTTATTTGCTCTAAGAACCTTGCTTTCCTATGCGGCTTCTGAGCTTGACGAACGTACCTATATGTCCTACACGAAAACGCTGCTTCATCATCTTGCATCATATGTCCCCTATTACAAAAAAGCATGACCTTCTGCCGATCGAAGGTCATGCTTTTCCTATTCATTAAATGGTCTTCTGTTGATCTGTATCAGGACGGGTGACTTGTTTGACTGAATGGACATACCGCTTTCTCGCAAAGTAATCGTACGCATGCTGCCCAAAGCCTAACCAAATGCTGAGCACGATGAATGGGATCGTTCCCCATAATGCAGGGATATTGCAAGCAATTTTCAGCAATGTATAGATCCCCGAATTTTTTTGGTTTTTGGCTAAGGAAATTGACACGATCCGCTTTTCTGCCTTTTCTTCACTTATTTTGTTCAGTTTGAGCAGCTGCGAGTGTCGAAAGGATTCAAAATGAATACGGTTCTTCCAATCGAGAGCTTTCAACAAGTCTATCGCTTTTGCACATGAAGGACTTTGCCCGTCATAAAACACAAGCAGCCTAAGTGATTTGATGGAACGCTGTTCTCTTTTTTTCGATTCAGCGAGCTTCTTTTTTTCTTGATCGAGATAAATGATTTTTTTCATAGATTGATCGCCAGCCCTTTTCCGTCATTTGTTTTTTTAGTTCGTTCAAAGGAGATTACAACTAGATTACTATAGTTGCTGGGCCTCTTGTATTGGGAAAAAGCAAACCAACGTGCGTTATATGAGCCTTTAGATAAGGGCAAAATTAAGGTTTTCATGGCACATATGAGGTTTTTCAACTAAAAATGGTTGGGAAAATCGTGATGCGTTGCGGTTTTCTGCGGTTTTTTGTAGAATTCTGCGGTTTTTCTACATCTTTATGCGGTGTTTTGTAGGTGAAACGCAAAAACAAGATAAAAAAAGACTACTTCCCGTTGCGGCGAAGTAGTCTTTTGGTTTATATTTTTTCCAAAACTTCTACTATTTCTTTCTCAATATCTTTCCATAAGTAACGATCTGTCGTATAGTGATGTGCGGCTTCTTTCGCAAATACTTGAAAAGCTTCCTCAAAATCAGGAGCATCCTTGTCTGGTTTTTTCTCATCAACAAAGCGCTGTGCTTCTGTTGAGCGTGGTCCCCATTTTCCTACTTCATTCCCGTCTTGATCAATGATCACGATAATCGGAATCGATCTTGCGGTTCCGTTCGTTAAATACTGATCCATCAGGTCTAGATGCTCGTCCCGAATGAAATAGCGCGCTTCAATGAGTGCTTCACTTGCAATACGCATGAAAATTGGTACATTGACCATCGCATCTCCGCACCAATCCGCTGTGATGACAAGCGCTCTGAGCTTTTTCTTTTGCAGCTTTTGAAGCAGCTCTTTTTCTTTTTGATGAATTGCGTACTGGTTGTACACCGTGAGTAGATTTTCTCGGTTTTTCTCCATGTTGTGTACATATGTACGTTCAGTTAATCCCTTTGCAAACCATTCATTTAATGTCATATTTACATCCCCCTTACTCTTCAACTTTACCACTTTTGCTATTCTTTTGTCTAAAAAAACCTTCACCTAGTGAAAGGTAAAGGTTTTTGATCTATGGACGCCGGCTGCGATTTGGGTCCATCCCTATCAGCTTGGTGACAAGCACCATTGTGACAGGTAAAGATGTATTCTTTTTATACGCTAAATATTTTCCGCGCCATTCAGGTTTATATTTCTGTTTAAACGATCGTAATCCACTGAAGCTGTACATAAATCTGACGTTGTTGAAAATAACACTCGCCAAACGCTCCGTGAGAAAGGACTGATGAAATGTTCCTACATTTGATAAAGGCGCCATTCCCATGTTAAAGGATTTGTAGCCTTTTTCTTTCGCCCATTGAAAAAGGTGGATAAACAGCGCATCCATCATCCCGTTCGGTGCATCATGCATATGACGCATAAGGTCGATCGATATCTCCCCTTCTTGATACATCGGCATTAATGACACAAAAGAAATGATCTCCCCATGTTCATCCTTCAGTATCGCAATTGGTGCTTTTTGAAGATAATCTTCTTGAAAATAGCCGAGCGAAAACCCTTTTTCTTTTTTCTTTCCAAGCCAGCTATCAGAAATCTGTTTTAAGGTTGAGATCAGCTCATCTGAAAAAGGAGGTTCCAGCATGTCAAACGTATAGCCTTCTCGTTCAAACTTATTGGCCACAGCCCGTAAATTTGATTTTTTCTTACCGGAGAGAGAGAACGTTTCTAAATCGACCATGGCTTCTTCTCCAAGCTTAAAGAAATGAAAGCCTAAGTCATGGTAGAGCGCCATCCCTTCCCGTTCTACTTGATAAAAAGCGACGCGATAGCCTGCTTTTTCTGTCTGCTGTAAAAACTCTTCAAGCACTAGTGGATAGGATGCTTTACGTCCAGAAGGATCTCCGAGCACAATGACGCAGCGGCCAATGCGTCCAAATTGAAGCATCGCCTCTCCATCACTTGAGAAAAATAATTTTTTATCGCCTAAAAAGCCAAGATGACTAAGGGCATTGCCGCCCTTTTCTTCTAAAAATGTTTTTAGTTTTTCCTCATCTGCTTTTTCTCCAATCGGAAATGCTTTCTTATTAAAAATCAATTTACTAATGAAGAAGAAAAGCGGTACACCGATAAGCGCAATCATGCTTGTCATCGTGATGTGCCGTTCATTATGCACGAGGTAATCCTTACTCAAGAAATGCCCGATTTTGGTCCAAATAAAGTTACCGATGACATTATAGTTAAACAGGACGAGTAAATAACCAGCGGCAGCCGCTACAAACTGATACAACGAATAAGGAGCCTGCTGCTTCACAAATTGATTTCGAAGAGAGAAAAAGACAGCCATGATGACTGGCAGTATAAAGATAAGACTTAAGTTAAAGCCTTTTAACAAAGTAAACACAAAGCCGCCTGCTAGGGCGATCATCGTCAGCACGTATGATCTTTTCGTTCGTTTGTACACTTCAATGGACAAAACCATCAGGATAATGCCGAACATTAAAGAAAGACCATTAAATCCTGATAACAAAAAGCGTGGAATGCTCGTAATTACACCTAATCGATCGACAGGAAGGACAACAGACGCCATAATGAGCAAGCCGCTTCCAAAGGTTAAAATTGATAATGATCCGTACAGTAAACGGATTAATAAAGCACGGTGCAGCACAATTAAGACGTTCGTTGTTTCTACGGCTGGTGCCATTCTGGGATTGCCTTCAAGACGTCTAAGCGTCGTTCCCGTTAAATCATAAGCAGCTAGACAAAGCCCAAGGATAAACGGGAAGATCGAGTACACGAAGCGGTACAAAACGAGCGCCGTCAGCACCATCTCTTTATCAAACCCAATGTACTGCATACTCAATAAAAAGATGAGGTCAAACGAACCAAAACCGCCCGGAACCATACTGATTAAACCGCCAATTGACGCAATCGCAAATACGCCTAATACAATCCGGACATCGACATTCATCCCCATAGAGACGACAGCCATGTACATGACAAGACCAGCTGCGAGCCATTCTAAAAACGATGCACCAATATAAGCGTAAATCGGATGCTTCAGTCCGCTTTCACCGCTCTCAATTGAGCTTTTTCGTATGGACGCCATAATGATGTAAATAGGCACAATACAAGCAAAGATGATCACAAAAGCCCACAGCCACGGCTCTTGGCTGATAATACTTTCAACAGGAAGCACCCTCACCAAGATCAGATCGCTGAAAATAGATAAGCCCAAAAGGACCGAGGAAGTCAAAAGGGCAATGCCTTTGAGCAGTTTTTTCGTATCGGTTATGTACTCCTTATATAGAAGTGTTCTAAGCCCTGCTCCTGATAGACCGCCGAACCCAAGGACACTGTTAAAGGAGTTCGCAATCCAAGAAATGCGAATCGTTTTCCAGCCGCTGATGGGCATATTCAGGCTTTTTCGTAAAATAAAATCATATAAGGACATCGATAACACTGCAACCAGTCCAAGAAAGACAAGAATAAACAAGTCCATTCGATTCAAGCTGTCAATGATATAAAACGTTTTTTTAATGGAAAGGCCGCTCAGTTCCTTCTTGGCGACAAAAATTAAGACAAGGATAATCACGATCGGAAAAAGCATTTTTAAGATCGTCATACCCGTTTTTTTGTTCCACATGTTTTTCCCAACTTTCTAAGTTGCTTCATTTATTTCGACTGAACATTATTATACAACAAATACCACTTGATTCATGCAGTTTAACATTCAAAAGCTTGACGAACCTTTCAATTAGAAGTAAAAATCAGTAATATAGAGAAAAGAGCCGCTTAAAGGAAGTGAACAAGCGTGGAATACAATATTCATGACACCACAGTATTAAAAGAAGAGATTCTATCTCCAGAGGAAAAAAAGACATGGGTGCTTTATATGAAAGTACTCACAGCTGCAGGTCTTGGAGATGTGTCAGAATGGATGAAGCTCGATATGAGTATGCCTCAAATGAAGGTACTCATGCTGCTCAATAACCATGGCTCTCTCAAGGTATCCGAAATCGCTGAAAAAATGGGCGCTTCTTTGTCCAATATGACAGGTCTGCTTGATCGGTTAGAACAGTCTCATTTTGTTGAACGAAAGCACTCTGAGCGTGACCGGAGAATCATTGTCGTCGAACTAACTGAGGAAGCGAAAAATATTTTCAGAAGCATTTATCAAAAAGGACACGAAAAAATCAAAAACTCCCTGCAACGGCTCAATGACGAGGAAAAAGAAAAAGTCAACGAAGGGCTGGCTATTTTAGAAAAAGCACTGCGTCCTGAACGCGGCTAAACATGAAAAGGAAAAAAGACGGTCACTTGAGATCCGTCTTTTTTAGTTCTTCTTCTACTTGTTTATCTGAGAGAATGAAGGTTTTTTGAAGAACGACTCTGTCATCCCATAAAAGATAGGCTAAACCGATGATGAGAAATAGAATGCTGATCCACGTACCGCCAGGGAGCAGCTGTTCAAGTTCCTCAATCGTTCTTTCTGAGCCTAAGCTGTTACTATAGCGTATCTCAAAAAGCACATATTTCGCTAAATAAAACAATGCCGCCATACAGATAAACATGGCGCCGACAATTCTTCTACCAGACATGCGTTTACTCCTTTAATTCCACTGATTTCTTTTGATTAATTCCGTGATATGAGCAAGGTGATGCTTTGAGTGCCAGACGTACATACCTGTTGCATCATATAAGGATACCGTTTGTTGATCGGCTGGGTGATAATAAGAAGCGTTGAAGTCTTCCTCTGACATTCCCCGCAGTAAAGTGACCCACCTGCGATGCAGACTGCTGATTAAGGGCAGTGATAGGCTGATGGGCGCTTTGCTGTCTGGAAGCTCGGCGAATCCCGCCTGATCATATGGACGTATGTGCGGTGTTTCTTCTGTGAGCGCAAGCTTGAATCGTAAGTATGCATTCAGATGACTGTCTGCTACATGATGAATAAGTTGACGGACAGTCCATCCTCCAGGCCGATAAGGTGTATCCAGCTGAGCAGCTGTCAATTGATTGGTGACCGTTTCATATTCTTGGGGAATCTCAGCCAACTGATCAATCCATGACTCTAGCTGTTCCTTTGTTTTATTTTCAACCGGTTCATATAAGCCAATCGGATATTGTAATGACGTCATACCCTCTCCCCTTTCTCAAATCCTTCTAGTACAAATTTACCAATCATCTTTCCTTGTTCAAGGGTTTGATGTGCCTGCTTCAAGTTAGAAGCATTGATCGGACTGAGAACCTTTGTTAAGGTATGCGTTATTTTTCCCTGCTCAAATAACTCACCCGCCTCTGTCAAAAGCTCATGCTGTTTGATCATGTCCGCTGTTTCATACATAGGGCGTGTGAACATGAATTCCCATACAAATGCCGCACTTTTATTTTTGAGTAATTGAATGTCTAGGTTGTGCTGATTCTCGACAATGGTACAGATCGTGCCTTGCGGTTTTATGGCTTCTGCCATGCCTTTGAAATGTCCGTCTGTATCATTTAGGCATAAAATGAAATCCACTTCGCCTATTTCTTTTTCCTGAAGCTGCGCAAGAAGCGGCTCATGATGATCAATGATATGATCAGCACCTAATGACAGACACCACTCTCTTGTTTCAGGTCTCGATGCAGTGGCGATCACAGTGGCATTTGCTAATTTGGCTAGTTGTATGGCAATAGAACCTACTCCGCCTGCACCGCCGATGATGAGCAGTGTTGCCCCTTCTGCATTTCGTTTCATATGCATCCGGTCAAATAACGCTTCATATGCCGTAATCGTCGTCAGAGGCATCGCGGCTGCTTCTGCAAAGGATAGATTGGCAGGCCTTTTTGCCACAATCCGTTCATCCACAAGCTGATACTCACTATTTGAGCCTTGACGCGTGATATCTCCCGCATAGTATACGTGATCACCTGGCTGAAATAATGTACACGCTTCGCCGACTTCAACAACTGTACCGCTTGCATCATAGCCAAGAATTTTCAGTTTTTCTTCCTTCTGATCCTTCGGTGATCTCACTTTCGTATCAACTGGATTCACTGACACAGCCTCTATCTTCACCAGTATATCCCTACCCGTTGCTTTAGACTCTTCTACTTCCTGATCCATCAAGCTTTGCTCATGCTCGATCGGTAAGTACTCCAATAGTCCAACAGCTTTCACTCGCTTGCACTCCCTTTCTCTATGCTTCTTTTCCACATTTTATCATAATTTTCTGATGTTTATGGGTAATCAAACGAGTGAATGCACATTAAGAACTCTTCAAAGCCTTTCTCTCCCTTGCTATATAAGAAGGGCGTGCCTTTTGCAATGAAGGAACATAGGAAAACCAGCTTGTGGATTTAAAGAATAGCTGAACGTAATAAAACTGGATGTGCTGAAGGGAAAAGAGCATGAATAGAAAAATAGCTAGTAAAAGAGTTAGGTGATCAGCTGCTCCATGTATCCATTCCGTGATAAAGAAAACAACAAAACCGATCATGATCAACTGTTCCAGCCTTTGCATGAGCTGGGTCAAGACATGTCCTCGTTTCGATAGATCACCAGACTGGCGCTTCCTGATCTTTCTCGATTTATAAAACCAAATGGTACATTCTACTAAGTTATGAGTCATAAAAAGAGCGATGAGGGCGATCAATAAAGGTGATGGGGTATAAAGGACTTGTGCAACGAATGGAAACACTAAAAAATAACATGCAATACATGCGTGTCTCACTGATAAGAGAAATAGTTCTTTTTCTATGTATGGTTTCATCTGTTTCACCTCCATATGTACTACGTCTGCTCTGCCATAAAGTTCCCTCTGCTTATCAAAAAAGGATGCCAAAAAGGCATCCTTCCTGAATCATATTTAAAATGCAGCGCTTAGTACGACAGGTCCTTGCGGCAGCTTGTTATCCTTTTTTGGTTCAAGGGTGACTGCCACGGTATCCCATGATTCGCTTGCTTCTTTTTCAGATAACGCATAGGTGACGGTTCCTTCTCCTTTGTTATCTGTTTTAAAGGCACCAGCTGGTACCGGCTGATCTCCTTTAATGAGCCACACTTGATAAACAGCAGATGAATCAAGCTGATCCTTTAATCCGTCTGCACTCACAACCAGCTCTTTTTTGCCGTTATGCTCAATCACTGAAAAAGCACCCGTTGTTTTTGGTGATGCGGCTGATGCCAGTGATTTTGTCGCAACAACTCTGACAGGTTCTTCCGCCTGTTCTTTTCCATTCAATAAGAAATACACGTTTCCAGCTGCTGAAATGAGAAGCAGTGCGGCAACGAGCGGCAATAGCCACTGGTTTCGTTTCTTTTGAAGTGGTTTCATCTCGTTTGGTTCACGTACTGCCTTGAGGTCTTTTCTATGGCTATTCTTTTCTTCGACTGTCTCTTCTTCAAACACCTGGGATAAAATACGGTCTTTCATCCCTGCCGGAGGTGTTTGGTCACCTGCTAGAAATGGAATGTCAGACATGAGCGATGTCAATTCTTCAAGCTCTTCTTTGCAAGCTGAGCAGTGCTTGAGATGCTCTTCAAATTGTGCTTTTTCCTCTCCTTGGATATGCCCGTTGAAATAATCAATCACTTGATGTTTACACTGAGTCATGCCTCTTCCTCCTTTCCTCCGCGAGACAGTCTCGTCCGTAAGTGCTTCAATGACAATCGAACTCTTCCCTTCACCGTTCCAATGGGGATGCCTAGCTTTTCAGCAATGCTTTTTTGTGTCATTCCTTTAAAATAGACATCTTCTATGATGGTTTGCTGTTCTTTTGACAATGTAGATACTGCTTCACGTATGATTTGTTTTTCCTCGTTCCATTCGACTTCCTTTGATACATCTTCTTGATGATCGGCTAAATATTCAATATGCTCATCTTCTAGTGCCGTTTCGTTCCGGTGCTTTCTTAGAAGATCAATGGCCGTGTTGCGTGACATCATGAATAACCACGATGAGAATTTCCCTTTATCCGTATGGTATTCTCCTATGCCGCGCCAGAGCTTGATAAAGACTTCTTGAAGCACTTCCTCCGCAAGTTCACGGCTTCCAGTCATTTTATAAATAAACGAATATAACACACGTTCATAACGATCATACAGCACTTCAAGCGAAGGCTTGTGACGATCAAATTTGATCTTGTGATATAGCTCAGAATCTTTCAGTGTATCCATGGTCATCTCCTTCCTTTTTCATGAGAAAGAGCATGCTGCATTCATCATGAAATCCTTCACGTATTGCTTATCACTCGATTTGCTGAAATAAGCCTACTTTGTACTTTACTCTTTTTTCAAGGAGAAAAAAAGAGCGCCGAAAAAGGAAATGTGCTCCTCATGAGAATGTACTTACTGTACGAAAAGCAAGGCCATTTGGATCACTTATATCTAAAAAGTCAAGAATCCATGTGTTTCCATTCTCTGTTCAGTTGATTTTAGCAAACTCTCATGTCCCTCACAATGGAAATGAAGTAGAACGCATTTTTTCAACATGTCATAATAGAAGGTAACGAAATGAATTGGAGTGTCCTTACATGATGTTGACGATCGTTCTTTTTTTATTAGCAGGAATAGCAGAAATTGGCGGCGGCTATCTTGTGTGGCTTTGGCTGCGTGAAGCAAAACCTATCAGCTTCGGGATCGCCGGCAGCCTCATCCTCGTCGCTTATGGGGTCATCCCTACCTTCCAGCAGTTCCCAACTTTCGGACGGGTTTATGCGGCCTATGGCGGTGTATTTGTGGTTCTTGCTGTGTTTTGGGGCTGGTGGGTCGATCGAAAAACGCCTGATCTCTATGACTGGATGGGTGCTTTGATCTGTTTAGCCGGGGTCAGTGTGATGTTATTTGCGCCCCGCAGTTAATTGTCTCATGTCTACAAAACAAAAAGGGCTAAAATAAGGTTATTTTAGCCCTTTGTCTTCTTTTTTAGCGCAAAATTTACATTCTAAATTGTGTTTCGTATAACCGGCGGTACAGACCGTTCATTTTGAGTAACTCTTCATGTTTTCCTTGCTCTTTTACGCCTTCTTTTGTGAGAACGATAATGCGGTCAGCATGCTGTATTGTCGCTAAACGATGCGCAATAATAAAGGTCGTTCGTCCCTGAGCCAGCTCTTCTAGTGATGCTTGGATAAAAGACTCTGTCTCGGTATCAAGCGAAGAGGTCGCCTCATCTAAAATGAAAATCGGCGGATTTTTTAAGAAAATACGTGCTATGGAGATACGCTGCTTTTGTCCGCCAGATAACATCATCCCGCGCTCACCAATGATCGTATCAAGCCCTTTTGGCAAACTATTGACTAAATCCATCAGCTGAGCCTTCTCTACTGCCTGCCAAATTTCCTCTTCCGATGCATCCAGTTTTCCGTATAGGATGTTTTCACGTATCGTTCCATGAAATAAATAAATCTCTTGCTGCACGACACCAATTTGAGAACGCAGCGATGCAAGTGTCATCTTTCTCGTTTCTATGCCATCAATTGTAATGCTCCCCTCCTGCCATTCATAAAAACGGGGAATCAGACTGCAAAGGGTCGATTTCCCAGCACCAGATGGGCCGACAATGGCAATTTTCTCTCCTTGTTTGACCTCTAGATTGATGTCATGCAGCACGGGTTTGTTTGATTCATATTGAAAAGAAACGTGGTCAAAAATGATATTCCCTTTTAACTGCTGGACTTCGATTGCATCCTCATCATCCTTTTCATCTGGTGTTTGATCGATGAGTGATGCGAATCGTTTAAAGCCGGCTGCACCTTTTGGATACATTTCAATGACTGCATTAATTTGTTGAATTGGTCCTAAGAAAATACCTGTTAATAGGACGAATGAAACAAATTCGCCATACGTCATATTTTTTTGCAATACAAACCATGCACCACACACGAGGCCAAATACCGTGACGCTTTTAATGAGGAAATGACTCACTGCTGTATGAACTGCCATCATTTGATACGTTGTCAGTTTTGTTTTTCTAAACTCCTCGTTATGCTCGATAAAACGATCCATTTCATGTGACTCATTTCCGAATGCTTTCACCACACGAATGCCGCTAATATTGTTTTCCACTCGTGAATGGAATTGTCCAATGCTTGAAAACATGTTATCAAAAGCAGCAGACATTTTTTTCGTAAAGTAGACGGATAATCCGATCAAAAATGGAACGACAATAAATGTAAGGACCGCAAGCTGCCAGTTAATCGATAGCATGAGGCCAAACGCGCCCGTTAATGTCATAATGGCAATAAATAAATCCTCTGGGCCGTGATGTGCCATCTCTCCAATATCCATTAAGTCATTGGTCATACGAGAAACGAGCTTACCTGTTTTCTTTTGGTCAAAGAAGCGGAAGGACATTCTCTGTACATGAGAGAATAGCTGGTTCCTCATATCAGTCTCAATATTGATGCCCAGCTTATGGCCAAAATAGGTCACAACGTAATGCATGGTGGAGCTGATAACGTATAAAACAAGCAGCAAACTGCCCCAGAACCAAATGGCTTCCCAATTACCATTTGGCAGTAAATCGTCCATCACTTTACTGATGGCTAGTGGAAAGGATAGTTCGAGTAAGGCCGCCAGTACCGCACAGGAAAAATCTAATATAAATAGTCCCATATAGGGTTTGTAGTATGAAAAAAAGCGTTTAAACAATTGACAGACCTCCTACTGATGAGATAAATCTGTCAATATATCAGCAAATTTTTCAGCTTGATTCATGACTGCAATTGGATCATAAGGCCAAAAGAATTCTGCATCTAGTTGATAGGTTTGCTCTTTTTTGACAGCTTTTAAACTCTTCCAAATGGAATTATTTTTATCAAATGTCCCGCCATTTGATTCATCAATGAATATATAATCTCCTGCATATTTCGGAAGGGTTTCATAGGAGAGTACTTCGTAGCCTGTTTTACTGTTTAAAATTATATCTTCGACCTGCTTTGGTGGGTTCATTTGCAGTTGTTGATATAGTGCCTGTCCACCTCGGTAAATTCCGTTCCCATACACATACACATCGTTTTTAAACGCGCCCATGATGGAAACTGTGTCATTCTCTTTTAATGCAGACTTCACTTTTTTTCGAGCTGTTTCGATTCGTTGATCAAAGGAGGCGAGAAACGCCTTTCCTTCCGCTTCTTTGTTTAACACTTTAGCCAAAGTCTTGATTTCTTCCTGTGCATCTTTGAATGAATTGTAAGGGTATACGAGTGTTGGCGCTATTTTTTTATACACATCATAGACTTTTTCGTCCTGTACTGCTGTGATAATCAGATCAGGCTTTAAGCTGAGTACTTTTTCAGCTGAACGTTCGTCACTCATGTCCTCTATGCCTTTGATCTTGTCCTTCAAGTGTACATTCTTTAAATCTTGTGTTGTTGCACCTACAGGGTGAACATCCAAAGCAATGGCACTGCCTAAATATCCATCTATGAGAATGCGTTTTGGGTTTGCCGGAATGTCGATTTTTCCTTTTACGGTCTCAATGGTTTTTGTTTGTTCCTTTGTTTCTGCCGTTTTGGCTTGTTCTTTATGACCACATGCTGACAATACCAGCATGAGGATGACAGCACATATCCAATATGCCTTTTTCATATGAGTATTCCTCCTTCATTTCCCCGATATAAATGAGAACAGTTATCAATTACTAGTCTCATGTATTCTAACAACCTCGTACGAAATGGTCTATGGAGGATTCTCGCAACTTACATATGGACAATTGTTGGATCGGCTACCTGAGTCAATTGAGAGACAAATCGGTTCATTAAATGAATCACCCGCTCCCCCTCATCAAATCGAAACTCCTCTAGCTTTAGTGGATAGAAGGTTCCGTTTTTCACAGAGGATAATTGACGAAGAACATCGCTTTCCTCCAGCCGCTGATCCATTTGTTCATACCACCCATGTTCAACGCTTACAATAAAAAACATGTGATCCGCCTCGAATTCTCTTAGCCTCTCTAAAGGAATGACTGTATGTTGATTAGGGAGAAGAACTTCTTCTAGAATCGTCTTCGGAGGCTTTAAGTCAAGCGTTTCATAAAGGTAGAAGGCGCCTCTAGCATCATAGGACCACATATACACTTTGTCATGTCCTCTCATTTCATAAATCGCCACTGTCTCTCCTTTTTCCCTAAAGGAAGATAGATCATTTCTTGCCTTTTGACTCACATGTTTGAAGCGTTTCACCCAATCATCTGCCTCTTTCTCTCTTCCTAACAGGCGGCCTGTAGATAAGACTTCTTGTACCACATGACCACCGCCATATGGCAAAACAAGGACAGGGGCAATCCGCTCCAAGCGCTTGATCAACTCAGGCTTCGAATAAAAATAGTTAGGAATGATGATTAAATCTAGTTGAAGTGATTTAAAAACGTCATCAGGCGTGTCTTCATCTATGACCAGCGCACCGGCCAGCTGATCTTTGAGTATATCTGAATGAAGAAAGGTTTCTTTGTCAATGCAGACAGGGCGAATGCCTAGCGCGACCAATGTTCCGACAAATTGAAAAGCAGCAATCCGCTCTGGTCTTCGATTGTTTCGGAACTGACTAGGGGTCCTTCCTGTCTTCCGCCTGAAGATCCTGCTGAAATATAAACTGTCTGTATAGCCCACTTGCCGCGCAATCATTTGAATTTGATCATCTGTTTGCAGAAGACGTTTTTTTGCTTCATCCATTCGAATTTGGGCAATATAGTCCGTCACACTTAGTCCCATACTTTGTTTGAAAAAGGTCGAAAAATAGCTCTCATGAAAACCCATCTTATGGGCTAAGTCTTTTCTCGTTAGCTTTTTTTCATAATGCTGCGCCATATATTGCAAAATCATTTCAATAGAATAATGGACCTTCTCAGTGTATAGCTTGGATTGACGGTGAAAGATGTGCATGATGTCCTCCAGCCCTTTCACCTGTTCTTGGGTGCTTTGACTCGTCTTCATTTGACTCGTCTTCATTTGTTTGATGCAGGAAAAAAGCATGGCAGAGCCTTTGACCATCGATCCATTATCCGGGAGATCGTCATAATTCATCTTATAGACCAATTCATTTTGCGCATCATTTGCCAGGGTAAATTGGTTAAAGGTGATTGTGTGAATTGACACCTCCTCGCTTGATAAAGATTGGAGCATGACGTTTATACCTGAGCGAATCAATATACTGTCTTTTGCGTTTAGCTGATATTGTAATCCTTCCATTTCAATTCTCACAGATCCATCGCAAGTCAAGAACATAGGGGAAGATGTTTGCCAGGAGACTGTTTGTTTGACAGAAAGAGATCGCTCTCTACTTTCTTTCATGCGCAGAATGGTATGAGTACGGGTTGTCATTTTCTCTTTCTCCTTCCATATAAAAAAAGTGCTAAAATTTTAGCACTTCAATGGTTGACTGGATGTTCCTGTTCATTAACGAGCGCCAGCCGTTTGCAATTCTTTGTTTTTCTCTTTAAAGCGTTCGTTATGAGAAGAAACATACGCCACTTTTTCGGCTTCTGGCTCGATATACAGCTTTGCACTATTGAGCGCATTGACTCCGTCAACAAATGCCCCAGCAATTAAGCGGACCTTGCTTTTATGTGTACATAAATCGCCTACCGCATAGACGCCCGGTAAATTGGTTTCCATTTTTTCATTGACCTCGATTAGTCCCCATTCACCTTGCTTGAGTCCCCATTCTGATAGCACGCTTAAATCGCCTTTCATACCGTGGTTGACGATGACAGCGTCTGTTTCTATTCGTTCGATTTCACCTGTCTCTAAATGTTGAATAGTGACAGCATCAATTTTGTCACCTTGACCATGAAGTTCCGTCAGTTCATGTGGGGTTAAAATTCGTGTGCAAGATGCTTTCATGTTGGCGACGTTTTTCTCATGTCCGCCAAACATGTCACGGCGATGCACGACGGTGACACTTTCAGCAATTGGAACAAGGGCATTTGCCCAGTCAACCGCAGAATCGCCGCCTCCAGAGATGACCACTCGCTTTCCTGCAAATGTCTTAAGCTCCTGCACTGTGTAATAAAGGTTTGTCACTTCATAACGGTCTGCATGCTCGATTTCAAGTTTCCGCTGAACAGGAATACCGTGGCCCATTGCTAAAATGAGGGTCTTCGTCAAATGGCGATCACCATTCTCAGCTGTCAGCAAAATGTTCTGATGTTCATCGCGCTCGAATGACGTGATTTTTTGATTCAGTGCAATCTCTGGTTCAAATGTTTTCGCCTGCGTTTCCAGCTGCTGAATCAACTGTTCACCTCTTGTTGGCGGCAAACCGCCTACATCCCAAATGACCTTTTCAGGATACAGTAGGATTTTCCCGCCAAGGCTTTCGTTATACTCAAGTACCTTCGTCTTTAAATCCCGCATCCCACTATAAAAGGCGGTGTACATTCCTGCTGGACCGCCGCCAATAATGGTGACGTCAAATAATTCAAGTTGTTCTGTCATTTGAGTCCCTCCAGTTTTTCATCGATTGATCTATTTATAAGTGATATTGATTCTCATTATCATATGTACCTATTGTAGTCTACTCTGGTGAAGGGAATCAATAGCTTTCTGCAAAAAAGAACAGGACGAGCGCTTTCTCGTCCTGTCCTCCATCACACAATCGTTAATCCAAGGTCCTTTAATTCCAGCGAAACAAGTCTTGCAATCGCATCTGCTCCTTCTTTTGTAAAGTGCGTGCGATCCTCTATGCCTGTTGACAGCATAAAGTAAGAAGTCGTTTTCTCTATGCCGGAAATTTGATAAAACTGAAGGCTTGCCGTATTTAAATCTACAAGAAGGACTTCTTCTTCATCAGCTAGTTCTTTCATAGCGGCACAGTAATCAGGGAAATCATTGATATATTCTCCGTCTTTTTCATGAAAGCGGCCAACTGGCGTTAATAAAAGCGGTGTAGCTCCTTTCGCTCTTGCTCCGTGAATATATTGAGACAAATAGCTTTTATACGTTGTGAAAGGATCTGTATGCCGTTCGGGCTTCTCCGTTGAAGCATCATTGTGCCCCATTTGTGTAAACAGCCAGTCCCCAGGCTGAATGTCAGCCAATATTTTATCAAGCCGTCCTTCTTCAATGAATGTTTTTGAGCTTCTTCCACCGATTGCGCGGTTGTCGACGCTCACACCCTGCGCTGTGTAGCGATGTAAAAACTCTCCCCACCCTCCTTGAACAGGACGATCTGGGTAAGATGAAACGGTTGAATCACCAGCTAAATAGATGGTTGTCATGTTCATACGCCCCCTTTTTCATATAGCCACTCTAATAAGCGATGCGGACATCCAAGTGGCTGCTGAAAAGATATGAAACAATCAGCATCGCTACTTCATTCATTCTCTTTTTAATGATCAAAACCCTGCTTACCGGTAGATGTGAATACGTTAAATATGCGGCGGAAGTTCTATTTTTGTCTCAACGGCTTGCTTTAACGCCTGAAGCATATAGCCAATTCCCTTATATGGAGCTAGCGGATAAATCGCTTTCTGATGAGGAAGTAATAAAGGATCGATCACCTTTCGATATTTCTTTCCACCTAGTATCACTAATTCATCATATGCAGTGAGATATTTTTCATGAAATTGCTGACTTAGTGCTTCTCTTGTTATCTGATCAGTATGCGGTGTACCAAAAGCCACATCATAATTTTCATGAATAATATCATCTGCCTTTAAGAATCCATGCTTCGCTGAAATGATTAGGTAGTCTGAAAAGAATGTTTGGGCATAGCTTTTCGTACGCTGATGCAGCGGACTTAAATAAACGAGGTTCGCCGGCTGGCTCCCTGCCTCTGGATGGACGTCCCACATTTTCTTCGCCCCACATGGAATGATACAAACTCGCTTCACTTGATTTTCTCCTTCCTTCGTTGATACATCCGATACAACATACAACCTAGCGCTGTGCCAAGTGTATTTAAGAGAATATCATCAATATCGCTGCTTCTTGTAATCATACCAGATTGCGAGAATATCCATTGAAGCACTTCAATCATTGTTGACAAGAAAAAGCCAGCAAGAATCGCCTTTTGCCAGCGCAAGGTTCGGAATGCTTGATAGAGAAAAAAACCAAGTGGCACAAATAACAAAATGTTCCCTGCCAAATTTAAAAAAACAAGATTGGGATAGCCGTGATGATAGGCATGGAGATTTTGATAAATGGACTGCAAAGGCATGAGGTTGACACTCACTTGATCCCTTGGTGCGGAAAAACGATTAGGAAAGACCGTCAAATACAATAAAACATTCGTATACATAAACAGACAGGCAAGAACGATTTCTGTTCGTAAATAGATAAATCGTTTGTGCTTTTTCGCCTGTCTGTATCTCATATGTAGATAGAGCGGGACGAGCAAGAGAAAATAAGCAATGGAAAACATCGCACTGAATGTCATACGGAGAGCTGCCCCTTTCTCACATGATGCTTGACCATATTTACAGCTTATTCAGGCTTGCCTGCATCTATTCATCACTTATTCTCCTATTCAATGACGAGAAACCCATATTGACAAATCGTCATTTTTCCGCTAAACTGACTGACATTCAGTCATTTAAGGTCGGTGATGATGTGTCGAAACGAGAAAAGATTATGCTTGCTGCCATTGGCGCGTTTAAAGAAAAAGGAATCGAAAAGACGACCATTTCGGATATTGTGAAAGCAGCAGGAGTAGCGCAAGGAACGTTTTATTTATATTTTCCTTCAAAGCTTTCCGTCATGCCTGCTATCGCAGAACATCTTATCGCACAGATGGTGCCTGCGATCGAAAAGGAATTAACTCAGCATGCAGATGTCCTCGATCAAGCAGATGCGCTTGTTGAATTCATCTTCTCTTTTACAAGACAATACCGTGACGTCCTTGCTCTGACCTACTCAGGTTTAGCAGCCACGGAGCATTTAAAGGAATGGGAAGATATTTATGAGCCGATTTACAAATGGGTCGCTGCTTTTTTAGAAAAAGCAAAGCAGGACAAAAAGGTCCGTGCGAATTTGAACTGTCAATATGCAGCCAAATTCATTATCGGTTTACTGGAATCGTCTGCTGAGCAAATGTACTTATTTACAGAAACAGATACAGAAGAGGTTCTGATTCAAAAGCGAGAGGTAAAGCAATTTCTCCTTTACGCACTTGGCATAGAGACACCTTAACTTAGTACAGCACTTGCTGTACGCTCTTTTTTGGTTTCAAAATGACGAATCGTCAGTTTTTAGTTTTAGGAGGAAATACGATGAAAAAAAGCTGGATGTATGTCGCACTCACTTGTTTATTCGAATTACTTTGGGTATTTGGTTTAAATAAAGCTGATGCTGTGTGGGAGTGGGCGATCATTATCTGCCTGATCCCGATTGATTTTTATTTTTTAATGAAAGCCTGCGAGAAGCTGCCGACAGGCACCGTGTACGCCGTGTTTGCCGGAGTTGGAACGATTGGTACGTCTTTGATGGATTATGCACTGTTTGGCGGTTCGTTTTCATTAGAAAAACTCTTATTTATGGGTATTTTAATTCTCGGCATTATTGGACTGAAAGTGTCTGATGGAGATGCACATGAGCAGAAAGGAGAAGCGGTATAAATGGGCTGGTTTTTTGTGCTGTTAGCCTCTGCCTTTGAAATTGGCGGAACCATTGGTCTCAATATGTTCAGTAAGAAAAAGCAAATCACGACAGGCATTTTATTTGTTGGCGGATTTGCCCTATCCTTTTTGTTTTTATACGCCTCGTTCTCTTCCGTTCAAGTATCCGTTGCCTATACAGTCTGGATTGGACTTGGAACGGCGGGCTCTGTCTTGTTTAATATGATTCTATTTAAAGAGCCGAAAAACATGATTCGTATCCTCAGCTTGCTGCTGATTGTGATTGGCGTCGTTGGGCTGAAGTTATTTGCGTAATTAAATCACAAAAAAGGAAGGGATCAAAGTCCCTTCCTTTTTTATTTCTCGTTTAATGGATATCTTGCTGCTCGAGCAAGATACCCATTGCGTAAATCATTTCGCCTTTTTCATCTAATAAAAAGTACACAATCAAAGGTTCGCCAAAAGCTACTGTTTGCTGCGTGAACAAAACACAGGTGAATTTTTCGATACCAATTGGAAGCTTTCTTTTTAATATAGGGTGAAGAATAGGCGAAGTCCGGATTGTATCTACATCAACATCCCAACATTCGTTTTTTAAAGTTGGATAATGCTCTGATAACAATTGGTGTAACATGTCGGTTGTGAGCGTCGCTTTTCCATCGTACCCATCATCTATTATGTTGGTGTTATACATCCGACGGCTGCTCACTTTTTGAAGCATTGATTCGTATTCCTTTTAAGACAAATCGTTTCTGGCCATCAAGAGTACAAGTGATCAATGTCAGTTCATTTTTCCCGCGATCCTTTAGTACATCAACATCCGTCGGTTCAATTGTAGCTGAGCTGACAATTTTATATTCGTATGTTTTCGCTTGATGATGTAAGACGACTTTTTCTCCTTTCGGCACCTCAGGCAGCTGCCTGAAAAGCCGATCGCCTCTATACCCTCTATGGCCCGCAATCGTGAAATTCCCTTCACCTGGCATTTGATGAGATTTGATCTGAGTTAGTGCAATACCTAAATTTTCTTTTGATGTAACAGGAAGCACTTTTTCGTTTAAATCAATTGACGGGATCTCTAGCTCCATTACATCTCGAAGGTCTTCTTCTGACACAGTGAGATGTGGAATAGAAGAAAGGGCATCACTGTCATTTTCTTCTATCATCTTTAATGCCTGTTCCATTGCCGCTGTCTCTTGAGAAGTTCGCCACTCATATATAAAAGGAACGGAGATGAGCATTAGTCCCGCGACCACCAAAAAGCTGCCTAATAAGGTTCTTTTTTTCATTAATACACTCGTTCCTTCCTTTTACTGAATGGTTCTTCTTCTAAGAACAAGGAGAACAGCTCCAGATACTATTAGTAAAATCCCTGCATACATCATATAACGCAGCCATTCTTCTCCAGTCTTTGGCAGCTCACCGTTTGAGTCATGGGGCGGATGTTGATCCCCTTTATCTGAGGCTGGAGGATTCGTGTGGTCCTCTTCATTCTTCATTGGAGCATTTTTCACAATCATTGTCTTGATCTCCACTTCGCCCATTTGAATTGTAAAAGCGAGTGGTTTTTTTAAAGCTACATAACCATTTGGAGCTTTCGTCTCTGTGAGTGTATATTCACCAGGTTTAAGCCCTTTGACAATGGCTTCTCCGTCTTTTCCTGTTGTCACAGATTTTATCGTTTTTCCAGCTTTTGTACGAATATCAAAGGCTGCACCTTTTAAGGTTCTATCTGTCTGCTGATCTACCTTTATGATACGCAGACTTCCTAAGATCAAATGATTCTTTGCTGTTAATTGAAGTGGCTTCTGCTGATTTTTTTCAATTGTAAACAGGATCGGCTTATGATCCAATTGATAGCCATGAGGTGCTTTCGTTTCAACGAATTGATATTCTCCCGGTTTTAGATCGTTGATATGAAGCTTTCCTTTTTGGTCGGTTACAAGTGATTTCTTCAACGTTTTCCCTTCTTTACTCAGAAGAGCAAACTCTGCATGTTCGAGCGTATGTCCCTCATCATCCACTTTGGTCAGTTCCACTGCTCCCGGCGTCAGTTTGTTGATCATTTCTACTTTTGCTGGTTTGTCTTGACCTAATCGAATCGTAAATGAGACAGGTGTCTGATCCAATTCATAGCCGGCAATGCTTGCTGTTTCGACAAATTGGTAGGTTCCTGGCTTCAGTTGATCGACTGTCAGTTGACCGTTTTTGTCTGTCTTTAAGTCTTTCTTCACACGCTGACCGTGCGCATCAATCAGTTCAAAGGTCACGCCAGCGAGCAACTGACCATCCTCCCCTTTTTTCTCAAGTTTCACAGCACTTGTCGTCCGAATATTTTCTTTTGTCACTTTCACCAGTTGATTTGGATTGAAATCAATCTTGAAGTCTACTGGTTCTGCATCAAGTTGATGTCCAAAAGGAGCCTTCGTTTCAACCAATTGGTAAGCGCCTGGTTTCAAATCGTTGACAGTGATGATGCCTTTTTCGTTGGTTGTTAAACCTGACATCAATTCTTTACCATCGTCATTGAAAAGTGTAAATTCTGCGCCTTTCAATCTTTCTTTTTCTTCCCCTATTTTTGTTAGTTCTACAGAACCTTTCTTGAGCTGATTGATGGCCTCCACTTGAATCAATTCTTTTTGACCTAATTCAACTTCAAAGACAAGTGGTGTCGCACTCAATTCATAGCCTTCAAGACTCTTTCTTTCAACAAATTGATAGGTTCCAGGTTTTAGACCCGTGAAGGTAATCTTTCCATCCTGATTGGTTGTGATTCCTTCTCCTCCTGCCACTATTTTTCCTTTGGCATCAGATAGATCAAAGACAACCCCTTCTAATGATTTTCCATCTTCTCCTTTTTTGTGTAACAGCACTCCGCCTGTAGTGCGGCTATTTTCTTTTGTCACACTGACTAGCTTCTCAGGGTTAAATGGGATAGCAAAAGTGACAGGTGTTTCGTCAAGCTCATGACCGAATGGAGCCTTCGTTTCAACAAACTGATAGGTTCCAGGTTTAAGATCGTTGACGATGATTTCCCCGTTTTGATCAGTGAGAAGACCTGTTTTTATCTCTTTTCCATTTGCATCTACAAGCTTGAATTCTGCTCCTTCAAGCGCTTCATTCTTTTCACCAAGCTTCGTGAGCTGGACAGCTCCAGTTTTGAGATCATTGATCACTTTGATCTCTGCCGGTGTTTTTTGTGCGATTTCGATGGTAAACGGATAAGGTTTATTTTTCTTTTGATAACCATCAATACTCTCTGTCTCTACAAGCTGATATTTGCCCGGTTTGAGGTTATTGACCAAAAGCTTCCCATCTTCATCTGTTGTCAAATCTTTACGTACAACTTCGTCATTTTGATCCGTGATTTCAAATCGAACACCTTGAAGCTTCTTGCCATCTTCCCCTTCTTTCATCACTTCTAATGCACTTGTTTCATATAGGTTCTTTTGTGAAATGATGACTGGTTCTGTTGGATCGAGTGGTACTTCAAATGTGATTGGTGTTTCATCTAATACATAACCATCTGGTGCTTTTGTTTCAATGAGCTGATACGTACCCGGTCTTAGTTCGCTTATCGTGATTTTGCCATTTTCTCCTGTGACGAGCGAACCATTTAGCTCATGTCCGTCTTGATCTAAGAGCTTGAACTGTGCACCTTCTAGTCTCTCTCCGCCTTCACCTATTTTGCTCAATTCAGCAGAGCCTTTGATGATGTCATTTACTGCAGTTACAATCGTTGTTTCTGTTTGATTTTCTTTAATGGTGAACGGCCATTTTTGCTGATTTAATTGATAGCCTTTCGGTGCGTTTGTCTCCACAAAATAATAAGAACCTGGGTCAAGATGTTTGAAAAGAATTTCTCCTTTTTCGTCCGTTTTCAAATGGGTTTGAACGGTATCCCCAGATTCATTTTTTAGTTCAAATTCTGCATTCTCTAATGCAGCACCTGTCTCTTTGTCTTTTTTCGTGAGCTTGACATGCTGGCGGATTTCTTGGTTCTGCACCGTCATGCTATTTCCTGTTTTCGCTTGATCTCCTGATTCGTAAGGCTGATCAATTGTGACATTGATTGGTTCTTTCGTCTTAATATAACCATCAGGTGCTTTCTCTTCTGTCACGATATAGTCACCATACAGAAGACGATCAAATCGAAGAGCTCCTTCTTCATCTGTTGTCTTTGTTCCAATGACGATACCGCTCGCCGCATCTGTCAGAGAAAAGCTTGCTCCTTTTAGCGCTTTCCCACTACTCGCATCTACCTTTTTAATGGTTAAAGCGCCAATCGCTCCTGTGCCATCTCCCATGCCAGCGGTACGTTTGACCACAATTGAGGCTTCGGATTCCTTTTTAATTTCTTTTACATTTTCACCTCTAAACGTTACTTCATTTTGTAGTGTACTTCCCACCTTATCTAAAATGAGAGATTGGTATTCTAAAATATATGGTCTCGTGATTTCTTCTTTAAATTTGATTTGAAAAGAATCTGGATCGAATTCAAGGTCTAGCTCATAATCCTTCCCTTTTTCCAGTTCTTCCTTTTTGGTCACTTGCCCCTTTTCATCTATTGTCGTCGAATACAGATGAAATGAGTTTTCTATTATGGCTTGGTTACTGCTCGGATGGTCTATAATCGTCGCATCTTGGACTGTTGATTGACCAAAGTTGATATTCAGTTTCCAATCAATGACTTTTCCTTGCTGATTTCCTGATTTGCTCGTGTATTTCCCTCCATTTGGAATGGACACCACAGCATTCACATCTGATTCTTTCGTCTTTCCATCATAAAGGGTCGCTTTATTTTCATAGGTTTTCTGTACTAAATCCATTCCTTCAACACTTGTTTGATACGTGATTTTGTATGGGGAATCAATGGCATGTTTGAAAGTGACTTCGAATCCTGATTCTCCCTTTTCATTTTCAAGGAATTTGATGTCATAATGTTCTTTCGCTAATACCTCTTTTTCTTCCGCCCCATTTTCCCCGCCTTGTAAATCAAGCGAGTAGACGATGATTGAATCTTTAAGCAAACGCTGATTTCCTTGAATGAAATCCTCGATTTTCGCCTCTTCTAAATGTTTCAAGTTATAGTTCACACCGATATTCCATGTGATCTCTTTTTTCTTTGCATCATATGTTCCGTTCTTGAACCCATTTGACTGCGTGTATGTGTCAGGCGTGAAGACAGATTGATTTTCCTTCGTCAAATCCTTGCCATCTTCATTTACCCATTCAAGCTTTACATGATTTTGCAGGTTCTTTTGATCTTTATCTGCTCTTTTTTCATAATCAAAAGACGTTGTATATGTGACGGTATGTTCTGTCTTGATTTCTTTCATAAATTGAATATCAAAACCATTTGTATGTTCAACGATTTGATAATCTGTGCCTTCTTCAAGCACTGTATTACCTGTCGTCACTTTTAAACTATCTTTTTGCAGCGTCAATCCTTCGTTTGTAAACGTATCTTTTAATATCAGGTTGTTCATGGTTTGTTGATCTTTGTTGAAGACGATACGCCATGGAATGGTCTTGTTCTTGTAATTCGGTGTTCCATGATTTTTCGTCAGGATTTGCTGATCAATTCTTTGCTTTCCTTGTTTGCTCTCTTTACCAGCTGTTACAGTATTGATAATCTCTTCAGCTTCGAAAATCCGCTCGGTTGCTTTTGTTTGATATGTGATGAGATAAGCCGATTGAATATCTTGATTGAATTGCAAGGTAAACCCGTTTTGTTCATCCTTTTTTTGAGGTTGAACCACATAATTTCCAAACGCTTTTGTTCCTGATTCTTTACCATCCTGATCAATTGTGACTTCCTTGACTTGAAATGAATCAGAAATCAGCGCCTGCGTGCCATTAAAGAAGTCTTCTAACAAAGCATCCTTTTCAGCAATCTTTTTTTCGTTATAGTTATAACGAATTTCCCACGTAATTGTTTGTGTGACTGGGTCGTAGTGGGCGGCTTTTTTATTTAAAGGACTGCCTCTTGTCACATTCACTGTTCCTTCTGCTGAACTAATCACTTTATCAGCAGAGACAAGGGACGCTTTATTACGAAACGCAGACTGATCTTGATTCGTAATGTCCGTTTCATACATTAAACGGTAGGCTAGATGCACGTCATCTTTAAATTCAATCGTGAAATCTTGACCATCTGCTGTTTGGCCGATTGTGTAGTGATTTTCGTCAAGCAGCTGACCAAGCGATGTTTCACCATTTAGCTTTGTATCAACACGGTAAAGCTTGATTGAATCTTTCTTTAACGCTTGACCTTCTTGAATCGGATCTAACAGTTTCGCTTGTTTCACATCGTCTAAGTCCATATTAAAATCGACTGTCCATTGAATGGTTTCAGCATTGTAAGATCGATTTGGTTCTCCCTTTTTCGAGACGTTTGGACCATTTGGAATGTATTGAATCGGGATCGATATCGTATCTTTGCCTTCAATCGGGGTAATGACCACTTCTTTTTCTTCAGTAATGACTGTTTTTTGATCTAATTGCGTCCACACTTGAAGTGTTCCATGGATATTTGAATATTGTTTTATAAAATCCGTGAATTCGATGGAGGCATTTCCGCTCTCATCTACAGAAAAATAACCAATGGTTGCCTGATTAAATTTCATCTCAAGACGATCGATTTTTTCATAAATCACTAATTCCTCTGGAACCTTGAAATGGAATTCATCCCCGCCATTATAGCTATGACCATTTGGGATCGCCCACTCATAGTTAATGGAAATAAGCGAGTTGATGTCAGGCTTATCAACTGAATTTCCTTCCTGATCTTCAAAAATTAATTTTGCATCAGTGAGAAGATTTTCTTGTATTTGCAATTGTTTTGAAACACTTTGCAGCCCTACACGCTTAGATACGTTCACTTTGTTCTTTAGTAATTCATCTTCATCGCTTTTTTTCGTTTGAGCAGTTTCTTGATTCTTATCGTTTTTTTCAGATGAGGTTGAGTCCTCTTTTGGAAGGCTTTCTTCACCCTCATTTTGCTTTGTTTTCTCTTTTTGCTCAGCTATACTAGTGACATCGATGTCTATTGATCCTTCTAAATTTGGATCAAGCTCGACATCCTCTTTCAATATGACCGTCACTTCATTTTGTTTTGAAACGGTATACTCGCCAACAGATATGTCACCCACAGTAATTAGTTCCTTCTGCTCCTTTTCTACCTGTATGCCTGCAGGAAGTGAGAGAACATACGGAAATTGCTTTTTTAGATCAATTCCTTTTATCGACCAATGAACAATGGCCTTTCTGACTTGCTGATCTTCCTTGTTTGATAACTTGTTTCCTTCGCTGTCAGCAAACTCAATATCCCCAAAAATATTTTCTTGAATTTCTTTGGCCTGTGCTCCTGCTAAAGGCAATATTCCCAATATACTTGACTGTATGACTAACACGGTGATGAGAGCCAATGACAATATTTTTTTCAATACATACACCCTTTTCTAAAATTAATTTTCAACAACAATAAAAAAACAATTTGGATACTATCTGATAAATCACTCCGCTTCTAATCAAATATTTTTTTAAAATAGCTCCTTAAGACCCTATGAATAAAATGAGTTGATCAATCATGAACTTGAAAGGGAATCATGAGTAGTGGATATAGTATCTGGATAGGGGTCTATAGAAATGGGGAATAGTGAGAGGGATCGTGAAAAGAATAAATGTGAATTTTTCTATTTATACTGGAATGAACAATAAATAATGTGTACATGCATATATAAGCATGTATTCACATATGGTTCGTTCATATGAAACAAGCATGTATCATATGGTATGTATGGTGAGACAGTTCAGCATCATGTAGATCGCATTCCTTTCTACTCCCTTTCATATGGTAATCAAAAAGCTGCTGCGTTTTATTCTTACATTTACCGTTTCAACAGCAAAAAAATAAACGAAATATCTAAAATGATCCATTTTTATAGGATTCATGACTCATTTATCACCTTTTAAAAGAAAAATATGGAGAATCAACGTATAACATTTGTTTTCGTCTAATTTTTTTCTCTTTTATCATGAAAAGTGAAGACAAAACGATTTAGCCTAAACATTACAATCATTTCATGCCTATTTTGAGAATCAAATGTTCTTTAAGTGAACTTCATAACATAGAGCAATCCAAGGAAAGGAGTTAGTTGTTTGATGGAGCTCATTGATAATAAATCAAAGAGATGGATAAACATTTTAAAACTGCTTGTATCCAAAAATAAGTGGTGGAGCCTTCAAGAGATATCGAATGAACATATCGGTTCGGTTCGTGCCATTCAAAGCGATTTAGAACAAATGAAATCGTTCCAAACAGAGAACGGAGAGCCGTTAATCCACATAAAGCCAAGACAAGGCATATCCATTTGTTATACACAGACGATACGAGTCGACTACTATATCAAAGAAATTTTAAAAGATACGATTGAAATTCGATTGATTGACGGCATTTTTTTCGAACAAAACAGGTCTTTCTATGAATGGATGGACACGCTTAATATCAGTAGATCCACATTGTATAACACCATTCATAAAATCAATTCCATTCTTATCTCTTATGACATTGAGTTACGCCCAGATAGTATGCAGTTCCATGGAAATGAGAAGGAGATTCGTCAATTCTTTGTTGAATTTTTGTTTGAAGTGTATGGAAGCCGGCTTTGGCCATTCGATGATATTCAAAAGCAAGACGCAGTTGATTTATTACAGGAGCTATTTCAGGTGCTTGAAGTCAATGTGCCAGATGTGGCAATAGATAAATACTGCCTGTGGTTTGCCGTCTCCATTCACCGAATGAGGAAAAATTTCACAATAAGCCGTAAATATACGTACTCAATGAAAGAGGAAAAACAAAATTCTGCAGCCAAAGGGATCTATAATCAAATCAAAACATGGGAAGAGCATATTTGCCGAATGACCAAAGACGTATTTGATGTGACGCTGGATCATCATGAATTTGTCTTTTTGCTATTGATCGAACCAGCTATTGGTCACTTTAAATCAATTGAAACTGTCGAAGAAAAATTGACGTTCTTTCAGTCACATACACCACGACTCTATGATGCCATTCATTCATTTATCAACCAATTGGAGTCGATTTTTCATCAAGAAATAGCGAATCGCAAGGTGATGACACTCATTCTTCTCCAATATTATGTGTATTCCAATGAAATTACCGTAAGAGATGGGTTCCTTTTCAAAAAGAAATCGAGCTATTTATCAGAGGTAAAAAAACAGTTTCCTTACTTCTATTCGAGGATTACTCATATCATCCAAGAGTTAAAAACAGACGATATCCTCGGTTCTTTTGTGAAAAATGAACGGGAATTGATTCGTATCATTACGTCTTCATGGAGAGGACTTGTTCATTTGGAGATGGAACGGAGAAACGCGCTGAACATTTTTGTTATTTCAACATTAGGCTATTATCATAGCTTGTTTATTGCTGATTTAATTAAATTAAGCGTGCCTCCTCTCATTCACATTTTCACAAGTCCAGAGAATACATTAAATGATACTACGATGGATCAACTTGGGATTGATATGATTGTGACTGATACTGAGCTTCCGGTTCAATTCGGGCGGTCTACGCTTCTGATCAGCTCTTTTCCAACAAAGAAAGAATTGGACAACTTGCACCGAAGATTGGTTGATATGATCGACTAATGTATATCAAAAAAAGCTGCTGAGGAGCTCTCTAGCAGCTTTTTGCTTCTGTATTAATGAAGCACGATTTGTTCATTCATCAAATCAATGGCATAAAGTGATTGCTCATATTCATCTAATAGAAGGTATACTTTGAGTGGTGCAGCGGTTTGATCGGTCTGCTGCGTGAATAGGACACAAGTGAATTTTTCGACCCCCTCTGGCAGCTTGCTTTTCAGAAAAGGATGAAGAATAGGAGAGATTCGAAGGGTATCAACATCTTTTAGCCAAAGTTCATCTTGTAACGCAGGATAATGGTCAACCAAAAACTGACGAAACACTTCCAATGTACTCAAGGTAGATATCCTCACTTTCTTCTATCATGGCTTCAAGCTTACCTAAAACAAACATGTTTAAAGTCATCCTATGATGTCAGTCCACCAAATGTTGTATACTACTAGAGACACGATTTCATTTTTCTTCAAAAAGCAATGTAGATCAACTTTACTGTCATGAGGTTTTCATATGTATGACGTCTACTATATTCCAACCGATGGACCTATGATCATATTCTTATCTGTTTCTTTCGTGATGAAACGACAACTTCCTGCTACAAAATTCCAAATTTCTTCAAAAAATTGGTGCATTGAGACAAAAAAGAACAGCTCCTCACTGTTCTTTCAAAGAAAACACTTCGCCGCTCTCTGCATCAACACCATCATGGCAATCGAGCTTTCCGCACAGAACATATTGTTTTTGCGCTTCGTCATAGACGTAGATAGGTGTAATTTCAAGACATTCTCTCAATTTTTCAAAGGCTTCTTTCTGAGTTACAGAAATTTCACTTGCCGCTTGAGAGGGGCTCAGTATCCCGCACACTTGAAACATTTCCTTTTTATCTATGTAATGAACGGCTTCAAACGAGCTGGCGTCAATGAAGACCTTGATCTTGTCCATAAACCCACTGCCTTCTTGCCCGTTCGTTTTTAATATTGCATGGATGTATCCATGATCACGATGGAGTGTTTTCAGAATCCACTTCCCTGAATCCTTTGGATATTTTTGCGCCAAGAAGGTTCGGACTGCTTTGATACACTCAGCTTGCTCTTCTTTTGATATCGGGAAGGAATCTGGTGACGGTTCCAATGAGAAAGCTTGTTCAGCTGAAATATTCTCATGAATGTCTATTTCTTTTTTTTCAAAGGTATTGTTTAACGGTTCATTCCATTCAATGACCTTATTCACATGTATACAATGCGTTTCTTCACGTCCAATTTCAAACGGAATCGTGCCTGTTCCATCGTTTTTCACATAAATTTCTTCTAACGCATAAATAGATCGGATTCGGTTGTGCTCGAAGGAAGGCCATTGAAACAGCTGGACTTGCTGCTCGGCTAAATTCTCCAGCTTATCAAGGGAAAGCGCATATTTCTCAGCTTTCAGTAATGTTTTGGCTAAAAATGGACCGTGGTGTGTAAAGTACATGAGCTGTCCATGTTCATCCCATTTCACTTCGATTCTGCCTGAAGGTGTTACTTTCACACCATCTATTGCTTCTTCGAAAGAAAGTTCCCCTTTTTCCTTCTGATGCATATAAAAATGCTCTCCATAGATCAACCCTGTTTCTTGTTCGATCCATTGAATGACATGGGCTGGATAAGGTCTCTTAAACGTGACACCATGCTGCGCATAGGTTTTGTCCATGACAAAAATAACCGATTCGATCTGTCCTGTATTCAAATTCACTTCAATAACAGCAGTGCCGTCTGGGTTGACATCGTCATCCTCAGGTTCATGAGAGGGGAACCATTCCATATTCAATGTATAAATCGTTTCATTGAACATGTTGACGTAACGATAAAAGCTGTGTCTTTTTAGATCATAAAGATCCAAGCCAAATTTCGCCTTTGTCTGATCGATTAGTTGTTGAATGTTTGCATTCAATGGTTTCACCTCAAAATGGTTATATTTTATGGAAGAACAAAAATGACGATAAAGATGAAGATGATGATGGCCATAAAAAATCCTAAAGCTATTGCCATTATGTTTGACTCTTTTGTGTAGCCTGTTAATTCACCTACAGTTGATCGATCAATTTTTCTAAAACGAAAAAGCATGCTTATATTTAAAATGGCTAGAACCATCAAAAACAAGAAAATGATCAATGCAGGATCGACGTCACTGAATGTATTATCCACATTTTGAAAAGTGAATGATTGAATAAACATAATGCCACTCAATATGACTTTCCAAACATGATCTAACCGTTTTTCTTTTTCCCACTCTTTCCCTAATTTCTCTTTTTCATAAATAGCTATCTGCTCGAAAATTGGAATGAAAGATTTTGTTGTCCCTTTTCTAATAAAGCCTAAAATACCTTGAAGAAGCATTAAAATTCCTAAACAAAAAAGGAAATGTGTAAATTGGATTTTAACAATTTGAATCAACATAAAAAAAACGATAATCATAAGTCCGACAAATAAATTAGAGACAGCTATTTGTTTTGTCCTCATCTTTTTCAGTGCAGCTTGTTCCATGTCATAAACTCCTCCCCGTTTAAATGTTTCTGTTGAACGCTCTATCTTTATTACGATTCCACCGAAAAAACGTTTCAATATTTTCCCTTTTTATTGTCAATTCGGCTTTTTTCGCAAATGAAAAGACGCCCATCATTCAATGAACGTCTTATCCTTCTTCATGAAATCAGCACATCATTTCTTGAGCAGCTGTTCTGTCTTTTATTTGTTGAGCCGCCATGTGTTTAAAGTCATCAATAGTCAGCTGTCTAGATGTCTTTTCTCCATGCTGTCTGATATTCAGTGTTTTTTCTTGCATTTCTGTATCGCCAATGACAGCGATATAAGGGATTTTTTGCATTTGTGCTTCTCTCATTTTATAGCCGAGTTTTTCATCCCGTTCATCGATTGTGACTCTGATTCCAATCTTTCTTAATTGCTGCTGCACCTCAAGGCAGTGGTCGAGGTGAACCTTTGAGACAGGGATGATTTGTACTTGTACTGGTGCCAGCCATAATGGGAAGGCGCCTGCAAAATGCTCGATGAGAATGCCAAGGAAACGATCAAGAGAGCCAAAAATGGCACTGTGAATCACAACTGGCCGTACCTTTTCATTCTTTTCATTGATATATGTTAAATCAAATTTCTCAGGCATTTGAAAATCCAGCTGAATTGTGGCGCACTGGTGGCTCCGCTGCAAGGCGTCTTTAATATGAAAATCGATCTTCGGTCCATAAAATGCCCCATCTCCTTCATTTAGCTGATAATCGACCTTTAGCCGATCAAGCACATTCTTTAGCGCTGATTCTGAAATATCCCAAATGGCATCATCCCCTAACGCCTTTTCTGGACGAGTGGATAGTTCCACAGAGTACTCAAACCCAAATGTCCGATACACATGATCAACTAATTGGAAAATCCGTTTGATTTCAGCTTCAATTTGATCTTCTCTCAAAAAAATATGGGCATCGTCTTGGCAAAAAGTTCTGACCCTGAACAATCCATTTAATGCGCCGCTAAATTCATGACGATGCACCTGACCAAACTCAGCCATTCTGATCGGAAGGTCTCTGTATGAAAATAAGCTGTTTTTAAACATAAGCATATGCCCTGGACAATTCATCGGTTTTAAAGCAAAGCTTGTATGATCAACTTCTGAGAAATACATATTTTCATGATAATGATCCCAGTGACCTGACTTTTCCCATAGCTCTTGGTTCATCATAAACGGTGTGCTCACTTCTTCATATTGCGCTTTGCTTCGAACTTCTCTTGAAAAGGCCATTAATTCATTTCTCACAAGCTGCCCTTTTGGTAAGTAAAACGGCATACCTGGCGCTTCTTCTGAAAACATGAACAGAGATAATTGTTTCCCTAATTTCCGGTGATCACGTTTGTTTGCTTCTTCTATGAAATGAAGATAATTAGCTAGTTGTTTTGGATGTTGAAACGCGACACCATACACTCGCTGCAATACATCTTGATGACTATCCCCCCGCCAATAAGCCCCTGCAACACGTGTTAGCTTAAATGACTTTACGAACCCAGTAGAAGGTAAATGAGGACCGCGGCATAAGTCGATAAATTCACCCTGCTGATACACTGTGATGGCCACTTCTGAGGGGAGTCGTTTTAAGATATCTAGCTTATATGGATCATGTGCAAACAACAATTCAGCTTCTTTGTAAGAGACCTCCTTTCTTTGGATGAGAAGATTCTCGTTTATGATTTTTTTCATCTCTTTTTCAATTGCAGCCAAATCCTCTACACTTAATGTTTGATTGAGCTTCATATCATAGTAAAATCCATTTTCGATAACAGGTCCGATTCCAAGTGTGACATTGTCGTATAACCTTTTCACAGCTTGGGCTAATACGTGTGCAGATGTATGGCGCAGCACTTCAAGCCCTTCTTTTGAATCGAGTGTGACAATAGACAGCCGAGCATCACTTTCCAGCTGATGACTGACATCGACCATTTGTTCATTGATCTTTCCTGCCACTGCTTTCTTCCTTAAGCTTGGGCTAATATAGGAGGCAACATCTGCGACAGTCGTACCTGCAGAGAACTCCTTTATCTTTCCATCTGGAAATTGAATCTTCACCATTTTTTCTCTCATGACTGACACACCTTTCATTTTTTGATATAAAAAAACACACTCATCCCTCATAAAGGGACGAATGTGTAATCCGTGGTTCCACCCAAATTCCCATAACGCATATTCGCTTTATGGCTCTGGTGCCGTAACGTGGCATAGTCGGTATTGGATACTTCAATTTTCCCCAATACAGCTCAAAGGTGGTAAGACAACTTTTCTGCGTTAGGAAGATTTCAGCGTGACTTCCCTCTCTGGTAACCAATAAAAGTGGCTCATGTCCTTTTCAAAGCAATGATCATAGTTGAGAGAACAAAAAAACACACCCATCCCTCATAAAGGGACGAATGTGTAATCCGTGGTTCCACCCAAATTCCCATAACGCGTATTCGCTTTATGGCTCTGGTGCCGTAACGTGGCGTAGACGATATTGGATACTATGATTTCCCCAATACAGCTCAAAGGTGGTAAGACACTTTTCTGCGCTAGGAAGATTTCAGCGTGACTTCCCTCTCTGGTAACCAGTAAAAATGGCTCATGTCCTTTTCTTCGCTTTTAATTTCTCCATATCTTACATGAAGGTGATGGATCATGTAAAGCATTATTTTTTGCAGTGCTACCGAAATTCATTCTTTAAATGATATGCTGGTTGTATTTACTTGGACTGTATTCAATTTGAAACGCAGGGAATAAGGCTCGTTTCACTTCTTCAGTGATGCGCTCTCCTTCTTGATTGAATTTCTTTTCCATGTCTGCACCATTTAGCACCAAATCATCTGTCTCTTCGTCAAACCAGCGGCCATACTGTATGTTCCAATTCCAGATCTTCGAGAAAAGTGTATCGCTTATTGGTACATCGTCTCTTTCTAAATGACATTGACAATGCCCACAATGAAAAGGTTCACCACCGTAATCTCCTTCAATTTTCACGAAAGGATGCTCCACAAATTCTCGACAGCACACCCATTTTTTGAAGTGCTGTCCGAACTCTGTCAGTTTAAACGAGTAATAACGCATGGAAGTTCGACTCCCTATCATGTCAAAAATCCCTTGATCAATTAATGTCTTAAGTCGATACTCAATAAAATCATCGCCGATATACTGTTCTAAATGACCGATCACTTCTCCTATTAATCGTGGCGTTACGATGTACTCCTCTTCTGGATGGGACTGATGAAGCCGCTTTGCCATTTTCACTAAATAAGCATCAAATTCATCCTCTGGTACGCTGATCGTTTGTCCTTTTTGCCATACTCTCAGGGTATGGTGTTCTTTAGCAAATAATAGCCATTCGTTTTGTAATTTCTCTCTTTCTTCTTTTGACACTGCGTGAATATGCTCTTTACTTCTGTACAAAACCTTCAATTTTTCAGATGTGATTTCCCCTGTATGTCGAATATCCATTCGTCTTGTATTTGTATTGAACAACTTGTCAAACGCAGTCGTTGTATTAATGAGAGACAATTCAATGTTTTTCTCTTTTAATAAGTAGATGGCATATCGCAAACCAATTTGCTCATGGGCATTATTGCCTGTCCAGATGAGGATACGCGTACCATCTTTGATATCTTTTATTTGCTGAATCATTCTATGCTGATCGATGACCATGTCATCAAAATGGCCAAATTCATTTGACATCACGTGACGAAGCCACTCTATACGCTTCTCCTGTCCCTCATGTTCTTGCAATTTCAGAAGGGGGCCAATCGAATAAATGTCATGAAAGACGATCATATCATTTACTTGCTCTTGCTTCATTTCGCAGAATGCTTGTTTTAAACTATCGGCAGCCGCTGCCCCAAATACGATATGTATCATTATTCGTCTCCCTTTATCTTACAGTTTATTTCATCTTCACCTATTTATGGTTCTTGCGTCAATTCTATTGAGTCAATTTCATTCAAAAGTATGACAATGAGAAGATAAGATATATAGAATGCAGAATTGAAGAGACTATATCCCACGAAATGGGGCTATATGTTTGCTGAGCTCGCTTTGAGACTTTCTCTCTGAATGATTGATAGAAATCCTCTTCATTCAGTTCATGTTCTTATTCACAAATTCTCCTTCACAATCGTTCTCTTGGCTTTCTTCACAATTCTGCTAGTTGCTTTTGTGTCAGAATCCTTTGACCACTGGTCGCACAGGTTCGTTACCCAATTTGGTTGTGTTTTACTCGCGTCATTGAGCCAGTTTCCTACAGAATCTTGAACATATGTGGATGGATCGGATTTGAGTAAATTTAGAATAGGCAGTGCCCTCTCTGGCTCTTGTTTTAATAACTCAATATGCTTTGTCCATACCCCTCTCGGACGGATCGACTCTACAGAGAACCGGCGAATGTTTTCATCCTCGCTTTTTGCCCATTCTGTTAAATGCTCTATACTTTGATCAAGCTGAAGACTTAGACTTTCTCTCACTGACATCCATGCAATTTCTCGAACACCAAAATGATGATCAGCTGCAAATGGTTGAATGTACGCCAGTTTCTCTTCCAATGTTGATAAACTCTGTTTGTTCATATAAGCAGCCCAGCATCGAACGCTATCAGATACGTGGTGAGCAAATACCTGCAGCACTTCCGCTTGTTTTTCTTCATTCTCTTCACGCAGCACGTCATCTAACAATTGACCAATGAGCCGAATGGCTTTCATTCCTGATTCAGCTTTTTGTTTAGCGATCTCAGATGATACTTCCCCTAAACGATGGTCTAAACCAGCGGACGACAAAACATGCTGTATTAGCGTCATATGATTGACAGCCAGCCATTCAGTTAAATTCACACTTTCGATCTCTCCCTGATTCAAAAGGTTCAAAACTTCATGGGGGATATCAGTCCCTTTTCGAGCGCCTTTTCGATTGATCATTTCCTCACTTATTGGCATTCTGTACTCTCTCCTTGTCTAGCAGCTTGGATATTGACTCCTATTGTAGCAAATAAAAAACTTCACTGGTGCATTCTTCAAATCAAAAAGGAACTACCCCAAATAAGTAGTTCCTTCCATACAACATTGAATGTCAGTTAGCTTCCTTGCTCGATCACCTTCAAACTCTTACGCTGAGAAAATCGGCCAAACGCTACCATTAGAATGGTCATCAGTAAAGCGAGAAAAACCGTGCCAGCACTGATCAAGCTTAGGTTTAATATAGATGTTTCGCTTAGCACAAACCCTCCTACACCAGAGCCTAAGGCAAATCCGAATTGAATAAATGATGTATTGACACTTAACGCGATATCTGGAGATTTTGGTACAAGTGTGACAAGATATAGCTGCTGAGCTGGTGATGTGCTCCATGTAGCGATCATCCATATCATGATGACAGCCACCATAACCACGAGATTCCCTGTGACGAATGCTAGCAGCATGAGCATGATAATTTGCAAAATGATTCCTGTGAAAATCGTGAATATTGGGCCTTTTTTATCTGCTGCCACCCCTCCAAGGCTGGAGCCCAAAAAGCTGCATATTCCCGCTAGTAACAAAATGCCACTGATTTCTGTGATGCTCAGGTTTGCTGATGCTTGCAGGAAGGGCGTTAAATAGGTAAATAACGTGGAATATCCACCTACATAAAATAGCGTCACTGCCACCGCAAGTAATATCCGCTTATCTTTTAAAATCGATAACTGCATACGAAGCGTCACCGGTTCTTGTTCTTTCATAGAGGGGATTCGTCTGTACACAACAATCAGCGGAATAAGCGTGATCACTCCAATGGCTGCAAATAATGCTTTCCATCCGATTATACTGCTTAGAAATGTCCCGATTGGAACGCCTAAAACCAAGGAGCTGCTTAATCCCATTAAAATGATGCCAATAGCTGTTCCTCTTTTTTCACGTTCTACAAGACGAGTCGCAACAGCCATTGCCACTACAATAGCCGTCCCCCCACTGATTCCTTGTAAAATCCTTGTCATCATTACCATTTCAAATGAATGGCTGACACTTGTGATGACATTACTTAAAATAAAAATCATCAGCATCCATGACAGTATTTTTTTGCGGTCTATATTGATGGTCAGTGCAATGACAATAGGTGCACCGATGGCCGCTGAGAGCGCTAAAGACGTGACCAATAATCCAGCGGCAGACGTCGTGACATGTAAATCATCTGCGACCATTTGGATAATGCCTGTAATGATATATTCGATTGTTCCAATTAAAAAGGCTGCTAATGCAAGTAAATAGACAACGGTTTTATTCTTCATCGTGACGTTTCTCCTTTGGGCAATGTTTACGATTTGTTTTCATTTATAATCGGAATTTGAATTTCAATGAGTCTGCCTTCTTCAGTTTCAGACAATGGATAATAAATCTCTCGGCCCGGCTGGTCTTCTTTCACGCGGTATCCATTATTTTCGATCCATGTCGCTAGGTCAATACAAGCTGTTTGTGCAGATGGAGAATGGGAATGAAATAATAGTGTCGCCATAGTCTCTTCAGCAGGTAACGTACGTATCGTGATTCCTTGAGGAAGAGTGCCTTTTAACGCTTTGACGGAATACCCTACCTCAAATTCGAACTCACTTTCCTTTTCGAATGATTCCCTCCATAGCACTACTTGTGGTCCCGAGATCGATTCTTGTTGATGTTTAAGTAATAAATGATGAAACGTTTGAAAGAATGAGGGAATCTCATCAACCGTTCCGTTCGATTGAAAAGACATGATGCGTTTGCTTTCAACAGATTTGATGATGACCTCCTGTTCTTTTTCAACACATCCCTCTCGTTGAATGAGGTGCATCCGTTCCTTAATACGCGCTAATTTCTGTTGTTCTCTCTCGATCAATTGCTGAATCTCACTTTCTTTCAGCAGAAACATGCCCTGAATCTGCTCTACTGAGATATCTTCACGAAGAAGCTGAGCCATTTGCTTTAACGTAAAGCCTAATTCCTTGTACAGAAAAATTCGATTGACCTCAAGCAGCTGCTCAGCTGAGTAATAACGGTATCCCGAATCTTGATCAATCTGCTTTGGCTTTAATAAATCAATTTGGTCATAGTATCTTAAGGTTTTAACAGGCACTTTACTTAACATAGAAAAATCACCGATCTTGAACATCCTGCATCTCCTCCGTTTTGTTGATCTGATCAAAGTATAAACCTTTCAGTTAAGGGGAAGGTCAACATGAAGTTGAATAAATTTTTCAAAAGCGCGAAAAAACCTAAATGTCTCTAACATCTAGGTTTTGCTCATTATTCTAAAATTGTTCTAACAAGCCCATCTCTTCCACAATCTTTATATCATTCATACATCGTTGCAAACTTACTTTGTTTTCTTTTTTCTGTAAATCCGAAGAATAACCTAAGCATAGATTAAAAATACAATCTAACCTTTCACCGACTCCGCTAAAATAATAATTTGTCAGTACTCCACTTTTATCACTTGCGAGAACCACAACTGTAGCCATCTCTAGTACATATTCAATATCTTCTTTAGAAATCGTTCGATCCTTTTTCTTAGCATTGATAAATTCATAACTATGAATAGAGCGTATCCTACCTTCAAGTAAATTGAGTATAGACCTTTTATAGATGACATACACACTGTGAATATCACTTTTATCAGGACAATAGGGATCTTGTAAAATGAATTTTATACGCTCATCTTCTTTTTCCATTTTTATTGCATCAAGATCATTTAATAAAATGGAATCAATTTCTTCTATTTTCATAGGACGAAAAGTGTTGACTGCATGTGTTTTACTTTTCATTTGATGAATCCAAACAATCCAATCTTTCCAAGCACTTTACAATAGCTCCGCTTTTAAAGAAATTGAGGATGACACCCTCGCTAAATCGTTCGGCTCTCACAACCTCCATCATCAGAGCAAGCACGCACTGCGCATTTAAATTTGAGATGTCCACGTTCTCCATATCGTTCAGTCCCGATTCAATCCCATTTTCTATCATGATTTCTCTGTAGCGGATAAGCTCCATCTCTTCGTGTTGTTCGGCAAAGGTATAAATATCTGTAATCAAGTGACGGACCGTTTCGGAATAATTCACAAATGGCATCTGAATCGGATGTTCAACTGTACCATCATTTTCTTGATCGATGACCCATTCCCCAATAGGATCTTCCTGAAGCATCGGTAAGTATTTTGTTAGAATATCGAATTGGCTCATTCTCATTCTCCTCTATTTCATTGATATGGTTCACTTTGTTTCTCGCGATTTCATCAAGTATTTTACTAGTGAGATTATTTAGCCACGCTGGTCTCCCTCAAACCTTTTATTTACCCCATACTCTCAGCTGCTTTATGACCAATGCTGCCGTTTCACTCGGATGGCTGAGAGGAAAATGATGACCATATGGAATAAAGTCAACTTGACCAAGATGTGATGGGGCTGAATAGCCTTTGTCATCATTTCCCCAAATGATATGAAGATGATCCTTTGTGACCTCATTGAAATCATCTTGATTGGCTTTCTGTTGTAGTAAGCTGTTAAGCTGAACCGTCGTATTTAATATTCTAGGAGACGTAAAACTATTTCTGACTTTTTCAATATAATGTTCAGGGATGCTCTCCGTATTTTCAAACAAACCAGTCCTTAAGACATAACGCCCTATCATATTAGTCGATGCCCATTTCAATGTCCATTTGTTCATAAATTGAGGAACATTTCGTGATGCAGCATTTTTCTTATGAATAGGCGGCTGAAGTAAAGTGATTGAATACTTCTGATCGATGTACTCTTGTACCAATGCTTCCAGAAGAATATATGCACCGAATGAATGGCCAATTAGATGTGCACCATTCGCCGCTTTCTCCAATACCTTTTTTACGACATTCAAATAGATATCTAGAAGATGTTTCTCTCGTTTAAAAGGAGAACGTCCCAAACCTGGAAGATCCAAGATCCATACAGGTTGATTCGTTTTTTCATGCAGTTCTTGTGCTAAAGGGAATAAATCCTCTCCATCACTCAACAAACCATGTAATAAAATAAACGGCTTCCCCTCTCCTTGTAATTGGTAAAGGGTCGTGTTATCACATAGTGTTCGTTTAAATAAATGATCATCCTTACCGTTTGGATTCATCATTCGATAATCCAGATCAGCTACTACAGCAGGGAAAAATTTCATGACACTTGTCTTCTGAAACCAACCTTCTCCCATTATTTTTTTCACTGCAACATTTGAAAACGTTCTTTTTGTCATAAAGTTCAATCCATCAGAAGGAATGTTTGTGATTTTACTTACGCCACTATTCATCATAGCTTTCATCAATGGCATTGGGACAGATATTTTTGGTGACCTCATATTCATACTTTCTGACATCACACTCAATAATTCACCAATATTCTGATCGCGCTGCCAGTCTTCAACAAGCGTATATGTTTGAATAGCCGGCTGCTCCAATTTGAAAATCTGCACAATAAACCTCGCAAACTCATCGTTTGAAATAAGTGGCAGCCTATAGTCCTTACCTCCAGGAATCACCGGCATGAGCCCTCTTTGCATACTCTTCACAAGCAAGCCTACTCCTGCTATTTGCTCTGTACTCCCCGTTTGGCTACTACCGACGACAGTTGGCGGATTAATGACAGACAGCGGATAACCTACTACTGATGCCTGTTGACGAATATAAAGATCTGCTAAAAATTTTGTTCTCTCATATGGATTTTTTATTTTCAAATAGCTGTTTCCTTCTTTAAACACATCAATTTCAACCTTGCTATGTTGATCATCAAAGGGACTCATATAACCGACAACATGAATAAATTGCTGCAAGCCCTTCAATTGATGAATACTTTTAGCTAACTCACTCATATGTTTGGCGCCATTTAAAAAGACGGAAGCGGCCTCTTTACTTGTCGCTTGAATATCCATGGGTCCTCCTGCGTGAATGATCACATCCGTTTTCAATACCTTCTCCTTATCTTCAGCACTTAAACCCAAATCGACTTTCGTCAAATCACCTTCAACAAAGTGCATCACTGCTTCTTTTAAGATGCCTCTTTCTTGAAAAGTGCGTGTTGCTTTACTTTTCGATCTCACTAAAAGAAGAATGTTCACATCCTCTTTGGCTAATTCTTTTACTAACTCCTTTCCAATAAAGCCTGTTCCACCAATTAAAAATACTGTTTTCATATGAAGTCTCCTTTTTAGTACTATTCAGTACTAATTTGATGTAAAAAAAATGCTTCTTTTATCGAAGCAAGTTAAATAAATGATCTGCTGTTTTTGTGATGACAGTGGCATCCTTCAATGTTTCTGAAATAAATAACGCGCCTTCAAGATTGGTAATAAATAGGGATGCAACCTCATCAATATGAATCGTCTTTCTGAATTCTCCATTCTCTACTCCTTGTTTCAGTAATAGAAAAACCTTCTTTTGTAATCCTGTAAAAAACAGTCCTATTTTTTCTTTAATTTGCGTAGCCTGTGTAGGACTTTGAATATAAAGAGTAATAAATGGACAGCTCCCCTTATAGTCTCTCGATTGAACTCCTTGTGATAATTGCTTTAAAAACAGTTGGATACGTTCTTCAACTAAAAATTGGTTCTCAGATAATACATCATCAATGGCGGATTGATACATGTCAATCCAATAATCAACGACCCCTTCTAATAATTCCTCCTTATTAGAAAAGTGATAATACACATTAGACTTTGACACTTTGCTTACACGTACTAATTCATCCATGCTTGTATAAGCAAATCCTTTTTCTAAAAATAATGTTGCAGCTACTTCAAGCACACGTTTTTGATTCATTAATTTTACTTTTTTCATAATTAGAACTATATAGTACTAATTTAAATATGGCAAGTGTTTATTTCATTTAGAAAAAAGTCTGATGAAAGAAATGCCCCAAAACTAAAAAAGCTCGAAAATCTAATATGATTTTCGAGCCTTGATTAAAGTCTATTTTTTCACGAGAGATACAACAGTCTCCACATGACTAGTATGCGGGAACATATCGACTGGCTGCATGTATTCGATTTTGTAGTCTTTTGACATGTATTCGAGGTCTTTTGCTAGTGTTGATGGGTTGCAAGAGACGTAGACAAGACGTTTTGGTTGGACTTGTTTGACGGAGTCTAAGAAGGTGCGCTCACAGCCTGTTCTTGGCGGGTCCACGACGATGACGTCAGGACGGAAGCCTTCTTTGACCCATTTTGGCAGCCAATGTTCAGCTGTTCCTGTCACATAGGTCGCGTTTTTCATGCCGTGTTTTTTAGCATTTTTCTTGGCATCATCAATCGATTCTTTGATGACATCCATTCCTCGTACTTCTTTGGCGCCATCTGAAAGCCACATCCCAATCGTCCCAACGCCGCAATACGCATCGACAACTTTTTCTTTGCCAGTCAGCTTTGCCGCTTTTTTCGCTTCGTCGTAAAGCTTTAGCGTTTGCTTCGGATTCAATTGGAAGAAAGCACGTGCACTCAGTTCGAAGGAGACGTCTCCTAAAAATTCTTGAATGACCATGTTGCCAGCTAGGTGAGATGTCTTATAGCCAAAGATGACCGACGTTTTTTCACCATTGATGTTGTGCATAATGGACGTCACTTCTGGCAAACGTTTTTGAATGGCTTCGGCAATTTCTCTTTTCTTTGGAAATTCAGGTTTTGATGTGACTAGAACGACCTGTACTTCACCTGTTTCAAAACCGACACGCACAACAATTGAGCGTACATCGCCTTTTCTCGTCCGTTCATTGTAGACCGATACACCGAATTTCTCTAAAATTTTGCGGACAACGCCCGTTGTTTTGTTCGTTTTTGGATGCTGCACGATGCATTCCTTGATCGGTACAAGCTTATGAGAGTTCAGTCCGTAAAGCCCTGCAATGATGTCACCGCTATGAGAACGCCCTACTTGAAACTGACTTTTATTTCGGTAGTGCCATGGATCTTCCATACCGATCGTCGGCCTGATATCAAGCTGTTCAACTGGTAGTTTTGTATGTCGTTCCATTGATTGAATGACAATATCTCGTTTTTCCCTTAGCTGCTGCTCATACGCCAAATGCTGAAGCTGACAGCCTCCGCACTCTTCGTATACTGGGCATGGCGGTTTCACTCGATGCTCGGAACGCTTTCTTACTTTTCTAACCGTACCTTCTGCATATTTTGCTTGGACATTCGTTGCTTCCACAACCACTTCTTCGCCTGGAAGCGCACCTGGGACAAAGACCACTTGCTTTTTAAAATACCCGACCCCTTCCCCATTAATGCCAAGGCGTTTAATGGTAAGCGGAAACTGCTGTCCCTTTTGCAAAAGGGCACTTTGCTGTTTTTCCTTCACTTCATTCTCTCCGTTCTATCTGAACCCTTGATAGGTTGTCTTCATTTTATTCCATCTCATTAGTATACCATGACTTGGACAAAGAGAGAAAATCCCTTTCATTTATCTGTCTCAATGCTTCTCCATAAATATAAAGATGCGTAGCTTAAATAGGGAGTCCACTCCTTGCTTAACACTGCCATCTCTTCTTTTGTCGGCTTTTCAGGCAGGTCAAAATGACGCTTGATGGCGTTTTGAATCCCGATATCTGCCATCGGAAAGAGATTTGGTCTTCCAAGTCCATTCATGAGCACATTTTGAACTGTCCAAGGTCCAATCCCTCTAATTGGAAGCAGACGTTCTTCCACCTCCAGATCAGTTAATTCGTGTAATTCTTCTAAGCAAAGAGAGCCGCTCACAATTCGCTTTGAGACATCGATGACATATTCCGCTTTTCGCTCACTAAATTGGAGCTTTCTCAATTCCTCTGTTTCAAGTGAGGCGATGGTTTCTGGTAAAGGATCAAACCAAACCCCCTCTATTTGCTCGCCGTACGTATGAACAAACCGTTTTGTGAGTTCATAAGCAAACGCCAGATTAAGCTGCTGATGAATGATGCATTTCATCAAGCAATGATATAAATGAAAATCCAGCATGAGAGGTGTCCCCTTATGACGCTCAAAAACGGGCGCTAGATTGGTTTCAGAAAAATGCTCATGCACAGCGTCTAATTGATGCTCCATGCCAAATATTCGTTTCACCTCACAGATGAGAGGTTTCTCAGGACCATTTCCTTTCACCCGAAACGTGGGCGCTTCTTTTGTTCCGGTGGCTTGAACGACGACAACGTATGGTGTTTGTTCTAATCTGATTGGTACTTTGATCTCTCTTTTATTTAAATCGACTGCTTTTAATGGATCACTTGATAAGCGACGCAGCACTTGATCAAAGTGATATGGCGGTTCAACGGTCAGCTCTTTTTCCCACATATTTTCCTCTTCCTTTCTGCAAACACGCAGATGCGATTGTTTCACTTTGCATGAATGATTCTCTATATTGAATACTTTCTAACATAAAGAGTACAAGAATTTATCAGTTATATCTTCCTTATTTCCGGTCATTTTCCTTTTGGATGAAGGAACATTTTTAGTCGAATTCAGCTAAAATTCGACAGCACCCTTCATGATTTTAGGTTCATTTTCCTTAAATTAGAAATAGACCCTCTGGGTGATAGCTTCTATCTTGAAAATATTTGTATAATTATGACATATCAAGGAGGTGAACAAAGGAATTAGCTGATTAGGCAATCATTTGTTTTATCTTGCAGGAACATATTTTACCTCATTGATCACCGGCTTCACCTAGTTTCACTTTTTACGAAAAAGAAGACCCAAACTTTTTTTAAAAAAGGAGATCTGACCAATGAAAAAAACCATTCTTTCTATTGCCCTTGCCACTGCTGTTTCTTCGACACTACCAGTATTCGCTGACGCTGCGGAGAAAAAAACGTCAGCACCCGTCTCTACTACACTACAGCAAACTGTATTAAACAAAGCGGCTGAAGGAAAAGCTGGAACGACAGCTAGTCCTAATGTTAACGTCAACTTCGATGTTCTTGGAATTGCCAATGCCATTGTGAACGCAGTAAATGCAAATGCCAACCGTTCTGGATTCGTTAAAAGCGTGATGGAAAGCACATTCTATGCTGCTGGCGGCAGATATAATGTCATGGTCTTTAACCTCAGCCAGAACTATGAAGACCGTTTTAATGGCGTGAAAACTTTTGCTACTGCTAATCTTGGCAATGTCGTTTATGGTATTTGGGTATTTGAAAGCGGCACCTTTAAAAACAACGGTGATGGCGGCTGGGATAACTGGGCGTTCAGAGGCTGGTTTGACCGTCAAGATAAATTTGTTACGTTCCATCGTCCTTAATTCTCGGTTTTATCCATCAATCATACACGCACATTGGACCGATCTCAGTGATGAGATCGGCTTTTTTTATGCAGAACACGTATAAGTTCACCGGTGCTGCTTCATGATATAATGCAAGTCTGGAGGGGTGCACATGCTGAAGAAAATTGCAGTGACAAAAAACGGCGACTTGATTGAACATGCAACATTGCAGCAGCTTTCAAGCCCAGATATCGCCTGGTATTGGATTGATTTTCATGCGCCTACGGAAAAGGAAGCCGCGCTTTTGAAAGAATACTTTCAATTCCATCCGCTTGCGATTGAAGATTGCTTCCATTATTTACAGCGGCCGAAGCTTGATTTTTATGAAGGATATTTATTTTTCGTGCTTCATGCTCTGAATCAAAAAACGCTTCGATCTGAGGAAATCGATCTGTTTGTTGGTGACAATTATATCGTGACCTTTCATTTGAAGGAAGCGCCATACATTGACCGTGTCATTCGAAAACTCAAAGAATCTGATAAAGCCCGAAACAGCGGGCCTGAGCATATCGCCTACATGTTGATTGATCAGCTTGTCGATGATTATTTCCCTATTATTTATCAAATAGAGGACAGGCTGAATGAAATCGAGGATGAAGAAGGTCATAAAACATATGGAACATTGATGAACGAAGTATTCGGGATTCGATCCGATTTGCTCAAACTGCGAAGAACGATTATCCCGATGAGGGACCTTTTATATCGTATTGTTAACACGCATATGCTGAGAAGTGATACGAACCGGCAAGCATACTTTAATGATATTTATGATCACCTTTTGAAACTAACCGAGATTGTCGAATCAAACCGTGATATGACAGCCGATTTACGAGACAGCTACCAGACGCTGAATTCTAATCGAATGAATGCGATCATGATGACATTGACCATTGTGTCGACCATCTTTATTCCACTGACCTTTATTGTTGGGGTGTACGGAATGAACTTTGATAACATGCCTGAATTACACTGGAAGTATGGCTATTTTGGCGTACTGATTTTCATGGGTCTGCTCGTCTCGGGTATGCTTTTGTGGTTTAAGCATAAAGGATGGTTCCGCATATTCAAATAATGTGTAGAGAGAATGGCTGAGGAGGCGGTTAGATGAAAAACTGGATTCCATTGTCTCATCAAGAACGAAAGCTCGTATGGGAGACGCTCTATCGAGATTTCAAATTTCATCCGAGTCTCTCTCGTTTTCCCTCATTTCGGGTACCTTCTCCTTTCGTTACATATGATATTTCTGCTTATTTTGAGGACTCTTCCCTTCTACATGCTGATGAAGACCTTGAAGAGAAAGCATGACTTGTTTTTCAGGAGCTTATCAGAACAGACGAATATATGCTGGCACTTGATTGGCAGCACGAATGCTACTGGATCACACCATACGGCTCATTTGAAAAAGATGAATTTGGAGAATGGACAGTGCCTGTGCTTCCGAACGGAGATTATTATTTCTTTTTATCAAAAGAGATGCATTGGGGCTTGCTAGGACATCCTTGGGAGCAAAGTATCACAATTTTTGGTGAGGGCTTGATTGATTCTTTCTCGCGCCATCATCCGATTTTGTTTCAGCGTAAAATAAGAGAAGGATAAAGAAAAAGCTCGCAGGTGTTCTGCAAGCTTTTTTTCTATAGCTGAGGGAGATGCCATACTTTTTCAAGCATGAGATCGTCTAGGCTTTTAAAAGAATAACCTTGTTTTTTCAGTGCCGTGATGGCATCATCCAATGCCTCGGCATTGTCCCTTGAGACGGTATGCAGTAAGTAAATGGCACCTGGGTGCGCCTGTTTCATCATTTGATCGTAAGCATACTGTTTTCCTTTTTGATGATGGATATGCCAGTCCACAAACGCCACTGACCAAAAAACGGTTTGATAGCCGAGCTCTTTTGTTTCCTTCAGCACTCTTTCACTGAATACACCGCGCGGCGGACGAAGATAGAGGTTGTCTTGTTTTCCAGTGATTTTGTACACGGCTTCATTGACACGCCCAAGCTCTTCTTTGATTTCTTTCGTACTCTTTGTTGTTAGATCTGGATGGTGATAGGAATGGTTGCCGATGATATGACCTTCCTCCGCCATACGTTTGACGAGCTCCGGCTGGTCCTTAACAAAGTGTCCTGTCACAAAGAAAGTGCCTGGTACTTGATGTTTTTTCAGCACATCTAAGATCTTCGGCGTGTACCCATTTTCATAGCCATTGTCAAATGTAAAATAGATCTCTTTCTTTTTCGTGTTTCCTAAATAGAAGGCATCATACTTTTTTAAAAGGGCGTTCAGTTCTTTACCCGCATCTGCTGGCTTATGTTCTTTGCTTTTCGCAAATCCCCAATGGACAGGCTGATTAGACACGGCTTCCGCTTCTGAGAGAGGCATAGATACAAAAAGCGCACATAAACAGATGAGCATGTATTTTTTCATTTACGTCACTTCCCGGTTTTTCTTCTATTGTGCAGAATAAGACCGAGACTCATACACTGATTCACCTGCCAATTTAAAGAAAAAAGCCCGCACTGTGCGAGCTATTCTTCCTTCCAATCATTTTTAAACCGTTCATATTTCGCTTCTAGGTCGTCAATCATCTGGATCAGTCTGTCTATATCCTCAACATCTGTTGATTCAGGATCTAATGAATCAATCACATTCATAAACATATCTAATCGGTTCTTTAAATAATCAACCTGCTGCTCTTTGCTGTCTGCTGCCTTGCCCATAGATACACTCCCTTTAGCATTTGTTTCTAGCTTATCTTTTTTTCCCTTGTAAATCAATGAAACCCCACTTGCGTATAACGGTGATGGGGCTTAAAATTAACTGTTGGCGGGTCCACGTTTGCCCGAATGAAAAGGAGATAGATACCATGAACCAAAAAACAGCACTTCGTCCGATTACACCTGCATATGACCCTTGGGAAGCCTATCTAGATGTGCAGGACTACGGAGAGATGAAGCTGACAAATATTGAATTTACAACCACGACGTTGTGTAACATGAGATGTGAGCACTGCGCGGTCGGCTATACTTTGCAGCCTAAAGACCCGAATGCACTGCCGCTTGATTTACTGCTTCGCCGTTTAGATGAAGTTCCGCTTCTGCGCTCAATCAGTATTACAGGCGGAGAGCCGATGCTTTCTCTCAAATCTGTGCGGGAATATGTCGTCCCTTTATTAAAGTATGCCCATGAACGCGGCGTCCGTACACAGATCAACTCAAACTTAACGCTTGATTTGGCGCGATATGAAGAAATTATTCCATACTTAGATGTCCTTCACATCTCACATAACTGGGGAACTGTCGAAGAGTTTGCAACGGTCGGTTTTGCAATGATGGACAGAAAACCAACCTTTGAGCAGCGTGAGAAATTATTTAACCGCATGATTGAAAATAGCCGGGCACTTGTCAAAGCAGGTGTGACCGTATCTGCTGAAACCATGCTTAATAAGCGTACGCTTCCATATATTGAACACATCCACCGGCAAATTGTGGAGGAGATGAAATGCCAGCGCCACGAAGTTCACCCGATGTACCCAAGTGATTTTGCCAGCGCACTTGAATCATTGACGCTTCCGCAAATGCGTGATGCGATTCATCAACTGCTTGATATTCGTGATCAAGACACATGGATGCTGTTTGGCACCCTGCCATTTTATTCTTGCAGCACAGATGAAGAAGACCAGCGCCTCCTCAAACGATTGCGTCAGGAGAAACATGTCACGGTACGAAATGACCCTGATGGACGCTCACGGCTGAATGTGAATATTTTTGATGGGAATATTATTGTGACAGACTTTGGTGACACACCGCCGCTAGGAAATATTGCTACTGATACATTGCAATCCGCGTATACTCGCTGGATGGACACAAAATTAGCAAAAGAGCTGAATTGTCATTGTCCAAGCGTACAATGCCTTGGTCCGAATGTTCTTGTGAAAAACAGCTATTATCAAGATGTTGATTTTACTTCTCGTACAGCCAGGGGGTAACCGATAGATGGACGATACTTTTCTAACAGTAGTCAAGAACAAATACATTGAAATTCTCCTTGTTGGACTCGTACTTTGGCTTGCCGTCTTTTTGATTAACAAAGCGCTTCAATTGTTCTTTAAACGAACAGAGTTTATAGAAGACAAGAAGAAAAAAACGATCGAGAGCTTGGTCAAATCTGTTTCAAAATACACCGCTTCGATTTGCTTTGTATTGTATGTCATTTCTCTCTTCTTTCATGATTTCGGAAAAATTCTTGCAGGTGCTGGTGTGGCTGGGATCGTCATCGGTTTTGGCGCCCAGACGCTGATTCGCGATATTTTAGCAGGCATTTTTCTCATCTATGAACGTCAAATTCATAAAGGGGATTATGTGACAGTGAATAACCTCTTTAATGGAACGATTGAAGAAATTGGTCTCCGATCTCTGCAAATTAGAGAATGGAGCGGCAAGCTGTTAACCATTTCTAACGGAGACATCCGGCAAATCCAAAACTATAACATGCACTACATGCGGATTACGGAGTCTGTATTAATTAGTGCGAATCAAAACCCAGACACAGCCTTTCAAGCACTCGAAACGGCCTGCGACAATTTAAATCAAATGCACCATGATTTTCTCAAAAAAGATGAATTCCAGCATGCCATCGAACCGTTTCAAGTTCATGGCATTATGGGTCTGAACAAGCTGAACCGCGGGATTGAGATCACAGTGAAAGGAATGGTCGAAGACGAAAAATACTTCGATGCTGCCCTCGCTGTCCGAAAAGAAATGATCAAACAACTTCATCAGCATGATGTCAAATTGCTTGAAGATCTCGTCTATCCCCAGCCTGCAAAATAACCTCATTTGTGATGGGGTTATTTTTTTGATTGTTTTTTGTTAACTAGTTAACAAAAAAGAAAGGATGTCGATTCATGACAAAAAAAGAGGCGCTATCATTTATTAAAGAGATGTATGAAGAGGTGTTAACCAAATTCAATATAGAAAAAGTGGAGACATATTTTTCACCTGAATATCAGCAAGTGACAGATGGAGAGGTTTCGACACTTGATGAGTTTAAAAAGCATCTATCCACATTAAAAGGATTGACAAAACAGCTTGAGATCCCCGCTTTTCATGATGTGTTATTTGATGAAGAGGCGCAGCAAGGGTGTTTTCGTTACACGGTACATGTGGAACTCGTAAGCGGAGACAGGGGTTTTATTGATGTCATGGCTCTTTTCACGTTATTAGATGGAAAGATCATTCGATGCGATGAACTGACGCGGGCTCATGAAAAACATGAAACGTTTGAACAGCTTGGACACATCAGCTAAGATATCTCTTCAGTCAGCCCCTCTAACTTCTATCCTCTTGACTAATTCATGTATAATAGAAAATAGATTGATTCATGCAGCATGGGGACCCTCATACTGTGTATTTTCTAAGTGAAAGAGAGTGAATAAGATGGGTCGTAAGTGGAACAACATTAAAGAAAAGAAAGCATCAAAGGATGCCAGTACAAGTCGTATTTACGCAAAATTCGGGCGTGAAATCTATGTGGCTGCCAAACAAGGTGAGCCAAACCCAGAATCAAACCAAGCACTTCGTTTTGTCCTAGAACGTGCAAAAACATATAGTGTCCCAAAACACATCGTGGACCGTGCCATTGAAAAAGCCAAAGGCGGTGCGGAAGAGAATTTCGATGAGCTGCGCTACGAAGGATTTGGTCCAAACGGATCAATGGTGATCGTTGATGCCCTCACCAATAACGTGAACCGCACAGCGTCAGATGTTCGTGCGGCTTTCGGAAAAAATGGTGGAAACATGGGCGTAAGCGGCTCTGTTGCCTACATGTTTGACCAAACAGCTGTCATCGGTGTCGAAGGAAAAAGTGAAGAAGAAACGCTTGAGCTTTTAATGGAAGCAGACGTTGATGTACGTGACATCATGGAAGAAGATGAAACGGTGATTGTGTACGCTGAACCAGATCAATTCCATCAAGTACAAGAAGCATTCAAACAAGCCGGCGTAGAAGAATTCACTGTCGCTGAAATCACAATGCTTCCTCAAAATGAAGTGACATTAGATGATGAATCTAAAGAACAATTCGAGAAACTAATCGATGTATTAGAAGAGCTTGAAGACGTGCAGCAGGTTTATCATAATGTGGATTTAGGGGAATAAAAATTGAAGCCATAGTCGTGGTTGAGTTCATTCAACTGCTGCTACGGCTTTTTTATTTTCTGAAAGACATGTAATATATAAATAAAATGTTCATTTCTACATCTTTCCAAGGAGCTAAGCTTCATCTTTAAAACATGGTGGTTTTCTTATTATGGATTTATGATCATTCCTATTATTGGGCTAAGTTTTGTTTTCAGCAACTTTATGATAGTAACAAAAATGATTTTCTTTCTCTACATCGCGTGGTATCTATATCAAATCTTTAACTTTTACATAAATGAACTGAAGAGAAAAAAAGAGAAACCGTATTAGCAAAAAAAACAGTCATCTCCCCTATTGATAAGAGGAGATGACTGTTTTAATTCATCCCTTGAAACCCAAACGTCAGGTGATCCTGCACAGGAATCCAAGCACCGATTCCTTGTGAGGTCACGTTTTTCACGACGAGTTTGCGTTTATTTCCTTTAAGCACAAGGTACACTTCTCCGTATGTCACCTTTCCTTTTTCATTAATCGCTGGTGCATAGGCATGAAGCGATGCTGCTTTTTTCGGAGAGACGTGGTATGACTGATCTCGCTTTGTTCCTGCGCCAATCACGGTGTCAAAAGCGAGGGGCAGCTTTGTCTTTTGAATGGCTTTTTGCATCATCAATGTTTTTACATCTTCTGGGCTTGGCACCTTTGCTGTGAGCCCGCCGCTCACTTTTACTTGCTGCTTTTGAACGTACTTGCCAATGGCTGTTTTGGTGCCGCCTCTGTTATCAATGTGATTTGTATTCACTTTTTTGTATTCCCAGTTGGCCACCGTTTCGTTTGAATCGTAGCTCAGTGCCCATCTTCCAAGGAAAATGGTCGCACGGTAACCAACAGCTAATGGCGTCCCTGAAATACTGGATTCATTCAGCATTTTGATCAAATGGGTATTCTCAATCGGCACATCTGTTGTTTTAAACAAATCGGCTGTCAGCTCGCTCGGCTGGAGCAATGGCTGATCCTGTGACGCATTCGGATACGTATTCTCCTTAGAAATACTAGCGACAGACGATGGCACCTTAAATGGTTTCGCCGCCTCCGCTGGAAAACTGTATAGAAAACTTAAGGATAAGAGAACAACAAACATGATGCGGGGCATCTTTTTCATATCATCACTCTTTCTCATTCATTTTTCCATAGTATTTTCCGCAAAGTCGTCCCTTATCCACAAAAGATTATAAAAGGAAAAATCCAATCGCCATAATGAAATAGGCAGCAAGTAATGTGGCGCCTTCAAACCAATTGGTATCTCCGTCATTAGATAAAATGACTGTGAGTAATACAGCGGACGCCATGGCAATGAGCTCTGGTAAGGAGAAAATGAGCGGCATTTGCGTATTGAAAAAAAGCGAGCTGATGACAAGGATTGGTGCCACCATCATCGCCACCTGAAGCGTGGAACCAAAAGCGATTTCCACTGCGACATCCATTTTGTTTTTATACGCCATGATAACAGCAGAGGCATGTTCTGCGGCATTGCCGACGATGGCCACAATAATGACTCCGATAAACAGCTCACTCCAGCCAAATTGCTTCCCTACCGTATCAAATGTATGGACGAGGCGCTCTGAAATGTACGCAACGGCCATCGTTGCAAGCAGCAAAATCAAAGTCGCAAACTTTCCAGACCATTCAGGTGTTTCTTCTTCCGTCTCTGCTTCGCCTTCCATGCTCTCCTGCTTAGCAACATACACCCCGCGGTGGCTGACCAGTTTGAAATAGAGCGCCGCGACATAAAGCAAAATCATGACAATACTGATCCCAATGCTTAAAACAAACTGTTTATTCTCTGCCATCTCCACCGAAAACACTTCTGGAATGACAAACGCCACAATAATGGCAAACATGAGCAAGCCTGAGTTGTGCCTTGCATCGTGGACATTGAACACTTGGCGCTTATATTTTAAACCGCCAACGAAAAAAGACAGCCCCGCCACAAGCAGTAAGTTTCCGATCACTGATCCAGTTAATGATGCAAGGACGATGGCTGTCAGTCCTTGCTTTAATGCAAAAAACGAAATAATTAACTCCACCGCATTTCCAAATGTGGCGTTTAAAAGCCCGCCAATTCTGGGGCCCGCTATGATGGCAAGACTTTCTGTGGCTCTTCCCATAAAACTAGCAAGACCAATAATCGCGATACAATACACAGCAAACATGATAACCTGCGGAAAATGAAGAAAACTGCCAATCACCGATAGCGGTACACCAATTGCGACAATCACAAGAAACAAACGATTCATACAGCCATTCTCCTTTACATATGTCTGACTGTTATTCTTTCGTGAGTGCCGGCATCATATACATGTTAGATTCGCGCGTGTGAGAAGGTGATATCAATACTTCCTTTCACGGACTGCACCATAGAGCAATGCTTCAATGCAAGGGTGATCACTTTATCGATTTGTTCATCAGATGTATTAATGTCTTCAAATAAGATATGTAAATGAATGCTGGAAATCTTGTTTACAGCTCCTGCCCTTGTCGTTTCAGGTGTGATCGTCAGCCCTTCACAAGATATTCGCTTTTTCCGGCACACATGAATGAGCATTTCTCCAAAACAGCCAGCAATAGCTGAGGTGAATAATTGAGATGGCCTGTACCCCGTTTTTTCATTGCCTGATATATGCAGCTGCCCTTCATCTATTCTCGCGATCCATCGATCCGTTTCGTATCTCAGTTTCATTCCTTTTCCACCTTTCTATTGAAACCCCTATGGTTCCATTGTACGATGAAAATATGAACTTGTAAGGAGCTTCTTATGTCGAGAATTCACTTTATGATTTTAATTTTACTTGTATCTGTATCAGGTTTTTCGCAGGGAGCGTTACTGCCTGTCATTTCGATTATTTTTGAACATGCCGGGACTTCTCCTACGTTAAACGGACTGCATGCCACAGGCTTATATCTCGGTGTACTGCTTGCGTCTCCTTTTATGGAAGCACCGCTTCGAAGGTTTGGATTTAAGCCGTTAATCGTGATTGGCGGCGCTGCTGTCTTTTTAAGCTTGTTCAGCTTTGTTTTTTTTGAATCTTATGTTGTCTGGTTCTTCCTGCGGCTTATGATCGGGATTGGTGACCATATGCTGCATTTCTCTACACAGACTTGGGTGACCTATGCGTCGTCATCGAGAAACCGCGGGCGAAATATTTCATTGTATGGGTTATCTTTTGGACTTGGTTTTGCCGCTGGACCTTTTTTAACACCACTCATTGAAATCAATCCATCTTTACCTTTCATTGTTTCTGGTGCTGTTAGCTTATGTATTTGGCTGCTTGTTTTTGTTTTGAAAAATACATATCCAGATAGTGGCGAAGTGCAGACGTCAGAGCAGACAAACAGTTTGAAGCGCTTTAAGAAAGCCTTTCAATTTGGCTGGGTCGCCTTTATGATGCCGTTTTGCTATGGATTTTTAGAAACGACGCTTAATAGTAACTTCCCTGTATATGCGCTAAGAAGCGGGGTGACAGTAGATGCGGTTGCGTTTATTTTACCTGCGTTTGCCATTGGGAGCATTGTCTTTCAGCTTCCTCTTGGGATGCTCAGCGACCGGTTTGGCAGACGCCGCATCATTTTATGTGTCACACTCGTTGGATCTTTCTTTTTCCTACTAGCAGGAATATTCATTCAATCCGTTTTGGCTGTTGCGATTTGTTTCTTTATTGCCGGAATGGCTGTAGGCTCTACCTTCTCACTTGGCATCAGCTATATGACCGACTTATTGCCAAAGCATCTGCTGCCTGCTGGAAATTTGATGTGCGGGATGGCGTTTAGTGCGGGAAGTATTCTCGGTCCTGTTCTCGGTGGAATCTTTGTGCAAACGTTTGAAGGTATGAATTTACTTTACCTTGTCAGCATCGTGATATTATTCGTGTTTTTCTGCGTTCGATTCGGACGGACGGCGGCAGTTCTTGAAAACTCCAATGAAGCCATTTCTAAATAAAAACTCCTCTGCACCCATGCAGAGGAGTTTTTTTTCATTTAATGATATCCATTTTGTCCGTTCGCACTGCCGCTTGTTTTGTTCTTAGGTTGATGGCCTTTATTTTGTTTCGTATTGCTTCCGCCTTTTTTTGATTGTTTGGACATATGTGATTTCCCCCATCCATTCAGTTTGAACTTGATCGTTCTTCTTTAGGATGCCCGGATTTCATTATAGTTTGCCTGGTACGATTTTACGCTTATGTAAAAGCGCATTGAGCTCGCCGCCAAGGATAATCATGATGCCGGTTAAATAAAACCAAATCATTAAAATAATGATTCCCCCAATGCTTCCGTACATCGCACTGTAGTTGGCAAACTCGCCTACGTAAAATGAGAACAGCATGCTCACCAAAATCCATCCAATCGATGCAAAAATGGCGCCTGGCAGAACAAATTTTAATTTCAGCCTGATGTTTGGAGCAAAATAGTATAAGGATGTAAAAACAATCAATAAAATGAGCGGGCTAATGATCCATCTCATCGCAGTCCATACAGTGAGAAAGGCATCTGACTTCCCAACTAATTTAGCGACGAATAAACCAAGTTCTTTGCCAAAGACAGGCAGCATCAGGGCAAAAATAATGGTCAAAACCATCGCAATCGTTAAAATGATCGATGTTAAACGTACGAGAATGAAGGAACGATTCTCCTCAACTTCGTAAGCATGGTTAAATGCTCTAACGACGGCATTAATGCCGTTAGATGCTGACCAAAGCGCGGCAATAATCCCGAACGACAATAACCCGCCGTTCCGATTATTCAGCGTCTGTTCGGCGATGGATTCAATCATCGATAGCGCTCCTTCTGGCGCATAACCAGAAATGACGCTCAGGACATCCTTTGACGTCAGCGGCAAATACCCAACGAGTGTCAGTACGAAGATGAGAAACGGAAATAATGAAAGCAAAAAGAAATAGGCAAGCTCAGCAGATTTTGCCGGTCCTTCATGCAGCAAAAAGCGTTCAATTAACGCTTTAATAAAACCCATACGCCTCATCTCCAATGATCAATCTGTCTGTTTCGATTGAAAGTGATCCTTTGTTTCTTCAATAATTTCTAATACCCTTGGGGTTGTTTCCTTTAACTGATTGACCTGTTCATTTAAAAATGACAAATCATCTGAGACTGTTCGCATCAGCTGCTTCGTTTCTTCCATCTTTTCTTTCATGCAAGCTGATATTCTGCCTGGCTCCTGACGGTACTCATCCAGCTTTTGCTGGCAGTCATTCCATTTGTCTTTGAGTGCAATTCTTGTTGGTCGATGAAATAAAGTCAGCAATGCGCCGCAAGCGGCACCTAAGAGAGCTCCTCGGAGCACGATTTGATTTTTTTCTTCCATCTCGTCTGATCTCCTTTCAGTTAAAGGTGGTTCTCTTTCTTTACATACGTCAAAAAACGGTCAATTCCTGTTTCAATTAATTCATGGACTTCCTCAAAGTTCCCAGTGTAATAAGGATCTGGCACATCATCTCGATCGTCGTCTTCTACAAAATCAAGAAGACGGCCAATAAAGTGATGTTTCCCATAGCCGGCTATACTGCGCAGTGCCCCTACATTTTCAGCATCCATCGCAATGATATAGTCGTATGTTGTGATGTCTTCATCCATGATTTGTCTTGCGGACATTCCTTCATAGCTGATGCCTTTTTCATCAAGCAGCTTTCGCGTTCCTTCATGCGGGGGACTGCCTTGATGCCATCCACCAATACCTGCTGAATCAATCACAAAGTGCTCGCTAAGCCCCTCATCTTCTACTTTTTTTCTAAACATGGCCTCTGCCATCGGTGACCTGCAAATATTGCCAAGACACACGAATAACACATGAATCATCCTTCATTCTCCTCCTATCTTTTCCCTAAGAGTTCTTTTCGAAAACCTTTTCTCTATCATATCAACTCCCTTTTCTTTTGGAAACTTTGCAAGAAAAGCTCTCATCGCCATTGACAAAATACACAAAAACAGGAGAAACTTTAGGAGAATTACACAAACAAAGGGGGATATTAGATGGGAATAATTGAGCAGTTTGTCACAACGATGAACAATTTTTTGTGGGGGCCTCCCCTGTTGATTTTAATTGTTGGTACTGGAATATACCTCACCTTTCGCGTTCTCTTCATTCAAATTAGATTACTTCCTTATTCTTTAAAGCTCGCTTTTTCAAAACAAGACAAAATGTCAGAAGGAGATATTTCCCATTTTCAAGCATTAATGACGGCTCTCGCTGCAACTGTCGGTACAGGAAATATCGTAGGTGTGGCCTCGGCTGTTATAGCGGGTGGTCCTGGTGCAGTATTCTGGATGTGGTTTGCTGCATTTTTCGGGATGGCCACCAAATTTGCCGAAGCTGTTCTTGCTGTGAAATACAGGGTCAAAAACGAAAAAGGCGAAATGTCTGGCGGACCTATGTATTATTTAGAGCACGGGTTAAAGCAGAAATGGCTAGGGGTGCTATTTGCTGTTTTCGGTGCCAGTGCTGCCTTTGGGATCGGCAACCTGGTACAGTCTAATTCCATCTCAGGCGTTATGAATTCTACTTTTCAAATTCCAACATGGGTAACAGGTATCATTATTACAGCTTTTACAGCACTTGTGATTTTAGGCGGAATTAAAAGCATTGGACGGGTCACATCTATTTTTGTACCGGTCATGGCTTTATTTTACGTCATTTGCGGTCTGATCATTCTTGTTATGAATGCTGACCTTGTTCCAGGCGCAGTCGGTCTTATTTTCTCAGATGCCTTTACCGGTCAAGCCGTGGCAGGTGGTGCAATTGGGACTGTCATTCGCTGGGGTGTGGCACGTGGTGTATTTTCCAATGAAGCAGGTCTGGGGTCAGCACCAATTGCGGCTGCGGCTGCGAAAACGGATATGCCTGCCCGTCAAGCTCTCGTCTCTATGACGCAAGTGTTTATTGATACAATCATTGTTTGTTCTATCACTGGCATTACCATTGTCATGGCAGATATGTATTTAACAGTGAAAAGTGATGCGCTGACCTCGTTATCCTTTGCTCACTTCCTCGGTCCAGCTGGCTCAACCATTGTGGCAATCGGGCTGCTCTTGTTTGCCTATTCCACCATCATTGGCTGGTCCTATTATGGCGAAAAATGCTTTACATATTTGGCGAAGGATTCGTACGTCATGTATTATCGTATCGTGTTTGTGATGGCTGTCTTTTTTGGTGCCGTGTTTAAAAATGACTTCGTCTGGGGTGTGGCAGATATGCTAAATGGACTGATGGCGATTCCAAACTTAATCGGGCTCATCGGTTTATCAGGGGTTGTCGTATTTGAATCCAAACGAATCATTGTTAAGATTAAGCAGGAGAAAAAGGAGAAAAACATCTCTGTGTCATCTTAATAGCCCTTTTATTCTTTTGCATTTCTGTTAAAATAGACATATTATTCGACACATATGCAGGAAAGGACGTGCCGCCCTTGTCAGAGCAAAAAGCGGCTGAAGTCAATCAGCTGATTGAAGACATTTCGCAAAAGTTAAATATGCTGAACATTGGAGTCATCAAAGCAGAGGACTTCAGTCCAGACAAGTACGAAGATATTGAATTTCTTCACCAAATGGTGATGAAAAAATCTTCATTCAGCCCAAGTGAAATGCAAGCCATCGCAAGCGAGCTAAAAAACTTAAGAAAATAATGGTGAAAAAGGAAACTGTTTTTATGGTCTACACGCAGTTTTCTTACATCATGCACACAAAAAGCCAGCACCCCGCAAGGTGCTGGCTTTACAACTGCGATTTTATTTCTCAAGCAGTTTTAATGATTCACGGTTAAAGGCTGGAATGTCATCAGGTGTACGGCTTGTCACAAGCTGATCCTGACAAACGACGACTTCTTCGTCTTTAAATTTAGCGCCTGCGTTTTCCATATCGACTTTGATGGATGTATAGCCAGTCGCGCCTCTTCCTTCAAGCGTCTTCGCTGTAATGAGCAATTGCGGTCCGTGACAGATCGCAAATACTGGTTTTTTCTCATCCATAAATGCTTTAGTGAATTGGACGTAACGATCATCTGCACGCAGAATATCTGGTGAGAAACCGCCAGGAATGAGAAGTGCATCGAAGTCTTCAGGCTTCACGTTGTCAATAGACGCATCCACTCTCACTTCTGCATCTCCTTGCTTCCCTTTCACTGTTTTTCCTTTTTCATTTTCAATGACTGTCAACTCATGACCTGCATCTTTAAAGGCTTTTGCAGGCTCGGTGAATTCAACATCCTCAAAGTAATCTGTTAATACAACTGCAATTTTCTTACCCATGTAGAAACCCTCCTGCTTGATTATCGTTTACACTACACACTATACCCGGGCATGTTGAAATCAAACATCCTATCCCTATCAGAAAACCCCTTATGATAAAAATGAGTATTTAGACTCATTCACATTCCCTTAACAAGGTAATTCGTATGATTTATGTTATCTTTACAATAATCTTCAAAAAATAACTACAAAAGTTAACGAAACATTTCTACAATAGGTATTGTGGTCAAAAAAATTAGAAAGGCGGAGATCAGGTGAAGAAGCAAGCACATAGGTCTAAACGAAGGAAAAACCTGTCTATTCTGCTCACTTCCATTATGATGATTAGTCTCATTCTCCCAGCAGTACCTACTCATGCAGAAACAGAAAACGGCAAAGCCGTAAAGGTCAGTATCTTAGCCACAACCGATGTTCATGCGAACATGATGAATTATGATTATTACAGCGACAAAGAGACAAATGAATTTGGTTTGGCAAAAACAGCCGAGCTCATTGACAAGCACCGCTCACAAAATCCAAATACACTCCTTGTTGATAACGGAGACCTGATTCAAGGAACCCCTCTTGGAGAATACGTTTACAAAAATGAGAAAGACAGCATCATCAATCAAACAAAGGTTCACCCTATTATTCATACACTCAACAAACTAAAATACGATGCAGGAACACTTGGCAATCATGAATTTAACTACGGATTATCCTTCCTTGACGGTACCATTGCGGGCGCCAATTTCCCGATTGTTAATGCGAACGTCAAAAAGCTAAATGGAGAACACCGTTTTACACCTTATGTGATCCAAGATAAAACCTTTAAAGATGCAAGCGGAGCCTCACAAACTGTGAAAGTTGGTTACATAGGATTCGTTCCACCACAAATTATGACGTGGGATAAGAAGCATTTAGATGGACAAGTCCAAGTGCAGGACATCGTCGAATCTGCCAATGAGACCATTCCTGAAATGAAAGAGAAAGGCGCAGATGTCATTGTCGCTCTTGCTCATACAGGAATTGAAAAAACCGCTTCACCTAAAGGATCAGAAAATATGATCTTTGACCTTGCCACGAAAACAAAAGGCATCGATGCCATTGTATCAGGCCACCAGCATGGCACATTCCCAAGCGCTGAATATAACGGCGTCGACAAATTCAATGTCTCAAAAGGAACCATCAACGGCATCCCAGTCGTCATGTCAAAAAACTGGGGCAGCTACCTCGGAGTCATTGATTTAACACTAGAGCCTGATGGAGGCAACTGGAAGGTCACAGACGGAACAGGCAAGATCGAATCTGTTGCCGGAGTATCATCTCAAAACAGCACTGTAAAAGATGCCATTCAAACAACGCATCAAAACACACTTGATTACGTGAGAAAGCCTGTTGGCAAAACAGAAGCAGACATTAACAGCTTTTTCGCTCAAGTGATGGATGACCCTTCGATTCAAATTGTGACAGATGCCCAAAAATGGTATGCACAAGAAAAAATGAAGGACACATCGTATCAAAATTTACCGATTTTATCTGCAGGTGCTCCGTTTAAAGCCGGCGGCCGAAACGGTGTAAACTATTATACAAATATCGCAAAAGGAGATTTAGCGATTAAGAACATCGGCGATCTCTACCTTTACGATAACACTGTGCAGATTGTGAAACTGAAAGGCAGTGAAGTGAAAGACTGGTTAGAAATGTCTGCCGGCCAGTTTAATCAGATCAAACCGAACGATGCAAAGGAACAGCCGATTTTAAACGAGGAATACCGCTCGTATAACTTTGATGTGATTGATGGCGTGACATACCAAGTCGATGTGACGCAGCCTGCTAAATACAGCACAACAGGCACACTTCTCAACGCCAATGCCAACCGCATCAAAAACCTGTCTTACAACGGGAAACCCGTCTCTGACAATCAAGAATTTTTAGTCGTAACAAATAACTATCGTGCTTCTGGCGGCGGAGGCTTCCCTCATTTGACGCAAGATAAAGTAGTGCTTGCCTCAGCAGATGAGAACCGCCAAGTACTGATGGATTATATTATCGAACAAAAAACGATCAACCCAAGTGCAGATCAAAACTGGTCGATTGCACCGATCAAAGGCGCAACCGTCACTTTTGAATCTTCTCTTTTAGCCAAACCGTTTGCTGAGAAATCAAGCAGCGTAGACTTTATTCGTAACGCAAGCACAGATGGTCTTGGTGTGTACAAGCTAGCCTTTAAAGACGATGGCACAACAGAACCGCCTTCATCAGATAACTGGAATTTAACAGTGATGCATACGAACGATACACACGCACACCTTGATGATGCGGCAAGACGCGCAACAAAGATTAAAGAAATCCGTGCTGAAAATAAGAACAATATACTATTAGACGCTGGAGATGTCTTCTCTGGTGACCTGTACTTCACAAAGTGGCAAGGACTTGCCGATCTAAAATTGATGAACTTAATGAAATACGATGCCATGACGTTTGGTAATCATGAATTTGACAAAGGTCCTTCTGTACTCCGTCAATTCCTGACAGGTGATGCATCAGATGTCGATCCGAAAAACCGTCATCAATTTGAAAAGCCTCAATTCCCGGTCGTGTCATCAAACGTGGATGTCTCGAAGGAAAAACAATTGAGTAACTTAATGAAAAAACCAGCCTCATTTAAAGCTGGTGAGAAAAAAGAAGCCGGAATTTACCCTTACATCCTGCTCGATGTAAACGGTGAAAAGGTCGCCGTATTCGGTTTAACGACTGAAGACACAGCCATTACATCCAGCAGCGGCCCTAACATTCAATTTAAAGATGCGTACAAGAAAGCAAAAGAAACAGTCAACACCATTCAAACAAAAGAAAAAATCAATAAAATCATTGCGTTAACACACATTGGCTACAACCGTGATCTTGAGCTCGCTCAAAAAGTAGACGGAATTGATTTAATCATTGGCGGTCACACACACACCCTTGTCGAAAAATTAAAGGTTATCAAGAAAAAAGAACCTACGATCGTCGCTCAAGTCAAAGATTACGGACAATTTTTAGGAAAAGTAGACGTGGCCTTTGACAAAAAAGGTGTCGTCCAGCCAAAAGAATCTTCTTTTGACCTAATCCCGATTGATGACTCTGTCAAAGAAGATGCAGAGGCAAAAGCGATCCTTGATGGATACAAAGCAGATATTCAAGATTTAAAAACAGAAAAAGTCGGCCATACAGATGTCCTTTTAGATGGCCAGCGTGAGCATGTCCGTGCGAAGGAAACGAATCTTGGGAACTTTATTGCTGACGGCATGCTGCAGAAAGCGCAAGAATCTGCTGGAGCTGACCTTGCCATCACAAACGGCGGCGGTATTCGTGGAAGCATCGAAAAAGGTGATATCACTTTAGGTGATATTTTAACAGTGATGCCTTTCGGAAATACCCTTTATGTCGCAGATTTAAAAGGCAGTCAAATTAAAAAAGCACTCGAACAGGGGCTGTCAGGCATTGAGGAAGGCGGAGGCGCATTCCCTCATGTAGCTGGCATTGAATATACGTTTACACTCAGTAAACCAGCTGGCAGCAGACTGATTGATGTGAAACTGAAAGACCAAAAGGGTCAACTGACAGACATTGATGATGAGAAAACATACCGCGTAGCTACAAACGCATTTGTCGGCACAGGCGGCGACGGCTACAGCGTCTTCACAGAAGCCTCTCACGGCGAAGACTTAGGGTATGTCGACTATGAAATCTTCAAAGAGCAAATTGAGAAGGCAGATGGGAAGATTTCGCCTGTCATCGATCACAGGGTGAAAGAAGTGTTCCTTCCTCGCGTGAAAGGAAAAGGCGCTTATGACATTCAAGATGATGAGAAATTCCAAACATATGTGCAGCATACAAACAAAGCATTGCTTTATTTAGACAAAGCAAGCAAAGCGAAAAACGTTCAATTGTCTCTATCAAAAGCACAAGTAGCCGAGCTGAAGAAAAGAGAGCAAGATCCAAACGTCACCATCTATCATGACAAAGTGGGACTCGCATTACCGCTCTCAAATTTGTCCGAGAAAAACGCAGATATATGGATGACAAAAACGGATAAAGTGAAAAACGCATTAACGGATACGTATGATTTCCAAATCAAACAAGACAAGAAAAAGGTTTCGACCTTTAAAGACCCGGTCACACTATCCTTTACACTAGACGAGCCGCAAAAAGCGAAAAAACCTAGTGTGTATTATGTGGATCGCAAGAAAAATCGTTACACCAAAACAAGTAATGGATCATTTGAAAACGGAGTCGTATTAGGTCAAACTGAGCACTTCAGCGAATATACCGTCCTCAACCAAAGCGAGGCAGCTGGAACAACCCCAGATCAAACTGGCGGAGACGGCGGAACAACAGCACCAGGCGGAGGCACAGATCCAAACCAAGATGGAACCGGCCTCCCAGGCGGCACACTGCCGAATACAGCCACAATGATGTATACAGCTGTACTAATCGGTGTGCTCATGCTCGCTGCTGGCGGTATCCTTTATTACTACCAGCGCAAGCGTACAAGAAAAAATGTTTCATCCTAAAAGAAAAGGACAGAGCCTATGCTCTGTCCTTTTTTCATCTCAATCTTGGGATAAATAAATCCAATTGCGCTTATCAAATTCTTTCACATCATCTGACCCTATATGACGCAGCATTCTATTAAAGAACGTGATGTCATCTTCATCATCGACGGCATATAAATCCTCTTGAACATAATCTCTTATAATAAAATTCGTTAAGTTCGTATGATTTACAAAATCAGCAAAAAAACCTTTTACCATCGTTAAATCCTCTTCACTTAATTTTTCATCATTGATAATGGAAATATGAAAAACATTCAATATCGCTTGTATATCTTCCTCATCCATATAACATAATGGCTATAGCCTTCTGTCTTCTTCCGTAAACGGTTTTCGCGTATCTTCAATGATGACATAACATAAAATCTGCTGATCTTTCATCACGCTGAAAATTTCTAAATCCCGTAATTTTAATGGTCTATTTAATCTCATCATCTTTCCTCCTGAAAATGGTGATCTATTTGTCGTCTACTTTTCCCAAAACCTGAAAAAGGACAGAGCCTATGCTCTGTCCACTTTTTCCCTTCTTGCAAAATCGACGAATCTGAAGCGGTCTAATCGGTGACGGCTTTCAGTGTATTGAAATAAACTTGTATCCTCTAAGAACACGTAATTCTTCACGACGACGACATGGTCAAACCCGTTCAAATCAAGATACTTGGCGTCCTCTTCTGTACATGGCTCTACCACAAATTCCTTTTGGGCATAGCTAATTGATACACCGAGCTCTCCTTCAATATACTCGTAGATGGATCCTTCGCATATGTCTTTCGACAAGACTGACACATGCTTTTGCAAAAAGTAATCCTTGTCTAAAATCACTTCTTCTCCGCTAATATTACGAGATCGAATGACTTCCCAGACATCCTCCTGCCCACTAATTTTCAGCTGAGACTGAATATACTGATCCGGTTTGATTAAACCAAATTCGTGAACCGTCGTAACGGTCTTTCGGCCAAGCGTTTGGGAAAGTTCTTTAAAGCTGACAAGACCTGAGACTGGGAATTGCATTTTCTCTCGATTCAGCAAGACAGAGCCTTTGCCGCGGATTTTTTGGATATAGCCATTTTGCACAAGGATATTTAATGCCTTTCTTACCGTCTCACGGGATGTGTCATACATCAAGGACAGCTCATGCTCTGATGGCAGAATGCCTTTATCCTGCCATTCACCTTGTTCAATTCGTTTTGCGAGCTGATCATAAATCACTCGAAACTTATTCTCTTTCATTTTCCCTCCGCCCCATTTTCTAGCGTTTGGTTAAATGATAAACGATTGACTCATATGGACGCAACGTAAATCCCTTCATATCTGCCGGCACATCCTCATAATTGGATAACAGCACTTGCCCTTCCATCTCATCTACAGCCTGCACAAGCTCATCAGGAAGCGTAAAATCCGTCTCTCCTGCGTAAAAGTGATTGATCACAAGAAGCTTCTCCTCACCGCTTTCTCTCACATAAGCAAAAACCTTCGGGTCATCTGCTAAGAGTAAGGTGAAGCTTCCATATGTGATCACGTCAAGTTCTTTACGCAGCTTGCAAAGGGCTTGATAGTGATAGAAAATAGACGTCTTGTCTTTTAATGAAGCTTGGACCGAAATGTCGTTATTGGCTGGCTCAATCCATGGTGTTCCTTTTGAGAAACCAGCGTTCTTTTCTGAGGTCCACTGCATCGGTGTTCTCGCATTATCTCTTGATTTGACCTGTAAAATGGCGAGCGCTTCTTCCTTTGATTTTCCTTTTTCAAGCATGGCTTCATACATATTGAGTGATTCAATATCGCGGTAAGACGAGATGTCCTCAAACTGAGGATTCTTCATGCCAATCTCTTCCCCTTGATAAATATATGGCGTCCCTTGCATGAGGTGAATGGTGGTCGCCAGCATCTTCGCTGATTGCTGATGGTACGTTTCATCATCACCGTATCTTGAGACGATACGCGGCTGATCATGATTGCACCAGAAGAGCGCATTCCAGCCGCCGCCCTCATGCATTTTCGTCTGCCACTCAGATAGAATCGACTTCAATTCCTGAAAATCAAATGGTGCGAGTGCCCATTTTTCTCCATTTGGATAATCGACCTTTAAATGATGAAAATTAAACGTCATATCCAGTTCTTGTCGATCCGGTCTTGTATACCGAATACAGTCTGCGATATTCGTTGAAGACATTTCTCCAACTGTCATGCTGTCATATTTCGAAAAAACCTCTTGGTTCATTTCGTGCAGAAACTCATGAATTCTTGGGCCATCCGTATAATACATTCGGCCGTCTCCTTGTACAGATTGTCCGGCGTCATCTAAGAAGCGTTGATCCTTTGAGATGTTGTTGATGACATCCAGCCTGAATCCATCAATTCCTTTTTCAAACCAAAAATGCATGATGTCGTATACTTGCCTGCGAATCTCATCCTTCTCCCAATTAAGATCCGCTTGGGTGACATCGTATAAATGAAGATAATACTCTCCTGTTTCTTCATCTAGTTCCCATGCTGGACCGCCAAATTTTGACTGCCAATCATTTGGCGGAGATCCGTCCGCTTTAGGCTCCTTCCAAATATAATAATCTCGATAAGGATTATCCTTTGACTCGCGAGATGCTTGAAACCACTCATGGAAAATGGATGTATGATTGACGGCTAAATCCATGATGACTCGTATGCCTCGATCATGGGCTTCCTTCAGCATGTGTTCAAAATCTGCCATTGTGCCGTACATGTCATGGATTTTTGTATAATCACTAATATCATAGCCGTTGTCATGCTGCGGGGACTCATACATTGGCGTGAGCCAAATACAATCCGCCCCAAGCTGTTTGATATAATCGAGCTTTTTTGTCACCCCATTGATATCGCCTGTACCTGAGCCCGTTGTATCTAAAAAGCTCTTCGGATAAATTTGGTAAACCACCGCTTTTTTCCACCACGGTTCGTTTGTTTGTTGTTTCAATTTCATCCACCACCACTAGTTAAGTTCTTGTGAAACATCTTTCTTCTTTTTCAGCTTTGCATACAAAAGGGTTCCGATGAATGGGACGATGAGAACAATGACCATCCCTATCGCAAATGCGCCCCAATATTTCGGGATAATAGAGAAGATTCCTGGAATGCCTCCAACACCAACTGAGCTTGCCAGTACCCCTTGAGATGCGATAAACATACCAGCTAAACCAGAGCTAATGAGTGCGAAAATAAATGGAAACCGGTAGCGCAAGTTGACGCCAAACATCGCTGGCTCGGTAATTCCTAAGTAAGCGGAAATACTTGATGTGAGCGAGAGACCCTTTTGCTTTTCATCTTTCAATACAAACATCATCGCAAGTGCGGCTGATCCTTGTGCAATATTAGACAGTGCGAGCATTGGCCATAGAAACGTGCCATGCAGTTTTGAATTAATTAATTGAATATCAACAGCGAGGAACGTATGATGCATTCCTGTAATGACTAACGCCGCATACAAACCGCCATATAATAGACCGCCTAGTGCTGCGAACTGCTGGAATACAGCGACAAGTCCAGATGTTAACACGTTACCGATTGCAAATGTAATCGGTCCGATGACGATAAAGGATAAAAAGCCAATGACTAATAACGTAATCGGTGCAACCACTAATAGCTGGATGCTTTCAGGTGTCCGTTTTGTGATAAACAATTCGAGCTTCGCTAATAAATACGAGGCAACGAGTATCGGAAGGACCTGTCCTTGATAGCCTACCTTTTGCACTTCAAGTCCAAACAAATTCCAGACAGGAATCTCACCGGACTTTTCAGCCGCTCCATAGCCCCACGCATTTAATAAATCTGGGTGTACGAGCATGAGTCCAAGGACCATCCCTAAAAGCGGATTTCCCCCAAACCGTTTCACGGCTGACCAGCCGATTAATGCGGGCAGGAATGTGAAGGCAGTGCCTGCAATCAAGTTGATCATATTCGCTAAATCTGCCCATGCCGGATACACATCTACAATCGATTTTTGATCAAAGAAAATATCAGGAGCTGTTAAAATATTATTAATCCCCATTAATAAACCGGCGGTGACAATGGCAGGAAGAATCGGAATAAAAATATCCGCAAGCGTTTTCACAGCACGCTGCAATGGATTTAATTTTTGATCAGAGGCACGCTTCACGTCCTCTTTTGTGGCTTCTCCAATCCCTGTCTGTTTCACCATTTCGGCATATACCCGATTGACGACTCCTTGGCCAATCACCACTTGGTATTGACCGTTCGCTGAGAAAGATCCCTTCACTTCTTCTATTTGTTCAAGTGCTTTCTCATCAACCTTTCCTTCATCCTTCAGTACAAAGCGCAGCCTTGTCACACAATGTGTCGCTTGATCAATATTTTCTTTGCCGCCGATGGCTTTCACAATCTGATCTGCTGCTGCCTGGTAATCAGCCATGCTATCCCCTCCGAGATCGTTTTTTATAAGAAAAAAGAACCAAAAAACTTGTATATACATGTTTGAGTCTTATTTTATATTTGTATATACATGTAGTCAACAACAAAATGTAGCGCTTTCATAAAAAAAGCCCTCTCAATGTGCTCAGGAGAGGCTTCGTGTCATCATCTTTTTTTATGCTCCGTTAATTTTTCGTAGACCCTGTTTTTATAAAAGGAGGAGGCTGGACGGGCAAAAGTTTGGCGCTTAGATGTGAGTTCATCCAGTCGTTTTTGTTTTTCTTCACATATGAGAGAAAGCTTTTTTCTTTCCTCTCCGTCTATACTGGAGTGAGCAGCTCTTTGACGGTCATGAGTTCTTTTTTCAATGCTGTTTCTTCCCCAGCAAAGCCAGCATTTTTCATCATCCGGTAGCCCATTCTTAGTTCTTCAGGCACATGAGCAGCGTCATCTTTAGGCAGAGGTTTGCCAAAGCCAGATAAACCATCAAAAGCCCCGTTATCCATCGCTTTTTTAATCCGTTCTTCTGATAATCTCTGTGCAAAATCCATGGCGTTCTCCTTTCGTCTGAAACGATTTGATTAAGCATAGCAAAAAAGCTGACTCTCTCACAAGAGTCAGCTTCAGCTACACTGAACATAAGACAAAGGGCTAAAATCAAAATCATTTTAGCCCTTTCTCGTTATTTATTGTCGATTTTGAAAGTAGAAACCATCTGTGCTAAGTCCTCTGACATATCAGATAGCTGTTCAATCGCACTTGAAATTTGCTGCATACCAGCACTTTGCTGTTCTGTTGCTGCCGCTACTTCTTGAGAGCTGGCTGCATGTTCTTCCGATACAACAGAAATTTGCTCAATCGATGTAGAAATCGTTTGATATGCTTGCTCAACTTGCTTAATAGAAGCAAGCAAATTGTTCGTTCTTCTTGAAAACTGAGACACACCGTCGTAAATCAATGCGAAGTTTTGTGACGTGCCTTCCATTTGCTCACGTCCTTCTTCCACTGCTTTACTGCTTTCCTCTACGCTTTCAAGAACGCGCTGACTGTTTTCCTGTGTACCAATGACGAGGTCTGAAACGGTTTTAGCCGCATCCGCTGATTGCTCAGCTAACTTGCGCACCTCATCTGCCACAACAGCAAACCCTTTTCCTTCTTCTCCAACACGTGCCGCTTCAATTGAAGCATTCAGTGCAAGCAGATTCGTTTGGGCTGAAATGTCCGTAATAATCGAGATGACACTTTCAATCTCCGTTGAATGAGATTGTAATTCTTCTGCTGCCTGCTTTGAGTTGGTCATCTTATCATGTAGCATATTCAGATGATCAAGCACATGGTTGACTAATTTTTGACCAGATTCTGATTGCTCTTGTACGTCAGATGAAACAGATTTCATTTCATCAACTTCTTTGGTGACGCCTTCGATTTGAGTATCGATCTCAGCAACGGATGTCGTACAATCCGTAATATTTGCAACAGAATCATTGATTCCTTCACTCATATTCGTCATAGCTTCTGATACTTGCTGCGCACTTTGACTCGATTCGGTCGTCACTGTACGAAGCTGTGAAGACATTTTCGACACTTCACTAGATGAGTTTGAGATTTTCGAAATGAGCTCTTTAATCCGTCCCTGCATCTTTTGGAAGGATGCGGCAAGCTGGCCGATCTCGTCTTTACTTTCAACCTCTACCATACCAGTTAAATCACCGTCAGCAATTCGGTTCGCTGATTCCATCAATGAACGTGCTGGTTTCGCAATTCTTCTTCCCATAAAGAATGAGAAGAGTAAACCACCGATGAGCACAATGGCAGATGCCACTGTAATATAGATCGTCAGCTTCTTCGTTGTTTCAGGCACGACAGATGCATCTAAATCAATCCCTAAAATCCCTGTCAGCTCACCGCCTGAATCCTTTATTGGCAAAAAGACTGATTTATGTGTTCCAAATGAGTCTTTGTAAATATCACTTTTGACCATTTTATCTTCAGAGAGCGCTTGTTTCATCTCATCTGAAAAGACATAATCTTGATCAAAATCATTTTCTTCTCCGGTTAAGATAATTATTCTTTCTTTGCCGCCTTTATTAGAAAGCACATATAAGTTCTCAAGCGTATGATCTTCTTGAAGCTCTGTGAATTTCTTTTTGACCTCCACATAAAGGGGATCATCTTTCCCGCTAACACCAAGGACGTTTCCATCCACATTATCAATCTCTTTCTTCGCTGTATCAATATCTGTTGTTAATCGATAATCAAATTGCTTTAATAACTGGGATGATAAATCCTGACTTACTAGATAAAATGTTAGAACGAATAGTGCAACGGTTGCTAGTAATGTTACGACAACGACTGACATGATTTTAGAGGATATCGTGTATCCTCCAAATTTCCTTTGTTTCGCCATTTTTTCCTACATCTCCACTCTCAGATTTGATTTAAGCATGTACATGTTCAAATTGTCCACAAACAGATGCGATCACATCTTTTAAATAAGATACGATATGTGGGATATGCTCTGGTAACGTATAAGGTGAGATGACAAAAAACTTACTAACACTTAGATAGAATTCTTGTCCTTCTTTTGCATTTACAAGTAAAAACTTCGTTGTATCCCCAAAGAACATTTCGTCTCGTTTCTCTCCAAGCTTTTCAAACAGCATTTTGTTCAATTCATTGTTCCGCTCAATTTCCATTGCCGTCGCTTCGCCTGAAATTTCTTCTTGAAAGCGCGGTGAGCCATCTAGGTAAATTCTAAATAATGTAGCCATTCCGACGTTGTCATCATTCACGACTTCTGCTTGCGGAATTTCTTGACTGAGTGCTTCTCTGAAGGCAAGGTTCACCTCTAAGAATTGACCAAGCAAGCGCTGGTAGCCTTCAATCCCAAACGTTAACAGCACACTCAGCATACTAATTGAGCTTCCCATTCTTGAGCATTCCAGTGTATAACCCGTATGGTATTCGCCGTAGCCTCTATGACCAACGTATGGTGTCTCTTGTTCTTCCAGATCTAAACGCTTTAGGTCTGCTGCGTTTTTCACTAAGAATAAACTAGATGTGTAAGGCGTTTGGCCGAGCTTTTGAAAGTCAAAGCACATCGTGTCAGCAAGAGAAAGATGCTGGAATTTCGCTTTGATTTCTTTTAGCATACGAAGAACACCGTCTGTGAATTGCAGCGGGTTTTCAGCTAGATCATACTCATTAAAGAAAGCAAAGAATCCGCCGAGCGCTGAATCTGCATGAATATGCGGCACCTTTAGACCATACTCCTCAGCAATGGCTTCTGCTGTTTCACGTACCCCTTTTACATCATCAATTGCAATGGCATCTGTTGTTCCGGTTGTTGCGACAATATAAACGGGAATTCCGCCATTTTGTGCAACACGTTCCATTTGACAACGCAAATCTTCCATATCCATCGAATGATCTTTATTCGTCTTAATTCTGATCAAGTTGTCTGTGCCTAGTCCTGTTGCTTCCATTGACTTAAATAAGCTGTAATGTGCCGCATCAGAACAAAACGCATAAAGGTTTTGCGGAACTCCTTTTCGTAGTGACTCCGGCGCAACTTTTGCAATCGCTAAACGCAGTCCTGAGAAAATGGCTCCTTGACCTCCCCATGTTGTATATCCCCCGCTCACACTTGGATCATATCCGATGAGCTTAGACATCATTGAGACCACTCTGACCTCAGCTTCCGCTCCTGCTGGTCCATACACATCCCATAGGTTGTTTCCATTTACCAGCATCGCCGTTAGCATGCCTAGAATTCCTGGTGTACTTGCCATCGGCAAAATGTTCGTGAAGAAATACTTTGTGTGGTAAGGATGGTTATGTAAAAGCTTCAGTAATTCTTCATTCACAAGTTCCGCTTGTTGGCCGTTCACCGGAATTTGACTTGTTTCAGTGAGCTTTTGATAAAAATCCTCCTCGCGATTCTTTTCACCCTTTAGGTGTGCACGGTTCGGATCTTTCAGGTGATCGACCCCTGAAACAATCTGCTCCATCAATTTGATGAGTTCTTTGCGCTCTGCTGCATTTCCGTCCTCACTCGGAAACCAGTTCTGAACGAGGTTGTTTGCTCGTACAGTCATATACTATCAATCCTTTCAATGGAAGATTTCCTGTCAAAGTCTATATCGACCCCATTTCAAAAGTTTATAGTCTCGAAATGTTCACTTAAGTATATTTAGATAATTTGTTCATTCATCAAAATAAATAAAACCCTTACAAAACACATCAAAACCATTATGTCGATGAAACAAAAAAATATATTGATATATCTCATAGCAGGAAATTTCATCCACACCTTTCCTCCGTTTTTCTTCTCATTTTTTTTACTTAACCTGCATAAACATTACGAAACACTGGAAATACTCTCTAAATCATCATTGTAGAAACTAAATTAATTCTTTAGACTCGTGCCTTTTTACCTGCTTTATTGATATAGCAACTGGGAAATCGCTGAATTTTCTGTTAATAATAGGATGAATTTCACAAAAAGTTTTTCGAAGAGCGAAAATTTTCGTTTTCTCCCCTTTTATGGCGGGGACGAGCTGCTAGACACTCTTCGCCGGTTATCACTTTTCTATTTGATCATTTCATGGTATATTCTAATGGTTCGTTTTCTTTCGTTCCGCCTCTTCCGTGTATCGGAGAAAAGGAGTGTTTTTATGAAAACATTTATTCAAAAACGAGGCCTCGGCTTCTTTGTTATTGCAGCCATCTTACTTTGGCTCAAAACGTATTCAGCCTATTTAATTGAATTTAAACTTGGTATATCAAATGTGCTTCAGCATATTTTGCTTTTCGTGAATCCTATTAGCTCCAGCTTGTTCTTTCTTGGCTTTGCTTTATTGTTCAAGAAAAAATGGCAGCCTGCCGCTATCATTGTGATTCATTTTTTCATGTCTTTTTTACTATACGCAAACATCGTGTACTATCGATTCTTCAATGACTTTATCACGCTGCCTACCGTGATGCAGGCAGGAACGAATGGCGGACAATTAGGTGATAGTGCATTTTCACTCATGCGTTGGACTGATATGTTTTACTTTATGGATACCATCATTTTGATCGTACTCGCAGTCCGCATGAAAAAGCAGCAAACAAGTACAGCTACTGTACCTGTTCAAAAGTCAAAATCGTTTAGACTCGTCCTTGTGTCCTCTGTTGTCATCTTTGTGATGAATTTAGTCGCTGCAGAGATTGATCGTCCAGAGCTTTTATCAAGATCGTTTGACCGCAATTATTTAGTGAAATATTTAGGTGCTTATAACTTTACTGTGTTTGATGCCATTCAAAATGTGAAATCAAACAGCCAGCGTGCTCTGGCAAATTCAAGTGACGTGACAGATGTAGAGAACTATTTAAAAGCGAACAGCGCTGATCCTAACCCGGCTTATTACGGGAAAGCGAAAGGCATGAACGTGATTACGATTTCTCTTGAATCTCTGCAAAACTTTGTCATTGATTACAAAGTAAACGGAAAAGAAGTGACGCCTTTCCTTAATTCATTGGCACACGACAACAAAACGTTTTACTTTGATAACTTCTTCCATCAAACAGGACAAGGAAAGACGTCTGATGCTGAATTTATGATGGATACTGGGCTATTCCCATTATCACAAGGCTCTGTTTTTATTAACAAAGCGCAAAACACGTATCAAGCCATTCCTGGCATCCTGAAGAAGAATCAGTACACGTCAGCAGAATTCCACGGCAATACGAAAACCTTCTGGAACCGTAATGAAATGTTTAAGTCATTTGGATATGACAGATTTTACGATTCTGAGTACTACGATATGAATGAGCAAGATACGAAGAACTATGGGCTGAAAGACAAACCATTCTTCAAAGAATCTATGCCAATGCTTGAAAACTTAAAGCAGCCGTTTTATTCGAAATTCATTACGTTATCGAACCATTTCCCATTTGGAATGGATGAAGGGGATACCGATTTCGAACCTGGCGACTTCGGAGACTCTGTCGTCGACAACTATTTCCAATCGGCTCATTATTTAGATGAAGCCATCGAACAGTTCTTCAACGACCTGAAAAAATCTGGTCTCTATGACAATACAGTCGTCATTATGTACGGAGACCATTACGGCATTTCTGAAAACCACAATGAAGCGATGGAAAAAGTGACAGGACAAAAGATCGGAGATTATGAAAATGCGCAGCTCATGCGTGTACCGCTCTTTATTCATGTACCAGGAGTAAAAGGCGGACAGATTCATAAATACTCTGGTGAAGTCGATGTCGCACCAACCCTTCTGCACCTGCTTGGCGATGATACGAAGAACTATTTAATGTCTGGTTCTGATATCTTATCGAAAAATTTCAAGGAGCTAGTGCCATTTAGAAATGGTGACTTCGTCTCTAAGGATTACACAAAAGTAGGCAATAACTATTACAGCAACAAAACAGGCGAGAAAATCGAGCCGACTGATAAGGCATCACAAGAAAATGAAACGGTGAAAAAGATGCTTGAGACATCTGATAAGATTGTCACCGAAGATTTACTCCGTTTCTACAAGCCTAAAGGCTTTACACCGATTGACCGCAATCAATATGACTATACAAAGAAAGTACAGGATGAAGAAGATTCCTCTTCCGCCAAAGATGAATCCAGCTCTTCATCAAAATAACTTTCTCATTTTAAGAACCAGCCGATCCCTGATCAGCTGGTTCTTTTCACGTTTGACTGCTATTGCACTGGGTATAGAAATAAGAAGGAGGGATTTTATCATGAAGAAAACAACCGCTTTTGTTATGACTGCTTCACTCGCTACGTCCGCCCTCATTGGATTCAGTCCTGCAGTCTCAGCACACGCTATGACCAAAACAGCAGTCGAACAATCCGTTCCTCAAGGTCCGAATACCGCTTTAAACAACATTTATGAACTGGCACATAAAGGACAAATGCCGTATTATGCAAAAGGTCTTAAAATTGGTGTTCAAACAAAGAAGGCTGTCCATCATAAACTAGGAAATCCATATCCAGAAACAGGTCAAAGCAGCTTTGATTTGTATCATGCTGAAATGGGGAATCCGGGATTTGCTTTTCATTATGATGCAAAAGGCAAAATTGACGAAATCCGTTATTTCGGAACAAATGTAGAAAAAGAAACGAATATCGGCGGAATGACCCCTTCCCTATTAAAGAAACAACTTGGACAAGCGGATTCGGTCAGCACCATCCCACAGACAAAAGAGAAAAAATACGTATATCGTACTGGAGATTATGAGCTGGAATTTATCGTCGGCCATGACCCAGATATAAATCAGCAGAAGCTCACCGTCCTGCATATTAACCTAGTGAAAGCTGATGCCTAAATAAAAAAAGCATCCTGAGCAGAAGCTGAGGATGCTTTTTCTTTATTATGAAGCCACTTCTAAATGCGGCTTTCTTTTCATTTTTCGTTTCAAGACTGGACCTGCGACATAATCAAGTCCAAATTTGCCAGCATTTCCTTTCGCAGCCATGATGACGATAGCAATGACTAGAAGAAGCGGGTTGACAGAGACGGTACCGGCTAGTAAGAAAGAGACATTCATCATGCTTCCGAAAAAGGCTGCCGTTGTTGTGAATAATCCAACAATTAATCCTAGACCTACTAAAATTTCTCCCCACATGACCATGGTACTGAATAGTCCAGCATTCGGCAAAGCGACATTTTCTAAAAACCATACATAGAACGGATACACGAGATGTCCATCTTTGACAACAGGTTCAGCTATCGCAAATTGTAAATATCCTGATGCATCGAATCCGCCTGTTAGTTTTCCTATACCAGATGTGAGCCAAGTCCAACCGATATAAAGTCTTGCTGCCAAAAGGATAACCGCTGCCCATACATTCGTTTGTAAGAATTTTGTAAACATGATGATGCCTCCCTTTAATTTATGTGAATTTCTTCACATTTTATTTATGATCTTATTATACTACGTTAAAACTAATTTGTGATCTTTTTCACATACATATTCACAAATTGTTCATGAATATCTAGTTGAGGTAACTTTTCCCTTGCTAAATCCGTCTTAGTCATTTCAGACAAAGAAAAGAGGTTTCATTTTGTATGAAAACATTATTCCATTTTGCTTACTTACAGGCGGTGTCGTGTCTATTCCCCGTCATGATCTTTGCGGCGCTTGCTCTATCAAAGATGGTGACGATTCCTTATCTACACCGGTATGATTTCATTCTATTGCTTTGCCTTCTTGCCCAAATTCTCATGCTGACGCTTCGGCTGGAGACATTGAATGAATTGAAGGTGATCTGTCTATTTCACCTGATAGGTATTGGCTTAGAAATGTATAAAGTTCATATGGGTTCTTGGTCCTATCCTGAAGAAGCATATACGAAGGTCTTTGGGGTTCCGCTCTATAGCGGATTTATGTATGCAAGTGTAGCAAGCTATATTTATCAGGCACTGTCCCGGCTTCGCGTGCAGGTTAGCTCATGGCCTCATCCGTTTCTTTCGATCGGGATCAGTTTGTGTATTTATCTCAATTTTTTTACGCATCATTGGTTCTATGACCTGAGATGGTGGCTGACATTACTGCTTGTTGTCGTATTTCGAAAAACGTCCGTCTCATTTCAGGTTGGTTCTTCTACCTTTCGAATGCCGCTTGTCGTCTCATTCTTGCTGATTGGTTTCTTTATTTGGATTGCCGAAAATGTCACCACCTTTTTAGGGGCATGGCAATATCCAAATCAACAGCACGCTTGGTCTCTCGTCCATCTTGGAAAAATCAGTTCTTGGTTTTTACTTGTTGTCATCAGTATTGTGCTCGTCATCGAACAGCGCAAACAAAAAAACGTTCAGCCCATTTGACCTGGCTGAACGCTTTTTTTAATCCCGATCGACTTCCTTGCGAAGATCATCTGCGACAAATTCTACATTCGTTCCGATGATGATTTGTACGGAGTTTTTTCCTGAAGTCAGTACCCCTTTGGCACCTGCTTTTTTCAAAGTACTTTCATTTAATAATTGTGTATCTTCTACTGTTAAACGCAGGCGGGTCGCACAATGATCAATCGTAGTGATATTGTCTTTGCCTCCAAGTCCCTCTAGAAGAATACTTGCCCCTTCTGTCTTCGTATCATCGGCTGCAATATCTTCAATCTCATCATCTTCCCTGCCCGGTGTTTTAAGCTTTAACAGTTTAATGAGGAAATAGAAAACAACAAAGTACAAAATGCCATAAAGCACCCCAACGCCAAGCAGCATGAGTGGTTTTTGTGCAATGCCAAAGCTTAAAACATAATCAATCGCTCCTGCTGAAAAAGCGAAGCCGCTATGAATCCCGAGAATGTTCACAATAAAGAGCGAGAGACCCGTTAGTACAGCATGGACACCATATAAGAGTGGAGATAAAAACATAAATGAAAATTCAATTGGTTCAGTGATCCCTGTAATAAATGACGTCAGCGCCATCCCAATCATCAAACCAGCCGTTGCTTTTCGCTTTTCAGGCTTTGCGGTCACAATCATGGCTAGACATGCTGCTGGCAGACCGAACATCATCACTGGGAAGAAACCAGTCATAAAGACACCCGCGCTTGGATCTCCTTTAAAGAATCTCGCTAGATCTCCTGTTGCCCCGCTGAATTCCCCGAATTGAAACCAAAATAAGTTATTCAGCACATGATGAAGCCCTAATGGAATGAGCAAACGGTTAAAGAAACCAAACAGCCCTGCACCCGTTGCACCAAGACTTAAAATCCATTCTCCTAAACCATTGATCCCGCTTTGAATCGGAGGCCATACAAATCCGAAAACGGCTGCTAATAAAATGGTGAAAAGTGCGGTCATAATCGGCACAAGCCGTCTTCCGCTAAAGAAACCTAAGTATTCTGGCAGCTTCGTATCCTTGAAGCGATTGTACACATAACCTGCCAATAGCCCGCATAAAATACCGCCCAATACCCCCATATTGTTCGTTGAATTAATCGACGTTGTACCAGCTGATAAAATAAAATAAGATATCGCACCTGATAATGCCGCTGCCCCGTTACCATCCTTTGCGATGCCGATCGCTATCCCCATTGCAAAAATTAAAGCCAAGTTTGCAAAAATGGCATTTCCAGCCGCATGAATAAACGGGATATCGAATACATCCTCCCGCCCAATAGCCAAAATAATCCCTGCTGCTGGAAGTACAGCGATTGGAAGCATAAAAGATTTGCCTAGCTTTTGAAAAAACTGAAACACCATCTGCCTTCTCCCCCTTTGTCATCATCATGACCTAATCGTTTCGTCCATGATGCTCATAAAAAATATATCATATACACATCTAGTTATCTATACCAATTTGTCCACATCGTTTGAATTCCGCTCTTTACTCTTTTTGCGTAAAATGTGGTAAGCTATTGAATAGAATGAAGTTATAGAAAGCGGGAATGAACAGTGATTGTCAAACATGATCATGAGTTAGCAGCCTTAAAAAAAGTCGGCCGAATTGTCGCTTTGGCAAGAGAAGAAATGAAAAGCCAAGCGAAACCAGGCATGTCTACAAAGGAACTAGATTTGATTGGGAAAAAAATATTAGAGGAACATGGAGCCAATTCAGCACCTGAAAAGGAATATGACTTCCCTGGGACGACTTGTATCAGCGTGAACGATGAAGTTGCTCACGGTATTCCAAGTGAAAAAACCATTTTACAAGAGGGTGACCTCATTAATATTGATATCTCAGCAGAGCTGGACGGCTATTATTCCGATACCGGTATTTCATTCGTATTAGGTACAGGTGATGCTCGCCTTGAGGCATTATGCCAGTGTGCAGAGGATGCATTCCTCGAAGGATTAAAGCATGCAAAAGCCGGTAAGAGACAAAACCAAATTGGCCGTGCAGTCTACAATACAGCAAAAGAACAAGGATTTACTGTCATTAAAAATCTGACAGGACATGGCATTGGGAAAAGTCTACACGAGGCACCTAACCATATATTGAATTATTATGATCCATTCGATAATGCTTTGTTTAAGAATGGCACCGTGATCGCCTTTGAACCTTTTATTTCAACAAATGCTGAATCGATTTATCAGGCTGATGACGGCTGGACATTTAAAACACCAGATAAAAGCCTAGTCGCACAGATTGAACATACCATTGTGATCACAAAAGACGAACCAATTATATTAACGAAGCTGTAAGCCAGCTGATCCCCTTCTTCATTGGAGGGGATTTTTTCGTTTCCCTTTCACGAATCTGTCACGACTAAACAAAAATGCCTGTGGTAAAATAGGCAAAGATATGCGAAAGGGGTCTTATTTGATATGTGGTTCATCATCATCGGCGTTATCTTTTTGATTGAAAGTATTATCTTAACGGTTGTAGGTATTAAGAAAAAACAATCCATGATGACTTACCTTGGTATTGTCATCATGATTATGACGGTCGGCATGATCATCGTTACCCTCAACCCGCCAAATTCATAAATGTTTATTTCCAGCATATACATGGATCATAGGAAGATAGAATCAGTTTTCATTTATTCATACCTGCACACTTTTCACGTCCTTTTTTGAGATGTTACAATGCAGGCAGTTTCAATTGAAAGGAGTTTTCTATCATGCATTATGGTAGCAAAGGCTGGTATGTCGAAGAATTAAAGAAGCTTGGTGTGACCAAGCATGAAGGAAGAAAGCTTCAAAGCTTAAAAACATATTTCCTTGCAAATCTTCTTGAGCAAAAGAAACCTAGCTCATAAGCGCTTAAAAGCCGTACATCTTAAGCTGATGTTCGGCTTTTTTTAAATGGACTGAATTCGTTTTTCTAAAGACTTCCTCACCACATCTGCTAAAGCATCTACTTCAAGAACGGCTTTCAGCCTCTCTGGACTTGTTTGACGATATTTGACCTCGTTCACTTCATGGACTGTAATGTGATGAGACGCTTTTTCTACTAATACAAGAGAAGCATCAGCAGGCACTAAGCCTTCCTTCAGCACCCGTAAATAAAAACCGGTATACCCTGTTTGCTGCACTTCCTTTACAAGCTTCATGTTGCCATGCTTAAAAGATAGTTTCACACACGGCTGTCTAGGCTGACTCACTTCAACAAGTGCTTCTCCAAGCTGAAATACATCGCCAATCCGCACTTTTGTTTCCACTAGTTGGTGCACGGTCACATTCTCCCCGAAGGCAGCTTCCTGTAACGGAACCCCTAAGAACTGCTCAAAATAAGCATAATGATCGTATGGAAAGACGCAGACGGCTTTATCATATCCTCCATGATGAACCAAATCACCTTGACCATCTCCCTCAAAATTGACCTTATTCAAATAGACAGGCTCATGTATTCGCTTTTTGTTGATGGCGGTTTTGATTTCTTTTCCGTTTGCATAGGTCGTGATGGGCTGTCCTACTTGGATTCCAGCTATGTCGTATTTCTTCTGTCCCACGATGACCATCTCCTTTGATTGTCTCATGGCTATTATTTTACATCGTTAGACAATGAAATCATAGTCGATGCGTGAAGATCAATTACATGCTATGGTACGATGAGAAAAAAGGAGAGATGACATTGATTCATTATCATGCCATTGTCACAGGACGGGTGCAGGGAGTCGGCTTTCGCTATTTTGTACAAGGAGAAGCCGTCAATCGCGGGATGAAAGGCTGGGTACGCAACACAGATAACGGGCAAGTCGAGTTAAAGGTAGAGGGTGAGCAGCAGGAAGTGCTTGATTTCTTAAAGACTGTCCGGAAAGGAAGCCCTTTTTCAAAGGTCACAGATATGCAGATGGAGCCGCTCACTGAATTAGCTTATTATCAGGATTTTCGCATCAAGGGATGAAGTTTTCATAAAAAAAACCTAGCTTTCGCTAGGCTTTTTCTGTTCCATGATAGGGCTTTTCCTGATAAAAATAATTCGGCTTCACAATGGTATTGTCGTAGTGCTTGTGGAAGATGTGGGTAGCAGCTGGTGAGACCGGTGGAATCAGCCAAGTCCAGTCCCCAGTCAGCTTACGGTCAGCCTTTTCTTCCTGCTTTTCGAACTGCTTGAATTGATGTGCTGCTGTATGGTGATCAACAATGGTCACCCCTGCTTCCCTGTAAGAATGAAGAACCGCCACATTCAACTCCACAATGGCTTTGTCCTTCCAAAGCGACGCATTCTTTGTCGTGTCCAGTCCTAAAATCGAAGCGACTTTTTTCAGCATATTGTAGCGATTTTCATCTGCTAAGTTACGTGCGCCAATTTCTGTGCCCATATACCAGCCATTAAACGGCGCTGCATTGTAATGTATACCACCAATCTCCAATTTCATATCAGCAATAATCGGAACGGCGTACCATTTCAGTCCTAAATCACGAAATCCTTCATATTCCGGATGAGTGATCTCGACTTCTTGAACGATTTCCTTCGGAAGCTCATACAGAACTGGCGGTTGATCCTTTAGCTGAAACATGAGAGGCAGGATATCAAAATGCGTGCCCTCCCCTTTCCAGCCATGGGCTTCACACAATTTTGTTAATTCAAGAGAAGCCTCGTCGCCGATGATGCCGTACTCTGTCTCATAGCCTGCATAACGAACGAGCTGATGATTGTAAATGATGACTTCCTTTTGCGAATCATTTTCTGGAGGAAAGATCGTAATAGAAGGTTTGATTTTCCCATCATTTGTCGCATACTGAATATGATGAAAGAGTGCCTCTTTCACCCCTTCTTCTGTCTTCACATGACGGCAGTCGTGAACATGCAGGGTGGACCAAAATAAACGGCCAATACAGCGGTTGCTGTTGCGCCATGCCATTTTCGCCCCGTGCGCCAATTCCTCTTGTGTGTGAGTATACGTCCCTTTAGAGTCAATTTCTTGTTTTATTTCATGCAGCCTTGCTGCTTTCTCTTCATTTGACTTACCCAATTCTTCATAGCATACAGAAATAAAAGCTTCTGCTTCATTCCACAACGCTTCTTGATTATTCAAACATACTCGCCTCACTTTAATACGAATATATCCATTGTAGCGGTTTCTATTTATAAATTCACTAGTTTCAAACCATTTTTTATCATATCATCCGACCATTGTCCTTAGAGCGTGGATGAATTAATCCGTTTAAGGGTTTGCTCGAGCCAGCGGACATAGCCTTTTTCCCTTTCAATTGCCCTTGTCAGCACTAAATAATGCCCAAATTGCACTGAATGAAGCGATTCAGCACCAGGATCATCCTCTATTAACGCGTGCAGCTTCTGCTTTAGCATGTCTACTTTCTTCGTGCGCTCTAGCAGTTGATGTGTAAACAGGTCGGCCGCTTCTTTTTTGTCCATGGAGGAGATGAAAAATGTTTTGAGCATGAATTCATCTTTTGTTGTTTCTGGGATCGGGTCTTTTGTCCTTAACCACTGATGCAATGCTGCTTGCCCTGCCTCTGTGATTTGATAGACCTTCTTCTCCAGCTTCTTTCCTTGTATACGAACATCAAATTCAATAAACCCTTCTTCTGTGAGCCGTTTCAGCTCAGGGTAAATTTGGCTATGTTTCGCACTCCAAAACTGTCCAAGGGAATCCTTAAAATGCTTAGTGATATCGTATCCAGTCAGCTCACACTGATTTAGTAAGCCAAGAATGGCATATTTCAAAACTCTCATGATGTGCCTCCAACGCTTATTCTTTGACATTAGTATACCATAGACTTTAAAATAAACATGTAAATCACGACATGTTTGAAACAACATCATTCTAATGAAAGAAGGAATAAACATGGATCAATTCGTTGGACTTCATATGATTTATACGTATGAAAATGGCTGGGAATATGAGATTTACATTAAAAACGATCACACCATTGATTACCGCATTCATAGCGGAATGGTTGGAGGCCGCTGGGTCCGTGATCAAGAAGTGAACATTGTGAAATTGACAAAAGGCGTTTACAAAGTTTCTTGGACAGAACCAACTGGGACAGACGTCTCTCTGAACTTTATGCCTGAAGAAAAACGCATGCATGGCGTCATCTTCTTCCCAAAATGGGTGCATGAACGTCCAGATATCACCGTTTGCTATCAAAATGACTACATCGATCTCATGAAAGAATCTCGTGAAAAGTACGAAACATATCCGAAATATGTTGTTCCAGAATTTGCGGACATTACGTATATTCATCATGCAGGTGTAAATGACGAAACCATTATCGCCGAAGCACCATATGAAGGTTTGACTGATGAAATAAGAGCAGGACGAAAATAAAAAGCAGCACGCACTGTGCCGCTTCTAGATTGTAGACAAAGGGCTAAATTGATGTTGATTTTAGCCCTTTGTCTTTTTTCAGCGTGATAGAAAATCTTTGCAGTATAGGACACGTTGAGAGCTAAAATCATTTTAGCTCTTTTTTATTTAATGCCTAACGTCCTGTTAGATAGCAAGAACCGGTACACTGGCAGTTCATCGCCTACTTTTGAAGCAATCAATCCAGATGACATGTAGCTGTCTTTTGATTCTGGCTCAAGGGCAAGTGACAACAAATTCGTTTGCGGCTGCGCCGTTACATATACCTTTGTCCCTTTTGGCAGCTGACGTTTCTTTTGGATGAGTTCTGTTTCAAGCTGAATATCTGTTTGACTCTTTTCGTCTCGTTTTGTTACTTGATAGGCTTGTACCGGTACTTTTACACTGGCAGGTAATGTGACACTTTTTAACCCTAAGGTCTGCAGTTTCCGTTCTACCCCTTCATGCCCAGGTAAAACAAGATAGGCTGTCGGTCGCTCTCTCGACATGACAGGAACAGCAGCGCTCGCACTGTGAAAGCGTACAGGGACATTGATGGTCTGTCCTTTTTCAATATCTACCATTTCAAGCGAATCATCCACCGGCGTTTTGAAATCATCTTGAATGACCACTTGATCGTCATCATTCGATTCGAGACCTTTTTTCACCAGCTTCAAACGCTCCGTCACCATTTGCTGCTTCACCTGCTTTGTATGTTTCACCGTTGTTTCAATGATTTTTTCATGAGTGGTGACTTGTGCTGCGACGCGGCGGGTAAAGTCCTCTCTTCCAATTCCAATCCCTCTGCTTTCTACAAGAAAGGAGAGGGCTGGCGAGAGCGCCAAGGCATTTCGGCCGATTCGTGCATCCGTTCCGCCTTCATAGAGATCGATCTTTCCATCCTTTCCTCTTGTACTTGTATAATATAAATCATTTGAAAACCCTTGATTTGTCAGCGTTTCACGGACGCCGCTCACGTATAATTCATTTGACGTGAGCCGGATGCTTTCTGGAATATTCAAGTTCTTCCCTGATAAGATCAATAAATCGTGATATTTGAGTGCACCCGCTGAGCCGATATCCTCAAACTGCTTTTGTCCTACATCGTATTCGTGGGCATCAATAACCACTTCTGGTGCATACCGATTAAATTCTTGATGCAAGGCTGTCAGCTCTGGAGATTCTAATGTCATATGATCACGGTTCCCATCCATTCCGTTTGCAAGCCTGCGGTCAAACGCATAAGAACCATCAGGGTTGATTCTTGGGACAATAATGACGTTGACATGGCTGAGTATACGCTCTCCTTCATCACCTGCTAATCGTTTTGCAATGACGAGAGCCGATTCACCGGAGGCCGGTTCATTTCCGTGTATTTGTGCTTGAAGCCAGATCGTTGGCTTTTTTGAAAGTGGAGAAATATGACGATCCTTTGTAAAGTAGAGGGCTGGAATGGACCGTCCTTCAATGGATGTTCCAATCTGTTTCTGCGAAGCATAAGGACTTTTGCGGACAATGTCACGTAAGAATTGTTGAAGCTCTTCTTGTGTGGTGAAGGCTTCTCCTTTTTTCTGAAATGCGGGGGTTTCGAACGTCTCGTCAGGCTCAGGGTATAGCTTCTTCACTGGGGCTGGCTGTTCATAATTCTTTCCATAATAAGGGGTATCTGCATGAGCTGAAGCTGGGCTCACCATCGACAAACTTCCTGCTATGAGACATACTGCCGCAAAAAGAATCGTGCCTTTTCGTTTGGACATGCTATCCTCTCCCTTCGTTGATTTGCATTATAAAGAAAAAAACAGTAAAAGTGTCAGTATTTTTCAAAAATATATCTTTTGGAGGAACAGGCATGCCTATTGTATAGGGCAAATGAATCGATCCTGCTCGGCAATATGAACTAAAAAAAGTGCCTGCTCACGTAGCAGACACTCTTTTATTTACCAAATGGAGATGGCCCCAATGAGTACCGACATGACCGTCATGGCAACAACTGCAAGCACAGCCCATTTCATCCCAAACTTCTGATGCTGATCCAGTGATACACCAACAAGTCCAACAAGTAAATGTGTGGATGGAACAAGTGGGCTTAACATATGAATCGGCTGGCCAATAATAGAGGCTCTCGCGATTTCAATTTTATCAACACCATATGCTGCCGCTGTTTCTGATAGGATCGGCAGGACCCCGTAAAAGTATGCATCATTCGGCATAAAGAACGTAAATATCCCGCTCGTTAACGCCACTATGACTGGAATAAAGCCGCCAAGCTGCTCAGGAATGGCAGAAACAATCGATATCGCCATTTCATCAACCATTTTCGTGCCAGTTAAGATGCCTGTAAAAACCCCTGCCGCAAAGATCATGGAAGCAATCGCTAAGACGTTGGTTGAATGAGCCGCAATCCGCTCACGCTGCTGTTCAAGGTTCGGATAGTTCACGATAATTGCTACACAAAAGGCAAGAACAAATAGGACCGTTAAGCTGACTTTTCCTGAGACGAGAAGGAGTACCAATAACAACGTAAGCGTTAGGTTAAACCACCAAAGTTTCGGTCGCTTGATGTCATCCTGTAGTGCCGCTGCCATTTCATTTGCATGAATCGGCTGTTCGAGCTCAATAACGCCAAGACGCTTTCTTTCAGACTTCCCAAGAAAGTATGCCACCACAATCATGCTCAAAACCCCTGCACCAATGACTGGAATCATCGGACCAAATAAAAGTGATGGATCAACGCCAAGTGCACTTGCCGCTCTAGGTGTGGCTCCTCCCCATGGAATCGTATTCATAATCCCCATGCCGACTCCGGCAATCCCCGCTAAAATAATTGGACGGATGCCAAGCAGCGTAAATAATGGAAGCATCGCTGTTGTTGTAATCATGTACGTTGTTGTCCCATCACCATCAAGTGCAACAAGCATGGTCAGGACAGCTGTTCCAACGACAATTTTTAAAGGATCGCCTTTGACAATGTTTAAAATTTTCGCCACCATCGGATCAAATAAACCAGCATCAATCATAATGCCAAAGTACAAAATCGCAAACATGATCATGACCGCTGTCGGTGCGACTTGCTGTACACCTTTGACAATCATGTCAGAAATTTCAGTAAAATGAAAACCTGCAATAAGAGCAAATGCAATTGGTGTTAATACCAATGCCGTTAAAACAGACATACGTTTCGTCATAATCAAAACCATAAATACAACCATCATAAGAAATCCTAAGATTGCTAACACTTTGTTCACCCCTTATGTTGTATACGCTTTCATTAAATGTTGGTATCCCATTTCCAACCCTTTCTGTCATGATATCTGACGCCTGAATTGAAGTAAATATTATGAATTTTAATTCTTTTTCGGGCGATAAATGCTTTTTGTTCATTTTGTTCAAACCTTGATTTTGATGAATTCCATGAAAAAAAGCGGTCTTACTCGACCGCTTGTTCCCCTTGGATAAACTGCTCATATCGCCTTAATTGATCTTCCATAAAGATCTTTGCCTCTTTGCTGTTCATATAACGACTTGTCCAGCCTTTTTGCTTCATTTGCTTTTTCCAGGACTTCGTTTGTGTCATTTGATAAAGAAGCTGATCCCATTCTCGAATGTCGTGCTGATTCATTTGCTTTGGCCCCATCACACCACGCCAATGAGAGAAGATAAGCGGAATCCCTTGCTCTTTCCAAGTGGGAACGTCTTTGAATCCATCTAAGCGCTGATTCGTTGTGGTCGCGACAAGCTTCAGTCTTTTCTTTTCATAATCATGACGAACCTCGGTAATCGTCGTGGTTGCCGCATCTACTTCATGGTCAATGAGTGCTTGAAATAAATCATCTGCACTGTCAAATTTCAAAAACTGAATGCGGTATGGATCAATTCCTGCCATTTCGGCAGCCCGTGCGAATGAGATTTGATCATCATTTCCAAAGTCTGGGGCAAACCCGATTTTTAAGGAATCCGGTTTCTTCATTAGTGCATGTAATAACTCCTTCCCATTTGAGAAAGGAGAGTCAACAGGAACTGCAACGACCTGCCACTCTTCAGCAAGAATGGCGAGCGGGGTGACATCATTCATGGTCACGTTACTGCTGCCCAGTAAATTACGGCTTAATAATAGGCTTGAATTTAAACTAATATAATTGGCATCTCGCTCCATCATATATGTCCATCCTTTATCAACCGTTCCGCCTCTTTGATAAAGAATATTCACAGGCTGCTTCACCAGCTTTTCTTGTTCTAGCACGGTTTTCATCACTTGGGCCGTTTGGTCAAATCCGCCGTCGGGTACACCTGATACCACAATGTATAATGGGCTGTGCTTCAGGAAAGAAACTCTTGCTGTTTTTTCATTAAAGGTGAGCGTCGTACAAAGGCAGACCAAGATGATAAGGAGTATTCCTTTTTTCATTTTTATGACTCCGCTTGTTGTTTAGCAGGATAATATTTTCGTTCTGGTCTGCCAATGATTCCATACGCCAGCTCTGCCCGGCATTCTCCCGTTGTCACAAGATACTCTACGTATCGTCTTGCTGTTGTACGTGATGCGCCCATTTTTTCTCCGAGTTCTTCCGCTGTAATTCCGCTAATCTCTTCCTCCATTAATGTTTTCACTTTGTCCAAAGTCAGTGAATTAATACCTGTTGGCAAGTCTCGGTCATCCTTTTGTTGCGATTCTTCCTGCATCTGACCAAAAAACAGATCAATCATCGTTTGATTGACTTCATCTTTTGAATTGATTAACTCTTTCTTCTCTTTATATTCGGTTAAAACCTGAGTGAATTTTTGGACCGTCACCGGTTTGATTAAATAATGAACCACTCCATAATGAAGCGCGTCTCTTAGCAGCATCGTTTCCGTTGCAGCTGTGATAATGATCACATCCACATCAGGATGGCGCTCTCTTAAAAGCGGCAAAAGGTTCGTGCCTAGCTCATCAGGCATATACACATCAAGTAAAATAAGATCCACCTGTTCTTTTTGAAGTGCCTCCCACATATCCTTTGCACTTTTTGCCTTTCCGGCAACTTGAAAGCCTTGTACCTTTTGTATATAAGATTCATGAATCGCAGCAATTCGAAAATCATCCTCCGCAATGAGTACCTTCATCACAACCTATTCCCCCTTTGTGCCTTTCGGTATGTAAACAGTGAAGATGGCACCGCCTTCTTTTTGGTTCGCAACTTCAATCCAGCCCCCAAGTTCCTCCAGCACTTCTTTGACATTGGCAAGTCCATAGCCTCGCCCTTCTCCCTTTGATGAATGTCCTCTTGTGAAAAGTTGTGAAATGGCTCCTTCATTGACACCATCTCCTGAATCAGACACCTCTATGATAATATCAAATCCAATATCTGTGATGAACAGGCTTACGTCTCTTTTCTCCTGATTCAATACGGCCTCAAACGCATTGTCTACGAGATTGCCAATGATGGTGATAAAGTGAGATAAACTCATATGGACTGGGAGCGGCTCCAATGAACTATTTTCATCAATGTGAAAATGAACTTTTTTCTCAGATGCCTTTCCTAACTTCCCAAGTAAAATGGCTTGTATCTTCGGAGAGCGAATTTGCTTCATGAGTAAATCATGCTGGCGATTTTGAAGAGTATATTCTTCTTTAATTAAGTCAATGGCTTCATCCACTTGTTTCAACTCAAGCAAGCCCAAAATAGCGTACAGTTTATTCGAAAATTCGTGTGTTTGCGCTCTAAGGTCTTCTGAATATTGGCTTACCTCTGTCAATGTATCTAGGAGCTTCGTCAGCTCGGTCTTCTCCCTGAAGCTCACAATTCCTCCAAATACTCGATTGTCCTGCACCACTTTTTTGACATTTAACACAAAGGTTTTATCATTGACGACTGATTCTATGTTAGGTTCAATCGTCTCTACCTTTAGATAGGATAGAAGATTGGCATTTGGCAACACTTGATCAATATGAAGAGGCAGCGTTGAAGAGACCCGCAGCATCTGTTCAGCTGACGTATTCATCATTGTAATTGCACCTTTACGGTCAAATGCAATGATTCCCTCTTTAATCGCGTGCAGCATCGCTTCTCTTTCTCGATATAATGAGGCAATTTCATGCGGTTCAAGCCCTAATATATCTTTTCGAATACTCCTTGTTAAAAAAATCGCTCCAAAAACCCCAGGCAGCAAAACAAGAAGGGCAATATAACTTAATTTGAATAGTTGATGGGCTGTCGCTTGGTCGATATCTCTTTTTAAAAATTCGACGCTGACTGTCCCAATAATTTCTTCATGACTGCCTGTTTCTTTCATAATTGGGGCACTGCCTCTGACAACGGTTTCACCATCAGAATCACCCGTTGATATGGAGGTTCCTCCAAATAGCAGGGTACTTCTTCCTTCCGACACACTGATGGTTTTCCCTACATCCTCATGATTTGTATGAAAAAGAACCTTTCCTTTTTGATTGGTGATAAAAATAGCATGCGCTCTTACTTGCTCCTTCATTTGCTCAAGTACAGCCTGCTCTTCGTTTTGGGAATCTCCTGTAGCCACTGATGTTTTAATAGGCGGCATATATGAAATCGTTCTAGCAGTTTGCACTGCCAGCTGTTCAGCTTGGCTCTGCCTTTCTGATGTCTGCAAAAAACCAAAACAAATGGTCAATAAGGCAATAACAACAAGCAAAAGCCCAATAATTAACCCAAAAATTTTTGTTTGTAAAGTGACTTTCCTTTTGCCCATCCTCACCGCCACAACCCCTAATTTATGTAGATTCACCCGAATAGACTCTAAGAAAATCATATCACTTTTTCTCACTAAGTTAAGAGAAAATTCATTCAATACAAAAAAGGACGACTCATGATTGAGTCATCCCAATGTGTTCATTACGTGATTGATAAACCAGCACTCGCATAGCCTGCAACGGTATTCACTAATGATAGACCTGTAGCTGTTGCAGAGAAGACAACGAGCAATCTTGTTTCTGGTGTGACTGGTACGTTCAAACCAGTAGCAATGCCGTTTGAAATAGCACCTATCGTTAAAATACCGGTTAACGCTGGAGCCAATGTGACGCTCGCTACTTGCGTGAAACTGTTATCTGGTGTCGGTGAAGCAAACAGACTAGCTGTTACAGTAATACTCGTGCCAACTAAAGAAAGCGCGGCTGTCGTACTAAAATAGCCAGCAAATGACGTAATGGTTCCATCTCTCGGCACTGAAAACGCCATGTTTAGTAATGTTCCTGCTGCCCCGGTTAAATCAATGATTCCGCCTACAATACTGACACCTGTCGCTGAGTTACCAAATCCGACCAAGCTAGATGTTCCAACAAGACCGCCTGCGATTGTGGTTAAAACAGCTGGCGTACCAGATGCAAATGGAATAATTGCACTCGATCCTGTCACACCTGTTGGACCTGTGGCGCCGGTGGCTCCTGTTCCTGTTGCTCCGGTTGCTCCCGTGGCTCCTGTATCTCCGGTTGCACCAGTTGCTCCGGTTGCTCCGGTTGCTCCTGTATCTCCTGTTGCTCCGGTCGCTCCGGTTACTCCCGTGGCTCCTGTATCTCCTGTTGCACCAGTTACTCCGGTTGCTCCTGTATCTCCGGTTACTCCGGTCGCACCTGTATCACCCGTTACTCCGGTTGCTCCTGTATCTCCGGTTGCTCCGGTCGCACCTGTATCTCCTGTTGCACCAGTCGCTCCGGTTACTCCGGTCGCACCTGTATCACCCGTTACTCCGGTTGCTCCTGTATCACCCGTTACTCCGGTTGCTCCTGTATCTCCTGTTGCTCCGGTCGCTCCGGTATCTCCTGTAGCTCCTGTTACTCCTGTAGCACCAGTTACTCCGGTCGCTCCGGTATCTCCTGTAGCTCCTGTTACTCCGGTCGCTCCGGTATCTCCTGTTACTCCGGTGGCGCCGGTATCTCCTGTGGCACCGGTATCTCCTGTGGCACCGGTATCTCCTGTGACGCCAGTTGCTCCGGTATCTCCCGTGGCTCCGGTTACTCCTGTAGCACCAGTTACTCCGGTCGCTCCGGTATCTCCTGTAACACCAGTCGCTCCGGTATTTCCTTTGGCACCGGTATCTCCTGTGACGCCAGTTGCTCCGGTATCTCCCGTGGCTCCGGTTACTCCTGTAGCACCAGTTACTCCGGTCGCTCCGGTATCTCCTGTAACACCAGTCGCTCCGGTATTTCCTTTGGCACCGGTATCTCCTGTGACGCCAGTTGCTCCGGTATCTCCCGTGGCGCCGGTAGCTCCGGTATCTCCGGTATCTCCCGTGGCTCCGGTTGCTCCGGTATCTCCCGTGGCGCCGGTTACTCCGGTATCTCCCGTGGCGCCGGTTACTCCGGTCGCTCCGGTATCTCCTGTGGCACCGGTTGCTCCGGTATCTCCTGTGGCACCGGTTGCTCCGGTATCTCCTGTGGCACCGGTTGCTCCGGTATCTCCTGTGGCACCGGTTGCTCCGGTTCCTGTTGCACCGGTCGCTCCGGTATCTCCCGTGGCTCCTGTTACTCCGGTCGCTCCGGTATCTCCCGTGGCTCCGGTTGCTCCGGTTCCTGTTGCACCGGTAGCGCCGGTATCTCCCGTGGCGCCGGTTACTCCGGTCGCTCCGGTATCTCCCGTGGCACCGGTTGCTCCGGTTCCTGTTGCACCGGTAGCGCCGGTATCCCCCGTGGCGCCGGTTACTCCGGTCGCTCCGGTATCTCCCGTGGCTCCGGTTGCTCCGGTTCCTGTTGCACCGGTAGCGCCGGTATCTCCCGTGGCGCCGGTTACTCCGGTCGCTCCGGTATCTCCCGTGGCTCCGGTTGCTCCGGTTCCTGTTGCACCGGTAGCGCCGGTTGCTCCGGTTTCACCAGCTGCTGCTAACAAGGTATAATCTGGTGACGAACCTGGCGTCCCTAATGGCGGCGCTGAATTCACCACATACGTACTCCCATCGAATGTCACGACTTGACCTACTGGATAGGTTGGGGCTACCGCTGGATCAAATGCTACGATGCCCGTTAAGCCTACACCCGTGGCTCCAGTCGCTCCTGGTGGACCCGCTGGACCCGCTGGACCTACTGCACCCGCCGGACCTGCTGGGCCTCTTCTTCCTCTCCCGCCTGGCGGACCTTGAATCACACAAACACAAGGATCTTTTCCGCAGCAAGGATTTTTCACTGATTTTCCTGGCTTACCTGATCTTCCTTTCTTACAACTATCACATTCCCAGCCATCATCCTTATACGCATCATACCAGCTTCCTTTTTGGTAGTGGTCTGTCGAATGAGTTGGATATGTCTTTCCGCATTGTCTACATCTTCTCATGGAATCACCCCCATCCATCGTATTCATCGTTCCTTGGAAAGGTGTATGTACATTTTTATTTTTATTAAAAATATTGAAAAGACCTCGCGCTCGATGCACAAGGTCTTCTATTTATTGAAATTTCATTGTTATTTTGATATCTTTTCCTACCATACTATATTTAACATCTGCTGGACGAATCGCCTCTTTTAGTTTTTTTACCCCATCTCCTTCAAAAAAAGTAGGCGCACTCTTGCCTCCGATTAATAAAGGTGCCATATAAATGACAGCTTCATTGACAAGTGATGCTTCTAAAAAGGAAGCACTCACATTCCCTCCTGCTTCAACAAGAACTGACATGACAGAACGTTCCTTCAGCATGCGTAACACTTCGTGAATATCCGTCCGCCGCTCTCCGCTTGTGACATAAATTTGATGCCCTTTGTCTATAAGCTGTTCATACTTTTTCTGATCATACATATGCGAGGTGCAAATAATGGTTTCCGCCATACGATCTGTTAAACATTTCGCATGAAGCGGAATCCTTAATGTGGAATCTAAAATGACACGAATGGGCTGGGTCATGATTGAATCTTTCACAATAAGACCTGCATCATCTTGAATAATCGTTTCGACACCAGTTATCACAGCATCTGCTTCTTGGCGCAATTGCTGCACTTCTGTTCTCGCTTCTGTTCCAGTGATCCATTTGCTTTCTTGATCAGCCGTTGCAATTTTCCCATCTATTGAAATCGCTGATTTTAATATGACATAAGGAAGGTCTGATTGAATGAAATGAAAAAAAGGCACGTTTAAGCGCTCTGCCTCCTGTTTACATATTCCTTCTTCTACTTCGATTCCAGCTTGTTTCAACATGGTCATTCCCTTGCCTGCTACAAGCGGATTCGGATCTTGCATCGCAATGACTACTCGTTTCACACCACTTTTGATAATCGCTTCAGTGCAAGGACCCGTTTTCCCATGATGCGAACAAGGTTCAAGCGTGACATACAGATGAGCTCCTTCTGCCTTTTCTCCTGCCATTTGCAGCGCATGAATTTCAGCATGAGGTTCACCCGCCTTCATGTGAGCACCCATTCCAACAATTTCACCTTGCTGTACAATGACGGCACCGACAAGTGGGTTTGGGGAGGTTTGCCCTTTCATTGCTTTTGCGTTGGCAATCGCCAGTTTCATATAAAACACATCGTCTTTCATGTGAGTCTCCTTTCTTCTCTTTCAAGGGAAAGAACTCCTTCAGGAAATGAAGGAGTTCTATTCTCATATTTTTTCCATCCGTTTCTTTTCAGAACGATCATAGTAAGGCAAGGAATAAAAAAGTTTATATGATGCTCGTTGTTTACAAAAACAGCATTTGCGACATTCATATTTATTAATGAGGAGCACATGCGGACAATTGAGTACAGTTAGGCCTTTTTTCATATGTTCCTTGCAAACACTTATCATGAGAATCCCCCGCTTACATTCTTTTTCTTAATGAGAGATTACTTCTTTTGGAAATTGTTCAAATAAGCGCAGTACTTCGGTATACGTGCCATCTTCTCGAATATGATAAATCCCACCATCATACGAGCTTGCGTATACATCATTGCCTAATTGTCTAATGGCACTTATCCCATTCTTAGCAATTCTAATTGGGCCGGTATTGACCCCTAGCTCTGGATTCCACACTACGATATAGCCCCAATAATCTCCGCTCACAATATAGCCAGAGTCTGTGACAGAGACCGATTTAATCGAATACTGGTGTTCATTATGCTGGTCTAAAATTCTTCCTGTATGCAAATCAAACAATCTCACATTCTTGTCACGGCTGACAATGGCAATACGGTCTCTTTTGCTATCAATGAATACGTCATTTAACAGCTCTGTCGCCCCGATATATTTGGCTTTTAAAGACAAGCTCTTCTTATCTAAAAGACAGATGGTGCCTTCTACCGCAGCTGTGATGATATGATCCCCTTCTACTTTTAATGCTTTCACAGCACAATCATGTGCTTTGGAACGGCCAACTTCCTTTAAATGCTCTGTCGAAATGACATGTACATAACCGCCGTAAGTTCCAATATAAAATTGCCTGTCCTCCTCGTGGAAATACACACTGTTGACCGGTCCTGTATTGAGATCAAACGAAACCATTTGCTGTAATGATTCATGAACAATATGCACCTGACTTGCATGATCTCCCCACGCATAATAGCTTCCATCTCTAGCGACAGCCACTCCATTTGTTAAAACGCCTGTCGATTTAGTGATTTCAATCCCATTCTTTCTGAATTTTCCGTCATCTGATGCTGTGATAATATCTCCTGCCTCAGTCAGTGCAATATCATTAATAGATGGTGTCGCCATTTCGACCTCATCTGATACAACTTTCCCCTTTTCAATAGACCATTCACAATACGTTTTTCCAAAGCTGGCTCCTAGGATAGATTTCTCATCTTCTGTCCAGACAAGCGAGCGCTCCCACTGATATTTATGAGGCAACAGCGTATCGACTAAATCCCCTGTTTCGTAATTCCACAGCTTAATTAAATGGTCATAGCCTGCTGTCAGCAAGTAATTGCCGCTTGGAGAAAAGTTCACCCGCTTGACGCCCTGTAAATGAGCTTTAATGATTTTTTTCTCCTGTAACGTCACCGCATCATAAATAATGACGGTGCCATCGTCTCTGCCCAGTGCGAACACTTCTTTTTGATTGCTGCCGCTGATTGTGTCCAGCTCATAATCAAACGGACCGATTTCCCCTACAATTTCTCCTGTATCATACAGCCATACAAGAACGTAGCCGTCATCACCTGTTGTATAAGCTTTATCGCCATGTATCCATACAGCTAATACATCTTTGCTATGTCCATGAAATTCTCTTAGAATGGCTCCTGTTTCGATATCCCAGACTAAGCATCTTCTATCTCTGGACACCGAGACAAGCAAGGTATCCTGCTTCGCAAAAGCAACGGCTTCTACATCATCCGCATGACCAAACAAGGTGCGAATTCGAGTATGTGTGCCTGTATCATACAATTGAATGGTGTAGTCTGACGAAGCACTGGCTAAGTACTTTCCGTTTTCAGAAAGAGATAAAGAGTTAATGATATGCTCATGACTTCCAATAAACGTTCCTTCTCCTGTCGCCCGGTTCCACTGATAAATACAGCGGTCATAGCCGCCAGTGTAAACAATTTGGTCCTGCTGAGTTGATATAACAGATGTAATTGGTCCTCTATGCATAATTTTACACTCCCACCTTTATATGTTGTTTTTGACGAGTCATTACACGAAAGCCAGTAAATCGAAAAACAGGGTCTGGATGCTTCCCGTGTCTTCTGGCAACTCTGCATAAATCTCCGCCTCTTGCAAAGGAGCCTCCTTTTAAAATGTAGTAATCACTGCCAAGCGTTTCCGTTAAATCATCTACAACCTCAATGCCGCCTTCGTACACATGATATTTGCTGTTGACCCATTCCTCGACGTTGCCCCCCATATCATAAAGTCCGAATAAGGATCTTCCCTTTTCGTAATGGCGGACAGGCGTCGTTTTTTCAATATTTGATTCGTACGTATTACAGTAAGACGGGTCGAACTCATCTCCCCAAGGATATTGATTTCTCGTGTTACCCCGGGCAGCATATTCCCATTCTTCTTCCGTAGGAAGCGACACGTCTATCCCGAGTTTCCCGCTCAGCCACTGGCAGAATGAGAAGGCTTCCTCGATCTCCATGCCCCAAGCCGGATGATCTTTCCCGCCGCCAAGTTCTTGATTCGTTAAGCTCTCAGGGTACGACTGGCCTGTTTCATCACAATAACTTTGATACCATTCATTGGTGACGACCGTATCTGAAATGAAAAATTCATTGATATACGGCTGATAGGATGGAAATTCTTTGTACAGCCATTTTTGAAATTTTTTCTCACGGCCGTAAGTTGGATTGAGAAGCTTGTCCTTCCAGAATTCTGATGCCTTTTTCATATCTTCTTCATTACTTCCGATTGTTGCATAGCCGCTTGGGATTTGAATCCAATTGATTTCAGGTTTCACGCTTTTCTCCCGCCTTCTTTAAAGTAAACTCATCTACTGATTAATTAATTTTTTCTCATCGACCATATGCCCTGAGGCTGCTTTTGCTTTTAAATAGGCTTCATTATAGAGAGAGGCTTCGACCGTATGATCAAACCGCAAAACAGGAAGACCGTAGGCAGCAATGGAATCGACTTTATCTGGATTATTCGTTAGGAGATGCATTGGTTTCCCTTTGTTTAAATAGTGCAGAACAGCCGCTGCCTCCTCGTAATGCCGGTCATCATCGCCGCATCCAATCAGGCGGTTGGCTTCAAACGTATCCAGCTGCATTTCCTGTAATTTATACGTCAATGCTTTCGCCATCAGCCCAATTGACCGCCCTTCTTGATTGGCCATATAGACAAGCATGCCTTTTCCGTAATCGGTGATTTTTTTCAGCGATAACGCAAGCTGTGGACCGCAGTCACATTTCAGTGACCCAAACACATCCCCTGTTTGGCAGACACTATGAATTCGCACAAGCGGCGGCATTTCATTTTCAAAGTCGCCAAATAAGAGACAAGAGGAAAAGGTTTGCTGCGCGGTACTCATTTGGACAATAGATTCGATCGTTGGTTTTGTCTCCCCTTCAACAGGTGCGAAGGCATACCACTTAAATGACACTTCTTCATGTTGAATGGAGATTGGCAGGTTCACTGGCCCCACGAGCAAATAGTTTTTTTCTTGAAAGGTAAAATGATGAATCATTGATTGTAATTCATCTACAAACTTATTCATTTGTCTCCCCCCTATTCATCGCTGCACCCAAATCGACTCAGGAAGCGCAGTGATGGTGATGAATATGTGTCCGCACTCCTGGCTTAAAAGAACATGGATATGCGTTTCCTCTCATCGTTCAGACCTTGATTCCACCTATTCTAGCGATAGTTCAATCTAGGTCTTTTCCAGTACAAAAGAGCAGACTTTTGGGTTCACGCCTTTCTCTTACATGATGCGCGTAGGCTCTTTCTTAGAATGAACACCTCTGCTACGTCTGAGTGTTCACCTTTGTACTAGATTTTGACGGCAATGACATGGTGCTGGCTTATGCCGGCTTTTGCTTTTAATGGTGTAATCGATACAAGCTCCAGACCTGATGAACAAATTCTTTCTCCAAGCTGAGAGTCTGAAAATGAAAAGTGGAAGCGGCCATCTTCTCCGATTAACCCTGTTCTCCACTCTTCTCCCCATACAACAAGTGAGAAGACTCCGCCTTCTTGAAGCAAAGAGGACACCTGTTTTAAATAACGCTCATGATCATCAGGGTGCTGGTGATGAAAGCAGCCATGATCTAAAATTAAATCAAACTGCTTTTCCCGTCCCTGATCCATCGACCAGGACATAAAATCTTGATGAAAAAAATAGACAGGGACCGTTTCTCTTTTCTGTAACCCTCCCCACTCCTCATGCTCATACAGGTCGATGCCGACATATTCGGAAAGTCCGCTTAAATGTTCAAGTGCCCGGCCGTTCCCGCATCCGATATCGAGCACAGAAGCAAGTGCATTTTTTTCCCTTGAACGCCAAGCTTTTAATGACATCACGGCTGCATCTGTTAAGGATGGATCAGTAGACCACATATCTGTTCTTTTCTCATAATGTTCTTGAAATGCCATACGCATTTTTTCTAGATACAACCCACTGTCTTCATGGTATAAAGCCTTTTTCATCACAGGACCTCCTTCTATTTAAAATCGACTTTTCGGGCAAAGGTCATTTCCAAGCCAAAAACCTTATGTTAAAATAAAAGATGGATTTTTTAGGAAATCTGTTTTCTGAAAAAGAAGAGAAGCATCCCACATGTTCACTCTTCTTTTTCAGCATGCATCCTCATATGCAGCCATTTGAAAGCTGAAGCGCATCAGCTTGTTTTCTCTTTTTTTCATATGAGTTCACCTCCTTCACCGTTCGATCAACTCACAACCTTTTTTGAAACCGCTTTCTCTTCTGTACAAAAACATAACGTCTTTTCTATATCTCTTGCAAAGTGATCATAGTAGAAAGGTCAATCTACTGTTTAGATCGGCCGCCATATTTTCTTCAAGTAAAAGACCGTTTTCTTATGTGTTAGTAGACATATTCCGAGTAAGCTTTTTCTCTTAAAAGCACTTATACCTTGGTTTTATGACACCACCTTTCACTAGAATAAGCCTTGAATAAACCCTTCAGAATTTTAACAACTACTTCCATAATGACTGGAATAAGCCAAATATATTGTTTTTAGATTATTTTGTCAACAAATTATTTCCTAAACATTAAAATGAATTTTCTAATTGAAAATACAGGTATTTTTCGTGGTTTTTTGACCTCAAAACACTTATTTCTACACAAAAATACAACATAAACCAATAGAACTAAGAAATTTATCTACTAAATTACACAAGATTTTTATTACATTTTGAAACAAAACCGAAAGATACAATGATTATTTCCCGAATGGTTTTTTGTGAAATTTTTACTATTCTTTTCTTATTTCCTATCTTTTTCTTTGGTATATCTGCATTTTCAATTAGATGTTTTACTGTTTATTCCAATCTGCTATTTTTTCTAAATATAGTAAAAAAGATGCAACCTCTCCTTCAAAGATGATGGCATGAAAAAAAGCCCCTTACAAAAGTAAGAGGCTTTTTCTCAGTTGGCGTTTATGCCCAAGTTTTCACTTTTTCATGGTCTGTCACAAACAGAAGGACTTTTCCTTCATCTAAATGTTCTTCAAATTTCTCAGCTTCTTCTTTAGAGAAACCAATTTCATGGATTTTATTTCGGAGCTCATCACCCTTTTTACTAAAGATGTTCCCAACAGCATGTTTCAGTCCAACTTCTCTTGGACCTATCGTATTGGCATCTGCATTCCCAGCAATACGCTCTGTACGATCATCGTCATGGGACAGAACATAAATGTCCTCTCTTGCAACACCGAGTGATTTTAATTGCTCTACATCTCTTTGAAGTGTTTCATCATTTGAATACTCTCTTACAACAGGTTTCATTTTTTATTCCTCCTTTAGCGTCTTACGAATCTTTTACCCGTCACTTTTATCATTAAACCTTCCTTGAGCACATCCATTTTACATTGAGTACTAACCATGCCTATTGACTTATTTTTGACAAAAACCCTGTAAAAATGACTAAATTTTCTGAAATATTGTGTTCATCCCTGCTGTTTTGTTGTACAATTCTTGTACTGGAGGCTAGAAATGAGGTAGAGCTGATGTATTACTTTTCAGCGGAGCAGCAGTTTAATGCTTGGGTTGTCAGTGATTTGGTGAAACAGCTTTTTCAAAAGTGGAATCCTGAAGAAGCAAAAGCAGAGCCGCTTACATTGTTTGCTGAACAGCACTTTCGCATCTCCATTGATTATCTCTTTTCCATCATTATTAACATTGGAGATATCGAGTCGATTGAACAAGATCCACAAGACCTGTTGTCCTCATACTTGAATATCCTTTTTCCTTTTGTGACGCGCGATATGATGAAAGCCTCCATGCAAAATGCGAACGAATATTTGTTAAAAGAACGTGATGCGGACGTGTATCAGCTGTTTGGCTGTCTGCCGCCGCTCCTCTCTGTTGACTTTCAAAAAAGTAGTCCTCATCTATGAGATGGCGGCTGCTTTTTTGTATGTGTTTGAAATAGACCGTATGTTTTGAATGAAAAGAAGCATCATGTTAATGTAAATCTAGGCTGCAAGTGAAAGGGAGGATTTGACATGAGTCAGCAAAAGCAAATTCAATTAGCCAAACGTCCACAAGGATTACCTACAAAAGATGTTTTTCATTTTGAAACAGTCGATATACCTGTGCCGCAAGATGGTGAAGTTTTGATTCAAACGAAATATGTTTCTGTAGATCCTTATATGAGAGGACGAATGCAGGATACAAAATCCTATACACCTCCATTCAAGCTAAATGAAGTGATTCAGGGCGGTGTTGTCGGAGAAGTTGTCGAGTCTAAATCGCCTCAATTTGAAAAAGGTGATTTTGTTCTCGGATTCCTTGGCTGGCAAGAATATTCCACAGCCAAAGCTGAATCTCTCACTAAAATTGATCCATCTATCGCGCCATTGTCCTATTATTTAGGCATTTTAGGCATGCCAGGGCAAACCGCTTATTTCGGTCTTCTTGCAATTGGCCAGCCAAAAGAAGGCGAGACCGTTGTCATTTCTGGGGCCGCAGGTGCTGTTGGTTCCGTCGTGGGACAAATTGCTAAGATCAAAGGCGCTCACGTCGTTGGGATTGCTGGATCTGATGATAAGCTGGCTTATTTAAAAGAGCTGGGCTTTGATGAAACAATTAATTATAAAACAACAAAAGACTTAGATGATGCTATTGCAAAGGCGTGCCCTAACGGCGTCGATGTGTATTTTGACAATGTAGGCGGCGAAATATCTGATGCCGTGATGAATCATTTGAACCGCTTCGCACGTATTCCAGTGTGCGGCGCGATTTCGTCTTATAACATTAGCGCAAGCGAGGACATTGGACCGCGTGTTCAAACAAAACTCATTAAAACAAGCGCATTGATGCAAGGCTTCATTGTTGCCAACTATTCAGATCGTTTTGAAGAAGCAGCAAGAGATCTCGCACAATGGGTAAAAGAAGATAAACTGACTTATAAAGAAACAATCATTGAAGGCTTTGACAACATTCCTGATGCATTCCTCGGACTATTCAAAGGGGAAAATGTCGGAAAACAGCTTGTCAAAATTTCATAAAAAGAAAGGACCCTCCATGTGGGAGGGTCCTTTTTTTATGCTTGCTTGGGCGCAAGGTGCAGCTGACCTTGCTTATAAACAATTTCCTGAAGCGAAAGATTTAGCTTTTTCGCCATTTTTTTAAGCATTGAATGCTCTTGAGGTGTGACTAGGCTGATAACAGCTCCTTCTTTTCCTGCGCGGCCGGTTCTGCCTGAACGGTGGATATAGCCTTCTTCGTTTGGCAGGTCGGCATGGATCACGTAAGGCAGATCGTCAATATCGATCCCTCTTGCTGCGATATCTGTTGCAAGAAGAAGCGGGAATTCACGTTGTTCAAATTCCTTTAAGATGATAGCTCGCTCTGCTTTTTTCGCTTCACTATGAAGAACACCGAGGTCGACATGGTGATACGCTAATTTCTCTGCATAAATGCTTAGATTCGTAATATCACGCACAAAAACGAGCGCATGCATGTCCTCAAGCCGTGATAGCTTTTGCAGAAGTTTTACTTTGTCACGCTGGTCACATAATAGATAATAGTGTCCTACTTTCTGCGCTTCTTCCTCACTTCTAGCAATTTTCAATACTTCTGGTTCAGACGTCATTTCTTTAATCAGTTGAACCGTTTCGTCTTTTAAGGTCGCAGAAAAACAAAGGATTTGTCTTTCTTTTAGTGTGGATTTAATGATCGCTTGGATCGTTTTCATATGCTCTGGCACAAGAAGCTGATCTGCTTCATCTAGCACGATCGTTTTGACTTCGTGCATTTTCAGTTTCTTGATTTTGATTAATTCTTGGACGCGGCCTGGTGTCGCTACGACGATATTCGGGTGTTTTTTTAGTTTTTCCTGCTGCTTTTTAATGTTCGCTCCACCAATCAAGGAGACCGCTTTGATGTCTGATCCTTGTTTAAACTCTTGCACAACATCAAAAATTTGCATCACAAGCTCTCTTGATGGTGCCAAGATTAAGACTTGCGGGTGCTTGATATTCACATCAATTTTATTTAAAAGCGGCAACATATACGCCAGTGTCTTCCCCGTTCCCGTAGGCGATTCTGCGATCACATCACGCTTCTCCGTAATCCATTCTGCTGTTTTTTCTTGTATAGCTGTTGGTTTTTCGAAGCCAGCCGCTTGGAAGTTCTCTTGAATAAATGGCTTTGCTTCTTTCAAAAATGCCCAATTTTCTATCATGTCGATCTCCTTTATCCTCATTCAATCTATCCTTTAGTATCTCAAAATCAGCTTTGAAACGCAATTTTTCTTTTGATGCTTTTATCAAGCCGGACAGTTCGATATAATCATGAGAGGCACTAGCCGTTTTGAATCTATTTGAGGTGTAAAAAATGATATTATCTGTTAAAGATTTAAGCCATGGCTTTGGCGACAGAGCCATTTTCCACGAAGTCTCCTTCCGTTTATTAAAAGGCGAGCATGTCGGCTTAATTGGCGCCAACGGTGAAGGAAAGTCAACGTTTATGAATATTATCACTGGCAAGCTGGAGCCAGATGCAGGAAAAGTTGAATGGGCAAAAAATGTCCGTGTCGGCTACCTGGATCAGCACACTGTGCTAGAAAAGGGCAGAACGATCCGCGAAGTGCTTCAGGATGCTTTCCACTATTTATTTTCAATGGAAGCAGCGATGAATGACATTTACGGCAAAATGGGTGAAGCCGATCCTGATGAGCTGGAAAAGCTGTTAGAGGAAGTGGGCGTTATTCAAGATGCGCTCACAAACAATGATTTCTATATCATTGATTCCAAGGTCGAAGAAATTGCGAGAGGCCTTGGGTTAACAGATCTTGGGCTGGACCGTGATGTGACGGAGCTGAGCGGCGGACAGCGTACAAAAGTATTGCTTGCGAAATTGCTGTTAGAGAAGCCAGAAATTCTCCTTCTCGATGAGCCGACCAACTATTTAGATGAGCAGCATATTGAGTGGCTGAAGCGCTATTTACAGGAATATGAAAATGCGTTTATCCTCATTTCACATGATATTCCGTTTTTAAACAGCGTCATTAACTTGATTTATCATGTTGAAAATCAAGAGCTCACACGCTATGTTGGTGATTATGATCAATTTAAACAAGTGTACGAAGTCAAAAAGCAGCAGCTTGAAGCAGCTTATAAAAGGCAGCAGCAGGAAGTGGCTGAATTAAAGGATTTTGTGGCAAGAAACAAAGCACGTGTCAGCACAAGAAATATGGCGATGTCCCGTCAAAAGAAACTAGATAAGATGGATATGATTGAACTGGCAGCAGAAAAGCCAAAGCCTGAATTCAATTTTAAGGCGGCACGGACTTCTGGGAAATTGATTTTTGAAACAAAAGATTTGGTCATTGGTTATGATGAACCGCTCTCTCGTCCTTTGAATCTGAAAATGGAACGCGGGCAAAAAATTGCGTTATACGGCGCTAACGGCATCGGAAAAACGACATTGCTGCGAAGTCTCCTTGGAGAAATCTCACCAATTTCTGGTGAGGTGGAACGCGGAGAATTCCTTCATATTGGCTACTTTGAGCAAGAAGTAAAAGAGCAAAACAGCAACACCTGTATTGAAGAAGTATGGGGCACCTTCCCTTCTTACACGCAATATGAAGTGAGAGCTGCTCTTGCTAAATGCGGATTAACGACAAAACATATTGAAAGCCGCGTGTCTGTTTTAAGCGGTGGAGAAAAAGCAAAGGTCCGTCTTTGTAAGCTGATCAATGAAGAAACCAACCTCCTTGTTCTCGATGAGCCGACCAATCACTTGGATGTCGATGCGAAAGAAGAACTAAAACGTGCATTAAAAGAATACAAAGGGAGTGTCTTATTGATCTCTCACGAACCTGAATTTTATCAAGATGTAGCCACTGAAACTTGGAATTGCGAATCTTGGACGACCAAAGTATTATAATCACAAAAAAGCCTTATATCTCATGCAGATATAAGGCTTTTTCTATTTAATGACCTGCTTGAATATTGATGAGATGTTTCCGGCCAATTAGCAGGATGATCATGCCTAACAGAACGACAGCCGCCCCAACATAGTAAGGGGTGCTTGCAGTAAAAGATTCAGCAAGTACGCCGGCAATCCAAGGAGCAATCGCGCCCCCAATAAACCGCACGGCACTGTAAGAGGATGAAGCAATGGAACGCTCAACCGGTGCTGATCCCATCACTGCGGTCGTGAGCACAGTATTGATCATACCAAGAATACCCCCAGCAATGACAATTCCGCAGATGACGACTACAACATGTGAAGTCCAGATTCCAATACCGAATAAAATCACAGCAAACGAAGCAAACAGAACCACAAGAGAAGTCAATGTTCCAAGCTTGCGATGAATGACCGGCGCTGAAAAGACGGAAGTCACAGCTAAAAATAGTCCCCATCCAAAAAAGACATAACCAAGACCATGCTCATCCAGATGAAGCACAAATGGCGAATACGCTAAAAGCACAAAGAAACCAAAATTGTATAAGAAAGCGGCAGAAGCCATCGTTAAAAGTCCTTTATATTTTAACGCCCCGACAGCCTCGAATAATTTCACCTTTTTCTGAGGTTTTTGCATCGGTGGAAGCATAAACGTAATGGCTAAAAGAGCAACAAGCATTAACACCGCAACGCCAAAGAATGGACCGCGCCAAGAGATCGTCCCAAGCTCTCCGCCAAGCAGCGGTCCAACCGAAATCCCAAGACCTAGTGCAGCCTCGTATAAAATAATGGCCTTCGCACTTCCTCCAACAGACACACCGACAATGACAGAGAGAGCCGTTGAAATGAATAAGGCATTCCCAATCCCCCATCCCCCTCTAAAGCCGATTAATTCATTAATCGTTGAAGAGGTACCCCCTAAAGCAGAAAAGACAATAATAAAAATAAGTCCGATTAATAACGTCCATTTCGCACCAATCCGACTAGAGATAAAGCCGGTAAAAAACATCACAAAACCAGTCACAAGTAAGTAGCTCGTAAACAAAAGAGAGACCTGACTTGGAGATGCATCTAATTGTGATGCAATGGCAGGCAAAATCGGGTCCACAAGTCCTATCCCCATAAATGAAATCACACATGCAAAGGCAACAGCCCAGACGGCCTTCGGCTGCCTAAGCAGACTTGTACGCTGTTTTAACACTTCTTCTTCCTTCATTCCATCAGAACCTTTCCTTCATATGTTCACAAAATAAAATAAACACACTGAGGTGTTTATTTTTGTAATTGCTCAATCGCATGAGCCGCTCTATCTTTCATCGTTTCAAGATCCTTTTTAAAGGATTGAATCGTTTCAAGCTTTTTTGTAATCAATTGATGCTGCACAGTCAGCTGCGCCTCAATATCTAACAGTTTTTCTAATCGTTCTTTCGGATCAAGCGACAACAAATAGCCTTCTTTATTCAGCTCTAACTGCTTCCCTATTTCCATAAACGATTGAAGCTCTTGTAAAGAAAAGCCGAGTACCTCTTTTGCCTGCATTACTTTTTCTAGTTCTTCCATGTCGTCCTCTGAGTACAGCCTGACACCGCCCTCTGTCCGCTTTGGTGCTGATAATAAACCAATCTCTTCATAGAAACGAATCGTCCGTTTGGTCAGTCCGCTTCTTTTCGCCACTCGATCAATTTTCATCCATTCCATTGCCAGTGCCTCCTGCTCATCAATTCATGATTTATTATACACCTTTATAACCTTAACGTAAACGTAAATGTTTGGGTTCTTGATTCTCTCGTGTCTTGATGAAAATAAAAAAAAACCTGCAAAATGTTCTGCAGGTTTTTTTATTTCAATCATTATATTAAGATTAACCCTCTACTTCCTCAATCATGATCGACAGTTCTGTCCAGCGGTCCATTGCTTGTTCTAGTTCTTCAGCAACGGCTTTTTGTTCGTCCATCAGTTCTTGAATTTTCCCAAAATCACTGCCTGCTTCTGCAATGCTTGCTTCAAGCTGCTGATGTTTTTCCTCTAATGCCTGAATCCGGTCTTCAATTCCATCCCATTCAAGCTGGTCTTTGTAAGAAAGTTTTTTTCTCTTTTTAGGCGCCGCTTCTACTTGTTTCTCAGCAGGCTTTGTCTCTGTGCGCTTCGCTTCTTTTTCTTGCTCCATGTAATCGCTGTAAGCACCTTGGTAGTGTGAAACGCGGCCATTTCCTTCAAAGACAAGCAGACGGTGAACCACTCGGTCTAAAAAATAACGATCATGCGATACGGTCATGACAACGCCAGGAAACTGTTCTAAATAATCCTCTAAAATGCTAAGTGTCTCCGTATCAAGATCGTTCGTCGGCTCATCTAGAAAGAGAACATTCGGTTCTTCCATTAAGACTTTCAGTAAATACAGTCTGCGGCGTTCTCCCCCTGATAGTTTGCGAATAAACGTCCGCTGCATGGATCTTGGGAATAGGAACCGTTCCAGCATTTGCTCTGCTGTCACTATGGCGCCATCAGATGTCTTAACGATCTCAGCTGTTTCCTTGATGTATTCAATGATCGTCAGCTCTTCATCCATTTCCTTGTGATCCTGCGTGTAATAGCCAATACGAACGGTTTGTCCAATTGTCAATTGTCCTGAAGTCGGTTCAATTTTACCCGCAAGACAGTTGAGAAGCGTCGTTTTTCCGACTCCATTCGGTCCGATAAATCCAATCCGGTCGCCCGGCACGACTAAGTCTGTAAACCGCTCCACAAGGTTCTGGCCAGCAAAGGAAATCGACAAGTCTTCTGCCTCTATGACTTGTTTTCCTAGGCGATGGGAACCGATGGCGAAATCCAGCTCTCCCTTCGCATCAGGCCCTTTTTGATCCATCAGCTCTTCGGCTCTGCCGATGCGTGCTTTCTGCTTCGTCGTTCTTGCTTTTGCCCCTCTTCTCAGCCATGCAAGCTCGCGTCTGAGCAAGTTTTGACGCTTCGTTTCTTTTACCTGAGCTTCTGCTTCTCGTTCCGCTCTTTTTTCTAAAAAGACTTCATAATTTCCTTTATACGTATAAAGCTGTCCTTGATTCAATTCGTAAATCCGATTGGCCACCCGGTTGAGGAAATAACGATCATGCGTCACCAGAATGACAGCACCGCTGTATTGACTCAAATATCCTTCGAGCCATTCAATCGTTGCATTATCGAGGTGGTTGGTTGGCTCATCTAAAATCAGCAATCCTGCGGGCTGAATTAAATTTTTAGCAATCGCGACACGCTTTTTCTGTCCGCCAGATAAAGCATGAACAAAGCGGCTCACATCTTTGACGCCAAGCTTTGTCAAAATCGTTTTTGCTGATAGGTTCGCATCCCATGCGTCTTCCTGATCCATTCGATTTTGCATGCGCATGAGCGCCTCTTGTTTTGCCTCATTTTGCGGATCATGCTCTAAATCGGCGAGTGCCTGTTCATATGCCTTCATCGTTTGAATTATGGGTGCTGTTCCAGAAAAAATGTAATCGAGAATCGTTTCATCCCCGTCCATTTCGGGGTCCTGCTCAAGAAATTCGATATCAAGTGTCCCTGCCTTCGTGATGTCACCTTCCTCAAACGATTCAAGTCCTGCAATGACCTTTAGGAGCGTTGACTTTCCTGTTCCGTTTGGTCCAATCAATCCGATGCGTTCCTTTGGTTCTATATGAAAAGAAATATGATCAAACAGCGTTTTCTCGCCATAGGTTTTATATAATCCTTCAACATTCAATAAACTCATTTTTATCAGCCCTTACATAGATTCTTCCTTTATTTTAAATCAGCCAGTTGCAGAAAACTAGTTTTAAAAAACCCGCAGCTGAAAAGAATGTTTCCTTTTGCTGCTCGATACACTATGAAGAGGTGATCTAAAGATGGTAACCATTAGCTTATGTATGATCGTGAAAAATGAAGAGGAGGTGTTAGCGGACTGCCTTTCCTCTGTCCAAGACATTGTCGATGAGATGATCATCGTTGATACAGGCTCAACAGATCGTACGAAAGAGATTGCTCACTCCTTTTCAGCCAAGGTACTTGATTTTGAATGGGTTCAGCATTTTGCCAAAGCCCGCAATTTCGCTTTCTCACGTGCAACGAAAGAGTATATTTTATGGCTTGATGCAGATGATATTCTGCTTGAAGAAGACCGTCAAAAATTTCTTCAGCTCAAAGAGACACTCGATCCTTCTGTGGATGCTGTCTCGATGTTTTATCATGTAGGATTCGATGAAGACGGTCAGGTGAATTTTAAATATAGAAGAAATCGCCTTGTGAAGCGTGCCTTGAACTTTCAGTGGTACGGGGCCGTTCATGAGTTTCTTCAGGTGTATGGAAACATCTTACCAGCCAATATAGCCGTCACACATCAAAAGCGTAAGAAAACAACCGCTGGTGAACCAGGGCGCAACCTGCGAATTTATGAAGACATGCTGGCAAGGGGAGAGGACATGACGCCCCGTGATCTCTTTTATTTTGCCAATGAATTAAGAGATAACAGGCAGCATGTCAGAGCAATTCGTTTTTATCATGAGTTTTTAGCGACAAAACAGTGCTGGATTGAGGATGAAATTCGCACATGCCAATATTTAGCCGACTGCTATTATGCGGTAGGTTTCGAGGAAGCGGCTTTATCCTCATTATTACGTTCTTTCTTATATGATCAGCCTCGGCCAGAATTTTGTTGCCGAATCGGGGATCATCTAAAAATTCAAAATAAACATCAGGCAGCAATCTTTTGGTATGAGCAGGCGCTGAAGGCTCCTGAAAACGAAGCAGCCTTCACACTCACACATTATAAAACGTGGTATCCTCACCTTCAGCTTTGCTATTGTTATTATCAGCTCGGCGATTTGGAGAAAGCCAAAACACATCATCTTGCCTCCGCCGCCCATCACCCAACTCATCCAAGTGTGCTGTATAATGAAAAAATATTTGCTGAACAGACATAAACTAAACTATCTATCACCACATCCGCCTTCCATCTCTTGGCGGATGTCTCTTTTTTAGCAAAAATTCGATTGTGGCGTTTAACACTTTAGTGGTTTAAAGCGTTCTTCAACCAATTGACTAAATTGTCATTTCAGCATATACTAACACTCGTCTTACGAAAAGATTTATCCATTAGGAGGTCAACATGAGTTCTTTATTTCGAAAAAAGTCTCTCGACCAGCTCATGCTTGAAAGTCAAACGAAGCGGCTCAGCCGATCGTTAAATACGTTTGATTTAATCTTGCTTGGCATTGGCTGCGTGGTCGGGACTGGTATCTTTGTGATTACGGGGGTTGCTGCGGCAAAGGATGCGGGACCCGCGATTATTATATCTTTTATTTTAGCTGCGATCGCATGCGCCCTTGCTGCTTTTTGCTACGCTGAATTCTCCTCATCCATTCCTGTATCAGGAAGCGTCTATACGTATTCCTATGCTACACTTGGGGAATTTCTCGCCTTCTTAATGGGCTGGGATCTTATGCTTGAATATGTCATTGCGCTCTCTGCTGTAGCAAGCGGATGGTCGTCCTATTTCCAATCACTGCTCAGTGGATTCGGTCTGCACATACCGAAGGCTTTATCAGCTGCACCTGGAGCCGCTGATGGGGCCGTCTTTAATCTTCCAGGCGCACTCATTATTTTGCTTATCACCTTTATCGTCTCAAGAGGCGTCAAGGAAAGCACGAAGCTGAATAACATCATTGTGCTGATTAAAATTGCCATCGTCCTTCTCTTTATCATTTCAGGCTTTGCTTACGTCAAACCTGAAAACTGGACACCTTTTATGCCAATGGGCTTCCACGGCGTGATTGCTGGAGCGGCGACTGTCTTTTTTGCTTACCTTGGATTTGATGCAATCGCTAATGCGTCTGAAGAAGTCAAAAATCCTCAAAAGGCGATGCCAATCGGAATCATCGGTGCGCTCGGTGTTTGTACGATTTTATACATCGGTGTTTCATTCGTCTTAACAGGCATGGTTCACTATACGAAGCTGAATGTCAGTGACCCTGTCGCATTTGCTCTTCAAGTCGTTGGCCTGAATAGTGTGGCGGGCATTATATCCGCAGGTGCTATTATTGGGATTACGACAGTGTTAATTGCACTTGTTTATGCTCAAGTTCGCTTAACCTTTGCTATGAGCCGAGATGGACTCATGCCGAAAATCTTTTCAAACGTTCATCCAAAATCGAAAACACCGGTTGCTAACACTTGGCTCACAGGTGCTGTTGCGGCATGTATCGTTGGATTCGTCAACTTATCTACGCTAGCGAATTTAGTCAGCATAGGTACACTTGCAGCCTTTACAGTGATCTCTATCGCTGTGATCGTCCTACGGAAAAAACATCCGAATATGAACACAGCTTTTAAAGTACCCTTTGTACCTTACCTTCCCATTATTAGTGCGGTCATTTGTATGATATTGGCTGCTACACTGAAATGGGAGACATGGAGAGCCTTCCTGATCTGGGTGGCCATTGGTGTCGTTGTTTATTTCACCTATGCAAGACGAAAAAGTCATCTAAATGAAACACATTAGAAAAGAGACACGGGGTTTCCCGGTCTCTTTTTTTTTGCTTAAATCACGCTGTTTTTGGCTGAATTTGAGTCCACCATATCTGGATCTAACACGCTTGAAATCGGAATGACAAGCGGTGAACAATCTCCATTGTCCTCTCCAAATCCTTGGTTCATTTTCATCGAGAGAAAATAATCGATCTGCTGATAAGGACCTAGCGTCAGTGATGCACCCCGATCCATTGCATTGATTTTAAAAGCACCGACATTGACGACTGAGGGTGAGAATAACATCACACGTCACTTCCTTTGAATGGGTTTAGCAGTTGGTGAAAAAGAGGCAGGTGAGTCCACTTGATCTCGATCATCTACATGGCTTTTTGTCCCGACAAAACCGCTGGCATCTCCAAAATTTTGTCCGTACCCCTGATTTTTTTTATCTGAGTTTTGCCACTCTGCTAACAAATTTTGTCCGACATTCACCGCCGACGCATTTTCAAAGGAATTAATTTTTAACATGAAAATATTAATATTGATATACGGAGTTGGTTGAACCACAGATAAACCTCCTTTTTATAGGTATATGCAAGCACCCATCAAGTATGTTAACAGGAGGTCTTCACATGGACTTCGAAAAAATGAAGCAGTGGATGGATATTGCCCAGCAAATGCATGGGGACGATTTTTGGAAAATGATCTTCGATGATGAGCAAAGATCTCCTTTTATGGCTAATGGTCCATCTCCATTTACGTTCACGCAGCAGGATCAGCGCGGCCCAGATGCGTCGTTCCCACCAATCGACATGGTGGAAACCGCGACAGAAATTCAGTACTTAATTTATTTGCCTGGCTACCGAAAGGAAGATGTACAAGTGTTATCATATGGCGAATATTTGGTTGTGAAAGGACAGCGTTTTTCCTTTTTTAATGAGCAGGATTTTCGCCAAAAGCAGGGGAAGTATGGTCCGTTTGAAAAAAAAATTCGGCTCCCAGAAATGATTCTTGGCCAAATGAATGCAGCCTTTAAAGACGGTGTGCTTTATATCAGGCTGCAAAAAGATGAAGGAAAAGCGACTGCTATTATCATAGATGACGAATATTGATACTCACGGCGTCGATTTGATCACGATCATCAATCGATTCAATCGGCAGGATCGTGATCACGCCATCAGCATTCTGTTCCCCAAAGCCATTGTTTCTTTTAATCGTACTGCAATGATTACAAACAAACGTCGAACCAAACGTCATGGACGATCCTGTGCCCATTGAGTTCGTTTTCATATGGGCAATGTGTATATGAGTAGGCAGCATGTGCTTCTCCCCTTTCTTGTCATCTCTATAAGTATATATCTCACAGCTTTTCCATAGACTAGATCAAGGCAGAAGAAAAGGTTGTGGTCTACTTGAAACATTTCATTCTATCACTCTTTAAAAAAACTGAATCCAGTCCATCCTCCTCTGTCAGTGAGCTGGAAAAAAGGCTCACCGCTCTTGAGCAAAAAATGTCTGCACCAGCTTCCCCTGTCTCAGAGGATACACACATTCATATTGAATCCCTGCATGTGGACAAAATTGATTACCATTTGGAGTTTGGTGAGCTTTCCATTGACCAGCTTCAAGGCAAACTCAATATTGGGGCAACCTATTACACGCCAAAGGACACTCACATCAAAAAATCAACACCACAACCAAAGCCAAAAGAAACAAAAACACCGACGGTCTCGATTCGATCAAAGCCACCTTCGTAACCCGCTCAGCTTTTAAGCACAGCCGGGAGCCAGAAATACACCGCAAGGACAATCACCACAATACTCATGATATTTAACCAAAAGCCCGCCTTGACCATATCTGATATTTTCAGCACGTCTGCACTAAAAACAGCGGCATTTGGCGGTGTGGAAATCGGCAGCATAAACGCACAAGAAGAAGCCAAAGCAGCCGCAGCCATTAACCCATAGGGCTCGATACCAATCGCAAGCCCAAGCCCTACCGTAATCGGAATGATCATATTGGCAACAGCTGTATTTGACATAATCTCCGTCATAAACAAAATCGCTCCCGTTAAAATGATCAATAGCATGAGATAAGAAAGGCCATTTAAATGCTGTAGATTTTCCCCGATCCACCCTGTTAAATTGGTTTCTGCAAAGCCCGTAGCGAGCGAAAGCCCACCTCCAAACAAAAGCAACAGCCCCCACGGCAGCTGTTTCATATCCTGCCATTCTAATATTCTCTCACCGTTTGTTGCTGGAATGAGAAATAATAGCATGGCACCAAAAATGGCGATGGATGTATCGGATACGGCGGCTCCTCCAAACAAAAAGAGTTTAAAAATCCACAAAAACGCCGTCATGAGGAAAACAGCAAACACCCATTTCTCCTCTTGTTTCATTTTCCCTAAATTCTCTAATCCCTCCCGTATGAACGTTACACTCATTTCACCTGTGTGCTCTACCTTGAACTGTACCTTGGTCAAATACAGAAATAAGAGAATGAGCAGAATCATCGCAACAGGAAAGCCAAACAAAAACCATTCAAAAAACATAATTTCCCGATCTAATAGCTTTTTTGACATCGCAGCAAACACAGCATTTGGCACAGATCCGACAAGTGTTGCCAGACCACCAATTGACGCTGAATACGCAACCGACAATAAAATGCTTTTACTGAATCGCTCAAGAGATGGACCAGCTAAGATATCATTAGCCTTGACCTCTTTAATCACAGCCAGTGCCACCGGGAGCATCATCAGGGCTGTCGCTGCATTTGAAATCCACATAGATAAAAAAGCAGTCGCGATCATGACTCCTAATACAATGCGGTCACTTCGTGTGCCAATCACCCTTAAAATGTGTAAGGCCATTCTTCTATGCAGATTCCATTTTTCAATGGCAATTGCGATCATAAATCCTCCCATGTACATAAAAACGATCGGATCTCCATAAGCTCTTGATGTTTGTTCCATCGAAAGCCCGCCAAGTGTCGGCAGTAAGATGATGGGCAATAAAGATGTTGCAGGGATGGGCAGTGCTTCTGTCACCCACCATGTAGCCGTCCAAGCGGTAATGCCCAAGACTACCCTCGCAGCATAGGTCAATTCATTTTCAGGTATGAGAAAAAGAATGAGCAAGAAGAGTGCCGGTCCAAGAACAAGTCCAATCACATTCACCTTTTTATAAACGATAACAATTCCCCCCTATTGAAAGCGCTTGTATATTTTTCTATTTTCCACATTCGATGATCTCTTAAGAAATCCTTTAAATCATAAGAAAAAATGAAGATATCTTTCATAGAAACAAGCTATCATTTTCATCCCTTTCCCAAAACCATGACATCGTGCCTTGGTCTATTTTCATAGGATAAACTATACAAATCATGTGCAATCACTGTAAAATATAGAAGATCTAATCAAAAATTGAGGTGTTTTCATTGTATACAGATCAACGAAAATCAATTTGGAAACAGAAAAAAGTCATCATTCCCATTCTTAGTATCATCGTAGTTGCTGCTGCTTTCTTTTTCTTAAAAGATTCTCTTTTCTCAAAAGAAAAAGAGGCTTTAAAAGCGGCTCAATCCTTTACAAAACAATTGGAGAAGAAAGACTTTACAAAGCTGGCTGATGAGGTGACAAGTGCGTCTTTGAAAGCCAATGACTTCTCAAAAAAACAATTAGCCGAAAAATACGACAATATCTTCAACGGAATTGGTGCTCATGATCTGAACATATCAAAGCTTAACGTCGAAAAACAGGACAAAGGAAATGGGTATCAATTTTCCTATGATGTAACAATGAAAACGTCATTTGGCAAGCTGCACAAGCTTTCTTACAAGGGCGTTCTCTCAGAAGAAGATGACAAATGGAAAGTGGACTGGAAGCCAAATCTCATCTTCCCGCAAATGGAGAAGGGAGATACCATCAAAGTCAAATCAGACCCTGCTGTCCGCGGAAATATCGTCGACCGAAAAGGGCGAACCCTAGCAGAAACAACTGGTGGAAGCGCACTTGGGATCATCCCAGGAAAGCTTGGCACAGGGGAAGAAAAAGAACGCAATATCAAAAAAATCAGCAAGGCATTTGATATAGATGAGGAACTAATCGACAATCAGCTAAAACAAGCATGGGTCACAGACGACACGTTTGTCCCGCTCAAATCAATGTTAGAACAGAAGCCGATTCCAAAGGATATAAAAGGCGTCACCTATCAATCAAAGGAAATGCGTTACTATCCTTATAACGAAGCCGCCGCCCATCTCACCGGCTATGTCGGGAAAGCAAATGCAGATGATATCAAAAGAAATCCGGCATTAAAAGCAGATCAAATCATCGGCAAAACCGGCCTTGAATTCGCATTTGACAAAAATTTACGCGGACAAGATGGCGGAAGCATTTTGATCGTCCATGATGAAACAGGCATTGAAGAAACATTGCAAAAGTCAGATCGACAAGATGGAAAAACAGTGAAGCTGACCATTGATGCCTCTTTACAGAAAAAAGCCTATAAACAGCTGAAAGGTGAAAAAGGGGCCGTCACCATCATGAATCCATCATCAGGGGATCTATTAGCGCTTGTCAGCTCTCCTTCCTATGATGTCAATCTCATGACAAACGGGATCACACCTAAGCAATATCAGGCATACAGTGAAAACCCAGATCTCCCATTCCAAGCCCGGTATGCGAGCCGGTATGCACCAGGGTCTACATTCAAAACCATTACAGCAGCCATCGGGCTGGAAACAGGTGTCACAAAGCCTAATAAAGTACGCACCATCCATGGATTGAAATGGCAAAAGAATCAATCTTGGGGCAATTATCGAATTACACGGGTTCACGATAAAGAAAACGTAAATATGGTTGATGCCCTCGTGTACTCAGATAATATTTACTTCGGACAAGAAGCACTGGAAATTGGCAAAGACACCTATGAGAAAAAAGTGAAGACATTTGGATTTGGCGAAGATTTGCATATGCCATTTACAATGAAACCAGCACAAGTATCGAACGACGGCATTCAATCGGACATCTTACTTGCTGACTCAGCATACGGTCAAGGCGAATTACTCATGTCACCGATTGAACAAGTACATGCCTATTCTCCATTTGCAACTGGAGGCAAGCTTGTCTACCCTCGAGTCGTTCAAGATGAGAAAACAGCAGCATCAAAACAAATCATCAAAGAAGACTCGGCAAATACAGTAAAAGACGCGCTCACTCAGGTCGTGACGAGTCCAAACGGTACAGCTCACTCCTTACAAATTGAAGGAGCTGATATCGCCGCTAAAACAGGAACGGCAGAACTGAAGAGCAAGCAAGGAGCAACAGACGGTTCTGAAAATGGATTTTTACTTGCATTTAATCCTAAAAAAGAAGATTACGTCCTCGTCGGTATGATTGAAGATGTAAAAAACCGCGGCGGTAGTGGACTCGTCATTCAAAAAATGAAGCCTGTCATCGCATCTTTTTATAAGTAACCGTTTAGAGACACAAGCACTTGTGTCTCTTTTTTCTAAATCATGACAATTTGCTATTGTTTTATAGTTCACCTTATGAATAAAATGAGAAGAATGCAAAATTGAAAACAGTTGAATGAAAGGAGGAAGTCTCATTGGCTATTGCTGCTCGTACAAAGGATAAACCTCAACATTCTGTCACTGGATCAACGGTTTATCCCATTTTATTGATTATTGGCATTTGTCATATGCTCAATGACACTTTGCAAGCCGTTATTCCTGCGATGTTCCCTATTTTAGAACGCTCAATGGGGCTGACCTTTACACAATTAGGGCTGATTGCCTTTACATTAAATATGGTCTCCTCTGTGATGCAGCCCGCTATTGGGTGGTACACAGATAAAAGGCCGATGCCTTATGCACTCCCGATTGCTTTATTTTCTAGTGCTGTCGGTATATTCGGGCTTGCATTTGCGCCTTCCTTTGCCACCATATTGCTTTGCGTTGTCTTTATCGGACTCGGCTCTGCCATTTTCCATCCAGAGGGCTCTCGTGTTGCCAATATGGCAGCTGGTCCAAGACGAGGACTTGCACAGTCCATCTATCAAGTAGGCGGAAATACAGGTCAAGCCTTTGCTCCGCTGATCGCTGCATTAATGCTCGTCCCTCTCGGTCAGTCAGGCGTGGCTTGGTTTACGATTGTTGGAATGATGGCTGTCGGTTTCCTTCTTTATATTTCAAGATGGTACGCAGGAAGACTTCAAACCATTCGCGCTCAAGCGAAAAAAGCTCCAGCAAAAGCTGCAAGATCCGAACTTCACCGCAAGTCAGCACTCACAGCACTTGGCATTATCGTCTTTCTCATCTTTGCCCGCTCTTGGTATGGAAATGCGATATCGAATTTCTATGCGTTTTATGCGATTGAACGATATGGATTGACGATTAAAGAATCACAGACTTATATTTTCTTATTTCTCATTCTAGGTGCAATTGGGACATTTTTAGGCGGGCCGCTTGCAGACCGCTTCGGCAAGAAAACTGTGATTTTAATTTCCTTATTGGCATCCTTTCCACTTGCCTTGCTGCTGCCATTTGCCGGACCTGTTTTTGCTTATGTTTTACTTGGATTAATTGGGGTTATTCTGACATCAAGCTTCTCTGTCACAGTCGTTTATGCTCAAGAACTATTTCCCGGGAAAATTGGCACAATGTCTGGTTTAACGGTTGGGCTTGCGTTTGGTATGGGTGCAATCGGATCGGTCGCTCTAGGCTCATTCATTGATGCCTTCGGTTTAACACCTACCATGATCGGAGTCGCTTTTTTACCGATTTTAGGCATCCTGGCCTTCTTACTACCTAGTGATCAAACCATCTCCAAATGGAATGAATCATAAAAAGGAAAAAACCGCTCAGTGATTGAGCGGTTTTTTCATATCTCATAAAAATGCGTATCAGGAACGTGCTTCTTTGCAATAAACCCTTGCTGAAATTCTGGAAAGACCTTTTGCACCTGTTTAATTTTTTGATGAATTAAATCAGCATACGGAATATAGAGATGATCCACTAAATTTTGTTCTGTCATATAGTAATACCAATTCAGATTAAAGGTATTCTCATCAATGATCGTAAAGGCAGAAAAATGATAGAACAAGAGTGGACATTCGTCGAGATACATATCCCCTTTTACAACGGAAAGCTTGTAGTTTTCAATATTCCAAATCGCGGCATTGGCTCCTTTAGAGGTCACGACATGGACCCCTTCAAAATCATCGATCCATCTTTCAACATACCGCTGATCTCCGTACGTCTTATTTTTTGTATCCATTTCGACTGTACAGTGTGCAAGACAGTTTTCCTTCCATTGTGTGATCGCCTGTTTGGCAACGTCTGTGTTGCGGCAGCCGACAAATCCAGTATTAAAGCGGCCGGACAACTCATAAAAGTGATAGAACCGCTCAGAATTCATATGATCCGTCAAAAATAAATGAGCAAGGGGATTCTCAGCAAAAATCGCCTCTGGATCATGATAAAAATACAAATCCGTATCCAAATGGGCGAGATAATCTGCTTCTGAGGATTCAAAGATTTTGAGCAGGAAAGCTGGCTTTAACGTCCAGCAATACTCATGGAACGTCCGATCACCCTTTGCCTTTCGCAGCTTGGCATCTTCAATATCTTCAAGTTGTTCATATTGAACGTGCGGATGAGGAAATTCACTTAACACCTTGTAAGCCAAAGGGTCTGCACATAAAACCGACAGCTTGAATGAATGAGCGGTTTGTTCAAGCGAATGAATGAGCGCCAAAAGCTTAAAAACATGGGTATTCGACACAATGGTTGTAAAATGATAAGACGCCATCTACAACACATCCACTTGAAACAAATCAACGCGTAATAGCTCTTTCGTCAGCCCTTGAATGGCTTCTACAAGCACTGTGCAGCCATATTCGTGCCGTGCAAGCTGCGCTGCCTCTGACAGCTTTTTCAAAGGGACATGTCTAGCGGTTAGCTGATCTTTATTATCGCGTTTGACGCCCACATTCCGCTCTGTGATCAAATGAAGCAGCTCTAAAAAATAAGAGAGCAGACCATCGAATACTGGATTTTCACGCAGCTGCCGAACCTCTTTTACAATGTCATTTGTGACGGTGTGTGAAAACGGACCAGAGAAAGCCAGATGGACATCTATGGCATCAATATTGTTGTACTTCTCGCACATATACAAAATGTTATATTTGATGTCATCAAATGAAGTTAAATTACTTGGATGTTCCTGATGCACGCTCATGATATCCTCTCGCAATTCAAAGGAGAGACCAAGCTGATGCAGACGAATGCCTAAATCATAATCTTCAAACCCGTACCGAACGATATGTTCATCAAACATCCCGAGCGCGATGACATGCTTGCGTTTGACAGAGGAGTTATTCGTAATAAAAAATCGCCACGGCAGCTCATAAGAGCCTAAATCATAATTGTACGTGCGCAAAATGTCTTTGAGAATATCAATAAACTCAGACTGCAAATCAAAGCTTTTCTCTAGAAATGCACCATTCTCCACTTCTTGCATGGATAAAAGAGGCGTTTTATCTTTCATTTTCCGCTCATACAAGCCTTGTTTTTTCAATCGCTTGATATGATCCTTATCAAATGCTTCGTAAAAATAACGATAAATCCGCTTCCAGCATACACCACAAATGACAAGGTCCTCTTGATCAGCATGTGCCTCCGCATGCTTTTGAATAAATTGCGGCTCTGCCAGCATATCGCTGTCATGGAAGATCAGCAGGTCTCCCTCCGCCTCGCGAATGGCATGATTGCGACCCTTGGCAATCCCTTGATTCACAGGAATACGTACCTTTTTAAATGGGAAATTCACCTCAATGTTCTCCAGCATTTCCATCGTGCCGTCCGTTGACCCATTATCGGCGACAATGACCTCAAACGGAATATCCGTATCCTGAAGCGTTAAGGAAAAAAGACTCCCTTCTAAACGCTCCTTAGCGTTATAGCTCGGAATAATGACGCTTACCTTTGGCTTCTCATTCATGCGTCATCCTCCTCCAATTTGGCATAGCCGTTAAACAGCGGATCGACCTGCTCAACAGATTCAATCACATGGCGCAGCACGTTTCGATAGGCTTCTTGGAAAAACGGCAGATCATCTCTCCCCTTCTCATGAATTTGCTGCATCTCATCTTTGCTCGCGATGCGAAAGCCGCTGAAATGATAGCAAATGAGCGGATGCCCATCCTCCAGCAAAATCCGTCCATTTTCTTCCCGATAAGAATGCTGCCCATAGTTCCAATGACCAATATTCACGCCTTTTGTTTGAATATCTTCCACTTTTTCAAACAGCTTCGGCATATGATCGAGATATCCTTGATCGCCAAACTTGCCTTCGCCCGGCGCATTTTTGCATTCCTTCAAGCATTCTTCCTTCCACCAACTGAGGCATTTTCGGCCAGCTTCATCTCCTTTAAAATGCAGGAAGCCTGAGTTATAGCGGCCTAAAAGCTTCTGAAGCATCTTCACTTCCTCAGGATCGAAGCTCGGAATCACAATATCCCCTCTCGAAAGTAAAACAGAGGCATCCGGCTGATGTTGAAAAATCACTTGCGGGCTCTCATAAAAGAACAAATCCGCATCAAGGTAGGTTACGCCCTCTGCCTGCTCCTGTTCAAATAACCACTCAATCCACATCGGCTTTAACGTCCAGCAATATTCAGAGGCATCCCGTTCCTCTTTTTTCTCCAGCAGCTCCGGGGTTTCGAGCTCCCGTACATGAACGAGATCGACATGAGGAAAATTCATTTGATGAAGCAGATCAAATGCAGCATCATCCATACATAACGTCTTGATGACAGCATCATCTTCTACTTGCTTCAATGATAAGAAAAACGCAATGGCTTGATAAAGCCTTCCACTTGATAGAACCGTACAATATATGCTGTTCATCTACTTACACCTCTATTTTTGAAAGAATTCACGGTACCATTCAATCGTCTTCTCTAACCCTTCATCAATGGAGTAGTCGGGCTTCCAATCAAGCAGCTTTCTCGCCTTTTCTGCCGACAAATATTGATGCTTTATCTCATGCGTTCCTTGGTTTAAAATACGCGGCTTCAGTTCACTGCCCATTGCCTTTAAAATCTTATCCACGAGTTCAAGCACCGTCAGCTGAATTTCATTACTAAAGTTAAATGCTTCTCCAGCGAGCCCTTTTTCCTCCATCTTCTCAGCTAGCAGCAAATAAGCCTTAACCGCATCTTCAATGTAGAAATAATCACGAATAAAAGTCCCATCACTTCTAATTTCAGGCGCTTCTCCTTCCAGCACAAGCTGGATGGTTTGCGGAATGATTCTGTTGAAATTTAAATCCCCGCCTCCATATAAATTGCCGCAGCGTGTAATACAAACTGGAAGACCATATGTGTTGTAATACGTGTGAGAAATTAAATCTGCACAGCTCTTTGATACGTCGTACGGATGTTTCCCATTTAGCGGCATGTCTTCATCGTATGGAAGCTGCTCCTGATCGCCGTATGCTTTATCACTTGATGCCACGATAACTCGTTTGATCAGCGGCTGTCTTCTGCAAGCCTCCAGCACATTCCATGTCCCTAAAATATTCGCTTCAAATGTAGAAACAGGGTGTCTATTTGCAACCCCAACAATGGCCTGCGCCGCCAAATGGAAGACAGTATCAATTTCATATTCTCCTAACGCACGTTCAATCGTTTGCATATCCTCTAGTGCACCTTGCACCACATTCATCTTTTCAAATTGACTGCCTTGATATAAATTCGACCTTGGCACCTGATCACGCACAAGTCCAGTTACGTTTGCCCCTTGATTAATCAATTCCTTGACGAGATAGCTTCCCAATAGTCCTGTACATCCAGTCACAAATACTTTTTTCCCATTCCAAAATCCGCTCATGCCGTCACCAAACCTTCCATGGTTGTTTTCCATTTATCCACATGCCATTGATTTCCTTCAGGTTCTTGTACGTATCGATCGCTGTCCAAAATCCGTGATGCTCATAAACCGCAAGCTCTCCATCATTCGCCAAATTTTGAAGAGGTTCCGCTTCAAACACACATTGGTCATCGTCAGTCAAATAGTCAAATACCTTTGGAGACAACACAAAAAATCCTCCATTGATCATCCCGATACTGTCTGTCTTCTCAGAGAAGGATTGTGCCATCCCGTTATTTACCTTCAACGTCCCATACTGTGACTTCTTTTCAATTCCTGTGACAGTCGCAGCTGCCCCAAGCTCCTGATGACGCTTCAGCAGATGAAACATATTAATATTGGCAAGTCCATCACCATACGTCATCATGAATGTCTCATCCCCAATGTAGTCCTGTGTCTGCTTTAACCGTCCGCCTGTCATCGTATTCTCACCCGTATCTAAAAAGGTGATTTTCCAGTTCTCTGACTTTCCTAAGAGCTTCATGTCCCCTGTCGCCATATCCAGCTTCATGCTGTGATGCCGCCAGTCATAGTTCAGGAAATACTCTTTGATCTTCTCTCCTTTATATCCAAGCAATAAGATAAACTCATCTACTCCGTAATACTGATAGATTTTCATAATATGCCATAGAATAGGCCGATCTCCGATCATAGCAAGTGGTTTAGGAAGCGCTTGTGTGACCTCACTCATTCTCGTTCCCTTTCCTCCGCAGAGAATGACTGCTTTCATCTTCTCCCCTCATCTCTCTATGAAAATTTTTGATTGAAAACCTTATCTTTATGCGGAAAATCAGTACATGTACCCTCATACTTTGTCCGACATCAGGTTTTGAATCTACTCTATTCATATGTCGAAATGAGAGAGGGTGCCACCTAGCATTTAACTATTTTTACAAATAAAAAAGAGCGAGATTTGTATTCTCGCTCTTTCAAAGTTTAAATTGTATATTATCAGGGTAGATGGTATGATAAACATGTGCATCAACAGCACAAATAGCCTCTTTTTATTAAGAGACTACTAGATGAAATGAATTCAAGTGGCAGCTTGCTTCATTCTCAATATGAATCACGGAGGTGAATTCCCATGGCACAAAACGTACTTTGTGAAGTGAACTCTTGCCGTTTTTGGGCTGATAACAGCTGTACGGCTTCTACCATTAAAATTGGTAAAAACACAATGACTGATGTGACTCGCAATGCTGAAACTGATTGCGAAACATTTGAAACAAAATAAGTGGTTTTTCTGAGATGAAGGAACTGGCAGGTTCCTTCTTTTCTTTTATCATTCTATCAAGAATGATAATTATTATCAAGTGTTTTTCACTAAACATTTCTCGGGAAATAATGACACGATATTTCTCCATTCGTTGACGATTTTCACTCCTTTTTCTATACTCAACATATCCGAAGAAGAAAAAGTGGTGACCAATCAATGGATTTTACGATACGTTTTCTATCATTCTTTGTCGTAGAAATCGAAGGCAAAGATGAACAAGCAAATAAACGGTTTAAGCATTATCAAACATTAGATCAAGAGGAATTTGAACAAAGTGAGCTGAAGGACTTTTTAGATGGTGAGCTAAAAAAAATCGCCAAACGAAAAGTGGACAGACACCCTAAATCTGAACAAGTACCAACCAAAATTGGCCGATTCATTGTCGAACCTGGTCATGAACTAGATTCAAATCCAAACTACAATTTATTTCATCAGACGAGATTTGCCGATACAAAAGAAGTATTTAATGAATGCAGTGAACAGTTTGTTCGCACATATTTAGATACAAGTGCTGTCAGAGGCGGCGTTTTTTTAGTTGCGTCTGCCGTTCCTAAAAAGTACTTCGATGACTCCTTTGTCTTTATTATGAAATGCGATTTTGAACAGAAAGTCGCTTCTATCGCTGATACATCTACCTTGATCAAAAAAGTAGAAATGGCGATTACGACAAAAAATATGAAATCGATTCAATACCCGTTTATGCCAGAAGAGGGCATGACAGAGGAAGCTGAAGTGAAAATTCACCAATCCTCACACGCTCGTTATTTTGAGGACTTTCTGAAATTCGTCGAATACGGAGAATCTATGCCTGAAATCATGAAATCCCAGGTCATGAACATGGTGCAGGAACAAGTATTTGAAACATTACAGGATGAAAGTGAAGAATTAAAGCAGTTCGAAGAGGATCTTGAAATATGGGAAGCGAGTGAAAAGCGAGAAATTAGAGAAACACTCGATACAGAACAGGTCACACTAGCAGCTTCTCACATTGTGGAACAAACCCCTGACATCACAATGAAAATGCGTCTAGGTGAAACAGAAATCAAAGGACTTTTAGCCGACTTTGGCCACTCGATCCATATTGCAAAGGTCAACAATCGATATGTCGTGCTCGTTGAAGCAGACCAAATCGTCTTTGAAAAAGGAAGCACACCTGTTGAATTCCATAAACCAAATGGGTTAAAAGAGGTTGTCAGCCAGCTCACGCAAAAAGCCTACGATTCAGACTTAGAATAAGAGAATATGACTGCCTCCTGCGATCAGCTGCATGAGGCAGTTTTTTATATAGCGCTTTATTTTTTTACGCTGCACTAGAAGAAACATGCTGCCCGCCTCTTACCCACATGCTGACAAGCATGAAGCTTATGACGAGCATCAGCCAAAAAACGCTGTTTGTTCCGAAAAACTGAATCAATGTATACCCACACAAAGGTCCTAAAGCAGCCCCCATATCTTGAACAAAAGAATAGCTGGCGAGAAAGCGGTTCTTATCTGTTTGAGCAGAGGCTTTTTGAAAGGCAAGTGTATCGGTGAAGGTTGTGACAATCGTTGCCAGCAGCTGAAGCAAAAGCAGCATCAATAGGAACCAGCCGCTTACCTTCAGCATGACCCCAAGAAAACTGAGCCCTCCAAATGAAAGAAACATCCAGCATAGCATTCGTTCCTTCATCACAAGCCGATCAAACCATTTACCCGTTCTCGGTGCGACAAAGGGTTCCCATCCCCACCTGATTGCTTGAATCACACCGCTTAATGCCGAAGCTCCGATGACAAAGCCAAACAGAGTCAATTGATTTTGGTCGATCTTTGCTTCAATGACATGACTCAGCGTGGATGCGAATAAACCTTGGATGATCAGTGCGATCAGCATGCCTGTTATCAGTACTTTAACCACATCTCGTGTAAACCACTTCTGTTTGATGCCCTGATACACCTGCATGCCTTCTCTCTTTTCAATTTCATCCAACGATACATAAAAAATGCACCCCATCAATGTGAGTAAACCAAAGACTAGCGTCATGGACTGGAAGCCGATCAAGCTGGCAAAGATTCCGCCACATAACATGCCAAATAAACTGCCGAGCCGGTAAAGCCCATTATAAAGCCCCGTCAAATGTCCTTGTGTGCCTTCGTCCATTTCAGCCAAAACCCTCATCCCGCTCATACGGAGTAATGTCCAAGCAAGCCCCCATGCGCAGCGGCAGATCAATAGCAGCCAAAAGCCGCTCATCCCATATAATATCGTGGTCACTGACGCGATCAAAATCGCGATCAATACGCCTGTCTTCATTGGGATATATCGATAGAGCCACCATACGACAGGTGCTAGCGGGATACGAATGAATCGGTTAATGGACAGCAGTAACCCGACCTCCCAAATGGATGATAAACCAATCTCTTTCCAATAGACCGGGAGAACAATATAGAGCATTGAATCCCCAATAAGTGCAAATGCTGTGATGAGCGATATTGACACAACTTGCTTTTGACGACGATCCATTTTTTCTTCCCCCTTCGCTACCTTTACGATAAGGGATGCCTTATAATAAATCTAATGAATGTTTTTGATTGTTTTATCAAAATAATTGATAGGTGGTGCAAAGTTGAATTTACATGCCCTTCGGATTTTTGCAAAGGTCGCAGAGACAAAAAGCGTCACACAAACTGCAGATGCACTATCTTTAACACAGCCAGCTGTGACGGCTCAGCTTAGAAGCATTGAACGAGAGATCGGATTTCGCCTTTTTAAACGAAACGGCCGAGGCATTGCACTCACAGAAATGGGAAAGATGTTGCAACCTTATGCCCGGCAAGTGTTTGAGGCTGAAAAGGAAGTAGAATATCAGATCACGCTATTACAAAACGGGAAGAAGGGGCGCCTCCGCATCGCTTCTACCTACGTACCACTCAACTTTTTACTGCCTGATTGGCTGGCTGCATTTAAAACGTCAGCTCCACAGATAGAAATTGAATTAAAAAGCGGAAACTCCGCTCAAGTGATAGAGAGCCTGCTTCAATACAAATCAGATGTCGCCATCGCTGTAATTGAAGATTTGCATCATGAGGAGATCATTACCTCTCATTTGACGAATTTAAGCTATGATTTTATTGTGCCAGCAGACCATCCGTTGAACGGAAAAACCGTTCCGCTAGAGCGCCTGAGTCTAGAGCCTTTTTTGATGCGTGAAGAAGGCAGCTCCACAAGAGATAAGCTCTTTTCCCTGTTCACCTCGAAAGGAATAAAAAAACCAACTGTTGATTTACAATTCAGCGGTGTTCATGAAGCGATTCAAATGATCAAAGCTGGCTATGGAATCACGCTTGTTCCCCGTGATGCGGTTCAGGGCAGTCTCAAGCGGAAAGAGATTGGGCGAGTATATATCGAAGACATAGAAATCGTCAGACCTGTTGTGATCTGTAAACGGACGAATGACCTTGAAGAAAATAGAACCGTGGATGCCTTCCTGCAAATGAAGGGTATCGGTCCATTTAAGGAGCCGGCTGCAAATTAAAAAAGTGCCTGTATGAGAAACAGGCACTTTTTTCTATTCTGCTGGCTGCACGATGTCATACGGTACAGCCTTTGAGGCTTTCACTAATTGTTCTGGTGTGATCAGTATTTCATTTCCCCATTCACCTGCTCCAACACCTAATATTTCTTCCTCTAATAGCGAAGCTTCGATGATGGTGCGGAAACCTTCTGGCTGCCAGCAAAACGGCGGTATTGAACCAATTCGGTAGCCTGTCACTTCTAGAACCTTCTCTGGTGATGCCATTTTAATATTGCGGGAGCCAGCCGCTTTCTTTAGTTTCCCTGACTTAATATGCTGGTCTGCGCCAACCATCACAAGCAGCTGCTCCCCTTCCCCTGTTTCAAAAATCAATGTCTTAATCATTTGTCTTTCACGAAAACCAAGGGCAGCTGCTACATTTGCGGCTCCCTTCTCTGTTTCGGAAGAAAATGTTTTGATCTCATATGGGATGCCGTGCTGATTCAAGAATTCATGTGCTGGCAGTACTTTCATTGATTTGAACCCCTTTCCTTACGATGTCTTTCATTTAGCTTATCACAATCCTCTCATCCTTAAGATGTATTTTTCAATGAAAAGCATGTGGGTCCTTCTTCACCATGCTATACTGAACTTGTTTTTGGAAAGGAGCCGGTTGGATATGGGAAATCAGTTTTGGTGTTATACAGGCAGTAAAAGCCTTCTCATGCTAAGTGATATTCTATTTGTCATGACGATCACATTTGTGATCTATCAAGATACACAATCTGTTGCGTATGCGGCTTTATTTCCGTTAATAAGAACGCTGTGCCAGCTATTAGCTGGGCTCCTCTCTCCTGTGTTGGCAGATCACTTTCAAGCAGGCCGGCTGTTGAAATGGGTCCCGCTTTTACGTCTTGGGATGCTCATTGTCTTTACAGCCCAATTTCATTTCTTTCAGCAGCATATGGTTTGGCTATTTGTTGCACTCATTCTCATTTCCATCACAGGCGGATTCATTAGTCCTTTATTACAGGCCATCATGCCGATGCTTGTGCCAGAAAATCAGCTTGTGAAAGCAAACAGTACAGCTTCCATTTTTCAACAAACGGTTCAAATTGCCGGCTATTCGTTTACTGGAATGCTCGTTCTGTTCATTGGTCCCTTTTATTTAATGTGGATCACTTGTTTGATGATAGTGTTATCTTATTTGTTTTTCTTCCCTATATTTCCTCTTCTTCAGCAAGAAGAACCCGTTCGAAAAGTAAATAAAATGAACAGTTTCAAGGATGGCTGGACGATCATTTGGACAAACAAAACAATTCGTACCCTGACCTTTATGGATGTGTGTGAAAATATAGCAGGCGCTGTGTGGATCGGGGCGATTACGCTTGCCTTTGTCACACAAGATTTAAACAAAAGTGAGGATTGGTGGGGGTTTATCAATGCCGCCTATTATACCGGCGCCATTCTAGGCGGGCTCTTGGCGGCGTGGATAAGCCGGTTCATTCAAAAGCAGCTTCTTCTCTTTATGGCAGCTGGTTCATTCATTTATGCGGTGTTGACCATTGTCTACTCACTGAACAGCCTGCCGTGGCTTGCTTTGTTGCTTTGTATTTTAATGGGGCCTGCCTATCAAATTCGGGATGTTTCGCAGCAGACTATTCTTCAAACGGAAACGCCAGTCCGAGATTTATCAAAGGTGTACTCGGCTCATTACGTCCTTTCCTCTGTATCTGTCGGTTTATCTATTTTCTTTGTTGGATTGATTGCAGATGCATTCGGAGCGAGGACTGTGTATTTGCTGGGCGGTTTGTTTGTGCTCATCTGTTCCGGGATTGCCATCCTCTCTTTTATGAGGCAGAAAAAAAAGAGCGGCTGATTCATGCAGCGGCTCTTTTACTTTTCCTTTAACATTGCGAACATATCACGCGCCATCGCTTCTAAAATATACACAACGGGCGTCTGTGTCGTAATATTGGCTCTGTGAACCCGTTCGTCTGTCACGTAATAAGCAATGTTTAAATCTGAAATGCGTGAAATCGTGCAGTGCTGATTGTTTGTAATACTAATGATTTTGCTTCCTTCTCTTTTTAACTTCGAAATATGATCGATGGTAATACTGTTCTCCCCTGATACAGACAGCACAATGGTGACACTATTGTCTAAATACTGCATATTCATCGGGAAAAACGGATCATTGATGTAAAATGAAAATTTCTCAAGACTTGAAAAGTACCTCGCCCCATACTGCGCCAAAATACCAGAGCTGCCCGTGCCAATAAACAGCACATTTTTCGCATCGGCAATGAGCCTTGCTGCCTCTTTAATCTTCCCTTCAAAGTCCCCTTTTAGTGTGCGTTCAATAAATTCATATAGAAAGTGCTGGGTGCTTTTTAAAGTAGGTGTCCGCTCTGATTCTAAATACATTTTGAGTTTCACTTTAAACTCTGAAAAACCTTCACAATTCACTTTTCGGCAAAAGCGAAGGACAGACGAGGTGGAGATATGGGCAGCATCTGCTAAGTCCCGAATTCTCATATACACGACCTTTTCACTGTTTTCCATGATATATCGGTATAAAGCGCTTTCTAATTCATTAAAGCTGGAAATGACCTCACTTGAAAACATCTGACTTCCCCTTTCTCCAACAGCATGTCACAATGTGTTTCTTTTATGTAACAAATCTCTAAATAGGGCACCCTTGCCTAAAGACGCTGAAGTCATTTACGCACGAGATGCTCTCACGATAAGCTATAGATGTACAAACAAAAGAATTGGCTTTTCTCTATTATAACATTGCGCGTTACATTATTCGGAGGTGCAGCACATGGCAAAAGGATTAAAGGTTGTCACAATTGGCGGAGGATCAAGCTATACGCCAGAGCTTGTAGAAGGATTTATTAAACGGTACGATGAATTTCCGATTAGCGAGCTTTGGCTTGTCGATATTGAAGCAGGAAAAGAAAAGCTTGAAATCGTCGGAGATCTTGCCAAACGAATGGTGAAAAAAGCAGGACTTCCAATCGAGGTTCATTTAACATTAGATCGCCGAAAAGCGCTTGCGGGCGCTGATTTCGTCACAACACAATTCCGTGTCGGACTTCTTGAAGCACGTATGAAGGATGAACGCATTCCTTTAAAATATGATGTCATTGGTCAGGAAACGAATGGTCCAGGAGGTCTATTCAAAGGACTTCGTACCATTCCAGTGATTCTAGATATTGTCAAAGATATTGAAGAACTATGCCCAGATGCATGGCTTGTGAATTTCACCAACCCAGCTGGTATGGTCACAGAGGCCGTTCTTCGCTATTCAAACCATCGCAAAGTCGTTGGCTTATGCAACGTGCCAATCGGCATTCGCATGGGCATTGCCAAAGGACTTGATGTCGACGCAAGCAGAGTCGAGGTCAGCTTTGCTGGATTAAACCATATGGTCTTCGGACTCAACGTATTCTTAGATGGTAAAAGCATTATGGATCAAGTCATCGAAGACATGGCAGATCCAAACTCTACGATGTCGATGAACAACATTCAAGCCATTCCGTGGGATGCTGATTTCTTAAAAGGGCTTGGCGTGATTCCTTGTCCATATCACCGCTACTACTACAAAACAAGTGATATGCTGGCTGAAGAAAAGAAAGCAGCTGAGAATGAAGGAACTCGTGCAGAAGTCGTTCGTGCACTAGAAAATGACCTATTCGAGCTTTACAAAGACCCTGATCTTGATATCAAGCCGCCGCAGCTTGAAAAAAGAGGCGGTGCTTACTACAGTGATGCAGCGTGTAACTTGATTGCATCGATTTATAACGACAAGCATGACATTCAGCCTGTAAACACGATCAACAATGGTGCCATCAGTGATATTCCAAATGATTCTGCTGTAGAACTGAACTGCGTCATCACAAAAGACGGTCCTAAACCAATCGCTGTTGGCGAGATGCCAGTCGCAGTCAAAGGACTGATTTCTCAAATTAAATCCTTTGAACGTGTTGCCGCTGAAGCAGCCGTGACAGGAGATTACAACACAGCACTTGTCGCAATGACGATCAACCCGCTCGTCCCATCAGATGCGATTGCAAAAAGCATCCTCGATGAGATGCTAGAAGCACACAAAGAATATTTACCACAATTCTTCAATAAAGTAGAAGCATAAAACAGAACCGCACTTGTCAAAGTGCGGTTTTCTTATTTCTCTGTAAACAGCTGGTCCATCTGAGGGCGATCATAGTCTAATAGCCAGTGCTGCAAGCCCTCATAGACTGGCCGAAGACGCTCAGCATCTGCCGCAATAAGATCACAGCCTCGATCATCATATAAGTGGAAAATCATCTGTTTTGAGAGATTGATAAGATAAATTTCATAACCAAGCTTCCCGTTCAAAATTTGATTCGGTGCATAAAAGTCCTCTTGGCATATGGCTTGTAGAAGTGGGCGTACTCGGATATCTTGCAGCTGGCAAGTCAGTGTAAACCTCTCCAATGTCAGGGGCTCATCTAGATCTGATCTGACATAGGTCAAAAGCTCGTGACGCAATCGATTGCGTACTTGCCGGCGAACATATTTCTGATAAACTAGGAGCTTTTGCTTCGTTAATTCATGTTCATGCTGCGTATAGACATCCGTGACAAACAGAATATCGTCTTCTGGGTCAAAAGCATATCTGACAATTTTCAAAGCACGATCCCCTGCTTTTTCTAATACAACTGATTTTTCTCCTAATGACCAATCTGCCACTTCAAAGCGAAGTCCAAAAGACCACCCATAAAAAAGAGGCGGCGTGAGGACAAGATTAGGAAAATGACTTTTTAAAAAACTATTCGTTTGATCGCTCATGTCATGTCCTTCCATTGGTTTTATTTCTTATTTTACCGTTGAAATTGATGGAAATACAATTGGAAATAAACTGTCATTTTTTATATGATAGAAAGAGATGGAGGTGTGACCAATTGAAAAAATGGTTTTTACAGGTGTTCCTCACCGCATTGATCACTATGTGGATACAGGCTGGACTTGATCAGGCGAACATCATTCATACCACCAATGTATGGGTCGATGCCAGCAGCTGGATCCTGATCTTCTTTGTTATCTACGCACTTTTTGAATGGACAGCTCACGTCTTAGCAAAAAGGAAAACTGCTCATCGCTGAACATCTCTTTTCATAGAGATGTTTTTTGTTGAAATTCTTCCTGCACAAGTTCATGAATGACGCCCATTCCTGCCTGGCTTCCAGCTGCTGCGGCAAGGACAAGCTGAGCTGGCCCGCCTAAATTGTCACCGCATGCAAAGACACCGCTGACGGTTGTACGTCCAAGAATATCTGTTTCGATACCGCCATTTTTCGTCATTTGACAGCCTAGTTTTTCAGCAAATGGAGCTGACTGTTTGAATTCACTTGCGACAAATCCGCCTTCTCTATTCACCGTTTCCCCATTCGCAAGGTGAATAGAGTGCATTTGCCCATTCTCATGATGAATGGACATAATCGGTACATCAATGACTTGGATAAAATGTGCTGATAGCAATGCCTTCTCCTCTTCAGCAAACACTTGCTGTCCATTCGTAAACACGATCAAATCCTTTGTCCAATTGGAAAGAAGTTTAGCCATATGCAAGGCGCGTGGATTCTCAGCAATGAGAGCAAGCGGCTTGTCCTTTAGCTCCCAGCCATCACAGAAAGGACAGCTAAACAACGTCTTTCCATACACTTCATGAATCCCCTTCATCTCTGGCAGTATATCCTTTAGTCCTGTTGCCAATATGATTTTCTTCGCTTCAAATCTTTCTCCCTCTTGTGTCAGTAACGCAAAGTTGTCCTCATTGTTTTGTATCTCAACAATTCTAGTTCGTTTGATTTGGATATTGGGGTAGTTTTGAAGATCTGCTTCACCCGCTTGTCTGATCTCAAACGGTGTCATCCCATCGTTTGTAATAAACCCATGTGATTCCTGAGTCACTCGATTTCTTGGCATCTTGTCATCGAATACAATGACCTGTTTTCTACCTCGCCCCACAACAAGTGCTGCACTTAATCCAGCTGGTCCGCCTCCAATAATGACACAATCTAATAACATATAAATCTCTCCTTTTTATTCAAGACTTTAAAGACTCTTAATATCTATAATTTATTCAAAAAAAATCACATCTTGAAAAATGGATTTTTTTCTCTCTGCTCAATTTGGCTAGCGATATCAACTAACCGCTTTTGACTTAGTGCTTCCTGCATTTTCATTTCAACATCCTGCATGGCTTGTTCAATCAAACAACCATCATGAGGCATAAAAGAATCATGTTCTAAGGAACAACGAAATAAATTGGTTTGTCCCTCTACCGCCTGAATGACGTCTAAAAATGAAATGTCCTCCTTCTTTTTCAGAATGGTGTAACCACCTTTTGCACCAGGCGTTGATTCAATTAAACCCGCCTTTACAAGCTTTGTTAAGATTTTGGATAAATAAGTGGATGAAAGGTCTTGCATCTTGGCGAGAGGCTCAACGCCAATTGCTTTCCCCTTTGGTGCAAGGGTTAAAAATACCATCGTATGAAGCGCATAGTTGGTTGCTTTAGAATATTTCATCAGATGATTTCCTTTCTATCTATTATAGACCTTTTATATCTGTAATTGATCATAAAAGATTCAAGAAGAAAAAGCAAGTCTTGTGGATCTGCTTCTTTTTTTCATTCCACATTTCGCATATCCTTCCGATAATAGAGGTAAGCACGAATCAAATTTGATGAAAACTAGAAGGAGTGAACAAAATGTCAGATCAACAGCACAATGCAGCACACGAAGAAGAAGAGGAATTTAACGTATATGATATGCTTCCACCCGCAGGAACAATCATTGGTGAAGCAACGGAAGAAGAAATGGAAGCTGCGGCAGCATTAGAAGTGAGACATTACGCCTTTATGCGTCTTCAAGACTCGTACATTCAATTTGACGGATCTTCCTATAAAGAATTGCTCAAAGACTTTCAAGAACTAGAATTTGATTCTGCAAAGTTTTGGAGAGCCATCGCACGACGCCTGCAAGTCCCATACGAATGGCCCATCCGAATCGACCACGCAAACGGTCCTATTTATATTGGCGAAACAGAGGATAGCCGTGAGGTTGAGGAGAGTGCGGAGTAAAGGAAATGTGACCCCCTTTTTGAAAAAGGGGGCTTTTCGTCTCCTTCACAATCCATCGATTGAAAAAACAAATAAGCAATATGAGCATTGTAACGCCCATATTGCTTATTCTCGTGTTATGTTAACTCTGGCCAAAAGGCTTGATTTGCCACAATTAAGTCATCTAGAATATCTTTTGCTACTTTAGCACTCGGCACCGTTTTCGATAATGTAATAGCCTGCCATAGTTTTTGATAGGACCCTTCTTCAAATGCTTCTACTACTAATTTTTCTACGCCAACTTGCTGCTCCATGAGACTTTTTTGAAATCTAGGAATTTCTCCAACCACTAACTTTTCTGGACCGTTGCTGCCAACGATACAAGGAATTTCGACCATAGCTGTTGGGTCAAAGTTCCTGATTGCGCCATTGTTCTCCACAATCATCAGCATCCGTTCCTTTTTATTAAAAGCAATGGCTCTTGCTAAATCAACGATATAGGAAGCGTGCTCATCAATGGCTAGCTTTGTTTCCTTTGCAGTACCTTTATCAATGATGGCCTGACATTCACTAAAAACAAAGGCTTCCCGTCCCTCCATCACTTCATTGGCACGTGTGAACTCTATATTTGAATGTGCCACTTCTTCATCTGGAAATAGATAGTATTTCAAATACGTATTTGGTACCGTTTTTGGATCAAGTGCTTGAATATCTTTAGCCTTTTTTAATGTGCTGTTCCAGCTCTTCTGCTGTTCTAGTTCAGATGTTCCATCTGCTGCATAACCATGCTGGCTTACATGCTGAATGACCTCAGGCATTAAGCTATTTCCTTTTTTATCTCGAATATCTGTCCACCAGCCAAAATGATTCAAACCATAATAATCTACTTCCAGTTCTTTACGTGAAGATAAGCCTAAATTCTTTGCAATCAATTCTTCAATTCCAATCGGCATATCGCATATGTTTAAAATTTTGGCATTCGGCCTTAGCTTACGTGTTGCCTCTGCTACTATTGCTGCAGGGTTAGAATAGTTCAACATCCAAGCTTCAGGAGAGTATTTTTCCATATAATCGACAAGTTCTAAGACACCTGGAATGGACCGCATACCGTAAGCGATTCCCCCTGGACCGCATGTTTCCTGCCCAACGACTCCATGCTTCAATGGAATTTTCTCATCTAATTCACGCATTGCATATTTGCCGACACGGATATGTGCCATCACAAAATCGACTTGAGTAAAGGCTTCTTCTGGGTCAGTACTTGCCAGCAGTCGAACTTCTGGCGCTCGTTCTTTTAACATAATCTCACAAGCATCTGCAATTGTATTTTGTCTAGTTTCATCATTATCATAAAGTTTAATTGTATGAATTGGGAACTCATCTAAATAGTCTAACAGCATCAAAATGATTCCCGGTGTAAATGTACTTCCGCCTCCAGCGATCGTAATATTAAATGTTTTCATGATATCCAGCTCCTTTTTCAATCTAATGAAAGTTTTGTTTCAAAGGACTCTCTCACTTGCGGTACACTTAAGCCAACGATGATTTGAATGCTTTGACCACTCTTAGCCATTCCATGTGCCAGTTTATTTTTTGTAAAGTATTCTCTATCTTTCACCAAGCTAGGGTCAATCACTGTAATACGCAGACGCGTGGCACAGTTTGTTACATCTTTAATGTTTTCTTTACCGCCAAGGCCTTCTAAGAAATAAACGGCTTTCTCTTCGTACTCAGACGCATAAACGGGCACTTCCTTTTTGTTATGATCCTTTTTATTAGCATTCTCATAATCTTGTTTTGTATATAGCCTCGTCTCCTCCTCATGTTTTCGTCCTGGTAATGGAATATCAAATTTCACAATCACCCATCTAAATATGACAAAATACAATGCTGTAAATAGACATCCAATTGTGGCTTGGATCAGATAAATCCCTCCATGATTTGAAGAGAGCGGAATCCAGTTCAAAGCAGCTATTTCAATAAGCCCGGAACCCATCATTCCGACAACACCAAACATATTCATGATTGTCACCATGGTTGCTCCAAGAAGTGCATGTATGACAAATAAATAAGGCGCAAGAAATAGGAATGTAAATTCAAGTGGTTCTGTAATTCCGGCAAATACCGCTGTTAATGTGGCGGGTAATACCAATGCCAAAACCTTTTTTCTGTTTTCTTTCGGGGTAGAAAAATACATCGCTAGAGCTATCCCTAAACATCCGAACATCTTAATATTTCCATGCAGTAAAAATCCGTATGGATAAAGATCCTTCAAATCGGAGGTTGAGGTCGCAAATTCATTTAAGTGAGCAATCCAATATGGTTTTAACCCTCCATTTACAGCCGCTGGACCAAACTCAAAAGGTGTATAAATAAAATGGTGAAGTCCTGTTGGAATCAACACCCTTTCCAAAAAATGAAACAGCCAGACACCAATATAACCAGACTGTGCCATGAACCCTTGGAGAGATTGAATTCCCTGCTGAACATAAGGCCATACAAAAGCAACGACAAAAGCAATAGGAATCATCACAAAGAATCCGATGATGACAACAAAGACAAGCCCCTGGAAAATCCCGAGCATTTCAGGCAGCTTTTGATCATAAAAACGATTATGAATCCAAATCACAATTCCAGATATCATCACCGCACCAATGATACTTGTATCGAGCGTAGGTATACCCGCAATTTCTTTTACACCCGATACGTTCTCGACTCCTTGCGATAAATCAACACCAAAAGTGGACGGCCAAAGTGTCAAAATCGCATGAATATAATTATTAAACACAAGATAAATCATCAAAGCTGCGAGCGTCGCACGTGCTTGCGCTTTTTTTGCAAGAGAGATCGGCAAGCCAATCACAAATGCCAGCTCCATATGATTGAAAATCGTCCACCCTCCACTTTCAATCAGTGTCCAAGCCTTATACCACATCGTACCTTCTGCAGCCATATCCCCCATAATCGCTGGATTCTTACATAAAGTCGCAAGGCCGACAACAATACCAAAAAACGCGAATAAAAGGACTGGAACTACCATAGCACTGCCAAATCGCTTGATTGCATTCATAAGCATCACCCCTTTGTTTGATCCATAACACCACTGTAAAGGGAGCGCTTACAAAAACCAATAGGATTGACGTATTTAGAAATCAAGTTGTAACATTAGATTATATTTTCACAGGAAGAAAATATTTTCATGTTGGAGGGCACATCCCATGATATTGGACAAGCTGGTAAATGAATACTTCGAGAATTTAAATAAGAATGACCTGCACATTATTAAAACGATTCACGATCATCTTGAAGAAATGAAGACAATGAAAATTCAGGATCTTGCTCGTTATGCTCATACTTCCATCTCCTCCATTCATCGACTTGCCAAAAAAATAGGTTTCGACGGCTACAGTGACTTAAAGTCTTATGTGAAATTAAATCATCTTACTGAAGAATCAACACAGGATTTAATGAAACTACTCGATCAAGATATCAGCCAGACAAGGAAATTTATGGAGCAGCTGGACTTTCATCAATTAAATCAAATGATTGACCGCGCACCATATATTTATATTTATGGTACAGGAACTGCACAGCTCGATTTGGCCAATGATGTACAACGGCAGCTATGGTCACTGCATAAGAAATCTCAAGTATTACGAAGCAAGCGAGACTTAACAGATGGAATCATTGAATTTGGTGAGGATGACCTTTTATTTATCATTTCTTTATCGGGTGAATCGAAGAATCTAGATGAAATCATTCAATTAGTGAAAACGAGACATATCAAATTTATCAGTATGACCACATTGAGAAATAACCTCCTTGCACAAAATGCCATGTTTAACATCTATGTAAGCAGCACCCCGTTTCCTTTGTATAACAAAGTGGACAACTCAAGCTTTCTACCATTTTACATTGTGGTAGATATGATCGTCAGAAAATTTAGTGAGTGGAAATGGAATCAATTGAATAATAGGACTTAAACATAATAGGTACAGTTTTGGAGAGAAATAGTGAGAGAATCCATATTGCTTCACAAAAAAAGAGAGACTCTTTTGTCTCTCTCAAAAAACAACAAAACATTTTTCTGACTGCTTAATGTTATTCAGCAGTATAATGCCCAGCAATCAGTTCATCAAACGAATCCGCTAATTTGAAATCTGTCTCATCTTCTAGATCAAAGTAGTGAATCGGCGGATGTTCCTTTGTTTCTCTATAATCTAATGCGATCCACGTATGACCATCTCCACAAATAAGCACAAGTCCTTCAGGCAATTCCCATTCTTCTATTAAATAATCACTATCCATAATACCTTCGCCTTTGGCAATTCCTCTTAGATGGTTGAACTGTACATGATCCTCTGCCCATCCATTCGGCTGGTCCGTTGGAAAAGCATTATGCAGAGTATAACCGCCATTTTGTTCAAGAATCAGTTTTTTATATGTATCAGGCAGGATGATGCCTAGCTTCTTTTCCGCTTTTGCAATGCCTTTCTCATTGATTTTCTTAAATGTCTCTTCACTTTCTATGTCTTTATCCCAAAATGATTTCAAATAAAATACCTCCAATTGTTATTTCTATCTCATTTTACCATTTGGAACAACTAGTTTAATAGTCCTGTTCATAGAAAAAAGAGAAGGGCTTCCCCTCCTCTTTTTCATCATGATTATTCTTGATTTCTCGCTTCAAATTCATCTAGCATTGCACGCACTTCATCTGTTGAGGATGTGTTCATTAATTGGTTTCTTAGGAAGCTCGCTCCTCTGAATCCTTTTACATAAATCTTAAAGAAACGGTGCAGTGCCTTGAATGGACGCAAACCTAGTGATGAATATTGATCATGAAGATCAAGATGCAATCTTAAAAGACCTAGCAGCTCATCACTCGTATGCTCCTTCGGCTCTTTTTCAAAGGCAAATGGGTTATGAAAAATCCCGCGCCCAATCATCACACCATCCACTCCATACTGCTCAGCGAGCTTTAAGCCTGTTTGACGATCAGGAATATCGCCATTGATCGTCAAAAGCGTATCAGGTGCTACTTCATCACGAAGTTTTTTGATCTCAGGAATGAGCTCCCAATGCGCATCCACCTGGCTCATTTCCTTTCTTGTGCGAAGATGGATAGACAAATTCACAATGTCTTGCTCCAAAATGTGTCTGAGCCAATCTCGCCATTCATCGACTTCAGTAAAGCCAAGTCTTGTTTTGACGCTGACAGGTAATCCCCCAGCTTTTGCCGCTTGAATCAGTTCTGCCGCAACGTCTGGACGAAGAATTAAGCCACTGCCCTTCCCGTTTTGCGTGACATTCGGAACAGGACAGCCCATATTAATATCAAGCCCCTGAAATCCTAACCCCGCCATTCCAATGCTCATTTGTCTAAAGTTCTCAGGCTTGTCTCCCCAAATATGAGCAACAATCGGCTGCTCATCCTCTGTAAACGTTAAACGCCCTTTCACACTTTGAATCCCATCAGGATGGCAATAGCTCTCACTATTCGTAAACTCTGTGAAAAACACATCCGGTCTCGCCGCCTCACTCACAACATGACGAAACACAACATCTGTCACTTCTTCCATTGGTGCTAATATAAAAAATGGCCGCGGTAAATCACGCCAGAAATTTTTACTCATCTTTCATCCAATTCCTCTCATGACATAGCGCCTTTTAAGGGCATGTCCTTCTATAAAATATCATTATATACTTTAGTAAGAAGCCAACGCAAACGTTCATTCTTGGTGTTAAAAACCTTATTATAACAGGCCTTGATCATAATCAACTATGAATAATAATTGTAAATCGTTGCAATTAAAAGTATTCTTTTTGGTTAATATTATGGTTTTTTTATAAGCGACAATGCAAAAGAAGCGTAAAATAAACGTTAACAAAATACGATCAGCACTATATAAAATATCAAAAATTTCAGAAGGCGTAAACGTTGTTCAAAAAGGCAACTTTCGGGAAACGTGTTATGCAACGTGCTGTCAATAAAGCACACGGCAAGCTTGTGAAAACGTACACCTTTTCAAACTGTTCCACTTGTTATTTGAACAACTAGTCTTTATCACCTAAGCAAATCGGTTCAACTTCATGAAATGAAGTATTTATTCCCCAATCATTCTCCGTATAATGGTAAAATCTCTATTGATTGCGACCAAGCATTAAAGGAGAATACCATGAAAACGTTAGATGTTAAAACTTTGCACCATGCAATTGATCAAACACTGACACAATTAAAACAACAATCACTACATATCAAATCCCTTGAAAGCCAAATCAATCGAATCATTTCATTGGATGGCGCATTAAAGGGAGAAGCTGGACAAGCGATTCGAGCGTTTTACTCAGAGTGCCATATCCCTTTCTTGCAATTCTTTCAAGTCACGATTGGAGAATACACCTCCATACTCCAAAAGGTTCAGAATGCACTTCATGCATTTGAATCAAATGAAAATGGCTTTATCTCACAATCATTTCTCGAGCACGAGCTTGATCAAGGTTTAAAAAATGCCGAACGAGCCGTATCTGATATCATTTCAGATGTGAGCAGTGCCATCGGCAAAGTCAGCCATATTATTCATTTACCAAGTGTGGACGAGTCTGCTTTTCAAGCCAGTTACCAAAAAGCCTGGATGAACATCTCAAAAACCATCGGTACGCTCCATGCCTTTGACAGAGAACAAGCCAGTGCTTTGAATGAAACCAAGAACTCCATACAAACAATGAAGGAATACATAGACACTCTAGGCACAATGTTCACTGGTGCGAAAATCGGGATCACCACCTATCAAAAAGGATCTATTCTCAAAGATGAGGAAGACAAAAGAATCAGAAGTAACCTAAACGAATTGAATAAAAAAATAGACAGCCCCGGTGAAAATCCAATGGCGATCATGCTGAAGAAGCTGAATGATAAAGAGCGATCAAATGTGGATACGATTTTAAATAGGACACCGTCTAATAAAATCGATCAAAACGCCGTGTTCGTAAATGGAAAAGTATATAATACAAACGAAAAGCTTGACTTCGCAAATGCCAAAACAGTTGAAGTTATTCGAGATGGAATGCTATATCGGTTACGAATATCGGATCAAAACAAAGTGAATATTGAAAGCATCACAAAGATTTCCGACTTGAAAACGGGTGAACAAACCTCAACTATCTTAAATACAGCGGTTGAATTTACAGGAATAAATGATGCCATTCGAGTCATCACAGGGAGAGACCCTGTCACAGGTGACAAAGTCGCTGACATGGACCGTCTAGTATCAAGCTTGTACATGATACCAGGAGCTAAAATCGCTAAAGTTGGAAAATACGTATTTAAAGTAACGAAAGGAGAGAAAGTAGCCAAGAAGATTGTCAAAACACCTTCATTTGGCAAACACTCCGTACCAAAAGGTCCGTATCGTGAAGTAAATGGTTTCCCTGTAAAAGTAAAACCAGGCGCTCAAGAAAAACATATTCCTGATGCACCTAACTATAAACAAGAAGTTGCGAATGGTAAAACCAAGAGTATCTTTTATGGAGATAATAAAAAGGCACAAGAATTACTAGATAAGTTTGCAGGAAAAGGTGATATGTTCACTAAAAATAGGGAAAGAATAAATTTTGGTCAAGTAATAGGAAAATACTACGATCACAAATCCAACACATATGTAGAAACTACTAATGGGTTGATACATTACGGAAAAGACGGAGCTCACATAGTACCAGCGAGACCATAAAAATCATTATGAGAAGAGGATATACATGGGATATGATTCATTAATTAGAACATTAATAGATTTTGAAAAAAGTGATATGATACTAGAATGGAAAAGTGGTTTTAGAATTATCGGTAAACTAGATACGGTTTATGAAACAGACAATGGATTAGAAGATGACGATGTAAATTACACGGAATACCATGCAGCTGGAATTAAAGTGAATAAAATATTGGCTAATCCCACCAATAATAGTGGTAGTGTTTATGAATGGTTGAGAGAAGGTAATGCTTTTACTGAAATTTCCCTTTATAATGATCCACCAAAAGCAGTATATTTACCTGATGGTCAAAAAATATGGGAATTGGACAGTGATAAATAACAGACGAATAACAAAAGAAAGCCCCTCTAATAAAGAAGGGCTTTTCATTTTATTTTTGTTTTACCTGAACATATTTCGTAGGCTTTGTTTTATTTGAAGATACCTTTTTTAAATCCGACGGCTGGCGCAATTCCTTCCGCATGCCCCTCAGCCAACAAATCAAGGAAAGATTCTTATTTGAGCAGCACATCATCTCTTTTCGATCAATAAAAAGGTTTTCTGTCAATATTGCTGGCATTTCCCGCGTTTTTTTGATTTTGTTATAAATCGCAACATGTACAGCTCTTAAACCCTTTTTATTCAAGGGATAAAGACGCCACGCACTCCACATGACTCGTATGCGGAAACATATCCACTGGCTGCACTTCCTCCGTCACATACCCACCATCTTCAAGAATACGCAAATCACGAGCTAGCGTCCCGGGATTACAAGACACATACACAACGCGATTTGGCTTCATCTTTAAAATGGTGTCAAGCAGTGCTTCATCACAGCCTTTCCTTGGTGGATCGACAACTAGCGTATCTGCTTTGATGCCTTCTTTGTACCAGTTTGGGATAACAGTTTCTGCTTCGCCGACTGCGAATTCGACGTTGTTGATCCCGTTTAAGGCAGCGTTGCGTTTAGCATCTTCAATCGCTTCTGGCACAATTTCTACGCCATAGACTCTGCCTGCTTTTTGTGCGAGAAATAAGGAAATCGTACCGATTCCGCAATACGCATCGATCACGGTTTCTTCGCCTTGCAACTCGGCATATTCAAGCGCTTTGTCGTAAAGCACCTTTGTTTGAGCTGGATTCACTTGATAAAACGAACGGGCTGAAATGGCAAATTTGATGTCGCCAATTGTGTCATAAATGTATTCTTCACCCCATAAAACAGTCGTTTCGTCTCCGAAAATGACATTTGTTTTCTTCGAATTCACGTTTTGCACAATTGACCGAATGTGCGGGAAGCGTGCTATAATCTGCTCAATGACTTGCTGCTTTTGCGGAAAATCAGCTGTTCTAGTGACAAACACAACCATCATTTCACCTGTTGCAATACCGTAGCGAACCATCACATGACGCAGCCAGCCTTTGTGCCGCTCTTCGTTATATGCTTTGATGCCAAACGCATTGCATATGTCTTTTACTGCCTGTACCACTTCGTCATTTTCTGACTGCTGGATCAAACATTTTTCCATATCGATGATTTCATGGGTACGCTGCTGATAAAATCCTGCAACAAGTCCGCCTTCGCGTTCGCCAACTGGAACTTGTGCTTTGTTTCGGTAATTCCAAGGGTCTTCCATGCCGAGTACAGGATGAACTTTTACACGGCTCATATCAAGCTTGCCGATCCGCTCTAAAACGTCCTTTACTTGTTTCTGTTTAAATAGCAGCTGGCCTTCATAGCTCATATGCTGAATTTGACAACCTCCGCACTGCTTATAAATGGGACATGGCGCATCTTGCCTGTGCTGACTTTCCTTTGTCAGCTCCATGAGTCGCCCAAAAGCAAATCCTTTTTTCACACGTGTGACCTTGATTTTCCCTTGTTCGTCTGGAAGGGCATTCGGTACAAAGACAGGGAATCCTTCAATTTTCGCTACACCTGCACCTTCGTGCGTTAAGTCTTCGAAGGTTACATTGTAGTATTCATTCTTTTCAACAGGCGGTTTCATTTTCACCAATTTTATCACCTCATTTGCAAAGAAAAACTTGGCGCCATAAGGAACCAAGTTCAATCTCTACCCTATTTTTTCAGCTGTTGCTTTTGGCACAATAAATTCTATATGACGATACAGGTTTTCAAATTCACCTGGCAGCATGCCGCCGAATTCGCCATCTAAATTTAATTGCATTTTATCTTTTACATCTACCTTCACGCGATTCGCTTTTGCGTAGATGACATTGTTATCATGAATATGCTCGCCTCGAAGTGCAAGGCTGACTACTCGAATGGCTTCTGCTAAATTGACCTTCTTTAAAATAATCAGGTCAAACATTCCATCATCTAAAATGGAATCTGGCGCTAGTTTTTCAAAGCCGCCTACTGAATTTGTGAGTGAAACAAGAAACAGCATGATTTCTCCATGAAACAACTTACCGTCATATTCAATTTCGACTTCTGTCGGGCGGATCGAAGGAAGCATCTCCATGCCTTTTAAATAATACGCAAGCTGTCCAAGCATTGTCTTCAGCTTACTAGGCACTTCATAAGTGAGCTCTGTTAACCGGCCGCCTCCTGCAATATTAATAAAATAATGGCCATTGACTTTACCGATATCAAGCGGCTTCGCTACACCTTCTATAATAGCATCTGTTGCTTTTAAAACACCTTCTCGTGGAATTCCAAGTGCTCTTGCGAAGTCATTTGTTGTTCCAACGGGAATAATTCCTAGTTTTGGTCTTTTTTCAAGCGGGGCTAGTCCGTTGACAACTTCATTGATCGTGCCGTCTCCACCTGCTGCTACAATTAAATCAAAGTCTCGCTGTGCGGCATTCTCAGCTGCTTGTGTCGCATCTCCTGCACATGTCGTTGCATGACAAGATGTTTCATAGCCAGCTTGTTCAAATTTTTGCAAAACCTGCGGCAAATTCTTCTTGAAGAGTTCACGCCCAGATGTCGGATTGTATATAATTCGAGCACGTTTCATTCATCATCATCCTATATTCATTATGCAATCTATTTTCACCACTAACAACCTTTAATTATACTATGAGATTTGAAAATGGCAACAGAACAACCACCTAATATTAGAAATCTCCTGCCACATTTCCCTCAGCAAGAAAGCATTCTGATAAGATAAAAGAAAACGCTGTAAAGGATGGTTTGCGATGAAAAAGCCTGTCTATTTTAATCATGATGGTGGTGTTGATGATCTCGTCTCATTATTTCTTCTCCTTCAAATGGAACACCTGAAAGTGATCGGGACGTCTGTCATACCTGCTGATTGTTATTTAGAGCCTGCTCTCAGTGCGTCTCAAAAAATTATCGATCGATTTAGCCCTTATGAAATTGAAGTCGCTGCTTCAAATTCTAGAGGCGTCAATCCTTTTCCGAAAGAGTGGCGCATGCATGCTTTTTATGTAGACGCCTTACCTCTTTTAAACGAGAAAGGCTCTGTTGATACAAACGTGTCCAAGCTTCCAGCACACCTTCATTTAATCGAAACCGTTAAAAAGGCAGCAGAACCTGTCACGCTGCTCTTTACAGGCCCTCTCACAGACCTTGCTCGCGCTTTAGAAGAGGATCCTTCTATCTCTAATAAAATTGAAAAATTGGTATGGATGGGCGGTACGTTTCTTGAAAAGGGAAATGTGGAGGAACCCGAGCATGATGGGACAGCAGAATGGAATGCATTTTGGGACCCTTATGCTGTCAGCACCGTCTTCAAGGAACGCTTTCCTATTGAGATGGTCGCACTTGAAAGCACGAATCAAGTGCCGCTTACACTTGATGTGCGTCAGCGCTGGGCTTCCCTTCGTTCTCACATTGGAATTGATTTTATTGGGCAGTGCTATGCCTTTTGTCCACCACTCATTCATCATGAAACGAATTCGACGTATTACTTATGGGACGTACTCACCACGATGACGCTTGCTTCTTCATCATTTACCCATTCAAAAGAAGTGAACGCAATCGTTTATACCGACACGCCAAAGCAAGGACGTACCGAAGAACATTCAGATGGAAAGTCAATACAAGTCATTGACCATGTCGATCGTGATGCCTTTTTCCATGCATTTGAAGAGCTCATGAGAAAAGCTGTTTGTCAGATTTCAACATAAAAAAAGCCCCGCCAATAAACGGGGCTTTCAAATGAGTGAGAAAGGGTTGAAATGATCTTTATTTCAGCCCTTTGGCTTCCTCTTATTCTTCTTCAGCGTACTTTTTCTTACGTCTGAACTTGCTTAAAATTTCATACACAATTGGGACGATGACCAATGTGAGAAGTGTAGAACTTGTTAAACCGCCAATGACGGTGACGCCAAGTCCTTTTGATACGATCTGGCTTCCGCCTTCAAATCCTAATGCGAGTGGCAGCAGTGCACCAATCGTTGCGAGTGCCGTCATTAAGATTGGACGTAATCTTATTGTTCCTGCTTCAAGTAAAGCTTCTCTTGTTGAAAGACCTTCTTTTTCTTTATGAATCACTCGGTCAATCAAGACGATCGCATTTGTTACAACAATTCCGATCAGCATGAGCAGTCCAATCATGGCGTTTAAGCTAATGGTTTCTTTTGCTAAAAACAATCCAACGAGCGCGCCAATAATTGTAAATGGAAGTGAGAATAGAATCGCAAATGGTGCAAGACCTCCGCCAAATGTGATGACGAGAACGAGGTACACAATGGCAATCGCTGCAAGCATTGCGAGACCAAGCTGTGTAAAGGATTCCTCAATATCCGCACTTACGCCGCCTGTGTCAATCGTTACGCCAGATTTCACATCAAGCTTGTCGACTTTCTTCTGAACATCCTGCGTTACACTTGAGACGTTGTCTGTTGTCATGTCACCAGACACTTCTGCGTAGATTTTCCCATCACGTTTTGTCACTGTATTTGCTGTCGTACCGTCTTTTACTTTTACGACATCACCAATTCGAACTTCTTGTCCTGTAGGTGTTGTGATTTTTTTATTTTCTACATCTTTTATGCTCTTATATTCGTCTTTTTCGGTTTGAAGCTTCACATCAAGTTCTTTGCCGTCTTCTGTGACTTTCGTTAGTGTTGTTTCACTATTTTGAGGGGCAATCGCTTGAGCGATTTGAGAAGCAGTTAGACCTAGCTTCGCCAGTTTTTCTTGATCTGCATTAAACGTATATTCGTCGTATTTCTCAGATAAGCTTGTGCTGACATTTTTTAAGTTTTTCTCATCTTTTAAGATGTTCTCGACATCTTTTACTGTGCCTTCAATATCGCTTACTTTGTCGCCGTAGACATAGTACGTTACGGTATTGCTTGCGCCAGCAGACGAGAAGTCTTGTGATTTCCATTCCCCTTTAGACGTTTTGTCTTGCAGGGCTTTCGTCACTTTATCTTTTTCTTTATCAAAGTTTGGCGTGTCATCGTCATATTGTACGAAGAATAACGCACCGTTAGAGTTGCCCCCTACACTTGCTGTCATAGGATTTGAAGAACCTAGTGAATATTGAACAGTATTGACATGGTCACGCTTGATCAAATATTCTTCTGCTTTTTTCGTTTCATCAATTGCTTGTTCTCTCGTTTGTCCCGGCTCAGGAGTATATGTCACCATCGCCGTCTTTTCTACTTCCTGTGGTAAGAAGCTGACACCGACAAGTGGTGCTAAGAATAAGCTTCCGACAAGCATAAGAATCGCAATTCCTGATGTAATCCATTTATGGTTCAGTGTCCAATTGAGTACACGTCTATAACCGCCGGCAAGCTTACTTGGTTTATGCTCTTTTACTTTTTTCGCTGTGCCATACAGGTTCTTTTTAAATAGACTGTGTGCCATCATTGGAACAATCGTAATAGCGACAAGCAGTGACGCCATTAAAGCAAACACAATGGTTAATGCAAATGGGATGAATAGTTCACCAATCATTCCGCCCACTAATGCTAACGGTAAGAATACTGCAATAGTCACAATCGTCGAAGACATTATCGGGATAAACATTTCTTTTGTGGCTTCTCTGACGAGTGTCTTGCCTTTTAACGGTTCATCCTTTAACGCCATTCGTCGATAGATATTTTCTATGACCACAATCGAGTCATCGACCACACGCCCAATGGCGACGGTCATGGCACCAAGTGTCATGATATTTAATGTGATATCCAGCTGATTTAATAATAAAACAGCAATCAACAAGGATAACGGAATGGAGATGACCGAAATTAATGTTGATTTGATATCTCGAAGGAACAACATAATGATAATGATCGCAAAGATTGCTCCGATGATCGCCTTGTTCAGCATTGTGCTGACAGATTCTTTAATCGGCTCTGCTTGATCATATGTCGTACTGACTTTGATTCCTTTATTGTCTTTTTTGAATTTCTCAAGCTCTTTCGTCACTTCTTCTGCCACACTCACAGTGTTGGCATCAGAACCTTTGACAATTTGCAGGCCGATGCTGTCTTTTCCATTCGTTCTAGAAATCGATTCTGCATCTTTTACTACTTTAATATCCGCAATTTCAGAAAGCTTGATCGTTGGCAGTTCTACAGATTGACCGCTTGCTGCACCTCCACCAGTTTGCTGCTGAGCTGCTGCCTGCTGCTCCGCACCTTGCGCACCTGGGTTTTCAGCGCCGCTAGATGGTGCTCCAGCTCCAGCGCTTCCCGCACCGCCGCTTGCACTTGGTGTGACAGGGATTCGCATGTTTTTCAAATCTTTGACGCTTAAAATATTGCCGTCCACGACAACTGATTTTTGCTTGTTACCAAACGTGTATAGACCTAATGGTACATTGACATCAGAGCCTTTGATCATGTTTTGAACGGTTTCTTCATCTAAACCGTATTCTTTCAATTTCTTTTGTTTAAAAGAAAATTCTACTTCTTTGATTTGCTGTCCTGAAGCTTCGACAGAAGAGACACCGTCTAATCCTTCAATGGAAGGAACAAGGTCGTCTTCTACTTTCTGTGTAAGGTCTTCTAATGATTCTTTATCACCAGAGACACTGATCGCTAAGATTGGAATTGCGTTAATGCTAAAGCGTGCGATTTTTGGTTTTTCTGCATTTTCCGGAAAATTGATATTGCTAATCGCATCTTCAATTTCCTTCTTTGCTTCATCCATGTCTTTCTTGTAGTCGTACTCGATTTGAATAGATGAGGCATTTTCAAATGAATTGGATGTGACAACATTGACTCCGTTGAGGTTTTGAATAGACTTCTCAATCGGGTCGGTCACCTTATCTGATACTTCGTCCGGCGTTGCGCCAGGATACGTTGTAGAAACCGTAATGACTGGAGTGTTGATATTCGGGATTGATTCTTGTTTCATATTCAATCCGGCATATAGACCAGCAACTGTTACGATAATCGTCATGAGCCATACAGCGAACTTATTCTTTAATACAAAATTGATGATCGAATTCATTATGTCCTCCATTTTCCTTTATGTATTGACTGACTGGTCATTCTATATCATAATAAACGGTGATATACAATGCCGTCAACCATTTCACTTGCGTTTGACGTAACATTCTAAAGCTGAAGGGGCCTTATTTCATGAACGAAAAAAAAGAAAAAATCATTAAAGCAAGCATCCAGTTGTTTGCGAAAAAGGGTTTTTCTTCTACGACCATTCAGGAAATTGCAGATGAGTGCGGAATATCAAAAGGCGCATTTTATTTACATTTCAAATCAAAAGAACAGCTTTTCAATCGCGCCTTTGAATATTATATCGACACGTCCATGCAAAGTATTGAAACGATTCGAAAAGAGAATCAGCATCTCGCGCCGAGAGAGATCTTCCAGAAGCAAATCGCTGAACAGTTTCAGCATTTTGCTGAGAACAAGGATTTTATCATTTTGATCCTCAGCGAGAACATTATTCCAGAAAACCAGCAAATTAAAAAGTATTCAAAAACTGTGAAAAAGCAAATGAATGAGGAAATCCAAATTTCCATCTTGACCACTTATGGACAGGAGATCGAACCATATATAACTGACCTGTCAGTCATGATTCAAGGAATCATCCAATCGTATGTGCAGGTGCTGCTTTTACAAGATCAGCTGCAATTATCATTTGATGAGCTCTCTTCCTTTATACTCGAACGGTTTGATGATTTGGTTCAAGGCATGCTTCGTTCTCAGACGAAACCGATCTTAAAGCCAACCATTTGGGACGATGAAGCGCCGAGTGCTGCTTCCCTTCAAGAGGAGCTTCGTTTGTTAAAGCTTGAGCATTTACTTTCTGATGATACCCTTGTATCCATTGAAGTCATTGAGGAAGAACTGGCGAAAGCTGAGCCTCGTAAGCCAGTCATTCAAGGGATGCTGACGAATTTAGAAAAGTGTGAGGACCCTGCTGTCATAAGAGTAGTCGAACAATTGAAGCTGTTTCTTTCATAACTTTACGCGCTGTTTTTCCGATTCGTTCACCTTTATCCCCCTTCGAATGTGCACTTTCGCTTACGCTTCATTATAAGAAAAGAATCCCCGAATTGATATACGGCGGTGGTCTGAATCTATGATAAGACCCTGTCAGTTCAAATAAAAAAACCGCCTCTTCTCATGAGGCGGTTTTTTGCTATTTAGCGTTTTTTGATTTCTTCTAGGAGAATCTTGTTGACCATCGGCGGGTTTGCTTGTCCCTTCGATGCTTTCATGATTTGTCCGACTAAGAAACCAATCGCGCGGTCTTTTCCATTTTTAAAGTCTTCGATGGATTGCGGGTTGTTATCAAGTGCTTCTGTGACAAGTTTGAGCAGGGCACCTTCGTCAGAAATTTGGACAAGTCCTTTTTCTTTGACGATTGTTTCTGCGTCTCCCCCATTTTCAATCAGCTCTTTGAATACCTTTTTGGCAATCTTAGAAGAAATCGTTCCTTTTTCGATGAGCTTAATCATGCCAGCCAGGCCTTGCGGCGTTAGCTTTGTATCTTCCAGCTCTTTTTGAGCTGAGTTTAAGTAGGCAGATACTTCACCCATCAGCCAGTTTGAAGCTTGCTTCGCTTCTGCACCTTCTGAAATGGTTGCTTCAAAGAAATCAGACATTTCTTTTGTCAGCGTCAGCACCATCGCATCATACGCAGGAAGCCCTAGATCATCGATGTAGCGTTTGCGGCGCTCATCTGGAAGCTCTGGGATCGATGCTCTTACGCGTTCTTTCCACTCGTCATCAATGTACAGCTCCACTAAATCTGGTTCTGGGAAGTAGCGGTAATCGTCAGAACCCTCTTTGACACGCATGAGGATCGTCTTTTTAGACGCTTCATCATAGCGGCGAGTTTCTTGTTCGATCAAGCCGCCAGAAAGCAATACTTGCTCTTGGCGTTTCTCTTCGAATTCAAGACCTTTTTGGACGAAAGCAAATGAGTTCAAGTTCTTGAGCTCTGTTTTCGTTCCAAACTCTTCACGGCCGATCGGACGAAGTGAAATGTTGGCATCACAGCGAAGCGAGCCTTCTTCCATCTTACAGTCAGATACGCCTGTATATTGAATAATGGATTTTAGTTTTTCTAAGTAAGCATACGCTTCTTCTGGTGTGCGAATGTCTGGCTCAGATACGATTTCAACAAGCGGTGTGCCTTGACGGTTGAAATCGACAAGTGAATATCCGTCGCCTGTATGCGTCAGTTTACCTGCATCCTCTTCCAAATGGAGACGCGTAATACCGATTCGTTTCGTTTTGCCTTCTACTTCAATTTCAATCCAGCCGTTTTCACCGATCGGTTTATCAAATTGAGAAATTTGATACGCCTTTGGGTTATCAGGATAGAAGTAGTTTTTACGGTCAAATTTTGTATCTGTTGCGATCTCGCAGTTTAGCGCCATTGCTGCTTTCATTGCAAAGTTCACCGCTTCTTTGTTCAATACAGGCAGTACACCAGGATATCCAAGGTCGATGACACTTGTTTGCGTGTTGGCAGCTGCACCAAAAGGTGTCGGCGAACTGGAGAAAATTTTTGATTGTGTTTTTAGCTCAACGTGGACTTCAAGTCCAATTACCGTTTCAAAGTTCATTCTGATTCACCCCTTACAGTTCAGGTTTTGCTTTATGATGATCTGTTGCTTGCTCGAAAGCGTGAGCCACGCGGTAAACCGTTCCTTCATCAAAGTGCTTGCCAATGATTTGCAGTCCTAACGGAAGACCGTTTGCAAATCCACAAGGCACACTGATTCCTGGAACGCCTGCAAGGTTCACAGGGATCGTTAAAATATCGTTCGCATACATCGTCAGTGGATCGCTTGTCTTTTCACCAATCTTAAATGCAGGAGTTGGTGTTGTTGGTCCTACAATGACATCATACTTTTCAAAAACATCTTCGAAGTCTTTTTTGATCAATGTACGGACTTTTTGCGCCTTTTTATAGTATGCATCATAATATCCTGAGCTAAGAGCGAATGTGCCAAGCATGATGCGGCGTTTCACTTCGTTTCCAAAGCCTTCAGAACGAGTATTTTTATATAAATCAATTAGGTTGTCTACATTATCTGTACGGTAGCCATAACGGATGCCGTCAAAACGCGCAAGGTTTGCAGATGCTTCTGAAGAAGACAGTAAGTAGTAAGTCGCAAGCGCATATTTAGAATGCGGAAGAGACACTTCTTCCCATGTTGCACCAAGTCCTTCTAATACTTTTAATGCTTGAAGAACAGACTCTTTTGCTTCCTCGCCAACACCTTCTCCAAGGTATTCTTTTGGCACAGCAATTTTCATGCCTTTGATGTCTCCAGTTAATGAAGAAAGAAAATCTGGGACGTCGACATTTGCACTCGTTGCGTCCATTTGATCGACCCCAGCAATCGCTTGAAGAACATATGCGTTGTCCTCTACGTTACGCGTTATCGGTCCGATTTGATCTAATGAAGAAGCAAATGCGATTAAGCCGTATCTAGATACACGGCCATACGTCGGTTTCAGACCCACAACGCCGCAGAATGATGCCGGCTGACGAATCGAACCGCCCGTATCTGATCCAAGTGAAAATGGTACTTCACCTGCTGCAACAGAAGCTGCTGAGCCACCACTTGATCCACCTGGAACAGTGTTTAAATTCCAAGGGTTTTTCGTTGCTTTGTAGCCTGAGTTCTCTGTAGAAGATCCCATTGCAAATTCGTCCATATTTAATTTACCGATTGTAACTGCTTCCGCATCTCTTAGACGATTGACAACCGTTGCATCATAAATAGGATCAAAGTTTTGCAGGATTTTACTAGATGCTGTTGTACGTAAATCCTTTGTGACGATGTTATCTTTCACACCGATTGGCATACCGAACAATAGACCAAGCTCGTCCTTTTCACCAACTGCCTCGTCCAATTCCTTTGCATACGCACGAGCTTTCTCTTCGTCCAGTGCAAGGAATGCTTGTACTTTCCCGTCTACTTCATTGATTCGTTTATAAGACTCGTCCACTAAATCAGAAACAGACAGTTCCTTTTTATGTAAAAGCTCTTTTAATTCAGAAATTTTGTGATCAAACAGTGACATGCCTCAGGCCTCCTTTAGTCCAAAATTGATGGCACACGAATATAGCCGTCTTTATGATCAGGCGCGTTTTTGATAACTGCCTCAATGGAAAGACCTTTATTCGGAACATCTTCTCTCATGACGTTTTTCATTTTTAATACGTGTGTTGTTGGTTCAACGTTTTCCGTATCTACCTCGTTTAACTGCTCTGCAAATGAAATGATGCTATCAAGCTGTTCAGTAAACATTTCAGCTTCTTCTTCTGTAATTGCAAGCCGTGCCAAATGCGCCACGTGCTTTACTTCTTCTATTGAAATTCTAGACATGCAGGTTCACCTCCAAAAATGATACGTGTTCGTGGTCATGATCATAAGTCATATACACTTTATCATATCAAATTTTACTGTTCTAAAGCAACTTTACGCAGGCTTGAGATGGTAGCCATTCAACCCAAACCAGAAAGTATGAAAATAATTTGTATCAGAGGTTGAACATTTATCAGAAAATTTTTTCTTTTAAATGTTTTTGGTAGCGCTTACATATAGATTCTCATCAATCATTTCCGCTTTTTTTTATGTAAGAAAGAGGTTTAAGAAGGTTGATCAGCAGGGAATACTCTGTTAGGTTAAGTAACCATAGCAGTGAGCAGACAAACGAATTGGATGTTCTTGTATATTTTGAATGAGGTGATGTCAAATTAATACGAAAAAGGTGATATGGAAACATGAGTATTGAAATTGGAATTTCTCTATCTATTTATTTTATTGGAATGCTGGCCATTGGCTGGTATGCATTTAGAAAAACAAATGACTTGAATGATTATATGTTGGGCGGACGTGGGCTGGGTCCTTACGTGACAGCTCTATCTGCTGGTGCTTCAGATATGAGCGGCTGGATGCTCATGGGACTTCCAGGCGCGATGTATACAACAGGGCTTTCGTCAGGATGGCTTGCTGTTGGTTTGATTAGCGGGGCTTACTTGAATTATCTATTTTTAGCTCCTCGCTTACGATCGTATACTGAGGTTGCTGATGATGCGATCACCATTCCAGACTTTTTTGACAAACGATTTAGAGATTCTTCTACTTTATTAAAAGCTGTCTCAGCTGTCATTATTATGATTTTCTTTACACTGTACACCTCATCAGGTATGGTATCTGGCGGTCGTTTATTCGAATCTGCGTTTGGTGCCAATTATATGTTTGGTTTAATTTTAACCTCTAGTATCGTAATCTTATACACTTTATTCGGCGGCTTTTTGGCAGTTAGCTTAACTGATTTTGTTCAAGGAGCCATTATGTTTTTAGCATTAGTGCTCGTGCCGATCGTTGCCTTTACTCAATTAGGTGGCCCAATTGCCACGTATCAAGATATCCAACAGATTGATCCAAAATTGCTTGATATATTCAGAGGAACGAGCGTCATTGGCATTATTTCCTTCTTAGCATGGGGGCTTGGTTACTTTGGACAGCCGCACATTATTGTTCGATTCATGGCCATTACGACTGTAAAAGATTTAAAACCAGCACGTCGTATCGGTATGAGCTGGATGATTGTGTCTGTTATTGGTTCACTGTCTGTTGGATTAGTCGGTGTCGCTTATGTACATGAGACTAGTACCACTTTAGCAGACCCAGAAACCATTTTTATTGTGTTTTCTAAGGTGTTATTCCATCCGTATATTACTGGATTTTTACTCTCTGCTATTTTAGCTGCGATTATGAGTTCAATTTCTTCACAGCTGCTTGTGACTGCAAGTGCAATGACAGAGGATTTATACCGGACTTTCTTTAGAAGAAAAGCGTCAGACAAAGAACTAGTAATGATTGGACGTATGTCTGTATTGGTCGTTGCCATTATCGCGCTTTGTCTTTCACTTAATCCAAGTGATACCATTCTTGACCTTGTTGGTTATGCTTGGGCAGGTTTTGGATCTTCATTTGGTCCAGTCATCCTTCTATGCCTATATTGGAAGCGAATGAACCATCACGGTGCACTAGCAGGAATGGTTGTTGGGGCAGTTGTAGTCTTAACATGGATTTCAACCGGCTTGAATAATACAACTGGCTTGTACGAAATGGTTCCAGGATTTATTTTAAGTGGTTTGACTGCCATCATTGTCAGCCTCTTGACCAACAAACCATCTAAAGCTTCTAAAAAGCTGTTTACCAAAATGGAAAATCATCTTGAAGAAGAAACAAAATAAAGAACATGAGGGGTCATCTGCCTTAAGCGGATGACTCTCTTTTTTAAATAAAATGCTTTTCTTTCTCCCATTTCTGAATAAAATAGAAGTTGTGCAGCCATATGGGCTGTGAGAAGATCATATACATGATGTGAAACGTACATGAAGTGAAGGAGCGATACGCATGTTTTGGACGATTGAATGGGATACAGTCTTAAAGTTAGCCGTGGCCACCTTAATCGGTTTGATTATTGGGCTCGAACGAGAGCTGAAGAAAAAGCCGCTCGGCTTAAAAACATGTATTGTCATTGCTGTCAGCTCCTGCGTGTTAACCATCATCAGCATTGATGCAGCCTACAATTTCCCTCGAGTCTCTAGGCTTCAAATGGACCCACTCAGGTTACCGGCGCAAATTATATCTGGTGTTGGTTTTATTGGAGCAGGTGTGATTCTGCGAAAAAGCAATGATGTCATCTCAGGTCTTACGACTTCTGCGATGATCTGGGGAGCAGCAGGACTTGGGGTTGCAACAGGTGCAGGATTTTATAAAGAAGCCTTCCTCAGTCTTTTCTTTATTCTGGTTAGTGTCGAATTTCTACCGTGGCTCTTCCAGCGGATCGGACCGATTCGCTTACAGGAAAAAGAAATACGCATCAGAATGTCTCTTTCTGATCGAAACCGTATGACGGATATTTTAAAAGAAATGAAAGCCCTCAATATTCGCATTCATTCTGTTCGTATTGATGATTTAACAGAAAAGAACTATCCGATTATGGAAGTACGTGTACGCGTGCATAAAGATCGCTATACAACTGATGTGTATTTTGATATTAAAGATCTAGAAGGCGTCGTTGGCGTCAAGTGTGATACGGTATAAAAGGTGATGAGTCAAAAGTCTCATCACCTTTTTTTATGGGAAAAGGGGTTGAACCATCACCTTCATTCAAATAAAATACAAATTATGAAATAAATGATAAAAGGGGATTTTTCATGGGCTCTATGAATCGTAAAAAACGTATTTATCTTATGAGTGGAATTCTAGTAGTACTCGTATTCGCTGCTTTATTGACCTCACATTATGTCACTCCCGTATCAACAAATGCAGCAGACAAGAAACAAACGAAAACACCAAAAAATATTATTTTTATCGTTGGCGATGGAATGGGGATGCCCGTGATCAAAGCCTACCGCACATTCAAGCAGGAAAAGCTTGGTTCTCCAAAAGCACAAACCGTCTGGGACCCGCATTTAGTCGGGATGCAGACCACACACCCAGATGATCCTCGAGATAATATTACCGACTCAGCTGCCGCAGCCACGGCCATGGCGACTGGAAAAAAGACATACAATGATGCCATCGCCGTCAACCAAGATAAAGAACCTCTTAGAAGTGTCGTTGAAGCAGCAAAGGAAGCACAAATGAAAACAGCCTTTGTTGTCTCATCTGACATCACCGATGCGACACCTGCCGCTTTTGGCACACATAACGTCTCCCGAAAAAACAAAGAACAAATTGCAGACCACTTTTTTGATGAGAAAATAGGCGGAGAGCACAAAGTTGATATCCTTCTAGGTGGCGGAATGCAATATTTTGACCGAAAAGACCGTGATCTTGTGAAAGAATTTAAGAAGAGCGGATATTCCATTCTAAGATCAAAAGATGATTTAACTTCCCAATCATCTTCGAAAATGCTCGGCTTATTCCAAGAGGACGAGCTGGATCGAGCCATCGATCGTCCAAAGCATGTGCCTACTTTAAAAGACATGACACTGGCAGCATTGACCCAATTAAATCAAGACAATTCGCATGGGTTTTTCATGCTGCTTGAAGGCAGTACCATTGATTCTGCTGGACATGAAAATGATGTGGTCGGCGCCATGAGTGAGATGGAGGATTTTGAGAAAGCAGTCCAAGCGGCTCTTCAATTCGCTAAAAAGGATCAAGAAACCCTCGTCGTCATCACAGCAGATCATGCGACTGGCGGCTTTTCGTTTGGTGCAGATGGCATGACAAGTGAAACCGGCTATAAATGGGACCCAGCACCCATTCTAGCTGCTAAGAAAACACCTGTGTATATGACAAAGAAAATCGCAGACGGCCAATCGGTACGTGATGTCCTTCACACCAATATTGATTTCTCACTCACAAAAAAGGAAATCTCACAGGTGGAAAAAGCGGCACAATCAGGGAAGGCCAGTACGATTCAACTCAGCATTCAACACATCTTTGATCAACGTTCTTTCTCAGGCTGGACAACCTTTGCTCATACAGGTGAGGATGTCCCTGTCTATGCATATGGACCTGGGAAAGCAGCATTTCAAGGCTGGATCGATAATACAAAGCAAGGAAAGAATCTGTTTCACATCATTGAATCACCGTCCACCTATCGCCCATAAAAAAACAATCCCCGCCTTATCACAGAGGCGGGGATTTTGATGTTAAGATTGACTTAGCTTTGTAAAGTCAAACGTTGTAATCGGCGCTGCTTGCTCAATGTCAGAGCGGAAGCTAGCGAGCATGGCCTTCTCTTCTTCTCCGATGGTAGCCAAATCAAATGCTTGATGCAGCAAGCCATAGATCAGCACGTGACGTAAGCGAAGGAAGTCAGGAATGTAGGCAAGCCACTCATCCCCAAGCTCATTCTCTTCACGATAGCCTTTAAGGAACTGCTTCATAAAGTTTCCTGCAAAAGCTGCTTTGTCTTCGTATGGAATGACTGGGTACCACAACACATTGTATAGCAAAATGCTAATATCATTCATAAACCAATTGTACCCGATATCATCGAAATCAAAGGTCGTAATTTTGCCTTGATCCCAGTGGAAGTTTCCGTGATGAAGATCCGCATGAACCAATCCGTACGTATCCTGATTTTTCGGAAGCTTTGACAGCTTTTCCATCAACCGATCCGCTTGTTCGAACACAAGCGTCTGATCGGCTGGTACATACTTACGTAATTTAAGCTGCTCCTCTTCATCCCACTCTTGTCTTTTATATCGCGGGTTTGACAGCTGATAGCTTTTTGTCAGTTTATGCATGCGGCCTGTGTACTGTCCAAGCGCATAAAATAATTCATCATTCCAGTCTGCCTCTTCGACTTTATGGCCTGGTGCTTTTTCATAGACTCGCAGCAAAAATGAACCGCCTTGCCCATCGTCTACTTGCTCGATATCACGGCCATTTAATGAAGCAATTGGTTTTGCAACCGAAAGTCCGCCCTTCGCTAAGTGATGGAGCCATTCCATTTCACCTAAAATATAATCAGGTGATCTGCGGATGGTATGGGTAATTTTTAAAATGAAAGACTCTCCGTCTTTTTTAAGTTCATACACATAGTTTTCTGCATCTGCGATAAAGTGGATATCACTTCGCTGGACTCCGTATAAATGAGTGGCCTCATCTAAAATTTTTGATTCTTCATATATGGCTTTTACATCTTTATGCATGCTGATTCTCCCTCTTCATATATTTTGCTAATTCTCGAATGGTGTGTTTTTCAGCAAAATTCAAATCATCAACATACCAACCCTTCTTTTCAATCTCTACTTCCATTTTGACAGCAAGTAAAGAATTTCCTCCCAAATCGAAAAAGTCGTTGTCAATTCCTACTTTTTCCACATGAAGAATGTCACACCAAATTTCAAGAAGCAATGCCTCGCGTTCATTAGTTGGCTGTGCGTAAAGTCCTTGATCCTGCGTTAGTTCTGTCTTTAATAATGATCGAAGACCTTCTTGATCATGTACCTTAAGGGCTTTTACATAACCGCTGTGCAGCGTTTGATCTGTTTGAACCGTTTCCCATGTGTAACCTTCAGAAGCTGAATGACTTACTGTCTCCACCCTTTGACCCTCTATTTCTTCAGCTGGGTGCTGACGAGGTGACAGGTGGTCAACAATCTGAATGTGATCACTTAGTGAACCGATTTCTTCCACTTGTATACGGTATGTTTGCTGCTCCTCAATCTCCTGCATCTTGTTTTCTTTCATAAATGACTTGAACAGCTCATTACGTCCAGTCGATGCAAATGTGAATTCAATAGCAGAAATCTGGTGCTGACGGCTATACTCAGCGAGCCATGTCAGACATTTTTGCTCAATCCCTTTCCCTAGCGCACGGCAGCTTAGCATCCATGCATCGATGATCAAGGTGTCGCCTGCATGATGAGCCAAGATCGCCCCTACAATTCCTTCATGACTAAAGCGATCCGCTGACTCAATAATCCAGCCCTGAACACGCTCATTTTCCAATCGCTCTCTCAGCTGCTGTTCATCAAAGCGCTGATCATTTAAGCGGAATTGGTTAATGCGGCTGCTCATTTGCGCCACGCGGGCAAGGTGCTTTTCTTCCCACTCTGTTACACTCATGTTCAAATTCAAATCTTGTAAAAATTGCTCCATAGACGGCGATTCTGCTTGCTCTTTTTGACGAGCTTTTTCAGCCTTGTAGCTCGTTGTTCGCCCTCTATCTTCATCTGTAATATCATAGCGGTCGAATGCCCAAGCATGCTGGGCGAATAATGGAATCGCTTTTTCATTGGCAGGTAACAGCAGGGTCATCACTTCAGGCAGCTCTTCATTCATACGCAAGCACTGAGCAGGATCATCGTCTAAGAAAATAAACTGAGATAATGAAAGATTCAGTGAATCTGCCATCTCTTTGAGATGTGCCGGTTTACTTTCCCAATTGATCCGCCAGTCGACAATATCGTCTTTTTGCAAGATCATATCTGGGTGGTTTTCAAACACGCGCCACACATCTTCTTCATTATTCCTGCTGCTTAAGACAAGCAAGAGACCTTCTTTTTGCTTTTGTTTTAAAAAGCGCTGAAGCATTTGATGTTCTGGCGTAATATCGATGCCTTCTATACCGTCTTCTGAAACGACACCTCTCCAAAGCGTGTGATCACAATCAATGGCTGCTACCTTAAATGGTGCACCTTGCCATGCAATGAACTCACGTGCGACTTTTGTTCCGATGGCTCCACAAAAGACTTCTGTGAATGGGAGATGTGCGGCTTGCTCTCCTTTTGCATCAAAGATGTCATTCATCTGATATTGCTGCGCAAGCTGACGGCAATCAATCAATTGAACACCGTCTATCTCAGATAATTGAGTAATCCACTCTTGTTCCACATCTTGCAGCGTGTCTTTAAGAGCAGCACTTATCGGCAGAATCCCAACAAAATATAGGTTATGTTTCGTTTTTGATTTCAGAACGCTTGCAAGTTCTTCAGCATGCTCTGCAGCCTGTTTTTTCTTTTCTTCCAGTGAAAGATGAGCTGGGCCTGTAATATCCTCTAAACGAATGAGCAGAAGGTTCGCACCGTTTTTCTTCTGTGAGATAAGGCTGCGCTCATTTAATAATTCCTGATATACCTGCCCATACGGTGCAAATTGAACATCCAGCTGCACGTCAAACTGTTTGGTCCAGTACTGAATGTAAGGTGCGATCGGATCTGCTGTAAATGTCGAGCTGACCGTTAGTACGAGCGGTGCTTTTTCCTCTGCACGCTCCCTTTTCTCCTTTGCTGCCTGTTCTTCTTCCTGTGAAAGAACAGCGAAATCCTTGAGCAATTGATCAGGTGTTTGAACAGCCTGTTCGACCAAGTGCTCGAAGTGCTTGACGAACGCTTGCATTGTCTCATGTTTAAACAGTGCAAGATTGTATTGAAGGACGCACTTTAACTCACCTGTTACTTCTCTAACAACATCCATTTTCATATCGAGTTTGGAAATTCCCTTTGCAAACTCATGTGTTTCAAATGTTAGTCCATCGGCTTCGATTTTAATATTCGGATCGTACTCATTATGGTAAATGAGCATTGTATCAAAAAATGGATTGCGATGCGGTCTTGTTTTTGGATTCAGATGCTCGACCATTTGATCAAATGGGTACTCTTGATGGTCATACGCATCCAGCAGCACTTGCTTTGTCTGCGCCAGTTGCTCTGTAAAGGTTGCGTCTTGTACCATGTCTAGTTTAATAGGCAGGAAGTTTGTGAACATGCCAATTGTATGCTCAATATCTGCATGACGCCGTCCAGCCACAAGTGACCCGACAATCAGCTCCTCTTGATCTGCATAACGTGAGAGCAGCAGTCCATAGAGCTGGAACAAGATGACGTTATTTGTCAGCTGATACTGTTCAGCAAGCTGTTCAATTTTCTCCACGATGTGCGGTTCAATGTTGAATTTGATCGCTCTTCCTAAGAAGGATTGTTCCTTCCGTTCAAAATCATATGGCATTGTCAAAGTTGGCACATTTGAGCCAATTTGCTGCTTCCAATAATCCTGCTGCTTTTGGAACATCTCGCTGCGGAAATATTTGTCTTGCCATTCTGCATAATCTTTATATTGAACAGTGAGTTCCGGCAAGGTTTCCCCTCGATAGAGCTCAGTAAATTCTTTAATAAAGATGTTCATGCTCGCTCCATCCGCCACAATATTATGCATATCGACTAATAAGAGGTGATCATGTGCTGCTATTTTCACAAAACGCACACGGATCAATGGTGCAGCCTTTAAGTCAAATGGACGAATGAATTCATCGATTTGTGCTTCTAATCCTTCTTCATCAGCCTCTGTCAATTCAACAGCAAACTGGAAGTCATCATGGACCCGCTGAACCGGTTCACCATCTTTTAATTCAAAGGTCGTTCGCAAGGTTTCATGACGATCAATTAATTGCTTGAAGGTCTGCTCAAAGCGCTCGACGTCAATTTCCCCTTTACATCTTAGTGCCATCGGCATGTTGTATGAGGTCACTTGACCAATACGCTGATGAATGAGGAATGTCCGTCTTTGAGCAGCAGATAATGGATACGTGTCTTTCTTTTCGACTGGTTCAATCTTGAAATATTGATGCTTCTCAGCCTTCTCGATGAATGCTTGGAGCTTTTCAATCGTCGGATTGTTAAACATATCTGTGAGCGTTAGCTCTACACCAAACTCTTTGTGAATTTGAGAAATGAGACCGGTGGCATTTAACGAATGTCCCCCAAGCTCAAAGAAATGGTCGTCTCTTTCCACCTTTTCAATTCCTAAAATGTCTTTCCACATCCGCTGTAACGTTGCCTCAATGTCATTCGATGCGGCGGCATGGACTTGATTGTTTTCTTCTATTTCCTGTGTCTTGTTTTCCTTTGGCACCACCATTTGCACACCTAAAGATGAAGATAATGCAGCTGTATCTACCTTTTCAATCCAATATCGTTGTCGTTCAAACGGATAGGTTGGCAAGGATACTTTTTGATTTGATGTCTGATTTCGCAATCTTGTCCAGTCAACCGGCACCCCTTGAAGCCAGATGTCACCCAATCTTCCCAGCAGGTAGCGGTCGTCGGCTACCTCTTCTTTTGGATGACGCATTAATGGAATCGGCTGCTGATGATGTTCCTTTGAAGCTTGGCGAATAAAGGCACTTAACGTATTCCCTGGCCCGACTTCAACGAAAATAGGATCAAGCTCCGTTAATAATGTCTCCGCTCCATCACGGAAACGAACTGCTTGTCGCAAATGATCAGCCCAATATGCCGGGTCTTGCACTGCTTCATGGTCAATCCACGAACCTGTGACGTTAGAAATATACGGGATAGACGGCGCATTCAATTGATACTCGGCGACCTTTTCTTTAAATGATGGCAAGATGTCATCCATCATTTTAGAATGGAAAGCATGAGAGGTGTGAAGCTTTCTACACCCATGTTCAGCAGCCTCCAGCTTCTCAGCAAGTGCATCAATGGCTGCGGTCTCACCTGACACTACGCACAATTCAGGACCATTTACTGCTGCAAGTGAAAGTTCATCTGTTAAATATGACAGCACGTTCTGTTCACTCAAAGGAACGCTCAGCATAGAGCCTTTTGGAAGCTGGCTAATGAGCTGTCCGCGATAAGCCACAAGATCTACGGCATCTTCAACAGATAGTAAACCAGATACCGCAGCAGCCGTGTATTCTCCAATACTGTGGCCGATCAGTGCCTGCGGTTTGACGCCAAAATGAATCAGCAATTTAGCCAAAGCATATTCCACACTAAACAGAAGCGGCTGCGTGTATTCTGTTTGGTTGATCAGCTGACGATCATCACTTTCTTCTGTTGAAAACAAAAGACGAAATGGGTCAACTGAGACATGCTGTTTGAATTGATTCAAGCATTGATCCAGCGCTTCCTTAAAGACTGGATATTTGTCATAAAGCTGACGCCCCATGTCTACATACTGAGATCCTTGGCCTGGGAAAAGAAAGACGACTGGACGGCTCGATGTTTGGGAGCTGGCCGTCTTGACCACCTCTTTTGACCTTTGACTGAGCGCCTGTAGCATGTCAGCCGTGTTACTTCCAAGAATGACACGTTTATGCGGGAAATGATGGCGCCCTGTTTGCAGCGTATAGGCAACGTCACTTAGACGGACTTGCTGCTGATGCTGGAGTAAGTAGTCCGCAAGACGATCCGTCATTTTTTCAAGAGCTGCTGGTGTTTTGGCAGATAATAAAAGAAGTTCACTCTCCTCAGGGCTATCTGTTGCTACACGTGCAGCAGGTGCTTCTTCTAAAATGACATGAGCATTTGTTCCACCTATCCCAAATGAGCTTACACCTGCCCGGCGAGGAGATTCTTGCGTGCTCCATGGCGTCAAATCTGTGTTTACAACAAAAGGCGAATCGGCAAACTCAATTTTTTCATTTGGTGTTTCAAAATGAATGGTCGGCGGAATCACTTGATGCTTTAAGCTTAAAACGGTTTTAATAAAGCCCGCGACACCTGATGCATCATTCAAATGACCAACATTCGATTTGACAGAACCAATCCGGCAAAAGCCTTTTTTATCTGTATCAAATGCTTGCTTGAGCGCTTCAATTTCGATCGGATCTCCGAGGGTTGTCCCGGTTCCATGTGCTTCAATGTACGAAATGGTTTCAGGTTCCACCTCAGCCATTCGAAGTGCTGTCTTAATCGCTGAAACTTGACCTTTCGTACTTGGTGCTGTATATCCTACTTTTCTATTTCCGTCATTATTAATAGATGATCCTTTAATGACAGCATAAATGTGATCGCCGTCTTCAATGGCATCCTCTAAATTTTTTAAAATAACAGCACCTGCACCATCACCAAAAACGGTTCCATCGGCTTTGTTATCAAAAACGCGGCAATGTCCGTCAGATGAATGGATCATGCCTTCTTGATACAGATAGCCCGATTTTTGCGGCAGGCGAATGGACACGCCGCCTGCAACTGCCATATGACAGTCGCCGCTTAATAAAGCCTGAACGGCTAAATGAATCGACACCATCGAGGTCGAGCAGGCGGTTTGCACCACCATACTCGGTCCCTTCAGATTTAATTTATATGAAATCATCGTCGCTAAATAATCACGCATATTCAGAACGGCAGCTTCCAGTGTTTTCGAATCTTCACCTTGTGCCGCCCCTTGAAGTGCTCTCATGACCCATTCTGTATTGATCCCTGCACCTGTATAAAGACCGATTTGCCCTTTATATTCAAACGGATCGTACCCAGCGTCTTCAAGCGCCGTCCAAACACATTCATGAAACAGTCTAAACTGCGGGTCCATCATAGCCGCTTCCTTTGGTGTATAGTCAAAGAAATCTGCATCAAATAAATCCACATCATCTAGCATTCCTTTTGCTTTAACAAAACGGGGGTTTTTTAATAAAGCTTCATCTGTACCTTCACGCCGTAATTCTTCCTCTGTAAAAAAAGAAATTGTTTCTTTTCCCTTTTTCAGATTCTCCCAGTACTCATCTACATTTTTGGCCCCTGGAAAACGACCTGCAAGACCGATAACAGCAATTTCTGCGCCATGATAATGATTCGTTGTATCATTCATTCTCGATTCCGCCTCTCAATCTTTTATTCCGTTGCTGTTTAAAACGAGCTCTTCGATCACCTGAAGTGACGACGGCTAGTTCTTCTTCCATCGCTTCTTCCTTCGAGTCCTCAGAAGGCTGGATATATTTCGCAAGTTCTGCAACAGAAGGGTACGTAAACAAGGTCACAACCGCTTCATTTGTTTGAAGTGCTTGATTTAACCGATTGGTGACTTGAACAATATCCAGCGAGCTTGCGCCGAGATCAAAGAAATTGTCGTGAATGCCCACTTGTTCCATGCCCATAAAATCCTGCCATACTTGACAGATCGCTTTTTCAGTTTCATTTCGAGGCGCCACATATGGATTGCCCAGCTCTGGTCTTTCGTGCTTAGACACTTCATATGAATCCTCATCTGGTGCGGTCTTAGACTCTAGTGACAGCCATTGATCTATCCGTTCATCAAGATTTCCTGTGGACACGAGCATGTGTCGATTCTGCCGGTTAGACAGAACATACTGGAACAGCTCAGCACCCTCTTCTGGTAAAATCGCAAGCTCATTGATCGATTCACCAATTGTGGATTCTAGCTCACCCCAGAAATTCCATGCATCCCAGTTCACACACATCCACGGGGTTTGACTATGTTGATTAAGTCTAGCTGCAAATGCATCCATATATAAGTTAGCCGCTGAGTAAGCAGAGAATCCTAAGCCCCCAAGCAATGCACTAATGGAAGAAAAGAGAAGACAAAAGTCTGCTTGTTCTTGTTCCAGCAGCTGCTCTAGCACATCCAGCCCTTTCACCTTTGATTGGAATTGATCCTCTCCCTGCGCCAGTGTAGAAGGGATATCTTTGATGGCACGGAAGGATGTACTTCCTGGTAATCCTGCTGCATGGAATACACCATGAACGCCGCCATGCTTTTTGCGAATGGCATCAAATACACGTTTCATCTGATCAAGATCTCCTGCATTCGCCTGCACCGCTTCTACTGTTGCCCCTAATCGTTCGAGCTCAAGCACCTTTTCAATTCTCGTGCGCTGCGCTTCATCGGCATTTGCTTGTTGAACATATGACGCCCATTCATTTCTTGGCGGCAATGCCGTTCTTCCAGTTAAATAAAGATGTACATTTCCTTCCTTCGCCAGCATCTTTGACAGAACAAATCCGATACCACCTAAACCCCCTGTAATCAGATACACACCATTTGGCCTGATCATCTTCGGAAGTCCATCTTCTTTTTGTAGCGGCAAATGCTTGTAGCTCTCTACCCAGCGCTTTCGATGACGATACGCCACAAGCTGGTCCTTTCCAGGCTGCATGATTTCCTGCAAAATAAGATCGACAAGGACTTGTTCCTTCCAAGACATGACTTCTGGCACGTCTTCCACATCGATATTCCAGCACTTAATATGATGGTATTCCTGTGAAATGACTTTACATGGTCCAAGCATTGCACTTTTCTCTGCACATATCGTCTCATTGCCTGTGACTGGCTGAATTCCGCTAGTGATCGTAAACAGACGGCATTCTCGAATATTTTTTTGGGCAGCAATCGCTTGAGATAAGAAAATTAAACTGTAATAGCCTTTTTCAATGTGCGCCTGAAAAGCAGCTTGACGATTCGAGTTGTCATCTTCTTTCGCAGCTTCCCATAAATGCAGAATCCGCTGGATATTGATGCCTCTATTAGACAATGAATCTAGCATATTTCGGTAGTGCTGGCCTTCTGCCGGATTGATCGTAAACGAATCATCTTGCACTTGATAAGCTTCACCCTTTGTGACTGAAATGACCTTGATCCCTTTTTGCTTAAATGAATGGGTAAACAGTTCATGAAAAGCATCCTGTTCCCTGAAAATGAGCCACGTTTGTTCTTCTGTTTCTTTTTCGAAAACTGGTTTTAGCGGCTGCTGTTCCCATGAAGGCAGGTAGAACCATTCTTCCATCTCTTTCTTCTTCGTTTCCTTAGGGGCGGATAGCTGCGGAGACGCTGACTTTCCTGCTTCAATCCAATATCGTTTCCGCTCAAATGGATAGGTCGGCAGCGATACGAGCTGACGTTCCTCTTGAGTTGGATGTTGCTGCGCTTTGACCTCGTAGCCCCCTGCCCATAGCTCTCCTATTCTCTTTAAGAAATATGCATGGTCATCCGCTTGTTCTCTCGTATGCCTCACCATATTCAGGACATCATGATGTGACTCTTTGTTTTCATGACGTTTCGCTAATGCCGTCAAGCTGTTTCCAGGTCCAACTTCAATGAGTGCTCGTACTTCATCGGTTAACAGCTGAGATAGACCTTCATGAAAACGAACGGTTCCACGCAGGTGGTTCGTCCAATAAGATGCTGTCATCACATCTTCACTTGTCGCCCATGTGCCTGTGACATTCGATATAAACGGAATAACCGGCTCTTGCAATTCTACTTTTTCTACGATTTGTTGAAACGCCTCAAGCATCGGCTCCATCATGTAGGAATGAAAGGCATGAGAAGTATGGAGCTGTCTTGTGATAATTCCTTTGTCTTGCAGTTTCTTTTCAAATGCAGCGATATGCTCTTCTCTTCCAGAAACGACACAAAGGTCTTTTGCATTGACAGCAGCAACAGAAAGCGATTCATCGATCATCGAGACGAGTTCCGCCTCTGGTAATTGCACACTAAGCATCGCGCCTTTTTCCATGTCTTGCATTAATCTTCCTCTTGCCATCACGAGTGTTAATGCAGACTCGAGAGAAAAGACCCCTGACAAACAAGCGGCAACGTATTCGCCGATACTGTGTCCAATCATTGATTCTGGCTCAACACCGCTATGTTGAAGCAATTTGGCTAATGCATACTCAAATATAAAGAGGAGCGGCTGGGCATTTGACGTTTTTGTGATGTCTTCGTTCGTTTCATCCTCGGAAAAAACAATGCCCTTTAAATCCACTTGCTCCGTTTCCATTACATATTTAAAGCATCTATCTACTTCCCATTTGAACACTGGCTCTGCATCATATAACCCGCGCATCATACCAGCATACTGAGCGCCTTGACCTGAAAACATAAAGGTTGCTTTGCGCCATTTTTGGCTTCGGAACACACTCGTTTCAAGCTTTTTCTGCTGCATCCATTCATCAGCAGACGCGAGTACGATCGCTTTTCGGTATGGAAACTGCTTTCTGCCATACCGCAATGTATAAGCAATATCTTCAAGCGGAACTTGAGGATGCTGGATCACATACTGCTTTAATTGCTCTGTCATTTTCGCTAAAGCAGTATCTGTTTTAGCAGATAAGACGAGTAGCTGCTTTTGGGTAGAAGCTGGTTTTTGCTTCGCCTGTATGCCCTCTTCTATGATCATATGAGCGTTCGTTCCGCCGATACCAAAAGAGCTGACTCCCGCTCTTCTCGGACCATCTGCTTCCTTCCAATACAACACCTTTTGATTCACATAAAACGGTGTATCTTTGAAAGGAATTTCCTGATTGGGTGATTCATAATGAATGGTTGGCGGGATCGTTTTATGCTGGAGAGCCAAAATGGCTTTAAACAGACCTGCAATCCCTGCCGCACTATTTAAGTGTCCGACATTACTTTTCACAGAACCGATCGGAATCGTCAGCGGATCTGTCCCTTTGAACACTTGGCTAAGAGCGGATACCTCAATTGGATCTCCCATTTTTGTCCCCGTACCGTGAGCTTCTATATAACCGATAGACGCGGGATCGATACCTGATTTTTCATACGTTTCTTTTAAAACCTCTGCTTGTCCTTCCACACTCGGAGCGGTAAAACCAGCTTTTCGGCTGCCATCATTGTTCACACCAACCCCTTTGATGACCGCATGAATCGGGTTGCCGTCTCTCATCGCATCTTCATAACGTTTTAGTAGAACAATTCCTGCTCCATCTCCGAAAATGGTTCCGCTCGCCTCTTGGTCAAACGGACGGCAATGTCCATCTTTTGATTGAATCATCCCATCTTGATAGATGTAGCCGATATTTTCTGGAGAACTGACCGTCACACCGCCAGCCAGTGCGGCATCACATTCTTGATTCAATAATGCTTGACAGGCCATGCCTATGTTGACAAGTGAGGTCGAACAAGCTGTCTGCATGGTCACACTAGGCCCGTGCAAATTCAATTTATAAGAAAGCTGCGTACTAAAAAACTCACGATCATTTAACAGCATGGCGCTGAACTGCTCAGTTGCTTCCATTTGATGGGCAAAGCGCGTCAGCCACTCATGGTTTGGACTCGTTCCTGTATAAACGCCAATTTTCCCTGCTATTCGATCAGGGTCACAGCCAGCATCCTCCAGCGCTTCCCAAGCACATTCATGCAAGAGCCTGAACTGCGGATCCATTAGCTCTGCCTCTCTAGCAGAATAGTTAAAGAAGTCTGCATCAAAGCCTTCGATCTCTTGTAAACGACCTTTTGCTCCAATGAAATTCGGATGCTGGTAGACAGACGCATCCAGCCCTGCTTTCTTGAGCTCTTCTTCTGTGAAAAAGTGAATCATTTCCTCGCCATTCACAAGACGCTGCCAAAAGTCTTCTAGCGATGAAGCTCCTGGGAATCTTCCAGCCATTCCGACAATCGCAATATCCGTATGCTCTTGGGACGTGTTTTTTACTGGGCGAGAAGCAGGCGTTTGAACCTGTTCTGACTGTTCTTCAAATAAATATTCAGCAAGACTTGCCACTGTCGCAAACCGATACAATTGCACAGTGTCAATTTGCTTGTCGACGTGCTCAGATATTTTCGCTGCAAGCTGAGAAATATCAAGGGATGTCGCACCAAATTCAAAAAATGGCGATTCATCATCCATTTGATCAAACCCAAAATGAGTTTGCACAATGTCGTGAATCTCTTTTTGTAAAGAAGCGAGTGAAGCAAAGACACGCTGTTCATTCTGCGGCTTTTGCGGTTCAATGGCTGCCATCGTATTTGTTTGTGCAGAGAAATCGGTTTTATGAAATGGGTACCCAGGCAGCGGAATACGCTGCCTGTTCTTCTCATCTGTTAAAGGAAAGGCTAAGCCGACTCCTATTTCCCAAAGAACACCTGCGATTTGAAGCATGTCTCCATCAAGTGGTTCGGTTGTTTTTTCTACTCCCTTTTCAAATACAATCCCTTGTTTCATTGAAAGGTCAATGATCAAAGCTGGTGATTCTTGCTCAATCATTGGTGATTTTACAGGCTGATCCATATTAAGAAGACCTTTTGCAGACGATGGGTCGAAAGTGATTAGTTCCTCCCCGGTTTGCTGCAAGTAAACAGGCTGCTTTAGTGTCCTCTGAGGCAGGGAAGCCAGCCTTTGATTAACCGTCTCGGTGTCATGAAGATGATACACAATAGATACCACATCATTTAGCTCAAGGCCGCCTGCTGCATATAAAGCTGTCCAGACTCCGCTGCCTTCTCCAATCCAGCCATCTGGTTCAATTCCGATTGATCTTAGCATGTTGGCAAAAGCCGATGTCATGATCAGCATCGCCACTTCTGATTGACGGCTTTGTTTAGGATGGAACAGCTCATCTTTTTTGATAGGTACAGCGGGTTGGACAAGGCTTACGATTCGATCCACTTCTGTTTTGAAAGAAGGATCTTTCTCATACAGCTCGATGTAATCACGTAAACCTGACTCATGGTACCCCTTCAGCTTCATGTTGATCCGTTTATAAAGATGACTTTCTCTGCCTGCTGTCTCTTCATTCAGCAATTGCAGCTCCGCTAATAACTCTTCCCGCGTGGAACAGACAAACGCTTTTCGATATTTGAAAGCCTTTCTTCCACTTTGTAATGTATAAGCTGCTTCACCAAGTGAGAGATCAGGATGTGAGGAGACATATTCCTTTAAGTTTTTTGTCATGTTCTTCAGATCATGCGTTGATCTAGCTGAGAGCACAATTAATTCTTTGGACGAGGCCTTGCTGTTTGTTTTTCTCGGCTGTGCCTCTTCTAAGATGACATGAGCATTTGCTCCCCCTATACCAAAGGCACTGACTCCAGCTCTCCTTGGCAATTGAGATGTCTTCCACTCCTCTTTGTCTGTCCCAACATAAAATGGGGTTTGATCAAAAGAAATACGGTGATTCGGCTTCTCAAAGTGCGGCATCGGGGCAAATTGACGATGATGCAGCATCATGACTGTTTTGATAAAACCAGCTACGCCGCTTGCGGCATCTAAATGCCCAATATTGGCTTTGACTGATCCAATTCGGCAATAGCCTTGTTGATCTGTTTGAAAAGCACGAGTAAGCGCCTCAATCTCAATCGGATCTCCAACAGGCGTACCCGTTCCATGTGCTTCGATATAAGAAATCGTCTCTGGTTCTGTCTCAGCCATTTCTAACGCAGATTCAATAACACTTGCCTGTCCACTCACACTTGGGGCTGTATAGCCGACTTTATTACTTCCATCATTGTTCGTTGCAGATCCTTTTACGACAGCATAAATAAAATCTCCATCTTCTATCGCATCTTTTAATCGTTTTAGTGCAACAACGCCTGCACCTTCACCAAAAACGGTTCCTTTTGCTTTTTCATCAAACGGACGGCAATGACCATCAGGAGAATAAATCATTCCTTCTTGGTATTGATAGCCTGTGATTTGCGGCTGATGGAGTGTGACACCTCCTGCTAAAGCAAGGTCACATTCACCGCCGATTAATCCTTGGCAGGCCATATGGATCGCAACAAGCGATGTGGAGCAAGCCGTTTGCACCGATACGCTTGGACCTTTTAGATTTAATTTATAGGCAATTCGAGAAGCAAAGGATGGGTCATTGAGATGCATGATTTGAAACACATCTTCGTTCTTTGCAAGTGACGACATATGCTGCCCCATCCACGATAGATTGCTAGATGCCCCAGCATAAAGACCAATTAAACCTTCGTATTGCTCAGGTTCATAGCCTGCATCCTCAAGCGCATGCCATGTGCATTCATGCATCAATCGAATTTGCGGGTCCATAATCGATGCCTCTCGCGGAGAGTAGCCAAAAAAGTCTGCATCAAATGATGATGCCTGTTTTAAATATGGCTTTGCCTTGACATAATCAGAACGTTTTAGCAGCGTCTCATCTACACCCGCTGCCTTTAATTCTTCATCAGTGAAAAACGTAACGGATTCTTTCCCTTGCGACACATTTTCCCAAAACGCTTGCACATTCGGTGCCCCAGGAAATGTACCTGCTAATCCTACAACTGCAATTTCAAGTCCAGATTCGCTCCATTGCTCTTGATCAGACATACGCTGCATTTCTCCCATCTATTTTCGTTTTAATCTCTGTTTACGGCGGTTTTTCCCATCTGCCATCGCCTGTTTGCGGAGATTAGATGATTCAGTGACAGCTTGCTTTTCTTCCTTCACGCCATGTATCTTCTTCAGTTCTGCAGCCAATGACGCGATCGTTGGATGACTATACATCATGACCACTGGAACCTCTATCCCATAAATTGATTTAATATGACCGCTCATCTGCAGCAAATCAAGGGATGTCGCACCCATTTCAAAGAAGTTCTCATTCACATCCGGTTCATGAGGAAAAAAGGAGCTGAGTGCATCACTCAATGAGACTTCTAGGCGATCATCTATGACCTGCGATATTTGTTGCGACGACTCTTTTTCCTCCTGCATAGGTGTTAAGCGGTGCTTTATTCTCTCACCCATGTCTCGAACAGAAACAAGAATTTGTGGATAGTCTAGACGAAGCACTTCCTGAAAGGCCTTGATTCCTTCTTCTGGTGAAATTCCCGCCTGCTCCTCGAGCGCCATCATGTCATTGACTTTGGCCGCTAATGCTGAGTCGTGTGCCATGCCGACTTTTTCCCATCGATCCCAGTTTAATGAAATCACTGGCTTTCTTTCCTGTCTCTTCGCATGAGCAAAGCTGTCCATAAAAGCATTGGAAGCCGCATAAGCCACTTGTCCAGCCGCTCCAAGAAAAGACACTAGGGATGAACAAAGTAAAACGAAGTCGAGCGTTTCATTCTTGAGTGCTTCATCCAGCACATAGGTCCCGTTGATTTTTGCCTGACACATGCGAATTTCATCGTCTGCTGTTCTTGCTTGGATGATCTTCCCATCTGCCTCTCCTGCCGCATGGATGACACCATGTAAATCGCCAAACGTTGTATGAGCCAGCTGGACCGCTTTCTGCACAGCGTCTTTATCCGACACATCACCGTGTACAGTTAGTACATCAGCTCCTAACTCTTCAAGAGTCATCAGCTTTTTCACGGTTTCAGCTTCTTTCCCATCTGCATCACTCAGCTCATGCCATGCAGAGCGTTCACGTATCTGTGATCGGCTGAGGAACACAAGTTTTGCTTGATACGTTTCTGCTAAATGTTGAGCTAGTGTGAAGCCAATGCCTCCCATACCGCCGGTCAGGAGGTAAACACCATGAGTCCTGAAAGGCTGCGTGGACGATTCCTCTTTACTTAAAGGTGTACTTGAAGCTTTTCGAACCCACCTGCTGTTCCCCCGATACGCCACAAGCGCCTCTTGATCGTGCATTGCCACCTCATATGAAAGAAATAGCGGCCAGTCCGCCTTTGTTTCCTGACATAAATCAACGTGCTGACACGCAATATGCTGATATTCTTGAGGAATGGTCAGAGCTAGTCCAGTGCATGTTGCTTGAAGAGGATTGACCTTCTCCATCCCGATGACATCATGCGCTTGATTTGTCACAAGATGAAGACGGATGGTTGTGTTATGATGCTGACTGATGAGCCTGACGAGATCGAGTACAGATAAGTAGTTTGGCTGATCACCTGTATCTTCTGTCAGTTCATCATGCATCCAGATGATCTCTTCCGGTATAAACCCAGATTGGTGCAGTTCAGCCATAACCCACTCTAAGTGTGACAGCATATGAACGTCAGCCTTCATCAACTGGTCATTTTCTTTGATCGTATGATCACTTTGACAGACGCTGACAACTTCTGCATGCCGTTCTTTCAAATAGTCGCCAATATGACCACTTTTCTCAAAAACCAAGATACGCTTCCCTTGATGATGCTGCTCTTTTAGTACAGGTGCAGAGCGCTCCCACACCGGTATATAAAACCAGTCTTCAAAATCAGCGGAGAATTTCTCACCCTTTTCTGATGGCGCTATAGCGGTCATCAGCTGATCTGCTTTAAACTGCGGAGAGGGGAATATTTGATGCTCGAATGGATATGTTGGCAGTGACACTCGATATGGGGCCTTTTCTTTTCTGACAGCGCTCCAGTTCGGTTCCACTCCAAAACTCCACAGCTTCCCTATAGCTTTTTTCATATATTCATCATCAGCAGCTTGTTCTTTTGGGTGTCTCACCAATGAAACAGCTGCTGCTTTGTTCACATCATAGTCCTCATGTCGTTTCACAAATTGAGTCAACGTATGACCTGGCCCCACTTCAATGAAAACCACTTCTCCAAGTCCAAGTAACGTCTCTAATCCTTGACTAAATAAAACAGGCTGCCTGATATGAGATGCCCAGTAATCAGGCGATGATGCTTGCTCATTTGTTAACCAGTTCCCTGTCACATTCGAAAGAATCGGAATCTCGCCCTGTTGATAGGTGATTTCCGAGAGAACGTGCTTAAACTGTTCGGACGCTTCAGCCATCATACTCGTATGAAAGGCGTGAGAGGTTTTCAATGTTTGGACAGAAGCTCCTCTTTTTTCAGCTTGTTCGAGATAGATCTGTAATCGTTCTGAAGGACCGGAAACAACAGATAATTGCGAGCTATTCACCGCAGAAAGCTCGACACCTTCAGGAAGATCATGTTCAATCTCTTCGGCAGAGAGTGACACTCCGGCCATTTCACCCCGAGGCATTTTTTGCATCAAACTGCCTCTTTTTAAAACGATACGGATTGCATCTTCAAGGTGAATAATACCGGCCACGCAGGCAGCTGTTATTTCTCCAATGCTATGACCAATGAAATAATGCGGACGTATGCCTAGTCCCATCAGCTTCGATGCGAGCGCATACTCAAAACTAAACAAGATGATTTGTGTATATGATGTTTGCTGCATGAGCTGTTCTGCTTTTATGAACTCTTCTTCGGTTGTTGGGTATAACACGTTCTCGATCTCAACACCTGATAAAGATAAAATGATGGCAAAACATTTCTGAAGCATTTGTTTAAATTCAGGATCTTTCTCATATAAATCTTTGCCCATATTCACATACTGAGCACCTTGTCCAGAAAACATCCAGACGACTGCAGGCTGTTGAAAGGCCTTTTGCGGCTGTCCCGCTGACTGGAATGTGCGGTCAGGACCTGCAAGAAAAGCTTGTCGATAAGGAAAATGCTTTCTTCCCTCTTGCAGTGTAAAGGCAGCCTCGGATAGTGTGACACGCTTTTGATCTTTTAAATAAGATGTCATTTGTTCAGCAGATTTTTGAACCGCCTGCTTCGATCTTGCAGAAATCACCATTAGTTCATGATCTCTTTCTACTGACGGTTTGTCGGCGGCGGGTGCCTCTTCCATGATCAGATGTACATTCGTTCCACCGACTCCAAATGAACTAACTCCGGCACGCAGCGGCTGCTCTGTTTTCGTCCATGGTACGGGTGTTGTATTGACATAAAATGGACTTGATTCAAAATCAATTTTCGGATTCGGCTTTTTATAATGAAGGCTAGGCGGCAGCATCTGATGGTACAGACTAAGCGTTGTCTTGATAAAACCTGCAACCCCTGCGGCTGAATCAAGATGACCAATATTGGTTTTCACAGACCCAATCGCACAAAACTGTTTTTTATCCGTTTGAAAGGCTTTCTTTAGTGACTCAATTTCAACCGGATCTCCAAGAGTTGTACCTGTGCCATGTGCTTCAATATAAGAAATACTCTCAGCTTCTACACGACTGATGTTGAGTGCCTTTTTAATCACTTCGCTTTGTCCTTCTATACTTGGTGCTGTGTAGCCAACCTTCCGCCCACCGTCATTGTTATAGGCTGAACCTTTAATCACGCTATAGATATGGTCCTTATCTTTTAGTGCCTGCTTTAATGATTTGAGCACAACAACGCCGCAGCCCTCACCGCCTACGGTACCTTCTGCCTGTTCATCAAAAGCCCGGCAGTGCCCATCTGGCGACATGATCATCCCCTCTTGATACATGTATCCTTTTTTGTGAGGGGTCGTAATGGTGACGCCGCCTGCGAGAGCCATTTTACATTCTCCGGTAATTAAGGCGCGCGCCGCCATATGAATGGCAGTCAAAGAGGAAGAACAAGCTGTATCAACAGCTACGCTCGGCCCCTTCAAATTCAATTTATAAGATACCTTTGTGTTCATGAAGTCTTTATCTGTTAACTGAACAGCCGCAAATTGTTCGGAAGAGTGATTCGTTCTCATCAGCATGGAAGCAGCTTGCCAATATAAATTAGCAGAGGCGGCTCCAAATAAACCAATTGGTTCCTGATAGGTTTCAGGGTTATAGCCTGCATCTTCAAGAGATTCCCACGCCACCTCATGAAACATGCGGATCTGCGGGTCCATTACTTCTGCTTCACGCTGTGAATAACCAAAGAAATCTGCATCAAAATGATCATGCTGATCAACTGCTCCTTTGGCACATACATATTGCTCATGATCCAATGCTTCTTTCTCAACCCCTGCCTCAAGCAGCTCTTCCTTCGAAAAGAACGTAATAGACTCTCTTCCATTTGCAAGGTTGTCCCAAAAATGATGAATATTCTTTGCTCCTGGAAAACGGCAGGCCATCCCAACCACTGCAACCTCTAATCCTGTGAACTTACTCATCTATCATCCCGCCTAACAGTTGAGCGGCACTTTCTAAGTCATCCGCTTCATTTTCTCTATCATCTTCGATTTGTTTCTCTTGCCCTGATGCTTTGTTTTTTAATTGAGCAGCTATTTGTGAAACAGTTGTAAATTGGAACAGCTCCATCACTGTCAGCTCCTGCTGAAATTCCTCCTTCACTTTATTGGACAACTCAACGATATTAAAAGAGTTCCCGCCTAAGTCAAAAAACGGTTCATCTATACGAATCTGCGAAGCAGGGACTTGTAAAATAGAGGCGAAAATACGAACAAGCTTCTGCTCTGTTTCATTATGTGCTTGAATGGTCACAGGCTCTTGATTGTCTACCAGCTGATCTTCTGGATTCGGCAGTGCTTGGATATCCAATTTCCCTGATAGATTCAAAGGAAATTGCTCTATTTGGATGACATGTCTCGGCACCATATAACCTGGTAATCTATCACTTAAAGACTGACGAAGCGCGCGCTGATCTATCACTTGTTTTGCCATCATGTATGCGCAAATGTATTGGTCCTGATCCTGCGTTTCCTTAGGAATGACAATGACATCTTGAATCAATCCTTGCATATGCGGGTCATCAAGAATCGCTCTGCGGATTTCCTCTAGCTCAATTCGATATCCCCTAATTTTCACTTGACTGTCGTTTCTCTTTGCAAATTCTAATAAACCATCAAACCGCCATCTTGCAAGGTCTCCCGTACCATATAACATCCCGCTGCTGAGCTCTGGTTTTTCAATAAATTTCTCCTTGCTCAGATCAGGGTGATTGATGTACCCACGACCTACACCATCGCCTGTTATATATAACTCTCCAAAGACGCCAATCGGAACTGGCTCTCCTTGCGCATCACATATGAAAATATGCTCATTCGGCATCGGCTGTCCAATAGGAATGACTTGCTCATCCCAGTCTTGGGGAATCAAAAAGGATGATGACTGAACCGTACATTCAGTCGGCCCATACGCATTAATCATGATCGGTTTTTCACCTGATATATGCTGTAAAAATTGATCCATCAGCTCTTTTGTGAACACCTCTCCGCCAACCAGCAACATGTTCAACGCAGGCAGGTCTTGTCTTGATTGCGCTGCTGCTTTGTTCATCAGCTTCAAGTGGGAGGGGGTCACATCAGACAGCTGAATGTGATGTTCTTGGTAAAACGACCATAACGCATGCCCATCCATACGGACTTCATCTTTGGCAATATGCAGCGTATGTCCGAGGAGCAATGCTGGGAACAATGTTTGAACAGACGCATCAAAAATGTGTGAAGCTAGCATCCCTACTTGCAAAGGATCAGGGAGTAGATCAAAAAAGCGCGTTTTCATTCCAAATACCAAATTTATGACATGACGATGTTCAATAACGACACCTTTCGGATGCCCTGTTGTACCTGATGTATACAGGACATACGCCATATCGGAAGGCGAGATAGACCAAGTCAGATTCTCTTTTATTGATGATTCTTGAAGCATGTCTTGAATCACATGAACCTCGACATCCAATCCTTCGTGTCCTTCTGCATCCGAGACAATAGCTGCAGCGCCGCTGTTTTTGAGCATATACCGAATTCTTTCGATCGGCAGATGGACATCAATCGGTAAATAAGCATAGCCCGCCTTTAAGATGCCAAGAATGGCAATGACTAGTTCAGCAGATCGATACATTTTGAGTCCAACAGGAGTCTCACGTGTTATCTGACTTTGAGACAGTCTAAGCGCAATGCGATCAGATAAATGATCAACCTCTTCATATGTATAGGAGGTAGTGCCAAACACAACAGCCGTTCGTGCTGGATGCAATTGAACTTGTTGTTGAAATAAAGACACAATATCACGGTCCACTGGATAAGCGAGCGACTCCCCTTGAAACGAATCAAACAGCTGACTTTTCTCTACATCAGATAAAAATGAGTGTGTGCTCATCATTTGCTCAGGCGTTTCGAGACATTGCTCTGTGAATCCCATGAAATGATTGGAGAACTGCTCCATCATGTGGTCATCATAAATGGAAGCATCCCAGTGAACTTCAGCATGAAGGTGATCTTGTTCTTTCTTCCAAACAATAAGCACATCCGCATGCAGCTGCTCTCGGTCAGCATGCCCATGCAATGGTTCAAATGCACATGCCAGATTGACACGCTTCTTGTCTTCTCCTACTGAACGCCAAAGCTCATCCATTAATATTTGAACAGGATAGTTTTGATGACGCACTGCCTCCTGAAACGATTGTTTCACTGCCTCTAGCCCTGCGCTAAAGCTCATATGAGGCTCAATCTCTGCCTTAAGCGGCAGCATATGATTGATGGCGGATTGATTGGCAGACTGTTCCATTGTAGGAACAGTCACCATCAACTCAGTTTTTCCGCTATAACGTTGAAGCAAGCCAAAAGCTGCTGTGGTTAGCACGATAAACAGCCGCAAATCAGAATCTCCGCATAATTGTTTTAACGAATGATTCATAGCCACAGGGAAGGACGAATGAAGCGATCGGTTCATTGCAGCAGGCTCGGCCTTTGAAACCGTATGAGGAATGCGGCCATCAAGCTGGACACCTGATAAGATCGATGTCCAGTAGGCTCTTTCCCTCACCCTTTCCTTCGCCGCTGCTTTCAGTTGAAAATCATCATGTTCAATCACTCTTCCATTCACCTCTTTACTTATATTTTCAAGTCATCTAATTCGAAAAGAGATACGTCATCTAATTGCTGGAACGAAGAAGTCAGTTCGATCTCCTCTATTCTTACAGCATCTACTGAAACAGCCCGCATGATGTCTTTCAGCAAGCCCGCAATCCGCTCTATGGTTTCCTCTGTGAAAAGCTCAGTATTATATTCGATCGTTGAAGAAAGACCGTCTTCCTGCTCATACGCAATCCAGAGTAAATCAAAGCGTGACGTTCCTGTCTCATACGGATAATCACTAAAGGTTAAACCGCCTACCTTCAGTTCTGGCTGATTCATGTTTTGCAAGGCGAACACAGCATCAAACAATAGATTCCGGCTGACACTCCGGCTTAACTGAAGGTCTTGAACCATTTGTTCATATTGATAGTCTTGATGTCCGAAATCATCGATGACGTGTGCTTTCACATCCTCTAGGAATTGCTGGTACGTCAGCTCTGCTTTAGGATACAAACGAAGTGGCAGCATATTGACAAAAATACCGATCACTTGCTGCAGCTCCTCTTGTTTTCTCCCTGCTACCGGAACCCCGACCGTGATATCTGATTGTCCGCTTAATTTGTGAAGCAAAATCTGATATACACTTAACAAGCCCATAAACAGTGTGGCGTCTTCCTTTAAAATCACCTGTTTAAATGCGTTTAGCTCCGCTTCTTCTATACGGAACGTATAATGCCCGCCGCGGAATTGTCTCACCTCTGGTCGATCGAAATCTGTTGGCAGATCAAGGAGGGGGGCACCCTCTAACCGATCTTTCCAGTAATCACTCGATTCTTTCAGTGCTTCTGATGCTAGCAGGTCATTTTGCCATTCTGAAAAATCTTTATATTGCAGAGCGAGAGGCTCAAGCGTCCTGCCGTCATATAACTGCATAAAGTCATTGACCAAAATATCTTGAGAAAGACCGTCTGAAATAATGTGGTGCATGTCCAGCATGAGCACGAATTCCTCTTCTGCCAGCTTCATCACACCGACTCTCATCAATGGAGCCTCACTTAACGTAAAGGCAGTCAAAAATTGTTCAATCACTTGTTTTTGCTCTTCCTCAGATCCTTGTGTCGATCCCTTAGTGAGGTCAAATAATGTGACTGCAAATGGTACCTCTTCTTCAATCTTTTGATAAGGGACACCATTCTCTAATACAAACGCAGTCCGCAAACTTTCGTGTCTCTTAATAAGCTGCTGAAATGCCCATTCCAACCTGCTAATATCGAGTTTCCCTTTGATTCGTCCCGCTTTAAACTCGTTGTATCCTGTGCTGTTTACATCCATTTGCTGCATGAGATACAACCGTTTTTGCGCAGACGACAAAGGATAATGCTCCTTCACTTCTGCTTTTTCAATCGCATGATAAGCAGCAGTATCTGCTTGATCGATATATGCTGCCATTAATCGTATCGTAGGTATTTGGAAAAATTGTGGCAGCGTCAGCTCTACACTAAATGCACGATGAATGATACCAATGAAGGTAATCGCCTTTAGAGAATCTCCACCCATTTCAAAGAAATGATCATCTATGCCAATTTCATCAATCTTAAAGAAAGCTTGCCAATGTTGACTTAATGCTTTCTCCAGCTCCGTTTCTGGTGCCGCATAATTCGTGGAAAGCGCTGGACGAGAATACAAATTGCCATCTTGTTCATGCTCACCACCGCTCTCTTCCTCAAGGGATAAACGGTCTACATATCGGTGAATACGATTATGTAAAGATGTTGTTGAAATAACCATTTGTTCCACTTGATCCAGTGAAAGCAATCGTTCAAAGATCATTCTTCCTTCTTTTTCTGTAATTAACGTTTCGGTGACATCATCTCCGATTGGAAGATCAAGCTGCTTCCCTTGCTCAAATTCCCAGCCGTCAAAGCTAATGACAGACCACTGTGTTTCTGAACGCAGATTGCGTTCATACACGTACGCATCGATGAAATGATTCACAGCTGTATAGGCTGTAAAGCCGAGTCCGCCCAAGATCGGTGACAAAGATGACAGGACAAAACAGAAATCAAGGGATCGATCACCTAAGGCATCATCAAGATGAAGTACACCATTCATCTTCGCTTCAAAATGCGGCTCCGAAAAAGTGACATCTGTTTGCTCCATCACCTGGAAAGATTGGTCGCCTGTCACTCCAGCTGCATAGATCACGCCATTGATCTGTCCATATGACGCATCCACTGTGTTGATCAATTGCTGGATATCTTCCTTGTGACGAACGTCTACTTTCTGAATAAGAACGTCTGCGCCTGCCTCTTCCAGTACCATGACCCTTTGTATTTTTTTCTTTGTTGGATCCTGATCATCATGCGTAGACAGCCATTCTTGCCACTTGCTCCTATCAGGGAGCCCAGATCTGCTCGTTAAGATCAATGTTCCCTGCGTTTGCTCGGCCAAAGTCTGGGCGATATTCAATCCAATAAACCCAAGTCCGCCAATTAAAATGTACACACCATCTTTTTTAGCCAAATGAGCATGTCCCGTTTCGGGAACTGAACCTTTCGCATACTTTTTCACATATCGTTTATTTCGTCGATAGACCGTGAGAAGCGGTCCAGACGCTCGATCTAGCTCATCGCTTATTTGCTTTAGCAATCTCTTTTCTTGATCCCCATTTTCCACTGGACGATCAATATCAAGAATGCGGTAACGTAAGTTCGGTGTTTCTTGTGAAATCACCATGGCAGGCCCTAGATGGATCGCTTTTTCAGGATAAAGTACAGGCTCACCGCCAACGGCATACGTCAATGAGGAAAGAACTGTAATCGATACCTTTTGGTCCAACACATATTTTTTCAGTGCCTGGCCGATGTAAAGCAAGGAGTAATAAGCTTCTTGCTGCGTTTGCTTCACCCATTCTTCTTCCGTTTGAGATGGCTGTCTTTCTGAAAGCCCCCATAGATGGCAAACTTTTGACACGTTGATTTCGTCATCTGCCAGATTTGATATGAGCCTTTCATAATCAGATGGCTCATGTGACCGAATGGTATAGTTTTTTTCGTCATGCTTCGTAAATTCATTTCCTTTACGAACCATGACGGACTCGTTCCGTTTCGTCAGGAGCTCAGCCGCAACCTTCTCTCCAAAAGCAGATGGATCTGCAAACAAAAGCAAGGCTCCGTCAGACGTATCTTCTAATGGCACGCAAGGTAAAAGATCCGCTTCCCAATGAGGGGTATAGAACCATTCATCCATTTGCTGCTTTCGTCCAGACTGCTTTGGTTTGTCTTGTTTCACACGATCTTCTGCATCATACCAATAGGAGGTTTGATCAAATGCATACGTTGGCAGCGGCATTTTCCGCGGCTGACGGTTTAAATGGAACCTATCCCAATCAATAGATAATCCGTTTGTCCATAGACGTCCAATTTGACCAAGTAAAAATTCAGTATCCGTCACATCTTGTTTTGCATGCCTTAACACATGACATACATGCTGGTTCAGGCCGTTCAGCGACCGATTGACCATCACGCTTAAATCTTGTCCTGGTCCAATCTCAATTAATTGAATATTGTCCTCTTGTAAAATATTTGTGATCCCTTCAGCAAAACGAACTGTATCGGTCATATGCCTTTTCCAATAAGACATATCCTTCGCTCTCGTATCTGTCATCCAATCTCCTGACAAATTCGAAATGAATGGAATGCGAAGAGACTCGGCTTTCATATGTGTTAATTTTTCTCCGAATTGCTCAGCTGCCTCCTTCATGACATGTGAGTGGGCGGCAATGGTTCCACCTAATCGCATACACATCAATCTGTTGCTTTTCAGCTCTTGTTCAAATTCACTGATCGCCTCTTCTAGACCTGACACAATACATGATGAATCATTGACAACCGCGAGAGAAATATCTTTTGGAAGCATCGGTTTTAGCTCTGCCTCAGGTAATGGAACACTCATCATGACGCCAGCTGGTGACGACTGCATCGCATTCGCACGATAGGCGACCATGGACATTGCGTCCTTTAAGCTGAATAGCCCTGATATGGCGGCTGCCGTTAATTCGCCAAAGCTATAGCCGATCATTGCATCAGGACGAACGCCCCATTCAATGAAAAGCATGGATAAGGCATATTCAATGGCAAAAATGGCTGGCTGTGCATATTGAGTACTTGCCAATTGTTCACGCGCCTTTTCTGTTTCAGCCGCTAATGGGTACAGAATACGTGCAAGACTTCGTCCCGTTGCTTCTTCATATGCTTGAAAACAAGCATCCATTTGCTTCTTAAAGTAAGGCTCTTCCCGGTACAGATCTAATCCCATATTGAGATATTGATTGCCTTGTCCAGAAAACATAAAAATAATCTTTTGTTTCTCCACATGCGAATGCATGAGCTTTCCAATGCCCTTGCCTTGCTTTTCTGTTAATACGCGCAAAGCATCTTCTCTGCTTGCCGCAACAAATGTCTGACGGAAACCAAAGGATTGTCTTCCTGTTTGCAGCGTATAAGCTGCGTCTGCCAAATTGATAGAAGGCGTGTTGTCTATTTGGCTTGCGAGTTTGGCTTTCATTCGTTCCAAGCTCGTTTTGCTCTTTGCTGAAAGAACAAGCAGCTCAGCAGAACGAGGCATTTGCTGACGGTCTCTTTGTGGCGCTTCTTCTAATATGACATGTGCATTCGTTCCACCCATTCCAAATGAGCTCACCCCAGCCCGCCGCAAATGGGAAGCTGGCTGCTTCCAGTCGGTCAGCTCAGTATTGACAAAGAAAGGACTATGATCAAATGCAATGTTTTCATTGGCTTTTTTGAAGTGAAGACTAGGTACAAATGTGTGATGCTGAAGCGAAAGCACAGCTTTGATCAAGCCAGCTGCTCCTGCCGCTGCATCCAAATGTCCAATATTGGTTTTCACAGACCCAATGCGGCAAAATTGTTTTTTCTCTGTGTCGAAAGCCTTTGTGAGTGCCTCTATTTCAATCGGATCACCAAGTGATGTGCCAGTTCCATGTGTTTCCACATATTCAATCGTATCTGGTGAAACATCTGCTTGATGCAGGGCATCCTGAATGACACGTGTCTGTCCTTCGACGCTCGGAGCATTGAAACCAACCTTTTGATCACCATCATTGTTGATGGCAGAGCCCTTAATGACTGCATAAATATGGTCGCCATCTTCTATGGCTTCACTAAGTGCTTTTAAAGCAACAAGACCAACACCATCTCCGCCAACAGTTCCATCCGCTTGATCGTCAAAGGCGCGGCAGTGGCCATCACTTGATTTCACCATGTTCTGTTGATAAACATAGCCTGATTTCACTGGGTGCAGGATTGACACACCTCCCGCAAGAGCTACATCTGAATCACCATTCGCAATGGATTGACAGGCCAAATGCAAGGCGACCAAAGAAGTTGAACAAGCGGTTTGCAGCGTAAGCGCCGGTCCTTTCAAATTCAATTTATGGGCAATTCTTGTACTTACGGTGTACGTATCATTGAGTGAACCCACTTCAAACAGCTCTGACATACTGCTATCAAGGGAAGCGGCAAAACGCTGAATCCATTGGAAGTTCGATGTGGACCCAGTAAACAACCCAACCTTACCCGTATAATCTTCTTGCACATACCCCGCATCTTCTAGCGCCTTATAGGCGTACTCATGCAGGAGACGTATTTGAGGATCCATCATTTCTGCCTGACCTGGCGAATAACCGAAGAAGGATGCATCAAATAAATCAGGTCCATCAATGACACCTTTTGCCCTCACATAATCGGATCGTTCGAAGGTTTGACGGTCAATACCGGCTTCTAGAAGTTCTTCATCGGAAAAGAAGGAAATTGATTCTTCTCCATTCTTCAAATTTCGCCAAAATGCCTCAACATTTTTCGCACCTGGGAATTTACCAGCCATTCCAATAATGGCAATCGGCTCATTGGCTTTTCTTGTCTTTTGTTTTACAGGCTGCGCGTCTGCCGCTACTTGCTCTGAATCGCCGCTTAAATATGCGGCAAGCTCTCTAATCGTTGGGCGGCGGAACATTTCGACCATTGGAATGCTTTGATTCAATTGCTTAGCGAGCTGTTGATTGACGTGGATCAAATTGAGTGAATGCCCGCCAATGTCAAAGAATTTATCATGGACACTTACCTCATCTAAACCGAGGACTTTTTTCCAAATGTCTTGAATAACTTTCTCCGTATCAGAAAGATTGGCAGATCCCGCCTGTTTTTTCGTTTGCTGCGCCTGTTTCAAAGCAGGTAAAGCTCGTTTATCTAGTTTGCCATTTGCAGTCAATGGCATATCGTCCAATTGAACAAAGTGAGTTGGGATCATATAATCCGGCAGTTGATCAGCCAACGCTTGTTTTATTGCCGCTTGATCAATTATGGCTGTCGTGACAACATATGCAGCCAAACATGGTGTACCAGAAGCATCTGGCTTTACAACAACTGCTGCTGCTTTTATTCCTGGCTGTTCATTCAGCCAAAATTCAATTTCACCAGTTTCAATCCGGTAGCCTCTCAGCTTCACTTGATCATCATTTCGACCTAAAAATTGAATGAGCCCATTAGGGAGAATGCGCGCTGCATCACCTGTTTTATAAATTTTTTCACCTGGCTGGAAAGGGTGGTCGACAAATCTTTCTTCAGTTAGTTCTGGGCGATTCAAATAGCCTTTTGCGACACCTTTTCCGCCAATATATAATTCACCGACGGCTCCTTCCGGCATGAGATTCATATGTCTGTCAAACAGAAGAATATCTGTATGCTGTGCAGGCTTACCAATCGGTACATACACGTCTTGATCGAGATCCTGATCATATCGATGAATCATGCAGCCAACGACCGTTTCAGTTGGTCCATATTCATTCACAATTTCAATTGGCTGCGGGAAGGACTGCTGAATGGATTTCGCTAAAGATGTTTCCAGCTGCTCTCCGCCTAAAATGAAACATTTCATTTGGCTGTCTGGGAAAGACAAATGCTTAATAAACTGTAAATGAGATGGTGTCAGTTTCATCACATGCACGCGATTGTCTTTTATGATGTCTTCGACAAGCAGCTGCCGGTTTTCATGGTGATAAATCATGATGGTATTTCCTGAAATGAGCGGCGTGAAAATAGAAGTAACCGTCAGGTCAAAGGACAGTGAAGTGTACAAAGCAAAATGCCTTGTTTCTCCTCGAACATATACTTGCTTCGCCCATTCAATATAGTTGGCTAAGCCAAGATGATGAATGAGTACACCTTTTGGTCTTCCGGTCGTTCCTGATGTATAAATGCAGTAGGCTGTTTGGTCTGAGGTGATGGCTTCTGCCAAGTTGTCTGATGGTCCGGTGTATAGATCCGGCTGCGTGATATCGATTTTTTCTCCATGATAGGCGTAGGTGAGCCCTTTTATTGGGTGAGTTAAGAGCCATTCTACTCCGCTGTCTTCTAATAGATATTCTATTCGTTCCTGCGGATATTCAGGATCAATCGGCACGTATGCACCGCCAGCTTTTAAGATCGCTAAGCAAGCTATCACCATTTCAATGGAATGCTCTGCTAAAATGCCGACACGCTGCTCCTGTTTGACCCCTTTGTTTTGTAAATAATGTGCGAGCTGGTTCACTCTCTTATTGAGTTGTTCATATGTAACCGTCGTATCGCCAAACTCAACTGCAGCTGCCGCTGGCGTTCGCTCTACTTGTGCTTCAAATAGGTCAATCACCGTTGGCTCATTGCTAGATGTTGCTCCGCCATATTGCTGGAAGACCGCCAACTGCTTTTCTTTCTCTTCTTCTGATAGCAGCTGTAGTTGAGCAGCAGTTTTGTGCGGATGAGCACAGGCATCAGACAGGAGATGAAGAAAATGCTGACACCACTTTTCGATTTGCTCAGCTGAAAAGCTGACGGGGTTATACACCAATGAAAAGTGCAGCTGATCATCAAATGCCTGGACACTAAGCGTGAGATCGAATTCTGTCTGCTCAGTCATCTCAAATCCACGAATACGAATTGGCTGATCGTTTTTCGTGAGCATTTGATCTAATGGATAGTTTTCAATGACGACGATTGAATCAAATAATGATTGCTCTGCAGTCATTCCTGCATAATTCTTTAAGGCAGATAGCGGGGTATGTTCATATTCATTTCTTACAGCGATCTCACGGCTCACTTCCTGCATCTGTTCAAGAATTGGCCGTTCCTGTTCGAATGAGACCCGCAGCGGTAATGTGTTAATGAACAGCCCAGTCATCTTTTCAATATGAGGGACATCTGCATTTCTCCCCGATACTGTTGTCCCAAACACAATATCATCTTGGTTGGCATACTTAGATAGCAAAACTCCCCACAGCGTATACATCACAGATGCCAGCGTCACGTCATATTGATTCGTGAATTTGCTCAGGCTCTCGGCAATGGAAGGATCCACTTGATGTTCATATTGATGAAACACTTCTGAATGTTCATATGCGCCGCTTGACTTCGGAAGCAGTTCTGCATAACTCCAGCCGTTGAAAACATTTTCCCAATAGGCGGCTTGTTCTTCAGTCTGTTGAAGGTTTTTCTGCTGCCATTTGACAAAGGATTGGTAGGATGGTCTTTGTTCCAGAAGAGGTTTGTCCCCATTCGATAAGCGCTCATATGCACTCATCCAATCGCTTAATACAATCCCAAGGCTCCAGCCGTCCAATAAAATGTGATGGAAGCTAATGAGAACCCAGCTGACTTCATCATTCACTTCACATAACGTCAGGCGAAATGGGACTTCCTGCAGATCAAAGCGTTCTTCTCGGTTCTGTGCCGTTACCTCTTCTTTCAGCACATGAAGAGGCTCCTTCGCTTGTGTCAAATCACGATAACGAATGTCTGGCTGATGCTGCTTCAGTACAATTTGTACTGGTCTTGCGAGTTCCTGCCATCTGAACAATGTTCTAAGCATTTCATGCTGTTTGGTGACATTCGTCCATGATTGTTCAAAAATGTCTCGATCTATTGGTCCGTCTATTTCGATCAGCAGTTGTTCAAAATAAGCTGTTCCGTTCGGTTCCATTAAATGATGAAACAGCAGTCCTTCTTGGATCGTAGTGATACCTAACATATTTTCAATGTTCTGTTTATCCAGCTTCTGCGGCTGTAAGGCCATGGGCTCATCTCCTTTCTCTCTAAGAATGTTTCACGAAATAATGGCGTAAACCATAGTTAGCAATAACCTGCTGCTGAATTTGCGAAGTCCCTTCAATAATTTCAAGCACCTTCGCTTCACGATATAGTCTTGAAGCTGAGTTTTCCCGGCTAAATCCACTTCCGCCATGAATTTGGACATTTGTATTTGTAATGTCAACAGCGATTTTAGAAGTGAAATATTTTGCAATGGATGTTTCTGTGATCGCATCAGGATGATTCGCTTCTCTCATTTCCCCAGCCTTTAGGCATAAAGCTCTCGCTGCATGGAGCTGGGTCACTGCATCCCCGATCATGCCTTTGATCATTTGATGCTTGTACAATTTTTCATTAAACTGTGTTCTTTTACGCGAATACGTGACAAGAGAATCAACAGCTTCTTGTGCGATGGCAAGCCCTGCCCAAGCGACACTGTATCTTCCATGGTCTAATGCAAGTGACACCACATGGTTAAATCCGCCCCCAACTGGTCCTAAGACACAGTCTTCATGCACCCGGACATGATCAAAGGTCATTTCCGCTAAATATGACGCTCGGTTGGCCATCATTCCTGTAATTCTCTCAATCTCTACACCCGGCTGATCTCGATCGACAAGGAATGCCGTGACTTGTTCACCGTCTCTTGCAATCACAATAAAGAAATCGGCAATCGCTCCAAAGGAAATCCATTTTTTCGTCCCATTTAATACATAGGATTGTCCTTCCTTTTGATAGCTTGTTTCAACATGATTGGCATCTGAACCAATATTCGGCTCTGACAAAGCAAAGGCTCCGATTTTTTCTCCTTTAGCTAATTCAACAAGCCAGCCTTGTTTTTGATCTTCTGTTCCATAACGAAGAAGGGCTTCTCCTACAAGTGAATTTACTGTCAATAATGTGCGTACATTACAACAAGCTTTTCCCACTTGTTCTGTGAACTGTCCATATGCGATCGGATCAAGCCCCAGCCCTTGATAGGAAGAAGGGATACCTGCTGCCAAGTAGCCTCGTTTCGCCATATCTCGAATCAGTGACTCTGGCAAATGTTCCGTCTCATCGAATTCATTGGCAAACGGACGGATATGTTCATCGCAATACTGACGAATGTCTTCAATGGCATTGATCGTTTGTTCAGCTGTTTTCATGAAGAGCCGCCCCCTGTTGTTTTCTCTCAATTAAGGCGACAATGCGATTGACCGTACTAAAATGAGCAATGTCGAGGTCTTCGTTGTCTAATTGGAATTGAAAATCATGTTCGATATAGTTCACTAGTTTCATCGCAAATAGAGAATTCACAAAGCCTTGTTCAAAAATATGATCATCATTTCCAAGCTCAATTTCCTCATCAAATACCACTAGGTTTTGCTCGATATAGGCTCTTACTTGTTCGTGTAGGTTCATGATTTAATCTCCTCGCTTTTCGCTTTTTTATTGTTTGGCTGGGTCTTTCTGATTTAATTCGATATTGACATCTACGTATTCTGGGAAAGGCTGTATCATGCTTAAATCATTTTCAAACAAGATATAGCCATCCTCCCCCTTCTCAATTTCTTTGAAATTGGCAAACTTATATGTGATGTACATCATACGGTTTCGATCGGTTTGTTTAAAATCAGCGACAAGCCGCTTTCCTCGCTTTTTCGCTTCTTGCAAAATCGTTGTGAGTAAGATGGTCCCGACACCACGAGACATGACGCGGCAAGACATAAGCAGCAGTTTAACATGCCATGTGTCACCTGTTTCTTCTATTAATGAAAGTCCAATTTTTCCATAGGAACCGAATTTATCTTCAAGTTCACAGACAAGCAGCAAGTGGGAATCTGATTGACGGAAGAAATCAAGCTCTTCATAATCGTAGGTTTTCCCGCTCGCATTTAATTGATTGGTACGGACGGTCAATTCTTCAGCGCGCTGGAGGTCTTGTTCTCCTGCTTCTGATATCACGAATTTCATTTGTAAAGACGCCAAGAATTTCTCAGGCGGCCCTTCATATTTCTCTTCTTCCTGCTGCCTTTTGTCCGCTTCTAAGTACATTCTTCTGCGTCGTCTAGCATCTTCTGTGATAAAGACTGGACGCAGGCGATCATCAGTGAGTAATGACAGATAATCCACTGCATCCCAGCACGTAATCTCTGGATGAACAGCCTTCACTTCTTCCCGCTCAAATGGCTGATCATCAATAAAGAGAATGGTATCTTTATGAATATTTAGGCGCTCACTAATTCTCTCTAATGAACTAGATTTGGCATTCCAATGAATCTCTGGATAGAGAAAGAAATGTTCAATTCCGAAGGCAGAAAGCTTTTCCTTCACGGCTGCTTCATCATTCCGGCTTGCTATAGAAAGAAGGATGCCACGCTTATCTAACTCTGTTAGTACTTTCTTCATCGATGGTTTTAACATCACTTCATCTGACTCAAGTAAAATTCCATCCCATAATGTATGATCTAAATCCCAGACAACACACTTGATTTGCTTAGCCATTGGTTATTCTCCTCTCACATGTCATATTGGAAAAAGCCCTTGCCTGATTTTTTGCCGTACTCGCCTGCATCAACCATTTTGACAAGCAGAGGACATGGGCGGAACTTCGGATCTTTGTAGCTCTCGTATAAAACAAGCAATGAATTCAAAATCGTATCAAGCCCAATTAAGTCTCCTGTCGCAAGTGGTCCCATTTTATGACCGAAACCTCCGCGGAAAATTTTATCGACATCCGCTGGCGTGGCGACTTGATCTTGCACCGCCCAAATCGCTTCATTGATTGTCAGCATCAGCACACGGTTGGAAACAAATCCAGGAAAATCATGCACCACAACTGGTGTTTTATCAAACGATTTCAAGAAACCTTTTGCCGTTTCCACTGTTTCATCAGAAGTGGCTTTTCCTCTAATCACTTCAACTAACGCTTTAAGAGGAACAGGGTTCATAAAGTGCGCCCCAATGACATTCTCAGGATGATGCATAAGGGACCCTACCTTTGTGATCGAGATACAGCTTGTGTTTACAAAATAGATGGTTTCTTTCGCACAAATATCTCGCAGCTCTTCATAAATAGGTTTTTTTATCTCCCAATCTTCCGTCACATTTTCAATGACGATATGCGCATCATGTAAGCCTTCAAGTGAAGTTGACAGCTGGATTTGAGACAGAACATCCTCTAAAGACAATGAGATTTTCTCCTTTCGCACAAATTGAACCAGTTGATAGGTCTTCTTGATTTTTTCCAGCGCTTCGTTTAATTTTTCTTCTGTGACATCAACTAATGTGACTTGATAGCCATTTGCTGAAAGGTCTAATGCCATATCAGCCCCCATGACACCTGCTCCAATCACGCCTACGTGCTTCGTGTTCATTTCTCCAACACTCCAATTCGCTTTAAAATGACATTGATTTTTTCTACGACTTCATTTGTTAATGAATGAATAAAAAAGTGATCTCCATCGAATTCGAAAAACGCACAATCTTCGCTTGTATATTGATCCCAATCCTCTAAATCAAACAGCACAGAAGGCAAATCACGCGTACCATAAAAAATAGAAATTGGACAAGCAGCTGGAACGACTTCATCACACAAATAGGTCTCCAAAAGCTGAAAGTCTGCTCTTAAAATCGGCAGAAAGAAATCAAGCACTGCATGGTTATCAGCAAGTTCCTCAGGAACGCCTCCCATCGCAATGATCGCCTCTTTTAATTTGGAATCTGACAGCTGATGATAGACTTTCTTTTCTGGAATATGTGGCGGGAAGCGCCCAGAATAAAAGACATGGACAGGCTCTCTGTTTAACCTTGTTTTCATTCTTTTTTGTAATTCATATGCAAGGACGGCTCCCATGCTATGACCGAAAATGGCATAGGGCTCTCCTTCTTTCAAGGAAGATGATGCCTGGTCATAGAGATCATCTGCGACCTGCTGTAAATCGGTTAGAACAGACTCTGTCATTCTTGTCCCGTGCCCAGGGAGTTCAAGGGCATGAATTTCTATCGACCGGTCTATATAAGATTTCCACGTACTGAATACGGTACTTGCTCCACCTGCGTACGGTAAGCAAAATAATTTCACGATACGCCACACTCCCTTTTGCATTTCATTTCCAATTCCTCCAGCCAGTGTTTTTCATCATGAATGATTTGTTCTAAAGAAGCTTTGATATTGGCTTGGTACCTACTAGACATCTCACCTGAAAAAAGGAGTTTCGCTGCCTGATGCCTCGCTTTCTCCCATTCTGCTAAAATACGTTCCATCCATCCCACCAGCTCAGGTAGATCGTCTTTGATGAGATTCAGTCGATACAGCTCCACTTTCTTCGTATTGATGATCTGATTGAAAGACGCCACGAGCCTCTCAATATCATCCCATTGCGAAAACTGCTCATAAAATGTTTCAAGAGCTGTGATTCCTTTTTCTATTGCGTCTATCTGACCATGCATATTTCTCAGGAAATAAGTCGTTTTTTGATTAAATAACTCAGTCGAGAGCTTGTCTGGATCAAAGTAGAAAGCCGCATAGGAATGAAATTGATCATTCGGCTGAAAATGATCATGAAAGGTGTCATACCCTTTCTGTACATCTTTAAATGACAGCACTTGATGCTCGTAAGACAAATTATCTAAATGCCGATTCTCTAATACGTGAAAGATTTGCTGATTTTCATCGAATCCAGTGATTAAAATGGAATGACGGCTATGGGTTGTCAAATACTCTTTTCTGCCTCGCTGAACGTAAGGGTCTACCCAAACGATTACCGGGCGGTCACATGTCACATCTTGCTTGACCTTTTCAATGAGGTTGGGACAATACGCCATTTTTTCGACTTGAATGCCTTGTGCATTCATAATTTTTTCTGGATCGTGTGCCGACATCCAGTCAATCTGTAGCAAGCCATTCTCTGTAAGCACGTAGGCAAATTGATCATTTAGTAAGTATGGAGCAACTTCTTGATTATGCAGCTTCACAATTGGAAAAAAGCAATTGAAGAAACAGCTGCGATAAAACAAATCATTATAAGGATGAATGCCCGAAATCTGTTTGACGGTCATCTTTTTTTCCTCTCTTTCCAGCAGGAGATGTCACCATAAATCCTTTGATGAAACCAATCGTACAAAACCAAATGAAAAACAAATAATAAGAAATCGCTAATTCAATGAGAGAGGAAGGTCCCCATACAAAAGTCATTTTCCAAGGCAGCCCATTAAAGGCTAGCTGCGCAACAATCATTGGCAGGAGCAATATCCCAATTAGCAGCAGCACCCAGCCGCTACTTTTCAGCCAGACGCGCAGTGACATGTCTCTGCGAACTAAAGCGCCGTTTTTTACACGCTTTTTCCACTTGATAAAACGAACGATAGACACTATTTGCAGCAAAATGAACAGACATGTGGCACCAAGGCTCAATTGATCAATGAGCTGAAAAGGATCCATTGATGACTCTGCTTCTTCATTTGTACCTGTGATTGTTTTGGCAATTAGACGTGCCGTTTGCTCCGTGTAGCTACTATTCATATTTGCTAACACTCCGATCGCAATCCCTTCTTTTGGCTGGATCAGAAAAAATGATGAATAGTTTGGGTTAGAGCCTGCATGAAAAAGCGAGTCCACCTGCTCATGCGCCTTTTCTATATACCAGCCGGCATTGTAATAGACATGCTTCCCTTCTTCTGGGACATTCACAGTTAAGTGATCAGGATTTTTTACAAAGCGAGACCAAGTTGAATCGGTCAATTGATATTGCAGCCAAGTCCCCACATCCTGACTATTCATCACAATATAGCCTGCAGGGGTGTTACCTCGATATTCTGGTGCTTTAAAAACATGCGGAGCAAGGAATTGAAGTTTAAATCCTTCTGAGACAGCACCGGATTTCATCCGTTTTAGCCCAGCCTCGGTTTGGTCAAGATGATGCCTTTTAAATAGCTCTTTCATATAAGCCTCATACGATGTTCCTGTTACATTTTCAATGATGAGACCAAGGACATCATAGTTGATGGTCGCATATTCAAAGGAACTGCCTGGCTTACGATTAAGCTCGATTGATTTCAGCTGATCAACTGTTTTTTTCAATGCATCCTTTGTAGTATCAGGCTGGATCAGCGCAATAGATTGAAAAGGAATGCCGCTTGTGTGATGCATTAATTGCTCCACCGTTAAACGCTGAGGCTTTCCATTGTATGTTGGAAAAAAACCTGGAATATAGCTGCTCACCGGATCTTTTAAATGAAGTTTTCCTTGCTTCTCTAACTCCACAATCGCAAGAGCGGTAAACGCTTTTGATGTAGATCCAATTTCAAAGAAAGTGCTGGCTGTCACTTGCTTCTTTTTCTTTCGATCCGCATATCCAAAGCCTTTTTGGTACACCACTTCGTCCTTTTTCACAACCACAACGGACATGCCTGGAATGCGTCCAAGCTCCATCTGTTGCTCTATCACTTGATCAATGGTTTTAGATGAAATCGCTGCTTTTGCATGTATCCCCCCGGCAAAGCTGCTTATCCATAAGATCGCTAATAAAAATGAAAGATACATAACATACTGATTTTTCCTCATGTAAATAATGAATCCATTTCTTCAAGGGACATATCCACTGTTTCAAAATCAGACGGTGTAAATTCGATTCCTTCTTTCTCTAAGCAATGCTGTACAAGACGCTCAATTTGCTGTTCTACCGCTTGCAATAGCTGCGTCATGTCTGTTTCACACAGCTGTTTTTCGCTGAAAGAAAGATGGAAAATCAGCTGACCACCCTTGATGGTAGCGACCATATCGATGACGGTTGTTAATGGATTATCCAATGACGAGTCAATCCCCGATGTAAAGTAAGACATCTCATAATCAGATGATTGTTTAAGCACTTGATCAATTTCGCCTAGATAGTTAAAACGTAATTGTGGTGCTGAATGACGAGGAAGCTGCTGATTGATGAGTGACAACAGCCCATAGTCTGCACCTTTATTTGGCACTTCTCGTATCGTTTCTTTGACAACACGTATGTGATCTGAAAGAGATTCAGACACATGGACATTCACAGGGTACATGGTGGTGAACCAGCCGAACGTTCTAGATACATCGATCTCATCCTCTACAGCATCCCTGCCATGACCTTCTAATTCCAAAGAAATCCGCTCTTGATTCGTTTGCTGATAACAGGCTTGCGTCAAGGCTGAAATTAACAGTTCATGCGGCTGCGTTTGATACGCTTGATTCGCTTGATTGAGCAATTGATTCGTGAGTTCCACTGATAATGCGTTGGTTAATTTGATTTCGTCTCTGACATATCCCTCATTTGAGGAAACTGGATACAGAGGCTGAATATTTTGCACCGCTTTTTGCCAATAGCTGACCGACTCTTTTACACCCTCTGATCCTGCATACTGATTCACCCGCTCGGCAAATGTTTGATAGGAATGGGTTTTAGACGGAAGTACTTCTGCTGTAACCTTCTCTGCATGCAATAATTGAATCAAGTCCTCCACAAGAATTTGCCAAGACATACCGTCAGCTAATAGATGATGGGCGGCAAAGATGAGATGTGATTGAGAATCAGTTTGACATAGCGCTGCCTGAATCAATGGTCCTTGATAAAGATGAGTCCGTTGCTTGACCTGATATCCTACTTCTTGTAACGCTTCTTCCACATTCTCTTCTGACAGTGCTGTGAAATCGTGTATCATCAGCGGAATCTCTTGAATGTGTTCATCATAATAGAGTGTGTTTGTTGCCTCATGTACTTTTAACCTTAGTCCGTCATGGTGAATGACGAGCTCTTTGAGAGCTTTCTGCACAATAGTTTCATCCATCTTTTTCTTTGAATGAACAATGATGGATTGATGCCAGAAATGTTCATCTTTTAACCGCTGGGACCAGAACCATTCGATAATTGGGATCGATTTCACATCACCCATAGCTTGCTCTTGTGAGATATATATGACAGGTTCCTGCTGAACCACTTGTGCCATTTCTCTAAAAATGGGATAAGTAAAAAGATCCTTGGTTTTTAAATAAAGTCCTTTGTCTTTTAACTTCGCAATAAATTGAATCGCCTTAATGGAATCTCCGCCAAGCTGATAAAAATGATCAGCCGGTTCGATTGTTTCATGCCCTAAGATGTCTTTTGCTGTATTTACGATGATCTCTTCAATGTCCGCTGTTTCCTTGGACCACTCAACAGCTGTTTCCACTTGAGACAGCAATGGATCAGGCAGTGCTGTCCGATTGATTTTTCCGTTTTGAGTGAGCGGGAGCTCGTCTAGTACAACAAAATAGGCAGGTACCATATAAGCTGGAAGCTGATCTGATAATTTCTTTCTCAGTAAAAAGGACGTCGTCTTTTTTTCTTTTAATTCAATATAGGCAGCAAGCTGTTTTTCTCCTGATTCATCGGTTAGATCAATAACAGCTGCTTTATCAACTTCTTCAAGTGCCATCAATGCAAGTTCAATTTCACCGAGCTCAATCCGGTAGCCTCGCAGCTTGATTTGATGATCAATCCGGCCAATGTAATCAATCTTTCCATCATTTGCTCGTTTGGCGATATCACCTGTTCGATACATGCGGCGGCCGTTTACAAATGGATTGGGCAGAAAGCGTGATTCCTGCAAATCAGGTCTTTGCCAATACCCTCTGCCAACCCCTGCGCCTGAAATATAGATTTCTCCCACTGTCCCAGGCAACACAGCTTGCTGATTCCCATCTAAAAGGTAGATCTCTGTATTGGGCATTGGCACACCAATTGACACCGATGTCCCTCCATCATCTTGATGGAATTGATGAATCATACAGCCAACGGTTGCTTCAGTTGGTCCATATTCATTAAAGATGGATATCCTTCCATCACTTGCCTCTGTGATTCTTTTTGCCAAAGCGGTCGATAATTGTTCTCCGCCCACAATCATCCGTTTCACAACTGATTGAGAAAGTGCAGCATCAGTTAACAGTGCCATATGAGCTGGTGTCAGCTTGATGACTTTTGCTTTTTGATCAAACAAAATATGTTCTAATAAAAAGCCTGGCTGATCCTCTTGACGATAGATCACCACTGTACTGCCAATGACCAATGGCGTATAAATGGATGTCACAGTTAAATCAAATGCAATGGATGAATACAAGGCAAAATGATCATCTGGTGAATCAGTATAGTGTGTTTTAGCAGACATAATATAGTTTACTAAGCTTCCGTGCTCAATCATGACTCCCTTTGGCTGTCCTGTAGAGCCAGACGTATAAATCATATATGCGACGTCTTCATCATTCCCAGTGAATGGATGTTCCGCATTATACTGAGCGAGCTGATTCCACACGTTGCTGATATTGTACGTATCGCCATTAAATTGGTATGCAGATGCGTCATTTGTGAAAAACAGCTTTGCCTGGCTGTCATCCAAAATAAACTGAATGCGTTCCTCTGGATACTCAGGATCAATCGGTACATATGCGCCTCCAGCCTTTAAAATCCCCAGCAGCAGCACAATCAGTTCTGGTGAATGATTCATACATACGGCAACAAAGTCATGTCTTTGTAAGCCATGTGTTTGAAGAAAATGCGCCATTTGATTGGTTTTTCTCTCAAGTTCACCGTATGTCATGCTATGAGATCCGTCCTGAAGTGCAATCCGATCAGGAGAAGACGTTGACATGTTTGTGATCAATTCATGGATTTTTTGTTTCTGTGGAAATTGCACGCCTGTATCGTTCCATTGATATAGCTCCCGATGTTCCTCGTCTTCTGTCATGAGAAGTACGTCTTTTAACAGCTGCTTTGGCTGAGCAAGTATGGTTTCGACAAAGAGAAGCATTCTTTCGTGCAGAAAGTCGATGTCTTCATTGCTGTAATCTGAGATCTTGTAGTCATATTGAAGCTCGATTTGCCCTTTTTCATCCCATTCTTTCACAGCAACTTGTAAGCCATAGGGCTGGAAGCCATTGTAAAGCTCTATGTATTCAACTTTGTATCCTTCCATCTCCTGCACCATATTTGTGCTGTAGGAGTTGATATAGATTTGAAAAAGCTGATCATACCCTGCTTTTGCAAGCTCTAAATCTTTGACAAGTGCATCATAGGGATAACGCTGATGCAGGAAGTAAGCCTTATAGCTTTTTTGAACGTCTGTTAAACTTTCTAACAAAGATAGATGAGGATCCATCTTCATTCGGTATGGCATTGTACTCACGGTCATACCGGACGTGGCTTTTTCCTTTTGTCCGGAACGATTGAGAACTGGCGTCCCAATAATAAAATCTTTTTGCTGGTATCTTTTATGCAAGTAAATGAAAAGTCCTAAAGTAAATAAAGAGTTGATTGAACAATGATGGGTATCTATAAATTCATAGATTCGTTCTGAGAGTTGGCGATCAAGGTAATGGCTTTGCCGACGGCCTTTGATTTGGTCAGTTCCCTGTACCAAATAACTATTAGACACATCAGATAATGCTTCTTTCCAAAATTGCTGATCTTTTTTAAATCTTGGGGAGTTCCTATATTTTGATTCTTTATCAATAAATACAGAATGATTGTCTGCTTCTTGTTCGATAGAGGAGCTTTGGGTAAGAGCAGTGTAAAGCTGGCTAATTTTATCGATGATTACTTTCATCGACCATCCATCTGCTACTGTATGATGGCATTTGATGAAATAACCGGATTGTTGTTCACCGATTTTTAGTACCGCAAATTCGGCGAGAGAGGTTTCTGTTAATTGAAATGGTGTTTTGAAGGCTTTTTCGGCCCATTCTAGCATGTCTTCTTGTGTGGAAAACTCATAGGTAGGAATAGTGTGATCGGCGTTTGGGTCAACGTATTGAAGCGTTTCACCATCTTTCTCTATTAGCTTGAGACGAAGTGATTCTGTCATTATGATACAAGATGCAATGGCCTGCTTCAGTTTATCGAGCTGCAACGGCCCATTGACGAAAATGATCCCGCCAATATGATTGATCGGTGTTTCTGGATAAAATGTTTCCATGTTCATCACGCGCCGCTGCGGATGTGTTAATGGCCAATATACTAAACTACTAGTCAATTACGCCACCTCTACTTTTCATATAGTTAACATTTCTACGAACATATTAAAGCATATAATAGTATTTTTGTAAATAATTGAGATAAAATGTCTAAATTTGTTCATTTTTTAATCTAGACGCTAGGAAGGCCGACACAGTAAACAGGGCGACATTTATAAAAAAGACGACTCTTGCCCCAAAGAGATCGGTCATGGTACTCATAACGAGAATGGACATCCCGTATATAAAAGTTGATAGTGTATGTTGAGCTGATAGTATTTTGGGCAATTCAATTTCACTCAGTGTATCTTGTACATAGGTCCGAATGGAAATGCTGCGAAGCTGAAAGGCTGGCCCTAATAAAAAGACAAACAACAAACTCATCCATGCAGAATGATTCAATCCTAAACAAAGGGTTAGCACAGCAACGATCACCGAACTGTAAAAAATGTGATCAAACAAACGCTGTTCCACATGTTTTGCGAACCGCAGTACGAGCAGGCCGCCTAGAATGGTTCCGCCAAAATAGCTTGCGTTAATAAAGCCCCACCATGTTTCTGGCTGGTGTAAGACTTCTGTGACATACACAAGAATAATGGCACCAGTCCATATACTTCTACCACTCATGGATAGCATTTCTAATATCGTTAATGTTCGAATAGTAGGCTTAGCATACATGAGCTTCCATCCTGAAAAGACCCTTGTAGTAAATGATTCAGACTGTTGCTCTTGTTTAGCTGCAGCCCCAGTATCAATGATAAAGAGCATAGATAGGAGCGACAAACTGTATAAAACAAGTGTCGTCAATAGGAGAAACTGTGGTCCAAGAATGCCAATAAACAGCCCTCCTAACAGCCAGCCTAGTAAAAGGACCATTTGGTCAGAAGTTAAGATATAACTATTAGCTTTTAGTAAAAAGTTCTTTTCTACTAAACGCGGGATCATCGAATTTCGAACAGGAATCGTTCCTCCATCTATCAAAGAAAGGAAAAATACAATAATAAAAAAGAAAGGAATAGTAAAAGTTGATAATTGTAGAATATAAATGAAAATCAAGCAGCCGAAGAAAGCAATTTGACACATTTGTAAATAGATAATGAGTCTTTTTAGCTTAAATTGATACATAAAGAAAGGAATAAGTACCGCCCCAAGTGCTTGTCCAACAAACTGCGAGACAGCCACCATTGAAGCAATCAGTGTAGAATTTGTTAATTGATATGTCAGGATGGTTAAAACGAGGACATATAACGAATCCCCAAAATTAGCTAAGGATTGTCCCCCTAATAAAAAGTAAAATGATTTGTTTTTCATATTTGTCTCCATTTTCTCTTCATTATCACCCATAATAATACATTATTTTCTACACTTCTACTTTTTATAACAATATATTCTTAATTTGATACATTTTTCCTAATTTAAAAAACCGCCAAAAGGCGGTTTTTATTTAGTCATATATATGGATGGTTGGTTCTTTGTCTTCAGCATTTTTCGTGATCAAGGCTTCTTGTTGATCTGATGATGTGATGTTAATTTCGATATTGGTACTCTTATAGTAATCCATCACTTCACCTGTTAAATATTGCGTGAAGGCTACGACTTCCGTTTTTCCGTAGAACTGCATTGGAATTTCGACTTTCATTTTTTGCAGGTTCCCGTTTTTGTAAAAGCCTTTTCCTACGACACCCGTGTAATTCGGGAAGTAGTCTTCGACTTTTGTTTTGAAGCGGTCAAATCGCTCGGAATCATCTTTGTAGTTGCCTTTCGCATTATCTGAAGGGAAGAAGACATTCTCCTCTTTGATCGTATCCCAATTGCCAATATCAGCTGAGCCTGCTTTCACATCTGTTTTGGCGATAAAGTTTCCTGGCACGATAGATGATTTTGGTGCTTGCTTATAAAGGGCAATCATGACAGGCACTTTTTGCAGCCCATCCATTTGACGAATTCGTTTGATCACTTGTTCAGCAATTTTTTCGCCTTCTGACAGTAGTTTCTTTGAATTTTTCGAAGAATCGATCGTCACTTCTTGCTGCGGATCACCGATATTTTCACGGTAATAATAAACAGAGTTCAGCGCAAGTCCAATGACAACTCCGCCAAGCTGTAAGCTGTTTTTATCTTTTCGAATTAAGTAATTATGCTCTAGCATCGAAGCTAAGTAAATTGGACTATTTTCATTTTTAGACTTTGTTGAACCTGAGTTCGGGAGAGCAGGATTTAAGCCTAAATTCTTAAAGTCCTTATCTTCTTTTTCTGCCTTTTTCAGATCACTGCCTGTTTTTTTGCGCGCCAGCCAGCTGAGGACAGTGTCCTCATCTAAATGCTGTCCTTCTTGGAAAAGGTAGTCGTTTGTATTAAATGACTCTGTTGCGAGACGCATGAGTCCTGTTTCAAATTCATCGATGTCCAAGCGTGTGTTGAGACGCTCTGCTGTTAATCCTCTCGCAGCTCCTTGTTTAAACGGCAGCACCATTTTGTAATAAGAGTCAGAGATATTGTACATCGGGATGATGGCTGTTTCCTTCGTTTCATCCGTTTTTTGTGTGACCTCTTCCTCATCCTTTCCCCCAAAAGGTGCACACGCTGACAATACCAGTGTGAGCATTGTCAGCAGCAATAACAACTTTTTCAATAGAAAACACTCCTCTTATTTCTTTAGCTCCTCGAGCATTTTAGCTTCGTCCCAAATTTCAATATTGAGTTCTTCTGCCTTTGTCAGCTTACTTCCCGCTGCTTCTCCAGCAATGACTAAATCTGTTTTTTTACTCACACTACCTGCCAGTTTACCGCCTAATGCTTCGATCGCTTCTTTTGCATCGTTTCGCGCCATTTCTTCTAATTTCCCTGTCAGCACAATGGTTTTGCCTGCAAAATAGGAATCACTTTCTTCAACCTTCACCGGTTTTGGTCCTGTATAGGTCATATTGACCCCAAGCTCTTTTAGTTCATTTAGCAGATTGAGTATTTCTTCTTTCTCAAAGTACGTGACGACAGCATCAGCCATTTTTTCACCGATTTCATCGACTTCGAGTAATTGTTCTTTCGTCGCTTGCTTTAATTGATCGATATCGCCGAAATGCATCGCCAAGGTCTTTGCCGCTTTAGAGCCAATAAATCGGATACCGAGTCCAAATAGTAAACGCTCTAAAGAGTTTTCTTTCGATTGCTCAATCGAACGCAGTAAATTATCGACAGATTTTTCGCCCATTCTCTCAAGTTGAATGAGCTCTTCTTTCGTTAATCGGTAAAGATCGGACACACGAGAGACAAGCTGTTCTTGGAAAAGCTGTGTAATGACACGCTCGCCAAGCCCATCAATGTTCATTGCATTGCGGGAAACAAAGTGAATGAGTCCCTCACGTATTTGGGCAGGACATTCTGGATTGATGCAGCGTAAAGCTACTTCGCCTTCAATTCTCACAAGCTCACTATGACACTCTGGGCATTCAGTCGGCATGTGAAACGGCTTTTCTTCTCCTGTACGCTGATCGATCAGTACGCCTGCGACTTCCGGAATAATATCGCCCGCTTTTTTCACAATCACTTGATCAAAAAGGCGAATATCCTTTTCTTTGATCAAATCTTCATTATGAAGAGAAGCACGCTGCACTGTCGTTCCTGCTACTTTGACAGGCTCAAGGATCGCCGTTGGTGTGATGACACCTGTACGCCCGACACTTAGTTCAATATCAAGCAGCTTCGTCACAACCTCTTCAGCTGGAAACTTGTACGCAACCGCCCAGCGGGGACTTTTTGCTGTAAAGCCGAGCTCTTCTTGCTGTGCTAACGAATCGACTTTGATCACAATTCCATCGATTTCATATGAAAAGTCGGCACGCTTCGTTTTCAGTGTTTCAATGAGCTCAATCACTTCCTCAATCGTTTGGCACGTCCGTCTTTCTTTGTTCGTTTTAAAGCCAAGTTCGTCGAGAAGATCAAGTCCTTCGCTTTGCGATTCAACACCAATTTCATCAAGCTCCGCTATACTGTAGACGAAAATATCAAGGTTTCGTTTCGCCGCAATTTTTGTATCAAGCTGACGAAGTGAACCTGCCGCCGCATTACGCGGGTTTGCAAACGGCTCTTCTTCGTTTTGTAATCTTTTTTCGTTTAATGCTTCAAAAGAAGGTTTTGGCATAAATGCCTCGCCTCTCACTTCAATTGACAAAGGACGTTTGATTTTGAGCGGGATGGAACGAATGGTTTTGAGGTTTTCAGTAATATCCTCACCTGTTGTCCCATCTCCACGTGTAGCACCTCGGACAAACACGCCATTTTCATAACGGAGAGAAACAGCGAGTCCATCAATTTTCAGCTCGACATTGTATGCGATATCGTCACCGACTGCTTGACGAACCCGGCGGTCAAAATCAAGAAGGTCCTGTTCATTAAATGCATTCCCAAGGCTGAGCATCGGTGTGCCGTGACGCACTTTTTGGAAGGAGTCTAACACAGCGCCTCCTACTCTTTGCGAGGGAGAGTCCGCTGCTTTTAAATCAGTGTGCTCTTCCTCTAAAGAGATCAGCTCACGCATCCGCGCATCATATTCAGCGTCAGGAACACTTGGACGATCAAGTGTATGATATTCGTAGTTGTATTGGTTCAAAATCTCGTGCAGTTCCTCGATCCGGCGTTTCGCTGCTTCTTTATCCATCTGCTTCTTCCTTTCAATTCATCCGTTTTATAAGTCCTATTGGTTTATTGCTTCTCAATTGGCGCAAATGCTGCGAGAAGACGCTTAATGCCTGTAGGGCTTGGGAAGGCAATATCAAGCTCTGTGCTGTCTCCACTGCCTTTTACACTGACAACCGTTCCAACGCCCCATTTTTTATGAGCCGCTTTATCGCCCACAGCCCAGCCAATACTTCCGCCGCCTGTGTTTTGAATGGTTTGAGTTTGCGGACGTGAGACAGGTCCCCGTCTTTGCGGTCTTTCTCTTGTTTGGCCAAATGGTGTTTTCGTTTCTTTTTTCTCATTTAGGTTGTCCAATAAATCGGCTGGTATTTCTCGAATGAATCTTGATTCAAGGTTCATGTTTGTCCGGCCGAAGAGTGTTCTCATCTTGGCACTTGATAAATAGAGCTCTTCTTCCGCCCGTGTGATGCCTACATAAGCAAGGCGGCGCTCTTCTTCCATCTCTGCATCTTCCATTAATGAACGGCTGTGCGGGAAGACACCTTCCTCCATGCCCATTAAGAAGACAACAGGGAATTCTAGACCTTTTGCTGCGTGAAGCGTCATTAAAATGACCGCATCCTGATCTTCTTCCTCATTTTCATCCAGCTTATCGATATCTGCGACAAGGGCGAGATCTGTCAGGAAGGTCACAAGGGACTTGTCTTCATTTTGTTCTTCAAAGTTCTTAGTCACAGAGAGAAACTCGTCAATATTTTCTAGACGGCTTTGTGCTTCAATTGTTTTTTCTACCTTCAGTGCTTCACGATAGCCTGTTTTCTCTAGGATTTCTTCTGTTAATTCTGTGACAGATAAATAATCCTGCATATTTGTCATTTGATCAATGAGCTGTTTAAATTCATCAAGCGCATTGGCTGCCCTTGCACTGAGTCCAATGAAATCTACCTGAGCAAGTGCTTCAAACATAGACAGGTCATTCATCTCCGCATATGCCGCAATTTTATCAACAGATGTAGCACCGATTCCGCGCTTTGGTACGTTCACAATTCGTGCAAAGCTAATGTCGTCATCTGGGTTAGCTACTAGGCGTAAGTACGCCAAAATGTCCTTGATCTCTTTTCTATCATAGAACTTCGTGCCGCCGACAATGTTGTATTGAATGTTTGACTTCAATAATGTTTCCTCTATCACACGAGACTGAGCATTGGTCCGATAAAGAATCGCAAAATCGGATAATTTACGCTTGCCACTCTGATGAAGCTGATGAATCTTTCCAGCAACAAATTGTCCTTCACCGAATTCATTATCTGCACGGTAATAGGCAATCTTTGCTCCTTCATCATTTTCTGTCCAAAGATTTTTCGGCTTACGGTTTGAATTGTTTTGAATCACCGTGTTTGCGGCATTCAGTATGCGTTTAGTTGATCTGTAATTTTGCTCAAGCAAAATCACTTCACTAGAAGGATAATCTTTTTCAAAGGAGAGAATGTTTGTAATATCCGCTCCACGCCAGCGATAGATGGACTGATCTGAGTCACCGACCACACATATATTTTGAAAACGTTGAGCGAGCAGTTTCACAAGCATGTACTGCGCTCTGTTCGTATCCTGATACTCATCGACATGAATGTATTGAAATTTTCGCTGATAGTGTTCCAATACTTCAGGGATGCGCTCAAACAGACGAATCGTCATCATAATAAGATCATCAAAATCGAGTGATTGGTTCTTGAGTAATCGTTTTTGGTAATCTGTATAGACGTCGCTGACCACTTGATCATAGAAATCACCGGCTGTTTTGGCGTATTCCTCTGCGTCAATGAGTTCGTTTTTTGCACTGCTGATTGAACCTAAAATGCTGCGTGGATCAAACTTTTTAGGATCGATATTTCGTTCTTTTAAAATGTTTTTAATGACTGAAAGCTGATCAGACGTGTCTAATATAGAAAAGTTGCGATTTACCCCAATACGGTCAATATCGCGTCGTAAAATACGCACACACATGCTGTGGAACGTAGAGATCCAAATGTCATCCGCACCAGGCCCTAAAATGGCTTGTACACGCTCACGCATTTCACGTGCTGCTTTATTTGTAAACGTAATCGCTAAAATGTTCCACGGAGCCACATGCTTTTCTGCCATTAAGTAAGCAATTCGATGTGTGAGCACCCGTGTCTTTCCGCTCCCTGCTCCTGCCATCAAGAGTAGCGGACCGTCTGTTGCTTTGACCGCTTCTTTCTGCGCGTCATTCAGCCCTTCTAATAGATGATTCGATATTTCATTCATTCCATTCACCGCCAATTCGAACTTATGTTCTATTTTAACCCGTTTCGTCTTGTTTGACTATGATGATTTTTTGACTGCGCTCACTGTCTTTAATGCTTCTTTGAAATTGTCATAAATGACGTTTCCTACAACAACCACGTCCGCATGCTGTGCAAATTCTTCTGCCTGTTTTTCGTTTTCAATGCCTCCGCCATAAAAAAGAACCGTATCAGAAAGCACTGCTTTCGTTTCTTTCACAAGCTCTATATCTCCAAGCGTTCCGCTGTATTCTAGATAAAAAATGGGCAGCTTCATCAAATGCTCTGCCACTCTTGCATATGCTCTTACGTCATCGATGTCCAGCGCTGTATTTGCTTCTGTGAGCTTGGCCGCTTTACATTCTTCATTTAAAATCACATAGCCTTCAGGCACGATCTCTTCCATTGACATCAAATCACCGAATTCCTTCATCGCGTCCTTGTGAAGCCCAACAATCCAATCAGGGTGAGAGCTGTTTAAGACGGTCGGGATGAAATACAGATCGAAGCCCGGCACAATCATTTCATGTGTTGAGATTTCGAGCACACATGGCACAAGAAACCGGCGGACCTTTGACATCAACTGGAGCACGTTGTCCTCTGTCACATTGTCACTGCCGCCAATCAATATAGCATCCGTACCAGATTCACAAATCGCCTCTAGCTGCTCATCGGATATTTCTTTATTTGGATCGAGTTTAAAGACGTGCTTCCACTCGGTAACATCATACATGAAAAATGTTCCTCCATTCGTTTCATTCCATTTAAATATTATAACAAAATCAGTGACCGCAAAAAATGGGTAACCTCCTTCAGCTAAAAGTTTCATTCTTTTGAAAATGGTGTTCGTGACTTTAGGATAGAATGCTGAAAACATTTAGGAGCTGAGATGGCTGATCTTTGACCGTTCACTGATAGGAAAGCTTTGTATCACCACATGTTATTATACAATAAAGGGACATTTTACTATTGTTCAAAAAACCATACATAAAGCAGGTGACCCACTTGAAAAGAACCATCACATATGACCAAACGATCGACATCGGATACATCTATCTCCTGCCTGTGGGAATCGGGACAATCAAAGAAACCATTGAATTAGATGTGAATGAATGTGTAAACGCAGATATCGACAAAGAGGGCCGAGTAGCTGGTCTGGAGTTATTCGCAGAAGAAGCCGAGGTTTTGAAGCATGCACCTGTTTATGAGGATGAGCTTTCGTTACGTTTTACAGATCAGGACGTTCTCTCAACCTGTCATTTATCAGGCATTGAATTTCATTTCTCGACGCCTGAACACAAAGGGCTGATCGGTTTTACGATTGTCGATCCTCTTCGATATAACATCAAAAGAAAGACAAGAAAAAACCGTTTTGAATGGTCAAAACGGTTTTTCCAAACTATTGTCTCACTTCATTGAAATAATGGACGGATGTCATGGCCCCTTCATCGACCATTTTGTTGTCTTGAATATCTAATGGATCAGGGTGTCCAGCTTTTTCAGGAATCTTTTCATCTGAGCGGAACATGCTTGCCCATTTTTTGAGATGCTGTTTGTTTTTTACTGCTAATAACACAGCACCACCAACCCCTAATCCTGCAAGTACATACCCATTCGGACGCTTATTCATGTATGTTCCCTCCCCTTATGATCTTATTTGTAAGTTACCCCGCCTTTTCATTTCTAAACATCACAATCTGTTGAAGTGGTTTCTCTTTCAATGAAAAGTGGAATAACAACAGCAATGATAGAGAAAAGAGGGGATCTTCATGACAACAACTTTCATTGTCATTGGCGCACTATTAGTAATTTGTTTCATCATACCAATCATTTTATTCATCTGGATTTGGGTGCGAGATGAAAAACAGGAAGAGCATTCTGTCCTGCGAAATTATCCGGTCATTGGAAAACTGCGGTTTATTTTTGAAAAAATAGGACCTGAGCTTCGCCAATATCTGTTTCTGAATGATCGGGAGGAGCTTCCTTTCTCAAGAAGAGAATACGAGCAAGCTGTCATGTCTGGGAAGTACAAAAGCCGGACGATGGGCTTTGGATCAAAACGTGATTTTGACAAGCCTGGTTACTACATTCGCAACGTCCTATTTCCAAAGCAGCGAGATGAGTTACGCATCGATCAAACTGAAAAAATCCAAACAAAAGTGTACCAGATTGATCAAGACAATTTACTGCGAAGAAGTGAACATACCAAAGAGGTTGAAGCAAAACCTTACTATCTCCATCAAGACGATGTCCAAGTGATTGGCGAGCACACATGTCAAAAGCCTTTCCGTGTAAAAGGCCTGATTGGACAGTCTGCCATGAGCTACGGATCTTTAGGCGACAGGGCCATTACAGCACTATCCTCTGGATTAAAGATGGTCGGCGGTACGTGGATGAACACTGGTGAAGGCGGGCTTTCTCCCTATCACCTCAAGGGCGGAGCCGATATCATATGCCAAATTGGGCCCGGTCTATTTGGTGTGAGAACAGAGGATGGCACTTTTTCCTTTGAAGAATTTAAGAAAAAAAGCGAGCATGAGGAAGTCAAAGCCTTTGAGCTGAAACTGGCACAAGGAGCTAAAACACGCGGCGGTCATATTGACGGCAAAAAAGTCACCGAAGAAATTGCGAATATCCGTAAATTGCCGCCCCACCAATCCATTGACAGCCCAAACCGATTTGAGATGTTCCACTCCATTCCGGATATGTTTGATTTCATTGAACAGCTGAGAAGTATAGGTGGAAAGCCTGTCGGCATCAAGCTTGTGGTCGGACATAAAGAAAACATTGAAGAGCTTGCAGCGTACATGAAAAAAAGCGGAAAGCATCCCGATTTCATTACAGTGGATGGCGGAGAAGGCGGCACTGGTGCATCCTTTCATGAATTGGCAGATGCCGCAGGGCTGCCGATTTTCACGGCACTCCCAATGGTTCATCAAATATTGAAGGAATACGGTGTCAGAGATCAGGTAAAACTCTTTGCTTCTGGCAAACTTCTCTCACCTGATAAAATTGCAATTGCCCTTTCCATGGGTGCTGACTTTGTCAATATCGCACGAGGACTCATGTTTTCAGTCGGATGCATTCGCGCCCAAGTGTGCCACACGAATAAATGCCCAGTCGGGGTCGCCACAACTGATCCAAAGCTGCAAAAGGGTTTATCAATTGAAGAAAAGAAATACCGAGTTTGCAATTATATCCTTTCTCTAAGAGAAGGCTTGTTTAACTTATCCGCAGCCGCTGGAATTGAATCTCCCATTCATTTTAATGAGAAACATATTGTCTATAGACAAGAGGATGGTCAGACAAGTGAAGTGCCTATCTTTACAGGAACACAGCCATCCGTATAGTTTGAGAAAGGTGCGTTTTTGCACCTTTTTTTCAATTGACATTTTGGCTCAATCGCGTATAAAGAACTTAGGGCAAATGACCAGGAATTGGAGAGTTGGAGGATGCGTGAGAAAAAGGTTCGCGGGATGAAACGGAAGACGAATGAGATGGTGACAAGAATTGAGGAAAGTACACGAGAGTTCCCGGCAGATATTGAACAAAGTTATTGGCATCTGCCTCTACCGGTTGCTTATGATTTTATTTGTACAAGCAAAACACCTCAAAAAATCAAGCGATTGTCCATCCAGACACTGATAAATAGAGCTGAACATCTCATTGATTTGAAGCCAATTGATGGAGAAGTATATCGTGTCGTGGTTACAGTAGATGCCACTGAATTATGGGGTTCACAAATCATTGTGTTTAAAGGAGATTCCTATTTTAAAGACTTTTTCAATAGACATGATGATGATCAGAGTTGGCTGCCTCTTTCCGGTGCGAGAAACATTCAAAGGGAATGGGGTTTATCTGTGCCAAAGGATAGGCAAATCATAGGTTTTAAAGACATCATCGCTGACGAAGATGGCATCTCTTACGAAGGCGAAAGATGGTTTATCGGCGAGCTAAAATAAAAAACAGGACCCGCTTCACTCAGCCAGTCCTTGCTTGTCTTTTCAGCGCTCTTCATAAAAAAAACTGTAAACAACGCCATTCTTGTTGAAAAGGATTGTTTACAGTGAAAGCTGCTTTATTTTGTTTCGTCATTTGTCTGCTGTTCTGCTACGCGGTCAAGTGCCATCGTATAGGCATCATTTCCATAGTTCAAGCAGCGTTTGACACGTGAGATGGTTGCAGTGCTCGCACCTGTCTCCGTCTCAATTTTATGATACGTGTTCCCCTCGCGAAGCATACGCGCTACTTCAAGACGCTGTGATAAAGATTGGATTTCATTGATGGTACACAAATCATCAAAGAATCGATAGCATTCTTCCAGGTCTTTAAGGGATAAGATGGAGTTGAATAACTGATCTAAGCTTTTGCCCCTTAATTTATCAATTTGCATCTTTATACATCTTCTCCTTTACTATTGGCACCGCTTCGCACGACAATCTGCGGAGAAAGCGGTATCTTTCCTGACTAATTTTTTTCAACCTCAGCAATGAGCTTTGAACGAATCATGACAGGTTTGGTTATACGCTGGAAATGCCGTCAGTTCTTTCGTAAGCCGAAGCTTCTTTATCGTATACAAATTCGACAAGTTCTGTCATTTTCCTTGTTCGACAATCTGACAAACTTGTTTGCTTCCGATATCAAGATCACTTCTGCTTAATTAGGTCTGCCCTAAAAATACAGGCTGTGCGGAAAGCTCGGCGAGACCACAAACATGCGCCCCGCCTCGCTCATCAATTATTCAAAATATGTTGGTCGGCCAGCGTAACCGACAGATTCATTTTTCAATCAGGGCATTTCACTCGTCATGTCAAAGCCCTCTGCTTCAACAACTCCACATAAGCATTTTCACTTACATGCCAGTGAAGAGATCCACTGCTCACGTCTGACCTATAACAGCTGTCAGAAATGTGGCAAAGATGATACAGCTCCACTCTGTTATATTTTAACGCATTATAGACGGAAAGAGTACAGTTTTTTTCATGACATCAAATATTCCTCTTGGTGTCACTCGAATATACGGTAAATGTGTACTTTGGAAAAAGACAAGTGTATCAATTGGGCAATCAAACGGATAGCCTCGCTCAATGAGCAGCTCGCGTAAGGTTTGTATCTGCTGAAGAACAGTCTCAAACGGTTCAGCAGATGCACAGCCTGATAATTGCAGCGGAATTTCGTGCAAAATTTTCCCGTTCTCTGTGAGGACGATCCCCCCGCCGATTTCTTTCATTCGCTTATGTGCCAGCATCATATCTTCTTTATTTTTCCCGATCACCAAAATGTCACCCGTGAGCGAAAATGAGCTGACAAACCCTTGCACTTTGTTTGCAAACCCTTTGAGCATCGTATTCACACGCCACTCGCCTTTTCGGTCAATCAGGCTAAAGAAACTTTGATCATGATCACATGACAGCTGATTCACAGAGTTATCAATCTCCACTGTATAAGGCTCCATGATGACTGCATTTCTCATTTTGACACCTAGCGGCATGGAAAATTGCAAATCACTCGACGTTAGATCGTAGCCTAGATCTAATGGAACAAGCCCGCCATTTTCCCATTTTGTTTCATGAAATTGATGCTGGTTCTCGCCATCTAATTTGAGGATAACCCCTTTAGATATGACCGTTTCAGGATTTGGATTCATTGGATCATCTAACACATTCAAAGAAGCCAATCGGCCAGGACCGACAACACCTAATAGGTCATCAATTTGATAGTATTTCGCAATGTTAAAGGTCGCCATATTGTATGCATCGATGATAGGCACGCCTTCTTCAAGGGCAATTGAAATCAAACGATTAATCATACCCTCCTCATAAAAATGAGGCGCTGCTCCATCTGTTGTATAGAAGAAGTGATCATAGTGTCTAAAATCACGCTCGTGCAGCTCTCTTAGAATGTTCACTAAATCTGGGCGGATGGAAGAATGACGAAGTGAGACATGGTAGCCAAGGGACAAGCGTTTTAGCACATCGTCTGCATTCATCGCTTCATGATCGCTGTCCGCGCCAAACAGCTTCATTTTTGTTAGCGTTTTCTCAGAAGCTCCGGGGAAATGCCCTTCAATTCGTTTCCGCTGCTTCTTCGTTTCTTGCATGCAATATAAAATGAGATCATCACCGTCCATCAATCTTGGCCAGCTTGTTAATTCGCCGCCTTGAAGAACGTCAGGATGATCAATCCATTCCTTGCGATAGTTGATAGGAAGCATCTCATCTTCATATCTGACCTCGGTTTGAAGATCGTATCTAGACCACCAGAAATACTGAAATGGCTGCTGTTTTAATTCACATAGAGTGGAAAGCGCTTTCTTTTCATTGCTCTGCAAAAGAAGAAATAAGTTATCACTGACCATTGTTGTTGTGCCAAATTGAGACACATATTCTGCAAGTGATTGGGGATTATAAATATGGAACGGATGCGCGTGAGGCTCTATATACCCAGGCACAATGTATTTCCCTTCACAATCAATCACACGTTTAGCTGATTTATTTTGAGGAAGCTCTGCTCCGACATAAACAATTCGATCATCATGTATCCAAATATTTGCCTTCACCCATTGTTTTAAAAACGGGTTTAGCACGAGTCCATTCGTTAAAAGGAGTGTTGGAACTATTTTTGAGTCGACTACATCGATTTGTGTGCGGATGTCATTGTTTCTCCAATTAAAAGTACGTTCGGACATTCACATACTCTCCTTCATTTGTATTAGCCCTATCGTAACATAACGAACCACGTTACGCATTAATGAAACGTTACAATTTCTTGAAATCACACTTAAAATATTTAAAAAAGGAGATTTACCTTCAATGAAACCTAATCTCGGCTTAATGGAAGCGCTCATTCGAATTGCCTGTGGAATGACAATATGTACTGTGGCTGGTTCTTTATATGCTAGAAAACCATGGAGTAACATGCTGCTTTTCAGCATCATGTGCGGCGGGATGAAACTGGCATCTGGTATTCTTCGCTTTTGCCCAGTGACGTATATGTGTGAGCAGCAGGACACACATAAAGAGAAGGCTGATTGAAACAGCCTTCTTTTTTGTGATCGTTTTTATATCACTCCGCTGCTTCACACCATTCCACCATCGTACCTGCGATAATTTCTGCGGCTTCAATAACATGCTCAATGTCGATGGATTCATTCGGAAAATGGGCAAGCTCCGTTGTTCCAGGTCCAAATACGATGATCGGGATACCTGCCGCCTGTGACAGTAATCCGCCGTCTGTTCCCCAAGGAGCGGCTTCGATCTTTGGCGGCTCCTTCTTGACCGCTTCATATTGTTCCTTCAATAGATCTAAAAGTGGATGGTCAGTATCAATTGAGCCTGGAAGCCATCTTGCACCAAACCATTCGACCTCGACAGGATGCTCTTTGAACCATTCATCCTTTTCCCCAAGTCCCATCATCCAATTTTCTAATTCCTTCTCTGCCTGCTCAACCGTCTCCCCTGGCATCACACCAAGTCTGCCCTCCATTGTGACCAGATCCGCTACAGAGGACGGCCAGTCACCGCCTTGAATTTTCCCTATGTTGATAGGGATTGGAATCGGGATATGCTGAAATAACGGCTCGGTGATGCGCTGATTTCGTTCTTCTTCAAGTGCTGCTATATGCGAAAGAACGATCATACTTTTTTCAATAGCGGAAACGCCGTGATATCTTGTTCCTCCATGAGCTGCCCTTCCTTTAATATGCAGTCTGAACCACTTAGATCCCTGCTGAATCGGAAAGATTTTCATATGACTTGGTTCTGGAATGATGGCCGCATCTGCTGTATACCCTCTCAGTATGGCTGCAAGGGTGCCTGCACCGCCGCTCTCTTCTTCGACGACACTATGAAACACGACATCTCCTTTCAGCGGAATCTGGAGCGCATGCAGTGCTTCTAGTGCAAAGAGTAAAGAAACGTTTCCGCCTTTCATATCTGTTGCCCCGCGTCCATAAAGTCTCCCGTTTATGATATGCCCGCTGTAGGGTGGATATGTCCATTGTTTCGTATCTCCTGCTGGCACAACATCGACGTGCCCATTTAGTAAAATGGATTTGCCGCCCCCTTTTCCCTTCAATCGTCCGGCGACATTGGGACTTTCTTTAAAGGAACGCCTCGGGGAATAGAAATACGGATGTTCGAGCAGGTCTTCTCCGCCAATGTCCCATACATCTACATCAAAACCAATGGCGGACAGCTTATTTGCTACGATTTGCTGCACACCTTGTTCTTTTCCTTGTGTGCTCTCACATTGCACCATTTGCTGAAGAAGCGCAATCGCTTCATCTTGGTGCTCTCTCATCCAGCTTCTGATACGTGTGATTGGCTGCAAGTCATTCATCCTTTCTACACAACAGATTTGACATCAGGCGCTAAAATTAAAGGTGCCTCTGTCGCCCTTATGACATCTTCCGGCTGATACGGCGGCATGACTTCACGTAAAATGAGCAGCTGCGATTTGACCTCAATGACTGCCATATCCGTAATGATCAGATCCACACAAGACTTAGCAGTTAAAGGAAGTGTACAGGCAGATTTCACCTTTGATTCACCGTGTTTATCGAGGTGGCTCATCACTACCACAACCTTTTTCGCCTTCTGCGCAAGCTCAATCGCTCCGCCCATCCCAGGTACTCGTTTACCTGGCACAATCCAATTCGCAAGATCGCCCTGACTGCTTACTTCAAGTGCACCTAAAATGGTCATATCCAGCATGCCTTTTCGAATGATGCCAAAAGCAGACGTGCTGTCCATGTATGAGCCGCCTTTTGTTAACGTAATAGGAAAGCCGCCGGCATTGCACAAATTAGGATCTTCTTCCCCTTGTACTGGTGAGGCGCCTGCCCCCATAATGCCGTTTTCAGCATGAAGCCATACGTTGTAATGCGCTGGAATGTAATCAGCCGCAAGGGTTGGGATGCCGATCCCAAGATTGACGATCATGCCATCTTCAATTTCCTGCGCCGCCCGTCTGGCTATGCGGTGTCTTATATCGTTGTCTCCCATGCCCATGTCCAGTTCACTCCTTTTGATTGCACAATCTGGTTCACAAATACGCCTGGTGTCACGATTTCCTCTGGATGAAGACTACCTACAGGCACAATCTCTTCCACTTCCGCAATGGTCCAGTCTCCTGCCATCGCCACAATCGGGTTTGTATTCCGTGCACTTTTATCAAATATCAGATTTCCTGCTTCGTCTGCTTTGAGGGCATTCACAATGGCAATATCCGCTGTCAGCGCAGGCTCAAGGATATAGGTCTTTCCGTTTAACGGCACGAGCTGCTTCTCATCGAGATTGAGGCTATCCATGCCGACATCTGTCACAATGCCTGCCAAACCCATCCCGCCTGCTCGTATTTTTTCTGCTAGAATGCCCTGCGGGTAAAAATGAACGTCTAGTGTACCTGCCTGCATTTTCTGTCCGGCTATTGGATTTGAGCCAATATGAGAAGCAATGATCTTCTTGACTCTTCCTTCTGTGATCAGCCGGCCAACACCTATTTGCGGGAAGCCTGCATCGTTTCCGATCAATGTCAGATCTTTGATATTGGCTTCTAAAATGGCCTCGATCAATGATGGCGGCGACCCTACGCCGCCAAACCCGCCAAACATGATGGTCATTCCGTTCCTAAAATGCGTGATCACTTCATCTACATTCACTGTTTTGTTCATCATCTTTCCTCCCTACATCGCAGATGGGAAAAACCCCCTGTTGATGACTTCTTGTTCGACCTGCGTGATTGTCTGCTCAAATAATTGAATGAGTTCATCCATCCCCTGCTGCGTGATAGAAAGCGGCGGTGCAATCATGACCGCTGCACCTCCTACTCCATCCTCGCCAGCGCTTGCTGGGTATACGAGCAAGCCGTTTTGCTTGGCTGTCTCAACGACTAAATGCGTCATTTGAGCATGGGCAGGAAATGGGGTTTTCGATAAGCGGTCTGCGACAAACTCGATGCCAATGAGCAGTCCCTTTCCTCTCACATCTCCTATGATGAAATGGTTTGTTTGTAAATCCTTTAATGCATTCATTAAATAGCGGCCAGACAGATCCGCTCGTTCAGGAAGCTGATGTTTTTTCATATATCGAATAACAGCCAGTGAGACGGCTGCTGAAAGCGGATTGCCGCTATAGGTATGACCTGCCATCACAGATCCGGAACCGCTCAGAATCGGCGCGATGACATGATCTGCTGAGACGGCTGCCGCAATCGGCGAATAGCCAGCACTCATCCCTTTGCCGAGAACCATAATATCTGGAACAACTCCCCAATGCTCCATCGCAAACATTTTCCCAGTTCGTCCAAAGCCTGTCATGACTTCGTCTGCAATCATTAAAATATCGTTTTCCTCACAGACACGTTTCATTGCTTCAAAATATCCGTCTGGCGGTACTAGCGCCGCTCCCGATGCTCCGACAATCGGCTCTGCAATAAAAGCAGCAATCCTCTCTTTTCCTATACGCTGAATGACGGTATGAAATTCCTGGACATACCATTCAACCTGCTTGCCCTCTTCCTTCGGCAGCCATGAACGATAGCTATATGCCGGAGACAGCACTGGATTCTTTTCGAGCAATGGTTCAAAGCGCTCTCTCCTTGCAATATGTCCTGACATCGACAGTGCACCGAGGGTGATGCCGTGATAACTCATCCATCGTGAGATAATGTGATTCTTCTCAGCCTTTCCCTGCTCCTGCCAATGCTGAATAGCAATTTTCATAGCCGTTTCCGTTGCCTCTGAACCACTTCCGACAAAAAAAGACCAGTTCAGGTTACCTGGACAAAGCGTACTCAATTCATAAGCAAGTTCTTCTGCTGGTTCATTTGTGAATTGTGATCTGTACGTAAAGCTCACTTTTTCCGCTTGATCAGTCATGGCATCAATGATTTCACGTATGCCATGTCCAATACTTGCCGTGACAGCCCCCGATGAGCCATCTATATATTTTTTTCCATCCCGATCATATAAATATATTCCCTCTCCTTTCACAGCCACAGGATAATGCTGATTCAATATCGGTTTGATTAAGTAATCCCGAGTCTCCACTTTGCCATTCCTCCCTCTCTCGTCAGCAGCTGCCTCTTTCTTTTTCATGAATCGCAAGAAAATTTTGTATACTTGTTATAAGATTAGCTTAATCAAGAGGGCAGTCATCCTCCATTCGCCACATGCCCGAATTTCAGACGCATTTTTTATACATCGTGTATAAGAGTGTTCAAAAGGAGGTCATGAGCCTATGGCGATTCTCGTCAAAGATGCACTTTCGCTCGATATCATGAAGGGAACAAAGCTGCTTGCTGGAGAAAATGGACTGGACCGACTCATTGAGTGGGTGACCATCGTTGAAATTATCGAAGACACGTCGAGGCTTTCCGATGGAGAATTGCTCGTTACAACCGGATTCGGACTCGCGGACAATCAAGAAAGACGCGACCGGCTTGAGGAATTGATTCAATCTCAAAGGCTATCAGCCATCGCGATTTATAAAGGTGTGTACTTAAGCGACATTCCAGCATCACTCATTCAAGCGGCGAAAAACAGCGGCATTCCGCTCATTGAGATTCCGCCGCACATCAACTTCTCAGATATTACAAAAGCCGTCTTAGAACAAATCGTGAGTAGTCAGCTTCATCAGCTTAAATATTCATCCGCGATTCATCAAAGACTGACCCAATTAAATGTAAGGAATAAAAATGTAACGCAAATTACAGAGGAACTGGCACATCTCACTGCAGCGAACATTGTCGTTCTTGATGTCTTTTTACATCAAACAGCGGCTCATCTCATCAAAGATGAAGTGACATACTCTCCTGCTTTTGGCTTTCTGACAGATCATGAACCAATTGATACCATGCCCCTTCTCAAGCAGGCAGAGGAGAAAGGGCGGCTCGTCTATGACACGTGCGGAGCGTTCGTCCTCGCCGCATGTCCGGTGATTGCGATGGGTGATATTTTTGGGTTTATTGTGTCTTTAAAGAAAAAGGATACGTGGCATCATCTCGACGCGATTGCCATCGAGCATGCCGGGGCAGTGTATGCGATTGAATGGTTGAAGCAAAAAGCCATTCAAGATACAGAAAACCAAATGCAAGGACATTTGTTAGATGATATTTTGCAGCAGCAATATACAGAAGAAAGCTACGTGGTCGAACAAGCAACAAAGCTGCAATATGATATGAGCGATGAGCAGGTGGTGATCTACTTTCAATTCCAGCATCAGCACACACAGCTCGATCACCAAATGATGCAGCGTCTATCGCAATTACTCACTTCGATCTTTGAACGCAGACATATTCCTTTTTTGCTAAAGACAAGGCTCGATTCCATTTTTGTCCTAACACCAGCAGGAAAAAAAGCGTTTCAAGAAGCGGAGTGGTATCGCGCAGCAGAGGAATGCCGGAGCACTTGGTCTTATTTTTTCCCCGTCCATCCGATTGTCATTGGTATCGGAAGAGCCTATGACCAGATCAGTCTCTTTGCAAAAAGCGCGAAGGAAGCCCAGTATGCAGCTAGGCTTCTTCCGCTTTTAAAAACAGACGAGAGCATCATTCATTATCAAAAGCTCGGCTTATATGGGATGCTTCTTGAAATGAATGAAGCGGGTATGAATTTGCATGATTTTTACGTGGAGCTGCTAAGTCCGTTGCTATATACGAAAAAACAAGGGGCTGACCTGATTCATACACTCGAAGTGTATTTGGCGCACAATGAAAATATTCAAAAATCTGCGGGAGAATTATTTATTCATAGACATACGTTAAGCTACCGGCTGAAACAAATTGAAACGAGAACAGGCTGCAGCCTCAAATCCACTGATGATCGGATGAAGCTGCAGCTTAGTATCATGGCTTACCGCCTATCTGGTCTGCTTGATCAGATGAGAACCATTTCATGATTCATTTGGCGTTTTAACCCATAGATTCATATCTTCAATTTTGTCAAAAATATAGCAGTTGTTTTGGAAGCGCCCGGTATACGTATAACCAAGCTGATAAAACACTTGATTCATTCCATAGGACAAAGCACGGGCAAGAGAATAAAAGACATAGATATGCATCGACCGGAGTTCTTTTTCAAGGGCTAGAATCAAATGATGCATGAATCCTAGTTTTCTATATGAAGGAAGGGTCGCACAGTCTGTTAATTCTGCATGACCATACGGCGCATTGATCTCAGCGGATGCTGCACTCACAATGTGTCCGTCATGTTCAACAACATAAAAAATGGTCCCTTCCTCCATTACCTTTTGAATATAATCTGACTCGTTCATTGGCGTAGGGTACGTTTCAAAGACGGTATCATAGAGCTTTGCCAGCTTGTGAATATCCTTTGGATCGGCTTTTCTCATCACATACTCATCCTGCCATGTGCCTTGGTCTTTTTTGATTACTTTTGCTTGAATGGATGCGACGATCTCATCTTCCTGCAGCCAATACGAACTGTTCATTCGATCCTCAGTGAGAAAAAGCGACATACCGTAAGCGTCACTTCCAAGGAAATAATGAGAAAACACCCCTTCAAGCCGAAAGCCTTTTTCTAAAAAAAGCGGCACATGCTCACGTCTTACTTTCACAATAACCTTAGAAGCCTTACAGTCCGTCGCTTCCTTTAGAACCGACTGAATCACATCCCGCACCCTGCCGCTGTAGTCATCCAAACGGATTCGCTCATTAAATGAATCAATACAGATCGAGGCAGAAAAACGCTCGTTCGCAAGTTCCTTCAATTGCACCATACACTCATTCCTCTCTAATGAATTAGTTAATAAAGAATGTCCAAATTAGAAATGACGAAATAGCGATGCCAGAAAAAATTGAAAGTATCATATATAACTAATGGCTGAAGCTTTTTTCATTTTATTGTGCTTAATGGCAATCAACATGATGTTATTTATAGTTATGAGAAATAAAATAAGTATGACGATTGCAAAGATAATAAATGCTTTGATTTCCATGTTTCCTCCCAATATCTATTCGTGATCCCATACTACTTCTTCATATTCAATCGGCATCCCTTCTCATGAACAAAAAACACCTTTCCATCTCATCAGATAGAAAGGTGTTTTGATTAAACGGATTTTCCCGCAGCCTTCAGCGCACGGGCGCCAATGTCACGGCGATAAAATAGACCTGGTTGAATGATTTCTTCAACCGCTTCATACACTCTTGATCTTGCCGCTTCAAATGTGTCGTCAAATGCGGTCACATTTGCTACACGGCCGCCATTTGTGACGAATTGATCGTTTTCTTTTTTTGTTCCTGCATGGAAGGTCACGACATCAGACACCGTCGTTTGCAAAGCGCCGATTGGCGTACCTTTTGCGTAGTCCTCAGGGTATCCTTCTGAAGCAAGAACCACACTCACAGCGGCAGTGTCTTTCCACTGTAAGTCCACATCTTTTCCGTCTAGAATATCGAGGAAAACTTGAACTAGATCTGATTCAAGACGAGGAAGAACCACCTGCGTTTCAGGATCGCCAAAGCGTGCGTTGAACTCAATGACTTTTGAGCCTTCTGGTGTCAGCATTAAGCCTGCATATAAAATGCCTGTAAACGGACGCTCTTCCTGCACCATGGCGCGAGCCGCCGGTTTGACGACATCTTCCACCGCTTTTTGGACGACTTCATCTGAAATTTGCGGAACTGGTGAATAAGCGCCCATCCCGCCAGTATTCGGTCCTTTGTCATCTTCAAATGCACGTTTGTGATCTTGCGCGATCACCATTGGGTACACCTTTTCTCCATTGACAAAGGCCATCAATGAAAATTCCTCACCTGTTAAAAATTCCTCGATGACGACAGATGCACTCGCATCGCCAAACTTTTCATCCTCTAAAAAGTCATGCAGACAGCTGATCGCCTCTTCAAGTGTCATTGCGACTGTCACGCCTTTTCCTGCTGCGAGACCATCGGCTTTAATGACAATCGGCGCACCCTTTTCTTCCACATATGCCTTCGCTTTTTCAAACGATGTGAAGGTCGCATAAGCGGCGGTTGGGATCTCATAATTTTTCATTAAGTCTTTTGCAAATTCCTTTGAGCCTTCAATGACTGCGGCTTTTGCATTTGGACCAAATACCTTTAGACCTGCCTCTTCAAATGCATCGACGACACCTGCAATTAAAGGAACCTCTGGACCGACAATCGTTAAACCGATTTCATTGTCTTTTGCAAAACGAATTAATGCCTCATGATCACCTTCGTCGATTGGGACAAGCTTCGCAGCATCTGTCATTCCATCATTGCCGGGTGCGACAAATACTTGGCTGACAAGTTCACTTTGGTTCACTTTCCATGCGATGGTATGCTCTCTTCCGCCTCTGCCGATAATTAATACGTTCACACTGTCATCCCCTTAATGTTTGAAATGTCTAACGCCAGTGAAGACCATGGCGATGCCGTATTCATCTGCTTTTTGGATTGATTCTTCATCACGAATGGAACCACCTGGCTGGATGATCGCTGTGACGCCTGCCTTTGCAGCAGCTTCCACTGTATCGCCCATTGGGAAGAACGCATCAGAGCCTAGTGCGCTTCCTTTCGCTTTTTCACCTGCTTGCTCAATCGCAATATTTGCTGAGCCGACGCGGTTCATCTGACCAGCGCCGATGCCTGCTGTCATTTGATCTTTAGCGAGAACAATCGCATTTGATTTCACATGCTTGACGACTTTCCATGCAAGCTTTAAGTCTTTCCATTCGTCTTCTGTAGGTTCTCTTTTCGTTGGAATAGAGATCGTTGCTTCCTCTAAGCCATACGTATCAATATCCTGCACAAGCAGTCCGCCATGAACACTTGTCATCTGCTTTTCTTTTTTCCCAAGATCTGCTTCTACATCTAATGTTAATAGACGAAGGTTCTTTTTCGCTGTTAACACGTCAAGCGCTTCTTGGCTAAACGATGGAGCGATGACGATTTCTAAGAAAATCGTATGCAGCACCTCGGCCGTTTGCTTGTCTACTTCACGGTTAAGCGCCACAATGCCGCCAAAAATAGAAGTTTCGTCTGCTTTGAATGCTCGGTCAAATGCTTCTGCAATCGTTTCTCCTGTACCAACGCCACACGGGTTCATATGCTTCACAGCAACAGCCGCTGGCTCCGTAAATTCACGTACGATTTGAAGAGCTGCATCTGCGTCTTTAATGTTGTTGTAGGAAAGTTCTTTTCCATGTAATTGCGTTGCAGTAGCTAAAGAACCTTTGCTTGGAAGAGCATTTTCATAGAAAGTCGCCGCTTGGTGCGGGTTTTCTCCATAACGAAGGGATTGTTTTTTCTCAAACGTGACGGTGAACTGCTCTGGCTCTGTTTCGCCAACAAAATTCGTTAAATAATCCGCAATGAGGGCATCGTAAGCAGCTGTATGACGGAATACCTTCGCCGCAAGCTCACGTTTTTTCTCAAGTGACACGCCGCCTTCTTTGATTTGCTGAACGACTGTATCATAATCACGAGGGTCGACAATCACTGTGACGTCTTGGTGGTTTTTCGATGCCGCACGAAGCATTCCCGGTCCGCCAATATCAATGTTTTCAATGGCTTCTTCATACGTTACATCGTCTTTTGAGATCGTCTCTTTGAAAGGATAGAGATTCACGACAACAAGATCAATCGGCTGAATGCCATGCTTTTCAATCTGTGCCATATGCTCATCGTTTTCTCTCACTGCCAATAATCCACCATGAATGTTCGGATGGAGCGTTTTGAGTCGTCCGTCCATGATTTCAGGGAATCCAGTGACTTCAGAAATCCCAATGACATCAATGCCATTCTCTTGAAGAAGCTTATGAGTACCTCCAGTTGAAATGACTTCAACACCAAGTTCTGTTAATTCTTTCACAAAAGGTACAAGATTCGTTTTATCGGAAACACTGATTAATGCGCGTTTGATCGTCATGCCTTCGTCACCTCATTAAGATAATTCTAAAAGTGATTTGATCACTTTTGGATATAGTGTGTGTTCTAGTTCATGCATTCTTTTTTCAATTGATTCAAGCTCTTCGCCTTGTTCAATATAAATCGCGGCTTGGTCAATAATCGGACCTGTATCCATCCCTTCATCGACAAAATGGACAGTGATGCCCGCCACTTTGACGCCTGCTTGATAGGCTTGTCCGATGGCATCAAGACCTGGAAAGGCTGGCAGCAAGGATGGGTGGATATTCACGATTTTCCCTCTGTATGCTTCAAGTAATGTCGGACCGATCAGTCTCATGTACCCCGCAAGGAAAACCCATTCTACTTCATGAAGCCTCAGTTGGTCGATGATCGTTTGTTCAAAAGCGGCTTTATTTGGAAAAGCCTTCGGGGTAAAAGCAAAGGAGGGAATGCCTTCTTTCTCAGCACGCTCCAGCACCTTTGCACCCGGTTTATCACAAATCACAATGGCGGCCTCAGCCTGCCACTTTTCTTCTTTTAACGTATCTATAATGGCTTGAAAGTTCGTCCCGCTTCCAGAGGCGAAGATCGCAAACTTCTTCATGAGAGGCTTCCACCGCCGAATGTGACACCTTCTCCTTTTTGAACACGTCCGATGAGAAATGCTTTCTCTCCATCCTGTTCAAGCTCTCTAATCACATTAACAAGATCGTCCTCTTTTACAGCTAAGACAAAGCCAATGCCCATATTAAACACGTTGAACATCTCTTCTGCCTTTAACTGACCTTTTTCTTGAATAAAGGAAAAAATGGGTGGTACTGGCCATGAGCCGTTATCAATCTCAACGCCAAGACCTTCAGGCAGCATACGTGGTAAATTCTCAATAAAACCGCCGCCTGTTACATGTGCCATGCCGTCAACTTTGCCGGCTTTTACTTGTTTGAGAACGGGCTTCACATAAATTTTTGTCGGTTCAAGAAGCTCTTCACCGAGCGGTCTTGTAAAAGGTGCATACGTTTGATGCAGATCAAGACCAGCGTCTTCCAGCAAGACTTTACGAACGAGAGAGTATCCATTGCTATGAATTCCGCTTGAGCTGAGTCCAATAAGCAAATGTCCCTCTTTGATGCTGTTTCCTGTCACGATTTCGTCCTTTTCAACGACACCTACCGAAAAACCAGCAATATCATATTCTTCTTCTGTGTAAAGACCTGGCATTTCGGCTGTCTCACCGCCGACAAGTGCTGAACCAGACTGCTCACATCCGTCAGCCACACCTTTGACAATCGATTCAATTTTTACCGGATCTGCTTTTCCAACGGCTAAGTAATCTAAGAAAAAGAGCGGTTCTGCCCCCTGTGCAAGCACATCGTTGACACACATGGCCACGGCATCGACGCCGATCGTATCGTGTTTATTCATTAAAAAGGCAAGCTTTAATTTCGTTCCGACACCATCTGTTCCTGAAACAAGAACGGGCTTTTTGTATGGCAGCTCAGATAGATCAAACATACCGCCAAATCCACCTAGAGCGCCCATAACACCTGCTCGTTTTGTACGTTCAACATGTGTTTTCATTCGTTTGACGGCTTCGTACCCTGCTTCGATGTCGACACCGGCGTTTTTATATGCTTCTGACATCCCATTCACTCCTTTTAGCTGCTGCTTTCCATGTATTTTCGGCAGAATGAAAGAGCAGCATATCAACTCATCTTGACTGCTGCTCCTTTATTCGATTATTTCGTCAGGACCGTTTCCTTCACATGCGGAAGAACCGTATCTTCATATATTTCAGTCGGGTATTTCCCAGTAAAGCATGCCAAACACTGACCGCGCTGCGGATCATCATACTTCCTGCCAATCCCGTCCATTAAACCGTCTACAGATAAAAATGCAATGGAGTCTGCACCGATTTCCTGTCTAATTTCTTCCACTGAATGAGAAGAAGCAATCAGCTCTTCGTGTGTGGATGTATCAATTCCATAAAAACATGGATGTGCGATTGGCGGTGAACTAATACGTACATGGACTTCCGTCGCACCCGCTTCTCTTAGCATCGTGACAATTCTGCGACTTGTTGTCCCGCGTACGATGGAATCATCCACCATCACGACACGCTTTCCTTCGACTACACCGCGTACAGCAGACAGTTTCATCCGTACGCCCTGCTCACGCAATGCTTGAGACGGCTGGATAAATGTCCGGCCGACATAACGATTTTTAATCAATCCGAGCTCATACGGAATACCTGTTGCTTCGGCATATCCAATCGCTGCAGAAATACTGGAATCTGGTACACCTGTCACAACATCTGCTTCGACATGTGCTTCCTCAGCAAGCTTTTTGCCAAGATTCTTTCTCGCACTATGCACATTGATACCGTTAATATTGCTGTCAGGTCTTGAGAAATAAATGTATTCCATGCTGCACATGCTGCGGTTAATGTTCATCGAGAAGCGCTCAGATTTGAGGCCTTCATCATTAATAATCAGCATTTCGCCAGGCTCCACATCACGTAAATACGTGGCACCGACAACATCAAATGCACAAGTTTCAGAAGCGACAACATAAGCATCCCCAAGCATACCAAGTGAAAGCGGGCGTAAACCGTTCGGATCAAGCGCCACGATCATTTCTGTTTCCGTCATGATTAAGAAAGCATAGGCTCCCTTAAGCATGGACAGTGCATTTTTGATCTGCTCTTTTAATTCCATATGCCCACTGCGCTTAATTAAATGAGCCAGCACTTCGGTATCAGAAGAGGTCTGAAAAATACTCCCTTGGTTTTCTAGCTGCTGCTTTAACTGCGTTGCATTCACTAAGTTTCCATTATGAGCAAGGGCAAGGCTGCCATTGTTTTGCGAACGGAAGAAGAGGGGCTGCACATTTTCAAAGCCGCCTCCACCTGCTGTCGCATACCGAACGTGTCCAATCGCACCTTTTCCTTTCAAATCCTTTAGCTCACCGTTTTGAAAGACTTCCGTAATCAGTCCAAGGCCTTTGTGTGACGTCAGGTTCTCACCATCTGTTGCAATGATTCCCGCACCTTCTTGTCCTCGGTGCTGAAGGCTATGCAATCCGTAATATGTGATTTGCGGGGCTTCTTCGTGTCCCCAAACCCCAAAGACACCACACTCTTCATTTAAGCCTCTGATTTCAGCAAGCATGGGATCGCTCCTTTCCATGCACGTTCAAGCTCGTTGACCGCTGCATGAATCCATTGTTGTCCTTCTTGATTTTTGACAGTAAACACACCATCATTTGTCACCGTTCCGACTTCTTTCGCATCTTTGACAGCCGCGGCAAACGCTTCGCGGTGCTCCGGTTTCACTGTGACAACAAAACGTGACTGTGTTTCACTGAATAATGAAGCTTCGCTGTTTAAATCGATTTGGATATCTGCACCAAGTCCGTCAGTTCCAAATGTACTTTCAGCAAGTGCTACACCAAGTCCACCTTCAGACACATCGTGTGCTGATTGAACGAGACCGTTTTGAATCGCGGCTAGCAGAGCTTCCTGACGCGCTAGCTCTACGTTCAAATCAATTTTTGGTGCTTTTCCGTAAATACGGCCTTCTGTCATCTTTTGAAGCTCACTGCCTGCAAATTCTTCTTTTGTCTCACCAATGACGAAAATCACATCGCCAGCCTGCTTGAACGATTGAGTCGTAATATGAGCAGTATCTTCAACCAAACCAACCATCCCAATAACTGGAGTTGGGTAAATCGCTGTTCCATTTGATTCGTTATATAAAGAGACGTTCCCACCGATTACTGGTGTGCTTAGCGTGCGGCAAGCTTCGCTAATCCCGTCAGCAGACTTTTCAATTTGCCAGAAAATTTCTGGTTTCTCTGGGTTACCGAAGTTTAGGTTATCTGTCACTGCTAGCGGACGAGCGCCTGAGCAGACAATGTTACGTGCTGCTTCTGCGACGGCGATTTTCCCGCCGACCTCTGGATCAAGGTAGAGATAGCGCGCGTTACAATCTGTTGTCATCGCTAGGGCTTTTTTCGTTCCGCGGATTCTTAAAACGCCAGCATCAGAGCCCGGTGCAACGACGGTATTTGTCCGAACCATGTAGTCATACTGATCATAGACCCATTCTTTACTTGCAATCGTTGGCTGCTGAAGGAGCTGCTTTAATGTCTGTGCTGCATCTGTGATCGCTGGAGCTTCCACTTTTGTTTCTAAAAACTCACGATAGTATGCAGGCTCACTTGACGGCTTATGATAAACCGGTGCTTCTTCTGCAAGAGCGTCAACAGGAAGCTCACACACCACTTCACCTTGATGGAGTAAACGAAGCATTTTATCGTCTGTCACATGACCGACTGATACCGCTTCAAGATCGTATTTTTCGAAAATATCAATGATTTCTTGCTCACGGCCTTTTTCAATGACTAGAAGCATTCTCTCTTGTGATTCAGACAGCATCATTTCGTATGCGGACATGCCTGTTTCACGCTGCGGAATGAGGTCTAAATTCATCTCAATCCCAGATCCTGCTTTACTCGCCATTTCCGCACTTGAGCTTGTTAAGCCAGCCGCTCCCATATCTTGAATTCCAACGAGCGCATCGTTTTTGATGACTTCAAGGCACGCTTCAAGCAAAAGTTTTTCCATGAATGGATCACCGACTTGAACCGCTGAACGTTTTTCTTCTGATTCATCAGAAAATTCTTCAGACGCAAATGTTGCACCGTGAATACCGTCACGTCCCGTTTTAGCACCAACATACATCACCGTGTTGCCGACACCTTTTGCCTGCCCTTTTTTGATGTCCTCATGATTGATTAAACCAACACACATCGCATTCACGAGCGGATTGCCTTCATAGCTTTGATCAAAATGAACTTCTCCGCCGACTGTAGGAATTCCGATACAGTTTCCATAGCCTGCGATCCCTGCCACTACTTCTTCAAACAAGTACTTCACGCGCGGTGAAGTCAGTTCACCAAAACGAAGAGAGTTTAGTACAGCAATTGGACGCGCACCCATGGAGAATACATCACGGATAATTCCGCCGACACCAGTAGCTGCTCCTTGATACGGTTCAATCGCAGATGGATGGTTATGTGATTCGATTTTAAATACAACCGCTTGGTTGTCTCCAATATCAACGATTCCAGCGCCTTCCCCTGGACCTTGAAGAACATGCTCTCCTTTTGTCGGGAATTTGCTTAAAACAGGCTTTGAGTTTTTATAACTGCAATGCTCTGACCACATGACAGAAAAAATACCCGTTTCTGTGTAGTTTGGCAGCCTGCCAATAATGGATTCGATTAAAGCGAATTCTTCATCACTCAATCCCATTTGCTGATACAATTTCTCTTCTTTAATTTGCTTGTTACTTGGTTCAAGCAGTAGTGACATGAGTGTCCCTCCAATTTTTCACGATAGATTGAAACAATTTAAGTCCGTCTGCGCTGCCTAGTAATGAATCCACCGCGCGCTCAGGGTGCGGCATCATGCCGAGTACATTGCCCTCTTCATTCGTAATACCTGCAATTCGATTGACACTGCCGTTAATATCGTCTCCGTAAGTGAAAGCGATTTGGTTATTTTCAATAAGCTTCGCTAAAGTGTCTTCATCACAGTAGAAGTTTCCTTCACCGTGCGCTACAGGAACCGAAATGGATTCGCCTTTTAGATAGCCGCTTGTAAATTGCGTTTCGTTGTTCTCTACAATGAGTTCAACTGGACGACAGATAAATTTTAAGTCTTTATTTCGTCTCATCGCACCTGGAAGAATGCCAAGCTCCTGAAGAATTTGGAACCCGTTACAAACACCAAGAACAGGCTTTCCTTCCGCAGCTGCTTTTTTCACCGCCGGCATGATGTTTGAAAAGCGAGCAATCGCACCGCATCTTAAGTAATCCCCATAAGAGAAACCGCCTGGTACGAGTACACCGTCAAATCCGTCTAGACTCGTTTCGTCGTGCCATACATATTCAACTTGTTCACCTAACTCATCTTGAATCGCATGGTACATATCGATATCACAGTTAGAGCCAGGCAAGACGATCACTGCAAACTTCACTGTGCGACAACCTCCTCCACCTCATAGCGGTAATCTTCAATCACCGTGTTGGCCAGTAATTTTTCGCACATTTCTTTGACGACTGTGTCTAAATCACGATCTGATTTTTCAATGACAAGCTCCATGTATTTTCCGATACGGACATCCTTTACTTCCTGATAAGACATGCTATGCAAGGCGTGCTGCACGGCACTTCCTTGTGGATCAAGAACACTCTCTTTTAAGCTGACAAAAATTTTCACTTTATACATGTTTATGGCCTCCAAGTCTTTTGAAAATTTCTTCGTATGCATTTGTTAAGCCGCCCAGGTTTCGTCTGAACACGTCTTTATCAAGCTTTTCGTTTGTATCTTTGTCCCAAAGCCTGCACGTATCAGGTGAAATCTCATCAGCTAGCAAAATACGATTCTCGTGATCTATTCCGAATTCAAGCTTGAAATCAATTAAATTCACATGGCAGTCTGAGAAGATTTGCTTTAACTCTTCATTGACTTGTCTTGTGATCTGTTTCATTTCCTCGACCTGCTCTGGTGTCGCTGCATGTAAAATGCGAATATGATCTTCTGTAATGAGCGGGTCGCCGAGTGCATCATCTTTGTAGTAAAACTCGATCAATGGTGTATCCAGTTTTGTTCCCTCTGGAATGCCAAGGCGCTTTGACATACTGCCTGCCACCACATTTCGCACAACCACTTCAAGCGGCACAATCTGTACCTTTTGAATGAGCTGCTCTGTTTCAGAAAGGCGTTTCACAAAGTGATTGTTGATCCCTTTCTCATGCAGCATTTGAAAGATTAAGCTTGAAATTTCGTTGTTCAGTCTGCCTTTGCCTTCGATTTCAGCTTTCTTTTCGCCGTTAAATGCTGTCGCTGAGTCTTTATATTCAACATATAAAATTTGCTCGTCATCGGTCTGATAGATTTTTTTCGCTTTGCCTTCGTAGAGAAGTTCTTGTTTCACAGTCATTCAGGTTGGCCTCCTAATTTGAATGTTGGCAATTTTCAGGATTGGGCACCTGACAAGCAGGTGGCCCTTTTCTTACACAAGACCTAGACGTTCGAAAATCATATCGACATTTTTCAAGTGATAGTTGTAATCGAAGCAGTCAGCGATTTGTTCAGGTGTTAAGCGTGATGTGATTTTTTCCTCCGCTTCTACTAATGAACGGAATGGCACTTGCTTCTCCCACGCTTCCATTGCCTTTGGCTGAACCGTATCATATGCCTCTTCACGTGCCATGCCTGTATCGATTAATGCAAGAAGAACACGCTGTGAGTAAATCAAGCCAAGTGTGCGGTCCATGTTGCGTTTCATGTTCTCAGGGAAGACCGTCAAGTTTTTCACAATGTTTGAGAAACGGTTTAGCATGTAGTTCAGTGCAATCGTTGCATCTGGTAAAATGATGCGCTCAGCAGACGAATGAGAAATATCACGCTCATGCCAAAGTGGTACATTTTCATAAGCTGTCAGCATATATCCACGGATGACGCGGGCAATTCCCGTCATATTTTCAGAACCGATTGGGTTCCGTTTATGCGGCATTGCTGATGATCCCTTTTGTCCTTTTGCGAAGAACTCTTCTACTTCACGTGTTTCACTCTTTTGAAGACCACGGATTTCAACAGCAAATTTCTCAATGCTTGTTGCGACGAGTGCAAGAGTAGCCATGTAATCGGCATGACGATCACGCTGCAAGGTTTGGGTGGAGATTGGTGCAGCTTTGATGCCAAGCTTCTCACATACATATTGCTCAACAAACGGGTCGATGTTCGCATATGTGCCAACAGCCCCAGAAATTTTTCCAAATTCGATACCGGCTTTTGCTTGTTTAAAACGTTCTAGGTTACGCTTCATTTCTTCGTACCAAAGACCAAGCTTCAGACCAAATGTTGTCGGTTCAGCGTGTACACCGTGTGTACGTCCCATCATGACAGTGTATTTATGCTCTTTCGCTTTTTCTTTTAGGATGTCAACAAATCTCTCAATGTCCTTGAGCAAGATATCGTTTGCCTGCTTTAATAGATATGAAAGCGCCGTATCCACTACGTCTGTAGATGTTAGCCCGTAATGAACCCACTTTCTTTCTTCTCCTAGAGATTCAGATACAGCACGCGTAAAGGCAACCACGTCATGGCGCGTGTCTTGTTCAATCTCTAAAATACGATCAATATCAAAGCTTGCATTCTTACGCATAGTCACAACGTCTTCTTTTGGAATAACACCAAGCTCTGCCCAAGCTTCACAAGCGAGAATTTCTACTTCAAGCCATGCATTAAATTTGTTTTCCTCTGTCCAGATTGCTGACATTTCTGGTCGTGCGTAACGTTCGATCATTTCCCGTTTCCTCCATCTCTTTCAGTCCATATCTTTGTGATGTTTGTCATCCATTCATCATCAAGCTGTTTCATAAATGTCATATGCCCCATTTTGCGGCCGGCTTTTACTTCATGCTTTCCATATAGATAAAGCTTCGCTTCTTTGAGAAGCTCGGGAAGCTCTATTGGGATGTCTACTTCATCGCCTAATAAGTTCACCATCATGCCCTCTGACAAAAGGGCTGTGCCGCCAAGCGGTAAACCGCATATCGCGCGAACGTGCTGTTCAAACTGACTCGTCTCACATAAATCGAGCGTATAATGACCAGAATTATGCGGGCGAGGCGCCAGTTCATTGACGAGCAGCTCTCCTTCGTTTGTCAGGAACAGTTCTACAGCAAGTGTACCCACTAGCCCCAGCTTTTCAGCCAGTGTCGTTGCCAGCACTTTTGCCTTCTCCTGAATGCTTTCATCAACTCTTGCAGGCACAATGCTCTGGAACAAAATGTTGTGCTTATGAATGTTCTCAGCGACTGGGAATACCGCAATCTCCCCATGAATAGAACGAGTGACGATCACCGAGAGCTCCATTTGAAATGGGACCCAGCTTTCTAAAATACAAGTTCCATGTGTGAGCAATTCAGATGCTTCGTGAAGCTGTCCTGTTTCCTTGATCACATACTGCCCTTTTCCGTCGTAGCCGCCTCTGCATGTTTTCAAAACGGCTGGCAAACCAAGTACAGTTACTGCGTCTTCCAGCTCTTTTTCATCATGAACGATGCGATAAGGCGCAACTTCACAGCCTGCATCTACAATCCCTTTTTTCTCCGTTTCACGATTTTGCGTTAAAAGAAGAAGTTCACTTCCTTGCGGCAAATTGGCTTCTTCCTTCAATTGATTAAGTGCATCGTAATCAATATTTTCAAATTCATATGTCACGACATCGCTGATTTCTGCGAGCTGTCTGATTCCATCCAGATCACTATATGCAGCTGTGATTTCTGTATCAGCAACCTGTCCACAAGGAGATTGTGCGACTGGGTCTAATACAGCTGTCCGGTACCCCATTTGCTTTGCGCTGACGGCCATATATCTGCCAAGCTGTCCTCCGCCGATAATACCGATGGTTGCGTTTGGAAAAATGGTCTGCTTAGCCAAGCTGATCACTGCTTTCTAGTACAGTCTGTTTTGTTTGCTCTCTTCTTTCCTCAAGGCGAGCAGCGATTGTTTCATCAAAAGCTGAAATCATTTGTGCGGCTAGAAGGCCTGCATTTGTTGCACCGGCTTTGCCAATCGCCACTGTCGCAACTGGTACACCGCCTGGCATTTGAACGATGGATAATAAGGAATCCAGCCCATTTAGTGCTTTTGATTGTACGGGCACACCAATGACCGGCAGTGTCGTTTTTGCTGCGACCATCCCCGGTAAATGTGCTGCGCCTCCAGCACCGGCAATGATGACTTTTAGTCCTTTACCTCTTGCTTCTGCCGCATATTCAAACATCAAGTCAGGTGTCCGGTGTGCGGATACGACCTGTTTTTCATACGGAATGTCTAATTCCTCTAAGATATCGCACGCATTTTTCATTGTTTCCCAATCAGATGTACTTCCCATGATGACACCTACAAGCGGCTTCATTTTGTCCCCACCTTTAAGCTGATATTCGATTTTGTATCGTTTGACACGCTTCCCAAACCTAAGCAGCTTGTCAAACGCCGAACAAAAAGGCCCGATTTGCATTGCATTGTTAGGAAGCAACACAAACCGGGCCATGGTAAGCGCTGTTCGCTTTTGAAACGCCATGTCAGTTTTGTTCACTATCCTGCATAGTCCAGTCATTTACGGTAACTGGGTAGAAACTTATGGGCCATATTCCCAAGATTATATGAGGTTCGTGTTTTGAATTCATGTTTATCTTAACAACGGATGTTCATGATGTCAACGGATTTATCGAACAATCTATGAAGTCGTCGTTTTAATGTTCGGATTTAGACTATTTTTCCTTCAAATACGATTTTTTTCCCAATCGGAATGATCTGAATCGACCCATTTTCCTTCTTTTCCTGAAAAATGGGCTCCTCCATTCGTCGGACAGGCGAGTAGCCTTCCGCTGCCATCTGGGACAACACTTGATCGATCGTCATGTTGTCTTCCACATAGAATTTCTTCTTCTTTGGTTTTGCGGTCATTCTTTAATTCTCCTTTTCTTCACAGCCTTCACCCAGAAGCCGCCATGAATCGATTTGGGCTCATATGAAATGATAAATGCCTTTGAATCCAGCGTTTTAATCGTTTCATATAATTGCAGTTCATATTTCCTCGGTGTTAAAATTTGCAATGCTGTCCGGTCTCCTTCAAGACCGCCTGCTACCCAGCTGGTGACACCATATCCTTTTTCTCTCAATTGTCTTGGGAGATCGACATCTAATTCTTTTGTGATCACGTTAACAGTTGTGTAGCCAAGTGCCAGCTTCTCTTCAATTTTCATCCCGACAATGATCCCCATCCCATAACCTAACGCATACGCAATGACATTTTGGATTTGATCTAAGTTATCAAGTACGATACTTAATCCAATCACATAAATCAGCATTTCAATCGTACCAGCAAAAGCTGCTGCGTACCGTCTGCCTTTCATTGTTAAAATCAAACGCATGGTGGAAAAAGAGACATAGACAATATTAATCACTAAAATGATCAAAACCATGGTGAACGCATTGGATAAAAGTTGTTGAAGCACGATTCGAACCCCCTGCACTAAAAAATCAAATAAAGCACCCCATATTCTACTAGAGAACATACCTTGATACAATCAAATTTGCGCGAGAAAAACACATATATCTTTCGACAAGAACGGTGGTCTTTGTTACCAAGAGTTTACCCGTTTTTTCCTCTTCTCAACATGAAAACCTCCTTTTTCAAAAAAGGAGGTTTCAGATTGTTGACAAAGGGCTAAAATGATCTTGATTTTAGCCCTTTGTCTCCTTGTCAGCGTGATAGAAAACCTTTGCAGTCTAGAAAGGACGAGTACTGGCGCGGAGCGAATTTGACATTCGCGAGCACCAGCACGCAGGACTGACACCGAATGCGAGGGTTTGTCTAAACGCTGAACCTCCTTTTTCAAAAAAGGAGGTTTTCAGTGTGTGTATTATCCAAATCGAACAGGCACAAGTGAAGGAATCAAATACTCTCCGACAATGCCCCAGAGCAGTGCAATGATGACAAGCTCCACCAATAAAAAGATCCAGCCGGCATACATCAAATCACCGCGCACCGCTTCATGCTCCGATTGAATCGAGCGAAACAGCACGACCGCAATCAACTGAAGACCAAAAAACATCATCACAGATAAAATGACCGTCACATATGGAATATTCAGCATGGCAAATACAAGCCAAAGGATAGCTAAAACCAAAACCGGTACAAGTGCGGCACCAAACTTCATGATCACTTCTTTCAGTGATATGTTTCCTTTTAACATGTATTTTCCGAGTAACCAGACGGTCAGCATCATCAATGTGAGCAGAATGAGTGTAAAGACCGCTACCCTCAAAAAGGCGTCACCAAAAGAGTAATGAATGCCAAAGCCTAATAAACGAGTCTTTGACGCCTTTAATTGAACATAGTTGCCTAAAGCAAAAAACACGCTGAATAACACAATCGAGATCCAGGCGTACTTCATCCGTAATGTTTCCGCTTGATTGATGGCCCGGCTCGGTGATTTTAACATCGCAAGTCCATATGAGCCATAGCGCTTAAACGCGCCTCCTACACCTTGCAGCATGCGCTGAATGGTAGAACGCTCATCATCGGCTGCCGCTTTTACTTTCGACGTTCTTCCACGTTTTGCGGCGCTTCTGCTAAGACGAGATTGTCTCGTTTCTTGATCTATTGATGGCTCTTCATTTTTTACGTCTGATGTACTTTGCTCTTCATCTTTTTCTAACATCTCATATCAACTCCTATCCAGTACAATCCTTACAGGCTCATACGAATGACCTGTAAGGATGACTCCTCTTAAAGTAGCGGAGTCTCTCTGTTCAGTCAAGATTCCTTGACGTTCATACGAATAGACGGCTAAAGGGCATCAGAGGTTTTAAAATGGCAAGAAAATTAGGACAAAACAAAAAAACAGCAGCTTCCATGAGCTGCTGTTTCAGGTGAACTATTAATGATTTAAGAAAGCAAAGTAGAGAATAAAGATCACAAACAATCCGTACATAATTGGATGTACTTCTTTGGCTTTCCCTTTAAAGATCATCGTAATCGGGTAGAAAATAAAGCCAACCGCAATCCCTGTTGCAATACTATATGTGAGTGGCATCATAATCATGGTTAAGAATGCTGGGACGGCGATTTCAAAACGATCCCATGCAATCTTCGCAAGCGGAGCGACCATCAGTGCACCAACAATGATTAAAGCAGGTGCTGTCACATTCGATGTAACGATAGATAAAAGCGGCGAGAAGAACATCGCAAGCAAGAAGAAAATCCCTGTCACGACAGCTGCAAATCCTGAACGTGCACCAGCAGCAACACCTGAGCTAGATTCAACATAAGATGTTGTCGTCGATGTTCCAAGAATAGAACCTACAACGATTGAAGATGAATCCGCTAGAAGTGCTCTTCCTGCACGCGGCAGCTCATTATTTTTCATTAAACCAGCTTGGGTTGCAACAGCCACAAGCGTTCCTGCTGTATCAAAGAATCCAACGAATAAGAACGTTAAAATCACGACAAGCATTTGAATCGAGAAGATGTCTGGCAAGTGAATCAAGGCTTGTCCAAAGGTTGGAGATAAGCTTGGAATACTTCCCACAATTTGCGTCGGTACTGGGACAAGACCAACAATCATTCCTGCAATAGCTGTCACAAGCATCCCAATGAAGACACCTGCATTCACTCGCAGAACCATTAAAATGACAGTCACCACGATACCAAACACCGTTAATAAGACAGGACCACTATGAATGTTCCCAATGGAAACGAGCGTATTATCGTTATTGGCAATTATGCCAGAGCCTTGCAGACCGACAAACGTAATGAATAGACCAATACCCGCACCAACCGCCAGCTTTAGCTCAGCCGGAATGGCATTGATGATTTTTTCACGGAAACCTGTTAAAGAAAGGGCAACGAAAATCAACCCTGAAACAAATACACCAGAAAGTGCTGCTTCCCATGTGATGCCCATGCCAAGAACAACCGAGAAGGCGAAAAAGGCATTCAAGCCCATACCTGGGGCAATCGCAATTGGATACCTGGCAATCAGCCCCATCAGAATACACCCTGCGGCAGAGGCTAACGCCGTCGCAGTAAAGACAGCGCCCTGATCAATTCGTAATTTATCTGGAAAATCCGGTACCGACACTAAAGCAAGTGTGATCGGATTGACAAACAAAATGTAAGCCATCGACAAAAATGTGGTTAAACCACCGATGATTTCTCTGCGGTAATTCGTTCCTAACTCATCAAATTGAAAAAACTGTTTCAAGCCAACTGACTCCCTTCATGTCCTTTTGCTTTAGTCTGCCCCATTCACAAGTCAAATAAAAAACGCCCCAACAGTTTTGGGACGCTTGACTACATATGTGAATTCAGACGGTGACATAAAACAAGAACAATGCATGATTTATATCAAACGAGTGTGAATTGACGTAGTCAAGCTATTTACGGTAGCTTGGTAGAAACTTGCGGGCCATATCCCCGCTATTATACGACTTCTATCTATTTGATTTCTGTGTCTATTGTACCAACTTCATTTTTAAAACACAATACGAAAAGCGAACATTTTTCAAAGAAATGTCCGCTTCATTCGTCTTATTACACGAATTTGGAAAATCGCATGTAGTTCTTTATACACCCTTCTCCAAATCCTTCTCTTTTGCAAAAACTGCTTCGGCTACATGGAAAAACTCTTTCACTGCCGGAGAAGCTTGGGAGAGAGACGGACAGGCGAGCGCAACCTCACGATGATGAGAGACATTCAGCTGGCGAATATGCACAAGCTGCTGCGTTTTTAAAAACAGCTCAGGACCTATCGTGACACCAAGCCCTTCCCCAACCATACGAGCAATGGTCGTACAATCGTGTACTTCAAATAAAGTAGCTGGCTTCAATTGAGCCTCAGAAAAAATATCCTCTACATGTGATTGATACATGCCAGTCGGCATAATAAATGGTTCATCCGCCAAATCTGTGATGTCTACAATGGACTGCTGGTGAAAACGATGATTTGGATGATAGGCGACCACCATCTCATCTTTGATCAGCGGCAGCAAGTCAAAAGCTTCATCTGCATGACCTTTCACAACAAAACCAACATCAATGATGCCAGAGTCTAGCCACTCCAATATTTCTTCATACGTTCCCTCATAAAATTTAAATTCGATTTTCGGATGCTTTTTCTGATAGCTCACAAGCAGCTTAGGTAATAAACAAGCTGATGCACTGGCAAAAGTTCCGATACGAATCAAGCCCGTTTCGATATTTTTCGTTAACGCAATCTCCTGCTGGATCTTCTCCACCCTATTTAACACTTCTCTAATATGCGGGAGAAGCGTTTGACCGATATCTGTCAGCATGATGCCCTTTTTTCGATCACGAATGAATAAGGACACACCCCACTCCGTTTCTAAACTCGCCACCGCATGACTCACCGCGGACTGCGTCATATTTAATGCTTCAGCTGCTGCGGTAAAACTGCCAAGCTCGACCACTTTTGCGATAATATCAAAGCGAACAAAGCTCATGAGTATTCCCTCATCTCCTTCATGAAAAACATCAATTTTACTTATGTTAGCACGGAATTTAAACTAAATACAACGTATCAAATTGAAGGAAGGGTTCAAAAATGAAAAACACATCATATCAGCTATTGATTATTCTTTTAGCTGTCGGTTCATTCGTCACAGGCACGTCAGAATTCGTCGTGTCAGGCATTCTAGATATCATTGCTGTTGATTTACACATCTCCATTCCTGCTGCCGGGCAGCTTATTACCATTTACTCTCTCTTTTATGCAGTAGGTGCTCTCTTTTTAGTCATGGCAACATCGAAATTGAACCGAAAAAAGGTTCTGTTATCGGCTATTTTTGTGTTTATTTTAGGCAATGTAGTCGCCTTTTTTAGTCAACACTTTGTGCTGCTCCTGCTATCCCGAGTTATCATGGCCATGAGTGGCGGCTTATATATTGTCGTCGCCACGAATTATGCAGCGCAGATCGCCCCTCCAGAAAAAAAGGGAAGCGCAATGGCAACGGTCATTACTGGTTTTACCGTTTCACTCGTACTTGGTGTCCCTATTGGCACATTTTTATCAGGTCATGTGGATTGGCATTATATTTTTCTCATCATTGCACTAGGTACTGCTTGTCTTTTACTACTGCTTTATCAATTACTGCCACGCATGGAGGGACATTCACATATGCCATTGAAGCAGCAATTACATCTCCTTCAAGATAGCAGGGTAATCAGTGGATTAGCCACGACCGTCTTTTGGATCTTAGGCTACACAATGGTATTCGCTTATATCTCGCCTTTATTACGACAGACTGCTGGCTTCTCTCTTGAAATGACAAGTATCGCCTTACTCATTTTAGGAATCGCTGCTTTTATAGGCTCACGATTTGGCGGCTTCGCCGTTGATCAATGGGGACCAAACCGAACCATCTCGATCAGCATCATGATCCAGATGCTCGCTCTCTTTGCCATATTCTTTACGCAATTCTCTACAATAAGCATCTTGATTACGCTTGCCATATGGGGCATCGCTACATGGACGACAACTCCAGCGAAGCAGTTTTACCTCATCTCTCTAAAACCGCAAGCATCAGAAACCGTGCTGAGTTTTAATACAGCGATTATGAATATCGGCATGATGCTCGGATCGTCAATGGGCGGTGTGATTATACAATATACAAATGTCACGAACTTAAGCTGGATTGGCGGTTTAGCCAGTTTTGTCGCATTCATGTTGATTCGGTACTCGTTCCATCGTCATCGACTGGCCCAAAAGCAGGCAAAAAGCGAACATGTATAACCATGTTCGCTCTTTTATTTATTGACTAGCTTTTGATGTTTCTTTTTTGACTGGAATGGTTACCTCTATTTCTTTGAGCGGTGCCAACATATTCAGTTCTGACAAATCAAGATAAAGACCATATTCTTTAAAAGAAAAATGGTTTAATGATAAAGTCTCTAGATTCTTATCATCAAATTCAAAGGTGGATTGCATGGAAGCTGTCTTTAAATTCGTCACTTTCGCATGGTTCCCCTTCAAGTAATATCCGCTTTCATAGTCTGCTTGTGGATCGGGCCATGATTTCATCTTTTCAACATCGCCTAATCCAATGAATTCACCTATATTCTCCATCACATTCTGATCTAATTCTTTTTGATCTACACCAGTAAATTGATAATCAACGATCACAGAACGGTCTTTTTGCTCTATCTTATTTATTTTGATTCCGATGCCATGGTGTTTTGTTTTGAACTGAATAGGCAGCTTTGTCTGAAGAGGAATGATATGGCTGTATTCTCGTTCGTTTCTCACATCCGTGTAAAATGTCAATTCAGTCGCCTTTGGATTAATCGGTTGATTCAAAATCGTCAAATGATCTTTTCTAGTTTTGTCAGAAGTCAGTTGTTTTTTTCTTAAAACGGTTCCAATCTCAAGCTCATACTCATTCCCTAAATTATCTTTCATTCCATCTATACTGACTTTATCATCTTTGGCAAAACCATTGTAATCAATGGCATATTGAATAGCAGAGCCATCCACTCCATTTTCTACCTTTACGTTTCTTATTTGATAACGTCCATTTAAAATAGACACGTCTTTTTGTCCCGCTAATAAAGTGGTTTTTTGCTTGACCACAGGTAACTTGAAGCGCCAATTTCCTACAATATCCCCAATCTTCGAAATAACAAGCGGTACTTGTTGACCTTGTTTGATCGTTTGTCCATTTGTATAGACTTCCGTCTGCCCAACATAGCGGCCATCTTTTAATTTTTTTAACTCTGTTTTATCAAAATTCAGTTGAAAGTTTCCATCGATTTTTTCTGGATTCACTCTAAACGATACAACATCTTCTTTTGTATGGAAATTCTCCACAGTAAACGTATAAACAAGCCGCCCTGCATCATAGTACACACTGTTTACTTTCACAGTAACCCCTCTTGATTCAGCCCCCTCATTGACGTGCTTCACCAAATCACTCTGAAAAAGAGACATTCCTACTTTATCGTGAAACATCATATAAAACTGTCCAATAATCGGGACACGTGCCATCGCTGTATTAAGAGAAGGAAAAAGGAAGCCTGATGAAAAATAAAGAACGATTAGTATGATGACAGAATATATTGGCGTTCTCCAATTCCATGTGAACCAACGTCTTTTCTTTTCCGCTTTCACATCTCCTATTGCTTGGCGAATTGCAGAGGTTACTTCAACCTTTGGTACTTCAATCTCATCATAAAGCTTTTTCATTTCTTTTCGTTCCATCGACACTCTCCTCCTTTTCCAACGTTTGCTTTAATAACTTTCTTGCTCGATACAAATGAATTTTGACCGTTCCTTCAGGCAACCCCATCTGTTTAGAAATCATCGAAATCGAATAATCTTGAAAATAAAATAGCTGAATCACAATCTGGTATTGCTCGTCTAACACATCAAGTGCATGTTTTAAATCTAGCTTGTCTTCCAGAAAATCATTCCGCTCAACGCTTTCGTGCTGCTGATCAAACGGAACAACATCTTGCTGCTTTTTCTTCATCGCAAAAATTGTATGAATCAAAATCCGAGTCAGCCAGCTAGAAAAATAAGCTGGTTCTTTCAAGCCAGATAGATGCTTAAACGCTTTAAATACCGTCTCCTGAACAGCATCTAACGAATCCTCTTTATTTCTTGTGTAGAGAAAAGCCGTTTTATATAAACGCTCCTGATACATCAGCATTAATTTCTCAAATGCCGGGACATTCCCTTTTTGTGCTTTTTTAATTAGACGCACTTGCTTCATCTCACTCACACCTCCTACACCTGTTAGAGCAAGCTTTCTCTCAAACGGTTTCAACAAACGGACATTTCTTTTACTTAGCATATGTCGGATAAAAATAGAGAAAGTGAAGAATGGAGTCGAAAGAGCAACTTGAACTTTTGATATAATGGAAGAAATATCTACAAAAAGGAGTATGTCGATTGTTTCGATTCGAAGAACCCACGTGTGCTAGCTGTCAGAAAAAGATAGAAGGAAACGAAGAAGTGTACGTTAAGCTGGTCTATCCAAAGAGAAAAGGAATGACAGAGGTGAAGGCTTGGCTGAGGAATGAAGGGGTTTTTTATTGTAAGGCATGTACAGAACAAAAGACATCACATGGAGGATAAACACATGAACAAAATGACCTTTCCCCAATTATTTCCAACAATTCATACCGAAAGACTAATCTTAAAACAAGCAACGATCGAAGACGCTGAGGATATGCATATCTATTTATCCAATGAAACCGTGTGCCGCTACATGGGCATTGATGCTCATAAATCCATCGAAGACACAAAAGGAGAAATCAAGTGGTATGACAATATCTTCAAAGAACAAACAGGCATCAGGTGGGGCATTTCTTTAAAAGAAGATCCTGCGATCATCGGCAGCTGCGGCTTTCTCAATCTAGAAAAACAGCACTATCGCACCGAAATTGGCTATGAATTACACCACGATCATTGGAGAAAAGGCATCATGAAGGAAGCGATTGCTGCGGTGTTACGATATGGATTTCAGGAGATGAACCTGAACCGAATTGAAGCCATCATTGATCCAGCAAACACGTCCTCTGTTCAATTATTGGAGAAGATTGACTTTGTACGAGAGGGTTTATTGAGAGAGTATGATCTTGGTCAGGATGGGTTTGATGATGTGTATATGTATGCGATTTTGAAGAAGGATTACGAATAAAACAAATGAAAACAGATATTCATTTCATTCAAAAGCCGCAATCAGAATATGTTTCTTTTCACATTTATGAGCTTAATTCGACGATTGAAAAGCTTGTCCAGCAAGTGGAGCAATCAGCCCCCTTCTTCCTAGCGAAAGATCCTGAGAAAGAAAAAACGAAAAAGATTTATTATTACGACATCTTATATATAGAAAGCGTCGATAAAAGATCGTTTTTGTATACGACAGATGGGGTGTTTCTTATAAAAGAAAAGTTATTTGAACTCGAAGAGCAACTTGAGGCGCATGACTATGTCAGGATTTCGAAATCGATGATTCTTAATATTGATTATATCACGTCTATTTCTCCTAAAACGAGCGGCCGTTTCGAAGCAAACCTGACAAATGGAGAAAAAGTGATGATTTCACGTTTTTATATTCAAGCATTAAAAGAGAAGCTTGGGTTACGGAGGAAGTGAACAGGATGAAACGTTATATCACAAATCTTTTGATCACATTTTGTATGATCTTTACTGCACTCGTATTGATTTACTGTTTCACGTTTGGAACGATGCCCATCTATATTTTACAAGCAATCATGTTCAGTTCCTTTTTTTCAAGCGCCCTAACCTTCTTGCTATATCCAAAACAAACGTACAGTCATAAACGGATTCTTTTTCAACAAATTCTATATATCGTCCTTGTGATGTGTATGATTATGACCACCATCATCATTGTCAGCGCTGAAATCAGTCTCCTTTCGTTCATCGTGAATTTCCTTGTGGTCATGGCATTATTCTTTTTGATGAAGTACCTATTGTATAAAAAAGATCAAGCAACTGCTGAGGAAATCAACGAACTTTTACAGCAGCGAAAGAAACGAACAACATCTTAAAGTGCATCTTAGGGCTAAATATTGACATGTTAGGAAGATTTCATTGTGACTTCTGCTTGATTCCACTATTCTGACGTTAGAGGAGGAATCAAAACATGAAACCAATCACAATCATTCGAAAATCAGTACTTCTACTGTTGTTTTCTTTAATCATCCCAACAAGTGCAGGCGTCTATATATCCATCAAAGAAGTAACCGATCCAACGAACATCTATCTCATCAATGGCTGTGCGATGCTGGCTGGGTGTCTTTTACTTCTATTCATTATTCAAAAAAGTCGTTTTCACTTGAAAGAAATAGGTTTTCGAAAAGGGTCTCTTGGTATGTGGATATTTCCCATCCTTATCATCGAGGCCATTCCATTTATTGCTGGATTAAATAAGGATCTAACCCTTTCTTCCTTTATAGCACTTTGTTTCTTCATGGTGTGTGTCGGTCTGTTTGAAGAAGGAATCTTTCGATGCATTCTGTTTCAATATTTAAAACAGATCAATCTGAGTACCGCCATCTGGGGATCTGCCGTACTATTCGGCCTTGGTCATTCTGCTAATCTACTAAGCGGAAAAAGCCTCACATTAACAGTGGCACAAATCTTATTCGCCTTTTTATTTGGATTCGTTGCAGCTGAAATTGTGGCACTCACTAACAGCCTGCAATGGGTCATCATGTGGCACGCGGTGCATAATATCGTGGATCAAATGACAAATGGAAATACGCCTGTTGGAATGCAAATGCTTTTACTATCCATTCAATGTGTCATCTTGCTTGTTCTTGCCGTGATTTTGTGGAGAAAATTAAGAATAAAAAATTGAATGTTTAATAATGGCAGGTGAGTAGAATAGGAGGAAAGGAATGAAACAGCACACTTGGATTGAAGAACGAGGAAAATGGATCACCAAAACGAAGAACTGAATGATATGCAATTTTCCAATGAAATGAAATAAAGAGAAATGAGCGAGCTCAGTGCTTCGCTTTTTTATTTTCTAAAAGGCATTCCGAAAACAGAAAAATTAGATCGTAACAAAAGCCGATATCCTCAGCATCATGTTATCGAATCAACAACCTCTTTGCCAGACCATAAAACAGCTTGTCTAAGCAGCTCTTCTTTGATAAAACCATTTTTCAAAAGGACTTTTTTTGATACCTCGTTTGCCAGCTTGACCTCCACTTGAATTCTATTGATATCAATCTCTTCAAACATAAATTTCACTAGTGTAGAGACCCCCTTCTGTTGCAATGGCCTTACCCCAGTATTCCTCCGCCAAGATATAGCCAATCGTCACCACATTCATTTTTTGATTGAAGTCCGTTGTTTCGATTATGCCAGCTAGCATATGAGGCTTGTCCTTAAATATTTTCTATTAAATTTGGTATCAAAGGTTTGCTTTCTATGGGTGATGATAAGGAAATCAATGTAGTGGAATTCCCATACTTCATACTCTCATTTTCAAATAATTCAAGATCCCTTATAGATTCGGCTACTACTTTAATCAAATAATTGAATTCTCCGCTAATTCGGTGACATTCTACTACTTGTGAAGCCTCCTTACAATAATCAACGAAATGATTGCATGTGGTGGTTCGGAAAAGGATAAAAGCCACTATAGGTTTTCCAATTTTCTCATTTGAAATGACAGCACTATACCCCTTTATCACCCCTTGCTCTTCTAATCTTTTCACTCTTTCCGTAACTGCTGGTTGAGACAGCCCTATCAATCTTCCAAGGGAAGTCATTGACAACCTAGCATCTGACTGTAAACATTCTAATATATTTCTATCAATACTATCCATGTAATAATCCCTCCATATCATTAGATGATACTGACATTTCACCATAACTATTTAGAATGATAAACTCTAAAAATCATTATATAATAATTCAAAACCAATATCATTGAATTTCCTTAATTTCAAAGTTAAATACATACTAATACCTTGATTATCATATGTAAAACTCAACTACCTGTTAGTATAATTGATTTCATTAACTAATCAGGAGGGCTTTTACAAATGGATAACCATTTTAATTTAACTAAACCAAATCAAAAACCTTATACATCACCTTCAGAACGTCTACCTTGGGCTGGCTTAATTACACTTGCTATGGCTGGATTCATATGTGTTCTTACGGAAACAATGCCAGCAGGTCTATTGATACCGATCAGTGAAGGACTTGGTGTGTCAGAATCCCTAGCAGGTCAACTTGTTACGGCTTATGCTTCGGGCTCACTCATTGCAGCTATTCCACTTACAGCAGCAACACAAAGTTGGCGTAGGAAACCATTGCTTCTTTTATGTATGACTGGATTCCTTGTATTTAACACGATTACAGACCTTTCTTCTAGTCTGACTTTAACTCTAATCGTTCGTTTCTTTGCGGGTGTAACGGCGGGAATACTGTGGGGAATGACAGCGGGATACGCACGGTTGATGGCACCGAAGTCATTGAAAGGAAAAGCTATGGCTATAGCTATGATTGGTACTTCTTTTGCATTAGCTTTTGGTCTACCTGTTGGGACATTTCTTGGCTCCCTTGTTGGTTGGAGAACTGTCTTTGGTATCATGTCATTACTAGCTGTATTATCAATTTTATGGATTTTTTGGAAAATACCAGACTTCCCTGGACAAACTTCAGAAAAGCGAACGAGCCTATTCAAGGTGTTTATTACTCCTGGTGTTCGTCCCATTCTATTTGTTGTATTGGCTTGGGTACTTTCCCATAATATACTTTATACTTACATTGCACCATATCTATCCGAAGCAGGCCTTTCCCAGCGGGTTGATTTGGTCTTACTCATTTTTGGCGTTACATCTTTAATTGGAATCTGGATGATAGGTATATTCATTGAACGAATATTACGCACTTTGGTTTTAATGAGTCTTGCTGGGTTTGGATTGGCATCATTAGCGTTAGGTATCGGAATTAGTCAGCCTGCAATCATTTATGTTGCGGTTGCTTTATGGGGATTAACCTTTGGGGGAGCAGCAACACTAACGCAGACAGCAATAGCAGATCATGCGAAACAAGGTACTGATCTTGCTCAATCTATGCTGGTTACTGTTTGGAACCTGGCTATTGGCGGCGGGAGTGCAATTGGAGCCATTCTGATGGAATCATTTGACGTAAGTTCTATTCCATTGGTCATGGTATTCCTCATTGCACTTGGATTACTAGTAGTGTTTCGTGCAAATGTTTATGGATTTCCTTTAAAAACGAAAAAGAGCTAGAATCCCCTTATTTCAGTAAGTGGCTTCACCTTCATATCGGTTCATATACTTCTCTTCATTTACGATACGAGTTGAGATTTAGATGCCTACGTTGCTGTTCCGTATCGTTTGACAGAATAACTAAGTGAAAAAACCTGCCTTGAAGCGCCCGGACTCATATCCGACGCTTCAATTTCATGTATTTTAGATGGCTTTCATATTCACCTATACGAACAACAGGAAGGTACAAAATTTTCTTATTTATTTCTTAAAATGCTTTTCCCCGTTCTTTGATCTTGCAACATAGCACAAAAAGTCAAGTTTCTAAAAGATGATTTCCGCTATACTAAACTCGTAAAGCAAGGAGGTGCTCGATTGTCCTATCAAGAACATGAAAAAACGATTCAAGAAACATTGAATTATATTGAACAACATCTAAAAGACGATTTACCGCTACAAACTCTAGCGAAACATGCTGGTTATTCTAGGTTTCATTTTCACCGTATGTTCAAAAAAGTGATTAAGAAGTCAGTGGTTGATTATATACGGGAACGACGAATGACCCAAGCGGCAAAGGATTTAATTCATACGGATCAACGGGCGATTGACATCGCATTGCAGTATCGATTTAGTTCACAGGAATCCTTCACTAGAGCCTTTAAGAAGATATATGACATGTCACCCGCACGTTATCGGAAATTATTAAGGAATGTGATTAATGAGGAGGAAACAAATATGGCTGACAATCAGAACACACCTACTGGCTGGATTATGACGGGGGATACCCCATCTGACTATGAAACAGGTTTGGATAACAGAATTGTACACAGTGGGACTAACTCCGCTTATTTAAAATCAAAAGATGAAAAAGCTGGAGGTTTCGCAACATTGATGCAGCAAATTAAGTCTGATCGTTATCGAGGAGAACGGCTTCAATTTTCTGCTTTTGTTAAAAGCGAAGATGTGAAAGGCTCAGCTGGTTTATGGATGAGAATTGACCACTCTTCAGGTGAAGTTCTAGCGTTTGACAACATGATGAACCGTCCCATTACAGGAACAAATGGATGGAATCATTTTAGTGTCGTACTAGATGTTCCAGTAAAAAGTGAAGTCATTGCATTTGGCATATTACTACAAGGTCCAGGTCAAATTTGGATGGACGAACTTAGTTTTAAAATTGTAGATGAAAGTGTGCCAGTGACAGAACAAAATACTGTGGATCATTTAGAGGATGAACCAGTGAATTTAAATTTTGAAGGCTAGCAGACTGAAGTGAAGAGGAGATTGATTGCCATGAAAAAAATTGGTGCGATTTTATTGTTCGCTGTGAATTCACTTACCTTTATTTGTGGCCTCGGATTTATATTTGGTGAAGAGGATACCACATTAAAGCAGAAGTAAAATGAAGATAAGACACCCATAGGACAAAAAAAATCAATTGAAAAAGATATCCCTACCACTATCTCTTTTTTGTAAACTTGGTATAATAGAAAAAATCAGAAAAATTAGAAAGTGCTCCGATATGGTGCAGTGTGGATCTACGGGATGGATTTCAATTTCAGCCATTTGTAATACCTCTCCTTAAATCTCAGCCATTAATTATTTATGATTATATTTTATTATTTCCGTTATAAATATACAACAAATACTATTAATTTCAATATTTAGGTTGAAGTGAAAGACTTGGTGGGGAACTATATAAAAACAAGCCTATTTTACAGCTTTTAACTCACAATAAACACTGTAAAATAGGCTTTTTCAATTCATTTTAGTTTCTTACTCCCACTCAATCGTAGCAGGCGGCTTACTCGTAATATCATACACCACGCGGTTCACATGCTTCACTTCATTCACGATACGATTGGAGATCTTTTCAAGTACATCCCAAGGGATTCTTGCCCAGTCACTCGTCATACCGTCAATAGATGTAACAGCACGGATACCGATTGTGTAATCGTATGTTCTTGCGTCACCCATGACACCTACGCTGCGGATGTCTGGGAGAACCGTGAAGTATTGCCAGATGTCGCGCTCAAGGCCGAAGTTGGCAATTTCTTCGCGTAGAATTGCATCCGATTCACGGACGATTTCTAGTTTTTCTTCAGAAATTTCACCTAGTACACGGATACCTAGTCCTGGACCTGGGAATGGCTGTCTCCAGACGATGTCGTCAGGAATACCCAGCTCTGAACCTAGGGCACGGACTTCATCCTTGAATAGCGTGTTCAAAGGCTCAATCAATTCGAACTGCATGTCTTCTGGAAGACCACCTACGTTGTGGTGAGATTTGATTGTTTGTGCCGTTGCTGTTCCGCTCTCAATGATATCTGTGTAAAGTGTTCCTTGTGCTAAATAGTCGATTCCTTTTAGCTTGTCCGATTCATCATCGAATACATAGATGAATTCGTTACCGATGATTTTACGTTTTTGCTCAGGATCAGACACACCTTTTAGCTTGTTTAAGAAGCGATCTTTTGCATCTACTTTAATCACGTTCATGTTGAAACCTTCGCTAAATGTCTTCATAACCCCTTCTGCTTCGCCTTTGCGAAGAAGACCGTGGTCAACGAAAATACATGTCAGCTGATCACCAATGGCTTTGTGAATCAATACCGCCACAACAGATGAATCTACACCACCGCTTAGTGCGCACAGTACTTGTTTGTCTCCTACTGTTTCACGGATTTTCTGCATTTCGATTTCAATGAAGTTCTCCATTGACCATTTGCCATCACAGTCACACACGCCGAAGACAAAGTTTTTCAATAGGTCATTTCCGTACTCAGAGTGACGAACCTCTGGGTGGAACTGAACACCATAGAAATTCTTCTCAGCTAAGCTCATCGCTGAGTTTGGACAATGTGCACTTGTTGCATCAACTGTAAAGCCTTCTGGTACTTCAACAACGAGGTCACCATGGCTCATCCAAACGACTTGATCAGTCGGAAGGTCTTTAAATAAAGCAGGCGTTCCATTAATGTGGATATCTGCTTTTCCGTATTCACGCTGGCTTGCCGCTTCTACTTTCCCGCCTAAATAGTGAGTCATAAGCTGCATGCCGTAGCAAATGCCTAGAACCGGAATGTCTAGATCAAAAATCTTTTCATCACAGCGGAAAGATCCTTCATCATAAACACTGTTTGGTCCGCCAGAAAGGATGATTCCTTTAGGCGCCATTTCTTTAATTTCTTCAGCAGTTAAAGTGTGCGGATGAAGCTCACTGTACACACCAAATTCACGAATACGGCGTGTGATCAGCTGATTGTACTGACTGCCGAAATCTAGAACCAAAATCATTTCATTTACTAAATTTGTCATGGTGTCACCTCTATGTCCAATATATTTTTTTATAAACGCACAGAAAAAATGAGAGGAGAAAACCTGCTCTCAGTGTGAATCACGCTTTTGAAGCGCCCAGACTCACATCCGAACGCTTCAATTTCATGTATTTTAGAAGGTTTTAATATTCACCTATTCTAACAACAGGAAGGTACGGGGTCAAGACTATCTCCTGTTTATTAAATTTTCCCATAACTTTGCGGATTGCCCCCAAAGCACCGACGCATCCTCTCGTCGATAGAGTGCCCGCTCATAGAGCTGCGTCAACTCTGACATCCGATGATCTCCATCCTTGTCATCGATCAAAGAAGCGAATTCTCTTAGCGTCATGCCAGGTTTTTTCTCAATTCCCCTGCGCTTCAGCTGCTTTAATAGCGCAGCATACGCATAGAAGAATGCTTCCTCCTCTGGCAGACGTTTCACCTTTCTCACAATAAAGAATGGCAGCCATCTTGCTCTGAATCGATAAAGCATCCAGCTGATCAATCCTAGAAGGATCATAGCTCCTGCCGCAAAACCCAGGATTGAACCAACATGTACCATATTAGGCTTCGCTTGCGCTGTTTGTTTCTTTGGTTCAGCCGTCTGCGCTGTCTCCTGCTGCTGCGGCTGTTCGGCCTGCTGATCTTCGCTTGCATCGGAGCTAGACTGATCTTCTTCCTTTTGATCATCATCTGCTTGATCACTTGAAGCCGATTCATTTGTAAAGGTCTCTGGGTTCGTAAAACCTTTTGTCGGTTCGAAGGTCACCCAGCCTCTATTTGGAAAATACACCTCTACCCATGAATGCGCATTGTTATTGGTCACTTCATACACATTATTTCCATCCATCTGTGTTTCATATAATTGACCTGACGTGTACCCTTTCACCCATCTCGCCGGAATCCCAATCGAACGAAGCAGTACAATCATAGAGGTTGAAAAGTTATCACAGTAGCCGATCATCGTATCAAACAAAAATTGATCCACATAATCTTCTTGACGACTAGGCACAGCGACATTTTGCGTTTCATATGAAAACTTCGCAGACCCTAAGTAATCCTCAATCGCTTTAGCCTTATCGTACATATTATCCTTCGTTTCCGTTAAGCTGTTTGCCAATGTTTTCACTCGCTCTGGCAATGAGGAAGGAAGCTGTAAGTATTCACGGCCAACCTCCTGATTGACCTGCTTCTTTGTCGGAACTTTGATTCTCTGCAAATCCTCAAGGATAAATGTAGGAGACAAAAAGGTGACTTGGTAGTTCCCTAAATTTTTCGGCGGATTTTGAACGGATGGGACGATTTTCTCCGTTTTCCCCATCATTTGCAGCGGAATGTTTTCCATTGGCGTCAGTGTGATTGTCCCAATCGGATAGACGGCATGATTAAAACGATAATTCGATTCCATATCGACTCTCGTTTCGTGCATCTCTGTTTTTACACGCTCGGTAAACCAGCGATTCGGCACACTGTCCTCTTTTAGCCGCGTAGGTTTCGTATCATTTGAGGCATCCTCCCAGCCCTTTCCGGTGTAGATGCTCTTTGTTTCGACACGAAAGTAGGAGGGTTCCTTCCCGCTCCATTTAAAGACCGGTGTGCGGTCCTCACTAAATGGTCCGCCAAGCGACGAATCATCTGTACTATATCCCACCTTATTCTGTCCGGCAGAGCCATCTTGATTCGTCACCGCCTTAAAAAATGGGACAGGATCAGGCCATTTCGGATCAGACTTTGGTAAAGAAGCGCCGAGTGTCGCTGACAGAAGAACAAGCGCCAGCATAGGCAAAAACCACTTTAGACGCGCCTTCTGTGATACCCGGATGCCTTCAGCAGAACGCAGTCGATCGAAATACAGCAACCCAAGCAAACAAAAACCAAACACCATAATACGAACGATCGCAAAGGTTGCATCATATGGCGTAAACGTATCCAGAATCGTGACATACACAATCGTCATGAGTAAAAAGAAAAAGATACGCTGCTGATAGACCACCCAATAATGAAGCAAGTAGACAAGCAGCCATAGCAAAATATAAAACAATAATGTGCGGAAGGAGGGATACATGTCACTCCACATACCTGTGCTCATCAAGGTGATATTATCTTTGATATCAGCAAATAATGGAGCCGGATAGCTTGGCTCTGCTTGATAAAAGATCAAATATAAGGCGAGCAAAATCAAGCCAGTACAAATAGGAAACGTCACATACCACTTCAAACGAAAGAATGTAAACAAACATGTAAGCCCTATAAAAATGATGAAATAAGACGTATGACTCGTCTCTGTAAAATCTTGAAGCGGTCGAAGCCATTCCCAAAGCAGCAGGAATGCTACAGCATAATAGATGAACAACTCAAAACGGCTTTGCCGCTGATGCGTATGCAGCATAAATGTTTGTCACCTCACAGTTCTTTCGTGCAGCCGGTCTTCAAATAAAACGGTCGTGCGTATTCCAGATGCCTTGAGCCGGTCTACAAGCTGTTTTTCTTTTGTCGTGAATCGATCCACGGCTCTCTTCACTAAAAGAACAGTGATGTTCTTTCTGTTTCGATTTCCAAAGAGGCTCGCAGCAAGCTCTTCATGCAGATGACCCGTAATGACATATTTTCCAGAGTATTGGTACTCACTCGCTGCGAACGCTTTATATTCGAGTACGCGAGAAGGATGATGCTGCACCCTTGTTAAAAAGTAAAGCATGTCCTGCAAATGAGATTCCCCTTGATCCACTCGAAAGACACGCTGATCACCAAGTGGGACAAGGCCTGCCGGAACCCCTTTTTTCACTGCCGATTGGAGGACAGACGCTGCAATAGACACGACGGTCTCAAAAACCGCTTCATCGGTAAAATCAGCAAACACGACAAGATCCTTTGTTTGATTCTGTTCAAACTCCTTCGTCATGAGCTGACCTCTTCTAGCTGTCGTCTTCCAGTCCACCCAGGCAAAACGGTCGCCTTGCTGATATTCCCTTACACCTGTTGTCACATGGGTCGGTTCATTTAACCACGAGCGAACCGCTTTGCCTCCATTTTCATTCAATGACTCAGCAGACTCCACCTGAAGATCGAGCATTTTCGGATAAACAAGCAGCTTTTTTTCTAACGGGATGATGACTTCTTTCTCCACAAAACCAAACATATCACCCGTTTTGATTCGAACTGCTGACAAATGATGTTCCCCGCGCATGACATCATTCAATTGATAGGAAAAACGCCACGTTTTCCGAAACCAAGGAAACAGTATTTGCTTCATTTCAATTTGTTCCTGTAAATGAAAGGTGTCTGGCGGATCCTCCTCAATCAAGACGTAAACGTATGGAAATAGATTTGTCCGCTTGATTTCAAGGTCAACAGGCAGCACGTCTCCCGCCTTCAAGTGAGTTTGTTGTAATGTCCTTTTCGCAGTCACTCTCAGCGGAACAAGCGCAAACAGCAAAGCATACAATGCATATGGTAAAAATGCATAAAAAAGGAACCAACTCACAAACCCTCCTTGAAACATGGCATAACAAAAGACTGCGGCAGTGAGAATGATGAGCATCATCACCCGTAACCATAATGAAAAAGCGAAACGATGACCTAATTTCATTGACTCATCGACTTTTGAACTGGCACGCCAATTTGCTCAAGCATTTGTCGCAGCAGTGTCTCCGCCTTCTTCCCTTCATACGTCGCTTCTGATGTCAAAATCATTCGATGCGGTAATGTATAAGACGCCAAATACTGTACATCATCAGGAATCACATAATCTCGCCTGTTCAACAGCGCATACGCCTGAGCCGCTTTCATAAGGGCGATCGATCCCCTTGGACTCACACCTAGATAAACAGATGGATGCTGACGTGTCGCCTGTGCAATTTCCACAATATATTCTTTAATGGATGCATCCACATGAATGGTCTGAACCGCTTGCTGCAGCGCATGGATATGATCCTTTGTCATCACTGCCTGGAGCGTATCAATCGGGGACTGCTTCTCCTGCAAGTTGAGTACCTCCAGCTCTTCCAGCATGGTCGGATACCCCATTTGTAGCTTGAATAAAAAACGGTCCATTTGCGCTTCTGGCAGTGGATAAGTCCCTTCATATTCCACTGGATTCTGCGTAGCCATGACGAAAAAAGGATCAGCAAGCAGCATTGTTTCTCCGTCCACTGTGACACTGCCTTCCTCCATCGCTTCGAGCAATGCAGACTGTGTTTTTGGAGAGGTCCGGTTGATCTCATCAGCCAAAATGATCTGTCCCATAATGGGACCTTGCCTAAATTCAAATTCATTTGTCTTTTTATTATAAATCGACACACCTGTTACATCAGATGGCAAAAGATCAGGAGTGAATTGGATTCGCTTAAACTCACAGCCAATCGATTTTGCCAAAGCACGAACCATCATCGTCTTCCCAACACCAGGCACATCCTCTAGCAGCACATGCCCCTTCGCCAAAATCGCAACAAGGCTTAATATCGCAATGTCTTTCTTCCCAACCATGACTTTATTGATGTTATCTACGATTTTTTTTAAATCTGAATGCATTGGTTCATCAAATGCCATCCTGATCCTCCTATCACGTTTCCGTTAAATTTCATATAGTCTAACTTTACCATACAACGCGCAATTGCATAAAACATCAACACGTAGAAAAAAAGAAGCCTTCTCACGATGGAAAAGACTTCTTCTCTTCTTTTGGCTCACCTGCTGGCTCCATATGAACATGAGAGTGAAGAATATCATGTTCCTTCTTCATTCTACGTTCGATCTCATCTGCAATATCATGGCTTTCTGCAATGTTCAAGTGCGGCTCGACCTCCACTACTACATCCACATGGACCGTGCTTCCGAGATACCGTGCCTTAATATCTTTCAAATCGCCCACCCCAGGTGTTGCTTCAATGGTCTCTTTATATTTGGACATATCTTTTATATGAAAACCGTCCGTTAACGAATGAGAAGCATCTCTGAAAATCTCCCACGCCGTTTTACAAATAATGAGGCCAATCACAAACGCTGCAAGCGTATCAATCCATGCCAGTTGAAATTGAGAGGCGATAATCCCTACAAATGTTCCGATACTCACATACGCATCTGATTTATTATCAGCTGCTGCTGCATGAAGAGCCTGGCTATTGATCCGTTTGGACAGATTGCGGTTGTAAATATACACACCATACATCACCACAGCACTTCCTGCTGCCGTCCAAGCTGCGATCATATCGGGTGTTTGATGCTCAGACGAGAAGAGCGACTGGCCTGCACTCAGCAGAACCTGAAGTCCAACAAGCATCATAATAAAGGACGCCACAAGAGACGCAATATTCTCTGCTCTAAAATGACCGTATGGATGATCTTCATCAGGCGGTTTTTGAGAAATACGAAGTCCAATCAATACTGCAAGGGATGCAATAATATCCGTCGTATTATTCAATCCATCTGCCGAAAGGGCTTCTGAATGAAACGTATACCCAATCAGAAGTTTCACCGCAGATAAGATCACGTAGGCAATGATGCTGACCCAAGCACCTGTTTCACCTTGTCTTAATTCGTTATAGCGCTCCATGTCGAACCGCGCCTCCTCACACATCACTTTTCTATTATTTATCTTACAAAGCAAAGCCCGTGTGGGTCTACAGCAACATGATTCGCTTGTGTCAGCAAAATAGGATACATAGAAATGTGTTGACCTAAGTAAACTTATTTTTATAAGGTCAATTGACCTCAAGACCTACTCCCATCAACCTTTTTCCAATTCACTCTGCGAGGATCATATGGGCAATATCACTCTTACTAATTAATTGTCAGAATAATTTTATTTTAAGACACAACTTCTCTTCATCCGATCTTATGCTATTTTTAAGAATGAACAGAGGAAAAAGAGGGAACATAATCTCTCAAATCCTTTATACTTTTTAACATCATGTTAAGAGGTTTGAAATGTCAGTTTGATAACCTGTCCAATGCTGAATGACAATTCAGTGTGATAAAATTTAAAATATTCTAAAAACAAATTCTCTATCAGGAGAAATGTTTGGAGGTAAAGACATGTCCAACATGACAAACGGTCTTCAAAAAAATCTTAAAACAAGACATATTTCAATGATCTCCATTGCTGGGGTTATTGGCGCAGGGCTATTTGTTGGTAGCGGCGCTGTCATTCATTCTGCAGGGCCTGGATCCATTCTTTCCTATTCTTTTGCCGGACTTCTCGTGATCTTTATTATGAGAATGCTTGGAGAAATGGCATGCGCCTATCCGACAAGCGGTTCCTTCTCACAATATGCGAGCGACGCCATCGGTCCATGGGCCGGTTTTACAATTGGCTGGCTTTATTGGTTCTTCTGGGTGATTGTCATCGCCATCGAAGCCATTGCTGGTGCTGCCATTATTCAGTATTGGTATGGAGATGCACCTGTTTGGCTCACAAGTCTTATCCTCACGATCCTCTTAACATTAACAAATATCTTTTCTGTTAAATCTTTTGGCGAATTTGAATATTGGTTCTCATTAATAAAAGTCGTCAGCATTATTCTCTTTCTACTCATCGGTTTTGCATTTATCTTTGGTTTTGGTGGTCATCATACTGTCGGTCTTGCTAATTTAACGGGGAACGGCGGTTTCCTTCCAAATGGATTCAGCTCTGTTTTACTCGGAATTGTCGTTGTCATCTTTTCCTTCATGGGAACCGAGATTGTGGCAATAGCGGCCGGAGAATCAGCAGACCCGGTCAAGTCTGTGACAACAGCTACCCGCTCTGTTGTATGGCGTATTATCATATTCTACGTCGGATCAATCGCTGTCGTTGTCACCCTGCTTCCATGGAATTCAGCAAGTATTTTAACAAGCCCGTTCGTTGCGGTATTAGAATACATCGGGGTTCCATCAGCCGCTCAAGTCATGAACGTCATTGTTTTAACAGCCGTTCTATCTTGCTTAAACTCCGGATTGTACACAACGTCCAGAATGCTTTATTCATTGGCAGAAAGAGGCGAAGCACCGAAACGCTTTATGAAAATCAGCAAACGTGGTGTTCCTGTAGCGGCTACAGTTGCTGGCACCTTCTTTTCCTACATTGCCGTCATGATGAACTACTTTTATCCTGAAACCATCTTTTTGTTCTTAGTCAATGCATCTGGTGCGATTGCCCTTCTTGTCTACTTGGTCATTGCTGTTTCACAATTAAGAATGCGCCGTAAAATCGAAAAAGAAAATCCAGAACAACTCAAAATCAAAATGTGGCTGTACCCATATCTCACGTACTTTACCATTTTGGTCATTTGCGCCATCTTGGCATCAATGCTGTTTATCGAATCAATGAGACCACAGCTCATTTTGACAAGTATCATTACCTTCGGTGTGCTTGCTGCTTATTTCATCTTTAAACCGAATAAAAAGGTGCCTGCAAATGCAGCGCTTGAAAATAAACATCCGTAATGTTCCCGCTGAAAAGCGGGTTTTTTATTTTATTCACCTATTTTCATGTCCGCACTTATACTGTATCAAATTGGATTTTAAGTGAGGATTAGATAACATGAACCTAGAAAAATTTGTTGACGAGCTACCAATTCCAGAAGTTGCGGAGCCCGTCAAAAAGAACCCAAGACAAACGTATTATGAAATCACTATGGAGGAGGTATTTCTAAAAGTTCATAGAGACCTACCCCCAACCAAGCTATGGACCTATAATGGCAGTTTGCCTGGTCCAACCATTCATGCGAATCGAAATGAAAAAGTCAAAGTGAAATGGATGAACAAATTGCCACTTAAGCATTTTCTACCGGTCGATCACACCATTCACGAAGGCCATCATGATGAACCAGAAGTCAAAACCGTCGTTCATTTACATGGAGGTGTCACACCAGCAAGCAGTGACGGCTATCCAGAGGCTTGGTTTTCACGAGACTTTGAAGCAACCGGCCCCTTCTTTGAACGAGAAGTGTACGAATACCCAAATCATCAGCAAGCCTGCACATTGTGGTATCACGATCATGCGATGGCATTGACACGACTAAATGTGTACGCCGGTTTAGCTGGGTTTTATTTGATCTCAGATGCATTTGAAAAGTCCTTAGAGCTGCCGAAAGATGACTATGACATTCCTTTAATGATTATGGACCGTACGTTTCAGGAGGATGGCTCTCTGTTTTATCCAAGCAGACCAAACAACACGCCAGAAGAGAGTGACCTACCAGATCCGTCCATCGTGCCCTTCTTTTGCGGAGAAACCATTTTGGTCAATGGAAAAGTATGGCCGTATTTAGAAGTAGAACCACGAAAATACCGTTTTCGTATTTTAAATGCATCCAATACAAGAACTTACGAGCTGCATCTAGACAACGATGCGACGATTTTGCAAATTGGATCTGATGGCGGCTTTTTGCCAAGACCTGTTCACCATCAATCCTTTAGCATTGCTCCTGCTGAGCGATTTGATGTCATCATCGATTTTTCGGCTTACGAAAACAAAACGATCATCCTTAAAAATAAAGCCGGCTGCGGACAGGAAGTAAATCCTGAAACAGATGCCAACATCATGCAATTTAAAGTCACACGTCCGCTAAAAGGAAGAGCGCCTAAAACATTACGGCCTATTTTCAAACCGCTTCCACCGCTTCGTCCTAGTCGAGCTGATAAAGAGCGCACGCTCACTCTTACGGGTACACAGGATAAATACGGCCGCCCCATTTTATTGCTGGATAACCATTTTTGGAATGACCCCGTCACGGAAAATCCTCGGCTGGGCAGTGTAGAGGTTTGGTCCATCGTCAATCCAACAAGGGGTACACATCCCATTCATTTACATCTTGTTCAATTTAGGGTGATAGACAGAAGACCATTTGATACAGAGGTCTATCAATCGACAGGAGACATTGTGTATACAGGACCGAACGAAGCCCCTCCTTTACATGAACAAGGCTACAAGGACACCATTCAAGCGCATGCCGGTGAAGTCATTCGAATCATCGCTCGCTTTGTTCCATACAGCGGCAGGTATGTGTGGCATTGTCATATATTAGAGCACGAAGATTATGACATGATGCGGCCGATGGATATTATTTAGTAACATGAAACCGATCCCCCGTCACATACGTAAAAACATGTATTGAGTAAATCATTACGAAGGGCTAACAGACAGCGATATATTAGCCCTTTCCTTCCTTTTCATTGAATCATTCTAAAATAAAACAAAGCATGACTTAAAATGGCATTTATTTGTACATTCAACACTTAAAAAGTTGACGCAGCAAACCGATAATACTACTATATACCCATTGCATGTATCAAAAGGCACATTTGCCACAATGAACGAACAAATGGAAAATTGCGATAAAAAACGGAGGAGTTCAATTTGAATGAAGAAAAAGAGACTTGCCAGATCACACAAGAAACAGCGGCAGGTAACATAGAGAAGCTTTCAATTCAGAAAAACGAGAGCATTCGGTCAAATATTGAACAGCTAACAATTGAACTCGGTGAACAAAAAGAATTCAACCACTTCATATTAGATGAAAAACAAAAGGCCATCAGCACATTATCTGCCCTCATTACAAAAGGCGATTGTGATGAAGAATTAAAGACTCATTTTGAACAAGCATTACATATCGGACTTTCTGTCATAGAGATCATGGAGATTATTAAGCACTGTACAAAAGTTGCTGGATTCCCTCACTCCATCAATGCCCTGTTTATCTTTCAAAACTTATTAGACAATAACACCAAATAAATCAGTGAAAACGAGAAGCCATCTGTCCTCTCGTTTTTTATGTCCATTCATATTACTCTCTTTCTTTTCCTCTGTCACATAAGCAAAATACGAAAATACCACACATTTCCCACCTTAAAAACTGATTTTCCTTACATAAATTCCTCAATTTCTGCAACATGTCAAACGACAAAATAAAAAAACGTCCAGTTATATAAAAATAACTGAACGTACCTTTTATCGATTGACAGTGAAATTGTTAACAATCCCGCCATCCTTCTCCCATGCGGCTTCCACTGTTTTTTTCTTGATATCGTATTCAAAAATCGTTCTTACCTTTGCTTTTCGTCCGGTGTCATCCTTTAATTCCTTTGCGTTTTTAGCAACACCTAAGAAATAAACAGAAGACCCATCCGTAGAAAATTGCGGCTGTGCGGCACTTAAAATATGCACATCCTTACTGTTCTTAACAAGTGTTGCCTGTTTTCCTGTTTCTACATCTAGCATTTTAATAGAAGATACTTCTTTTTCATTTCGCACCTTCACTTCTGTATAAATCAATGTCTTATGATCTGGTGAAAATGAAATATCATTAATCGTTTGCGAGATGCGTGCAATTCGCTTCCCCTTCGCGCCTGTTTGAAGGGTGATTTTCATGGTCGTTGGTTCAGGATCTCTTCCCTTTTCATTCGCTTCGTCGGTTTTCTTGTAATCTTCTTTTAACGAATAATGCTGGATTGCCAGAAGGTTTGACGCCGGATCATATGCAAAAGAACTTACCGTGTCATCCTTGCTTTTTTCTGGATACAATACATTCACTTTGTGTGTGTTGACATCAAACATAGCGACATAAAATTGTTCCCCAGAATTCTTATTATACCTAAGATATAACTGTTTCCCGTCTCCAGACAGCCTCATACTGTCGATGGAATCATCACTCGTAAATAGCGTTTTTTCTTCATCCGTTTTTACATTCAATTCTCGAATACTCACTTTTTGCGTGTCTTCATCCGTATACGTGTAATATAAAAGCTGTTTCGTAGAATCATAAGCAATCGAAGGATATGCTGTCAGTTTCTCCGTATGAAGCGCCCGGTCATGCAGATAATACGTATTGTTTAACTGTTGATCTGTAAATGAAACGAGTAATTCGTCTTTTGCATTCTGATTTGTTTTCACTTTTCCCGCATGCTTCGTCTCTTGATCCGGCTTCATCATAAAGAAAATGACGGCCGCAATCACTGCGACTCCGATGACCGTGATGATCCACCATGTTGATTTTTTCATTGCCTTTCAGACCCTCTCTACAAGAAAAGAAGCCAGAAAATGAACTTTTCCCGCTTCTTTGCATGCCTATGTATTAATAAGTGTAATGTCCTTTTACGACACCTTTACTTGTTTTATACCCAAGTGCTTTGAATGCTTTTGGACTAACGTCTAATACAGCGTTTGGCATTCTACCTACATCATATTTATATACTGTAATCACTTTATGTGGTTTCGCTTTTGTTGTCACTCTTAATTTTGTACCTTTTTTCGGTACGTCAAATCCCATTTTAGTTGCTGCATCCCAATGACCGAGTTTTTTTCCATCTGCGCCTTTTTTACCGACACCATTATACCAAGTAATATTGCCGCTTACTTTTTTTGCACTTGCTCCATGTGAGAAACTAAACGCCAAAAATAAACTAGCTACTGTTACGATTGTCGCGATAAGCTTTTTATTCATTAAAAAATCCTCCGTATTTGGTTTCTGAACTCATTATACATGAAGATGCACCCTTTTATTTTACAGACACGTTACAATTCGAATACAAGTTGACCACTTTTCGACCGGTTTTTTTCATAATTAATACCAAAACCATCCATAAAATTGTAAGTAGATCCCTCCTTTCATTTTATATAATGAAAGTGAATCCATTTTAGGGAGGAATTTTCATGAAAAAGTGGTTTATCGTTTTGAGTGTAGGTTTGGCCTTCGTTTTGATGCTATCAAGTATTCCCGCCTCTGCAGCTGGTCCTCGTCACGGCGCGATTGTGACACAAACGGATGAGGCCAAATGGTCAGGTATCTCGGCTGATATTGTGCTGCCGAAAACAGCTACCATTAAAAATGGCTATGCGGACTGGTATCTCGGCCTCGGTTCTGCCGTTGTTGAAAGCGGTATTTCAAAAACGTCTTCTGGCTACAAGGTCTTTCTAGGCAGCGGCTCACAAGGCGGCAGCAAATACTGGAACAGCGAATACGATAAGAGCATTAAGGATGGCGCACGCGTCAACTTAAAGCTCATCAATAATGGTGATGGCACAGTGTCACTATACGTCAATGGGACATTGCGCTATAAACAGCCTGTTTACAACCCTAGCCGTCTGAAAAACCTCGATGTCGTCAAGATGGTACACGGTGTACAAGATAATGGTACAAACAGCTACTCACAAGCAAGCTTCTCAAATGTACAGCTTCGTGCAAATACTTCAGGAAGCATCTATAAAAAATGGGATGGATCCATCAAATCATCGCTTTTACGTAAAAATTTAGAGTCTGGTGCTGCGACTCCAAAATTCACCGTCATTTCTTCTGTTCCATTAAGTACAAGCCTTTCAGCACAATAAGAAAAAAAGCGCCCTTTTTGGGTGCTTCAGATTGTTGACAAAGGGCTAAAATGAACTTTATTTTAGCCCTTTGTTTTCTTTTCAGCGTGATAGAAAACCTTTGAAGTCTAGGAAGGACGAGCATCGGAGCGGAGCGAATTTGACATTCGTGAGCACCGGAGCGCAGACCTGACAACGAATGCGAAGGTTTGTCTACACGCTGAAGCGCCCTTTTTGGGTGTTTTTTATTGTTCACAGCATATCAACACTTCTCTTTTAATCAAATCAAGGATTCGTGGTAACATAAACATACATACTTCGAAGAAAAAAGGAGAACGAACGTGAAAAAAAATCTACTTGTTTTCATGAGCCTAGTTGCAAGTCTCTTCATGCTAGCAGCTTGCTCAAATACGGCAAACGAACAAAAAACAGAAACGAAGGCACTTCCAACGATTAATGAACGTATTCAAAAAGAAACGAAAGAAGTGATGGAGCAGTCTAAACTTATAAAAGACACGGATATCACTGTTGATCAACAGAAAAAAGTCATTTCTTTAAATGTAACAGCTTCTTCTGATACCAATAGTGATTACGCTGAAGTCATCGGTTTAAACTTTGCCAAAACGCTGGCCATTGGGGCATCAACTGAAAAAGAAAACAACCTGCACAAACCTGAAAATGACAGTCTTGGCGCCCTCTATTCCTTTTACGACCTAAACATCACCGTGAAACAAGAAAACGGTAAGGTGCTGGCAAAGGGAACGAAAAAAACAAATGAAACAAAGATCACTTGGGAAAGAGCCCAATAATTTAGAAAAGCTTGTAGAGGATCGCTCTACAAGCTTTTTTCAAGTTTATACAAACAAATCGTCTCTCATCGCATCGACCAGTGTGTGAATATCTGAGTGAGTCCATGATGCTAATCGTACCAACAAATCATCTATACACTCATACAAATGATGTTCCCTCAAAATATACTCCTTATAAAATGGAATGACAAAGAAATAGAGCAAATCAGCCAATTCAAGCGCAACGATATCGTTATCCTCAACTTCTAACGCCTGTCCAACACGTTGAATCAGCCAATGCAAATCTGCTTTCTTTTCAATCGGAACATACATCAGTTGATGAATATTATCCGTATCCTTCATTTGTAAAATCCGCTCAGCCGCTTCCTTTGACAGCGCCCCAATTTCTGTAGAAGATATATTAACAACCGCTAATTCATCCTCTGATCTCACTTGATTCATTTGCAGCAAGTTTTGGTCCATCTTGACTCACTCCCCATTTCTCAGATACTTTTATTATAAGGAATCGATCTGATTTTTTATGGAAATAGTGGATTTTTTTATGTAATTTTAAAGAAAATGTGACATTATAAGCCAAGTTTCTCATTTCTCTCAAAACAAAATAGCACTCTTGATCATAAGAGTGCTTTTCTCATACATCCTTTACTCCCTTTTTCATTGCCTCAGCCATTTCCACGTCACCCTCTGCTTCCAACTTTTCAATGATGTGAGCATAATCCCTTTCATTGCGATTTTGGCTTATTTTAAAAGCAGCCTGAACTTCATCAATGATGATTTTAAAGCCTACAATGCCTTTCATTTGTTTCTCTAACAATTCATCAGACAACGTATGCCATAACACTGGTTGTTCTCTATGGCTTTCGTATGTCTCCAGCATCGTTGTTAATTCTTTGACCAGTTCCGATTTTTCAAGCAGTTTAGCCTTTCCATAAACATGAACAGCTTGGTAATTCCATGTCGGTACTGCTTCTTTTTCATACCATGAAGAGGATATGTAGGCATGCGGCCCTTGAAAAATCACGAGCACCTGCTCATTCTCTTCAAACGTTTTCCACTGAGGATTTCCAATGGCCATATGCCCTGAGATCACAAACGAATCTTCAATTTGAAGAAAACTCACTGGAATATGTGTCGCAATGGGCTTTCCATCCGTCGTGGTCACAACTGTTGCAAATGAATGTGATTGAATAAATGCTTTTACTTCCTCCATATCTTTCACTTGAAAAAATGATGGAATATGCATGTTCCCTTCCCCCTTTTTGATCAGCTAAGTGTTTTGGTCATAATGAGGTCCAATTGTTCTTCGTCTCCCAAAAGGAAGGCGTGCACCCCTGTTTGAACAAACCCAAGCTTTTGATAAAATGCGATGGCCGCTTTGTTGTGCTCCCACACGCCAAGCCAAACATCACGTTTATGATATTCCTTCGCGATCTCAAAAGCTTGATTGATTAAATATCGGCCTAATCCTTGTTTTTGAAAGGACTGCTTGATATAAATTCTTTCAATCTCTAACGCTTCACTTCCCATCTCTTCTGACTGCGCATCCTCCATATTGACCTTCAAATAACCAGCAACTTCGCCATTCACTTGAACAAAATAGAACTGTGAAAATGGATGATGTAATTCTTTTAACAGCTGGTTCGGATGAAAGGCTGTCTTTACGTAAGCATCGATATTTTCAGCTTCGTTTGGATCCTGAAAGGTTTCTTTAAACGTGTCGCTGCCGACTTTTTGCAGCTCTTTTACATGCTGATCATTACATGGAATAAAAGTAACGGTCATTGAAGTTATCACTCCTTATCATTTAGTAGCGTCTCTTATTTCCTTTTTTCACATAATCCCAATCTTTTTCGATATTTTGTCTTATCCTGTGGAGATACTCATTTATCTGTTCCACTTCCTCTTCAGAAAATCCATCCAGCGCTACTTGATTCGAGTAATCATGTTCTCGTTTGATCAGTGGATATATGATTTTCCCTTTATCGGTTGGAAACAGCTTTTTGATTTTTTTATTCACCGGGTCATCTTTCTTCTCAATAAAACCATGAAGCTCTAGTTTTTTGATAGCACGAGCAGCTGTTGTTCGATCCACCTTGATCATTTCCGCTAGCTTTTCCTGAATGATGCCCGGCTCCTCACAAATACGCACAAGATACAAATACTGCCCCTTCGTTAAATCGTACTCTTTAAATTCAATATTACTAATAGAATCAAGCGCCCGAGCAATAACGCCGATTTCCCGTAAAATCTCTTTCATTTATCACGACTCCCTTTTGTTGCATTTACAATAAATTATTAAAATTAGTATAGTTCATTAATGTTGTATTTGCAATAAAAAACCCACTTCCTCTGTAGAAGTGGGTTGCAACCTCTTATTTATCACGCTTTTTCGATCCAAACAACCCAAACACGACGGCCAGTACAACAATAATCGCTACCCAAGTAGTAAAGCCCATGTGATCACCGCTTTTCTTTTTAAAATCATTCAAACTCTTCACTTAAGAAAAAGTTCCCAAAATCACTATCTCTTATGTTAACGAATGAGAAGCGGTGAAGGTTTCAATTCATCAACATTCTTGACCAAATGAAGACATAACAAAAACCCCTATATTTCAAGGGGTTTTCGAGGGTGTTTACATCATTCCACCCATAATTCACCCTGTTTTCGCGGGATTTCCGTCTCTTTCATTCAAGGGTTTCCTTGATAAAAAACAACAATGATAAAACAAGAAAACACCGCATTTTTTCGCATTTGAACGCAACTTTCGTTATTTTTGTGTTATTTTCAAAAAGATAACAAAATAACAAAAAAGAACTGTCTTTCGCAAGACAGTCGCACTTGTGAGTAATATAAGAAGAAGTTAATCATTGAAATATACGAATTTTTTTAATACCTGTTTCCGCAGGTTAAACCGTATATTTTAATTATACACCACATTTAGACACCAAACAAACATTCGGTTATAATCTCTATTGAGGTGATACTGTGTGGGATGAAAGAAAAGATCAGAATAGATGGCAGATGAAATTCATCTTGCCAGAACATAATGAGGCATTAAGACAACTGCATCTTTCAAAAAAGAAAATTGAACAGCCGATTCTAAGTCCCGAGCAATTAGAAGAATTTGAATACATCATTGCAACCGCAATGAGTGAGGACATGCCCCTCAATTTTGAGTTATTCGATAATGGGTTTGTCAGAGAAATTTCGGGGCGAGTTGTATACGTGGACCACATAAAGAAACTGTTTCATGTAAAAGATAGCCGTTCTGATACAAATTTAATAAAATTTGCAGATATACTTAATGTAAAAATACTTTAAATAAAAAGGCCGTCCTTCTAGGCGGCCAATAAATTTCATTTGTTAATGTTTTTCTTTAAATCCTCAATTTCATTTTTGAGGATTTTATTTTCTTTCTTTATTTTTGAAACCTCAACGACTGTAAATAACAAAGTTGCAACTATAAGTAAAATCAAAATATACTCAAACATGTTAAATATCCATATAGTAGTCATCAAAGCCAAATGTCGCAGCAATACCTATTACCGGTACTAATGCAGCTCTGAAACCCCATCTGTGTTTTTTATAAGTTGATTTCGTCAACTGCTTGCGCTTGTAAAGTTGATTGGCGATATAGCGACCAGCAGCATATCCACTCCCCACAATTGCGGTCATCCCTGTAATTATACCGATCACAACAAGTATAGGATTATGTACTGTGGCTTTATCTTCTTTGTCAAAAAGACTGTCGATTTTAAAGATGTCATTGTCAGTTAGGCCAAGCTCTAACGCACCTTTATATAATTCAGGATCGTTTTTTGTAAATGATTCAGACGGTGTTTTTTGTTCATATTGCGGCTGATTAGCTTTTGCCTCTGCAAACTCTCCAAGCGTACAGGAGATACCCAACGCAGCTACAATGGATAATGAAATTCTTGTTATCCATTTTTTATTCAAATCAAACCCTCCCCTTTTTAATCCCATCAAGCATAACTTAAAATATACAGTAATTTCCATAGTTACAAATAACCGAATAGTGAAGGTGGATTAGTAATAAAGTATGTAATTTACGACAAACAAAAAAGCCCCCATCCATTAAGGACAGGGGCTAATTTCTTTTCCTATAGTCATATGTCTATAGATTTTTATTTAATAGCTTTTCTAACGCTGCTTTTGTCTTCGGTCCATATATGCCGTCCGCCGTTAGGCCGTTCATTAATTGGAATCGTTTGACCGCATTCGCCGTTTTCGGTCCATAATAGCCGTCAATACCGTTGTTTTTCGCGCCCTTATCAGGATAGAAGAAAAGAGCGGCTAGGGCTTCCTGTACGGCTTTTACTCCCGCTCCCTTCGTTAATGGCTTGGTTACTTTTAAAATGCCAGAAGGCAGGTTGTATGCCTTTTTAGCAGGCTTGGAAGCTGGTTTTTTGGATGGTGATGGTGTTGCCTTCGTTGGTTTTGTAATTGTTTGCTTCACTGTACCAGCTAAAACCGCCTTATAATCAAAGACAGGACACGCTTTCCAAGAATAGCCCGGAAACTCATTATGACCTCTTGTTCTTTTGTAGTTCGGCATATCTTTCTTCAATGCCGTTACTAAAGCTCTGAAACTCGTTTCCTGTGCTGCTGTCGGCTTTTCACTTCTGAAATCGCCCACAAGACAAATGCCGATAGCGAAGCGGTTTGAGTTACCTACATGATAAGATTTGATTCCTAGATCATGATTCCATTCAATGGTACCGTCTTTGAGAATGACAAAATGATAGGCTACACCCGGCCAACCATTAGTGCCTACATGATAGTTTGCAAAAGCTGCGCTGTTTCCCGATGTTGTTAAGCTATGATGTACCGCGATGTCCGTTTTTGCATTGACACCCACATTTGAATAGCTCCCGTTCCTTTTTGTTTTTCCTCGAAGATCAACAAGCTTGCTTAATTGTCTAAAATTCATTTGCGTTCTCCCCATTCGTTTAATGGAATACAAAAAGCCACCCCGAAGGCGGCTTCTATTTTGTTAAACCTTTTTGCTTCAATACTTCCTTTTGTTGCTTACCTTTTGATGTCACATAGTTGTTCTTAAACCATGTGATAAGCGTCATAACCGTTGTAAAGAGTGTTGAGAAAGCAACATATAAAACGTCGGCTAAATTATTCACAGACTCTTCATCCAATGGTAAAGGAGTTTTACCGAACATAACTAAAAACTGATTGATCAAAGCAACTAAAAGAAGCACTGTTCTTATCACAGTGCCTTTGTCTAAATTCTTCATATTCAATTCCCCATTTCGTTTATTTTTGAATGAGCGTGTACACAAGGGCAATTCCTCCACCAATTACACCCGTGCAAACAGCGGTTATCATTGCCCCTGTGATTGTTCTCTTAATCCATGTTGTGTTTTCTTCAATTTTATTAAGCTGATTGTTCAAACTTATAATTTGCTGATCATGCTTGTCTTGACCTCTTTCAAGTACAGAAACACGTTGTTCCAAAGCTTTTTGACTGGTTTTTAATTCAGACACATCTTTTTGTATAATGTTCACATCATTAACCTCCGTCATCCCTGACATGAGTTAGCCCCCCTAGTCCTATTTCAAGTTCCTCACCTCCTTAAAGAAGGCAAAATAAAAACGCCTATTCAGCGTGGTTTGAATCGTTTTGTGTATATTTAAGCAATTCCTCTTTCAGCAGCTTGTTTTCATTGTCGCAAACTGTAAATTGTGCTCTTGCTTCCGCAAGTTCTAAATGCGCTTTTGTTAGCTGCTCCGATAAAGCCATTGCTTTATAAAAAAACAACTCTTCTTTTTCTGTAAGTTGTTGTTGTTGTTGTTCCATCTCAATTCCCCATTTCTTTTATTTGATTTTCTAAGACATACACCTTATCTTTCAATTCCTTAACTATTGGAATTAATAAGGCATACAAACGGTCATACATAACGCCTTCGATTTGTCTCTCTCCGTTTTCGTCTGGATCACTCCAGAATAGATATTCCTTCAATCCCGCTTCGTAAAGATCCTCGGCTATTAAACCCGGCACTCTTTCAAGATAAGGTCTGTCACCATCATCTGAACTGTTTGACTCAAGTATTTCTGCATATGATTCCGCAACTTGTTTATCAAACCATGTTTTAGGTTTCAACTTCAAGATATTTTGCAGCTTGTCGTCAGGGTATTCCTCGATGTTTATTTTGTACTTTTTCGATGAAACAACACGGCCCAAAGTTCCGTATTGTGTTATATATACATTTGCCGACCCTGTGTACATTCTAAAGTATATATCTTCTGACCAGACACGCTTTCCTGTGTTATCCCTTCCGAGAAATAATGATCCGTTCCATCCCCCTCCATCCAAAGAAATTCCACCATCTTTTTCTGCCTGCCCTTTTATTGAAACGCGACCATTGTAAGCAGATATATTGATTCCTTTGTCACCGTATATATCAGTTCTTATTCGGCCATTCATCCAAAGGTATCCCTCTGCAAATAAACTTATATCCTCGTCTGCTGACAATGAAGCATATTGTTTTACTGAAACACTATAAGATTTTAATGAAGCCACATGCCCCGTTTTTAATCCATTAAATGCAAAACTTGGTTCTCCACGATTTAATTCAACACTAACCTTGAAGACCACTTCATCATTTTGTGAGAAGATCATATGAGTACCACTACTGCCCACGCCGAAATCATTAGGAACCCCCGGATTAGTCTCTATTCTTAACTTATGTGAAATGTTTTCATTTCTAGGGTTCGCTGCTGCAAATAAATTGATTCCACCTCTTTTTATATCAACGGTACTAATCGGTTCTTGCGTCTCATTTTCACCAATTCTATTTCCATATTCTTGTGAAATCAGGCCTGATTGGATTGTGAGTTTCTCATATCTTTTAACAGTGACATCATATATAGTTTTTCTGTATTGATAAATTTTATCGGCTTCAATGAAGGATTCAAATGCAGTTGACCCCGAAATAGGTTCAATCCTTGCCCCTCTAATAAGTGAACCCTCAATCGTGATCCCTTTAATCGTGCCAGCTGTGATTTTGTCCGCAGATAGATTGGCTATTTTGGCATTTGTAATGGCACCATCTGTGATGTGCGCCGTGTCAATTATCGCTGTGCCTAAATGTGCTTTTTGGATTGCGGCATTTTGAATGGCTGCCGTTCCAATCGCAGCATCATTTACGTGCAATGCTGTCACTGATTTTTCGGTAAGCATTACATCATAGGGGCTTGCTGACCATTCTTTCACTTCGTTCCCTGATCGCAACTGGACATTGCGAATATCGAATGAAACAGACGTCACATCTAAAGTTTCAATACCCTCCACAGTTGTTGCTGATCTTGTGACACTGCCTATAATTGTATCTTGTGAATTAGGCGTAAAATTGACCCATGTAGAATTATTGTTGTATTGCCATTGAGAGCCGTTATATCTCACTACTCTGAAATCGTATGTTTGTACAGTGACACCACTTGTAAACCTTGAATTATCTGATCCAGTAAACATCAAAAAGGCATTGGTTTCAGTAGAATTTGCCCCTGTACCTTCTAAATTTGTGCTAATTTCGGTGCTTCCCTTTGGAAATTTGTAAATAGTTCCGTCTGGCGTTGTAAAAGAAGCATTTTCACCGAAGATAACTTGAATTTCCCCCGGATTATACGAAGCAGTGAAGTTCATATTTTTTAAAAACTGTATGTCTCTTACTGCTCCACCACGTTGTACCCCATTTACTGTTAGAGCAGGTACCTTTCCACCTAAACCAGCTATTAGAATGTAATAGTCAGAATTTGTTTTGCCAGTAAATTCGAAAGGAATATCATATCTCACAAATTCTTCTTCTGGATAATTGGTTATGTCCGTGTATGGTGATGGAATCAGCACACTTTCCGTACTAGTAGCAGTTGTATTTCTTCTTGCGTAAACATAATTAAAGTTATCCATCAAACCTCTTTTTGCTTCGAATGACAAGATATATTGTTTTCCGTTTGTTAATTTCAATGCCTTTCTTTGACCCGTTATAATCCCCACAGCATTGAAAGTTGAATTTCTCATGACAGTAACAATATTAGATCTTTCATTTTCCTTGAAGAAAAGAAAGCCATTATTCACCGACGTTAAATCACTTGAGCGCAGAAGTGACCCCGGTAATATATTTGAATTCTCAATGTCCGTGTACAGTTTTTCAGCCGTTACTGACAACGAAGCCAGTTTATCTGCTGTGACAGCACCGAACATAATATCATCGGTAAGGATTCTCACCGTCTTAGCTTCATATTCTTCTGACCAATCGCTGGCCGTCCCATGTGTGTTTATGGTTCTCAAGCGGTAATACCATACTTGATCAGCTTCCACGCCGTCTTGATGATGCCAACCACCTGTTTTACCTCGGAAAATTAGCTGTGCAGCTGTAGGTGTAAATCCCTTGTTTTGTGATGCGTACACTTCATACGCAGCTATAAAGGATCTAGGGTTATAATCCCATGTAAGTGAAATCGTCTTGTAAAGACCTTCTACTTTGATATTTGCTGGACGTGGCGGCTTTGTATTAGGAAAACTGCCATCCGTCACGTTGCCCGCTTCCGGCTTTCTTTCCCAAGTACCACGATTACTATCAATTATCTTTTGCAGCTGCTTTACTCGATCATCACCCTGTAAGGCTGACAAGAACTGTCCTATTTCAACCACACAAGTATTTTCAGGATCAGTAATGTCATATTCCATTGAGATAATGCGCTGTGATGTTTCAATAGGAATAGCAAAATTGCGGTCAATAGCGATGGTTGTATCTCCAAGATCGACATGCTCATGTTCATACCCCTCAACGCCTTCAAGTAGCTTAACCGATAATTCATAATTGACTTCTGTTTTTGAAGCGACAGTAATTAAATGATTGTAAGTTGCTTTCAACAGCTCTTCTTCATCTTCTATATCTTCATCACTGAAAATGCCTTCTCTATGGATTAATGATCCATTTTTCAATCGGCCGTATTTTTGCAATAAAGCGGGATCGCCTACCCACTCTTGGCCTTTTGGTTTATCTACTGGATCACCATTTGACTTTTTCCACTCAACTTCCGAAAAATCAATGAAACGGGAATAACCTCCTGTTTCTTCTCCGTCATCGTCAGTCGTTTCCAATGATGCACCATAACCATACAATGCCGTCTTCGGATAGCTGATCACAGTGCGTCTGATACTTTCTGTGTCTTTGTCAATTTCAAACCGCTTGCCGCTGTCTTTTCCTCTGCGTGATAATACCTTGATCGTGCGTTTGTTGATGGTATTTCCGTCAAACTCCACAACGTCTTTGAATTCGCCACCCCATTTGTTCAAGACGTCGCTTAAACATTCAAGAGCAGTCATTTTATAGAATGATGTCGAGTTTAGTCCTAGCTCGGCGGTCACTTCTGCGGTCCATCGGGTTCTTTCAAATACTTGATCAAGAACATACTGCGCCGTTTTATCTTTTGGCCGCTTCTCTTTAATGATTGTTTCAGCCAATTCCATCATTGCGGCTTCACATGTAACGAGCGTATTAATTTCGGAACCATCATCTGTATCATCAAGCTCTTTTATAACAAACGCCCGCAATTCGCCGTCCTTATCTCGGAACACGACTTGATTCTCTTCAAACAGATACTTAGCATCTGGATGTGAAGCATCTGCAATAAAAGAAAAAGAAGAACCCAAGTTGAGTTCTTCTTTGTATTTAGCATCCCAAAAATTACACGAATCCTGTCCGTCACTGGACAGAACAGCCAAAAGTTCATCTTCTGGCGATAAAATGAATATCTCAGCCATGACGGACCCCCTTTCTTATCTATAGATAGGCTTCATTGAATTTGATACTACTTTTATGGCTGAATCTTAGCTTGACCGACTTTTGAGCAGGAAAATCGAAAAACTCAGATTGGATTTGCAGACCATTCATGATAGCTTTTCCATTGTTCCTTATTTTTCGTTTAGCAATGTCAATCACAAGCGTGTCACCAACGATGAAATTATAAACAATTTTAATAGTTTTCCTCACACTGTTATCTGAGTTTAGAAGAGACACCTCATATGAAGTGGCTGCTGCCGTAAATACACATTCAATCTTTGGTTCGATTGTGGCTAAACTTGGATTCGTAAAAGTCCTCAAGCCGCTCTCGAATTCATAAATCGACGCTAATCCGTATTTTTTTGGATCAGAACAAAGGAAAGTTAGTGTGGCATGTTGTAAGCCTCCCTTTGTCTCACCCTCTGTCAAACTCTCAAATATGGCGTTATATGTCCTGTCTGGTTCATCGAAGAAAACAAGCGGCTTTTCTTCATCTGTGTGAAGAATATAGTTTAATTCCTCCTGTTTTTTCTTCAATTCACTTTCACTACTGAATGCGAATAACACTTCTAGGGTTATCACTCTTACAGGCAATCTAGTACCACGAAGAAAACCGCCTGCGCGGTTTCCTATCGTGTCTATTTTCACCTCTCGACCCACAACACCCCTCCCGCTGGGTGTCTCTTTAAGGTAGAAATATTGTGATATATCAGTTCCGTTAAAAGTGATCTTCCATTCGTTGGGGACAAGTTGTTGATAATTGATCATGTGATCCTCGTCCTCCTTGCGTTTGCTCTCTTCTGTTCATTTTCAACCGGCTTGGCAACACCTTGACCAACCTTTTTGCTGTCCATTTCAATAACAATCACTTGTTCAGGAAGTTCAATATTTTGAAGCTCAGCACTCAATTCGTGTTTAACCGCTCCTAATTTACTGTTTGTAATAGAAGCATCGTAAGCGATGTTTAAATCCTCTTGTTCGATGTACATAGCATCCTTTACATCATTCATCGCTTTACTCACAGTACCCACGCCCTGCTGAATCCCCACAGCAATACCAGCTGGCACCATGACACCCACTTGATCACGCATTAAACGTGAAGGCGAATGAATTTTCAGCTTCTTCTTGATCGTTTTTTCAATTGTGGAAGCAATATTGTTGGCTTCCTTCGCAAGCTCGCCTTTCATTCCTTTCATGCCGGATATAATGCCTGACATCGTGTTATATCCAATCGCTTGCCCGCTCTTTTTAAGCGATCCAAGCTGCTTAACATTGACAGTCAATTGTGAAATTTTATTCATGTAATCAATTTTCAATTTGTTCAATTCTGTATTCGCTGCACTTCTCAATTCTGCGATTTTCTTAGTTGTTTCGTTTTTAAGTCCAGCAAGTTCTTTTGTCGCTTGTTCGCTTGCCATATTGTGCTTCTGTTTCCATAGTGAGATATATTTATCTAATTCTGGTTCAGACATAGCAGCAATGGCTTTTATTTGATCAGCTGATCCCACGCCCATTTGTCTTAGTTCCTCAACGAACTCTTTAGGCGCATTACTTGATAATTTCGATAGATCAGATTGGAAACTTTTCATTCTATCAATTTGCGCTTGCAGGTTATTTAACAGCTTGGAACCACTGACTTTTTCAGTTTTCACACTATCAAACAATCCCATTGCATTGTAAATGGAATCAGTACGATCTTTAAGAGCGTTCTTATACTCTTCATTGGCTTTTTTGATGTCACTAGTTAGCTTGTCGTTAATGCTTTTAAACTTAGATAGATAAGAATTGTTTGCTGAAAGAAGACCTTTATTCAGCTTATCAGCCGCTTTTCTCTCATCATCTTTTTTCTTCTGTGCTTCTTTTTGAAGTTTGGTTCTAGTTGCATAAATTTCTTTCTGAACCTTATTGCGTTGTTCAGCTGTCAGTTTTTCTTTCTTTTTTATCTTCTCAAGCTGCTTCATATACGTCTGACCGCTTATTTTCTTGGTGTCATATTTCACTTCTGCATTAGCGATCTTCTGTGAAACCTTCTTTTGATAAGCAAGCTGCGCTTTTGCCTTTTTGCGCTGCGCCTCAAGAGCCTTTTTCTTTTGCTGTGATTGCGATTTTTTCTGAGCATTATATATTTCACGCTGTATTTTCGCATTTTGCGTGGATGTTAGCTTGTTTTTCTTCTTGATCGCGTTCAATTGCTTGATGTACGTCTTTGAGCTGATCTTACCTGTGTCAAACTTGGTTTCTACAGCTCTAATCTTGTTATCAATGCCTGTTTTTCTTCTCGCATTCGCTTTACGTGCCGCAGCAGCTTGTTTTTTCTTCAATGCTGCCGCTTGTTTTTGCGCTTGCTTTTGTGCTTTCTTCATTTCAGCTTGCGATGCTTTTTGCGCCGCCTGTGTTGTCTTTTTAGCAGAAGAAACCACAGTATTTGTTGATCTATCAAGACCTACAGCCATACCAGCACCCAAGTTATAACCGATCTCATCACGCATCCAGCGTGAAGGAGAATGAATGTTAAATAGTTTGGTAAAGGTATTTTTGACGTTGTTGACAATATCAGTAGCCTTTTTATATAAGCTAGATGCCATCCCCCCAACACCACGCACCAAACCTTGAATAATGTTTTTCCCGATGTTGTAAAGGTTAATTCCTTTAAAGAAAGCCATGACCTTATCCCAAATACTCTTGATCTTGCTTTTGACATCATTCATTTTACTTCCAACAGTATTCTTTATATCGTTGAACTTGCCAGATACAGCCTTCCATATACCGCCGACAACGTTCGAGACAGTCGACTTGATCTTATTCCACACACTACCGATAAACGTCTTTACTGTGTTGAAAACAGTAGTTGTCGTACTCTTGATTTTGTTCCAGTTGTTCACAAAGAAGTTTTTAATGCCGCCTAAAACAGTCGAGAAGAAGGATTTGATTCCGTTCCAAACTGAGGAGGCGGTATTTTTCAAACCATTCCAAACAGTCGTGACAACCTTTTTGATGGTGTTCCAAACTGTTGTAAAAATGGTTTTATAGATTTTAAATACTGTCGTAAAGTACGTTTTAATCCCGTTCCATATGGTTGTGGCCGCCTTCTTGATTCCATTCCAGACACCAGTTATAAAGCCTTTGATTCCACCCCAAACACTAGAAGCAACTTTCTTGATGCCTTCCCATAACCCTTTCAGGAAGTTTGAAATTGCTTCCCAAGCTTTAATAGTGAACGCTTTGACTTTATCCCAATTGGCGATGATTAATGCAACAATTCCAATTACTGCGGTCGTTATCCAACCAATAGGACCCATCGCAACAACCCAAGCCGCAGCCATCCGCACTGCATTTGCCATCGCTTGAGCGGCCATAACAGCCATTCGAGCAATGAATAAAGCCATTTGTTTTATTCCATTTTGTAACATAAGAATGAATGAACTCATCTTCGTTGCTGTCCACGCCGCTGCCATTCTTGTGGCATTCGCAATGGATTGTGTAGCCATTAACGCCATTTGTGTGACCCATAGAATCATTTGTCTAATGCCGTTTTGCAACATCAAAATAAACGAACTTATTTTTGCCGCCGTCCATGCAACAGCCATTCTCGTTGCTTGCGCTACAGACTGAGCGGCCATGAGTGTCATGTTTTTGATCCAAAGCCCCATTTGAATAATTCCGTTCTTTAATGATGTAATTAAAGATGAAATTTTCATAGCAGTCCATGCAACGGCCATCTTTGCGCCGTTTACTGTGGCTTGCGTTGCCATTAGAGCGTTTCTAGCGATGAATTGACCCATGACAAGTATTGTTGTTTTTAATTGGCTTACAAAGCTTAGCAGCTTCACTGCTAGTAAAGAGTTTTTAAAACTTGAGATCCAGCGAGCAGCCACCATAAAATCTTTAAAACCATTAGTTAAAGAGCTAACAGCAACCATTGCCGGAACAATCGCTCTAACGACACCAATAAGAGATAAACCAGCTGCGATAAATTGTCCGATTGCTGGATTTGCTTCCATTGCAGCATTTGAAAATTTCAAGAAGCTGTTTACAGTTTCAAGAATCGTCTTTCCTAGTGGTGCCATTCCAACTAGTAGATTTATAATAGTCCGAGAAATTTGACCAAGTGTACTCCACACTGTCGGACCTGTTTTTTCAATGTATGCGATGAAGTTTTTAAACCCTTCTGTATGTTGAACGGTACCAGCCCATTCTCTGAATCTAGCGGTCATATCAACCAATGATGTGAGCATGTCGGAAGACATTGGACCAAACGCAGCAAATAAACGGCGTAATGCACCAGAAAAGTTTGTGATCACTTGTAAGAGCTTCGGACCGTTTTCACGAGTGTAAGCAATGAAATCTTGGAACCGTTGTGATGAGCTTAAACCTGCCGCCCATTTAGCCCAAGAAGCAGTTGCCTTTTCCATGCTTGCAGCCATGTCATTTCCCAATGGCCCGAAAGCTACAATGAGATTCATGACTGTTCTCATAACGTTACCTGCGATATTTCCAAAGGTCACAAATGCTTTACCTGCATTGTTGTTCATCCATTTGATGAAGTTTTGCATGTCTTTTGCTTTGAAAGCATTATCAAGGTTTTTCGTTAATGTAACCGCTCCATTTGCCACGTTAACAAACATAGGTCTAAGACTATTCAGAACTGTTTTAAACGTTGTAAGCGAGTTCGTGAATGATTTCAAGATAGGCTTTTGTGTGATCTTCGCAATGTCCTGCCAGTTATCTTTAAAATCTTCTAAAGTAGCAAGAGCCTTCTTCTCTTCTTTACCTAGCGACTCTTGCAATACTTTGATTTTTTCCATGATTTTGGCGCGCTCTTTTGCATTTGTAGCATCATCTAGCTTGGCTTGGAGCTTATCCAGGTCTTGACCAGTTTTGATAACACTACCAATGGACGTTACCGCCAATGCACCAAAAGCCACCGCGCCAGTACCAGCAGTAGAAAAAGCACTGACAAGCCCCATTAATCCACTCGTAGCCGTTCCAATCATTGGACCAATTGCTCCAATTACCCCTACAGCACCAGACAAAGCAGGAGCGATAGCAGGTAGTAAAGCAAGCAATCCACCACGTAAAGCATTCCCCATGACGTTTGAGATTGAATTTGTGATCTTTGAAAGCCTGTTCATGGCATTCTCGAATTTATCTAGCCGTTCCTCAAAACCGCCCCATATATCCATTATTCTAATAACAACAGTATTAGGAAGACTCGCTAATGCTGCTCTTGCAATTGCTACAGACCGAATCAAAGCCGCAGAACTTGCATTTATGATTGTTGTAACTCTGTTAGGTAAGCTTGCTAATGCAGCACGAGCAGCGGCGACAGATGAATTTAAGTTGCTAGCGTTTCCTGCAATCATTGTCGTCACTCTCTGCGCTATTGAAGAAAGAGCAGTACGAGCAACGGCAACCGATGAAACTAGCGGGCTGGCGTTTCCAGCGATTACTGAAGTTACCCTTTGAGAAATAGTAGATAATGCCGTACGCGCGACAATAACAGCACGTCCTAAAGGAGTAGGATTTCCGGCAATGACGGTCGTCACTCGTTGAGCGATTGACCTTAGCCCTGCTTTAGCACGAGCTATTGAACTGGTTAATGGATTGTTATCACCCGTAAAATAAGTATTGATCCGTTGAGGAATCTCACGCAATTTTTGACGGGCAATACGAACCGCCCTAGTTAAAGGGTCTGCATCGGCATCTAGGTCAACACGGTTGCGTTCATGACGGCGTAAGAAACTGTCCATTTGCTGTTCTGCCTCACGAACACGCCTTTGGAAGTCAGCGATTTCAGCATCTACTTCGACAGTGTGATGATCACGCATCCGACGCATCATATCATTCACTTTGTCCATTTGCTTTTTGAATTTACGTGTTTGCGCCTCGACAACCGCCGTTAATTTTTCGATCAAACCCTCACCCCTCTTCTTTTGGTTTTCTAAGCATGTTCCTTAATCCAATGTTAAGATCGTTCAGCTTTTTAGCATCCACTTGATTTTTGAAACCATTGCCAGTGACATCCCGCTCAAGCTCTGCTCTAGCTTTTTGTGCATCAAACATTTGTGAAGGCTTAACTTTTTTGGCGTTATTCGCATACCGGTGAAACATTGCGTTTATTGTCAACCTCTCTATTTCATCAATTTCACGCAGCTTGGCCGCCTTGAGCTTGCGTTTATACTCGTTTGGAGTCCATGACATGATGAGATCGTTGTCATAGACACCCATCCAACGAGCTGCATCTTCTATGACTTGGAGGTAGTCAATCCCGTCAACTCTTTGCGGGCTTGTTTCAGCATTTCCAAGTATTCCTTGCCGGTCTCTTGTTCCTCGATCCGCTTCGCTGCCATTTCTGGTGTCTCGTTCGGAGCAACTTTCTTCGGTTTGTTCATCTTCTCGAGTAGCGTCCAGTTCTGACGGATCTTTCCTTTGAAAAAACCAGCGTTTTCAAGTGTTTGGAAAGCTTCTTTAACCAAGCGATCCACTGCGTCACCTTTTGTATCTTCTTCAATGATTTTCATAATTGCATCTTCGATTTGCTCTGGTGATGGTTTACTCCCTTTAAGATGAGAAAGAGCGCAATCCCAAAATGCAGATAACATAAAAGCATCTTCGTTTAGCAAACCCATGTAAATGTTAAGCGTACCGCCTGCTTTGTCTTCCTCTTTAGTTGTATATTTTTCATTTGCTGTACGGTCAAATGCAAAGTCACATCTTGCTGTATATTCCTTATTTCCAATTGTTAAAGTAGCCATTTATAAAAACCCCCGATTTGTTTTTTGTAATAGAAAAGAGCCTCCAGATAATAGAGGCTCTTCATGTGTTATTCTCCTGTGGAAGCCGGTTCTGTCTGTGTAACGATTTCACTCATTGGAGACTCGCCAGCTTCATTCACTGCTGTCACATTAATAGTCAGTTTCGTATCAGGATTCATACCTGTTGCGACATAACTTGTGTCAGTGACGTTTTTATCAAGACGCTTGTCTGCGCCTCTGTATACGTTATATGAAGTCGCCCCTTCTACCGCATCCCACTTTACTGAAATACTGTCAGACGTGGCTGTAAACGATAGATTTTGGGGCTGCTTAGGGTGTCTCAACTTTCTTGTTAAGCTCGCCGAACTGCTTAAAGCTGTCAGCACCAGCAGTAGAACGAATTTGAGCAATAAAAGCAGGATCTAACGCATTTAGCTCACCTTTTTGCGTTTTACCCAATACAGGTAACGTTGTTGAAACCTCAATGAAACCATCCTGCGGCGCACTTTTTTCAAGGTTTTCAATAATTGCATGACCATATTCTGAATCATGCTTTCCGTTTTTGTTTAGATTTAAATTTACTTTCCATACTTGGATAGCTTCTTCATTGTCAAAAGCCGCTTCAATGGCTTTTTGACCCGGATCATTATCCGCAGCGTAGAAAGATAATTCAACTGATTCACTTTTTGTGCCGTATCCAACAATACGACCTGACTTTGTGCTTTCATCCAGCGTGTCCTGCTCTTTTGTGTGAGAGCCTTCCGTCTGGAAAGCAATAAATAAACCTTCATCGTCTGTTGCATCCATCGGCTGAACAAAATAGATTTCGTCCTTACCATTCAATAGGTTTACCACTAAAATCATCCTCTCAATTGTTGTTTATCGTGTATCTCATTCGCAAGATACCGTGTCTTGTATATCCGTCTATGTCTGTGATGACCTGCATCCCTCGCAACTCAGAACGGCATAAAGAAAAGCCCTCTATTTCTAGGGGCCTTTTGGTCAATGCTTGCAACATGAGGTCTATGACCTGCTGCGCTTCCTTTTTTCCGTTGTAATCTGACCAGCAGTGTAAAACCACGTTTACAACCTCGCCAGCAGATGTTTTTGTCTCAAATAAGGACACATCGTCATCACCCATAGAGACATAAGGCTTTTTAGTATCTTTGGAAACCGCATCAAAAACGCCTGTGACACGTTCGTTTAACCGCTTATCCATAGATAGCCTTTCAAATATAGCAGCCTGTAACGGCCACAATGATGAGCGCATTTGAGCAGCTCCTTTCTATTGCGTTTCACGGGCAAAATGCCTCATTCCCTCTTCTACAGCAGGATTAAAGAATGGTTGCGCCCTCATACCTCTTGTCATCACCCATCGGCCTAGCTTTTGGTCATAGTAAACCCATGGTGTTTGACGGCCGCCGCCTTCCTCTGCATAAATACCGGTTCCATATTCAACGTATATGGCGTAATCGGCACCAACGGTGATGATGGCTTTCAATCCTTCGTCTCGATATTCAACCTCAATCGAGTTCTTAAGGTTCCCACCATCAATCATGGCTGTTGGTGCGTTAATGACAGCATGACTGTAAATCAGTTCTGCTGTTTCTGTGACGATCTGTTTTGCATGATCTATGACTTTGCGCTCAAATTTCTTAACTGTTTTCGCCATTTGTTTAGCCCATTTTCCGCTTACCTCAGCCATTGAGCACCTCAGAAACTTGGCATTTGAGACACATGATTTCATTCTCTCCGCCTTGGTCGATAGGATCTGACTTCAATGTGAGTATTTTATTTTTGTGTTTAATTCTCATGGTCTTTTCAATGTCCTCTCTGTACTCGAAATAGACATTGTGATCAACTGGGTTTTGCAGCTGTTGAGCTTGATAAAATTCTCCCGATTTAACACTTGTCACCCGAGCGGGAATTGTCAGATGGTCCACATACTGTTCAGTGTATCCACCGCCACCGTCCGGCACTTTTTCAAGCTTTTGAAACGTGATTTCATGGGGAAATTCCTCATAAATCATTTAACTCTCAACCTTCGATATGGCGTAAGGTGTTTCATGATGTACTGAGGAAATTCTGTATTGTACGAATACGATATATCCCCCATGCTTCTCCCTGAAAGTCCAGAAGGATTCATGCTATATTCTGCTGCCTTTGCAACAAAAAGCTTTACACCACCTGGCAAAGCCTCCGGATCGAAAGTGTTACTGCAAAAGTCACTGGCATACTCAATCAAATTAGGGACTATTTCAGACAAATATTCATCATGCTTATTTGTCTTAATCCCTGTCATTCGCTTTACTTGTGCGATGTCCACTGAATCACCTACTCTTCACCTAAGACAATTTTAATCAGTTCATCTTTAGGCATTTTGGGATCAAACTCGTATTCATTCTCTTTCAAGAAAGCAATAATCTCATCCTTATTTACTTTTTGAAGTTGAGCCTCAGTCATATCAAGAAGATCGACAGATGGTTTCTTGTACTCTTCCACTCTCCTAAAGCCAATATGAGAGTAAACCACCTCAAAAGCCTTTTCAGTGCATTCAATTGTTTTGGAACCGTTAGATGCTTTCATATCATGCACTTCCTCCTTCCAATGCTTTCAGACGGTTTTCAATATCAGTGAGTTTTGCTGTTACATCATCACCAAGCTTGGGTAAAGTAACAGCCTTTGCAGCGATATTTGCGTTTTGCACACTACCGGTCCCGATATTTCGATTTTGAACAGAACCATCACCAATATTGATGTTTTTCACTTCCCCGTCTCCAATCATTTGAGAAGTGATGCTTTTATCAGCAGGCGTTGAACCAGACAATCCTGTCACTTTCGCGCCTGATTTGATTTCTAATTCGCCACCAATCACCAACTTGTCGCCATTATTTGTCTTATAGTTTTTAGATGTGTGCCCCATAATTTTACGCCCCCGTCGCTGGAGTAATAGCTGCAAACGCATCATCAGTCAATGTCATGAAACCGACTTGCTGAGTCACACGAAGAGCAACCATATCACGTTCATACAAATTAATCGGACTTCCATCTTCATCAACAATTGTTGTTAATGTTGCATCCTCAGAAATCTTGTATTCCATACCTTGAGGAATGCCGTAACGAGTGTAATTCCAGTCAGCCGCAAGTAATGCCGCTTTGTCGTAATCCCATGACTTAGAATCAACATAGCCGATCGGAAGACCAAGAGCCTGCTGTGTTGCACCGCCTGTTGCGTCGTTGAAGATCGGAAGACCGTTACCATCCTTAGTACCACGAAGTTTTTGACGGAATCGGCGTGTTGTTGTAAATCCGTTTACATCCTTATCGGCATCCTCAACTAGCGCCATTACTCCGTTAAGCTCGTCATACAAGTTGCCGAGTGAGTTTAACGCAATAGTGTTACCGGATTCCTTAATTTTTTCAAATACAGAAACACCTTGACCGAATGGTGAATCAACACCGAATAGCGCAGCTTGATCGAATTTAATCGCAAAGGCTTCAGCAATAGCCGGACGCATTTGTGTGAAGAAGTCTGTGATGGTATAACGTAAAAACTCTTTAGAAACAGGGATGATAACACCCAATTTCTTAGAAATCATTTTTGCTGTTAACCATTGGGCCTTAGAAGTTTGAATCCTCTCGCCTTCACCAACCCAATAAGCCCCAGGCCCAGAAGCTAAGTATGTGAATTCTTTCTCTGGCTTAGTCATTTCTTCATATTTTGCTAGTTTCGTGACAGCAGATTGAGTCATAAACTCTTTTAAAACTAGGGTACCTTGTTCTGTTGGAATCTTTCCGTTTACTGCGTCTTGTAACAATACTGTTTTCGGATCAAATTTTGGCATGATAGCCCTCCTTATTTTCTGATACTTGCTTCAGCTGCAAGCGAGCTAATATCTAAATTTTCATTTGTTGGTTCATTGATACCAGTCTGAACATCACGGCCATTCTCTTGGAACTTTGATTCAATCGCCTTTTGAAGTGCAGCACTGTACTTTTCTTCGAATGCTCCAAGGTTCTTCATCGTTGATTCTTCATCCTCACCGATAAAGAACTCCACTACGTCTGCTGGAAGTTGCTTTTCAGAAGCATAAGAAACAGCTTTATTTAAAAGCTTTTCACGTTGTGCTGCTGATTTTTGATCCTCCAGTTCTTTTTCCAGCTTTCTGATGCGCTTTTGTTCCTCTGTTTCCTCTGGATAAAGCTCTTTTACCTTTGCATCGACCAGAGCATCAAGGTTGTTCGCCTTCCATGTATCGAGGCCTTTCGTGAAATGAGAATCCAATCGAGGCTGAATCAGACGCTTACCTTCTTCGGTATCTAAAAACCCATTCACCTTGTCAGCAGACACGGCAGAAAGTTCATTCAGATACGACTTCACTTCTTCGTTCTCTTTATTTTCTTCGAGAAATTTTTTCACTTCGTCTAATGTTGGCATTACAGTTTTCCTCCTTCGCCCTCTACAGTGCGCGCCTGTTATGAGTGCATAAAAATAAACCTTTTAACGTCATGCTCAGGACAAAAGAAAAAAGCTGTCACATAAGTAACCAGCTTTAAAGCTTGTCTATTTTGTCGGAAATTTTTGTTAGCTTAGCAGTAAAAATGTCCCACCCATTAAATTGACTAGAATGATTGTCTTTTGCTCTGTACTCTTCTTGTAATGCAACCATTTTTTCAGCAGTCTCCGTATCAAACGCTTTATGGGTAAATAGTGATTGCTTCAACTCGCTGACAATCTCGTCATAAGTAACAGGATCATTGTATTGAATTACGCTATTGAGCATATCTAAAAGATATTTAACGCGTTCATTCTCTTTCATGAATTATTTCCCCTTTTCGTTATCAAAAATGTTTGGAAGTTTCAAATCATGAATTTTTGCATCATGTAAATCACCTTCAATCTGAACACTTTCAGTTTCTTTTTGGATTGTTTGGAGATATGTCGATAGTTTCCCTGTTGCATCAATTGCTTTTTCTCGGCAATTGATTTCATCATCTTTCATCATATTAATCACCCTTTTTAATTGTTTTGTACCACTCTTCATAGGTTTGGTATGGGATGACTTCACCCGCTCCAGAACCGCCTTTTCTCGCTCTTCTGGTGTCTGGCATTTTGCCATTCACTTTGAAAGAGACCGTGCAGCGGCAATTTATATCATCTTTGGCGTTATTCATGTGACCTGGAGCGGGGCCAACACCGCCATAAATAGAAATGAATAAACCGTTTTTAGCGGTCTTCCCGTCCAGCTTTCTATGCCCCGCCCTTGTTTTTAAATCAAGGGTAGAATTCCACACCTTTTCTAAATTGGCGTGCTCAGAAGCCTTTTCAGCGCTTTCCATTCTTGCTGATACCTGTACCCTATGAACTTCGGTTCTCGCTACGTCTCGGGCTTTTTTTCGCGCAAATTCGGTCGCTCTTTCAATTCGTTTTGCTATTTTTGAGTAATCTTCACCAGCTTGAATGCCTTGAGCAATAGATATTTGAATCTGCCGGACATAATCATCACGGTGACGTTTATATAAGGCTGAAAGAGTCAATTCAGCTATCGGGTTTAGAATAGCCTGTTGAATCATCGCAGTTGTCGGCAACGTATAACCTAACTTCACCGCTGCTTCTATCTCGTAGAGATAAGCGGATCGCATATAGTTCTCAAGAAATTGCTTAGCGGCTAATGCTTCGACAATGATAAGAACCGTTTTAAATGCTTTGCTTGATTCCTCTGTCATCCGCTCCATTTCTTTTTTGAAGCGGTTGTATTTGTTGAGATCAGCCATAGAGAGAGAACCATCTTTCCCGTACTTAGCAAAAAGAACGGCCATTTGCTGATTAATCTCTTTTAAACGCTTAGCAAAGACAACATCAATTTTCTTGGCATCCTCTGTGATCATGTCGTCTAGCAGCTTATCAATCTCATTTTGGTTCATCTTCATCACCGCCCGTTTCTGGTTCGATCTCAGTTAATGGCGGCATGTTGTTTCTGTACTCCTCTTCCTCCTCTTTCATCTTATGAAGCTCATACTGAACATCATCGACAAAGGATAAGAGAGAAAGCCGTGTATCTTCGCTGATTAATCCTTTAAGCTGCGATGTTGTCTGTGCCTCTTCAAGAACGTTGGCTGGAAGGTTACGCTTGAATCCGAACCATACTTTCAAATAATCTTCTGCTTTAGCTTTATTTTTCGTTGCCCATGCCGAAAAGATTAACTTGTATTGATAACGGAGGGCAGCAGTCATTTTCCGTTCCATCGTTATACACTTATTCTCAAGTGTCATCAATTTAAATTTCATTGCAACGCCAGTGACATTCCCACCAAATGACTCATCAGAGAAATTAACTGACTTTGCAAACCGGAGAATATTTTCTTCCAGACGGTTCAAGTGATTTTCAATAATCGCATCGTTTATATCCTTTGTCAGATAGCTGACATCGTCTTTTTCATCGTAAAGTTCAAGAATCCCAGTCTTTTTAAGCTGTTGGAGTGTATCGTCATCGGCTCCCAGTCCCTTTAGGATCAAGTACGCCAGTCTGTACTGTTCAATTTCGTTTGAGGCATCGGACAACGTTCGATCATAGGCATCAATAAGAGACAATACCTTCTCGGCATCGCCCTTGAGCTCTTTATTATTTGCTAGCCCGAATAATGGGCAGCCATCAAACAAATGCAATTCTTTTTTATCCAGAGTAAACGAAGAACTATCTTTCGTGCTGAAATAGTACACATATTTATCATCATAGAATTCAGCTTTTACTTGTCCTCCATAAACCGTAAAATACCTTAAGCCGAATTCCGGCTCATGAATATTCCCATCGCTAAGGAGAACCACTTCCCATGGTTCAATGCTTTTCACTCTTTCATTACCGTTTCGGTCAATATATGCCAGTCTCGCTCCATAACCGCAAATTGTCGCCATCTTTCCCCATTCACTATCTTCATCAGCAATATTATTCAGAGTGTTAAACTCATCAATCATTTGCTTTTCGTTCGAAGTAGTACCGGCCTCTCGCTTATCATCAAACTCATAAGTAATCGGATGCCCAAAGAGATAGCCCACCTTTGTATCAACTATGTCTGAATCAAACGAGTTATTGAGTTTGTTATTAACCTTATGATCAATTCGCTTAACATGACCAGTCTCGAAATCTTCATACTCAATCGCTTCTCTAGTTAAGATCGGCACGCCATTAACCTCTGCTTTGTATCGGGCATACAAGTTTTTCATTCTATCATGATCGTTTTTATGCGTTTCGATGATTTCTGCAATCAATTCAGGTGTAATGCCTGAAGTTTTGATCTTATCTATCAAATGGTTCACATGATCACCCCTTCCCTTTTCTTCTCATCGGTTTATTATGTGTATAAAGGGCATAACGCACTGAATCAAGCACATCGTCCCATTCTTTAACTGGATCACCCGTCTTTTGATTCCACACATACATGAATATCTCTTGTTTGAACCGCTCTACTTTGTCCTCAACGACAAAAAGCCTGTTCTTCTTGAACAAGCCTGCCACCTCTTCTATACCAGACACTACAGCTTTATCAGCATTCAAAGCTCTTAACCTCTCACGCCTGAATCTAACAACATGTTCTGGTCGAGCGGTATCGCAATAAAAATTAACGCTGCCGTAACGCTCTTTTATATCTTTCGCCACTTCGACCCAATAATCTATTTCTTGATGTTGCGCTGCATGCTCTTCCAAGAGATAATAATTTTGCTTATCATCCTCTCCAATAACGACGATGGAACCAAAATGCTCATACCCCCAGTCAACGCCAGCGAAGTATTTTACAAAGTTGACGTTCTCTAATTGATCTGACCTGATGTAATGCACATCTTTATTGAAATCTTTGTATATCACGCCTTCAGGCGCAACCCAATAACCATGAATATCCCTGTCCGTAAACATGCCACTCGGTGTCGATGCCACTATACTTTCAACATATTCAGGATCAAGAAAGTTATTATCAAACAAAGAAAAGTGAAAAGCCCTAATGTTAAGGCGGCCACTCTTTAGTCTTTGTCCGTCTTTGTCGATGTAATCCTTTTTTACGGTGTGCATTGGGTTTTCAGGGTTTGTATCCATCAAGACCATTGCGCCTTTGTACGAACAACGGGATATAACTTCCTTCACGAATGAATCATGTAGAGCGGTTGCTTCGTTTAAAAATGCGCCAGCTGATGTAAAACCCCTCGCTTTTTTCCAAGCATCCACATTGGCACCATCGAAACAGTAAACTCGGTTGCCAAATATCTCAATGGCATTTGCTTTGTCTAGTTTAAGCTCTTTCTCTAATATCAATTCAAGATCATTCAATACGTTACGCTTGATGGCTGCTTGAGTAGCACCACCGATGATAAATGAAAGACCCTTGTTTTGATATTTACTAATGTGAGCAAGGAATGCTAAAAGTAGCACGAATGTTTTCCCTGCTCTCTTTGCCCCGCTACATAAAAGAATTTTAGGACGCTCTTTTACGAAGCTATCCCATACCTCTTTTTGCTTTTTATTCAATTCCATGTTCATTCACCATCTTTTGAAGCATTGAAGCAATTTTGTTTTCTCCGCTACTTTCACTACCGCCATCAATAGCCTTCTTAGTCTTCTCGATATTTAAGCGCATCTGCTCCAGTTTAAGCCGTCTTTCGTCTGTCTCATGTGCTATGTTGTCAAACTGCTTTATCAAGCCCCTAAGCTCAGACATTGCCCTAGATTGAGCGTTTAGGAATGTAGCATGACGATCCCAAGCAAACTGAAATTCGTATTCCTCTTCTTCGATGTCAGCTGAATCTGAAACGACTGATTTTTTCTTTTTCAGTTCTTTAATCATTTCACCTTTGCTTTCAACAAACATGATCTTTTGCGCTCTTACAATTGCAGTGAACTGAATCTGTATTTGCTCCCACAGCAGATCAACAGGTGAAAACTCCTGAATGTCCTGCATGATCTCAAACGCTTCTGCTGGCATGTGTTTAGAATAAAATCCATGAGTCTTTGCGTTTTGGTTTCGTATTGGTGCTGCTCCCCCGCTATTACCTAACGCATTAACGTTACCGGGTTGACCACCCTTTTTTGTGTGCACACTTTTTCTTTTGGGTGCACCCTTTTTTCTTTCCCAACCATGCCGCTTTTTCCATGACTTTATGGTGTTGATCGACACCCCGTATTTCTCGGCAAGGTCCTTGTATTTCATGCCTTTGACGTAATCTTTCTCCGCCTGAATGTGCTTGGATTCCATTTACATTCACCTGCCGCCTCCTTCTGATTCGTGTTTGTTTCGTGATTTTTATTTCGTGACAAACTCATCATCTTTTGCTGCTTGATGAAGAGATTCTTTAGCAATTTCAGCTATTCCAACAGCTTCTAAGTATGATTCGTTATGGTAAATGGTCTTTAATGTCCCGTCTTTCATCTTGAATGTAGTAACAAAGCTGTCTATCTCATGAAAGTTCTTTTCGATCCAATTAATCAAGCCGTTCACCGCTCCTGGGAACACTCTTTCAACTTCGCCCATTTGATCACTCCCTTTGTTTTATTCACTCTAAACTGCCGCCGCACTCTACCTTTAAGCCGATACTTTTTATAGAGATTCTTCACCGGAAGCAGTTTACAGGGAACAAAAAAACTCTCCACATATAGGAGAGTTATCTTTTATTCATGATTAGCTGTATACATCCAACTAGCATCGTTCCCATTATACTTATGTATCTTTTGGTACTTGAAAAACTTTAATATTTCATAAGAATCTGTTCTGGTTTCTCCGTGATCTTGTTGAGTTCTTTTGCTCATGAATCTCATGCTTTGACCAGTCTGAAGCCTATATTTTATTTCAATCTCTTTAATAGGTTCTGGATTTCCCCATAAATTATTGAAAGAAATATCTAAAGGGATATAAATCTCTTCGTTTGGTTGTAGCAGGGGAAGATTCATTTCAATTAATGTATTCTCGTTATTTTCAAATATTATCTTCACTTCTCCACCAATAATGATGCTTTTACCTAAGATTCTAATTTTCAAATAGTTGAATCGATTACTTTTAGTGAAATCCGGATCCGAATCCAACCGTTTTTCCATCAAAAAATTCAATAATTTTTTATAACTTAATGGCAAAAGAAGCTTTGTACCAACTTTAGCTGTAGGTGAATTTCCTACGTTGTAAGAAGACAGTATTTCTTCAATATCAAGAAATGTTCTATATTCTAAATTAGTTTTATATTTTTCATTAAGTCTTCCCGTTATAAACGAAATAATGGCAACTATTATCATAGCCATCGCAGTTATTACTGGCATTGATACGAGCGTCATAAAGTCCATATTCTCACCCCCTACCACTAATTATCGGCAGAAAGTGAGCAAATGGAACTATTCGCAAAATTTGTCGAACGAAAATCACTTTTCATCCTTTTCTTTTCTTGCCTTTACTTGCTCAAATGTTTTTAACATTGAGACAGCAACACTTCTGGCTCGTTTTTCTTTAATTATTATTCTTATAATCAAAATAAGTGATATAGCTGTGCCAAAGAATGCTAAAATTTTACTTGCATTAACATTAAATGCCATAGTTAAATATACAGCCAATAAAGGGACAAATGCTGGATAGTACTTAGAGACATCTCTTATGTTCTCAATATGTGCAAACCTCGATATAGCAAACTCTAGACATTCAATATCTAAATTATAGAGAGTTGCTACACTCTTTTTATAATGTTCCTTCTTTTGACCGTATATAAATTCTTTTAAAAAGTATTCAAGTAACTCTTTTTCTGAATATGTGTAGATAACATCTTCTAACTCTATTAATTTCTTTGAGTATATTTCATTATCTAATTTTTTAATTTTTTCATTTTGTCTTTTATTTTTAATTGCACGTTTATTTTTTTTACCCAACTCTACTCACTCCTCGATTTTATTATCGGATAAGATTGATAAAGTTGAGGAGTCTACGAAATTTGTCGAACGAATCCCAAGCTCGCAAGAGCAAGTGCAAGTGCAAGTGAAAATATATTAATTTGTGGTGACGCGGGTAAATTATGCCTCCCCGTCCTGCCTTCCATTTTACACTACGGATTTTTCGTCTTTCAACAAGTGCACAAAGTGGCAATATTGGCATAATTGGTCGATGATATTATCTTTCATCTGCCGTACCTTTTCACGAGACAGCCCCAAGTGAAGTCCGATGGCTCGATAACTCATACCTTCCATCATGCAGTCATAGACAACTCTGTGCTTTTCCCCTTCGATCTTGCATGCTGCCGTTTCTATTGCGTACACACGCTCTTCAAACTTACATAGCCGCTTATAAAGCCTTTCTTCTCGTAAATCCATGTCACGTAATTCAGCTTGGCTTTTTCCTTTGCTCCCTTTTGGCAGTGTGGCCTCGATGCCGTATTGAGCAACGCCCCAACTTCGCATAGGAATGTCAGTACCATATATAACACGCTGGAGCCGCTGAACCTCTTTCGCCATCCAGTGATAATTGTGAATGAGTCCTTCAATCTCTTTTTTGTTCATGTTGTTTCACCTCTCCGTTATTTACGCTTGTACGCCCCGCCTTTGGTTCTTTTTAACCGTTGCATGTTTTGCCCCATAAGCTCTCCTAAATCTCTATCAGTGAGCTTCTGTGTGTTCTTTTTGGGCTTGTCCTTCTTCATGGTGCTGCTCCTTTCTGACAAAAAGAAAACGGACACCAACCAGCACCCATAAAAGGTGTTGATCAGTGTCCGCAGGCTCTCCGTCTTGGACAAAATATTCACGTTCGTTTTGCTTGTCTCTATCATACGATGATCCACACAGGAAAAAAGGTCCCCTTTTTATCCCCCATTTTGTCGGCTTTTTCTTATTTAAATAAAAAAACATCCTTAACAAGGATGTTTAAGGATGTTTCGTCTCTAGTTTATTTACGGAGTAATGGTTGAGTAGTACATCGGAAAGCGCCACCATAGCTTCTTGTTATTTTAAAATCTACATATTCCACCTTGATATTTCTTTTTTCTAGTTCTTTTCCAATCGTATTTTTATATGCAGAATCCGTTACATATACTTTTTCATCAATAGGTAAACCATTTATGGCCAAATCTTGCGCATCTTTGTAACTTACTTTTATTTTATCCCAATCCTTTAATTCATCTGGAATCCCGTTTGGTAGTGAATCTTCATTCACAATCATCAGTCCGTCTCGGACAAAACTAATAGCACAATCTAGATGAAGTGTATTTTTTTCGAGTTTTACTTCAACTACTTTATAACCATCTGGTGTTAAATAATTACGGAGCCAATCGATTCCTTCTTTATTAGATGCTTGACCAGAGTTCCCAACAAAAATTGTTTTCCCGTACACAAGAATATCTCCACCCTCTAAAAATGGACCATTCTTGGAATTTATGCCTTTTGAAACATCGGGCTGTGGAACAGCAACATATGGATTTTTGTTCGCTTTTACCTCTTTTAAAAGGATATCCCTTGCGGGAAGCACTTCAAGTCTGCGGTAAGTTGATAAAAACGATCCTTCGATTATGTGATCTCCAATTGTAAAGAATGGATCTCTAACAAAGAAATTCGTAGCACCAGCTCCACCAGTTATACCATTTTCAGCTATACCTAATTTCTTTTCATCCTCCGTTAAAAGGCGTGGCATTTGGATGTCTACATCGTATTTCTGGAGTATTTTCTTAAACTCATCACGTTCTTTTTCCATTTTGATTTGAATATCGTTCATATCTTCCATCATGTTTGAGCCGCTATCTTCTGGAAAATAGACTTCAGATTGAGACATAACGACACGTTTTAATGGAGCAAATTCACTTTCAACATACACATTCCCTTTATTTTTTTCGTTTTCAGCTGAGACTTTTTCTGCTTTTGCTTTCACACCGTCTGAGCTTTTTGACTGCGAACAACCTGTTAAAATAACAGCCATTACCGCAGCAAAGCCAACTAAATTAATAAATTTTTTTCTCATTTCAATTAATCCTCCATTTTATTGTTTTGTCACTAATTAAAGATAGTAACTATTAAATCTTAAATATTTCTTAACTAATAGGATTTGGTGTTTTTTGTATTAAATTATGCCCAGTGCTGTTGAGAGGTTAAATGTGGCTTGCTTTTTCAACCTATAGTACCGGTCCTTTTTCAATCCCAATTCTTCGCTTATTTCTAAATCTTTTACGAATCGTGATGTAAGATATTTCATCCTGATAATATCTTGTTCAATTTCGTCTAAACTATTTTTTAACGCCCTTTCTATCTGCCGTACCTTCAGTTCATTTAAAACTTCCTGATTCCTGAGAGAAGGAAAAAGGCCTGTTGCACCGTTTGCCTCTTGTTCCTTTCTGTTTTCTTCCTTCACCTTGAGAGCTCTATAAACCTTCAGCTCCTTTATCAGAGCATTCCGGACTTGTTTCTCATCGATCCCTGGCAGTAAACACAATTGTTCAGCTCCCATGTTTCTCAACCTCCTCCTATAAACAATGAAAGACATAGACCAGGGCAATTTTGCACCGATCTATGTCGTATGATTTATTCTTCTAATGGAATGTCGATTCCGTAATTCTCTCCAATCTTCAATATACTCTTTCAGACTATCGGATACTGAATTTAACGGACTCAAAGGTCCCGATGTATTTTTTCTTTGCTGACTCCGTGTAGCAATCAAGCTGGATCACGTATGTTCCTTTGCCGGTACGTTTGCGAATTTCACTTACACTAAACGACTTTAGAGGCGTTGACGCTTTGAAGCTGCCCCTTTGTACAAGATTCGTATCTGTTAAGCCACCACCGCTTCTTTTTTTGTAAACGCCAGCGGTGTAATGGATTGTACTCGATCCCTTCTTTTCCGCTCTCCAATCGACTGTGGAGGCATCCTTATAGTAATTGGTGTCATCCGTAAAGACTCTCGCTTGATGACCGTATCCCTCGGTTTGCCAGTTTGACCAAACAGCTTGAGCAGACGGCGCATAAAGCACCGCTGCAATAATAATAGTTAGTGTGATTAGTAGTTTTTTCATAATTAATCCCCCTTAGTGATCCCATACCGGTTTTTCAGTTCATTAACTTCACATGTAATCTTTTGAAGTAAACGTTCTTCCTCTGTTATCTCTTTATCAGTTGCATTCGGTCTAGTAATGTAAAACTGCAATGAATGTTTGATGATCTGTAATTCTTTGTATTCCTTCCTCATAGCAAGCTCCCGTCAATGATCAGTACCATTTCTTCTTCGTTTGTTAAATGCTCAAGCACTTCTTTGACCGGGATCACATTGTTGTCCTCTCCATTTACTCGGCTGTATAAGATTGTTGCATATGCTTCTGTAACTTCGGTTATTTCTTCTGATAATTCGCCATCATCATCAGCGACAACATCAGTATAGATTGTCATAGCATTCTCTTTAGTTTTTGCTTTGATCAATGCGTAATATGGATCATGCACCTCATAAAATTTCATCTTATTCACCCTCCGCTTTCAATCTAATTCCCGCTGTCAAAGCGTCTTGATAAACTAGGCTTGCACACAATGCGTGATGAGTTCTGGCATCTGTACTACTGCTCCAGCCTTCATAAAAACCTGCCATCGCTTCATATTTTTGTGATATATGGTGATCATAACGAGCTTGAAAAGCCTGTTCTTGTTCCTGTAGCAACTGAATTGCCGTTTCAAGGTATGTCGCAAGATCCAATGTTTCTTCAAGTCCGTGCTGCAACCAGCCTTTCAGATCATAGGAGGAGGTTTTGACATAAGCCCCGTACTTTTGCAGCCCTTTTTCCTGCTGGCGGTGTAGTTTTTCAATTACTGCTGAAATGATCGGGTTATTTTCGTTCATTAGGCTTGCTCCTTCGCTGGTTGTTCATTTGGTAATACCGTCAGGTCATAACCGGATTCAATAAAACTAATGCTCAATTCTCTATTAACATCATTTCCTAAGTTAGTATAAACATTGTCCATTTCTTCTTTAGAGAAGTTAGTCCCTAAAAACTCGTTGAATATATGAAGCACTCTCTTTTGCCAGTAGTGGCTTACTCCTTTGCAACTTGGTCGAGATAGCCAAGCTAAAACCTTACATTTTAAATCAAGGTCTGTTTTGACATCCTCTAATCTAAAATAAATATTTTTGGTTGGGACTAAGATCAACTCATTATTGTGATTAATAAATACTTTAGGTGATACTTTCTCAGTAATTTCTATGAGCCTATTTAATTCAGTTTTTACGCTCGTCATTCAGTACCCCTCCTGCTGCCGCTTATGATTGACGGCGTTCTTGTCCATGTATGCTTTTTCTATTTGTTCCGGTGTGAAGCCGAAGCCAACGATTCCAATTGCCAAGAACAAGCCCCAAGCTATATGGAAGTGTTGTTTTTTACTTTCTTCATCCTTGAGCATTCGAGAATTCAATAAGCTCCATTGCATCTCCACGAAAACTCCTGAAAGCCCTCCGTCAAATCCTGCTTCTTTGAAATCCTCAATCGCTTCTTCTTGAATGTGCAATTCTTCTTTCCATCCCTTTTTAATCGCAATTGATAAGAAGAAGTGCAGGCAGTCTGCGTATTCTTCTAGCAATGGATAAGATTTATATCCATATTCAGGCTTCCATTCAAGATCATCCTTATTAATCATCCAATTGTATTTAGGTTGTTCCGGCTCTTGAATATTACTCCAATGCTTGAACCAGCGGCCTTCATTAGCAAACTCGCCTAGTTCGGTGATAAGTGCAACATATGTGTTAGGCAGCAGATCTTGACCTTCCAGCCCTTTTTCTTTAATGATTCGGCGGTCTAACTCCGCCTGCATTTTAAACATTTTTTCAAGGTTCATTATTTTTTCCTCCTAAGCCGCAAGGCTGTTAATTTGCTTTGCTATAATATTTGTTCATGTGTACAGGTACGCATAGTTCAGGTAAATTTGCCCTCACCAGCTGCTCTGCGAATTGAGGTGGAACACTATTCCCCACTCTGCGTATTTGGTCCGATTTATTACCAATGTTAAATGTATATCCAGGCGGGAACCCCTGACCTGCAAATAGTTCATTTGGTTGCAACATACGCAATCCGATGTCTGCAATCCTCTGACCATTTGTGCAAACAGTAGTTAAGGCAAAACGGTCTTTGGTTGTAATCGTATGCAATGGCTCGTCTAGTCGTTGTCCTACGCCTTGACCGTAATACTTCGTCAGAAAGGCAACGGTTACTAATCCGAATCTATTCCCGCCAGCGGTGATTGTGTGTAATGGACGATCAAGCGAAAGGCCTCTTACCTCTTTATCTGATTGCTCAGTATAATAGCTGATCAAGAATGCCGCTTTGCTCTTATCCGGCACCATTACAGGACTTGGATTGTTCACAATGAATTTATCAATGCCTCGTTTGATTCGTTTCATCGTATTTTCAACAAGGGGCCGTTTTCTGCTGAATATACTAGGCACCCCTATGGACCAATCTATAATTTCGTAAGACGATCGCCACGGCTTGAGCTTTCCCGTTTGAACAAGAAGACTCTTAGGATCACCATGTGTTGGCTTCGGCCATACGATTTCTTTTCCGTCACATCTTGCAACCATGAAGAATCTTTTTCTTATGGTTGGCGCTCCATAGTCGCAGGCTGTTAACTCTCTGAACTGCACTTCATACCCAAGTGATTCCAGCGTTTTGACGAATGATTGAAATGTCTGTCCCTTTTGTTCCTTGATCGGTTTACCTTCTTTAGAGACAGGCCCCCAATCTTTGAATTCCTCAACGTTCTCAAGCATGATGACGCGTGGTTTTACCGCTATCGCCCATCTAACAGCAATCCACGCAAGCCCCCTGATACTCTGTTTTACAGGCTTGCCGCCTTTGGCCTTTGAATGATGTGTACAGTCAGGGGAAAACCATGCTAGACCAACTTTTCGCCCTTTCACTGCTTGTTTCGGATCAACATCCCACACAGATTCACAATAATGTTCCGTGTCAGGATGGTTCACCTCATGCATTGCAATGGCAGCAGGATCATGATTGATGGCAATATCAACTGATAACCCTGTCGCAAGCTCGATGCCTGTGCTTGCTCCGCCTCCTCCTGCAAAATTGTCCACTATGATTTCTCTAAAAAGATCAATCTGTTTCATTGCATCAACCCAGCGACAGCAATGATCCCCATGAAAAACAGAAGAGTGAATATGACAGGTCCGTTTGACTCACGCTTTGCCATGACGACATTGCCCTCTATGATCAGATCAGGACAATAATCAGCAAGCACTGGTACGAAAAATTTGGGCACTCCTATATATGCTGCTGCATCATCAATCGTCATCGCTTGATTTTTGCAGGCTTTGACGGCCTGCGACAGTTCAACGTGTTTTGGTAGACTCATATCTCTCAACCTCCGATTATTTGATCTTGAATCCTATTTCATGATCGACCCTAGCAAAAGCACCCTTGGCCGTTTGAATGATTGTTTTTCCGTGTTCAGGTGCGTCTGTGATGTGGGCTGTTCCTTCGTTCCCATCAATCACGATTATGCGGACCTTCCCAGGTTCTAAATTCTGATCAATTGTTGTAGCAAAATCCTTTATTTCTTTTGGCTGGTTCATCCGCTCCGCCCCGCTTCCATGTGTTATAATTAAAGTGTGAGATTTAATTAGAGCACTGGAGCAACGGCTTCGGTGTTTTTTTATGCCCTATGCCCATTTATCCATTTGGTATGATGGTGACGGTTTTAGTTCTTCTCGATATACGATAGGATGTTTTGCTAGATATGCCTCAAGCTCTTCTTTGGTCATCTTCCACTCGATGACCGGACCCGCAGCATATGGGTTGTTAGGCTTTCCACTCATGTTTTCCCCCTCCTATTTTCGGTATTTCTGCTCCGCCCATCCTTTTACAATCTGATCCGAAACGGCTTGAGCATTGTTTGAACTGCTTGCAACGTGTCATACAGGCCATAAGCTTATCTTCCTGCCTTACCCACAACGGACGGTCGTCTGCTATTACCACGTTTAACAGTTGGTTTCCCCGCCTTCCTTTTCAGTTCGTCAATTCAGTAATAATAATTTCGACTCTTGGATTTTCGCTGTAGAACTTACAGACTTTCAATTCCACTACTTGACTATCATCCTTGTAAATTAGATTGTTTAATGCGTCTTTAATGCCTTTTGAATAGTTATCAACATCCGGCTTTGTTGTGGGCCTTAGAATTCCTTTTTCAGCACATGCTTTTTGCTTCTTAGAATCTGAAATCTTCTTGGTCATTGGTCTGAATACTCTGATATCCATTGAGACAGGTCCCGTTATGAGTTGATTTGGTTTATGTTGTGAAGCGACTAAAGCCACGTAATGCTTAAAATCTTTTGATTTCTGTGGATCATGCATAACGATTTTTCTTTTTCCAGTATTCCTTGTAGAGGCTCTTGGTCTTCCTTGTGCTACTGGCTCGCCATAAACTGTGAATGCTATTGTCATATTTACCTCCCATCATCCCGCAGCCATTGCAGGAGATTCCTTTCTCTGAATCTAGCAGTGAAAGCGATAGTGATTAGTGCTGCCATCGTCTTCATGCTGTCTTTCCTTCCAACGCCCTTGCTTTCGCCAGCATTTGATCTAACATTTCGATGACTGGCTTTAGGCTCTGCTTACGTCCTGTGGTGTTACATTCAGGACATGGATAGTAGCCTGCCATAAATGAAGTTTCACCTATGATGACCTTCGATCCGTTACATGTTTCACACATTTAAAACGCTCCTTCTAGTCGATGATTCAACTTTATATTCTTCTCAATCGTTACAGTGAAGTTCTTACACATTGAGAAAAGTCGTGTGCCGAATGCTTCATCCATTTGTATGAAGTCCTCAAATGTTAGTTCAGATGAAAGCATGATCGGTTTTTGATGTTGATAACGATAATTAATGATTTCTTGCATTTGCAGAAACGGCCATGTCTTCAGCTCGTCATTTTCATTTGTTCTTGATTTGAATAGATCATCAATAAAAAGCACGTCTATGTTTTTTAAAAGGTCCATCTTCTCTGGTAACTTATCGAAATTTTTTCTAAGATCCGTCATGCCTTCAAGGTACGGAAAATACAGAACGGGAATTTTATATGTTTCAATAAATCCGTTGGCAACAGCTGATAGTAGATGTGTTTTACCGACACCCGACTGACCTAATAAAGCAATGCTGTTTTCATCAGTGTTCTTTATATCTTGAAATGCTTTAGCGTACTCAAAGGCGCATTCCCGCATTTCCTGAATCACTTGAGGTTTTCCAGCTGTTTTAAAACTACTGAATGTCATTTTCTTAAATCGTTCAGATATATTGCTGGCACTCAAAAGTTGCATTTGTATTTTCTGCGCCGCTCTTTCAGCAACACAAGGACACTGGCGGGAAAATGTCGTTTTCCATTCCTTTGCTTCTTGAGGGCTGCATACTTTACCAGCTAGAAAGTCATCTTCACGAACCATTTCATGAGCTGCAAGGTCAAAGCGTTTCCCCTCGTTTTTCATGCGCTCTTCCGTGCTTTTGTGAATCCGATATACGATGATTCCCTTGTCCTTGCACTCATTGCATTCATACGTTTCTTCTGAGCCGTCCTTTGTTGAAGATTGGCGTGACTTTAGATTGGCCTTCATTCTTTGAAACACTTCGTCTAGCGTTGTCTTTGGCATCCTGCTTGCCTCCTTTGTTGATAGGGTTGTACAACACCGCAGACACCCACCCTATTGACTTTTTGTCCTTCTCAACAGCTTCTTTCATGACTTCAATCACTCTAGCTTCTCCATGATCGTCAATCATTTGATTGATCTTTTCAGCATTAATCGGGCTTAATGTTCCACCAAAATGACTTTCAAAAAAAACGAATGGGTTCATTGGCTTGTCCTCCTGTCGTGTTGGTTTTTCTTCTTTTGGCTTTTCAGGTACAGGGCTTGCGGCGTTTTCAAGGCTGATTATGTGGTAGCGTCCAGCTTTCTTTCCTTGCGGGATGTATTCGATTCTCCCTACTTCGACTAGGATCTTTCGATGCTCAAGAACCGTTTTCTCCGAGACATTTAATCGTGCTACTAATGTTGTGTTACTTACGGTAAACCACTCTCGCCAGCTGCAACCGTTGTTTATATCCATCAAGTGAAACCACAGTGCTTGAGTGGTAGGTTTTAATTCTGTTGTTTCGAGAAATCTCATAAAGCCGTTAATTTCTTTCAGGTAGTTCACTTACTCACGCCCTTTCGCATAGAGCTGTCATTCCGTCGATGCGGACAAGCTGTAAATTTGGTTCAGTTCTTTTGATGTAACCCTCGACATAGTTTCGGAACAACTCAGACCTATTGGGTGCCCCTTCTGTCATCCATACATAACAGAAGGGAATAGGCACTCTAATTAAATGGGAGATCGTCATCTTTTATATCAACCGCTTCGCCGTCAAAAGGATCAGCATCATTTGCGCTCGGCTTTTCATCAGCATCAATGATTTCCGTTTCCGGCATTTCATCCGTAATGTCAATTCGTTCACGCTGTTCTTCTCCGTCTTCTTTCAGGGCTGACTGCATTTCAACCGACAAGATGCCCCACTTGCTCAAGATTGCTTTTAATACCGTTTTCAGCGCCATAGCATCCCAATCGTTTTTCCAACCGAAATCGGACTTACTGAAACGCTTTTTATGCTTCTCAACGTCTGCTTTGGTCCAATATGTTGTTTTTCTAAAGCCGTTTAGCAGCTCAAAATATGCGGCATATCCAATGACTGATTCTGATTCACGTTTTTCAAAATCTATTTCAATTTCTTCCGTCAAAGGGTTCCATTTTTGAAGCTCCCCCTCACGAATAGGTATACAGTTGATAAATTTGTATTGTCCTGTTCTTAAAGCAAGCTGGATATAACCTTTGTAGCCTAGTTGAAATTGCGCTTTTCCACCGTAGGGAACAATCCAGGCATAACCCAAGTTCTTATCTACAGGTAAATCAAGCGTTGCTGCTACCATTGCAGATGAAATAACGCTCATTGGCTCCGCTTTTTGAAGCATTTTCTCGCTGTTATATAGACCTAAAATTGACGCTGTGAACTGTGGTGCTCGCTTCCCTAAAACCTCTTCAAAACGGTTCATGACTGTTGGTGAAGAAAGTAGTGATTTTAGTGTTGTTCCTTGTGAAGCGGGTGCCGCTGCGTTATTCTGCCGTTTCTGTATGTTGTTTTTTAATGATTGATTAGTTGCCATCATTCGACCTCCTTGATTGCGAAACGCCTTGATCTCGTTTCTTTTATGACTTTTTGGTAAATATCGGGGAAGTGCTCTTTCAGTTTGTTTGTGTCTACTCTGTTAGAAACAACAGGCTTCCAAGTTGCTTGATACTTCCCGACAAACCCCGTTTCAGCATCTTTCAATTCTTGCTTAATCTGATTCTCAAGCTCTTTCGCTTGCTCTTGTAAAGCCGCAATTTCTGCTTTAAGTCTTAGATAGTGTTGAATGCGCTCTTTATTTGCGCTTGTGAGATCAACAATTTTGGTGCTATCTGATTCAGCATATTTCTTCTTCAAGAACTCTTCTGCTGCGCTCGATCCGTCTAGTGCTGGAGCAACACCTTTTAGCACATGATCATTCCAAAAATTCACGACTGATGAAAAAATCATTTGAATCAGTTCTTCATCACGCTCAACCTCTTTCCACACGAACCGATTACCGCCAATCAGTACAGCGAAGTAACCTTTTTTGTATTCAGGGCCTAAAATCCCTAGATAGTATTGAACCTGAACAATGTAACTGGCGGGAATCTCATCATCTATCCATTCCTTTGCGTTATAGGCAGATGTAGTCTTGCATTCGAGAATGGCTTTTTCTCCAACGATCATCCGATCAATGTTTGCTAGAATCATAGAGTATTCAGGATGCTGTAAAATGGCGTTTTTTTTACGAACCTTTTTGCCGCTCCTAATCTCAAATTCTTTCGCAACAATGTCTTCAAGAATGGTTCCAAAATAGGCTGCGTCGCTTTGCTCATCATCCAGCAAGACTTGCCCTGTCTTTTCAAGCCATAATTCAAATGGTGTTTTCCATTTACTCAAGCCAAGCACGACAGCAGCATCAGACCCACCTATGCCCTTTTGCCGAGAGAGAAGCCATTCTTCTCTCGACATTTCAGCTGTAGATGACAGGACCTTCGCTTGCATGGCTACATACCTACCTTTTGGCGATATGCCGCTTGTCCTAGCTGAATGTATTTTTGTTTTGCTTGAGCGTTCGGGAAACAGAAGACCGGTAAACCTTTTTTATAGTCGATCCAACCGCCTGCTTCCTCCAAACGCTCCTGCGCTTCTCTTCTGTGGTCAAAGCTGATTTGATATTTTGACATCTTGTATACCTCCATTGAATTTTTGTGAAAGATTTGGTATACTGTCGGTACCTAATCGAAGCAGTACACCTTAAAACTCGCTATGCCAAGCGGGTTTTTTTATTTGTCTTCGTCTTCTTCCTCTTCATATCCGTTGCGCTCCGCTTCGTCCTTCCAGTAGTCTTTCGGATAACCAAAGCTATTAATTTGGGTTACCATCGGATGCTCAATATTCAATGATTTCAGTCCTTTCAGTGCGTGTGACAACTTCAAGCCGTACACCGTGTTTTTTCTGTATTTCCTCAGCCGCTTTGATTAAGCGCCCCTTGTTATTCATCCGTACAAGATCCTCGCTAATGTTTCTAATACTGCCAGCCATACTTGCCACTTCTTCGTAATCTCCATCTTTTAGTGCTTGATGAGCAAGGTATAAAAGCTCTTTTACACTGTCAATTTTTGATTCCGCCAGCGGAATATCTTCACTTAAAAACTGTTTTTCAATCATGCTCATGCCAGCACAGCCTCCCTATCCTGTCTTTTGTGCATTGCGACCTCTGCGACAATGGCTTTTTTCGACCATTTTTCCGTCAGGTCTTGTATCTTCAAACCAAACTCTCTCGACATTGAGTACATGAGCGTTTTATTCGCTTGTGTCAGGTCGTATATTTGCTTGATAGCCTGCATCGGAAGCTCGCCAGTTTTCCCTGGCCGGGTATTGTTCAGCCATTCCGCAAGATCATTGATAGCCTTTTGTGCGTCCTTCATTTCCTGCACTAAATTGATCAAGGCCTTATGAGGACTATCATTTAAGGCGGGATCAATTGGCGCGGCTGCCATTGGATGAAGCTTGAATATGAAATGAACAAGGTCAATATGTTCATAGGCACCGCATATCTCAAACCAACGGATACAAATTTCAGGGGAAATAGTGGTAAGACCATTTTCAACGTTTGATACATACTTTTGATTCCTCCCACCTAACAGTTTTCCCATCGCTATTTGTGAAAGTCCTATCTCAAGACGCTTCTTATGCATCATCTTGCATAGGTTCGCTACGTTATAAGGGCTGTTCGCCATATGTTCTCCTCCTGCTTTATACCTTTTGTGGTGCTAAAATATTAATGAAGGGACAGGCTCAGCTGGCCTGCTGTTTTTTCAAACGGTTGATGATGTAAGCTTGTCCCTTTGGCGTGATCTTCATTGTGAGCCATGCTTTCGATGACCCGTTTACTTCTCGGACTCCTTGAGCAATTTCGAAGTAACCACGGTTTACATACTCTTGATAAGGCTCGTTCTTTTGGCTGAAAATCATTTTCCAATCTCGCAGTTTTTGAAATAGTTTTCTTTCGCCTATGATGATGCCTTGCTTCGAAGCCAGCTTCGCAACCTCACGAACTAATAGTGACTTTTCTGAGGCCATACAGCTTTCAGCAAAGTTGACAAGCGGTTCTTGAATTTGCAGTGTTCGTTGTAACTGCTGTTTCTCTTCCTGTTCGGCGATCCATCGCTTTGCACGGCTGACTGGATCTTCAATCATGTAAGATGGTGCATTCATTTCTTGGATGTAGTTTTTCATTTTCTTGAATTCATTGATGAATCGGATTTTCATTTTCATTGCTGCTGGTGTTGTATATGACATAGCAACCAAAGCAAAAGCATCTTCTGTTAAGTTGTATTTGCGGTATTTTCTCTTTCGTTCATTCTCGTAAGTTGACTCCTCAAAGTTGAGGAGTGAAAAATCTGTTTCACCAGCTTGTTTCAACTTTTCGATTTGAACCTCAATGTCTCGTAAAACAAAATCATGTCTTTTATCAAAAACTTTTGAGATCGTGAGGCTGTCTGTAACAACTTGATTTCCTTCAACGAAAACGAGTTCGCTCATGCTGTGACTCCTTTCTTGAAATACTTGGTGTTGTCCTCAACCCATCTTGTGTTGTTCTCAATCCATTTAAATAACATGGCAGTAGGAATCTTTTTCCCGAACTCATGGTTCACAGGGAAATCTGGTCTAGCCATTAATTCAGCCATTTTAGTTGGACCGCATCGTAAAACCTTCATTGCTTCCTCTCTTGTGAGGATTTTTGGAAGCTCGTTAAGCGATGATAGTCTTTCAGTCAGAATCTCTGTTGCACGATCGGCAATCTTGTTGGCAACAGCATCAATGAATTTTTCGTCATACTGCATCGTAAACATTGTCTTTACCTCCTATGCGGTGTTTGATTTTTGTTTCGTTTCGACGACTTCTTCTTCAAAAAAAAGAGTCCAATCAAAATTCAAAGTGTCACCGATTCTTTTTGCAAGAGTTACAGAAGGGTTTCTCTTTCCTAATTCGATATTGGCATAAGCCCCTCTTGTTATACCAATAGATTTTGCGGTACTTTCTTGGCTTCTGTTACCGCGTAATTCAATAAGCCAATGTCTCAATTTTTTCACCTCCAAAATGTTTCTTAACGAATCATTTGACTTAATAATATCGTCATTAAGAAACAATGTCAACAACTTTCTCGTCTTTTTGACACAAAACTTTATTTGTTTCATTTTGACACGTTATAATGATTTTGAAATGAGGTGTTAGTATGTTTAAGGACCGCTTGATACAACTAAGAAAAAACAAAAAATTAACACAAGAACAAATGGCAGAAAAAATTGGTATTCACAGAGGTACTTATGCAAACTATGAAAGAGGTCATCGTCAACCGGATTATGACACTTTACTTAAGATTGCGGATTTCTTTGATGTTACAACCGATTACTTGTTAAGAGGCGAAGAACATTATAAAGAATTAGCAAGTGAAATAAATAAAAGACCTGACACTCGTTATGCTGCCATTGACGGGCATGACTTTGAAGATGATGAAAAAGATGAAATTCTAGTGAATGCTTTAAAACAGATTGACGGTCTTGAAAAAATCATCAAAGAACACCTTGAGAAAAAAAATAAAGGTTAATTATTCTTAAACAAAAGTTTTGCAAGTCAGATTATATCTTTTAATTATTTATATATATTATTTAGTTTAGTTTAATTAATGCTGAAGGTTCTGCTGTAAAAATTACAGTAATACCTACAATTGAACGACCATTCAACTGTAAAAATTACAGTAGAGTCTACAATCATTTTTTCTCAACTGAAGGTTGTGCTGTAATTTTTACAGTAAAACTTTTCTTTATTTGGCTTGCTTGGAGGGTGATTATATGGCTTCACTTCTGGAAAATGGGGAAATTTATAACTGTCAATTCAAGAAGAAAATGAAAGCATCAAAAAACTTCATTAAAATTTATGAAGCAGCAACAAGTTATTTAAATGAAAAAGACGAATCAATCCATGAGGTAGTTTTTGGTGTTTTAAAAGGTGAATCTTCATGGGGTCTATTTATTGCTACAGACAAAGCGCTTTATCACATTAATTTAAAAAAGAAAATAACAACCGTTAAACAGTGGATATACAGTGAGCTGCTAGATATAAGTTTTAATCACAAACCACTAATAGGAAGTAAAATCAGTTTTAGAACATCAAGTGAAGATTTGAATGTTAATTCTATAACTGAGGGTGATCCACAGAGTTTCACCGATTTTGTTACTAGCAAAATCACTGGTAATCTCGAAGAATATAATGAAAAACAAGCAAAATTAAAAAGTGACATAAAAGAGTTCTATTTTAAGACATCTAAAACAAGGGTTATAATAGATGGCAATTATGTCAGAGTCGATAAAAAAGGTGCAATTAATGCAATTACTAGAGGTTTTAGTGGTGAAAAATCTTATAGAATTGACAAACTATCAGGCATACAAATAAAAAAGCCTGGTTTAGTTACAACTGGTTATTTTCAGTTTTTAACCGCAGCAGCTAACGAAACTGGCGGTTTGTGGAACGCGATACAAGATGATAATTCATTCACGTTTAGCCCCCTAGAATTAGCGATGGCAGAGGAATTAAAAGAATCTATTGAAACCGAACAAAGTAATCAAATTATACAAAAGCAAATTCAGCCAATGAATTCCGAAAAAATTTCAGTTGCGGATGAGCTTAAAAAATTCAAAGAACTTTTGGATATGGATGCAATTACTTCGGAAGAATACAATCAAAAGAAAAAAGAATTACTTAACTTGAAGTAGACTGGATTTTATTATTGATTCTCGCTGTTGATTTTATCCTAATATTGAAATATTATTAAATAAATAGCTTATACAAATAATGGTTTCTGATAGGATTAAGTGATGGGAGAATGATTAATGTTTGGTTTCCTTTTACAATTTTTCTTTTTGATTATCGGAGCAGCCTTCTGGATCTATCATCAATCTCTTTACAGACCAGACATAAGAGAAAACATTGTCCTTCTAATTATCATCATAAGTTTCACAGCGATCTCCTTTTTTAAAGACATTGAATGGAAAAAAGCTGAATAAGCCCTTAAACACTGGGCTATTTTTTAGAACAAAAAACAGAACACACGTTCTTTTTTGTGATTGGAAAATAAGTCGTCATCCTCAATTATTTTTTTCTAAACCATATTTTTATCCAGTGTTAATGCAGTAAATTTGGAGGGGATGCTTCACATGATAAACACATATACTCAAAGCCATTTAGAAGACTGGATCGAAAGGTTTTTAAGAGGTAAACAGATTACTTCTCCATCAGACTTAGAACTAATAGAACTATGCCGAAAAATGAATATTTTCATCGTGCAACATGAAAAACGAACCTGTATGACTGAGATATGCGGTGTCTATGTTGTAAGCATTGATAGTAGGTCAGATCCATTTCAACAAAGATGTGAATTGGCGCATGAACTATGGCACATTTTGATTGAAGGCGGCAACAATGCCGCAATGCCACTTCAATGGAAGCAATACCAAGAGTACAAGGCCAATTATTTTTCATATCATTTCTGCATTCCAACATTCATGCTGAAAAATTTAAGCCTACCCGCTGACCAAAACAAAGCAGCGCTACTTGTCGCCGATATTTTCAAAGTTACTTGTGAATTTGCTAAGCATAGACTTAAAATTTACTTTAACAAACTGTCTAGGAGGTAAAACGATGCATTTCAAAGAGTTAGTCAAGGGTAAAAAATGGCTCGCTGTTGGAGATGGCCCGCCTGATCCCGTTACCGGTAAACGTAAACAAATACCCAGAAGAGGGAAAACAAAAAAAGAAGCAGAACAAAGAGTTCTGAAAGCAATTGCAGCATTAGAAGAAGACGGAATTGATGAATCTGTTGTAAAAAAGATGACGTTTGAAAAGCTGGCTGCTGATTGGATTCGTGATTATACCCTTACCACTGGCAACAAGAAAGGCACCATTAGGATTAGAACAAAAGAAATTAAGATTCTCAACCGATATATTGCCAAAACAAACATTGCAAAGATCACAACAAGAAAGTACCAAAAAATATTAAATGATCTAACGGAACAAGGTTATGCTCGGAATACAATAAGTGGGGTCCATACTACAGCAGGGCTGATTTTTAAATATGCCATACAACAAAAGTTATTGAAACATAGCCCAACTGAAGGCGCTGTCGTTCCCAAAAAACGTTTAACTGTAGAAGATATCGAAAATAACCCGATTGAAGAAAAGTATTTTGAAAAAGAGGAACTTGAAGAATTCCTTTTGACTGTGAAAGAATTTGGATTAGATATGGATCTTGAAAGATTTTATTTACTCGCTTTTTCCGGAATGCGTTCAGGTGAATTATGTGCCTTAAAATGGACCGATATCAATTTTGAAACCAAGGAAATTCGTATAACCAAAACCATATACTCAGAAACTAACAACATGAAAGAGTATGAGTTGGTACCACCTAAAACAGCCGGCTCAGTCCGTACAATCGAAGTAGAAGGTCAGATCATGGACATGCTAAAGGAATATCAAATGCGGCAGAAAAAAAGAAGGCTTCAGTCACGCATAAAGCCAGAGGAATACCATGATGGAAATTTTGTTTTTGCGAGAGAAAATGGATATCCATTCCTGCCTAAAAATATCATTGTCCGTATGGAAAGGTTACTCGAGAAAACATCTATTAAGAAGCATGCAACACCTCATATTTTCAGACACACACATATCAGCATGTTGACCGAAGCCCGGGTAGACATTACAACGATCATGAAAAGAGTTGGTCATGATGATATGAAAACTACAATGAGAATTTACACACACGTTACTGAAAAAATGAAAGAGGATGCTTCGCAAAAAGTCCAGAAGACTTTCGGAAACATCCTCAATATCGGGATTTCATAAAGAAATGTTATCAAAATGTTATTTTTTTGAGCATTTCAGATGAAATCAACGGTCAAACCCTTGGTATATCAAGGATTTCCGCCGTTTGATTACATCATTCCACCCATACCGCCCATGCCGCCCATATCCGGCATTCCGCCGCCTGAGCCGCCTTCTTCTGGTTTGTCAGCAACGACTGCTTCAGTTGTTAGAAGCATTGCTGCAACAGAAGCTGCGTTTTGAAGTGCAGAGCGAGTTACTTTTGTTGGGTCAACGATTCCTTTTTCGATCATGTTTACCCATTCGTTTGTTGCTGCGTTGAAGCCTACACCAATTTCTTCGTTTTTCAAGCGCTCAACGATGACTGATCCTTCAAGACCTGCGTTGTGAGCGATTTGACGGATTGGCTCTTCAAGAGAACGTAGAACGATGTTTACACCTGTTTGAACGTCACCATCTGCTTCGATTGAAGCGACTTTTTTGTATACATTCACAAGTGCTGTACCACCACCGGATACGATACCTTCTTCAACTGCTGCACGAGTTGAGTTCAAGGCATCCTCGATACGTAGTTTACGCTCTTTTAGTTCTGTTTCAGTTGCAGCACCAACTTTGATGACAGCGACGCCACCAGCTAGTTTTGCAAGACGTTCTTGTAATTTTTCTTTATCGAATTCAGAAGTTGTTTCTTCAACTTGCGCACGGATTTGGTTGACGCGTGCTGCGATTTGAGCAGAATCTCCTGAGCCTTCTACGATCGTTGTGTTTTCTTTAGTCACAACGACTTTAGACGCGCGGCCAAGCTGACCGATTTCAGTTGATTTTAGGTCAAGTCCTAGGTCTTCTGTGATTAACTCTCCGCCAGTTAGAACAGAGATATCTTCAAGCATTGCTTTACGACGGTCACCGAATCCAGGTGCTTTTACTGCCACTGCGTTGAATGTTCCACGAAGTTTGTTCACAACAAGTGTTGCAAGTGCTTCGCCTTCTACATCTTCAGCAATGATCAACAATGGTTTTCCTTGTTGTACAACTTGCTCAAGTACAGGAAGGATTTCTTGAATGTTTGTGATCTTTTTATCCGTGATTAAGATGTAAGGATTTTCAAGAACTGCTTCCATCTTATCAGAATCCGTCACCATGTATGGTGAAGCATATCCGCGGTCAAACTGCATTCCTTCAACCACTTCAAGCTCAGTTGTGAACCCTTTAGATTCTTCGATTGTGATCACGCCGTCGTTACCTACACGCTCCATTGCTTCCGCGATTAGGCTTCCAACTTCTTCATCTGCTGCAGAAATAGACGCAACTTGAGCAATTGATTCTTTGCCTTCGATTGGTTTAGAAATCTCGTGCAAGCCTTCAAGTGCTACTTTCACTGCTTCTTCGATCCCTTTACGAACGCCAACAGGGTTTGCACCAGCTGTTACGTTTTTAAGACCTTCACGGATCATCGCTTGAGCTAGAACTGTTGCAGTCGTTGTACCGTCACCAGCTACGTCGTTTGTTTTGCTTGCAACTTCAGCCACAAGTTTTGCACCCATGTTTTCAAATGCATCTTCTAATTCGATTTCTTTTGCAATCGTTACACCATCATTTGTGATAAGTGGAGAACCGAATTTTTTCTCAAGAACCACGTTACGTCCTTTAGGTCCTAAAGTTACTTTTACAGCATCTGCAAGTGCATCTACACCACGTAACATCGCGCGACGTGCTTCTTCACTGAACTTAATATCTTTTGCCATAATAACGAAACCTCCTCAGTCTTTTTAAAAATGTATCTCAATGTTTTTTATGTGATTAACCAATAACAGCTAAAATGTCGCTCTCACGAAGGATTAAATATTCTTTGCCTTCATATTTCACTTCAGTGCCTGCATATTTTGAGAAGATAATGCGGTCGCCTGTGTTTACTTCTAACGCAACGCGCTCACCACTTTCAAGTACACGGCCTGAACCTGCTGCAACAATTTTACCTTCTTGCGGTTTTTCTTTTGCAGAATCCGGTAACACAATACCGCTAGCGGTTTTTTCCTCAGATTCAACGAGTTCAATGATTACGCGATCGCCTAATGGCTTTAACATAAGAAACAACCTCCTCAATTTTTATATGTAGTCTTTTTTTAGCACTCATCACCAGTGAGTGCTAACACATTTATTATAATAAAGAATGTCTTCTGTAATTTCAAGTAAAAACCTTTAAAAATTTTTACGCTTTCATGATCTTTTTTCAACTCAGATTCTTTCCTTTTCATCGAAAAAGAAGACTTGTGTTACAATAAATCTAGTTCTTTTAGTAAAGGGGTTTTCGTTACTTGAAAAAACAATATTGGTACATCATCTTAACGTATATATTGGTGCAGGTTTCTGCGTTTCCGTATGTGTTCATTATGAAGTGGTTAGGTTACATTCAGACACCGATGACACAAGCAGAGCTCTCTAAATTGTCAGGTACATGGACAATCATCAGCTTCTGTGTCGGATTAATCATTATTCTGCTCATCCTTCGGACTGTACCAAGAGCTTCACTTCGAAATGAAGCACCGGTTTCAGTCGGCGCGGCAATCGTTTGGATCATTGTCGGTTTCTTTCTTTCCCTCTTAGCACAATCAATTGCGGGGGCGATTGAACAATATGCATTTGGCATTGGCCGAGAATCCGAAAATACTCAAAACATTTTAGCCATTATGGATGCAGTTCCATGGCTTGTGATCGTCATCGCCCTGATTGGACCGATATTAGAGGAAATTATTTTTCGAAAAATCATCTTTGGTGTGGTTTATGAAAAAACGAATTTTTTCATTGGAGCACTTGTCAGTTCAGTGGTTTTCGCTGCTGTACACAATGATTTTCCCCACATCTTGCTCTATACCGCAATGGGCTTTACCTTTGCCTTTTTATATGCGAAAACAAAACGAATCATTGTTCCAATCGGTGCTCATATGCTGATGAACTCGCTCGTTATTCTTGTGCAGATTGAGCCAGTAAGAAAAATGATTGAAGAACAATCTCAAACAATGCAAATGATTATTGGAGGCTTTTTCTCATGAGAAACCCTGTTATATGGGGCATCATTTATTTTGCCGTAGGTGTGGCTTTCACCTATATGGCCATTCAAAATCCAGGTGACATGTGGTCATTTTACAGCATTTTGCTGATGGTGTTTGCGGCCTATAATATCAATATCGCGCTTAAAATGTTTGCCTTCTCTGTCAAACTCAAAAAACAGCAGCAAAAATAAATCAAAAACCATTTTCCGTACGTGGGAAATGGTTTTTTTATGGGGGGACAAGTTTTCATGGAACAAGAAAAACTGAACATCTTAAATGAGCAGCATGAAACGATTGGAGTCGCTGCTCGATCAGATATCCACGCCCAAGGCCTTTGGCATGAAACCTTTCATTTCTGGCTTCTCAAAAAGGAACATGACACCATGTATCTCTATTTTCAGCTAAGAAGTCCCGCCAAAAAGGATTTCCCTTCTCTTTTTGATATCACCGCAGCAGGTCACCTTCTTGCAAATGAACAGCCTTCTGACGGTATGAGAGAGGTAGAAGAAGAGATTGGTTTTACTATACCTTTTGAGGATTTGACCTTTGCAGGAGTTATACAGGATGAAATCCATCTACCCGATTTGACTGATCGTGAATTTTGCCATGTCTATCTTTACGTCCATCAAGAAGAGCAGATGAACATTCAATTACAAAAAGAAGAAGTCGCTGGACTTTACAGAGCAAAGCTAATGGATGCACAGCAGCTTTTCACAAGAAAATGTGAAAACATGCAGCTGGAGGGCTTTGAAATTGATGAAACCGGAGAACGATGTGAGGAAAGCAGAGTAGTCTGTATACAAGATTTTGTACCGCATAAGCCTTCCTATTATCAGCATCTATTTCAAGCGATCAATCAATTCCTTTCATAATAGAAAAAGCATCGTGACCCTTATTTGGATCACGATGCTTTTTTATGAGACATCATAACTTTCTTTCTCCTCTGTCTCTGTTTGCTGCATTTTGCGATAGGTCACTCTCGAAATGACGATACTCACTTCGTATAAAACGAGCAGCGGCAAGGTAACCATGAGGTGAGAAACGATCTCTGGCGGTGTAATGAGTGCGGCAATGACAAGGAGGACAAAATAGGCATACTTCCGTATTTTTGATAAAAACATCGGTGTGATGATGCCAAGTCTTGTGAGAAACATCAACACGACGGGCATCTGAAACAAAAAGCCAAATGGAAGTGTTAACTGCATCAGAAATGTAAAATACTCATGAATCCCAATCACTTGCTCTACATTTAAATCATTCGACATCCGCATCAGAAAATCGACGACAAACGGAAACAAAATAAAATAAGAGAAAGCCACACCGCTCAAAAATAAAAGCAGTGCAATCGGAATATAAGCAAGTGTCACCTTTCTTTCTTTTTCATATAAGCCAGGACTCACAAACGCCCACAGCTGATACAAAATCACGGGACACGTCAAAATCAAAGCAATGACAAATGCGAACTGCATAAACACGTACAGCGGATCTGTGAGCTTAAATGCATTTAGTGTCAGTGTGGCCGCTTCATCGGTATTTTGTAAATACACAATGACCGGCTTAGCAAGAAAAAAACCAGCCACCATAAAGGCGACAAAAAACATCGCAATGATCACTAAACGTTTTCGCAGTTCCACAATATGCTCCATAAGCGGCATATCTTTGACATTCATGAAGCTCATCCTATTCTACTGATCTTCTTTTTTCTTACTTTCTTCCTGATCATCAGCTAAACCCTTTGTGGCATTTTTGAATTCACGTAATGTATCTCCTGCTGCTCTTCCTAATTGAGGAAGCTTTTTCGGCCCAAAAATAATGAGCGCAACAATCGCAATCAGAACCAAACTTCCAGGACCAATCGGACCCATTTGCTCCACCCCCTTTACCCCTTTTCGTCAATCCTCCTGTGTAATAGAGTAATGCTTTAAGAAATACACAAGAGACTGAAGTTCAACCGCCAAATCTATATGATGAATTCGAATGTGTTCCGGCACATTCAATCGGGCCGGCGTAAAATTAAGGATCCCTTTGATGCCAAGGGCAATCAAACGATCTGTAATGGGTTGAGCTGCTACGGCAGGTACTGTCAAAATGGCAACAGGAATATCTCCTACCTCTTGAACATGCTCTTCAAGCTTATCCAAATCATAGACAGGCACGCCGCCTATCTCACTTCCTATTTTACTCTCATTGACATCAAAAGCCATTGAAATTTTTGTATTATTGTTTTTGATGAAATTATAGTGTAAAAATGCAGTCCCTAAATTCCCGACACCGATGAGCATGACATTGGTCATTTCATCTTGGTCAAGTGTTTTTCTAAAGAAGGTCAAAAGGTAATCGACATTATAGCCATACCCTTTCTTCCCAAGTGCACCAAAGTACGAAAAATCTCGGCGAATGGTAGCAGAATCCACTTTGACTGCATCACTAAGCTCTGCTGATGACACCCTTTGTTTTCCTGATGCATGCAGATTTTTTAAAAAACGGTAATATAGCGGCAAACGTTTGGCTGTCGCTTGTGGAATTTTTGACTGATCTATATTCATATAAGGTCCTCCAACTTAAATATCAGATGCTCTGTGAAAATCACCGTTTTTCCCGCCTGTCTTTTCAATTAAATAGGTAGGACCGATGATCATGCCTTTATCAATCGCTTTGCACATGTCGTAAACAGTCAGTGCACATACTGAAGCAGAAGTGAGCGCTTCCATCTCCACACCCGTACTTCCTTTTGTTTTCACTTGTACTTGTATGTTCAGAATGTGCGCATTTCCGTCTTCCTCCCAATCAAAGGAGATATCCACACCTTTTAGTGCAAGCGGATGACACATTGGAATGATGGTAGATGTTTGCTTTGCTGCCATGATGCCAGCAACCTGTGCAACAGACAGCACATCCCCTTTTCCAATTTCACGTTGCTCTATTTTATGAAACACTTCTTTTATCATACGAACACTTGAAACAGCAACAGCGGTTCTCACGGTAGACGATTTTTCACTAATGTCGACCATCTTTGCTCTTCCTTGTTCGTTAAAGTGGCTAAATTGACTCATCTTTTCAACGCTCCCTCACTCAAATGATACACTATTTTTTCCTATCTGTCTTTCATTTGAATATGGCGATTGTATGTATCATTTGCTGGTTTACTGCTGATAAGCTACACTTAACATATTATAGCAGAGGTGAAGTTACATGATGATTCTACAAGTGAATCAGCTGTCCAAATCGTTTGGTGCTGATACCGTTTTAACGAATATAAAATTGGAAGTCAAAGCAAGGGATCGGATTGCCATTGTAGGTCGTAACGGCGCAGGCAAATCCACCCTTTTGAAAATCATCGCCGGTCAATTGTCTTACGAGCAAGGTGAGATCATCAAACCGAAGGACCTATCGATTGGCTATTTAGCACAGCATACCGATGTGACGTCTACACGTACGTTAAAAGACGAATTATTATCGGTTTTTGATCATTTGAAAAAGATGGAACAAGAGATGAGAACCATCGAGGAGAAAATGGCTTCCTCCACAAGTTCGGAGCTGGATTCCCTCATGAAAACCTATGACAGGCTACAGCAGGAATTTAAAGATCAAGGCGGCTATCAATACGAAGCAGACGTCCGCTCCATTCTTCATGGACTCGGCTTTAGTCACTTTGAAGATGAGACAACCGTTCAATCCTTAAGCGGCGGCCAGAAAACCCGTCTAGCACTTGGAAAGCTCTTATTAATGAAACCGGAGCTCTTAATTCTGGACGAGCCGACAAACCATTTAGATATTGATACCTTATCATGGCTGGAGCATTATTTGCAAAATTATACAGGCGCCATTCTGATCGTGTCCCATGACCGCTACTTCTTAGACAAAGTGGTGAACCATGTATATGAAGTCTCAAGAACTGCCATGAAAAAGTTTGCAGGCAACTATAGTAAGTATCTTGATCTGAAAGCTGAGCAGCTAGAGCGCGATATGAAACTTTACGAAAAGCAGCAAGAAGAAATCTCAAAACTTCAAGATTTCGTAGATCGCAACCTAGCAAGAGCCTCAACCACAAAGCGCGCTCAGAGCAGACGCAAGCAGCTGGAACGGTTGGATCGTATAGATAAGCCATTAGGTGATGAAAAATCGGCAAACTTTCATTTTGATATTGCGAGACAAAGCGGCAATGATGTGCTGAAGGTACATGATCTCGACATTCGTTATGATGAAAAAACACCGCTTCTATCCTCTCTTTCTTTTCAGATCAAACGAGAGGATAGCGTAGCACTCATTGGTCCTAATGGAATCGGGAAATCAACCCTTTTAAAAACGTTAACGAACACATTAAAGCCTGTAAAAGGCGACATCACCTTTGGATCTCATGTCACAATCGGCTACTATGACCAAGAACAAGCCAAACTGACATCCTCCAAAAAAGTGCTCAATGAGCTTTGGGATGACTATCCTCATATGAATGAAAAAGAAATTCGGACATGTTTAGGGAACTTCCTCTTTTCCGGTGACGACGTCTTAAAGCCCGTTCATGCATTAAGCGGTGGAGAAAAAGCGCGCCTTGCCCTCGCAAAGCTGATGCTCCAAAAAGCCAATTTCCTGATACTTGATGAGCCTACGAACCATTTGGACTTAGATAGTAAGGAAATTCTAGAAAATGCACTGATTGATTATCCAGGAACCATCTTATTTGTCTCGCATGACCGTTATTTTATCAACCGTCTGGCAACGAAAGTATTCGAGCTGTCGCCAACAGAAACAAAAGAGTATCTCGGTGATTATGACTACTACCTTGAAAAGAAAAATGAACAATTAGAGCTTGAGGCGATTCAAGAAAATGAGGCGCTTAAAAAACAAGCAGCAAAGCCCGTTGAAACGGCAAAGCTTTCTTATGCGGAAGAAAAAGAACTGAAAAAGAAAGAAAGACAAAAGCAGCGCAGAATCGAGGAAATTGAAGAGCGGATTGCTAACATTGAAGCGAAGCTTGGTGAAAATGAAGAGCTTCTATGTGATCCTGCCATTTTTCAAGATCACGAGAAGGTCCAAAACATTCAAACAGAAAATGATACGCTTCATCAAGAGCTGGAATCCCTTTTCGCAGAGTGGGAAGAGCTATCCGAATCTTAAAGAGTGCCCTAATGGGTGCTCTTTTTTCTTTTAGTGAAAATTTATTATCCACATTAGTATCCACAATAATTTCTTTATTATTCTTTTAAAAATTGGACTTATCCACTTTATCCACAGAGATTTAATCACATATCCACATGAAAGACCGTGTTTGTGCACATCCACTTCATTTTAAAACGAAATTTTCTAATAATTGTGGATATATCACGTTTACATGTGAATAAATCACTTTCATTAAAAATGAAAAAACCTGTGTATCCACAGGAGTTTTCATTCATATGAGACAAGCGGTAAGCCCGGCTGGCCATTCATTGCCATATCGCCTCTTATACCTTTTTCAAACGCAATGGTTCCAGCAGCAGCGATCATGGCTGCATTGTCTGTGCAAAGAGATAACGGTGGAATGATGACCTTCACGTCAGGAAGTTTTGTGAATGCTGTCGTTAAGGCTTCTCTCAGTCCTTTATTGGCAGCGACTCCACCAGCTAGGACAACCTGCTTGACGCCATAGGCCTCAGCCGCTTTTAATGTTTTCCCAACAAGCACCTCAATGACACTTGCTTGAAAGCTTGCTGCCAAATTCTCTGGAGCAATTGTTTCTCCTTTTTGAGATGCGTTGTGTAGTGTGTTAATAACAGCTGATTTTAATCCACTAAAGCTAAAGTGGTAGGAACCTTCTTCAAGCCATGCACGAGGAAGCTTAATCGTTGGCTCTCCTTCATGTGCTAACCGATCAATATGAGGTCCGCCTGGATACGGAAGACCCATCGTCCGGGCCACTTTATCGTAAGCTTCTCCAGCCGCATCATCTAATGTTTCTCCGATCACCTCAAAAGAGCCGTGCTCTTTCATTAGTACAAGCTCAGTATGTCCACCAGAGACAACAAGAGCTAAGCACGGAAACTGCAATTCATCTACAAGTTGGTTTGCATAAATATGCCCCGCAATATGATGGACACCAACAACAGGAATTTGATGGGCAAAGCTCAGTGCCTTGGCTGCATTGACACCGATCAGAAGGGCACCGACTAAGCCTGGTCCTTCTGTAACAGCAATGGCATCTAAATCCTGAAAGCTCATATTGGCCTGTGCCATTACTTCTTCTAACACGATGGTGACTTGCTCCACGTGATGCCTTGAAGCAATTTCTGGCACAACTCCGCCAAACCGTTTATGGCTTTCTATTTGCGACGCGACCACATTCGCTACTATTTCTTTTCCATTTTTCACAATAGATGCAGCTGTTTCATCACAGCTTGTCTCTATACCTAATATGAATCGATCTGTTTGTTCATTCATTTATATTCACCCACATAACCAATGCATCTTCTCCATTATCCGTATAATAATTCTTTCGAATAGAAGCTGGTCTGAAACCAAGCTTTTCATAAAGGGATTGTGCAGGTGTATTTGAAACCCGCACCTCTAAAGAAAGATGATCTGTCTTTTTTTCTTTACAAAACTCCATGACATATCGCAGCAATGCTTCCCCGTAACCCTTTCCTCTATGCTCAGGGAGAATCGCAATGTTCGTAATTTGTGCATCGTCCATGACGATCCAGACCCCGCAATACCCAACAGGCTGCTCATCTTCTTCAATGAGGAAATAATGGCTGTACTGGTTATGAAGAATCTCATAGACAAATGATTCTTTTTTCCAAGGGGCAGTAAACGAATGCACTTCAATCGTATACACCTCTGGAATGTCCGCTACCGTCATTTTTCGAATCTCGGTTATGTTGAGATTATTTTTGTCCTTCAAGCCATTTCACTTCCGCTTCTGCCATACGAATATAGTTAGGAACAAGCTGATGGACATCTTCAGCAGGACGATCTGCCCCTAAAAACGCAAGCATTGAAGGTCTTGGGTTATGAAAAGCTCCCTCTGCTATCACAGCCGTTTCTCCTAAAATGGAGCGAATGCTCTCTTCATGAAGATGCACATCCTGTCCAAGGAATAGGACAGGCTTTCCTGTCTGCTTCAGCTCATAAAGCCAATCCGTGAGCAAGATATTTTGGTCTTGTTTGATCTCTTGGATCTTTCCTTCTTCAAACGTATATAGCCCAGTATAAACTTGTCCTCTTCTCGCATCAAATAGTGGTGAGATCCATCCATCAAAGTATTGACCATTTGCCGCAAGTGTTTCTAAACTCGAAACAGCCGATATCGGGATAGACAGCGTCCATGCGAGTGTTTTTGCAATGGTCACACCGATTCGAACACCAGTGTAGGAACCAGGTCCTTTCGCTACAACAATTTTACTTAGCTCACTTGGGGCTACACCACATTCTTTCATCAATGCCTCAACAGTCGGCATTGCTCGGACGGAATGGTTCTTTTTTAAATACGTAATGCTCTCACCAATCACTGTGGAATTTTTGACAAGGGCAATTCCTAGTGTATGGTTTGACGTATCAATTGCCAGTATGGTCAAATTCTTTCATCTCCTTACAAAGGGCCTCATAGCGGTCCCCTTTTGCACTAAACGTGAGATGACGTTCTTCTTCACGTTCTGTTCTTAGCATTTCTATTTTCAAATAGGAGGAAGGCAATTGAGGCCCAATGAGATGTGCCCACTCAACCAAGCATACACCTTCGCCCTCAAAATATTCTTCGAGCCCGATATCTTCTTCCGCATCTTCCATGCGGTACACATCCATATGATAAAGTGGCAGTCTGCCATCGGTATATTCTTTAATAATCGTAAAGGTAGGGCTGTTGACGATACGGGTAATCCCTAAGCCTTCTGCAAAACCTTTTGAAAAAGTCGTTTTGCCTGCGCCTAAATCCCCTTCTAATGTCAAAACATCGCCTGGCATCACAAGTTTGGCCAATGCAGCGGCAATTCGTTTCGTCTCATCCGCACCTTTTGTCGTCCACATTAATTTCACTGTGGTTGTCACCTCATTTCTTAAAATGATTATATCCTTTTTTCGTTAACATTGTTTGCTGTTCATTGTCTTTTAATAGAACGCTTGCTGTTTGGCCACCTTTGACTTGTCCAATACGGGTGATGTAAATGTGTTCTTTTCTGCATTGCATTTCAAAGCTTTCCCAATCAGCCTCTGGAATCGTACCAGTTAATACAAAGTCTTCCCCGCCAAATAACACCCATTCCAGCCAGTCTTTACGCAGCACTGGTAAATCTGGATGTATGGGGAGCTTGTTTGTTTCTATTTCTATCGTCACATGACTCGCTTCGGCTATCTCATTCAGCTCACTCGCTAATCCATCACTCACATCATTCAAGGCGACCCTCGGGAAGCTTGAGCAAATGAGACCAGCAGCAATGTGTGGCTGAGGCTTTTTATGACGCTCAAGAAAAAAGGCTGTGTCGACTGCCTTGGAAGGGGCTACTTCGTTCATTAAAAGTGATAAGCCCGCAGCTGATGAACCCAGCTCACCTGTCACAAAGACGACGTCTCCTGTCTGAGCACTGTGACGATAACAAGCTTTTCCCTTTGGTACTTCGCCAATGACCGTTACTGTAATGACAAAGTCACTGCGAGTGGCCACCGTATCTCCACCAATCAAATCCATTTGATAAGTATCAGCGAGTGCTTTCATTCCCTCGTAAAGAGCTGAAACGACCGTCTCATCACCATGAGGCGGAATCGCAATTGATACAAGATAATACTTTGGGGTTCCTCCCATTGCGGCGATATCACTGACATTGACCGCTAGTGCTTTAAAGCCAATCTCAAAAGGTGTGGAAAAATCAAAGCGAAAATGGACATGCTCCACCATTGTATCAACACAAACGACCTCTTCACAATGTGAATGAGGTTGATAAACACTTGCATCATCTCCGATGCCCATAATTAAAGAACGCTGATGTGTTTCTTTTGGTGTAATTCGGCGAATAAGATCAAATTCATCCATAAAAAGACAGCCCCTTCATGCAATCAATTGATTGAATAGACACGATGTCAGACATAATTAATATTAGTGTAAGCCAATATGAGTTTCAGTTTCAATTAAAAATGATATAAAGAAAGCCTGGTATGAAAAAACCAGGCTGGGTTGAAGTGATCTATCTTTTTTTTACATAACGTGTAGCCAAACACAAACCCATTCAATGTATCTTGGATACGTATGAAAAGAAAAAGACATAAAAAAAAACGAAACTATACGTTTTCGTTTACAAGTCATAAAAATGGCGGTCCGGACGGGACTCGAACCCGCGACCTCCTGCGTGACAGGCAGGCATTCTAACCAACTGAACTACCGGACCATTTTGGTTGCACTCAATGAGCACTCCCATTGGTATATAAAATAATTTGGTTGCGGGGGCAGGATTTGAACCTGCGACCTTCGGGTTATGAGCCCGACGAGCTACCGAACTGCTCCACCCCGCGACGATATAAATTTAACAAGCTTGGCGGCGTCCTACTCTCACAGGGGGAGACCCCCAACTACCATCGGCGCTGAAGAGCTTAACTTCCGTGTTCGGTATGGGAACGGGTGTGACCTCTTCGCTATCGCCACCAAACCTGATGGAGAGAATGTTCTCTCAAAACTAGATAACAATGTTCAAACTTCACAATAGAATATAGGTTAAGTCCTCGATCTATTAGTATCTGTCAGCTCCACGTGTCACCACGCTTCCACCTCAGACCTATCAACCTGATCATCTTTCAGGGATCTTACTTCCTTGCGGAATGGGAAATCTCATCTTGAGGGGGGCTTCATGCTTAGATGCTTTCAGCACTTATCCCGTCCGCACATAGCTACCCAGCGATGCCCTTGGCAGAACAACTGGTACACCAGCGGTGCGTCCATCCCGGTCCTCTCGTACTAAGGACAGCTCCTCTCAAATTTCCTGCGCCCGCGACGGATAGGGACCGAACTGTCTCACGACGTTCTGAACCCAGCTCGCGTACCGCTTTAATGGGCGAACAGCCCAACCCTTGGGACCGACTACAGCCCCAGGATGCGATGAGCCGACATCGAGGTGCCAAACCTCCCCGTCGATGTGGACTCTTGGGGGAGATAAGCCTGTTATCCCCGGGGTAGCTTTTATCCGTTGAGCGATGGCCCTTCCATGCGGAACCACCGGATCACTAAGCCCGACTTTCGTCCCTGCTCGACTTGTAGGTCTCGCAGTCAAGCTCCCTTGTGCCTTTACACTCTGCGAATGATTTCCAACCATTCTGAGGGAACCTTTGGGCGCCTCCGTTACATTTTAGGAGGCGACCGCCCCAGTCAAACTGCCCACCTGACACTGTCTCCCTGCCCGATAAGGGCAGCGGGTTAGAAGGTCAATACAGCCAGGGTAGTATCCCACCGATGCCTCCACCGAAGCTAGCGCTCCGGTTTCCAAGGCTCCTACCTATCCTGTACAAGCTGTACCAACATTCAATATCAGGCTGCAGTAAAGCTCCACGGGGTCTTTCCGTCCTGTCGCGGGTAACCTGCATCTTCACAGGTACTATAATTTCACCGAGTCTCTCGTTGAGACAGTGCCCAGATCGTTGCGCCTTTCGTGCGGGTCGGAACTTACCCGACAAGGAATTTCGCTACCTTAGGACCGTTATAGTTACGGCCGCCGTTTACTGGGGCTTCAATTCGCACCTTCGCTTACGCTAAGCGCTCCTCTTAACCTTCCAGCACCGGGCAGGCGTCAGCCCCTATACTTCGCCTTACGGCTTCGCAGAGACCTGTGTTTTTGCTAAACAGTCGCCTGGGCCTATTCACTGCGGCTTCTCGGGGCTTTAACACCCTAAGAAGCACCCCTTCTCCCGAAGTTACGGGGTCATTTTGCCGAGTTCCTTAACGAGAGTTCTCTCGATCACCTTAGGATTCTCTCCTCGCCTACCTGTGTCGGTTTGCGGTACGGGCACCTCTCACCTCGCTAGAGGCTTTTCTTGGCAGTGTGGAATCAGGAACTTCGCTACTAAATTTCGCTCGCCATCACAGCTCAGCCTTCACGGGAAACGGATTTGCCTATTTCCCAGCCTAACTGCTTGGACGCGGATATCCAATACCGCGCTTACCCTATCCTCCTGCGTCCCCCCATTGCTCAAATGGTGAGGAGGTGGTACAGGAATATCAACCTGTTGTCCATCGCCTACGCCTTTCGGCCTCGGCTTAGGTCCCGACTAACCCTGAGCGGACGAGCCTTCCTCAGGAAACCTTAGGCATTCGGTGGACGGGATTCTCACCCGTCTTTCGCTACTCATACCGGCATTCTCACTTCTAAGCGCTCCACCAGTCCTTCCGGTCTGACTTCACAGCACTTAGAACGCTCTCCTACCACTGTTCGTAAGAACAGTCCGCAGCTTCGGTGATACGTTTAGCCCCGGTACATTTTCGGCGCAGAGTCACTCGACCAGTGAGCTATTACGCACTCTTTAAATGGTGGCTGCTTCTAAGCCAACATCCTGGTTGTCTAAGCAACTCCACATCCTTTTCCACTTAACGTATACTTTGGGACCTTAGCTGGCGGTCTGGGCTGTTTCCCTTTCGACTACGGATCTTATCACTCGCAGTCTGACTCCCAAGGATAAGTCATCGGCATTCGGAGTTTGACTGAATTCGGTAACCCGGTAGGGGCCCCTAGTCCAATCAGTGCTCTACCTCCGAGACTCTTACCTTGAGGCTAGCCCTAAAGCTATTTCGGAGAGAACCAGCTATCTCCAGGTTCGATTGGCATTTCACCCCTACCCACACCTCATCCCCGCACTTTTCAACGTGCGTGGGTTCGGGCCTCCATTCAGTGTTACCTGAACTTCACCCTGGACATGGGTAGATCACCTGGTTTCGGGTCTACGACCACGTACTCATGCGCCCTATTCAGACTCGCTTTCGCTGCGGCTCCGCATCTTCTGCTTAACCTTGCACGGGATCGTAACTCGCCGGTTCATTCTACAAAAGGCACGCCATCACCCTTTAACGGGCTCTGACTACTTGTAGGCACACGGTTTCAGGATCTATTTCACTCCCCTTCCGGGGTGCTTTTCACCTTTCCCTCACGGTACTGGTTCACTATCGGTCACTAGGGAGTATTTAGCCTTGGGAGATGGTCCTCCCGGATTCCGACGGAATTTCACGTGTTCCGCCGTACTCAGGATCCACTCTGGAGAGAACAACATTTCAGTTACAGGGCTGTTACCTTCTTTGGCGGGCCTTTCCAGACCTCTTCGCTTATATCGTTCCTTTGTAACTCCGTATAGAGTGTCCTACAACCCCAAGAGGCAAGCCTCTTGGTTTGGGCTGTTCCCGTTTCGCTCGCCGCTACTCAGGGAATCGCATTTGCTTTCTCTTCCTCCGGGTACTTAGATGTTTCAGTTCCCCGGGTATGCCTTCTCATACTCTATGTATTCAAGTATGGATACTACTCCATTACGAGCAGTGGGTTTCCCCATTCGGAAATCTCCGGATCAAAGCTTGCTTACAGCTCCCCGAAGCATATCGGTGTTCGTCCCGTCCTTCATCGGCTCCTAGTGCCAAGGCATCCACCGTGCGCCCTTTCTAACTTAACCATTTCTTACTTTAGAAAGAATCACTATGTGTGATGAACTTTGCATTGCATTCAATGTGAATGTATTACTTATTGTTATCTAGTTTTCAAAGAACAATCCTGTCTCGCTAGAGACATGTCTTGAAGGAATGATCCTTCAAAACTAAACAAGACGAAAACGCACACTGCTCCATATATCCTTAGAAAGGAGGTGATCCAGCCGCACCTTCCGATACGGCTACCTTGTTACGACTTCACCCCAATCATCTGCCCCACCTTCGGCGGCTGGCTCCATAAAGGTTACCTCACCGACTTCGGGTGTTGCAAACTCTCGTGGTGTGACGGGCGGTGTGTACAAGGCCCGGGAACGTATTCACCGCGGCATGCTGATCCGCGATTACTAGCGATTCCAGCTTCACGCAGTCGAGTTGCAGACTGCGATCCGAACTGAGAACAGATTTATGGGATTGGCTAAACCTTGCGGTCTCGCAGCCCTTTGTTCTGTCCATTGTAGCACGTGTGTAGCCCAGGTCATAAGGGGCATGATGATTTGACGTCATCCCCACCTTCCTCCGGTTTGTCACCGGCAGTCACCTTAGAGTGCCCAACTAAATGCTGGCAACTAAGATCAAGGGTTGCGCTCGTTGCGGGACTTAACCCAACATCTCACGACACGAGCTGACGACAACCATGCACCACCTGTCACTCTGTCCCCGAAGGGAAAGCCCTATCTCTAGGGTTGTCAGAGGATGTCAAGACCTGGTAAGGTTCTTCGCGTTGCTTCGAATTAAACCACATGCTCCACCGCTTGTGCGGGCCCCCGTCAATTCCTTTGAGTTTCAGTCTTGCGACCGTACTCCCCAGGCGGAGTGCTTAATGCGTTAGCTGCAGCACTAAGGGGCGGAAACCCCCTAACACTTAGCACTCATCGTTTACGGCGTGGACTACCAGGGTATCTAATCCTGTTCGCTCCCCACGCTTTCGCTCCTCAGCGTCAGTTACAGACCAGAGAGTCGCCTTCGCCACTGGTGTTCCTCCACATCTCTACGCATTTCACCGCTACACGTGGAATTCCACTCTCCTCTTCTGCACTCAAGTTTCCCAGTTTCCAATGACCCTCCCCGGTTGAGCCGGGGGCTTTCACATCAGACTTAAGAAACCGCCTGCGAGCCCTTTACGCCCAATAATTCCGGACAACGCTTGCCACCTACGTATTACCGCGGCTGCTGGCACGTAGTTAGCCGTGGCTTTCTGGTTAGGTACCGTCAAGGTGCGAGCAGTTACTCTCGCACTTGTTCTTCCCTAACAACAGAGCTTTACGATCCGAAAACCTTCATCACTCACGCGGCGTTGCTCCGTCAGACTTTCGTCCATTGCGGAAGATTCCCTACTGCTGCCTCCCGTAGGAGTCTGGGCCGTGTCTCAGTCCCAGTGTGGCCGATCACCCTCTCAGGTCGGCTACGCATCGTCGCCTTGGTGAGCCATTACCCCACCAACTAGCTAATGCGCCGCGGGTCCATCTGTAAGTGACAGCCGAAACCGTCTTTCATCCTTGAACCATGCGGTTCAAGGAACTATCCGGTATTAGCTCCGGTTTCCCGGAGTTATCCCAGTCTTACAGGCAGGTTACCCACGTGTTACTCACCCGTCCGCCGCTAACATCCGGGAGCAAGCTCCCTTCTGTTCGCTCGACTTGCATGTATTAGGCACGCCGCCAGCGTTCGTCCTGAGCCAGGATCAAACTCTCCGAGGTATGCAGGATGCATATCACACATGCGTTGCTACACGATGTAGCGAACTTAGCATGTGATCATCTCCTGCCTCGTCAGCGTTTGACTGACTACCTATGATATTACATAGGATTTTTTATAAAAACTCGAATTAACAGGTACGTTTTGTCTTGTTTAGTTTTCAAAGATCATATTTAAAAAATGGAGCGGGTGATGAGAATCGAACTCACGACATCAGCTTGGAAGGCTGAGGTTTTACCACTAAACTACACCCGCGTGATTTGTATTGGCGCGCCCGAGAGGAGTCGAACCCCTAACCTTTTGATCCGTAGTCAAACGCTCTATCCAATTGAGCTACGGGCGCTTAATCAGGCGACTTAATTATCTTAACATATCGTTTTTATCAAGTCAACATCTTTTTAAAATTTGTTTGCCGCATGTGTTTGAATGTCTTTGTTTCAAATACGTCATCAGCGACGAATAAAAATATACCATGGATCATATAAAAGGGTCAATACATTTTTCTAAAAAAGTTTCATGTTTTTTAAGAAGTGGTTTTTTCTTAGATAACTAGAGATGCGATAGCCCTATTTTCTTCTCTTTCTTCATAATTCTAATGATTCTTAAATAAAATCTTTCTAAATCCAAAGGAGGACAAAACATGGTCACATAGAATTTTTATTTATTGGAAAATTCTTAAAATTTTCCAAGCAATTAAAGGGGGTAGGAGATGATGAAAAAGTTCGTCGCTTTTCAAATCATGATCGCTTTGGTGATAGGAGCTCTTATCGGCCATTTCTTTCCTGACTTCGGGATGGCCCTCAGGCCAATTGGGGATGGATTCATCAGATTGATTAAAATGATCGTTGTTCCTATCGTTTTCTCTACCATTGTTATTGGTGCAGCTGGCAGTGGTGGTATGAAGAAAATGGGCAGCCTAGGATTAAAGACGATCATTTGGTTTGAGGTTATCACAACCATCGTTCTAGGAATTGGTCTATTGCTGGCTAATGTTCTTAAACCAGGCGTTGGCCTTGATTTCTCTAAATTAGCTAAGAAAGATATTGGTGAATTAGACGGTTATACGCAAAAAGTCGTCGACTTTAAACAAATGGTACTCGATATCATTCCAACGAATATCGTCGATGTCATGGCTCAAAATGATTTACTTGCTGTCATTTTCTTCGCCATATTATTTGGTGTAGCGGCAAGCGGTATCGGTAAGGCATCCGCTCCTGTTCTCAACTTCTTTGAATCAGTGGCACAAATTATGTTTAAGCTAACGCAGATGGTCATGGTGACAGCACCTATTGGAGTACTTGCATTAATGGCTGCTTCTGTTGGTCAATATGGCATTGTGTTATTAATCCCGATGATGAAACTTGTTGGGACTGTATTTTTAGGATTATTCATTATTCTCTTTGCTTTGTTCCCTCTAGTCGCACTGATCTTCCGTTTTAATTACTTCGAAGTTTTAAAAATGATTTGGGATTTGTTCTTGGTTGCCTTCTCTACTACAAGTACAGAAACTGTCCTTCCTCAGCTTATGTCAAGAATGGAAAAATACGGATGTCCAAAAAGAATTGTCTCCTTTGTCATTCCATCTGGTCTTTCTCTCAATTGTGATGGCTCCAGTTTATATTTATCGGTTTCCTGTGTGTTCCTTGCACAAGCGTTTGGTGTCGACATGAGTTTGTCACAGCAGCTTTTGATGATGCTTGTTCTTGTGTTAACGAGTAAAGGGATTGCAGCGGTGCCATCCGGTTCACTCGTCGTTCTTTTGGCAACTGCCCATGCAGTAGGTCTTCCAGCAGAAGGCGTCGCCATTATCGCCGGAGTTGATCGAATTATGGATATGGCACGAACTGGTGTGAACGTTCCAGGTCATGCCGTTGCATGTATTGTCGTATCGAAATGGGAGAAAGTATTCCGTGAGTCTGCTTGGGAAGTTCCAAAAGCAGGTGAAGAAACCACAGGAATGTAGTGTTATATGAAGGAAAGGGCTTCCCCTTTCCTTTTCTTATGATAAAAATGCTTGCTTTAGGACCGCTTTGCCTTGAGGTTGCAGCTGCACTTCTGCATATGCGCCATTAATCAGCGTCATTTGCGGCGGTACATGTCCACAATCTATATCGTAAAAAATAGGGATTTGTAATTCCTTTTGTAATTCTTCATATACATCCTGATACTGATACCCTTCCACAGGCACATCTACTGCACTTCGCCCAAACATAATACCTGAACAGTGATCAAACCATCCTGCTAGTTTTAATTGAACGAGCGATCTCTTCACGCTTGCAGCATTTAATTCGCAGTTTTCAAAATACCAGAGAATTGGTTCATCCTTTAAGAATGTTTTTTGAAAAGCTTTGACGTCTCCAAAAGGCGTCCCCGCTAAGTGGCGAATGACATCAATACAGCCGCCCATCAGTCTCCCCTTTACCATCTTTTCTTGTCGATCAACCGTTTGCCATGCGGTCGGTTCTGTTAAATGAAAAACATGTTCAATCGGATTGTCAAACTGCCATTCCTTTTGATACATTGATGAAGAATATTGGCTGATGTCCATTTCCCCTTTTGTTGAAAGTACTTCTTCCCACATGACAGTCGTTTGATCAAGCTCTTCTCCCTGAAGATCTACTAGATTCGGCCCATGCGCAGTAGCAATACCTGTTTTGAATGTCAACGCGAGCAGGAGAGCACTAGTATCTGAATAACCAAGAATCCACTTTTTTTGCATCGATGAGAAATCAAGGTGCTCTAGCACTTCCATAAGCAGCTGCCCTCCCCATGGCGGGATGATATGATCAATCTCATCACATGTCATCATGTACTGAAGCTCCTTTGCTCGTTCTACGGCAGGGGCAGATTTCGCCTTTTCCTGCTTCCAGACCGTCTCTCCACATATGACATCATAGCCTCTTTTTTTCATTCGTTCGCATGAGAGCTGAAACATGTCATGCAATGATGGCTGTACACCTGAGGAAGGTGCTGTGACACCAATCGTTTGTCCTTTTTGTAATTGTGGAAATTGTATCATCCTAGTTCCCTCCATCCTCTCTCAATCTCTCATTTATAAAGAAGATGCCCCTATTACAAGGGACATCTTCTTTTATTCCTTTTGACGCAGTACAGTATAGACACCTGCAAAGATACATAGAATGCCAATGAATGAGCGTAATCCCATTTCTTCTCCCAAAAGCATCCAGCCCAGAACGGCACCTACGATCGGTTGAAAGAAAAAGAACAAACCGCCGCTTGAGGCATCCATTAATTGAAGCCCTCTATTCCATAAAAAGAATGCTAGAGCTGTTGAGATGATGCCTAGATATAGAATACCGCCCCAAATCTCAGGCCTTGCTATCTGTTCCACATCTAGGTGAGGTAAACGAAATAATACAGGCGGTGTTAAAACAATGAATGCAATGATGATCGCATATGTGGTTGTCACCACCTGAGGGTACTTTCCTGGAACACGTTTGAGCAAAACAGACATCAGCGCCCATGTTAAAGCAGCGAAGACCAATGAAAGACCACCAACAAATTCATCTGTCTGTACTGCAACTGGTCCAATCATGAGCCATACACCTGCTGTAGCAAGCAAGATGGATGCGCACTTTCGAACAGTCATGGCTTCTTTTAATAGAAAGAAAGCAAACAGCACCATAAACGCAGGAGTTGCAGATGTAATAACAGCCCCCATTTGTGCAGAGGTATACATCGTCCCCATTTCTTGGGTCACGATTGAAAGGAAATTTCCAATCAGCCCAATCAAAACCATAAACGGGATATCTTTTTTATCTAATCGAAAGGAATAGCCCAAGCGCCAAATGGTGAACACCAAAACGACTCCTGCTACAGCATATCTCATCCAGACGAGCTCAAGTGGTGGGACAACCGCTACTGTTACTTTGACAACAACGTACATGCCGCCCCAAATACTTGCTGCGATTGCTAGGTAAAGGGCGCCTATATATTTTTCATTCATCATTTTCCCTCCGTTTGGATATTTTGAGTACCATATCCACAAACGGAGATCACTCTCCGTTATGGACGGAGGGCATTTGGAACATCATGTTCAAACAAAGGTTTCCACAGCATTTGTCGTCACTCCAATTATTTTTATTTTCTGATACTTTATAACAAATTCTGGTTGACTTCAATCCTTTTTGCACCTTTTTTCTTCATATAATAGAAGATAAGCGGCTATTGACATGCTAAATTCGTTTTCATATAGTAAGTAAAACTATAGGTGGCCACGCAGAAAAGGAGTAGAGGTCGTTGGATATTGAAGCTAGAAAACAGATTCCCACCACGGAACATGAACCATTTCTCGAGGGAATAAAAGATTGTGTGCCAACCCTGCTTGGTTATATGAGTATAGGGTTTGCCTTTGGAATTGTTGGAATTAGCGCACAGTTGAGCTTATGGGACATTGCGCTTCTATCAATCTTTATTTACGCAGGTGCTTCACAGTTTATTATCTGCGCACTGCTTGTTACGGGGAGTCCCCTTTCCGCTATTATTCTCACTACATTTATTGTGAATCTGCGTCATTTATTGCTAAGCCTGACGCTGGCTCCTCATTTTACACGCTACTCTTTAAAACAAAATATTGGATTCGGTCTATTGCTGACTGATGAATCCTTTGGCGTAGCCATGAATAAATTAGCTCAGCATGGAAAGCTGAATAACCGGTGGATGCACGGGCTGAACATAACGGCTTATTTATGCTGGATTGCTGCCTGTGTACTTGGCGGCATTTTTGGACACTGGATTTCAAATCCTGAAGCACTTGGTCTTGATTTTGCTCTTTCCGCTATGTTTGTTGCACTGTTGGTTCTTTCTTTGCAAACTGTGCCTAAAAGTAAGTTAACCCATCGCCTGTCACTTGTTTTGTATATGGTCGTTGCGATGTTTCTCCTGCTTCATTTTGTTCCCTCACACGTGGCTGTTCTGTTAGCCACCATGATTGTCGCAACCATTGGGGTGGTGACAGATAAATGATCAGCGGTTTTATGATGTGGCTCATTCTCGGCTGTATGATTGTCACCGTTATTCCAAGGGTCGTTCCCTTTATATTTGTACGAAGTATCGAGCTGCCTGAAGTGATGCTTAAATGGTTATCGTTTATTCCGATTTGTATCTTTACGGCTTTGATTGCAGAGCATTTGTTCATTCATACTACAACGGGCGTTACCATTCACTGGATGTACCTTGCTGTCTTGGTTCCGACCGTCGTAATCGCTGTTTGGACAAAGAGCTTGTCACTTACTGTTCTTGTAGGCGTCATGCTGATGGGGACTGCCAGATGGTTTTTCTAAAAGAAAAAGCTTAACCGCATGTGGTTAAGCTTTGTTTCATTTTACGATTCCGTATACAAATCCATCGTAACCCTTTTCACCAACAGTTTGAATGGCTGTAGCCTCTATTCTTGACTCTTGTTTGAGTAAATTGAAAAATTCACGAGTTCCTTGCACTCGCTCATCCCCATCAGAGTCATGAAGGACTGCTCCATTTCTGACGACATTGTCTGCAATAATGACTGTTCCCTTTTTCGAGAAGTGTAACGCCCACTTTAGATAATTCGGGTTGTTCGGTTTATCTGCATCAATGAAAATCAAATCGAATGGAAGCACAGCCCTCTCTTTTAACTGAGATAGCGTATCCAATGCCTTTCCTTGCAAAATGCTCACTCGTTCCGATAAGCCCGCTCTGCTGATGTTTTGCTGCGCAATCTGTACATGGTGGCTGACAGCCTCTAATGTGATGAGTTCTCCATCCTCTTCAAGAGCACGCGCCAACCAAATGGTACTGTATCCACCGAGTGTCCCGATCTCTAAAATGCGCTTTGCATTCTTGGTTTTTGCTAATAAATATAGCATTTTCCCTTGAGCTGGTGACACATCAATTTCTGGCAGGCCTGCTTCCTTATTATGAGTAAGAGCTTGCTCCAAAACATCATCTTTAGGAATCAACTTGTCTGTGATATACTCGTCAACTTTCTCCCACACTTGCTTCATCTCATCCATCTCCCTTGATCATGTCTTCTGTTTTCAGTCTACATGATGATAGCGAGCGCGTATAATCAATTCTTTTCACACATCTATTCATTTTATTGATGAAAGACATGTCATGATGGAGACATGAAGCAGTGTCATGTTTTCGAATTTACTCGTTCAGGTGATTTTTCAAATCCCCTTTTTTATCTTGAAGCTTTCCTTTGGCTTGATCCTTTTTCCCTTCTGCTTTCAGGTTTTGATGATCTGTTGCTTCGCCAAGCTTCTCCTTCAATTGACCTTTGGCTTGATTTGTTTTTCCTTTCGCTTTATCCATATGTCCTTTTTCTTCACTCATTTGTTCCACCTCCACGTTTGATACTATTCATTTAGCCTTTTTGACAGATACAAAACATCTGAATGTGCGATCCAAGAAACTACAGCAACATAAAAATCCAGCCAAGGTCGGCTGGATTAAAAAATAATGATCTATAAGATAGACTTAAAAGCTTTAACCTGTTTTACTCTGATCGTACTCGACCAGATCACCTAGAATTTCGTCAATTTGATTCATCATCTCAGTTTCAATTTTCACCTCAGATGCTAAAGCATTCTCCCTCACCTGTTCTGGACTAGAAGCACCGATAATTGCTGCAGAAACGTTCTGATTTTGCAGTACCCATGCTATCGCAAGCTGAGCGAGAGTAAGATCAACCTTTTGTGCGACGGGCTTAAGCTTTTGGATCGCCTCTAAGGTGTTATTATTCATCCAGCGTTGAGCAAGGTTTTTAAAAAAAGGTTTTCCAGCAGTTGAGTTAGCACGCGAATTAGTCGGAAGTGATTTTCCTGGGAGATACTTTCCAGTGAGGACTCCCTGGGCCAAAGGCGACCATACTACCTGGCCAAGTCCTTCACGCTGGCAGGTCGGTATTACATCACTTTCAATGATTCTCCATAACATGGAGTATTGAGGTTGGCTGGCGATTAGGGGGACATTTAGCTCTCGTGCAAGCGCTGCCCCTCGAGTAATTTGTTCTGCTGTCCACTCACTTACACCAATATAGTTCACTTTACCCTGTCTTACTAGATCTGCGAAAGCTAACATCGTTTCTTCCAGAGGTGTAGTTGGATCAAACCTGTGTGCATAGTAAATATCAATATAATCCGTTTGTAAACGCCGCAAAGAGGCATGACAGTTTTCCAAAATATGCTTGCGTGATAATCCTCTATCGTTTTTCCCAGTACCGGTTGGATGACATACTTTTGTACATAGTTCAATGCTCTCCCGACGAATCCCTTTTAAAGACCTGCCTAGTATCTCTTCAGCCTTGGTGTCTGAATAAACATCGGCAGTATCAAACGTCGTAATACCCACATCAAGAGCAGCTTTCACACAATCATGGGCAGTTTCCTCATTTATCTTACCACCATGATTAATCCAATTTCCGTATGCGAGTTTACTAATTGTTAATCCACTATTTCCAAGTTTACTATACTCCATAACAATGTCCTCCTTTGAAAGAATACTTTCATTATAAAAAGAGGGTATTAATATGTATAATATATATATTCAGATAATTATATATATATTTTATATAATTAAAATATTTCCATTAAAAAAGCGCAAAACTGTTTGATCACAATCCTTTGAAATCATTTTACACAATAAGCAAGTATGAAATAGGGGGGCTTAAAAATGGATCTGAGACAAATACGTTATTTTATAATGGTTGCTGAAGAACTAAATTTTAGCCGGGCAGCTGAACGTCTTAAAATGGCACAGCCTCCATTAAGTCAAGAAATCCGAAAATTAGAAGAAGAGTTAGGTGTTACGCTTTTTCATAGAACGAGAAGACAGGTTGAACTTTCAGATGCGGGGAGAGTATTTTTAGAAGAAGCCCGTCGTACGCTCCTTCAAGTAGATAGAACGATTAACGCAACACAACTTGCAGATGACGGAAGAATAGGTCATTTAACGATCGGTTTCGTTGATTCTACTGATATTGTGATTGATATTATTAAAAGGTTTCGAGAAAGTTTCCCTAATATCCATCTTGTCTTATGTGAAATGGCTACAGAACAGCAGTTAAAGGCACTATATAAGAAAGAAATTCAAATTGGATTTATTCGTTCTAACCAAAATAATAAGATACTTACCTCAGAAATTTGTTGTGAGGAATCATTAAGCTTGGTTTTGCCAGAAAATCATCCTTTAGCTTCATTTTCCAAAGTTCCAATTCATTTATTAGCCAATGAACCATTTATCATGTTTCCACGTCATCTAGGTGCAGCATTTTATGATTTAATTATCAGCTACTTTTGGGAAAATAGCATAAGTTTAAACGTAGTTCAGGAAGCTATTCAAATGCATACGATTGTGAATTTAGTTGCTGCAGGAATGGGAATCTCTGTCGTCCCATCCTCAGTAGAAAGCGTAAAACGCTCAGGGGTTGTTTATAGAAAAATCCAAGAAACTACGCCAAAAGTAAATTTATATGTTTCATGGAGACAAGATGAAACGTCAACCGTCGCTGAGCACTTTTTAACAGTTGTGAGAGAAGCTTATTTAAGTTCTCAGTCTAAATCATGAGAATCCAGCCAAAGCCAGCTGGATTAAAAAATTATGATCTATAAGACAGGCTTTAAAACTTCCACCTGATATGTACACGTTTCAGGTATGATAGACATAACGAAAAGAAAGGTTGGTGTTCTATGATTATCGCTGAAAACTTATTCACCGTTCGTGACTTGACCTACTGTATTCGGTCTGCTGCAATCGGCGATGCCAAGCAGTTATCAGCGCTCAGACTGAAAATTGATGGTGAAACAGAATATTTAGACCGTGAACCAGGCGAAGCCTTTCTTCATGAAAAAGATTTTGAGGTGTTGATTCAAGAGGATACCAAACAAAGCAGGCATTTATTTTTGGTCGCTGATATTGAAGGAGAAATTGTTGGTTTCTCCAGATGTGAAGGACATTCACTCAAACGCTCTGCTCACAAAGTGACTTTTGGCGTCGCCATTCAAAAGGATGCTTGGGGCTATCACATTGGCAAAGAGCTATTAGCCGCTTCTATTGACTGGGCTGATCAGCAAGGCATCCAGAAGATGTCACTTCAAGTGCTGGAAACGAACCAAAAAGCCATTCGCTTATATGAGCACCATGGCTTTCTGATTGAAGGGATATTAAAAAATGATAAACGTCTGGCAGATGGACTTTATTACAATACTGTTGTGATGGGCAGGCAGCGGCCAAGCTTCTGACACCTTACATCACATAGCCCCATACCATTGAAACCGCACTGTATATCAGAAGCAGCCCCATGACATACTGGAACGGTCTTTCGTAAGCAGTCAAAAAGCGCTTATACAAAGAGCCAAATAAGCTCCAGCTGAATGTACCGAGAAATCCAATAAGTGCGAGAATCAGCGTCCATATGACATACTGCATATGAGATTGTCCATATGGTAAAACAAATGTTGAAATCACAGTCAATCCATACAAGATCGCTTTCGGGTTGATAAATTGCAGCATCATACCAGGGACAAAATGATTGTAACGATCAAGTGTTTCGTCATCCCCGCCTTTACTTTTCATGATTTTGACCGCTAAATAAATCATGTATGCAGCCCCGATGAACGCCATGACCCAGCCTATTTTCGGCATCACTTGATAAAGTATGATATTAAAGAAGCAACTCAAACACAAAATAACGAGAAATCCAATACCCACACCTAAACAAAATCGAAATGTTTGCTTGACCCCATATTTATTCGTAAAGACCATGGCCATGATGTTATTTGGTCCTGGGGTAAAGCTGCTCACAAAAGCATAGATCAACATAGAAAGAATCATAGTTGCCGCCTCCCTTATACGTTATTAAGACTTTAATTACTTTATTGCGTATGTTACGCTTTATTGTAACGTTTGGTCTTTATAAAGTAAATAGAGAAAGGAGTTTTTTTCATGGAAGATGTACAATCGATTATTTCTAAAAATGTGAGGCTTCTTAGAGACCAAAAGAAATTAAGCCTTGAAAAGATGGCAGAATTAACTGGTGTCAGCAAAACCATGATTGGACAAATTGAAAGAGGAGAATCAACCCCCACCATTACGACTTTGTGGAAAATCGCCAACGGATTAAAGGTATCTTTTAGTGAGCTCATTCACGCACCACAGCCTGAAATCAAAGTAGTACGCAATGAGGATGCACAGATTTTAAAGGAAGATGATGGGCGATATCGCGTGTATACGACTTTTCCTTTTGATGACCGAGGGAAATTTGAAGTGTACCGAGTAGAAATTGATCCTGGCGGGTCGCTGCATGCAAATGAACACATTGGCGGGACAGAGGAATTGATTACCGTTTTTGAGGGAGCGCTTGATATATCCATTGGAGATGAACAGTACAGCTTAAAAACTGGCGACTCCATTCGTTTTAAAGCAGACCGTACGCATACGTATAAACAAACCGGAGAGCAAATGGTCCGGCTGCAAATGATTCTTTATTATCCTCAATAAAAAAGCTGACAGGCTTGTCCACCTGTCAGCTTTTCGTTTATTTAATTAAATCCCGGATCACGTACAACCGTTCCAGTATATGTGACTCTGTATTTGCCTAATCCTAATTCTTCAATAGACGATTGTTTTAAAATACCGACCCAGCCATCCTTTGCATATGTAATACTTGATGGGATGTTCGATGTCGTATACGTTCTTGTTTCTGAGACAGTTCGACTTGCCTGAACCGTTATTTCACTTTTTGTTTGTTCCTTTGCTTCCACCGGAGCAGTTGTGACCCCAGCACCCGTTAAGACAATTGCTCCAACCAAAACAGAAGACATGACCTTTTTCATAAAAAATCCCTCCCTTTTTTTGTTGAACATATTAACCATACCATAATTTAGTTCTTTTATAAGTTATTTTTTCACTTTTTTGAAAATTATGATATGATTGTCTTATGTTGGATAGAGAGTGTTCTATACTTCTATGCTTTTATCCTCATCTCATTCCGTCAAACAATTGTGAACGGAGGTGATTTCATGAAAAAATGGCTCATCTGTTTTCAACTTGTTTTCCTCTTCACCTTGACGACCACACCACTTGCTTCTGCTGCTTCATGTCCTACAGTGAAACCTTGTGTCATTGATCCTTAAGCATCAAAAAGGTCGATCAAGCCTATTCACTTGATCGACCTTTTTCGTTATGCTTGCTCTGCTTCCCAGCGGTCAACCTCTTCTCTTACTTTAGGAGCGACTTCTTTTCCAAATAACTCAATGGCTTTTAATACTTGATCATGCGGCATTGAACCAACCGGTACATGAAGCATAAAACGCGTGATTCCTACATTTTTTCTAAGGTGAATCACTTTCTCTGCCACTGCATCTGGATCTCCTACATACAGCGCGCCTTCTAACGTTCTCGCTGCATCAAATGTAGAACGAGTATATGGACCCCAGCCTCTCTCTCTTGCTAACGTGTTCATCACATGCTGTGTGGAAGGGAAGAATTGGTCTGCTGCAAGATCTGTTTCTTGTGCAACAAATCCATGCGAATGGGATGCTACGGTTAATTTCTCTGGGTCGTGTCCAGCGTGTACTGCCGCTTGCTTGTACAGCTGAACAAGTGGTGCGAACTGTCTAGGACTTCCGCCAATAATGGCAAGTACTAAAGGCAATCCCAATAATCCAGCACGTACGACAGATTCACGGTTTCCCCCACTGCCGATCCAAATTGGAAGCGGATCTTGAACAGGTCTTGGATATACGCCGACATCTTGAATAGCCGGGCGATGCTTTCCGCTCCATGTGACACGCTCGGACTGCTGTAATTTGAGCAGCAAATCAAGCTTTTCTTCAAATAATTCTTCATAATCATTCAGATCATAGCCAAACAGTGGGAATGATTCAATAAATGAGCCACGACCTGCCATGATCTCTGCACGTCCGTTTGATAGTCCATCTAATGTGGCAAAATCCTGAAAGACACGAACAGGATCTGCTGATGAAAGAACTGTCACTGCACTTGTCAGGCGGATATTCTTTGTCTGTGTTGCCGCAGCCGCCAAGACGACAGCGGGATTCGATGCAGCGAAATCTTGTCGATGATGCTCACCTACACCAAATACATCAAGACCGACTTGATCTGCTAAAATAATTTCTTCCACTACTTCTCGAATACGCTGTGCGTGACTGACTGTTTTTCCTGTTTGAAAATCAGGTGTTGTTTCTACAAATGTACTAATCCCTAGTTCCATGAGTGGAACCCCCTATCTTATAAGTATGTTACGAATTCAGAGACTGGCTTTCTGTAGCCTCTCACTTGTCTGCTCTCTACTTTTTCTTTTCCGAGTGTGATCATTAATACAGGAACCAAATCCGATTCGATGTTTAACACCTTTTTCATGACATCAGGGTCAAAACCGATCATTGGGCACGTATCCCAGCCCTTGTTTTTGGCGGCGAGCATAAATAGCATCGCAGATAATGAAGCATTGCGGATTGCCTCTTCTTTCTGAAAATCCGCCCCTCTCTTTTCATAAAAGCTCATCGTCTCTCTGACCATTTCTTCGTATTGCTGCTTGTTTAAAATGCCAAGCATTTTCAGACCTTCATAGATGTTCCCCGCTTGCTGATAAGCCTTCGGGTCTCCCAGTACAATAATCGCTGCTGAGGCGGAATGCACTTTATATTGTCCAAACGCGGCTTCTCTTACTTGTTCTTTAAGACCTTCTGTTTGGACGACGACATATTGTGTGTGCTGTAAGTTAAAAGCAGATGGTGCCATTTTGACTTCTTCAAATATACTGTTAAGTTCTTCTCTCGAAATCGAGATATTTGGCAAAAAATTTGATGCGGATCGTCTTTCACGTACCAATGTATCAAAGCTGAGTGTCATCTTGTTTCCCCTTTTCGTGAAGTTGTTTTGCACCTAAACCGACTTTTTTTAGTAATTCAATGAGCTGTTCTTTTTCTTCTTTTTCAATAAAGGATAGGTTTTGTGAAATGACATCTGTGTGCTTAGGAAAAATGTCGTCAAACAATTGCTTCCCTTTTTCCGTCAACAATACATGAAATACACGTTTATCAGAGGGGGCACATTGCCTTTTCACAAGCCCTTGTTTTTCTAGTTTGTTCACGACATAAGTCATGCTTCCACTTGGGATTGACAGGATGTCGCTGATTTTTTGGACGGGATGCGGCCCCTTACTATAGAGCAATTCAAGGATCTGAAAGTTTTCAAATCCGATATCATAACGTTCAATGTCCTTTTGAATATTTGTAAAAAGAGCTTGATAGGCTTTCATCCATACGCGGAATAGCCTTAAGTCTAATTCATGTTCATGCTGCACCATGGCAACTACTCCTTTTTCAAGAAATCCTAAAACTAGGATAAATTTATCCTAACACTAGGATATTTTATTGTCAACGAGTTTGTTTCATAAAAAAAAGACCACCTCATGTCAGTGATCCTCTTCTTTTAAGACAAAATGCATTTCAGCTATCTGCTTATATTGTCGTACTTCTTTTAATGAAAACTTGGATTCCATATTCGATGGGGAAAACAGAGGAATGCCTCTCCCAATCATGACAGGTACGATTTGAAGGTAAAGCTCATCAACCAATCCTTCTCTTATGAAAGACTGAAGCAGCTCCCCGCCGCCTACAATCCAGATATGCTGACCTGTTTCATTTTTTAATTTTTTCACAAATGATAGGATATCTTCGCGAATGATGTGAGTTCCTTTCAGACTGTCTTGTAAAGTACGTGACATGATATAACAAGTCTTTCCTTCATAAGGAAACTCATCTGGTGACAGCTGAAGAACCTGTTCATATGTATTGCGCCCCATGATCAGCGTATCGACTGACGCATAAAAGTCATCATAGTTCGTATCTTCTTCGCCTTCCGTCCCTATTAACCAATCGAGCCGATGATCCTCTCTCGCTAAATAGCCATCGATACTCATTGCCCCATAAAAAAGCAGCTTCCTTTTCTGACTCAATCTCATCACTCCTCACCTGAATAAGTACATATGTTCTATATTGATTGTATCAGAAAGGAAAGACAAATGCTATATGGCTTTCTCCCTTTTACGATTCATGCTCCACTTTGACGAGCAGCTCATATAATTTGTGCGCTAGCTTTCCGGCATCAATTAACATGTCTTCATGAATCCATTCTTCAAGTACGCCAACAACACCAGACACGACAAAAGAAGCTTCAATTTGTTCTTTCTCTGTAATGGGCCGCTCTACAAGCTGCCACTCTTTCATGATTTTTTCTTTAAAAAACGCTTTGAATTGGTTGGTCGTTGGACCATTGGGTTTTACAAATAACGTCAACATATATTGATTCTCTTTCAAGTACTCTGTCGTTTTGTTTAAAAAGGAAAGCATATCAAGAGGGTCTTGACTCGGAAAGGTTTCATCATATAACCCGCCAAGCTGATCGAATAGTTCTTTCTCCAGCTGTTCGTATAAATCAAACACATCTTGATAGTGCAAGTAAAAGGTTCCCCGGCCTAAATCTGCTTTTCTTGAGAGCTCTGATACCGTTATTTGCTGCACTTCTTTTTCTTTTAATAGCTCAAGAAAGCTTTCCCGAATGGCTCTTTTTGTTTTGATTGTTCGTCTATCCTGCATGAGATACCCTCCATTTTTGAACAATCAGGCACACGCTGTCTATTTATGAACAGGTCATCATTCATTGCCGATGTTCGTATTGTTTACTTCTTATTATAATCAACACATGTTCAATAATCTATATCTGTTCAAAAAAAGGAGGACCAGCACATGGTTCATTTCAGACTTGCTAGAGAGGACGAACTGCCGGAAGTGGCAGATCTGTTAGAAGATTCGTTTCGGGATTATTCATTTTTTGATTTATTATGTGAAAAGGTATCAAAGCGCTCTGCTTTCGCTCGCGAGCTGCATTTGGTTAACACAAAGGTTTATTTCCAGCATCAAATCTGTTTAGTCGGAGTGAAGAACGGTCATATTGTGTCTGCCGCTCTGTTAAAGCATCCACGTCTTCCTGAACCAGGTCTCATGGATTATGTGTTGTCAGGCGGGTTAAAGCTCCTCTTCACTGGCGGTATACCGGCAATTCAGCATGTGTTTCGTATGTTAAAGGAGGCCAAAAAAGCGTGTTCTTCCTTAAAGAAGCCTTTTTGGTATTTAGAAGCACTTGTCGTCGCAAAAAACCAGCAAGGAAAAAAACTTGGAAGCCGTATGTTAAAGCAATGTCTTTTTCCCTTTATCGCCCGACAAGGCGGCGGCCTGTTCACGCTGATTACACACAATGAAGCGAACCGTCATTTCTACCGAAAAAATGGATGGGTGGAGTTTGATGAAAGGGTATTGCGCGGAAAAGAAATGTCCTTACAAAGCTGGAGTTATAAAACCGTGATTCAATAAGGTATCCTCTTCAGGGAATGATATAATAAAATCAGTTCAATCAATGATCATACTTGGAGGAGAGACTGATGATACGACGACTTGATCATATCGTGTTGACTGTACAACATATAGAGGACACCATTCGCTTTTATACAAACGTATTAGGAATGAAGGAAGAAACCTTTGGAGAAGGCCGTAAAACGCTTCGTTTTGGTTTACAGATGATCAATCTTCATGAAGCTGGTCATGAAGAGGAGCGGGCAGCGGCTCATCCACTTCCAGGCTCTAGTGATTTGTGCTTTATCACCGATTTAGATATGGACCGTTTGCTGCTGCATCTTCGCAAGCTAGTGATTCCTATTGAAGAGGGACCAGTCAGGCGCACAGGCACATTAGGTCCGGTTGAATCTGTTTATATCCGTGATCCTGATCTGAATTTAATTGAAATATCTCGATATATAGAGGAGGGTGATCCGTCATGACCCGCTTATTTTTGAGACCGATTGAAGAACAGGATTATCCGGGGATTCAAAAAGGATGCCAGCATGCAGAAACACTTTACATGACTGGCACACGAAAAATGTTCACACTAGAAGAAATTCGTTCAGCCTACACCCGATTTTTACAAGATGATAGCAGGCGAGATTTCGCCATTTGTCTGTTAGACACGCAAGAAATGATTGGGGATGCGGCGATTGTGGATATTGATCCAATCAATCATACGGCAAGCTTCCGCATTGCGCTTCATGGGCCAGAACATTTCCAAAAAGGCTATGGCACTGAAGCTGTCCGAATGGTTCAAGCATTCGCCTTTGATACGTTAGAACTCAACCGTCTTGAGCTCGAAGTCTTTTCCCACAATCCGAGAGCCTTTAGAAGCTATGAGAAAGCAGGATTTCAATATGAAGGAAAAAGGCGCCAAGCACTCTATTTCAACGGTACCTACTCAGATGTCATCATCATGGGCATCCTTCGTGAAGAATACAATCAGATGAACAGTGGAGATGCCCCTGCTTAAGAAAGGACATCTTTTTCAAAAAATTGAATCACTGTGGCGATGATCAAACAAATCATGGAAGAGAGAACGATAGAGACGCTGGATATACTAAGCGCCATGCCTTCCCATCTGCCAATGAAGAAACTGGATATTAATAAAACCAATCCAAATAGAATGAAGCATATAGGGAGGATCAGCCCCGCATGACGGCTTCTACCTCTTTTCCCTGCCCACCATGAGAGACACAATACAACAATTGTAAAAATAGCGGTTTGCAGCCAAAACATATTGTTTCAACTCACTTTCTCTTTTTTATTTTATGACGATGGAGGTACTTCCAATGAACATTAGACCCATTGAGCAAAAAGACAACCCGTATATCGCAGCAATTATCCGTCAGTCACTAGAATCGGCGAATCTGGCGATAGAAGGAACAGCCTACACTGATCCTCATCTTGACCAGCTGTTCGAATACTATCAATCATTGACTCATGCAGCCTATTGGATTGCTGAAGAGAATGGCGATATTGTGGGCGGCGTAGGCATTGCTCCATTTACAAACGGCATATGTGAATTACAAAAGCTTTATTTGAGTCCAAAGGCACAAGGAAAAGGTGCGGGCAAAAAACTGATGGATACAGCGCTCCAATATGCCTCTACATCCTATGAAGCATGTTATTTAGAAACCCGCCGAGAATTAACTGCGGCTACAGGTCTTTATCAGCGATATGGATTTTCTCTTCTCTCAGAGCCAATTGAAGGCTCTGAGCATTCTGCAATGGATGCTTGGTATCTCAAAACATTCTCATCATGAGCTGTAAAACAATCGATAGGTTTTTGTCCGCTGGAAACCTAGTTTTTCTGCTATTTTGATTGAAGTTAGGTGTTGGACATCGCAATCCCAATGCGGTGTCCTCTTATTTTCAAGGCAACTCCTGATCATATGCTGACATGCCAGCTGCGCTCATGTTCTTACCTTCCATTATATATAAAGCTCAGGACATGCAGTGACTCATTGCAACAAATAAAATTCTTTATCATTCGCTTTCTTCTATTGCTATGCTCATTGTGAAAGGAGGTTTATGAATGAGGCTTTGTTTTATTTAGAATCAAGAAAAGATTGTGACATAAGTAAACGTCATCAACCATCCACATCGCACAGGCATTAAATCACCTGAAGCCGCAGTCTTAAAAAAAGAGACCTCGTTTAAAAGGTCTCTTACTTCTTCATTCATTATTCTGCTGCTATCTCTTCTGTCGCCTTCCCCTTCCAAATCAGAGGTAAGCCTACCTGCGAATAAAAATGGGACATGTATATTTTTATGCCGCCAAGCGCCCGTGTCAAAGATCGTACCATTACTTATGTAGGCAGAGTTCATTTCCCTACACATATTGAAACCGCATTGGAAGAGATAATAAATCACTTGACGCTGAAACTTAACAGAGCAATGTTTCTTGTCATCATCTCATATGATCATTCGCTCTCTCTAAAAATGGATCATCCCTAATTCTACTGCTGCTTTAATTGCTTCCGCTCTTGAAGTGACCTCCAGCTTTTGATAAATATTTGTTAAATGAGCTTTGACAGTTCTCTCGGAAATCCCCATATCAAATGCAATTTCCTTACTTCGAAATCCTCTAGCCACTGCTTGCAAGACAAGCATCTCTTTTTCAGTCAGCATGTTTAATTCTTTTTTCAAATGGTTTGGAGTCACTTGATGCTCTGTTGATTCAAATACCTTAGCTGCGACGTTTGCTTGAAGAAGAATATCTCCTCTGATAGCTGCTTCAATTGTATAAAATAAATTTTCCCTGCTGGCATCCTTTAAAAGATAGCCCTTTGCTCCAAGTTGCAGCCCTTCAATCATTAATTTCTCTTCGTTATAGGTAGTGAGAATGAGGACCGGTACTTTTAACTGAAGAGACTGCATCTCTTTTAGCATCTCAAGCCCACTCATGTTAGGCATGTTGAGGTCAAGTAATACAAGGTCTGGAGCCTTCTCTTTCAAGACATCTAATCCCTTTGCCCCATCCTCTGCTTCACCAACAACATCAAATCGTTGATCTGTCTCAAGAATTAATTTTAACCCTTCTCTAACAACAAAATGATCATCGACAATCACAATTTGATAAGACATTGTTTTTACTCCTTTTTCAAAGGTATCGTTACCGTCACTTGTGTACCTTCATTTTTTTCACTTTTTAAGCGCAGCTGTGCATCAAGCAGTCGGGCACGTTCTGACATACCAATTAGACCGTAATGCCCCGAAGTGGATTCTTGTTTTTTCTCATCAAAACCCACTCCATTGTCTGTGATTTGCAAGGAGATGTGATCACCTTTTTGCTCCATCATCAATTCGACCTTACTTGCTTTGGCATGCTTGGCAATATTCGTCAAACATTCACTGACAATGTATACGGTATGTTCCATGAGAAAAGGTGACACTTGATAAGAGACAACCACTTTTGTATGAACTGGAATATTCGTCGCCGCCATAAAGCGCTTCACTTCATCTTTCACAGAATCAGCTAGGTCATATTGATCCTGGCTATATGTTCGAAGGTCGTCAATGACCAATCTCGCCTCACCTAATGTCGTCCGCGCATGGCTCATTGAACCTTTAATAATGCTTTGAGCACGCTCAACATTCTGATTCTCCAAATGTGCATGGGCCGCTTCTAGCTGCATAATAATACCTGCCAGTCCTTGTGCAAGGGTATCATGTAAATCTCTCGCCATTCTTTGACGCTCATTTGCAAGTGTCAGCTCTTCCACTTGTTGATGTGCCAATTCAAGTTCCTTTAAAAATGTTTGTGTACGAATTCTAGCTTTGACTTGTCTAAAAAATAAAATGGAGTATGCGATGACTACAATCAGAATCAAAAACAAAATAGGAATGTATACCGTCAAATCATCTGTATCATTGACCAAAATAAGGGCAAGAAAAAAAAGGACATAAAAACTAAGCCCTGTCAAAATCACCTTCAATGTATGATAATATACCCCAATACTTTGCGCTATTAGTACCGGTAACAGACCAATTAAGATCACAGGGGAAGCTGCCTGCATGACTGAAACACAAAGTAGAATCACAATTCCTTGAATCAGAAAATATACCCATGGATTCTGCTGAAACCAGTAAAATGACCACCAATGCAGAATCAGATGTATGGCAATAAGTGCAGAAAAAAACAGTCCAGAAAGTGCTAATGGGGTGGTTATAAACTGAAATATCATTGCTGCAATATAAACAAGAATGACCCATAATAATGTTGGAATCCGCGAATAGATCATTTCATTAAAAGGGTCTACCCGTCGTTTCTCCATAAATAATCACCACCCGATCCTCATATTCACTCAAAAAATACCGCCACCCTTTATCGAGGTAATGGCGGTATCATCAATCATACCATGTAAGACTATCAGTGACTAAATCACCTTCTCTTCTTTCTCATCTTGCTGAGAAATAGACTCACCTTCAATGTCTATACGTGGAAGCCAGCTTTCGAACCATTTGGGTAAGTACCAAGCAGCTCGTCCGATCAGCATCATACAAGCTGGGATAAAAGTCATTCTTATGACAAATGCATCAAACAGAACACCGAATGCCAACGTTAACCCCATTGTTTTGATGATTAAGTCATCTGCAAAGATAAAACTAGCAAAGACGAGGATCATGATTAAGCCTGCGGCAGTCACTACTCTTCCACTGTGCTTCAAACCTGATACAACGGACTTTTTCGCATCACCTGATAGAAGGAAATCTTCTCTCATTCGACTGACTAAAAAGACCTCATAATCCATTGCAAGACCAAATAATATTCCTGTCACTAGTACAGGCATAAAGTTTAACAATGGGCCATTTGCTGGTATTCCAAACAAAGGCGCAAAGTGTCCATCCTGTAAAACAAAGACTGAAAAACCTAATGTAGCGGTCAATGTCATAAGGAATCCTAAAACCGCTTTTAATGGAACAAGGAAGGATCTAAACACAAGAATCATCAAAATCAAAGCAAATCCAATAATGACTCCTGCAAATTTCGGTAACGCTTCACTGAGTCTATCTGAAATATCTATATTAACTGCCGTAGAACCAGTAACAAGTAATTTCGTATCATACTTTTCAGCAGTCTGACTAGATTCATTTCGTATATCTTTGACTAATTGCTTTGTCGCCTTATCTTCTGGACCGCTTTTCGGTAAGATGGTCAGCATGGCGTACTTACCCGATGGATTAGGAACAGCCGGTGCCATTTGTTTGATGCCATCCATCTTCTCTAATACTTTTGTTGTTTTCTCAATAGATTTCATTGCGTTATTTGCATGGGAGGCATCAATGATAACAACCAGTGGCCCATTAAACCCTTTGCCAAACCCTTCTGCTAACAGGTCATAGCCCTTGCGTTCAGTTGTTTCCTTCCCCTTCATGCCGTTATCAGGAAGACCCAACTCCATATGAAGTGCTGGCCAACTGAGCAGACCAGTCAATACAATGACACCTAGGATGATCTTACCTGGATACTTCTTGATAAACCTTCCCCAAGCTGCTTGTTCTTCTTTTTGTTGAGATTGTAATTTAGAGAACCATTTATTCTTTCTTGAAGGGCTTACTTTATCACCAAGAATCCCTAGTATCGCAGGAACAATTGTCAGAGACACAAGCATAACTGATAGTACCATGAATGCAGCTACAAGACCCATAACGCCTAAAAATGGTATACCGACTAATACAAGTCCGCATAGTGCAATCACGACGGTGACACCTGCAAACAATACAGCACTGCCTGCTGTAGCAACAGCTCTAGCAGCTGCTTCTTTCAATTCGTAACCCTCTGCTAATAGCTGTCGATATCGAGAAATGATAAATAATGCATAATCAATTCCTACGGCAAGTCCAATCATCACAGCTAATGTAAGACTAAATGCAGACATATCAACAAAATTTGAGGTAATTAATATGCCCATCACGCCGATCACTAACCCAATGACAGCCGTCAAGATCGGTAGTCCTGCAATCAATAGTGAAGCGAAGGTAAAGGCTAAAATAAAGAAGGCCATGACAATACCTATGACTTCCGAAATCCCGCCTACCTCAATTTCTGAGAATGGGACGGAGCCGCCTAATTCTGTTTGGATGCCAGCCTTTCTTGAAATCTTAATACTATCTAAAACTTTCTCTTTTGAGGATGTTTTTACCTCATCCGCCTTTACCCGGTATGTAATATCCGCATACCCTATTTTCTTATCCTTACTAATAGCAAATGTCTGATATAAATTCGTCACTTGCTTGACTGCTTTATCCTTTTTGATTTCTTTGATCGTTTCGTTCAATTTGTTTCTTACTTTTTTTGTTTCTAATGTTTCACCCTTAGGTGCTTTAAAAATCAGACGAATCGTCCCGCCATCATCACCTGCTGGGAACTTTTTCTCCAAGAGATCCATTGCCTTTTCTGACTTTGTACCTGGAATCGACATATCTCCATTAAATGAAACACCTGTCCCTATTGTTGTCGCCACAACAGCTACTAAAACAAGTAACCAACCGATAATCATCCGTTTCGGCTTAGAAAAAGCACTTTTTCCTAAATGATATAAAAATTTTGCCATTCACTTACTCCTTTTTCTTCAACTTCGTGAACTTCATCTTTTTATTCTAAGCAATGAGATGATCGATTGAAATTGTACTTTCGGGCAAGAAGCATTGTACTTTTAGGCAACAAAAAAAGGGCATCTTCTTAAGATCCCCTTTAAATCGTTTATGAGGCGACTGTTTTTCGCCTCGTTCTGTTGATTTTACCGACAAACATATAGCCATATTTATAATGATTTGCTAACCGTGACAATAGGATAGGTCCAGCAATTGCAAGTGCTGATATTATGAATATCCCCACAAAGAATGGATAATCATTTAATTGGCCCCATAGCAACACAGAGATACCTAGAAAATACCCGTGAAGCAAATAGATGGTGAATGAATATTGACTAATGACAGCTACAAAAGGTGGAACGCTTTTCACTTTAGAAAACAAGAGAAAACATAAGAAGACAATACTGACTGTATAAAGAACAACGTCTGGCCTCTTAGAAGAAGGCTCGAAAAAACCTACATATGAATTGCTTAGAAGGGTCGCGGCTGAAATCAAAACAAGTCCATACACGGCATACTTAAAACGATGAAGTCTTGTGATAAACTGCTGATAATTCGCTCCACAATAATAGGCTAAACAAAAATAGAATAACCAACCTGGAAATGGAATCCATTCTAAGCCGAACATTGGATTAGGTAATTGAGGTTGTGGGATTTTGACGAGGTTCATGACACTTAAATAACCAACTGTGATGATAAAGGAGATCGGCAATACCCATTTGGCTGAGGTACGCTTAGCCATTTTGTGAAAAAACATGTGCAAAAAGTAAAATTGAAAAATAATCAGAACAAAATATCCAATATAATTTCCCAATAAGACATTTGCTGAAGCTCTTTTAAAGAAATCAGCTGCTCCTCCATTTAACGATGCCGAATGCAAAAACCCATCGACAATCCCAATAAATGCAAATGGGAAAAAGATGGCTTTCACTCTCTTCCACATAAATCCTTTAGGTGTACCATTTGGATAAGAATGCGCCAATAAAAACTCAGAAATGAAAATAAAACTCGGTGTACTGAACATGAGTAGTGCTACAAGAATAGATGATGAATGGGGGCTAGATAAAATGGCTATTGCATGAATGAGCACAACACTCAAACACGAGATACATCGAATATAAAAAATCTCTTTAATTTGCATTGAAAATCCTCCTCTAGTATTTTGGTAAAATATTCATCATATTAACATGAATAACACCTCATCAACAGAGACCTTGTGATTATTTCAATACTTTATCCACAGGAACAAAAAAAAGAGCCCTAGTTAGAGCCCTTAATCAGATGCAACCGTCGCCTTCCCCTTCCAAATAAAGGTTAATCCTAATCCGAGAAATAAGACAACACCTGCGAATAGAAATGGGAAATGTATATTTAGATCGAATAAAATCCCGCCAAGGGCTGGGCCGAATATCGTACCTAGACTTGTGTAGGTGGAATTCATCCCTGCGACAAATCCTTGCTGATTGCCAGCGATTTTTGATAAGAAGGTCGTTAATGCTGGACGCAATAAATCAAATGCTAAGAAAATTACACATGTGACAATGAGCACCACCATAAAACCTGACACGACAGTTGAGACAAAAGCAAGCACCGCTCCAACAATCAAGCAGAGCTGAATGACTCTTTTTTCCCCGAGGGTATTAACGAGTTTCCCAAACACCAGCACTTGGATGATAACCGCCACAATCGAGCTGACCGTAATAATCACCGCAATATCTTTTGGACCAAATCCAAACTTATGATTTGTAAACAGGCTGAAGACCGTTTCATACGCAGACAGTCCAAACGCGAGGACAAACACAATGATAAAAGCGATGAGATAGCTTGGATGGATCGATTTTTTCAAATCTTTAAAGAAGGTCGATTCCTTCACTTGATCCATCTGCTTCGCTCGCTCTTCTTTTGTTAATGGCTCCTTCAGCAAAAACATAGACGAAATGACGGCTATAAAGGCAATCCCTGCTGCAAAGAAGAATGGCAGGCGTACACCGTATTCTGCAATAAATCCGCCAATCCCAGGACCGATAATAAAGCCGGTACTAATGGCCGCTGATACATACCCCATTGCCTTTGATCTTTCTTGAACGGTCGTGATATCTGCGACATAAGCAGTGACAGCAGGCATAATAAATGCCGCACTAATGCCGCCTAGCAGCCTTGCAAAATACAGCACATACACGTGTGTCCCAAGACCGAAGACGAGTTCTGATAACGCAAATAGAAACAGGCCTGACACAATCATAATCTTTCTTCCGTAGCGGTCTACCCATCTCCCTGCAATAGGTGATGTAATGAGCTGAGCCACAGCAAACGCCGCCACAAGGTATCCCATCGTACTCCCCGTTAGATGCATCACATTCATGAACAGCGGCATGACAGGAATGATGAGACCGATGCCTAAAAAGGCAATAAATATGTTACTTAATAAAATAACGAGAACAGCTTTTTGCTCACGAATCGGTTTTTGCATGATGTTTGTTTCCCCTTTATTGATTCAATTGTTACTCATGATGGTTGATTCCGTGAATAATCAATGAGATCGCTTGTTTTTGTAATTCTTTTTTCTCTTCGATTGGATCATTTTTATACAACACGTCTAATCCGTAAAAAACGGATAATAATATTTTCACTGTTGACTCGACATGCTGGATCGACCAGCTGCCATCTTTGTTACCTTCAAGTATGATGTCTCTCATCACATCATCAAAGTCTGCATCAATCTTGTTCAGCCGTTCCATGACCTCGTCGGATGTAAAGGCACTTGCACAAAATTCCTCACTTGCTCTCATTAATGGGTAATTAATGCCCATTTGACTGAGCAGTTCTGCAAATCCTGCGAGCTGATCAATGGCCTGTTGCATCGTTTGTTTTTCCTGATACCACGTCTCCATCATCAAGAGGTGATCCTCTTCCATGATATGAAGGAACAAAAACTCTTTTCCTTTAAAATGGTGATATAGATTACCTTTACTCACCTCAGCCGCCTCTAGAATATCTCGCACAGAAGTTTCTGAGTACCCCTTTTTTGCAAATAAATCACGTGAAGCGGTGACGATTTTTCGCTTCGTCTTCTCGCTCTTTTCAGCCCCGCTTTGTGTACTTGTCATCTTTTACAATCCCTTCTACCTTGCTTTTCTTCATTAAGACAAATCAAAACCGACCAGTTGGTTTATTTTTTTATTATAAATGGATTTTTTTCGAAATACAATAAAAAAGTCATCGAAACGATCACTTGTGCCATCCCTCATTTAACATTTCTTAATATTTAACTTCACTTAACTATAAACATTGCCTATAATGAAATAGAGGTGATGTCATTGGATGAGGAAATCATTCATTACAGTAAAAAAATCATTGAATACTCGAATGCACTAGGCTCCATCTATGTAGAAGAGTATCAACGATTTTTAAAACATGAATATGCAGATTTATCAGCCAAACAAGAGCTGACACTTGAATTATTACGGACAAAAACAAGAACCATCAACGAACTAGCTGATTACTTTTCCATTTCGGCAAGTGCCGCTAGCCAGCTTGTATCAAAGCTAGAACAGCTTGGCTATGTCAAACGAGAAATAAATCCACATAACCGGCGGGAAATCATTGTTGATTTTGCTCAAAAGGGTCATGACTTTCACAAGAATACAGAAGAAATTCAATTGCACCTCATTCAAAAATACTATGCAAAGCTTCCAAAAGAAGATTTAAAAACATTATTGTCTCTATACGAAAAAATCTATCAGATTGCGAAAGAAGCGCCTTGATCTGGTGTTTCTTTCTCCAACATTTAAGTTAATTAAACTATTAAGGAGATGAAAATATGGATAGCATTCATTTACAAGATGGACGTCATATTGGTTTGTGTGAATACGGGGATCTTGAAGGGTTTCCAGTATTCTTTTTTCACGGAACCCCTGGATCAAGAGTGATGTTTTTAGATGATGACCCGATTTCTAAAGAGCTCGGTGTTCGTCTCATCTGTTTAGACAGACCAGGATTTGGTTTATCTACCCCTCAACCTGAACGCACGATTTTAGATTGGGCAAAAGATGTGCTAGAGGTAGCAGATCATCTCGGTATTCACCATTTTTCAGTGATGGGTGTATCTGGAGGCGGCGCATTCGCTGCTGGCTGTGCTTATCAATTGCCGAATCGAGTTCTTTCAGCCGCTCTGATTTCAAGTACAACGCCATTTCAGGACGGAAAACCGCCTAAAAGTATGCTCAAAGAAAACAAATTGGCTTTTTTCCTCAGTAAGAAGTTCCCTTGGTTATTGAAAGCAAGCTACCGTTCTCAGAAAAAAATGATTGAGAACAAACCGGAAAAATTTAAGAAGCTGGCCAAAAATGGGAACAAACATTTACATCCATGGGACCGTCAATTTCTTCAAACCGATGAGCAATTAGAGATGATGATGACACATTTACACGAAGCCACTCGTCAATCGGTGGATGAATGTATTCGTGAACCAGATTTGCTCTCGCGTCCGTGGGCATTTGATATGAAGGATATACAAATCCCTGTTGATGTATGGCATGGAAAAGAAGATTCGATGGCTCCATTTGCCGAAATAGAAAAAATGGCGCCTAGCATTCCAAACGTCAAAACCTATTATATCGATGAAGCGGGACATTTTCTTACGGATGTAGACGATATTTGGCGAGATATTTTACTCTCTTTAAAAACACGTGCAAAAGGGCATCATCAGGAGCACGCATAAAAAAGACCCGAAGCTTCGGGTCCCTTTCTTCATTAATACTTTTCATAATATGTCTGCACTTTACTTGGATCTTTTGTCTTCGTTAGAGCGAGCATAAGCAGAATGCGAGCTTTTTGTGGATTCAATGAATCTGATGAGACAAAGTGATGTTCATCATCCATTTTTTCATGGGTCACAATCCCATTCCCCGCACGGCTCGATCTCACGAGGACCACGTCTTTCTTCACGGCATCTGTTGCCCCTTTGATGGCTTCAGTTGACATCGTTCCATTGCCGGCTGCGGCAACGACTATCCCTTTCGCTCCTGCTTTTACTGCTGCATCATACATGTATTTTTGATCATTTTGATAGCCATATAAAATATCGACTTGTGGTAATTCCTTAATGTTTGATACATCAAATTCACTTTCTGACGTATGTTTTCTGATCGGTTCGTTATAAAAAGAAACCACTTCACCAGTAACTTCTCCAATGTAACCATGTTCAAGAGATTTGAAGGAATCGGTTGTCGTCGTGTTTGTTTTTGTAATAAATCGAGCTGATGCAATTCGATCATTTAATGTGACCATGACACCTTTGCCTTTGGCTTCTTTTGTGGATGCAATTTTCACAGCATGATACAAGTTTAGCGGGCCATCCGCACTGATAGCAGATGCTGGACGCATTGAGCCAACGACTACAACTGGTTTATCACTTTTGACAACCAAATGTAAAAAGTAAGCGGTCTCTTCAAGAGTATCTGTTCCATGTGTGATGACAATCCCATCGACTTGATCATCGTTTAAGAGTTTATTCACTCGTTTGGCTAATTTTAAAAGAAGAGCATCATCCACATTTTCACTGCCTACATTCGCCACCTGCTCACCTGTTACGTTTGCAATATCCTTCAGCTGAGGAACTGAGGCAATGACTTTATCGATACCAAGTGCACCAGATTTATATCCTGTCGTATCTGTATCACTGTCTGAGCTGCCGGCAATCGTCCCGCCTGTCGCTAAAACCTTAATATTAGATAAGGACTTATTCCCTGTTTCTACGGCTGTCGTTTTGTCCTTGGATTCCTTAGATGCGGTTTCGTTTCCGCTATGATTTTTCTCTTGGGTACTTGTATTGGCACAAGCTGCTGTCAACAGTAATAAAACAGAAAGAAGGACAGCACCTAACCATTTTGTTACGTTCATTCGATCATCTCTTTTCTTAAATGTGATGGATACAAAGCTAGGTCTCTTACTATAGGATTTACTTTATACCATTCCTTCATTCATCAGCATGAGGCGAAAGATACAGAACCAAATAAAGGAAAAAAAGACATGTTCTTAATTATTTATTTACATCTAAATACCTAAATTCACTTTTAAAAAAGAGAATATTGAGGTTATTCAATGAATGACAGAAAACGATGCTAAATTATCAATTTATGATAAAATATAGTAAATTTTACAAAAAAGGAATATATCTATTACAAATGCTTCAATCATTTCACAAAATCCTAATCACACTATTCCTTAGTTCGATTTTACTCAGTCTGTTCGTATGCTTCTATCCACCGATTCAGGGAGAGCCTGCGTTCATGGTATTTTACGTTCCCATCTTTTTTGTTTGTTATTTCGTCTTTGCGGTTCCTTTGCAGTTGTTGTTTTCTTTGCAGCCAAAGGCTTTCCATCCACTTTATCTTGCTGCTTATTTACTGATCGCAATGGTTGTCATGCTTTTTGTGATCGATGGTATTGGGAGTTCAGTATCTATACCCATCATCATCATGAGCAGTTTGATCTACTGGATCTCTGATTCTTTGCTTTATCAAAGAACATATGAAAAAAACGCCTAATGTGAAGGTGTTTTTTTCGCATGAAGGATGAGGTCTTCTTCTACATATGCTGACACACTAATCAATCATGCCATAAAAAAATCACCGAGGACTTCTTCCCTCAGTGATGTGTCTTTTCTATTTCATACTTGAACCCGCATGTGAAAAAAAAGGATCTTTCAATTCAAAATCAAAGGTCTTACCGTCAACAATACCGACTGTTTTTTCATGGTCATACAGCTCGAGCAGACAAGCTGCCATTTCTTTTGATGTATGATATTTCTTGATATTGCCTTCATATTCGAATTGATCTACATCTAATGAACGCTTTGCAAATTCTGATTCTGTTGCAGAAGGTGCTAATATTTTTGCTTGTAATTTAGCTCCCTTTTCTTTCAACTCTAGCGCCAATCCTTCTGTAAAGGCACTCACGTAAAATTTCGTGGCCGAATAGGTGACGGCATTACCGACGACTGTATAGCCTGCTCTTGAAGAAATGTTGATCAGCTGAGCCCCTTCTACTTGCTCATAATCACGAACAAATAAAGTGGATAAAATCGTTAAGGCTTCGATATTTAGGTGAAGCATATCTCCAATTTTACTTAAATCCTGTTCTCCTATCGAGCCGAAATGGCCGAATCCTGCATTATTAATGAAGGTGTCGAGCTCATATTCAGCCAATGATTCATAAAATGAATACACTTGCTCCATGTCGGTTAAATCGACAGACTGTATGTTTACTTTAATATCGGGATATTGATCAAGAATTTCTTTCTTCAGTTCTTGGAGTTTCTCGAGCCGGCGGGCAGCTAAAATAAGATTTTTGCCTCGTGCTGCAAAGGCTAGTGCCGCCTCATATCCAATACCTGAACTTGCTCCTGTAATGACTGTATAGCCCATTTGATATCCCCCTATTCACTATTTTGCTCGACTGTGGAACGATGACAATATTTTATTTTTCTTCTGCATCGACAACAGCTACACCAATTTTTTTATTGGTAGGATCATATATTCCAGAAAATTTTTTATTTCTATCATTATTTAAATACCCTGTTACTTCTATTCCGCCAGTTGGATCAATATTATATTCATTTGAGAAATCAATTTGTTCAATAGATTGATATCCCTCTTTTATAAACTGTTCCATATGGTTCTTTGCTTCCATTACTAAGGTTTGTTCTTTATCTTTTACACGCTCATTCTTATCGGATTCTAACTTCATAATAAATCCTCCAACTGATATAATAAACACCAATAGTATAAATATGGTTTTTTTCACTGAATATCACCCTTTAATATAATTCTACATAAAATGAAAGGATTTGTATATATTTTGAAAGAGACTCAAAAGCGCTCAAGTCTATCAGATGAAGAGTACTTTAGATTAAGCGGTCTAGCTTATAATGATAAAACAATTTCATTACATAAAGAAATAAATAAGCCTTTAAAGGTTAATGAACATTCTTATTGGTTTATAGATAAAATTGCAAAAGATCAAGATACAGGACTTGATGCTATAGTTTTAGTTCAAGCAAAAAAAAAGAATGGTAAATGGATTAAAACAAATACACCTAACAACGTTGTCGTAGCTTTCGCTGGTACTGATCCAAAAAATCAACTTGTTCAAGATGTTATAAAAGCTGATGGAGGAAACGTAGTTGCAGGGCTACAAACTAAAACTACAACACCCTATATCGTTAAAAACGAGACTAAAGATTATACTAAAACCATTTCGAAATATACTGGTTCTCCAGGGCAAGAAGCTATGCTTAATAGCGGTGAATACAAACTCATCACTAAAACCTCTCAATTCGATCAATCTGATCAGCTCGTTAAAGAAGTAAAAAGACAGTACGCTGGTGGCAATACAGTTATATCAGCTACTGGTCATTCACTAGGTGGAGCAGAGGCTGATTATGCAGGAGTGATTAACGGTGTCTATTCAGTTGGATTCAATAATCCATCTATTGTAAAGCTTCATGACAAAGAAACTCAACAGAGAATAAAAAATGGTGATTTCAGAGCAATGAATAAGTCTATCATTAACCCAGATGACATGGTTGGTGCTGGATGGGGACTTGAATATGAGCGACACAATGGAACAACGATTTATACAAAAGATCCATCTGATGCAAGACTAAAGAGACACAAACGTTTAAAAGCTACTGCTTTGTCTGGTACGCTTATACCGATTGCAGCCGACTTTATCATGCAAGCACTTGGAATTGATGACACCCATGCTATAAGCGAGTCTAATTTCAAATTTGATCAGAATGGTAATATCATCAATATCAATGGAAGTAAGGATGTATATAATCGTGACTTAGAAACAATGACCTCTTATGCTGATATGGATGGTCAAACAATAAAAGTAAATCAGGCTGTTGCAAAAAGATTAGCTGAACAACTGACTTTAGCATTAGAAGAGTTGAAGAACGTTAAAAAAGAAGTAGAAGCATTTCCAAAAGAACACAGTTTAACAACTTACAATCTTTCAAATCAATTTAAGAGTAAACTAGATCAATTTGAACAACTTGGGCCAAATGACGTCGATCAAGCCCTATTAGAAATAGCTCCGTATATTGATAAAGAAACACCACTTTTTTATGATAAAGAGGAGCAATACAAATTTGAAGCTTCATTGCATTATATGATTCAGGATCTAGAAGAGATAACCGAATTCATTGTAAAAATGGCAGAAAATCTCACACAAAAAGATAAAGAATTAGCTAGATGGCTGAGGTTATAGGAGGTCATAATTAGTGCCTGATATGAACGCTGAATTAGAAATGATAAAAAAAGTGCAACAACAAAATGAACTAAAAAGACAGTTAAAAGCACAAGCAAAAACTGATATAAACTCATTAAAATCAGATATTACAAAAGCGACAAAACTAGCAGCATCAACAAAAACTATTGCTCAGACATATTTAACACTTTTTTCATCATTTGAAGGTAAATCGCTTGATGCATTAGTGGATAGACTAAATCAAAATGCACAAAAAACATTACAGGTTAAGCATGATAGAAAAGCTTTTACCAATAGCATTAGAACGAAATAAAGAAAATAATCAAATCACAACAGAAGTAAAAAGCACAGGTTACCCCTGTGCTTTTCCTATTTTGAAGAGAAACCATTATGACATTTTTTCAAACGCCTTCTTCAATTGATCACTCATCAGATGCCAAGCCTCTTCAGCTATTTCTAAATCTCCGGCATGCGTGAAGGCGTGAGGTACTCCTTTAAACTGTCTGTACGTGACATCTACCCCTGCTTCTTTTAACTTCTCCGCATATTGTTCGGCTTCTTGAGCTAGCGAATCTCTTTCAGCTGTGATCACGAGAGCTGGTGGCATTTGAGCCAAGGATGAGCGATCGGCAAAGATTGGAGAAACGAGCGGATTGTGCGGATCTTGGCCTTGCAGATAGAAGGCATTAAAGAGTCTCGCCATTTCAACTGGGATCGCTTCTTCAAACGCTGGCTTTTGTGCTGGATCAGTGGCTAAATCAAGCGGCGGATAGTCAAGCACTTGATAGACAATCGGGAGTTGGTTCCCTTTTTGGATATTTAAGAGACAAGCAGCTGTTGCCAAATTTCCTCCTGCGCTATGTCCGCCAATAGCTATTGCTTTAGGGTCTATTTGAAGCTCATCAGGGTGTTCATACAGCCACTTCAGGACATCGTGGCATTCATGAAGAGCGGCTGGGAAAGGGTGCTCTGGGGCAAGCTGATACTCGACATTGACGACGATACATTGCGCCCTGTCTGCAATAACTGGACACCAGTGGTTATCCATTTCAGCACTGCCTAGGATAAATCCTCCGCCATGTAAATTTACAAAAACGGGTAGCGTCTGCTTTGATGTGTTGACCGGCTTAAATACCCATACCTTTGTTTCGCCAGCACTTGTTGGAATGTCATATTCCATTTTGTTCACTTCAGGAGGATGAACTGGTTTTAGTTCCGATTGACTCGGTAATGAACCTTCAGTTGGTTGACGTAAAGACGCAGCGATTTTGATTTGCTCTTGTAAGTTCATGATCTCAGTCTCCTATCGTAATCATTTCTTCTTAACTCATTCGTTTCTTTTTCCTCTTTTCCTTCTACTGAATCAGCGGCACATTCTCTTTGGTTCACTTTTTATCTATCTCCCCATTTTCGCCCTATTTGAAACAAGCATTGGACAAATAAAAAAAGCACTGCGGCGCTAAGTCCCCAGTGCTTTTCGTCTATTTTATGAAATTTGCTGCTCTACCTTCACTCGTTTAATGAAGAAAGCGATAATTAGACCAATGACGGTCATGATCACAGCAAAGATAAATGCATGCTGGACGCCATTTGTAAAGGCGAGCAGCTGATTCATCGGATTTGAGGGATCAGCCACATTTTCCATAAAGCTGCGGGTTCCTGATGACAGGATGGAAATACCGACCGCAGTACCAATGGCTCCTGACACCTGCTGCAATGTATTCATAATCGCTGTACCATGCGGATATAGCTCTGGCGGCAGCTGATTTAATCCATTTGTTTGCGCAGGCATCATGATCATCGCGATTCCGACCATTAATGTAATATGAAGAGTCACAATGTACCCAATCGATGTATTCACACTTAGATTGGTGAAACCTAACATTGTTGCTGCAACGATCGCAAGCCCTGGAATCACAAGCCATTTCGGTCCGAACTTATCAAATAAACCACCCATGATTGGAGATAGCAGACCGTTGATAATTCCACCTGGCAATAGCATTAAACCTGCTGTAAATGTCGTGAGTGCCAAGGATGTTTGCAAATACAATGGCAAAATCATCATAGCAGACAGCATCACCATCATACACACTAAGATCAGCAGTAACCCAATGACAAACATCGGATATTTAAACGGGCTTAAGTTCAGCATCGGTTCCTTCATATTCAACTGTCTGAGAGAGAATACAAGAATCCCAATGACACCTACTACAATTGCCACGATCACATGCATACTGCTCCAGCCGCCGCCTTCACCGGCGCTACTAAAGCCATAGACAATTCCTCCGAAACCAATGGTTGAAAGCACAATCGATAAGATGTCGATTTTCGGTCTTGTTGGCTCAGTAATATTTTGCATGAAGATAAAACCAAAGACGAGTGCAGCTATTAATAGCGGAAGTGAAATCCAGAAAATCCAATGCCAAGTCAGCGATTTCAAAATAAGACCAGAGACTGTTGGACCAACAGCTGGTGCAAACATGATCACAAGACCTATAATCCCCATCGATCTGCCTCGTTTATGAGGCGGGATGATTACCAAAATCGTATTAAACATCAATGGAAGAAGCAATGCTGTACCGACTGCCTGTACGACACGTGCCACCATTAAAATACTAAAGACTGGCGCAACTGCTGCGATAAAAGTTCCAATGATCGAAAAGACGAGCGACGTCATGAAAAGCTGTCTTGTTGTAAACCATTGAAGAATGAGTCCTGAAATTGGTACGAGAATACCAAGTGTTAATAAATATCCTGTTGTCAGCCACTGAGCTGTCGTCGCTTCAATTCCAAAGTCTAACGTTAAGCTTCTCAGCGCCATATTTAGTGCCGTTTCACTAAACAGGCCAATAAAACCGGCTGTGATAAATGAGATAATGATGGGCAGCGTTCGAATTTGAGAAGCTGCTGCTTGCTGTTTGTTCATAGTAGGTTGGCTCCTTTTCTTTTTTTCAATTTAAATCAAGCATAGGAAGTGAGGACGGTCAGAAATGAGCCACTTCAATGTCTATTGAAAACAGACAAAATCTGTTTTTCTGCAGCGAATTGAGCGATTTTTTCGATTGAATAACCAGATTCATGAATATAAAACATCAGTTCAGGTGTCATCGGAGAGGACATACAAAGTGTCGTCAGCTCAATATCCTGTATGTTCGCTTCCCCTTTTTCATCTGCTTCTTCCAGCAAATCACGAATCATTTGCCTTAGCGATTGACTGTAATGACAGTCATACACTTTGCTTGTCTGCTCTAAATTCCCAGATATCGTAAGCATCCGAATCCAGTCTAAATGATGACCGACGATGAGATGAATTTCTTCGAGCACATAACGCAAACGTTCACGAACCGGCTGGTCACTGATTTTGCTCAAGTAAAGATGCAAAGCAGGGATCAGCTGTTCAAATCTTTCTCCAAGGATCGAAAGGCACAAATCACTTTTATTGGCATAACGGCGGTAAAGAGTACCCTGCCCAACACCAGCTGTTTTAGCAATTTTATGCATGCTGACATTTTCCACACCAAATTCCTGAAACAGAGTAAAAGCGACCTCTTCAATTTCCTTCCCAATATCCTTTTCCATGATGCTTCACCTTCTTTACCTTCATCCATATTGCACTTCTCTCTATGTGTTCAATCAAAACTTTTTGGTTTTCATTAGGACAATTGTACCGGTATTATCTTACGGACAACTGTCCGCTTTGTCAATCATTCTTTAGTAAATAGCCTGAAAAAGATCATTTTCTTTCGTAATTTCCTATGAAAAAAATAGAAGAGTCTAGTAAAATATCCTCTTTAATATCATATATTAGACCGATTTTCCATTTCGAGAGAATCATGTATGATCAATTAAGAAAACGCTTTCAAAACAAGAGAGGGGAATGCCTACATGTCTTACCGTGTGAAACGAATGTTGATGCTGCTTGTCACTGGAATCGTCTTGAGTTTGTCCACATTTACTGCGGGTGCCTCGGCCCAAACAGGCGGATCGTTTTATGAGCCGTTTAACAACTATAATACGGGATTATGGCAAAAAGCAGATGGGTACTCGAATGGAAACATGTTTAACTGTACGTGGCGTGCAAACAATGTCTCCATGACGTCGTTAGGGGAAATGCGGTTATCGCTCACAAGTCCTTCCTATAATAAGTTTGACTGCGGAGAAAATCGTTCCACTCAAACATATGGCTACGGGCTTTATGAAGTCAGTATGAAACCAGCCAAAAATGTTGGGATCGTGTCTTCGTTCTTTACTTATACAGGGCCGACTGATGGTACGCCTTGGGATGAAATTGACATCGAATTTCTAGGAAAAGATACGACAAAGGTTCAGTTTAACTACTATACCAATGGTGTAGGAAATCATGAAAAGATCGTCAACCTTGGTTTTGATGCAGCAAACTCTTATCACACGTATGCATTTGACTGGCAGCCAAACTCGATTAAATGGTATGTAGACGGACAATTAAAACATACTGCCACTACTCAAATCCCTCAAACCCCAGGAAAGATTATGATGAACCTGTGGAATGGTGCAGGTGTCGATGAATGGCTCGGCTCCTATAACGGTGTTACACCACTACACGCGCATTATGACTGGGTGCGTTACACAAAAAGATAACCACATTACAAAAACCTGTGACTTGTCACAGGTTTTTCTTCATTCACATGGAATTGGTTTTTAGTTGATGAACGAGCTTTTGTTCATAACTGTGGATAATATCTTCATAACTTTCTATCTTGTAATCTAACCGCTTAATCGTCTCTTCGATTTCCTTTTGCTTTTCTACAAGTCTTTCTCTCTCATTGACCAAAATACTTTTCCGCGAGGACAGGGTATGATCCTCGCCCTCGATAAATAAAGCCGTATATTCTCGAAGTGCATCAATTGAAAGACCCGCATTTCTCATACATTTGATAAATTCAATCCACTGAATATCTTCTTCTGCATAATCACGAACACCGTTTTCATCACGACGGATCGGTCGAATTAATCCAATATTCTCGTAGTATCTGAGCGTAGCAGTAGATAAATCGAGCTGCTTGGCGGCTTGTGCTATTTTCATTGTTTTCACCCTTCTCTTCTTCTCTCACCTTATGAAAAATGAAATTCCTTCTTTTTATCATCTCCAATTTGATAGAGAACGCAAGATGCATTTGGCTCAATTCTTTATTTAAGGATGTTGAAAAGCCTGAAGAGGGTTCTCTATTGACTTAGAGTTCACTTTAAGACGTACAGTATAGAAGTAGAACAGAATCTTACTTTTGAAAGGATGATCCAGAATGTGTCAGACGCACCAATCAAACGTTTTAAGTGTTTCACATGCAAAAGCGAATTTTGAACGGACAACCATTGAACGAAGAGCGCTTCGTCCACATGATATTTTAATTGATATTCAATTTAGCGGGATCTGTCATTCAGATATCCACAGCGCCTTTGATGAATGGGGCGGCGGTATTTTCCCAATGGTTCCGGGTCATGAGATTACTGGAGTTGTTGCGGCTGTCGGTGATGCTGTGACGAAATTTCAGATTGGAGACCGTGTAGGCGTTGGCTGCTTTGTGGATTCCTGCGGCATCTGTGAATATTGCCAAAACGGAGACGAGCAATATTGCACGAAAGGAGTCGTCCAAACCTATAATAACCTCGATTATGACGGGGAACCGACTTACGGCGGCTATAGTCAGAAAATTGTCGTGACAGAACGCTTTGTCGTCAGCATTCCAGATCAATTATCCCTTGATGCCGCAAGTCCTCTTCTCTGCGCTGGCATCACAACTTATTCTCCGTTAAAGCACTGGAAGGCAGGCCCAGGTAAAAAAGTGGCCATCGTCGGGATGGGTGGGCTCGGTCATGTGGCCATTCAATTCGCACGTGCACTTGGCGCTGAAGTCACAGTATTGAGCCGCTCTATGAATAAAAAAGAAGAAGCACTGTCATTTGGTGCAAAAGACTATTTTGCTACAAGTGATCCCGATACCTTTAAAACATTAGCCGGCCAATATGACCTCATTCTCAATACGGTCTCTGCTAATATCAATGTAGACGCCTATTTGTCCTTACTTCGCGTGGACGGAACCTTGGTGAATGTCGGTGCACCACCTGAGCCAGATCAGTTCCATGTCTTTTCATTAATCACCGGGCGCCGCAGCATTGCTGGTTCACTCGTTGGCGGCATCCAAGAAACACAAGAAATGCTCGATTTCGCAGCTGCTCACAATATCGCACCACAAATTGAAGTGATTAACGCAAGTCAAGTGGATGAAGCGTATGAACGTGTGCTGAAAAGTGATGTGCGTTATCGGTTTGTGATTGATATTTCGACATTATGATCGAATTCTATTTGGAAAGACCAGCGCAATGGCTGGTCTTTTTTAATGGTGGATATTCTGTTTTTCTTGTATTGAGGATTCTTGAGGATATGTTGAAAAATCATCCGAATTTTTTATGAAAAAATCTCTCTTTTTTAGAACTAAATTTATTGACAAAAAATAAATAAACATGTTATTATTAAAAATTTGATTATTTTACGTCGAAGTGTGGTACCCTTAAAGTAGATACATGATATGGAGGCGGATGATATGTTTCAAATTGGTGATAACATTGTTTATCCAATGCACGGAGCAGGTATAATTGAAGCCATAGAAGAAAAAGAATTTTCTGATGAAAAACAACAGTATTATGTGATTAAAATGTCAATCAGTCATATGAAAGTGATGATTCCAACACGAAAAATGTCTGGTTCACGTATTAGACCTGTTACAGATATACTGGCATTAAACAATGTGATGCACATTTTCCAGCATGGCAAATCAGATCAAATACTGACATGGAAAGAACGTCATACAATTAATACAAACAAAATAAAAACAGGTAACATCCAAGACGGTGCTGAAGTTGTACGTGACCTAATGCGGATGAAGAAAGAGAAAGCACTAAATGCAAGTGAAAAGAAAATGCTAGATGATGCCCATGAATTTTTGCTAAGTGAATTAGAAGTCATCAAAGGGATTACAGAAAAGCAAATCAAAAGTTTCTGTTAAGAACTCTGCCGTCTTTTGGGCATCCCTCACCATTTTTGAATTCATGTTCTCTACGAAACGACCCACCCTTCAATTAATGAAAGAAAAAAGAATTTATTTAGATAAATTCCGCATATTGTAAATCCAATATGCTATACTGTTGATAAACCTTTGAAGCATGAATTTTTTTACGATTACCTTGTAACATCTCCCTACTTGTACGCTGAGTAGGGTTTTTTATTGAAGAAATAAATGAAAGCACAAAAAAACAGGCTCTCTACAGAGAACCTGTTTTAAAAAAATGAAGATTAAGCAGTTTTTTGAACGTTAGCAGCTTGAGCTCCACGAGAACCTTGCTCTACGTCAAAAGTTACTTTTTGACCTTCGTCTAAAGATTTGAATCCGTCACCTTGGATAGCTGAGAAATGTACGAATACATCGTCTCCTTCTTCACGTTCGATAAATCCAAAACCTTTTTCTGCGTTAAACCATTTTACTGTACCTTGTTCCATGTTTGTTGCCTCCTAGTGCGTTATCACACAATGTATTATACTATCCTTGCCCAAAGTATCCTCAAGACGAAAAGTCTTTCTTCATGCTATCCTTTACGCCGAACAAAAATAATTATTCTTATTGTAACACGAAGCGGAAATAATTGCAATTTAGGATTTAAAAGAGCATGATTTGCTTCTTCTCTCCATCATAAATTTAGTTAAGAAGAAAAGAATTATCACCAATCTGATTTATCAGGATTAAAGTTTAATCTTACACTGACAAATAATATATTCTCTTAATATGAGAAACGTCTCTTCCCTTTAAACTTATATATCAAAAAGTACAAAATCAATAAAACAAATAGAATAATTCCAGTTTTTAATACAATGGAGTATATATTAGCTCTCCTTAAGTGTTTTAAAGTTTCCTTTTCATTAAGAACACCCTTTCCATATGATATAACGTCTTCTTCTTTTTTACTATAATTAGATAACATATTAACAATTTGTTCATTAGTTATATTTTTTTTCTCTTGCAACATCAGTGATAAAAAACCCGCTAAATAAGCAGCTGCTATAGAAGTTCCACTTATTCTCGTTTCATTCTTATTTTGATCAACACTTTTTAAATTTTCACCTGGAGCCATAATATCAATACCTCTTCCCTTACTAGATTGAAACCACCTACGCCCACTTTGATTAACAGCTCCAACTCCTATTACCCCATCTAATTTTGCAGGATATCTAATTGTATCTTTTTGGGATAGACCATCATTTCCCACCGCAGATATTAAGAGAATATCCTTTTCTAGTGCTTTTTTAATAATACTTTCCATTTTTCCAGAATACTTTGTACCTCCTAAGCTCATTAATATAATATCTACATCATATCGAATCGCTTTCTCAATGCCTTTAATAACAGCATCATATTTACCAGAAATATTTTTTTCCATAACTTTAATAATATATAATTCAGCTTCAGGTGCGATACCAAAATCTTTAGATCCAATGATATTCGCTGTTAATGAGCCATGACCGTTCTTATCTTCTATATCATCTCCCTCATAAACTACATTGTACTTCTTTATAATATTAATATTACTTCCACTATAACCAGTATCTAAAATAGCTATTGAGACTCCTTTTCCAGTTAATCCGTATTTATCAGCGATTGCTTTAATTCTATGCTGAGGATCATCTGCTGAAACTATAGGCATATTCGCAAAAAAAATAAATGTGACTAAAATAGTACAAAAACACTTTTTGTTCATTATTACCTTTACCTCCATATTATTGTTGATATTACTTTATTATCATATTATAATATACATGATTTTATTTAACAGGAGGGAATTTTTTGAAGAATTTAAAAGAAATTAGTTGTACTATCGCCTTAATTATGTTATTTACTATTATAGGGCCGACCATTACAACTGTAACCGCACAAGAATCAGAGTATGAAGAAACTACCGAACCGCAAAATAACACTAGTTTCACTGACGAAAAATTACTCAAACAGGATATTTCTCTTTTGATTAATGATCAAAATATTATAAATGATGCAAAAGATATTGATCATAATATGTCAGATAAAGAAAAGGAACAGTATCAAGAAAAGTTTTCCAATTTAGAAGAAAGTGCTTTTAAATTAGATGATGAGACACTCTCTTATATTGATAACATTAATCCAGATATTGATGTGCAACTATTAATTGACCAAGAAGAACAAATTAAAGAAGAACTAGCAATAGAAAGTGAAGTTGATGCTTTAATAGCTCCTATTCTTATTAGAGGTGCTATTTCAGCAACAGTATTCTTATTAAGAAAAGCAGGCATTAGGGTTTTAACTGTCAGTTGGCATGTAGGTTTAAGAATGATTCAACGTCAAATTACTCCTAAACAAGTCTTTGATGCGGTGAAATACGGTAAAAAGTATTATGATCCAAAGTATAAATCTACAGTATATCATTATAAGGGTGTAGCTGTAGCTAAACAGGGCAATACTTTGACTACAACATATAAAAGTGGAGTTAAAAAGAGGTGGAAAAAATGAAGATAATGAAGATAATGAAGAATAGGATAACTTTTGATAAAGCAGCTAACTTTGGATATATATATGTATTTAATAAAAAATATAAATATAAAATTAAGGAAACAGAAGAGTTAGAAGCTAATGAGTTAATAGCTTTAGATATTGATAAAGAAAATAAGATAGTTGGTTTAGAAATTTTTGGAGAAGAAGCTATTTATATTAAAAATAGTGAAATTTCTCAAATGTATAAACAAATAGATGGTTCCTATTATTTTTTATTAGTTGATAAACCTGTAAAAAGCTCATCCATATTTTTAGGAATTGAATTCCTTTTTGAGAATGAAGATTACACTAACTTTATTGGTTATAAAATTTTAGATAATGAAAAATATAAAATAGAGCTTTTGAATTAAACAAGCTATTAGCCTTGATGTATTTATATTTAAAACACTCACCTAATCAGTGAGTGTTTTTGAACTGTATTTTTTTATTTGAAATAAAAATACAGTAGAAAGAATTAAATGTTTTCTTCGACGGATTATTCAATCACTAAAAATTCTATATCTTTTGGTTGAGTCATTAATCAATTTTAGATATGAAGGTCATATTCATAAGAACATTGCTAAATTTTCATCTATAGTCTTTAAAAACTTTCCCGTCTCCTCCAGAACGAAAAATTTTCTTTAACACCTGCAAAGTGATTTTAAATGGTCATTATTATGTTAGATTGAGGATAATTCCTCCAAATACCACAGTTCTCTTTTTTCATAACAAAACTTCAAAAATAAAATTTTTTCTCACTACCAGAAGATTTATTTTTGAAAAACGAAGTCGAACATATCGAAAGAAAACAGCATCACCGATCCAACTGGAACAGCTTTATGATCAAAGGCCAAGGTGGATCCCCGATATTTGGACGGCCTCTTCTTTTATGTTAATCGGATAACTAACTCTTTTTCCCATACAAAACACTTACAAATTGTTTTCAGGTATACTATACCCCATTTTCAACTTAAAGGTGTTTTTTATTTGTCTCACTTTATGCGGTAAGTCCCCTTAAGATGAGTGGACTTTCTTGTTTAGAAACTATAAAAATCATTAATACAGCACGAACCCGAATCAAGAAAACTTCTATTTATACAAAGGTGTACAACTACATATTTTCCGACTCAAGTCTGTTTAACCAGTTATGGACTAATGAGTTAAATACATCAGGTTGTTCAATTTGCAGGTTGTGGCCAGCCATATCAAGCACTGCAAAAGTTGCCCTTGGATAGTCTTCAATCAGCCGCCACGCATCTTGATATCCGACTACATCGTCTTGACGCCCTGTGATAATGAGTGTGGGATACTGAAATTCAGCTGAAATGTCGAAGGTATAGCCATACCCATTTTGAAGAATGTTATTGATGAATTCATGATTTGTTTGTTTAGAAGGAAGGTAAATTTCATCTCGAAATCTTTCCCATTCCGTTTTTCCTTGCACAACTGCCATGGAGCAAAATTCATCCGTCTCCTCTGGAGAAAGTTGTGATATCAAGCTGCTGTCACTTTTTAGAACGGCCTTCTCTGGCAAGACTCTTTTATCGAATACAGGTATAGTCATTGGGGCCACAAGCAGTAATCCACGAACGGTTTCCCGGCGTGAATGAACAATACCTCTAGCTATGTACCCTCCATACGAATAACCACAAACAATAAACTGTTCATCAGGAATAATCTCGTCCAAAAGACGCAATACCGCTTCTAACATATCATCAGAATTCTGAATAGACGGATGCGGTTCGGAACGTCCCATCCCCGGTAAGTCTATGTATATTCTTTTCCAACCGCTTTGTTTTTCAAATACCGGTTCCAATGCATGTAACATCACTTGATGGTCAAGTGTCCAACCATGCAATATAACAATCGGAAATCCTTCTCCAATGACTTTATGATAAATTGACATGTATTTGCATCCCCTTTTCTAGCGCTTCCCTAGTAATCTCAAGATTTTTTGTTGTTTTTCTTCATCATAGCTTAAAGTGAATAAAATCTTTGTTAGGAAGCTATGCTATGATTCCCCAACGAACTTCTCACGTAAATGGATTTTATTATGACTTTGATTTTTCTAATTGGTTTTCGCCCCATAAAAGAAGTTGTTCAAATATAGGGATCAGCTCTAGTCCTGTCCCAGTCAATGAATATTCTACTCTTGATGGAACTTCATTATACTGAACTCGTTGAACAATTCCGTTTTCAATCAGGTCCTTTAATGATTGATTGAGCATTGTTCCTGTAATTCCATACACTTTACGCTTTAACTCATTATATCGAATCTCCTTGTAACTACATAGTACAGCTAAGATTTTTAAATTCCATTTTCCCGCTAATATATTTAATGCATAACTCGCTGGAGCTATCGCTTTATTAAGCTCACTTTCAGTCATATTTTATCCACCCCTTAGTCAGTTTTTCCTTCCTTAAGCAGTTTATATTGCGTACTTGTTAAATCAATTCCATTTATTATAATCAAATATGTAAACCGTGTCATCCATGTAATAGAGAGCCAAATTGATTATAAAACCCTTCAAGTTATTACTTTTTCAAGGAGATGGAGTGAGTAAATGAAAAATGAAAAGATGCGCGCTGCACAATACACTAATTATGGATCACCGAATGTTCTTTTTGAAGATTTTATATCAAGACCAGTTATAGAATCTGGAGAAGTACTCATTCGTGTACACGGGTCGAGTGTAAACTCTATGGATACACTGTTTCGATCAGGTAAGTTAAAACTATTAACGGGTAATCAATTCCCTAAAGGGACAGGAGCAGATTTTTCTGGAGAGGTTGTTGAAGTAGGGTCGAACGTAAAAAGTTATCAATTAGGTGATAATGTGTGGGGGGTTCTCCCTATTAATTTAAGGAACCAAATTGGTAGTGCTGCTGAATATGTAGCTATATCACCTGAGAAAATATCTAAAACTCCTATAAAGATTGATCTCATACAAGCCGCGGCATTACCTGGCGTAGGTGCTACTGCAATTATTGCCTTAAAATATAAAGCTAACCTTAGAAAAGGCGAAAAGTTACTTGTACGTGGTGCAAGTGGTGGAGTCGGAAGCATTGCGATTCAAATTGGAAAAATGTTAGGTGCTCATGTAACTGCTCTTGCAAACGAAAAACATCTTACTTTTCTTCAAGAGCTAGGTGCAGACGAAGTATTTGATTATAAAAAAACATCTCCTACTGATCTTAAAAAGTTTGATGTAGTCATGGACACAGTGGGAACTGACCTTAAACATTATAGGCGCCTGCTTGCAAAGAACGGTAGAATGGTTACTATTGGATTTCCTAGTTTTTCGTCCTTCATATATATATTAGCTTCAACTTTTTTCGGTTCTCGTAGAGTTCGCACATTCAGCGCAAACCCCAAAAATGAAATTTTAAAAGAATTAGCATCTTATGTAGATTCCAACAAGGTCAGACCAGTTGTTGATAGCATTTATCGTTTATCTGATGTTGCCAAAGCCCATCATTCCTTAGAAACTGGAGGTGGACGAGGAAAACGTATCATAAATTTACTTGATAAAAAATAAACCATCAATTGACATGAAATTATTTAATTTTTCTGTTGCAAATAGTGCATGCTTGGTAGCCATTTCAAATCTTCCAGCTCTTCTAAAGTATTCAGCTGCTTCTAATGCAAAGTCTTCAATATCACTATCGAGAAATATAATATTATACAAATTTTTCTCTCCAAAATAAGAACATTGAGAATAAAACAAAAAAACCAAAGGTCTATAACCTTTGGTTTCTTAGATGCGGCCGAGAGGACTTGAACCTCCACGGGTTATTCACCCACTAGGCCCTCAACCTAGCGCGTCTGCCATTCCGCCACGACCGCGTGTATGATGTGCTCATATATTCATAAGTGCACTGTTTGAAAAAACAATGCGGGTGAAGGGACTTGAACCCCCACGTCATAAAGACACTAGATCCTAAGTCTAGCGCGTCTGCCAATTCCGCCACACCCGCGTGACAATGGTGAGCCATGAAGGACTCGAACCTTCGACCCTCTGATTAAAAGTCAGATGCTCTACCAACTGAGCTAATGGCTCATCTGCTATGCAGAAAAACATATAAAAAAATGGCTGGGCTAGCTGGATTCGAACCAACGCATGACGGAGTCAAAGTCCGTTGCCTTACCGCTTGGCTATAGCCCAACGAATGAAAAAAACAAAACATGACCCGTACGGGATTCGAACCCGTGTTACCGCCGTGAAAGGGCGGTGTCTTAACCGCTTGACCAACGGGCCATAAAATAATGGCGGAGAAGGAGGGATTTGAACCCTCGCGCCGCTTGCGCGACCTACACCCTTAGCAGGGGCGCCTCTTCAGCCACTTGAGTACTTCTCCATTATGGCTCCGCAGGTAGGACTCGAACCTACGACCGATCGGTTAACAGCCGATAGCTCTACCACTGAGCTACTGCGGAATAATAAGACATGTTTCATTATATATATGCCAGAAAAATGTGTCAAGAATTTTTAAGCGTTTCATTCCTGCTTCATTTGCGACGGCTTTTATAATTTAACATATACTAATATAACAGTCAAGCCTTTTTCCATGCCATTTGTTTAACTTGGCAGAAAGCCCCCGACCTTCACGTAGACCAAGGGCCTTGATGCAGCCATCCTCATGAGATTAAGACAGATGAAACTTTCGCATCCACTTATAAAAAGTACTTCTTGGCACTCCTGCTAACCTCGCTGCTTCTGACACATGACCTTTCGTTTTATGCAGTGCGTCTATCACTGTTTGCTTTTGAATGCGTTCCCTGAATGTGAGTTCTTTTGAAGTCTCGGGTTGCTCTGCTGGATGCAGCTTCTGTTTTTTCTGATCAATCGTCTCTAATACTTGAGCATATTGCGATTCACCAATCCATCCGCCTTTCGGAAAGAGGACCCTTAGATGTTCAAACAGGTTAAAAAGCTCTCGTATGTTTCCTGGCCAATGATACGCCTGCAATTTCTGAAAAAATGATTCAGGAAACACTGCATTCCAGTGATGCTTCTTTTGGTAATAACGATATAAATCATGAATGTCTTCTTTTCTTTCTCTAAGCGGCGGGATGTTGATCGGATAGACATGAAGACGATAATACAAGTCTTCTCGTATTTTTCCTTCCTTCAGCAGTTCGTTCATATTACGGTGAGTCGCTGTAATGATTCGAATATCCAAAGGAATTTCGTGTGTCCCGCCGAGCGGTACGACTGCCCTTTCTTCTATCACCCTAAGAAGCGCTACTTGCATCGCATATGGGATTTCGCCTATTTCATCTAGAAAGAGTGTTCCTTTATGGGCTTGTTCAAATTTCCCTTTAGCTCCGTGACGTTTTGCCCCTGTAAAGGACCCTTCAGCATAGCCAAACAGCTCACTTTCTAACAGGCTTTCAGGAATGGCTCCGCAATTAACAGCAATGAACGGCCCTTTATGCCTTTCACTGGCGGAGTGAATGGCTCTAGCGGCGAGTTCCTTCCCTGTCCCTGTTTCTCCCCAAATATACACATGAGCATCTGTTTGTGCCGCTCTCTTCATCTCACTAAGCGTCTGTTGAAACACCTTACTTGTTCCTGATTCCCCGGGAAATTGAGCAAAAGAAACGGTCATGCTGCTTTTCGCTGCTTCTTCAAGAGAAAGGGATATGCCTAGCACCTTCCCGTCTTGCTCAGATTGAATGATCTGCTTTCCCCGAATAACAAATGAATGATCCTTAAGCTGATCGACATCCATTCCATACCAGTCTGAAAATCGATCTCTAATCGACCTGCTTGCAGACACAATTTGTTTTTTTTCATTACAGACCACATACGGTTCGTCTGCTTCCACCTGCTGGAGACAATGAGTGATCAGCTCCATCTCTCTCCTTTTTTGCTGGACTTGAATTTCTCTCTCGATGGCATAAGCAACCGTTGAAGCCATTCCAAGCATAAAAGGGTGCTTGTTATCCGTCATACAGGAGATGTCAATCACACCTATGATTGTACCGTCCGCATCGCGAATTGGTGCAGCAGAACAACTCCAATGATGAGAGGCGATAGAAAAATGCTCAGTTCCGTTGATCGTCACCGCTTCACCGATGACGAGTGCCGTTCCGATCGCATTTGTCCCTACATCTGTTTCAGTCCAGCGTGAACCCTCCATAAAATTAATTCTTCTTGCTTCCACCATCGTTCTTTCGCTTCCTGTCAGACTTAGCACATAACCATCTGCATCGATGAGTAAGGCCAGCATATCAGAATCTTTTAATTGCTGATTGATTTTATTTAAGTAAGGAAGAGCCGCATTTAGGAATAATGAATATTTCTTTTTTTGGGCACTGAATCGTTCCTTTTCTAACAACGACTGTCCTTTATCTAAATACGGATTCACATTTGCCTGTTTACACCTATGCCATGATTCTGCCACTCTCTTATTCAGACGAGACTGATCAAGCAAACCTTCACGAACAAAACGTTTCCACGTATTTAAATAACAAGGCGTCGGATTCATTCCATCCTCTCCTCTGGGGGCTTTTTATTCATTATAGATAAATATAAAAGCGCTTTCAATTATCGTTGGCTAACCCAAGAAGTCAATTGGATAGAAAAGGAGTCTTTTTCAGCAGTGCACCGCTCGTCCAATGGTTTGCAGCACGGCTTCGTGTATTGCCTCTGAAAGTGTCGGATGTGCCGCAATAAACTGCTCTAATGTATCAGCGGTCAACTCTGCATGCATCATCACCGCCGCTTGTCCAATCAGTTCTGTTGCATTCGGTCCAATGATTGAAACGCCTAATATTTCTTGATATTGCGGTTCTACAATGACCTTTACGTGACCGGCTGGTTGATTTAAGATTAATGCTTTTCCATTTGCAGAAAATGCACATGTCCCGATCCGAATCTCCTCATATTGTTTTCTAGCACTCTCTTCATTTAAACCAACACTCGCGATTTCTGGAGAGGTGTAGATGCACCTCGGAATGACTTGCTCATTGACCTTTATATGTTCACCTGATGCATGGGAAGCCGCAACCGTCCCTTCATGAAAGGCAGTATGAGCAAGCTGGACCCCACCTGTCACATCACCGCACGCATAGATATGCGGGAGATTGGTTTGCATATGTTCATTGACATAGATTCCGTTTCTATCAAATTCAATACCAACCTGATCCAGGTTCAACTCTCCTAGCTGCGGAGTTCTGCCAATCGCCACTAAGCAAAGATCCGACTGGATGTCACACCGCTCTCCTTGATTATTCTCCACCACTACTTTTCTTGAAGAGGAATCAAGCTGTTTGACTGCGGCGGACGTCAAAATGTTTACACCCGTTTCTTCGAGCTGTTCGTGAAGACATTGTGCGATTTCCCGATCTTCTTCGGGTAAAATGTGCAGAGCCCGTTCAATCATGACAACCTTTGATCCCATTCTGCTAAAGATGCTCGCAAACTCACAGCCGATCACCCCGCCCCCAATGATACAAAGTGAGTCTGGGATCGAAGAAAGTGACATGGCATCCTTACTGTGAATGATCCATTCGCCATCAAAAGGTGCAAACGGTAAAGCAGCAGGCGCAGCCCCTGTTGCAATAATGATTTGCTTTGCTTGAATGATTTCAGACTTTCCTTCACTTTCTATCAATAGCTCATGTGCTGATAGAAATGAAGCCTTCCCATTTACTACGGTGACTTTGTTTTTATTCATCAAGTAGCGAACACCATCAGTGAGCTGATTGACGACAGACTGTTTTCGTTTTTGAACGGCCTTCCATTGAATGATAGGCTCATGTTCTGGAAGCTCAATGCCAAAATGTCCAGCTGATTTCACATGCTCATACATATCGGCGCTTTGCAAAAGTGCTTTGGTCGGAATACAGCCTTCATTGAGGCAGGTACCTCCCAGCTGACCTTGATCAATTAACACAACCTTCCTGCCAAAACGGGCGGCAGTTATGGCCGCCACATAACCTGCTGGTCCGCCTCCTATAATGACCAGTGTCATGGTACATTCACCTTCTTCCTATAAAAGAATGGATATTGGTTCTTCTAAATGTGCTTTGACCGTTGATAAAAATGCAGACGCAGGTGCCCCGTCCAGCACGCGGTGATCGAACGTAAGACTGAGTGGCAGGATGGTCCCTTTGCACAATTCATCCTCTCGATAAACAGGGGTGTCATACATTGCTCCGACGCCAAGGATCCCCGCTTCCGGCGGATTCAAAATTGGTGTGAAATGCTCTACACCATACGCTCCAAGATTGGTGATGGTAAAGGTAGAACCTTTGATTTCGTCATGAAGAAGCTTTCCTTCACGTGCTTTTTTGCCATACAATTTAATGCTCTTCGCCAGCTCTATCAGCGTTAACCGCTCCGCATGCCGAATGACCGGTACAGCCAATCCGTTATCTAACGCAGCTGCAATCCCAAGATGAACATTCTCAAAGGTTTCGACAACTCCGTTATGATATTGACTGTTCATCACAGGATATTCTAGCAACGAAAGGATCGCTGCTTTGGCTACAAAATCGGTGATGGTTAACTTTGTCTCGTAACGTGCGATGGCTGTTTCATTCAGCTGTTGTTGTAGGTTTTTCAGTTTTGTCACGTCCGCTTTCATCGTAATGGTTAATTGTGCACTTGTTTGCAGGCTTTCCATCATTCTTGAGGCAATTGTTTTCCGCATCATGTTAATAGGCTGTTGCACTGTCTCGTTTTGTTTCTTCTCTTTTCGTTCAGGAAGTGCACGAAGCACATCCTCTTTCGTAATTCTTCCACCTGGTCCTGTCCCCACCAGCGTATCAATGTTTAGGTTTGCGCTATTCGCCATTTTACGGGCAACAGGGGAGATTTTCTTTCTCTCTTTCTTTGGGTTTGACTGGATGTCTCTATCTTTCTTTTCCTCCACTTGTTCATTTCCTTCACCGATATAGCAGATGACCGTGCCGGGCGGTACACCTTCTCCCTCAGGCACTTTTATATCCAAAATGGTTCCTTCAGCAGGTGATTCGATCTCCATTTCAATTTTTTCGGAGTTGATGCTTGCAATGCTTTCCCCTTTGTTTACGGTCTCACCGACCTCTTTATTCCAGACAGATACCGTTCCTTCTTTCATCGACATGCCCAATTTAGGCATCACAACTTCGACAGCCATCTCCCTCTCTCCTTTCTCTAGTTCAAGATCTTGTCATGACTCTTGCCAATCATCTCTAATACGGTGTTCACAACTTTATCAGGTGTTGGCAGATATATATCTTCAAGAGGTGGTGAAAATGGTACAGGAGTATGAGGAGCCGTCACTTTTTTGATTGGCGCGTCAAGTAAATCAAATCCTTTATCTGCAATCAAAGAAGAGATATCTGCGGCAATTCCGCACCTTGGATTTGCTTCATCGACAATGACAAGTCGATTAGTTTTTTCTACTGAAGTCAGAATGGCCTCTTCATCGAGCGGCGACAAGCTTCTTGGATCAATTACTTCCGCTTCAATACCTTGTGCAGACAATTGCTCTGCCGCTTCGAGTGCTGTATACACTTGTTTGCCCACAGCAAAGATGGTTACATCAGAACCTTCCCTCTTCACATCTGCCTTACCAAGCGGCAATGTGTAATACCTCTCCGGCACATCTCCTGTGATATTGTAAAGCGTCTTGTCTTCAAAAAAGATGACAGGGTCCTGATCCTCGATCGCTGCCAGCAGCAGTCCTTTGGCATCATATGGTGAAGAAGGCACAACTACTTTCAAACCAGGGATGCTTGTAAATAGCGCATACAAACTTTGCGAATGCTGGGCAGCTGCTCTAAAACCCGCCCCATGTGTCGTTCTAATCGTGATAGGCACCTCTGCTTTTCCGCCAAACATGTATCGAAATTTTGCGCCTTGGTTCAGCACTTGGTCCAAACAAGTACCAATAAAATCATTAAACATGAGCTCCGCAATTGGTCTTAATCCTGTTGAAGCAGCTGCCATGGCCGCACCTACATAACCGGCTTCACTAATCGGTGTGTCAAGGACACGCTCACGTCCAAATTCTTGAACGATCCCTTTCGTTACACCAAGAACACCGCCCCATGCTTCATCATCCTGTAAGTGATCTACATGAGCGCCTCCTGCAACATCTTCTCCCATTAAAATGACATCTTCGTCTCTTCTCATTGCCAGTTTAATCGCTTCATTCAAAGCACTAGACATGCTGATTTCTCTTGTCATTTCCCTCTCCCCTTTCTGATTTATTGATACGAAACATATACGTCGGTCAATAATTCGGATTGATCTGGATATTCACTTTCTTCACTAAATCTAACGGCTTCATCTATCGCTTCTGCTACAGCCGCTTCAATACTTGATATCTCTTGATCCGTTAGCAGCTGCTGCTTTAATAATTCTTTTTTAAAAAGAGTGATGGCATCTTTTTCTTCTTGATGTTCGGTTTTTTCTTGATTGGTTTTGTAGCGCTGGGCGTCTCCTTCAAAATGACCATAATTCCGATATGTCATGCATTCAATCAATGTCGGACCTTCTCCATTTTTTGCTCGTTCTATCGCTTGTTCTGCTGCTTGATAAACGGCTGTCACATCTTTTCCATCTACTTGAATACCCGGAATACCATAACTGGCAGCTCGATCCACAATCGATTTGCAGCTTGAAGCATAGGAAAATGGCGTCGCTTCCCCGTAACCATTGTTTTCTGCGATGAAAATGACTGGCAGTTTCCAGATGGCGGCGAGATTGATTCCTTCGTGAAAAGTCCCTTGATTGTTAGCACCATCCCCAAAAAAGCAAACGCTTACATTATCTGTCTTTTTATATTTAGCTGTAAGGGCTGCCCCGCACGCAAGTGGAAAGCCGCCTCCCACAATTCCGTTGGCACCGAGCATTCCTTTATCAAAATCTGCAATGTGCATAGATCCGCCTTTTCCTTTACAAAGACCTGTGGCTTTTCCATAGATTTCTGCCATCATTCCTTTAAGATCACAGCCCTTAGCGATACAATGACCATGGCCGCGGTGGGTACTTGTAATACTGTCTTGTTCATTCAGATGAGCGCAGACTCCTACAGCAACAGCTTCTTCACCAGCATAAAGATGGACAAAACCTGGCAAGATCCCTTTTGTAAAAAGCGTGTGTACTTGATCTTCAAATTGGCGGATTTCCTGCATTTTTTGATACATCCAAACAGCTTTTTCTTTTGTGAGTGCCATTTTCATGATAAAACCTCCTATCTTTTTTGCTTGCACTTCTATACAAGCAAAAAACGTGCCAACATCACGGCGCTTAAAAGCTTAGGCTTTGAGCGATTCACATCGATCAAAAAAGAGACAAAATGAGACTTGCGTCTCTATTTGTCTCAATATGTCTACTTCGTCTCACAAAAAAAAGCATCCCATAAAGGAATGCTTCTCACTCTGAACCGATTGTACGCTGCCATTTTAATTTTCCTTTGCAGACGCCGCACACATAACGAGAGGTATCTACTCGCCTTTTCCTGATAAAATATTGACCGCATCCTGTGCAGACATATTCTCGCCGCTTCTGTACACGCCGTTTATTTTGTAAGGTCTTGAGCGGTGTACAAAAACGCGGGGCTCCTACTTGTTTTAATAACTCTTTAAAGGAGCGGTCACGATGCTGATAGCCTTTTCCCTCAAGATGCAGATGATAATGACACAGCTCATGCTTAATGATTCCGATTAATTCTTCTCGTCCATGTTCCTCTAGGTATCGGCGGTTTAGCTCGATATTGTGTGTTCCAAGTAAATACCGCCCGCCTGTCGTTTTGAGACGGTCATTAAAAACAGCCTGATGGCGGAATGCCTTACCAAAGAACTGCTTAGAAATATGTTCTGTTAACTGCTGTAACTCGCTCTCCTTCAATCAAGATCGTTCCTTTCTATAAAAACCTCGAACGGGACAATTTCCCCTTTGCATACATTGAAGGTACACCCACTGTTTCGATCAAAGGAGGAATGGGCGATGCCCAACTGGCTGAAAAATCAGATGCAGAAGGCTTTTTTCGAAAAAAATCATTACCAAATCAAGTTGCTGAATCAATGCTGGTACTTCTACAGAAAAAAACATTCAGTCGCATCAAGGCACACCCCATCCTGAGGTGCGCCTCGTTTTTTGTTTTACTCTGGTTTCAGCATGGAGAGGGCAACGCGGCCTTTTGTCTGGTCAACGGAGTCCACCCATACAGTCACAATGTCACCAACGGATACAACGTCAAGCGGATGCTTCACAAAACGGTTGCTGAGCTTGGAAATATGGACAAGCCCGTCCTGCTTGACACCAATATCAACGAATGCGCCGAAGTCTACGACGTTTCTTACCGTTCCTTGCAGTTCCATTCCTTGCTTCAAGTCCTCCAATTTCAACACATCTGTTTTCAAAAGAGGTTTTGGTACTTCATCGCGAGGATCACGCTCAGGTCTTGTCAGCTGATCGATGATGTCCTGAAGTGTAATGATCCCAATATCAAGCTGCTCTGCTGCTTCATCCAGCTGAACCTCTGCGATTTTCTCCTTTAACTGCTCTGTGCCAAGATCATCTGGCGTCATCTTGATCATGCGTAAGAACTGTTTTGTTTCTTTATAGCTCTCAGGGTGAATGCCTGTCCGATCAAGTGGATCTTGTCCATCTGCGATGCGCAGGAAACCGATACACTGCTCATAAGTCTTAGCACCAAGTCTTGGAATGTCCTTTAGCTCTTTTCTGCTTGTAAATCTTCCAATCTCTTCGCGGCGCTTGATGATATTCCCTGCGACAGCTTTTGAAAGACCTGACACATATTGCAGCAGCGCCTGTGAGGCTGTATTGACGTTCACACCGACTTGGTTGACGACCGTCTCCACTACAAAGGTTAACGAGCTGTTTAATTGCTTTTGGCTCACGTCATGCTGGTATTGGCCTACTCCGACAGACTTCGGATCAATTTTCACAAGCTCTGCTAAAGGATCTTGTAATCTTCGAGCAATGGATATAGCACTTCGTTCTTCGACTTGCAGGTCTGGAAACTCTTCTCGCGCCAGTGCAGACGCAGAGTATACACTTGCTCCTGCTTCATTCACAATCAAATAGGAGACCGGCTGATCCAGCTCTTGAATGAGGTCTGCAATGAATTGTTCAGTCTCTCTTGAGGCTGTTCCGTTTCCAATCGCAATGACTTCAATGTTTGATGATTGAATGATCTCTTTCACTTTTTGTTTCGCTTCCGATTTTTTCTGCACAGGCGGGTGCGGGTAAATGACGCCGATATGATGGACTTTTCCTGTATCATCTACGACTGCTAACTTACAGCCTGTACGAAATGCAGGATCGACTCCAAGTACACGCTTCCCTTTCATTGGCGGCTGAAGCAGTAGTTTTCTTAAGTTTTCAGCAAAAATATGAATCGCTTGTTCTTCTGCTTTTTCTGTCAGCTCTTTGCGTATTTCTCGTTCGATGGAAGGCTGGATAAGACGTTTATACGCATCGTCAATTGCCGCTTCGATAAACGGTCTTGCCGTCGTCTGTTTGCCTTTTATGACTTGTTTGTCGAGATAGAAACGAATATTTTCAGCAGGCGGCTCGATGGCTGCCTTTAAGATGCCTTCTTTCTCTCCACGATTAACCGCTAATATACGATGAGGCACTATCTTTTTGATGGGCTCTTGATAATCGTAATACATTTCATAGACATTTTTCTCATCGCTTTCGATGTCTTTTCCTGATGTGATTAGGCTGCCCTTTTGGTACGTTTCGCTGCGAATCCATTTCCGCATATCAGGATCATCTGCCAGCTGTTCAGCAATGATGTGCTGTGCGCCTTCAAGTGCCTCTTCTACACTTGTTACTTCCTTTTCTTCGTTGATAAAAGAAGCGGCCTTCTTCTCGATCTCATCGCTTGGCAGTGTGAGTATATAATCCGCCAGCGGCTCGAGTCCTTTTGCTTTGGCTACATTTGCTTTTGTTTTACGTTTTTGTTTGAATGGCCGGTATAAATCTTCGACCTCTTGCAGTTTATGAGCCTGTTCAATTTTTTGTTTTAATTCATCCGTTAGTTTGTCTTGTTCTGCGATTAACCGGATGACTTCTTCTTTTCGGTTCATGACATTTTGGATATATGTATAGCGCTCTGAAATGGTTTGAATTTGCACCTCATCCAGTGAGCCTGTCTGCTCTTTCCGGTAACGGGCAATAAACGGGACGGTGTTGCCATCCTCTAAGAGCTTAATGACACTTTCAATTTGTTTTGTTGAAAGCTTTAATTCTGTTGCAATTTGTTTCAATAAAAAGTCAGATGTCTTCATACTTTGCATCCTCTCACTGTGTCTTCTCTTTTAGTGTATCAAAAAAATCGGTAAAACAGAAAAAAGGTCAGCTATTTTACGTGAGCTGACCAAGTACATAGGTGAGATCGTCCTTCTTGTCTTGTGTGTATGTTTCAAGCTGTTTGGCAATGTCTGCAACTGAATGGCTATGCTTTAAACACATTCTCATGTTTGGCACATTCAGTCCGTCTGAATACATAATGAATGTCGATCCTTTTTCGTAGGAATAGGTATATGTTTTATATTTTCTAGGTTTCCCTGATAAGTATCCTGATGTCGGAAGTGGATAAATATAGTCGCCAGAAGGGGCATTCAAGATGAACCGAATATTACCAACCGAACAATAGGTAAATTGCTGCTGGGAAAAATTCACCTTTAATATGGCTACAGTGGCTCCGCGTTTATTTTTCATCGCCTGATTGCATCTGTCAATGAGTGTCGTCATATCCTCATGTCCATATTCTTCGACAATTTCGCTGACTAAAGAAGATGATTCATTGGCGAACTGACCGCTGCCTAATCCGTCTGCCACAGCACAAATTAGTTCTTCATCATCTGCTTTAATAAAAAAACTGTCCCCGCAGCATGATTTCCCTTCTTTATTCGATTGATAGATAATGGCATTCACATGCTCATGCTGTTCAATCTGCTTCATTACCCTAGCTCCATAGACGCATCTTCTGATAATGCATCTCGTAGCTTCTTAACTGCCTTCCGTTGCAGTCTTGATACATGCATTTGGGATATCCCGAGTAAATCGCCTGTTTCTTTTTGACTCTTATTTTGCAAATAAGTCAAATTGATAATCTCTTTTTCTCGATCTGTCAGAACATGAAGCACACTCTCAAGCATCATTTTTTGGTTGACACGTTCGTAGCCCTCTTCCTGTGAGCCGACAACGTCTAAAATGGTGACTGTACTTCCTTCAGAATCCGCCTCTACGCCTTGGTCGACAGACAGTGCTTGATAGCTTTTGCCCATCTCCATGGTTTCCAGTACTTCTTCCTCTGTCACATCTAGGTATTCTGCAATTTCTTGGACTTTAGGTGACTTTTGCGTCTCTGTTGTTAGATGATCAACGGCCATCTTGATTCTTGGTCCAAGCTCTTTGATTCGCCTTGGTACATGGACACTCCACGTTTTATCCCGTAAAAAGCGTTTGATTTCCCCGATAATGGTTGGAATAGCAAAGGCTTCAAATGATTTACCGACGAGCGGATCGTACCGCTTAATGGCGCCAAGTAAACCAATCATTCCAACTTGTCTGAGGTCCTCATGAAAGCTTTTTCCTTTTGAATATTTTTTTGCCAGCACATCGACCAAGTTTGTATAGCATTCGACCAGCGTGAGCTGCGCCTGCTCATCTTGATTGGATTGATAGCTTTGGATAAGGCGATCCACTTCATCTTTAGTTAGTTTCATAGTTTTGGATGGTTGTGTCATGGTCAACTCGCTCCCTGTTTAAAAACTTTGTCATCGCAACGGTAACTCCGGAGTTTGCTTGCACCTCGACTTCATCCATCAATGTTTGCATTAAGTATAAACCAAGACCTCCTTCTGCCAATTGATCCACCGTATGAGCAGTTGTATACGGTCCAAGGTCTTCCTGCTTTTGCTTAAAGTCAAAGCTACCGCCTTTGTCTGCGACAATGATTTCTAGACGATCTTCGTAGACAAGAAAGCGAACAGCTACCTCTCCATCTTCACCGTCTTTTCCTTTATAGGCATGCTGAACTGCATTTGTACAAGCCTCACTTACGGCAATTTTTAAGTCTTCAATCTCTTCGTAGACATAGCCCATTCGGCTCGCTACGCCTGAAAGAGTCAGGCGAATGATGCCTACATATTCTGGTTTTGCCGGTATTTTCATCTCGATTAGATCTACTGTTTCGTTCATTGTACCCCACCCTCTGACTTTGCAGAAATGTCAATGATGTCCTTTAATCCAGTAATTTCAAACAACCTTACAAGTCGCTCTGACAAGTTCTCAAGCTTTAGTGTTCCACCTGCTTTTTGAGCTGCTTTAAACAACCCAACAAATACACCTAATCCTGTACTATCCATATACGTAACATCCTTCAAACAGATCTCTAGATGCTCTCCCGCCTCGGCTTTAGGCATGAGTGTTTCTCTTAGCTGAGGAGCAGAGTACACATCGATTTCTCCACTGACACTAATTTTCGTTTTTTGATCTATTTGATGCTCTTTTACAGACATATTCATTATGCATTCACCTCGAAATTCTTGTTTCCTTGAATTTTATATACCCGTCTATGCACTTTCTAAACCTTCCTTTTGAGGACAAGTAACGTAAAATCATCATGCAGCTGAAATTCTTGCAGCTTGAGTAAGCTGTCATAGATGGCATCCACCATTTCCTGAGCTGAATAGGATAGGTTCTCTGATATCAGCGCTTTGATATCCTCACGCTCTAGGAAGCCATCCTCCGATTTGGATTCTGTGACACCATCAGAGAATAAGATCACCATATCCCCTACGTCCAAATGCTTCTCATACTGCTTATAATCAAAATCTGGTGCAATTCCAAGCACAAGCCCTTTTGCATCTAAATCGTAAAATTGATTCTCTTTATTGCAATAGAAAAAGCCCGGCTCATGACCAGCCGATGCATATTTAAATTCATGTGTTTCTTTATTATAGCTGCCATAAAGCATGGTGATAAACATACTTGGGTCTACGTTTTGCTCGACAACACGATTAAGGGTTTTCAGCACTTTAGTTGGGCCGCTCCCTGACTCTGGCAAGGAATCCATCGCATATTTAATCATCGACATACAAAGCGCAGCCGGGATTCCCTTTCCAATGACATCTGCGATCGCAATATTAATCGTATCGTGATCAGTCACAAAGTGGTAATAATCTCCACTCATCTGTTTTGCCGGTACACTGATCGCCCCAATATCGAACGTATCTCCTTCTGGAATTTTCGTTTCCAGAAGGGTTTGCTGAACATTGGCAGCAATTTCAATTTCAGATTTAATTTCTTGCTGGATGCCTCTAAGTGTTAAATGTTCCTGATAGGCAAGTCCGTACCCAATCATGACTTCAATTAAGAAGTCTAGTGAATGAAAAACATCTTTCGGCAAATCAGGGTAAAGCTCCTGAATCACTTTTCGGTGAACACTCACTATTTCTTCAGGAGGTATTTGATGCTCAATGGTTTTACGGCTAAATTTTTGAGCTTGATAAAGCGATGTTTCAGTTAAATCACTGATATAACGACTGAGCAGCTGATGGTACCGCTGCTCCATTACCTCCTTAAAATCCATGGTTTCCCTCCTAGCGAAGCCACTTAACAGCTTGTATCTCCGTTCCTTGTTCTGGTGCAGAATCTAATTTAAATTCATCCATCAATCTTCTGACGCCCGGCAAGCCTGCTCCGAGGCCGCCTGATGTAGAAAATCCGTCTTCCATCACTTTACGTATATCCATGATGCCAGGCCCCTCATCGGCTGCGATGACTTTGAGTCCACGCTTTCCGCGCTCCATCACTTCTTCTATACAGATCTGACCTTTACCAGCGTATAAATAGATGTTTCGAGCTAATTCTGAAATGGCCGTCGTAATTCTTGCTTGGTCAACTGTTCCAAAACCAAGTTCTTTTGCAACATTGCGCCCCAATTGTCTTGCTGCGACTATATCCCATTCCGTCAATATTTTCACACAGGATTGGTCTTTCATATCTATTCCCCCAATTCCCGCTTCAGTGTCTCAAGCCCTTGTTCAAGATCTAGTGCTGTTTGAATTTCTTCCAGCGATATACCAAGTTCAATGAGCGTCACAGCGACTGCCGGCTGTATTCCTGTTAATACAACTTTTGCCCCCATGAGCTTGGACATGGTGATCACATCGCCTAATACCTTAGCGATAAATGAATCAATCATATCGACGGATGTTAAGTCAATGACAACACCGTTTGCTCCTGTTTCATGAATTTTATTCAGTAAGTCTTCTTGAAAGTGAAGAGCTGTTTGATCATCAAGCTCCCACTGTATTGAAATCAGAAGACAATTATATAATTTTAAGATTGGAATCTTCTGGTGATTTCTCAATTGGTTATCCCTCCAATGAAACAATTTTTCGATTTGTCATTTCCAAAGCAGTTTGAATTCCTTTTTGAAGGGTATTCTTTGTTGTAACCTGAGATAAATCAATTCCAAGGTTAACGATCGTTTGGGCTATTTCTGGGCGAATACCGACAAGTAAACACTTCGCTCCTACTAATCTCACAGCCTCTGACGCTTGAATAATATGGTGTGCCACCATTGTGTCTACGACAGGTACACCCGTGATATCAATCAGGACGACCTGTGAGCGATGTTTGACGACACCATTAAGCAGGTTCTCCATAATTTTTTTCGCACGATCTGTATCAATTGTTCCAACGAGCGGCATGACGGTGATGTGCTCAAATACAGGGATGAGCGGGGCAGAAAGTTCCTGCAGCGCAATTTTTTGAAGGCTGACGGTTTTTTCCCATGAGATGGAGTACTGGTTTAAGATCTCGTTATGGATGGGTGTGATGAATCGATCGATTTGCCAAATGAGGTCATGACTTTCTTGTGTTGTATCTTTGTCATCGTTCATTTTTTCATATAAATGTGTACGGATTTCCGTTAGGCCGTTTGCCAGTAACTTAAGTGATATACCCATTTGAACAATTTTTAAAGCAAGAGTTTGCACTTTTTCTTCAAACTCCTCATGATCCCCCTCTGAAAGAGATGTAATGATGAGTTGAACATACTCCGAACAGATGGTTTCATACATTTTGTCGTTCAGCATCATGTCCGTTTCTTTTTCTCCGAGTCGTTTTAAAATGTCCGTCCACTCTTTTTCTAATTCCTTTTGATGCTTTCTTGCAAAAGCTAACACGATATGATTCGACATGTTTTACCCCCTACTTACATTTAAAGCAATTCTTTAGTCTTTCTTCATTATAACGTTAATAAAAATTGAACACAAAAAAAGTTGCTCCCAATAGAGCAACCAAGTCTCACCATATTAAAAATCAATAAGAGCCAAACTAACTTGTAAGGCTTCATCAACCTTCTCCATCATCTCATCATCAAGATGTGTGATTTTATCTGTCAATCTTTGTTTATCGATTGTACGAATTTGTTCCAAAAGAATGACAGAATCTCGTTCAAAGCCGTACCGCTTTGCATTAATTTCGACGTGAGTCGGTAATTTCGCTTTTTGTATTTGGGCTGTTATGGCTGCAACGATAGCAGTCGGGCTGAAGCGATTTCCAATGTCATTTTGAATCACCAATACCGGGCGAACCCCGCCCTGCTCGGAGCCAACAACAGGAGATAAATCAGCAAAGTAAACATCACCGCGTTTAACAATCAAATGTTTAACCCCCGCTGACTAATCGCTCAACTGTATTCTCAGCCTCAAACTCTGCGTATTGTGCTTCTGAAGAGATATTCAGATTAATTTTCGCCATCTCCATGTAGCCGCGTCTCATCGATTCACGATTTTGTCGAATATTACGTTCACGAATATACGTTTTTGTCGCTCGGTAGATCAATTCATTTCTTGTTACCTTATCCTGCTCTGCTACTCGTTCGATCTCAGACATTAAAGTCTCCGGCAGTCGAATCTTCATTTCGTTTGTTGCGCTGGATTCAGACAAAAAACATACACCTCCACAAAACTTACGGATACCGTATCGATCCATTCCAAGACTAATCATACCATTATTCAATGCACAAGCAAAGCTGTTTTTTCATGATTTCTTATTAGAACATGAAGCGGCTCGCCACCCGTAAATCAAGATGATAATGGAGTTCCTCCTTCCCATTATACGCCTTTTTCCGAAAATCATACGGTATTTCCAAAATCTCTAAAAAAGGGAGAATGTTTACCCTACTTTTGTCGAATAAAAAAGAACGAAGTCAGTTTGACTATCGTTCTTTTGAATGTGTTTATAAAAAACTTGGCCCGCCTTGGAGGAGCGGGTTCCGTACATGCACTCTTTTGCCGTCTTCTATATATACTCTTGGAACACGGTGGCCAATCGAGCACGTGACTTCATAGTTAATGGTTTCAAGCCTTTTGGCGATTTCATCGACTGGTATCATGTCTTCTCCTTGCTTACCAATTAAAACGACCGGCTCCCCTACTGGAAGCTTGTCTTTCAGTTCAACCATGAATTGATCCATACAAACCCTTCCGGCGATCTTCCGGCGCTTTCCGCCAACAAGTACTTCCGTTCCTGCCAGCTTCCGGATCCATCCATCTGCATAGCCAACTGGAACCGTGCCGATCCACGTATCTTGATTGGCTGTATACGTTGCCCCGTAGCTGACACTCTCACCCTTTTGAATGTGCTTCACATGGGCAAGTTTTGTATGAAGAGACATAGCTTCTTCTAGCTTGAAAGGCAGTTCATCCTTGATTTCTTCTGACGGCGACAGCCCGTACATACTGATGCCGAAGCGAACCATATTAAACAAGACGTCTTTAAACCTTAGACCTGCTGCACTGTTGGCGCAATGAACGAGCAGCTTGTCCGTATGAAGCGGCTCAAGCAGTGTTTGAAAGGTGTCGACCTGCCGATCAAAGTAGGCCTCATCCTTTTCATCTGCTGTCGCAAAGTGAGTAAATACGCCTTCCAGCTGTAAATAAGAGTGCTCGCTGACAAGCTTTTTCACTTCGTTCACTTGCTCAATCGTTTTCACACCTAATCTGTTCATTCCGCTGTCTATTTTCAAATGAAATCGTATAGGCTGTCCCATCTGCCCTTTCATCATGTTGGTGACATCTCTCAGCCAATCGATGGAGTATGCAGTCATGATGACATTGTATCGAACGGCGACTTTGACATATTCCGGCGGTACAGCGCCGAGTACCAGTATTGGTGCTTTGATGCCTTTATTTCTTAAAGAAACGGCCTCATCTAAAAAGGCGACGGCTAATACGTCTGCTCCTGCTTTGAGAGCAGCTCTTGCCACTTCTATATCTCCATGTCCATATGCATTGGCTTTCACCACAGCCATTAGTTGAACACTTTGACCGATATGATCTTTCATATGTGAAACATTATGCTTGATTGCTGATAAATTAATTTCTGCCCATGTGTCTCTATAAAAGGCATTTGTGTCCATCCGTCACACTTCCCTATTGAATGATTCAATCCCCTCATATGATACTAAAAATCAGGAATAAAGTGAAACAAATCAAAGAAAATCAGCCCTTGTATAGAGCTGATGTTTCATTTCTAAGGCTCTCGCCTGAGGTATTTATTTAGCTGACTGGCCTTCTACACTCTTTGCAACCATCAAGAGCTCTTCCTTCGATAGATCACTTGAAGAAATCAAGTAGTCCACTCCGTCAGATGTCCATGAAAGGGATTGATCTGTGAGAACCCCAACTGTCATGCCAAGGTCGACTGGCTCGCCGTTCATTGTCACAGGCGTAGATGCTTCAGCGACTCTCGCTTTTTCCTGAATGAGTGTGAAGGATTTCTTTCCGCCATACGTCATCACATAACGCTTCCCGGCATCTGTCATCATTTCTTTCTCTTCCATCTTTTTCACACCCTCTGGCATGTCAACTGGTGTTTTCACCGCAAAGCTGTCAGATGGGTCTGCACTTGTGGCAACATCCATTTGAGAGAGTGTCATGTTTTTCTTCTCATCAAATGCATCTTTGTCGAAGGATTTATTGAATTCAAAGTGAGAGAATTCCACTTTCACCATTGGCTTTTTGTCGCTATCCAGCACTTTCACACTGGCAGGCGCCATTGTTTTTTTATGAAAGATAATCTCTTGGGTAGGCAGCATTTGGTTGTGCTGATAATTGGTTTTGGTTTCGAACACATACTTTGAATCTTTCGCTTTGAACTGAGCGGCACTGTCATTCTTAATATCCTTCACGAGTGACTCAAATAAGTAGACCTGACTGCTATTATTTGGCCAATCACTGTGGAAACGGAAGCTCTTGTTCAATGAAGGTGTCAGCACAAACACACCATTGCCATTTCTTAAAATGACTTGACTCTGATCCTTTTTCGGATTTTCTAAATAGACACGGTAAAGTTCCGGCTTCTTGTACCAAATTTCTACCTGATACTCCTGCGGGTCATTTCCTGTCTCAATGGTCATTTTTGCTTTGGCTTTGTATGATGTCATTTCCTCTGCCTTTTTGTTTAAATCTCCAACGATATCCTTCTGAGATTTTTGACCGCATGCGGAGAGAATCAGTACAAAAAGGATTCCCGTTACAAGCAAAACAAAGCTTTTTCTCACCCTTTTCAACCCCTTCGTTAATTGTGTTAAAAGGAAGAAACCGCTTGTTTGACTTTAACAGTACGCCTCAAGAGTTAACTGCGTACCGCGAACCATCAAAGCCTGTTAGCAACTCGCCCTTCCTTATCGCACTACCCAATATATGAAGAGGGGACAAACAATATGCAGACTAGCTTGACAACCTTTCAATTAAAACTTGTGCAGCCGCATATTCTTTCGTGTGAGTGATCGACACATGAACCTGATCACCATTCGTCTTTTCGCTTTTGATGAAGGGTTTTCCATGTTCGTCTTTCTGGATTTCCATGTCATGAAAGCTTAAATACGAGCCGATTCCCGTTCCGTATGCTTTAGCGAAAGCTTCCTTTACTGCAAAACGTCCCGCCAAAAATTCCAGCTGCCTCTTTTCACTAAGTGCGTGAAAGATGTCTTGTTCACTTAACGTTAAAATTCGTTCTGGCAAACGGGGCTGTCTACTAAGCACGCGCGCGAGCCGGTTAATTTCTACTATATCAATGCCTATTCCTTTGATCATGAGGTACCTCCTATGATACTCGTACTAATTTGGATGTTCTCTTCATAAACGTGTTACTATAAACTTACCATTATCTAGTCAAAAGGGGTTTGTTATGTTTATTCGAACGGAGAGCTTTCAACAATTTATTAGATCGTATCCAATCGTCACAACGATCCTTGCTTTGCAATTTGGTCTATGGCTTATATTTGCGCTTCCTATCCCTCTTATACAGCTTGGTCACGACCATCTCGTCGGTTTCAATTATGGTGTAGCTGCTGGAGAATGGTGGCGACTCGTCACACCTGTTTTCCTTCACGGAAGTCTGACCCATATTTTGTTCAATTCAATGTCATTGTTCTTATTCGCTCCAGCGCTTGAGCATTTGCTTGGGAAGGTTCGATTTCTGATCATCTATCTTGGTGCAGGGTTCATTGGTAATCTCGGAACCTATTGGGTCGAGCCTTTAGAGTATGTACATGTCGGCGCTTCTGGTGCGATCTTCGGTTTGTTTGGCGTTTATTTATACCTTGTTCTATTTAAACCGCATATGATGGACCGCGGCAATTCTCAGGTAATCTTAACGATTCTTGCAGTCTCTGTCATCATGACGTTCGTCAACTCAAACATCAATATCATGGCTCACTTATTTGGATTGATCGGCGGCATGCTCCTAGCACCTCTTACGCTATTTTTCCATTCAAAAAAAAGACACTATTAACCTCATAAAAAATGTCGATCACTCCAATGAACAGGAAGCGGATCGACATTTTTGTGTTTAAGTTGATTTATTTTTTTCATACGAATACCAATCCATTACACGTGCTGCATCTTCTTCCTCAAGGTGATGCACACCAAACGAATCAAGCAGCGCAGAGGATTTCACAAAGGTGTGAATACTCGCCACCCGGCCTTTCTTTTGGAAGAAAGATTGCGTCATCGTATAGTTTTGCATTCGTTTTCTCAAGACAATGCCAGTGGTTTTGCCAATGCCTCTTGATGTCAGTTGAATCAATGGATCTTTGATCGTATAGCCTGATTGTTTATAAGCTAAATAACCAAAAACCAAAGCAATCGGAAGCGGAATGAGGGCCAAATACCCCCATGGCGGAAAACGGACAGATAGGATTACGCCGACAAGTAATGGCACAAAGCCGAAAGAGATCAGGTAGCGCTTGAGTGAACGCTTTGGCACCTTTTTCAGTTCAGATTCTGGCTCCAAATGATAATCATCTGTGAATTGAGAGAGCAGTTCGTTGATTTTTTTCTTCCGAATCAGTGGAAATAAGACGGAAGAGGTTTCTTTTTCTGTAATAGAACCTCCTGCACTCACAAGCATCACCGTTGCAAAGCCAAAGGGTTCACGAAGAATATTTTCTTTGATTTTCACTGCTTGAATTCTCGCAAGCGGAATGGTCATTTGATGCCTTTCGATGAGCCCTCTTGTGATGATGATGTCTTTCCCTTTTCGTTTTGCGTTAAAATTCGCATATTGAAGGGCTGTTACCCCAACACTAAGAATCCACGCAATCAATACGGCAATAAATATGAGAATCGCATAAATCTCAATACTCGCATGACTTAAAAAAGAAAACCGCTTGACGAATCCGTCCAAAGGAAGAATTTCATCTATTTGTGTGTAAATGGCGAGACACCCAGAAATAATGACTCCGATCCCGCTTGAAGTGGTCGCAGCCAAAAGCAGCTCTGGTATACCCATCCGGTAGGAAACATTGATTTCTTTTTCTACAGGTTGCTGCGCTGTCAGAGGATCATGCGGGACAGCTCCATTTTCATCCACCATTTCTTCTTGCTGCAAGCTTTTCTTCCGATTGAAAATCGATTGCTTTAATTGTTCCGCTTCTGCTTTTGTAATCGCCGTCAGACTCACTTCTGGACCGTCTGTTCCTCCAGCTGTTTCGATTTGAACCCTCACCAAACCAAAAATCCGCTGGAAGATACCTTCACTTGTATTCACCGTTTGAATTCGTTCTAACGAAATATATTTTTTCTTTTTTGTGATGACGCCCGATTCCACGCGAAATTCATCATCTTCCATTCGGTAGGTGAAGCGCCTCCATGCTAAAACAGTTAAAACAGCTTTCCATAAAAGAAGCACACCAAGAATGATAAATGCATAAAAACGAATGCTCGAATTCGAGTTCACAAAAATAAGCACGAAAAAAGGGATAATGAAGTTTTTGATCATGGATACGGCATCTGAGATAAAATCAATGAACATCGAGATTGGATGTACACGTTTTGGTTCAGACATCATCTTCCGTCACCCTTGCTAAACGAGATATGTAATCACGAAGCTCATCTGCTTCTTCTAATTCTAGCGCCGGTATATCATGAACTGTGGCAGCAGTCGATATTTGAACAGATGCCAAACGGTAGCGCCTTAAAAGCGGCCCTTGTGATGTATCGACATGCTGGACACGCACCATCGGTACAATCACACGTGTGACACGAATGAGCCCATGCTGAATTTCAATTTCATTTTCGAATACTTCGTAGCGCCAGATGCGATGACGGATTTTCGGTATAAGCCAAATGCCAAAAATGACCTGTAAGACCCATAAACCGGCGAGGATGGCGCCAATCCAATATGGCCATTGAAGATAATAACTAGCAACAAATACCCCAATGATGATGAGTAAGAAAATCAATGAGATAATTCCATTTTGAAGACGCCATACCTTTAAACCATTTAAACTAATTTGACGTTGCGGCTGTTTTCTCACATTCTTCCCCCATTCTCTTACTTTTCTATCAATATATTACGAAAGAAAGCCTAAAAAGTTTCAGTAAACCTGTTAAAAAAAGCGAACCCTGCAAAGGATTCGCTTTTGAATTAGTTGTTATAAGATTTCTTTTGACGGCGATCGCTAGAAGAACGATTGCGGTCATTTGAAGAACGCTTTTTATCACCGTAAGATGAACGGCTTTTCCCGCGATAGCCGCCGCCTCCGCCGCCACTCTCTCTACGTTTAGAAGAGCTGCGGTTGTTACGATTGCGTTTTGAAACCATTGGTGCTTCATCTGTCAAACGAACAGGCGTTGCATCCGGTTCTTTTGTCATCATTTTGATGGCAGCCGCAACCACTGTGACAGAATCATGATCTTCTAGCAATTCAGCAGCAGCTGTCATGTAGAAGTTTAAGTTGTTTTCACTGATGATGGTGCGCAGACGATCAATAGTTACTTGCTGTTGACCTTCAATTGCTTCATCTAGAGTTGGTTCTTTCATACGTTCCATTTTACGTTTAGTCGTTTGCTCAATCGCACGAAGCATATCTTTTTCACGCGGTGTGATGAATGTCACCGCCATACCTGTACGTCCAGCACGTCCAGTACGTCCAATACGGTGTACGTAGCTTTCTGGATCTTGTGGTACGTCAAAGTTATACACGTGTGTTACGCCTGAGATATCAAGTCCACGTGCTGCAACGTCTGTTGCTACAAGCACATCGATTGAACCTTCTTTGAATTTACGAAGCGCAACCATACGTTTCGCTTGAGTCAAGTCACCATGAATTCCTTCAGCTGTATAACCTCTAAGGTTAAGTGCTTCAGTCAATTCGTCAACGCGGCGTTTTGTACGGCCGAAGACAATTGAAAGCTCAGGTGATTGAATGTCAAGAAGACGAGTCAATGTGTCAAATTTCTTACGCTCGTGGATATCCAAGTAGAACTGTTGGATGTTAGAGACAGTCATTTCTTTTGCTTTTACTTTTACGTGTTCTGGGTTTGTCATGAAACGTTCTGCAATGCGCTTAATTGGTGCAGGCATTGTCGCAGAGAATAAAAGTGTTTGGTGTTCACTTGGTACATTTGAAAGGATCGATTCAATGTCTTCGATGAAACCCATGTTTAGCATTTCGTCTGCTTCATCAAGCACAACAGTTTCAACATTTTGAAGACGCATTGTACGACGGTTAATGTGATCGAGTAAACGTCCTGGAGTCCCTACGATGATATGAGGATTTTTCTTGAGCGAACGGATTTGACGACCGATATCTTGTCCACCGTAAATCGGAAGTACGCGCGCACGCTTGTCTTGGCCAATTTTGTATAGCTCTTCAGATACTTGAATCGCTAATTCTCTTGTTGGCGCAATGATAATCGCTTGGATATTTGGAGACGCTGGGTCAATTTTTTCTACAAGAGGAATACCAAACGCTGCAGTTTTTCCTGTTCCTGTTTGTGCTTGTCCAATGACATCTTTATTCTGAAGACCGAGAGGAATTGTTTCCGCTTGAATCGGTGTTGCTTCTTCAAATCCCATGCGGTTAATAGCTTTCATGAGACTTTCGCTTAATTGAAAATCTTGAAACGTTATAGTCAAATTATTCAAACTCCTTCTAATTGCTGTTTCAGTAATCTCGTGAATGATCATTAAAAACTGCCCTTTTCTGAAAGGACAGGTCCATTATATACAAAGCCCGAATTACCCTACCTTATATCTTACCATTACACTATTTGTTTTTCAACAAGACAGAAATGGATATATCTACTGTTCCACAATGACAGATTCACCATCACTTTGATCGCCATCCATCCATTTCCACTTTTCGAACAGTTGAATTTTTCCGTTATCCAACTGATTAGGTGTAGAATTGCAAGACCCGCTTCTCATGCTGCCGTCTTTGCTGACATGGTGGTACCTAAAATGAAGTGTTCCATCCTCATTTACAGTTCCTACAAGTACACCAGATACAATACTGCCGCCTTGATACGTGCCCGTTAATATATTCCCGTCCTGACGATATTGAAATACGGTGCCTACCGATACTTCTCCGTTACTCGAATTAGACTGCGGGACAAAGGTTTTTCCGTCATATTGAAACAACCGAATCAACCACCTTTTCTTTCCTATTGTACCATAGGCTTGTCACTCATTCGACAAAAATGATGTAATTTTTAACAAGTGGGATTCAATTTATATTAGTTTAGCCACATTTTCGCTTTTCTATAGATTAAATTGTTTTTTTAAGAAATTCCTCTACTTTTTCAAACAATTGCTGTGCACATGGCTCGTGACAAACATGATGTTTACAATCAGGTAAATAAAACATTTCTTTCTGACGGGACGGGATTTTATGATCAATAAATTGTGCACTAGAAGCTGGCACAATCCCATCGCTTTCCCCTTGAACAATTAACACAGGGAGGTGAAGTTTCTCAAGAGAGCTCTTCGTTTGCTTCACCAGCTTCATAAATTCAACAGCGGCTGACAGCGGTGTGCTCGTTAGCTTATGACGGTATCTATCATACAAAGGGTTCGTATCAATTAGCCCAGACAATGATTCTTTCACCATCTGCCTTGTGTCTTGAATCATTTGTTTTGGATTCACATATTTCGCCGCAGCACTTAAAAGGACGAGACGAGCAACTGGATACTTCGCTGCAAGATAAGCAGCAATCATTCCTCCCATAGAAAACCCGATCAAAAAAATGGTATCACATGTTCGGTAAAGAGAAAGAAGTTCTAATTCAGCTGTCGCAATCCATTCTTGATAGAGAATACCTTTTAGCTGAAGTTCATCTCCATGCCCCGGAAGCGTGACAGACTGAACGTTCCAATCTGTCTTCTGCTTTAAATATTGCGCTAGCGGTTCCACTTCATAGGGGGCGCCAGTAAATCCATGTATACAGAGACAGCCAATCATTCTGTCACCTTCTTTGCCGCTCTCTTTTTATAGTGCAGTAATGATTTCTTCTAATCTCATGCCGCGTGAGGCTTTGACGAGAACAACATCGTCAGGACCTGCTACGTCAGCAAGTTTTTTCTTCAGTTCCTCTTTGTCCATAAATGAGAACACACGCGCATCACCGAATGATTTCTTTGCTCCTTCAGCGATGAATGCACCTAGGCGGCCATACGTCATCACATGATCGATAAATTCAGGCTTGATGTAGCGGCCTAGTTCATAATGATACGTTTCTTCTTCGCTACCCATCTCTAGCATGTCTCCAAGGACAAGAATGCGATTTGCGAAGCCGTCCATATCTCCTACAAGATCAATGGCAGCTTTCATGGAAGTAGGGCTTGCATTATATGCATCATTGATAACAGTGATTCCTTTTTCTGTTTTAAACAGTTCAAGACGCATTCCTGTTAATTTTGTTTGCATGAGTCCTTGGGCAATTTGTCTTTCATTCAGTCCGAAATGCTGACCTATGGCAATGGCAGCAAGGGCATTCTTCACATTATGTTTCCCTAATACAGGAATGAGAAACCCCTGGGCATACCCTTCGACCTGAAATTCAGTTCCTTCTGCAAGCTGGTTGATATGCGTTACCTTGATATCACAGTCCTCTGCTTCTCCAAAGGTTTTCACTTGCTGCGAAAGTACAGTCGCTCTCTCGCGGATCAAGGGTTCATCACCTAAATAATAAAAGGTGCCATCCTTTTTAAGCCCTTTTGTGATCTCATATTTTGCATCAGCAATGGCTTCTCTTGATCCTAAATCTTGCATATGAGATTCTCCGATATTGGTGATGACTGCTGCATCAGGCTCAGCTAGGTTTGACAAGAACTCGATCTCTCCTGTTGCGCTCATGCCCATCTCTAATACAGCTATCTCTGTACCTTCTGGCATCGCAAGAATGGTGAGCGGAAGACCGATATGATTATTAAAGTTACCGTCTGTTTTATGAACTTGATACGTTGTTTGTAAGACGGAATGAATCATATCTTTCGTTGTCGTTTTCCCGTTACTTCCTGTAATACCGACAACACGAGGGTTTTCTTCTTTTAAATACGATTTTGCCAATTGCTGAAGTGCTGCCAGAGTATCATCGACAAGAATGACAGGTACGCCTTCAGGTGGATTGGTTTGTTTTTGATTCCAAAAAACAGCTGCGGCTCCAAGCTCCACTGCTTTAGAAGCAAATGTGTGACCGTTAAAATGTTCTCCAATTAGGGGGATAAACAATGCACCTTTTGATACTTTTCGTGTATCTGTTGTCACTCCGTGAATTTGCTCTTCGCCAAAAGCTTGATTAGATAGTGTCCCACCAGCCATTTGGGCGATTTGTTTCACTGTACGTTTGATCATGATTTTTCGCCTCTCTTTCTCAATTCAAGTTTGAAGGAAAAGAGACACTACCTAAGGATAGTGTCTGCTTGTTGCTCACATTAAAAAGTCGTTTTAATGGTTTGTTTTTCTTGATGGCGTTCAATTGCAAGTGACACTAGCTTTTCAATGAGCTCTGGATACTCTACACCAGTGTGCTTCCAAAGCAGCGGGAACATACTGAATGGTGTGAATCCAGGCATTGTATTCACTTCATTGATCAACACTTCACCTTTTTCTGTGAGGAAGAAGTCTGCACGTACAAGACCCGAACCATCTAGGGATTTAAATGCCTTAATCGCCATATCATGAATCGTCTTGTATTCATCCTCTGACACACTTGCAGGAATGATCAAATCTGTATCGCCATCTTCATATTTTGCTTTGTAGTCATAAAAATCTGTTTTAGGTGCAATTTCACCAACGACAGAGCATTTCGGCTCGTCATTTCCTAATACACCAATCTCGATTTCTCTTCCTACGACGCCTTCTTCTACGACCACACGACGATCATATTGGAAAGCTAAGTCGAATGCGGTTTGCAGCTCTTCTTTGCTGCGGCATTTGCTTATTCCAACACTTGATCCCATGTTGGCAGGTTTCACAAAGCATGGATAGCCAAGTACTTGTTCTACCTGTTCTAAGCTGTCTGGTGTGGCTTTCTCATAGTCTTTTTTATTAAAGGAAAGGTGCTTCGCTTGTGCAAGTCCTGCTTGAGCAAAAACATCTTTCATCATGACTTTATCCATACCCGCGGCAGAAGCAAGAACGCCGTTGCCGACATATGGGATATTTAGCAGTTCAAGTAATCCTTGCATCGTTCCATCTTCACCATTTGGCCCGTGCAATAATGGGAAGACAACATCAATCTTCTCATCAGCGGATGCAGGCTGTGGAAACATGCTCTCATTTAAAGAAGTTGGTAAAAACGCCTTAGCATTCTGTTCAAATTGAAGCATTCTGACGTTTGATACTGGTTCAGTGAGTTTTTCTCCTCTTAGCCATTCGCCCTCTTCTGTAATATAAATTGGATGTATATCGAACTTCTCAGTGTTAAGTGCTTTTGTAACTGCAAGGGCTGTTTGCAGTGATACATTATGTTCGGCTGACTTTCCGCCGTAAATCAATCCTAAACTTATTTTCAATGGATACTCCCCCCACTAAAATTCATCTTTACTATCTTATCACTTTCAAGCAAAAATGCTCTAATTAATTTTTTGTTGTTAGGGAATTGAAATGATTTGTAAAGTTGTAAGCGCCTCCCGAGCATTTGTATGTCATTCGCCTTTATTTTATATTAAAATGACATTGAAAAGGAGTTGTGACAAATTGAAAAAAATCACAAGTACTGAACAATTCAATGAAATCATTCAATCTGACAAAGAAGTCATCGTTAAATTCTTTGCAACATGGTGTCCTGACTGTACAAGAATGGACATGTTCATTCCAGACATCTTAGAGGCATATGCTCACCATGAATGGTTTGAAATAAACAAAGATGATTTCCCTGAATTAGCAGAAACGTATCAGGTCATGGGTATTCCAAGCCTGTTAATTTTCAAAAATGGCGAAAAAACAGGTCATTTACACAGCGCAAACGCAAAATCACCTGAAGAAGTGACAGAGTTTCTTCAAGGGCACGTTTCTTAAATCGTGAAACGAAGGACATCAGCTAACACTTGCTGGTGTCTTTTTTTCTCCATCCCTTACATCAAATCTCCTCATAAGACGATTTGATCAATCAAAACGTTTCAACGAGCGAAAGAATGTTTTATATAGATGCTTCTCTTACGACAAGAAATGACAGGAATTATTTCCTGGGAAAGAATGAGCGTCGACTAGGCATCGAATTTGTCGATTACGTGAATTTTCTGAATATAATCTTTACTTCCGACATTGCGCTTTGTATAATAGAGGTGCTAATTGAAAATGATTATCAATTTCATCTATGTGGAATCCTATAGACGTCTATTCTTATAAAGGAGCGATGAGTCACATGTCTAAGAAGAAAATCAAAACGTATCAGCAATTGATTGAAGAGAACAAGAAAGCCATCATGCGCGATCCTAAAATGATGGAAAGTATATACGAAACGATCGACAAAAAGCATCAGAAGCAGCTTGCAGCTGCTGGACGCGAATCATAAACATAGGGGGGAGCAGTCAAAGCTGGCTGCTCCTCTCTTTTGTCTTTTCCAACAAAAAAAGCCAATAAAATCTATGCTTTGATTTTATCGGCTTTTGTTTTAATGTGATTTCGCTACACGGTCCTGCTTCATTCCTAAATAAATGAGCATATATGTGAGATAACCCATTGTCATTGTTAAACCACCGAAGAAGAACTGAGAAAAGACAGGCTCCTCAAATGTTGTGACAGCAGCAAGAATGATCCAGCTCGCATATAAATAAACCATGAACCATTTCATGTTTTTTTTCAGTGTATACAGAAAGAAAAGACCCGCTAACGAAAAGATTCCCAGCGCTAGTCTGAAATAAATAAGATGATCAAACTGGAAGGCAAAAGACACGAACGAAAACGATAGCAGCAACAAAATAGGTAAAGCCGTAATGAAATTTTTCACGATAGTGCCACCTCCAAGACTCCATCTTATTATAAGACAAAATCAGCCGGTTATCGTGAAATGCAGACTCATTTTCACAAAGATGTCACGAATTTTTCTTGTTATTTGACACAATTTTTACACATTTACATCGCGCTTCCAAAAAAGAACCCAAGCCGTGCCAACAAAGAAAACAAAATGCGCCCCTACCATAAATAGAGAAAACAAAGGGCTCATGCCATGGAAGGGTGGCGGTCCTTGAAAGCTGTACTGAGTAAAGTCCGTATTAGCAAAAAGTAGGATTTTCCCCCACTGATTTTCTAAAAGAGACATAATAGGCACAAGTGATTTAGCCGCATATAAAACAAAAAACGAGGTCACAAGCGCAACGAGGCTGTTCCTAAACAAGCTGGAACACATAAAAGCGAAGCTTGCCATCATCAACACTTCCACCCACTGAGTTCCGATCACAGCAAACGTATGCTGAAATAATCGTCCCGTACTTTCGTCAAATGCAGTACCAAAGAAAATAAGACCAAATAGGAAAGCAAGTACATAATAAAAAACAAACAAATAGATGACCGTCAGCACAAGTGTGATGTATTTTGACAGGAAAATTTGCAGCCTAGTTTTGGGCCGTATCAATAAAAACTTGATCGTTCTTTTTTGAAATTCTGTTGAGATCAAGGTCGCGCCAATGACAACTGCAAGCACCTGTAAAATAAATACGACGTTTGTGGAATAAGCAAAATAGTTGGCGACAGTGTCTTGTCCACCAAAGCTGGAAATGACTCGTTTCAATGCTAGAGCCATCGCCAATTGAAACACAACGATCAATCCAAGTGCAATGAACGTGATCTTTTTCCTTATCATTTTCTTATGCTCATTCTTGATGAGTTGAAGCATCTGCCGTCCCGCCTTCCGTCCATTTCATAAATGCCTCTTCAATTGATGGCTTTTGAGGCGTCATTTCAAGTACATCAAATCCAGCCAGAACAAGCTGTTTGTTCAGCTCAGGCACTTGCTCTTTGTTCAATTGAAGTAAAACATGCGATCCATTTCGTTCATATGTATAGTCATGTGTCTCGAGCCACGTCACTGCCTTTTCCACTGGCTGAATATTCATGAGCATCTGTTCTTTCCCCTCTATGTCCCGAAGCATGGCACTAGCTTTGATCTGTCCTTTTTGGATGATGATCATGCGGTCACATAGCTCTTCTACCTCATGCAATAAATGTGTAGCAAATAAGACGGACGTTCCTTCTTCTCGTACTAACGATTGCAAGTGCTCCCTGAATTCCTTCATACCGGCAGGATCAAGTCCATTTGTCGGTTCGTCTAAAATGAGCAGGTTCGGCTGATGTAATATGGCTTGTGCAATCCCAAGCCTTTGTTTCATCCCCAGTGAATAGGTCTTCACCTTCTGATGAATGGCGTGCTCCAGACGAACTCTTTTCACCACTTCCTGCATTCGTTCCTCCGTCACTCCATCGTGCATCGCCGCATATAGTTCAAGGTTTTCAAAGCCTGTTAAATAAGAATAAAATTCGGGATTTTCTATGATTGCACCAACAGATGACATTGCGCGTAAGAAATCCTCATCCTGTGAATATCCATTGATCATGATGCGCCCGTTGTTTTTTTTCATCAAGCCAACGATCAAACGAATCAAAGTTGTTTTTCCAGAGCCATTTGGCCCTAGTAAGCCGACGATTTCCCCCTTCCCTATTTCGATCGATATATCTTGTAAAACCATTTTCCGGCCAATTCGTTTATCGACTTTCTCTACTTTTAGAACAGCAGACTCCAACGTGGTTCCTCCTTCTGATGTAAAACCTTTGGCGGCAAATAAGGCCACTCATTCTGTTAAAAGTATATCATGCAAGACTAGGAACTCCATGAAAAAAAGGGCTGATCGAGTCAGCCCTTCTTTTACATTACATGGATAGATTCGGTGATGCTTCGTCTTTCTCGTGTTTTTTCTCCGTTTCTGTCACAATCACCGCGCATGCGGCGTCACCTGTAATATTGACAACGGTTCTTGCCATATCTAATAAGCGGTCAATACCAAGGATAAGCGCAATGCCTTCAACCGGAAGCCCAACCGAATTTAATACCATTGCGAGCATAATCAATCCTACTCCTGGTACACCGGCTGTCCCAATACTGGCTAATACGGCGGTTAATACAACTGTGAGCATTTGCATGAGCGTTAACTCCACACCAAACACTTGTGCAATAAAGATGGTTGCAACCCCTTGCATAATGGCTGTCCCATCCATATTGATCGTAGCGCCTAAAGGCTGCACGAAACTAGAAATCGGCTCAGGTACTTTCAATTTCTTTTGAGCGGTTTCCATAGAAACGGGGAGAACCGCACTACTGCTAGACGTACTAAAGGCTACGACCATCGCAGGCGAAAAGTCTTTAAAGAATGTAAATGGATTTCGTTTTGCAAATAAAGCCAAAGTTGAGCCATATGTGAGAAAGAAATGCACCAATAGTGCTACTAATACGACTGTAAAATACAGCCCCATGGCTTTAATAGCCTCAAGACCTTGGCTCCCGATAGCCGTCACAATTAATCCAAATGTCCCGTATGGAGCAAATTTCATGACCACTCCTACAAGGTACATCATGAGTTCATTGCCTTGTTCTAATATTTTGAGTATTCCTTCTGTTTTTTTGCCTAGCACTGCAATTCCTAGTCCTAAGAATACACAGAAAACAATGATTTGCAGCATATTTCCTTCAACTAAAGATTGAACTGGATTTGATGGAATGATGTTTAATAAAGTGTCTGTCGTAGATGGTGCTTCTTGAGGTTCGTATTCTGCCCCTTTAGTATCGAATGAACCAAAGGAACCCGGTTTGATTAATAATGCTAATGACATCGCAATGATAATAGCGAAGGTTGTGGTCAGTAGAAAATATAAGATGCTTTTTGCTCCAATACGCCCCAGTTTTTTTGGATCTCCGAGGCCTGCCACACCAAGTGTAATGGAAAAGAAGACGATTGGCACAACCAGCATTTTGATTAGATTTAAGAAGATTTGACCTAGAGGTGTGAATAGATAAGGATCTAACACTTTGAATACATTTGGAGCGAAAATGTTAAGCAAAAGTCCCGTGATTGCACCTACAATAAGGGCAATAATAATTTTTGTCGCCAGCTTCAATAAAATCTCCCCTTCCTCGTCAAAAAGACCCACGAGAGAGTTTTCTCGTGGGTCTGCGTGTCCTTACATATACCACCGTTTACTCTCTTCACGCCGATGAGGTTAGCTGACGGGTTAGGACGAAGAGATGTCCTTTTTTCTCAACAGAGAAAAATTCACCCCAAAAACATGGGTCCCCCATTCCTTTAGAAGGATTAAGCGTGTGGTTATTATGATATTTTCATACTATTTATACCTTATTTTTAGAAAATTGTAAACAGGTTCAAATGAACTTTTTAACTACTTTCCTCCTTGTTGGTGACCTCCAAAATATCTAGGATAAACACAAAGATTGGTATACCAATAATGAGACCCCATATCCCGATGTAGTGTTCAGAGAAGATCAGCACAACAAATGTGAAGAAAATAGGGAGTTCTGTTTTTGCTGACATGAGCTTTGGGTTTAAGAAATAGGCTTCAATCGCATGGATGATGACGATCACAAGCACGATATACAGGACATACATGCCGCCCCCAAGCGTATACGCAATGATGCTGAGTGGAATAAGTGAGATGACCACACCTGCCACTGGGATTAAGCCTAGCAAAAAGACCATGACTGCTAATCCAAATAATTGCGGGAATCCCATAATGCCTAGGGCAATGGTTGTTAAGACACAATTAACAGTTGCAATAATAAACTGTGCTTCGAGAACCTTTCCAAACGTTCTGGAGAATTTACGTCCAAAGAAGGCGATTTCATGGTAGAACACAGAGATTTTACTCGTTTTGAACTTGTTCATGAATTGAATGAGGCGTTCTTTTTCGAACAGGAAGAACATGCTTAATATTAAGGACATAATGACCTGGATACTGAACGTACTGAAATCTGTTAAGTATGTATAGAGGAAATTAAACCCTTTCTCAAAGTAAGCTGATATTTTAAAATCTCCGAATACGTTGGTGATGACATCAAAGAAGGGTAAATTTTGTGGATGATCTGCAATTTTCTTTCCTAAATGAAATAGTTGCTCCACCTGTTTGGCGATGATTGGCACAAACACAAATCCGCCAAACGTCAATCCACCAGCCAAAAGAATATACAAAATGGTAATAACCGATTTCTGCCCTATTTTCAGGAAGTGACTTAAAAAGCCTCTAATGACCTCTTCTAACCGATTCATCAAAAAGGTGAATATGAAGGTCAAGAGAATTAAATTCATCATTCCTCTTAATAGATATAAGGCTGTGGCTAATACTACAAATACAGAAAACCGCTTAACACCGGGTTTTTCGAACAATTTTAAAAATGCTGCCATTACGTTACACACCTGCCAGGACTAAAGTCTATTTTTCATTGGATCTGATATACATTATATCGGATCTTTCTGTAAATTATATAACAAAAGGTCAATGAGGTCTTACGATTCGACCTAAATTTATCAAGCTTTAATGTTTTTTCTTTTCAACACAAGAAAAAACCGAACCCCATGTAGAACATAAGGTTTCGGTTTTTGGTTGTTTTTATACTATACAGCTTGCTTTATATTGCGCATTTCTTGAAGGGCTGTTTTGCTCTTCGCTTCGTCAAATTCACCTTCACTTTTCGCCACAACAATTGTCGCGATTCCATTTCCAATGAGGTTTGTGATGGCTCTTCCTTCGCTCATGAATCGATCGACTCCAAGCAGCAATGCAAGCCCCTCTAGCGGGATGACCTGTAGTGCAGCGAGTGTAGAAGCCAGCACGATAAATCCGCTTCCTGTCACCCCAGCCGCTCCTTTTGATGTGAGCATCAGAACAAGGATAATGGTGATCTGCTGACCGATAGATAGGTCTACACCAAACACTTGCGCTAAGAAGACCACAGCCATCGATAAATAGATCGAGGTTCCGTCTAAGTTAAAGGAATACCCTGTTGGAATGACGAGTCCCACAACAGACTTAGAACACCCGTAGCGTTCCATTTTATCCATCATTCTTGGCAGCACGGATTCTGATGAGCTTGTGCCAAGAACAATTAAAATTTCATCCTTGATAAATCGCAGGTAACCAAGCAGACTGAAGCCATACATTTTACAAATGATGTTCAGCACAACGAAGATGAACAGGAACATCGTCAAATAAACGGAGAGCATCAGACTTGCGAGCGGTTTAATTGATGCCAACCCAAAGTGTCCGATCGTATACGCCATTGCCCCAAATGCCCCGAGCGGCGCTGCACGCATGATATATCCAATGATTTTAAAGAAAACAAGTGACAGCTTATCAAGCCACTCAATGATTCCTTTCCCCTTCTCGCCAAGTGCAGCAAGCGCAACACCGAATAAAATAGAGAAGAATAAGACCTGTAAAATATCACCCTTAGCAAAGGCATCTACCATATTAGATGGTACGATGTGTGTGACAAATTCCATCCAGTCGATACCCTGTCCCCCATTTTGGGTATACTGCGAAACGTCCCCTTTTTCAAGCTTACTATAGTCCAGACCTGCACCTGGCTTCATGATATTGACAACAAAAAGTCCGATGACCAAGGCAAGCGTCGTGACGACTTCAAAATAAATAAATGCTTTTCCCCCAACTTTTCCAACCTTTTTCATATCCCCCATTTTGGCAATACCAAGAACAATGGTTAAGAAAATTATTGGTGCAATGACCATTTTAACGGCATTGATAAAGGTGTCACCAAGCGGCTTCATTTCTTTTCCGACGTTTGGCCAAACCATCCCGACAATGATCCCGATAATGACAGCTGCAACCACCTGAAATGTCAGGTTCTTCAAAAGCCTCTTCATAAAAAATCAACTCCCTCACCCTTTGATGTAAACGCTTAACTGTTATCTGTAGCTAAATGATAGCGATTTCAACAAAGGCTGTGAAGCTTATGAACATATCGTACATTTTGGTCTTTTTGGTCTCTTAGTCAGAATGTACGATATATTTATTAACAGGCCGCCCAACTCCGCCGTATTGCATATCTAATTTCAGCTCGCCTTCTTTCACTAAGAAGTCTAAATACCGGCGTGCCGTGACACGTGCAATGCCAAGTGCATTGGCAACTTCCTCCGCAGACTGCGGTCCTTCCTGTAAGCTCATATAGGCTTTAATTTCATTCATCGTATGCACATTCAGCCCCTTAGGGAGCCAAGTATCTTCCTGTTTAACAGCCGGCTTTCGTATGATATCATCCAACATCTCCTGAGAAAATTCTGCTGCTGTGCGAATTTTAGATTTAAACGCTTTATAGCTTTCAAGTGATTCTTTCATACGCTCGAACTTAAATGGCTTGATGATATAATCTCGCGCACCATTTTGAAGCATGGTGCCAATCGTCTCTTTGTCTTTTGCAGCAGAAATAACGATCACGTCCACCTGTATCTTTTGCTTTCTAATGTCTTGAAGCGTCTTTACGCCATCTTTTTTTGGCATATATACATCGAGGACAACAAGGTCTGGACGAATTTCTTTGATGAGCTGGATGCCCTGCTCCCCATTACCTGCGATTGCCGCCACTTGAAAGCCAGGAACACTCTTAATGAACTCCTTATTCACTTCTTGCACCATCGGATCATCTTCAATTAATAGCACCTTAATCTGAGTCATCTGTCTCTCTCCTCTATGATCATTGGGAATTCGATTGAGAAGGTGGTACCAATGCCGATGCTTGATGTGACTTCTACATTTCCCATCCCTTTGTCGATAATCGTTTTTACAATATACAGGCCGTAGCCTGTTCCGCCTTCTTTGCCGTGTGTGAAGCCTTTATCGAAAATATAAGGAATCATTTCCTCTTCAATCCCGGAGCCATTGTCTTCAATTAAAATCGCGAGGACATCCTCGGTTTGATCAATACTAATAGACATGCGTTTTGTGTCTCTTTCTACAGTATCATAAGAGGCAAAGGCATTCTCGATCAGGTTGCCAAGCAGCTTTGTCATATCATGCTGATCCAGCCGCTCAGGGAAATCACACAGACAGCTATGTTCGTCTACTTCGACCTTTATGCCTAGCTCCTTGCCCCTTCTGATTTTACTCATCAATAATCCCGCAACGGCATCATGCTGAATGACGCGGTGAAGAAAGTCCAGCACATGTTCTTGCTCTTCCGTCGTTTGAAAGGCTAGATCAAGTGCCTGATCGGGTTTACCAAGCTGAATCAGCCCAGCAATCGTATGAAGCTTGTTCATATGCTCATGATTTTGTACCCGCAGACCGTCAACAAAGTTCTTAACTCCGGTTAGCTCCTCTGCCAATTTTGCCGCTTCTGTCCGGTCCTGAAAAATGGCGACCGCTCCGATAATTTTCTTTTTCATGACAATCGGAATCCTGCTGCTCATAATCCGCTTTCCGCTCATATGAATTTCTTCATTATAGACGGGCTCAGCGCGATCAATAATCTCTGGAAGCCTTGTGTCAGACAGCACACCCCAAATATTCCTGCCTACGACATCCCCTGTCACGCCAAATATTTGCTTCGCCTTTTCATTAAAAATGGTGATCATGTGCTGATTATCAATGGCGATAACCCCTTCATTAATAGAGTGAAAGGTTGCGGTGCGCTCCTCTAGCATTCTGACAATCTCATGCGGCTCCAGCTTAAACATTTGCTGTTTAATATGACGAGCAAGCAAAAATGAACCTACAAGCCCAAAGCTGAGCGTCAGCAAAAGAATCATGAGGATATCCCGCTTCATTTCTCCTAATATATCTACCATACTTGGCAGTGTTCTCCCTACAAGGACGACCCCTGTTTGATTAAATTGGTCATCCTTCACTGGATAAAAGGCTCTGATGGCTGTCCCAAGCTCTCCCTCTGCTTCTGAGAAATAAATGTGCTCGGCAAAAGCAGGCTCTTCATCTGTCCCCTCCGAGCGCTGGCCAATCCTTGTTTTCACTGGATGCGTTAATCTCACATGATCCATATCCATGACGACAATGTAGTCAGCGTCTTGAATAATCCGAATCTCTTCGATGGCATGCTGTAATCGATCACGTTCTTTTGTTTGATCGGCTAATGCCTGCTTTACCTCATTCATCTCAGCCACTGTTCTCGCTGTGTTCATGAGCCTTTTTCGAAGCTCTCGTTCCTCTGTTTGCTGGATTCCCCCAACAAGGACAATTCCTCCGATTAAAAGGGCGAAAATGACAACGAAATATGTGAGGATGGTGAGCTTCCATCTAATAGATAATTGTTGTAATTTCAATCGATTTCTCATCATTTTTTTCACCTGTATCTTTACGAATTCTTCCTCGGTCAAGTATGCTTGACATAAGGGGGCTCGGACGCATGAAGAATTTACTCGCCTATACACTATTGCTCTTGATCGGTTTTGTAACCGCTTTATACTTTGGTTTTTATCATATGATGCCAAAAGCAGCGACGACCTTTGACGATGAACAGACAGGGCTGAAGGAGCAGCTTGTGTTCAAATTTAGCCATGTCGTGGCAGATAATACACCAAAAGGGCTTGCCGCAAAGAAATTTGCTGAGCTTGTGCACGAAAAATCCGATGGCAAGATCACCATTCAAATTTTCTCCAACGGAAGCCTTTATTCTGATATAGAAGAAATTAATGCACTCAAAGAGAATCAAGTTCAATTTATCGCACCATCTACCTCGAAGCTCGGCATGCTATCCCCTGAGTGGCTGGCACTTGACCTTCCCTTTGCTTTTTCTAATTATGATGCGGTTCAAGAAGGCTTGCACGGTGCAATTGGACAAAGATTGTTTGGCACCCTGCAAAAAGACGGGCTAAAGGGAATGGCGTACTGGACAAATGGCTTTAAGCAAATCACCTCTAATAAAGGGCCAATCAAACAGCCTAGTGATTTAAAAAACCAATCTCTCCGCATTATGCAAAGCGACATGATTGAAAAACAATTCAAACTTCTTGGCGCAAAGCCCTATCAGGAATCGTTTAATTCGACGTTCCAGCTACTAGAAACAAAAAAAGTAGATGGTGAAGAAAATACCATTTCAAATATTTATTCAAAAAAATTCTATCATATACAAGACTATATGACGATCAGTAATCACGGGTATTTGGGCTATGTGGTCTTAACAGATCAATCCTTCTTTGATCGCCAGACACCTGAAACGAAACGAATTTTACTTGAAGCGATGGAAGAAACAACAGCTTGGAATGAAAAACATGCAGAACAGATGAACAAGGATCAACTGGAGGACATTAAACGGGAATCACCGATTGCCATTCATGAATTGACACCAGCAGAAAGACAAAAATGGGTGAAAGCCCTCGATCCTTTGTATGAGGAAGCCGAAAAAACCATTGGTTCTACCCTAATCAAACAGATTCGTGAGCTGCGTGCGCGTTATGAACATTCTCCGATCCATGCTTTTCAAGAAGAGGATAAGACCAAATAAAAAATCCCTTTGAGTAAGGGGATTTCAGATTGTTGACAAAGAGCTAAAATGATCTTGATTTTAGCCCTTTGTCTTCTTTTCAGCGTGATAGAAAACCTTTGCAGCCCTAGGAAGGACGGCTACTTTTGCGGAGCGAATTTGACATTCGTAAGCACCAGCGTGCAGGACTGATAACGAATGCGAGGGTTTGTCTACACGCCGCGTTATGCACCAGATTCACTCTGTTCTTGCTGCGTGAGCTCTTCTAATCTTGAAGCAATTCTTCGCTTTCGGTATTGCATCATGCCTGTTTCGGCAATACTTTTTAGTTGTGAGCGGTTGGAAACTGCGCCAAATAAAATCCCTGCTACTGGAACAAGCTGAAACAGCTTCTTCCAGCCAAATGAATCTCGGTAATTATAGACTACCTCACGCCACCCTTGGATTTGCGAGAACATGTTTTCATGTTTCCCTTCGGAAGCATGATAGCTTCTGAGCTCTTTTAATATCGATTTTTTCCCAACCACATCAGCAGAGGTCAGCTGTAAGCATTTTATGATGAAGACCCGTTCTTCCTTGTTTTTAGGATCATAGCCATAGGTGACGGCAATATCCTGTAATGTTTTAAGGGAGAGACCAAGTACCGCAGGAATATCTGCAGCCAGTGTAAACATACCACCGACACCCGTTGTCGCCCCTTGTACCGTGGCGAGATTTGTCCTATTTTTCCCCATATGTTCACTAATGGCATCCATGATTTCAATTGGTGCTTTTTCAATATCTTCTATACGCTGAATGGAATCATCGGCACATTTCTTTTGAAATTGATGGATGATGCCTTTTTCTGATGTCAAATAGGCACCTCCTGATTGAATGTAATGCCCCATTTCATCTAGCAGCACACCAATTTTTTTCTGGATAAAGGCAGGCGTCAGCTTGTCCAGCATTTGAAATGGCAGGCGGCTGAGTTTCTCCCAAAACCATACCTTTTGCTGATCTTTCTCCCACTGTTCAATCTGCTTTAATTGTGCTTTTAGCCACTCTCTTTCCTCCATGCCTTTTTCCTCCTTAGATGCTGCTGAAGTATTTGTTTGTTATTATACACAATCCTTTTCCATCATACGTATAGAACATTGAATCGGTTTCGAAAGGTTTGAAACTTTTTCAAAACGGTTATTGCTTAATACACAAACAAAAAGAGGAGTGATCAACATGTTAGGATTTCTGATTTCATTAGTTGTGGCGATTGTCATCGGCCTTATTGGCAGTGCACTCGCTGGAGGTAGTGTACCAGGAGGATGGATCGGTTCAATGATTGCAGGACTTGCAGGTGCTTGGATTGGTCATGGATTACTTGGAACGTGGGGTCCTAGTTTGGCAGGCTTTGCGATCATTCCAGCAATCATAGGTGCAGCGATCTTTGTCATCATCTTAAGCCTGATCTTCCGTAGTGTGGGATCAAGGGTATCTTAAAAAAACAAATAACAGAGGAAACAGTAGGGACACCGTCTAAAAGGCGGTGTTTTTTATGTGTTGGATTGACAAGGTATCTATTTTTTTCACTTACATATGATAAACAAACCTATTAGTTCAGATAGTTGACTTTTCATAAAGATGGGCATATGATGATTAAAAATTGCATCAAGGAAACTTTTTGTGCCCAAGCAAAACTTTGTAGAATCTAGGTGATGACATATGACAAACAAATACATCGAGGCACAGGCACACATGTCAGAGGCAGCTGAGCGTGCACTTGAAGGAAAAGTCAAAGGGTTTAGAAGACTCCTTCCTTTTCTCGGTCCTGCTTTTATCGCAGCCATTGCGTATATTGATCCAGGAAATTTCGCCACCAACATTGCGGCTGGCTCCAAATATGGATATCTTCTTTTATGGGTCATTCTCATATCAAATCTCATGGCTTTGCTCATTCAGTCCTTATCCGCAAAGCTTGGAATCGCGACAGGTAAAAACTTACCTGAAATCGCACGTGAAGAATTTCCAAAGCCCGTTTCGATCGGTTTATGGATTCAAGGAGAACTCGTCATTATTGCCACGGATTTAGCTGAGTTTATTGGGGCGGCACTTGGTTTATACTTACTCTTTCGAATCCCGCTGCTTGAAGCATCCATTATCGCGGCGATCGGCTCATTTGCGATATTGGAGCTGCAAAGACGAGGATATCGCGCATTAGAAGCCGGCATCACCGGCATGTTGTTCGTTGTCGTGATCGCTTTCGCTGTACAAACCTTTGTCGCCAAACCAGATATCGCAAGTGTCGCTGGCGGATTGTTCATTCCAAAATTTGATGGCGCAGACAGCGTGCTGCTTGCAGCCGGCATATTAGGTGCCACTGTGATGCCTCACGCAATCTACTTACATTCAGCTTTAACCCAAAGAAGAGTTGTCGGCAGAACGGAAAAGGAGAAAAAGCAGATTTTCCGCTTTGAGTTTTTAGATATCCTCATTGCAATGATCGTCGCTGGGGCCATCAATGCCAGCATGTTGATTGTGGCTGCCGCTTTATTTTATAAAAATGGTCTCTTTGTTGAAGATTTGGATGTTGCGTTTCAGCATTTTGGTACACTCGCAGGGCCTGTATCAGCCATCTTATTTGGTGTAGGTCTGCTTGTAGCCGGACTCTCCAGCTCTTCTGTCGGTACATTGTCAGGCGATATCATTATGCAGGGCTTTATTCAATACCGGATTCCGCTGTATGTTCGCCGGCTGATTACCATCATTCCTCCGATTGCGATTATTGCATCTGGAGTGAATCCGACCTCCGCGCTTGTGATGAGTCAGGTCGTTTTATCGTTTGGGATTGCCTTTGCTCTAATTCCACTCATTTTATTTACAAGTAAAAAACGAATTATGGGAGAATTAACGAATGCCCGCTGGGTGACAGGAATATCTTGGGTGATAGCAGCTCTTGTTGTAGCACTTAATCTCTTCTTAATTGTAGATACGTTTATGTAAAAGACAGTGTTGAGCTGTCTTTTTCTTTCCATTTGGTTATGGTAGAATTCCCCTGAGAGGATGTGGGTTCATGTTTGTTTATCAGGATCAAGAGATATCTATGCGGCTGCTTGAGCCAAGAGACGCAAGAAGTCTGTATTTGCTCATCCAGCGGTCGAGAGAGCATTTACGTGAATGGATGCTTTGGGTGGATTCCACACAGACAGAAGAAGACAGTATGGCGTTTATCCAAGGTGCGATGCAGCAAGCGATGCAGAACAACGGTTTTCAAGCGGGTATTTGGTCACATGGAGAACTTGTCGGCATCATTGGCACCCATCAAATTCATTGGATCAATAGAACCGTTTCAATCGGCTATTGGCTCGGAGAAGGCTATCAAGGAAAAGGCATCATGACAAAAGCATGCCAAGCAGTCATTCGCTATTTATTTGAAGAGTGCGGGCTGCACCGTATTGAGATTAGGGCTGCTGTCGATAACCAGAAAAGCAGACGCATCCCAGAGCGATTATCCTTTTCGCTTGAGGGAATTTTACGGCAATGTGAATGGCTGGGCAATCGCTTTACCGATCATTGTGTGTACGCCCTTTTACAGCCTGAATATATGAAACAAAAAACGCATTCGATGAATCAACCCACTTAATTGTGTCGATTGCATGAATTATTTTACAAAGTGAAGCTTTGTAGTATCCGTTGTGATCGGCATCTGATAAAATAGAAGGAAAAATCGAGGTATGATGTATGTCTCTTATTATTTTATTTTACTTATGGATTGTCCCTTTAGTATTTGGTATTTTCTTCTCATTCCTAACAAAGAAAGCCACCTACAAACGCCGCTTTGTCCCATCCTATAGCATGATAGGACTCAGCATCGTTTTTCTCATTCTGGCACTCGTCTTTTCAGCCAGCCATTTTCTATTTATTTGCGGTATGTTCCTATTTGCCACCACACTAGTTGGCACAGGCATCCCCTTATTCTTAGCCTTTGGAAAAACACCATCCTAAACAAAAACCACCTTTTCGCAATGGAAAGGTGGTTTCTTTTTTATTGAAGCGGCATCCGGTATGTCATTGTGGCATTTGGATGTTCTTCAATCGTCTTCATCATGTCTTGAAGGATCTCGGCTGCGCGATCATTTGAGTCATACTTGCCGAGCATCTTTGCCCAAGAAGTACTTCCTAAGATCATCCCTTCAATTTTTTTGCCGCTTACTGAGACTTCTTGTATATGAATTAGAGTTTGCTGGTTTTGTGTGAAGATCCATAGCATGGTTTTTTCTCCTTTTTTGTGGTGGTTGGATTAGATTAATATATGATTTCCAATTATGTGTGGAGTGATTTGGTTTGCTTTTTATTAGAAATTTCACCCGTATTTTCATTTTCAAGTTTCTCGGACATGATACTTATTTTAAGGTCACTCAATGTTTTTTCCTCCATTGCTTTCAAAAAAACAAATTCACTTTATTCTTTTATCATATCAATCTTTACATGCTTTGAAAGAGAACGATGGACAATTAGTCCATCGTTCTCTCTCTAGTTATTTAAAAATTAATTTCTTTTCTGTCTCTAAAAACTCTTCTACAAGTTCTTTAATTGTATTTTTTGAATCATGAGGGTAATAAAATGCGTCTGAAACTTTTCTAAAGAAGTCATACATATTTTCCGGTGTATTAAAGATTGAAAAAATATTTTCAATTTCTTCAAAGATTTCTTCATCACTTGAGTTAATATACGTCTCTTTCATAGTGCTATATAGCCACTTATGATATTCTCTTTTCATGTCTTCCGAAGAACTGTCAGAGGTTATGCTTTCAAGTATATTATCTACTTTAACTTCTTCTTGTTCCCAAGCTAATTCAAGGATTAATTCATTATTAGCATTAGGGTTACTTTCTAAGTATTTAACAGCATAGTTTGTTACTTCTAAAGCAGAAATTAAATTAAACTGTCTACCAACAAGCAGCGTAGACCAGTTACAATCAAAACCATTTTTCGTGATTATTTCTATTTTATACAATTTCTATTTCCCCCATTGATTTATTTTTCCTGTCACTTTGCCCCCAGGTATAAAAGTTCTATGGGTCACTGTATTCGTTGTTGGATCTACCACCCATTCAAACACGCCATTCCTTATTTCTTTCGACTGTAACATTTCAGGGGCATTGTTCTTTACTTTTACATATTTCGTTTCGTACTTAACCACTGAGCCCTCTATTTGATACAACGAATCCATATGGCCTTTTCTATTTGGTAAATCAAATCTCTTAGAATGAACTGCGTAGTTGTCAATTATATCATTAAAGCTATGATAAAAATCATCTTTCAATGCACTACCTACTCGTGGATTTTCTAAAACTGGATGCTTAAGTTCCCTCGTATTCTTAATCCCCATCTTCCCATGAAACCCTTTCGCCCCAAACGGCAAAAGCATTCCAAGCGCTGCGTTCATACTCGCTTCCTGCTGTTCTTTTGAGACCTTATTACCAAACATATCACGGCCCGTAATCGCTTCGCTGAAGCCGTTGGTGGCGGTGAGGCCATATAAGCCTTTTTGAGATGTTTTTAAGGCGTCAAAGGATTTTTGCGATGTCTTGTAGATGTCGACTGCTCTGACTGCGGCTGACGTGGCTTGAGTCGTTTTATAGACGGCTTTTCCGCCTTTGAAAATGCGCCCTGCCCAGCCGACGATAGGGATATATCCCGCTGCTGCCATGCCGCCTGCGGCGACGCGCTGTCCTGCGGTAAGTTCTTCGCCTGTGATCGGGTCAACGCCCGTTGCGGCGCGTTTTGCATCGTTCACGCCAGTTAGTTCATTCACAATATTCCCGCCATAATCAAGTGCTTTTTCATACCAAGGACGGTTGGCGAGTGCTTCTTGTTCCTTTGCGATTTCGCGGGCTTCCTGTTGTTCTTGTTTAATATTGAGATATTCGGCAGTTTGCTTCTCAATATCGCTTTTTGCCTTGTAGATTTCGCTATTATGATACGCTTTCTTGTCAAAATTCATAGGTGAAATGGCTTTTCCGTCATTTGTCGCATTCATCATTTCTGCGTACAATGCCATTGTAGCTTGCTGCTCCGTTTCTGACAAAGCATATTCATCTTTTATATTTTGATCAAGCTCTCTTAGGTCTTTCACTGTCTTTTTTCGCTCGTCTTCCGCATCTGCAATCTTTTCATCAAAGTTTTGGCTATCAAATACTTCTAGAGAAATGAGGTCGTCGATGTCTTGAAAAATGGTTTTAAGTGCCTTTTTTTGATCCTTTACAATGCTTTTGGCGTTTTTGATGCCCATATGTACAGCGTTATCTAAAAAGTGTTCTTCTACAAAGGTGTCGCCGCCAAAGTTTGTATCATCTAGTGTCCCAGAAACACCTTCATGAAAGGCTTTTTGCTTATCGATGAAGCTGATGAACATATCTACATTTCCGGCGAGCTCTTTGTAGAAACTTTTAATGTTATCGGCACCTTTCCCAGTGAAGTCATCACCGAAATTAGAAACACCTTGTAGTGCTTTTTTTAAATCTACCATTTGTTCGCGGAGTTCCTGGTAGTGTTTTGCTCTTGCGTCCATAGCACTTGTTAGTGCTTTTGCATCAAGTATCTTGCCCAGAAGAAGTCACTCCCTCCATTATTGATCATAAAGTCTATTTTACCTTTCTCATCGAATTGGAAAAATAGGCTTTAAGTTACAAAAATAATTTTCGGATATTTTAATAGAGATGAAGGCAAGTGACAATTGAAATGATTTTCCTAATCATCACAAAAAAAGTCAGCCTTCTTTTCAGAAGACCGACTACCTTTTGTTTAGAAAAAGCGTTTGAGGCTTTTCTTGAGTGGAGGGATATCCAGCTCACCTTTTTCAAAGAATTTTTTCAATAAATATTTACTGAAGCCTGCTGCTTGGGTGTAAGTAATTTTCCCAGGTAACGGAGGTTCATTGTCTACAGCGACATCAATAATGACTGGCTTATCGGATTGAAGGGCTGTATCAAAGGCTGGGGCTAATTCTTCATGTGATGACACGGAGATTCCTTTGCCGCCACATGCCTCTGCAAACTTAGCAAAATCAATATCCTCCAGCTCTATACCATAATTCATGTTTCCTTTTACCTGTTGTTCATATTCAATCATTCCTAGATTGTTGTTGTTTAAAATCACGACAACGATCGGGAGCTTATATTTTACAGCTGTCACAAAGTCTTGCATGACCATTGTGAAGCCTCCATCACCACATACGGCAATGGCTTGTCGATTCGGTTCATTCAATTTAGCTGAAATTGCACCAGGTAAACCGCATCCCATTGTGGCAAGCCAGCTGGAGATAATGAAATCCTGCTGTTTCATTTCAAAATGACGTGCCATCCATACCGTCACATTACCTACATCAACTGAAAGAATAGCGTCGGCCTCGACTGCTTCTTCTAGTCTAGCAATGACTTGCTGTGGTTTAATCGGTGAAGTAGCAACAGATTTTTCTTTATCCATTTCTTCTCGCCACTTCATCATATGCTCTGTACAAGCTTCAAGAAAACCACGCTGCTCTTTATATTCAATGTAGGAAGTCAGTTCATGCAAACCACTCTTGCTGTCGCTCACGATTCCCACATCTACTGGATATCTTTTACCGATTTGATCTGGTTTAATATCCAGTTGAATGGCTGGCGTGTCCTCTGGTAAGTAGTCTCTATATGGAAAGGAGGTACCAAGCATAATTAAGAGATCACATTCTTCCATCGCTTCATATGCCGGCTTCGTTCCAATTTGACCTAGATTACCTAGAAAGTATGGATGCCTGTCTGGCACAACCCCTTTTGCAGGGAGTGTGATGACGATAGGAGCCGCTGCCTTTTCTGCAAATGAAAGAAGCTCTTCTTTTGCATGTCTTAATCCTTTACCTGCTAAGATGACCGGCTTCTTCGCATTATTAATTAGCTGAGCTGCTTTTAGCAGTTGATCTTTCTTCGGCCGTACTTCTCCCTCCACATAAAGAGGGGATGTATAAACGGGTTTACGCTTGATTTTTTGAGAAAATAAGTCATCCGATACGGTGAGAACTGCCACACCTTTATGGGTATAAGCTGCTTTGATGGCTTGATTCAATAAGTCAGGCAGCGCCTCTGCTGTCTGTACCTGCTGATTAAAAACAGCGACATCGTCAAACATCCGCTCCAATTTGATTTCTTGGAATGTATCTCTGCCTACTTCGGCTGAAGCAACCTGCCCTGCAATTGCTAAAACTGGTGCACCATCTGCTTTTGCATCATACAGTCCATTTAATAAGTGGACAGCACCCGGTCCAGCGATAGATAAGCAGACACCGAGTTTACCTGTTAGTTTCGCATCAGCTGCCGCTGAAAGTGCTGCCACTTCTTCATGTCTCGTTTGGATAAATTTTATTTGGCTTGATTCATGCCTAAGTTCTTCAATCAATTCGTTTATGCTGTCACCGGGCATTCCATAAATATGTTTCACGCCCCACTCTTCCAGTAGCGCTGTTACTTCTTTTCCTGCGGTTCTTTGCGGCATGTGAGAAAACTCCTTTTTTCTTACTCCATACCACCGCATCCTTTTGATCAAACGTTTCAACTTGTTTCTGCTACTTTTTAAAATGATAAGGCAGTGTTGCCACCACAATATCCCGCTTCCATAATAGGCGGAATCTTAATAAAAAGGCAGATTGATTATGCAAAATGGTGTGCCATCTTTTTTTCGGGATAAATTGAGGTACAAGCACCATCACTTTATATTGATGCGCATTTGCTTTTGCCTCAATCGTTTCAAGAAATTTATCAAGCGGGTGAATGAGGCTTCGGTAGGACGAGTGCAACATCACAAGTCGTACACCGCTATTTAGTTTTTCCCAATCCTCTTCAATTTTCTTATCCTTTTCTTTATCAAAGGATACATGAACCGCTATGACTTGCTCTGACAAAGACTTTGCATATTGAACAGATTGTCCGACAACACGCGTCACACCCGCTATAGGTACGATGACCACATTTCCTTTAATCTCAACAGGCTCTGTTTCATTCATTAAACGCAATTGTTCCCCAACAGACAGGTAATGCTTTTTAATGGAATGGAAGATAAATAGAACAATAGGCAGGAAAACAAATACTGGCCATACGAGATGGAACTTGGTCAAAATGAGAATCATGAAAACTGTAAAGGAAATCAGTGCTCCGACGATATTGATTGGCATTTTCGTTTTCCATCCCTGCGGTTTTTCACGAATCCACTTTACACACATGCCGGTCTGCGACAGGGTAAATGGTATAAACACACCGACAGCATATAGCGGGATAAGATGTTCTGTTTTTCCATCAAACAACCAGATGAGCAGCATAGAGGCTACGCCTAGAAAGATAATGCCGTTAGAGTAACCAAGCCGGTCTCCTCTTACAGTAAACATACGCGGCATATACTTATCCTTTGCTAAATTCACAGCCAATAACGGAAAGGCTGAAAAGCCGGTATTTGCCGCTAATATTAGGATTAGCGCTGTGACTGCCTGAATGACGTAATAGAAAAACGTTCGTCCAAAAGTGTCTGATGCAATTTGTGATACAACCGTTTCTTCTGGCTTTGGCGAAATGCCGAAACCAAACGCAAGCAATGTGACTCCCACAAATAAAACAGCTAGTAATCCACCCATCATCAATAATGTTCTTGCTGCATTTTGAGCAGCCGGTTTTTTAAAGGATGGAATGGTATTTGAAATGGCTTCTACTCCAGTCAGAGCAGAACAGCCAGATGAAAAAGCTTTTAATAAAAGAAATAATGTAATGCCTTGTACGTGTGTGCCTACTGCTGTATGCTCAGGTGCTGGCGGTACGCCACCTGTTAATAATTTAAAGCCGCCTACTCCAATTAAGATAAGGAGTGAAAATACAAACAAGTATACAGGATAAGCCAGAATAGATGCCGATTCTGTCAACCCACGAAGATTGAGCACCATAATCACAATGACCAACACAATTGAGATCAAGACATGATATGGATATAGTGCTGGAAAAGCTGATGTGATGGCATCAGTACCAGCTGATATGCTCACCGCTACAGTCAAAATATAGTCTACAAGCAATGATCCACCAGCGATCAATCCTGGTTTTTCACCTAGGTTTCTGCTAGAGACGACATATGCCCCGCCGCCTTCTGGATAAGCATAAATGATCTGGCGGTAAGATAGAATTAACGCCATTAAAAGAATTAATACACAACCTGCAATCGGGAGTGAGTACCAAAATGCTGCTGCACTAACGACAGAAAGAACAATTAAGATTTGTTCTGTACCATATGCAACTGATGACAATGCGTCTGATGACAATAATGCCAACGCTTTGATTTTTGATAGTTTTTGTTCTCCTGCTGCCTGTGATTTTAATGGTTTACCAATTAAAATACGCTTCATCAAACTGTACATGTGATGCCCGCTCCTTTAGTGTCAAACGATTTAAGTTGCAAAAGATGGATCGCCAAAAAGACACAGAGGCAATAGAATGCCCCTGTGCCTATTCTTTAGATCACAGGTTGGTCTTTGCTCTCTTTAACGCTTACGAGGTTAGCTGACGGATTCGGGCGCATGAGACTTTGCCCTACCTAAAAAGGATTCACCCCACGTGGTGCTTCACACCACAATTGGTTCCCCCGCTCATCGAAATGATTCAGCGATTGGTCTTTTATAAAAGAGATCATACTCCCGTTTGACACCAAAGTAAAGAGATTTTTTCGAGGTCTTTTGACCGTTTATTAATCAGTCTTTTTGCGGTTTTTTCGTACGAAATAAACAATCATCACAACGACAAAAATGATCAGTACAGCGATACATGCAAAATAAATCCAAGACTCACCGCCGCCTTGCTTTTCACCTTTTTTCATATCATTTTTTGCATTGCTGACTGTTTGGTTGTTAGAGAACATATCTTTGTTCTTGCTTTCTATTGCAACTGTAGCGGTCTCCGTATTTGTTTGAAGGAATCGAATCACTTCATTTGATATATCAGCGTCAGCTGCCGTCATTCCTGAAAAAACGGTCATGGTTTGTTCTTTATTCCATACAGATGGCTGCGTCCATACAATACGAGCTGTTGTTTCGTTGATCATGCCAAATGAGGATACATCATATTGACCCTTTTTCGCTGGAACGATGAGATCGTCTGCTTTTTCTTTTAAAAGAGAGAATGTGTGGATGCCCCCGAAGAAAATCAGAGAGTTCTTTTTCAATTGTTCATCTGTCACATTCGATGCTTCGACCAAATGATAGTGAGCAGCTTCCGGTTGACTAAATGATTCGGTCAGCAATGCCATTTGATTGATTGATGCTTGAGTGATTTGATCTGGCATAATGATCAATGTGTTTCCTTGCTGCGTTTCCGAAGTGTAAGGGAGCGGCCATGCGGCTAAGTCGGGTGTATCAGTAGTTGTTCCTTCTGGTATTTGAAGAGAGCTGTTCTTATCAATGTAAATCCAGCCTTCTTCATCCGTATGTCTACAAGATTCCATGTTTTTAAAACCTGTTGTGACAAACTGTAAGTCCACATATTCATTCTTTTGAAGTACTTGTGAATCTACTGGAATCGACACATGATAGAATCCATTCTCATCTTTGTTTCCTAGTTTTGTTAACGGTACGTCGTGCGGTTCGTTATTGATCATCACTGTTAGACGTTCCGCTTTGTTCGCTGGATCTGATTTTTTAAATGATAGATTTAGTTTTGCACCTGATTTTTGTTGAGCCATTAATGCTTTCGGATAATAGTAATGATCAGATGCTGTCTTTTTGGTTCCAACTCTGACATCATCTGCGCCAAAATCTATTAAACGAATATGATGAGATGGCTTAGAAGCACTAGCTGTCACCTTTTGCAGCAGCAAGTCGGTTCCAGTGAGCTGACCTATCAGTTCTGGCTGAGTCAAAACATTGATTTTTTCAGCAATTGTCTTTGGCTGCTCAGCAGTGACAAATAAAATGGGTTGTTCTTTTTTCTTTGCTGTCAGGGTTCTCACCGCTAACGTCAGTTGATCGCCTTCTGTTTTAATTCCAGCCGCTTGCTCGATCGATTTCATTCGTCCATTCCAGCTTCCTTTTGCTCCCACAGCAATGGTTGGATGTGCAATTTGCTCGACGTCCTTTTCTTGAACGAGTTTGAGGTCTGCTAGGCGGTCTTTGTTTTTCAACGTACGATATACTTTCATGGCCGCTTCTAATTCAGCCGCTTCTGGTCTATTTGGAATCACAATATCTGTTTGTTCTTCCTGATCACTTGATGGAATAAATGGTGAAGGAAAGCTGTCTAACGTCACGTCTTTCGTTTGAACTCCTTTGAACGCCAGCTCACTTTCAGGATATACTTTCAGCCAATTGGCAGGCGTCTCTTGATTGATACACACACCTTCTTTTAACACACCATAAAATGCGAGTTGAATTTGATGAGATCCTTTTTTCAATTGCGCTTTATTCAATTTGATTTGTATCGATTTTTTTGCATTTTTTCCTGATACAGGGATCGTTTTTTCAATCTCTCCATCAATCATCACTGTGAAAGACGATGGCGATATGAGTAATGGTGAAGCCTCTATATTTAATGTAAGAGTGCTAGACTCTACTTTTTCTTTCTCCATTTGATAGGAAAATTCAGTGCGGTCTTCTTGACCATACAATGTTACCACATCTTCTGAAAGATGCTGCGTGTCTGTTTGATTCCCTTTTGATGAGTGAACCCAATCGTCTTTCACTTGTACTCGATTGGATTGCGCCATTGCTTGACTTGCCATGAAAAAAGCCTGAATGGCAAGGGATAGCACTAATATGAAAAACATCCATTTGACCGATTTCAATTTGTCACCCGCTTTTCTTTTGTTGTTGATCGTAACGCTCTGTTTTGTACCATTTCACTTCTTGTTTCAATAATCGGCTCTTCACCTCTACACATAAGGAGTACACGACAAGCGCAATCCATACTTGAGAATAAGTGAAGTACATGAGAACCACTATGAGAATATTTTGTTTAGTGAGCTCTGTTTTCTCAATACTTAATGTAATCATCACTTCTGTTAGAAAGAGGAAGAAGGCTAATCCCCAAAGGATCAGTGCGACAGCCCCTACAGATAAGTGAAGGTCAACAAATAGGTTTACAATAAAGATGCCATTTGAGAGCAGAACACCGAAGAAAAATAAGAAATACGTAAAGAAGAAATAAAACAAATCAAAAATCATTCGCTTTCGTTTCAGCTTCATAAACTGTCTTAAAAATTTAAGAACAACATATTGATTCCCTCTAGCCCAGCGCGTTCTTTGCCGCCACCAGACCTTCCATGTCTCAGGCTCTTGCTCCCATGTGATCGCAGCTGGGAAAAATCGAATCACATAGCCAAGGTTATACACACGGATCGTTAATTCGGTGTCCTCGGCCAAAGCTTGGACATCCCACCCGCCGAGCTCTTCTAAAATGTGCCGGCGGATGGCGAAGTTGGTACCTGGTATTGTCGCAATCCCAAACCATTTCCATCTCCCGCCCTGCGCCATCCATTGAAAACAGATGGTCTCAATATTAATAAATTTGGTCAGCAAATTTTTGGCTGCATTGATCACTCTGAATTTCCCGACAACAGCGCCTGCTTTTGCGTCATTTAATAATCCAAGAACCAAATGATAGACAGCCTTTGGTTCAGGCATGTTATCTGCATCGTATACGCAAATCACTTCTCCTGTTGAAGCCTTCAAGCCTTCATTCAGTGCAGTGGATTTCCCTTTCCCTGCAAATGGCGGCTTCGTTTCAATCATATGAACATGATCATATTGCTCACTAAATGATTGCACAATCTCTCCTGTGCGATCAGAGGAATTGTCATTAATCACAATGATTTCAAGGAGGTGTTTAGGATAAGATAGCTGAACCATCGCTTTTAATGTCTGCCGAATGACGACCTCTTCATTATGAGCAGGAATCAGAATACTAACTGTCGGCAGATCCTTCCCTTGTTTCGTCCATTTAGGCAGCACTTTTTCATAGGTCAGGTAATGCTGAAAGCCGCCCTGCATAAGAAACATGTGGTATAGGAGCATGATCCAAATAAGCATTAATGAAAGATAAAATAAGACATCAGCCACCTAATTTTCTCTCCTTAAAAATTCGTTTTTTCATTGTCAGTCTTAAATACAATGTGTATAAAGCAAATGCCGCAATAAACAGCATGACCACGACCGTGAGAATTCTCAGCACATTTTCCATACCACTTCGTTTGACAGTTTTTGTTTCGGCGATGTTGGATTGCTCTACTTGAATATGTCCATTCCCGGATGTTTGAATTTTGACATGTGCAGTTTGGACCGTCTGTTTTGTTTTCTTTATATCCAGCCAATCGCTAGAAGGGATTGCCTCCATCTGTGTGATTACATCCTGTAACCCTGCTATCCCCAACTCCACGTCATAGGACAGCCCCATTGCGGCTGATTGCAGATGCTGCACGGATTGAATCGTCTGTTCTGTTAAAACATTTGAACTTTTTTGGTCAGACGCTTGCTCAAATTGCCGCTGAGGATATAAGGTCATGCCGTGTAACATGGCAGGAGACGTCACGAGCGGGGATGCACCGACTGATTTCCAAGTGCGGTCTGACAGCTGCACCTGTCCAAATAGACTGGACACATGCTTTGAAATCACTTCATACCCTTGTTGAGATATCGCATCATGCGGCACCTCGAACCCAAGAGGATATAAGCCTTGACTAGCAAGAAGCTCAATGCCCTTTGTCAGTTTTTCTTCTGTATAGGCGATTTCTTGCTGCTGATACGATTTGGTATACGTATAAAAGTCTTTTTCATTTGGGAATTGGCTTTTACTTTGTTTCTTCTCAGCATTTTTGGGTTCATTTGTCGTGATGGGCTGATCATATTTTGCATCCCAGAACTCAAATCCCTGACCAGATTCCTCCGTTCGATACGTACGGCTAAAGCCATGAAGAATAATACTCGCTCCATTTTCTTGCAATTGTTTTAAAACACTCACAAGTTTCGGGCGGTCACTCAGTGTGACTTCATCACCTGTTGCCCGATTTATCCAAGCAGGGGTCACTGCAATCTGATAAGGAATATGCTGTGCGGATACGTATTGTCCAAGTTCAAGCAGCTTTTTCTCGTCACTTGCTGGACTGATGTTCCCGAGCATTAAGTATTTTGTCGTCATTTGCACAGAAGATGGCATGTATTTTTCTAGCACTTCTGCAAGAAGCTCGTTGTGCTGCACAACATCTAAGATACCGATATATGCCGCACCTTCTTTTGTTTGAGTCACAAATGGTTGATCAGATTGACGTTTCTTCACTAGAAATTCATTTTTCAAGTCTGCCCCTCGAACCGTTAACACATTGATACTTCTCTCTAACTGACGATATGTCTGATCATGTGTATGTTTCACTTGACTGATATGATCTTGTTTCTGAAAAGTAAGCTTAGAGAATGGGCGAAGCTGTTCCGCATTGTATCCAATGGCGATGAATTGCTGTGATTCGTTCATCGCACGAATCGTTTGTTTTGACAAGGTTCTCTTTATTTCACCAAGATAAATGATTTGCTGAAATTCATTAACCCTCTTTTCAGCCAAATATTCATCAGATACAATCGTCGTCTGTTTTGAAAAATGACCGGCGAGTAGATCCAGCATATGAACGGCCGGAGTCACTTCCCCCGATGGTGTAGAATAAACGATCAGTGTATTTGGCTGCGTGACAAGCGCATCGGCTGAAGCAATGTGTTTAAACGAAAGAATCGAAAAAAGCGTGATCATCAAACAACATTTCATCAAAGAATTAAAGTTCATTCATCATCATCTCTTTTTCTAGTTCTTCTAAAAACTGCTCTGGCGAACGATAATCCGAGCTGCTTGTTAAATGACAGACATGAAATGTCAAGATCACTTCACGACCATTTAATAGGACATGTGTTTGCAGTTTAACCTTTAGCTTTTCAAGAACAACTGACACATTTTCTTCTGGTGTATGAGTTAGCAGCAAGCCTATTCGTTCTTCAGATAGCCGAAATTTCTTATCGGTTTCTCTTACGCTTTCGCGGATCTTGAGACTTAATTGCTGAAATAGGTGTTGCATTTCTTTTTCTCCATATAACGATTTGAATTCCGCTGTGTAATTCATATGAAGAAGGATAAAGACAAATGGCTGTTTGTACCGTTCTGCCCGTTTCATTTCCTCGGATAATTCGAGCTTCATCCGCTCAGCATTGTCAAATCCTGTTGTCGAGTCAATCGCCACAAATTGTTTGATGGCCTGCTTTTGTTGTTCAATGGTGTGACGCAGCGTATTGATCCGTTCATGCAAGCTCCCCGCTGAAACGGCGAAAAAAAGAAGTGCTACGCCCCAAATCACTACATCTTGCAATGTTTGATTTGAAAAAAGAGCATTTTCATGACCAAGCTCTGTAAAGAACATGGCGCTTCCTATAAAGAACAAAATCAGCAAGGTGAAGATTAATGCTGGTAGGATACCAAATAAAATACCGCAGCCTAACACGACAAATGTCAGTGCGATGATCATAAAGCTCTCCGCATCTTGTACGTTGAGGTAGCCCATAAACAAAATAAGGCCTGCAAACGTGAGGAGCAGAGAATAGTACAAGCGATACGTGTTACTGAACAACCGATTCATTTAAAAGCTCCCTTTCTGCAATTAGAGGCAATAAGTTATCAAACGAGTGAGTCTCTTTTTCGTTCATGTACCCTCCGTAATAAGGCTTTAGAGGATCTTGGGTTTGTAATTCTTTCATACGGTGATAGACCGTCTTTGCGAATTTCAGCTCGTTTTGTTTAAGGGCATACAAAATGACGAGTGCATATACCGAAGGCGATTCATATGTGACAGATGGCTGCAATGTGCTCAGCTTATATCTCCCGTACAGTTTTCCTTCTTGTTTAAACGACGTTTTCAGCCATTTCATGATCGCGGACGTATTCACCTTTGCATGGTATGCATGTAAAGCTGTATAAAGTTGATCGATCATATTAATTTCTTGATCGAATGAATAGGTTTTTTTCTTTATGTCATAGGACTTAGGAAAGAATCCTTTTTTTCTCGGTGCTTGTTTTAGAATGGCTAATTGGTTACTGGTCATTTGTTTCGTGAATATGTGGAGGGATTCCAATTCTTTGATTGCTTTTGGGTCTATATAAGAGAGAGTGATTGTGTGCGAAGTTCGATTTGTTGATGCATCATAATAATCGGACAATATGCCTTTGAACATGTTTTTTTCTTTTAACGCTTGAGCGATTTCTTTTGCTGTCGTTTGATACGCTGACTTTTTCCACAAACGATTTGCCTTTTGAAGTGCCGTCACTACACGTAAATCATCAACTAAAGCATTAGCCTTACTTTTTTGTTCAGATTCAATTTGCCAGCTGAGAAGACGATGGTCTAGTAAAAATTGATCTTGTAGAACATCCAACTGTTGGTCAAATAAATTTTGATCTTTTTTTCGAACAAGATAATCCATCCAAAGCCCAAGTGATTCAGATAAGTAAATATGCTCCTCTGCAAAGGAGGTACGAATCAACCCTTGATCTGTCATTAAGTGGTGAGTGATAAAATATTCACCAGGTAAAACGGGCTGTGGTGATACTGGATCAGCTGATTCTTTCTGCTGCCTCCAGGTACATCCGCCTAGTAGAATGACAATGACTAAAACAATTGCTGTACGATATATGCGTGTATGCATTCGTGTCCCCTTTCAACTCACCGTTCTCTAAACATCTAACGATTTATTATAGAGCGTTTTTGCTTAAATTTAAATAAATATTTTATACCAAATTACGAGTCTTTTCGCATATTCATTCCCATTTTCAGAAAAACAGCATGTCAATATACTTGATAATACTGAAAAACCCATGCGTTTCCGCATGGGTTTTTATAGAACTATTGATCTAATTTTAATTTCTTTAATTGTTCAGCTAGTGCGTTATTAATTGGTTCTTCCACTTTCTTTTGTTTCTTCATATATTTAGACACATCGTGCTTACTGGCTTTCTTTTGATTGGATTGAGATTTGCGTTTTTCGAAGACAGACAGCTTTTCTCTATGGCCGCATACACAAGCAAAGATTTTACCATCACCTTCTCCGCGCAGTTCGAGCTTTTTATGACAGTTCGGGCAGCGTGCATTTGTTTTCTTTGCCACATTTTTACGATGGCCGCATTCTCGGTCCTGACAGACGAGCATCGTGCCATGTTTTCCATTCACTTTCAGCATGAGTTTACCGCAGTCTGGACAATGGGTGCCAGTGACATTGTCATGCTTAAAGGTTTGGTTCGTCTGTTTGATTTCAGATACGGCTTGTTTGGCATACGATTTCATTTCACTCATGAATTGAGAAGCTTTCAATTGCCCTTTGGCGATTTTAGAAAGCTTTTGTTCCCATTCCGCTGTTAATGCAGGTGACTTTAGGTCTTCAGGCACTAACGAGAGCAGCTGCTTCCCTTTTGATGTGATAAAAATGTCTTTGCCCTTTTTCTCGATTAAGAAGCTATTGAACAGCTTTTCAATAATATCCGCTCTTGTTGCTACTGTCCCTAGACCACCTGTTTCACCAAGGGTTTTCACTAAGTCCTTTTCCTCGTTCTGCATAAATGCCGCTGGGTTTTCCATAGCAGATAATAGGGTCGCTTCATTAAAACGTGCAGGAGGCTTCGTTTCTCCTCTTGTTTCTTTCAGCTGTCGTACGTCTAGTGACTGTCCTTCTGAAAGCAGCGGCAAATGTTGATCTGCCTCGGCTGATTCCTCTTCTTCATATGAATCATCGTACACGGCTTTCCAGCCAGCAGCTTGCACGGTTTTCCCTTTTGCTGTGAACGTTTCACTGCCTATTTTGGTGATCACCGTTGTTTCCTCATACTCAAAAGGATTCATGAGTACAGCAAGGAATCGTTTGGCAATGAGGTCATATAATTTACGCTCTTTATCGCTTAATACTCCTGGGTACAGCTCTTCCTCGGTTGGAATAATCGCATGGTGATCTGACACTTTGGCATCATTGACGAAGCCTTTGTGCGCTTTCACACCTGATTGTAAAATCCGGTTCACATGCTGCGTGTACGGTCTGACGTTCATTCCTTTTAAACGATCTTTTAATGTAGGAACGATATCCGCTGAAATAAATCGTGAATCTGTACGTGGATATGTGACAAGCTTATGCTGCTCATACAATCGCTGAAGCGTAGATAATGTTTCTTTGGCTGAGAAGCCATAGCGTTTATGTGCATCACGCTGCAATTCAGTCAGATCGTACAGTCCCGGCGCGAAAGCTTTTTTCGCTGTTTTTTTCAACGCATCAACCACTGCTGGTTTTCCTTCGCAGGCTGCCAAGCGCTCTTTGATCACACTCTCTTGGAATGTACGGTTTTGCTTTGTTTTGGCATCCTGCCATGTCAAAGTCAGTCCATCTACTTGTGCAGTCAATCCATAGAACGGCTTTGGCTGAAATTGTTGAATGTCTTCTTCTCGTTTGGCGATCATGGCGATCGTTGGTGTTTGCACCCGTCCGCAGGAAAGCTGTGCATTGAACTTCGTTGTCAGCGCTCTTGTTGCGTTGATGCCGACAATCCAGTCTGCCTCTGCGCGTGCAACGGCTGAGCGATACAAGTTATCATATTCTTTACCGTCTTTTAAACGTTTGAAGCCTTCTTGAATGGCTTTGTCCGTAACAGATGAGATCCATAGTCGTTTCAAAGGCTTTTTCACATGCGCTTTTTCAAGAATCCATCGTGCGACAAGCTCCCCTTCACGTCCAGCATCTGTTGCGATGACAATGTCTTTGACATCTTTTCTCGCAAGCTGCGCTTTCACTGCTTGGAATTGTTTGCCTGTCTTTTTCATCACCACAAGCTTAAGCGGTTCGGGAATGATGGGTAAATCCTCTAAACGCCAGGATTGAAACTCTTTTCCGTAGCCTTCAGGATCAGCCAGTGTGACCAAATGGCCAAGCGCCCATGTCACAATGTATTGATCTCCTTCTAAAAAGCCATTTCCTTTTTTATGACACTTCAGCACACGTGCAAGATCACGTCCAACCGAAGGTTTCTCTGCTAATACAACTGTTTTTGACACTAGATTTCACATCTCTTTCTTCTATCCATCCTTTTATTATAGCAGACGTGAAGATGCGGTTCTAATGACGGATTATTTCTTCAATCGTTTGATGATTTCATTCGTGACTTCTTGCGTTTGATAGGCGCCGCCGATGTCTGCTGTTAAAAAGCCATCTGCTGTGACTGATTCGATGGTTTCGAGTAGATGGGTGCCCAGTTCTTCCTCTCCGAAATGATCCAGCATCAATTTAGCGGTCCAGATTTGACCAATCGGGTTGGCAATTCCTTTTCCAGCAATGTCTGGAGCTGAGCCGTGTACAGGTTCAAACATGGATGGGTATTTGCCATTTACATTGATGTTGGCGGCAGGCGCTACGCCAATACTTCCCATAATGGCTGCCCCAAGGTCTGTCAAAATATCACCAAACAAATTACTGGCAACAATCACATCGAATTTTTCTGGTCTTGTTACAAAGAAGGCTGAGAGCGCGTCAATGTGCTGTGAGTCTGCTGTCACCTCTGGATAATCCTTTGCTACGTCTTGAAACACTTCATCCCAAAAAGGCATGGTATGAAAGATCCCATTCGATTTCGTTGCACTCGTCACATGCTTTCGCCTTTTTTCTGCTAATTGAAAGGCAAAACGCATCGCACGCTCTGTCCCTTTTCTTGAGAACACTGCATTTTGAACAGCAAGCTGATCTTCTCCTTGATAAATACGGCCTCCAATTTCACTATATTCACCTTCACCGTTTTCTCTGACAACTAGAAGATCGAAATCCTTTGGCTGAGCAAGCGGTGAGCGAATGCCGCTCAGCTGTTTTGCAGGTCTGACGTTTATCACTTGCTCAAATTCCCGCCTAATCTTAATAAGCAGTCCCCAAAGTGATACGTGATCCGGCACTAAATTGGCATCTCCGACAGCCCCTAAGAAAATGCTGTCAAAGGCTTTCAATTGATGTAATCCATCCTTTGGCAGCATCTCGCCATGCTCTAAATAATATTCACAGCTCCACGGAAAATCCTGAAAGGTAAAAGACAGACCGCCATGTACTTCTGATACCGCTTTCAGAACTCGTATCGCTTCAGGTACAACTTCCTTCCCAACCCCGTCACCTGGTATCGCCGCAATTGAAACATGCTTCATTCATTTCTCCCCCTTTATTGCCGGTCGACCGTCGACCGTTTAAATTTGAGTTTACTAGAGAGTACAAGTTCTTTCAATGGATAAAGGCGCTTTTTTAATCAAAGCGCCTGTTTATCCTGCAAAAGCAACGAGGGTTTCTCCTTCTTCCCCCTCGCACCTTTTTTATCTGAAAGCAGCAGTCCGCCTAAGGTCAGTGCCGTTCCGAGTGCTGACATGAGGGTCAATCTCTCATGAAGAACGATCATTGAAATAACCATCGTAATAATAGGAACGCCATAAATATACACACTCGCTTTCACCACACCGAGCGTTTTCACTGAAAAGCTCCATGTGAGAAAACAAATGGCAGATGCGAACAGGCCTAAAAACAATAAGTGAAAGGCAAACGACGGCGTCGTCAATCGCTCCCAGTCTATACGAATCTTAAAATGCCAAATTAGGGGAAGCATCCAGAGCAAGCCGTAAAAAAAGACACGTCTCGTCACTTGAATGATATGGTATCCATATTGGTTAATGATTTTCGATAAAATAGAATAGAAGGCCCAGACAATGGTCGCCGTTAATGCTAGCGCATCACCGATTGGATTCAATTGGAACGTCGTCATTCCATTAAAGCTAATCAGTACAATTCCTGTCATCGCGATGAAAAAGCCTATAAAAAACCGGCGATGCAAAGGCTCATCTTTCAATAAAAAATAAGCCAATAAAAATGAGAAGAATGGTACAACTGAGCTGATGACACCTGCATTCGAAGCGAACGTATAGGTGAGTGCGACATTTTCTAAAAAATAGTATAAGACCACACCACATAACCCTGCGAGCGCAAACATCGCTTCATGCTTTTTACGTTGCACCTTCATGGTGATCGGATAGATCAACATCAGAGCGAGATATCCAATAAAAAACCGGAAAAATAATATTTCTGTTGGTGAAAAAGCCGTTAACAATATTTTGGTTGAGATAAAGGTCGATCCCCATAGAAAAATGGTGAATATGGCCGCTAGATGACCAAGAAGCTGGTTATTTTTCATCTGCTGTTACCTGCTTTGCAAAAATGTACTGATATTGCCCTGGTGTGAGCCCAATAAATTCTGAAAAAAAATGACTCAAATGACTTTGATCAGAAAAACCGGCGGAGACTGCCGCATCTACAGGCTTCACTCCTCGTGAGAGAAGCTCCTTCGCATAATTCACTCTCACTGTCTGTAAATAACGATACGGTGTGATCCCTCTGTACTTTGTAAAAGCTCGCAGAAGAGAGTATTTGTTCATGGACACTAGCTCTCCTAAGTCGTCTAACGATATATTTTCCGTAAGGTGTGTTTCAATATATTGCTGTACGTCTTGGACTTTCTGTTCGGCAGCATGCGCTGCTGATGCTTTTTCCTCTGATGTATCAGCGTAGGCTTCAATCAGCTGCTTCATAAAGAAATAAAACGTTTCCTGTTTATTCAAAGCTGGGGCTTCTTCTGTAATCATTTGATGAAGATCATATAATGACTTTGTCAGTTCACTTTGTGAAAACACAGGGGCTTTAAAATGTGGTTTGTACTGAAATATCTTCTCTATTACATCTGCTTCTATATTTAAACAGCGATAATCTAATGTCCTGTGATCCATCTGCTCGCATGCGTGATTGTCATATGGATTAAAAAGAAGGATGTCTCCCTTTTCAATGATGTATTCTTCATTTTGGCAAATCAAACGTCTTTGACCATCTTCAATAAATCCAATCACATAGTATGTATGAAAATGATTCGGGAACTTTTGCATGATGCCATGAAAGCGATACGCCTCTATTTGCAAGTCCTGATCAAAATGTACCGTTCGTTCTTCTTGTGTTTTCATGTCGATCCCCTCTTTCATTGAACTGATCATTAGTGTAGCACACCCTTTTTCTCTTGCATTGTACGATATTGACTTTTCCGATGTAGGCTTGCCTAGAGGGAAAAACTTGGATAACATGAGACAAAAGATGATGTGTAAATGAGGGAAGGACAGGATGAATTCATTCGAGATGGAAAGACCAGCACCATACCATATGCAATTTTATGAACAGCTGAAGCAAATGATTTTTGATGGACAGTTTCAGCCAGGCGAACGCATCAATGAAACACAGCTTGCCAAACAATTTGGTGTAAGCCGATCACCGGTGAGAGAGGCGATGAGGCTTTTAGAAAAAGATGAGCTCTTGATCGCTGACCATCGGTCGGGCTACTCTGTTTATACGTTAACGGAAAAAGATGTCGAGGAGCTTTATCAAATTCGGATCGCCCTAGAAACACTTGCTGTAGAGCTTGCATGCAAAGAGGCCACGCCAAGAGAGCTGGATGAAATTGAGCAGGTCCTCACGCAGGCAGACGAAGCAATCAAACAGCAGCTGCCATCTAAAGACATCGTTCAGCTACATGAAGCCTTTCATCAAAAAATCATTCTAGCGAGCCACAATCACCGCTTATATAAACAATTGAATCATGTGAATGCACTCATTCATTTTTGCCGTATCTTTCATTTTAGCGGCGGGGCGCGCGCTGAGACGATTCAAACAGAGCATGCTGCCATTTATTCTGAAATGAAAGAGCGCCGCTCCACAGAAGCCGTTCAAGCGATGACGGATCATTTGTTACATGATGTGATGCACTTAAAGCAAGTACTCTCTGAAACAAACAAGGATTAAGTGATTTTTCCTTTTTCCCATTTTTTAAGCATTACATGAACATATTTTGAATTTTTCGTAGATTTCAGCATGTCCCGACGATCTTTCGTTTATATTAGAAGATGAGAAACTAGCTTTTATACAGGAGGATTTGTATATGCATACAAGTATTAGCCGTCTTCGACAGGCGGGTTTTATTGAGGGTATGTCTCTTTTGACCCTTCTTTTAATTGCCATGCCTCTGAAATATTTTGCGGATATTCCGATGGCAGTCACCATTGTAGGCTCTCTTCATGGCGCATTGTTTGTCATCTATATGCTTATTTTGGCATATGTGACCTTTAAAGTTCGCTGGCATTTGAAATGGTCGATCGCTGGTTTTTTTGCGGCTTTCATTCCTTTCGGCAACTTCGCCTATGATAAGGTGCTCCGCCAGTATGATACAAAAGCTTAATCAAAAAGGGCTAAAACGACATTCGTTTTAGCCCTTTTTCTCCTTTTCAGCGTGATAGAAAACCTTTGCAGCCCTAGGAAGGACGGCTACTTTTGCGGAGCGAATTTGACATTCGTGAGCACCAGCACGCAGGACTGACACCGAATGCGAGGGTTTGTCTACACACTGAAGTATTTTTTAAATCGATGCATATTTCACAATGGCTGCTTGACGCGTCATTTCGTGATATGCCACCCATAATTCATCACCCGGCAGTACGCTAGTGATTGGATCGATTGGCTGTTTCACTTCATACATGATGCCATCTCTCTCAATCTGAATGATCGCTAGCGGCTGGTTGCCGATGACACCAGCAAATGCGACATGGGTCACTTTTGCACTTCCTTGTTTCTCTTGCATGAGGCTGATTTCTTTATCCAGCTCTTCTTGTTTTGTCTGCATCGTGATTTGAGTTCCTGGCGCGACCTCCATATGATCAGGGATGAATTGACTGACCGTTTTTGTGATGGACTGATTCCCGCTAGAAACCGTCACATCCAGCATGATCGGCTTCTGACCATGAATCGTGACTGGATATTGCTTCACCCGCTGGATGGTTCCTGTTAATGTTACGTCTTTCCCCGATCGATTTCGCACTTCATGGCCATAGGCTGCCATTTTCAACTGACCGCTGATGTCGACGAGATCGGCTTTCTCTCCTGTTCTAAATTCAAAACCAGCGGCTTGAATCATCGGAATGGTATACCTTTTCTGATCTGCTTCAAATGTAAGCGATAAGACAGTGCCTCGTCCTACGGTTCCATATGATTCTATATCTCTTAAAACAGCACCTTTGATAAACTTTGGCTCACTTGTCTTTGAGAAGTCCCCCTCTTTTAAGAGCATCGCCTTTTTCTTCTTCGGATTGTAAAGAACGGGAATACGCTGACCCGGCTGCGGTATCTGCGTATAGGATACAACCGTTTTAACCGTCTTCTCGATGTTTTCCCCATCATATTGAAATTGCAGCTGCATTTTGACAAGCGGCTGTTCGTTGATGTAGGTACCCGTTTCTTTGACAGATACAATATTGGCTTCTAATGTGACACTGTCCTTGATCTTATTCTTTCTCACCAGTCTCAAAATCGGCGGCAGGAAGATGGCTAGCACAAATAACAGCAGTGGAATAAACAGCCAAATCGCCCAGTTGAGAATGAGCGGTCCGCCTTTCATGACATATTGCATAAAGGTGTCAACAGACGTTTGGTGAGCAGGACTTGCGTTTTCGATTGAGATGACTTTTTGCAAAGGAAATTCCTTTAGCTGTTTGCTTTTCGTCTCAAATGCACCCGTTAATTGATTTTCGAATGAATAATAGATCCAATCGCTTTTCACATTTTTATTGAAAGAGAGTCCTTCTCTTTGTAAAGTTTCATATGAAAACGACTGAAAAAGCTTGGTGACAGACGTTGTCTTATTCGTGCGATGGTTATAAATATAACCAGTCAGCTTGCCTTTTGCTTCGTCCTTTGCTGTAGAGCCTGCAAGAAGAACTTCTTCTTCATTAAGCTGGTAGATAAAGGTTTGATAAATCGGTTTTGGTGTTGGGACGACTTCTCCAAGCCTTCCCTCTGCATTCACTTTCCTTGGTCTTTTTGGATAGTTAGATTCGACAGCGACTGCGAAGTTTTGGGATGTTCCGATCGTTTTTTCCAGCTGCTTCTCCACTTTATCTTCAATGAGGCTAAACGGTTCAGCGTTTTTGGTGACATACACCCCAAGCTGGTTCTTATCGTTTGAGACTCCGCTGACATACGCCTTCTGATCATTTTTCAAAGTCAATTCAAATATAGGAATAGGCGTCTGCCCTCTAAAGGAATTCATGACGACATCGATGGAAACAGGTCTTGCTGGCAGTTTTAGCTCGTTGAGATTGTGCACATGAAACTGACCATTCTTTAGCTCACCAAGGACCGCAGCGGTACCTTCCATTTCCCCTGTAAACACAAGCCGTCCATTCCATTGATATGTATTCGTTTTTAAAAACGAGGGTATCTGTAGATTTTGCTTAACGAGCTCTTTCTTTTCCCCGCTCGGCGTTAGTTTCTCGATCAACAGCTGCCCCTCTTTATTTTTTAAAGCAAGTAAGAGGTTGTTCCCTTGAATGGATGGCAGCATTTCATTAAACGTATCGCTTTCCGTGGTCCATTCACTGATTCTTTTTCCTGATTGAGGATCATACATTCCAAAATGGAGCTGCTGGTCTTTTGATACAGCACTCACCACTCGTTTCCCTTCATCAAATGTAAATATTTGTTTGATGTCATATTGCGTTGCTTTCCCTGCTGACAAATCATCTTGGTAATGGTTCCACACCAAGACACTAAGAATGATTGCTGGAATAAAGAAGACAATATACCTGAGGAAAATCACTGGTATTCTTTTCACTTGATCGCTTCCTTTCATGAGGTTCCTTTATCTTGTACGTTAGTGCAGCGAGAATGTTTCATGCTAGAAGAATACCATTCCAACTTTCCAAATCCATATTTTACAAACTTGGTTGTTTGCGATAAAATCCAATCAGATTCGAAAAAAGGATGTTATCTCAATGGATAAGCTATCATTGATCATTCTAGCGGCTTGGCTGCGTGTTCCTCGTTGGTTCAAGCAATGGGTGCTTGTATCCATTTCCATTTTCTTTTTTTATATGTGTTTTGTAAAGGGGCTGACTAGCTGGCACACCTTGCCGCCTGTCACTTTGCTCTCATGTGTGATTGCTTCCTTCATCATTTGGCTGATGTGGCTTAAAGGTCAAAAAAATAAGTGAAAAGGGGAAAATGATGAAAGAATCCATCAGTTATTTTGCTATCTCTTTTGTTCTGCAATGGGTTTGGTTTGGCATCGTGCACCCAAATAAAGGCGTGACACTCCTAGACATGTTCATCTTTTCTATTTTGTTTGCGGTGATGTTCTTCTTTATTCGGAGGATTTGGCAATATCAGAAGAAAGGCCGAAGTGAGTGATCATGAAGCCCGCCTTGTTCACTGTTATCACCTGTGCGATCATTGGCCTATTTTTGATGTCGAAGCCTTTTGAAGCGGACGCTATGCGTTTGGTTTCTACCTTCATTTTCCCTTTTATTGGGCTTGTTGGTTTCGGGTTCCTATTGTTTGACCCAATGAAAAAGGCTGCCAAATAGATGGCAGCCTTTTCTTTACTCTTTTCATGCAAATAAATAATCAATGTTTAATCTCCGTTATGGAGTGTATGAATTAAGATTCGATCATATCAGTGTGTCATATGTGTTCCGAATGAACCTACGTTTGAAAGTAAACGCCATGGAAGTTCTGGATAACAAGACAACGAAAGCCCTACCTCTCATTCGTCCTTACGGCTCCGAAGCCGTGCCAGTGTGAATTGTAAATCAAAACGTCTTTTTTCCACTCTTCCGCTTTTATAGGGGGCGGGTGCAGAAGGAAAAGAATAAGTTTGCTCGCTTTGACAGCGTCTCGTTCTTATCTAGTAGAAGCTCTATTGCTTCTCATTATGTCATAGAAAAAAGAAAGTTTACTTTCTTTATTTATTTGCTTATTTCAACACTTAATATCAAATTATAACACGTTCCCCCAGCTTACGCAAGTGTTAAAGTGATAATTCTGCTGGTGTACGGCTTCCTTCATTCATGTAACGAATGGAGGTTGGATCAATCTTCAGAATCACTAGGTTCGGATCATCTTTTCCTTTAAACCATTTCTCCATTTCCTCAGACCAAAGGCGGTCGATTAGTTCTGGATCGTCGGTTAATGTGGCAGTGCCTTCGATTTCTGCATATGTGTCACCGAATCCTTCACCTGAATAACCAATGAGAATATGGACATTCGAATTTTTTTCAATTTCATCTGCTTTATGTGTTTCTTTGCTTGTTGGTGTATATAATGTCAGTCCCTCATGGAAAAAAGTCATGTAGCGGGTATGCGGCTTATCCTGTTCAACGGTCGCCAGTGTTCCGACCTTTTGTTCATCTAATAGGTTGAGTACCTTTTGTTTTAATTCTTCTTGTGACATATCGTTTCACTCCTTCAAATTTCATCCGTACTCTTAGGTTTCCACGACAATCCATTCATTAAACAAAGAAATGTGTTTTTCATAAAAAGAGATCTTCTGGCTGATGCTATAGAAAACAGGCTCAATGAAGGGAGAAGTTGAACATGCATCATGAAACGATGTTCCATTTAAGTTCACTTGTCATTGCGGCAGTTGTTGTGGGCATTATCGTATGGTCTGTCTCATCTGTGCAGAAGAATCGCAAGAAATACTAAAGACACCGCCCAATCAGGTGGGCGGTGCGCTATTGATCATGTATTCATAAAGGAACCGCCGTTGACGTGTAGTGTTTGTCCTGTCATATAAGACGATTCGTCAGAAGCAAGCAGTACATAGCAGCCAACATGCTCTACAGGCTGTCCTGGTCTTCCCATTGGGGTTTCTGCCCCGAAGCTTTCCACACTATCCTCATCAAATGTAGATGGAATAAGCGGCGTCCAAATTGGACCTGGCGCTACACCGTTCACCCGAATTCCATCTTTCACAAGCGACTGTGCCATAGAACGCGTAAAGCCGTTGATGGCCCCTTTTGTCGCCGTATAATCAATCAGCACTTTGTTGCCTCGATATGGGTTAATGGAAGTTGTATTAATAATTGAACTTCCTGGTTTTAAGTAATCCAGTGCTTTCTTCGTAAAATAAAAATAAGAATAGAAGTTGGTTCTAAAGGTTTGGTGAAGCTGTTCACTAGAAATATCCTGAATCCGTTCTTTCGGGTGCTGTTCAGCCGCATTATTCACTAAAATATCTAATTGCCCAAAGGCTTCAACTGTTTTTTCTACCGCTTTCTCGCAAAATGCTTCGTCACCGACATCTCCTGCAATCGTTAAACATTTGACGCCTTCCTGTTCTACGCGCTTTTGCGTATCCTTTGCATCCTCATGTTCATTTAAGTACACAATGGCGACGTGTGCCCCTTCTTTTGCATAGGCAACAGATACAGCACGTCCAATTCCACTATCTCCGCCTGTAATCAATGCAACTTTCCCTTTAAGCTTGCCAGACCCTTGATATGATTCATCCTCAAAGATCGGCGCAGGGTTCATTTCCCTTTCACTGCCTGGCTGCTGATTCTGCGTTTGGCGCGGAATGCCATTTGTTAAATATTCACGTAAATCCATGAGTAAGCTCCTCCTTGATTTGTTGATGTATCCTTTCATTACCACCTCATTTTTTCACTCAAACATCCCTATGCGGCACAGATGCGTTTTGAAAATCGGCATGTTTCAAGATGGATAAAATCGGTTACATGATCAATAAAAAGGAGCGTTCTCAAATGCTGTCAACCATTTCGAAAACCTTTAGCAAACCAAAAGGCTGGCTCGGAAGCATCGCAGGCTTCATTATGGCAAAAGAAAATAAAGCGTTGAATCAGTGGGCGATCCAGCACTTAGATCTGACAGATGGTGAAAACATTTTGGAAATCGGCTATGGGCCCGGCTACAGCATCAAGCATATGCTTAAGCATTATAAAGATCTTCATATAGATGGGCTAGATGCTTCCTCGACCATGCAGGAGCAAGCACAGTCCCGCGTCAGCAAACGGTCAAAGGACAAACAAGTCCGACTGTATGTAGGAAAAATTGAGAAAACACGTTTGCCGGGAGAGCAGTATGACAAAGTGCTGTCTGTGAACAACTTTACGATTTGGGATGATCCAAAGACTGGCCTGCTCAACCTTTATCACACGTTGAAACCCGGCGGAAAGCTCGTCATTGTGATGCAGCCAAGAGAAAAAGGTGCTGATGCGAGCCGGACAAAAGAGATGGGTGAACATATATTGAATGATCTACAGTTTGCAGGGTTTGACCATTTTTCTGTTGAGTATGAGGAAATTCGTCCAACGCTTGCTGTCTGTGTCACAGCCAAAAAGCCGAGAAACGAATAAGCTCTCGGCTTTTTTTCTTACCATTTTGCTTCTTTTACAAATTGATAGAACAGCTGATGCAATTTCTGTTCAATGTCTTCCTTTGATCCATGACCATAAAGCGTCATGCTTTCCTCACTTTCAATGATAGATGAACTGATCAGACTAAACATTTCTGACCCTTCCTTGCCTAGCTCTTGCGGCGCCAGCATCATGAGCATTCGTGACATCTGCTGCTGCCCGCCGTCCATGCTTTTCACCTCGTATGCCTGATCAAGATCATACATATGAAAGATTGGTTCCTTGATGAATGCATGCTTTAAATGAAAAAGAGCAAATTCTGTACCTGGAATTCCTAAACCGCCTTGCTGTTCACGTTCTAGTAAACCGCTTGCTACCTCATCCGCATGTGTGATAAACCCTTCATCTTCAAGCTGACGAAGCAGCCGCCTGATTGTTGCCTCATGCTGCGGCATTGCCTTTCTATTTTCGATGGTAAAATGGGACAGGATGCTGCGAATAACAGACATGTAATTCGTCACCTGCTCTGCAACCGCCATCATATTAACAGATTCTTGTACCGGTTCTTTGGCAGCTTCTTTCATCCTTTTTTTCTCGATCATATAAGGAATCTTTCGTTTAATATGAGCCTTCACACGCATAGCATCATCCTCGTTTAAGAGCGGACTGACCATGATGTAATCGATATGCTCATATGGGATAGGGACGGTCGAGACAATCATGTCATAGCTTGATGCATCGATTTCTTTTAGTTCCATCAAGGAAGACAGATCAAATTCGGCGATCTCCGGCAATTCTTTTTTTAAACGAGATGCGAGCATTTTCGACGAACCGATGCCGCTTGAGCACACGACCAATGCATGAATGTTCGTTTCTTCTTTTTTGATTTCAAGCACTGAACCAAAGTGAAGCACAATAAAGGCGATTTCATCCTCTGGAAATTCGATCTCTGGAAAGAAACGCTCGACTCCTTCTTCAATTGCCATGAAAAGCAAAAAGTAGTCCTTTTTAATTTGTTGTGTAAGTGGATTATAGATTCTCATCTTTTCCTTTAAACGGTTCATGGCAGGTTCGAGATGAGACACGAGTCCCTCATACAATGAATCATTCTCATTTAAATGGTAGCCGGTTTTATTTGAAATAAAATCAATGAGCTTCTTCGTTCTAATTGCGATATCCAGCTCGATTTCATCAATACGGTATTCTGCCCCAAAGCTGCGGTTTGCACTGCGCAGATGGATGGTCATATATCCAACTTCCGCTTCTGGGATCTCGACATTAAACATGCGTTCAAGCGCTCTTGCGATTCGCAGTGATGATTCAAATTCTTTCGTCCGCTTTAGTTCAAGTAGCTCTTCCTCTTCCATGCGAATGGTTTCGCCAAGCTGAATCCGTTCAATGGCATAGGTTAAGTGAACGACAAGCGCAATATAGGCGCTATCAGATAAAGAGAGTGACAGTCTATTTTTTAAATGAAAGAGCAGTCTTTCTACCTTAAGCAGCTGCCCTCTGCTGACAACGCCAAACACCTTTTCCGTCGCTTTCGTTCGATGCTTGATATTCATTTCAATTGTTTCTAAAAATAATTGAATATCGAGCCGGTCGACAATGAGGTTGCCGACAATCTTTCGTTTCGCTTCCTCCGGTCCTTTTAATTCAATGCCATACCCGCGTTTTCGGATCAGCTGCAAACCGTAAGGCGCGATCCACTCCGTCAGTTCATCTAAGTCATAGCTGATGGTCGCATTTGTGACCTGCAAATCGGCAGCGAGTGTATATAATTTCACCGGTTCCTTTGCTTCAAGCAGCGCACATAGGATTAAGAGCTTCCGTTCGTCAGAGCTATATTCAATTTGATCCTCATTTGACATATGAGCAAGAAGCCGCTGTTTATCCTCCTGTTCACCGACTGCCTTCAAGCCTTTCCCCGGCTGTTTATCTAGTGAAAGGTCATAATTCTTTAATATGGGTTTAATCGATTTTAGTTCTCTATGAATCGTTCTTGTACTCACCTGAACAGAATCGGCTATCTCACGAATGGTGACATAACGATTTTGCTGAATGATGTATTTGATGATCTTCTGTTCTCGTGCCGTTATGTACATGAAATGCCTCCCTCTGCAAAAATAGGTCTATTGTCACACCTTAATATAAAACGCTTTCAACAAACGATGCAATCTTAAGTTGATCTGACTTTGGCACATCAGCTGTGACAAAATTAAATACAACGTCTGATCATACATTTCTCCAAAATGACGGTCCATAATCCTTTTGATGAAATTGAACCTTCTGTTCATGAAAAGGCAGTGAACCCCCAGCTTTTAAAGAATACGTCGGATTGTATACTGGAGAGCCAAAGCAATAATCCATCGTTCCTTCTTCCGGGCGAAAGATGACGGTTCGCATTGTTCCAAACAGCTCCTCATAATTGTGCACAGCTAGACCATCAGGATATTCTGTCTGAAACAGCTTAGTAAGAGAATCACTTGATCGTCGTTGTTCTAAAGCCTCCAGTAACATGTCGTATCTGACAACAGAATGATGTTTCGTCATTCCTTTTGCCGTTTGATCAGCAAGCGGATGGTTTGTGGCTGCAATATAACCTGCCTCCGGTCTTCTCACTATTTTCAGGCCATCAATGATTTCAATCACAGCCGCTTCTCCTTTTCGATCGGCAAGCATAAGGTGAACATTAGAGGCAACAGGCATTTCCTGAATAGAGAAAATGGCTTCCTCAACCGTTCTACAGGTTTCCAGAACAGACCGTATCACATGATACACTTGCAAGCCGGCAACTGCCGGAGGCTTTAAACCTGGTTCATTTCCAACCGGCGGACCACATGCAGAGAATGTGACAGAAAGACCATGCTCATTCATCCCATCAGATCTGCCAAACAAGAGCAGCGACGAGCCTGTATGATATGCCAAGCCCTCCACATGTGTCGTCACAAGACGCATATCATCAAATATCGGGGAAAAATCATAGTTTCGCAGCATGATCGTTTCTTGACCTGCCCCCATATTTCCCTGCCTCACACAGTGGGAACAGCCTGGCTTTAGATGAGATGAATAGTAAAAGGTCAAATAACGCTCATCCAATTGCAGTTCATCACAAAATCCAGCAATCTCTTCTTCTAACTGGGGAAGATATGGGCGCATCAGCTGCTTCGTTTCTTTCACAGCCTCTTTTTCAAGCGGTTCTGTTCGAATGTATTGTGTCTGTAGCCCTTGCTTCTTCTTCATCCAGACAGCCTGCTGCTTTCCCACTTCATAAGCGGTTCCTGTCATTTCTTGAAAATATGCACTGATTTCCTCCATGCCTGAACACCTCTTTCACCTTCGTTTCTTTTATCATATCGAAACACTCCTTCATTTAAAAGGATGAAAAAAACTGCAATCCCAATGGATTACAGCTGTTTGCAGGATTGTTGAAACAATGTTTTTGCCATTGCTTCATATCCTTTATGATTTGGATGAAATTGATCAATCGATAAGTACTCATGTTCATGTCCTTCAAACGCCCGGTACACATCCACGACCTCTACATGTGGATTTGCAGCAAGCGAGCGAAGCTGATGATTGTATTGCTGAAGCCACCGCCCGGCTATTGGTATTTGCGGAAAAGGATTATATAAATTCATGAGATATATGCAATAGGCCTGCTTCTGTCCCTTTTTGATCTGAGCGATTTCTTGAATCATTTTGTTGAAATTTACTTGGCAATGCAGTGTCGCTTGCAGCAGTTTCTTTTCATCTTCACCCTTTTCATACTGCTGAATCGCTTGAACAAGGTCATTCCCACAACCTGTGATAGTGATGATGTCAGCTGCTGCAATAGCACGTCTTACATCAGATCGTTTGAACAGCTGTAAAATCTGATCCGTCGTTAACCCTGACTTTGCAAATACAGACAGCTCGACTGGTGTATGTGTCTTTTTTTCAAGCATCCACTGATACCGCTCTGCGAAGCCTCCGCCAAATAAACGTGCCCCCACTCCAACTGTTAAGGAATCTCCAATCGCAACATAGGATCGTCCCACTCTTATCCCTCACTCTCTCCTGCCTTCTCTTATATATACGAAATCGGAGAACAGATGCTTGTAGCAGATGACTTAGAGACATTCATCTTTTTTTCATGAGACGTCTTTACAAACTCTTCACTTGCGAGATCGGCTGATTTTTTGTTCAATAAGAATAGGTTTAGATCATGAAGTTTGCACCTGCATGCGTTCCAGAAAAATTTACAAACTTTTTATCTTGATTTCGAGACTTTATACCTTGACTTCAAACTACATTGTGATTACAATAAAAATATCAGTTTTTATGTAACTGTGCTTGTTACATCTTTTTCATAGCATTCCAATATGATTAAAGATGCCACATATTCAGTGTATCTTTGGGATACGCTAAAAAAATCACTGAAACAGAAAGGATTGAATGAACATGGCAAAAGTTTTATACATCACTGCACATCCGCATGATGAAACAGTTTCTTACAGTATGGCTACTGCTAAAGCATTTATCGAATCTTATAAGGAAGCAAACCCAAGTGACGAGGTTGTACATATCGACTTGTACAAAGAAAACATCCCTCACATTGATGCAGATGTATTCGCTGGCTGGGGCAAGCTGCAATCAGGTGCTGGCTTCGATACACTTTCAGCTGAAGAGCAAGCGAAAGTTGCTCGCCTAAACGAATTAAGCGATCAATTCGTTTCTGCTGACAAATATGTATTTGTTTCACCACTTTGGAACTTCTCATTCCCACCAGTTCTTAAAGCATACATCGACTCTGTTGCTGTAGCTGGTAAAACATTCAAATACACTGAGCAAGGTCCTGTTGGATTATTAACAGACAAAAAAGCTCTACACATCCAAGCACGTGGCGGATACTACACTGAAGGTCCTGCTGCTGAACTTGAAGCAGGCCACCGTTACCTTGGTACAATTGCGAGCTTCTTCGGAATTCCTTCTTTCGAAGGTCTTATCGTTGAAGGTCACAATGCTGAACCTGCGAAAGCAGAGCAAATTAAAGCAGATGCGATCGAACGTGCAAAAGCTTTAGGTAAAACTTTCTAATTAACTGAACACGAAAAGCCAATGATCTTAACGGTCATTGGCTTTTTATTTATCTAGATGAAAGCCTAATTCTCTGGAGATACCGCTCGCGGCTTTTTTGACTTGTTCAATTAAGTATGGAAGACGTTCCTTTTGATATCCTGCTTCAAACCCTGCAATGCTAATACCTGCTGTGACTTCTCCAAGGTGATTGAATATAGGAGCTCCAACCGCAGCTGTATAGTTTTCAAGCTCCGAATAACTTAACGTATAGCCCCGTTCATTTGATTCTTCCAGTATGTTTCGAAGAACCTCTTTATCTGTAATGGTCCCGATTCCGATTTTTCCTAGCTCAATCGAATCGATATAGGCAAGTCTCTCGTTCTCTGGCAAAAAGGAGAGAATACTTCTTGCACAAGCACCCGCATATAAAGGAGAGCGCCTGCCGACGGCGGTGTAGAGACGAACAGGCTGCGTCCCTTCAATTTTATCAACGTAAATGGCTTCGTCTCCTTCACGAACGATGAGTTGTACAGCTTCTCCCACTTCATCCCGCAAGCCTTCCATAAATGGTCTTGCAATTCTCCGAATATCAAGGCGGTCCGCCACAAGCTGACCGTATTCTAGAAACATCAGACCTAACCGATAAACGCCTGAATCTTGCTTTTCTAATAACCCCATATCGGTTAACGAGCTCGCCATGCGGTGCACAGACGTTTTCGGCATGCCGGAGAGCTCGATCATTTCATTCAATGTTAATTGGTCACGTGTGATAAACAGCCGCAAAATCTCCATTGATTTCACGACGGTTTTATTTGTGTTTTGCATGTGCATCCTCTTTTCTAAACGAAGGCTTCCAGCTTGATTCTGGCAGCCAGCTCCTTCAGTTCTGCTTCTTGCTTAAATAGCGCCTGCTCTGCATCCTGATGGTCGATTCGCTTAAAATACAAATTCGCCCCAGGCATCGCTTGAGCAATGAGCGGCAGGTCGACCGTCGCAACTTCTCCAATCCGCGGGTATCCGCCTGTTGTTTGCCGATCTGCCAGCAGAATAATCGGCTGACCGTCAGGAGGAATTTGAATAGAACCAAAGGCAACCGCCTCTGAAATCAATTCAAGCTTTTCTTTTAAATGAACCGGCTCCCCCTTCAAACGGCAGCCCATACGATCTGATTGAGGCGTGATTTGATAAGGCTGCTCAAAAAAGGTGCTTTGAGATGATTCTTGAAAAAAAGAAAGGTGTCTCCCTGACAGCACCCGAATCACGGGCGATTTCCGCAGCGGTAAAAAATGCGTATGACTTACAGTCCAATCGGGTGCGCTGTACGCCGCCTGTTTTAGATTGCTTTTGAGTCTATCAGACAATCGATCCGCTACGATTGAAGGCTTTCCAACGGACAGGACGTCTCCTTTTTCAAGCGGACGTCCGTTCAGTCCACCGATTCCTGCTCTCACATAGGTGCTTTTGCTCTCCATGACCGGCTCCACATCGAATCCACCTGCCACAGCAATGTAAGAGCGGCACCCCCTCTTGCAAGGACCAAAGGTGATCGTGCTTCCTGATCGAACAAAGAGTGGTTTCCATAAAGGGGCTGGCTCTCCATCAATATCGATCTCCACATCAGCGCCAGTCACTGCAATAAGCTCATCCTTTTGACACGTCAGCACAGGGCCCGGCCCCATTAATGTGATTTCCAGTACGGCTTCGTTTTCCTCGTTGCCTGTGAGAATGTTGGCAATTCTAAGTGAGAGCGTGTCCATGCCGCCGCTCGTTAAGACGCCATACTTTTGATAGCCTTTCCGTCCTTTATCTTGAATGGTTGTGAACATTCCTGGCTTGATGACATGGATACTCAACGTTCTGCCTCCTTCATGCTGAAAAATTCCTTTTCAGACATTTGGACAAATCTGACCTCGTCTCCTGCTCTTAATAGACTTGGGACTTTTTCGTCTGGACGAAAGAGTGGCAGCGGGGTTTGTCCGATGAGCTGCCAGCCGCCAGGTGTGGAAATCGGGTATACGCCGGTCTGCTTTCCCGCAATGCCGACAGATCCTTTTGGAATGGACATTCTCGGTGTTTCCCTTCGCGGGGATGCGATCCTTTCAGACAGCCCGCCTAAAAACGGAAATCCTGGTGCAAATCCAATCATATAGACAAGATACGTTCCGCCAGTGTGAATACGCACGACTTCCTCTGGTGTTAAACGATTGATCCGGGCGACTTCTTCTAAATCAGGGCCAAGCTCTCCCCCATAGCAGACCGGTATGTCGATGGTGCGGCGCTGAATCTGATCCCCCTCCTGCCATTTCTCTTCAAGGAGTGTTTCAATATAGCTTTTCACCCATTCATAGGGGGATAAGTCTAGTTGCTGAAGATGCGCCGATTGATAAACGGTATACGGCTCGTAAAAAACAGTCACGTTTGTAAAGGCTTGAACAGCTTCCACATATCCGTCAAATGGATGCTGTTCAATACATGAAAACAACTGCACAACACGTTCATGAATTTCTTCACATATGTCTGTTCCTGCTTGAATCACGATCGCTGCATCTCCTAGCGGGTGGAAGGTGAAAGAATCTTTTATCGTTGAAAATGCCACTTGAGGACCCCTCTCTTTCTAAAGCACACCAAGCTGTTGATCTCGTTGATCTGTGATGAACATATGCCCAGGTGCATGGGTAATCGCAATCTCTGGTTTTGTATGCATGACAATGGCTTGCGGCGTCACACCACATGCCCAAAACACTGGGACCTCTCCTTCTTTGATGACGGATGGTTCTCCAAAGTCCGGCTGATCCACATGAGCAATTCCAATCATCGCTGGGTCACCTATATGGATGGGACCGCCGTGAACTGATGGGAATCTAGACGTCACTTGTACACTTCTTGTGATCTGATGCGCCGGAATGGGTCTCATGCTGACGACCATTGGGCCATGAAATACCCCCGCCCTTTCACAAGCGATATTCGTTTGATACATCGGAACGTTATGACCGTTTTCAATATGGCGAACAGGGATATCATTCAGCATGAGCGCATGCTCAAACGTAAAACTGCAGCCGATGAGAAAGGCAACCATATCATCTTCCCAATAAGTAGAGATATCTGACACCTCTTCTTGAAGAATCCCTTTTCTGTAAATACGGTATTTAGGAAAGTCCGTACGAATATCCGCTTGGGGTGCTGACCTTCTCGGCACTGGATCACCTGGCTCCAGTACATCCAGCAAGGGGCATGCAGCCGGATTGCGTTGACAAAACAACAGAAAATCAAAAGCAAGTTCCTTTTTGACGATCATTAAATTGGCTTGAGCATATCCCTCTGCCAGGCCTGCCGTCGGTCCTGTGATTTCTTTTTTACGAATCAACTCTCTAATCTGTGAAGGCTCATATGTTTGATAGATATTCATTCGATTCAGCTCCATAGTTTTGGAATTTCATTGATGATGGTATATCCGCCCATCATTGCCATGATGACAACGACAAATGCGCCTGATACTGTCAAAAAGAATGGATGTCGATAATCCCCGACAATGTCTTTCTTATAAGCCGCTACCAGCAAGGTGCCAAGCGCGAGCGGTAAGATCAATGCATTGATCGCCCCAACTAATATCAATATGTTCACAGGTCTTCCGATCGTAATAAAACAAATGGTCGAGAGGGCAATAAAGCCGATGATAATGCCACGTTGATTTTGCTCAATTTTTGGTGAGAAGGTTTTAAAGAAGGAAACGGATGTATATGCTGCTCCAATGACGGACGTAATCGCCGCTGCCCACATAATGATCCCGAACATTTTATAGCCAACATTTCCAGACGCTAACTGGAATACTGAAGCAGGCGGATTCGCTGGGTCAATCTGTAAGCCCTTTGAAACCACTCCTAGCACGGCTAAAAATAAAGCGACACGCATCACAGATGTAATCAGGATGCCGAAAACAGAGCTTTTTGTCACTTGAGGAAGTGCATCCTTCCCTTTAATTCCAGCATCTAATAGACGATGTCCACCAGCAAAAACGATATAGCCGCCAACTGTCCCCCCGACAAGTGTCACAATCGATAGAATATCAATTTCTTCTGGGACAAAGGTTCTGAGTGCCGCTTCCCCAACTGGCGGTGCTGTTGAAATCGCCACATAAAGCATCAGGCCGATCATGACAAAGCCCGCTATCTGTGTGAAACGGTCCATCGCTTTACCAGCCTCTTTAATCACAAAAATCAGAATGGCAATGGCAGCACTGATGGCTGCTCCAATTCGCGGATCAACTCCTGTGATCACCTGAAAACCGAGACCAGCACCAGCAATATTTCCGATGTTAAAGGCAAGTCCTCCCATGACAATCAAAACAGCCAGTACATATCCGAGACCCGGCAGAACCATATTTGCAATCTCCTGCCCTCGTTTCTCTGACACGGCGATAATGCGCCATACATTGGTTTGCGCAAAAATATCTAACAAAATAGAGATGAAAATGACAAACCCAAAGCTAGCCGCAAGCTGCTGCGTGAAGACAGTCGTTTGTGTTAAAAATCCCGGTCCGATGGCGGACGTCGCCATTAAAAAGGCTGCGCCCATCAGCATAGACCGGTTCCCCTTTGATGCCTTCTTGTGCTTCACTTCCTGTTTTTTCATGCTGTTTCCCCCTTTGATGACGACTTTTATTGAAAGGCCTTAAGATGAATGCTTGCTTCTCTAAGCTTCGATGTAATGGTTTTGGCAAATTGGAGCGCATGGATGCCGTCTCCGTGTATACAGACCGTATCTGCTTTAAGCGAAATATCTTCCCCTTGAACGGTATGAACCTTCCCTTCCCTCACCATACGAACAACCTGCTTGACTGCCAGTTCATCGTCTTCAATGAGTGCATGCGGTTCACGGCGCGATGTCAGCGTCCCGTCTTTTTGATAGGTCCGATCAGAAAACACTTCATGCGCCACTTGAAGACCCATTCTCTCACCTGCTAACGCAAGTTCACTGCCTGAAAGCCCGTATAATACAAGACTTGGATCGACATGATACACAGCCTTCGCAATTGATTCAGATAATTCAGTATTTTTAGCCGCCATGTTGTACAGGGCGCCGTGTGGCTTGACATGCTGCATCGTGCCGCCTTCTGCCTGAAGAAAGGCTGATAGAGCGCCAATTTGATAGACGACGAGATCATAGGCTTCCTCTGCTGAAATCGCCATTGGACGTCTGCCAAAACCGACTAAATCTTGCAGACCCGGATGAGCACCAATTTGCACCCCTTTATCCAATGCCATTCTGACGGTTTTTCTCATCACCGTTGGATCTCCTGCATGAAAACCGCAAGCAATGTTGGCTGAGGTGACATATTCTAAAATTTGTTCATCTGAACCGATTGTATATTGCCCAAAGCTTTCTCCCAAATCACAGTTGATATCTACTTGATACATAGGATCCCCCCTTTTTGTTCCGAATAACGGAACTTGAAGTCCGAATATTCGAATTTATGTTGATTATATCAATTTTGGCTAGTTTGCACATGACATTGTTAGAAAACATAACAATAGAACTAGGAGAAATAAAAAAACGAGAGGATATCACCTCTCGTTTTTTTTATTTATTTAGACAGCACCCAATGATGGATCGCTTTTGCTACACCGTGTTCTGTGTTAGGAGCTGTAATCCAATCAGCGGCTTCTTTCACCACTTCTTGCGCATTTCCCATCGCAATACCTAATCCGGCTTCTTGGATCATAGCCATATCATTTAGGCTGTCGCCAAGTGACATGACATTGTCCATCGTACAGCCAATGCGTTCTGCTACCTTTGCAAGAGCTGCCGCTTTGTTAATGCCAGCTGCATTAACTTCAATATTAGTCGGACTTGAATTTGTGATTTCTAGATGCTCGTTTGTTTTCAATGTATTGAGTACTTCCTCACGAACGTCATCATCATGAATATCAAAGCCAAATTTCAACCATTCATGGTCATGAATTCGTTCTGGAAATTCACCTCTCCACACCTTATCCACAGTGGAAGCCCAGTAATCGGTTTCGTACCTATTTTTTAGATCCCACATCATTTGGACATGATCAGGATGCAGCAGATCTCGTTCGATCAGCTGGAAGTTTGAATCCCAAATTTCACTTCCGTTTGCTGTCACAAGGTAAGAAGACAGCTTAAGCGGCTCCACCAGCTCTCGGCATGTCATCAGTGTGCGCCCTGTGCTAATCACCACATGGACCCCTTTTGCTTCAGCATCTTTAATGGCTTGTTTATTTTCCTCTGGAATGACGTGTTCACTGTTTAACAGCGTGCCATCCATATCAATGGCAATCAATCGGATGTCTTTCTTATCAGCTTGTATGGACAAATTGAGTACCCCACTTTGTATCATTTTTTGTAACTATCTTTATTTTAATATAAAGAGGGAGAAGGCACAAAGGGACGAGTTTGATCCCACAGAAAAAAGACCTTGTTACAGGTCTCTTCACATTGGCTTAACGTTCACATGCAATCCCGTCTTTATCACGGTCAAGTCGCTTATTTTTTTGGTAAAGTGCTTTTGACACATACGGCTTGTACTTTGTTTTGCCGCCTTTGTTTTTCGTGTTTTTGCTTTTTGCGACGCCGCCTTTATAGACTTTGTTCAGCGCTTTGCAGTTTTTGTAGGACTTGACTGTTTTTGCATCTGCTGTGTGGGTGTTGACTTGTGTAACGCTTAGTAAAAGACCTAGAGACAGTACAGCCACCATGATTTTTTTCAACATGTAGAATCCCCCTATTTTTTCTATTTTTACATTTTTATCATATGTCACCACTTTTTGTTTTTCAAGACTATCGAGCTAAATATATTGATTTTTTTGGAATAAATCATGCTTTATATCCTATATGGTACACTGAGTGGGAAACCTTTCCGGTTTTGACACGTATATGAAGAGAGGAGTTTTTCACATGAAAATGAAATATACCATTCTATATGTAAACGATGTTGAGGCAAGTATTCATTTCTATCAACATGTACTTGGCTTTCCTATGAAACTTAGGGTTGAATCCTATGTTGAGTTTGATACTGGAGATGTGACCCTATCAATTAACTCACGTCAGGATGTCAAAGATGCACTTGGATTGCCTGTCCCAGAAGCCAATCAATCCTCTCAAACGTTCGAGATAGGGTTTGTTGTGGATGACGTGGAACAAACCATTGCATCAATGAAGGAAAAAGGGGTTTCGATTATTAAAGAACCTGCAAAAAAACCATGGGGTCAAACCGTCGCTTATGTCGCTGATCCTGATGGTCATTTCATTGAAATATGTGACGCGGTCTCCTAATCTTCTTTAAAGGAGTGTACCAGTATGAGAGAAAAACATGCCTTTATCGCCGGTGTTTGCTCAATGATTGTGGTTAGCAGTGCCGCTATTATTTTGCAGCACCATGAGTGGATAGGATGGACCAGTGGTGGTATCTCTATTATCGGGATCATGATGTCTGGGCTTCTAATGGGGGCTTGGACAAGCGGAGATGAAACAAGAGCCGCCTATCATTCTGAAACGAAAGAGCACCGCATGTGGCGTCTGGATACGGCCTTTCTCATGATGATCTTTGCACTTCCGCACATGGCAGTGTCGATCTTTTATTTTTTAATGTAAACACTTGTTAAAAGGAGTTCGTCATATGGCTGTTTTTATTTTATTCGTTGTATTTGGCTTCCCTATTCTTTCTGTGCTGATTGGCATTTTTGGCACAATGCTTTTGAAGAATGTTTGGATGCCGACTTTGATTGTCCTGTTAGCCAGCGTCATTCTCATGTACACATACATTGGCGGGGAGGAATCCTTTCTCATTTGGGTCATTATCTACACCGTCTTTACGTTGATCGCTGCATGGATGACAAAGCGGTTTCGGTTCAAGTAAAAAAGAACAGTTTGCACTGTTCTTTTTTTGATCAAATATCGGCGCACCATAGCTCAATTTCAATTTTCAGCTCAGGCCATCCCAAAGCTGATACATAAGCAACCGTCATTGATGGGTAAGCTGTTTTGAAGATCGTATCCCACTGAGGATATAGATGATCCCAGTCAATTTCTTCCGTTGCCCATATATTGACCTTGATGACATGCTCTTCATTCAATCCTTCTGATTCAAGGATTTTTTTGATATTTTCAAACGTATTGGTTACCTGGTCGTTTAAACTTGATGGTACTTGTCCATCGATATCTGTTCCGACTTGACCCGATGTAACAAATAATCCCGCGCCCTTTGGTACTCGTGTGATATGACTATAGCTGCCAACGGGCTTCGGCATACTTTCTGGGTTTTTCCTTGTGATTTTTTCCATGTGATTTCCCTCACTCACTTTGATTTTTCTGCTAGATTTCTCTTCATGTAGACAGACTTCACCAATTTCTATCTATCCTAAAAGAAAACAGCAGTGGAGTATCCATAGCCACAAGGCAAGAACATCAATATTTTCTTTTTCATGACCGGAACACTCCTTTCGATTGCGTGAGCAAGGTTTTGATTCCTTATATAGTACCTGACAAAAGACGTTCAGTCAAAATGGTTTATAGACGATAACGCGCAATATCGTGATTCAACCGTATGCTTAGTTCATTGAGTCTTTCTGCTGCTTTTGCCACATTGGAGATGGCTGTCACCTGTTCGTCTGTGGATGCGGTAATCTCTTCGATCGCAGCGGCATTTTCTTGAGAAATATGGGCTGCGCCTTGCATGGCTTTTGTGATGAGGTCGTTTTGCTCCAGCAATGCATTCAGCTCTTTTGCCATGGCGTCTGTTTCAACGATGGTTTGTGAAATCGACGTAGAGATGGCATTGAATTCATGTTCTGTCGCATGTACCGCTTCATCTAACTCAGCGAAACGATCCATTGTGTTTGACATCATGCCGGCTGTTGCCGTCGTTTCTTCTTTAATGCCTTGTACCATTTGCTGAATTTGCACTGCTGATTGTTTTGTCTGCTCAGCTAAATTCCGTACTTCACTCGCCACAACCGAGAAGCCCTTTCCATGCTCTCCTGCGCGTGCTGCTTCAATGCTGGCATTCAGCGCAAGTAAATTCGTCTCGTTTGAAATGCTTTCAATCGTATCTGTAATTTTAGAGATATCCTGTACTTTTGTACTTAATTGCTCAATGCCTGCTCTAATGCCTTGAGATGCTTGAATGGATTGTTCATTTGATTGTTTTAATTGCTGAACAATTTGCTGACCCTGCTGAGAAGATTGACTCGATTGGTCAGAGATTCGTTTAATTTGGTCACTTTGTTCTTTGACATTCTCAATGGATTGATTGAACTGGGTCATTTGTTGGTTCGCTACATCAAGGTCAGATGCCTGATGAAGTGTTCCAGTCGATATGTCACCAATCGCTCTGCCAATCTCTTCACTGCTAGCTGAGGTTTCTTCAGATATTGCTGATAAATCTGTCGCTGATTCGACAAGTTGACTGCTCGTTTCCTGTAGACCGCTGACAAGTGTCCGGAGTTCTCCTGACATATGATTAAAGCCTTTTGCCAGCTGTCCAATCTCATCTGTTGTTTCTTTTAAACTTGTGCGTTCAAGATTCCCCGCCGCAATTTCTTTTGAAGCAGCAGTGACTTGCTTGAGCAGTCTGACCTTTCCTCGAGCAGCTAAATAAAAGACGCCAAGACTGAGAAGAGCGACACCCGCTGTAATGAGCATGATATAGAGCTTCATCTGCTCTAATTCTTTATAAAATTCATCCTGAAAGACAGCAATGCCGATACTCCAATTCCAGGGCGTGAACTGGCTCATATAGGCAAGCTTTTGCTTTTCTTCCCCAGTGGCATCGTCCTTATCTAAATAGGTCACATAGTGTGCATCCTCGCCTTCTGATTTGGCTCCAGCGACCATTTTTTCACGATTGGTCGTATTATCTGGAATGACGCCAATGTCATTGACAGGATGGACTTGAGAGGAATAATCTGCTCCATATGCGACAAGATAGCCTTTATTTTTATAGATAAAATCTGATTTTTGAAATTGGTACCCTTTCCCGTTGTCATTTTTGGGCCCGCTCAAGTAAATACGGGCTTGTTCCTGTGCCTGTTCAAGCGTCAGTTCTTTTTTCTCTACACGATCATTCAACTGTTCAAGTGTAGCCATTGCTCCGCTGACGATGTGCTTTAGATCTGCTTTTCCCGCATCAATTAAGACATGTTTTGCTAACAAATACCCCGTTGTTCCAACAAGACCGCCAGTTAAAATCGTGATGACGATAATGGCAGACATTAATTGAAAAAAGACACTTCTTGACGCAAACATTTTCCTTTTCATATACAAATTCCCCCTTACTTCATATATCGACAAACGGGGTAAAGTATTAAAAAAGTCATCAAAAAACCCCTTTCACTCGTTGGAAAGGGATTTTCTAATTATCGAGCTGTTTCTTTAAGAATGGCTTGATAGAGATCGTCTGTTGGCGTGAGACCACATACTTCTTTCAGCACACCTTCAATGCCTTTTTCTTTTCTTAATGCCTGCAAACGAACCGCTTCTTCGTCTTCGGTAAAGTCATAAGCGAGAGCTGCAGCAATCCCTTTGATTAAGTACACTGGCTGCTTGATCTTTTTCGCTGGACCGATTAAACGGTCATCTGCTCCCAGCTTTCTAAGAGGAGAGCGTGCGACACGAGTGACTTCGTCGGAGATAAAAGCATTTTCGAATCGCTTGATGATTTTTTGAATATACGCATCATGTTCTTCTTTTTCAAAACCATATGTGTCGATTAAATAACGGCCCGTTTCGTGAAGTGCACCTTCAACCACTTGGCGAATCTCTGGTGTATCGACGGCTTCTTTAATCGTTTGAACGCCTTGCTGATATCCGACATAAGCTGCTAGCGCATGTCCTGTATTGACAGTAAAGAGCTTGCGCTCAATATAAGGTGTCAAATCTTGTACAAAGGTCGCTCCGTCAATCTGAGGAACGTCCCCAATAAAGGCAGTCTCATCAATGACCCACTCAAAAAAAGGCTCGACTGATACTTTTAAAATATCCTCATGGTGCTGAATCGGTACAATGCGGTCCACAGCAGCGTTTGGAAAACCAACTGTTTGTGACAATGCTTTTTGTTCCTCTTCTGTTAGATGAGAGAAAACGGCTTCTTTTAAATGAGAGCTGCCCCCAATCATATTTTCACATGCCACGATGTTGATGATATGGTCAGGTTTTTTCTGTTTTAATCCTTCAGCAATAGATGAAGCAATGATCTTCAAAACAGCTGGTCCAACAGCTGTTGTAATCAAATCGGCTGATGCCACAGCCTCTGTTAATGCCGCTGGGTCTTGTGCAGAATTGATCGCTGTCACTGGGCCGACTACTTCTTGCTTCTGACCTGGTGCTGCTAGTTCAACCGTGTATTCTCCTCGTGCATTCAGCTCGTTGATGACCGCTTCATTTACATCGGTAAAGACAAGCTCAAAGCCTGATGCTTTTAACAAAGATCCGATAAACCCTCTGCCAATATTCCCTGCTCCAAAATGAAGTGCCTTCATGCTAGTTCACCTCGTTAAAGATGGCGATCAGTTCATCCTGATCCTTCGCATGGATGATGCGTTCTACATTTTCCTCTTCTGAACAAACAATCGCAATTTGAGAAAGAATATCGAGGTGTTCGTTGTTTTTACCTGCGATGCCAAAGACGACTTTGGCGATATTTCCTTCGCCGTATTCAACGCCATCTGGAATTTGAATGATGGAAATCCCAGAATGAAGGACAGCTGCTTTCGCATCCTCTGTTCCATGAGGAATCGCAATCCCGTTGCCCATAAATGTAGACGAAATATTTTCTCTTTCAAACATTTTGTCAACATAATCACCTGTGACATAGCCATTTGCCACTAGAACTTCACCTGCTTTTTTAATGGCTTCTTCTTTCGAGCCTGCTTGTTCGTTTAGAAAAATATTGTCTTTTGATAGTACTTGTTTCATGAATGATCACACCTTTTTTTAGAATGGAAAATCAGGAAAACAACCAAAACGGGGAGTTCAATGAAGAAAAATTGAACTCAACCCGTTTCGTCATGTTATTTTTTCAATTTCTCAATCAGCTCATCGTATTTCGGGCTGTTTAAGAAATTATCGACTGAGATATGCACAGCGCCTGGCAGTTTTGCCTTGGCTCTGTCTGTTAAATCTTTATGAGTGAAGACCACATCGGCATCATTTGGAATGTTGCTGATGGATGTGTTTGTCACATCAATATCAAGTTCTGCCTTTTTGACTTTATTCTTTAAGATGGATGCGCCCATCGCGCTTGAGCCCATTCCTGCATCACAGGCAAAGATGATTTTGTTCACGTCATCTGGATTGACATCACTTGGAGATGCTGCTTGCTCATTTGCTTCAGCGTCTTCTTTTTGTGCTGTAAGAGCAGCGGCTGCTGCGCTTTTCTTCCCTTTCATGTCCTGCATTTTTTCTGTTGCGGCTGTTAAGTCTTCGTCAACTGCTTTTGAGGCTTTTAAAATCACAGAAGCGACAAGGAATGAGACGACGGCTGCCACGACGACACCTGCTAGAACAGCAAGATGTCCGCCTTTTGGTGACATCAGCATAAGGGCGATAATACTTCCTGGTGACGGCACAGCCTTTAAGCCTGCATTTAACAGGGTAAAGGTCAAAACGCCGCTCGCTCCCCCTGCAATTACCGCTAAAATAAGCTTTGGTTTCATTAAGATGTACGGGAAGTAAATCTCATGAATCCCTCCTAAAAATTGAATGACGATCGCACCCGGTGCAGACTGCTTTGCATTCCCTCTTCCGAAGAACATGTATGCAAGTAGAACACCTAAACCTGGTCCTGGGTTAGTTTCAAGCAAGAACAGAACAGACTGCCCTGTCTTCGCCGCTTGCTCTACCCCTAACGGACCTAAGATCCCTTGGTTAATCGCATTGTTCAAGAACAAGACTTTCGCTGGTTCAATGAAAATACTTGCCAGCGGAAGCAAATGTGCATTCACAATGATATCTACACCTGCCGCAAGGGCTTTATTTAGACCAAGTACAACTGGTCCGATAGCATAGAAGGCAATCGTGACAAGAATGGCACCTAGAATCCCTGCCGTAAAGTTATTCACAAGCATCTCAAAGCCCGATTTGATTCGATCTTTGAAGAGCTGATCAATTTTCTTAATCAAGTAACCGCCAAGTGGTCCCATGATCATGGCACCTAAAAACATTGGAATGTCCGAACCGACAATGACCCCAATCGTCGCGGTTGCACCGAGTACACCGCCTCGATGGTCGTATACGAGTTTACCGCCTGTGTAACCAATTAAGAGTGGCAGTAAGTAGTTGATCATTGGACCAACAAGTGAAGCTAATTGTTCATTTGGCAAATAGCCACTCGGAATGAATAATGCCGTAATGAGTCCCCAAGCGATAAATGCGCCAATATTCGGCATAATCATGCCGCTTAAATAGCTTCCAAAGCGCTGTACTTTTACGCGGAATCCGCTTTTTTCCTGCATCTATGAAAACTCCTTTCTTCTTTCCCTTTATTTAGGGCTTTATAGGTCAAAAGATATAAGAACAAGTGTCAGTGAAGCCCTTATCCCTATCGTAAAACGCTTTCACTTTCCCTTCAATTGAAACTAAATGTCACTTTGTCACTTAGTGTGTGACAAAATTGAAATATGATGTGAATTCTCTGTCAGAACATAGGGCAATCGGGGTAAAAAGGTTAACGTGCCGTGGTTTTGACGCAAAATTCATTGGAATTTCACAATTTTCAAATCGTCACTTCTTGTTTCCTCTTCTCAAATCGAATAGGCTTATACTTGATCAAACCTATTCAATCAAGAATGTCTGCGCAGACACGACACAGAAAAAGTGAACCATCTTGCTGTTTGTTTCGTTTACCTTTTAGAGTAAGCGGCACAATAGGAGGAGCGGTTTTTTCTGTGACCCACAGTTTACTGCCGCTTTCTTTCTGATACATGAGACATTTTCATAGGTAGAAAGGCGGTTATACACTTGTTGAAACATAGTAAGTGGCTTCTGCTTCTTATCGTCACGTTCGCTTTTTTCATTCCAAAGGAAGCATTTGCCCATGCATACGTCGTCAGCTCGAATCCAGCAGCAAATGAAGAGCTGGAGAAGCAGCCTCCTTCGGTCTCTATCACATTTAGTGAAGGAATCGAAAGTGGATTTCATGCCATTAAGGTGCTAAATGCAAAAGGGGATCGTGTGGATCAAGGAGATACGGTCATTAAAGATCAAAAAATCATGGAAGCTGCTTTAAAAAAGGATTTACCAAAGGGGATTTATACTATTCAGTGGAATGCGGTATCAGCAGACGGACACTCTGTCTCTGGCATGATCCCGTTTAGTATTGGCAAAGCGGATGGCGGTTTTGACCAATTAGATCAAGGTCAACCAAATGAATCGATTGATGTTGCCTCGACCATAGACAAAGCCTTTCTTTATACGTCGTTTAGCTTATTTCTCGGGACCATTTTGTTTGGACTGTTTTGGTTTCGGGCAGCGATTTCACCTGTATTAGCGAAACGAATGAAACGGCTGTTGACATTGTCACTGATCATGATGGGCGGAGCGCTCGTGTTCCAGCTGCCGATTCAAACAAAATCAGCGGCAGACGTGTCCTTTTTGGGAGCATTTCAGCCATCGCTTTTACAAGAAACCATTGCATCGACTTCTGGCGGTAATTTGTGGATGATGCTCATGGTGTCATTTGTTCTTCTGACCATTTGGAGCATCGTTGCGATGAAAAAAAGGGATTTCACTTCTTTTCGGGTATGGTTGTTTCCACTGCTCCTATTCGCAGTACTTCTCTGGCTGAAGGCACAAATCGGACATCCAGCGGCAACTGATAATAAAATACTGACAACGTCACTTGATTTTATCCATCTCGTTTCTGCATCGATCTGGGTCGGTGGTTTAACAGCCATTGTGCTTTTATTGTTGAAGAAGCTGCCAAATGAAGATCAGCCGCTCATACGGAATACGTTAAAGGCGTTTCACCCTTGGGCACTGCTCTCTGTTGGACTCATTGTGTTTTCGGGATTTGTGAATGCGATCTTTATTTTGCAATCGTTTGATGCTCTTTTCGAATCAGCATACGGTCGAACCTTTTTAATCAAGCTTGGTTTATTTATCTTGATGGGCCTTCTTGGGCTTGTCCATTACTTGATGCTGAGATGGGAAAAGAAACAGAAACAAAACATTTCGTTACGAGCTGAGTGGATCATCGGAATCGCTATTTTGTTATTAACAGCTGTATTCACCAATATTCCGAGCCCTCCTCCGCCTGCACCTGAGCCGTTCTTCGGCGCAAACCAAGTGGAGCATCGTGACATTGTGTCCATGAGCATTACCCCGAATGCCCCGGGGAAAAACACATTCGAGGTCGCATTTACGAAGAAGGATGGACAAACGATTACAGATATTCAATCTGTGTCAGCCAAGATCCATAAAGTCGCCTTATTCGGTGAAGAGAAACCGAGTGAATTTCAGCTGAAACGATTAAAAAATGGTCATTACTCTGCTGAAAACCTCTTGTTAAATGAAAAAGGTACTTGGAAAATTGAAATCCATGCGTTAACTGGTTCTTTTGAAAATATCGATACCACATTTATTAGAAGAAACTAAAAGGAGTTCATACCATATGAAAAAATATGTTAAAGCTTTATTACCAATGCTTCTCGCTTCATTTTTATTGGCGATTCCTGTGAGTGCTCACGTCACAGTCAAACCTGATACGTCTGCGACAAATGCTTGGGAAACCTATACGTTAAAAGTTCCTTCTGAGAGTGACAGTCCAACGACTAAGGTTGTCGTGACAATACCTAAAGGCGTAGAATTCCAACAATATGAGCCTGTCCCTGGATGGAAAACATCAACTGAAGAAAAAGATGGCAAGGTAACAAGAGTGACTTGGGAAGCAACTGGTAAAGGCGTGCTTGCCGGACAGTTCCAGCAATTCGTTTTTGTAGCAAAAAACCCTGGAAAAGCAGGTGAAGCTGCATGGGATGCATATCAATATTATGAGGATGGAACGGTCGTTGAATGGACTGGCGATAAAGATGCTGATAAGCCGCATTCGATCACAAACATTGTCGCATCTAATACGGTAACGGATTCCCATGGTCAAGAAAAACCAAAAGAAGAAAAGGCATCTGAAACAGCCTCTAATTCTCCTTCACCACTTGTGCTAGGGTTGTCCATTGCTGCTCTAGTCGTAGCACTGATTGCGCTTGTGCTTGCTTTTAGAAAGAAATAATTCATTTGTAAGCGATCGTTTTCACGGAAACGATCGCTTTATTTCTTTCCACCTTGCTTGAACAAGAAATGCAAGCTAGGACGATCAACTCCCATTTCCGCAACCTATTATTACCAACATAGGATTGAATAGGATGATGACGCATGCCATAATGAGACACATGACCACCTAGGAGGCTATAAGATGAACCATCTAATTATATTTGCTCATCCCCAGCAAAGCTTAAATCAAACCCTATTAGATCTTGTTGTCAGCACTCTTTTGAACAATGGTCATCAAGTGACTGTTCGTGATGTTTATGCTCTTGGTTTTTCACCAGAACTAAGCATCTTGGAAAAGGCTGCGATCAAACGGGGTGATGTCCCCATTGCCATTCAAACAGAGCAGAAGCTGATTCAGAAGGCAGATGTCCTAACATTTATTTTTCCCATTTGGTGGACAGGCTTACCCGCTATGCTAAAGGGCTACGTAGAACGCGTTTTTTCTGAGGGCTTCGCTTATCAAATCAATGAGCACGGGGCTATTGATAACCTGCTTCGACACAAAAAAGGTGTCATTATCAACACGCATGATGCTCCAAGATCCTTTCTTGACGCTAACCGAATCGTTCCCGCCTCCCATCGCATGACAACGGATACAGATGTCTTCAATTTTATTGGTATTGAGCCTGTTGAACGACTTTTGTTCAGCAGCATGGAGCAGGCACCAGCAGATTACATCCACGAAATTCTGAAAGAAACAAAAGAAACGGTTGAGCAGCTTTTTCCGCCGGCTGTTTAACATAAAAAAGACTGCCAAGATACATCAGGCAGTCTCAGATTGTTGACAAAGGGCTAAAATGATCTTTATTTTAGCCCTTTGTCTTCTTTTCAGCGTGATAGAAAACCTTTGCAGGCTAGGAAGGACGAGCACCGGAGCGGAGCGAATTTGACATTCGTGAGCACCGAAGCGCAGACCTGACACCGAATGCGAGGGTTTGTCTACACGCTGAGACTGCCAGATTCCTCAGGCAGTCTCTTTCACGTTTATTCGTCTAAACCAATGGATACATATTTGGTTTCTAAATAAGGCTCGATCCCTTCGATGCCGCCTTCACGGCCAATTCCGCTTTCTTTCATTCCTCCGAATGGTGCTTGAACAGCCGATGGGCCGCCATCATTCCAGCCAATAATCCCGTAATCAAGATTCTCTGAGATGTAGAGGCCGTTTCGATAATTCTCTGTAAAGAAATAAGCTGCAAGACCAAACGGTGTATCGTTCGCTAATTCAATCGCTTCATCTAGCGTTTTGAATGTCGTAATCGGTGCCACTGGCCCAAAGGTTTCTTCATGCATAATGTTCATCGAAGGGTCCACATGTGTGAGAACCGTTGGCTGGACAAAATAATACGACTTGTCATCATCGAAATGCGTATCTCCGCCGACAAGGATTTTCGCCCCTTTTTCGACTGCATCTTGAATTTGGCTGACAATTTTATCAAAGCCGCGCTTGTTGATAATTGGGCCGATGGATGTGCCTTCTTCAAAGCCATTTCCCACTTTCAGCTTTTCGACCTCTTTGCTAAAGACTTGAGCAAATGCTTCATGAATGTCTTCATGCACAATTAAGCGGTTGGCACAGACACAGGTTTGTCCTGCATTACGGAACTTAGATGCCACTGCTTGTTTGACAGCTAGTTCAAGATTGGCATCTTTGTCTACGATGAGCGGGGCATGACCGCCAAGCTCCATTGATACGTGCTTGACTGTACTTGCACTGTTTTTGATCAAATGCTTTCCGACTGGCGTTGAGCCTGTGAACGTGATTTTGCGAATCAATGGGCTATCTGTGAAAATTTCACCGACTTCTTTTCCATCTCCAACCACCCATTGCAAGGCATCCTCTGGAATTCCGGCTTCGTGGCCTAATTTCACAAGTTCAATAGCCGTCAGCGGCGTGTCTTCAGCAGGCTTCACAATAAAGGTACAGCCCGCCGCAAGTGCTGGTGCTGCCTTTCTCGTGATCATGGCTGCGGGGAAATTCCACGGTGTAATGGCCGCAACAGGACCCACTGGCTGTTTTGTGACAAAAAGGCGCTTGTTCGCCGTATGGGAAGGAATGGTTCTGCCGTAGATTCGTTTGGCTTCCTCTGCGTACCATTCAATATATCCAGCCGCATAAACGATTTCTCCTAATGCTTCTTGATACGGCTTCCCGTTTTCTTCAGTGATGATTTTTGCGAGCCTTTCTTTATGTTCAATCATGAGATCAAACCACTTGCGAATGATATTGGCACGTTCATGTGCTGACGTTTTTGCCCATGTTTTGAATGCTTGATGTGAGCGAGTGATCGCATCTTCAATCTGTTCTTTTGTATGCTGAGCAACTGAAGCAATTTCTTCTCCTGTTGCAGGATTATACACTTTGAGTTCGTTTGTCATGCTCTACCGTCTCCTTCGTTCTTGGATTCATTACATATAGTATATACCCAATGAGTGCCCAACCTAAAAGCAATATCCATTCAGCTGGCCATGATAAGGAGGCTGGCATCCCTGGAAAATAAAATGAAAGAAAAAGGAGACTCAGCCCGATGGCTAAAACGCCTGTCGTCCGCCAATATTTAATGCGGTATGGACGCTCAAGTTCTGGTTCTGCTTTACGAAGTTTCATAAAGGCAATGGACACAATTAAGTAGCCGACGATGATCCCGACACCGCCTGCATTGACAATCCACACGAGGGCAGGGCGCCCTAATAATGGAGCGAAAAAGGCCAAAGCTCCAAGAAATAAAATGGCATTTGTCGGCGTTTTATACTTTGGATGAATATACGCAAACCATTTGGAAATCATGCCTCTTTCCGCCATCGCGTATAGAATACGGCTTGCACCGATGATAAAAGCATTCCAGCTCGTTACAATCCCTGCTACACCGCCAATGACAAGCACTGTCCCAAATGCTTGATGACCAAGTAGCTGTACCATCGCATCTGCTGTCGCCAAAGAAGAGGCTTCAAGCTGTCCTTTTGACAGCCCCGCAGCTACTCCAAAGACAATAAGCAGATAAAATACGACCGCACTCACGATAGAGATAATTAAAATTCTCCCAATGATTTTCTTTGGCGCATTGATCTCCGCCGCCACTTGAGGAATGACATCAAAGCCAACGAATAAAAAGGGAATCATCACTAAAACTGCCATGAGACCGCCAACCCCGCCTTGAAACATCGGCTCAAGGTTTGCTAGATTTCCGTTAAATGTGGCACCGCCTAAAAGAAGAAAACCTGTCACGATAATGGCCACTGTAAAAACAGATTGAAAAATAGCGGCTGGCTTGGCACCAATGTAGTTAAGCGCTGTTAAAAATAAAGCACCACCAGATCCAATCAACACCCATGTAAAATAAACGTCCCATCCCCCTATATTCCATAGGAAGCCAACATGCTGTGTTGGAATGACATAATCAATAACAGTTGGCAGTGCGACTGCTTCAAACGTAATGACCGAAACATAGCCAAACAACACGCCCCATGCCGAGACAAAAGCGGATTTTATCCCAAATGCCCGCTGGACAAAGACGAGCCCTCCTCCCGTCTCTGGAATCGCAGACGAAAGTTCAGCATACGTCAGTCCAATAAAGATGACGAGAATACCACCTATAACGAAGGCAATCACACTGCCTAAAAATCCAGCTGTTAAAATCCAATCTCCCGAAAGTACAACCCAGCCCCATCCAAGCATTGCACCAATGGATAAAAACAGTACGTCAGACTGTGACATGGTTTTTGCCATTTGTTGTTTTTGCATACAACCATCCCCCTTTGTTGTTTAGCGTGCTTTGAAGGCGTCCTCGATGATCCCTAGTCCTTCATGAAGCAGCTCATCTGTGATGACAAGTGGTGTTAAGAAGCGAATAATATTCCCATTAATCCCTGCCGTTAATAAGAGCAGTCCGTGCTCGTTTGCATATGATGCAATCGCTGCGGCTGTTTTCTTATCTGGTGTACGCGTAGTTTGATCTTCTACAATTTCAATTGCCGCCATTGCCCCTAACCGGCGGACTTCCCCAATGAATGGATACGCCACTCTCCAATCATTTGCTTTCTCCTCAATGACTTGTCCAATGTGTTCAGATCGTTGATTCAGTTGTTCTGTTTCAATAATATCAAGAACCGCTAGCGCTGCCACACAGCCTAATGGACTTCCTGCATATGTTCCTCCTAGCTCCCCTGGATCTGCCGCATCAAGCAGTTCTTTTCTGCCGACAACACCGCTTAGCGGCAACCCAGCAGCAAGAGATTTTGACACAGTGATTAAGTCCGGCACCACATCAAAGTGCTCAATGGCAAAATATTTACCTGTTCTTGCAAAGCCTGTTTGGATTTCATCTGCAACAAACACAATCCCGTGCTCCTGACAGAATGAAGCTACATGCTGAACAAAACGCTTCGATGGTACAATGAACCCGCCCTCCCCTTGGACTGGCTCCATGACCACACACGCAACGGTTTCTGGTGCAACGGCAGCGACGAAGAATTGATTGAATTGATCAATGATGTACTCATCGTAGGCTGCATCGCTTAATCCTTCTGGCTTCTGATAGTAATACGGGTATGGCGCTTGATACACCTCTGACGCAAATGGTCCGAACCCAAATTTATATGGCTTGACCTTACTCGTCATGCTCATCGTCATATTCGTTCTGCCGTGGAAGCCTCTTGTAAACGAGACCACGGCCTGTCTTTTCGTATATTTACGTGCAATTTTCACCGCATTTTCAACAGCCTCTGCACCTGAATTAAGGAAAATGGCTTTCTTGTCATGGTCACCTGGTGTAAGGCGGCATAGCTTCTCTGCCAATTCGATATACGATTCGTACATCATCACATTGAATCCCGGGTGAATCAGGCTGTCTGCTTGTGCTTTGACGGCTTCCACAACCTTTGGATGTGAATGGCCTACATTTAACGTACCGATCGCGCCAGCAAAATCGATAAAACGTTTCCCATCGATATCGAACAGCTCGGCACCTTTCCCCTTTGCTGCAAGATGACGGTTGCCATTACTCACGCCTCTTGCGACGTATTGATCTCTTTTCCCCTGCCATTCCTCAGTTGAAAAACGGTTTGTTGTCGTTTGACTCATTGTCATCCATCCCCTTTATGTCTTTTTTATTATTCTGAATATTTTTTGGTATGATAGAAAGTACCAATATCATTTTTTTCATGGTACCAGAGAGGAAGGAATGAAAAGATGCTGACAATTCAACTAGACCAAACAGGAGCAAACGGATTTATTTATCATCAAATTTACTCGAAAATTAAAGGTGAAATTTTAAATCGAAACCTTCAGCCGCACGATCAATTACCGTCCAAACGAGAGTTAGCCGATACATTAAATGTCAGCGTCAATTCAGTGAATGGCGCATATCAGCAGCTGCTTGCCGAGGGATATTTATATTCGGTTGAACGCAAAGGTTTTTTCGTGGAATCACTCGAAACGTTTCATGAATCAGGTCAGCTGAAACCCTCTACTCTCCCAGCAGATTTAAAGGAAGAGCCGATTGCACGAGACGATTGGTATTCCTTTTCACATATCTCTGTTGATACAGCCAATTTTCCGTTTAAAAGCTGGCTGAAAAGTGAACAAAAGGCGATCAGTCTCCACCAAGAAGCATTTGGTGAGCTTCCGCATCCACAAGGCGTGTACGAGCTTCGGGAAACAATTGCCCGGTTAATCGGGCTTGCACGGGGAGTCAAATGCTATCCAGAACAGCTCATTTTAAGTGCAGGCACGCAGTCACTTATCCATTCGCTATCAAGCATTCTTCCAGCCGATCAAGTATACGGGTTAGAAAACCCTGGCTATCGCCGGCTCTATCAAATGCTAAAAAACAATCATCACCGAATTGAAACGATTGGCATTGATCAAAAAGGAGTACGGATGAGTGACATTCAGAAGAAAGAGCCGAATGTGTTGATCATTACCCCTTCACATCAATTCCCTACAGGGGTGATTATGCCAATTTCCCGGCGGATTCAGCTCTTAAACTGGGCAGCCGATGAGCAAGACCGTTATATCATTGAGGATGATTATGACAGTGAATTCAAGTATGGGACTGACAGCATTCCAGCGCTGCAAAGTTTGGATCGATATGACAAAGTCATTTATATGGGGACCTTTTCAAAATCATTGTTGCCCGGCTTAAGGCTAAGCTACATGGTGCTCCCGCAGCATTTATTGAGACGCTATAAGGAAGAACAACACTTCTTCATTCAAACAGCCAACCTCTTTACACAATACACCCTTCTTCATTTTATAAAAGATGGAGCATATCAACGGCATATTAAAAGAATGAATGGTTTATATGAGGAAAAACGGAAGCAGCTCATTGGAGAGCTCAATACGGTTTTTGCTGACAATGTGCGGATTATTGGGGAAAATGCTGGACTTCATTTTATCGCAGAGTTCCGTTCAAACCGCACGCAGCATGAGATTTTACAGCGTGCCAAAGAAAGAAAGCTGAAAATGTATGGGATGGACCGTTTTACCCTTGATGAGCAATTACCGGGGCATCAGGAAGGCTTTGTTCCACTCGTTCTTGGCTTCTCTCATATGCGGCCAGAGGATATAGAGCCAGCGGTAAAAAGACTGTATGACTCGATTTATGGAAAATAAAACAGCCAGCTGCTTTTCTAGACAGCTGGCTTACCACCGCTCTTTATCTACGGCTAAAATGGATGACACGAGTCCAGGAAAAGCGGTCTCAATGTCTTCTTTTCTTAAAGAATAATAGCGGTGTTTTCCGTCAATTCTCACTTTCACGATGCCTGCCTCCCTCAACACTTTGAAGTGATGTGACAGCGTGGATTTGGCAATATTCATCTCATACGTGCCGCATGTCCTCTCGCCTGCTTCAGCTAAGCAGCGGACAATTTCTAACCGGATGGGATCGGCCAATGCGTGTAGCACCGAAATCAGTCTCATGTCTTCTTGGGTTGGATGGATTGGATTATTCATACGATAAATGTATCGTATTTCGTGCCAACATACAATCTCCTTACCCGCCTCACAAAGTAACGATACATCCTTCGGAAACGACTATGACTATATAATAGCTTTCTTGTGAAGGGGAGAATCTCATTTGACACGAAAATGTTGGACTTACTTATGTTTAATGTTACTCACCATTTGCTTATGTGGATGCCAATCCGTCCGTTATGCCGAATCTAAACCACCTAGTGCAGAAGAGGTATTAGCTCTCGATGAACAGGCAGATTTATTTCAATGGGAAGAAACGGTCTATGAAGCAAATGTAGATTGGGCCCATCAACTAACCGTCACTAAAGATCAGCAAGTAGGTGTGATTCAGAAAACAGCTGCCGAACATTTTAATCACGGCACAGCTTCCAAGTTGAAAAAAGGGACAGCGATTTACTCTGTAAAGGAGCGAGAAGACCTTTTAATCGCCGAACTTAACGGACAGATCATCATATATGCCGCACATGCGGAAGGATAAAATACCTGTCATCAGATAGGTGTTTTTTTAAGTTTCTTTTCTTGTCATAGGTCATTGGTTTTGTTATCATAGCAAAAGTGACCACTCGGTTTCCATTGTGACCATATGGTTTTGCCGATTCGGAAAGGACTTATGAAGATGAACGAAAAGCAAGAAGAGATTTTGCGGGTTTCAAAGAAATTATTTTCTCAAAAAGGCTATATGAGTGTCTCCATGCAGTCAATTGCCGATGCCTGTAAAATATCAAAAGCGTCTATTTATAAACTGTTTGATTCAAAGGAAGCTCTTCTATTAGAACTGATTAAATACAATCAATGCAAAATGAGAGAGATTTCTCAAATCATTCATTCAGAAACGACGCTGTCCAAAAAGGAAAAATTCACAAAGAAGATCAAGCTTGAGCTTGAAGAGTTTAAAGAGAATCATAAATTTTTGAATATGCTATCCTTTGAAGCTTTTTCACAGCATTCGCCCATTGTCATTAAGCATTTACGTGAGACACGCTCCATTATCATGCAGCGGCACAGAGACATTATTTTAAGCACATATGGTGATTCTGTTGCGCCTTACGTCTGGGATCTTGTCATTGTCCTCAACGGATTAATGAGAGAATTCATTTTAATGCTGGCGATTGAGCGCAAGAACATCCAATTAGAAAATGCCGCCGAAATGATTATCGGCGTGATGGACCGTGTGTCGAAAAAGCCTTGCTCTATTGAGCCTGTGCTAACAGATCAGCTGATGGACTCTTATTTGCTTTCCACACAGGACGAATACGATGAAGAAAAGCTTGTCATCTCGTACTTAACGAAGATCAAACAAGAGCTTCACACACTGTCAAACGGGGAAGAAAAGGACGATTTCCTCTCTGCGTTTGAACTGCTAAGTGAAGAATTATCAAAGGACCAACCGAGAACCTTTTTAATTAGTTCACTACTCGATTATTTAGGGAAAAACAGCGTTTTATCACAAAACGTGTCACAGCTGAAAAGCATCATCTTATAGATAAAGAAGGGATAACATGAACCAATCTACAACATCGTATAATCGATCTGTGATTGTGGGGATTTTCCTCGTTGGGGCATTTGTCGCAATTTTAAACCAAACATTGCTCATTCCAGCGATCCCACATATCATGGAGGAATTCAATATTGATGTCAGCAAAGGGCAGTGGCTCACCACAGCCTTTATGCTGACAAACGGGATTCTCATCCCGATCACGGCTTTCTTAATCGAGAAATTTTCAAGCCGTTCTTTAGTTTTAACGGCGCTTAGTATCTTTACAGTCGGTACAATTCTTGCTTCATTTGCAACGAATTTCCCTGTATTACTTGCAGCGCGTATTGTGCAGGCAGCCGGTGCAGGGATTTTAATGCCACTGATGCAAACGATCTTTTTAACCATTTTCCCGAAAGAAAAACGCGGGCAGGCAATGGGCATGGTCGGACTTGTCATATCTTTCGCACCAGCTCTTGGGCCGACACTTGGCGGCTGGATTGTTGACTCCTTCAGCTGGAAGTTCCTGTTCTATATTGTTCTTCCTATAGGTATTATTGATCTTATTCTTGCTTTCTTCTTAATGAAAAATGTAACGCAGCAAAGAGAGACACGTATTGATGTTTTATCTGTCATCTTGTCGTCCTTCGGTTTCGGCGGACTGCTTTACGGATTTTCTAGTGTTGGCACATACGGCTGGACAAGTGCCACTGTCCTCATTTCGCTGATTGTCGGCGCTGTGAGCTTGTTCTTCTTTATTCTGCGCCAGTCGAATTTGACAAGACCGATGCTTGAATTTGGTGTCTTTAAGTTTGCAATCTTTAGCTTGACGACCTTTCTTGGGATGCTTGTCTTTGCTTTATTGATTGGGACAGAGACGATTCTGCCGCTCTATACGCAGAATGTGAGAGGGTTGTCTGCTCTTGATACAGGACTGATCTTATTGCCAGGTGCTCTCTTTATGGGGCTCCTCTCACCAATTATTGGACGGATTTTTGATAAAGTCGGCGGAAAAGGGCTGGCATTAGGCGGGTTTACGATACTTACCGTGACGACCTTGCCATTTATGCTGCTCACCCTTGATTCATCCATCGCCCTCATTACGGTCGCGTACACGCTTCGCTTAATCGGGGTTGGGATGATCATGATGCCGCTGACAACAGCAGGTATTAACTCTTTACCACCTCATTTGATCCCGCATGGGACAGCGATGAATAACACGATGAGACAAATGGGCGGTTCCATTGGGACAGCAGTGCTTGTCTCCATCATGAGCAGCTCTGCTGCAAATGCAGAATTGGCCAGCCCATTAAAATCAGCCGTTCATGGAATGAATACGTCATTCTTCATTTCTGGTCTGATTGCGGTCATTGGGCTTGTCCTCTCCTTTTTCTTAAAGGAAAAACGCAATAATAAAGTGATGAAGCAGGAGCTATCTTCCTCCTCATCTTCTTCATAAGAAAAAGAGCTCGGCATATGGCCGGCTCTTTTTTCATATACTCACGCTATACCGTCCTCCCTGAAAATACATTTGTATTTCTAGTGAAGAAAAACCTTGATAATTTGAAGAAAAGAGTTGATAATAGGAACTATTCAATTTGTGAGAAAATTTTTACTATAGGAGATGTATGCATTGAAGGTCGTTAAATTTGGTGGCAGTTCACTTGCTTCTGGCAAGCAGCTGCAAAAGGTATTTGACATTGTAACAGCAGATCCAGCTCGAAAAGCAGTCGTTGTTTCCGCACCAGGAAAACGGCATTCAACGGATACGAAGGTCACCGATCTATTAATTAGCTGTGGTGAGCAATATTTACGTTTAGGCGAAGCACACGATTTACAGGAAGCCGTCATTGAACGGTATGCCTCCATTGCGGATGAACTCGGATTAAGTCATGACGTGATTGACACCATCCGGCAAGATCTAGATGCCCTCTTACAGGCTAATACGTCTCATCCTGAGCGATATCTTGATGCCATCAAAGCAAGCGGTGAAGACAATAACGCAAAACTCATTGCCGCCTATTTCCGCTATCAAGGTGTCGAAGCTCACTATGTGAACCCAAAGGAAGCTGGTTTATTTGTGAGCGATGAGCCTGGTCAAGCGCAAGTCCTACCGGAGTCATATGATCATTTGTATAAATTAAGAGAGCGCTCTGGCATTATCATATTCCCTGGCTTTTTTGGCTTTAGTCTATCGGGGGACATTGTCACCTTTTCTCGCAGCGGCTCCGATATTACCGGTTCCATTTTGGCAAACGGTTTGAAGGCAGATGTGTACGAGAACTTTACAGATGTGGATGCTGTTTATGCTGTCAATCCAACGATCGTTCATGAGCCAAAGGAGATTACAGAGCTTACGTACCGGGAAATGCGCGAGCTATCCTATGCTGGTTTTTCTGTGTTCCATGATGAAGCACTCATTCCGGCCTTCCGTGCAGGCATTCCAGTACAGATTAAAAACACCAATAATCCTTCGGCAAAAGGCACCAAAATTGTGAACCAGCGGGATCATACAAATGGACCTGTTGTCGGAATCGCTTCAGACAGCGGATTTTGCAGCATTTATATTAGCAAATATTTGATGAACCGAGAAGTCGGTTTTGGACGTAAGGTGCTGCAAACGTTAGAGGAATATGGGCTTACGTATGAGCACGTCCCTTCTGGCATTGATGATATGAACATTATTTTAAGGCAGGATCAGCTGGAGGAGCAGCATATTGAACAAGAGCTGCTCGACCGCTTGAAGCATGTGCTTGATGCAGATGAGGTCGTTTTAGAGCCGCATCTCTCCCTCATTATGGTTGTAGGAGAAGCGATGCGCCACAATGTTGGCACCACAGCAAGAGCAGCAAAAGCGCTGTCAAAAGCGAAGGTCAATATTGAAATGATCAATCAAGGATCTTCAGAGGTCAGCATGATGTTTGGCGTCAAAGCGGCTCAAGAAAAAGAAGCCGTTCAAGCGTTGTATGAGGAATTTTTCTCTATGTCTACCGTCCCTGTCTCTCTTTAATCAGCAGGCTGTCAGATCTCAGGATCGGCAGTCTTTTTTGTTCTCACCCGATTCACATGGATTTACGCATTAAAGTGTATCTATTTCTCGTTTGATTTTGTATGATAGAGACAAACCAACTATTGTTCCGGCCTATGAGCGGAGCTACAAGGAGTCCTAAAACAATGCCTCGTCAACAACTATTAAAACAGTTTCGCAACTTTCATGATGCTTCTACGAGTATTCTAAATATGATGAGTCAATTCACTGATGTGAATACACTGTTTATTGCTAAAAACGATCAAACCACCAATCAGATTGTAAAGGTGTTAAATCATGACGAGCAGCTTCTTGAAGAAGGGGAAGAAATTCCTTACGAGAAGACATTTTGCAAGCTGGCGGTCGATCATCACGATACGCTTGTGATCCCTGATATATCATTGGATGATCGTTCTAAATCCTTAGAAGTCACGAAACGTCTTCAAGGCGGATCATTCATCGGAGTGCCGATTGATTTTACAGATGGTACGAACTACGGAACGATTTGCGGGCTTGATCTAAGGCCGCAGCAATTCACAGAAGAGCATGTGCATATGTTTGAAACGATGGCTTCTCTATTAAGCTACGTCCTTGAACTAGACCGTGCCAACCGGCAGATTCAGCAATTATCTGTACCGATCGTCCCAGTTGTTGACGGTGTCGCCGTGCTTCCTCTACTTGGTGATATCGAAGAGACACGTGCTCAGCATATATTAGAAACCATTTTACAGGAAAGCTACAGGCTGTCGCTCTCTCATTTGGTCATTGATGTATCAGGAACAAAACGCCTGAATGAACAGAGCATTCAATATCTGGTCAACTATGCACAAACGCTGAGACTTTTAGGGATTTCTGCTGTTTTAACAGGGATTAAGCAAGATCTTGCTTTAAGTGCGATTCAATCGAATATATCATTTAAAGACATCACCATTCGGAAAGACTTGCCGCAGGCACTTGCTCATATTGGCTTAACATTTACCAAAACGGAATAAGAAATGATAGACACAAAAAGGGCTAAATCAATTTTAGCCCTTTTCTTCTTTTTAAATCATGCCAACAGCTGCAAATAAGAAGAATCGTTTCCGTCTTCAATAACTTGTACAATCTTCTGTGCATGTGATGCGTCTGTGACACTGTTTAATTTTTGCATGATGTCTTCTTTCGATAATGCATGACCTGGTGCGCCTCGCGGAATATCGACTCGTTTGCTAATGATGGTGCCATCAGATAAGGTGAGCTTCACAATCGTAAAGCGACCTTTTGGGACAGCGTCTGGATGGGGTTCTATCGTTTGATCATATTCTCTCTTCACCCGTTTCATCCAAGTGCACATGTTTGATGGAATGTGTTTTTTCGTAAAGACATCCAGCGTCAGCGACTGTCCAAACGCGGCAAGTGCGATCACGTATTCGACACTAAATCGTCCTTCTTCTCCAGTCGAAGGTGTCCGCTCAATAAGCGCTGCATCTCCGCCAGGCGGGAACAGGACATCTACTTGTTTCACCTGTTCTGGCAAGAAAGCCCGCTCTTTCATTAAGGATTGGATCGCATCTGCTGCATGGTGGGCAGCTGAGCAGAATGGATATACTTTGAACCACAGCCCTGGTGAAACGATACGCCATGTAGAACCATAGCCCTCTAGTAAACGACTTTCCGCAAGTTCCAGATCTCCGTAGAGTGAAAAGAAACCAAGTGCGCCATCAAGAACCGAGTCATTGCCACCAAAACCTGAACAAGCTAAGTCCATAGACGAGACGGCTGTTTTAGCCGCTAAGCCAGCTTGTAATGGTTTCATATCAGAGCCGAACTGCTTTCGCATTCCGGCAGATTGCGCTCCAGCAAAGCCGATTGCCTTCATCAGCTCTTCCTGCGAGACTTGTTTTAAATATCCAATGGCACATACTGCCGCAATGGCTCCAAGGGTTCCGGTATTATGCCAGCCCCGCTCATAATGCGCTTTTCCGATGGATTCACCAAGCCTTGCCATCACTTCAACACCTGTGATGTAGGCTGCTAAAAATCGATCGCCAAACCCTTTGCCGTCTGATAGCTGTGAAAGCAAGGCTGGAATGATGACTGCACTTGGGTGTCCTCTCACGTCTGAATGCACATCATCATAATCAAGGGCGTGGATCAAGTAGCCGTTCAGCATCGCTGCGGATTGACGGCTGACCTTCTTCCCTTGTCCGATGACAGGAATTTGAGCTGCTCCGCCTTCTTGTTCCACAAGTCCCATGAGCTTTTGAATTCCTTCGTCCTCTTTCGCAGCAAGCGCTGCTGCCGTAGCGTCTAACAGACCATTTCGAGCCATTTCTACCGCCCGCTGATCTTGAAGTGGATCAGCAGACAGTACAGCCTCTGCCAATTGTTTTGTTAATTCCATGATCGTGACTCCAATGCCCGAACAGCAAGCTCGGCAAAGAAGGCAGCGGCAACCGGAAGTGCGTCTTCATTTAATGTAAAGGCAGGGTGATGCCATTCCTCGGTACCGCTTGTCCCCATCCATACGAAAAAGCCTGGAATGCGTTCTTGATAAAGGGCAAAATCTTCTCCGCCCGGTGACTGCTCAGCCTGAACGACTGTGAGATCCAGCGCACCTGCTGTTTCTTCTACTACCTTTGTCAGACGCTCGTCATTCAACACAGAAGGCAGATATGGATGCCATTTCACTTCGCCTTTTGCCCCAAACCCTTCGGCAATCCCGCTCACGATTTGTTTCATGAGCTCGGGAATCATCGCTCTCACTTCAGGCTCAAATGTCCGAACAGTTCCTTCCATCTCAACACGATCAGGAATCACATTCCATGATGTACCGCCTTGAATGCGTGTAATGCTGACGACTGCATGATGCAAAGAGCTGATGCGGCGGCTGACAATTTGCTGAAGAGCACTTGTGATCTGCCCACTGATGGCAATCGGGTCTACCGTGTGATTCGGAATACCTGCATGACCACCCGTTCCTTTAATATTGATTTCAAACCGGTCTACACTTGCCATTAATGCTTTTTCTCTAATGCCTATAGTGCCAACTTTCAGGTCTGGTTTGTTGTGCATACCAAAAATGGCATCCACTCCATCTAAAACGCCTGCCTCTATGACATGTTTCGCTCCTTGCGCGACTTCCTCAGCCGGCTGGAACAAAATGCGGACCGTTCCTTTGAGCTCGTGTTTTCGTTCTTTTAATAAAAGAGCTGCTCCAAAGATAGAAGCTGTATGGAAATCATGACCGCAAGCATGCATTTTTCCCGGTACCTTTGAGGAAAATGGTTCGCCAGATGCTTCTTCAATCGGAAGTGCATCAATATCAGCTCTCAGGGCAATCGTTGGTCCCTCTTGTTCTCCTTGGATTTCACAGACAACACCTGTTTGAAGAGCTGGAAAATCGAGTACGGTGATCCCCTCCTCCTCTAACCAGCGGCGCAGTTTTTTTGTCGTTTCATATTCTTCAAACGCCAGCTCTGGATGCTCATGAAGCGCTCGGCGAATGTTAATTAAACGTTTGTTTAATGCTTCATTTCCTAATGATTTCACTGATACTCACCCCTCTAAAGAGTAAAAAGCAGCTTATGCTTCTTCAGCCGCTGCTTCTTTTTGGATAAATCGTTTTGTCCGTTCATTCTTCGTTTCATCAAATAGCTCAGTTGGTGTGCCCTGTTCAATAATATGACCATCCGCCATGAAAATCACATGGTCTGCCACTTCTCTAGCAAACGCCATTTCATGTGTGACGATGATCATCGTTGTTTCTTGAATCGCAATGGACTTAATGACTTGAAGCACACCTGAGACAAGCTCTGGATCAAGTGCTGACGTTGGTTCATCGAGTAAAATCGCATGTGGATCAACCGCTAATGCGCGGGCAATCCCGATTCGCTGCTGCTGTCCGCCAGATAACGTGACTGGATAGCTGTCAGCCTTTTGCTCTAATCCTACTTGCTTCAGCAGCTTCATTCCAATCTCATTTGCCTGCTGCTTCGTCATTTTTTTCGTCACAAGCAGTGATTCTGTGATATTTTGCAGTGCTGTCTTGTTTTTAAACAGATTGTAGTTTTGAAACACCATGGCCGTTTGTTGACGCAGGTGATGGGCTTCTTTTCGTGTATATTTAGACGCATCGAGCTTCGCATCGCCAATTTCAATCGTGCCTTCATCTGGTATTTCTAATAAATTTAAGCAGCGCAGCAAGGTGGATTTACCGGAGCCAGAAGGTCCGATAATGGCCACAACCTGCCCTTTTTGCACATCGAGATTGATTCCGTCTAAGACGACAAGGTCGCCGAATGATTTCTTCAAATTGGTGAGCTTGATCATGTCCACACCTCCTTAATTCCGGTAAGGTTTGCTAATTTTTCGTTCGAATAGGTCTTGAAGGAAGCTATAAATGATGGTCATCACCCAATACACAATCCCTACGGCTAAATAGGTTTCAAAGTATTTATAGTTCGCCGACGCAATCATCTTCCCTTGTGCAAACATTTCTGCCACACCAATCGTAAAGGCAAGAGATGTTTCTTTTAAAAGACCGATAAAGGTATTCCCCGTCGCTGGAATCGCGTTTCGAATTGCCTGCGGGAAAATAATTCTGACGTAAGACTGCCATCTTGTCATGCCGACAGATAGACAAGCTTCCAGCTGCCCTTCATCTACAGAGTTGAGGGCAGCTCTGAAAATTTCTGCTAAGTATGCTGAGTTTTTAATACTTAATCCGATAATGACCGCTGTTAGTGCATCCATTGAGGTCATCGCAGGGAATAGCTGCGGAAGACCAAAATAAATGAGAAAGAGCTGAACCAAGGTTGGAACCGCTCTGAAAAAAGAAATATACAGCTTGGCAAATTGGTACAAAACAGGTATCCGGTTTTTCGTAATGAGAGCGAATACCACACCAATGATAATGGCAAATACCATGGAGACAATCGCCATGAAGATCGTTATCGGCAAGTATTGGATCAATGTCGGAAAAACGGTCACCATATACTGCCAATCAATTTTGTTCATGTCTGCTCTTCACCGCCGCTGTCGTTATTTTTTAATTGGCACCGTGACATCGTCTTTGAAATACTTCTCAGACAATTTCTTCAGTGTCCCGTCTTCTCTTAATTCTTTGATTGCTTTGTTAAATTCTTCTCTTAGCTTGTCATGCTTTGTATCTTTGGCAAATGGGTAGCCTACTTCTTCATACACAATTGGGTTGCCGACAATTTTGAGCGGCAGACCTGTTTTTTCAATTTGAGCAAGTAATACACTGCGTCCGTTGACATAAGCATCTACGCGGCCATTTGCCACTTCATTTAAGACACCATCTTGCGTTTCATATGTTTTAATATTGATTTTCTTGTCCGGATCTTTGCTCTCTAAGTTTTTGGCATGGTTAGAGCCAAGAACTGCCGCCACTGTTTTTCCTTTTAAATCATCAAGACCTTTGATGTCATTGTTGTCCTTTTTCACGATGATTTGTGTTCCTGCATATGCGTACGTATCAGTAAAGTTAAACGTTTGTTTACGCTCATCTGTGACTGCGACTTGGTTTGACACTGTATCCAGCTTACCAGATGTCAGCTGCCCCATTAGTCCGCTGAATTCACTCAGCTGCCAGTCTAGTTTGTAGCCTAGCTTTTTTGCAATAGCTTCAGTTACTTCAACATCGAAGCCAACAAGCTTGCCATTGTCTTTATAAGCAAACGGATAGCTTTGCCCTGTGGCACCTACTTTTAACACTTTTTCGTCTTTGCCTTCACTCTGATTGCCTCCGCCGCAAGCTGCTAAAACTGCCAGCATTGCTGCAAATAGAACGACTAGCCACTTTTTGTTTTTCATGTTCGTATACCCTTCTTTCCTCTTATGGTTGTGTGATATCTGATCTTAGTTGTTTTTTCAAATAAACCGTGATGTGTCCCTTGCCTAAATCCTTTTCTCCTGCTCTGACGTAGCCTTTGCGCTCATACATGTCTATGAGCCACGGATGCTTATCAGCTGTACCTAGAGATACGTATGGCACCTTTAAGGTATCCCTTAGCAATTCGGTTTCCACCCACTCCAGCAAGACAGAGCCTGTCCCTTTTTGGGCGGATGGTTCTGAGGCAAACCACCAAATGTGAGGGACGCCGAACGGGCCTGGCTGTTCTCCCCAAGGCATACGGAGCGACAAGGTGGATAGAAGCTCTCCGTTTTCTTCCATCACATAGCAGAGATTCTTTTGTACATTTTTCTGAACGAGAGCAAAATCAGCATGTGCTGCTTGGAACTGGATGCCGAGCTCACGAATTGGCTCATAGGCTCTTGTTGTCAGTTCAAGCAGTGCCTCTATATCTGCCTCTGTTGCCAGACGAAACGTGTATCCCAACGTTAGTCACCTCACCTTTATGTCGTGTAGCGATTTTTTGGCTCAGTTAATCCAAGATTTTCTCGCAAGGTTTTTCCTGTGTATTCTGTTTTGAATAAGCCTCTCTCCTGAAGGATTGGGACGACGCGGTCTACGAACATGTCCAGCCCTTCTGGCAATAGCGGAGGCATGACGTTAAAGCCGTCTGCTGCTTCTTCATTGATCCAAGTTTCCATCACATCTGCGAGCTGCTGCGGTGTGCCAATGAAAATATTATGACCACGAGAGCCGGCAACCGATTGATAGAGCTGGCGAATGGTCAGGTTATCCTTTCTCGCCATATTCATCACGAGATCAAAACGGCTTTTTACCGCATTGGACGCGCTTGGATCAATCTCTGGAAGCGGACCATCTAAAGGATACTGAGACAAATCAATCCCACCTAAGTAGTTTTGCAAAATGCTCAGCCCAATCTCAGGAACAATCAGTTCCTGTAATTCTTCATATTTCGCTTTGGCTTCTTCCTCTGTATCAGCAATAATCGGGAAGATCCCCGGCATGATGCTGACGTCCTCTCTAGCACGACCAGCACCCTCTACTTTCTCCTTTAAGCTTTGATAAAATTCCTTCGCTTTTTTGAGATCGTTTTGTGCTGTGAAAATGAGTTCAGCTGTTTTCGCTGCAAGCTTTTGACCATCTTCGGATGATCCTGCTTGAATGATCACTGGCTGCCCTTGAGGCGTGCGTGATACGTTGAGAGGACCTCGTACTGAGAAGAACTCCCCTTTATGCTGGAGCTCATGCAGCTTACTAGATTCGAAGAATTCTCCCGTTTCCTTGTTTCTGACAAGGGCGTCTTCTTCCCAAGAATCCCAAAGACCTTTGACGACTTCAACGAACTCTTCTGCTCGCTCGTATCGTTTATGGTGTGCTAAATGCTCTTCTCCGCTAAAGTTTTTCGCTGTTTCTTCAATAGAAGATGTGACCACATTCCATGCCGCTCTTCCGCCTGATAAATGATCAAGGGAAGCAAACTGTCTTGCAATATGGAAAGGCTCACTGTATGTAGTGGATGCTGTTGCTGCTAAACCAATTGATGAAGTAGACTCAGCAATGGACGAAAGCAGGGTGAGCGGTTCAAATCTCGTGAGTACATTCGGATGAGAGGTTTGGTTAATGGATAAGCTGTCAGCTAAAAAGAGTAAATCCAGCTTTCCTTCCTCTGCTTTTTTCGCTAATTGTTTAAAATAATCCAGGTTCATGGCTGCATCTGATACGGCGTTCGGATGTCTCCAAGAGGCAACATGATGTCCAGTTCCTGCGATGAATACGCCTAGCTTGAGCTTCCTTTTTGGCTGTGACACTTGTTCTTCATCCTTTCTATATCCTGCTGTATCAAACTGAAGTCCTCAGAAGATACATTTTTCTGATTGAATTAATCGGTTTTATCAATAAAAAAGGGCAAATGTTGCGAAAAATGAAAAATAATTATTACTATATGCCCTTTTTACAGGATTGTCAACCGCCTTCTGAACCTCCAAAATTAGGGATTTTACTCATTTATCACGGTGTATCGATTTCAATATTTCCGATGAGCCGGTCTGTAGTATGTGTCACCATTTGACTGCGTTCCAGCATGTTATGGGCGATTACGGAATGAGTGGAGTTTGCGGTGCGGATGGCAATCGCTTTTTGAGGTGATACATTGATGATGTTATTGCGCAGCACACGGGCTGAGGCAGCCTGGTCAATAAAGATCGCTGTCGGTTGTCCGAATGAACGATTTAAATAAAAGCGGTTATCTCCGATTTGTGGTGAACCATTTTTAATATACATCACGACATATAAAGATGATTCTTCAAAGGAATTGTCTTTGATTTCTAATGGCCCCATCGTGCTGCTGTATACGGCGTAGTTTTGGTAGTGCTTAAAGCGATTATGCCAAATGAAAGCCTTTGCATTTCCAGTGACACTGATCGTATACGAAGACCCAAGCTCTGGATGTCCTTCTTGAATAAAGTGATTGCCGTTGATCCCAGCTTCCCCTTCCTGCACCCAGATCCCTCTACTGAAATCTTTGAACTGATTGTGCTGGATCAGGATATTCGTTCCTCTCACCATCGCCCCATCGATCACCGAATAAATGGTATTGTTCGAAAAGACGACGCTATCCGATTGATAGATACGCAGTGCTGCGCTTCTTTGCCCTGTATTCGTCCCCGATTCAATATGATTTCCTTCTATTAGAATACGATTCGCCATATAAACGGACAAAGCCGCATCTTCAAACAGACTGATCTTATTCCCTGTAATGTGAACACTGTCGCCCCTCACATCAATCCCTTTTTCAAATCCTTCAATCATATTGCCAATAATAATCACATTGTTTTCCGTTTGACCAAGAGAGATACCTAAGCTCGTAATTCCTGCTTTTGTGACGCCTCCTCCTACTGCACGGATCAAATTGTTGGCAATGATTGTTTCCGTGGCAAAGCCATAGGAGATGCTGCTATCTGTATGATTGCCTTCGATGATGACACCATAGCCATTGAAGTTATAAATGGAGCTTGCGGCGCCACCTCTCACAATGTTGTTTCGAATTTGAATATTCAGCGGTTCCTCCATATTCACTGCATTTTCCCCGTAGCCTTCAATATCAATGCCCATTCTTGGCTCGACTCCGTTTACTCCTGCTCTCTCCAGCAGACAGTCCTCTACAATGACCCCATCACAGCCTGTGATCGAGATATTGTTTCGTCTTGAATCTGTAATGTGACAACCAGCAATATGGATCGACGAAGCAGGCGAGTACGATTCAGCTTGTGATAATAAACCGTGGGGACTGACAATGATGCCGTCTCCCGTACAATTTTTGATTTGCACACGATTCACATCTACATCAGATGCCCCTTCAATACATATCCCAAAACCCCACTCATGGGTTTTTCGTTCAGGGGGAAGCGATTTATACACATGCTCATGACGATCCCCTTCGATTCGCCCGCCCCGGATGGTGACATGCTGAACCTTTCCTATATAAAAGGCCGCATACCCCCACGAATCATTTGGTTTCACCTTAATGACGGCATCCTGTGCCATCTCAATGGTTATATGACTTGGCACACGTATACCCGCACCCCGGAAAGGAAAAAATTGATCTCCTCTGTACACTGCATCGATGACATACGTGCCGCTCGGCAGCCAGACGTGGGAATACCCCTGTGCTTTCGTCCATTCTAAGCATTCATTGAGCTTCGCTGTACAGTCCGTTTTCCCATCCGCCACTACACCAAAATCTTGTACATTGACAACAGGCTTTTTTAGATCAGATTCATTCAATTCCCCCAACCTAAACCCCTCCTTTTCACACATGTCCTCTTGTCATCCTATGCATGTGTAAAAGGTTTGCTTGTATAATCCTTCAAATTTTAAATAAATTCTTTCGATATAACTTTCTGACCATTCTCACTTGAGAGAATTTTTCATATTTTTGAGACTTTACGCCTATTGAACTAACTTTTTCCTGTTTTAGAATAGTTTTATATTGACACAAGAACTATACAAGAATATCATTTTTCTCATATCTCTTTTTTTAAGAAAGGATCTATGCCATGTCTACAATTGACCACGATAAAATTGTTAAAAGTGTTCCTCAAAAAGGGTTTTTTGGACATCCTAAAGGACTTTACACACTATTTTTCACTGAATTTTGGGAGCGTTTCTCCTATTACGGCATGCGTGCACTGCTTATTTATTATATGTACACAGAGGTGACAAAAGGCGGTCTTGGTTTTGATCAGACGACAGCCAATTCGATCATGTCTGTCTACGGTGCGCTTGTCTATATGTCAGGCATTATTGGAGGATGGCTCGCCGACCGGGTATTCGGTTCGTCTAGTACGGTCTTTTATGGCGGGGTGTTCATTATGCTTGGACATGTCATTTTGGCTTTGCCAAGCGGAGCAACAGCGCTCTTTATTAGTATGGGACTGATTATTATTGGGACAGGTCTTCTGAAGCCGAACGTTTCAAACATTGTGGGCGACCTGTATTCCAAAACAGACCCACGCAGGGATTCTGGCTTTAGTATTTTCTACATGGGGATCAACATGGGCGGTTTTATTGCCCCATTAATTGTCGGAACACTCGGTCAAAAAGTGAACTTCCACCTCGGATTCTCACTTGCTGCCGTTGGGATGCTTATTGGTCTGATTACATTTGTGATCACGAAAAAACCGAACCTTGGTCTTGCCGGTACTTATGTGACAAATCCGTTATCAGCTGCTGAACGCAAGAACTTCAAAATTTTCGGAACATTAATTGCTATTGTACTCGCTGTTTTTGTCGTCATTGGCATTCAAACAGGCGCACTCACAATTAATCTATTCACTTGGTTTGTCAGTGTTCTTGGGGTGCTCATTCCGATTGTCTATTTCATCGTCATGTATTTTAGTAAAAAGACGAGCCCAGTGGAGCAATCCAGGGTCCTCGCTTATATTCCATTGTTCCTTGCTGCCGTGATGTTCTGGGCAATTCAAGAACAAGGCTCAAACATTTTAGCCACATATGCAGATCAACGAACAAACTTGAATTTCCTTGGGATGACACTTGCCTCTTCGTGGTTCCAATCATTGAACCCCATCTTTATTGTGCTATTGTCTCCTGTATTTGCTTGGTTGTGGATCAGACTTGGAAAGAAACAGCCGTCTACCCCGATTAAGTTTTCACTTGGCCTTCTGTTTGCAGGATTATCCTTTATCATCATGATCATTCCTGCCTACATGTCTGGTCCGAATACACTTGTGAGTCCATTATGGCTCGTTCTGAGCTTCTTCCTTGTCGTGATCGGAGAGCTCTGCTTATCACCAGTTGGGCTGTCAGCAACAACAAAGCTTGCACCTGCTGCTTTCTCAGCACAAACAATGAGCCTTTGGTTCCTTTCAAATGCGATGGCACAGGCGATCAACGCGCAAGTGGTCAAACTGTTTGATAAAGTACCAGAAACCGTCTATTTCGGTATCATTGGGTTTCTCGCCATCGTTTTATGCGGTGTAATGCTGCTCTTAACACCAGTGATTAAGAAAGCGATGAAAGGTATTCATTAAATAAAAAAGAAGCCTCCCCATTGGGTTGGCTTCTTTTTTCTAGTTTAAAACCGGATCTCATCATCTCCATGAATTTGCAGCTTAAGCGGTTCACTTTTCGCCTGATGCTTTTTCACATAGCGGTGATAGACAACATACCCAATGATCATGAGAGGGACGCCGACATATAATCCGATGCGCTGCTCTTGATCAAAGGCAAGGCTGACCAAAACAATGGTATTCAGCGTGATCGCAACAATCGGCAGCACCGGATAGAGAGGGGTTTTAAATTTTAAGTTTTCCAGCTTTCCGCCTGCTTGAAGATATCTTCTGCGGAAAAGCATCTGTGATAAGGTAATGGTGATCCAGCCAGTCTGGGCACTCATACCGGCAATGGACACGATCCAAGCAAATACCGTTTTCTCTGCAAAGAACCCGGATAATAGCGAAATTCCTGTAAACAGGAACGTGAGCAGTAAGGCATTCATCGGAATACCGCGCTGATTCACGCGTCTGAATGCTTTTCCTGCCATTCCTTCTTTCGATAAGGAATAAAGCATTCTCGTCGATGCATACAAGCCAGAGTTGGCAACAGATAATAAAGCGATGATAATGACAAAGTTCATGATATCTGCCGCAAAAGGAATGCCCGTTCTCTCAAATACAGTAACAAACGGACTTTGCAGCACACTCGCTTCCTTCCAAGGCACCATACCTGCTAAGACGAAGATAGATAGGACGAAAAAGACGAGTGTACGCCAAACAGTCTGATGAATCGAACGGGGAACGGTTTTTTCAGGATTTTCACTTTCTCCTGCCGCAATCCCGATCAGCTCTGTTCCTTGGAATGAAAAGTTCACAGTGATCATCGTGACCACCACGGCGAGCAATCCATTTGGAAACAGCCCATCACTCACAAAATGACTGAAGTAAGGGGCAGGTTCACCGCTCGTTGTTTCAATAAAACCAAACATCGCCGCGCCGCCTACACCTATAAAGAGTAAAATCGCAATAATTTTAATGGTTGAAAAGAAAAACTCCGACTCCCCGAACGCTTTCGCCGACCGGGCATTTAATAAGAAAAGACACAGTCCAAATATGAGACACCAAATCCACACATCCACTTGAGGAAGCCAGCGCCTCATCAGCTGTCCTGCTGATAAAAATTCTAGGGCGACCGTTGCTGCCCAGCCAAGCCAATAAATCCAGCCAACTGCAAAACCCGCTGCAGGGCTGACAAATTTCGTCGCATACGTATGAAACGACCCGGACACAGGTAGTGCGACCGACAGCTCTCCAAGACACAGCATGGTTAAATACATAATCAATCCGCCCACAATATAAGAAAGAACGGCTCCAACTGGCCCTGCTTGTCCAATCGTATAGCCCGTTCCTAAGAAAAAGCCTGTCCCAATGACACCGCCAAGTGAAATCATAAATAAATGACGGGAGGTCATCGCCCTTTTCAATTGCTCAGGCTGATTTTGTCCAACATCCACAATGATGCCCTCCTTCTTCTAAGATGTTCTTTTATCAAAACATGTCTCCATGTGATTCATTCCATTTTCAAAACAACCTACTAATTATACATCTTTTATAATAAATATGCTTCCTTCTATGGTCACTGTCTCAAAGTCTTTATTTTAGTAATGTTCGCACAAATAAAAGATGAAAGGCTTTGTAGACGTGAGAGGTTTGAAAGAAATGGGCAGCGGGCATAAAGTTGGTGAGATTCGCTCAAGCTAGTTTCAAATGCTTTACTTTTAGGTTGCTTCTCTGTAAGATCATATGTTGTAAATACCAACAAGAAAAGTGGGGAATAAAATGAAAAAAATGTTCTTTGCCATTATGTTAGGCGTTTGTGTTGCATTGATCACTGCATGTGGATCTGGTGCAAGCGACAACGCGAATAAACAAACTGGGTCTAAGGAATCAGGCGACCTTTGGAAATCCATTCAGGATAAAGGTGTTCTGACGATCGGAACAGAGGGTACTTATGCTCCTTTCACATTCCATGACAAAAAGACAGATAAATTAACTGGCTACGATGTAGAAGTCATCACAGAAGTAGCAAAACGTCTTGACTTAAAACCTGAATTCAAAGAAACACAATGGGACAGCATGTTTGCTGGACTGAATTCAAAACGTTTTGACGTGGTAGCGAACCAAGTTGGTAAAACTGGACGTGAAAATCAATACGAGTTCTCTGATAAATACACAACGTCTCAAGCCATTGTTGTGACAAAATCAGATAACAACGACATCAAGAAACTATCTGATGTAAAAGGCAAAAAAGCAGCACAATCATTAACAAGTAACTACAATAAACTAGCAACAGATGCTGGTGCTAAAATTGAAGGCGTTGAAGGTCTTGCACAATCGATTCAATTGATCCAGCAAGGACGTGCTGATCTGACATTCAATGACAAGCTGGCTGTATTGAATTACTTGAAAACAAGCGGGAACAAAAACCTAAAAGTTGCATTTGAAACAGGAGATCCTCAAGAAACTTACTTTGCATTCAGAAAAGGCAGCGGCGAAGTCGTTGACAAAGTGAATGGCGCATTAAAAGAAATGAAAAAAGACGGTACACTTGCTAAGATTTCTAAGAAATGGTTTGGTGAAGATGTTACAAAGTAATACCCTAGGAGTCGTCATTCCTTGGGATCTTCTTCAGCAATCTTTTTGGCCAATGGTGATGCAGGGGATTTATTATACAATCCCCCTCGCCATCATTGCCTTTATTATTGGTATTTTTATCGCGCTTGTGACAGCTCTTGCTAGAATGTCTAAAATCAAAGCCCTCAGATGGATTTTTTCCATCTATGTGTCGGCCGTTCGCGGAACGCCGCTTTTTGTGCAATTGTTTATTATTTTCTATTTCTTTCCGACATTTAATATCACACTGGATCCATATCCAAGTGCCATTATCGCTTTTTCATTAAACGTAGGTGCGTATGCGTCGGAGATTATCCGTGCATCCGTCCTGTCTGTTCCTAAAGGACAATGGGAAGCTGGTTATTCCATCGGGATGACGCATCGTAAAACACTCGTCCGCGTGATTTTACCGCAGGCTGTGCGTGTATCGATTCCTCCGCTATCTAATTCATTCATTAGCTTGGTGAAGGATACATCCCTTGCCTCCCAAATCCTCGTGGCAGAGCTTTTCCGTAAATCTCAGGAAATTGCTGCAGCCAACTTGGATCAGATCTTGTTCATTTATATGGAAGCAGCCCTAATCTATTGGGTATTCTGCTTCATTCTATCGCTCGTTCAGCATCAAATTGAAAAACGACTTGATCGATATGTCGCAAGGTAAGGAGGGAACGACATGCTAACAGTCAAAGGTCTTAAGAAATCCTTTGGGGAAAATGAGATTTTAAAGTCGATTGATTTTTCGATCAACAAAGGACAGGTTGTGGCCATTCTCGGTCCATCTGGTTCAGGAAAAACAACAATGCTTCGCTGTTTAAATGCACTTGAAACACCAAATGGCGGCTCCTTCACCTTCGATGATTTCTCAATTGATTTTTCGAAAAAAAATAAATCAGCTGATCTGCTCAAGCTTCGCCGGAAATCGGGAATGGTGTTTCAGGATTATCACCTGTTTCCACACCGCACAGTGCTTGAAAATGTGATGGAAGGTCCTGTTCAGGTGCAGCGCCGTCCAAAGGAAACGGTTCGAAAAGAAGCCATTCAGCTCTTGCAAAAGGTCGGTCTTGAAGATAAAAAAGACCTGTATCCATTCCAGCTGTCAGGCGGTCAAAAGCAGCGTGTCGGGATTGCCCGTGCACTTGCCATTCAGCCAGAGCTTATGCTTTTTGATGAACCCACCTCTGCGCTTGACCCTGAACTTGTCGGAGAAGTCTTAAAGGTTATGAAGGATCTAGCGAAGGAAGGCTGGACCATGGCGGTTGTCACACATGAAATCAAGTTTGCCCAAGAAGTAGCAGACGAAGTGATTTTTATTGATGGCGGCGTCATCGTCGAACAAGGTCCTCCAGAGGAAATCTTCAAACGACCAAAGGAAGAACGAACAAAACAATTCTTAAACCGGATTTTGAATCCAGTATGATGAAAAAAGGCTGTTCTCACGTGGTGAGAACAGCCTTTTTTTATATTTCCTTTTGCAAGCGAAGCGCCAGTAAATCTTGTAAGAGCAATCTCGCTCCCTCTGGACTGATAACCACTCCGCCCGATAGCACTTTGTTGGAGTTTGTCACTTCCCCTGTGACAATACAGGGTTTGTCCTGCCAATATGGCTTAATGACAATTTGGTCTTCTTCTCGATAAATTTCCATAAAATCGCGCGGATGAATTTTCAACCGTTTTCTTATATCTGTCGGAAGAACAATTCTTCCAAAGTTATCTATATATCTTACATAGTCTTGATTTAACAAATTGACCCCCTCCTGCATCTCTAGATATAGGCAATTCCCTTTTTATCAAGGAATGAAGCGCTCCAATCGGTTAGGGAAAGGATAAGTTGCAGGCTGATCCAGTGATTAAACACGCTTCCCATATATGATATATCTGTTTGGTGCAGGACCAATAAAAGAAAAAGGATAGCATGTTGTGAGGACAAGTTCTTCCTTTTCCTGTTGTAGTGTAATAATACTTTGATCATCTTTTTTTACAATCTTTGTTTTCTCAATTTCATAGGTAAACCGACCGTATGAAAGCTCAATGACGAGTTGATCTCCTTTCACAAGTTCTCCTGTTCGTCTAAACACAGTATCACGATGCCCAGATAAAACAATTTGTCCCTGTTCATTTGGTAAATTGCTCTCGTGATAATGACCAACACCCTTTGCCAAGTCCTCTGCTTCTGTTCCTTCTACAATTGGTAACTCAGCGTTTAACTTTGGAATGTGTAAGAGCCCAATGGTTTCACCAGCCTTCGGCACAAAAGGGGAATCTGTTTCCCCCTTTTGCTGGATGGCTGCTTGTGCAGACTGGAAAGATTGATCTACTTGCCTTTGCCCATCAACGATCCTCATATATCCTATCATCACAAGGCAAATGCCTGCTATGATCAATGTCGCTGAGATGATTTTTTGAACCATGGACGATTATCCGTTTCTTTTTCTTCTTTTCCATACAATAAGGGATGCACCTATTAATACAAGGGCAAATCCTGCTAGTAAAAGGTTGTACATTTCTGTTGCAGTGTTCGGAAGATGATGACCAGGTGTATCCGTTTCTGAATGAGAAGGCTGTTCTGGATTCCCTGGCACCTCTGGCACATGCGGCGGTTCTACCGTTGTTGAATTTTCAGGTTTGTCTGGTTCGTCAACATTCTCGCCCTTCACAACTGCGATATTTTGAATGGTTTTACCTTCAGATCCTTTAGCAACCTTCGCTTCAAAAGTAATCGTATGCCAGTCCGTATCTTTGATATCACCAAATTGACCGGTCACCGTACCTTTTGTGTAGTCTCCGTTGTCATCATCTTTTGCATCTGTCACAGCTTGATCATCTACTTTTAATGATCCTTCGACGTATTCAATACCTTCTGGCAGTTGATCTGCGATGACTAGACCTTTGATGACACTGTCTTCTACACTATTTTTTGTTTTGATGGTGTAAAGGAGAGTGTCGCCTACCTGAACTTGTTTTTCATTTGTATTGCCCTCTGCTTTTTGAGCAATCTCAGATGTTTTTTCTGATTCAAGTTTTGGATCTCTTGGATCAATGTTTGTTTCGGTTGTTGGTTCATCTGGCGGTGTATTATCGCCTGTTACTTTCGCTGTGTTTTGAATACTTTTACCTGATTGGCCTTTAGCGACCTTTGCTTCAAACGTCACGGTATGCCAGTCCGTATCTTTGATATCACCAAATTGACCGGTGACTGTGCCTTTTGTGTAGTCTCCGTTGTCATCATCTTTTGCATCTGTGACGGCTTGTCCATCTACTTTTAGTGAACCTTCGACGTATTCAAGACCTTCTGGCAGTTGATCCGTGATGACTAGACCTTTGATGACACTTTCTTCTACACTATTTTTTGTTTTGATGGTGTAAAGCAGGGTGTCGCCTACTTGTACTTCTTTTTTATCGGTATTGCCTTCTGCTTTTTGAGAGATTTCAGATGTTTTTTCTGATTCAAGCTTTGGATCTCTTGGATCAATGTTCGTTTCGGTTGTCGGCTCATCTGGTGGTGTGTTTTCGCCTGTTACTTTCGCTGTGTTTTGAATACTTTTACCTGATTGGCCTTTAGCGACCTTCGCTTCAAACGTCACGGTATGCCAGTCCGTATCTTTGATATCGCCAAATTGACCGGTCACCGTACCTTTTGTGTAGTCTCCGTTGTCATCATCTTTTGCATCTGTGACGGCTTGTCCATCTACTTTTAGTGAACCTTCGACGTATTCAAGACCTTCTGGCAGTTGATCTGCGATGACTAGACCTTTGATGACACTGTCTTCTACACTATTTTTTGTTTTGATGGTGTAAAGGAGAGTGTCGCCTACCTGAACTTGTTTTTCATTTGTATTGCCCTCTGCTTTTTGAGCAATCTCAGATGTTTTTTCTGATTCAAGTTTTGGATCTCTTGGATCAATGTTTATTTCGGTTGTCGGCTCATCTGGTGGTGTGTTTTCGCCTGTTACTTTCGCTGTGTTTTGAATACTTTTACCTAATTGGCCTTTAGCGACTTTCGCTTCAAACGTCACGGTATGCCAGTCCGTATCTTTGATATCGCCAAATTGACCGGTTACCGTACCTTTTGTGTAGTCTCCGTTGTCATCATCTTTTGCATCTGTGACGGCTTGTCCATCTACTTTTAGTGAACCTTCGACGTATTCAAGACCTTCTGGCAGTTGATCCGTGATGACTAGATCTTTGATGACACTGTCTTCTACACTATTTTTTGCTTTGATGGTGTAAAGAAGGGTATCGCCTACTTGAACTTGTTTTTCATCTTTATTCCCTTCTGCTTTTTGAGAGATTTCAGATATTTTTTCTGATTCAAGCTTTGGATCTCTTGGATCAATGTTTGTTTCGGTTGTCGGCTCATCTGGCGGCGTGTTTTCGCCTGTTACTTTCGCTGTGTTTTGAATACTTTTACCTGATTGGCCTTTAGCGACCTTTGCTTCAAAAGTAATCGTATGCCAGTCCGTATCTTTGATATCGCCAAATTGTCCGGCTACTGTGCCTTCTGTGTAGTCTCCGTTGTCGTCATCTTTTGCATCTGTGACGGCTTGGTCATCTACTTTTAATGAGCCTTCGACATATTCAAGACCTTCTGGCAGTTGATCTGTGATGACTAAGTTTTTGACGATGCTGTCTTCTTCAAGATTCTTTGTTTTGATCGTGTAGAGAAGGGTATCGCCTACCTGTGGTGTCTTTTCATCTGTGTTACCTTCTGCTTTTTTCTGAATGCTCGCTGCCTTTTCTGATGTTAGTTTTGGCTCACGAGGGTAAATTTCTGTTTTTGTTGTTGGCTCATCTGGCGGTGTGTTTTCACCTGTTACTTCGGCTGTGTTTTGAATGTCTTGACCAGCCTGTCCCTTTTCAACAGTGACTTCAAACGTCACTGTATGCCAGTCCGTGTCCTTCACATCACCAAAATAACCTGTGACCTTTCCATCTGTGTAGTCACCGCTATCCTCGTCTTTCACATCTGTGACAGAATCTCCATCAATTTCAAGAGACCCAGTGACATACTTCAGCCCTTTTGGCAATTGATCTGAGATGACTAGATTTTCAATAAGGCTGTCTTCTATCGTGTTTTTTGTTTTAATCGTATAAAGGAGGGTGTCCCCTACTTCTGGATGCTTCTCATCTGTATTGCCTTCTGCTTTTTTCTGTAAGACCGCTGATTTTTCTGATTCAAGCTTCGGATCACGAGGATAAATTTCTATGTTTGTTGTCGGTTCGTCTGGTGGTGTGTTTTCACCTGTGACACTCGCTGTATTTTGAATGTCTTTACCAGACTGTCCTTTTTGGATCGTGACCTCAAACGTCACGGTATGCCAATCGGTATCCTTAATGTCACCGAATTGTCCTGAGACGGTTCTATTTGTGACATCACCTTTGTCTTGATCTTGCTCATCTGTCACCGCTTGTCCGTCTACCTCAAGTGAATTGGGCACATATGCTAATCCTTCTGGCAGTTCATCTGAGATCACTAAGTTTTCAACAAGACTGTCTTCTATCGTATTCTTGGTTTTAATCGTATAAAGAAGTGTGTCACCGACCTCTGGATGCTTCTCATCTGTATTACCATCTGCTTTTTTCTGCAAGACGGCTGATTTTTCAGAAGTCAGTTTCGGGTCACGAGGATAGATTTCTACATTCGTTGTCGGCTCGTCTGGTGGTGTGTTGCCGGTTGTGACACTCGCTGTATTTTGAATGTCTTTGCCTGCCTGACCTTTTTCAACTGTGACTTCAAACGTCACGGTATGCCATTTCGCATCTTTCACTTCACCGAACGTTCCAGTGACAGTTCCGTCTGTCATATCACCGTTATCATCATCTTTTACATCTGTGACTGGATTTCCATCTACCTGAAGTGAATTTGGTACATAAGATAATCCTTGAGGTAACTTGTCAGAAATCACAAGATCTTGAATCACACTATCTTCAACAGCGTTACGGGCTTGAATGGTATACAGTAATGTGTCCCCTACTTCTGGATGCTTCTCATCTGTATTACCATCTGCTTTTTTCTGTAAGACCGCTGATTTTTCTGATTCAAGCTTCGGATCACGAGGATAAATCTCTATGTTTGTTGTTGGATTGTCTGGCGGTGTGTTTTCCCCTTTGACATTCGCTGTATTTTGAATATCTTTACCCGCTTGCCCTTTTGCTACTTTCGCTTCAAATGTCACGGTGTGCCAATCGGTGTCTTTCACATCACCTATTTGACCTGTAACAGTACCGTTTGTAAAATCACCTTTGTCTTGATCCTTTGCATCTGTTACGCTTGTGCCATCTACCTTAAGAGATCCAGAAACATAGGTTAAGCTGCTCGGAAGATTATCTGATATGATCAGATTTTTAAGAATGCCGAATTGCACCGTATTTTTTGCTCTAATTGTATAAAGCAAAGTATCGCCTACTTCTGGATGCTTTTCATCTGTGTTGCCTTCTGCTTTTTTCTGTAAAGCAACAGATTTTTCTGATTCAAGGTTAGGAGGATATGGATCGAATTCAGGCTTCACCCTTGAAGCTAAGTCGTAAGATAATGAATCACCTGCAGTGCCCATATATGTTGTACTTAATGTTTTCGCATCAAGTGTAAAAAGAGTAGAATGACCAATAGAGTTATCTTTTCCTGATTGTAATAGCATTTGTCCATTTGGCAAAAAGCTAATTCCTCGTACTCCTCCCTCAATCGGTTTACCATCTGCATTTGTGATTGGAATCACTCGAATGACTTCAGCTGTTTCAGGATTCATTTGCGCAATGGACCCACTGGTATTAGATGCGAACCAAAGATAGCCATCCTTATCGACTACAAGGTCTCCGCCAATGTCTCCGCTAATGCCAGGGCCAACGTCATAACCAACAATTTTCTTGGCCGTTTTTTGACCAGTTGCTAAGTCGTACGTTGCAAGGTAGGGTTCTCCACCAACCTCATACGAATGAATATATTTACCGTTATAAACAACGGCATTAGGCGCTCTTCCGCCTAAAACACCTACACGCTCTGCTTGTCCAGTGGTCGCATTTATTTTATAAAGAACTGGCTCTCCACTTGCTGTCGTAGTTGCATACACAGTGTTTTCTTGATCATTCACAGCAACACCGTTCATTATAGTCGAATTAGTTCCCTTCACCTCTACACTAGCCTTTACGTTTGTTGGATTTTGCCCATCAAGCTGATAAAGAACTAACTTCCCATTTCCAATCATGTAGGAATCTGTGTTATTGACAACCACCGTCCCAGCGGCTTTCGTAACAGGTGGTGAAACTGTTAATAAATTTCCAGCAACCAGCACCAATATTAGAAATAATTGACTCGTTCTTTTTAATATGTTCATTTTTTGACATCCCCTTTTCCCTGCTCTAAATCATAATGGTATGTACCAGTTCACCTCCCACACTTTGGTAAAGAATATCAGTAAGATTTCAAAAGCCTCAACAGGACTAAATGACTATTTTCGACAAAAATAGACATTTCGAACTATAAACCTCCTAATGATTGACCCGCTTAAGTTTTTCCAATAAAATAACTCTTTTCATCCCAAATTTCCTCATCTATCTATCTTTCTAAACAGGTCTTATGATGTGAATTACATACAATCCTTTCTATTTAAAGATAAATATTCTTCAATTGGGTGATGCTTATTTTTTGTCAGTATATATTGAATTTTTTTCATTTTCTCTTAAAAAAAGGGAATGATTGGCTTGCTTTGTTAAAAAAAACAAGCCAAGAGTCTTGCTGCTTGTCTTGATGCTTTGACCTTTACGATGCGAAAAAATTCTTTTTAAAAGTAAGCGATTACAATTGAGCGAAGCCATTTAAAGGGGCGTGGGAGTATGTTACGATTGAATTCGAGTGTTTAAGAAAGAAGGGAAAGCTTTTGAAGCGGGAACATCTTTTACGTTGGTTTTTTTATTTTGTTGGATTGATCGTACTAGCTTTTGGACTATCGCTGACAGTGAAAGGAAAGATTCTTGGGATTGGTCCTTGGGACGCTTTCCACTACGGACTGTTTCAGCATTTTGGACTCACGATTGGACAGTGGTCCATCATTATTGGTGCACTCATTGTGACACTGACTTCTGTTTTTACGAAATCATTTCCAAAGATCGGCGCATTACTGAACATGGTGCTGATTGGTATGTTTATAGATTTCTTTAATGCGGTATTGCCTGCACCACACGGGTATTTACCCGCTTTATATGTGTTTATTTCGGGCGTTGTGGTTTCAGGTTATGGTGTTGGCATTTATGTCTCAGCGAATCTTGGAGCCGGACCAAGGGATTCATTAATGCTGCTCATCTCAGCGAAAACAGGATTGAACGTGCAGTGGGTGCGAAATGGCATTGAGTTAACCGTGCTTTTATTTGCATGGATGCTCGGCGGACCAATTGGCGTTGGCACGATTCTGACGGCTATTTTCACAGGTCTCGTCCTTCGATTCTCCTTGCCGCAATCGACACGGCTTCTGCAGCTGCTTATTACAAAAACAGCAGAGAAACCTGTTCAGACACTTATCCGATAAGAACAAGCCATTCTACAAAAAGAATGGCTTTTCTTGTGTTAAAATAAATAAACAGAATATTCTATTATTGGAGATGAGACCTCATGCAGCTTTTCCACTATCATTACTGGACACCATTTGTTGAAGAGACCGAGCAGACGTATCGCTTGCTAGGCTTTGAAGTAAAGGCGCGTTTCACAAAGGATGGCTCCTTTCATCCGCCACTCACATGGGATGATTTTAGAGAAGAGCAGCCGACCTTCCGAATCGTCGAAATGAGAAAGGGACAAATCAATATCACTGTCGGTTATAGTAAAAAAGTCCTTTTTGATCATATTGGCTTTCTTGTCTCAGACGAAGAATATGAGAAGCTGCTTTCACAGGCAAAAGAGCTCAACTGGCCGGTCCAAGAAGGAGAACGAAGAACGTTTCTTTCAACACCTCTTCGTTTAAGATTTGAATTACAGCGGCGTACAGATGTCATTGAGACCGGGAACGCTACGCTTCAAGCCATGACAATTGCTGTTCCTGATTTGTCACAGACACTTAAAGTGGATCAGCTGCTTTCTTCTTTGAATCAGCCCATTCACTGGCAAAAAGGAGAACGCCTCTCCTTACTTAACGTGATCATGACTGATTGCGATGGATTAGATGCGAAAGATCCGAATGGGGTTCATATCCTGAAACAGACGTAGAAGGGATTACTGTCTATTAGTGAACAGGATTTCCCTTTTGTACGGTGCTCTCCAATGGTACAATCAATGTAAAAAATTAGAGGTTTGTTATGAAGATATTTGCTATCCAATTACAGCACTTAGATGAAATCAATGAACGACAACAAATAGAGCGTCTGAAACCCTTTGTTTCACCTGAAAAGCGAGCTGCGGCTGAGCGCTTTCGTTTTTTAATCGACGCAAGAAGGACCTTGTTAGGTGAGGTGCTGGTTCGTCAAAGGATCCATGATATGTACGATCTGCCTTTTGATGAGATCGTTTTTGAAACAGAGGGCAATGGCAAGCCTGTCGTGCGGCACATTCCTTCTTTTCATTTTAATCTTTCTCACTCCGGTGATTGGGTCGTATGCGCAATAGACGATGCACCCGTAGGTATTGATATTGAGGAGATCAAACCGATTGATCTAGCGATTGCTAAACGATTTTTTTCAGCAGATGAGTATGAGGATTTACTTTCACAACCGGCAGAATGGCAGGAAGCCTACTTCTTTCATTTATGGTCAATGAAGGAGGCCTTTATCAAGCTGACTGGAAAGGGATTATCCTATGGTCTTTCTTCCTTTACAGCCCGCCTGTCAGAGGATGGACAGGCGACGTTGACATTACCTGATCATGAAGCGCCCTGCTTTGTTCAAACATACTCACTTGATCCTGCCTACCAAATGGCGGTGTGTACAAGAAAGCCTTCTGCGGCTGAACGAGTTGAGATCCTCTCTTGCCGTGATGTGCTGTCTCGTCTTTAATATCGCCCAATTTGCTGAAATGCTGTCTTTAACAAATCGACTCCACGTGTCATTTGTTCTTCTTTTACATGCCAAATGTTCAACTGAAGAATGGGGTCTTTTTGATAGGTCGATAGATAATGGCGGTCGATTGACTGAATGGAAACAGATGCCTTTTTCAGCTGCTGAATGAGCTGGTTCATCGGAATTGACCGATCGAGACGTACATGTGTATGAGTAGCTGGCTCCTCTTCTCCTAGTTGATAAGCGATTTGATCGCTTTTCAGGCATGTCACTAGCTGTTTGGATCGGTTGCGATAGGTTGTCTGCATTCTGTCTCGATGCCGTTCAAACATCCCGCTTTTTAAGTATATTTCTAAGGCTGCCTGTGACAGCATGGAGCTGTCGATGTCAATGAGCCGTTTGTGTTCGCTAAAAGGTCTAATCAGCTCCTCAGGTAAAACGACCGCACCTGTTCGAAGTCCTGGAAAGATGATTTTGGAGAAGCTTTTTAAATAAATGACCTTCCCCGCCTGATCGTATGAATAGATTGGGTCTCTTTTTGCATCGAATTCTAAATCGGCTATATAGTCATCTTCAACGATATAGACGTCATATGTCTCTGCAAGAGCTGCAATCGCTCTTTTCTCCTGTTTTGACAAGCTCGTTCCAAGCGGGTTTTGAAATCTTGGCATCGTATAGAAAAAACGAATCTCCTCTTCTCGAAAGATGCGCTCCAATTCCTGAAGATCAATTCCCTTTTCCGTCCGCTGAATCCCCCGCACAGGCAGTTGATTTTTTTCTAAATATTGAAGGTATAGGTGATAGCCTGGCTGTTCGACTAGTATGGTCTGTTTGCCATTCGGAAAAGGGATGGTGCTTAAAATGGATAACGCCAGCTGAATACCAGAAGTCATGACGATTTGTTCTGGATTTGCAAACACTTGATAATCCATTAATCGCTTAGAAATGACTGGCAGCAGCGATGGTAATCCGTTGGCTGTGCCGTAAATAAACAAGTCATTTTGATACAAATCGATGGCTTGGTTGATGCAGTGCTGGAAATCGACATATGGAAACACGACGGGATCAGGTGCAGATGAAGCAAAATCAATCCATGCGCTATCCTGTTTCCCCGCTGACTGTTTTGTTTTCACGACATAGTATCCGCTTCTTTCTACAGAATACAGCAGATGTTCTCGTTCTAATGTATCTAGTGCTTTAATGACAGTGCTTTTACTCACTGCATATTGTGCCGCCAAATGGCGAATGGAAGGGATCTTCATACCCGCATGATATTCACCAGATGTCATCTTCTCTTTTAAGCTGAGAACAAGCTGATCATATTTCCTCACAACGCTTCCTCCTTGTACCGGTACAGATATCATGTTCTCTTATTGTACACCTTAGATGATCCGATTACGATAGAAGAACAGAACCGGTCAATTCATCTGAAGCATGCATGCTCGTATAAGGAGTCAAATTGTGGACATTTCAAAACAGAAAGCGTATGCTGCCGCGATAGGCTACGCCACGATCATTGGTTTTTCATTTTTGTTTGTCAAAATTGCATTAGAATCAGCAAATCCAATTGATTTATTGGCACACCGCTTTACAATTTCTTTTGCAGCCGCACTATTGCTGTATCCATTTTTACGAAAGAAGATCCTCCTCTCCATTCAATGGCGAGATCTTCTCTACATCGTGCCGTTTTCCTTACTTTATCCTGTGTTGTTTTTTGCTTTTCAAGTATGGGGGCTGATGTATACCTCTTCGTCAGAGGCTGGTATTATTCAGGCAACGATTCCTATTCTAACAATGGTGCTGGCCGCGTGGTTTTTAAAGGAACGCGCAACATGGATCCAAGTACTGTTTACCATTCTTTCGGTGTGCGGAGTGATGCTTCTCTTTGTCATGAAGGGAATTGATGTGAAGCATTCACACATGATCGGCTATATACTGATATTACTTTCAGCCTTATCCTCCAGTGCATACAGTGTATTTGCCCGGGTGATTACACGGCGCTTCCATGTGATTGAACTCACTTTCGTGATGACATTCTTTGGATTTGTCTTCTTTAATGCCGCTGCGCTCATCCGGCATTCAGTAAACGGAACAACGCTGCAATTTTTCAGCCCATTTACACAACCATCCTTTGTATGGTCAATGCTCTTTTTAGGCATTCTTTCTTCACTTCTCACGGCATATTTATCAAACTATGCCCTTTCTCAGCTTGAAGCGGCAAAGGTCAGCATCTTTAACAATTTATCTGCGTTTATTACAGTCGCCGCTGGGGTCCTCATTTTACATGAAACAATCGATTGGTATCATCTCATCGGAGGTGTGCTGGTCATTGGCGGAGTGATTGGCGGGAATGTAGTCAAGAAGCGGAATTCATAAGAAAAAGCGGTCCCTTTAAAGAGGACCGCTTTCTTTTAATGTTTCATTAATTGTTGTTTGCCTGCAAGGTCGATCACATGTCTCATCTGTTCTGCGAAGGGCTCGAGGTGTGTGTTGATATACATGTGCCCTCCTTCGAAATTGATGCGTTCGATGGTTTTTGCCCATGGCAGCCAGCCGTTTGCATCTTGCATGCATTTTTCATCTTGTGTTCCATTGAATAAATAAACAGGTGTTTCGATGATGGATTGATCTTTGTGCTGGAAGGTTTCCAGCGCCTGATAGTCTGCACGTAAGGATGGCGTAAAGTAATCCATCATTGGTTTGTTCTCTAATAATTCCTTTGGTATCCCGCCCATTTCGGCAATATGCTGAACAAATGATTCATTCGATAAATGGGTCAAGATCTGTCGTTTTGTTTGCGGCGGCTGAATGGCCGAGATCACGACTGCTGCAGGATCAATTCCTTCCTTTTCTAACAACTGCGTCAGTCTATACACGACAAGTCCTCCCATGGAATGTCCGAACAGGATAAATGGACGGTTCAGGTTGCCCGAAAGTCCTTCTTTGTACAGCTCAGCCAATCGGTCAATGCTCGTTTCGAGCGGCATGAGATTGGTTCCATGACCTGGTGGTTCTGCTGCTATTACTTCAGCAGTGTCTTTTAGCTGTTCAAAAAGCGGGCGGTACGAAGCGGAATAACCACCTGCAAAAGGAAAACAAATAAGCTGAATAAGGTCTGATTTATTTTCAAAAGTTTTAAATAAATGATTCATACGTTCTTACCCCTTTATCATCGTTTGAAGAATTCGTGCCAGTTCATCCGCCTGCGGCCTTTTCATCATGGTGACATGGTCTCCTTTGATGTGATAATACGAGCACGATCCTTTCGTATAAGCCTCCCAATCTGAGAACTTCTTCTGGAAATCAATGGCGTGATCACTGCTTTGTACAATATAAAACGGCACATCGAATGGTTCTTTTTCTAATTCAATGGCTTGTGACATGATCGTATTATGCGTTTGCATTTGCAAATATTTATCTAAATACTGATCATTCATAAATTGATGAACCACTTCATCCTTTTCTGCCTCTTTGAGTATTCTTTGCTTCACTTCTTGGAAGCTCAGCCCTTGTAATGCTTCTGGCTGGATACCGACGAGATTTCCCATTCCAAGGACAAGTGCAAGCATTTTTACTTCTTCTTCGTTCATATCCGCATGAAGCGCCTGATCAGCCTCATCTCTTAACACCGGGACCGTATCTAAAATGATGAGTCCTTTCGGCGCTTTTCCTGCATGGCAGAGCCGCTGATTCATTCCGTAGGCAAGGTGCCCGCCCATTGAATGCCCTGCTAGATAGTCAACACCAGGTCGATAGAAGGTCTCAATGGCTTCAACAAATATAGACACAAGCTCTGTGTAATGAAGGAATTGCGGTTCTTCATCCTCATATAAGCCAGGAGACTGCAAGGCGTACACAGCACCTTGATGTGTCATCAGCTTAGCCACATCAATATAGCCCATCACCGTTCCACCGGCAGGCGGTGCAAAGAAAATCCTCGGCTCGGCTGGATCGCCTTTTTTCAGCTCAATCACATAGTCCTTTGGAGACCTTTCGGCGTGCTCCCCGTCCTCTGGCATTGCGTCCACATGTGCGGCTAGCTGAGCCGGTGCTGGATGCATGAAAATCCATTTTGGATCAACCCGAATCCCCTTTTCTTTTAATTTGGCTACGGCTTGGATACTCATAATTGAATCGCCGCCTAAATCAAAGAATGAGTCATGTATGCCTACTTGTTTAACACCAAGTACGTCCTTGAAAGATGTGACAATTTGTTCCTGCGTTTCAGTGACTGGTTTGTCATCTCCATGAGAATGAGAGATCGTTTCTGTCGGCTCTGGCAGTGCTTTTTGATCAACCTTTCCGTTTGTTGTGACTGGCATTTCGTCCATTACAATAAAGTAACTTGGAATCATGTAGCCTGGCAGGCTTTCCTGTAAAAATGCTTTCCACCCTGGATCAGGATTCTCTCCGTCTGTGACAAGATAGGCCGCCAGCCGTTTTGAGCTGCCATACGTTTTGGCGATGACTGTACATTCTTTTACTTGTGGATGTTTGAGGAGAGCTGTCTCTATTTCTCCACATTCAATCCGGTAGCCTCTAATTTTCACGAGGTTGTCTTTTCGGCCGAGATATTCAATGGTGCCATCTGAACGCCATGTACCAAGATCACCTGAACGATACAGCCTGTCTCCCCCTAGTTCAGGGAATGGATTGTCTATAAACCGTTCCTGCGTCCGCTCTGGATCATGAAGGTAGCCTTTTGCCAGCCCTGTGCCGCCGATGTAAATTTCTCCTTTGACGCCTGCTGGCACTGGATTGAGCGCATCATCTAGTATGACGACAGTTGAATTCGATACTGGGACACCAATTGGAACTGACCTTGCTTCCTCTGGCATGTGCGTGACTTGATGTGTTGTGGCTAGGGTCGTGTTTTCTGTAGGACCGTAAGCATTGATGAGTACACCCTCCATATGCGGCAGTGCCTTTCGTGCATGCTCGCTGGACATCGCTTCTCCGCCAACGAGTAATATGCGGTAGCCTGCTACACTTTTTGGATCGTGCTCTACCAGCCGATTGAATAAAGCGGTTGGCAGACAGTTGGCTGTCACTTGATATGCTTTGATCAGCCGTGATAATTCATCCATATTCAGTGCGGCATATTTCGGAATTAGAATGAGCTGACCGCCATTCAGCAGCATGCCCCATAACTCAAATGTAAAGGCATCAAAAGCATAGTTTGAGAGCTGAAGCATCTTATCATCTGGACCTAGTTTCATATAATTTGTTTCTCTCACCAGACGGACAACTCCTGCATGGGGGAGCATGACGCCTTTTGGTGTACCTGTTGAACCTGATGTGTAGTTGACATAGGCTAACTGGTCTTCTCCAATGATTGATTGTTCTCTTTGATACACTGCATCTGTTTCTGGTAATGGCTTGTCCATGTCAATCTTTGTACCTGTAAAGTCTACTAGACGCTCTATTAAATGAGACTGAGTGATGATCACATCACTTTGCGTATCGCGAACAATGAGGCGGATTCGCGCATCTGGATATTCTGGTGACATCGGAACATATGCAGCACCAGATTTGACGATACCTAGCACTGAGACAATCATGTCAAAGGAACGATCAAAAAGCATCGGTACAAGTGAACCCGGTCCAACTCCTTTTGACTGCAAGTAAGCAGCAAGCTGTGTTGCCTTCTCATCCAGCTCTTGATACGTCATGTGCTCTTCCAAATAAGACAAGGCAATGCGGTGCGGATCACGCTGCACCTGTTCTTCAAACAGCTCTTGAATGGTCCGTTTTGGATATGGCGTAGCCGTTTGGTTTTTCCCAATAATCATCGCAGCCTGTTCCGCTTTATCCATTAAGCAATAATCAGAAAATGTACGTTCAGGCTGAGCCGTCATACCATCTAGCAGATGAAGATAATAATTCATATACCGATGAATGGTCTCTTGATCAAATAAATCTGTATTGTATTCAACATAGATGGACAGCTGATCTCCGTGTTCAAATACATGCAAGGTGAGATCAAATTTAGACACTGTATGATGAACCATCACATGTTCACTTGTCAGCCCTTTGAGATTGACATGGAGAGAATCTGTTACATACCCCATGGCCACTTGGAAAATAGGTGATCGACTTAAATCTCTATCTAACGAAAGATCATCGACAAGCTTATCAAATGGATAACGCTGATGCTCAAATGCTTTTAATGTCATCTCTTTCACGTTTTCCATGACATCAGCAAACGTAGCTGATGTGGAGATATCCTGTCTCAGCGCGAGTGTATTCACAAACATTCCAACAAGCTTCTCTGATTGCTTGGCATCCCGCCCTGCGATCGGTGAGCCAATGATGATATCTGTCTGTCCAGACAGCTTGTGAAGCAGGACGTAGTACGCCGACAGCATCGTCATAAACAGCGTTGTGCCCTGCTGCTTGGACAAAGCCTGCAAACGACGGATAAGCGTATCTTCCAAAACGATTTGCTCTGTAGCGCCGTTAAATGTTTGAACTGGCGGACGAGGACGATCAAACGGCAGCTCTAACACCGGAAGATCACCTTGTAAATGATCGAGCCAATAGGCTTGGTCTGCTTGATGATGCGTTACCTGCTCATTTTCCCAATGGACATAATCTGTCCATTCGATTTCCAGCGCTGGGAGCTGCGGCGATTCATCTGCAAGAAGCCCATCATATGCCGCTTCTAATTCCTGAATGAGCAGGCTGAGCGACCATGCATCTGAAATGATATGGTGCTGCGCGCAAAGAAGATAAAATTCTTCATTGCCCATATCTACAATCGTCCACTGCGCAAGAGGCCCTCTTTCTAAATCATAAATGCGATTCGCTTCTTGCTGAATAAGCTGCTTGAGTCTTCTCGTTCTTGTTTTTTCATTAAATAATGAGAAGTTCGCAACTGTGACGGATGGCGGAAGGTCTTCACGTATCAGTTGAACCGGCTTGCCGCCAAGCGATTGAAAAGTTGCACGCAGTGCTTCATGACGTTTCGTTAAGAGAGCGATCGCTTTTGTTAACGCTTGAATGTGCAATTGTCCTGTCAGCTTCCAAGCACCTAATATATTGTAATGATGGCTCTTTTCTAATGTGGATAAGAACCAAATACGCTTCTGAGCATGTGACAGCTCATAGCTTGTTCGCTTTTTCAGCTTTGGAATATTGGCTTCCTGAACAGCCGGTGCCTCTTTGATGTCATCCACCATTTGCGCCAAATGTGCCAAATGCTTGCTTTCAAATAATATTTTTAAAGGCGCCTTGATTGAAAACTCATGATTGATCCGTGAAATGGTTTGAGTCGCCTTTAATGAATGTCCGCCAAGGTCAAAGAATTGATCCTCTTTGTACACACGATCAACGTCTAAAATGTCCTCCCATATGGCAGCAAGCAATTGCTCTGTTGTCGTTTCTGGCAATTGTTTTTCGAGAGGTTGTCCATTTTTGTGATGATTCAGCTTAAGGGCTTCATGATCAATAGTGCCATCTAGTTTTTTTGGTATTTCTTGTACTTGCTGAATATCCCAGTCACCTTTTGTTCCACCTGCGATTTTTTCAACATGCACCTCTTTGCCAGGCTGAACTGTGTAAAAAAGCTTTTTCTCAAAAGTCGGTATTGGCGCTGGCTGAAGATACGCTGCGATTTCTGGGTTGGCTCCGTCTAGGCCGATAAATAGATGCGCTTCATTCAGCCGAGCACCTAGACAGAATGAATGGAGACCTTGCTTCTTTCCAATCAATTGAAATCCCTTGCGGACGGTAAGGGCTGCGCCGGTATGTCCCTTTGACAAACCAAGATTATCCCACATGCTGAAGTTCAAAGAGATCGCCCGTCTTCCTTCTTGAAAGGTGAGCGTGTGCGCAAGCCCATCTAAAAAGCTGTTGGCCGCAGAGTAAGCCCCGAATGTTGTGCCGCCAAAAAAGCCATTCACTGATCCAAAAAAGACGAGTGGTACTGCCGGGTCATGCTTGAAGGCTTCCTGTAGGACAAACGCTCCGTCTACTTTCCCTGACAGTTCCTTCGTAAAATCCTCTTCTGACGTATGCGCCAATGTATACTTATCCGTTTGCTGAAAATGCTCAGACACATTGCCCGCTCCAGCTAAATGCAGCACGCCCCTGATGGATTGACCAAAATGTTTTTCTGCTTTGTAAATCGCCTGCTCGACGTCAGTTAAATCGGTCACATCTGCTTGTACATAGATGACATCACCGAGGTCTTTTAGCTGTGAGAACGCTTCTTTCTTTTCAATGTTGGCTTCCAGAGAAGTCCTTCCAATCAATACAAGCTTTAGGCCAAATTGAAGCATCTGCTTAGACAGTTCAAATCCAATACCGCCAAGTCCTCCAGTCAGCAAATAAAGTCCTTCATATTCTAAAAATCCTTCTGTTTGAGGTGCTTGCATCATATCGACTTTTTCCAGCTTTGGTACAAGCCTGTGCCTTTTTCGGTATGCTACCTCTGCTTTTATATGAATCGCCGACAACTCATCAGCAATGTTCTTTGCATCCTGTTCCACTTGCTCCGCTTCAATATCTATATGGGACACCTCTGCTCCTTCCCATTCTTGCGGGATGGTTTTTAACAAACCAACGAGCGATGTTTTCTCCACATGAAGATCGTCATCAGGGCTTACAAATTGACCACCCTTTGTCACCACAACAAGCCGGACTGACTCTTTGTTTTCTTGCCTCCATGCTTGATACAAGTACAAAATAGATTGATTGGACCTCGCATGCACTTCTGTGAACTGCGCAGGCTCAACGATGGCTTCTTTGTCTGTCACATTCCACAGGTGGAGTATACACCCTGTCTTTAATTCATCTGCTTCAAGTGCTGCAACGAGCCTGACATAATCCCCCTTGATTCTCGGGTTCATCTGGTACATCCCTTTGGACAGACGCAAAAATTCATGTCCTTTTTTCACAGAAACATAGGGTTGATTTCTTTGTTCCAATTGGGCGTAAAGTGATTGGTAAAGCCCTTTTTCATCCTCGAAAACGAGTACATGATCAGCAGCAGGCTGATACGGACCAATTTGCTCCTTTGCCCAAGTGCGTTTGAAAAACCAATCTGGCAGTGTTTGTTCATTTTCAGAAGCAAGGTCCAGTGCCCTTTCAATGTCACGGAATACCCCTTCTTTTAGCGCCGCACCTAACTGAGCACGTTGGATCTTTCCACTTTCTGTTTTCGGAAATTGGTTCTTTTCCACTGGAATGATGTGATCAGGCTCTATGCCAATTTTACGAATGATGGCTGCTCTAATCTGCTGAATCATCGTGATTTGTTCCTCTAGCGAATCCTTTTGTGTGACAAAGAAGACGGCAAGTGTGTCGTTGCTTGATTCAGGATTGTAAATGCCGTACGCAGCGGCAAAGGTGACTTCTACCCCGTCCACCTCTTCCACAACTGCTTCAATTTCGTAATTCAAATAGTTGGCTCCGTTGATGACGATGATGTCCTTTTCTCGACCTGTCAGAACAAGACGCCCTTCGTGAATAAACCCTAAATCTCCCGTGTGAAACCAGCCATTTTCCGCAAATACCTCTTGATTGGCTTCCTCATTTTGATGATAGCCCATCATAATCGTCGGACTCTTCACCTGCAAGCGCCCGACCTGATCTTCTGGCAGCACATGATGATGCTCGTCTACAATCCGAATCCATACAGACGGAATCGGTGCGCCGACTTCTGTAAATGTCATTTTGTGCGGATGATCTTCTGCCACGTATTGGATCTCACCTGTTAACGAAGTCTGATCAATCGTCAGCTGTCCATCCTGATCATCATACCGCATGAATTTCTTTGATTGAACAATGGCTGAAGATGTTTCAGACATGCCATACGCCGGCACCATCGCATGGCGGCTTAATCCGTGCTGACCCATCATATGCATGAAGCGCTGCGTCACTTTTGGTACAACTGCTTCAGCTGCATTCATGATATAAGTCAGTGTAGAGAGATCCCATCTCCCCTTGCGGATGTCGTCCTCATATTCATTCATCATCGCAAAAGCAAAATTCGGTGCCCATGTCCTTGTGACGCCGTATGTTTCTACCCAATCTAGCCACACCATCGGCCGTTCGATAAATTGATCAATGGATGGACTAATCTGCTGGCAGCCAAAGTAGACGTCATGCACATGAAACATGACAATGCCTCCTACATGATCAAGCGGCATCCAGTTAAGCGACACATCCTCATGCGTAAAGCCATTTGTCTGCTCAAAGGAGATGATTCTAGATAAAATACTTTGATGGTTGTGACGGATACACTTTGGCACACCCGTACTTCCTGAAGAGAGCAACTGAAGCACAGGCTCATCTGGCTCTGGCTCATAATGCTGTTCATCCGGCTCACACGAGAGCAATGTTTCGATTGTTAAAATAGGCATGTCTTTTGCTTCAAATGCCTCACGCAGCCCAGCAATGTCCTCAGCACTTGCTTCATTCGTAATAATGAAAGGTTCATTTTGAAGCTGGAACACACCTTTCAGCTTGTTCACAGCTTGATTCGTTTCATCATAAACAGGCGGTACAGAGACTGGGGTCGGAATGATGCCACCGAGAATACAGCCCCAAAACACAGTGATGAAATCTTGGTGATCTTTCAATTGAAGTAACACTTGATCGCCGTTTGTCAGCCCTGCTTTCCTTAAACCAGACAGAATCCGTTCTGCGTTTGTGAGTAACTCAGGATAGGTTTGGGTCAACGTGTGCCCGCCTTCTTTGATATAGGTCACCCCGCGGTCAGGTGACATAAAGGCTGATCGAATCAACACCTCTGTCAATGTGACAGGTGTACCTGGTTTTTTGATGACATCCCCGCCATACACTAGTGCGGGCGGCTTTTCATGGGCAGATGCTTGCACTATTTCGCCCTCTTCATCCTTCGAGATCGATACGTTCCCTTGCGCACGCTGCCGATTAGGAAATAGATCATCTAGGTGATAAGGCGTTTGTTTTTCTGTCTGACTTTCAATGAGAGTGGCCGCTTCATCCACTCCATCTATGGCTTTCGTCCGTTCTTCTATCTTTCTCAAACTCTCTTCATCCATGATGTCGATTGAAAGCAGCGCTTCTGTATCGACTGCTCCACTTTCTGCCCTTGGCAAGGAAGGCAATAAGACGAGAGCGGCTGGCACTTCATCAGGGTGAAGCACGCCTGTCATCAGATCCTCTCTTGTCAGCGAAGGGTCCTTCGCCTGTGCAAATAACACAAGCGAGAGGCTGCCTTCTTCATTTTTCTTCGGGATGAATGCACATTCCTTTAGCGGAAAATGAAGCATCATGACCTGTTCTAATGCTTTGAGATCGATTCGTTTTCCGTTGATTCTGACGATATGATTTGCTGCATGGCCTTTCCTTCTACTCATTAACATCGTTCTTCTCCTCCTACACCCAATCCAAAATCTGAATCTTGTTTTTTTCAGTCCAAACGCCGACATCCCCTGTCGGATAGAGGTATTCGCCTGTTTGATGTTTGAATGGATGCGGAATTTTATTCGTCTCCATCCAATCGGCAAGCTCTCCGCAAAGTGCCTTGATACCCTCTGCACCGATAAAAATATCTCCAGGAAATCCTACTGGCATGAGCTGATGCTCTTCGCTCAGGACATAGATTTCTGTCTCACACGAAGGATCATGCACACCTGAGTAGACCTCTTCTTGATCTGGATACAGCACGCTGACTTGTGCATTTTTCGCCCAATCGGTGATCATCCGCTCTTTTTCTTCATTTGTCACGATCGTGAAGGACGAGAGTGGTGTCTCCACTTGTTCTGTCATGGCTTCAAGTGTATGGACCAGCTGCTTCATCAGTGATTGTATTTGTTTTTCTGTATATTGATTGAAGCGGTATGTGACCCGAAGCTCCAGCGTATCTCCCGGGACAGCCACAAGGGTCAGGTCATAGTTTGTTTCTTCATGACTGGCTATGTCTAAGATCCGTACACCATATGGTTCTACAGATTCAATCGGATAGTTTTCAAACACGACAATGCTGTTAAACAATGATTCTCCATTCGGAATTTGGGTCATCTGCTGAATATCTGGCAGTACGGTATACTCGAATTCTCTCATGTGAAAAACTGTTTCCTGCGTCTCTGTCAGCAGCTCGGCAATGGTCTTATCTCGTGTGATCGGCAAACGGAGCGGCAAGGTGTTAATAAAGAGACCTGTCATGCTTTCAACCTCTGGTAAGTCCGCCGGCCGGCCAGATACTGTGACACCGAACACAACATCCTCTGAGCCTGAATGAAGGTGCAAGAGCAGACCCCACGCCGCCTGAATCAGTGTGCTCATCGTGACCTTCTGTCTCCCTGTCATTTTCTCCAGCTTCTGCTGCATGTCAGGTGTCAGTTTGATACTAATTTGATCAATACCTGCTCCTTTTTCCGAAGCTTGCTCTCCGTCTCCTGGTAGTGGTGTGGCTTCCTCTACTCCTGACATGTAATGTTTCCAGAACGCTTGCGCCTTCTTTTGATCCTGCTTTTGCAGCCACTCAATAAAATCTTTATATGGACGCACAGCAGGTAGGTTCATCTCTCGTTCATCCACAAGCGAGCGATATATTGAAAAGGATTCCTCAATCAAGCCGAACAGGCTCCAGCCATCAATTAAAATATGATGAAAGCTAAAAACAAACGTGCAAGTTTTCTCATCACGATGGAATAGAGCGATACGAATGAGCGGTTCAGCCGCATCTCCTAATTCGAAATCCTTTGAACGATCGGTTTGTAAATACTGCTCAATGGTTTTCTTCTGATCCATTTCACTCAGGCGGCGCACATCGTGCTGAGTGAGGTGAATGCTTCCTTCTGATTGAATCAATTGGACAGGCTCCTTTAGCCCCTCCCAAGCAAATCTTGTCCGTAAAATCGAATGACGTTCTACAAGTAGATTCCATGCTTTTTCATAGGCTTCACCGTCCGTTAAACCTTCGAGCGTCATATGCACCTGACCAAAATACGCCTGTGACGCTTGATCTAACAGTGCATGAAACAGCATCCCTTGCTGCATTGGAGACAGTGGATACACATCTACCACATTGTCTGGGAGCTCATCTATTTGCTCTTGCGTCATCTGGACCATTGGAAAATCAGATGGCGTAAAGCCGCCTTTTGTCTCTACACAATGCGTCAGAATATCCTCCATTTTTTCTTTAAATCGGTCAGGTAATTGACGCACCTCTTCCTCCTGAAGCAGTTCACGATTGATCATAAAATTCATCTGAAGCTGCCCATTGACAACGTATCCGTACACATCGATCAAATGCTGTCTTTCTGCTTTTGGATCATGTACATGCCCATTTCGTTCATCTGCTATATACAGATTTGCCTCACCGTCTATTTGATCTAACTGTCCAAGGTAATTAAAGCTCACCTGCGGCGCTGCCGTTTTAAGTAAACGCGCTGCTGTCATGTATTGGAGTAAGCCATAGCCGATCCCCTTTTGCGGCACAGCTCTTAAGGTTTCTTTGACATCTTTGATTTGCCTCTCAACATCGGTTTGAATAAAAGGAATAAAAATAGGATAAGAGCTTGTAAACCAGCCGACTGTCCGTGACAAATCCATCTGTTCAAATAAATCTTCGCGTCCGTGCCCTTCTAACGTGATCAGTAATGACTTTCCAACAGCTTGCGCAAGTCCAGATAAGAGTAAATCGTTCACTTCTGTTCGGTACGCTTGTGATGCGTGCCTTAGTAAAATGTCTGTTTGATCCTTCGTCAGTTGAACAGTCAGGATCTCTGCATGTTCTTCTATATTGAAAAGCGCAGGTGTTTGAAAAGGAGAACCTTCTTCCTCTTGATCGATGATTTTTTGCCAAAAAGGAACCTGCTCTTGTAATTGATCAGTTTGTGCATATTCATAGAGTGCCTCTGCCCACTGTTGATAGGAAGCGGTTTTCTTAGCAAGCGTGATCTCCTGCCCTGCCGCAGCCTGCTTCAACCCGTTTAAGATATCTTCCTGTATGATGCGCCACGAAATTCCATCCATCACAAGATGGTGGGCTGCGATGAAGAGTTCAGACGTGCGATCACTTGTCTGAAAAAGATTAAATTTGATCAATTCTCCTCTCTCTAATGACAGTGTTCCTTGACAAGCACTTGTCTCCATGCGGATTTGCTCTATCGCTTCCTCGTGAGACACATCCGTCAAATCAAAGATTGTGACACAAGGGATGATGCCGGGCGCACGAATGGTTTGAATCCATGTGACGTCTGCTGCTTTTGTATAAATGGCTCTCAGCATATCGTGATGATCGACAAGTTTTGAAAGAACTTGTGTTAACAATTCGGGTTGTATAGATTGCTTGAATTCAATATGAGCTGATAGATTCCAATAATCTTGGTTTGTCATCGATTGCTCAAGGAACCAAGATTGGATTGGAAGCAGACGTACATCTCCTGTAACAGGTGATTGATCATAAGACACAGATACATCTGCTCTTTTCATCGCGCGTGCCAGCTGTGAAATGGTCTGTTTTTCAAATACATCTCTCGGCTGTATGATGAAGCCTTCCTGTGCTAGGCGTGCCACCATTTGTATGACAATAATAGAATCTCCGCCAAGCTCAAAGTAGTTATCATGAACACCGATTGAAGGAGTGCCCAGAAGCTGAGTCCACACCTTTTCAAGTACTTGTTCTTCCTCACTGAGTGCCTGATCTGCTGGTTTGTCTGCTTCTTCCTGTCTCCACACTGGCGGCGGGAGACGCTTTTGATCTACCTTGCCGTTTGGCGTGAGCGGCAGTTCCTCGAGCTCTATGAATAGGCTCGGTACCATATAATCTGGCAGTCGATCTTTTAACTTGCGGCGAAGGTCTTGTTGGGTCCATGCACCTTTTTGGACAAAGTAACCGATGAGGCGCTTATGACCACTCTCATGCTGATGCGGAATGACCGCACATTCTATGATGTCTTCAACACTCAGCATAGCGGCTTCAATTTCGCCGCATTCGACGCGATGTCCGCGTATTTTCACTTGATGATCGATTCTTCCAAGGCAGTCGATGATGCCATTTGGGAGCCAGCGGCCCATATCACCTGTTTTATATAAACGCTCTCCTTTATGGAAAGGATGCGGGATAAATGATTGCGATGTTTTTTCTTCATCTCCAAGATAACCTAGTGCCAGCCCTGTTCCGCCAACATAAATCTCTCCAATGACACCTTGTGGAACCGGCTGCAGCTGGTCGTCTAATACATAGGCTTGTGAATAAGCAATTGGCTGACCGATAGGGACGGTCGTCTGCTCTTCGTCTAATGAGCAAATGTGATACACACAAGAGAACGTCGTATTTTCAGTTGGTCCATAGCCGTTTAAAAGACCTTCAGGTAAATATGGCAGTGCCTTGCGAATATGAGCTGCTGATAGCGCATCACCACCGACCAACAATGCATCGAATCCAGATAAAGCTTCTGGATGTTCCTCCGTCAATCGGTTGAACAGCGGCACTGTCAGAAATCCTGTTGTGATCTTGTATGACGTCAGCGTGTCAGCCAGTGTATCCATTGATAAAACTGTATTTCGATCGGTAAGAATCAGCCTTCCCCCGTTTAGAAGAGCTCCCCATATTTCATACGTAAAGGCATCAAAGGAGAAGCTGGCCATTTGTAAAATGCGCGTATGTTCATCAAAAGTGACATAGTCTGTTTCACAGACAAGCCGGATGACTGCTTGATGCGGAATCAAAACCCCTTTTGGCTGTCCAGTTGACCCTGAAGTGTAATTGATATAAGCGAGTCCATCAGGTTTTAGGGCAGCAGGTATAAGTTCTGCTTCTGATAAAAATTCTTCATATCCTTCATCAAGACAAATGAGTTCGGTTTGACTGATGGACACCTTTTTCAGCCATTCATTTTTTGTCAGTAACAGCTGAATACCTGTATCTCTCAGCATAAAATCAATGCGTGCATCTGGATATTCAGGATCAATCGGCACATAGGCGCCTCCTGCTTTCACAATCGCCAGCACCCCAAGAATCATTTCAGGCGACCTGTCCATGAGCAGTCCTACTGGTTCATGCGGCGTCACACCTCGCTGCTGAAGAGAAGCCGCCAGCCGGTCGACTTTCTCTTGTAACACATGATACGTCCACTGCTCTTCCCCGAATTCGAGAGCGATGGCATCAGGTGACTTTCTCACTTGCGCTTCAAACCGCTCCGTAATGAGAAGCGGGCCTGCCGGCTGATCCATTTTGCCGCTCCATTCATAGAGCAGCTGATGCTTCTCTTTTTCTGGCAGGTAATTCATTTGTTTGATCGGCTGTGCTGGATTTTCACAAATACGCCCAAGCAGCTGCTCGTAGTACCGAAGGAACCGGTCCATCGTTTCGTCAGAAAATAAGTCCACATCATACTCCAGTTTTAATTGAAGACCCTCCGCTCCTTCAAAGACAAACAGAGATAGATCGAATTTGGCGGTATCGTTATCTTCAATAGCTAAAACAGATGTCGCCTCCCCCATCGGAGAAGCCTCAAGCGGCAGATTTTGCAAAACGAACATGACCTGAAACAGCGGCTGTTTGCCAGCCTCACGTACAATATTCAGCTCATCTACGACCATCTCAAACGGCACATCCTGATGCGCATAGGCGCCCATTGTTGTTTCTTTCACCCGTTCTAATAGATCAGTGAAAGCAGGATTCCCGCTATGATCGATCCGAAGTGCCAGCGTATTGACGAAAAAGCCGATGAGTTGTTCCATCTCCGTCCGATTTCTCCCAGCAATGACTGACCCAATCACAAACTCATCCTGTGAAGACAAACGGTGCAGCAGTGTTGAAAAGGCGGTCAGCAGCGTCATATAAAGGGTACTGTCAGTTTTTTTAGAAAGCTCAGCCAGCTGATCGGACAGCGACTTCGACAGGTGGTATTTTTTCGTTTTTCCTTTGTAGGATTGAACAGCTGGCCGCGGGTAGTCATACGGCAAAACCAAATCTTCTACAGGGACTGCAAATTGCTCCTTCCAATAGGAAAGCTGCTTCTCCAGCGTCTCTCCAGTCAAATACTCCTTCTGCCATAGGGCGTAATCCGCATATTGAATCGGCAGCGGCGATAGATTAGGCTCCCGCCTGTCGATCATTGCTGTATACCATTCAGACAGCTCTCTTGCGGCAATCCCAACCGACCAGCCATCTGACACAATGTGGTGAATGGACATCAGCAGCAAATGATCTCTTTCCGACAGCCGAATGAGTTTTACACGAAAGAGCGGATCATGCTCTAAGCGGAAAGGTGTGCTTGCCTCTCTTTTTGCCCATTCAGCCGCTTTTTGTTCTTTTTCTTCCTGCGACGTCAAATCTGATAGATCCACCACTTCAAGCTCTGGAAGGATTATATGCTCATGGATCATCTGCACCGGTTCATCGCCGTTCATAGTAAAGGACGTTCTAAGCGACTCATGCCTTTGCACCATTTGCTGAAGACTGCGCTGAAGTACCTTCACATCTAAAGATCCATTTACCCGAAAGGAAATTGTATTATTGTAAAATGGCAGATCAGGCTGTAATTGATAGAGAAACCACTGTCTTTGCTGGGCATAGGACATCGGAATCTCCTGGCCCTTGGCCATTTTCCGTACCTGTACCGCTTCATCCACTTTTGCATGTGAATCGATCCATGCCGCTAATTCCCCAAGTCTCGTATGCTCGAAAAGAACAGCGAGCGGCACATCAAATCCCATTCTTTGTCTCACCGCTGACAGCATTTGCGTTGCCTTGAGCGAATGACCTCCGAGTAGAAAGAAATGATCACCACAGCTGACATTTGAGACTTCAAGGAGTTCGGACCAAATGCTTGCCAAAAGTTTCTCCGTCTCCGTTTGAGGCGCTCTGTCTTCTGCATCCTGTCCGCTTTCCTCAATGAATGCTTTGAAATACGCTTCATCCGGCATGCCATCCTCTGATTCTTTCCAGTATTCCTCAGGAAATAGATGGACGGAATATTCACCAGATAGATGAGTCTGCAAACATGTATAAATGGACTGATACAGCCGTTCTTCAATGGCTTTTGTTTTGTCGGTTTTGTAAAAGACATACACAGCTTTCTCTGTTCGGCTCTCCGCATAAAGCATCTCTTGAATGTCCTGCTTCGACCGATCTAATCCCATATAAATGAGAGGTGCATCTGTCATTAAACATGCCAGCATCGTCTGGAAGCCCGCCCGCTTCGGAATCGGAAGATAGCCTCTTTCTTTTAACATACCTTTGATCATCGAACCCTCGCTCATGCCAATCTCATCCCACATGCTAAAGCTAAAGCAGTATGGCTTCACGGACGATGTCAGCCTCTGATAATGAGCAAATTGTTCAACGAACTCATTGGCAGCAGAGTAAGCGCCTACGGTCATCCCGCCCTTCAATGTTCGTGCTGATGAGCTGGAAATAAATAAGACGTTCTTCCGTTTAGAAGCCGCTTCATGAAGCGCAATCGTGCCATATACCTTTGCTTCGTACATCGCATGTAAGGACACAGACGTCATGTCAGCAAGCAGCTCTTCTTGAATGATGCCAGCGAAATGAATCACGCCATGCAGCCTTTTTCCATGGGCCACCTCTTGTCTTGAGATAAGGGCTTCAAGGGCTTTTGCATCCGTCAAGTCCACTTCTTCATAATGAACAGTGCCGCCGCGTTTTTCCGCTTGTTTCTCAAGTGAGGTCAATACGTCTTGCTGCTCCACAGATAAAGCTACTCGTGCCTTTCTTCCAAGCAGAACAAGATGCGCTTGATAGGACGTCAGAAGATGTTCACTTAGCATCCGTCCTATTCCGCCAAGCCCGCCTGTCATCACGTAAAGCCCGGTTGATTCAAATGGTGGTGTCTTCCTCTTTTGCTCTCTTTCTAGATGAATCGGCGTTAAAAGAGGAATATAACGAACACCTTCGCGGTAAGCAGCAATATGACAGCTTGTGTCCTGTGTAAGCTCTGTCATGATCGCTGATGCATGGGAACGGTCAGCCGATTCTGTCAGAGAAAAATCAAGACACCGCACCTTGAGAAACGGCCACTCATGCTGTACAGCTGTCATCAATCCTGCTGTCGTTGCTTTTTCCACATGATGTGTTTGATCTTCTGGCAGATTCATCGCATGAGCGGAGACAAAAGTGATCTCTACAGGTTCCTCATAGGCGGCAATCGCTTTTGTTGTATATAATGCACTCATGCTGCCAATTTTCTGCGCTTCCTTCGCCATTGCTGCTTGAAGTGTGTCTTCCTTGTTTGTGTAGTTCCAAAGGTGAATGATTTGTTTCACCGAAACGCCATACGAACGGAGCGCCTCAAAGAGTTGTTCGTAGTCTGACGGCCGATTCGGGTGGATGATGAAGTGAGTATGTGTGAGTTGTGTGAATGCTTGACCCGGTTCAACCGTAATATAGGTTTGTTCATTGTTTGATAGGGATTTCAATTGATCTGCCAGACCTAATGCATCCGCAAAGATCACTGTATCCCCTGCTGTTTGCTTTTCAGTTTTATGAAGCGGAGCGGGTGTCCACTTCTTTTGATAACTCCAATCAGGCAAGGTGTGTTCATTTTCAAGTCTGATGTCCAGTTCCTTAATGATTTCGTCAAATTCTCCTTCCTGCCACCTTGTCTTGAGCTGTGCCCTTTCTATTTTTCCAGAGCTTGTTTTCGGAAAGGCATGCTTTTGGACAGGAATAACCCTTGGTGCAGAAAGACCCATTTTTGTTGCAATATGGGTTTTGATGTGCTGGCTAGCCCTCATGATATAAGCAGGCTCATACAGCTTCGGTGTAAAAAAGAGAATCAGTTCATCGGATGCAGATGCCTCCATTCGCACGGAGCAAGCAGCCACAAAGCTTGTTTCTACGCCGGGTACTTCCTCTGCCATGGCTTCAATTTCATAGTTGTGATAATTTTTCCCGTTGATGATGATCATGTCTTTTTCCCTACCAGTTAATGTCAGCTTTCCTTCATGCAGAAAACCTAAATCACCCGTGTGGAACCAGCCCTCTGTTTGAAAAACCTCTTCATTCGCTTCGTCATTCTTGTAATAGCCCTTCATTGTCGTCGGCCCTTTGATTTGCACGCTGCCAATATGATCTTCAGGAAGAAGCTCATGCTCATGGTTGACGATACGAATCGTGATACCTGGAATCGGTTTCCCCAACTCTGTAAAGCTGACGGTTCCAGTGTCGCGTGCATCCGCTGGTCTTAGCTGCTCTGTCAGCGATGTTTCCTCAAAGGTCAGAACCCCGCTGTTTTCATCTCCCCGCTCAATCGCAAAAGAGAAGACAACGGCTGATGAGATTTCTGACATGCCGAAAGCCGGTCTGATGACGTCTCCTTTTAAGCCGTGCGGAGCGAGCAAGTGTAAAAACCGGTGGATCGTCTTCGGTACGACCGCTTCTGCCCCATTGATCATGCACGACATGGAAGAAAGATCCCAAGACCCTGAAGAGATTTCTTTCTCATAATCATTGATCATCGCAAATGCGAAGTTAGGTGCCCATGTCTTCGTTGCACGATAACGGTCCATCCAGTCAAGCCAGCGCAGCGGCTGAGCGATGAAGTCATCTGTTCTTGCCCGAATCTGCTCACAGCCTGTGTACACATTGACAAGATGGAACATGACAATGCCGCCAATATGATCTAATGGCATCCAGTCTAACGAGACATCTTCTTGTGTAAACCCATTGGCTGCAACCGTTCCTTTGACATTCGCCAACACACTTCTATGAGAATGCTCTACGCATTTGGGCATCCCCGTACTTCCAGACGTTAAGATAAAAAAGACGGAATCATCAGGCGTGACTGGATGTGCTTCTAGATCTCTTTCTAAAGTAAGCATTGGTTCAACGGCTGCAACACGTAATTGATCTGTATGCCACAGTAAAGCTAAGCCTTGCACCTCATCAATCAGCGAATCATCCGTGAGAATGAGCGGATGCTCCAGCAGGTTCCAAGCGTGATGAAGCTTCTTCACTGAGGCATTCATTTCCCGATAGGTCGGGGCTGCCGATACAAGTGTTGGGACAAATCCGCCTAATACACATGCCCAAAAAGCCGTGACCATCGCATGATTCGATGAAAATTGAAAGAACACAGGATCTCCCGGCTCAAGGCCTAGTGCTCTTAAACCCGTCAGCACCCGCTCGGCATCCTCCTTCAACTGCGCGTAGGATTGCGTGAGCTCATTTTCACTATTGATGATATAAGTCAGCCCATTTGTTGATTTGGCTGCCTCAGTTAGAGCGTCCTGCAAGGTTTGAGCTCCTGCACGAACATCTATATCCCCTCCATAGGAAATGGCTGGGGGCATGTCTGCTAAAACAGGTGAAGCCATTTGCGTTTGTATCCATTCAGCTGCGGCCTCCTGCTCCATGTGATGGTCTAGAAATAAATGAGAGAGGTGATATGGCCGAGGTCGAATGGTTTTTTCACGAGAAAAAACAGCGAAGCGTTCGATTTCGTTGGTTTGTAAAATGGTATTCTGTACATCTTGTAAAATCGTATCCATTGATTCATGTACATTCGATTGATTGATGGTTGATGGTTTCATATGAGTTCCTTCCCTTTTTTGTCAGGCAGGGCTGCCAGTGTGCACCCCTGCCTCATCTAAAGTTTACAAGACTGTTTCTCTATTTTTATGATGGACTATTTCTTTAATGAGCTGTGCATTTCGGACGGCACATTCTTTGTTTTTGAACATGTCGGCGTGCTGACCAAAGCCTTGAAATTCTCGATAAGCGCCGGTCGTCGCAGTTTCCCATTTATCCATCCATTCTGGTATCGCAATATGCTCTTCGGATTGGATAAAGTCAATGTCTGCGTGTATCTCTCCTTGGTTCACCCCCTTAACAAAAGCTTCATAGTAAGCCCTCGTTTTTTGAGCAAGCTCGTCTTGAATGAGCTCCGCTTGGGCAAGTTCACTTTGCTTCGACTGATGGACGATCGCGGCGATATCGTCATCAATGGATCGTCCTTCTAAATCACTTTCTCCTATTTTCTTATACGAATCGATCATGATGACCTTTTCGACGGTCCGCCCTGCTTGTTCGAGCGATTGAACAAGCTCAAATGCTAGGTAGCACCCGCCAGAGTAACCCATCAAAGTCAGTGGTCCTTCAGGCTGAAGGTGCTGGATATGCTGAACGTATTGCGTGATTCGGTGATCAGCTTCAATAAAGTCAAAGGCGATAAAACGAATACCATCAAGCGTTTTTGCGGCTTCCTGATAGATAAAGCCATAGCCCGGTAATGGTGGTAGAGCAAAGACTGTTGGCGTTTGAGATTCATTGAATACAAGATAGCCTGCAGCTTCCTGATCCTGCTGTTGAATATAACGGCTGACTGCTTCAATGGTAGGTGTCTCAAACAGCAAGTGAATAGGCACTTGAACATCAAATTCCTTTGTCACCTTAGATAAAAGCGACATCGCTTTTAATGAATGCCCGCCAAGCTCAAAGAAATGGTCATCTGTGCTGATATCTTCTCTTTCAAGCACTTCCCGCCACATCACAAGCAGCTTTTGTTCTACCTCATTTACCGGAAGCTTCACATGACGGTTTCCTTGAGGCACCTCTGGCTTTGGCAGCTGACGTTTATCAACCTTTCCATTTGGCGTAAGTGGCATTTTCTCAAGTCTGATCAGTTCATGAGGCTGCATGTAAGCCGGAAGTTTTTCCTTTAGCCCTGACCTGATCACATTGAGTTTATCCTTCCACTCCTCCTCACACGTCATATAGGCAAGCAGCCTTGTATGCTGCGTGTTATGCTGATCAGCTATAAGGGCCGCTTGTTTTACACCTGGATGCATGAGAAGGTGGGCTTCAATTTCTGTCAGCTCAATTCGATGACCGCGAATTTTCACCTGATCATCCACTCTGCCCGCATACTCAATCAAACCGTCCGCTCGAAAATAAGCCAAGTCTCCTGTACGATACAGCCTTTCTCCCGCAGCGAATGGATGCGTGATAAAGGCTTGTTTCGTCAGATCAGGACGATTCAAATACCCCTTTGCAAGCCCTTTGCCGCTCAGACAAAGCTCTCCGACCATTCCAATCGGCTGAAGCTGTCCGTGCTGACTCAATATATAAGCACCCGTCTGGTTGAGCGGCTTTCCGATTGGAATCGAACGCGCTTCCATCGGCAGAGCCTCATCGACTGGATAATAAGTGGCGAATACTGTTGATTCGGTTGGGCCGTAGACATTGATGAGTCTGCCTTTCCCCATAACAGCAAAGGCTTTCCTCACATGCTGGACTGATGCCCGCTCTCCACCAAACAGCACCTTGCGCACACTGCGCATCCAGTCGGTTTCTTCATCAACGAGGAGATTAAATAATGCTGTCGGAACAAACATGACAGAAATATTTTCCCTTTTAATCAATCCCGTCAGCTCGCCCATGTTTAAAATGGTCTCTTTTTTCGGCAAGACAAGCTTCGCTCCGTTTAAAAGTGCGCCATACACATCAAATGTAAAGCCATCAAATACGCTGTTGGATAGTGACAGCAGTGTATCTGTTTCTGAAATGGTTAAGTAGTTTGTATTTTTGACCACCCGGGCAATATTCGAATGGGTCGTCATAATGCCTTTTGGCTGACCTGTTGTACCAGACGTATACATGATGTAAGCCGTATCGTGTAAGCCTGCTTCAAGCGGCAGATTCTCTGAGCTCATCAGTGAAATTTCTTGATCATCTGCAAACAGATACGTTCCATCAAACGCAAGTGCCTTCACTTGACCGATAAAGGATGAGTGAGTCAGTAGATGCGTTGCTGCGCTGTCTTTAAGCATGTATTGAATGCGGCTTTCTGGATAATCGGGATCAATTGGCACATAGATTGCACCTGCTTTTAAGACAGCAAGCAGACTGACAATCAGTTCAGGTGTGCGGCCCGCTAAAATGGCGATGACCGTTTGATGCGTGACCCCATTTTTTTGCAAATGTCTTGCCAATCGGTTGGCTTGTTCATTCAGCTCCGCATATGTCATCGTGTGCTCACCTGCTGATAATGCGACCGCATTCGGCTGTTTGCGGACATTATGCTCAAACCATTTCGACAAATACAGCTGGTCATGCTCAAGCTCGGGCGCATTCCATTCCTCAAGAATCAGCTGCTTTTCCTGTTTTGTGACAAGTGTAAGTGTATGAACCGATTGATCAGGATGTTTGACCGCCTCCTTCATCAATAGACTCAGCTGTTCCTTTAACCGTTGAACAAATTGAGGATCAAATGCTTTTTGATTAAAGGCCAGCTTCAATTGCAATTGTTCTCCTGGTGATGCCAGCAAATTGAGATCATAGTTCGATTTTTCATACACATTCATGTTTTCCACAGTAAATCCTAACCGCTCCTCTTGCTCTTCCTTCTTTGCGGCTGGGACATTTTCAAACACGACAATATGATCCATGAGTGGCTGATGACCTGTCTTTGCCTGAATATCATAAATTGGAATGTATTGGTGCGGCTCGGCCGCAAGAGACTGCTGCTGCGTTACTGACAGAAGAGAACGGAATGTCATGTCATCTGTCAGCTGAATTCTTCTTGGGATGACATTAATGAACAAGCCAACCATTCTGTCAACACCAGCCAAATCTGCCGGACGCCCCGACACAACCGTGCCAAACAGCACATCATTTGAACGCTGATATCTGCTCAATAAAATTGACCAGACTGATTGAAGGACACTGCTTAACGTCGCATTTTGCTGGAACGCTAACTCTGATAAAGCAGCCGTTTCTCCCTTGCTCATCGACCATTCCAATTCGCCTAATTCGTGTTCATTCGTTTGCTTTCTCTGTTCTTTAAAGGTAGATTGTCCATCAAACCCAGCTAAAGATTGCTGCCAGTATTGAAGTGATGCTTGTTTATCTTGTTTTTCCAGCCATTGAATATATTCTTTGTACGGTTTAACCGGTTCCAGCTTGTAAGGGATATCATGCAAAAGGGCATGATAAATCGCAAATAGCTCCTGCACCACAAGCCCAAAGCACCAGCCATCAAGAAGGATATGGTGATAGCTCCATATCCAGCGATAGCTGGCAGGGCCCGTTTGGAAAACAGTTGCCCGCATGAGCGCATCCTTCGAAAGGTCAAATCCTCTCAGCTGATCCTGTTGTTTAAATGTCTCAATACGTACAAGCTGTTCATCTTCAGAAAGCTTCTGCATGTCCACCACATCAAGCGTAAAAGGACGTTTCTTCAGTACAACTTGGACAGGGCGCTTCACTTTTTCGTGGAGAAATACGGTACGAAAAATATCGTACCGCTCCACGATGACATTCATGCTTTTCTCAAGTAAGTCATGACGCAGTGTGCCTTTTACGTTCATATCCATTTGCTCTACATAAAAGCCCTTTTCTTGGTGATGGAGGGTATGAAACAGCATGCCTTCTTGCATCGGTGACAGATAATACATGTCTTGAACTTGATCCCTTTTAAATGAACTCATCTATTTCATCCTCCCTTCCCGTTTTTATGTCTGATCTCATGTTGCTAAGTCAATTTCTCCTCAAGCATGTCAAAAATGTCATCCATTTCATCCATTTCAAGGTCACCAGCAGAGAAATCACTTGGCGTAAATTCTCGTTCGTGCTGCGCTAAACAATGAGTCATGATGGATTGGATTTTTTCTTTCAACAATGCCATGAACTGCTGTATCGTTTGTTCCTCATATTCATCTGTACAATAGGAACACGACATCATGAATCGATTATGTTGAACAAGACCACTGAGATTCAGCTTATAGACAGCTTCTGAATCAGGGCTTGCTTGTCGTCCCATATCATAGGCGGACGGTCTAAAGAGTTCTGTCGTCACTTCTTGATCAATCTGCCCCAGATAGTTCAAGCTGATTTCAGGTTGTACATGCTGTCCTGACGATTCAGTGGCTGTGAGGTATTTTAAAATCCCGTAGCCGATCCCTTTATTCGGGACACGCCGCAGCATCTCTTTCGTTCCTTTAATAGTCTCAGCTATGGTCTGATCCGGCTTTGCTTTCAGTACGACTGGATACATACTCGTAAACCATCCAACCGTGCGGGAGACATCCAGTCCTGATAAAATATCCTCTCTTCCATGACCTTCAAGCTGCACATGTACATGGGACTCACCTGTCCACTCCTGAACAGCAAGACCGAGCGCACATAGAAGAATATCGTTCATTTCCGTTGTGTACGGTAGATGAATGTCGGTCAAAAGATGCTCGGTTTCGGACTCTGAAAGCTGCATCTGTACTGCCTTTGTTTGCGCAACTTTTCTTTTCGTTACTTCACGATCAACAGGTAAAGTGGTGATTGGCGTCCTGTCAATCTCATTCCAGTACTCACTTTGGCTTTTTAACGGCTTGGACTGTGCGTATCGTTCGATCGCCTCTGCCCATTCTTTAAAGGAGTGGGTTTTGGGCGGCAGGACGAGCGTTTGTCCTTGGGCTGCCTGTTGATAAAGAGACATAAAGTCCTCTAGTAAAATTCGGCATGAGACACCATCAATGACAAGATGGTGTGTCACGATGAGTAAGTGATCGCCATCTTTTGCACGGAAACAGATCACTTTCATGAGCGGACCTGTTTCGAGGTTCAACTGACGCTGATACTCGTTGGCATAGGTGGAAATGGCTTTTTTCACGTCGTTCTCTTTAGAGACATCATGAGAAATTATCGCAATCGGCTCTGTAAGCTCCCGCTGGTTGTATTGCAGGATGCTGCCATTTTCTTGCCTGTATACCATACGCAGTGCATCATGATGTGAAAGTAATTTCTGCATCACTTGTTCTGTCATCGAAAGGTCAAACCCATTTGGCGCATGAAGCATCATCGAGAGATTCCAATGGTGCTGACTTGTAAAGTTCCGTTCAAAGAACCAGCGCTGAATCGGTGTTAACATGACTTCCCCTTCGACAGGTGATTGGTCGGCTGTCAGTTGATCAGCTTCTTCGATATATGGGCGCAGCTCGGCAATGGTTGGATACTGGAATAATAGCTTCATATCAAGCTTCCAGCCTGCTTGTGTGAGTCTGCTTGCCATTTGGATGCCTTTAATTGAATCTCCTCCAAGGAAGAAGAAGTGATCGTGAATGCCGACTTGGCTGACGCCAAGCACGTGTTCCCAAATACCGCATAGAAGTGTTTCCACTTCATCTCTTGGCGCTTCGTATGCCGTTTGGTTCGCTTCCATATCGGGTGCTGGCAATGCCTTTAGATCGACTTTGCCATTTGCCGTCATCGGCAGGTGGTCTAGCTTGATGATCCATGAAGGGACCATATAGTCTGGCAACGTTCGTTTTAGACTTTCCTTTAGGTCAGTCGTTTCTTCATCTGTGATGACATATGCGGCAAGCGCGTCTTGATCGCTGGCATCTTTGACCGTTGTCACAACTGCTTCTTTGACTTCCGAAAGTGCAAGAAGCTGCGCTTCAATTTCTGACAGCTCAATCCGGAAGCCGCGAATGTTGACCTGATGGTCTTTTCTGCCGAGATAGATCAGCTCGCCATCCTCTGTCCATTTCACTAAATCGCCTGTCAGGTACATACGCTCACCTGGATAAAATGGATCTGGGACAAAGCTTTTCTCTGTTTCCCCTGGAAGATTCCAGTACCCTCTTGCCAGTCCTTTCCCCGCAATCACAAGCTCACCCGGTACGCCTGGCGGCGAGAGGTCATATAACGAACCCATAATGTAAAAACGGGTATTGGCAATCGCTGTTCCAATTGGAAGCGTGCCTTGATCTGGGTTGATGATCCCGCTTGTCGCCACGACTGTGTTTTCAGTTGGACCATAGTTATTCACGAGTTGATAAGGAACAGGCTTTACCTGTTTTAGCTTGTCTCCGCCTGTTAGTAAGTAACGCAAGGAATGATTGTCCATCGACATAAACTGCTCGCATAGCTGGGTCGGCAGGAATGCAATGGTGATATTTTCGTCATTGAAATACGCATTGAGCTTGATCATATCGAGACGAATCGCTTCATCAATGATGTGCAGCTCTGCGCCGGCGATCCATGTCGGGAACATTTCCCAAATGGAGGCATCAAAGCCAAAGCCGGCATATTTGGCGGTTCGATCCGCATTGATCACTTGGAAGGCATCATTGTGCCAGAACGCAAGATTCACAAGGGACTGGTGCTCAACCATGACACCCTTCGGCTGTCCTGTCGTTCCAGACGTGTAAATCATATAGGCGAGATCAGTTGGTTTGACATGAACATGAATGTCTTGTGCTTCGCCTTCTACCGCATCTTCTATCAATAGAACATGACCTGTGAATGAAGATGGTGCAGCCAGCCCTTTTTGCATGAGGAGAACCTCTGCCCCGCAGTCTTCCAGCATGTAAGCAATACGCTGATCCGGATAATCCGCATCAATTGGAACGAATGCCGCACCTGCCTTGAGAACGCCAAGGACAGCTGCCGTCATATCAAGCGATGGGCGGGTCAGAATACCGACGCGGTCTCCTCGTTTTATGCCGTTTGAGATGAGTTTTGAAGCGACTGTATTTGCCCGATTGTTCAGCTCTTCATACGTCCAGCTCGTTCCTCGGAAGGTTGCCGCTTTTTGGTGCGGTGCTTCAAATGCTTTAGCCTCGATCAGTTTATGAATGGTTTGATCTGACGGTACATTTAGCACAGGACCTGACCATTCATTGATCAGCTCTTGTTTTTCCTCTTCATTTAAGATCGAAAGCGATGAAATTGGTTCATTTAGCTTCACCAGCATCTCGTCTATGATTTGTTCAAAATATCGACTCCAACGCTGAATGGTCTTCTTTTTAAACAGCGCCGTTGCATACTCAAAGCGTACGCCCACTTGATCTTGTTCTTCAAATACACCGAGCGTTACATCAAATTTTGCATGAGCTGTCTCTTGCTGTTTTTGCGAAAGCTTGAGTCCATTTAGATTCGGTAACGTCATGTCACGGTCATCCGTTGTCAGCATGACACTAAACAATGGATTGCGGCTCGTGTCTTTCGGAAGATCTAACTGTGCCACCAATTCCTCAAACGGAAATTCTTGATGTTCATAGGCTGATAGGCTTCGATCTTTCATTTTTTCAAGCAATTGTGCTGTCGTTTCCTCGAGCTGTACTTCATGTCGAAGAGCCAGTGTATTCACAAACATGCCTGGAACCCGTTCGATTGAAGCATGCGTACGTCCCGCTGTAACAGCGCCTATGACGATATCTGTCTGCCCGGTTAATTTGGAAAGGAAAATGGCAAATGCCGTTTGCATGACCATGTTCATGCTCACACCTTTATCAGCCATGAGTGCTTTAATGGTCTGCACCTTCTCAGGAGATAACCATCTATCGACTCGGTCTCCTTCAAATGACTGTACATGAGGACGCGGAAAATCAAGTGGCAGTGCCAAATCTTCAGGAGGCTCTGCGTATTGCTCCAGCCAATACTGACGCTGTTTCTCAAGCAGCGCTTGCTGCTTTTCTTCCTGCTGCCATACCGCATAATCCTTGTAGTGCAGCTGAACTGGTGGTAACGTCTTTTTCTCATACAGCTTTGCCAATTCTTGAATGAGCAGACTGCGTGTGACACCATCTGCGATGATATGGTGCATATCCATCATGAACACATATTTCTCATCAGAAAGCTTCGCCACCTTTGCCCTCATTAATGGTGCTTGATGTAATGAGAATGGGGTGATGAATGCGTCTATGACAGGTTGCTCATGACCGTTCTCTACTTCAACCACCTCTAACGTAAACGGCACTCGGCGATAGACTTTTTGAACGGGTACGCCGTCAATTTCTACAAAGGCTGTACGCAATGATTCATGTCGTTCGATCAAAGCCTGCAGCGCTTCTTCTAGCTGTTTTACATCAAGACTGCCTTCCATCATCAATACGGCAGGCATATGGTAAGTCACTGCTTCTGGATGCAGCTGCTGCAATACATACATCCGCTTTTGAGCAGAAGAGACAGGATAGAAATCTTGCTTCTCCGCCGGTTGAATGGATGTCATGTCCGAGGAATTCACTTCTTCTAAATAAGCTGCCATCGCCCGTATCGTTGGCTTTTCAAAAAGGACTTTGAGCGGCACATGTTTGTTCAGCTTGGCTTGCATTTTCGATATGAGCACCATGCCTTTGAGGGAATGACCTCCCAATTCAAAGAAGTGATCATGAACACCTATTTGTTCAACCCCAAGTACTTCTGACCAAATATCGCAAAGTGTCTGCTCAAGTGCCGTTTCTGGTGCTACATGCACCGCGCGATTCATATGCACCTCGTGCGGAAGCGGCAGAGACTTCGCATCTACCTTTCCGTTTTGAGTAAGCGGGATGTGGTCGACTTTGACAAAGTACGTTGGGATCATATAATCCGGCAGTGTCTCCGCAAGCTTTTCTCTAAACGTCAGTGTTCCAATTGGTTCAGGCGATGTGTAATAAAGTGCAAGCTCTGGTAAACGGGACATATAAAGTACTTTGACATACACCTCTGGAATGGATAATCGTGCACGTGCGGCATACTCAATTTCTTGCTTTTCAATACGATACCCGCGAATTTTCACCTGATCATCTATTCTTCCGAGAAACTCAATGTCTCCATTTTCATGCTGTCTGACCAAATCTCCTGTACGATACATCCGCTCTTCAGGATAATACGGATTTTCTAGAAAACGCTCTGCCGTTAATTCAGGCTGATTCAAATACCCTCTCGATACACCTTCCCCTGATATATAAAGCTCTCCAGGTGCACCATATGGGACGAGGCGTTGCTGACGATTGAGTGCGAGCGCTCTTGTGTGAGCAATTGGCTGTCCGATCACAGAGCGATCCTTGAGTGTGCCTAGCTCTTGCTTTGTAATCAGCTTGGTCACAGCCCCAATGGTTGTCTCTGTCGGGCCGTAGTGGTTCATGACAGCCACACATGGATGCTGTTCCATAAATGTTTCCACATCCTCAGAGACAATTGGTTCCCCTCCAAGTATGACAAGGCGTAAAGCGTTAAATGCATGTTCCTTCGAATCTGCTATCATATGAAATAAGGATGGTGTCATTTTGATATAAGTCAGCTCTTGTTCATCAATTAAACGCATGAGTCGAACCGGGTCTGTATACACATCTTCACGAGGCACATACAGTGTTCCTCCTGCCTTTAAGACAGGGAAAATGCTTGTGTAACCAAGATCGTATGCATAAGAAGAAAGCAGTGCCGTCCGATCGCATTCTTGCAATGTCACCTCATTTGTCAGCCAGTTCACGTAGTGTGATAGATTACGATGCGTGAGCTGAACACCCTTCGGTTTTCCTGTTGTCCCAGATGTGTAAATCACATACGCAAGTTGATCAGCTGATGCTTCCGGCAAATCTAGCGTGCGGCTTTGAAGTACTGCTTTTTCAACCTGCAGAACTTGAATCGACTTGTGATGTTGATAGGCCCCTGCAAGAGACTCATTTGTTACGATCACTTGTGCACCTGAATCTTCTAATGTGTAATTGATACGTTCCGCAGGGAAGGCCGGATCAATTGGTACAAATGCACCACCCGCTTTCATCACACCAAGCATTGAAACGATGACATAGACAGAGCGGTCAAGAATCAGCGCTACAGTCTTTTCTTTCTCGACGCCTCGTATCTTTAGTTCAATGACAAGCGCATTTGACATGTCTTCTAGCTCGCGGTAAGTGAGCTTCCGTTGATCATCCATCACCGCAATGGCATCTGGTGTTTCCTTTGCCTGACGTGAAAATTGGACATGGAAAGGCTCATGACGATTTGTTTGCACTTCGTCTTTTTTCTCCAACCGCTCTATTCGCTCATGCTGATCAAGGATACGGAGCAAGCCGATCTGTTTCTCCGGGTGTTGGACCGCTTCACGAATAATCGCTAGAAGATGAGTTCCGAATCTGCGGACCGTCTCTTCTTTAAATAACGCCGCTGCATAGTCAAAGCTCAGCTTTAATGCTCCCTCTCGTTCAAATGCTTCTAGAGACAAGTCAAATTTGACTGAATGATGCTGAATGGCATAAGGCGAAATGTGCAGATCGCCGAGCTTTAGTACGGGAACCTCCATGTTCTGCATGTTAAATGACACGCTAAAGAGCGGGCTTCGGGTTGTATCACGATCTAGCGGAAGACGTGCAATTAACTCTTCGAGCGGATAGCTTTGATGAGCAAAAGCGTCAACACTCGTTTCTTTTATTTCTTCAAGCAGCTGTAAAAATGTTTTCGTTTGCTCTGGTTTTCCGCGCATCGCAACGGTGTTGATAAACATCCCCGGCATGTCCTGTATATCAGGATGTGTCCGTCCTGCAACAGGGGAACCAACGATGATATCTTCCTGCCCGCTATAGGTGGCAAGCAGCACTTGAAAAGCAGATAACAAGAACATGTACATGGTCGTATCTGTTTTCTGAAGCAGGTCATGAATCCGCTGAGTCGTCACTTGATCACAGCCAAACATGAATCGTTCTCCTGAAAAATCACGCTCCGCTGGACGCGAATAATCAGTTGGCAGCTCTAATACTGGCAATTCTCCTTCGAATTGCTTCAGCCAATAGGCTTCATGCTCCTTCTGTTTCTCCGTCTCTTCTTCACTTAACTGCCAGACAGCGTAATCTTTATAATGAATGACTCTTTCTGCAAGAGCTTCTCCATCATAGGCCTTCGCCAAATCTTGTATAAACGTTTTCATGGAGCTGCCATCTGTAATGAGATGATGTGCTTCCAAGACAAGAAGATGACGGTTTTCACTGACCTTCAACAACTGGGCTCGTAATAAAGGCGCAGCAGTTAAATCAAATGGAGATTGCTGTTCAGAAAGAAATGCTTCCGCCTCTTCTTCCTTGACATCATGAACGGGAAGATCAAATGCCGTCCAATCATTCACTCTTTGAACAATGTCTTCTCCATTCATATGAAAACTCGTTCTTAGGATTTCGTGCGTTTGGATCAACTGATCGAACGCTGATTTGAGCCGCTGATATTCGAGTGTCCCTTCTAGTGTTAAGACGATTGGAATATGATAATTCGTGCTGTCTGGTTCGAGTGTCTGCAAAATATATAAACGGCGCTGAGCTGGTGATACCGGATACTCGTCCGCCTGCTCTGCTGGTAAAATCGGATGCCCCATTTCTTCTTGACCATCCTGATCGATATATGCCGCTAATGAACGAATCGTCGGCTTCTCAAAAATCACTTGAATCGGCACTTCTTTTTGAAGCACCTCTTGAATCTTCGCAGACATCATCATCGCTTTGAGAGAATGCCCGCCAGCCATGAAGAAATGTTCATCTGCTCCTACCGTTTTTCCAAGAAGCTCCTCCCAAATTTGAGCGAGTGCCTTTTCTGTCTCCGTCTCAGGCGGAATGATTTCCTTTTTCTCCTGATAGGCTTCGTCCGGCTTTGGTAAAGCTTTTCGATCTACCTTGCCGTTCGATGTGAGCGGAAAAGCATTCAACTTCATCACATGGTGCGGCACCATATAAGCTGGCAGCTCTTGATTAAATACATCTCGCACTTCTTCTTCTGTCATTGTCCCTGTAAAGTAAGCCGTGATTTCCTTTTCATCTGTGGAAAATGAATGGACAAGCACAACCGCATCATCTATGCCCGCTTTTTGCTGAAGTACTGTTTCAATTTCACCAAGCTCAATACGGAAGCCTCGAATTTTCACTTGATCATCTGTCCGTCCGAGGAATTCGATCTGGCCATCTGCGTCATACCGAGCCAAATCCCCTGTTCGATACAAACGGCCTGACGGCTTAAAAGGATCTGCCAAGAATACTTGATTGGTCAAATCTGGACGATGGAAATACCCTCTTGCGACACCATCTCCGCCAACATACAGCTCTCCTGGCGCTCCAATTGGCTGCAATCTTTGATCATCATCTAAAATATAAGCCGACGAATGATTGATCGGCTGACCAATTGGAATCGGACCCGTTTCATCTCCTCTTACTTCGTAAATGGTCGAGATGGTTGTATTTTCTGTTGGGCCATAGGCATTCAGTAAAACAAGTGCTGGATGATGCTGTTTCACGAGCTCCGCACTCTTCACATTAATCACGTCACCGCCTGTAATTAATGTGGTTAACCCTTTGAATATTTGCGGTCGCTGTTGAGCGAGCTGATTAAATAATCCAGTCGTTAAAAAGAGCGTCGTGATCTGATGTGTTTGGATAAATCGTTCGAATTGATGAATATCCAATAAAGTATCGCGGTCAACAGGATACAGTGTCGCTCCACCCAGCAGCGTGGTAAAGATTTCAAAGGTAATGGCGTCAAAGCTGACGGCACCTGTATGTGCCATACGATCCGACTTGGTCAAGCCTAATTTCTCCTGAGAGCAAGCCAATCTCACAATATGCTGATGCTCAATTTGAACTCCTTTTGGCTGTCCAGTTGACCCCGATGTATACATGATATACGCCAAGTGAGATGGAGACGTCCTGATTGATACATCCATGTGTGAGTGATGAGGCTTACTCGTCACATGTACAGCCCTGATCTGTTCATCAACTGACGGCGGACTATCAGCATGAAGCAAAATGGATGCGCCGCTATCTTCAAGCATCCATCGGATTCTCTCCTCAGGCTGGGAAGGGTCAATCGGTACATAAGCTGCCCCTGCGTGTAGAACTGCTAAGATGGCGATTACCGCATCAGCTGATCGGTTCATATACACCGCCACAGCATCCCCGGGCTGTACGCCTTTTTCAATAAGACTGCCAGCTAAACGACGGATTTCTTGTCCAAGCTCCTCGTACGTAAATGTTCGGTCGCCTTCAACTAGTGCTAGATGGTCAGGCTGCGCCTTCATACGTTCATTGAGCAGCTCAGGAATAGACAGATGCTTCGGATAATCTCGCTCCGTCTGATTCCACGCTTTTATCTGTCGCTTCTCTTCTTCCGTGATACATGTCACGTCATGAAGGCGTACATCAGGGTTTTTGGTGATTTGCTTCATGAGATTGGTCAGATGTTTTGATATGTTTTCAATGACCTTTTCTTCAAAAGCTATGGCGTTGTATTTGATTTTCAATGTCCACGTTTCACCTGGATACACAAGGACATTTAGATCAAAATTCGTTTGTTCAAATCCGTCCTTTACATCAATGGAAAAACCAAGACGTGCAGACATGGTGTCACCAGACAGCTCCTGATCTAAAGGATAGTTCTCAAACCCAACCAAATGATCAAAGAGCTGCCCTCCAGCAGTTGTCTTCTGCTGAATGTCATAAAGCGGCATAAAATCATAGTTTTCCGCTTCTAGTGCATGCTGCTGAACCTTTTGAAACAACTGTTTAAACGTCTGCTTCTGATCCAATGTCACTCGAACGGGTATCGTATTGATAAACAGCCCTGCCATGCGCTCAATTCCAGATACACTTGGAGGTCTGCCCGATACAACGGTGCCGAATGTGACATCATCAGTTGCATGATAGGTGGCTAAAAGAACAGACCAGACAGCCTGAAACAGGTTCGGGGCTGTCACTTGGCATTGTCTTGCTACATTTTGAATGGCTTGTACCGTTTGAGCATCCCATGTAAACGTCCATTCCTGATGGTCGTATTGCCCATTCGCTTCTTTTTGCTGTAGCAGCCCTTGATGCTGAACCGCTCCATCTAGACGCTTTAGCCAATAGCTTTCCGCTTCTTGTTTATTTTGCTTTCCAAGCCACTGGATATAATCTGCATAAGGCTTCCCTTGTGAGCGATCCGGCGTTCGACCGTTCCGAAAAGATTCATAGTAATGAAACAATTTTTTCATTAAAACACCCATGGACCAGCCATCCATGATGATGTGATGGTTGCTCCAAATCAGATGCCAGTTTGTTTCATTGAGTTGAAAAACAGCGACCTTCAATAACAGATCATTTGTTAAGTGAAATCCTTGCTTTCTCACTTGTTTTTTATATTGATCCAATACCATTTGCTGCTCTTGATGATTCAGATGTGATAGATCCTCTCTATACACATCGAGATGACGTTCAGCAAGTACAACCTGACGAGGCTTTTGTAATTGTTGATAAACAAAGGCTGTACGGAGAATGTCATATGTCCGTATGAGCTCATTGAGACTTTTTTCAAAAAGAGCGTGATCAAACTCTCCGCTTATTCCAAGCTCAAGCTGTGTGAAATAAGAGGAGGAATTAGGGTCTAGCATGGCATGATACAGCATGCCCTCCTGCATGGGTGTTAAAGGATATACCTTTTGAATCTTCTGCTTGCTCATATGTCCACCTCTTCGTTTGCTTAAAATATATCCATTAGCTTTTCAAGTTCATCCATCGTGAGATCTTCATCCCCTACATCACTAGGTGTCATCTGGGTTTCTTCCTGTGATACACAATGTGAGATCAGCGCCTTCACATTCTTTTCAAGAAGGTCCTTGAATTGTTCCATCGTACGTTCTTCAAATTCAAGATGATGATAAGAAATTGTCACATGGAGCATAGCTTGTTCGACGAAACCAACAATATCAAGTGCATGAGGTTTCTCTGATTCAGGACTCAGCGATTGTCCTGGATGCCACGTTGAGCGGTTTAACTCACCGCTGATCTGTTCATCAAACTGACCAAGATAGTTGAAGCTGATATCTGGCGCGAGATCGAATGAGATATCTTCCTTCATCTTGTCAGGGGTTAAATATTTTAATATGCCGTAGCCGATTCCCTTGTTCGGAATGTGCCTGAGCTCCTCTTTCAAATGCTTAATCTGATAAGAAAGATCGTCTGCATGCGACATATCCAGTAACACAGGGTACATACTTGTAAACCAGCCAATCGTCCGTGATACATTGACCGCAGGGAGGATGTTCTCTCTTCCGTGTCCTTCAAGATGAATAAAGTGTCTGTCTTCTCCTGTCCACTCTTTCATAGACAATCCGAGTGCTGTCAGCAAAATATCATTGATGTCTGTTTGATATGCTTCATGTACATCTGTCAGCAGACTGCGTGTTTCCTCCTCAGACAATGTAAAACGAATGGTCTGTGTATGAAGCATCCTCTGATCCTCTGTCACATGATCCTTTTGAATTGGTGTAACGGGATGCGCAAGCACCTTTTTCCAATAAGCTCTTTCCGACAGCAACTCATCTGACATCGCGTATTCCGTCAGCTTCTGGGCATATTCTTGGAAAGAGTGTGTTTTTTCAGGAAGTGTCAGGATTTCCCCGCGCTTCGACTGTTCATAAAGAGCCATAAAATCTTCAAGGAAAATACGCCATGACACACCATCGATGACAAGATGATGTACAGCGAGCAGTAAATGATCCCCTTGATCCGTTCGGAAAATGGCTGGCTTTACTAAAGGTCCTTCCGCTAGCGATATACTCGCTTGCACTTCATTTGCCAGCTTTTCTACCTGCTGGATTTGCTGCGACAGTTCCCCTCGTACTTCCATTACATCAACAGTTACCAAGTTTTCTTCGATTTTTCGATGACGCTGGATCACGCGTCCTTCTTCAAGCGGATACACCATTCGCAGCGCATCGTGATGGATCATGAGCTGCTCCAACACTTGCTGAACGATGGTTTCATCCAAGCCATTTGGCGCTTGGAGCATAACCGATTGGTTCCAATGGTGCTGATTCGTAAAGTTCCGTTCAAAGAACCAGCGCTGAATCGGTGTGAAAATGACTTCCCCTTCGACAGGTGATTGGTCGGCTGTCAGTTGGTCCGCTTCTTCGATATATGGGCGCAGCTCCGCAATCGTTGGGTATTGGAAAAGCAGTTTCATATCGAGCTTCCAGCCTGCTTGTGTGAGTCTGCTTGCCATTTGGATGCCTTTAATTGAATCTCCTCCAAGGAAGAAGAAGTGATCGTGAATGCCGACTTGGCTGACGCCAAGCACGTCTTCCCAAATACCGCATAGAAGTGTTTCCACTTCATCTCTTGGCGCTTCGTATGCCGTTTGGTTCGCTTCCATATCTGGTGCTGGCAATGCCTTTAGATCGACTTTGCCATTTGCCGTCATCGGCAGGTGGTCTAGCTTGATGATCCATGAAGGGACCATATAGTCTGGCAACGTTCGTTTTAGACTTTCCTTTAGGTCAGTCATTTCTTCATCTGTGATGACATATGCGGCAAGCGCGTCTTGATCGCTGGCATCTTTGACCGTTGTCACAACTGCTTCTTTGACTTCCGAAAGTGCAAGAAGTTGCGCTTCAATTTCTGACAGCTCAATCCGGAAGCCGCGAATGTTGACCTGATGGTCTTTTCTGCCGAGATAGATCAGCTCGCCATCCTCTGTCCATTTCACTAAATCGCCTGTCAGGTACATACGCTCACCCGAATAAAATGGATCTGGGACAAAGCTTTTCTCTGTTTCCTCTGGAAGATTCCAGTACCCTCGTGCCAGTCCTTTCCCCGCAATCACAAGCTCACCCGGTACGCCTGGCGGCGAGAGGTCATATAACGAACCCATGATGTAAAAACGGGTATTGGCAATCGCTGTTCCAATTGGAAGCGTGCCTTGATCTGGGTTGATGATCCCGCTTGTCGCCACGACTGTGTTTTCTGTTGGACCATAGTTATTCACGAGTTGATAAGGAACAGGCTTTACCTGTTTTAGCTTGTCTCCGCCTGTTAGTAAGTAACGCAAGGAATGATTGTCCATCGACATAAACTGCTCGCATAGCTGGGTCGGCAGGAACGCAACGGTGATATTTTCGTCATTGAAATACGTATTGAGCTTGATCATATCGAGACGAATCGCTTCATCAATGATGTGCAGCTCTGCGCCGGCGATCCATGTCGGGAACATTTCCCAAATGGAAGCATCAAAGCCAAAGCCGGCATATTTGGCGGTTCGATCCGCATTGGTCACTTGGAAGGCATCATTGTGCCAGAACGCCAGATTCACAAGGGACTGGTGCTCAACCATGACACCCTTCGGCTGTCCTGTCGTTCCAGACGTGTAAATCATATAGGCGAGATCTGTTGGTTTCATATGAACCTGAACATCGTGAGCTTCACCTTCTACGGCATCTTCTATCAATAGAACATGACCTGTGAATGAAGATGGTGCAGCCAGCCCTTTTTGCATCAGAAGAACCTCTGCCCCGCAGTCTTCCAGCATATAGGCAATACGCTGATCCGGATAATCCGCATCAACTGGAACGAATGCCGCACCTGCCTTGAGAACGCCAAGGACAGCTGCCGTCATATCAAGCGATGGGCGGGTCAGAATACCGACGCGGTCTCCTCGTTTTATGCCGTTTGAGATGAGTTTTGAAGCGACTGTATTTGCCCGATTGTTCAGCTCTTCATACGTCCAGCTCGTTCCTCGGAAGGTCGCCGCTTTTTGATGAGGCGTCTCGTATGCCTTAGCCTCAATCAGTGCATGAACCGTTTGATCTGACGGAACGTTTAGTACAGGACCCGACCATTCACTGAGCAGTTTTTGCTGCTGATTCGGTGATAATAGCTGCATTTGATCCAGCGATTGATCTGGCGCTGATACCATTTGTTCCAATAAATGAAGGAAAAACACCTTCCACTTTTCGATCGACGACTTTTGAAAAGTAGAAGAATTAAAATCGAACACAAGCTCAATGTGATCAGCTGATTCTTTTCCAGTTAAGGTCAAATCAAATTTGGCGATATTCTCTTCGAATGGCTGCGGAACAATATGAAGTCCGTCCATCGTTAAATCACGGATATCTGCATTTTCCATCGAGAACACCACATCAAAGATTGGATGACGGCTAGTATCTCGAACCGTTTGCACATGGTCTACCAATTCTTCAAATGGGTACAACTGATGCTCATTTGCCTCTAACACAAGCTGATGAACATTTGACGCAAATTCTGCCGCTGTCAGATGTCCTGCTGGCTTTGTTCTAAGTGCCAGCGTGTTCACAAACATACCAATGACAGATTGAATATCCGGATGAGTTCTACCTACAATCGGTGAACCGATGATGATATCTTCTTGTCTTGACAGCTTGCTTAAAAGGGTGCTGTAGCACGTGAGCAGCACTGTATACGTCGTACTGTTGAGCGCTCTGACCAGCTCATCCAATTTCGCTTTAAGCGGCCCATTGATTGTAAATGAGACGCGGTCTCCTTCGAATGTTTGCACTTTTGGTCTTGGCAGATCTTCTGGCAGTGCCAGTACAGGCAGTTCTCCTTCTAATTGTTTCAGCCAAAACGCCTCTTCAGCTTCTATTTGTGCAGCAAACGCCTCGCTTTTTGACCAAACCGCATAATCCTTATATTGAACAGGTAATTCCTCTAGTTTGTCTCCTCGATACAAGGCTGAAAGCTCCTCAATTAAAATGCCCACAGATGCACCATCTGAAATGATATGGTGCATATCAATCAGTAAATAATGGACATTTACGGAACCAGAAACTAGACCTACTCTGAGTAGAGGCGCCTTTTCTATATCAAATGGACGGATAAAGTCATTCATCAATTCCTGTATGTCTCGTCCGTTCCCTTCGATTGTCTCAATGTCTACGGAGATGTTTGATTCAATCCGTTGAACAGGTTCATTCTGAACAAAATCAAAGCTCGTTCTAAATGCTTCATGACGATGGACAAGCTGTTCAATCGCTTTTTTAAATCGTTTTTCATCAAAAGCACCTTCAAGCTTTAAAGCAGCCGGCATATGATAGCTTTGCTGCGCATCGGTCATTTTCTCCAATACAAACAGCCTTTTCTGAGCTGATGTCACTGGATAATAGGCCGCTTCTTCTGCAACCTCCACCCGCTTGATCTCCGTTTGATCCGCTTGATCAACCGCAAAGGCAAACGCCTCTAATGTTGGAGATTCAAATAAAGACTTCAAAGTGAGCTCCACATGCATCTCTTCATACAGCTTGTTCAGCATTTTCATGCCGCGCAGTGAATGACCACCGCATTCAAAGAAATGATCGTACCTGCCGATTCGCGGCGCTTCAAGAACTTCCTCCCAAATGCGCGCTACAAGACGCTCTGTTTCTGTTTGAGGTGGGATGTACTCATTTACCCCTTGCTCACTTAAGTCAGGCACTGGCAGCGCACGCCTATCTACCTTGCCGTTATTCGTCAGCGGCAGCTCGTCTAATTGCATGAAGAATGACGGCATCATATACACAGGCAGTTCACGCCCTGCCTGCTCGCGCAAATCAGTTAATGAGACGGACCCTTCGGCTGTAAAATATGCACATAATGTGTCATTTGGGGCTGCAATGACGACAGCTTCCTTCAATTGCGGATGGCAAAGCAGCTGATGCTCAATTTCTCCAAGTTCAATACGCTGACCTCGAATCTTTACTTGATGATCGATTCGTCCAATGAATTCAATCTCTCCATTTGTCAGCCAGCGTGCAAGATCACCCGTTTTATACATGACCTCACCAGGGCGGAAAGGGTTTTTCACGAACTTTTCACTTGCGAGTTCTGTCTGTCCATAATATCCTTTGACCAGTCCATCACCAGCGACACATAGCTCTCCCGCTACACCTGGCGGCTGCAGCTGTCCAAATTCATCTACAATATAAACAGCCGTTTGACTCACTGGCTTTCCGATTGGGATAGACAACGCCTGTTTCTCAATGTGATTCACAGGATAATACGTAGTGAAAATCGTGCTTTCAGAAGGACCATACATATGAACAAGCTTGCCTTCTCCTACCGTTTCAAGTGCAGTCATGACATGAGGCACAGAAGCACGTTCTCCGCCAAATAGAACTTTTCTGACGTTCTTCAGGCTGTCTTTTTTCATATCGATAAGTAAGTGAAAAAGAGCTGTCGTAATCATTAAAATACTGACTTTCTCCTTCTCAATCGCTCCAGAAAGCTCATTCATGTTTAAGATATGATCCTTTGGCAGAACAATCAGTTTCGCACCGTTTAATAAAGCACCAAACACATCGAACATAAAAGCATCAAATACATAGTTTGACAGGCTCATCACCGTGTCATCATGATGAATGGCAAGATAATTTGATTGCTTCACTGTCCTCAAAATGTTCCGGTGTGTCACCATATTTCCTTTAGGTTTTCCAGTTGTACCAGATGTATAGGTCAAATTCGCCAAGTCCTCTGGTAAAATATCAACATCTATAGGGCTGTCTGATTGCTGATCAATTGCCTGATCTTCTGTTTCGATGATGGTTCCCTCAAAAGAAGCGAGCACCGAGCGATGGCGCAGCACTTGATGTGTCAATAAGAATTGCGCACCGCTGTCTGTTAAAAAGTGCTTCACGCGCTCATCAGGAAAATCAGGATCAATTGGTACATAGACGCCGCCAGCCTTAAGTACAGCTAGAACAGAGAGTACCATCTCATGAGATCGTTCAAAGAATAAGGCTGCTTTCATCCCTCTTTCAAACCCATGTTCACTCAAATAATGAGCCAGCTGATTCACACGGTCATTTAGTTCTTGGTAAGAAAGAATCACGCCTTCACACTGGAGTGCAGGCTTATGACCGTGCGCCTCCACCTGTGCTTCAAACTGCGTCACAATGGTTTCTTCGGCCGGATAAGGTGATGGTAAAGGATTCCACAGATTCAGTTGAGCTTCTGCTTCTTGTTCAGAAAGTAATCGATAAGATCGGATCGCTTCCTCCGGCGCTTGGACCATCTGCTCCAGCAAATACATATAATGATGCAGCATCTGCTCGGCTGTACTTCGTTTAAATAGCGCCGTACTGTAATCGAGGACAAAGGATAAACCTTGATCTGACTCCATTGCTTGCAGCGTTAAATCAAACTTTGCAATATGGAAATTGGTTTCTTCGATTTCAACTTGCATTTCTCCAATATGCTGGGCTGATCCATGATCTGGCATGAGTGTAAAAACGGTATCGAATAATGGATGACGGCTAAAGTCTCTTGGCATATTCAGTTTTTCAAGCAATCGTTCAAATGGATATTGCTGATGCTCAAATGCATGCATCGTCTTTTCCTTCACTTGCTCGATCAACTGCGACATGGTTTTATTTGGATCAACCTCTGACCGCAATGCAAGTGTCTGGACAAACATGCCAATCATGTCATCCAAGTCTGCATGCACTCGCCCCGCCGCCGGTGTTCCTACCACGAATTTCTTTTGCCCCGTGTACTTCGCAAGCAATGTATAGTAAGCAGAAAGCAGAACCGTATACAGTGTCGTATGGTGTTTTGCCGCTAGCTCCTGTAATTGCCTCTTTAATGTTTCATTGATTTCATTGATCACACGATCCCCTGCAAACGACTGAATCGATGGGCGCTGATAATCGGTCAGCAGCTGTAAAGCAGGAAGATCACCCGAGAATTCCTGCAGCCAGAATGCCTCTTCTTTTTGAAAATTTTGTTGTTCTTGCCAAACAGCATAGTCCTGATATTGAAGCTTCAATGGGACTTTGACGGATCCTTCGTAAGCATCTGATAGCTCACGCAGCATCAAATCAATCGAAAGACCATCTGAAATCAGGTGATGCATATCGAAAAAGAGCAAGTGCTCCTGATCATCTAATGACTTCAAGCCAATGCGAAGAAGTGGTGCACACTCAAGGTCAAAGGGTCTGACAAATTTCTGCATATTTTCTTCCATCGTACCGCCTGTTAGCTGCTCTATTTGAAAAGGTACGGATGGAGCTACCCGCTGACGAGGAACGCCTTTCAACGTATGAAAAGACGTACGCAGCATATCATGACGTGTGATGAGTTTTTCAAAGGCTTCAGTCAGCCTCTCTTGCTGTAGCGTTCCTTTTAACCTCACAACAGCTGGCATATGATATGCAGTACTTTGCTCCAATTGACTCACCATATAAACGCGCTGCTGTGGAGGTGACAATGGGTAATGGTCTAAAGCAGGTGCTTTAGGTATCACCGTTTCAGGAGATGTTTCCGCTTGCTCAATGTAGGCAGCCAAAGCCGCAATGGTCTGCTGTTCAAATAAAATGGATAGAGGCACCTCTACATGAAAATCTCGCTGCACATGTGTGAGTACAGTCATTGCTTTCAGCGAATGCCCCCCACGTTCGAAGAAGGAATCATATATACCAATCTTCTCTTGACCAAGAATTTCTTCCCACAAACGCACAAGCTTCGTTTCGAGATCGTTTCTAGGCGCAGCATAAACAGCTTGAACGGCTTTATCACCTTTTAAGGCAGCAAGTGCACGACGATCAACTTTGCCACTAACTGTGAGTGGAAATGCATCAAGCTCTTTGAAATAGAGCGGCATCATGTAAGCTGGCAGCTGATGTTTGATAGCGGCTTGCAGCATGTTAACTGACACATCTTCATGACGGGCTTGATAGTAAGCACTTAACACCTTTTCCCCGTCCGCTTCATCAACTACTAGTACGACAGCTTGATCCACTCCATCTATCTGCTCCATCACTGCTTCAATTTCGCCTGTTTCTATGCGGTAACCCCTTATTTTCACTTGATCATCCATTCTGCCAAGATAATCAATTGTGCCATCTGGAAGCCATCTGACTAAATCCCCTGTTCGATACATCCGCTCACCTGGAGAAAATGGATCTGCCGTAAATACTTTCTCCGTTAATTCTGGCTGATTCACATAGCCTCGCCCAACACCTATCCCTGCAATACACAGTTCTCCAGCAGCCCCCTGTACCTGTAATTGATCATGGTCATTTAAAATATAAAGACGGTGATGACCGAGCGGCTTTCCGATTGACACATAACGCTGCTGTTCAGATGATTCGCGAAGTTCACTTAGTTCTAGGCGATGAACCGCCGCATCGACACACGTCTCAGTCGGACCATACACATTCCACAAAGTAAAAGCAGGCTCACTCATACGAACCGCTTCAATAAGCGAGTATGCTGCTTTCGCAGGCAATGCCTCTCCCCCAACTAACATATGTCTCAATGACAGACCGTCTAATTCCGCTGCAAGTAAAAGCTGTACATGGGCCGGGGTTCCGTCTGCTGCTTCAATTTGATGTTTTCTATAATAAGCCGCTAATTGAACACCATTTCTCGTTGTTTCTCGCGGAATAATATGAAGTGTATGCCCAAATAATATCGCAGCAAAAATTTGTTTCACCGATGCATCAAAATGGAATGGTGCAAGAAGCGCCATTTGAAGCTCACTCGCCTCCTCATAAATCTCATGATGCAAGGCATGAACCAAATGATGCAGCTGAAGATGCTCAATCATGACGCCCTTCGGTTTTCCAGTCGTCCCCGATGTATAAATCATATAAGCCAAATCCTCTGGTACCGACTGATCTACAAGCTGAGGCAGCAGTTCATCATCTAATTCGATTTGCTGCTGCACGACCATTTTTTCCGAGAGGGCACGGTATGTTGCAACGAACGTTTCCTCTGTTAACACAATGGAAGCACCAGAATCCTCCACAATATATTGAATGCGCTCCTCAGGTAATGCCGGATCAATCGGTACATACGCCCCGCCAGCCTTTAATATGCCGAAGATCGCCACCATAGCCTCTGCCTTTCGATCCATTAGGACAGCAACAGGCACATCACGCGAGACACCTTTCATTTGTAAAAAACGCGCCAGCCTTTCTGCCTTTTGATACAGCTCTCCATAAGTCAATGCTCCATTTTCTGCTACAACCGCTGTCCGCTCTGCATACTTAGTGGCTGCCTCATCAAACAAATGATGAACTGGCTTTTCAGCTGGTTTTTGAAACGGTTTTCTCTGAGATAATTGCAGCAGTTCCTTTTGTTCATCTTGTGGAAGTAAAGGAAGTTTCCCGATTAGCTGATCAGGCTGGGAGACCGCCGCTTCTAGTATGATTAAGAATCGATCAAACATCTGACTGATTTCTTCTTCGGTGAATACATCTGTACGGTAGTCCAAATCAATGGTCAATGTATCTGTATCCCAGCGGTCCTTTACATGAATGGAAATATCATTCATTCCGCTCCCGCTAAAGATCGGTTCAGTAATAAAAGACAGATTCTCTTTTTTCTGCCACTGCATGACCTGGTATTCTAAAGAAATATCAAAAAGGCGTCCTGTAAACCCTTCTCTTTCTCTCAAATCATTCATGAGAAGATTGTAAGGGTACTTTTGGTGACGCAAGATCTTCATTTGATCCGCCATGACCTGTTTGACGAAATCCAGAAATGATTGCGACCCCTGAACAGATGCACGCATCGGAATGGTGGAAACAAACATACCAATCATCTTTTTTTCTTTGGCATTTGTTCGGTTGCCCATAAAGGTTCCAAGGACAACATCCTCCATACCGCTAAAACGATGCAAATACATATAAACAGTAGACATAAACATCGAGAGCATACTGACTTTCTGCTCTTCACAAAACGCACGAAGTTTCTCCTTCAAAGAATCTGGAATATCCCCTGAAAATCGCTCCGCATGTAAACTCATCTCGTATCCCTTATGCGGTTTTAAAGAAGCGAAATCTGGAATATTGGCAAATTGCTCATTCCAAAAAGCTTGGTCTTTTTGAAACCGTTTAGAAGTTTCATAGCTTTGCTCACTCATGATATGGTCAACGAAGGAAATCTCCTCAACCGGTGAGATGTCTACCCCGTGCAGCATGTCCTGGTATAAGTCGATGATGCGATTTCCCATTAAGATAATGGAGATACCATCCGCCACAATATGATGTGCTTTACAAAACAGCCAGCACTCTTCATCACTGATTTGAAAGACTGTAAATTCAATCAAGGGGCTGTCAATCAACGGCATCGGCTCACGGATTTGCTCATTCGCCCAAGCCCTCACTTCTTCTTCACTCCAGCCCTTCTCCATGCGAATCGGCTGTTCTTCATAAGGCTTGATATATTGAACAGGCTCCTCCTGCTCATGTTGATACACTAGCCTCAGCCGAAGGGAGTCAGTTTGGCGAATGTACGCTTGAAGCACGTCAACGACCAAAGATGGATCTAAACCTGATACCGATCTCAATCTGGCGAATCCACCCAAATTAGAAATACTTGTACCTGGATAAAATCTTTCCGTGTAGAATACTCGCTTTTGCGCATGTGTTAAGGGGTAATAAACTGTATTCATTTTCATCCTCCGCCTCTTCTGTGTTTTCTCCACCAATGTGACAACCCTGCACCCTCTATATCAAAAGAACCAAGTCTATTTCATTAAAATAGACAGAATACGGAAAGAAGCCCACCCCGAATAAAACGGAGGGACTCCCATTTTGATTCGGTAACCTGCCGACCATAGTAAAAAACAATTTACCTTAGGACATGGCTTTGCGTCTCTACGTTTCCATAGATTTGCCTTTTTCTTCTTTTCTTTTTAAATATTTTCTATTTACGTCCACTTTATATGAAATTATTGTTTTTTTCACCGAAAAATGGGTGTAAAGATTCATGCGTTATACCGAATGAATCACATAATAATTTACGATATTTACCGAAAATAACTAATAATAGTTGCGTTCAACCGAAAATAATCGACTAAATACCGCAAAAATTTCATGTTTTCCCTTAAAATTTGCAAATATGACCGAAAATGTAGGATAGAGGTCTCCTTCCATCCTCCACAATTTCTTAAATCTTAAGAACTATATTCCCTAAAAAATTGAAAATATTTACCGTAAAAACAACACAAAAAGAGCTGCCATTTCAAATGACAGCTCCCTTGTTTCTTCATTATATTTACATCACCTTAGACAGGCCAATTGTTTTTTCAATAATGAGCAACGCAATGATAGAAATGATAATAAATATGACAGATATCGCATTGACACTCGGATCAAAGGTTTGCTCAATGTAATTAAACGTCCTGACGGGAATTGTAATCGTTTGGGGAGAGGAAACGAACAAACTGATCGATATTTCCCCAAATGACGTCACGGCTGAAAATACCCCGCCTGCAATAATTCCTGGCTTTATCAAAGGCAGCGTCACTCGAAAGAATGTGCGAATAGGTCCTGCGCCAAGATTCATTGAAGCTAGCTCAAGCCGCGGGTCCAAATTCGAGACACTGACGCCTACTGTTCGAACCACATAGGGAAAGCCAATGATGACGTGACCTATGACAAGCGCCCACAAAGATCCTGTAAGCCCCATAGCCGTAAACAAATAGAGCATGGCAATCCCTAACACTACTTGAGGAATCATAAGAGGTGACAAAATGAAGGCTTGAATCGCCTCCTTTCCCTTAAAGGAAAGCCTTGCTAAAGCATATGAAGCCATCGTGCCTAAAAGAACCGTGAGAGGCGTTACGATGATTAGCAAAATCACACTGATACGCAGAGACTCCATCCATTCTGGATTCGACACGACCTCTTGAAACCAACGAACAGAGAACGAAGTCGGCGGAAATTCAGGGAAGGCATTTGGACTAAAAGCAGATAAGACGATGACAAGAACAGGTATGGTCAAAAAGAGATAAACCAATGACCCAGCAGTCCAAATCAGGATTGAAAGCAAGCGATCACCAAATGATTTTTTACGCATGCATCCTCGCCTCCCAACGCTTCAATAGATAGCTTAATAAACTGACAACGACAAGCACACAAACCAATAACGTAAAGGACATCGCTGCAGCAAGAGGCAAGTTATACACCTGCATGACTTGCTGATAAATAGACAGCGGCAGCAGCGGCTGCATTCTTCCGCCGACTAAGAGCGGAGTGATATAGCTCCCAGCTGCCAGCGAAAAGACAATAATAGCCCCAGTCACCATCCCTGGAATGGTCAGTGGAAAAGTCACATGAAAGAAGGTTCGAATTCGTCCAGCTCCTAGACTCATAGAAGCCGGTCGTAAATGACGATCCATATCGGTTAAGCTCGTCGCGATAGGCAGCACTGCAAAAGGCAGCATGACCTGAACATAAGCAATAATCACCGCATTCATATTCCACAGCATAGAGAGCGGCTTCTCAATCACATGTAAATCTAATAACATGCCATTGATCAGACCATTTTGTGAAAGAAGGACAATCCACGCAAACGTCCGAATCACAACGCTTGTCAAAAGCGGCGAAACAAGTAAGATATAGAAAAATGCCCGCAGACGTGGATGAGGTGCCTTGACGAGCACGTATGCTGCTGGGTATGCCATCACTAAACAAATCACTGTTGTCTGCAAGGCTACCCACACTGTACTTCCAATCGCCTTCACATACGCATCTGTCGTAAACACATGAATATATTGAGAAAAGCTATACGTTTGTAATGTGTTCATCATTGAATCCACGTCACGAAAACTGAGGACGAACATCATCACAAGAGGCACTAGAAGAAATACAACAAGAAACAAACACGCTGGCAGCAGCATGAACCAATGAAATCGCTGATTCTTTTTCTTGATACGCATCACGTATGCACCTTCGAATCTAGGAAAACGATATCTTCAGGCTGCCAATTGATATGAATAGCTTCTCCAGCTTTCGGCAGCTCTGGAAATGCCGCATCAGTAGCATGAACAATCATTTCACCGCTATCGAGTCCCACCACCAAACGTAATGAGTGACCAATATAACTGACATCTGTCAGCACGCCTGATACATGGTTGGACTGAACGTCTCCCCGCTCAGAAGATATGCTGATTCTTTCTGGACGGAGCATGAGCAACTGATTTCCCTTCTTCTCTTGGTGTGCCGCTGCCTTTAACTGAACTTCCTGCCCGTTTGACTGGATTAAATGAGGAACGATAAATGCAGCACTTGCTTCATCATAGACTGCCTCAAATAGGTTCACTTGTCCGATAAATTCAGCAACAAATCGATTGTTTGGCTGTCGGTACACCTCTAAAGGCGTCCCGATCTGCTGGATTTTCCCCTCTCCTAAAATCCCAACCCGATCGGAAAGACTCAGTGCTTCCTCTTGATCATGGGTCACGAGAATGGTGGTAATTCCGACATTCCTTTGAATATTTCTAAGCTCTGTCTGCATGTTTTTTCTTAGTTTTGCATCTAGGTTGCTGAGCGGCTCATCAAGAAGAAGAACAGATGGCTGAATCGCAAGCGCTCTTGCAATCGCTACCCGCTGCTGCTGTCCACCACTTAATTGATGCGGCATACGTTTCGCAAACGCTTCTAATTGCACAAGAGACAAGCTCTCCATTACCTTCTCTTTGATTTCTGCCTTCTTTTTCTTTTGAACCTTTAACCCATACGCCACATTATCAAAGACGGTCAGATGCGGAAAGAGTGCATAGCTTTGAAAAACCATACCGGTTTTTCTTTGATAAGGTGGTAAATTCGTCACATCCTGATCACCAATATAGACGACACCTTTTGTTGGCTCTAAAAAACCTCCAATGATGTTTAATAACGTTGATTTCCCGCAGCCGCTAGGACCAAGAAGGGAGAAAAACTCCCCCTCATTCACCGTAAGACTGACATCGTTAAGAGCAATCTGCTCGCCGAAATGCTGGCTGATATGTTCTAAATGGATTCCACTCATACGATCACCTATTTTCCTCCACCTAATACTTCGTTCCATCGATTTGTCCAATTGCCCAGCTCCGAAGTTGCTGTTTCGTAATCTACCCAAGTCAGCTTGCTATAATAATTCTCTCCAACCTTGACCTTCCCCCTAATCTTGTCACCGTATTTCACATCAGAATTCGACATACCATAATAAGATTTTTCCGAGAAAGCTTCCTGAGCTTCTTTTCCACTTAAATAGTTTAATAGTTTGTAAGCCGCTTCTTCATGCTGACTTCCCTTCGTTAAAGCCCAGCTCGCAACTGCTGCAACAGCACCTTCTTTTGGATAGGAGAAACCAATATTCATACCTTCTTCTTCAAGTGCAAATGATCGTCCATCCCAATATGGAACTGCTGCGACGTCACCACGTTCTAACAAGGTTTGAATAGACCCTGGATTATCTGGAAAAGCAGCAACATGCCCTTTTAATTGCGAAAGGCTTTTAAAGGCTTTATCAATATCCTTAGGATTTGATTCTGTCCCCCCTTGAGCATGGACAAGCGCAGAGAAAAATTGTAACCCGGCTGAATAAGTTGGCGATGAAATGGCTACCTTCCCTTTTAGCTGACTGCTCCATAGGTCAGTCCAGCTGTTTGGTTCCTGCTTTACGAGGTCTTTTCTATAAGCAATTCCGAGCTGCCCCATGCTAAAGCCTGCTGCATATTGTTTCCCATCGACAGTGAGCTTCTTTTGAACAGAGCGGTAAAGTTTTTTGACATTCGGTGCTTGATCTTCATCGATAGGTGAAAGAACGTTTGCTGCAATGCCTCTTTGAATCGTATCAGGCTGTAAAATAAGCAGGTCATACGGTGGATTTTTACCATTTGACGCTTTTAATTTTGTAAACCATTCAGAATCCGCACCAGAGACTGTTTGGACTTTAATTCCCGTATCTTTTTCAAACTTTTCGAGGATCGGTTTGATATTCTTTTCCCAATCGCCTCCGTATACGCCAACGATCACAGTCTGCTGCTGTTTACCTTGATCCTGTCCATTCCCACCGCAAGCTGTCAGCAGTAGAATCAATGACAGAACACCTGCAAAAATAGTGATTAATCTTCTTTTCATGATTCATTTCCCCCTTTTTGTCCATCCATATGACGAAGTGCTTGAATAATATCTTTCTTTGTTAACGGCTCATTTCTATGACTGAAATATTGATGAACTGCATGTTTATAATGTGTACGTTCGTTAGCTGGATAGGAGCGCAGCCGCACAGCAAGCTCGCTGCTGGCTTCATCCGTCCATACTTTCTCATAAGCTTCTCTGTGTTCTCCGACATCCCACATGATATGAGCAGGGTGATTACCCTTTTCACGAAGCTGATTCGTTTGCTCTTCATCAATCTTCCATTCATTTTGGTCTAGATACACTTTAACGCCATATTGCTGTAGCGCTCTTTCTTCACTTAATAAACCTGCTTCCACTTCATGAAGGACTTTTTCTTTCTCTCTTGCAAATGGATTTCCCCATCCGCCTCCACTTGGTGATATCAATTGCACAATATCGCCTTTTTCAAGTCGTAGAACATCTATTTTCGGCTGGTCTTGTTTTTCACCTTTTGCTGTGACCAGTTTGACCTCACCGATAGCTCCCGCTCGGCCGCCCATTAATCCCCAAGGCTGAAACTTCATCCGTTCCATACCTCGTGCGGTCACCATGGATTCAGGCTTGATCATTTCAAATTCCAAACCAATCGCATGTCCGCCTCTGTTTTCTCCTGCTCCGCCTGTATTTGGCAAAAGCTCATATCGGTGAACATGAATATCAATATGCTGTTCTAAGCTCTCAATGGGTGTATTTTTCAAAAAGCCAGACGAATGATCAATACCATCTACTCCATCCGTTCCATTTTGAGCACCGCCGCCTCCGCCTAATGGTTCAACAACAGACATTTTCCTGCCACCTGTTTGATTATCAGGAACAGAGAGAACAACAATGGCAGATTGACCTGCACCTGCTGCCGGCACAGCTTCGGGTAACAGCTTACCAATGGCGCCTAGCACGACATTGAACAGCCTCATCGTAATCGAATGCCGAATACCAACAGAAGCCGGGTATTCTGGATGCACTAGCGTCCCTTTAGGTGAAATCACTTCAATCGGAAATGTGATTCCGCCATTAATCGGTATAAAGGGATCTTTACTAATAATGTAATTAATCAATCCTTGATATAGAAAGGAATGCTTCTGACCATTGGTGACAAGGTTAAAAGCTGTTTTCACTTGCGGGTCACACTCAGAAAAATCAAGCGTCAGCCGCTTTCCTTTCACCGTTAACTTGATTTTCAACCGGATCGGCACATCCGAGATCATATCATCATCTAAATAATCAGCGAATTCACTCGTTCCGTCCGGAATGGCTTCAATGACCTTTCCTGCACGAACCTCAGCTTGTTTCAGGAGGTCTATCATTCCTTGTTTCACTTCATTTATTCCAAATTTCCCGATCATTTCTTTTAACCGAATTTCTGCTGTATTTACTGCAGCAATCATTGCATTGATATCCCCATCATTTAAATGACCAGCTCGGCTGTTGGCTCTTAAAAAAGTACGAACAACCTGATTCTCTTTTCCACCTTCATAAATTTTCACTGGCGGTATTCTTAATCCTTCTTGATGAATATCTGTCGCTGTCGGTGAAATACTCGAGGGCACAAGTCCGCCCACATCACTTACATGAACAAAAGACCAAGCATAACTGACAATTTCACCATCTACGAAAATCGGCTTAATGATATGGACATCCGGCAGGTGAGTCGCTAAACCATCTGTCGTATAAGGGTCATTTGTGATGATAATATCTCCTGGCTGCATCGGTCCGCTCTCATCAATCGCTTTTTTAAGACTCAGCCCTAAAAAGATCGTGACACCCACTGTCTTCGGATAAACAAAGAAATCTCCAGAAGGCGTGGCTAACGCTGTCGCAAAGTCAGCTGATTCTTTAACGAAAGTCGTAAAAGACGTCCGCTCAATGACATGTCCCATGCCAGATGCAATTGCATTAAAATAACTGCGCATCATCTCAAGCTTTGCTGGATCAGTTCTCATGTAAAGCCGCCTCCCTTGAAATCACCAAGTTCCCTGATTGATCAATGCTGCCTGCCCAATTTGGCAGAATCAATGTTGTCGTATCAACCTGCTCAATGATGGCAGGTCCATTAATGACAGAACCTACTGACAAAGTATTTCTGTAATAAATAGCTGCATCATATTCTTTTTCTTCTATAAAGATTCGCCTGAATTCATGTGGCTTCAAAGATTGTCCGCTGCTTTCATGAACAGGTGTGAAAGGCAGCGGCGGCGTCTCGCCTATAACTCGAACTCGTAAATGAGTGAACTCGATGTTCGCCTGATCATCTCTATGACCATATTGACGTTGATGTAGTTTGTGAAAGGCTTCAACGAGTTGATGGATATCTTGTTCTTGCTTCAGCCATTCAGCTGATAATGGTAATTCAATCTCATAGGCTTGTCCTTGATAACGTGCATCTGCCAATAATAGAATGGATGTCTGTTTAATATGCTGAATGTTCTGCTGACTGAACCAATCAGTCGCTTTTCGAGAAAGCATCTCATAATCTTGTTTTAGTTGATCTATCGAGTAGTCTTGTAAGCATATCTTCTTCGACAGCACCGCATCATGAATAAAATCAGCGTTCAGGGCACCTAATGCACATAATGTTCCTGGACTTGGAGGAACGACCACGTTTTTCGCATGAATTTCTCGCGCAAGGAAGTTCGCTACAACTGGTCCTGCTCCGCCAAACGCTAGTAAACTAAAATCTCTTGGGTCAAACCCTTGCTGCTCCATGACATTGCTTAATTCTGTGTACATATTGGCGACAGCTACTTGAATCAGCTGGTCAGCCGCTTCTTCTACCTTTTTGTTGAGCTGGTCAGCAATTGGCTGAAAAGCCTTTTCCGCCGCGGACCGCTGTAGTTGTAGATGTCCTCCGGCAAAACGCTCTTGATTGAGATAACCACATATGAGGAACGCGTCAGTTAAAGCGGCTTTTATTCCCTTACCATACGAAGCAGGTCCCGGCTGTGAGCCGACTGATTCTGGTCCTGCTTTGAGAAGCCCGCCCTGATCAATCCATGCAACAGAACCCCCGCCTGCCCCTATTGAATACATCGCAACAGATGGAAGAATGATAGGAAAACCTGAAAGCTGATTTGACTGAGCCATTGTAGGCTGTCCATTTTGAATAATGGAAATATCTGCACTCGTCCCCCCAACATCAAACGTGATGAGATTGGATTCGTTTGCAGAAGCTGCAATTCTTGCCGCACCAATGACACCAGCTGCCGGACCAGAAAAAAGTGTTTTAACAGGTGAAGTTGCTGCACTTTCTGCATCCATTAAACCACCATTTGATTGGGTAATGTATGGAGAAATTGGTACACCTTCTTCTTTCAAACGGCTTTTCAATGTTTGTAAATACTGTTTCACCTTTGGTTGGATGTACAAATTGACAACAGACATCACGGTACGCTCGTATTCTCTCATTTGGGGCCATAATTCAGATGAAGTAAGGACTTCTAATTGCGGATAATGGTGTTTGATATAGGCTTTTGCCTGTAATTCGTGAACTGGATTTTGATAGCTATGTAAAAAAGAAATGACAATACCTGCTAGCCCTTTAGACATGACCTGCTGGACAGCATGATCTAATTGCTGCAGATGGAGAGGTTTTTTGATCGTACCATCGTGTATCAACCTTTCAGAGATTGGATATACGTGCTTTCGTGGTATTAATGGTTCTGGCAAACGAGAATTGAAGTCATAAGGAATGGGTAGTCGTAAACGCTGTAGTGACAATATGTCTTGAAAGCCTTCCGTCACAAAAAGGGCCAAATCTGCTCCTTTTCTCTGCAACAATGTATTAAGACCGATTGTCATGCCATGTACGAGATATTGGATTTTAGATAAATCAACACCTCTGTCTTTTAGAAGTTTTAGCCCATTGATAATTCCCTGAGCTGGGTCGTCAGTCACTGTGGGTGTTTTGAGCTCAGTTAACGCCCCTGTTGCTTCATTCATCAGCGATAAGTCAGTAAATGTTCCGCCTATGTCTATACCAAGCCGATAAGAGACATCCGCCATTTGTACTTCCCTCCTACAATGTAAATAGAATGATATTTTGATAAATTACGACATTTTTTGATATTTGACTCCATATTATTAAAGCATATCGGTCTAGTCAATTTTATTTTTTTAAAATTTCTGTGTGTTAAATTCTTGAAATTAGCCCAAAAAGCAGTGATAAAGCCATTTTGATAAAGCATATTCTTTTTATGAACTGAAAAATTAAAATTTTTATGAATTTTTTTAAATGTGAAAAGCAAGAAAACGGATAAAAACCGTTTTTCGAACTTTAAAAGGCGTTTTTTCAAAACCAGGAGAAATTGGTAAGTAATTCTGCTATACTTCTGTTTACAAAATACGCAAACAAGAAAGAGAGCTAGCATCTATGAAACTTCTTAAAATCATTCTCTTGCTTTTACTGATCATCGTTGGTGTAGCAACAGGCTATGTTCAGCTGGAGCACGGTAAACAAGAGACGACGAATTCATCTTATGACAAAACGATTCACTTCCCATCAGATCGTTACCCCGAAACCGCGAAGCACATAGAAGAGGCAATTGATGAAGGCCATTCATCCGTATGTACAATTGACCGTAAACATAGCGATGAACAAAGAGAACAATCACTTCATGGCATCCCAACAAAGCGCGGATATGATCGGGACGAATGGCCGATGGCGATGTGTAAGGAAGGAGGAACAGGAGCTTCAGTCAAATACATTAGTCCTTCAGATAATAGAGGAGCAGGCTCATGGGTCGGTCATCAATTATCAGATGATCCTGACGGCACAAGAATACAATTTATCATAGATTAACGACATGACCCTTTTCTATCTTAAAAAAATTTCCTCGTAACTGCTTACAGGTATTTCAAACATTTTTTTCATGCCGATAATCCTTAAGGAGGTTTATCCTACCTTATACCTAAAGGAGTCAAAAAGCATGAAGAAAAAGGGAAAACTGAGGCTTGGTGCCAAAATTTTGCTGATCTTTTTAAGTGTCATCATCATCTTCTCAGCAATTGTTGGTTATGTGGTGAATCGTGAAATGACAGAAAACATCAAGCACATGGCCACTGAAAAAGCAAAAGGTGATTTAAAGCTAGGCTATGCCTACCTAGATGAAAAAGTAGCAGGCTCGTGGCAGATAAAAGATGGAAAGCTTTACAAAGGGAATACCCAAATCAATGATCATGATACATTGGTCGACCATTTAGCAGAATACACCGATGATACCATCACAATATTCCAAGGAAATACCCGTGTCGCAACGAATGTCATGTTAAACGGAAAACGAGCTGTCGGTACACAAGTTTCACCAGAAGTGAAGGCCACTGTATTAGATAAAGGTGAAAACTATTACGGCACAGCAAATGTTGCCGGGAAAGACTACCAAACGGCTTATATGCCAATCAAAAATGATGCAGGTGAAACGATCGGTATTTTTTATACGGGTGCCAACCAAAGCATGATTTCACAAATGCTTCAGTCATTCTACATTCAATTTTTCATTGTTCTGTTGTTAAGCTTAATCGTTGCTGTAATCATTATTTCTATTTTCACAAAGCGGATTCAAACCCGTCTCAAGCGTATGGCTTCTGCCATTAAGAGTGCAGGTGAAGGAAATTTAACCATCAATGTGACAGATACAGCAGGCGACGAACTGTCTGATTTGGCTGATCATTTCAATAAGATGCGGGAAAAATTAAATCACACCATTCTTAATGTGATGAACACATCTGAATTAGTGGCAACCTCATCTGAACAGCTGTCAGCTAGTGCAGAGGAAACAAGTGCAGCATCCGAAAAAATCACCCATAGTATTCAAGAAGTCGCTCATTCATCAGAAGAACAGTCAACTCAAATGACAACAAGTGTGCACACGATGATTCAAGTATCTAACGAGTTGGCAAACATCACGGAAAATGCAGGGCAAATGGCTTCAAGAAGTCAATTTGCACAAGAAATGGCCCTAAAAGGTGTGGAGAATATTGGGGAAATAAACTCACAAATGACATCTATTGCAAAATCAATAGAGGAAAATGGGACAGCCATTCAAGCATTAGAAACACGTTCGGCTGAAATTGATCATATTTCCCATATTATTACAGACATCGCTAACCAAACCAACCTGCTTGCTCTTAACGCAGCAATTGAAGCAGCACGAGCAGGCGAGCATGGGAAAGGATTTGCAGTTGTCGCAGACGAAGTGAGAAAGCTCGCTGAAGAATCTCAAGCCTCATCAAATATGATTTCCCATCTCATTTCTGAAATCCAAAAAGAGATGACTCATTCAACAAATGCGATCAAACGAGTAAGAGAGGAAGCGGCTCAAGGGTCTGTACTTATTTCTCATACAGAAGAATCATTTATTGATATTCAACAGTCAATGAGAGAAATGGCAGATGGCATCAAGCATTTATCTAGTGCATCACAAAAAATCGCAGCTTATACAAACGATGCGAAACAATCCTTTGCCACTATTACAGAAGTGGTTAAACTAACGAGTGAACATTCACAGCAAGTAGCCGGCTTAACAGAAGAACAATTTGCCGCAATGGAAGAAGTAACTGCTTCATCAGAAGCTCTTGCTCATTTAGCAGGAGATTTAAAAGCAATGGTTTCACAATTTCACATCTAGATTCCTCATATAGAAGCGCAAGACGGCGACAATCGTCTTGCTGCCTAACATTCTCTTCAAGATTCACTCTTTCAACCATTCACATTCCAACGAAAATCTATGTATAAAGGGGTTTTTTAAATGAATAACTTAAACCAAGCCTATTCCCTATCTATCTCCTATCATCAAATCACCGTATACAGCGGAAGCAAAACACCACCTGTGATTGACTGGTCAGATGATGACATTCTTCAAGGATTCGCCATGGGAGATCACGGTGTATCCTTTGAAGGGGTCAACAACGGAAAAGCATCTGTTACTGTTACTTTAAATAGCGATATGCCCCCAGCCTCGGCTGACAGAACAGTCACAGTACCTTTTACTCATGCAAGCGATCAAGTTTATCTCACAAGCGTCATGGCTCAGGTGCTGTCTTTCCCTATTCCAAAGGGAGCCTATCAGCTCACCTGCTATACTTCACAGCAGCCTGATCAAGACCTTTATCATATCAATTTCCAAACTGTGTAGATCACGACTGATCGTACAAATCAAGCCACTTTTCCGCAAAGTCTACCGATTCTTTCATCGGTAATAAATATGAACTGGCAAGCCCGATTTGTCCGTGATGATGAGTGCCTCCTGATTGCAGAAAGTCACGGCCGATCTGCTCAAATAGTTCTTCTCTTGTGATAATATCCTGGTATTCTTTCCATACTCTCCATCCATTTTCTAAGATGGGAGCTCCTCTTGTCATGAGGTCTTGCTGAGGGATGCGATATTCAGCCAGATGGAAAGCTGTCAGACTTTCAAAAGACGTACCAATCAGCAGCACCTGAGCCTGAAGCTCATACATGCGGGCTAGAGGCGAATGTTCTCCTAATCCAAAAGAAAGTGCGTGGTGTTTCAGAAGCTCATGTTTCTTCTTCCCCCAAGCCGTGAATGAAAAATGAGGGTGATTGCTTCTCGCCACGCCTGGGTATTTCCAAAACGTTTCTACTACCTTTCCCATTGCTGTTGGCATCGAGTAAGCTGGATCAAATGCAGGCATCGTGTCTTTGATCGATTTCCACCATGAAAAAGGAACAGGCGGATCGATCCAATCAGCGGGATCAGAAAGCTCTAACGTTTGTGCCGGCATGATCAGTGTCCCCTCTTCTGTTAAGGTTTCCATCAATGCTTGTATGAGGGCAACAGCGCCACCGTTTACCCAGCCGATAGATGATAAAGATGAGTGAACACATAAAATCATGCCTTTTTCCACACCAAGTTGAACCAAGTCTGCTTTGATTTTTTCCTTTGTCACCGGTTCAGCTTGATTTTCGATTAATTTTTTCATCGTTTCCTTATCCTCCTGCGTCTCTTCTTTTACTGATGAATGAGACGCTTAACCGCAATAGACAGTTTATAATTTGCGTAATTTGTCAGCTCCGTTAAAAACAGATCCAGTTCATCATGACTGGAGAAATGGCCTTCAGCCATATAACAGCCCTGACCACTTATTTTAAATAAATTCTTGATCTCTTCCTGTTGGTCGAGAAATGACAGAAGTGGTTCGTGATGATGACTTCGGGTATAGAGCTGCATAAATGTTTGGATGGTCTTTTGCGTCCGCCAGTCAATCGAAATGGTATATGCTTCAATCACACCCTCTTCTTCAAGCTTTAACACTCGATTTGCAACAGCTTGGCCCGTTAAATGAACTTTTTCACCTAGCGCTTTCATGGTTAATCGACTGTTTTTTGAGAGCTCTTTTAAAATATCCATATCGGTTTGGTCTAACATTGGCTCACCTCTTTCAAAAATCAAGTCCCTCTGATGAAAGACTTTCATTACCCTCTGTCACATGGAACTCTTTTAATATACTGTAAACTTAATCAGAAAAAAAGGAGGCCTTTTCATGAAAATCACGCTCATTCGGAATGCTACTTTATACCTTGAATATGGGCAGGCAACTTTCTTCATTGATCCCTTTTTAGCAGCAAAAGGAACATATCCACCGTTTCCTCATACAGCCAATCAACATTTGAACAATCCGATTGTTGATCTGCCTATAAACATTGACTTAGACAACATGCTACACCCAGATGCTGTCTTACTCACTCATTTGCACGTGGATCACTTTGATGACGAGGCGAAACAAAAATTAGCCCAAAACCAGCCCATTTATACGCAATCGGAGAATGACAAAAAAGACGTTGAAGAAGCCGGTTTCGAGCATGTCATTTGCATTGAAGATGAAATAGACATTTGTGGTGTTCATATTCAGCGGACAGGTGGACAGCATGGGACAGGAGAAACAGCGAAGCGGATGGGACAAGTCAGCGGTTTTGTTTTCTCTCACCCTGATGAACCTATCCTTTACATTGCAGGTGATACCATTTGGTGTGATGAACCGAAGGAGGTTGTCAATACTTGCAAGCCAGATGTCATTGTGGTCAATAGCGGAGCTGCTCAATTTTTAGAAGGCGATCCGATTACGATGACGAAGGAAGACATTTTAGAGGTTCACCATTCTCACCCAGCAGCACAAATTGTCGCTTGTCACCTTGAGGCAGTGAATCACTGCTTGCTAACAAGAGCTTCTTTACAAGCTTACATTCAGGAGCATCAAGCAGAACAAGCCATTTTTGTCCCTCAAGATGGTGAAAGTCTCACCTTCTGAAAAAGAATCTCAAACAATAAAAAACCGGCACCTCGCTGCCGGTTTCATCCTTATGGTCGATGGTGCTGTGGTTTTTTCAATAATGGCACAAATCCGTTGTTTTTCAAATGATTGTAATGCTCATCCATTCGCTTCGTAATATGTGTACCTTGTTCCTTTGTTAACACACCATATTGGACATATTTCTCAATCACTTCTTTTCGCTTAGAAAGAATTTGCTGCTCAAGCGTTTCAATTTGTTTTTGTTGTTCTGTCGTTAGTTTTACTTGATGCGTTACTGGACGCTTTTCCATTTGGGGTGTTTCTCCATGAGCTGTTTCCATATAAAAACCAGACAACAGCATCATCGATAATATGATCAAGCCACTTATTTTTTTCATCATTTTCTTCCCTCCTTTATACGCATTTATTTTGTACGCACTTTCCTTTTTTATACATTATTTCATCGCGCAAATTGCACATAATATTCTTACTTTTTCGCTTTTCTTCTGAAAACGTTGTCCTAACAGAAAAAGCGTGCTATGTTTTGTTTTGTATAAAAAATAGAGGAGGATTCTTAAATGAGTCGTTTTTATCATAGAAAATCGATCTGGGTAATGCTTGTTGTGTCTGCTTTCATACTTGTCTTGTCTGCTTGCAGTCAATCAGGCTCTTCACAGTCTAAAGATTCAAAGTGGGATGAGATTCAAAAGAAAGGGAAAATCGTGGTTGCTACTTCAGGCACCCTTTATCCAACGTCATATCATGATACAGCTAATGGCAAGGATCAATTGACTGGTTATGAAGTGGAAGTGGTCAAAGAAGCATTTAAACGCCTTGATGTGAAAGTAGAATTTAAAGAAATGGGCTATGATGGCATGCTGAGCGCCATTAATTCTGGTCAAGTGGATGCCGCTGCAAATGACATTGACATCACAGATGACAGAAAAGATAAGTTCGCCTTTTCAACTCCTTATAAATATTCTTATGGCACGGCGATCGTAAGAAAAGATGATTTGTCTGGCATTAAAACGTTAAAAGATTTAAAAGGAAAGAAAGCAGCTGGTGCTGCCACAACGATTTATATGGATGTCGCTCGGAAGTACGGTGCGAAGGAAGTTATTTATGATAATGCGACAAATGAGCAATACTTAAAGGATGTCGCTAACGGTCGTACTGATGTCATTCTCAATGATTATTACTTGCAGACACTAGCTCTAGCTGCATTCCCGAAATTAAATATTACGATTCACCCTGACTTAAAATACATGCCAAACGAACAAGGTTTTGTGATGAAGAAAGACAACACAGAGCTTCAAAAAGAATTAAATCGTGTCTTAAAAGAAATGAAAAAAGACGGAACCATGAAAAAGATTTCCGAAAAATTCTTTAATCATGCAGACGTTTCAAAGAAAATAGATGCTGATGTCGAAGATGTCGACATTTCGAAATAAGGAGCCGCAAGCGTGGGAGATATTCATTTAGAATATATATTTAATCCTGCACTGGCAAAGGCGTCATTTCCATTTGTCATGAAAGGCATCTGGCTGACGCTGCTCATTTCCTTTGTGAGCATGTTTTTTGGTACCATTCTTGGCTTTTTTATTGCGCTTGCCAGAATGGCGAATACGTGGATGCTTCGGCTGCCTGCACGGCTGTATATCTCATTCATGCGTGGCGTACCCATTCTGGTGATTTTGTTTATTCTTTATTTTGGATTCCCTTATATCGGGATTGAGTTTACAGCGGTCACTGCTGCCATTATTGGATTCAGCTTCAATAGCGCTGCCTATATTGCAGAAATCAATCGGGCGGCTCTCTCCTCTGTGCCGAGTGGACAGGTAGAGGCTTCCAAGTCACTAGGTCTCAGCTATTGGCAAACGATGCGCGGTGTCATTTTGCCTCAATCCGTCCGCATCGCTCTGCCGCCATTGACCAATGTCATGCTCGATTTAATCAAAGCCTCCTCACTGGCTGCAATGATTACTGTACCCGAGCTGTTCCAGCAAGCAAAAATCGTAGGTGGGCGCGAATTCGATTATATGACCATGTATATTTTGGTCGCCCTCATTTACTGGGGCATTTGCAGCGTAGTCTCATTGCTTCAGGACTTTTTAGAAAAACGCTATGCAAAATATCTGTAACAAAAAAGAGCAGGTCGCTTGGATCTGCTCTTTTTTATATTCAGCTTTAATGTATGAACCATAACCACGCATATAACCCCAATAAAGTAAGGATCAAGGTCGGGATGGTGAGGATGATTCCAGCTTTCATGTATGCACCCCAAGAAATATGGACGCCTTTTTTCTTAAGAACATGAAGCCATAGCAATGTCGCCAATGAGCCGATAGGGGTCATTTTCGGGCCAAGGTTAGAGCCGATGACGTTGGCATAAATTAGTCCGTCTCTCATGACGCCTGCTGTATCTGTATGACCGATCGCAATCGCATCAATTAACACAGTAGGCAGATTGTTCATGACTGAGGACAGCACTGCGGCGAGCACACCCATAAACATCGTTCCCGCAAGCAAGCCATGCGATGCTCCTTGTTCGATCCATGCCGCCAATATTTCTGTGAGACCAACATTCTTCAGTCCATATACAACGACATACATGCCGATTGAGAAAAAGACAATGGACCATGGCGCTTCTTTTATGACGCGTTTTGTTGCCACTTGCGGACTTCTTCTGGCCAGCCACAAGAAAACAAGGGCAATACCGCCCACAATGATGGAGACCGGAACCCCAATGAGTTCCCCTGCAAAATAACCGATAAGCAGACAACCAAGCACATACCAAGACAAGCGGAACATGCGGATATCCCGGATCGCTGAAGCCGGTTCCTTCGCTTGTGACAGATCGTATGTTTTTGGGATGAGCTTTCGGTAAAACACATAAAGCACTAGCATGCTCGCTCCAAGCGACACAAGGTTTGGCACGAACATGTTTGCTGTATATTCTAGAAACCCAATATGAAAATAGTCGGCTGATACGATATTGACCAAGTTACTAATGACAAATGGCAAGGAGGTTGTATCTGCAATAAAGCCGCTCGCCATCACAAAAGGCAAGATCATCCGCTCATCCAGCTTTAACGCTCTCACTACAGACAAGACGATCGGGGTCAAAATCAGTGCCGCTCCATCATTCGCAAAAAAAGCAGCCACGACAGCGCCAAGCAATGTTAAATAAATAAACATGCGGACACCGTTCCCTTTTGCGGCTTTTGCCATATGCAGTGCAGCCCATTCGAAAAAACCGATTTCATCTAAAATTAACGAAATAATAATGATGCCAATAAACGCAAATGTTGCGTTCCATACTATTTGCGTCACTTCCCACACATCGCCCAGATGAACGACACCAAAGGCAAGTGCAAGAATGGCGCCTCCACACGCTGACCATCCAATGGTTAAACGTCCTGGCTGCCAAATGACAAGGACGAGGGTCAGGATGAAAATCAAAATGGCCAAGGTGACTGCTCCCAAAGGTGGTCCTCCTTTCACTCTCTCATAAAATCCTTATCTATCATACAACGTAGTGCAGCCGTTGTTTTTCACATGAAAACCCGCAGGTGATCCCAGGCACCTGCGGATTCGATGACTATTGATCTTTTTTCATCAGCATTAATTCAATAAATAACTCACATCGCTGACTGAAGTGACTTAAATCGATTGAGGTCATCTCAAAGATTTGTTTCATTCGATAGTTTAATGTATTTTGATGAATAAACAACTGCTCTGCGGCTGGCTTTAGCTTGCAGTTATTCAACAAGTAGACTTCAAGCGTTTTTAAAAATGAGGTTTGGCTCTCACGGTCTTTTTCCTTCAAACGTAACAAATCTGGATTGAAATCATTTTTCTTTTTTTGATGGCTGTAAATCGAGTCTAAGAATCGGAAAACCCCCAGATTCTCGTAATCATATGGAATCAGCTCTTGTCCCCCCACAATTTTCACGGCCTTCACGACCTCTATCGCTTCAAATCGACTTGTGCTCATTTTCATGACATCTCGATACTCTCTCCCCATCCCAATATACAATGGAGAAGGATGGGCATGCGCTTTCGATTGCAGGTGAGCGATGACGTCAGCCGCAGTGGCTTTCGGTGAATGCCGGTCTGACAAGCTGCCCAATATCACAACAATGTCGGCTTGAACGGAGTATACGTGATTCACCTTATCTTCTAACTGCAAATACGTTCGAATGACATCCTTTACATCTTCTGCCGTCTCACTTTTGTTATCGGCAGCGTGTACGACCATGACAGTAAATACCGCTGGCAGCGGGATGCTTAAATTCTCAGCCTCCCACTTCAGTTCTTCTTCTGTATAAAAATGATCATCCATGACCTTTTTGAAAAATTCTTCAATCTTGCCTTCCTTTTTCTCCAGCTGTTTTTTATTCTTATAAATCACTTTTCCCACTTGAAAGGAAGCTTCATGCAAAAATTGCAGCTCCTCCTGCGTGAGAGAATCCTCAATGTCCTGCACCCAAATAAAGCCCACAACCTCTTGTTTGTGCTTGGCACTCACAGCCACCCGCCGATTAAACCCGAGCTCGTCATGACCGCTCACATAAAAAGGCTTTGACTCCTTGTGAAGCCGCTCGATAACCCCTGTTTTCTTTAACCAATCGACTACAGACCCCGGACATTCCTTTGAGAAAATCGTTTGCTGATTGACTGGGTCAAACTGCTGAATGCTGTAAGAATTATAAGCAAGGAGCTGACACTCTGTGCTTTCTAAAATCACAGGTTTTTTTAAATACCCGCTAATAAATGCAATTAACTTATCGACATCAAAAAATGTATGAAGCTTTTCTAATATCTCTTCCATCCCGATTGCTCCCTGATTAAGTAATACATTTATCATACTTCTTTCCGGACAGATTTGCATAGAAACAAGTCGTAGACAAGCAAAAAAAGCATGAACCCGTGTGCACAGGTTCATGCTTTTCCAACTTAAAACATTTCACTAATCGTTTTTGCCTGCATGTGTAGAGCTAGGTAATCTGGACCGCCTGCTTTTGAATCGGTTCCTGACATTTTGAATCCGCCGAATGGGTGGTATCCCACGATGGCTCCTGTGCAGTTACGGTTAAAGTAGAGGTTCCCTACATGGAACTCCTGCTTCGCACGGTTGATATGATCACGATTATTGGTAATGACAGCACCTGTCAAACCATATTCCGTGTTGTTGGCTACTTCAAGTGCCTCATCAAAGCTAGACACTTTCGAGAAGGCCAAGACAGGTCCAAAGATTTCTTCTTGCATCAAGCGAGATGTTGGCTCAAGATCTGCAAAAATGGTTGGGTGAATGAAGTATCCTTCCGAATCATCACTCGTTCCGCCAGTCACTAAGCGGCCTTCCTGTTTGCCCACCTCGATATAATCCGTGATCTTGTCAAAGGACGCTTGATCAATGACAGGTCCCATGTAGACATCCGCAGAAAGAGGGTTCGCTGTTGTTTTCGTTTCTGTGATTTCCTTCACTCGCTCGATCACTTGGTCATACAGCTTCTCGTGGACGACAGCCCGAGATCCAGCTGAACATTTCTGACCTGAAAAACCGAAGGCTGATGTGAAAATGGCATTAGCCGCTAATTCGACGTCTGCATCCTCATCTACAACCACTGTATCCTTACCGCCCATTTCAGCAATGACACGCTTTAAATGCTGCTGACCTGGCTGGACTTTTGCCGCGCGTTCAAAGATACGTGTCCCTACTTCTCTTGAACCAGTGAATGTAATCAGGCTTGTTTTCGGGTGATCGACTAAATAATCTCCAACTTCAGCTCCGCTTCCTGGTACAAAGTTCACCACACCCTTTGGAAGACCTGCTTGCTCAAGCTCTTCCACAAAACGTGCCGCAATCACAGGGGTTGCACTTGCAGGTTTTAAGACAACTGTGTTCCCTGTAACGATTGGTGCTACTGTAGTTCCTGCCATAATGGCAAACAAGAAGTTCCACGGCGGAATGACGAGCGTCACGCCAGTTGGTGTGTATACGTATTGATTGTGTTCCCCTTCGCGGCTGTTCACTGGCTTGCCTTTCGCCAGCTCCAGCATTTGACGAGCATAATATTCAAGGAAGTCGATCGCTTCTGCTGTATCTGCGTCCGCTTCATTCCAAGGCTTCCCTGCTTCTTTGACAAGAAGGGCTGAATACTCATGCTTTTTACGGCGAATGCTTGCCGCAGCACGGAAGATGACGCTGGCTCTTTCTTCTGGAGACGTATAGCGCCAAGTTTCAAATGCTTTCGCCGCAGCCTGAACCGCTTGTTCTGCCTCTTCTTTTCCGGCCTTTGATACGGTTCCAACGACTTCATCCTTTTTCGCTGGATTGATCGAGACAATTTGGTCTTTCGTTTCGATTCTTTCTCCATTAATCACGAGCGGATAGGTTTGACCCAGTGATTCTGTTACCTTTGCTAATGCTTGTTCAAACGCTTTGCGGTTTTCTTCCTGGCTAAAATCCGTGAATGGTTCATGTTTGTAAGGTGTTGTCATCTTTGTCACGCTCCCGTTTCAAATTATTTTTTCGTCATCCCTTTTAAAGCAAAGGCAATGTTTGCCGGCCGTTCTGCAAGACGTCTCATGTAGTAGCCATACCACTCTCGTCCATACGGGGTGTAGACCCTCATTTGATAGCCTTCCTTCACAAGTGCCTGCTGCGTTTCTGATCTCATGCCATACAGCATTTGAAATTCGAACTGATTTGTCGGTATATTGTGTTTTTTCACAATATTTTTCGTAAACTCGATCATTTGATCGTCATGTGTCGCAATGGCTGTATAGTTCCCTGTGAGTAATTGCTTTTCGATCAGCTTCTTGTAATTCTGATCAACGTCTTTTTTGTTTGGATACGCCACTTCGGCGGATTCCTTATAGGCACCCTTTACAAGTCGTAAAAATGGATTCAGCTCATTGAGGTCATCAAGATCCTTTTCTGTTCTGTACAAATACGCCTGCAAAACCGTACTGACATACTCATATTGAGATTTCATCTCTTTAAAAATGTCCAGCGTTTTTTGACAGCGCTGTTCATCCTCCATATCGATTGTCACCATGATACGGTGTTTTTCTGCCGTATCTAAAATACGTTTCATATTGCGATACACAAGGTCATCGTCAATATCTAGTCCAAGTGATGTCATTTTGAGTGACACGTGGGAATTGAGCTTGGCCTCTGCAATCCGCTGAATGGTTTGAATACACTCATCCGTCCGCTCATTTGCAATCTCTGCCTTTGTGACAAACTCACCAAGGTGATCGACTGTTACAGCCATTCCTTGATCATTTAATCGTTTAATGACAGAGATAGCGCTCTCAAAATCTTTCCCACCGATGATTTTCTTAGATGCAACAGCACTTCCCCAATTACGAGCAATATGGTTCAAGAGACTGCTCTTTGACAAAAACAAGAAGAAATTTCTTGTGACCGACTCCATAAAGGGCACCTCCCACTCTTTGTAAGCTATGTCTTTATTGTAAGGCTCATAAGCTGTCCGCTACAATATTTGAAGATGACAAAAATTCTGACTTTTTTTGTGGTTTTATCACAATAAGAGCTAAAAAAGAGCCTGCCGCTATCCGGCTGACTCTTCCCTCCTACGCCCACACCTCATCAAGGGTAGACTGCAAAAGCTCATTTAATTCTTGCATCAGATTGTCTTTCGGCTGATTGTAGCTTTTCACCAATTCATCAAAACGCACCAGCTCTTGATCAATAAATGGATGGACATGAGCGAGACGGTTCTCTACATCCATTTCTTCTCCGTCCATTTTACGTTTGAGCAGTTCGTGAATTTCTGCTAAAAGCGGGCCTTCCTCCACTAGCTCCTTGAGTAATTCATGAAAGTCCATTGGTGGAACTGTTCGGTAACGTTCAATCCACTGACAGGCAAGCAGAGGACGAAGCACATAGAAATACTTCTTGATTCGCACCTGCTCTCCTCGTAAATGCCGGCTCTCATTCCGCTTCGCCATATTGAGGTAATGATACATCAAAGCCGCAGGGTAAAACGCTCGATCCTTTAATTCTCTTAGCTGCTTTGCCAAAGAGAAAGATTCAGCATAGATGATATCAGAAGACAGCCATTCCATAATGGACGGATTTGATTTATTGAATAGGCGTAGTGCCTTTCTAAGCTCCCAGCCGCTGATATCAAGCATGTCATCAATCGGCCGTTCAATGACATCACGATGCTCTTCCATCGCCCAATACCATTCTTTTCGGGGAACATATAAAAAGCGAACATCATAATCACTATCGGTCGAGGGAAATCCCCATGCCCTACTGCCTGATTCGACGGCAAGACAAATCTTTACGTCATACGTTGTTTCGATGATTTTCAGCTCTTCCTTAATTCTCTCTCTCAAGTGTCCATCAACTCTTTCTATAGAATTCTGCATGACTTCTTCACGTTTTGGGAAAATACGAATAAGACATATATGAAAAAGGAGTTGGATCTGATGTCTATATCTCGCATTATGAAATGGATCACTGGGATTTTTGAAGCTTGCCTTGCTATTCCTGTGATCGGAGGTCTATTCGTTATCAGCAATGGCTATTCACCGCTCATGGTCATGCTTATTCTGCATATTATCACACTCGTCTTATCGAAGCGAGACCAGGGACCAATGATTGGAAGTATCATTGGAATTGTCACATCCTGCCTTGCATGGATTCCGATTCTCGGATTCATTCTTCATATCATCACTGCCCTTGCCCTCATTATCACCGCGTTAGTGCCTGATGAAAAAACGAGACAGAATACGAGCTATTAAAAAAGAGGCCCTCCTAGAGAGTGGCCTCTTTTCTTTTAATTATTCGTTAAATGCTTTTGTAAGAAGGCTAGCTTCTCTGTTTGAAAAGCCGGGATGTACTCGTGTCCAAAATAGCGGTACACCTTTAAATCTTTATCTGTTTCTAAATGGTTGTATACCGCAAACACAGTAGATGGGGGGGTGATTTGGTCGATCAAACCGATTGCCATCAACGTGGGCTGTTTCACCCATCCGGCTAAATTGATCAAATCAAAATAGCTTAACGTCTCAAATACCTTTTCTTCCGCTTCTGGATCACTGTTTCTGCGAAAGTATGAATTGATTTCTAAATAAGGCTGCTGTAATGCCACATCTACCGCACGTTCGAAATTTGATAAGTACGGATAATCTGCCACGACGACCTTCGGAATGTCTGAAAGTGCTGCAGCTGCAACTGCTAGTGCACCACCCTGGCTGCCGCCCACCACACCGATTCGGTGTTCATCCACTTCTGGGAAGGACTGAATCACGTCGAGCGCTCGAACCGCATCTAAATAAACACCCCGATAATAGTAGGTCTCTTTCGATAAAATACCTTTTGTCATCCAGCCCAGAGACTGCCCTGCTGGTGTCACTGTCTTATCTTCACTGCCGCCTTGACCGCGGACGAGCATGCCAAATGTCGCATAGCCATGGAGTGCCCAATTGACGATGTCATGAATGTCGCCGTCATAGCTTGCATTATAGCCATGAAAACGAACGAGTGCTGGATGCGGACCTGTTTGATCTGGTACCGCATACCAGCCTTCAATTTGAGATTGACCAAAGCTTTGAAACGTCAGGCGATACACCTTAACGCCCTTTACTGGATAATCATAAGGTTCAAGTGCTGGCTCTGCCTCCACTTGGTTCAGTTCTTCAAGCGACGCCTTCCAAAAGTCTGAGAAATCAGGACGTGCTGTTTTCTTCGGTTTATACTTTTTTAGCTCATCTAACGGTAAATCAAACAACTGCATATCCTACTATCCCCCTTTGTTTTATTAGTTATGTGTATCATATCACTGTTTTCTTGACGAAGAAAGACATTTTCACCACAAAAGACAAAACCTTCTGACATTTCTATTGGCAAAGAAGATTGAAACCTTTATGATAAAGAAACTGGCTTGAAAACTAGAGATTCTTAGACAAAACAAATCAACAAATCCATTCATGGATTTCACATTCGCAATCATCGAATAAAGGAGGAACCTGTATGAAAATCGCCCTTGTCCAGATGGACGTACAAATTGGAGAACCTGATGTGAACTTTCAAAAAGCAGAAGCATTTTTAGAAGAAGCGATCCGCGAGCAGCCTGATCTGATCATTTTACCCGAAATGTGGAATACTGGTTACGCTCTTGAAAAAGCCGATCAGCTGGCGGATGTAAACGGTGAACGAACAAAACAGCTTTTCTCTTCCTTTGCCCGTAAGCACCAAGTCGTTCTCATTGCAGGAAGTGTATTGAACAAGCGCACAGAAGATGAGAGGATCACCAACACGATGTATGGATTTAACCGCCAAGGTGAGCTTTTAGTCGATTATGACAAAATTCATTTATTCCGCTTAATGGATGAGCACAGCTATTTAACCGCTGGTGATCAGCTTGGTTTATTTGACTATGATGAGGATGTGAAGATCGGGGCGATGATCTGCTACGACCTTCGCTTTCCGCAGCTTTCCAGAACACTTGTCAACAAAGGGGCGAAGGTGCTTATCAATACGGCGCAATGGCCATCAGCAAGAGTAGATCATTGGCGCAGCTTGCTTATCGCAAGAGCGATTGAAAATCAGTCATTTATGATTGCTGTTAACAGAACAGGCACAAGCAGAGACACTGAATTCCCTGGACACTCCATGGTGATTGATCCACTTGGCCGTATTTTACTTGAAACAAACCATGAGGAAGATATTTATTATGCGGACATTGATCTTCAGCTAGTGGATGAAGTAAGACAGCAGATTCCTGTGATGACAGATCAGCGTCTGGATATTTATTAAAAAGCAGGGTGCTCCCCTGCTTTTTGCATTTAATTAAACGTTTGTTTAAGCTTTTTGATAAAGGTCCATTAGGGCTCGAGCGGCTTTCGTTAAATACCTTTCTTCCACATATGCAAACACAAGTGTACGGGTTGGACATGAATCAATTTTCAAATAAGTGACTTCGTTTCTTTCCTCTTGTGCCAACATTTTCGGCACAACTGTCACACCTAGTCCATTTTTGACCAATGCCTGTGCTGTTTGAATATGACTTGTTTCAAAGGTTATCTTCGGCTGAAAACCATGATGATGACAAAGTTCTGTGACCACTTGTCGAAAGCCATATCCCTCTTTCAGCATAATAAATGCGGCATCTTCCAAAAGGCGAAACGGAACAGTCCCTTTCTGATCTGCTTGATTGATGATATCGTTCAATTCCGCCTGTAACCAAGGTTGAGCAGATGGCGGTACTGCAAGAAGAAGCGGCTCTGTCAGCATGTGTTTCGTTTTCAATGATTCATGCTCGACCGGCATAGATAAAATAGCCAAATCCAGCTGACCAGCCAATAGAAGTTTTTCTAGCTCACGAGGTGATTCTTCTATTAGTTGAACGTGAACATGAGGATACGTTTGGCAAAAGGTTTTTAATAAACCGGGCAAGACATATCCCCCTGTGACGGCTGGCGCCCCAATGTTCAGCTCTTTCCCCACCTCATAAGCTGCTTCTCCCATTTCACGCAGCAAATCATCTCTTTCCTTCAAAATGTTCTCTGCCCTTTTAATGAACCGGCTCCCTTGAGGTGTGGGTGTGACTTGTCCATACTTTCGAATAAATAGGGGTGTGTCTAATTCCTCTTCCAGCTTCTTTATTTGTTGGCTTAAAGAAGGCTGTGCAATGTGAAGCTGGTCCGCTGCTTTTGTAAAACTTTTCTGCCGGTAGACTTCCATGACATATTCCATCATTCGTATATCCACTTTCATCACCTCATAGGTTTTAACTATTCATGCCATATCTTTTATGTCTTAGACAAATAACAAAAGGAATTTTACGATAAAGAGACAACAAAAGGGGGAGAAAAAATTGAATCCATATGCTAAAGCCGAAAACCAATTCTCACAAAATGCCGAGAACTATCGAGATTCACCTATATTTGCAGCCGGAGAAGAGTTGGAATGGATAAAAGAGGCAGCAAATACGAAGGGTCATGAGCATTTACTTGATATCGGCTGCGGAGCAGGGCATACCGTTTTTTCCTTTTCAGACATTATTTCTAAAGGGATCGGCATTGATGTCACGCAAAAAATGATCGAGGTTGCAGCAGCACTTGCAAAAGAACGCCAGCTGGAACATATTACTTTTGAACGGGCAGCCGCAGAAGCATTGCCATTCGCTGATGAATCATTTGATATCGTGACGTGCCGGTTTGCCGCTCACCACTTTCCAAACCTTCCCGCAGCCATGTCTGAAATCAGCCGGGTCTTAAAAAAAGGCGGCGCATTTCTGCTCGTCGACCATTATGCACCTGAGAATGCGGCACAGGATTCATTCATTAATCACTTAAATAGACTCAGAGATCCTTCTCATGTGCGAGAAAGCTCTTTATCAGAATGGGAAGAGCTTTTCGCTGCCAACCAACTAACTCAAAAAGAGATTCGTTTCTGGGATCTGCAAATTGATTATCAGGACTGGATCATACGTGGACGCACACCAGAAAATGTCCAGCAGGAGATCGTTTCCCATCTTCAAGCCGCAGACCCTGATACAAAGCAGCTATTTCAGCTTCAATTCGATGCACAGCAGCAGCCTATTTCCTTCTGCTTAAAAGCTGCACTCATTCAAGGAATCAAGAATTGAACTTATAGAAAAAGTCTACCTTCATCGGTAGACTTTTTATTTCGGATATACATCTTCACTATCTCACAGGTATGGCTTTTCATGTTTCTATTATATGATAAATGAACGGAGATCGGTTAGGCATTTTAAAAATTGTACGTAGATCCTCTGAATAAAAAAGAACCTACCCTCTTTGGAATAAGTTCTTCACTGCGTGCGTCAATCACGGTGCAATATCCTCTAATACTTTCTCGCGCGTTTCGATCATTTTAAAAGCAAGAATTGCTCCCACTATAGTCACACTTGCGAAAAGAATAAAAATAGTTGAAACACCGCTCACCTCTAAAATAAAGCCTATCATAATAGGAGCAATCGCTGAGGCCAGCCTAAGCCAAGCAGTAGCAAATGCCGTTCCAATCACCCTCATACGAGTTGGATAAATTTCAGGTGTATATAAATAGAGAAGAACTGTGATTGTCCCCATCATTCCGTAAGCAGCGGACCCTAAATAGATCACACTTTCTGGAGAACTCGCTCCGCTGATCCATAAAGCAGTTAATAAAGCACCTGTTACAATAAATGCAATGGTTGCCCAGCGCTTTCGTCCTACTTTATCAATCAAAAATGCACAAGCGAATACACCGACAGTCTGTAAAATATTTGTCAGAGAGGCTGCCCTTAATGAATCTCCAACTGGCAAATTGTAAACCGTATTATAAAGACTTGGTAACCAGTTATTTAAACCATTCGATACAAAGTAGGCAGAAAACCATAGTCCCCATACGATCAATGTTCTTTTACGGTAGAAAGTTGAAAAAAGCTCTTTCCAGTCGCCCTTTTCAGTACTATTAGATACTTGTTTTACAGGCATTCGTTTGTCAGTACTAGCTTCAATTTCTACAATAATTCTTTCGGCCTCATCTAATCTGCCTTTCGAAATCAGCCATCGTGGAGATTCACGTAACATAAAAAAGAATACAAAGACGATTAAACCTCCAATACCTCCAATTAAAAACATCCACTTCCACCCAAAACTAGGTACCACAAATGCGCCGATTTGAGCTGAGATCATTAAACCTAAAGGAAAAATCATCTCATAAAGCATAAAAAATCTACCTCTCCCTTGAGCTCGGGATAGCTCATTGATATATGAGGCTGCTACCGGCACCTCTCCTCCTACCCCAATCCCTTGTATAAAACGAAAAATAAACAGTGCCATAAAATTACCTGAAAACACACATGCAATACTCATGACGGACATGAGGAGTACAGTCCACTTTGCACTAAAAACACGGCCACGCCTTTCTGCTAACCACCCAAAGAAAATGGCACCAATCGCTTGTCCTATATAACCAGACCCAATAAGAAGACCAATTTGAGCAGGTGATAAACTCCACATGCCGATGAGAACTGGGAGAACAAACGCTAAAGACAGAGCATCAAAAGCATCAAAAAAGGTGGCAGATCCCATAATGATACGAGGCTTTAAATGCCATCTAGAAAAAGGTACACTTTCCATTCTCGTCAATAGTTGTGAAGCTCTATCAACAACTTGCCCATCATGAGAATTTGAATTTCCGCTGACTTCTAACGTCATGATATCTCCTCCTTATTAGAGGAAATGATGCAAAAGTACATGCCGAAGAGCACTAAAGAAATCGCTTACATTTCAAATCAAGAGACATTCTAAAGCGTTCATACGAGTTTTCAGCATCTATCATTTCTTTTTTGGCGTTCCCGTGGTGCCCCGATCTATATAGTACATAGGGAAGATATGCTCCATTTCCTCTATCAGATCTCCATCTAATACCTGTGTTAATAAAGAAACAGCTTTTCTCCCCATGCCAACTAAATCAACATGAACTGAAGATAAAGAAGGGGTTAGAAAGCTTGCAATGGGCACATCATCGGCACCAACGACAGACAAGTCATGAGGTATAGACACATTTGCGTGATCTGCAGCTTTCATGACCCCCATCGCCAAAAAATCTGAAGAGCAAACAACTCCAGTCATGTGCTGGTTTCCTTGGAGAAATTGAGAAACCACTTCTACTACTTTTCCCCCATCAAATTCATCTAACTCAAACACAAGTTCTTTGTTCATTGTTAACCCTAAATTTTTAAGTGTTCGCTCATATCCATTGTAATACCTGACACTATGCATCGAACTCATTGGACCATTGACCAGCCCAATGGTTCGATGACCTTTCTCAAATAAGGCCGTTACAGATTGACACACACCTTCTTCATCATCTGGTCTGACACATGGGAAAGGAGAATCCTCTAAGTAACTTCCAACAACAATAATGGGAATCGCTAAACTTTTTAACCAATCCATGCTCAATTCTTCATTTCTTGGCGAAAATAAAATCGCACCATCTACAGCTTGCGTTTCAAGTAATCGCTGCTGCTGTATAGATGTAAATGACATCAACATATTGAATTCAGTTTCATCTAACTCTTTCGCTATACCATCTAAAATCGTCGAAAAAAATGGATTATTCAAAATATATGAGCCACGCGGAACCACGACCGCTATATTCCCAGTCTTTCTTTTAACGAGCCCTCTGGCTCCTAGATTAGGACGATAGCCTAACTCATCAATCACTTGTTTGATTCTTTCAGCCGTTTGAGCACCTACTCCTGGTTTACCACTTAATACTCGGGAAACAGAGGCGATAGACACTCCTGCTTTCAATGCGACATCTTTAATACTTACTGACACATTTCATACCTCCGGGAGTCTGTTGTTTTATACACTATTATAACCTGACTCACCTTCATCATGAAATCAATGGTCTGTTATCTACCGACGTTTTCCTTAAGCAAACCAACACTTTGAAGGCCCTGGCGAATTTCTTCTTTTTCCTCATCAGTTAAAGGTAATACCGGCTTCCTAGCAAGCGAGCTGCTGATCAAACCTCGCTGATACATCGCTTCTTTCATGCGCAGATGAGAAGTAGATGAAGGTTCATCCATTTTATACACAGCATGCTTTAATTCAAAGATTCTATCGTAAACTTTATTAGCCGCTACAAGGTCTTTTTCTTCCACACATTTCACAAGTTCAGCGATCAAATCTGGCACGAAACAGCCGAAACCTACAAGTGCTCCATCAATGCCTTGAACCAATGTTGGCAATAAATATTCATCATGACATGTGAGTAACGATACATCTGGTGCATGTTTTTTCAATGCCCGTACATCGACCTCGTATTGTGCCATGTCTCTTTGACCAATTTTAAACGAAACAACATTCTCAATTTCCGACATTTCTAGTAATTGACTGGTTGTATATGAGGTTTTTGTCCATGTTGGATATTGATGGACAATGATTGAAATATCAATCGCTTCTGCAACATCTTTAAAGAATTGGACAGGTGATTCAGGCTGCATACCGAATCTTAGCCATGAATGTGGCGGCATGAGAAGTATACCTTCACCACCAGCTTCTTCAACGGCTTTTGCATGCTGGATCGCTTCAATTGTCCCTTCTGCAGAAACCCCAGAAATGACAGGTACTTCCCCTTTTAATTCGTCGGCTGCAATGCGCACTGCTTCAGCTCGTTCATGTGGCAGTAAAGTCATAATCTCGCCAGTATGTCCATTGACAACGATCCCGTTAATCCCTTTGTGATCCGCTACCCAACGGACAAGCTTACGAAAAGCAGGTTCATCAATTGAATAGTCATCTTTAAAAGGAATTAAGACAGCCGGGAATACACCGCTCCATTTTTCTTTATTTTTCATAAACAAATTCCTCCCCACTCGTTATAGTAAACGTTTACGGTAAGCGTTTACGTAAACAATCATAGAATGATATCGCCGAGGGTGTCAACATTATTTTTTAAAAATTATAATAATTCAAAATACTATTATTGAATTTTAGATACTATTTTATTTTTCCAAAAAATAAAATGAGGGGTATATTTTGTTTACTATATCAACCAAAAAACCTCATCATCATGATTTGGTTGATGATGTATGATCACTTTTTCCAAACAGTCACACACCAAAAAAAGGATAAATAAATTTTACTGTCAAAACATCATCCTATCTACGAAGAAAAAGGCATCAATAGAAAAAAGTCTACCCTAAACGGTAGACTTTTTTATTTCGAATATAAATCCCAGCCAAGCTTGAGTGTGTCCACAATATAATTGGCGACTTCCTCAGCCTCTAAATGATCTGTTTCCACTCTGGAGTTATGAAGAGAATATATCTCACGGCGTTCTTCAAACAACTCTTTCATTTCATCAAGTGACCGGTTGTGAAGAACAGGACGGTTTTCAATTAAAATATCAAGCCGCTGCTTCCAATTCTCCCAAGAAAGGTCAAGGAAAAGAACCGTACAATGCTTCAAGCAGGCACGTTTGATTTCTTCCTGTTTGAATGCACCGCCTCCAAGTGAGACGATCTTGAGCTGTGTATGTTCGCATAAATCGACGATATAATCCTTTTCAGCCTGTCTGAAGAATGCTTCTCCTTTTTGCTGAAACATCTCTGGAATCGTCATGTTGTATTTTTTCTCAATCTCCTGATCGACATCAATAAAATCTCGATATAGCTTTTTGGCAACTAACTGACCAATGGTTGTTTTCCCAACACCCATAAAGCCAATGAGAACAATATTCCGCTGTCTTACAGGGATTTCTCTATTGATTTTCATGATCGTGACACGTCCTCCTTACGACAAGGAATGCTACATAATGTTTCTATTATATGATAAAAAGAGCGCGAAAAGATAGGCAATCTTAAAAATTGTGTTTGACGACGTAGCCGAGCTGTTCAGAAAGCCTTTGTGCCTGTTCTTTCACTTTTTGCTGCAGCTTGGGAATGACTTCTTCAGTAAACCGGTGGGTTGGACCAGATATGGATAAACAAGCCTTCACTTCCCCATGAATGTTAAAGACTGGTGCCGCTACTGCCGCAGAGCCTACCTCTCGTTCATCGATGCTGCAAGAAGTATACGTGTCAAGAATATGTTTACATTCCTTTTGCCAGTCATCTCTCATCACATGATCAGCCTCAGACGCTAATACTTTTTGTTGAAATTCTTCACTTTGAAATGCCAATAATACCTTTCCGCCTGCACCTGCGTACAATGGCAGCTTCTCACCAATTTTGACAAGATGCCGAATCGATTGCAGCCCTTCCGCTTGTTCAATACAAACCCTGCTTGTTGCATCCAGTACATACAGGTTGACGGTTTCTTTTGTTTCATCACGAAGTGCGTACATGAGTGGTTTAGCCAGTTCTCTCAATTTAATGGACTTCCCCGCAATGTATCCAAGGAGATAAAGTCTTTGACCCAACCTATATTTCATTGTGTCTGGATTCTTTTCCACAAAATGATTCATTTCAAGTGCTTTGAGCAGTCTCGTTGTAGTAGACATTGCTAAATTCATCTCTTTTGAAATATCCGTTAGCGTCAGCTCTTGCCGTTCTTCACTAAAACAATAAAGAATATCCAAAGCGCGCTGAACCGTACGCAGTCCTGATTCTTCTTTTGACTTCTTATCAGCCATGTTCACTTTCTCCTTTTCCCCTTTGATTTCTTATCGACACAAACGATCGATTTTGTTATAATCCATTTTAAACGTTCCACTATGAGAAAACAAATTCCGTCAGACGGAATAAAATCAATTGAAGATTTGATGGAGGTGGCATTTGAATGTACCTGCTCGTTTTTACACTTTTGATTAGCTTATCTATTGTTCATCAGCTATTTCCCGCTGCCATACTCTCCTATTTTGTTGGTCTGCTGGCTGCTGCTTCGCTCACCATTTCTTTTAAGAAAGCAAGTGGGCTTTATTTGAAAACAGGTGGTATGTTTCTCATGATTGGCTTGTTCTTATTCTTTTTATCCGACCAGCCATTGCACACTTTTTTTCTTCACTTTCATTCCATGCTAGGCTTGCTTTCTCTATTTTTCATGCTGCCTTTTATTCATTCTCTCATACATGTTGGACATTTCGATACACAATTAAATAAACTGCTTACACTACATACAACGAACACAAACCAGCTATATCGCAAGAGTTCATTTGTCACTCATATTCTTGGCATGTTTTTAAATATCGCGACGATCCCCTTACTATATACATCGCTCAAACCGTCGCTGGAATCCCTAAAAGAACAAGTGAAACAACATCTTTATACACGCAACCTTTTAAGGTCATATGCATTATGTTTAAGCTGGAGTCCTGTTGAAGTGCTCGTAAGCGTCACCATTGATGCAACCAAACTCAAATATTATCAAATTGCACCTGTTACTTTTGGTTTAATGGTCATCGTGCTGGCGACAGATTGGCTGCTCTTTTCTCGTCAAAGCAAACGATTCCCAAACATCATTCAGTCCGCAGAAACAAACTCCAATCCTCGTCGAATTAAGCGAAAAACCCTTCAGCTTGCTTTCATGCTGCTGAGTTTTATGACAGCCGTCTCACTTGTCGATGCATGGATTGGGAAAGGCTATTTATTCGCTGTTGTGCTGACCATTATTCCATTTGCTCTATTATTCTCTTCTGTCATCAAAAAAAGAAAACAATATATAGCCGTCTCTGTCCCTCATTGGAAAGAAAGAACCCGTCAGCTCTCCAACTATATGTGTCTATTTTTAAGTGCTGGCTTCTTTGTCGATATGCTGCTTGCCACAAACAGTATGCAGCCGATTCAAGCATTTATTGTCAGTATATCAGACCATACCATTTTGGTTTATTGTGTCATTGGGTTATATTTTCTGATCACCGCTCTTTGCGGCTTTCACCCGCTCGTTTCGCTTGCTTTGTTAGTCAGCATGATGGCACCTGTCATCCAAGAACTGCCTGCTCTCCCTATTGCCATCATGCTGATCGTTGCTGGAACATCAACTGTCATGTTTAGTCCTTTTAATGTTTCTGTCTCCCTGTTAGCTGATTTGATGAAGGTCAACCCTTACCGTATCACACGCTGGAATATATGGTTTGCTGGCTTTTATATCAGCATGGGTATCGCATGTGCAACGATCATCACCGTTCTTTTTTATTCATAAAAAAGAGAACTCACCTTGGTTTGAGTTCTCTTTTGCTTTCTCACTCTGGTTTTAATTGAATACGTTCTATTTTCCCTACGATAAAAATGTACGACAATGCCCCTCCTAATGCGACTAAACTGACGAATAAAATCCCCCCGTTGTAAGAGCCTGTCGCCGACACGATGAATCCGATAATAAGCGGAGTGATGATCCCAGATAAATTAGCAAAAAAATTAAATACACCGCCAGCCAGCCCAACCATTTCCCTTGGTGCCACTTCAGACAGCATCGTCCAAGAGATATTAGACAGTCCTTGTGCAAATGAAGCGATGGATAAAATGGTCAGCACAAGCGGGATATTCGTTGTAAAGTTTGCTAAAACAATGGTACTCGTCAGAAGCAAGCCAACCACTACCGGCAGCTTCCTCGCTACATTCACTGATACGCCCTTTTTAAGCAGCCAGTCAGACACATAACCTCCAAACAAGACCCCAAAGAATGCAGCAATATAAGGAAGAGAAGCAGCAAAACCTACCTTAAGAAACGCCATATTTTTCGCCTCTGCTAAATAGGTCGGAAACCATGTTAAAAAGAAAAAAAGTGTAGACGCAACAGAGAATTGACCAATATAGAGCCCAATCAATTTACGATATTTTAGAAGGGCGGCAAAGTCTGCCCATTTCAGTTTCTCCTGTGATGCGACTGTCATCCCTTCGCCTTGCCGGATGAATTCTAACTCATCTTCATTCACCTTTGGATGCTCTTTCGGTTCGTGATAATACTTGTACCAAAAGAAAGCAAATATAATACCGAGCGCACCTGCTGTAATAAAGACGGTTCTCCAATCGAAAGTCGTCATGATCCAAAAAAGAAGAGGTGTCGCAAATGCAAGACCCACATACTCTCCAGCAGTATAAACACCTGTTGCAAAAGCCCGTTCCCGCCTTGGAAACCATGTGGTGACAATGCGGTTATTCGCAGGAAATGCGGGAGATTCTGTAATCCCAATAAACAAACGACAGCCGAATAAAAAGGCAAAGCTGTTCGCAAACGCCTGCAGGCCTGTGAAAATAGACCAAGTAATGAGTGATATCCCATACGTTACCTTTGAGCCAAATTTATCGAGAATAAAGCCGCCTGGTATTTGCATCGCTGTATATGTCCAGCTAAATGCTGAAAAGATCAGGCCTAATAAGGCAGGATTTAATTGCAATGAAGATTGAATAGCAGGTGCAACAATGGATACACTGGCTCGATCAATATAATTAATGGCGGTAATAAAAAACAACAGAATCAATATGCCAAAACGGGCTTTCGTTGGCTTCATATAAGCGGGCCGCAATTCATTCCCCTTCAGTTCTGAATGCACTTTCATAACCATCCTCCTTTGTTTCCGCAGCGTGCGGTTCGGTTGAGCGCCTTAAATAACCCCTTTTTCTTCCAATCGTTTGCACTCTTCTTCTGTTAAGCCAAGCATATTTGTTAAAATCTCAAAATTATGTTCGCCTAAATCAGGTGCAATGTGACGGATACTTCCGGGTGTTTTTTCAAACTTCGGAATGATCCCAGGCACCTTTACTTTTCCAAGACGAGGGTGATGTACCTCGACGATATTCTCTCGTGCTTTAAATTGCGGATGCTCAAAAATATCCTGAATACTTAAAATTGGGCTCACAGGAACGCCATGAGTATCTAGAATTTCTAATACGTCATCCCTTGTTTTCGACGCGATCCATTGAGAGACGATCGCATCCATCTCTTTGTTATGCTTCAGCCTAGATGCATTGACCGCGAATTTTTCATTCTCTAATAAATCTAATCGATTCATCGCCTCTGCCAATCGATTGAAGGTCGAATCGGTACTCGTCACAAGAACCAAATAGTGCCCATCCTTTGTCTCATAGGTGCCGGCAGGGCTTGAATGACCGCTTAGCCCCGGTGAACGCTCACGCACCTTCCCAAGCTTGTCATATTCTGCAACCAAAAATTCTAACATACGAAACACAGATTCATAGAGGGCCAAATCCACCATTTGCCCAGTTCCTTCTGGATGTGTATCTCTGTAATACATCGCTGTCACGGTAGCAAACGCCACATATATGCCTGCAATATAATCAGTTAAAGAAAAGGAAGGACTGACTGGATGCCGGTCTGGAAACCCTTGAATATATGTAAAGCCGCTAAACGCCGTCGCAGGTGTTCCAAATCCAGCCTTGTCCTTAAACGGGCCCGTTTGTCCATAACCCGAAACACGAATCATAATTAATTGAGGGTTGATTTCTTTTAATACATCGTATCCTACGCCCCATTTTTCAAGTGTTCCAGGGCGGAAATTTTCAATCAACACATCGACCTGACCTGCAAGCTTTTTAAAAATGTCTTTTGCTTCGTCTTTATGCAGATCGAGTGTGAGAGATTTCTTATTCCGTGAGAGACCTGACCATCTAAGTGGTTCGCCTTCTGCAAAAGGGCCAACATGCCGCAGCGTATCGCCTTTACCAGGAATCTCGACTTTGATGACCTCTGCACCAAAATCCCCTAGAAGCACCGCGCCATAGGGTGCAGCGATCATCGTAGAGACGTCTAATATTTTCATTCCTTCGAGCGGTGTATTCATATTCATTGCTTGACTCCCTTTCATTCAAATGATGAAGGGCTAAATAACTTTCTATTTTAGCCCTTTTCATCTTTCTGATTGACTCGGAAGGCCCTGATAGTTCAAAAGGAGGGCTTACCGGTACAGTTTTTTTAATCCTTCGGAAGCTGCCCTTGCGGTGTGTAAAGCCAAATGAGCCATAAAGGTTCATCTCCTGTATTTACATGCTGATGCGAGACACCATCTGGAATGAACATGAAATCATTTTGTTTAAAGGACTGCCTTTCTCCATCACAAATGACTTCACCAGATCCTTTAATCACATAATCAAATTCCTCTGAACCCGGGTGATTGTGCACTGAACTTGCTTCTCCCGGTTCAAAAATGGTGAGACCCGCCATCATATGCTCTGACCCAACAGTATCTGGTGTAATGGTTTGAAATACCTTTCGAATCATTTGCTCCTCTGGATGATCTAAACCTAACCATAATGGGTTCCCATCTTGAAACGGATTTAATACTTTAATTTTCATTGTTCATTCCTCCTCGTTATGTTTAATTCACGCTGACATGTGAGCGCTTTGAATTTGGTGAATAAATATCATTAATATTCCAATGTCCATCGGTAGGGACAGGATCATTTTTCATTGCTACATCGATGACGCAAGGCTCTTGAGATGCAATGGCTTCAGCTAAAGCTTCTTTGAATTCAGAAGCAGAGGTGATTTTAATCCCCTTCATTCCATAACCTCTTGCAATGGCTGCAAAATCCGGAGAATAGCTTTCTCCACCTTTTCTGAAAACTGTACCGTACGTCGTTTCATAGTGCGCCATTTGCAAGCCGGCTATTGTTCCAAATGCACTGTTATTCATTACAATCCACACAACAGGAATGTTCTCTTCAACGGCTGTTGCGAGAACAGATGGATTTTGACCGAATCCGCCGTCCCCAACGAGTGACACAACGACACGGTCAGGCTGGGCAATCTTTGCCCCAAGCGCAGCAGGGGCTCCAAATCCCATCGTTGCAAAGCCTCCCGGAGTTAGAATGGTCCCTGGCGTGAGCACAGGAAATTGCTGTCCAACCCCATTTTTATTCCAGCCAACATCCGTTGTAATAAAAGCATCTGGCGGCAATACTTCTCGCACTTCCTGCAAAATACGCTGCGGCTTCATTGGGAAAGATTCATCTTGAATGTTCGTCAGGTTGCCCGCCTGAAAATCCTTACGATATGCCGCAATTTCCTTTTTCAATTCAGGTCGATTCAGCCCTTCTGGCAATCTTTCTCTCGCCACTCGATTGAGTACAGTCAAGGCCTGCTTAAGATCGGCTACTGCTCCAATGTCAACCGGATAGTTACGTCCAATTTCATTCGGATCAATGTCAATATGAATGAGCTTGGTTGACGGGAAACGGAACGTATAATCTGATTCCCATGAACTCGCATCAGCTTCAGCAAAACGGGTGCCTAAAGCCAATATATAGTCCGCCGCTTTGCACTGATCATTGATAAATTTTGTCCCCCAAAATCCTGTCATTCCAAGGGTCATTGGGTGATCATCCGGCATGGCTCCTTTCCCCATCAAAGAATGGGCGACAGGGATACTGAGATGGTCAGAAAATGCCTTTAATTCTTCAGCTGCATCAGCTAGTAAAATGCCTCCCCCTACATATAAGAGCGGTTTTTCTGCCTGCAGCAATCGATCTAATATCCGATTGGCTGTTTGATCATCAATTGAAGGTTTTTCAATGGTCTGTGTATGATGGTTGATTTGTTCAAACAAGGACACATCTAGGTCCTTTGAGAACACATCCATTGGAACAGATATCAGCACTGGACCAGGACGGCCGCTTTCAGCTAACTGAAATGCTTTTGATAAAATCTCTGGAAATAATGCTGGAATATCGACTCTCCATGCTCTTTTCACAAACGGCCGGTAAATTTCGTATTGAGAGGCATCGGAATGAAGATTGATCTCTTGATGTGGGTGCTTTCCGTAGTAATGACTTGGGACATCGCCTGCAATAACAACCATTGGAATGGAATCAAGTGCTGCATTCGCTACCCCTGTTGCCGCATTGGTGAGTCCAGGACCTAGATGACTGAGCACAACAGCCGTCTGTTTCTTTGCTCGCGCATAACCATCTGCTGCATGTGCCGCTATCTGTTCATGCCTGACATTTACAAATTGAATCGAGCTTTTTTCAAGCGCTGATAAAAAGGCAATATTCGTATGACCGCAGAGACCAAAAATATGCTCGACTCCCCGATTTTCTAAGTACTGAATAACCTGTGTAGAAATATTCTTCTTCATGTTTCTCTCCTCTCACGGTGCAGCTATGAATCTGCTACTCACTTATTCTTTGAAAAACAATAGATAGAACGGTGTTCAAATCCTGTATCGCCACTTGCCCGGGAGCTGAGCTTTCTTTCCCTACAGCAAAGGTCATGACAGATCCAAAAAGTCCGCCAATCATTCTTGTAAAAGCCCCGTATTCCCCCATTGCCATCGAAATAACGGGAATTGACAGCTGCTTTTTCGCATGGCTGGTCGCTGAGAGCAGTGTTAATGCATCGTCATAGGAATGCGGCATCACTGCGATCTTTGCGATGTCGGCGCCGGCTGATTCTGCATTGACGAATAGCTGCATGAGACGATCTACCTCAGGGGTACGCTGGAAATCGTGATACGACACAATCAAGGTAACCCCATTTCTTTTAGCCGCCTGACTGACTTGCTGTATATATGTCACATCATGCATCAATTCATAATCAACGGCGTCCACAAGCTGAGTGGAACAAAGCTCGGCAAGCAAAGAAACCTTCTCAGATTCCGAGAGTGATATACTTTCGCCGCCCTCCTTTTCAGAACGAATGGTGAATAAAATGGGATGCCCTTTGCCCTTTCTACCATTCCCTTAAGGGTTTCTATCACTTGTTCCTTGTCATGAAGGTGATGAAAAAAATCCGCCCGCCACTCTATCACATCTGGCTTTTTCTCAGTTAATACCTCGACCTCATGAAACAATTCTTCCTTTGTTTGTCCGATGAGCGGCGTACAAATCATTGGCTGAGCGCCTGTCTGCACACTTTTTACCTTTTGCTGAAATGCATTCACATCCAAACGCCCCTTTCACAGACCCTGTGGAAGCACGACCATTTTGGTTTCGGTCATCTCCTCGATGGCGAAACGCGGACCTTCTCTTCCAAGACCGCTTCGCTTAATCCCACCATAAGGCCAATGATCCAGTCTAAAATTCGATGTCCCATTGATGACAACCCCGCCAGTTTCAAGCTCTTTTGCTGCGTGTAACGCCACATCCAGCTGATTCGTAAAGATCCCTGCCTGCAAACCATATCGACTATCATTTGCTTCTTTAATTGCCTCTTCCAGCTCCGCATAAGGGAGAATGCTGACAACTGGGCCAAACACTTCCTCACAGACGACCTTGGCCTGTTTCGGAGGGTTTAGCAAAATAGCCGGTGTGATGCTCGCTCCATTTCTTTTTCCCCCACATAAAAGCTTTGCCCCCATACTCTCTGCCTCTTGTATCCATGCCTCAACTCGCTGCGCGGCCTGTACATCGACCATACAGCCGATATCACTCTCACTGGACAACGGATCTCCAACGACAAGCTGATCTACTTTTTGTTTTAATACCTCAGTAAACGACGGCATAATTTCCTGGTGGACATAAATTCTTTGGACAGAAATACAGCTTTGACCAGAATTACTAAAGCCTGTCTTGGCACAAAGGGATGCGGCTTGTTCAATATCAGCATCGTGATGAACAATCGTCGCGCCATTCCCTCCGAGTTCGAGCAATACTTTTTTTAATCCCGCAGAAGTTGTAATATGTTCTCCTCCGGCAGCCCCGCCGGTAAAAGAGATGAGATTTGTTCTTTCATCAATAACTAACTGTTTCCCAGCGTCGACTCCGCCAATCACAAGCTGCAAACTTGCCTCAGGAAACCCTGCTTCGAGAAGGAGTTTCACAAACGCTGTAGCAACAGCTGAAGTTTGCGGTGCAGGCTTCAAAATAATGACGTTCCCTCCCGCAAAAGCCGGGCCAACTTTGTGACAAATTAAATTGAGCGGTGCATTAAAAGGAGTAATCGCCAGCACAACTCCGACTGGTACTTTAAATGTCATGGCCATTGCTCCCTGTCCACGCGATGATACATTGCCAGGAATGGTCTCACCTATTAATCGATTCGCTTCTTCCGCCGATTGCGCCAGCGTCTCAATTGATCGTGAGACTTCATCTCTTGTATTTTTAAGCGGTTTGCCTAATTCTAACGAAATCAGTTTTGCAAAATGGTCTTTTTGTTCTTCAAGCAAGGCGGCTGCTTTTGTTAGAATCTTTGAGCGTTCAATTGCCGATATTCCCGCTATTTGTTTTTTAGCCTGCTGCGCAATAGAAAGTGCCTGTTCTATGTCTTCTGGTGAGGCGAGATATGATGTACCGATCCTTTCTCCTGAGTAAGGATTTGTGATATCTGTTTTCACACGACCGGAATCCATCCACTCGCCGTTTATATATGATAACGCTTTCAAATGGCTCAAATTTTCTCTCCCTCCTTCAAGTGCCGCGTTCCATGTCCTGCATAACGAACCAATCTTTCTTCGTTCGGACAAGGTCCCTTCACGAGGGCTCCCTTTGTCAGTTCCTCATATGCATGCGCCACGATGCCCATTCCTCTGGATAAGGAAAAAATGCCTTTTGCTGCTTCTGCTGGAATGTTTAATTCACATTGGATGGCAGCAGATACACCGTCTATATTCATCGTGATTTTCTTCCCTTTCAGGTGTTCAAGCTCATGTCTAATCGCTTCGGCTAACCTTAAATATATCCCACTGATAAGACCTTGCTGGACATATGTGTGACTCAACTCATATAGACGTCTCACCCTTGGATCATCATCATGAAGCTGATGGCCGATCCCCGGAATTTTTTCCTTGCGAGTTAACCATGTGTGACATACTTGCTTGGCCGCAGACTGTATATCTTTTTGATCATCGTAGATCGATTTGGCTTCGTATAACATACGCATGGCCTTCTCACCGGCTCCCCCATGAATATCACCTAATAGATTCACCCCTGTTGCAACAGATGAATTAAACGAAATGCCGCAAGTCACCGCCATTCTGGCTGCTGCAATAGATGGCGCTCTTGGTCCATGGTCCGCACCTGCGACAAGAACACTTTCAAAAAGAGCTGCTTTTGATTCATCCAATAATTCACCAACAAGCAGTAAATAAAGCATTTGTGGATACGACAGTTCACCAATCAGTTCTTCAATCGGATAACCTCGAAGTTCAATTGAGTTTTTTTGAATATGACTAATCTCAGTTTCCCACCAAGCGCCTCCCTCTTTGTAAATTTCCAGTGCACTTCGATTTTTCATTGTGTCAATCATTCCTTTAGCTTCTTATTTGGAGTGAACCACCCCTTTATTCCATACAGTGGAATCTAATTTCACTTTTCGGAATGTGTTTTCATTGTAAGCGCATTCTTTTTCTTCGTCAATCATTTTTTCTGAAAATACTGTCAATAGAAGTGAAATTAAGTGAATCGAACTAATGATGTTTGCTTTTTTTAATCAAAAAAATTGATATTTAGTTAAATGGACTTAAGTAGATCGTTCTACTAATTTAATGAATTTTTGGTTGTTTTGTCAAACCCTCTTCGACATAAAAAAAACTCTCCTTCTTCTGGAGAGGTCTCAGTATGATGTGAAATTGAAGTTTCCGACTGATAAGTATCCAGAAACAGCACGAGACATAAAAAATGCTATAAAAAAGGGCGCTTCTGCCGTCTGCACGATTGATAAAGAAGGTGCCGATAAAAATAGAGAAGAATCATTGAAAAACATACCAACAAAAAGGGGATATGATCGAGATGGATTCCCTATGGCTATGTGTGAAGAAGGCGGTGCAGGTGCCGATATAGAATAAATATCTCCTTCAGACAATCGAGGTGCGGGATCTTGGGTGTCCCATCAACTAAATGAATACGAAGATGGAACGGCCGTACTGTTTGTTGTTGATTAGGGTTATGCAACTTTGAATTTGATCGCAGCTTATTCAAAAAATCCCTATCCAATTGGAAGGGATTTTTTCTGAGTGTCTGTTAGTGCATTGGTGTTGTTCCAGAAGAATTTCCAAATAGACAGACCCAAAAGGTCTGCCATTTTTCATGTACCTAATCGAATAGCCAACTCCATAGCAGTCTCGGTATGATTCAGATATGAACCACCAACCAACATCATGATCGCAAGACCAGCTAAAACAAAGCTTTTTCTAATGTTCATACAAACAGTCGCCCCTTCGAATTTGTTTTTGAGCGTACACCATTTGCTGATACAAATATACAGATTCCTCCATACGCTCACATTTAGTATAAAATTCTGCGGACTCTAATGCCAGTTCTTCTAAATATGGATAACCCCTAATGTTATCAAATCGTTTCAAAATATCCTTGAGATCATCAAGATTAAGTGGCTTTATATATAGGTTTACAAGAAAATCGTACAAAGATTCGAATAATTGATCAGGGTTTGATTTTAGATAATCTATGCCACGCTGCAAATATTCCTTGGCCAATTCATCGTTACCCAATTTAAAATGGATCAGAGCCTGCTGATAAAGGATTGCTCGATAAGTTTGATGAACTTGGGTCACTGTTATTCTAGTTTGGAAAAATATCAGTTGGCATTAGATCATTTGGAGGAAGCTGAAATTTATTTGAAACGTCATTCTCACAGAAGCAGCCTAGCTCTTTCTTTTTCGTTTTCGTTCCTCATTAGCTTTGATTAAAAACAAAACTGAAACACCTAGAATGAGTAATCCTATCTCAAACAGGTTTATTCCTACTTCTACCTTCACATGATTTACCTCCGCAGTGACTGGATTTTATCACAAAAAAAATCCGTCAAAATGAAGCACTGAAAAATAAAAGAAATGCTTGCGGACACCGCAAGCAAAATGGAATCTTTCAACAAAAACAAAATATTAAGAAACAAAAAAACAGGCTCTCCAGCCTGTTCATTAGCGATAATTGACAATCTAATTCTTCTCTATTCGAAATTTCTCCTCCCAATTAAAAGAACCTTAATTGCGGACACCGCAACTGAAAAATAAAATTCCCACCATATTACCAATTATAAAGAAATAAATGGTAGCATTGGAATATATCAAAGAAAGTGAGTGATTTTTATAAGCCCATGTCTCTTATGACTCTTTTTGCAACCATTTTTTAGACTCTCTTATGATCCCCCAAAATAGGAACCTGTACAGAACTACAAGCAAGAAAAAAGTATAAACAAACTCAAAGGGAGAGAATGGTTCATAATCAATTATGTATGTATTAATAAACACTATTACCAAAGAAAACAATTCCATCAAAGAATCTATAAATCTGTTTTCTTTGAACACGTCCCTTGTCTTTTTGAAATTAAAGATGTCTTTAATTTCCCCACTGGAAAGTCCTTTGATTAAAGCTAAACCTATCAAGTACACACCAAAAGACATCTCAAAGGAAAAACTCAACATCTGTGTGATTACACAATAAATCAAAGTGAATAAGAATAAATACATTTTATTACTCTCCTTAACCTCTAAGTATTCCACTCCAATAGAAGGAAATATCATGTATGCGTTACCCCAAAAAACAAATAGGAGTGGTACGTATGTTTAAAAAATTTCTAGTAGTGTTATGTGTGCTTACTATTACATTTGGTTTCTCTTCTCCAATGATTAGTCATGCCAGTCAAGGTAATAATGAGACCCCTCCAGTCAGTATAGATAAAAAACAATTGGAATTAGCAGAGAAACTATCTAATTACTTCGAATTAGATAAGGATGGAAATATTCATTTTACAGCTGATAAAGAAACCCTTATGGAAATGGGAATTTCAGAACACGACAGTCTACTAATGACTTCAATGAAATCAGAAGAATTTAGCTTTGAAGAGAATGAGAAAAAAGGTGACATGCAGACATTAGGTTTTGTAGGTTTACACCTCAAATTAGGACCGAAAGTTAGAAGCATGAATGCCATAGTAGCAGGTGGATTTGCAGCCGGATATATCGGTTGGTACACAAGTCGAATTGCTGCTGCTGGACCATGGGGTGCTGGAGCCGCTGCGGCTATTACTGCTGGAACTTCTGGTGCTGTTGCATGGGCAGTTAAAAACAAATATAAGAAAGTTGATGTAGGCGTAAATATTATGTTTGTTGATTTAGCATATACTGTAAAAATACCTTAAAAATTACTGCTAAGCAACAATAAATAAAAAAGGCCTCCCACAGACCTAGCCTAGCTTGGCTTGGTCTGTGGCAATCTTTTTCATGTTCTGGCACGCAGCTGTGAGAAGAACTTGCACACTCACATTCTGTTTTCCCCTCAACCAACAGTAGCGAAGCCCATGCAGTTGTTTTGAATCTGCAAAGCTTCGCTCTATTTTTTCTTTTCTCTTTTTATATAACTTTTTTCCAAAGATAGACAGACGATTTTGTCTAATCTTTTCTTTTTGTTCCTCCCATACATGTCTTGAGATCACATTTTGATGATTTTTCGATCTTGTACAGCCTTCAAGGAAAGGACAAGAAACTCATTTTTAAGGGTCTGATTTATAGTACCTATAACCTTTTCGGTCAGTTGTCGTATATGATAGCTTTTCACCATTTGGGCATATGTAATGATCATGTTCAAAATGATACTGGAATTTCCTCTTGTTCGATGAAAGCGTCTATGTGCGATGACACCAAAAATGCGGCGATCGGATAAATCCTTTACAGATTGATGTTGTCAAATAACCAGAATCAATGGCAACCGCTTCTACTTGAAAATCAAATCGGGTGATTTGGTGATCCAATCGATCAAGATACGGAACGGATACCGTACAGGTATGCGATAAATATCATTTTAAACAAAATAAGTTGATCAAGAGAAGGACGACCTTTATCCTCACTATAATATGGTTTGACTTTGTCTATGATAAATGAAAAATCAATGTACTGATCAATTTTACGAAGCAGGTGATCCTCTTCGACCAGTTGATCTAGTAATACAAATTCGGCTTCGTGCTGAGAAGAATTTCTAGTGTGGAACATAAGAAAAAGTGGACTTATCTCTATTATAAAATTTGGAGATGGAAACTTTAAGGAAAAAAATAAAGCTGTCGAGATTTTTCTCGACAGCCTGAAACCTCTCCATCTTCTGGAAGACCTCCTTTTTATTTCCACCAGTCATCAAACATGGAAGCGGGTACTTGGCGTTTATGCTCTGATTGAACATAGCGCTTTTCAATCGCTTCTGCTGCTTGTTCTGATACGGGCTTACCTTCTAAGTAATCATCAATTTCATTGTACGTAATGCCTAGTTCTGTTTCATCCGTTTGCTGAGGTTTATCATCAAGCAGATCGGCTGTTGGTTTCTTTAAGTATAGGCGCTCTGGTGCTTGCAGCGCTTCTAGCAGCAGCCGGCCTTGGCGTTTCGTCAGACCTGTGAGCGGGAGAACGTCTGCACCGCCGTCACCATACTTCGTGAAGAATCCAGTGACTGCTTCGGCTGCATGATCTGTACCAATGACAAGTAACCCTTCTTCTCCTCCGACAGCATACTGTGCGATCATTCTCATGCGCGCTTTAACATTCCCTTTATTAAAGTCAGACAACGGTCCGCCCATGTCTTTTTGATATTGTTCACTGAATGCCTTCACAGCAGGCGCAATATCATATTTCCACGACTTGTCCGGCTGAATAAATGATAAAGCGAGCTGTGCATCATCTTCATCCTGCTGCACACCATGCGGGAGACGCACCGCAATAAAGACTGCGTCTTCTTTTCCTTCTTGACGCAGTTCAGATGCAGCGAGCTGTGCAAGACGGCCAGCGAGCGTTGAATCCTGTCCGCCGCTAATGCCGAGAACGAATCCTTTCGCACCGGTTTTTTTCAAGTAGTCCTTTAGAAATCCAACCCGTTTTTCAATCTCCTGCTTTGGGTCAATTGAGGGCTGCACATGCAACTCTTGGCTGATCTTTTTTTGCAAACTCATACACTTTTCCTCCTAAGCATCCTCTACATGAAGAGAACAGGTTTTACTCTGAATTCATTGATTTGACAACGTTTTTTGAATCTTCATTATACCATGTTTTCAGGAAGAACATTTTGTTAGACGTTCCCCTATTTCATTCATGATCAAACATTCATAAATGAAAAAGACCATGTCTATATGGACTGGCCCTTTTCTTTTTCAATCAATTTCTACCCGTATCGATGTACAGTTTGCACCATTACACTTCCCAATATCAGCAGGACATGCGGATACGGCCACAATGAGATCCATTTCGGCTCGCAGACGAATGTAATCACCGGGAAGAGATTTTGGCAGCTCCACAGACAGCTTTCCTTTTTCATCAATGACTGTATTCATAAAGGCATTAAAAGGGTAGTACATATCCTCCTTCGGAATCCCAAATGGTTCAAAGGCATTCCGCAAATTATCGTAGCATGTATGCATGACCTCTAAATGCGTCCGTCCATATAAAAGCTGATACATTTCTTGCCGGCAGGCGGGCATGTATAAATCATGGCATTCGACAGTGTCTTCAATGATCGTAAACATCGGTTTGTATAAGTTAGAATAGAGTTTATCGCCTTTTTTCACTTTTGATGAAAATAGGCTGTCCATTGTCGCGCCTTGGTCAAATTTTTCATAAAAATCCTTTTCGTGATAAGCCATCACATCTGCTACTTGCTGACCTTCAACATCAACCACCCGCATACATTGGCCTTTTCCTAAACGAAAGCCGAGTCTGCCCTTTGGTAAAATGACATGTTCTCCGTTCATCACATGCACTCCTTTCCTTGACAGTATGCCCAAAACGTCCTCTTTCTTGATCATGTATAAAAAAAAGAGGCGGTCACAAGCTAATGTCATTGAAACAGAAAGGTGTTGCGCATGCATTGAAAGAAGAACAAACTTTATCTTGGTGGCAGCTTTCTCTCATCGGAGTCGGCTGTACGATTGGCACTGGTTTCTTCCTTGGTTCCAGCATTGCCATTACAAAGTCAGGTTTTTCCGTCTGCATTTCTTTTTTACTTGCTGCGGTTGGAACCTATCTCGTCTTTAAACATTTGGCTGCGATGACAGCTGATAACCCTGATAAAGGGTCGTTTTGCTCCTATGCTCGTAAAGCATATGGACGCTGGGCAGGGTTTAGCAATGGCTGGGTGTATTGGTTTGCAGAAATGCTGATTACAGGAAGTCAGTTAACAGCGATTTCTCTTTTTACCCGCCACTGGTTTCCATCTGTGCCGCTCTGGGTGTTTTCTGCCATTTATTCCGCACTTGCCCTGCTCGTGATAATCATAGGGCTCTCTTCTTTTCAAAAGACAGAAAATGTCCTTGCGGTACTGAAGACAGCGGCGATTTTTCTATTTATGATCCTGGCAGTGCTGGTGTTATTCGGCATTCTGACAGATCATAAACCGACCCTGCATCTGCCAAACAAAGATCACGAATGGATGCCGCTCGGTGCACTTGGTCTTTGGAATGGATTGATTTACGCATTTTATGCATTTGGGGGAATTGAGGTCATGGGGCTGATGGCGGTTCATTTAAAAGACCCGAAGGATGCAGCAAAGTCTGGACGGGTCATGCTGATGATTCTAGCGGTCATCTATATCGTCTCGATCGGACTTGCTCTCTTGCTTGTCCCAGTAACAGCCTTTAACGAGAACAGCAGTCCATTTATTACATCATTAGATCCATTTCATTTATCGATCTTTCTTCATATCTTTAATGGCATTTTCATTATTGCCGGCTTTTCGACATTGGTTGCCTCACTCTATGCAGTCACGACGCTGCTTGGCACGATGTCGGAGCATCAAGATGCACCTGCTTGTTTTAAACAAAAAGACCCTTCTCATGTCGGATGGCCTTCGATTATTTTAACTGCTGCTGGATTAATTGTCTCGATTTTGCTTGCACTCTTTTTGTCCAAACACATCTACGAGCATCTCACAACAGCAGCCGGTCTTACCCTTCTGTACACATGGGTCTTCATTCTGTTCTCAAGTAAAAAACTATCAAAGCCATCCACTCGCCAAACGTGCGAAATGTTTCTTGCGCTTCTCTTGATTGGAGCCGCCATTTCAGGCACTTTAACAGAGGCAAGCGGACGACCTGGCTTTTTTATCAGCCTTGGGATCATTGCAGTGATTGCCATTATGGTGCTATTTATGAGAAGAAAGTGGAAGCAGCAAGATCAGACCGCATCATAATTTCATCATGTTTCTTAATGCAGTAAAAGGACATTTGGCGGAGGCTGGTTTCTCCGCCTCATCATCTGAGAGAAAGTATTGCTTCCATTCATGATTGGTCGGATCACCGTACCATTTTAATGATGGATGAATGCTGACCTCATCATATGCTTTGAGCCGCTTGCGAACGAGCTGGCTCATTTTTTGACCAAACTTGGTCGATCCATTCAATTTCTCAAACACCCATCTAGGCTGAAATGCCATTAAGACATAAGGGAAGTGGCGGCTTTTTCTGAGCTTATGAGCCGGTGTGGAGCATAAAATAAAATATGCTTCCCCGTGAAAGCAATACTCCCACTCATGATGATGAGCATCTAGTGGAATCTCCTCAGGCCATGGCACTTCATCTTTCTGGTGCAGTCGTTGAAGTAATGACCAAAACTGCTGCTCAAACTCTTCAAGCGAACTTTCCTTTAAATCCTGCGGTGTTTCAAAAAAACAAATAAATGATGCATATTGACCCGTTTCTTTCGCACAGCTTTGATATTCTCTCAGCAGCTGCGCTAATTCCTCAACAGCCTCCTCTTCCCTCGGATCACCCACAAACCCATAGCGTAAATGATCGAGAAAAAATCCCTGTCTTCCGGGGACACAAGGGAATGTATCTGCCTCATCTCCTACCATCTCTCCAAATAGCGTAAAAGCATCCTGCTTCCATTCTTCTAGTGATCGTAGATTTTGATCAAGGCAACTTTTTGCATACAACTGGGCCATTTCCTTCCACCTCGTTTTAGCGTCTTCTCCATAGCCTATGAGAAAAAAAGGCTGTGGTGACTGTCCCTAAGCGACTTTCATTGCGCATTCAAGAGGTGGATGTTCTCGTTCAAATTGAGCATGTATGTGTGTCTTTCACGCCATGCTGCTTCTTTTCATAGAGCACTTTTGTATCAACCCTATGATTGGTTCTTCATTAAAAAGACAGAATCGAGCACCCAATAAATGAGGGCTGAGCAAAAGCAAAACAGATAGACTTTGTAGCTAATGAACACAACCAGTCCATAATCAATCCATAACGCTAACGCAGAGCAAATCACCCACGCCGCAAGAAAATAAACAAGTAAGTCACGGCCTCGAAACTTTCTAGGATGCCTGTGTAAAACAAGCTGAATCGGTGTAGCAAACACTACATAAGCAATCAAAATGAGCAGACTTGTCATCTCCACATAACCAAAGCCTGCTTCAGGCGGGATAAATAGCAGGGTATATACGAATGTTGCTGTGATGACTGATAAGATCAGCATGCACAAATAGTTGAAGACTGGAAGAAAAATACGCATGGCAAAGCTCCTTGAATCCATTTTATATCTCACCATTATTCAAGAATGTGTTATGTCTGTCAATCCTTACAAAAAAAGCAGACTGACATGTCAGTCTGCTTTTCTACCCGATCAACGCCATGATCCCTTGATACCCAAAATAGACGCCGAAACCAAGTAAAGATAAGCCTGCAAGAACGGATAAGCCATGTAAGACACGTTCACTTAAATAGCGCCTAAACGAACTAGCCAACAGCGCCATGCTGAAATCCCAGATCAACATGCCGATAAAAATAGCTATGCTGTACATCAGCATTTGAGATGCCCCATACTTTTCGATCGTATTGGCCAAAATACTGCCGTAGATCCCAAGCCAAAATAAAATACTGAGCGGATTGGAAAGAGAAATGAAAAATCCCGTCATGAACGAATGCCCGATCGACGTGTTTCCTCCATCCTTCTTTGGACTTTCCTGCAAGTTGATTTTACGAAGGCTTTCAATTCCGGTATAGGTTAGAACGAAAAAACCGAACAGCCACAAAAAGGTTTTCACAAGAGGTGCAGTCAAAAGCTGGGCGACACCAAAATAGATGAGGAGCATGTAGACAATATCCGCAGCCATTGCCCCCACACCAAAAATCCACGCATGCCAAAAGCCACTTTTAATCCCTCTATCAATTTGGGCAGCATTCACTGGCCCAACAGGCGCTGAAAGTGACAACCCTAAAAAGATATACCCAAAAAACACCGCCACATAGACGTCCTCCTTTTGATGCTGACTTGTACATATTATTCAAACGTTCTATGGTTTAGTACAAGTCCTTTGTCATCTTTTCAGGCGGACTCAAGGGCATTGATATCGCTTATCGATCCGCTTTCAGTGCCGACTGCTGCGGGAGAACGGTTTCTTTTTTCTTCATACGATTCATTTGAATCGCAGCTGCAAATAGGAGAACAGCTAAGAAGGCGAAAACAAAGATGGCACTTGCTGCTCCTGCCCATTCAAGACTAAAGCCGATCAAGAAGGACAAGCAGGCTCCGCCTAAACTTGCGGCTGCAATAAAGTAACTCGTGGCCTCGTCGATGGCATTTTCAATCATTAATGCAGATGCAGTCAGTGCGATTGGGAACATACCAGCTGCGCACAAGCCAATGAAAAAGATGAGAAGCAGCTGAGCGGCAATGTGGGTGGTCAAAGCAAAGACCACGAGCAGCAGAATCATGAGTGCTGCGCTTAGCTTTAAAAAACGCAGCGGGTGCAGCTGGTCTGCTTTTCTCGCAATCACGGTTCTGCCGATGACAATGGCTGTCCAGAAAGTGGAAACTGCAAAGAGACCCCAATTGTCTCCCCCCTTCTCCAGCATGATCGACGGCAAAAAGTTCGCAAAGTTCGTTTCAATCCCTGCGTAGAAAAAGGCAAAGCAAATCATGATTACCACAATGATTCGATTGTTTCGATCAACAAGTAAGGACGGTTTTCTCCCCCCATTGGAAGGAGAAGTCATCTGTCCACGAGGCAATTTGTTCATAAAGGCAAGCCAGAGCATAAGGAAGAAAGTCAGTGCACCGACTTGAAATAAAAACACATAGTGCCACGTCTGTTCATTGACAGTCAGTAAAATCACAAGTGGAAATAACAGCGCTCCTAACCCAAAGAAGACCTCCATGATGCTGATTCGCTTTGCACTGTTTGCCATCGAAATCACATACGCTCCGGCCGTTGTCTCAAGACTGCCTGCACCACTCCCAAGAAAAAAACCTGCAAGCACAAGTGTTGACCAGCCCGGCACCAAAAGCCCAAGCAGAAGTGACCCAATCATCAGCAAAAGACCCATAGTCAGAACAGCGCCATAGCCTTTTTTCCTCACAAGGATGGGGGATAACAGAACCCCTGTCAAAAAACCAATAAACTGAAAAAAAATTAAAGATGATAATTCCCCTGGACCCTTATCGTAACTAGACAGTAAATAAGGAGTTAAACTGCCAAAAAACACATGAATGGTCCCAATAAAAAAATAAAAGACACAGCCAAAATAAAATACTTTTTTCATCTTTTCACTTCCTCTAAAAAGGAGCGGAGTTTTGACATCCTCCGCTCCACCTCTTTAATATGCCCGAGCAGACTCGACAGCCTCTTCCCTCTCGAAGCATGTATTAAGCGCAGCCTGTGCGCGATACCCGTCTACAAAATCAGCAACTTTCATATGAGATGGATATGGATCTGTATTCACCCAGTGCATCAGCTGATCACGGAACGTATCAGACCATCCGTAAAATTCATTTGGTGGATCTGTCAGCAGAGTTTGCGGCATTTGATGACGCTCCACACACAAGCCATCGCTGATCTCATATTCGTTTTTCATGTTCGTATGATATTTGAATACCTTGTCATGACCAACGACTTCTACACTAAATCCGCATTCCTCCGGCTGCGTGCTTTTGGATGTGACCAAATGAAAGAACACTTGATTCTCCATCTGACCGAAAATTTCGGTATGATCATCCACCTGTACCTTTTTCTCTTCCTTTTCCTTTACATGCGTCAGCATCTTGGTATTTAAGGAGTCTTTCTTCATGTCACTGCCAAATAAGTACCAAAGCATATCAATTAAATGAATGCCAAGATCCCCTAATGCACCGCTCGTACGCAGACTCTCCCCGCTGTCTCTCCATGAAAATGTCTTTCTTCTGAGGGCACTGTTTTTCTTAAAATGAGTCCTGACAGTTAAAATCCGACCTAATTCACCATTGGCAATCAAGTTCTTCAAAATATTCACAAAGGATAAATAACGATAGTTAAAGCCCATACTGGCTTCAACCTGGAACTGTTTGGCTGTCTCCACCATTTCCTTCGCTTCCTTCAGCGACACAGCCATCGGCTTTTCACATAAAATGGGCTGTCCTGCTCTTAGTGCTTGAAGGGCATGGTCTTTGTGACAAAAATTCGGGGAAGCAATGATCAACCCATCGGATGCATCTGCTAAAGTTTCGATACTTGAATACACACGTCCGCCATACTGTTTAATGAATCCCTGTGCAACTGACTCGTGTAAATCATAGACACCTGATAACTCTGCACCTTTGATCGTTGATAATGCTCTTGCATGTGCTTTTGCAATATTCCCTGCTCCAACAATTCCAATTTTCTTCATGAATGTGCCTCCTCATGTTTATACATCACTGTTTTCAGTGTTTCATAGATTCCTTTTGCATACCCATGATGACAAATTTGATGATGGTGCCGCTTGGCTTCGGCCGTCGCATTTTGGACGAGGAAACCGTGCGTGACGGATTGAAGCATCCGCAAATCGTTCCCACTATCTCCAAAGGCAAAGCCTTGACCTTTCGATAAATCATATTGCTTCAGCATAAAGCGGACAATTTCATCCTTCCCTGTGCCAACTGGTAAAAAATCGACATCATAGCAATCCGCAGGGTCTCCTGCGAGCGGATTGCATTTGTTGATGTTGACCGCCACCCCGCGCTCTTTGGCAAGTGTTTGGATGAATGATAGATGATGAAGATCTGTCCGCTCATCCTGCTCCTGATAATAGAAATTCTTCTTATACCCTGAGCTGCCCAGCTGCGTTTGCGGTCTGAGTTGAATTCCCTTTTCACGTATGGTTTCGAGGATGTCTTCAATTTTTTCATCTGAAAAGCCCTGTGCATCCAGACGCTTCATCCACTCCGCATCTGGCTGTCCAAAATGAGCATTTGATGTATACACAATCTCAGTCCCTAAGTTCGACGCAATGAAATGCGGGAATTGATGAAAACCGCCTTTTTCCATTTTGCTTGTCACAGAATCAAGGCTGCTCCCTGTCACCCAGCCAAGCATAAGCTCTCCTGCTTCGCTCTTTTCTGCCACAAAGGCCTCCAGCCGCTTGACATCCTCTCGCTGCTCCTCTGTCATTTCGTGAGAATAATAGGTTTCATCAAAATCACAAAAGACGATCCACTTCGGATTTTTCGGCTGATTCAGTAGTTTTTTATTGAATGGAAGACTTGATAACATGTTGAACCCCCTCGATGACCTTCTCCTGATCTTGCAGCGGCATGCCTGGATACAGCGGCAAGTGAAGTAATTGCTGTGCTGCTTTTTCCGTATGTGGAAGTGATGTACGTTTATACTTTTGAGAAACAAGATCTGTTTGATGCTGATGCGATAGGATTGGGTAATAAACATCTGTCTCTATGCCCATTTCCAACAATTTCGCTGCAAGCTCATCTCGTTCTCCCTTCAGCACCCTGATCGGGAACAGATGCCAGACATGATCATCCGTCAGCTTCGGAAGCTTCAAGTATCCTTCATCCTCTAGCGTTTGCAGCTGGTCAATGTAGCGCTTTGCTAAGTAGAAACGTTTAAAGTTTTGTAATCCTAAATACTTCATACGTTCGAGTCCGATCGCTGCCTGCAAATTATCAATTTTCGAATTAAAGCCATAGTCACTGCGTTTGACATTTTTCTTTCCTACTTCAAAGCCGTGATAGCTGATCTCCATGCATTTCTCCGCTAAGGCTTCATCATTTGTTGCAATGGCTCCTGCCTTGCCGCAGACACCAAGATTTTTGTATGGATTAAAGCTGAGAACAAGCCCATCTCCATATGCTCCGAGGCCGGTGCTGCCAATTGCCTGACAGCCATCTTCAATGATTTTCAGCCCATGCTTTTTCGCAATCGCCGAAATGGCCTTCATGTCCGCTTGTTTTCCATATAAATGAACCGGAAGAATGCATGCCGTTTGATCTGTGATATGCTTCTCTATTTCACTCGGTGCCAGGCAGTAAGTATCTGGATCAATATCGGCGTAGACCGGAACAGCCCCAATCGCAAGCACTGCATTTTCTGTTGCAGCAAAGCTATTTGCTGGCAAAATGACCTCATCTCCTGGATGGACGCCTGCTGATATGAGACTGATCATTAGGGCATCTGTTCCACTTGACGTGGCAATGACATATTTCTTCCCTAAGTACTCAGCGAGCTGCTTTTCAAACGCCGGAATATATGGCCCTGAAGTAAAACGGCCAGAGCTCAATACTTCTTTCAGCACCTGCATAATGTCATCGATCTCATCCTCTGAAATCAGTTTATCGACTGGCAGAAACGGTATCTTTTTTTCCTTATTTTGTTTATAATGGAAGAGAATTTTTTCCAAGCCAGTGCGTCTTATATCTTGTTCGAGGAACGTCACCAGCTTTTCATTTGCTAGGTGCTTCTCAACTGAATCAGACTTTACTTGAACACCTTGATTGATCATATCCAGCAAAGGGAGATAATCCTTGCTTTTACCTGATATCTTCGTCAATATTTGCATTCCATTCCCTCCAATTAATCAATTCCATTTGTTAATATTTAACTTGTTTCACATTGTAAATGATGTTATCGATTTCAGAACAATAACTTTGTGTAAAGGATTTGTTAATATGTGTACAATTTATGAAATTGCCAAACGCTGCGGGGTTTCAACCACCACCGTTTCCAGAGTGCTAAATCATCATCCATATGTGTCAGAGGAAAAGCGCCAGCTCATTTTACAGGTGATGAAAGAAATGGAATATACACCGAGTTCAGCAGCTCGCACTCTACGTTCACATCAGACAAAAACCATTGCTGTGTCTGTGCCGGCTGTGGACCATCCTTTTTTTGCACAATTGATTAAAGGCATTTCAAAAGAAGCACTGGATCAAGGCTATAAAGCGATCGTGCTTCAGACGTTTTATCAGGAGTCGTTAGAGCTTGAAGGTCTTCAATTATTAAAAAGAAGAGAAGTAGATGGGGTCATTTTAGGGGCATTAGAAAATCCGTGGGAAAAGATCGAGCCATTTTTAACGAACGGCCCTATTGTCATGGCGAATGAATATCATCAAACAGCAGACATTCCGATTATTGGATACGATGAGCGAGAAGCTGCCTATAAAGCAGTTGACTACTTGATTCAGTCGGGGCGAAAAAAGATCGGGTTTTGCTTTGATACAGAAAGCAGTGAAGCACAGAAACAAAGGAAACAGGGCTATCTTGATGCTCTTTCTGCCCACGGCTTGCCGCTGCATGACGATTGGCTGTTCGGGGAGGCCTTCACCATTGAAGACGGTTTTCGTTTAATGGATGTCATCCATGACATGAAGAATGCACCTGATGCCATTTTCACCGGTAATGATCAAGTCGCAGCAGGGTTCATTAAACAGGCCATTTCATATGGTTATCACATTCCTAAGGATCTAGCGGTGATCGGCTATGACAATCAAGACATTTGCGAGGTGACAGCTCCAACGATCACCACAATTGACATCCCGATCGTAGAGCTTGGCCACCGGTCTGTGCAGCAACTGATTGAGCTCCTGCAAGACCAAAAACCATTACAGCGTGAGCATATCCAGCTGCCTACCCGGCTCGTGACAAGGGAATCGACATAAACAAAAAAAGACTGAGAGCTGTCTCAGTCTTTTTTAAACCTATACAAATTGAGCAAGAATGAATGTCCATATACACACTATGCCGAGCAGGATGAAGCTGTACTTCACAGTCTTTTGGAAGAGCTCAGATTCTTTACCTGTTTCTCCAACTGCTGCTGTAGCAATGGCAATAGATTGTGGAGAGATTAATTTCGCCATGACCCCGCCCGTTGTATTTGCTCCAATTAACAAACCTGCCTGTGAGCCGATTTGAGAAGCAGTGACCGCTTGAAGGTTGCCGAATAAGGCGTTGTTACTCACGACAGATCCTGTAATAAACACCCCGATCCAGCCAAGCACTGGGCTGACAAGCGGGAACAAATCGCCTGTTTTGGCAAGTGCAAGCCCAATGGCTGAACTTAGACCAGCGAAGTTCGCCAAATTGGCAAAGCCCATGACAAAACAAATGGTAAGAACTGGTACCCAAAGCTCTTTCACTGATGCTTTTAAGCAGGCAGCGCCTTCTGTTAATGTAATATGTCTGCTAAACAAACCAGTCAGCATCACCGCAATCAGAATGGCCGTACCCGTTGCACTGATCACATCAATTTTAAAGATCGCATCAATAGGTGTTGCTGTTTGTGCAATTGGTGGTAATTTCACAATTTGCTGATGCAAAAATGGCATTTTCACTAAAATGGTTGTCCAGTTGAGCGGGCCTCCTACAGCAAACAATGCTTTAAATGCTGGCAGACTCCATACCGTAATCACGGCGGTTAAAATATAAAACGGAGACCAAGCTTTTAGCACTTCAACGCCGCGATACGTTTGTTTCTGTTCAATGGCTGGTGCTCCTTCTTCACGATAAATGTGTTTCGGTTGCCATTTTCGAAGAAATAAAGCCAAAATCCCCATACTTGCTAATGCTGAAATAATATTGGCAAGCTCAGGACCCATTGTCACCATTGTGACAGCTTGTAAAATGGCATAGCTTCCACTCACAACAAGCAAGGCAGGGAGCGTTTCTTTAATCCCTTTGAATCCGTCCACAATGAGAATGAGTAGGAACGGAATACAGAATGAAATAAACGGAATCGTAAACACAAGGATTTGAGATAATGCAAGCGGCGTCATATTGCCCATTTGCGCCCCTGTGATGACTGGGATCCCCACCGCACCAAATGCGCCAGACGCAGCATTGGCAATTAAGCAGAGCATAGCAGCTTTCAGCGGTTTAAACCCAAGCTCTGTTAAGAGAGCGGCACTAATCGCAATCGGTACACCAAACCCAGCGGCTCCCTCTAAAAATGCGTTAAAACTAAAACCAATTAATAAGAGCTGAAGACGTTGATCTTGAGAAATTCCTGCAATACTAGAACGAATAACATCGAATTTACCAGATTTCACAGCTATTTTATAGAGCCACACCGCCATGATGACGATATATCCAATCGGCCACAGCCCATTAGATATACCGAGCAGCACAGCAGACAATGCTTTTTCAATTGGCATATGAAAGAAGAAAACCGCTGTTACAAAACTGACGATTAAGGTAAAACAAGCGGCTAAAACACCTTTTAACTTAAATACGGTTAATGCAAGTAGGAAAAACAAAATTGGAAGCATTGCTACCAATGCACTCACGAACTCATTACCAAACGGATTATATATTTGCTGCCACATAGTGATTCATCCTTTTCTGCTCAGATAGATTGCTTTTGATTAAAAATGAGGAGCCAAGATCTCTTTTAACACATTCACACTGTGCGCGAATTGTTCTTTTTCTGTATCATTCAGTGCAAGCTCTATCACTTCTGTTGCGCCATTTCGATTCACAAGGGCAGGTACACCAATGTAGACATCTTCTGCTCCGTACTCTCCATCTAAGTAAGTGCTGACAGTCAAAATACTGTTTTCATTGTGCAGAATCGCTCTTGTTATGCGGGCCAAACTCATCGCTACGCCGTAGTAAGTAGCGCCTTTTTTCTCAATGATTTGATAAGCGGCATGACGGACATTTTCCATCATCTCATCTAAATCTTCTTGTTTGTATTGATCATTTTTCTTCATTAATTCTGTAATCGGTACACTTCCGATATTCGCATGACTCCAAACAGCAAGCTCTGTATCGCCATGCTCTCCAATGATGTACGCATGCACATTGTGTGCCGCTGCGTCAAAGTACTCACTGAGCATGTATCTAAATCTTGCAGTATCAAGTGTAGTTCCACTGCCAATCACTCGTTCTTTTGGCAGTCCACTGAATTTCCAAGTCGCATATGTTAAAATATCAACAGGGTTTGTGGCGACTAAGAAAATACCATCGAATCCACTTTTCATCACATTGTCTACAATGCCTTTAAATATATTTAAATTTTTCTCAACAAGGTCAAGTCTCGTTTCACCTGGCTTTTGATTCGCTCCAGCACAGATACATACAATGTCTGCATCCTTACAATCCTCATAATCTCCATACCATGTGTTCACTGGGTGCGGAGCAAATGCTTTCCCGTGGTTTAAATCCATGACGTCACCCATTGCTTTATCTTGATTCAAATCGATGACAACCAATTCATCTGTGATCACTTGATTTATTAATGTAAAGGCATAACTGCTACCTACAAAACCTGCTCCAATAAGTGCTACTTTGTTTACTTTTTCGTTTGTCATTTATCTCATCCTCCTGAGTAAAACTAGGTTGTTTTTTGTATGTGAAGTATTTCACATTCTTATTGTGCAATACTTCACAAACTTTTGCAAGGGGGTTGCTCAAAAAAAATATGTAGCGAATTTGTGAACACACTTATTGTGCTTTCAAAGCGCTGTCTCCATGCATATTTCCACAAGAAAAAAGCTGCCAAACGATTGTCAGCAGCTTTATACATGTTAATAAGGTCCCCAGTTGATCATCACGCCGATACAAATAAAGACAAGTCCAATGACAAACCAAATGAGCGCAAGCGGCACCATAAAACGAAGCCACTTCACATAAGGAATACCACTTGCAGCGAGCACAGCCATCAACACACCTGATGTCGGATTGATACAGTTAACCACCCCTTCGCCAAGCATAACCGCTTCTACAGCGACCTGTCTTGTGATGCCCATTAAATCAGCCAGCGGCGCAAGAATTGGAATAAAGACAACCGCTTCTCCTGATCCTGATGAAATCAAAAAGTGAAGAAGTGCACTCGCAATATACATCCCGATCGCACCAGCAATTGGGCTAAATCCTGTCAACATACTCGCCAAGCCATTGACCACGGTATCAAGCAGCTTACCGTTTTCCAAAATGACAGAAATGCAGCGTGCCATCCCAACAATGAGTGCGCCGTAAACAAGGCTTTGACAGCCGACGATAAACGTTTTTGCAATATCATTGGCTGCTAATCCGCCAAGTAATCCAGCAGCAATGGCCATAAAAATGAAGACTCCTGCCATTTCCTTATCGGTCCAGCCAAGCTGAAGCGCGCCATATAAGAAGCCCCCAAGAGACAATCCACACACTGCTAAAATCAGCTTATGTCTGCTCGTAAATTCAGGCTTGTCCACAGATTCTGCATCAGATCCGCCAAGTCCCTTCGCAGGAAACCATTCATCTCCAAGAAGACTTCCCTTTTCTTTATTCTTTAAGCGTCTTGTATATAAATAGATGTACACAATACTAGATATAAGAAAACAAAGATAAATAATGACACGAAGACCAATGCCAGAAAAAATCGGCAGTTCTGCAATTGTCTGAGATAACCCCAGTGGAGATGGAGACAAAATGGTCGCGTTAAACCCGGCATAACAGCCAATATAAATGACCGCAGCTCCTGCCACAGCATCCCATTTCAAGGATCTTGCCACAATAATCCCGATTGGAATAAATCCTATAACGGAGTTCACGACAATCCCGGTCGTTCCAAGCACTGAAAATAATCCTCCAACAATACAAATAAACAATAATTGCTTTGTTTGAAATCTGCTGATGACATGGTGAATCATTCCGTTAATGGCACCTGTTTTCTCCAAAATGGCAATGGTTCCGCCAGTAAATAGAATGAGAAAAATAATAGAAGAAGACCCTACCATCCCTTCCTGAATGGCTGTAAAAAAGCCCACTGGACTTACGGGTGATTGATCAATGCGGTGATAGCTGCCAGGAACAGCTGTTGTGATTTCCCCCGATGTCTTTCGGTCAAACTCACCCGCGGGTACAAAATATGTTGCAATGGTACAAATGAGCGCAATGATAAATAAGAGAACATACGCATCTGGCATTTGAAGTTTTCTTTTTTGTTTCTCTGGTGGTGATACTGCTGCTGTTTTCATGTGTCAAAACCCCTTTGTCCCGATCGGAATTTCACTTAATTTTCTGAATAATCAAATGATGTGTTATATTATAAACACTGATGATATTTAAGATCAATATTATTTCACTAAAAGAATATTTTGACAGATTTTCTGTCAGCAAGGAGGCTATTCATGACAACTTTGACAAACGACATGCAGCAAACGGTGAAAGACATCTTTGATCACCTGCACGCTCACCCAGAAATCAGCTGGGAAGAAACGAATACGACGGCTTATCTTGAGAACTTATTAAAGAAAATAGGTTGTCAGACTAGAACATTTGACGACTGTACAGGAGTGATCGGTGAAATTGGAGAAGGTTCACCAGTGGTCGCGGTGAGAGCAGACATTGATGCACTTTGGCAGGAAGTAGATGGGGAATTTCAAGCCAATCATTCATGTGGTCACGATGCACACATGACAATGGCTCTCGGCACCTTCATGGCATTAAAAGAAAAGGAGCTCCCAAACGGCACCATCCGCTTCATTTTTCAGCCTGCTGAGGAAAAAGGCGGCGGTGCGCTGAAAATGATTGAAAAAGGTGTGCTAGCAGACGTTGATTACTTATACGGAGTACATGTTCGCCCAATTCAAGAAACATTAAACGGACGCTGCGCACCTGCGATCTTGCATGGATCGAGTAATCATTACATCGGCACAATTATTGGTGAGGAAGCCCACGGTGCACGCCCGCATCTAGGGGTCAACGTCATTGAAGTGGCTTCTACCCTCGTGCAAAGACTCGCACATATCCATGTCGACCCAAGAGTTGCACATTCTGTGAAAATGACCAACCTACATGCTGGCGGAGGCAGTTCAAACATCATCCCTGGCAAAGCTTCTTTTACACTAGATGTCAGAGCACAAACAAATGAAGTGATGGATAAACTAGAAAAAGAAATTGAAAGAGCCGTACATTCTGTAGCGGATGCCTTTGGCGCTTCCATTACCCTTTCAACTGATCATCGTCTGCCTGCCGCTACCTTGAATGAGGAAGCCGTCCAGATGATGTCTCATGCCATTGAAAAGGTTTTAGGTAAAGAGCAGCTTGATCCTCCGCTCGTAACGACAGGCGGAGAGGATTTTCACTTTTATGCAGCAAAGGTTCCGCATATCAAATCCACGATGCTTGGTTTAGGCTGTGATCTAAAGCCCGGTCTACATCATCCATATATGACATTCGACCGCTCTGCTATGTTTACCGGCATTGAGATTTTGACTGAAGCTGTTTATCAGACTCTTCAGCAGCATTCATCATAAAATAAAAAAACCACCCGTTTTTTTAGCGGGTGGTCTCAGATTGTTGACAAAGGGCTAAAATGATCTTTATTTTAGTCCTTTGTCTCCTTTTCAGCGTGATAGAAAACCTTTGAAGTCTAGGAAGGACGAGTACTGGCGCGAAGCGAATTTGACATTCGTGAGCACCAGCACGCAGGACTGACAACGAATGCGAGGGTTTGTCTACACGCTGAAACCACCCGTTTTTTAGCGGGTGGTCTACTTGATATTATGCATTCAAATCTGTCATGGCTGGGACGTTGATTTCTTTTACACAGGATACCCTTGATAAATGAATCACACATCTCGCAAGCTCTACTATATCCTGCACAGGAATTCTTGTTTCATCATATAGAGCGATGGCTTTTTCGGCTCCATCTTCATATGGAACCTCTGCCGCCAATTCTCCTGGATTGATACAGGTGACGGATATTTTATCTTTTCTCACATGCTCTCTTAGTGCATTCACAATTCCGCGCAGGCCGAACTTAGATGCGACAAAAGAAACTTGCGGCAGGTTTGTATGATCGAGTCCCGCAGTTGAGCCAACCACGATAATTTTTCCATTCTCCGATTTCCTGACATGCGGAAGCAGTGCTTGGATGTATGTAATCGTTGAGGTGACATTCACATTGATTAAACGAGCGATATCCTCTGGCTGATCGTGATCAAATGAATAATCATCTTCAAAGCCTCGTTTTTCCCATAAACCGACGTTGTAGATGAGGACATCAATGGTTTTGTTCCCCAATGCTTCGATCATGTGTGGAATATGAGATTGGCTTGATAAATCAATTTTCAGCCAAATTCTATGTACACCGTCATCTAATTTCAAACTGCTAGGTTCACTTCGAGACACAATCCAAACTGTATCTCCGCTTGAAGGAAGACCTTTCACAAAAGCATCCCCTAATCCTTGACTTGCACCGAATATGATATAGTTTTTACTCATAGCTCCTCCTTCTACGTCTCCTGAGCTTTCAGTCAGACAGCAGCTCATCTGTAAGCGTTTTATACCTCTATCATATCGGTTCTAAGATCTGGCTGCCTCTTTTATGCCTGTCTTTACTTTCGGTTACTTGATTTCCTTTAACTCCACTGGTAACGCACGTTCCTCTATAAAGCATTGAACCATATCCATAAACAGTTCCTTCTTTTCAAACGTAAATGTATGTCCGATAGCCGGAACGATGACACCTGCTGCCTGCGGATGTGAATTCGTTATTTTCTTTGCTGACCGTTTCATAATACCTTTTTCCTTTTCTCCCACTGTGACAAGAATTCGTGCCTTCGCTTGTTGAAACGTGTTTGGGAGCTTGTAATGGAGATTTTCTTGAAACATCGTCAGAAGGGTTTTCTTCTGTAAACTTTTCGAATCAGCCACATAGTGATTGAGTACATCGTTTGGAAGCCCCATCTTTTCAGCTTGGAGCTCGATAAACCAATCTTTCTTTAATAATGGATACGTAAGAGGTAAAAGAGGTCTCACCATCAAGTAAAGCCATGGCAGCGGCATCACAAGTGCGCTGTTGATGACGGCTATGTCTACGATGTCAGGCTCTTTTGATAACACCTCAACGGCAACCTGTGCACCTAGAGAGAAGCCAATAAGTATCACTTTACGTCCATGCGTATGCTCCTTGATCCACGAGATGACTTCAAGAGCACTTTCTCGCATGGAATATGACTGTTCATCTGCTCTTGTCCCGTGACCAATGAGATCAGGCGTATAGCATTCATACGCTTCCTTGAATGTTTTTATCTGTTCCTGCCACATCCAGCTGCTTACTCCTCCGCCATGCAGAAAAATCATGATTGGCTTAACCATCATCGACAACTCGTCCACCTTCCTTATATATAAGAAAAAAGCAGCCGCTTCTTGAGCAGACTGCTTTTTCATATGCTCCCTCCTATTATAAGGGAACTTCATCATAATTGGCTATTTTTTCAAATCCTCAATCGAGTTGACGTTCTTCATATATGTCGGAACAACTAGACCCATGCGAAGACCTTTCATACTTGTGCCTAGATCATCATATTTCCCTTTAAACTTCGCTGCATACGTTTTATGCGTATTTGGCAGCCAAGCAGATAACGAGGCATCCGCACTTCCAGTTGCAATTGCTGTCCACATTGGACCTGCTTCCACCTGAGTCAAGGTCACTTTAAATCCGAGCTCACGCAGTACTTCTGCAGCAACATTGGTACTTGCAATCTCACTATCCCACGCAACGTAGGCAAGATTGACTTTTTCACCATTCGACTTTTTCACGCCTTTTGTCCATTTCGCTACTTGGTCTTTATGTTTTTTCACATATTTAACGGCGGCATCCTTTGGATTGATACCATCTTGGATATCCATCATGACTTCGCCCATGTCATCTTGAGACCATTTAAACTGACCAAGCATTTTGGCTGCATCCGGCTGATCCTTTGCAAACCCTTTACGTGAAATCGTATGAATCTCTTCCGCTTCACCGTAAGATTTCTTTGGATCATCTAAATATTTTAAATCATAACGAGAAAACATCCAGTGTGGATTCCAGCCAGTAATGATGATTGGCTTTTTACGGTCGTAAGATTTTTTGAGCGTTGCAGTCATGGCTGCACTTGATGCAGACACAACCGTCCAATCCTCTAAGCCGTAATCCTTTTTCGCTTGATCCGTGAGCGCCATAATCCCTGAACCCGGATCAATGCCGATAATGGTTTTATTCACCTGCTGTGCTGCACTCGCATTTGAATCTGACTTTGCACCACAAGCGGCTAGTAAAAAGACAAGCAGGGCGGTCATCCCAATGTAGAGAGACTTTTTCCACATTAAGCATTCCCCCTGGTTTTTTTCGTTTTAATGTTTTGTGTAATACGGTCAAGTGTAATTGCCACAATAACAATGGCAATACCCGCTTCAAAACCAATTCCTGTTTTTAGCTGCGTTACCGCACTATATACTTCTGAACCAAGTCCTGGTGCACCTACCATTGCCGCGATGACGACCATTGATAGAGCAAGCATGATACTTTGGTTAATACCAGCTAAGATGGTTTTTGTTGCAAGTGGAAGCTGAACTTTGAACAAACGCTGGAATGTCGTTGAACCAAAGGCTTCTGTTGCTTCAATTAAATCAGATGGTACTTGTTTAATACCGAGAATCGTCATACGAATCGTTGGCGGCATGGAGAAAATAACGGATGCCACAACTCCAGGTACAACGCCAATGTTAAAGAAGAAGATTGCTGGTAATAGATAAACGAATGCAGGCATGGTCTGCATTAAATCTAAGATAGGTGTCACAATTTTACGCACAGTTTCCTTCTGTGATGCCCAAATACCGATCGGAACCCCAATCACGATAGAAATGACCACAGCTGTTAAAACGAGCGCAAGTGTTTGAAGCATTGGCTGCCAGTAGCCTAAATAGTCGATCAGCAAAAATCCAATAAGTGTGAAAAGAGCAATTCCTCTTGTACTGATCCACCAAGCTAGCCCTGCAAAAATAAGTGTCAAAATAATAGATGGAACCACGCCAAGTACTGCAACAATTCCATTTACAGTTCCTGCCAATCCATTTGTGATCCCATCAAAGAAACCACCAAAAGTTAATGTTAACCAGTCAACAAATTGATCGATGTAATCCGCGAACGGAATTCTAGGTAAATCACTCATACTAAACATCTTATTCTACCTCCTGTGCAGAAGGCTCTTGTGTTTTAATTTCCTCAAGCTTGTTAGAAGACATGTTGATATACTCATCATTACCTGATAACGCACCAATTAATGCACCTCTGACCACAATACCCTTCATTCTGTTTTTCTCATCGACAACGGCAATTGGAATATTTGCCGCATCAGACACTGCATCAAAGATTTCTGTTAAATACGTAGACTCCAATACAGTTGTAAATTCTTTATCAAGAACAGTTTCGAGCGACGTATTCGTTTCTGCCGCCTTTTTCGCCGCTTGTGCAGAAATAACACCTAATAAATGCTTTTTCTTATCGACTGCATAGATTGACGAAATTCCAAGGTTTTTCATGAGCGTAAGTGCAACACGAGCCCCTTTGTCGATCTGAACTGTTTCTGCACGTTTCATAATATGACCAGCGGTTAATACTTTAGAAAGGTCAACATCTTCAACGAAACGTTCAACATATTCATTCGATGGGTTCATCAAAATTTCTTCTGGTGTTCCGATTTGAACGATATTTCCGTCCTTCATGAGCACAATGCGGTCGCCAATCCGAAGCGCCTCATCTAGATCATGGGTAATGAAAATGATCGTTTTCCCTACAGATGTATGAAGCTCAAGCAATTCATCCTGCATGTCTTTACGAATTAATGGATCGAGTGCGCTAAATGCTTCATCCATTAATAAAATGTCAGGATCATTTGCTAATGCACGTGCCAATCCAACACGCTGCTGCATCCCACCACTTAATTGGTTTGGATATTGCTCTTCAAAGCCTTCAAGTCCAACAAGCTTTAAAGATTCAAGCGCTTTTGAGTGACGCTCTTCTTTGTCTACACCTTGTAATTCAAGACCATACTCTGTGTTCTCAAGAATGGTGCGGTGCGGGAACAATGCGAAGTTTTGGAAGACCATGCTGATCTTTTTACGTCTAACTTCACGCAATTGATCCTTTGACATATTCGTTATCATATCCCCATCAATATATATTTCTCCGGAGGTTGGTTCGATTAACCTATTTAGCAGCCGCACAAGTGTGGACTTTCCGCTCCCTGATAGCCCCATGATGACAAATATCTCGCCGTCATACACATCAAAATTTGCTCGATTGACACCAACTGTTGCGCCGGTCTCTTTTAGGATCTCTCTTTTTGTTTTCCCTTTTTCAAGCATTTGAGATGCTTTTTTAGCATTTTTACCGAAAATTTTAGATACATTATTTATCTTGATTTTGATATTTCTCTCTTCAGAATTCATATTTTCCCTCCAAATTAGCATCTTAATAACCGTAACATAAGCGTTATGATGCGAACAATCTTTAGAATTCGCTTATTTCCGCACAATATGTATGAATTCCATATAAGAGGTCTGGTGATTAGAGTTTATACGCCGTATTACTCGTAAATCCTATAGAATGCTTCATAAACAACATATTTTACGGGGTATTTCCTCTCATCAGACAATATTTTACTTGAAATTCCTAATTGTGCTAAAAAATAACTCAAATCCTCACCATAGCGGACTTTTTCAAACATGGGTGAACCATTCCCCTGAACAGGATTTACCCGAAAATGGTCACATAGAAACCTTTTTCATTCAAATTTTAATTAAAATATTAAAAAACTGCCTGCAACTTTAGTTACAGACAGCTTATTTTTTAGGACTCTAGTGCAGCTCGCTTAATATTATCTTGCAATTCAAGCATACGCTTTGTTCCATCTTCGCGTAATCGTTTGTTTTCTTCTTCGATCTGTTTCGTCTCTTTCATCCCTTGTACAATCGTATTAAAGGAAGATTCGATCGTTTCAATGTCGATACTTGGACGTCCAGACAATTTGGCAATCTCCACACTTTGGCTTGAGATGTTTTCAGCATTTCGTTTCAGCATTTCATTTGTTCTTCTATCCAGTTCACTCATTGAATCAGCCACAAGCTTTTGTCTCTTCGCTGTCACAGCTTGAATGATGCCATTTTTAAAGATCGGAATCGTGATGATGAACGCTGAGTTGATTTTACCGATTAGTTTCGTATTACCACGCTGCAGCAGGCGAATTTGCGGTGCCGTTTGAAGAGCCACCATCCGTGCCATATCAAGGTCATATACACGCTCTTCCAACGCTTGAATGCCGTTACGAAGTGTATCAAGCTCCATTTGTGCTAGCTGGTTTCCACTAGCTGCTTTTTCTTCATAAGAAGGAACCAATTGCTTTAATTCCTCGATTTTCATTTGACCTGCAACGACATACTTTTCAAGCTCCATATAGTATTGAATGTTATGCTCATACATTTCTTCAAGCGTCACAGTCGATTTGGTCATTTCGTCTTTATATTTACTGATTTCTACATTAATTTTTTCAATCTCTGCACCGAGCGTTTGGTATTTACTGAAAATCTTTTCAATCATGCTGCCGCCGCGCTTAAAGATTTTTGACAGTAAACCACCCTTTGGCTCGTCAAAATCATTTTTATCAAAACGATCCATAATTTTTCCAAGCTGTGTCAGCATCGTTCCTGAGTCAGTGACACTAGTTGAGCGCATCATCGAAAGAATACGATCAGAGAACTTAGAGATTTCAACGGCTGGCTGTTTTCCGTATTCAAGCAGCTCCAGTTGATTTTTCGCATCGATCTGTCTTGCAATATTTTGCACTTCTGGTTCATTTCGAAGCTGAACGCGGATATCGTCTGCCTTCTCAATGGAGATTTCCTCTTTATCAATTGAAATGATGTCATTTCCGTTTGTATTTGTCATAAGCTTTGATCTCCTTATCGGTTTTTAATGGATTGAAATAATTTTCTGACGATGGATGGCTCTTTAAACTCCTGGTTCATGACCATCTCATCAAGCCAATGGGTATCAAATAATTGGTCATCTATATACCGCTCGATACACTGGTATCCCGACGGATGATACACGAAGAGATCCACACCCATTTCATTTAGAAAAATGAGGGCAGCCGCATCAGAACGAGTCAGCTCACCATTATATTCCGTATGATATAAAATCACTTTCGGTACGGTTTGTGCATAATCAAAAGTTTGAATGAGTTCAATGAGCTCCTGGCCGATATGCAGTACCTGTTTGAATAAATAAATACGGACATCTGATTCAGTCTCATTGCCTTCTTTTAATAGCTTCGGATGCTGACAGATTCGAGATACCGCCTCTGCTATCGCACGCTGCGTCCCCTCATATAGATGAGAAAACTGCCACACATTGCTTTTCATTAATAATTCAGGATCAATCTCTCCAGCAGACGAAAGGGCATGCTGATAATGAAATTGATAATTCGAAGACACTTCTTTCGTAAAAGGAAAATGGCGAATGGTCTTCGTCTCTTTCCATTCCATTAACGTGTGGATACGATCCCAGTATTCACGCTTGTCTCGTGTGACCCCCATCATTTTCGCAAAGAGATTCGGAATCTGTATCGTATCACGGTCTGCTTGAAAATTAGGGCGGATAAAGGAGCGTTCCTTTGCAATTAAAAACAGCTCATCATACGTTGTCTTCAGCGTAATAGAATGAGGGGTATGATCTCTGAATTGCCACGGCTTATACAGCATTGAATCTTCCGTATGGAGCACCTCTTCAAGCTCTCTAGTCGAGCGGTACGCCACCGTTGATTTCCTCTCAGGCTTTTCAGTAGGGAACGGTTCCAGCTTTGAAGTCCCCGGATACTGATCAATAAAAGTCAGCTTTTCTTCTGGATCTAGTTCGCGGAATGAATCCTCGCCCTCTGGATGAAATAGCACAACATCACAGCCAATCAGCATGACATAGTAAAGAAAATAAAGCTGACTTTTATTCGCCTCTCCATACCAAATGACAGCCGGCATTTTTTCTTCTATATTGACTTCCTTCAGCCATGGACCTAGATGATTATTTGAGAACTTTACTACATCCAGCAAAACCCGGCGAAAATCGGGATGCTGAAATCCCCCTTCATGCAGCTGTTTGAAATGCTCAAACACCTTAATCAATGAAAGGCGGATATGCCGGTTCATCACAGGATTTGGATGGCGTACAATCAGCTGTTCACCATCTAAGAAAGCCACAAAGCGATTCACAGACAATCCTTTTTCTTCTTGGTTAATCAAATGAATGCGTTGAAGCGCTTGAAAATGCTCCGGCTCAATATGACGATTGAGCGTTTCACTTAAAATATGAATGCCATCTGTTTCATATAATTCATGTAAATAAATAAAATAATCGGTTGCATCATGTGGAGTTCCAAGGACCCGGGCGGCGAGACGCGGCAAGGACAATGTATGCTCGTCCTTTACATAACCGTCTCTTTCAGGGAGCGGCTTTTTCAGCACGTTTTTCCAGGCTTCCTGCTCCGCCCGTGTTTGGTTAATATTGATTTCTTTATAACTCACGCCGCTCCTTCCTTTCTCCTATATTTTCTTGAAAGCTACTACTATCATATCATTCACCCTTCTACTTCTGCTATCGAATCGAAGGCTTTTTTGCGGTTGTCATCTGCTTCATGACACAAGCCGTGATTTCATCTGCTGCTGCCATGCCAGATGCTGCTGTCGGCTCAAGCAATGGATCAAAGTCGAGCACTTCTCCATGCCTTGGGGCAAAGCCTATATCTGCCTGTCGAATGAGTCCTGCATCTAAGAGGGAATCACCCGCACCATATACATATTCAAGCGCCAGACGTTCCTTTAGAAAAGCAACAGCATCCCACTTATTGAGCGGTGCCGGAATAAAATAAAGCTTTCGCCCTTGTAGAGACACCTGCCAGCCTCTCTCCTCGCCCCACTGCTTCAATTCAGCAAGTGGAATGCGAGACAGATACTCATCCTTCATAATCAAATAAAGAAATCTTCCCTCGGCTGTCCGGGTACGCTTCACCCATGCCGCAACTGGCAGTTCGGAGATGGCTCTTAGCATCTCTCTGACTGACATACACGCTTTGAGCCTCTCATCAACAATGACCTGCCAATCCTCAAGCGGCTTGCCGTGATGAAGGATACAGCCCCCATTTGTCGTGACGGCATACTCCGGTTTGATCTCTTGCTGAAAGAAGGTGATCCGTTCATACTGAGCGGTCGTTCTTGTCGTCACTGGAATGAACCAGCCCAATTGATGAATCGTCTGTAAGGACTTCTTCGTTTCAACCGACATATAGGAAAGCGGACGTTCATCTAGCATCTCAACTAATTCATAATCTCCTTCATACTCATATTGATCCAGCACTCGATGTGAGTAAATCAGTGTCCTGTCTAAATCACTGGCAAACGCACTTGTCTTCATGACATCTGCTCCAGCGGACGAATGAGTCCACAGCACGTATAGGACATATTTTCATATTCAATGACAGGAACGCCTCTGTCCTCTGCCAGAAGCAAAATATGCTTTAGCTTCTCCTGAGATCCAGGCTGTATCAAGATTTTCCAAGGGATTCTTCTCAGCAGCACACGGGTCGTCTCACCAACACCGGGCTTAATCAAATGGGTGTTTTCAATTTGAAACTCCTGACCGATCGCTTCAATGGACGCCATCCCCCGCCAATCCGCAGGCATTCCTTGCGTGAGGATGGTCTCTGCTTTCTCTTCTATATTTGGTTCGAGGCTAGAAAAGGCTTCTTCAATTGTATCCACATACAGATTGGACACATCCTCATCAAGCAGCTCTTCATAATATTTTGCCCCATGGAAATCATCGGCATTGATCCAGCGGTTGTTTAGTACCGTCCGACTAACAAGTCCAGATACAGTCGAATTCAGGCAAGCACTAGGAATGAGAAAGTCCTCTCTCGTTCCGTAGACATGTGTACAATAGCCAGGATCAGCGAGTACAGCCAGTTCACTAGAAAGACGAATCCCGTACTTTCTTTCAAAATCAAGCACCGCTTTTTGGAGCTCTCTCGAAATCGCACCTTTTCCGGTCCATCCATCAATAAAGGCAATCTCATAGCCCGGATGTTCCTTGAGCATATAATGCAGCGCATTCTCATCTATTCCTCGATCACGAATGATAGAAATGCTGTAATGAGGCAGTTCAAGACCATATGTCTTTCGAATATATCGTTTGATGAGCACCCCAATCGGCGTTCCCGCTCTAGCCAAACTGCAAAGCACCGTTTGGAAGCCTCGCTTTTTCACAATCTGTTCGGCTACTACAGCTACTGCTTCTGCTACCTTTTCCTTACTTTCTTTCAGAGATTCATAGAATAAATCCATATAAGATTCCGTTGGTTTATATTCAATCGGCAGCATTTCTGAATAATGCGCACCACTCTGAATGGAACGCTCCCGCTCCTCTGTACTTTTCTCCATCTCAATGGATGATAAATCTTTGAGTAAGAAGGTTACATCCTGCTCTGGATAGCTTCCCATTTTTGTATACACATTAGCCATTCACCTTCACCTCGTCTGATAAAGTCACAATATGCACATGCTTCACAAGCCGCTCAGCAAATAAATGAACAAGCGGAAGCAATGCCTCCTGAGAGACCTTTTTCTCAAAGAAGAGAAATACATCATCATATTGACCTTTTGGTATGTTGTACACGTAGTGCTGAATTCGTGCATCCTCTGGACTTACAAAGGTGAACCCATTTTGAACAGCGTAACCATCCTTTTCAACGGGATGAATTGGGCTTCTCGTCGTTGAATGAAAGAGAACGCCCTCTCCCATATATGCAGCCAGTCTCATCGGTACATACATCAGCTCACCTGTTCCTAAACAAAGTGTCTGCTTTCCTTTGCGTTCCTTCTTCAGTTTCAGTCCAGCCTCTGCAGCTGCTTGGTCGATGGCTGCTGTATCTGCTGCGTTTAAACCAAAACGACCCGTTTCATGTATATATGGCGAATGACCAGCCGAATTGGTTGCATGAGAACGTGCATACGGCACTTGCTGAAAGAAAGATTGAAGAGAGTGAAAAGAGAGATTTGGCAGATCCTTTTGCTCAGCAATCTCATACGAATAAGCTGGTTCATCCAGCGTTTTGCCCCGAAAGACCAATTGCCCTTTTAATAAAGACAATGAAGTGATGTGAATACCAAGTTCCTTTTCAAGCTCACACATGGCTTTCTCGTGCTCCTCTGTCCGCCAGTCTAAAATAGACAGAATCGTGTAAGAATGCCGCGGGTGCTTTGCATGAAGATCCCGAATGATATTGATATTCGTACGGCCTGTCGTGACTTCATCATCAACTAGCACGATGGGACGGTCTGTGCGAAGTAATGCTTCGTCTGCATAACAAAGCTGATCCGTTGCATGCGAATGCTCTTCTTCAAATACCAATGAAGGATCAAGATCCAGCAGCTGTTCACGTGTTGTATGAATGTAAGATGCACCTTCTAATACGTCATACACACCGTGCCCAAGAGCTGTGGCTGTTTCTGCAAAGCCGATCACGATCGGCTGTTTTCCTACTGAGAGCTTCTCTTTTTTGAGCGCTTCATAGGCTTTAGTTAATACCGTGTGGTCATCTGTCTTGAGTGCTTCTGCCAAAAGGTCTTGATGTGGAGACGTCTTGCCTGTTTGCTCTTTGGCATACGCCATGGCTAAAAGGCCCGAGACAAGGAGCGGTTTTACTGGATGAACAGGAATGTGCTTACCAAGCACCTTACTAACGAATAAAAAGGCTCTTTTTTTGTTCACCCTTGCAGCCATGTCAAAAAGATGCTCTTTTTCTAGCTGGAGCGCACCTTCTTTGAGATCAAGCTCAACTTCCATATGTTCCAAGATGCTCAGCGTATGCGGCTTCTGCTTCTGTGAGTATGTCGATATAGCTTCTATTTTCATGAAACACCCCGTAAATATCTGACTTCATTAAAATGTGCTCTGCCCACCTGTAATGGGGCTTCGTTTCATTCATTTTATTAGAGAAGGTACTCTTCATTACGCCAACTGTGCCGTCTGCATGTTCAAGAATGCTTAATGCATCCATATACTCTTCCTTCGTTACAACATACATGCTTTGAACCGGTTTGAGATGTGTTGGATGAATGACCGTCTTTCCATGAATGCCGTTAGCCACATCGAGTTTTGTCTCCTTGAGTAAACCTTGTACGTCATCAAATTCAGATGAAGACGATTCACCACTCTTATGAGAAAGTGCCCGTATGAATGGCTTTTGTTCCTTTCGTGTAGGGCCAAAATGCTCCCACACAGCACCTGATACCACAAAGGAACGGCCAAAATAATTGATGATATCTGTGATCAAATCAGCAATCAAATTGATCTCATAAATGGTCGTGTCACGATCACGGCGAATCCCGTACAAACCGCAAAGATCCGTTGCCCCAATGCGAATATTCAAAATATATTCCTCGTCATTCAGCAAGATCTGCTTTAATTCTGACAACACCGTATATCTCGTTTCTTTTTCTAGTAAATCGGGTGTTTCCAAAATGGGCAGCCCATAAAGTGCTGTCTGCGTTTGGGACGATGCCTGTTTCAGACTGTCCAAATAATCCTTCGCATTATGGACCGAGCACTTCGGGAACACAAAACCGGTAAGTAATTGAAGAGAGGAACCGAGCAAGTCTGCCATTTTAAGCAGCTGTTTCGGTGAACGAACGCGAATAAATATAAGAGGCAAATGTGCAGCCGTTTCAGGAGCTTGCGTGACTTTCTCTTTGAGACTGGTCAGTTGTGCCACTAGATTCTGTTCAGCCATGTCCACTTCTTGATCACCGATGGCATCCTCCAAGCAAAATACAACAGAGCAAAGCGCTTCATATTTCTGCGACAGCAGCATATCTGCTATATCTTGTCGTGTCGCAGGCATATACAAAGTAGCACCTAATGCATGCGCAAGTACATGCCTCGGTGTCTGTGAATGCATCGCCCCCGGCCGCTTGAAAAAAAGATCTTGCTGCCTCGCCTCTGATAAAAATCGAAAATACCGCATGCTGTGCCACCTCCTGTTGTTTAGAGAAAATCAATAACCTGATAATTCAAAAAAGGATGGAGCCTGTAGTCAACTCCATTCCTTTTTGATCATCCTATTCTTCTTTTGAAGCCGCAGCTTCGTTTGTCACATCTTGATGTTTCTTCTTATTGATTTTGTGAACAATAAACGTCCCGATAAACGCTAGAATAATAATCGCAAAGAATGCAAGATGCGGAATTTCAATATGTGCAGCACTTAAGCCCATTTTGATGGCAATAATCCCGATGAGAATAAACGCGGTATTCTCAAGCTCTGGAATACGGTCAATAAGGACAAGGAATAACTGTGCCACTGTACGCATCATGAGAATACCAAGCATTCCGCCTAAAAGCAGAATCCATACTTCCTCAGATACTGCGAATGCCGCAAGAATACTGTCTACCGAGAAGGCAAGGTCCATAATTTCCACAGAAATAACGGTTGCCCAGAACACGCCAAATACACGAATCATCCAGCCTTCTTTTTTCAATTCCTTCGCTTCGTCATCGCCGTCACCTAACCAGAAGTGCTTAATGACAAGCCATGCTAAGTAAGCAGCTCCAAGGATTTTCACCCAAGCAAACTTAATAAGCAGCATCCCTACGCCAATGAATAGAAAACGGAAGAAATAAGCGCCAATTAATCCGTAGGTTAATGCCTTTTTACGCTGCTTTTCTGGTAAGTGTTTCACCATGACAGCTAATACAAGTGCGTTATCTGCTGATAACAATCCTTCAAGCACAACAAGGGTCCCAATGAGTCCCCAAGAGACAGGGTTTGTTAATACCTCTGCCCACATATGCCAATCAAAAAACGAGGCATAGGTGTCCAACATATGTTTCAAAATGTCCAACTGGTTTTCCTCCTATAAGTGTAGAAGCATCAGCAGGCTTTCGCCTGCTGTTATTCTTGATCGCTGTTTCTTTCTCACTTTGGAAAAGGTCCTCATATGAGTCATTGGCAGCGCCTCTTGAATCGATTGATTTCTCTCGTTTATACTTCTAACCCATAATTTTGACAAAGAGCTGCAAGTCCGCCAGAGAATCCGCTTCCGATGGCGTTAAACTTCCAATCGCTTCCGTGGCGGTATAGTTCACATACCACAACAGCTGTTTCAATTGAGAAGTCTTCCCCTAAATCAAAGCGAATCAATTCTTCCCCGCCCTCTTCATTTACAACACGAACAAACGCATTTGAGACTTGTCCAAAATTCTGGCTGCGCGTCTCTGCATCATGAATCGTCACTGTAATTCCGATACGATCAATGTTAGCAGGAATTTTCGAGAAATCAACGAGAATTTGCTCGTCATCTCCATCTCCTTCACCCGTACGGTTATCACCTGTATGAGTGACACTGCCGCTTGGATGCTGAAGGTTATTATAGAACACAAAGTCTGTATCTTGCTGACAACGATTGTTTGCATCCACTAAGAAAGCCGAAGCGTCCAAATCAAATTCGGCTCCACCAGAATATTTATTCGTATCCCAGCCAAGTCCGATCATCACCTTTGTCAGCCCTGGATTGGTTTTCGTTAAATCGACACGTTGTCCTTTTGAAAGCTGAATTGCCATATTCGTATCTCTCCTGTCTCCTGAAAATATGAAAACGGGTCGTTACCCGATATCTAAACCGAAGTCTGTTGCAATGCGGGCAAGTCCGCCTTGATAGCCCGATCCAACAGCCGAGAATTTCCATTCTCCGCCATGACGGTATAATTCACCTACAATAATCGCTGTTTCAATTGAAAAGTCTTCCGCCAAATCATAGCGAATGAGCTCTTCATTTGATGCCGCATTTAAAATACGGACGTAAGCGTTAGAAACCTGTCCAAAGTTTTGGCTGCGTGCTTCTGCATCATGGATTGTAATCACGAAGGAGATTTTCTCAATACTCGCTGGTACAGTTGAAAGATCAACATTGACCTGCTCATCATCTCCATCTCCTTCACCTGTACGGTTATCGCCTGTATGTACGATACTTCCGCCACCGCCAGTTGTTTGATTGTAAAAGACAAAATCAGATGGAGAGTTTGCTTTCCCTGCTGCATCTAAAAGGAATACGCTTGCGTCTAGATCAAAGTCATGTCCGCCATCATACTTGTTTACATCCCAGCCAAGACCTACTACCACTTTTGTTAAACCTGGATTCGTTTTTGTTAAATCAATTTTTTGACCTTTCGCTAAAGAAATTCCCACTAGGAATCTCTCCCTTCTGATTAGATATAGTTTCTCGTAATATCGGCAAGCTTCGCATCATTTGTACCGTTTCCAACAGCCGCAAACTTCCAATCATTTTCATGACGATAAAGCTCTCCAACGATTAATGATGTTTTCCCTGCATACTCATCTTTTAAATTATATTTTACTAATTCTTGATTGTTTGAACGATCAACAATGCGAATGTACGCATTTTGAATCATACCAAAATGTTGATTTCTTCTAAGTGCATCATAGATGTTCACAACAAACACCAATTTATTCACATTGCCTGGCACCTTGCTTAAGTTGACGAGGACTTGTTCATCATCTCCGTCTCCTTCACCAGTCAGGTTGTCACCTGTATGCTCGACACTGCCGCATTTGCTTTTCAAGTTGCCAAAATAAATCAAATCTTTATTTTCCGTAAATTTATCATTTTTCAGCATGAGCACTGAAGCATCACAATCAATATCAGCGCCGCCTCCACCGCCAAACAACTTACCTAAAAATCCGCCGCCTTGTGATACAGGGTCCCAGCCAAGTCCAACAAGAATATTCGTCAGCCCTGCTTTGCCTTTTGTTAAATCAATACGTTGACCTTTTTCTAATGTAATCGCCAAATCAATCACTCCTCAAGCATAATAAAAATCTATTTATTAAGCGATGGACTCTATTAAAATCATCATACATGAAAATTCGACAAAATTCATGAAATGACCTTGGAGCCTCTTACTCTTTTTTCTATTTACTAGTATATACGATCTACGTTCAAGATAGGTTTCAAACAGATGATATTTTTTTAACGAAAGATCCATGTTGAAAATAGTTTATGTCGTAAATGAAGTGTTTCATGTGAAACATTGTCGAAAATTCCCGTCCACAGCTCTTGCTGATAAATAACGTATTGATGTGGTTTCATATGTTGATATAGAAAAGTTAAAGCATGAGATCAAAGGATAAACCCTTTCGTTTCCTTCTATTCAAGGATTTCTTTATACTTAAATTCAACGTATTACCGAAAGGATGTTGATGATGCCATCACTTCACATATTAGATCAAGTCGCTATTCCTAATGGTCAGACAGCACAAGAGACATTGATTCACACAACGAAGCTGGCTCAGCTTGCAGAAGCTCTTGGGTATGAGCGTTATTGGTTTGCTGAACACCACAGCACAAGAGGGCTCGCTAGTACAGCACCTGAAATATTAATGGCACATATTGCCGCTCATACATCGACCTTACGTACCGGGTCTGGGGGCATTTTACTTCCGCAGTACAGCCCCTTTAAAGTAGCAGAGGTCACGCGGCAGCTTGAGGCTCTGTATCCTGGACGAATTGAAATCGGTGTCGGCAAATCTCCGGGCGGGATTGAAAGGACGAGACTGGCTTTGACAGACGGCGTGCATAAAGATCTATCTCAGTTTGATCGCCAGCTGAAAGATCTTCTATTTTACTTATCAGACAGCCTGCCTTCTGGACACCCGCATGCTGGGGTCAAAGCTTCTCCGCATATTGATACTCATCCGCCGGTTTGGCTGCTTGGTTTAGGAGAAAATAGTGCCATGCAAGCAGCGGAGCTTGGGATCAACTATATTTTTGGTCACTTTATTCACCCTGCACGCGGCAAACAAGCATTTGAGACGTATCGGTCTCACTTTTCTCCATCTGTCTTTTCCACACAGCCGCACGCAATGTTTGCCGTGTTTGTCATTTGTGGTGAAACCGATGAAGAGGCCGAACGGATCGCCACCAGTACAGATTTATGGCTGCTGCGTGTTGAAAAAGGACTGGACAGCCGCGTACCTTCTATAGAAGAAGCCAGTACCTATCACTACACCTCGCAGGAAAAGAAAAAAGTGTTACTAAACCGCCAGCGGATGATCGTCGGCTCAAAGGCAACGGTGAAAGAGCAATTACTTAGCTTGATGGACCGCTATCAAACGGATGACATCATGATTCTCAACAATTCATTTGATCCGATAGAAAAACAGCGCTCCTTCAAACGAATCGCAGAACTATTTTGAAGCCAATTCCCTTGGCTTCTTTTTTTACATTGTCATAAAAAATGGGAAATGTAACATAGAGATGTTAAAATCCTTCCGCCTGTCATCTAATCGCAAATTTGTCTTCTAATCGTTAGCGAACTGTAAACGCATAAGGGGTGTACCTTTTATATAGTAGAGGTACATATAAAAGAACCGTTTACGACGCTAGAAGGAAGGAGATGACAGGTTATGAATAAGAGACTCGACTGGGTCGATGCGGCTAAAGGGATTGGTATTCTTCTCGTGGTCATGGCGCATGTGCCCATTCCAGATCCGCTCAAGCAATTCATTTACTCTTTTCATATGCCGCTTTTCTTTTTACTATCAGGCATGATGTTTCGATCATCCTCACGCCCTGCTCTGTCATTTATTCAGAAGAAAGCCAAAAGCTTACTCTTGCCCTATCTCTATTTCTCCATCATTACGTATGTTTTCTGGTTCACCGTTACTCGTTTTTTTGCCTTTAAGGGACAAACGGATATTGACCCTTTCGTTCCGTTTACAGGTATTTTTATATCCAATGCAGATGAAGCTAGACTCACACATAACCCAGCCATCTGGTTTTTAACGACGCTCTTTTTAGTGGAAATAATCTTTTTCTTTATGCACCGTCTGACAAAAGGGAAACCTGCTGTCTTGAGCTTACTGACCCTTCTTTGCGGAGGTGCTGGATATGCCTCTACCTTGCTTTTAAACCAAAGTCTGCCGTGGAATGCCAATGTCGCCTTGACGGCTGTTGTGTTTTATTCCATCGGATTTTTGGCAAAGCAATGGTTTGTGGAATTAAAAACAGACCCAACCCTTCTTCTTTGTACAGGTCTGCTTGTACTGACGGCTTACATGCAAAGCTTTAATTCGCGGATCGATATGCGCGTGAATGACTATGGTGATCTTTTTCTTTTCTATGCATGTGCACTGCTCGGTTCAGCTGCTGTGATTTATTTAAGTTTCAAATTCAAAACGTCCCCTATTTTGACGTATCTCGGTCGAAATTCCATTGTTATTCTTGTCTTGCAGTTTGCCGGCATCGATATCATGAAAGCATTTGTTTATTATGGACTTGGCATCAATATTGCAGATACAGCGCAGCTCTCTTGGACTCTCTTTTACACGATTGGGACATTGCTGCTTATGGTGCCGTGTATCTCCTTCCTGAGCAAGTACCCGATGCTGCTCGGCAAACCAGCCAAAGCCGCACACCGCTACGAACAAAAAACATCCGCCGGCTGATCGGGCGGATGTTTTTTGGATTAATCATTGATTTGAGAAGGGTAAAGCGTCATTCCTCCATCTACAAATAAAGTGGTGCCTGTGATATACGAAGCTTCCTTAGATACGAGGAATGCAGCAGCGGACCCAATCTCCTTCGGTTCGCCAAATGCTCTCATTGGAATCTTTTCAAGCTGCTTTTGTTTTTTCTGTTCATCCTGCAAATCATCATTCGATTCGGTCGCCATTGTACCTGGTGCAATCGCATTGATCCGAATACCTGTTTCCGCATAATCAAGAGCCAGCGTTTTTGTCATCATGTTCATTCCGCCTTTGGAAGTGGAATAATGAACATTGAACGGGCGCGGTATTTCCTGATGGACACTGGATATATTTAAAATAGACCCTTTGATGTCATGCTCCATCATATAGGCGATTGCAGCCTTTGCCCCTAAAAAGGCGCCTGTGATATTCACATCAATAACTTTTTGCCATTGCTCGAGCGTCATCTCATGCGGCATCGCTTCTTCACCATTAAAGCCTGAATTATTGACGAACACATCGACTGTACCGAAATGCTCCAGTGCTGTATCCATGATCGCTTGAATTTCTTCCTCTTTGGAGACATCCGCGTGTACTTTCACCGCCTTACCTCCATTCTGTTGAATGGCTTGTACCGTTTCTTCAGCACCCTCTTCATCACCTTTATAGTTCACAACCACATTCATCTGCTCTTGTCCAAATCGTAATGCGATGGCTTGTCCGATTCCTTTTGAAGAACCTGTGACAATGGCTGTTTTTCCTTTTAAATCTTGATACATCTTTATTTCCTCCTATCACGTGCTTCATCTAGTTGATACACAATGGTTACCCATTTTGAAAAAAAGAAAAACACAACCCTCTGCAATCGTTGACTAAGAGGATTGTGCTGTTCATCAAGCTAAAAGGTGTTATAAACATTTTCACATGTTTCAGCGGTTGGCTGATAAAAGCAATGCGACTTATACCTTGCCACAAACGGCTGATTGTACCATGTCGGTGGACAATTACCAGGCGGCTTAAAATACCAAAGGCTGAATTTTGCTGGCCAAAATCGTTCTCCGTTAATATTCCTACGCGCAAGTGTTTTTTCCGTTTCTCGTGCTCGTTGATAAAAATAACCATGTGTGACTGCTTCAAATGCATGCTCTTGATAAATCATTTGTGGAATCGTACGCAGCCCTTTAAAGTCAGAGCAGTTGGCACGCAATCGGTTAATGCCCACATTCCCTACGAGCAGCATCCCTTGCTTCCCTTCACCTTCTGCCTCCGCTCTCAGCAGTCTGGCCATGAGATCAATATCAGAGCTTGTCGCTCTTACCACTGCCATACATCCACCTCCATTCGTTTCTCTTTTATTTTATGTAGGGTTTCTGTGTAGATGACTGCCATTTTGACGGGAAAAGACACATTCAATGTCGAGAGCCTGTCTAAATACCTCAATATTTTGCTGGACATGTGTCTCTCTGGCAACAACACACAAACCAAGTAATCATGCGCATAACAGGAAAAAATATTCATTACTATAGACTCATTTACAAGTCATAAAAATCCTTCTAATTGCTACACCATTATCAAAAACAGTCATTTGAACCTATTCAACAATCCGACTCAAAACCTTAAAATATAAAATGTTGAGTTTTTACAGGAGATATCAAATCATAATTTACAAGTTTCTCCTTTCAACTTAGTGTCATTTTTACTATTTGAAGCTGTGCAACCTAAGAAACGCACTGAAGTATTGACAGTACTTTCGCTTCATTCTACAGTAAAAAACATACAGTATTTTTCTTTTTGTGCAAAAAGAATGATATGAACTAAAGATTTCCAATGAAATTCACCATAAAACCCGAGGAGGAAAACATCTCATGTTTAAAAAGAAATTATCCCTGTTTCTTCTGATTTTGTGTGTCACTGTTGTCGCTGCTGCTTGTAGTGGTGGAAAAGAAAAGTCAGCTGCAAAGGAAAAAGATACAAAATCCCTTGATGCAGCAGAGGTAAAGGTAGAAAGTGCTGAGTACACATTACCACCTCAATACGATACATCTGTACAGGATGATCAGTATGTACTAAAAGTGAACGTATCTGTAAAAAATATCAGCAAAGAGCCTCTAAATGTTGATAAAAGCAACTTCACGCTTTACCAAGATGACTCACAGGTGTCTACGATCTCTCCAGATGACTACAACGAAGTATTATCTTCTAGCTCTCTAAATGCAGGCAAAGTATCAAAAGGCGGTCTTTTCTTTGTTGTTGACAAAGAAAAAGACTATCAGCTTGTGTACAATGAGCCAGGTAGTGGTTCTAAAAAAGATGACAAAACACTAGAATTCGATATTAAAGGTAAAGACTTAATGAAAAAAGCAGAAACACTTCAAGCATCTGCAAAAGCTCTTTCTTCTTATATTGATGTCATGATTTTTGGCAAGAATAACGACGAGTTCGAAAAACTAACAGGTGATAACAAATCAACTGTTGTAAACCAATTTGATAAATCATTCAAACAAGGCTACATCACGTCATCAGGTATTTCTTCTAGCTCAGCGAAGGACGAAAACCTTGATAAGCTTTTAAAAGCTGTAAAAGAAACATTAGCTGAAAAATCAAAAGTATCAACAAAAACAAAAGCCATCAGTGGTGATAAAGCCGTTGTGACTGTAACTCTTACACCAATTGATGCAAGCCCGCTTGTCGATCGTCTAAAAGAAAAAGCGACTGAGTTCTACAGCAAAAACCGTACTGCGTCTTATGATGAAGCACAAAAATATTTACTCTCGATCTACCCAGAAGAGTTCAAAAAATTAGGACCTTCATCTTCTGAAGAAACAGTAGAAGTCAACATGAAGAAAAATGACATCGACCAATGGAAACTTGATTTGAACGATTACAAAACAAGCTCATTAGTTGAAAAGTTCATCAAGAACTAATAAAAACCCCCGGCATCGGGGGTTTTTTCTTATCGTTTTTCGTTTGATAATTACAGCCAAGAAAGTAAGATACGGTCTATTACGAGGGATTTTCTTTTGCTGCTTCATACTCTTTTATCACCTCAACCGGATCAACCGCATCCTCCTCTTGTGCGTATTCCTCTACATAAGGATCCATTAATTTCTCAAACTTTTGCTCATCGTCTACTAAAGCAATATACGTTTCATATCCTTCAAAATCAGATGGATATAAATGTGCAACGGAACTACCCGTTTCTAATGCCTCATCTATCGCTTTTCTTAATTCCAATAATAATTTCCTGTTCCCCAAAATAAACGCTTCAAAATGGTGTGTTTGTTGAGCATATATATTACATAGCTCTAGCACATCATCGTCTTCTGTTTGATAAGACATACACGAATCACCTCTTTTAAAAAATTAGGATAATAATGTAAGTTCCACCTTCCATTATGCCATTCCTTTCACCCGATCGTGAATCTCTTTTATATAAATCTCTGGATATAAAAAACTTGCAGATAAAATCTACAAGTTTTTACTTTCTTTATTTCGCAAGCATCCATTTTTCTTTCATAAACAAGCTTCTCACGATCACAAACAAGATGACGACTGCCAGTGCTGAGGAGCCGAGTGTCAGAGTGATTGACATTGGATCGATGATGCCAAACATCAATTGCTTACAAAGCGCGTGAATATTAAGGAATGGGACAGCAAAGTAATACGTATCTAGCTGCGTAGCACCTGCTCTCATGGTAAAGAACATTGGGATCACACCTAATGTAATGATCATGGACATGTACGATTGTGCTTCTTTTACTGAGCTTGAAACGACACTGAGTAGCAGTTCAATCATCGATACCATGAATGAGAAGATGATAAGCGCCGCAAACATGACGGCGATAATGCTCCACATTTGATCACCAAAGTTCAGTGCTTGTTTTAGCTTTTCTGTAAAGAGCAGCGTGGATAAAAGCAGCATACCGATCGCCACAATCCCACTTAAAATCCCGAACATGGAGACAGCCAGCCATTTTCCGATGAGAATTTGGAGTCTGCTGGCAGGTGTCAGGAACAACGCTTCAATGGATTTTCGGTCTTTTTCACCCGCTACAATATCAAGCGCAGCAGGCAAAGCACCTGAGATAACGGAGGTCACCAAAATCATTGGAAGAAGAATCGACAAAAGCATAGAGGTCATGCCATTTTCTCCTTCTTCGCCCTCTTCTACATCAACGGCCTGCACCTGAAATGGGTGAACAACAGACGTATTGATTTGATCAGCGGCTAAACGCTTTTCTACGACTTGGTTTTGATACTGCTCCAGTAAGGATTGCAGCATTTGAACCGTGATGACCGAATCATCATCTGTTGTATACCCATGAATTTTAATTGCAAATGATTGTTGATGCTGAAGCATGTCGTCTGCCTCTTTCGGCATTTCCAGGTAAGCATTCGCCTTTCCATCTTTGACAGCTTGCTGCGGGTCATCAAATGTTTCAAGTGTGAGGTTTTTGACCTCTTTGACCATTTGATTCATTTCAGTTGGAAGCTTTTCATTCACTGCGACCGTATAGGTTTCATCTCCTGGATCTGCAATCATGCTTTCATAAAAGAACACCAATCCAAGCATCGTCAAAAGAGGAATCAGCACTGTTAAGAGCAGCGTTTTCCGGTCTCTTAGCGCATCTGTCATTTCTTTTTTAAATACGGTTTTCCACATTATGAAATCCCCCTAGCGAGCTTCGACATAAAGATATAGTTCAAGTCATCACTTTGTTCCTGTGTATATAATTCTGGAAGTGTCCCTTTATACACAAGCTCTCCTTGATGAATCATCATGACACTGTCACAAAGCTGGCTGACTTCTTCCATGATGTGGCTTGAAAAAAGGATGGTTTTATTTTGCTGCTTGAGCTGATGAATAAAGTCTCTGAAAATATTACTTGATGTGATATCCAAGCCTGTTGTCGGCTCATCAAATAAAATAATGTCAGGATCATGAATCAAGGTTCTGGCAATCGCCACCTTTTGTTTCATTCCTCTTGAGAATCCTTTCACCTTGCGATCCATGTATTGTCTCATCCCAAAACGCTTTGCCAAATCCTCTATTCTTGCTTTGATTTCATGCTGATCTAAGCCATACAATTTGCCAAAGTATTCAAGGTTTTCTCGTGCCGTCAAACGATCATAAAGTCCCGTCTCACCGCCAAACAAGACACCAATTCGCTTTTTCACTTCTGTTGATTCTTTCACCGTATCAAAGCCTGCGACAGTGACTGTTCCGTGCGTAGGTTCTAATAATGTGGCTACGGCGCGTAATAATGTAGTTTTCCCTGCACCATTTTCTCCTAGGATGCCAACAACTTCCCCTTCCTTCACGGAGAACGTCATATGCTTCATCGCTTTTACGACCTTTTTCTTATCTTTAAACCAGCAGCTGCAATCGCTGAGAGTAATCATGTGGTTCGCCCCTTTCAACTTTCTAAGTCTATGATAGAAAAAATGACGCTTCCTTGACATAAAAATGTCGCGAAACGTCCTTTTTCTGTCTTGAAATGATCTATTTTAAAAAAACAAATGGTAAAATAGACAAATAATAAGAAGAGTCATAGGTGATTTTTATGATAAAAGTAGGTCTCGTTGATGATTACCGAGTAGATTTAGAAAAGCTGCATGCCATTGTAGGCAGAATGGAGGCTGTGGAGATTGTCTTTGTCACACAGTCAGCAGAGGATGCATACGAGAAGGTCAAAAAAGGAGATATTGATCTGTTGTTCGCAGACATTGAAATGCCCGGAATGTCCGGTTATGAATTAGCGGATCTCATTCACTCTCATGCACTGAATGTCGATGTTGTATTTGTGACAGGAAACAGCGGATATGCGGTCCATGCGTTTGATTTAAATGTTCACGATTATATTATGAAGCCCTACCAAGCCGATCGAATTGCCAAATCCTTAGAGCGCTACTTGTCCACCAAGCAGGAGAAAAGCATTCATGGACGGCTTCTCATTAAGCAGCAGTCAGATATTCACGTGCTGCAAAAGAAGGATGTCATTTTTGTTGAGCGAACAGGCAGGTCAACCACCATTGTCACAACAACAGGAGAAATCCAGACATATCAGACACTAAACGAGTTAAAGGGCGATCTAGCTGAAAAAGATTTTATCCGCTCTCACCGATCGTTTATCATCAATATTCATTACATTAAGAACTTCTCGGCGTATGCCAAAAATTCATTTATCGTGTCTTTTGAAGGTACAGATAAAAAAGCCATGATGACCAAGCAGCAATTAGAATACTTTAAGAAATACTATTTTTAAGGAGAACGAACGTGAACGCTTTCTATGTTGGATTCCGCATGTATGCTCTCATATGCCTAGGTCTTGCGTTTCATGCAACAGCTGAAGCTTTTCTGCCGCTATCATCAGGAGTGCTGTGGCTCCTCACTTTTTGTGTGATTTGTCTTTATATATTTTTCATATACAAAAGGTTTTTGCCTCATGTGAGTAGTTATGTGATGTTGGGCGCTTTTGTGCTCTTTACCTGTGCAGGTCTATCCCTTTTTCTGACGCAAGGAAATGGATGGAGCCCTCTTTTGGCTTTTGTGATCATCATCACAACAGATATCCTTGCATTGAAGATGATGCAGACGGAGAGACGATTAAACGGTCGGCTTCAAGAACTGATCAACGCAGAATCAAGAACCAATGAATTGCTGCTTGAGCTGCGCAGTAAACATCATGAAACAGCTAGACATTTAAATGCCTTTTCCGCGTCGAACGACGAGCATGAGATCAAGGATTTGATTCAGCAATACGTGAAACATTTCCCTTGGATTAAAGGAGAAAATGCTTATTTGGCCTCAACCCTGCATTCCTTTTTCCAACGGGCTGAAAAAGAGGACATTGCCCTTTCTCTAGACCTTCAAGCACCTTTTTCATCGCTTCCCTTTTCTAAGGCGGATCAGGTTAGTTTCACTGGAAACTTGCTTGATAATGCCCTAGACGCAGCGATTGAAGCGAAGCAAGCCGGGAAAGAGGGCAGCATCTCGATTGCGACCTCTATTCGGAGCGGGCTCTTTTTAATCCATTGTGAAAACAGCACAAAAGGAATGGAAAAACACGTGTTAGACCATTTGTTCAAAAACTTTGGCCGCTCGACAAAAGGCGGCGATCATCAAGGAATGGGGACGTATATCATTCATCAGCTTGTTGAAAAGGCAGACGGTACTCTTGATTTTACTTACCGTTCTCCACATTTGCGGCTCGTCATCAAAATCCCCCTCACGATGTCATAAAAAAAGGTGCAGCTAAGCACCTTTTTTGATTAAGAGAAAATGTGGTCAATTTGATTGATTTCCTCTTTTGTTAATTGAACTTCGTTTGTTTTTAGGTTTTGCTGAACTTGCTCAGCTCGTTTTGCACCTGGAATAATGGCGTCGATGCCGTCCTGCGCTAAAAGCCAAGCGAGTGCGACGTGTGCCGTTTCGGCGTTCTTTGATTGTGCAATTGCCTTTAGCTTGTCTACTTTTTCGAGGTTTTGAAGGAACGCCTCGCCTTGGAAAAGCGGATCTTTTGCTCGAATATCATCAAATGTCGCATCCTTCGTAAATTTACCAGTCAACAAACCTGACGCCAACGGGAAATAAGGAATAAAGGAAATACGATGCTCGACGCAGTATGGGAGAAGATCCTGCTCTGCCTCACGTTTCAGCAAAGAATACTCTGACTGAAGCACATCTAAGTAGCCATCTCGATTAAAAGCTTGAAGCTGTTCAAAATCAAGGTTAGATGCACCAATAGCCCTGATTTTCCCTTCATCCTTCAATTCCTTTAATGTGCCTGCTACTTCTTCCAGCGGCGTCCGGCCGTCCGGGAAATGCATATAGTATAAATCAATATAATCTGTTTGCAGTCGTTTCAGGCTATGTTCGACCTGCTCTCTTAAAAAGTCCCGGCTGTTATCCAGCTCAATTTGTCCGTTTACTTCTTTATGAGCCCCCTTTGTCGCAAGGACAAGGTTTTCTCTACCGCCTCTTTTGGCAATAATCTCACCGATCAATTCCTCTGAACGGCCCAGCCCATAAATAAAAGCAGAATCTAAGAAATTGACACCTTGATCAAGAGCTGTCTCCACAAGCTCTCGTCCGGCATCTTCACTCAGGTTCGGGAACAAATTATGTCCACCTACCGCATTCGTACCAAGCCCTATCGGATTCACCTGTAAATTAGTTCGTCCAAGCGTTACCTTTTTCAAAAGCTCATCTCCCTTATCTGCTTAATCATCCTTATTTTCCCATGAATCCTTTACAACATTCAAGTATCCTGCTCTCTGAAGCAGTAACACCCTCATTTCAAGATTTTTACCTAAAAAACATTTAAAACTGATAATAAATCTATAAATTAATTCTTATTGACCAGTATATTAGACTTACAAATTTCCTTTTATTAATGATTTTTATGTAAATTACTTTCAAAGATAGGGATTAAAACCTATTCCTCATCATGATTGAATTTCGATAGAATGAAAAGTGCAAATCGTCATAAGGAGATTTTCCCCTGTAACACCCGAATATACCATCCTATCTGTTTCTTTTTTCATAGTCAGATAGCGGGAATGAAATGACGAAAGAAAAGCAAAGGAGCATCAACTGTGAATCTTAAAAAAATAAGTGCACTCCTCATGATTTCGTTCGTGATGATCATCTCTGCAGCTTGCCAGAGCTCAGCAAAATCAAGTAACGCTGATCAAAAATCAACAAAAACAGCAGAGGTAAAAGTCGATAGCTACGAATATACGTTACCAGAAGACTCAACAACTACGCTAAGAGACAATGAATTGGTGCTAAAAGTCAACCTGACGATTACAAACAAAGGTGACAAAGCTCTATCATTATATAGCTCTGACTTCTCCCTTTATCAGGACGATGCCAAAGTATCTGATTTAAAATTTTACGGCAGTAAAGACCGTCTTGACCTCGGTTCATTGAACAAAGGAAAATCTCAAACAGGTGCTCTTTATTTCCTAGTAGACAAAGGGAAAAAATATCAGTTCGTGTACCAAGACAGCATCAAGAAAAACAGTGATTCGATTGAAATCAACCTAGATGGAAACAAAATATTGGATACAGCGAAAAAGCTGGATAACCCTGCAAAAGCGCTATCCGCTTATACGGATATCATTGTATTTGACAAAAAGAACGATCAATTTGCAGATTTAACAGGTGACAACCAATCTGATGTCGTGAATAAATACCACGACATGTTCGTAAAAGACTTCAAAAGAACCGCCGGCATGTATGGCAATGAAGTAAGTGACCGTGATATTCTGTCAATGTACAAACGGATTCAAGACACCATGAAGGATAAAACCAAAGTAGAAACAAGTGTAAAAACCATCTCTAATGACGAGGCGAAGGTTGTCGCTCAAGTAACAGGTATTGATGCCTCTAACTTAAAAGACAAGCTAGACAAGCAAAGAGATGAGTTTTACAACGGCAAGATCCGCTCTAAAGAAGAATTGTATAAGAAAAGCTTAAACTTGTACGCATCTGAATTCGAGAAGCTTCCCCCAGTCTCCAGCCCGGCTGAATACGAAGTGAAAATGAAACGTAATGGGGATGGTCAGTGGAAAATTGACCTTAACGATTATAATACATCACAGTACATGAGCGGTTTTATTAAAACAAGATAATCTTGAACTAAAAAAAGACGCTGGCCCAATGAAGGTGCCGCGTCTTTTCTTATGCTATACCGTCGCCTCTTGCTCTTCTTTCACCGCTTTTTCAATATCTTTAAAACGGCTTGATACAGTAGACGCACTAATGCCATACTTTTTCGCTATTTGCGCTTGAGAAAGCGGGGCATCACTTGCAAGTGAATGAATGTAATATTCGATTCCCGCAGCAAATGATGCTGCTTTACGGATCACAGGTGATTTCTGATCACAATAGGCCTTCCACACGGTTAAAGCGCCATCAGTCAGGCTTTGGTCCCCGTGTTCCTTCATTCCGTCTTCAATCAGCTTAGCTGTTTCCAGTTGAACGTCACTTGCCCAGTCCATGCGATCTGCTGTTAGACCTGTATCGCCTTCTGTTTGAGCAGATGTTTCTAATTCTTCTACTTCTTGCTTCGCAAACAAACACTTCAACACATCAGGGAATGATTCTCTCATAAATGTGCTGCGCGTTCCTCCATTTGCCTCATATGCTTCAACAAGCTGACGAACTTGAAGAAGAAGCGTATCTGTAAACTCTTTCGCAAACATCGTATATTGAATGAAAAACTCTGCTTTTTCTTCAAATTGAACAGGGAATCCAAGTACGAGACTTCCCTTTTCAGGCAGCACTGTTTGATCAGGTTTTACATCTACTTCAACCTTTTCGGCTGTCACCATATTCTCAAAGTAAAGAGACTCGTCCGTTTTTTCATTTAATAAAAGCAAAGATGGCTCCATACCTGTCCATGATTGAACCACTTGTTTTGTTTTCGGACGGGTAATATCTTCCGCTTTCTTTGTCAGGAATTCTTGGAAGATGGTTTCTTTCTGATCGGTTAATGGACGGAAAAAGATGCCCCATACACTCAAATGAAAGACTGAGATTTGTTGCGTTTCTTTATCCATATCTGCAAGAAAAGAAAACTCATTAATGAATTGATTGATGGCTCTCTGATGTTTAGAGAATGCGTAATTCATTAAATCCTTTTGAACTTGTACAGCTTCCTTAAACACAAGCTCAGACGTTTGTTCTCCGCCTGACTTTTGACCACAGCAATGTTTATATTTTTTTCCGCTTCCGCAAGGGCAGAGCGCATTTCGTTTAATTTTTCCCAAAATAAAACCTCCGACATTCTAGTCTAACCTCACTATTTTAACAAACGATTGCACAGGAGAGTTTTATTTTCAAGAAAAAAGAAAAATCAGAATGATCAGTTAAATAATAAAGATACTTGAAGATCTCGATAGATCATAGGAATAGCAGTCTTTTTCTGTTTATTTTCTCCAATCATTCCAATAGATTTTCTTCAGCTCATTCCCTCAAATAACTGCTTTGCTTCAAAATAAAAGATTTGAACAAACTTCTTCGTATTGACTCTGCCAGTTGATCCTGCGGATGAAGAGGTCTTCTGCATTTCTTTCATTCTTTGGCTGACATCGGTAAAGTCAAAAAACTTCGACGCATAGTGCTCAAACTTAGGATTCGAGAAATCTGTTAATCCTAGTGAAGCAAAATGATTCAAGGAATGATGAATAGCGCGTCTAATCCGCTGCTCTGCCGCTTTCACTTCCCTCATCACTTCTACATCGGTTGCCCCATGATCCAGCTTCCTCTCCGCTGTTTTGATAAAGAGCTGTTTTAGCGGCGGGAAATTGACCTCATGAGAATTGGCTGACTGTGTTTCATGTAAATAGATCAGGATCTCTAGTAAATCCTTAGATCCGCTCTCTCCAACAATTCCTAGTTCGGATAAGAGAAATTCCCCCGCCTCTTTCATCGTCCTTTTCTTCAACCCAGCACCCGTCGTATTATGAGAAATCACTGGCTCTAACGGCAGCACATGACGAAGGGAAGCTTGAATATCGTAAATCGATTTCTCAAGCTTAATCCGCTCCATGACTTTTCGAATCACACTGACAATTTCAATTCGATTGACAGGCTTATGAATATAATATTCGATCCCTAATTCATAGGCCTCTGCCATCATTTCTTTCGCCTCTACTTGAGAAATCATCATGATTTTGCCTTTGAATTCAGGGTGAATATGACGTATGGTTTGAATGCCATCTCTAACAGGCATTAAAAGGTCAATCAGAAGGATGTCTATTTTTTTTAGGTTCAATGAATGGGCTTCTAATCCAACTCCATCATCGGCTTCATCCACGACCTCTCCCAAATCTTCATCCTCAATGATTTGTCCTAAAATCGAGCGTATTGCACGATCATCATCTGCAATGAAAAACCGCATACACTCACCCTCTCTGTATTAAATTTTGTATAGGAAGGATTAGCTGAAAAGCTGTTCCCTTTGTTTCTCTTTGTTCGATTTTAATTGTACCGCCAAGCTCTTTAACCAGCTCTTTCACATAGGATAAGCCAATCCCAGTTGATGGTGTTCCATATGCATCAAATTTGGAAGTATAGCCTGGATCAAATACGATGTCTCTCATTTTTTCTGGAATTCCCGGGCCATCATCTTCAATCCGAATCTCTATTTTATCATGACTTCCTTTCAATACGAGTGAGATCATTCCGTCATCCTTTATGGCTTCAACCGCATTTGCCATTAAATTATTAATGAGCGATAAGAAAATGAACACATGGTAATCATGCAAATGAATGCCTTTTATATCAGATGTAAAGGAGATGTTTTTCCCTAGAGAGAGCGCATACTTTTCTTGAATGCGGAGGACAATTTGAACGAGCTCTTCCGCATTCATATAGTCTTGCATATTTTCCTTAGAAATCAGCTTCGAAAGCCCAGCATAAATACGCTGATTGTCCTTTTTCACTTCATGGATTTCTCCTGCGAGCTTCAACAGTTCCTGACTCACTTCCTTGCCTGCTTCATGTTCATGCATTAGACGATAAAGCCTGTATGATTCTTGCGTAATATGCTCTGTATGTTTTAACGTTTTCTTTAAATGAACCGTTTCTTCATATAAATTAGAAATGACCAGCATCATATGTTCATTTTGTTTCATGATCTGCTTCTCTCTAGATTGTGCCTCATACAGCTTCATCATATTAAAAAAGCTGATCACCACAAAACTGTGAGCAAACGCAATGAGAAACATATCACTCAGCTTTGATAGCGTCATCGTCGTATCAAATACTAAATATTGCACAAACAACTCAACAAAATCAGCCACTAATTCAATCTTCAGACCAATGATCCCAATAAAAATAGAGCGCTGTTTAAAACGTCCCGTACGGACGGCAAAGAACAGGAATGCATATGTAAAATAGAAAAAGAAACTTGGGAATTGCTGATAAAATGATGCGGCGAAACCAGCATGATGCTGAATTAGATCTAAGCCTACTCGAAAAAGCACAATGGCTGCGCCTGTTAAAAACCCGGGCAAGAACGGCCTAGATTTCCTTAATAGTAATAAACAAAAGAAAAACGCAGGTGCGCCAAAGCTGATCCGGAACGTCTCATTCACAGGATAAAACTTCAGTTCTCCTGCAAGCGGCACAATTACCACCATAAAAATTAATATGAATGCGTCTTTTTTAACAAGCTGGTTTAAACTCAAATGACTAACATCCCTTCCCCTTTTTGCATAGCCACAGTATACAAGGAGACTCTTTTCTTCACAATGTACAAAAAAATAATTTTCACAGCTCCTTATTTCCCCAAAATCCTTTTTTATGACTATTCACCGAGATGGCATGGTGACCTTTCAGCTATTCAGTATTTTGGTGATTGTCTACAATAATGGGAATTGTTTAGACAATGATCGACAAACTGATTTTTATTTGTAAGTTTTTCTGTAGATTTTCGTCAGATTGTGTAGTTTCCAAGATAAATTGAATGAACAATTTTAGTGAAACTATATGTAAGCGTTTTCTGAATTTTCACTAAAAACCCTTTTTGTTTTTTCGCCGCCAAAGCCTTCATTTGAACATATATTTAGGTGTAAAGGAGTGGTACAAGCAGCGCATGACAAGTTCTTTGAAGATGTGTAACATGTTTTCGTGCCTATTTGATCGCATTTTTTGTCATCCGCCAATTCAATAGGGTACTTTTTGATTTTTGATTGGAGGAATCGTATGAAAACAGCAATTTCTAATAATACACAACACGCATGCCAGTCTTCTGTTGATCAATGGGCAGAAGAAATTCGTCCGTATTACAAAAATGGACAAAACGCTGGCTACATTCCAGCACTCGGAAAAGTGAATTCCTCTCAACTTGGTATCAGCGTGATAGGCCCAGATGGATCATCTGTACGATATGGTGATTGGGACGTTCCCTTTACCCTGCAAAGTATCTCAAAAGTCATCAGCTTTATAGCTGCCTGTTTAGGAAGAGGCGTTCCTTACGTCTTGGACCGGGTAGATGTAGAGCCAACTGGTGATGCATTTAATTCCATCTACCGTCTTGAGATGCATAAACCAGGGAAGCCCTTTAATCCAATGATTAATGCTGGAGCTATTACCGTATCCTCCATCCTTCCCGGAAAGACTTCTACAGAAAAGCTAGCATATATTTTCGATTTAATCGAAAACTTAATAGGAAAGCGTCCATCTGTTAATGAAGAGGTTTATCAATCAGAATGGGCAACTGCGCACCGTAACCGTGCTCTTGCTTATTACTTAAAAGAAACCAATTATTTAGAATCAGATGTCGAAGAGACATTAGAAGTGTACCTAAAGCAATGTTCCATCGAGGTCACAACTGAGGACATCGCCTTGATTGGACTCATTATTTCAAGTGATGGCTACCATCCCTTTAAACAAGTCCAAGTCATCCCAAAAGATATCGCAAGACTAACAAAGGCATTGATGCTGACATGCGGCATGTATAATGCATCTGGTAATTTTGCTGCTTTCGTAGGCGTACCAGCCAAAAGTGGTGTGTCTGGAGGAATTATGGCTTGCGTTCCGCCAAGCGCAAGAAGAGAATTCCCGTTTCAGACAGGCTGTGGAATCGGTATTTATGGTCCCGCCATTGATGATTGTGGTAATAGCATTACCGGTGTCATGATGCTGAAAAAGCTCGCCAAAGAGTGGGATCTCAGTATTTTTTAAAGAAATAGGATGAATTAGAAGAGGTGATGTTATGAATGGTTTATTAACAACAACAAATGGTTTTCTATGGTCATATATTATTGTTGCACTATTAATTATTGTCGGCCTTTATTTCACATTCAGGTCTCGTTTCCTTCAAGTGCGTATGCTGAAGGAAATGGTGATCGTTCTGAAAGAAGGAACAAATAAACAAAAATCTGGCGTATCACCATTCCAGGCCTTTGCTATTAGTATGGCGGCTCGGGTTGGAACTGGGAACATTACTGGGATTGCGATCGCAATTGCCATGGGTGGTCCTGGCGCTATTTTTTGGATGTGGATTCTAGCCATTATTGGTTCTGCGTCAAGCTTTGTTGAAAGTACGCTTGCCCAAGTGTATAAAGTAAAAGATCCATCAGGCTTTCGCGGTGGTCCCGCCTACTATATTGAAAAAGGCTTAAAGAAACGCTGGATGGGGATTTTGTTTGCTGTATTAATCACCATTTCTTTTGGTATTGTCTTTAACGCTGTACAGTCGAACACCATTACCATTGCTTTTGAAAATTCATTTGGCACAAATCGTTTGATCGTAGGCGTGATTATGGCTATTGGATTTAGTATCATCATTTTCGGCGGGGTCAAGACGATTGCCAAGATGGCTGAATACATTGTGGTCTTCTTAGCTGTCGCTTATATTGGTATTGCTCTTTTTGTCATGATTACAAACATTACTGAACTGCCTGGTGTGATCCAGACGATTATTTCACATGCATTCGGTATTGAGCAGTTTGCAGGTGGTACCATGGGTGCCGTCATTATGGAAGGGATCAAACGGGGTCTATTCTCAAACGAAGCTGGGATGGGTAGCGCACCAAACGCTGCTGCAGCTGCCGTGACGAGCCACCCTGTAAAGCAAGGATTGATCCAAGCATTTGGTGTCTTAATTGATACACTGATTATTTGTACAAGTACTGCCTTTATCGTTCTTTTCTCAAGTGCATATAAAACGACAAAATTAACAGGTATTGAGCTTACTCAAGCATCTTTGAGTGAACACATCGGTCCTTGGGCTTCTGGTGTTCTTGCCATTATGGTTTTCTTATTTGCGTTTAGTACGCTGATCGGGAATTATTACTATGGTGAAACGAACATTGAGTTCCTTAAATCAAGCAAAGCCTGGTTGATTGGATACCGTATTGCGGTCATTGCCATGGTTTTATTCGGTGCTGTAGCAAGTGTTCCTTTTGTTTGGAATCTTGCCGATCTGTTTATGGGCTTAATGGTCATCGTCAACCTCATTGCCATTACCATGCTGTCCAAAGTCGCCTTTGCAGCATTAAAGGATTATTCACGGCAGAAAAAAGAGGGGAAAGATCCAGTCTTTTATAAAAATGCCGTTCCAAACAATGAGAACATTGAATGCTGGGACGATGAACCTGCTTCGTTGAAAAAGAATCATATTGGGTAAATCACAAAAGCTCTGGTCCCCTGACCAGAGCTTTTTTCTTTAGTTCAAAAATTCGAGTATGAGTTTGTTCACTACTTCTGGTTTTTCATGATTGATCCAATGAGAAGCATCATCGACAAAAATCAGTTGACCATTAGGGCAAATCTTCATCGTTTCCTTTGCCAGCTTTCTGCTTAAAAACTTGTCTTCCATCCCCCAGATCATGCGAACAGGTACTAAAATACGTTTAGATATCGGCTTTTCAAAGCCGCCCTTTTTGATCGCGCGATACCAATTAAGCATCGAGGTCATGGCACCTGGCTGCGTCCAAGCCAGCTTATAGCTTAATACATCTTCTTTCGAGAACAAATGTGGTCTTGCAGTCAGTCCTATGGCTTCATCCAGCTTTTGAAAGTGATTTTCTTGGAGTGCTGCCTCTGGCACATTCGGAAGCTGAAAGAAAGCGATATAGGAGCTTTTCTTCCACTGTGGCGGATAAAACGGAAGAACCTTCATCATCACCCGCGGATGCGGCATGTTGACAATGATTAGTTTCTCTACATATTGAGAACGTGTGGATGCCAAATGCCAAGCAACTGCCCCGCCCCAATCATGCCCCCCCACAATCGCCTTTTGATTCGGACTAAGGGTCTTAATCAACCCTACGATATCATCCCTCAGTTGATCTAATACATAGGATTCGATTCCTTCTGGCTTATCACTTAGATGGTAGCCTCTTTGATCAGGAACGACGACACGATATCCTGCCTCGGCTAGGGGCATAATTTGGTTCTTCCAGCCGTACCAGAACTCAGGAAATCCATGCAGCAGTATAAGCAGCGGACCATCCTCAGGTCCAGCCATTGCTGTGTGAAGTGTTACACCATTTGTTTGGATTGATTGAAATTCAATTCGCTCCATCGCTTTGCCACCTTCCTCCTTGTTCTTTTATTCTTCCAACATAGCATATTTTCCATTTTTCAGAAAATAAAAGCACTCCCAAAAAAACCTTCACGAAGGTGAAGGTCCAGATTGTTGACAAAAGGCTAAAATGATCTTGATTTTAGCCTTTTGTCTTCTTTTCAGCTTGATAGAAAACCTTTGCAGTCTAGAAAGGACAAGTACTGGCGCGGAGCGAATTTGTCATTCGTGAGCACCAGCACGCAGGACTGACACCGAATGCGAGGGTTTGTCTACACGCTGAACCTTCACGAAGGTGAAGGTCTTGGATTATTTCATATAATTCAGCACCCAGATCAACCCATTTTTGCGGTCCTGTACTTGTCCGTGAAGTGCGCCAAAGAACGTATCCTGTAATTCGACCAATACATCTCCATCAGCTTCCAGCGCTTCATATACAGCCTTTAGTTCTTCTTCATTGTCAAACTGCATAATCAATCTGAGATGTTCAGGCTTTGGTGTGCGGCCAAACGTATCTGAAAAGTGAAGCAGTGATTCTCCAAGGTGCAGTTCTGCATGCAGCACACGGTCTTGATGTTCATTTAAAATATGAATATCCCCGCCAAAAATCCCTTGATAATATTGAAGAGATTCCTTCACATCGTCTACCACAATATAAGGACTAACACTAATCATACCCCTCATCCTCCTCTTGTTCCGTCCATCTTCTCTTTTATAGCTTATCCCAAATCGTATGAAAAAAGGCACAAATCGTCAACGGATTTGCACCTTTTTCTCATGAGGATTTCGCTAATTCACTATGTTTGTTTGAATACGCTGCGTACATGACGACACCGATTAACAGCCAAACACCAAAGTAAAGCCACGTCCGGCCTGGTAAGTTGAGCATAAGGAACAAGCAGCAGCCCATTGAGATAATCGGTAATACCGGCACAAATGGAACCCGGAATCCCCTCTCAAGCTGCTGATGTGTCTTTCTCAAAATAAGCACAGATAAACTCACCATCGCAAACGTCAATAAAGCACCGATATTCGCTAAATTGGACAAGTCCTTTAAATCAATAAACCCTGAAATAACAGCTGTCATGCCGCCAATCATCCATATGCTTGCAACAGGCGTATCGCTTTTGTTTGTTTTCGAAAACATTTTAGGCAAAAGACCGTCTCGTCCCATCGCATACGCAATTCGAGTTGCTGCATAATTATTGGCGAAAATCACAGCCATCAATCCAATGACCGCACCGACAGAAATAATACCGGCTACGCTATTTTGATGTACACTTTGCAGCACATAGGACATAGCCTCTGTGACATTCAGTTTTGTATAGTGCACCATACCTGTCATAATCAAACAAACGACAATGTAAATGATCGTGCAAATGAGTAATGAGCCAATAATGCCAATTGGCAGGTTCCGCTGCGGATTTTTCACCTCTTCCGCAGAAGCAGAAATCGCATCAAATCCTAAGAAGGCAAAAAACACAGCAGCAGCACCGGCAATGACACCTTCTGCACCAAACGGCATGAATGGCTGCCAATTGGCTGGCTGTACATAAAACCCGCCTACTACAATGAAAAGAACAATAATACCGAGCTTCACAAACACCATGATATTATTGAATTTTTTACTTTCCTTCGTTCCTCTAGATAAGATCCACGCAATTAGTAAGGCAATGATAATGGCTGGCAGATTCATATATCCGCCTTGTTCCGGCCCCGCTAAGAATTGATGGGGAATCGAAATTCCAAACCCCTCAAGCAAGCTGTTGAAATAGCTCGACCAGCCACTGGCGACAGCTGAAGCAGTCAGCATATACACGGACAATAACGTCCATCCCATTAGATGACCGACAAGCTCACCCATCGTTGTATATGAATAAATGTACGCACTGCCGAAAACAGGCAGCGCTGAAGCCATTTCTGCATAGCAAAGTGCTGCCAAACTGCACACAATCGCTGCAATGGCAAAGGAAAAAATGACAGCTGGCCCTGCATCCTTAGCCGCTGTAATTCCGGTTAACACCATGACCCCCGTGCCGATCACTGCCCCTATACCAAGGAGCGTGAGATCGAGCCCGCCCAGCGTTTTCTGTACCTTTTGCTGCCTGCTCTGCTCTAACAAATCGTGAATGTGTTTCTTACGAAGAATATGTCGCAAACCCTTTCCCTCCAAAACGTTAGAAAAACAAAAAATCATTCAAATTTCATTATAGCAGAATAGGTACTACGCATTCACAACCAATTCACGTAAATCCTTCTTCATGATTTTACCAAGCTTATTTTTTGGCAGCTCCTGTGTGAAATGAATGGAGGGTACTTTGTAATCTGCCAAACGTTCCTGACAATAGTTCACCACATCTTCTTCGCAAAAATCGGCGGAATCGTCTTTTACGATATACGCACTTGGCACTTCACCATATAATTCGTCCGGTACCCCAATGACAGCTGATTCAATCACACCTGGAATTTGATCAATGACTTCTTCTACTTGGTCAGGATAGATATTATCCCCGCCGTACAGAATCACATCTTTGTATCTGCCTGTGATGAAAAGAAAACCGTCTTCATCTAAATAGCCTGCATCTCCCATATGGAACCAGCCATCTTTGAGTACCTTCTCTGTAGCGTCAGGCTGATGATAGTAGCCTAAGAAATAAAATGGGCTTCTCATGACGACTTCGCCGATTTCTCCAGCTGGCAATGTCTCGTCTGTCTCAGGATGCACGATTTTCACTTCTACATCCGGATCTACTTTACCGGCAGAGCCCATTTTATCCTCGCCCATCGCTGGATGCCACGCACTCACAACCCATGCTTCTGTACTACCGTAGCCATGCATCATCTGAATGCCTACTTCTTTGTAATCTTTAATTAAGCGCACCGGCACCTTCGTACCGCCAGAAATCGCAATTTCAAAAGATGAAAGATCATACGAACCGCGTTTCATTTCTTCTAGCATGTACGTGTAAGCTGATGGAAAAGCCATCATGAACGTAATTCTTTCTTTCTCAATCGTTTCTAAAATGCGCTTCGGTGTTGCATCATGTAAGAAGACAAGTGTATATCCTTCAATTGCAGCTGCGATCAGATGATTAATTGAACTCATATGATACAGAGGATGACTCGCCAAGTATCGTTTTCCTTTCAGATCGAATCCTCGATTCCCACGTCTTGTTAAAAATTGATAGATTCGTCCATGTCCGACCATACAGCCCTTTGGATTGCCCGTTGTCCCAGAGGTGAATAAAATCATCGCTAGATCCTCTTCTGATACCTCTTCAGCAAGGTTACTTCCATCATTTGAAGCTAAAATGTCTTCAAACAGCTGTGTTGTTTTCGCATTGACACCTGATTCCACCATCAGGCAATCTTCTAAAGACACATTCACTGCCGCAATGATGTCACGGAATTCACGATCAAAAAATAAAGCCTTTGGCTCTGCTTTTTTCAAAATACCTTCTAGCTCAAAGGAAGTAAGCTGCCAGCTAAGCGGAACTGCGACTGCACCTGCTTTGATGACTGCCAGCATAATCGTAGGGAAGTGATGATGGTTTTGACTAATAAAGCAAACACGGTCCCCTTTTCGAATCCCCTTTTGGTGTAAGTAATGAGCGAGCTGGTCAATGCGCTTTGCATATTCTTCAAATGTATAAGACACACCCCCGCCAGTTACCGCTTCAATTTGTGATGAGCGTTCCATTCTGTCGTTAAGTAATGCCTGTAGTGTATTCAATATCTTCATCTCCAAACGTTTGATTTACAATAGCCAATTTCCAGTGAATGGGTTGGCAGATTTTATCTCATTCACATTCTAAAATAAAACCAGCTGAAAGTAAAATCATTTCAATTTGGAATTGTTCTTTATATTAATTGATAATATAGGTAATTTTATATCCGTCTTCCATTTTGGTTTAAATGATGATAACTATTATGATAAGATAGACCTAGTAATTGATCGGAAAATGCGAATGCAATAGGAAAAGAGGTATGGAGAATGCAACATTTCGAGCTAGAGGCAAGTTTATTAGACCATGCGCTGACAAAGTATTTAAAGGCGACGAAACAAATAGATGAAGAGAACATCCCGAAAAACGTCACGAATGTGAAAGGGTTTATTTTACGCATCATTTATCGTCATCAATCATGTACTGTGAAAAATATTCTGCAGGAAGTTTCATTATCTCCCTCTGCAACAACAACCGCTCTCAATCACTTAGAAGATGAAGGGCTGATTATCCGCTCTCGAAATAATAATGACCGCCGTACTGTATGGATTGAACTCTCTGAATCTGGTGAACAAATTGCAAAACAAATGATCGACAACCGCCAATTGCTTGTTAATCAACTGTTCAACCATCTTTCAGAAGAAGATAAAAAAACATTTTTTGAATTAATTGAGAAAATGATGGACGAGCACACATTAAAGGCTTAGGAACATTCCTAAGCCTTCTTCTTTACGGCTTTAAGATGACCTTTATACAATCATCCTTCTTATCATTAAATATGTGATACGCATGAGCGGCATCATCTAACGGCAATTGATGTGTGATGATCGCCCTAGGATCAATTTCACCAGTTGTCACTTTTTGATAGAGCTTTGACATGTAGCCTCTAGCCGGAGCCTGACCCATTTTAAGGGTGACGTTTCTTGCGAAAAAGGCACCTAACGGGAACATATTGTATAGACCGCCGTACACACCCGTCATCTGCACCGTTCCACATTTACGGACGGCTTTTGTGGCAATTTGAATCGGTCCGATCGTTCCACCTTGCAGCTTGAGTTTCTGCTCAATTTTTTCAAGCGGCGACTTCTTCCCGTCCATTCCCACACAATCGATCACAACATCGGCACCACCCTTGGTCAGCTCCTTTAACGTTTCTCCCATGTCGGGATCTTCTGTAAAATCAAATACTTCTACGCCGCTCATCCGTTTTGCATGTCGCAGACGGTAATCAATGTAATCGACCGCAATCACACGGTCTGCCCCTTTTTGCCATGCAAATTGCTGCGCCATTAGCCCAACAGGTCCACAGCCTAACACAATGACCGTATCACCTTTTTTCACACCGGCGTGCTCCACACTCCAATAAGCAGTTGGGAGAACATCAGATAAGAACAGCAATTGTTCATCCTCCAGCTCACAATCATCAGGGATCTTAAACGGGGTGTAATTGCCAAAAGGCACGCGTAAATACTCTGCCTGTCCTCCTGGGTAGTTCCCATATTTCTCACTATATCCAAAAAGTCCACCCGAATCGTAGTGCGGGTTTGAGTTGTCGCATTGGCTTTCTAAGTGGTGATGGCAATATTGGCATTGACCACATGCAACGGTAAATGGAATAACGACACGGTCTCCCTTTTTTACTGCCGTGACATCTGGGCCAACTTCCTCCACAATCCCCATTGGCTCATGCCCAATCACATAACCGATTGGAAGCGGGAAATTCCCCTGATACAAATGTAAATCAGATCCACAAATTGCTGTTGATGTAATTCGAATGATCACATCTTCCCGATCTTGAATTGATGGTGCATCTACTTTCTTCACTGCGATGCTATTTTTCCCTTGGTAAGTAACAGCTCTCACATGCATTTCCTCCTTTAGCGAAAATCATCTGTACATAGCTTCACCTTGAGAGGATGGTTCATGCATCAAATCATGAATATGAAAAAACAAAAAAGCCTGTCGATCGGTTCGACAGGCGCTTATTCAATCATGTGTGTAACGCGTTACATCTTTATCCTTTATCGATAAAGACCAAATCATATTGAGAGGAAGTCTCTCGATCGATCATCAAGTTCCCTTCTTGAATAAAATAAGGACATATACTCGGACTTTGTGATTCTTCAAACTGCTCATACAACTGCTCAATCTTTCCAGGGAGCAGCAATAGCAAAAATTTATTAGAATGAGACACGAATTCATAAGAGTGAATTGTATCCGGCGGTATATAGGCAAAGTCACCCGGCATCAGGCATATATCCTCACCGTTCAATTGAAGATTCATTTTTCCCTCAACACAATAGAGTGCTTCTGTATGTACTTGATGATAATGCGGAGGAAAATACTTTCCCTTCGCGCCTTCAATCACAAAATGACTGAACCCGCCTCCAGTTGTTTCTGTTGTTGCGATCAGCTCATGGAGCTGACCATCCACGATATATTGCTTCCCTTCACCAGCCTCTAATACATAGGGCTGCACCGCCTGAGGAAGCTGACTATGAAATAAAACGGAGGGCTTTGTTGTATTTGACAGCTGCCGGATACCATGCATCAAAATGAGATCGCTTTCTTTTTCAGCTTGTTCAAAGCTGGCTGCATCGAAAGCATGATCAGTCATCGGCCATTCGTTCAGCTGAAGCTTTTTCCCGATTTGCTGATAGACATCTGTCATTTGTCCGCCCAACGTATATGAAATAAATCTTGTTTTGTGACTATGCATTCTGTAGCCATGGATCGTTTTGGGCGGAATATGAATATAATCGAAGGCTGTGACCATATATTTTTTACCATCCAAAATCACTTCAAGCTTTCCTTCCAGCACAAAAATGGTTTCAAATAAGTGCTCATGACAGTGAAGTGGAAAATAAGCTCCTTTCCCACCTGTGATTAAGACAAGCTCAAACAGCTGATTCGTTCGAGTTGCTTCTGCCAGCACAAGAACAAGCTGATTTTCCAGCCCATACAGCTTCCCTGAACCAGACAAGGTATAAAAAGAGGTACCTTCGGATTGCTTGATCGATTGCGGTTGCTCCGACATCCCATCACTCCTCATGACGAATTGACTATCTTTATTATATAGACCAATTGATATAATAGATAGACAATATGCGAGAGATTTTACTCTTCTCGCATAAATAAGTGTCTAAGGTAACATTTCACATGTTCTAACGGGGTCGTTTGTTTGAGTGCTGTGGTCATCGATAGACCCCCAATCACCATTGAATGAAGGAGGGAAGCCAGCTCATCCGCTTTGTTTTCTTCATAACCACTGTTCATGAGCTTTTCTTTCACAAGCTTTTGCCAGCGGATCATTTCTTGTTTACATGCAGTATGAAGCTGCGTATGTTCTGGCTTGGATTCTGCCGCCAGCAAGACAATCGGAATCCCTCTTTCATTTTCCTGCTCCGTAAATCCCCGGATGATGTTTGTCATAAAACGGTCGATGGCGATATAAGGATCGTTCGAATAGGCAAAGCTTTCTTCTATTTGATTGATGACCTTTTGACTAATATATTCAACGGCTGCTATGGCTAGCTCTTCTTTTCCGTTTGGAAAATAATAATAAAGAGATCCTTTAGGTGTGCCGCTCTCTCTAATGATTTGATTCAATCCTGTCGCATGATACCCCTGTTTGCGTAAAAGAAGTGCGGCCGTTTGAATAATTCTATCCTTCGTACTCACGTGTGACACTCCTTTCCCTCCATAGACAAATGTCGTTTCAACGTATGAGTTGATTTGTTCCTTTCCAAATCGAGGATGTCTCCATTTCTGCTGCAAGCCGAAGCAGCCAATCCTCTTTCCCCTTAGGTGCTGTAACCTGGACACCTAAAGGCATGCCCTCCTCAGTGAGATGAACAGGAACGCTCATAGAAGGCTGACCCGTTAAGTTGGCAAGCTGTGTAAATGGTGTGTAGGTCAAACTCTTTAAGAACATGTCATAAATGAGATCCTGCTGCGCTTGCATTGAGAGAGATGACACACGTAAAAGTTCAGTGATTTCTTCCTTCGAATGCATCAACTCACCAACCTTAGGAGCTGAATAGGCTGTCGCTGGTGTCACAAAGAGATCATAAGTTTGATGAAATGACGCCATTTGTGCAGCCGCCATATCCCATGCATCAAGACTTTCTGTGTAAGCAGCAGCGGTTACGTTCTTGCCAGCCTCCGCCAACACCCATGCCACGATGTCTGTTTCCTCCGGATTGACTGGACGTCCTAATGAACGAGCCAAGGACGTGAATAATGCAGACATTTCTCCGCTGTTCATGACGTAGTATTGCTGCATCAGATGAACCCCATCGATTGCAGGCCCTGCTTCTTCTACTTGGTGCCCTTGATCACTCAGCCATTTCACTGTTTGCTGCACCGCCTGCTTCGCTTCCTCACTGACCTTCGTACCAACTGGAGATTGTACACTGTAAGCAATTCGCATAGAAGATGTACGTTTCACTAGATCTTCTTGATAGCTGCCGTCGTATAACGGCGTTTGGAAAGCCGCTTCAGGCTGAATGACTTGAAGCAGATCAAGAAGGGCTGCACTGTCCCGCACTGTTTTTGTGAGTGTAAAGTCAATGGATGCCCCTTGCCACTGCCTTCCTGCGCCTGGTCCTACCGGCGTTCTTCCTCTTGTTGGCTTGAGACCAAACAAACCTGTAAAGGATGCTGGAATCCGAATCGACCCTCCACCATCACTTGCTCCTCCAGCAGGCACGATGCCGCTTGCAACAGCTGCTGCCGTCCCGCCGCTTGAACCGCCAGGGGAATAGTCAGGATGCCAAGGGTTCCTCGTTGGACCATGTAAAGCAGGTTCTGTTACATTTCTTAATCCGAATTCTGGTGTGTTTGTATGCCCCATCATGAGAAATCCAGCCTGCTTCAATCGCTGGACAAAGTGGGAGTCCGTTTTTGCCTTTACATCCTTTAACAATGCAGCACCTGCTGTCAGCGGTTCATTTTCCAGCCCTTGCGATATATTTTTCAGTACAAATGGAACGCCTGCAAACGGCTGATTCGTATGTAATGTCTTGATTTCTTTTAATACTTGATCTTGTCTTGTCTGAATCAACGCATTTAATTCAGGATTGACCTCATTCAATCTAGCAAATGCAGCTTGTACAAGCTCGTCTGGCGTTACCTGCTTATTCCGTACAAGTGCTGCCAAGCCTGTCGCATCATACGTCATATACTCTTTTACGTTCATCAGCATATCCTACTTTCTCTTATTATGATATTTCTATTGTCTACTAGATTTGTATGAATTTCAATTTCAGGTTACTTGTAAAAAAACTTTCTGACAAACAATATGATTCTTCTAACCATCCCTCTCATTTCTCCGATATAATAGAGAAAAAAAGACGGAGGTCATCGTATGCAAGGGGCTATCGCCTTGAAAAAGAAAATTGTCGTAGTCATCGCGTTTCTTCTTGCGTTGACAACTGCCTTGCCTTACCATTCGCAGGCAGCTGCACCGCCAAAAGAAACAGATGTCATCATCGTCTATAAAAACCAAAAAGGAAAGCAAACAGCGATTGAAGAAAGTGAAAAAGTGAACGAACAGTACATACATCTTCCCGCTGTCGCTGTGACAGCAGATGAACAAGCGGTCACGTCACTCAAAAAAGACCCCAACATCGCGTATGTTTCAAAAAACATAAAGGTCAAACTCGCTTCTTCTACGATGAAAAAAACCGCTGCCTCTACGAATCAGGATGCATTGGTTCAAAAATCTTACAACCTGCAAAAGCTGAATGTAAAGCAAGCGATAAAAGAAGGCGTCACGGGGAAAAATGTGAAAGTCGCCATTTTAGATACTGGTATTTCTCCACATGAGGATTTAAAGATATCCGGCGGTAAATCATTCGTGAACTATACTTCCTCCTATAAAGATGATGAAGGACACGGCACACATGTCGCAGGAACGATTGGTGCCCTCAATAACGATTACGGCACAGTCGGCGTCGCTTCTGGCGCGAAGCTGTATGCAGTGAAAGTGTTAGATAAAAAGGGAGAAGGCGACTTGTACAGCCTGCTTCGAGGAATCGATTGGGCCATTAGCAACAAGATGGATATTATGAATTTAAGTTTAGGTTTTGAAGACAATATCCCTATTTTGCGCTCAGCAGTGGATGAAGCATATAAAAAAGGTCTGCTTGTGGTCGCTGCAAGCGGGAATGATGGGAAGAAGAATCATATTAGTTACCCTGCCGCTTACGATAGTGTCATTGCCGTTTCTGCAACGACGGACAAAGACAAACTTGCGTCTATCTCAAATACAGGGAAAGGCATTGAATTTTCTGCCCCTGGTCAGAACGTCATCAGCACTTATTTAAAAAATGAATATTGGTATGCAACAGGTACATCACAAGCTACGCCGCATGTCACAGGCATGCTGGCACTGTTGAAACAGCTTCATCCGAAGAAAACAAATGTACAGCTTCGCACCTTATTGCGCAGCTATACAGTGGATCTTGGCACAAAAGGAAAAGATCCACAATTCGGGTATGGCCGCGTGCAATATATACCGCAGTCCACCTTTGTAAAAGCTGCGACCAGCGCTGTTAAAACAGCCGAAACTTCTAAAAAGCAGGCAGATGTCAATCAAGCCAAAACAAGAATTGGCCGACTCACTGCAAGTAAACAAAAAACAGCACTCACTGAACGGGTGAAAAAGGTACAAGGAACCATTGATATCCGCTTGGCACGTGCTAAGGTTCAAACAGCCGAAAAAAGCAAAACACAAGGCGCCATGAAAAGCGCTCAAACAGCCATCAAAAAGCTAAACAAAGGCAAAGAAAAAACAAGCCTGCAAAACCGGCTCGACAAAGTCAAAAAACAGGTAGCCTATCAAAAGAAAGTGACTGACGCCAAACAAAAGGTGAAAAAAGCGGAATCAAAACGAACGAAGAAAACAAAAGCAGCAGCGCAAACCGCTGTCAAACAGCTAAAAGCTTCTAAAACGAAAACCAGTTTACAAAAACGATTAAACCGTATCAAGGTTTAACAGAAAAAACGATTCCTCGCTGAAAGGAATCGTTTTTTTCTATTTTAACAGCGGCGAAAATAAGCTATGATGATATTTCCCTTCAGTATCTGCCCTCACTTGATCAAGTATGCTTTCTAACGAAGCCATCACACCCTCTAATGCTCGGCGCACTGAACCTTGTTCAAAATCCGCTAAACTCTCTGGCAACTCATCTTCATCCAATACAAAAAAATCACCATTCGGTAGAACGAGAAGATCAACAATGAGGTCTTCAAACATGACCAGCTGGCCGTTCAACCATGTATTCCCCACAATATTAAAATAAGAACCTAGTTCCTTCCCTTGATCATCTCTCCAGAAATACATATTGTAAGGACGATCCTTCCAATAGTAGGCGGTCGTATAGCTCCCTTTTGGAATTGTCAGCGTATCATCGCCTGCACTCATCGAAAACGTCTCTTCAATCTTGTGAAAAAGCACAGCTTTCTGTCCCTGTGCATCTAACAGCTGACACGTATGTTCCACAACCTTCTGATCGTATTTGATTTTTCTCTCGATTACTTCATCCCACCGATCCGCATGTAGCGAAAACAACATGTCACAACTCCCTCTTGCATCTAGTTTCTCTCTTTCCAGTATACATCGTTTTTTTATGAAAAAATAAAGGGTTGCTTCATTCACATATGGAAGACCTATGATGAGGTGAAATAAATGAACGGAATCACGATTCTTGAAAACCTTACACAGCTTGGACAAATCATCCTCATTTTTTGCGGCTATGCCCTTTATTGGCGGCTGGTGAAAACGAAGAGAGAACGAAAGCTTTCTCCTTATGAGCGCATGTTAAAATTCTTTGTTATGTTCGGTTTAATCTCGTGGGGATTATCCTATTGGGCGCTTATACTGTGGGCGTAAATTGAAAAAGGAAGAGCTGTCCATAGAGGACGTGCTCTTCCTTTTATTACGCGTGATGTGATGAACCTGCCGGCTGTTCTTTCTGGATGACATATTGATAGCTCTTGACATGCGTCCCATTTTGATTCACAAATTCTTTATCTAGTGCACGCTCAAAGCCCATTCTTTCATAAAGACGAATGGCAGCCTGCATTTTATCAGATGTATGAAGGTACAGAACATTTTCGCCCCATGATTGCGTGAGTTCAATACTTTTACGTAACAATGACTCTGCAATTCCTTTTCCCCTGACATCGGGATCTACTCCTAAAAACCGGACGATGGCTGATGTAATGCCCATTTCGGGTTTGTCATACGCTTGCTCTGATGACCGGAACATTTGAAGCGTCCCCACGACCTTGCCTTCAAGCTCCGCCACAAGCATCAGCTCCATGTTTGGATTATCTACAGCTGCTGCAAGCGCAGCAGAATAATTTTGCCAGCCTTCCTCCGTAAATTGAGGCTCATACTGTGAATAGGATTTGATTAGTACATGTCTGATCGCTTCATGATCTTCTTTGACTGCTTGACGAATGATCAGCTCTTGCTGCTCCATGTCAGCACCTCCTGTTGTTTAATGCTAGATATACGTATCTTGCAAATACTGCATGTCGTTGACCTTGTCCTTTTCTCTACTCATTCAATGTAAAGAGTCTCATTCGAAAGATCAATCATTTTGCACGCAATCCTCTTTGAAAATTTCCATTGAAAAAGAACGCTTGATTCATTATGCTGTTTTGAGGAAGTATACGAGGAGTGTAATGATCATATGAGTTCTTTATCTTATCCCCAAGAATCGAAAAAAAACCGATTTCTCCTTGCCGCATTGCTTGGTTCTTTAACCGCCCTTGCACCGCTTGCAATGGATATGTATTTACCTGCATTGCCTCATATTGCGCGAGATTTTGAAGCAAGCACTGCTTTGTCCCAATTAAGTCTGATGGCTTGTCTTATTGGACTGGCACTTGGACAACTGATTGCAGGGCCTATTAGTGATACGATCGGTAGAAGAAAACCGCTGATGATCGGCTTAATCATTTTTATCGCCGCCTCTCTTTTATGCACGGTGGTCTCGTCGATTTGGATGTTCATCCTCTTAAGATTGATTCAAGGACTCGCTGGTTCAGCAGGCATTGTCATTGCACGAGCCATTGTGCGAGATCATTATGAAGGCTCAGAAATGACGAAATTCTTTGCACTGCTCATGTTGGTCAACGGGGTTGCTCCGGCAGCGGCACCTATTGTGGGCGGACAGATGTTACGCTTTACCACATGGCAGGGTGTATTTGTTCTATTAGGAATTCTCGGGGCTTTGATGTTGCTGAGATCTATTTTTTCACTTCAGGAAAGTTTACCTGCGGAGCGCAGACAAACAGGAGGCTTTCAACAGATTGTTGGCGCCATGAAAATTTTAGCGAGTGATCGTCTCTTTGTAGGATATGCCCTCTCGCAAGGTCTTGTATTCGCAGCGATGTTTGCTTATATTTCTGGCTCACCGTTTGTGCTTCAGGAGCTTTTTCACCTTTCTCCACAAGGATTCAGTGCTGCCTTTGCGGTGAATAGTCTTGGAATCATCACAGCTGGACAAGTATTTGCCCGTGTCGCTGCGAGAATCGGCGAAGAGAAGGTTCTTCGCATTGGATTGCTGACAGCTGCCTTAGGCGGCGTCACCTTATTTTTGATGATCTCCATTGATGCAGGATTGTATGGTATTCTCATTCCGCTCTTTTTTGTGGTATCAAGCGTTGGAATTGTCGGCACCTCTGCCCCGTCTCTTGCGATGCAGCATCACGGCGCACATGCAGGAAGTGCAGCCGCACTCATCGGTGTGGCACAAATGCTGCTAGGCGCCTGCATGACGCCTCTTGTCGGACTAGCCGGAAGCCAAACAGCCTTTCCAATGGGCCTGATCATTATGCTTTGTGAACTAGGTGCACTTTGCTGTTATTTCTTCTTTGTGGTTCGAGCGAAAAAAAGACCCGCATAAGCGGGTCTCAGATTGTTGACAAAGGGCTAAAATGATGTTTATTTTAGCCCTTTGTCTTCTTTTCAGCGTGATAGAAAACCTTTGCAGTCTAGGAAGGACGAGCACCGGAACGGAGCGAATTTGACATTCGTGAGTACCGACGCGCAGGACTGACACCGAATGCGAGGGTTTGTCTACAGGCTAAGACCCGCATAAGCGGATCTTTCATTTATGGCTTGCTCCAATTGATGGTGCGGAACACATTGTTCTGGTCATTGTTGTCATATGCATCTAGGTCAAAGCCTGATAGTCCTAAACCAATTGCCATGACAATTCCTCCGGCAACGGTGAAGATGATCCCCCATTTGATGCATTGCTTTTTTAAATCATTCACGTTCATACTCTCACAACCTTCTTTTTAAACATTCCCATGAATGCCTTAGTGGTTTGAACAGTCATTTGAACAAATAGCTTTGTCAAATACACCGTAGCCATGCCGCATAATAATCCGACACCTAATAGAAGAATACCAACGCCAATCTGCGTCACCACCACATGCAAACCGTCCTGAAAGATAAACGGAGAACCAATGATGCTCCAAAAACCGCCGAGCAGACCAACTAGCGTCATTGTACCTGTCACGAGTGGAATGCACCAAATTACCATATACATAGAAAGAATTAGCAGGAAAACTGTGGCTAGAATACTACCCCATAATGGAAAACCTAAAATGAGGATGGAAAGCCTTGTAGCTTTTTCTCCAAACGTCGGCACCTGAACGGTTTTAATTCCTTGTTCCTTCAAAATTCCTTCAGCGATGATGGCAGGCTGCCCGACTTGATCGACCGCTTCCTGTTCACTGTAGCCATCTTCCTGATAATCCTCGATCATTTCATCATAATACTCGATGAACCGATCACTTTCTTTTTCGCCTAGACGATGCAGGTGCTTCTCTAGGCTAGCTAAAAATTCTTTTTTATTCATTGCCCTGTCCTCCAGAAATAAAGTCGTAAATCGCCATCACTTGATCCCATTCCGCTAAAAACTGCGCCATATGCTCACGGCCGCTTTGTGTCATCCGGTAGTATTTTCTTAATCGACTATTATGTTCCTGGGAATAGGTCTCCACATAATTGTTTTGCTCTAACCGCTTTAATATCGGATATAATGTCGATTCTGAAATCTCAATACAATGGGACATATCTTTAATCATTTGATAACCATAGGAATCGCCTTTCTTTAATACCGCCAGTACACAGAATTCAAGTAAACCCTTTTTTAATTGTGCATTCATAATTACAACTCCTAACCATTTATACTATACATTACATAGTATCATGTGACAAGAGGTATAAAGCATAAAATAAAAAAAAGACCCTTTTGGGGTCTTTCCGTTTTTATATATTCACAAATCCTTCTCCGAACACATCACGCACGTCATGGACAACAACGAATGCGTCTCGATCAATTTTCTTAATGATTTTCTTTAGACGCATAAGCTCTTGTTTTTGAATGACTGCATAAAGAATTTCCTTTGATTCCTTTGAATAATGACCGCGTCCGTTTAAAATCGTCACGCCTCGATCCAAGGTGTGATTGATTTCTTCGGCAATATCATCTTTGCATGAAGAAATGATCGTCACTGCCTTTTTCGTGTTAAGTCCTTCTATCACGAAGTCCATCACCTTTGTTGCCACGTACAGCATCACAATCGTGAACATTAATTTTTCCGCACCAATAATAAAGTAGGAAGCAAATACGACGATCAGATCAAAGAACAAGATGGCGTAGCTCACGTTCCAGTCTAAATACTTATTGGCAATTCTTCCGAGTATGGCAGAACCCGCCGTAGTACCGCCTGCTCTTAGCACAAGACCAATCCCAATTCCGATAATGATTCCTGCGAAAATGGCGCCAATGATCAATTCGTGAACATTCACGACCCATGTTGTGGTCAGGTGTAAGAATAGGGAGTTACTTGCGACGGCAACCACAGTATAAATCGTCGTCTTCTTGTCTAAATATTTATACCCCACAAGCAGCAGGATGGCATTAAACACTAGGTTCGTCAGCCATGGTGCAATTTCAAACAAATAATAAAAAATAATGGACAGCCCCGTTACACCGCCTTCACCAAATTCAAGCGGAATGACAAACATGTTCACTGCGGCGGCAAATAAAAACGAACCAATTAGAATCATTGCGATATCTTTTACACATTTTTTCAATTTCTTCTTTCCCCCTTTTTTAAGCATATAAAAAACCCTCTTTCTGCACGAAAGAAGACAGTCGTTGAACAAAATAAAAATCAAAAGACAGCGCCTTTTGATGAAGCTTTCTGATATGAACCTTTTCATAATATATATCTCTTTTTAGAGGCTGTCAATGACTTGGTTTTCTATTATTTTGACTGCATGTTTATGCATGGAAAACCGCATGTTTTCAGGGTTTTTCAGCCATCACATGCTTTTCCCTCTCCTTGACAAAAACACTTTAGTCATTTAAACTACTGCCTCATATCATATCCATCATTTCCGACTAAAAAGGAGGGTGTTCCATTCCATGAATCCTATTCAAAGCCGCTTACAGGCTCACGCACCTTTAATTTTAGACGGTGCACTTGCAACAGAGCTTGAACGAAAGGGCTGTAATTTAAACGACAGTTTATGGTCCGCCAAAATACTAATTGAACAGCCAGAATTGATTCAGCAAGTACATTTGGATTACTTCCAAGCCGGAGCTGACTGTGCCACAACAGCGAGCTACCAAACGACGATTGATGGCTTCGCTGAAAAAGGCTATTCAAAAGAAGAAGCCATTGACCTAATGAAACGATCTGTCACTTTAGCAAAAGAGGCACGGGACCTTTTTTGGCAGGATGAAGCCAGTCGTAAAGGGCGGACAAAACCATTTGTTGCAGGATCTGTGGGGCCATTCGGCGCTTATTTATCTGATGGTTCAGAATATAAAGGAAATTACGGGCTTACAGAGCAGGCACTCATTGATTTTCATAGACCAAGGATTCAGGCATTAGTAGAAGCTGGTGCAGATATTCTTGCATGTGAAACGATCCCTTGTCTCATTGAAGCAACGGCCATTGCAAAGCTGCTGCAAGATGAATTCAGTGATGTATCTGCTTGGATTACATTCAGTGCGAGGGACGACCTTCATATCAGTGAAGGTGATTTGCTCAGAGAATGTGTACACGCACTAGAACCTTATGAACAGATCGCTGCTGTTGGTGTAAACTGTACGCCGCCGCAATTTATCTCTTCTCTCATTCAAGAGATGAAAAAGGGGACAAGCAAGCCGATTGTCGTGTATCCAAACTCAGGGGAGTTATATGATCCCGAAGAAAAGGTATGGAGCGGAGATACGCCTCAGCATACATTTGGTGAATGTGCGCATCAATGGTATCAAGACGGCGCGCATATCATCGGCGGCTGCTGCCGGACGACCCCAGAAGATATCACGGACATCTTAAGACTTACCACATCATAGCAGCATGAATTATCACACATACTTCTAAGCAAAAGGGCGGGAAGACATGGAACAAGCAAAAGATCAATCACAACAATATCAACGAAAAATGACGAGCCGCCACCTGTTCATGCTTTCTCTAGGCGGGGTCATTGGAACAGGGCTCTTTTTAAGCTCTGGGTATACCATCAATCAAGCAGGACCCGCGGGAACGATCCTTGCCTATCTTGTCGGGGCATTAATTGTGTACCTCGTGATGCTCTGTTTAGGCGAGCTGTCTGTCGCAATGCCGGTTACAGGGGCCTTTCATACGTATGCAACAAAATACATTGGACCTGGCACAGGCTACACAGTTGCTTGGCTGTACTGGCTGACATGGACAGTGGCACTCGGATCGGAATTTACAGCGGCAGGGCTTTTAATGCAGCGCTGGTTTCCAGACACATCGGTTTGGATGTGGAGCGGCGTCTTTGCTCTTCTCATCTTTTTACTCAATGCGTTTACAGTTAAGTTTTTTGCAGAATCAGAGTTTTGGTTTTCCAGCATTAAAGTAATGGCTATTATTCTCTTTATTATCCTTGGCGGAGCTGCGATGTTTGGCTTGATTCCATTAAAGGGCGGTGAGGCCGCTCCGTTCTTTTCTAACTTCACCGGGGAAGGCGGTCTTTTCCCAAACGGCTTTTTACCGATTTTAATGACGATGCTGGCCGTCAATTTCGCTTTTTCAGGTACGGAGTTAATTGGGATTGCTGCGGGTGAAAGCGTCAATCCTGACGAAACCATTCCAAGAGCGATTCGCACTACCGTACTGCGGCTTGTCTTGTTTTTCGTTGGAACAATCGTGGTCTTAGCCGGCTTGATCCCAGTGGAAGAAGCCGGGGTGATCAAAAGTCCATTTGTTGTGGTGTTTGATCGCATCGGGATTCCATATGCCGCAGATTTCATGAATTTTGTCATTTTGACAGCGATCTTATCTGCCGCAAACTCTGGACTATACGCGTCATCCCGTATGCTCTGGTCACTTTCTGAGGAACGGACACTGCCTAAGAAACTGGCGAAGCTGACATCAAAAGGAATCCCTTTGAACGCACTGATTTTAAGTATGATCGGCGGGATTCTTTCTTTGTTATCAAGTGTCATCGCACCAGAAACGGTTTACCTTGTCCTTGTTTCGATCTCAGGACTTGCCGTTGTGATCGTGTGGATGGGGATTGCTGCCTCACAATTTATGTTTCGGAAACGTTTTTTACAGGAAGGCGGACAGCTCCATGATCTTACATTTCGAACCCCTCTCTACCCAGTGGTTCCGATTGCTGCCTTCTTCCTGTGTCTTGCCTCTGTGATCGGCATTGCCTTTGATCCAAATCAGCGGATTGCCCTTATCTGCGGCATTCCCTTCATCGCGCTCTGCTATGCTGCCTATTATGTGACAGCTTGGATTCAGAAAAAACGTGAAGAACCTGGTGTATAACGCCAGGTTTTTTCTATGATAATAGTCTTACAAAAAAGGATATCACTAGTAAAAGAAGCACACTTTGGTATATGATAGGAATCTATGATTTTCAGGATGAACCAAGGGAGTTGTCACTAATATGGAAATGACCATTACAAGAGCATTAAGTGAACTGAAAATGTTAGATAAGAGAATCAACCGAACCGTTGATGAAGCCGTACTTGGTGGATTGATGATCGGGAAACATATACAGCACGGGTTTCAACATCAAGAAGAAATCGAAAAGAAGGCGAAGGCTGATGACCAATCGATTCAAGCATTAATCAAACGCCGGAATGCCATTAAATCAGCCATCGTTGTGTCGAATGCGACAACAACGATTGATGTAGCGGGTGTCAGCATGACAGTGGCAGAAGCGATTGAACGGAAGACATCGATAGAATATGATATTCGTTATTTACGGAAATTGAAAAAGGTATACACAGAGCTAGTAGACAAAGCAGAACAGACCAATGAAGAGGTAAAGAAGAGGCTCGACCAGCATTTAGAAACCTTGTTTGGGAAAGACGGAAAAACACAAGCGGCTGCCAACCAAGAGATCGTCAAGTCGTTCCTCGCTGAAAATGAGGCGACAATCATCGATCCGCTTCATCTTCGAGTGAAGATTGAAAAGCTTTCGACCGACATTGAGGATTTTCAAATGGAAGTTGATTTTTCCTTGTCAGAGAGCAATACACTAACGAAAATACAGATCGATTAATCAATTTTGTTAGTGAGCCGAAAATCGATAGAACTAAACACCTCCGAGGGAAAGGTCCTTCCCTCCTCATCTGATCATCTCTGGATGATCCTTGATAAAAGCTCAAAGCTGAAGGTTCAAGGATCAACGTTCAAGTGTGAAAGTTCTTATCCATCAGAGCTCAGAATTAAAAGTTAAACGCTCGATCGAATCTGGGAGTCACGGCTCATGAGTGTTTGTTTATCGACTCTTTCGGTTGCCGCCCAGCAGGTTTGCTAACAAAAAGAAAAGGATGTCACATGATGACATCCTTTTTTCTATGAAAAAAACGACAAGGCTTCAGCCAGGTCGTCTCCCCCAGCAAATTAGTTACGTACTGTATATGCCAAATGGTACACACTTGTGACATTTGAAGATAGCTTGATGTCGTTTGAAGTGAACGTCACTGGAACGATATCGTAGTAATGTGTAGACCAGCCTGCATTATTGTATGTTTGGTAGCCTGCACCTGCAGGAACTTGAAACGTCAGTGAAAATTGTCCATTCTCGTCTGTTGTGCCTGTCGCTGTTTGAGCATATGATTTAATTGCTGCTTCAAAATAAAGCTGGATCGGCTGATTGGGCATAAGATTTCCACTTGTATCTTTTAGTGTTCCTTTAAACGTAGCTGGATAATAAGAGCCCACGCGATATTTACTGCCATAGCCGTAATTCACTAATCCACTATCGGCTGCTGTAACACTTGTTACTTGTACGGATGCTGGTACTGCTCCTTTTTCCTCAGCATGTGCAAATGTTGGGAATACGAGAAGCAATGATAGAAAGAAAGCAAACATGATTTTTTTCATCGATAAATCCTCCTTTTTTTTCCTACTATATTACTATCGACATTAATTGGTATTTTTCCAGTAACAAACAAAAAAACTTCCCTTTTTTTAGAAAGGGAAGCTCTCCTCTTACTTTTTCACAACAACAATCTTCGCCGCTTTGCTTTCTCTTTTTCTCACATCTGATGCAGTCACATATAAGACTGTTTTGGCTTTTTGCGGTTTTATTTGGGCAGTAAATGCGCCCTTGTTATTTGTTTTTACCGTTTTGATGACTTTCTTTGATTTGTTTTTTACTTTAATGGTCAATCCTGCGCCCGCAGTCCCTTTGATCGTTTTACTTTTGACCGTTACTTTGCCCACTTTCGGCTTAGCTGGTGCTTTGCCTTTTTTGACGACTGTTTTGAGCGTCGTTGCGGCCTTTCCTTTTGAAATCTTAATGTGAAGGACTTTGTTTTTGTTCTGATGCTTGATCTTCACGCTAAAGGTTCCATTTTTGCCCGCTGTGCCTTTTCCAAGCAGAGTTTTGCCTCTATACACAGAAATAGCAGCGCCAGCCTTTGCCTTACCTGTCACCTTTTGATGCTGATCCTCCACTTTGCTGACAGATGCATTTAGTTCGACAGCACTTAAAGCAGCAAATGCATTCAGTCTACCATGTCCTGTCATCCAATCGATCCCTGGAATTTTTGGATCGACAATAGGCTCTTCATTTTCATCATAGAAAACGTCATCTGTTCCATCAACAGATGTAAAAGAGATATTATCGGCTGTGCTTTGCAAGATATTCCTTACTTGATTCGGCTTCAAGGTTGGATTTTTAGAAAGCAGTAATCCTGCTGCTGCTGCCACATATGGTGTCGCCATTGATGTCCCGCTCAGATATGAGACATTCCCATCTGGCATTAAGCTTGGAATATCAGATCCTGGTGCAGACATGCTCAGTCCTTTACCATAGCTTGAGAATTCAGCGGCAATATCCATACGGTTGCTTGCACCAATAGCCATTGCGTACTTTGATGTCGCAGGATAGCCCATTTCTGGAACGCCATCATTTCCACTCGCCACGACCACTAGTACATTTCTTTGAGCTGCGTAGTTCATTGCATATTCAATTACGCGGCTGTAGTAGCCGCCAAGGCTCATGTTGATGACCTTTGCACCTTTATCCACTGCATGCTTGATTCCAAGTGCAATATGCTCTGTATCTCCAAAACCATAGGCATCCAGCACCTTCACCGGAATGATGCCCGTATGTTGGTTGAGACCTGCCATCGAGTAATGATTATCGGCCTTTGCAGCAATGATGCCAGCCACATGCGTACCGTGTCCATTGTCATCAATGGCATCTTTGTTTCGTCCAATGAGATTCGCACCTAAGTCCGTACGAACAGTCCCGCTCAGATCCGTTAAACGACTGTCTACACCTGTATCCACAACAGCAATCAATGTTTGCTTCATTTTGCTTGTGCCAATCAGTGTGTTCATTTGTTCAAACTTCACATCAGCGCCTTTTTTCCCGCTGTTTTGCGCACTGTTTTTCAGGGGCCACTGGTATCCATACTGCACATCATTGCTCAGTGCACGATACGTTTGAACAGGCTCTGCGAATTCAACATTCGGCATGCTGGACAGCTTTCTCGCAGTGCTTTTAATCACAGCTTTGCCTGCTTTTAAAGTCTTTCCAGCTGATTCTTGCCCTGCTGGCACATCATAGACATACATTCCTTTAAACAAAGGACTTACTGACTGCGATGTCACACGGTTTTCTTGGATTCCATAGCTTTTCATCTTCTTTTTCGCAGATTGAAGCGTTTGCCCATCCTTTAGTTTAAAAATGATTTTATTCGTCTTCACTTTCTCTTCTTTTACAAGCTTTTGCTTTTCTAATACATAACCGATCGACTTTCCTTCAAGCTGATTGATGCCAATCTGTTGACTCACTGCTTCTAATTCCTTTTTTAAATAGGCAGGACTTGCTCCTTTGAGCATATCAAAAAGGGAACGGATCGCCTGTTGTTCTTTCTCTGTCACAATATGACCGCTATATGCACCATTTTTCTCTACGTCATTTAGCAGTGACTTTAATGTCAGCAAATGATTGTATACCTTTTGCTGCTCATTTTTTTGTTTGATGAGCTTTGATTTGAGAAATGGCTTTGTTTTTTGAAGCACACGGCTCAGCTTCTGACCATTTGGTGTTTCATTAAAACGTTTATCTTCAATTGTACGAATCGACTGAAGAATTTCGCGCCCGTACTTTTTCTCTATAATAATGATGTCAGGCTCATCGTCTTCAGGGAAAACGGGTTCAGAAGGCGGTAGGTTAGCTCCTTTATACCCGATTGTATATGCTGCATCCTCTTCCTCATCACGGCTGTCTTCCTCCGACCCTAAGTAGAGCACTTTAACATAATAAGGACCTGCCCATGCATGCGGGAAATCGATCTCTGTCTCTCCACTTGCAGTGTCCACACGATATCTCGAATAAGTGTCATCCTTCATCGCTCTGTCTTTACTTGGATAGACCGATACAGATAACACTTGTTTACTTTTGACAGTAACTTTCATATGTGTATCTTTTGCCACCTCTTGTGCAGATGGCGTGATTTGGTACCATGACTCTTCCATTTCATTCTGTAATGTCCCTGAGATGACTTCACCATTTTTTAACCCAATGGCTTCATTGACATTTGTTCCTTTACTGGCAGCTGCTGCCTCGTATCCAGGTAATGCCGCCATACAGAGAATGATGGCCATGAGTACGATTACACAGGATTTGACCTGCTTTTTGAACATGAAAAGACCCCCTTATCTTTTGTAACACCTTGGAAGAATATCACAGAAATGCATTTAATAGAATCTGTTTATTACATAATTAAACTCGTTTTAAGCTAGGATTTGAGATAACAGACTGCAAGACGAATAGCTTCATAAACTTTTTGCCATTTCAAACGGAAAATGATGCTATTTAACCATGCCGAAAAGTACATTACAATCAACTTGTAAGCGCTTAACAAACAAGAGAGAAGGGATCAGCTTGTTCCAAAAAGATCATGTTTTCACACAAGTAAACGGACGATCAAAGAATGAGATTTTACAATACATTGCCGAGAAAGCTGAAGACCTTCAGATTACAAACGATCAGGCGGGGTTATTATCAGATTTGTTGACTCGCGAAGACGAAGTCTCAACAGGACTTCAGCAAGGCTTCGCTATTCCTCATACAAAAAGCTCCGCTGTACAATCGGCTTCACTTCTTTTTTTAGAGCTAGCACAACCGATTGAATGGGGCAGCTTTGACGATTTGCCCACAAGCTATTTATTTACACTGCTCGTTCCATTAGAAGAAGCAAATATCACACACCTGAAATTACTGTCAGGGATTGCGACAAGCCTCATGGAACCGGCTTTCATCGAAAAGATACAACCAGGTCAAGCCGCTGACTATTATTACGAAGTCATTGAACAACAATTGAAAGAGGGGATTACACAATGAAAATTGTCGGTGTCACTTCATGTCCAGCAGGGTTAGCTCATACACCAATGGCAGCAAAGGCGCTAGAGAATGCGGGTAAACAGCTCGGCCACGAGATTAAAATCGAGCAGCAAGGGATTATGGGACAGGTAAATGGCATTACAGCAGAGGAAGCAAAGCAGGCAGACCTCTGCATCATTGCCTCCAATCAGCATATCAACGATGCGGAACGTTTCTCAGGCATTCCCACAGTACGTGTCGAGATTGGACGCGCCTTAAAAAATGCCGAGCAAATCATCACAAAAGCTGTAGCACTTGTTGAAAAGAAAAAATCTGAATCTCAATAAACGTGAGCAATGCCATATAGAAAGGAGCAAAGCAAAATGAAAGCAAAATTAAAAGTCATTGAAGGCCATCTCATGACCGGTATTTCTTATATTCTTCCTGTCATCATCGGCGCCTCCCTTATCGTTGGTTTAGCAAAACTAGTCGGATTAGGATTTGGTGTTTCAGATTTAAACGCCTATAAGGATGCTGGCGGCATACTGCACGGCGCCTATTTAATGGAGCAGGTTGGCTGGACAGGCATTGGCTTAATGAACGTCCTGCTCGCTGGATTTATCGCCTATTCGATTGCGGATAAATCAGGGCTTGCAGCCGGCTTCATCGGCGGTGCCCTTGCCAGCTCAACGAATGCTGGATTTATCGGTGCCGTTATTGCAGGCTTCTTCGCAGGATATGTCGCTCTTTTTGTAAAACGAAAAATTCAAATTCAAGGCTCCGCAGCCGGACTTGTTCCTCTGCTCATCTTACCGCTTATTACCGTTGGCTTAACTGGACTTCTCATGTCCGTTCTGCTAGGCGGGCCATTAGGCGCTTTGAACACGGCTTTAATTGAATGGATCAAAGGTATGGTCGCTGACGGGACAAGCACACTCGCACTCGCTCTGATTTTAGGTGCGATGATTGGCTTTGACCTTGGAGGACCAGTGAATAAATCTGCTTGGATGGCCGGTAACGCGCTCTTCCTATCAGGCGTCTACCTTCCTGCCATTCTCGTCAATATTGCGATTGTCATTCCGCCGCTTGGATACGGGCTTGCGACACTGATTCGAAAACGCAACTTCTCTCCAACCTTTAGAGAAGCAGGACGTGGCGGTCTTGTCATGGGCATTATCGGTATTACAGAAGGGGCGATTCCTTTTACCCTTGTCAATCCATTAAAATTGATTCCGCTCAATGTTGTCGCATGTGCTGCTGGAAGCGGGGTTGCTGCATTATTAGGTGTTCATGACATCATGCCGCCAATTGGCGGGCTATACGGCTTCTTCTCAGTCGGAAACTGGTGGGCCTATTTAATCGGAGCCCTCACTGGCGCACTCGTCATCGGTATTGGTGCCAACCTGCTTGTCAATTTCTCTGAGAAAAAAGAACCAAAAACGCCTGAGCATGATCAGAAGCAGAAAGAAGAAGACGATTTTGACCTTGTACTAGAAGGATAATTTGCACATAGAAAGGTGTCGTTGATCAATGACTGTCAATGTACATGTGATTCCACATACTCACTGGGACCGGGAATGGTATTTCACCACCTCCCGCTCCCGTATCTACTTAATGAAAAGCGTAATGGACATTTTAGACACCCTTGAAACAGATGAAAGGTTCCATTATTTCATGCTCGATGCCCAGGCATCCTTATTGGATGATTACTTGAAATGGCGCCCTGAGGATGAGAATCGAATCAAAAAGCTCGTCACAGCCAAACGTCTCATCATCGGTCCATGGTATACCCAAACCGATCAGCTCGTCATTTCAGGTGAATCCATTGTACGGAACCTGCAATATGGAATTGAACGCTGTCAGCAGTTCGGTCATGTGATGAAAGTCGGCTATGTTCCTGACTCCTTCGGTCAATCCGCGCAAATGCCTCAAATTTACCGCGGATTTGGCATTGTCGATACGGCTTTTTGGCGCGGCGTTTCAGATCATATGACGAATCACACCGAATTCAATTGGAAAGGTGCTGACGGCAGTGAAGTCTTTGCGGTGAACCTGCCATTTGGCTACTACTACGGTGGAAATATTCCTGAAAAGGATGAGGACTTACAAGCCTTTTTATCTGAAAAAATCGGTGCGCTGCAAGCAAAGGCCACCACAAAGAATGTCTATTTCCCAAATGGCTTTGACCAGGCGCCAATCCGCAAAAACCTGCCTGACTTATTAGAAAAAGCCAATGATCTTGACGAGCACCACTATCAAATCAGCAGTTTAGAAGATTACATCGCAGCTGTGAAAAAAGAACGGACATCTTTTGAAACATTAGAAGGTGAGCTCATTCATGCAAAGCATATGCGGATTCACAAATCTATTTTTTCAACACGGGCTGATTTAAAAATCTTAAACAATCAAATTGAAAACTATCTCGTCAATGTGATGGAGCCTATCCTCACGATCAGCTATTCACTCGGTCACGACTATCCGCATGACACGGTTCGTGATATTTGGTATCTCATGTTTGAAAATGCAGCGCATGACAGCATCGGCGGATGTAATAGTGATACGACGAATCAAGACGTCTTCTTCCGCTACAAGCAGGCAAAGGAAATCGCCGAGAACCTTGTGGACCTGCACATGCGTCTCATTGCGATTCGACTGCAAACTGAGCAAGACATCACACTCACGTTATTTAATACATTGCCTTCAAAACGTTCTGAAGTCATTGAAGTCGAAACCTTTATCACCGAACGTCCATTTACACTAAAGGATGCACATGGGAGAACACTTCAGTACACAGTGAAAAGCAAAACCGATGTCACAGATTATGTGCTGGCACAGCAAATTTCTCTTAACCCAAGTAAAGAAGTGTACATGCCAAAGCAGGTATGGAAAGCCGTTTTACTGATCGAAGCCGCCAGCTTACCATCCGTTGGTTATACACAAGTCAGCATGGTTTTCGGTGAATCGAGCGAATCCGCATGGGAACAAACCGAAGGACATGCGGTTGAAAATACGTATTACCGCATTACGGCAAACGACAATGGATCGCTGGACATCACAGATAAACAAACTGGCCAGACATTCTCTGAGCAAATGATCTTTGAAGACAATGGAGACGATGGGGATTCCTACAACTATTCCCCGCCGCGCGAGGATCTGTATGTGTCATCCAAGGAACTTTCTTCGGCAGACATCACAGTGTCTAAAAGCGGCTTGCAAGAAGAGCTCACCATCCAGCTTACTCTCACGGTTCCATATGACTTAGAAGAGCGCTCTCAGCACGCAGTCACGACTTCACTCCCGATTACAGCGAAGGTGGCATTAAACAAAGATGAGCCTGTCATCCGTTTTCATGTCGATGTCGACAATCATGCGTTAGACCATCGTCTGCGTGTCCTCTTTGATACAGGTATCGCATCAAAAGTATCATTGAGCGATCAGCAGTTTGGAACCATCGAACGCCCAACTGAGCTCACGCAAGAGCTTGAATGGTGGAGCAATGAACATTGGGAAGAAAAACCGATCACCATTGAACCGATGCAATCCTTTACTGCACTTCGTGATGAAGCATACGGTGTCGCGCTGTTGACGGACTGCGTGAGAGAATACCAGATCACAGGAGAAGACTACACAACGATCGCGTATACGCTCTTCCGCTGTTTCGGAAAAATGGGGAAAGAAAATCTTCTTTACCGTCCAGGACGCGCATCTGGCGAAAAAATTGTTGAGACACCTGACGCTCAGCTGCAAGGGGCACTGTCGTTTTCATTTGGCATGCACTATAGCAAGGATGCTGTCAGCGAGGGGCACTTAGCGCAGCTTGCCAAGCGGTATACCACCCCAGTTCAATGCTACGAACGGGCAGACTTTTTAAACGGTCGTTTAATTTTCTCTTTCCGAGATGAAAAAGAAGACTTACAATCTACTTATAGCCTGCTTGACATTGAGACAGACGGAGCCATTCTAAGCGCTCTGAAAAAAGAAGAGCATGGAACTGGCATTGTCATCCGTCTCTTCAATCCATATTTAACGCGTCAAACAGCCGCTTCAATCAATAGTTCATCTCTACAACACGGAGAAACAGCGAATTTAGGCGAAACACCTGAAGGACATGTACTCAAAGCACAACATGGATCATTACACATTGAACCGCTCACACCTTGTCAGGTACAAACCTACATTGTAAAGAAAAAATGAACATGTAGGGGCGGGATCCATTTGGATTCCGCCCCTCTTTAACGGAGGGCATTGATCATGCGAATTGGAGGCATTGAAGCAGGCGGAACAAAATTTGTCTGCGGCTACGGAACAACAGACGGAACGATTGAACACATGACTTCCTTTGCAACAGGAAACCCAATTGAAACATGCCGGCAAGTGATCGATTACTTTACAAAGCATCCTGTCGATGCCATTGGCATTGGGGCATTCGGGCCTGTCGATGTAAAAGAGCACAGCCCAAGTTATGGGACGATTTTAGAGACACCCAAAACAGCTTGGCGCCAATTCCCTTTCCTCTCTACCTTAAAACAAGCCCTTGGGCTCCCGATGAAGCTTGATACCGATGTGAACTGTGCAGCACTCGGGGAAGCCCGCTTTTCGGTTGAAGCAGAAAAACCTGCTTCTTTGGTCTATATCACTGTTGGAACTGGGATAGGCGGCGGTGCCTATATTGAACACCGCCTCATTCATGGATTGCTACATCCAGAAATGGGTCATATCACAGTGCAGCGGCACCCCCATGATTCCTACGGTGGATGCTGCCCTATACATCATGATTGTTTAGAGGGACTGGCATCCGGACCTGCCATAGAAGGGCGCTATCATACACTGGCACCCATGCTGCCAGAGGATCATCCTGCCTGGTCACTTCATGCCTACTATCTAGGGCAGATGACCGCCAATTTATTACTCACCCTTTCGCCAGAACGCATCATTCTCGGTGGAGGTGTTATGAAACAGCCCGCTATGCTGCCCCTCATTCTTGAGGAAACAGAAAAGCGGCTTCATGGGTATTTACAGCTGCCAAAGCCTTTACATGAAATTATCACCAAGCCATCCTTTGATGGATTATCAGGTTTAATGGGCGCCATCGCTCTTGGTACTGATGCCTTACAGGCGCAAGGAGCTGCGCAATGATGATGACGGCAGATCCTCGAACCTATCAGCTGATTCAGCGGCTATTTGAAACGAAGGGGTTCGTGAAGCTGGAGGAGCTCACTGCCTCTTTTCACTTATCAGACCGCTCCATCCGTCATTTAATCAAAGAAGCAAATGAGCAATTAAAGGAAGCTGGAGCCAAGATTAAAACGATCCGCGGAAAGGGGTACACCCTATTAACGAGTGACCAAGATGCCTTCCTGCTTTGGCTTCATCAGCAGAAACTTCCTGCTCGCTCTCTCGTCCCCGTCATGCCAGAAGAGCGTGTACGATTTATCATGAGGAAGCTATTGCTTCAAGCGGATTACTTAAAAATTGACGAGCTGGCTGAAGAACTGTTTATCAGCCGCATGACGGTCAGCAGTGATTTAAAAAAAGGGCGAGAGCTGTTAGCCCGTTACGGTATGACCCTTGTGTCAAAGCCTGGGTTTGGCTTAAAAATTGAAGGAGACGAGTTGCAAAAAAGAACATGCTATGCAGACTTACTCCTTGAAGAAGAGCCTGCACTTTCTCATATCACCGAGCGGGAGCAGCTCCATTTTCCCGATATTTCTCTTGAAACCATTCGATCGATTGTCCTGACGAATCTGCATCAAGAGTCATTGCTCATTAAAGACATTGCCTTAAAAAACTTAGTCATTCACTTAGCGATTGCGATTCAGCAGACACGAAAAAACCAGCGAATATCGGCGAATACCACTCGTACACAACGATCACCCGACTTAATGCGAATTGCCAAAAAAATTATACAGCAGGTGAGTGACACCTTTTACGTCACCTTATCAGAGGATGAAACAGATTACTTAGTCATGCATCTATTGGCAAATCAAACGTGGAAAGAAACCGCCCAGCATCAGACGACAGTAGAAGTTCAGCAGGCGGTTACCGTCTTTCTACAGCACATTGAGAAAATGAGCGGACATCGATTTGCAGATGACAACATCCTGCAGCAAGACCTGATGCTTCATATGAAGCCATTATTAAATCGAATCCAATATGGCGTATCCTTACAAAATCCGCTGCTGCATGAAATCAAAGCGTCCTATCCATACCCGTTTGATTTGGCTGTCAGCGGGCTGAATGCCTTACAGCTGGTGCGAACGCCAAATGAAGATGAGGCGGCATATGTTGCCCTGCATATCGCTGCTTCATTTGAAAGAAGTCAGCTTAATACCTCGCAAAAAAAGAAAGCCATTATCGTGTGCGGGTCTGGATTAGGAACGGCAAGACTGCTTGAAATTAAATTGAAGGCATCCTTTCAGCACGAACTGGACATCGTCGAGCTGTATTCCTACCAAGATTATCTCATGAGCACCACCCTGCCCTGTGATGTCATCATTACAACCGTCCCGCTCGCTTCAAAGGGAAAACCAGTCATACAGGTCAGCGCCTTTTTTGAACATCATGATGTACAGCGGGTGAATGAGGTTATTCATTTATTAAATGGACACAGGACTCCGCCGAAAGAACTGATGGCGTTTTTTCAAGAACGATTAACCTTAATGAATGCTGATTTATCCAGTAAGGACGAGGTATTAGACACCCTATGCAGCCGTTTAGAAACGTATCAGCTAGTATCGTCATCTTTTCGGTCCTCGGTGCTTGAGCGGGAGCAAATGTCGTCTACCTATCTTGGAAAAGGAATTGCCATGCCGCACCCGCTCATCACAAATGAAGGCACATCCTGCGTAGCCATCGCACAATTAAAACAGCCAATTGACTGGCAGGGAAACCAAGTATCACTTGTCTTTTTATTAGCCATTCATAAAGATGACGCAGCCTGCATGAATCAATTCTTTGAACAGGCCGTCGATTTACTGGACAATCCAAACCGCATTCACTCCCTGAATCAATCAAAATCATTTGATGAGCTGATGGATGCGTTATTTCAATAAGATCAAACAAAAGGCCGCCCAGCTGTTGATGAGGCGGCCTTTGTTGATTGAGAATCATCAATCGTATATGACATTTTTTCCTTCTTCACTTAATTTCTTTAAAGAGCTCAGCATATGATCGATTTCTTCATCGGAATGTCTTTCCCATGAACCTAATTCTGCGACGATTTTCAACGGGGATTTCGACCGATAAGAACGTGTTGGGTTACCCGGAAATTTTTTATCAGTCAAATTCGGATCATGTTCAAACTCGCCTAACGGTTCTACAAGATAAATTCTCTCTTTCGCATCAGATCTTGCTAATTCAGCACCCCATTTGGCTGCGTTTAATGTTCCGGTGAAATAGATATGGTTTGATTTTTGATCCTGATAATTCGATAAGTACTGCGGTTCAAGCAGATCTCCAATCTTTAATTCTGCTTTCGTCCCATGAAAAAATGGGCCAAGATCTAAAACTTGTTGCTTCTCGTTCATACAGCCACACCCCTTATCGTTTTTGACTTGCGTATAACAGTATACGGCTTGATATGGGCGAGAAACAGTCTATAAATTTAATTAAATTCGGGGTATAATGATAGTAGAGAGTAAGATGTACTGGACTTAAATATTTAAATATTTCCTCTATGGTAAGCCTTTTTCCAAACGACCTCACCCCACAAATTCCAATAATCTCTTTTCAAACTCTTTTGCAAGATATCTATGATTGCTTTGGAGGTTCAAGAAAGTTAATACAGTGATTAATATAAAGGCTCTATGACAAAGGATGTCATAGAGTCTCTTCTTTAGCTGGATATTTTCATAAAGTAGATTGTTACTACGACGATTAATATGGATATTTAAATAGATAGACTCATTGAAACTTCGATTAAGCTCTTTTATCGTCTATCAAAAATTATAATTGTAATTATTTTCTTTATATAGAAGGATTTTATAATTAATAATCGAATTTATTACAATGTTAGTAAAAAAGTTAATTAGGAGTGATTGATAATGTCTATTAAAAAAGTACTAATGACCTCTTCGTTGGCTGTAGCTTTACTTGGAAGTTCTATACCTGCTTTCGCTACTAGTCCAGTTACTGCAAGTTCTAATCAAAAAGCACAAATAACTGATGATACCTCTACTAAGGCAAGTTTCACAAGATATATTTATGGTCAAGATGTGAATGCATTCCCAACTTCATTTACTGAAGACAACTTACTTTGGATTCTTCAGCAAAGAGTAGACATGGGAGATGGATGGTGGCGTGCTGAATATAAAGCAACATTTTAAATAAATATTATTTGAAGAACTCACTAATCTCACATGATTAGTGAGTTTTTTGAAGTTATTTTTCTTTTTAAAGTTCTATAATTGTTATAACTAAGTTTCTTCTTTATTTCCCCACGGTTTTCTCAACCTTCCTTAGGATAGAAAATTAAAATGGACTGTACTTCATACAACAATTCAACGATGCACTCAGAAGAATAGAAACTTCTCATTAACCCCAACAATGACAAAAACAAGAATCCCTTCCACAGCTGACAGAGTCACAATCACGCCATGGTTCATTGGGTGTTCTCTCGCAATCAATTTCTGACCTATATAATTCAAAGCATAAAAAATGAAAAACAATAAGAAAAACAGAAAAAGAATCGTCATCATTTAAACAACCACTCCCTCGCAATGGATAATTAACCATTTTTTACAATATATCATCAGACTATCATTTTAGAACAACTCGAACAATATGCTCTTACCAATAAAGTGAACGAAAAAAGCCAGCCACCCGCATAAGGTGATTGGCTTTTTCATATGTTACTCCCCGATGTTCTCTCCATTTTGCTGAATTAATGTTTCATACCAGTAAGAGCTCTTTTTACGAATTCTCTTTAGGTCTTTTAGGTCAAATTCATCGCGGTTGACGTAGATGAATCCGTAGCGCTTGGAGCAGCCTTGGTGTGTACTGATTAAGTCGATGGCTGACCACGGGCAGTACCCGAATACCTCAACACCGTCTGTGATTGCCCATTTGATTTGTTCGATATGCTTTTCTAAATAGTCAATTCGATAATCATCTTGAATCGATCCATTTTCTTCTAATTTGTCGAAAGCACCCAATCCGTTTTCCGTGATAATAAGGGGCAGCTGATAACGGTCATAAATCTCACGCATCGTTGAACGGAAGCCGACAGGGTCAATCTCCCAGCCAAACGCATTTTTACTTAAGAACGGGTTATTGCCGCCTTTATATACGCCATCTTCACCAGATTTCAAATGCTGATCTCCACCGCGTGCAAATTCATCGTTGCCATCTCCTTTACTCGCTTCAACCGTTTGAGATGTGTAGTAGTTAAAGGCAATGAAGTCTGGCTTCGCACTTTTCAAAATATCCATATCTCCCTCTTCGATGACAGGAAGAATGTCTTTTTCTTTCATGTACGCCCAAGCAAGGTTGTTATAACGGCCGTAGACAGCCATATCAAGATACAGCCAGTTGCGGATCGCATTGTAATTCGCCGCAGCAAGCACATCCTCAGGCTTTGGAGAAGCCGGATAAATGAGCGCAATGTTTGGCGCTGGTCCAATTTTCGCTTCAGGCAGCATTTGATGACAAAGCGTCATGGCTTTTGCCTGAGCGACGAGCATATGATGGTTCTGCTGATACAATTCTTTTTTCGGATTTTCTAAATTTGGATCAAGTGTACCGAGCGCTGATCCATGTAAGATCATCATGTTTTGTTCATTAATGGTCAGCCAATATTTCACCTTCTGACCATACTCCTGAAATAGAACCTCTGCATACCGTTCAAACGCATCTACTGTCGCGCGATTTGACCAACCACCTTTTACTTGAAGTGCATGAGGCAGATCAAAATGATACATCGTCACGATTGGTTCAATATCATAGCGGCGCAATTCATCTATGAGAGAATGATAAAATTCAATCCCCTTTTGATTGATCTCCCCATCTCCATTTGGAATGATCCGTGTCCATGCAATAGAGAAACGATAAGCCTTCAAACCCATTTCTGCAAACATCTTCACATCCTCTTTATAGCGGTGATAGTGATCGCTTGCCACTTTAAAATCTGTTGTCCCTTCAGGGTAACTTGCTCTCATATCAATGACAGATGGTCCTTTGCCATCCTCGTTCCACGCACCTTCTACTTGATAGGCGGAAGTAGATCCGCCCCAGAAAAAGTCCTTTGGAAATGGTGCTAGTGTTGAATATCTCATAATTTCTTCCTCCTCTGCATTAAACGAGATGTAAAAATGATTGTCCTGGTGTGGTTTGTTTTTCTTCTGTTTCTATGATATCGCTAAACTCACCTGAATTGGTAATAATCACTGGTGTTGTGACGGACAGGCCGGAAGCTTGGATGGCTTCAATATCAAACTCCGCAAGCAATTCGCCCTCAGTGATGGCTTGCCCCTGTACGACCTTCGGGGTAAAATGCTGACCGCCTAATTGTACGGTATCGAGTCCAATGTGAATGAGCACTTCTGCTCCGCTTTCAGAAGTAAGACCGTACGCATGGCCTGTTGGGAACACCGTTGTCACGACTCCTGATACTGGTGCAAACAGCTTACCTTCTGATGGAATGATGGCTGCGCCCTTTCCTAGTGCACCAGATGAGAATGCCTTATCCTGTACTTCCTCCAGCTTGATTACCTCACCCTTTAAAGGACTTTTCACATGAGCTGCTTTGACCCCATGTTCGTTTTCCATTGTTGGTGCCGCAGCCGGTGCTGGCGTTTCATCTTCATCTACTGGATCCTTAAATCCAATCAAATAAGTCAAGACGATGGATAGAACAAACGAGACCGAGATTCCGATGATGAACCCTGTAAACCCTTGTCCGTAGAAAATCGGAAGTGTTAGTAAACTTGGAAGTCCTGACGCAATCGCAATACTTTGTGAATAACCGATGATCGCACCGCCGACTCCGGCAGAGATAACGGCTGCAATAAATGGTTTTTTCAAACGAAGTGTGACCCCGTATACAGCTGGCTCTGTGATCCCAAACACGGCAGAAACTGCTGTCGATCCAGCCAATGATTTCAGCTTTTTATTCTTTGTTTTCAGCATAACACCGATGGAAGCACCGGCTTGTGAAAATACAGCTGGCGCAGTCGCCGGCTTGATATGATCTTTTCCATGGACAGCAATATTATTTAAAATGACTGGCACTAGACCCCAGTGGATACCGAAGATCACAAGAACCTGCCATGCCATCGCAATTAAAGCACCTGCAAGTGTAGGACTAAAGGAGAATACTTTCAGCAAGACAGCGGCAATGCCGTCCCCTGCATACACACCAAATGGTCCGAATACAATGAGTGTCAGCGGAACAACCGTGACAAGTAAAATCAGTGGAGTAATAAAGTTTTTGACACTTTCATGAATGACTTTGTTAAAGAAACGTTCGATATATCCCATGACAAACACTGCCAAAATGATTGGAATAACCGTTGATGTATAAGACATTAAGACGACTGGAATACCGAAGAAGGTCACATCTCCGCCGCCTTTTGACAATTCTTGAATGGTTGGGTAAATGAGTGCACCAGCAATCGTCACAGCGACAAATGGATTCGCTTTAAACTTCCTCGCCGAAGTGAATGCAAGCAGTAATGGCAGGAAGTAGAACAAGCTGTCAGACGCAGCAAATAAAATTTGATACGACGTATCTTCAGGTGATAACCATTTTGCATTGATACAGATACCTAATAGACCTTTTAAAATACCAGCACCTGCCATGACACCGAGAAGTGGTGTAAAAATACCAGAGACAATGTCGACAAATTTTCCGAAAAGGCTCGTGCTCTCTCCACCTGATTTTGCAGATGAAGAAGTGGAATCCTCTAATAGATTTGTAAACTCCCCAATCTCTCGATAAACCTCTGGTACAGTATTACCAATGACTACTTGAAATTGACCGCCGCTTTCCATAACGGTCACAACGCCATTTAATTTTTCAATGGCTGCTTTGTCTGCTTTTGATCGGTCATTTAATGTGAAGCGAAGTCTTGTAGCGCAATGGACCAGTGAATGAACGTTTTTCTCTGTGCCAATGTGTTTGATAATGTCTTCTGCTAATTGACGATAACTCATACAAAAACCCCCTTTTTTTCAAAAAAATACGTTTTTGGGCAAAATAAAAACCTAAACGGGCACCAAAAATAGTCACAACTTGCTGTTGCGCTTTTTCAGTGAACGTTTAGGTTTTGCCTGCCGAACAGTCACAATCCTCTAAGACGATCATTGTGAAACCGTATTCTTTTATGTTTATGAGCAAATAGTACCACTCAGCTTTTCTTATGTCAACGCTTTCTTTTAAAAACTACCTTTATTTTTCTCGTTTGATCAATCGATTCAAATGAATGGATAGGTACAGCATCTCCTCTGATGTAAGATCTCGGTGATAGGTTTGATAGACATATTCTGCGATTTTCTTTGCACATTCGTATGCCTTCGGATATTTTACCTTGATCAGCTGATACAAGTCCTGATCTTCACTGACAAGCATTGTTTCGTTAATCAGACGCTGGACGAAAAAGCGTAAATGCGTGAGAAAACGATAAAAGTTGAGTGAGTCTTCATCAAATTCCATATTGAGATGATATTTCACAATGGTGAGAATGGCGTTTACTTCTTTTGTGATATTGACCGTTGTATTCATGTCCTCATTCAGCTCTGCATTAATGATATGCATGGCAATAAAGCCTGCTTCATCCTCAGGCAATTCAATATGAAGACGCTCTTCAATCATATCAAGGCAGTCCTTTGCCACAAGAAATTCATCTTTGTATAACCGTTTAATCTCCCAAATGAGCGAATTCTCAATGAGATGATTTTTCTTCAATCGTTCGATGGCGTAATGAATATGGTCTGCGAGTGATACATGCAGACTTTCGTTTAATCTTCGGTTCAGTTTTGTATGTGCATACTGAATCATTTCTTCGGTCACCTTGACCACATCATACGGAACCTCCAGAAGCAGCATTTTCATCCGCTCATGAACGGAGTGATCCTCCAGGCGGAAGACTTTATCGATTAACGATTCGTCAACCGGGTCCCCGGGCCGCCGCTGGAACGCAATGCCTCTCCCCATGACGACAATTTCTTTTCCTTGTTCATCTATCACACTAATGACATTATTGTTTAGAACTTTTTGTATCTGCAACCCCAAACACCTCCGTCTATAAACCACAATCTTCACTCAAAATATGCTCTCATCTTAACATAACTGTCAAATCACTTGGTGTTTTTATCTGACTTTTGCAATAGATTTCACCATCATTCTACCCCGTCATAGCTGGTCTGATCCTTCAATTGCCTGCATACAATACTCCGAGGAGGTGACCTTCAGTGAAGGCTTTTTTTTGGTCTGCATCATTTCTTTTCATGCTTCTATTCACACTCGTTTTTCTAGGAATCGTGTTTTGGCTTAGTGGACAAGGTATGAATCAGCTTGGGAAGTATGTACTCATCTCATTTGTCACAGCAACCGTTTTACGCGGTGTCACCACTTGGCTGAGGCAGCATGTGATGCATCATTTATCAAAATAAAACGGCTGCCCGTCATATTCAGGCAGCCGTTCCTTTATTCTTTGGAAGATGCAGCTTCTTGCGAAGAAGTACGCAGCTCATCATTGATTTTTTTCGCATCCTCTAGAAATTCTGTTTCAAATCCACTTTTGAGTGCCCACATATAAAACAGCAAAGAAACCACTGTAATAAGAGCCATATCCCAGCCATAATGAATGACGTTATAACCGCCGAATTTGTCACTGCCAAGGCAGGAAATCGTCATCATCACAAGTAAGTACACGACCATCCAAGCACCCGCCTTGAAGTTGCGGCCGAAGCCTTTCCACTTCGCTTTTGCTTGATAGTAAAAATAGATCGGAAGACCAATGAGGATAATGAATAGCACCTGACCTGTTAACGGCCATCTCGCCCAATACAGCGTCAATGACGCAAAGACAAAACCGAGAGGAGCAATGATGCTGAGTCCTTTTATTCTAAGGGGACGATATAAATCTGTCCCTGTCTTTCTCAGTGTCATGACCGTTACTGGACCTGTCAGGTAAGAAATAAGTGTCGCAACAGAAATGATTTCCGCAAGTACACCCCAGCCTCTAAATAAAAACAGAAAGATAAACGAGACGGCTAAGTTAAAAAACATCGCTGGACGAGGCACGCCATAAATAGGGTGCAGACGACCAAGTACACTTGGCATGTATTTGTTTTTTTCCATTCCATAAATCATGCGAGACGTCGTCGCCGTATACGTAATTCCTGTACCAGAAGGTGATACAAACGCATCTGCATATAAAATCAGAACCAGCCAGTTAATCCCAAGTGCAATGGCAAGATCAGCAAATGGCGAGTTAAAATTCAAATGGCCCCATCCATTCACAATCATGGACGGATCGACAGCACCGATAAAAGCGATTTGTAAAAACACATAAATCACAGTCGCAATCAAAATGGATCCAACAATCGCAATCGGAATTGATCGCCCTGGATTTTTCGCCTCCCCCGCCATATTAATCGGGCTTTGGAAGCCATTGAAGGCAAACACAATTCCTGATGTCGCAACAGCTGTCAGCACACTCGCCCAGCCGTTAGGAGCAATACTTGTTCCAGACGTAAAATTCTCACTATGAAAACCTACGAATAAGAGCGCGCCAATGGTTAATCCTGGAATGACAATTTTAAACACGGTAATGAATGTATTTGCTTTTGAAAATAACCCTACTGTCCAATAATTGAGCAGAAAGTAAATCACAAGAAGCACACTGGCGACCATGAGCCCTTCTGTCGTCAACACCCCTTTTGTGACCAAATGGCTTGTCCACTTAGCCCATTCCCAAGGCCATGAACTCATATACTGGACAGAAGCCACCGCCTCAACCGGAATGACGGAGACAATAGCGATCCAGTTTGCCCAAGCTGCAATAAACCCGATAAAGGAGCCATGTGAATATTGCGTATATTTCACCATTCCGCCTGCCTCTGGAAACATCGATCCGAGTTCACTATAAGACAAAGCGATAAATAAAATCACGACCATCCCAATCAACCAGGATAAAATAGCAGCAGGTCCGGCAATTTGAGCAGCACGCCAAGCACCGAATAGCCATCCTGAACCAATGATTGAGCCAAGACCTACCATCATTAAAGCGAAAGTTCCCATTCTACGATGCAAATGATTCATGTTCATAACACCTTTCGATTAAATTACAAAGCATGTGCCCAAGTAAGCACCTTTCTTACATTGCAGCTCACTTTTCATTCAATTGACAAATATTTCTTCAACTAAATCTTTACCCTTGTTCATTTTTTCGCCTGTTTTATTATCTCTCAATTCTCCATTTTCTGAAATAGTCGAACATGCTTATTTCTCAAGAAAGCGCTTTTTCGATGATTCAATCTATTAGACTGAATAACTACCTTTACCCTTATTTTGAAAAAAACAAAACAAAAAAGAAAGAGGAAATGAATCCCTCTTTCTTCTGAGCCCTATCATGTATAGAAAAAAGGATAAAGGGGGTCCCTCTATCCTTGTGAGATTGCTTGTTCTTGTTCAATCACAGCTAGTCTTTCTTGCACTTCTTCTTCAGACAGGTTGTGCTGTTTCACATATAGGTTACGTTCACTCGTACGACATTCATGGCTGCAGCTACGCATATATTTATGCTCGCTTTCTTCTGTTGCAATCATTTTGCGGTTACATGCAGGGTTTGCACAGTTCACATAACGCTCGCAAGGCTCACCAGTGAAGAAATCTTTTCCGACAACCACATGCTCTGTTTGATTCACAGGCACTGTTAAGCGAGTATCAAACACGTAGCATTGACCATCCCAAAGCTTTCCTTTAACTTCTGGATCTTTTCCGTACGTGACTATTCCGCCGTCAAGCTGAGAGACATCTTCAAAGCCTTCACGCTTTAACCAGCCTGAAAATTTCTCACAGCGTACGCCGCCAGTGCAATACGTCAGGATTTTTTTTCCTTCAAGAATCTCTTTATTGTCACGAATCCATTCCGGTAATTCGCGGAATGTCTCAATATCAGGACGAACTGCCCCTCTAAAGTGGCCAACATCAAACTCGTAATCATTACGTGCATCAATCACAACGGTATCAGGTGATTGCATTTGCTCGTAAAATTCAACCGGGCTAAGATGCTTACCTGTTAATTCTAACGGGTTCACATCATCTTCAAGGCTCAGATTCACTAGTTCATTCCGATGGCGGACGTGCATTTTTTTAAACGCATGACCGTCTGCTTCGTCAATTTTGATCGGCATAGACGCAAAGCGCGGATCTTCTTTTAATGCTTGCATGTACTTGTCCGTTTGCTCAATGGTACCAGAAACCGTTCCGTTTATGCCTTCTGCTGAGATAAGGATACGACCTAACAAACCAAGCTCCTTACAGAATGCTAGATGCTCTGCTGTAAACGTTTCTGGGTCCTCGATGGGGACATATTGATAGTAAAGTAAAACGCGATATTGTTTTTCCATATATATAAACACCTCTTAAATTTAATCAAAACATACCGTTCTTTATCATACAGGAAATACATACCTAAAGGCAATGACAGCGGCTCAATTCCATAAAACGGAAGGGTCTTTCTTCTCATATTTGACAGAACTTTCTGTAAAATGAGATGATTTATGAAATATGATGTTGTAAAGGAGTAGAACGCCATGATCCAGCCAGAAGATATCGTCAGAAGCGGTCCAAACCAATTTATTTCTCAAAAAGGCATTTATCATGAACTCGATTCACTTGTTTCTCCATCCTTCCAGTCGCCCGCTGTCGTGACGGGATATGATTCATTTCATGCTTTTTCAAAGTACACAAAGCTTCCGTCTCATTGGCCTGTTGTCCAGCACAAAGGATACAGTTCACCCAATGCAATTACTCGAATTGCAGAAGAACTGCAAGGGGCAGATGTGATCATTGGGATCGGAGGCGGCACGATTTTAGACACCGCCAAGTCAGTAGCAGAGGCTCTTCAAATTGAAGTGATCATGGTTCCAACCATCCCGGGGACATGTGCTGCATCTACACCGCTTAGCGTCATTTATGATGACAAAGGGAATTTCATGACAGTCGATTACCATAAACGGTCCAGCTACCTCACCCTCATTGATCATACATTTTTGCTTTCTTCTCCTCTTTCCTACCTTCAAAGTGGGATTGGAGACACGCTGGCCAAATGGTATGAAGCGGAAGCCATTATTCGAAATGCAAAGAATTCCTTGCCGCTCATGGTGCATGCAGCGCTAAAACAGGCGGTATATGTGAGAGATATTCTTGTTTCCCATAGTGAAGAAGCTGTCCACAGCTTGCAAACGGGTCAGCTTTCGCAAGCATTTGCAGATGTAACGGATACCATTATTACATTAGCCGGCACGGTCGGCGGGTACGGGGGACGCTACGGCAGAATGGCAGGAGCCCACGCCATCCATAACGGATTGACATTTATTGAAGAAACGCATCACGTGTTACATGGTCAAAAAGTGGCCTATGGCATTCTTGTTCAGCTTGCCGCAGAAAATCGAATGAGCGAAGTAGAAGAATTACTTGAGCTTTATGAAACACTCGGATTACCTAGAAATATGCGTGAGCTTGGCATCACAGCTCAGCTGGAAGAAGCCGCAAAAACAGTGGCAAGCCATGCTGCACGTTCAGACGAAACCTTTTGCTTGATTGGAGACTATTCCATAGAGCAAATTGTCGACGCCATTCAAGTCATTGAAAACGTATCAGCCGCAAAAAATCGTTAAATAAAAAAGCACAGGCATGCCACCTGTGCTTTTCTTTCGATTAAAAATCAAAATTATCTGGATCTGGACCTGTGCGCTCATCCTCATTAAGCTGATCGATGACTCCCATCTCATGTGCGGACAGTTCGAAATCGAAGACTTGTGTGTTTTCGATGATTCGGCTCTTTGTCACAGATTTTGGAATGGTGATAATGCCATGCTGTAAGTCCCAGCGAAGAATGACTTGAGCCACGGATTTGTCATGTTTTTTCGCAATATCCTGAAGAACAGGATGGTTCAGAAGCTTCCCGCTGCCTAATGGTGACCATGCTTCTACATGAATCCCTTTCTCCTTGCAGTAGTCTCGTAAAGGCTCCTGCGTCAGTTTTGGATGCAGCTCGATTTGATTGACCATTGGCACAACTTCTGCTTCTTCTAATAGATCATCTAGATGGTGCTGATGGAAGTTACACACACCGATGGCTCGAACGCGTCCATCCTTATACAGCTTCTCTAGTGCTTTCCAAGTTTCTTTATATTTGCCTTCAACTGGCCAATGAATTAAATAAAGGTCTAATACATCTAGCCCAAGCTTGTTCATACTTGTTTCAAAGGCTTCAAGTGTTGATTCATAGCCTTGATCACGATTCCACACCTTTGTCGTAATAAACAGATCATCACGAGAGATACCTGATTGCTGAATGGCTTTGCCTACTCCTTCTTCATTTTGATAGGCTGCTGCTGTATCAATGCTGCGGTAGCCCGCTTCAAGAGCGTCTGTGACTGCATTTACAGCCTCATCCCCATCTTTTACTTGCCATACACCGAAGCCTAGCTTCGGCATTTTTACTCCGTTTGCTAATGTGACTGTATCTGTTAATCCACTCATCAAACAAACCTCCGCTTCATTTTTGCTTACCAAGCACTATACCCGAATTTTCCATTGATCATGCATGAATGTTCGCTGGTGTTATTTGATATATTGTCCTATATCGACTTGATTGGCGTCAACAATTTGGTATTCGTTTGTTTGATCTTTCTTTTTAGAAAAATTATATGTCGTTAGAAATGCCTGATCATAGAAAGTCAGACCGTATGTTTCCTTCTTATTCTCATACACCCTGATCCAATAAGACTCTTTTGAGGCTTTTGTGTCTTCATTGGTTTTCTTTAATGTCATATCTGAAAGTTCCTTCAACAGCTTTTGAATCTCTTCTTTTTTATCCAAAACAACACGTTTATGATCATGCTCAATTTGAATCGAAGTCACCTTATGTTGATCAATCGAGACCACATCATCGAATGAGTACGTTTTGGCATTGATCATAAAATAAATACCAATTCCTATTAAAACTACTACAACTAAACCAATGACCCACTTTTTCAACCTAACTCCTCCTTCTCTCCACGAAACACCTATAGAAACAACGAAATCCAATCGTCCTCCTCAGAGAACACTTGAATCCCGTGCTGTTTCAGCAAAGCGGAAGTCACACCATCTCCCGCTTTTGTCTTACCATTAAACTCTCCCTGGTAAATCATCCGGCTCCCGCATGAAGGGCTGTACTCTTTTAGCACAACCGCTGTTGCTTTCAGAGACTGAACCTGCTCCAGTGTGGCTTTTGCACCTTTTACATACATCTCTGTGACGTCAGTTCCATGAACATCGACAACAGCAGCCTGCCCCCGTAAAACATCATATCCATCTCCGCCAATGATTTCTGCCGGAGGTCTAGGCGTAGAGAAGCCGCCAAGCAGTTCAGGACAAACTGTCACAGCCTTTCCTTCCTGCACAAGCTCTTCAATTCGCTGATCTAATCGATGGCTGCCATTATACCGAACCTTCAACCCAGCAAGACAAGCGCTGACCACAATCACGCCTGTTCCTCTTCTTTATGGATTAAGCGTTTTTTACTGACTTTAAAATAAATACTTAACGGCAAACAGAATATCGTGTACACCAAAGAAGGAAGGGCACAATATAAAGTAGCAGCCCAAATTGATCCTTCAACTCCTGTGATGCCAAAAAAGTAAACAAATAATAGCAAGCTGACAAACAATCCAACGAACGGCATCATAAATACGTACTTCTTAAAATTTTCCATCATTTCTTTCCCCAAAGAAGCTTCCTCCCTTTCAACATGATCATGAATAGCGCCAATATATGTTAATTTTACCATATAAAAAACCGAAATCATCTCCTTTTCTACGATGGTTTCGGTTTTTTAAATCTATATTTTTTCTTTCCATGCCTTCAAAAAGCGCTCAATGACTTGTAATTCATCTTCATGAAACTGCTGTAGAAATTCTAAGTAGGACGCGACAGCTTTCTCATGCAGTTCATCATGCAGCGCCGCCAATTGCGTACCTTTCTCTGTCAATGAATAGTAGACAGATTTTTTATCTCCTTGCCGGTGGCAATAGTCCACCATGCCTTTATCAATTAGTTTTTTTACAGCCTTTGTAATAGCAGGCTTTGATAGTTTCAGTTGTTGAGAAAGAAATGTATTATTTGATTCGTTTGGATTGGCTTGAATCATTGATAAAATATGCAGCTGTGTGAGTGTCCAATCTTGCTTGAGTGTATCAGTCGTGGTAATCAGTGGATCTGTTGGGTCATTCCTTCTCTTTTCCCTATGAATAATCAGATCTTGAATCGCTTTTAAAACAATCTGCTCTTTTGTCTCCATCTGAACCTCCACTCTTAACTGGTTAATAAAATGGTACTAATAATTAAGATAGGAGTCAAAAGAAATGTCAGTGTAATAAAAAGAACAGGCCATCAGACCTGAAAATGGTGTATATACTTTTCTACTAGATGACATATGATGTCACAGCTCCTCTTTCTTTTATTTGCTATAATTCATGGGGGATGTCATCCAATTTTTGATGAAAAAGGTGAGCTAATGAAAATCGAACAACAAATCGCCATTCGACAATTAGAAGAAAAGATACACCTGTTTTCTTCAGCTGTGAACGGAACCTTCCTCGCAACGGACGACTTCGTTCTATCCAATACTCATATATCGACAGACACATTCAATTTGCTATTACCGACATCAGCGCACATCAAAGATCCGCAAAAAGTGAAAACGGCCATCGAACACTTGCAGTCTCAGAAACAATCATTCAGTACATGGGTGGATCATCGTTTGCTTCATCCTGATTGGGCCAATTTACTAAAGGAATATCAGCTTAGAGAGGTTGAACGCAATACGATCATGTTGCTTGAGCAGACAGAAGACATTGACCCAGTTACATCTTCACCGCTTACAATCAAAGAAGCAGTTGATGAGCAGACACTGCTTGATTACAAAAATATCTTTATCGAGCTATTCAAGGAGTCACCGGAGGCCATCGCCTTAGAGGACTATTTCCAGCATTTTTCGCTTGATACTATACAATCACGCGTTCGCATGTTCGTCGGATATGCAGACCACAAACCGGTCACAACAGGCTTATTACTCGAAGCAACTGATAGCTACGGAATTTATGATGTCATCACAAGGGCAGAGCACCGCGGAAAGGGACTTGGCAGTGACATGTTTCATTATCTTCTGACCCAGACAGACAACAAACAAAAGTGCGTCCTGTTACAAGCATCAGCTGACGGCAAAAATATTTACCAACGTGCAGGCTTCCAACCAATCGGCGAAATGGTTGTTTTTGAATAGAATAAAGTAGAACATAAAAAAGCTGCCTATCATTAGGCAGCTATTCAGCACGATGCTGACGATCCATATAAAGTGGTGGTCTTTTCAACGAAATCACCGCACAGCTAAAGGCAATCAGCACAAACACTGCACCGAATTTCGCCAGATCAACAGATGAACCGGTCATCGTAAATAGGACACCGCCAACTGCTGATCCAATTGAGATACCAATTTGCAACGCCGATGTATTTAAGCTTTGCTGAATATCAGACGTCACAGGATCTGTTTGAATCAAATAACTCTGCAAGGCAGGCGTTAATGCCCAGCTAAGCGCTCCCCAAAGGACAACCATGATCATAAAGAGGACAAACACGCCCGATGTATAAGGAATGATAAACATCACAACTGCAAACGCGATTGTCACCAGCAAAATGGCTTTCCCTGAACCCAGCTTGTCACTAAGCCAGCCGCCAAATCCATTCCCGCCAATAGAAGCAAGCCCGAAGACCAAATAACAAATACTAATCCAGAACGGGGTCATATGCAGTACTTCCATTAAAAACGGAGTGAAATAAGAATAAAGCATATAATGACCTGCAAGCATAAACAAACTAATCAAGTGTGCACTAAAAATTTTCGGATGCCCTAAAGAACGTATTTGCTCTCTAAGAGGCGTCACTTTTTCAACAGGCATTTTCTCCAATAGGAAATAGATCAGCACCATTGATATGGCTGATAAAATACTGATTCCTAAAAACATCACTCTCCAGCCAAAGCTCTCTGTAATAAAAATACCGATCGGTACACCGAGAACAAGTGAAGAACTAATCCCAATAAAAATCAGCCCTAATGCCTTCGCACGATGCGCTGGTTCCACCAATTTAGCAGTGATCGTCAGTGACAACACCACCACTAGCGCTGTGCTCATCGCGATCAATACCCTAGAGATCATGACAAGAGCAAAGATCGAACTAAAATATGTGAAGACATTCCCTATCGTAAACACCAATAACGCGATTAAATAAAGACGCTTTCGTTCAATTTTAGCTGTGGCAGTCAGCAGCACAGGTGCTGAAATGGCATACACAATGGCAAATACGGTGATAAGCTGCCCAGCTGTCGCAAGCGATACATTCAAATCCTCTGCAAGGCTTGGCAAAATGCCTCCGACCACAAGCTCAACTAATCCTACTGCAAAAGTAGAAACGGCTAATAAATATACTCTCCAGTTCATGTCTAACATCCCTTCTCTATATCATCGCTTTCACTTTTGATACAGGGTGAAGACAAACAAAAAAACCCTGATTACAAAAAAGGAAAGCACGCTTTTGTAATCAGGATTTATCGGATCCTGGTAGAAACCCTCAAACCATATTATTGAGGTTATACAAGTCTATTTTTTTCTTCAAATATAGTAGCATATGCTTACATAACTGGCAAGCTGTAAAAATAGGAAATGACTGCAAATTCACGATCACACAAAGCACTTAGAACAGCATGAAAAGAAACCCCAGTACAACTTGCTTTCTCATGCATTTACAGGTAAACTGATGAAAAATCAACGAACATTCATCAACGTAGATCTGGAATAGTAGCTTGAATTGACCTTTAACAGAGAGGGAACGGTGCTGAGAAGTTCCTAATGACATCTTCAAGTGAACCTGCCGATTTAGTTCTGTTTCATACAGCGGTTCATACCGTTATCATGATCGAGTGTAAAGCTGTGCTTTAAATTAGGGTGGTACCACCAGGAATGGTCCCTAACTTAAAGCACAGCTTTTTTGTTTTTTAAAAGGAGGAATATGCAATGTCAAAGAAACAATTTGTTGAAAAAATCACAAGCATGGAAGACGACTTTGCCCAGTGGTATACAGATGTTGTCACGAAGGCACGTCTCGTCGATTATTCAAGCGTCAGAGGCAGTATGATCATTCAGCCATACGGCTTTAAAATTTGGGAGAATATTCGCGACGAACTTGACCGCCAAATCAAAGAAACAGGCCATGAGAATGTGTATATGCCGCTCTTTATTCCAGAGAGCCTGCTGCAGCAGGAAAAAGACCATATCGAAGGCTTCGCTCCTGAAGTGGCGTGGGTCACACATGGCGGTGAATCCAAATTACAGGAAAGGCTCTGCGTCAGACCAACCTCTGAAGTACTGTTCGCTGAGCATTACAAAAACATCATTCATTCCTACCGTGATCTACCGAAGCTTTATAATCAATGGGCGAATGTCGTCCGCTGGGAAAAGACCACACGTCCATTCCTTAGAACGCTTGAATTCCTATGGCAGGAAGGACACACATGTCATGAGACAGAGCAAGAAGCGATTGAGGAGACAGAAAGAATGCTTCACATCTACGCTTCTCTTTGCGAAGAGCTCCTTGCCATTCCTGTCATTAAAGGGAGAAAAACAGAGAAGGAAAAATTCGCTGGTGCCCGCTTTACCTATACGGTTGAAAGCTTAATGCATGATGGAAAAGCACTGCAAACGGCCACTTCTCACTTCTTCGGGAACGGATTTGCCAAGGCATTTGGCATCGAATTCTTAAACCGTGAAGGAAAGCTAGAGCATGTCCAGCAAACCTCTTGGGGGTTTACCACAAGAATCATCGGTGCCATGATCATGGTGCATGGTGATGACAGAGGACTCGTCCTTCCGCCAAACATTGCACCAACCCAAGTGCGAATCGTGCCAATCGCCTCTCACAAGGAAGGTGTGCTCGATCATGCCTACGAATTGAAAGATCGACTCGCCCGCATCGCACGTGCTGACATCGATGCAAGCGATAAACAGCCAGGGTGGAAGTTCAACGAATGTGAAATGCAGGGCATCCCTTTACGTGTCGAAGTAGGACCAAAGGACATTGAAAAAGGTCAGGTGATGCTCGCAAGACGAGACAATGGTGAAAAGCAAGCTGTCGCATTAGATGCACTTGAACAAACCATCACATCCACGCTTGAAGATATTCAACGGACGATGTACGAAAAGGCGAAAGAACGATTACATGAAAAAACATCAAAAGCTCACACCATCGAAGAAATTGAGCACATTCTTTCAGAAGAAAACCGATTGATTAAAGCCATGTGGTGTGGTGACGAAGCCTGCGAGAACGACATTAAAGAAAGAACAGGGGCGACCTCACGCTGTATCCCATTTGAACAGGAATCTGTCTCTGATACATGTGTCTGCTGCGGAAAGCCTGCATCTGATATGGTTTTCTGGGCAAAAGCTTATTGAGAATCGAAACGAAAGAGAAGCATCCTTTACGATGCTTCTTTTTTGTTAAAAAGACCCAAACACCCATTGACCTTGTCAGCACGATCCCCTATAATTCATATTAATATAATCGGTTTTCAAGACTTTAAATGGAGTGGTGATATATGAAGCGCTGGCCCTCACTGTTTGCCGAACGCTGCCCTAAATGTAAAACAGCATTAGAAGTCTCTAAGTCCAATGCCCTGCAAGGCAAAGTCGTGAAAACATGTCCCAACCTTCATTATCAAAAAGAGTATCACCCAGCCCTTGAAACATATATCGAGCACGATGACATCAAATAAAAAAGACCAACACGTTTGCTTTGTTGGTCTTTTCTTTATAATAAATCAAGCCAAATTTTGACCGCTGTCGCCGTAATCATCACAGCAAGTGCCCATTGTAAGTAGACGGCGTTGATTTTCTGACCGACCTTAGCACCAATCGGAGCGGCGATTAAACTTGCCAGCATCAGCACAACCGCAGGAACAAGCATAACTTGACCCGTCAATACCTTTCCAGTCGATGCACCGATCGCAGATAAAAACGTAATTGCAAGTGAGGACGCAATCGTCATCCGGACAGGAATTTTTAAAATAGACAGCATCACCGGTACCAATATAAATGCTCCGCCCGCGCCTAGCACACCGGAAACACTACCGATCACAAAGGCAATACCTGCCGCAAGTCCTTTATGAAAAGTGACTTCTCCCTCTGCGTCTGCACGCTGTCCCTTTTTGGGAATCAGCATGAGGATCACAGCCACAATCGCGAGCAATCCATAGACGAGATTCATCCCATTCTCTGGCATAAAGTGAGATACATAACTGCCTAGTAAGCTGCCCGCCAATATACTGCTCCCCATATATACAATCAACGAGCAATGTAAAAATCCGCTTTTACGATAGGCCAATACCCCACCGAGCGTCGAAAAAAGCACTTGAATGGCGCCAATTCCTGATACCTCATGAGCCGATAGTGCCATCACACCGACCAGTGGCGGGATATAAAGCAGCATAGGGTAGTTAATCACAGATCCCCCGATCCCCACCATTCCTGATAAGAAGGAACCAATACATCCGATGATAAAAAGTGTAATCAAAAACGCAAAATCCACGCTGGTCTCCTCCTTTGCAAAAGGAAAAGGGGATCTTCAGCAGATACCCCTACATCCTTTAGGACCCTTTTCTCACCCAGAACTTCAGCACATGTCCTTCTTCCGTCTGCGTGATCAATTCATGTCCGCTTGACTTCGCCCATGCTGCTAAGTCAGCTTTAGCCCCTTTATCTGTTGCATGTATTTCTAATACTTGACCCTCCGTCAAGTCATTCATTTTTTTCTTCGTTCGAATAATCGGCATTGGGCATGCAAGCCCCGTTACGTCTAACATTTGATCTGATGTCATTTGATTGTTCCTCTCCTCTTATTTTATTGGACATTACCGAATCGCACAACGGTTTGGACCAATTTCCATTTCACGCTGCGCTTCTTCGTCTGGGCTCAGCTTCCCCATATTGGTTTGACGAATGTCTTGATAAGCGTTTGGCTGTGCGGGTAGATTCTTCGTGACCATTTCTCTAAATACGGCTTCATCTTCTATGTTCAGTCCATGATTTTCTTCAAATAGAACGCCTAGCTCCTTCCAAACACTTCCGTCTTCATTGATTTCATCCATAATCATGAAATGCGCTGGCAACACAATCAATTCTTTCGAAAGTGCTCCATATCGCTCATAAAGTGTTTCCCTCAAATCACTTACCCAGTCCTCCGCCATTCCAGCAAGGTCAGGTCTTCCAATCGAATCCACGAACAAAATATCACCTGAAAGAAGATATTGATCATCCACGATAAAAGATGTTGAACCGATTGTATGCCCCGGTGAGTAAAGAGGATGAATATCAATGGGAGCCGCTCCAATCGTTATGCGCTGTCCTTCTTCAAGACGGTTATATTCAAAGATCACTTCTTCAGCATCTTTTGGCGGCAGCCAGTAGCTAGCACCAGTCTGTTCAGCCAGCTTCTTCCCGCCAGAAATATGATCTGCATGAAGATGAGTGTCCAACACTTCGGTGATAGAGACATCATGCTTTTTAGCAAAACGGATATAAACATCTGTCATTCTAGCTGCATCTACAATTGCGGCTTCTCCGTTCGACATGATCATATAAGACAGGCATCCCTTGCCCATCCGTACAAATTGATAGAGCTCTCCACCGCCGCTTAAATCACCAATCTTCACTGGCTCCAGATGCTCACTCCACGCCTTCATGCCGCCTTCTAAATAATGGACCGTTCTGCCCGCCTCTGACAGCATCTCCGCGACCATGATAGAGGAGCCTTCCTTGGCACAAACCACCAACACTTCACGATCATGAGGAATGTCATGCAAAATGCCCTCTACTCCTTCAAGGAGATCAAAATAAGGCACATTCATATGAACGATTGCTTCCCCTTCGATCTTCCAATCCTGCACATCCGCTTGATTTCGCACATCTAGTAAAAAGAGCGGCTCCTTGTTCACGATCTTTTTTGTTAACTGTTCTGCAGTCATCGCTTTTACCGTCATGTTTCATTCAGCTCCTATTTTTCAATCGCTCCTGTCCAGCTATTCATGCCTGGTACGATATTCATCAATTGATGAAATCCTTTTTCTTTTAACTTTTGCGCAGCTAATTCACTTCTTCTGCCTGAATGACAGATCAGGTAAATGTCCGTCTCCCGGCTCAATTCCTCCGCACGTTGTTCAACCTCACCAAGAGGAATATGAACAGCTCCTGGAATATGCCCCGCCTCGTATTCATCCAGCTCTCGTACATCTAAAATAAACAAAGATGGATCTTCTTTTACTTTCTGTTGAAAAGTCTCCAAAGACATTTCCGAAATCATGGACTTCCCTTCTTTCTCTTGTTCTCCGCCCTTACGAATCAAATGATGAAGCACCTGGCCTTCTACTTTTGTTCCTAAAAATTCGTGGCCTGCGCTTTTTGACCATGCCGCTAGATCCGCTGCTGATCCTTTATCAGTGGCTTGCACTTCCAGTACGTCTCCTGGCAAGAGCTCATTCATTTGTTTTTTTGTTTTTACAATCGGCATCGGGCATGCCAGTCCTTTTGCATCTAAAATGACAGTTGGTTGCTGCATGTCTTCTCCTCCTTTAAATAGGGATGGGGGTATATTTTATTGCGCATTTAATGCCAAGCATTCATGCCACCCTTGATGTTTGTAATCTGAGTAAATCCCTGCTTCTTCAATATTTTCGCTGCTTGCATACTTCTCATTCCGCTTTGACATATCACATAGACCTCTTCATTTTTCTCAAGCTGAGAAGCTCGTTTCTTCAAATGAGACAACGGGATGTTTTGAAAGCCTTTGATATGATTTGTTTGAAATTCACTGGGGGATCGCACATCAATGAGCTGTTGACCTTTGCTTTTCACCTTCTTTTTCATATGAGCTGCATCCATTTGCTTCACACCTCGTACCGGCAGAAAGCGGCTCACGAGCAATCCAATTACGATGATGAGTAAAATCGTCTGCACCCTGCTTCACCTCACTAGATAAATAAATTCACACGTCCGATTTCAGCCTCTGCTAAATATGCCGCCACACCAGCATATTGAATGTCATCCAATAATTCTTTCTCCTGTAATCCTAAAAGATCCATTGTCATTGTACATGCCACGAGGTTAATATCCTGCTCCTTCGCCATCTCAATGAGCTGCGGCAAGGTCATGGCATTGTGCTTTTTGATCACATGCTTGATCATTTTCGGCCCCATTCCCGCAAAATTCATCTTGGACAGCCCCATGCGATCAGCCCCGCGCGGCATCATCTTGCCGAACATTTTTTCTAAAAATCCTTTTTTCATCGGTACCATCTCATCCTTACGCAAGGCATTCAGTCCCCAAAACGTATGGAAAATGGTCACCTCATGATCATAAGCTGCTGCACCATTGGCAATAATGTAAGCTGCCATCGCTTTATCATAATCTCCACTGAATAACACTATCGTCGTGCGTTTTTTCTGTTCTTCCATTTTGCTCCTCCTTCAATAATTACCTATAGGGGTATATAGAAAATAAAAAATATATACATATACCGGTAAGGGTATATTACATCAAGTAAAAAAATCCGTCAACCTCCAAAGGCTGAGGAATTTCTTACCGGCTTTTCACCAATAGCTCAACTGCCTCTTTCACAAGACCTTCCGTATCCTTGCCTTGTTCAAGACTTTCACGAACACATTGCTCAAGGTTTGTACTCACAATCACACCCATTGCCCGATCAATGGCATTACGTGATGCAGACAGCTGCGTGACCACCTCGCGGCAATCCTTGCCTTGCTCCATCATCGCAAGAACCCCTTTAATCTGCCCTTCAATCCGGCGAAGACGATTCTTCATCTGCTGATTATACTCCATGAATAAGGACTCCTTTCTATTCTTTCTATGACAGATAGTATACCCTAAGAGGTATTTAGTCAAACGACTTGCCCTTTTCTTTTATAGAAAACGAATGTGAAAAGAATTGCACATTCCACCATTTATTGATAAAAAGTAAATAATCAACGAATAAGAAATCATTGAAGAAAAGAGGGCAACCCATGACTTTACAGCATTATATTGGATCAGGCAAAGAACTGCCGCTTGGTACCATTGGTCAAAATCCTACCTATAAACCACTCTCTGAACTCAATATCGAATTGTTTGATAAAATACAAAAAAAGCACAAAACCTATCAAAAAGAAGATCCTTTGATAGAAGTATTTGAAACAGAAGAGGATTTCGAAGGTATTCACATTGATTATCTAGATACTTTCTATGAAGCGGTAAGAAACAAATTCACGCATCCTTTTGTTTATGAATTAGAAATCATTCATTCTCTTCGTGCTCTTTTTCAATTCATTGAAAAAGAGCTGTCAACAGAAGAAACCATCGAAATCTATTCTTGTCTAAATGAACTCGAAACGAAAGAAAAGGATGATCAATTGGATGTAGAAATTGACCTAAGCAAAAAACGGTTTGGAAAACACATCAATTTTAAAGGGATCGATGAACTGATTGATATGTTTGAATTAGAAAACTTACAATATGTGTTGGTGAAGAAGTAGAGGAGAATTGACAAATCACATCAAAATGCTGTGTTATTAGAGATTGTAGAAGCGTAACCTTGGCTAAGCAAAGATCAATTGAAGTTATTAATAGAAAAACGAATAGAAATGTAACAGGTAGTTGAAGGAACCTAAATTCCCTCAATTACCTCTTTGCAGATCATCGTAAACTTTTTCAAAAATCTCTATTGGTATTGAATACTTCGTTGTCTTATCATTACGGTAATTAACCACTATATCGATATGATGTTGCTTTTTTTCAAATTCAATTATTGAATTCTCCCATCTATCTCTAACGGAAATAACACAAAAAGAAGCTAAATGTCATGATTAAGTTTAAAAAGCACGAAATAATTTCTACCATAAATACTTAATTTATTTAAAATATAGCAAATTAAGGAAGTATCCCTCAAATCAATTATACACTCCAAACAATAGCTAGCCTTCGATTAAACGTTTTAACTTTAGCTCCGTTTCAGTATCCTCAACTGGAGTATAGACACTGCATCTTAAATCAGTATCCCCATACACTTGTAATGAAGTGAGATTAAACAACATTTTCCCTACCTTAGCATGACGAAATTCAATTAATACTTCAGGCGCATAGCTGATCTCATTTTCATTCCATATTTTACGAAACTCAGGATATGCCTGCTCCATTTCTTCTATAAATTGCTCATACCAGTCATCAGCAACATACTGTCCATAATACGTTCTAAATATGGCGATATATCCTCTAACAAAATGCTCCCAATTCACGGCTAAACTTTTAAATTCCTTTCTTGCGAATAGTAAGCGTATGATATTCCTTTCTGCCGGGACGATCTGTTCAAAGTCCAAAAAGACATTAGCTGCTGCTTGATTCCACCCCACAATCTGACTTCTTCTATCAGAAATAATCGTTGGGCAATAACGAAGTTCCTGCAACATTTTCACTAAAGCCGGACTGATTTCCTTCTCATCCTCAATGATAAAGGATTGTTTCACTCCTTCCTCTAACGCTAAAGCGTACAAATATCTTCTTTCATCGTTATTTAATTGTAATGCTCGAGAAATAGCATCTAATACCGAAGTAGATACTTTTATATCTCTGCCTTGTTCTAACCATGTATACCAAGTAAGACTCACACCGGCTAGTTGAGCTACTTCTTCTCTTCTAAGTCCTGCTGTTCTTCTTCGGGTTCCTACAGGTAAACCAACCATATGGGGCGTAATTTTCGAACGTTGATTTTTTAGAAATTCTGATAATGCTTGAAGTCTTGTTTCAGGTTTCATTCAGATCTCCCTTTAAAATATTATTAATTATACTAGGATAAACAACAACTTGTAATAGGATAACATAATGGCTAAAGTTAATAATAACAAGGAGGGAATGATCATGAAAAGAGTTGTCATTACTGGAATGGGAATTATTTCTCCACTAGGAAATGATATAGATAGCTTTTGGAATCAACTAGTGAAAGGACAATCGGGAATATCTCTCATTGATTCTTTTGATACGACTGATTATAAAACAAAAATAGCTGGAATCGTTCGTGATTTCGATGCAGATGAAATATTGGGGAGAAAAGAAGCAAAACGATTAGATCGTTTTAGTCAGTTTGCCTTAGCAGCAGCCGAACAAGCATTAAAAAATTCAAAATTACAGTTAGACCATGTTGATCTTGAACGTTTAGGCGTATATGTTGGTTCAGGAATCGGGGGCATCCAATCGCTTGTTGATAACGTGAATGTATTAGATAAACGAGGCCCCTCGAGAGTAAGCCCCAGCCTTGTACCCATGATGATTTCAAATGCAGCTGCTGCCCAAATCAGCATAAAATTAGGGGCACAAGGGCCATCAATGTCACCAGTCACTGCTTGTTCTATTGGGAACACCTCTATCGGTGAAGCTTTCAATGCGATCCGAAATGATGATGCAGATATTATATTTGCCGGTGGAGCAGAAGCTGCCGTCTCACAGATATCTTTAGCTAGTTTTGGAAACGCACATGCACTATCTACTAGAAACCAAGATCCAAGTCGAGCCAGCCGTCCATTCGATACAGATAGAGATGGATTTGTTATGAGTGAAGGTGCAGGTATCTTAGTATTAGAATCATTAGAAAACGCTATTCTTAGAGATGCGCCGATACTATGTGAAGTTGTGGGGTACGGAGCTAGTTCAGATGCTCACCATATGGTAGCATCACACCCAGAAGGTAAGGGGGCCTACTTAGCCATGAAAAAAGCATTGAGAAGTGCAAATATATCAACGGATGAAATCGATGTTATTAGCGCTCATGCAACAAGTACACAAGTAGGGGATCGTTCAGAAGTTCTAGCTATTAAGACATTATTTGGTGAACGTTCCCGTGAAATTCCAACAACGGCGAACAAGTCAATGACTGGGCATATGTTTGGTGCTGCCGGTGGAGTAGAAGCCATTGCTTTAGTGGAAAGTTTGAGACGAGGAATGATTCCACCCACTATTAATGTAGAGAAGCAAGATCCAGATTGCAACTTAGACGTTGTATTAGAAGCGAGACAGCTTCCTTTGAAATACGGGCTATCCAATTCTTTTGGTTTTGGAGGACATAATTCAGCCATCTTGTTAAAACATTACGATTGAAGTAGTTAAAAGATGAAGTAATGAATCTATCAAGGGTTTATAGCCCTTGTTTTTTCATTTTGGGAATACCTCACAGACAAAATATGACGAGCCTCAGCAATCTGATATATTAAATGGAGAAAAGAAAACACGAAAAAACATTTAGAAAGCAGGTGACCCATGCCAAACAACCAAACACCCAACCCACTTCATCACGGAAAAATCACCATACCTCCTTCAACACGCTCACAACCCAGTTCACTGGTACCCGTGGGGGGAAGAAGCCTTCGACGTGAAAATAAACCCGTGCTTGTCAGTATTGGCTATGCCACTTGCCACTTGTGGCATGTCTTTTAAAATAACCATCTGTCTCAATTTTCATTCCAACATTTTTGAAATGGTTAGTTCTCCATGTTTTATCATACAGGACTCCGACTTGCTGAAGTTTTTCTATGATCTGACCTGGCTTTTTATCTTTTCCATTTCTTAATCAACAAAACTCTCGGTTTGTTTCAAAATCCTTTACATTTACATAAATGATCTCAACTTTTGACTGCTTTCTTCATATTCCCCTTAAAATTGAATAATCACTTTCCCTATTGGTCGTCCATTTGCGACTAGTTTTAGCGCTTCATTTACGTTGTCGATGGTAAATAATGTCCGATGAATTGCTGGAACAATGTTGTTTTCTTCAATGATTTTTGTAATCTCTTTAAGTTGTACGCCGTCAGAACGAACGAAAATAAAATGGTATTCCACGTTTTGTTTCTTGGCTTTGCGGTCATACTTTGCACCAGCAAGAGAAAATAATATCTGTTTCCATCTTGGGAAATTTCGATCTTTCCCGAAACGTTTATTCGGACCTGTCCGAAGGGAGAGCAATTTTCCACCCGGTTTGATTATACTCAATTCACGGTCAAATTCTTTAGGTCCCAATGTATCAATTACGTAATTCACATTCGACAACAAGTCAACATAGTTTTCTATTGTATAATCCAAATATTGGACTGCACCCATTTCCAATGTGCGTTCGCGCGCTTCTGAGCTGCCACTAACAATGACATTTAGGCCCATTGCCTTTGCGATTGGTACTGCCATTTGACCAAAGCTGCCTGATCCACCTGGAATAAAAACAGCTTTACCTGTCTGTGCCTCAAGTTCTTCATGTAGACCTTGATACGCTGTGAGTCCAGCCAGTGGTGCAGCAGCGGCTTCCACGTAAGATAAATTTTTTGGCATGGGTGAAATTGCGGCAGCATCAATTGCGGCATATTCCGCAAAAGCACCAATTTTTTCGAGAGGGAGACGTGTATAGATGGCATCTCCTACGTGAAATTCTGTCACATTTTTTCCGACTTTTTCGATAACACCTGTCAATTCATTACCAAGCGTTAATGGGAATTCATAATCTTGAATCAGTTTCACGCTACCTGTAATAATTAACATATCGAGTGGATTGACCGCCGCAGCTTTGACCTTTACCAAGACTTCATTGTCAGCGATCTCTGGAATTGGAATTTCATTAATTTGGACATGGGGTTTTTTTGAATATTTGGTGATCTGAGCTGCTCTCATGAGTGTTTCCATTTTTATTAGCACCCTTCCGTTGAGTTGCTTTAATTAAGTTTCTTTACCTTATTTTTATTATTTTCACTGTCTACTTCATTTTTCTACCCTCAATATAATTCTTTTTATAAAGATCTTATATTATTCCAATCGTTTAGGTGGAGGGAACCTTATTTTAAGATCAACCCACCACCCAAACCTTAAATACTCACAACATTATCTTTTTATTCAATTGGTACTGTTTTTTTAGAACGATCATTCTCAAATAATTAAATTTTTTGAATCGCTACTGCAAAGAACCTATGTTTATCAGCCACCCCCAACACGTTATTTTCTGTTAATACATTAAACGCCTAGTATTGGATAGATTTGATCTCTTAAATTGAAATTGTAGCTTTCATCTACAATACCTACGACTTTATCGTTGTCATAAAGTTCCATCATAAAACCAGCCATTTGCTTAGCTGTGTGATACATTGGCATAAAGTTTTTGTAATCAAATTCTTCTACATCCTGTGCAGTTTTCTCAAATTCTGTTTCAGTCACTGCTGGTGCTAAAACTTTTGCCTTCATTTTTGCACTTTTAAGCTCTAGTTCTTTTGCAAGCCCTTCTGTAAATGCACTAACAAAATATTTAGATGCAGAATAGGTAATACCACCAATATAAGTCGCATATCCAAGTGCGGAGGATACATTAATTAATTGTGTTCCCTCTACATGAGAATAATCTCGCACAAATAGTGTGGAAAGAATCGCCAACGACTCTATATTAAGACGTAACATGGATTCTACTTTCTCTAAATTCTGGTCCGTCACAGAAGAAGATTCACCAAGACCAGCATTATTAATCCACGTCTCAATTTGATACTCCTTTAAACTGTTATACAGTGTGTATGCCTGATCTGTTATCGATAGGTCACTTGTATGAATAATAATATCTAAATCAGGATTTATATTATGAATTACTGATTTAAGCCCTTCTAATTTCTCTAATCTTCTAGCTACAATAATTAAGTTTTTGCCGCGAGCAGCAAATTCCAATGCAGTTTCATATCCTATACCTGAACTTGCTCCTGTAATAACTGTGTATTTCATATCATTCTCTCCTCGAAACCATATTTTTAATTAACTAATCGATATCACAAAATAGATTTAGTCTAGTGTCGACAAAGTGAAATTAATAATACTTTCTAATTTCTCTTTATCATTTGTCGTTTTTGTTAATACTCGTATTCCTACGAGTGAATTATGAATAAATTGAGAAAGCCCTTTGATGTCATTGTGTTTAGGAATTTCACCTTGATCTTGACCATGTTTTAGCAAATCAAATAATAAGGCTTCTGTATTTATAAAAATCTCTGTCGTTTTTTTCGCTACTTCTTCATCAATTAGGGATAACTCAACAGCTGCATTAACAGCTAAACACCCTTTTGGCTGCTGTTGTGTCGAATCAATCACCATTTCAAATAATTTTCGTATCGACTGCTTCACTGTTAATTCTGTTTTCACTTCATTCTTCATTCGGCCTTCCATTATTTCTACATAATGATTTAAGACTCGCATAAATAAAGTATGTTTGTCGCCAAATGTATCATAAATACTTCTGCGGTGAACGCCCATATGATCCACCAAGTCTTGAATGGATGTTTTTTCATAGCCCTGTTCCCAAAAAAGAATCATTGCTTTTCTTAATGCCTTCTTTTCATCAAATTCTTTATTTCTAGCCATATAATCCCACCTTCGAACATATTCAGGGAAAGGACTGAGAATCATTGATGTACTAGAAGCACAATCTTATACATTCATCCCTCCCTCATTCTGAAATAATTAAAGAATGATCATTCTCTTTTGAGTAGCAAAACAGTTAGATCTAACATGTTTGAAGTATATCAAATTTGAGAACGATCGGTAAAGAAATTAGACCTTAATCATGTGCTTTAATTTTTTTTAGCTGACATTTCACGAATATCGTTTCTTTATTTATAAAAGTAAACTTATGAATTTAGATAGAGTTACAGAAGAAGAAATTCACAAACTTAATGATCCAAATGAAAAATTCCAAGGAATAATGAAAATCATTAGTCAAAATTTAAAATATGCTGAACATGATTTAATAAGTCAATTTCATATCACAAGAAATTTCCACCAGTGTGAAAATTGGATACAAGCCAACCACTTGAAATTCATATTATTGTACGAGTTTTGCAAAAACTTTAATAAAATATCTAATGACTTAAAAATAAAAATGCCTGAAATAACAGAAGATATAATATTTCATTTTCACTTTTATCAGATTCTAAATAAGTGCGGTGTTAGTGCAATTGATGACAATCTCTATAATTTTTCTAACTTTGCTATCAGAGTACATGGTAACCGTAGGAAAAAATGTTTTGAGTTGCTTAAATGGATTGAAAACATCGATAATAATTTCCATAGCGTTTTTGCTTTTAGACTGCTTTTTTTCAGTAAATTTTATTGGAATTTTACTTATAGAAGAACTTTCACGAACTTTCACGCTATTAGACATAATATGCAAAGATTTAAGTAAAGAATACCCTCAGGAAAGTTATCGTTGGAATTACTTTATAAAATTAGGAAGATCGCACATAATTGATTAAATAATAATTTTTCTATACGAAAGAAGGTGATCCCATGCCAAACAAAAAAATACCCAACCGATTAATCGCTGAAAAATCCCCCTACCTACTCCAACACGCATATAATCCAGTCAACTGGTACACATGGTCAGATGAAGCATTTAAAAAAGCGAAACTTGAAAACAAACCTGTTTTCGTATCGATTGGGTATGGATAGCCAAAGGAACTTGCCACTGGTGCCACGTCATGGCACACGAAAGCTTCGAAGATCAACAAGTTTCTGACATCTTAAATGAGCATTTCATTTCCATTAAAGTCGATCGTGAGGAGCGTCCAGACATCGACTCTATGTATATGTCTGTTTGTCAGATGATGACGGGACAAGGCGGCTGGCCGCTCAACGTGTTTGTCACGCCTGATCAAAAGCCTTTTTATGCGGGGACGTATTTTCCAAAAAGGAGTGCTTACGGACGTCCTGGCTTTATCGAGGCACTGACACAACTGCTGGATGCGTATCACAACGACCGGGATCATATTGAATCATTGGCTGAGAAAGCGACAAATAACTTGCGGATTAAAGCAGCAGGGCAGACAGAAAACACGCTGTCTCAAGAAGCAATTCACAAAGCCTATTATCAGCTCATGAGCAGCTTTGATACGCTGCACGGCGGATTCGGTTCCGCGCCAAAATTCCCTGCACCTCATATGCTCTCATTTCTGATGTGCTATTACGAATGGACAGGACAGGAGAATGCGCTGTATGCAGTCACGAAAACGTTAGATGGAATGGCAAATGGCGGTATATATGACCATATTGGTTCCGGTTTTTCTCGTTATTCGACGGATGAAAAATGGCTTGTGCCGCATTTTGAAAAGATGCTGTATGATAACGCCTTGCTGATGGAGGCTTACACAGAAGCGTATCAGCTCACTCAACAACCTGCATATGAAAAGCTTGTCCACCGCCTGATTCACTTTATCAAGCGAGATATGATGAATCCGGATGGCTCCTTTTATTCAGCGATAGATGCAGATTCTGAGGGGAAAGAAGGGCAATATTACGTCTGGTCAAAAGATGAGATCATGACTCATTTAGGCGAGGATCTCGGCGCATTATTCTGCGCTGTCTATCACATCACAGATGAGGGGAACTTTGAAGGGGCGAACATCCCTCATACCATTTCCACCTCTTTTGATGACATCAAAGCCTCTTTTTCAATTGATGACCATACGCTTCAGTCTAAGCTGCAAGAAGCTCGGCACATTTTACAATCTGTCAGACAGCAGCGACCTGCACCGCTTATCGATGACAAGGTGCTCACATCCTGGAATGCGCTCATGATCTCATCTCTCGCCAAAGCTGGAAGAGTATTTGATGCAGAGGAAGCGATCGGTATGGCGAAACAGGCGATGTCTTTTCTAGAAACACACCTCGTCCAACATGAGCGGCTCATGGTCCGATATAGAGAAGGTGACGTAAAGCATCTTGGCTTTATCGAGGATTATGCGCATATGCTAAAAGCGTATATGTCATTATACAAAGCGACCTTTGAATTAGCATGGCTGGAAAAGGCGACAGCCATTGCCGAGAACATGTTTGAGCTGTTTTGGGACAAGGAAAAAGGGGGCTTTTTCTTCTCAGGTTCAGATGCGGAAGCGCTCATCGTTCGAGAAAAAGAAGTGTACGACGGCGCCATGCCTTCTGGCAACAGCACCGCACTCAAGCACCTTCTCATGCTAAGCAGATTGACCGGACGTCAGGATTGGCTGGACACATTAGAGTTAATGTTCAAAGCCTTTTATGTCGATATCTCTTCCTATCCAAGCGGGCACACAGCGTTTCTGCAAGGACTCCTTGCTCAATATGCAACGAAAAGAGAAATCATCATTCTCGGAAAAAACGGCGACCCTCAAAAAGAACAGCTTTTACAGGCGCTTCAAAAACGCTTCATGCCATTTGATATCATATTGACTGCCGAAACAGGGGAAGAATTAGCGAAGCTCGCGCCCTTTACAAAAGATTACAAAACAATCGATGGCAAAACCACCGTGTATATTTGTGAAAACTACAGCTGCCGCCAGCCAATCACCAATCTCGACGAAGCGATGGAACAATTATTCCACGATTGAGTTTGTCATGAGATGACTATGAGAAGACAAAATGAGGACAAACAGATAAAAAACATGTCAATCCGCTAACAAATTGTCTGTACGGTTTTATTTTTCCTAAAAAACGGTTAGAATGCGCACTAGATGTTCTCATACCGAAGGGAGAGAAAATGATGAAAAAGGTATCATACACACTCATCGCATGTTTGTTATCTGTTGGGCTTGCAGCCTGCTCGTCAAACGATGCCAAACAAGATAAGCAAAACGATTCAGCCAAAAACAAGGAAACAACACAGGCTGACCAAAAAGAACAGCAAAAGCAAATGGAAGAGATGCAAAAGAAATTAGACGCACAAAAAATCGATGATCAAAAGGTCGTTGCGACCGTCAACCAAGACAAAATCACAGGTAATGAATATAATAGCGCTCTATCAACCATTCAAGGACAGCTTCAGCAATCTGGGCAAGACCCAACATCTAAAGAAGGCGCAAAAGCAGTCAAGAAACAAACCATTGATGCGCTCGTAGGTCAAGAGCTCATCCTGCAAGATGCTGAGAAGAAGGGCATTAAAGCCTCTGACAAACAGGTAGATAAACAGCTAAAAGAAGAAAAGAAACAATTCAAAGACAACGCTCAGTTTGAAGAAGCCCTTAAGAAAAGCGGACTCACCATGGATCAGCTGAAAAGTGACATTGCTGACAGCATCAAATACAGCCAGTATGTCGACAAAGAAATCAAATCAGCGTCCGTCTCTGAAAAGGATGTTAAAGCGTACTATGATCAATACGCAGATGAAATGAAAAAACAAAAGCAAAAAGCACCAGAGTACAAAGAAGTTAAATCACAAATTAAAAAGCAGCTAGAATCCCAAGAAAAGCAGAAAGAAGTTCAAAAAGAAATTGAAAAGCTTAAGAAATCTGCGAAAATTAATGTGTCTCTGTAACAGCTAAGGAAAATCCGCCATGTGCGGATTTTTTTCGTTACTTGATGAACTGTTTTTCCAAAATAATGACAAAAGCCTCATCATAAACGTCTCTTCCATCCGATATGATGGGAGTACAAAAGAAAGCGTTATCAATTCTTTTGTCTCTTAAAAAGTACAAGATCAAACGCCGATCTCGTACTTTTGATTCAGTCAGTCGGACAACGACAAGAGGAGGATCTTTATGTTCAAATGGTTTAAACCCGCTCCGCATATCGACAGGCTCGATGATGCCAAAACAGATGAGACGTATAAGCGGCTGCGGCTTCAAGTCTTTTTAGGCATCTTTATCGGGTATGCGGGCTACTATTTGCTGCGGAAAAATTTCGCTTTTGCTATTCCTTATCTACAAGAAGAAGGGTTCACGAAAAGTGAATTAGGCTTTGTACTCGCAGCTGTGTCTATCGCCTATGGCTTTAGTAAATTCATTATGGGTATGATCTCAGACCGCTGTAACCCAAGATATTTTTTAGCCACCGGACTCTTTCTATCAGCCCTTATCAATATCCTATTTGTCTCATTTCCATGGGTGACGTCAAGTGTATGGATCATGTTCTTATTCATGTTTTTAAACGGCTGGTTCCAAGGCATGGGGTGGCCGCCATGCGGACGGACGATGGCGCATTGGTTTTCGGTTAGTGAACGTGGAACGAAAATGTCCATTTGGAACGTCGCTCACAATATCGGCGGGGGAATTCTGGCACCGCTCATCACCTTAGGGATCGTGCTGTTTGCGACGTGGAAAAGTATCTTTTTCTTCCCTGCCATCATTGCCATTATCGTCTCCTTCGTGATCATTCTTCTCGTCCGGGATACCCCGCAATCCGCTGGTCTTCCGCCAATCGAGGAATATCGCAATGACTATCCGGCACAGCAGTACGAAGATCAAGAAAAAGAATTAACAGTGAAAGAGATTTTATTTAAGTATGTACTCAACAATAAATTCCTTTGGTATATCGCCATTGCCAACGTCTTTGTGTACTTCGTTCGTTACGGTGTCGTGGACTGGGCGCCGACCTACTTAACAGAAGCAAAGGGCTTTTCACCAGAGCATTCACGCTGGTCATATTTTCTTTATGAATATGCAGGCATTCCCGGCACATTATTGTGCGGGTGGATTAGTGACCGATTCTTTAGAAGCCGCCGCGCACCAGCAGGCGTCCTCTTTATGGCTGGTGTGTTAATCGCGGTGCTTGTATACTGGTTAAACCCTGCTGGCAATCCAATGGTCGATAACATCGCCCTCATCAGCATCGGCTTTTTAATTTACGGACCTGTCATGCTCATTGGACTTCAAGCCATTGACCTTGCTCCTAAAAAAGCGGCTGGCACTGCGGCCGGACTCACAGGATTTTTCGGTTATATTGGCGGCTCTGCCTTCGCAAATGCGATGATGGGCGTCGTCGTGGACCATTACGACTGGACAGGAGGCTTTATTTTATTGGTTAGTTCTTGTGTGCTTGCGATTGTCTTCCTAGCGATGACTTGGAATACAGGGAAGCGCGTAGAGCAAGCTTAATGAAAATCACATAAAAGATTCATATCCGCCCAATATGCCCTTTACATCTATTTCTTATGATGAAGGCAGTTACCGTAAAAGGAGGATAAAATATGAAGAAAAGTAGATTACTTGCTTTCGTGTTGCTCTCTTTTGCTTTACTGTCTATTGCATGGGTGCCGGTCACCGTATCGGCACATGAAAACCTTTTATCTCCAGATCGTATTCTAACCGTTGCACATCGCGGAGCATCAGGGTATGCACCAGAGCATACCCTGGCTTCTTACAAACTCGCCACAAAGATGAATGCCGATTACCTCGAACTCGACCTTCAAATGACAAAGGATGGACATCTCATCGTCATGCACGATGAAACCGTTGACCGCACCACAAACGGAACGGGCTGGGTCAAAGACCTCACACTTGCTGAAATCAAACAGCTTGACGCTGGTACTTGGTTTAATGAAGCCAATCCCGACAGACAAAATGTCAACTATATCGGACAGCGAGTCCTCACATTAGATGAAGTACTGCGCTATTTTGGCAAACGAGGAAATTATTATATTGAAACAAAAAAACCAGACATCTATCCGCAAATGGAAGAAAAGCTATTGGCGACCCTAAAAAAACATCATCTTCTCGGGAAACACACAAGAAAAGGGCAGGTCATCATTCAATCCTTTAGCCAAGACAGCCTGCTAAAGCTACAGAAATTAGCTCCGCGCCTTCCAAAAGTACAGCTTTTAGACAGAACCCAAATGACGTCCATCACAGATGATCAGCTCGATTTCATCAAATCTTATGCAGTGGGTGTCGGACCGAATTTCAGAGCATTGACACTTGAAAACGTACAACAGGTCAGAAGCCACGGACTCCTCCTCCACCCCTATACAGTCAACAGTGAAGCAGACATGAATCGTCTACTGCAATACGGCATCACCGGTCTGTTCACCAACTTTCCAGATGTCTTTAACCGTGTAAAAGCTTCACTCTAAACAAAAAAAGCCTTGCGGGATGGACCGCAAGGCCTTTGATTATTTTACCGTTTGATCAGAAGAAGCTGTTTCAATCGGCTTCCGTTTCCCGATCCCAAAAACATAGAAGCTAAGCGCTACTACAATTAAGAACCCAATTGCCACAATCAGAGAAATACGCGTATCCTGATTAATGAGCATAAATACAAGCACCATCAGTAAGAAGCCGATTGTCAGATAATTAGAAAACGGAGCTAGTGGCATCTTGAATGGATGCTGATCAAGCGCAGCTCCCTTCGCCTTTCTAAAACCGATATGACTAATCAAAATCACAAACCATGGCACCATACCAGGAAGTACACTCGCACTATACACATAGACGAAAATGTTTGGTGGCGCAACATAATTGAGGACAACTCCTATTGCTAAACCAATCAGCACAGCGAATGTTCCAAAATACGGCACACCATTCTTCGAAATTTTGGTGAAGAAAGCAGGCGCCTGCCCGTTCACACCTAATGTATAAAGCATACGTCCCGCACTGAAAATCCCACTATTACAGCCGGACATCGCTGCTGTAATGACAACGAAGTTAATAATACCAGCGGCGGCTGTAATCCCAATTTTCGCAAACGTCGCCACAAATGGACTGCCAAGGGTATTCAACTGATCCCAAGGATACACTGTCACAATGACAAAGATCGCACCGATATAGAAAATCAAAATACGCCAGATGATACTTTTGATGGCATTGGTCAGCGTCTTTTCTGGATTTTGCGCTTCACCTGCTGTAATCCCAATCAGCTCTACACCCTGATAGGCAGCAATGACGAGCGACAATGCAAACAAGAATCCGGTAAATCCACCTGTAAAGAACCCGCCGTGCGCCCACAGATTAGACAAGCCAATAGGCGTCCCGCCATTTCCAAATCCAAAGAAAATAATGCCTAGACCTGCAATAATCATTAAAATAATCGTCACAATCTTGATCATTGCAAACCAAAATTCGAACTCACCGAACGATTTAACCGAAATCAAATTGGCAGCTCCCAAAATAATCATCGCAATTAATCCTGGAATCCACGCTGGCAGGTCTGGGAACCAATATTTCATATAAGCGCCTACGGCAATAATTTCCGACATCCCGACAATGACCCACTGGAACCAGTTACTCCAAGCTGTCATATAACCCGCAAGCGGATGAATATATTGATGACCAAATGTAGCAAATGAACCTGTACTTGGTTCAACGTATAACATTTCTCCCATCGCACGCATAATAAAAAAGATAAAGATACCACATACTGCGTACGCGAGAAGAACCGATGGGCCTGTCCATTGAATGGCCTTGGCTGACCCCATAAATAAGCCAACACCAATCGTGCCGCCGAGTGCAATCATTTGAATATGGCGGGCACTTAACCCTCTTTTTAATTCCTTTTGAGCCACTTTTCTTCCCCCTCATCAACAAACAACATAAAAAAAAATGAAAATCAGAATATTCATTCTGATTGAGAAACATCAATCTTTCGATGTATATTATCATAATAAATCTACCCTTAAAAAACAATTGTTTTTTTGAGGGAAACACTATTATCAAAATATTCCGACATAAGAAGATACTCAAATTGTTTTATATTGATATATTGAATCAAAGGATGTAAGTCACTTTAAAGCTGATCACTTAATAGGAACTGACCGCCCCTTATATCAACTTCAAAGGAACACAGTCCATTTTTATGCACCATTTTGTCCTTCTCTCGATGACAAGAAAAGTCATTCCGGAAAGCGCCGGATCTTTTCTTTACATAACAAGTAAATCCATCATTTTCCGGTATCACCACTTTGACATTTGCTCCAGTTGAAGTAGATTTAAGTGAATTTAGCACGTTTGTAGAATGAATCTGCATCCTTCTACCTGTTACATGCAGATCAACGTCCGAAAAGGCACCCGCCAACTCAATTTTTGACGATGTGGCGTGCAGTAATAATCTTTGTACGGTAAGTTCCCGACTAGAAATAAGCCCACCTACAGTCTCTAAATGGAGATGCTTGATGTCACCTGATAGCATCGTTTTTCCAGACGTTAAATGACAAGAGACATGTTCCACCTTCAATCTCTCTGCCTGAAGATTTGCTCCTTTACAACGAATGGAAATGGACTGTAATTGTTGTTTAGGGAGAAAAATAGCGACATCAGTTTTATAAAGTTGAAGCCCAAAGCTGAGTATTTTTTTCCGTCTATCTTGAATGAACAATCGGCCATCTTTTACCTGATGATGCATCAAATAACGCTTTGGAAACACTTGATTGGTCGTTTGACGAATGATGAGATAAGGATGATCATGGTGTTGAATACACACCTCTCCGAGCAACCAATCCAACGATAATTCTACGACCGATTCTTCAATTTGAATCGTATGCTCCATATGTCTCCCTCCTTGTATACTCGCTTATCTCGCTTGAAGCCGGGTCATGCGGCCCCATAATTCCAAGATCACTATGAGGACAGCTATCATCATGACTCCTGACAAAATGACATTCATTTGATCATTTCCATAAACAGCGATTAATACGTTTCCTAAAACAGCACATAGAACAATCGCAGTCAGAATGGTCATGAAAGTAGACCTCTTCATTACCCCCACTCTCATCGCAATCATGCCAATTCCATTGATACAACAAGTAAACACTAGGTACGATTTGATTACAATGAACATGACATCAGCTGTCAGCGCATCTTGAACAATAGGGAAGAACGTTTCAGTGACACTAAACACAACAAATGAAGGAATGATACTACACAGCATGACAATTGTAGAAAAGCACAGCATCCAAACCATTCTCGAAAGGAGGGATGACTTCATACTTAATGAATGAGATTCATGTTCTTTCAATGCGGTCACTATTACTCGACAATACATCATGGCTGTGACGATCGAAAAAAAGATCATCCATACTATACTCGTCAACAAATAGATATTCGGATATTGCTGAAAACCTATTTCCTGTTCAACCTGTGCAACAAACGCGACAAAATAAATAAACACCAGCAGTACAATACTGATAATCATACTAGCTTGAATATAATGTTTCATATGACTTTTTCTTAGCTCAAGTTTTACGAAGTGAAGCATAAGGGATCCTCCTATGAAATGAATTTTGCTTTTGACTCTTTTCTGGCCATTTAGGTTCCAGGCTGATCATATCCACCAATCCCAGCATAATGCGCTGTGACCTTTTGAATAAATAGATCACTCACCACATCCACTCCGAGACCTTTCATCATCTGTTGTAAAAACAGTAAACGTTGACTAGTTTCCTGCTCATCACGAGCAAATAACGTTGGGTTCAGCCATATATTCACGAGAAGCATAAACACTTCTGCCACTTCACCAGGAAATGCAGTTGTCATCGAACCATCATCAATTCCTTCAAGAATCAGCTGTTTGATTTTAAGCGCATCCTGATTGACTCCTGCCTTCATCCCTTCAACCACAAATTGCGGGTTTTTGATCTGGTCAACCAAGATCCCATCAATCGAATGAGATTTTGGATCTGCCACTAGCTGCTCTAAAATACGCTGCAGCTTCTCTTTTGCATGCGCTGCTTCTGTATGCTTAATCAGATCTTCAAGCTTCTCAGTCGCATGACGAAATTGCCTCTCCATCACGGCACGTAATATTTCTTCCTTCGATTTAAAATGATGATAAATAGCCCCTTTAGACATATTCAATTCATGGATGATATCCTGCAAACTCGTCTTTTCAAATCCTTTTTCCTGAAACAGCTTCGTCGACACATCTAAAATTTGCTTGATTGTCTTTTCTGGATATTTATTTCTGGCCAAATAAAACGCCTCCTTTTTACATACCGACTGTTGGTATGTATTTTAATCTACTTCATGATAAACTGTCAATATAGGTTCTGTATATAAAAAAAAGACCGCTCACACGGTCTCTTTTTTAACACGAGAAAATGAAAATATTGTTCAATAAACTTGGGTAACTAGATGATGCCGGGAAGGTATATGACTAACGGTGACTCTCGTTGTTAGTTAGAAATTCTCTAAAATCAGCTGCTATTTCCTTTGATTTCGTATGATGCAAATAATGGCCGCCTTTGAAAGTAACTACTTTTCCGTGATCTACATTTTTCAGGAGATCTTCATGCATTGGTTTCCAGCTTGGTGTTTCTTCTTCCGTTTGATCTGCTAGATAGAAAACAACAGGGAGATTCTTAGGGAAATGTAAGCGCTCTGCGTGTTTAAAATTATTCGTGAAGTTTTCTGCCTCACTAGCTTGGCTTTCATCCAAGAAATTTCGGAAAGTCAGCATTTTAATCTGAGCTTTCGTTTGATCATCTACTTTAGGCATCACCAGTTGATCTGGATTGATTTTCACTATCAATCTGTAAAAGCCGGATTGATGAAGCAGCTGTAAGCTGGAAACTGGCAATTCATCTGCATCCTCCTGCTTAGGAACACTGCTGTCAATTCCAACAAAAGCTTTGACTTCTTTTTCATATTGATTCACATATTCTAATCCATAAATGCCAGAGATCGAATGACCCATCATCGTATACTTTTTAATGTTGAGCTTCTGCAAACATTCATGAATCTCATCTACAATGTTTTGACTTGTCCGTACTTTATCTGTATCGTCACTTAAACCATATCCAAATGGTTCAATCACTACGACTCTATAATAAGGTGATAATTCATCTACTAGAGGCTTGAAATCTAGCACTGGTGAAGCAGTTCCATAGCCTGGGAGAAGAACAATCGTTTCTTTCCCATCACCTTGAATGAGCACATTCATTTGCTTCCCATCCACCAAGACCTTTTGCCCATAAGCTTCTATTTTCCCTTTCTCCCGTTCATTACTAATGAGGTTTACAAAATAAACAGTAGCTAGAAAAACAACCATGACCGTGATAATGGTGCCTATGGAGATCAACATGATTCTCAATATTTTTTTCATTGGTTTTCTCTTCCCTTCATGATGAAGAACTCTAGCTTACATCCATCGATGAAAATTAATATTTTCTTTCACAATAGATGATGCCGATTGTATTTGCGCAAACACTTGATACATACATAAACGTAATCGCTATATAAAACCACTCTGTTGGAGATGAGAATTGATGGACCAAAGATTGAACGACAGCAACCAATATATAGGCTAAAGCCACACCTATAATGGAAAAACTTCCTGCTTTCGCTAAAATAAATTGACCTCGTTCATCATGTTTATATTCACGGTTTTTCTTAAATTGAAAGGCCGTGCTTAAAACAGAAAGGGTAATCAGAGAATAAAGTATGATCGTCGTTATCATTGTTGTTCCTCCTTGTCGACCTCTTGAAATACGTCATACAAATCAACTTCAAATGTCCTAGCAATTTGAAATGCTAATTTTAAAGACAAAGAATATTTACCATTTTCAATCGCTGCCACAGTTTGACGAGTCACACCTAACTTATCTGCCAAATCCTTTTGTGTCCAGTCTCTTTCTGCCCGTAATACCTTAATTCTATTTTTAATCTCCATTTCAAATTCCTTTCTTAAAGGATGATTTATTTAACAATATGTTAAAAATAATTAACATTATGTTAATTAACAATAACCTCTTTTCTTCTGTATGTCAATTTCACCGGATGCAAAAAAAGAATCATCCATTTTGAAAGGCCTACCTCAAAATGAATGATTCTCTATAAATGATGTGATCATCTGATTTAAAACACTTTCCTCTGGTAAATCGCAGTAGAAAGTCCCCAAGACAGCAAGTAGATGAGCATAATCAGTACAGTTGACCCCGTATATACAATAGGGATCGATAAATTCATGATAAAATCAGTGATCCCACTGAATTGCTCTGCTAAATAGAGAACAACAGGCGGTCCCATAGCAGATAATAGAATAAAGCCAATGAGCACTACCGTTGTGATATAACCAGGCTTTAAGATATAAAATAATGGAAAGGTACACGCCGCAAACAATAAAAACAACCCGCTGCCAAGAGCAATATCCGTTATCGAAAACAGCTTCCCAAAACTAAAGAAAGCAGCACTTGTCAGCCCGATCGCAATGACCATATAAAAAACGGCACCAAGATAACGGGATGCAATAATTTCATTCCGTGTATAAGGCAAAGAATTTAAGAGGATATTCGTTTCTGCCTTCTCATCATAAGCATATGTGTTAAATGGAATGAAGACACTAGCGACTAGAAACGTTAATACTGGATGGACATCCATGAAAATAAAAAACAAGATAAACGGAATAAAAATAAGTAACTGCTTCTTTTGCAAAATCACATCACGCTTAATTAAATGAAACATGCGCAATCCCGCCTTTCAAATAAAACATGATATCCTCAAGCGACGCCGGTTCAATCACAACAGCATCCCCAAAAATAAGTTTCACCTCATCAATCCGATCTGTTAATGCTTCAAATCCGGCTGCCGTACGCTGAATATGGATAAACGCCTTTTCTGTGTCTCGATCCAATAAATCCAGGCTCCCCTTCACAAGCGCATAATTCTCCGCTACCTCGTGAATCGACTGTTGAAAGACCAATTTTCCATTTTGTATAAACGCTATATAATCCGCGATGCGATCTAAATCAGTCGTCATATGCGTCGAGAAAAAGATCGTTCGATTTCCATCAATCATCAATTCTTGTAACGTGCCGAGCAGCTCTCTTCTAAAGACCGGATCTAGCCCAGCAGTTGGTTCATCCATAATAATCAGCTCGGCATGATGCGACAGCGCAATCGCAAGTGACGCCTTCATCTGCATCCCTTTCGAAAATGTTTTGATCGCTTTATTCAGCGGCAGACCAAACTGTTCAATATATTGATAAAAAAGCTGGTCATCCCAGCGTTTATAGGCAGGTGCCACAATTCGTTTGATGTCTTTTAAATTCAATCCTGGAAAAAAAACGTTAGCATCGTAAACAAAGCCGATTCGTTCCTTAATCTCTTTTTCATGGGTGCCATAATCTAATCCAAAAATTTTAACCTCACCCGAATCTGGTTTTAACAAATTCATGATCATTTTAATCGTGGTCGACTTACCGGCTCCATTTTCTCCAATAAACCCAGTAACAAAGCCCTTTTTGACCTGTAAATCAAGATTCTGCACAGAAAAGTCTTTGAACCGTTTTGATACTCCTTTGAATTCAATCACATACTCCACTCATCTCACTCCTCATACAAGAACTTTAATAACTGCTGCAATTCATCAAAAGATAAGCCTAATTCCTTGCCGTTTGTCACAACCGCTCCAAGCTGTTCCTCAATCACCTTCAATTTTTTCTCTCTCATGACCTCTAGGTTTTGCTCGGCAACAAATGATCCCTTACCGACAATCGAATAAATAAATCCTGCCTTCTCTAACTCTTCATATGCACGCTTTGTTGTGATGACGCTGATTTGTAAATCCTTCGCCAGCTTTCGAATAGACGGCAGCGCCGCGCCCTCCGCCAGCTCACCCGTTAAAATCATCGATTTAATTTGATTCGTAATTTGCTCATAGATGGGCTCCTTAGAGTGGTTTGAAATCGTAATTTGCATATAAAAACCTCTTTTTTTCTGTACTGGTGTTTGGAACAAAATATTGTATATACACTATATATACATTATATACACACTAGGAGAATAATCAACCATTTTTTGATTGCAATACAACTAAAAAAACCGCACAGCTCTTCAGCTATGCGGCCTTCCCCAAAAAATTTATCTCCAATACACCCATTTTCCCATCATCCACTCCACCGGACCTCTTCTCCATTTTTTCAAATAGAGATAGCTGATGAACAGCTGTGCTGTGTAAAGTCCGACAGCGAGCAGCAGTCCAAACATTGACCCCATCTGTCCAAATAGACCAAGTCCATAAGAATAGAAAATCGTTGTACAAATGATCGACTGCGCCAAATAATTTGATAGGGACAAACGGCCAAGCCCTGCAAGTAGACGTTTGAGGCCTTGGGCTGCCTTCGAATAGTAAAACACAATAAAGGCTTGAATATACCCGATCGCCAGCACATATCCACCGAGAATCATAACGAATTCACTCCAAGGCGCATCAATTAAGGTCGCACATTTAAGCGCAAGCCCGACGACAATCATCCAGACCCAGCCTTTACGATAAGCGATTCCTCGATCTTCTTCTGTTAGATGACCTTTTTTCCCAATGGCCATACCAAGCAGTGCAAATGGACCGATCATGATAGGAGCAAAGAGAAGACCTAAAATTGGCGTCAGAGTAAGAGTTACAATCGCCATAATGATGGAGACGATGACCATATCATCTTCAATTGTAATCCGGCTCAACACAATGTCGCCAAATGTACCAGTCCCATATACATTCGTTAATAAATCAGAATTTCCGTAAATAAAATTCATTAGAGATGGATAAATCACTAAAGATAAGGCACCTAAAATACCCGACCATATAAACACTGTTTTGATTCGACTGTTTATAAACATCATTAGGAAAAACGTACAAGCTCCATAATAGAGAAGAATGTCGCCACTCCAAATGAAGATTAAATGCAGCATCCCAAGCACAATCAGACCAAAGCCGCGGCGAACGACAATAGCATTCGTATTCAGCCCCTTGGCCTTAGTGGATTCAATCAGTTTAATAAAAGAATACCCAAACAAAAAGGAGAAAATCGGATAAAACGACCCCTGGAACAATATCTCCGTCACATATACCCCGAATTCCTGTCCCCATATGCTCGGATCAAACATCTTCTTAAAATCATAATCATATTGAAAATTAAGCATATTCACGATCAAAATACCTAATAAACTAAAACCACGCAAACTATCAATTAACTCAACCCTAGACCCTTTCAACACGACAGCTCCTCCGAATAATATAAAAGCATATATATCCTACCACACTTTCAAAAAATTGGTCTCTACACCCATGTAAAAACATACGTTTTAAGGTAAATTTAATAAAAAAACCTAGAATATACATCCTAGGTATCATACTTATGAATGATGACTCTTTTCTCCCTTCCAAAGCACACGTTTCACATAAAACAAAATCCCCAATCCAAACAAAATCAAAGGCAACTCCCAGTCTGCAGAAATCGGCAGTCATTTCAGCATCATGAGAATTAGCAAAACAGCCCCCACACCTTCGAAAGAAATGGCGTTTCTTTTTAATCCTTTATTTGATAAGAACTACACGCTCTCCTCCCTGATACTTACTAACTATTGAATGTTTTTTACGATGACATGTAAATGTAATGAGATCGGCTCGATATCCACCCTGACAAGAACCCTTAAAACCTCACAAAACAAAAAAGATTGAGCATCAACCACCCAATCTTTTACCAATTAAAACTCCCGACAAGCTCACGCATCTACCTCGACCTTTAAAGCAGGTGAAGCCAATACCACCACATAAATCATCGTCATACAAGGCAGATGATCGCCTAAAAACTGCCCCATGATTCGTTGTCTGCTCTCCGCATCGAACACTCCTACGAGATAAAATACTAGTTTCGTGATGCCCTCCACCGTCATATCTGCCGCTTCTACGTTTCGTTTCACATTCTCTAACGCTAATTCGAGCTACTCTAATGGACTCTCTGGAATTGTTCCATTCGCCTCCATCCCTACTTGACCTGATAGAGTTAACTACCGCTGTGGTCCTGTTGTTTCTATATCTGATGAATATAGGTTACAACTTGGGGATGAACCGTCTCAGGATTACGTGATGTTCGCACTGATAAACCCCTTTTCAAATACAATCAATTTATATCCTTCATATCAAAATTTATTTTCCTGCTCAGATTGACGTGCTTCTAGTGAACTCAAATAAATAAGGCGTTTCAAAAAGAAAAGACGTGACCAGTTGGAATGGATAAACATGACTTAAGCTGTCCCATCACGTAGGATAGCAGACAAGAACTGGCTATTGGCAACTGTCCCGTATAATACTACAAAGATTTATTTTCATTTGCATGATATCTAAGAGAATACAGCAATGCTTATTTTTTACGTTTTCTTTCACAAATTTTTACTGAACATTCATTTTATATCTAACTAGGTGATAACCAAATGAATTATGTGTTTGTACATTATCAGAATCTAATGTGAACCCATTCTGTTCCGCTACTTTTCTGCTTCTAAAATTATTCTCTGGACATATGATTTCATAAGTTTTTAGTTCATAATAATTTAATGATATTATATAATTAACTACTTTACTAATAAATCCTTTCCCTTCATATTCTTCACAAATCCAATATCCTATATTTCCTATATTTCCTTTTAGAGTAAGTCTAAAAACTCCCACAAGTTCATCATTGATCATAATCCCAACTTCAAATCCATTGTTTGTCATGAATAATTCATTTGCTTTTTTTATAAAGTTTTCTGTGTGAGAAATTTGATTATTGGAATAAACCCAAGGCAACCATTTACCAAGATGTTCTTTATTATTTTCAATTAATATATTTAGAAAAGGAGCATCTTTGTATATTAAAATTTTGAGTGATAAATCACTTTCAATTTCTATCCTAAACATTTTTACAATTCTCCTTTATATTTATGAATAATTTATTTAATTAAATTCATTTTTTCTAATAATCTACACAAATCACATAAACTATCAGCAATGTGCATATTAGAATCAACTTTATATGAATCATTGAAAGTACTGTGACAGTTTTCACACTTTTTATAATCCAATGAGATATTATGATATTCAGTTTCTTTCTGATGACCTTTAAACAATTGATAAGCAGAACCTGGGAAAATAGTTGTTAAAGTATCAGCTAATAAATAGTAGATATCTCTATCTAGGGCTCCCCGATCAAATTGTGTTGGGCTTCCTTGAGTGTTGTGTTCTGGAACTATAGCCTCCAAATATAAAGTAAGTTCCTTTTTTGTAATTGACCATAGAGGATAAATTAATTCGAATTCGCCCCATTTCCTTTTAAAAGGTCCTAGGAAAGGTGATCCTATAAACTTAGATTTCAATATTGAAGTTACTATATCCTCACACATTAACCCAAAAGCAATTTTATTAATCCCGTTTACTTTTGAATAGTACTCGACTACTCCTCGCATAATTGCATGTGCTGTTCCAATTGAATAAGCCTTATTATAATCATACTTTACTTTTTCCATAACCTCATATGTTGGTATTTTAAAATTAAAAATATTTCTAACCTCATTTTCTGAAATATTTCTATGTGAATATCCAAATTTTTGAGCTATTTCAGCTGCAAAACTTGTTTCTTTTTCTTTTGAGAAAGTACTTACATGTATTGATGAAACTGAAAAACTAGGTAGAGATTCTCTGGTATTATTTAAAAGATATCCTAATGCAAGGCTATCTCTGCCCCCAGATATCGCCAAAGAAATATGCTCGTTTTCATCAATTAATGTTTCCCTCTTAACACCATCTGCAAAAAGATTCTCTATATATGCTACAAAATCTCGCTTATTAAACGTCGACTGCGTAGATTTATAATCACCATTTTGACTATCGTGTAAAAAATGTCGCCTTGTATAGTAGGCATGATCATCAGCTTTTATCGGTTGTTGATATATATTTGTATCCCACAACCTTAATAAAGATAAAAAATCAGGTAGATGATAAGCTCTTACCATCTCAATTATATAATTATCTTTAGGAGAATACCTCATAAGCCAATCATCAATCACTTCTCCATTTCTTCTAACTATCACGGCATCCAAAGGAATATGATTTCTATTTAGTATAGATGAAAATAATTCGTTTGGCTTGGCTTCTATATAAAATTTCCTATCTAAACGATCTGTCAAAAGAATTTTATTTGAATTCTTTTTATAATCTGCTGTTTTTTTCATTATCATTGCCTCCATAAATTATAAAAGGGAGCCATAAGCTCCCTATTCCAAATTAAAAACTTTGATTAGAGATGTGCATTAACATCACACGTGCATCGCGCATAGAATTTTTGATGTTCAAATAATTCATCGATATTATCAATCATTTGATCTAACGTTGGTGCTTTTTCGTTTTTAGATACCTGAATTACAGGTGTAATTACAGATTCTGCATCAGAAAAATCACGTATTTCAACATGTGCAAAATTCCCCATTATATTCACCTCCTTTAATTAAAAACAAATTATTTAACTTCACATCATTCTAATTTAAGGAAATTTTTCTTTCCTCCCTTAAATGCAGTTAAAAATAATATTATAGACAACATTCCGAGTACAGATAGTATATTTGAAGTTCCAATATATTTAGCAAAGTAACCAGAAAACACAGCGAATAATGGAGTTAGAGTTGAAATTATTATCCAGTAAAAACTTTCTACACGCCCAATTAAGTCTTTATCAATATTTTTCATAATTAAGGTTCTTCTAGATACCGCCTCAAACATGGTAGTAACCCCCAACAAAAATAGACCTACTAGACTCATGTAGAAGTTTAATGAAAAACCTATAATAAATAAACTCAATCCAATACCCAGAAAAGAATAGTTATAAATAATATTTTCCACTTTATCTTTTTTAATAAAAGTAACTACATATATCCCTATCAAAACGCTTCCTAGTGCAAAAGTTGCATCTAAAAGACCATACTCTTTTGCTCCTAAATCTAAATCTTTAACAGTATAATCACTTAACAGAGAGTTAATTACATCAAAAATAACTTTTGGTAGAAAGCCCATTAAATATAAAAACATTAAAGTTTTTTTTGAAATTAAATAGTGAATGCCTATTTTGAAATCTTTGATAAAATCAATTCTTTCATTTTCTTTTCCCATTATAGAGAGGGTATCTCTTTGTAATTGTATAAACGAAATTAAAATAGCTGATAAAAAGAAAGTTAAAGCGTCAATAAAGAATACAGTATATGGGGAGTATATTGAGATTAAAAAACCAGATAAGCCTGCACCCAAAATAGTCCCCATTTGAAGTGCAGTAGAATTAGCTGTAACAACTCTCAGAAAGTCATCTTCAGGAATAGCTTCTTTTAATATCCCTTTTAATGCGGGAAAGAAGAAATTGCTCGCTGCAGTGATTAAAATTGTAGCTATGAATAAATGCCAAATTTCCACTTTTGAAAAATAGTTAATAGTGAAAAGTATAAAAACAATAATCCCCCTGAAAATGTCCATATATAACATTATTTTCTTTCTATTGAATTTGTCTGAAATTGTACCTGCAAAAAAAGATGTGAAAATACCAGGGATAACGGACAATGCCACAAGAACACTAACATATAATGGATTTTCAGTAATATCATAAACAAGCCATGATATAGCTATAAAATGCATGCCATTACCAACAAAACTGAAAAATGTAGCAATTATAATGATAAGCGGGTTTTTTTTTAGCATTACAAACTCCTTAAAAATCGAAATAATCTGATAAACAAAATTATAATTTACAATAAATAGGTTGTAAACCTTTATTGTTTATTTTTTGATTTTTAGGTAAAATATACTAAAAACAATAATTTACTATTCTTTTTTAAGATATACTCCACTTCGATATTTTCCCCATTAATTCTATAATTCTTGTCTTCTAAAAAGAAACCATCCAATGAGAAAAAAGAAACCAATCAATACCGATACACCTAGAAAGCTTGTAAGTGCCTGATCCGAATAAGTCCCTCTATGAATCATCTCCTCAGCCGCACTTGTGACGCCTTTCGGTGCAAACTTCCCTAATGTATCCTCATAAAATGAAGGAACGGTAAATAAAATAAGGTTGATCAAAAGCGACACACCGCCAGCTGTGACGGAACGCGTAAAGAATGCCGAAGCACAAATGGTCGACACGACAATCAGCAATAAATTGGGATAATAAAGAAGTGTTCCTTTTACGACATTGACCCAATCCACATGCCCAAATTGAATATCCACATAATAAACGGACACAAGCACTGCCACTACCAAACTAAACAAAGTCAAACAAGAATAGGCACAAATTTTCGAGACATAATAACTCATTCGACTGATCGGCTTCACCATAATCATGGCCGTCACACCAGAGGCACGCTCTCCAGCGATCGTCCCCATCACGATCATAATCAGGATGAACACGCCGAGTGTATCAAATTTACTCAATGCACTCGCTAAAGCCTCACCAGCGCTAGGCTCTGGTATATAAAATGTGGAGCCTTCAGGTAAATTCGCTGATTTCGACAATAGATCTGGCAGCATTTTGAGTGTAATAGGTTGTGTGATCATTAAAATCGTAAAAATGATTGGTACAAACAACATTTTATAACTAGTGAATAACTCCCTAAATTCCTTTTTCAACATCATCATGCCGTCACAACCTTCATGAAAATATCTTCAAGCGTCAGCTTAGATAGGCGATAATGGAGGAGAACACCGCCAGATTCAGTGATCAGACGAGGCAACTCCTTCAATGCCCTTTGTTGATTGTTCACTCGCACCTGATAAGCCTCTCCTGTCTCAAAGCATTCCTCCACCCAATCCCGCTCTTTTAACAAAGCCACTAATTTCGTATTCTGTTGTTCTAATTGAAATTCAATCACTGGCTGGATATAGTCTTCTTTGATCTGTTTCATCGAAGAGGACATCTCAATTTTGCCGCTGTTGATCATGATAATATGATCCGCCACCCGCTCAATATCATCTAAAATATGGGTCGACATAAAGATCAGCATCTCATGCTTTAGACGCTCAATCAAAATCAGGACGTCTTTTCTCCCCATAGGATCAAGTGCCGACACAGGTTCATCCAAGATGAGAACCTTCGGGCTGTTGATCAGTGCCTGCGCAATGGCAAGCCTCTGCTTCATGCCTCCGCTATAGCTGCCAATGGCACGATCCTTCGCCTCGTATATGCGGCAAAGTTTCAACAATTCATCTGTTTTGGAACGAATGATGTTTTTCTCTAAATGAAATAATCCGCCAACCCAATGCATCCACTCCTGCCCCGTCATATCTTGATAAAATGCAGGCTGCTGCGGACAATAGCCAATCACATGACTGATGTCATCCATGTCCTTCGTCACATCCATACCCGCCACCTTCACGACACCAGTCGTAGGACGAGCAAGCCCCGTCAAAATTCGAATCGTCGTAGTCTTACCAGCTCCATTGGCTCCTAAAAAGCCGACACATCCAACCTCCCCAACAGAAAACGAAACATCTTTTAACACTTCATGCCGACCATACGATTTCGTCAGTTCATGACACTCCAGCATATTCAAGCGAATTCCCCCTTTTAAGATTGTTTACGGCCAAAAATGAAATACGCAATAGGACCGGCACTCGCCACAAAAACAATCACCAAAGCCCAAACCCACTTCACCTCTCCCCTGATTCTCGATGGATCTCTTTTCAGCAAATCAAACAATCCAATCACCATTAAAATGGCTTGCAGCAAAATGAGAGGTAAAATCATCTTCATGTCCATCACGCCACTCCCTTTTCAAACGCCAATTTGTTTTTGATATCACTTCTTTTGACGACACGAAGAGGGAATTCGTTCAAATGGATTTTATTTTTATTGGTCGAATGGTCTATAAATATAAAAAAGCCCAGTGAAGGTTATTCACTGGGCTTGCTTGTGATGGTCATGATGAACCTCGCAAAATTTTTTCCATCGTCTTTCCTTTCGCTAACTCATCAATCAGCTTATCTAGATACCGAATATTTTTCATGGTTTCTTCCTCAATGTCTTCTACTCGAACACCACAAATGACTCCTTTGATTAAACTGCGAGAAGGATGAAGCTCTGGAGCCTCCGCAAAGAAGTTTTCAACATCTATCTTTTGATCCACCCGTTCCTCCAGCTCTTCCGGACTGTACCCTGTTAACCAACAAATAATAGTATCGACTTCAGCCTTTGTTCGTCCTTTTCTCTCTGCCTTTGCGATATAGAGAGGATAGACTTTTGCAAAGCTCATTGTATAGATTTTAGGTTTGGTCATGTGTTTTTCTCGCTTTCTTTTTAAAATATTCAAGCTGTATGGCCTTCTCTATATGCTGCTCTCTTAGTATGCCTATTCCCTTTTTATTACCTGCATCTTTTTTGAAGGCTCTATATTTATGAAATTGAACGAAACAGAATCCTAGAAATACACAAATCGGTCCTTCCACGGTAGCAGGCCCGCCAATCAACAAATAAGAGCTTATAAACAATGCAATATAAACGATGAAGAAAAAAATAATTCCCCGTTTCTCCTTTTTTAAATATTCACTCATAACGATTCTGCTCCCTTGAACATGTAAGATCTTATCGAATCTATCTTTCATTTCATTTAGTTCTTTAGACACAAAAATACCCCTTTAGATAATTATATCTAAAGGGGTTTAAAAAATCAGATTTTATTTAAAACCTACTCCACCGTCACACTCTTCGCAAGGTTACGTGGTTTATCCACATCACACCCGCGGTGAAGGGCTGCGTAGTAAGCGATCAGCTGTAATGGGACAACAGATGCAAGTGGTGCAAGTGCTGGGTGTACAGCTGGAAGGACGAAACGGTCGCCTTCGTCTTCTAGGCCTTTTAGTGAGATGACACATGGGTTTGCACCACGTGCAACGACTTCTTTGACGTTCCCGCGAATGCTGAGGTTCACGTGCTCTTGTGTTGCAAGGGCAATGACCGGTGTGCCTTCTTCAATTAAAGCAATTGTGCCGTGTTTGAGTTCTCCGCCAGCAAATCCTTCTGCTTGGATGTAAGAGATCTCTTTTAGTTTTAGTGAGCCTTCAAGGCACACATAGTAATCAAGTCCTCTTCCGATAAAGAATGCGTTACGTGTCACTGTGAAGAAGTCACGAGCGATTTGTTCCATTTCATCCTTTTGATCGACAAGGGCTTCCATTGCATTTGCCACAATCCCAAGCTCTTTCACAAGATCAAAGTCAAGAGATTGACCATTTAATTCAGCTGCAACGGATGCAAGGATCGCAAGAACAGCGATTTGCGCTGTGTAGGCTTTTGTTGAAGCCACTGCGATTTCTGGTCCTGCATGAAGAAGCAATGTGAAGTCCGCTTCACGAGAAAGCGTAGATCCTGGTACGTTTGTGATCGTTAATGCTTTATGACCAAGCTCTTTGACTTGAACAAGGACAGCACGGCTGTCCGCAGTCTCCCCAGATTGAGAAAGGAAGATGAACAACGGCTTTTTCGATAGAAGCGGCATGTTGTAAGAGAATTCACTTGCTACATGGACTTCTACAGGTACTTTTGCCCAGTCTTCAATATATTGTTTACCAACAAGCCCTGCATGGTAGCTCGTTCCACAAGCCACGATGTAAATGCGGTCTGCTTCTGCTACTGCGCTTGCAATATCGCCAGCGACTGACAGCTTGCCGTTTTCGTCTTGATATTCTTGGATGATTTTGCGCATGACAAGCGGCTGCTCATCCGTTTCTTTTAACATGTAGTGAGGATATGTGCCTTTCTCGATGTCGCTTGCATCTAGCTCAGCGATATAAGAAGGACGTGTCATGATATCACCGTCAAGGTTTTTGATGATAACCTCGTCTTTTGTGACAATGACCATTTCTTTATCCATTAATTCCGCATATTCGTTTGTTACTTGAAGCATCGCCATTGCGTCAGAAGCGACAACGTTGAAATCTTCTCCGAAACCAACCAATAATGGGCTTTTGTTTTTCGCCACATAGATTGTTTCTTTGTTTTCGTTATCGAAAAGAGCAATTGCGTAAGAGCCTTTTAGTTGAAGAAGCGTTTGACGGAAAGCTTCCTCTGTATCAAGACCTCTGTTCACAAATTGTTCGATGACTTGAACAACAACCTCTGTATCTGTGTCGCTTTTTAGTGTGACGTCTTGTAAATATTCGCGTGTCAATTGTACATAGTTCTCGATGACACCGTTATGAACAAGCGTAAAACGGCCAGAAGCACTTTGATGCGGATGCGCATTTAGATGGCTTGGTACACCGTGTGTTGCCCAGCGTGTATGTCCGATTCCAGCTGAAGATGCTACGTTTGCATCAACAACTTCACGAAGCTCAGCGATACGTCCTTTTTCTTTGAACACATGCACGCCTTCTTCGTTTGCCACAGCGATACCAGCTGAGTCATACCCACGGTACTCAAGCTTCTCTAAACCCTTTAATAAGATTTCCTTCGCATCATTCTGACCAATATAACCTACGATTCCACACATAAATATTCTTCCTCCCGATCATGTAAAAGGGACAAAGAAAGCCTACTACAATAGAAGGGACATTTCTTCGTCCCTCTCTACATGTTTAATTTGGGAGATCATGTGTATTCCCTTTGTACAAAGAGTCACCTCTTTGCTTTAAAGAAACACTTACGGCTGTGATCTCTTTTTTGATCAGCCGGGAGGCATCCGCCGAAAATTCGATAACCTCCATCCTCGTCAACTAAGCATCTTTCGTCCGATCGCTTAGTTCGGGCGCTATAATTATAAGAGAGTTTCTGAACATCTACCCTGCCTTTCCTGATAGAATAAAAATCCAGTAACACAAGGATGATTGTACTATAAGGTCTGACCTCCGTCAATCACAATGTAGCGGGTGATCCCTTTCAAGAAAGTAAGACCTCCATACAATATATGCGATGAGGCTTGTCTCGTTCTACCTTTGATGTGCTCTCTTATGTATGAAGACAACAGTGAATTGCCCTCGCATATAAGATTCGTACAAATCCATCCATTTATGACGTTTATTCGAAAAAAAAGCAAACCGCTGCTAGCGATTTGCTTTGCTATCTATTACTCAATACCCATTTCTTCCTTCACAACAGCGGTAATTCTAGTCACATATTCATCACATAGCTCTTTTGTTTTCGCCTCTGCCATGACACGTACAAGCGGCTCTGTTCCAGATGGACGAACAAGAATACGGCCGTCACCGTTCATCTCTTTTTCAACCTCTTGAATCACTGCTTTTACTTTTTCATTTTCTTCTACTTTATATTTATCAGACACTTTCACATTCACTAGAAGCTGCGGGAATTTCTCCATTTCAGCTGCTAGCTCTGACAATGTTTTTCCTGTTGCTTTGAGTGTATTGACAAGCATGATCGCAGAAAGCATGCCATCACCTGTCGTATTGTAATCAAGGAAAATCAAGTGGCCTGATTGCTCACCACCGACATTATACCCATCCTTTTTCATCGCTTCAACCACATAACGGTCACCAACAGCGGTTTGGATGCTCTTAATGCCTTGTTTCTCGAGCGCTTTATAGAAACCTAGGTTACTCATGACCGTGGAAACAACAGTGTCATCCTTTAATCGGCCTTCGCCCTTCAAATAACGTGCACATATGTACATAATTTGATCGCCGTCTACAATATCACCTTTTTCATCGACCGCAATTAAACGGTCGCCGTCACCATCAAACGCAAGACCAATATCTGCACCCTTCTCCCTTACAAAAGCAGAAAGCGCCTCTGGATGAGTTGAGCCTACACCATCATTGATATTCAATCCGTTTGGTGATGTTCCCATTGTGGACACATCCGCATCTAAATCCGCAAATAAATGTGTCGCTAGAGAAGAGGTTGCACCATGTGCACAGTCAAGCGATACGTGAATACCTGTGAAATCCTCGTCTGCTGTCTGCTTCAAGAATTGTAAGTATTTCTGACCGCCTTCAAAGTAGTCATTCACCGTTCCAAGATCCGCTCCAACTGGGCGTGGCAATTGATCGACCGGCTGATCCATCAGCTGCTCGATTTCATTCTCCTGTTCATCAGACAGCTTAAAGCCGTCACCGCCAAAGAATTTAATCCCGTTGTCTTGAACTGGGTTGTGAGAAGCAGAGATCATGACACCCGCTTCTGCATCCATTGCTTTCGTCAAATAAGACACGCCAGGTGTTGAGATCACACCTAAACGCATCACTTCAGCCCCAATTGAAAGTAAGCCTGCAACGAGCGCTCCTTCTAGCATATGACCGGATACACGTGTGTCTCGCCCAACGAGTACCTTTGGACGTTCTTTATCCTTCGTGAGCACATAGCCGCCAAATCTCCCAATTTTAAATGCGAGCTCTGGCGTTAATTCGCTATTCGCCACACCCCTTACACCATCAGTTCCAAAGTACTTGCCCATGTTTCAATCGCTCCTTTTTTACCATTCAAGAGGACGCTTCGTCCTCTTTTTTATCTTCTTTGATCCGCTGTCTTTGACTTGATTCTTTCTTTGCTTTATCTTGCGTGGTTTCTTCTTTACTCTTCTCTACCTGATCACCGTCATCAGAAGATGGCTTCTTCTGATCATTTGTAGACGCTGGCTGATCTTCTGTCTCAGTAGAAGTCAGTTTCACTTTGACCTTTGATCTCGATAATGTCCACGTCACATTTTGAGGACCGTTCACTTGAACTGTGACCTCATGTGTTCCTTCGTTCAAGTCCCCGACATTGATATAGGCTTCAACATCTGAAGCCTTTAGTTTATCAATCGCACTCTTTGATCCCTTTGCTGTTAATGTGAGCCGTCCAGAAGATGGGGTCACAAAATCAGAGGTGAGATCCTTGCTCAGACCTACGACAGAGATTGGTACATTATCGATCTTTTTTTCTTGCGCTGTTGCAACCTTCACTTTGATCTTCACTGTTTCGGGCGATACCTTTTTCACACCATCTGGCAGGGGAATGTCGGCATCAATCTCCGTATCATCTTTGATCTTGCTTAGGTCCAGCTTGACGCCATCAATAAAATCAAGCGAATCCAGCACTTTTTGAGAGCCGTACACTGTGACCTCACTCGGGCTTGTCTCAATACTTGAGATACTGATCCCATCCGGCAAACTGCCAGTCCGCTCTATTTTAAACGGAACCTTTTTGCTTGGACTTGAGATGGGAACTGTAATATTCACCACAGACGGACTCAATTCGACTGGCAGCTCGTTCCCGCTGCTATCATACACAGTGAGCTTCGCTTCCTTTTCAATTTGCTGATCGACATCCTCCAGGTTCACAAATGCTTTAATGACAGAAATTTTGTCGATCACGTCCTTAGAACCAGTGACTGTGACTTTTTTCGGGTTCACAATAGGCTGTTCAGGTGAATAGCCGTCTTTGATTTTATTTTGATTATAAAATTCGGTTTCAACAGGAAATTCTGCTGTTGTTTTTTCTTGTATCGTCACCGTCGTCACAGATGGATTGATCGATAGCGTGAGTCCTTTTGATACATCTCTTGCCTTCAGCTCCACTTTATGGGTACCAGTGGATAAATTCTGCATATCTGCATATATTTCAAAATTCTTTGTTTGTCTTGCTGTTTTCACAGCACTCGTTGACCCTTTAATCGTCACATTAACTGTTTGCGGCACACCAGTGACGACGTACTTCTCATCATCATAATACGCTTTAACAGGAATGTCAGTCAGGGTTGCTTCATCTGTCGTCGATGTTGGGAAAAAGGATTCACCGATTTTTTTCGGCGTGGGCGCTTGCGCTGAATTGACTGCACCATACAGCAATAAAGCGAAGACCAATGCAAGAAGCTTTACGGCCCAGCGATTATTCAAAATCTTATCCATTTTTCTTGCCCCTCCAATACCATTTGGTCGAGGAAGCATCTTTGCTGTTCTTACTAAATTCAGCAACCAGCATTTCTTCAAGCGCTTCTTCTGTCAATTCTCGGTGGAGATCACCATTTCTTGCGACAGAAATGCCGCCTGTCTCCTCAGAAACGATGACGGTCAAGCTGTCTGTCACTTCGCTAATTCCGACTGCCGCCCTATGACGCGTCCCTAGTTCCTTTGAGATAAAAGGACTTTCTGACAGCGGTAAATAACAAGCCGCAGCTGCAATTTCATCACGCTTCATAATGACAGCACCGTCATGAAGCGGTGTATTTGGAATGAAAATATTAATGAGCAGCTCTGAACTCACCTTTGCATTCAAAGGAATTCCAGTCTCTATGTAATCATTCATCCCAGTATCACGCTCAATTGTCAGCAGCGCGCCGATTCTGCGTTTTGCCATATAGTTAATTGCTTTTGTAATTGCCTCGATCGTTTTCTGCTGCTGTTCCTCTACAGGTGTCCCGCTTCTTGAGAAGAAACGGCCGCGCCCAAGCTGCTCAAGCGCTCTCCTTAGCTCTGGCTGAAAAATAATAATGATCGCAAGGAATCCCCACGTAATCGCTTGATCCATCAGCCATTGAAGTGTGTTAAGACCGAGATACGCACTTCCCATCCTGACGAGAACAATGACCACAATTCCCTTTAAAAGCTGAACCGCTTTTGTTCCGCGGATGACCATCATTAATTTATATATCACATACCAAACAACGAGAATATCAACAGCATTACCGAGGTACTGCAAAAAAGGAATATCCCCTAAAGCCATTTCCTCGTCCTCCAGAATTTTCAGTTATTCTTCGTTTGATGCATTTTTAATAAAAAAGAGCCTATGTGTAAATACATAGCGTGGCTATTATATCACATTTTGTTTCAGCAAGGAAAACAGTTGCCATATATGGCTGGCGTGCTAGTTCGCATACATTCTGACCTATTATATAGAAAAAGAGCAGTCCCTAAAGAGACTGCTCTCGACCCGTATGATTACTTTTGCTCCTCTGGTCCAATGACCCGCATCACATTTTGTGCTGTGGATTTCATTTTGTACCAAATCCAATCAAACACTTCATTAATTTCATTAATTTGACCAGTGACTTGTCCGGCAGAAGCAGTCAGCTGTTCCCCATTGACGACGGTGACATTTCCATCAACCTTGCCTTCTACAATCAGCTTGCCATTTTTGACAGTGACATCACCTTTTACGGTTTCCCCTTTAGGTACGGTCACTGTATCATTTACAACGACGAGATTCGGCTGCTTCGACACACTGAAATTATGATCGGTATTCCAGCTTGTAAACAAACTGCCTCCCATCAAAATGAGAAAGAGGGCAGCGGCCACCATCAGCGGATGAGCTTTGATCCACCTTTGAATCGACACACGCTTTTTTTCCTTTGGAAGACCTGCCATCACCTTTGCAGTGAAATCAGTTGGTGCTTCTATATGAGATGTACTCTGCACAAGCGCGATGGATTTCTCAATTTGTTGAAAATGAGTACGGCACTCCTCACACGATTGCAGGTGGCTTTTTAATTCTTTTTCGTCTTGGGGCTCAATGTCCCCGTCTAAATACTGATGCATAAGCAGGACGATTTTTTCCTGACAACTCATCAAAATCACCTCACTCAAAGGTCTCTCAACTGTTTCCGGAGAGCCTCTCTACCCCTGTGTATTCTCGTTTTCACCGTACCAACTGGTATATTTAGAATCTCACTAATTTCTTTTAACGAGAGTTCATCAATATACTTTAATACGATGACCGAACGATATTTATCGGGTAATCTTAGAATTTTTTGCTGAATGGTACTCGATAATTCAAGAGACACCACCTCTTCCTCTGGCAAAATGCCATCAGCAGCAATTTGAGAATACATATTCAATCCTTCTGTTCCTGCCACCTCTGCATCTAAATAATAATCCGGCTTTTTTTTGCGAATACGATCGATGGTCAGGTTGGTTGCAATGCGGTACAGCCACGTAGAAAACTTACGATTCACATCAAAGCTTTCAATATTCACATAGGCACGAATAAACGCCTCCTGTGCAATATCCTCTGCTTCGTGTGCATTCCCAAGCATACGATAGCACAGCTGATAAATTTTGTCTTTATACAGGTCTACGATGTCTGCAAATGCGTTCTGGTCGCCTTTTTTCAATTGCTTAATTCTCTTTTTAATCATTGTGTCCATAGTATATTCAACCTCTGCCTTCACCGGTCTTTATGTATACGAACCTCTTTCCAAAAGGTTTCATTCTCCTCTAAAAAATAGTGTAACAAATTTTTGACAGCGTGTTACGCATATCCACCAGTAAAAACCTTAATATATCCTTAAATTTATCCAAAACAAAAAAGAACGGGAACAAGTCCCGCTCTACAATAGCTTTTCGCCCATTAACGAACCAATCAACGCAACAGCTGCCTCGGCTGTTTTATTTTTTTCATCCAAAACCGGATTCACCTCAACAAATTCAGCGGAAGTCAAAATACCCGCTTCCTCTAAAAGCTCCATAGCAAGATGACTCTCCCGATAACTAATGCCGCCCGCCACAGGAGTTCCTACACCAGGACACTCCGCTGGATCTAATCCATCTAAATCAAGCGACAGGTGGACACCATCCGTTCTTTCCTTTAAATATGAAATGGCTTCCTCCATCACCCTTGTCATTCCTAAACGATCTATTTCATGCATCGTATACACTTTAATACCTTTCTCTCTTATCAATGCCCGCTCTCCTTCATCTAAGGATCGAGCACCAATTAAAACAACATTCTCAGGCTTCAATTTTGGAGAATAACCGCCAATGTTCGTTAAATCAGCATGGCCAAGGCCGAGACTGACTGCAAGCGGCATACCATGTATATTTCCAGAAGGAGAGGTTTCCTCTGTATTTAAATCACCGTGTGCATCATACCAAATGACACCTAAGTTTTCATAATGCTTGGATACACCTGCAAGTGTGCCAATGGCAATGCTATGATCACCGCCTAAAATGAGCGGGAATGAACCTGATTGCACAATACTGTCAACCTTCTCAGCGAGCAGCTGATTCGCACCAGCATTCTCCGTTAAATTTTTTAGCTTTTCACTTGTATATAAACCCTTTTCATCATCTCTTTGTTCAACCGGAATATCTCCGAGATCCTCCACATCAAATGAAAGCGATTCCAATTTTTCTTTTACGCCTGCACACCGAATCGCACTCGGTCCCATGTCGACGCCCCTTCTCATTTGCCCTAAATCCATCGGCACCCCGATAATCGTGACCTTCTTTTGATCTCCCATATGTACATCCCCTTTCCGTTCATGCTTATAGTTTACTTTCTTGATGCCTTCTGACTCAACTCAACAATATTTTGAATAGTTATACATTCCGCCTGCCAACATAAAAAAAAGACACCTTTTTAAAAAAGGTGTCTTAACTGGGCTAGCTGGATTCGAACCAACGCATGACGGAGTCAAAGTCCGTTGCCTTACCGCTTGGCTATAGCCCAAAAATGGTGGAGGGGGGCGGATTCGAACCGCCGAACCCGGAGGGAGCGGATTTACAGTCCGCCGCGTTTAGCCACTTCGCTACCCCTCCACATATGGAATTGATAAAGAAAAAACAGTGCCGGCAAGAGGACTTGAACCCCCAACCTACTGATTACAAGTCAGTTGCTCTACCAGTTGAGCTACACCGGCATATGGTGGAGGATGACGGGCTCGAACCGCCGACCCTCTGCTTGTAAGGCAGATGCTCTCCCAGCTGAGCTAATCCTCCACATCATGGTGACCCGTACGGGATTCGAACCCGTGTTACCGCCGTGAAAGGGCGGTGTCTTAACCGCTTGACCAACGGGCCAATTTGTCAAGTTTGACTGTTTCCGTGAAGCTGACAAAAGTTATTATATACAGGTTGTCCCCCTTTTGTAAAGGGGATTTTTATTTTTTTTATTTTCTAACTATTTACCTTCAATTAGCACTACTTTTTGTTTGAAATATAATTTCAGTATTTAAATATAATGTTGAAATTTCATATCATACTGAATATACTGAAAATGAAGAAATAAGGAGGAATGTCGCATGCAGCCATCTCAATTGCGTTCTTTGACAACAGAATCAAGAAATCCTAACACAATAGGAATATCACAAGCAGATCCGCTTGAAATACTCCAGATGATCAATGAAGAAGATATGAAGGTCGCTCAAGCTGTGAACCGTGTCCTACCACATGTCAAAACAGCAAGTGACTTCGCCTATGAATCCATTTCAAATGGGGGCAGACTCGTTTATTTAGGGGCCGGGACAAGCGGCAGACTTGGCGTGATGGATGCTGTCGAATGTCCTCCTACCTATAGCGTCTCACCTGATGTGATTGTCGGCATCATGGCAGGCGGAGACTCTGCTTTTTCACATGCTGCCGAAGATGTGGAAGACAGTGAAGAAGCCGGCAAACAGGATTTAGTACACATTCACCTAACATCAAAAGATACAGTCGTCGGTATCGCCGCAAGCGGCAGGACACCCTACATCATTGGCGCTTTAAACTATGCTAAATCCATCCGCGCAAAAACAGTAGCCCTCAGCTGTAATGAACAGGCAAAAATTAGCGAACTGGCAGACTGCGCCATTGAAGTCGTTGTAGGACCAGAAGCTATCACAGGGTCAACACGAATGAAAGCCGCATCCGCTCATAAAATGATTTTAAATATGCTTTCCACCTCTGTCATGATCAGACAAGGGAAAGTATATGAAAACTTGATGGTTGATGTAAAAGTCAGCAATCATAAATTAAAAGAACGCGCTATCACCATCATTCAACATGTGACAAACGCTTCCTACGAACAAGCCGTAAAAACGCTTGATTCGGCAGACTTAGAAGTCAAAACTGCCATCGTCATGCTCCAAACAAACACAGACAAGAAAGCAGCCAAGGATTTACTCAACAAAACGAATGGTCATATCGACAAAGCCATCGCACATCATCAATCCTAAAGGAGGCAGAGCTCATGTCAGCAGGTGGACTCACCCTACTACACACAATGAAAGCAAAGCTCCCCCAATCTGAAAAAATCATTGCAGACTATATCCTTGCCCATCCTGACAAAGTCATTAAAAGCACAGTACACGAGATCAGTCAGGCAGCCGGTGCAAGCAGCTCTGCAGTCATCCGCCTTTGTAAATCTCTCGGGCTGGATGGCTATCACGATTTAAAAATGCGGATCGCAGGCGACTTGATGCATAGCGATAAACAAGGCTACCGTGATATTGAACAAGATGAACCGATTGAATCCATTATTCAAAAAACAGCAGGAAACTCGATTCAATCGATTAAGGACACTGCTTCTATTTTAAATGCAGATGCGTTAGAAAAAGCTGTTCAATTACTGCTGCATGCAAACCAAATCCATTTTATCGGCGTCGGTGCATCTGGCATCGTCGCAGCGGATGCCCAGCAGAAATTTCTCAGAATCAATTATGCAGCGACTGCCTTCACTGACATGCACATCGCATCAACGGTCATCGCAAATGCAGGAAAGAATGACATCGTGTTCGGTATATCCTTTTCAGGAGAAACGTTAGACATCATTCAAGCCCTTCAGCTCGCAAAAGACAATCAAGTGAAAACCATTGCCTTGACGCATCCAGGTCAAACAAGCGTTTCTGCCTTATGTGACGTTCATCTATCGACGTCCGGTTCCAATGAAGCACCTTTTCGCAGTGCAGCCACTTCCTCTAGAATGGCACAGCTCTACTTAATTGATGTCTTGTTCCTCAGCTTAGCTTCCCGTCAATATGAAGAGACAGCGCAATATATTGACAAAACAAGACATGCCACCCGCTCCATGAAACGAAAAACAAAGGGGGATTCAACATGAGTCATCAAACGAAATATCAGCAGTTGGCGAAAGACATTCTTTCTCTCTGTGGTGGTTCTGAAAACATTTCTTCCCATACACATTGTATGACGCGTCTCCGAATTACACCGATTGACAATGAACAAGTTCAGATCAATGCAATCAAAGAACTCGATGGCGTCATTGGAGTCGTCGAGGCAGAAACGCTGCAAATTATCTTAGGTACTGGTGTTGTCAACCAAGTATCAAGTGCATTTGAACAACTGCTAAATGCCTCTGGATCCTATGATTTAAACAACGAAGCACAAAAAAACAAGCAAGCCATTTCACAAAAGAACCGCACACCGTTCAAGCTGTTCTTACGACGAATTGCCAGCATTTTTATTCCTATCATTCCAGCACTTGTTGCATCAGGTCTTATTACTGGGATTACAAAAGCTATCGTGCAAGCGGGCTGGCTTGATGAAAAATCTCAAGCGGCGATCATTTTAACCGTTATTGGTTCAGGGTTGTTCGCATATCTCGGTATATTAGTCGGAACAAATGCCGCAAAGGAGTTTGGGGGCTCTCCTGCATTAGGCGCATTAGCTGGAATCCTCATTATTAACCCAGCCTCCGCAGACATAATGCTATTTGGCACAAATATTCTACCAGGCAGAGGCGGACTTATCGGTGTTCTTCTAGCCGCCATCTTTATGGCACTTGTGGAAACAAGAATCAGACGCTTCGTCCCGCAATCACTTGATATCATCGTCACACCAACCATCACACTACTTATTACAGGCATTTTTACGTACGTTGTCTTCATGCCAGTCGGCGGATTTATATCGGATGCCATTACCTCAGGATTAACTTATCTATTAAATATGGGCGGAATCTTCGCTGGATTTGTTCTTGGTGCGACCTTCCTTCCACTTGTTGTAACAGGACTTCACCAAGGACTGACACCGATTCATATGGAACTCATCAATTCCATAGGAGATGACCCGCTTTTGCCGATTCTCGCTATGGGCGGTGCCGGACAGGTAGGTGCCGCATTCGCCATTTATATGAAAACAAAAAAGAAAAAACTCAAAAGAGCTATCGCCGGTGGACTTCCTTCAGGGATGCTCGGCATTGGTGAACCACTCATTTTCGGTGTCACACTCCCGCTGGGACGACCATTTCTCACCGCTTGTCTTGGCGCTGGAATCGGCGGAGCATTTCAAGCCTACTTTCAAATTGCAACCAAAGCGATTGGTGTATCAGGTCTTCCATTAACCTTTATTGTTCACACACATCAAATGCTTCTTTACTTAATCGGACTCTTCATTGCATATGTCGCTGGATTTATTTTCACATACTTATTTGGTTTTCATGATGATATGGCTGTTGAATTTGAGGAAAAATAAGCAATAGGAGGTCTAACTCTTGAAGAAATACTTTCTCTTAATAACAAGTCTGCTCATGCTCCTTGGATTACCAGCACAAACATTTGCAACTAGCTCCCATCCTGTATCGTCTTTGTCTAAAACAGCACCTGAAGAATATCCCGTCTTAAAAAAGGCAAAACGACCGGAACAAGTTGGTTTTTCTTCTAGGCAGCTTAGGAAGGTTGATCACATGATTCAAAACGATATCAAAGCAGGTTTTCCAGGAGCTGCACTCATCATTATCAAAGACGGAAAAATCGTTCATCAAAAAGCCTATGGCTACAGGCAAAAATACGAAGGCACAACGGAACTCAAATCCTATAAGAAAATGAAAAAGAATACTCTGTTCGACTTAGCATCCAATACCAAAATGTATGCGACCAACTATGCCCTGCAAAAGCTTGTCTACGAGAAAAAACTGAATGTGAACGAAAAAATACAAGCCATCCTGCCAGATTTTAAAGATGAACCAGATGCAAAGGTAACCGGCAAAGATCAGCTCCGTGTAAAAGATCTTCTGACCCATTCTGCCGGACTCCCTTCCAGTGTCTTATTTTATAGCAAAGAAGCAGCCGGCACCTTTTACTCTCAAGATAGAAAGACAACGATGAAATGGCTGCCGAAGGTGCCTCTACAATACAAACCAGGCACCCAGCACATTTATAGTGACATTGATTACATGCTGTTAGGCATGATCATTGAGAAAAAAACAGGTATGCCTCTTGATCAATATGTAGAATCGACAATCTATCGGCCGCTAGGTCTCAAACACACAATGTTCAATCCACTGCAAAAAGGATTCAAACCGAAGCATTTTGCAGCAACCGAACGTTTAGGTAATTCGCGAGATGGTGTCATTGATTTTGAAAACATTCGCAGGTACACCCTGCTAGGCGAAGTCCACGATGAGAAAGCATATTACTCAATGGCAGGGATTTCTGGTCATGCTGGACTTTTCTCTAACATATCCGATATGGCCGTGCTGCTCCAGCTCATGCTGAACAAAGGAGGCTATGGAAAAACCACCATCTTTGATCAAGCTTCTATCGATCTCTTTACAGCCTCTTCTGATACAAACCCAACATACGGGCTAGGCTGGCGTAAAAACGGTCATACTGACATGGAATGGATGTTTGGAAAATATGCTAGTAACGAAGCCTATGGACATACTGGCTGGACCGGAACCATGACTTTGATTGATCCAAAACATAATCTAGGTATCGTCTTACTGACAAATAAGAAACATTCGCCTGTCGTTTCACCTGAAACCAACCCAAATCAATTTGAAGGTGACCTTTTCCCAACTGGCACTTACGGAAGCATCATGACCGCCATCTACGAATCTTTTAAGTAAAAGGAGGAATTCGATGTTAAAAGCACTTTTCCCCGCTGCTTTGGTTTTAGCTCTGCTAACCTCTTCCATTCCAACGGAAAAGGTTAGCTCTGCGCCTCTTCCAACCGCAAAACAAATGGTACAAAACATGTCTTTGGATGAAAAGATAGGTCAAATGCTTATGCCAGACTTTCGTAATTGGCAGACAAAAGATGAATCCGCACCTACAGGCTTAACAAAGATGAATAAAGAAGTATCCCATCTTGTAGAAAAATATCATCTGGGCGGTGTCATCTTATTTGCGGAGAATGTCGTTGATACGAAACAAACCGTCAAACTCACCCATGAATTTCAAAAAGCATCACCAAAGATTCCATTACTCATTTCAATTGATCAAGAAGGTGGAATCGTCACAAGATTACAAAAGGGAACACATTTCCCAGGAAATATGTCGATTGGTGCCTCAAGAAGCAAGAAAAACGCATACGACACAGGAAAAATCATCGGTAAAGAATTAAACGCACTAGGGATCAATACAAACTTCTCTCCTGTGCTAGATGTGAATAATAACCCAAACAACCCCGTCATTGGTGTCCGTTCCTTTAGCTCCGATCCTGCTCTTGTCACAAGGCTTGGTCTTCAAACCATGAAGGGACTTCAAAAGGAAAAGACCATTTCGACACTTAAGCATTTCCCGGGACATGGTGATACAGCCGTCGATAGTCACTACGGCTTGCCGCTCGTAGAACATGATCTCGATCGTCTTAAAAAGGTGGAGCTGTATCCGTTTCAACAAGCGATCAACGCTGGTGCGGATATGGTCATGACCGCTCATGTTCAATTTCCTGCTATTGATAATACAACGTATAAAAGCAAAAAAGATGGCGAGGACATCATGGTTCCAGCAACCTTATCCAAAAAAGTCATCACAAACTTATTAAAAGAAGAGATGGGCTTTCAAGGAGTTGTCGTAACAGATGCCCTAAATATGAAAGCGATTGCAGATAACTTCGGACAGGAAGAAGCCGTAGTGATGGCCATTAAGGCTGGCGTCGACATCGCCCTCATGCCAGCACCAGTCACTTCTCTTAAAACAGAGAAAAACCTTGAGAATGTGTTCAATGCTGTAAAACAGGCAATTGTAAAGAAAGAAATTCCGATGTCTCAAATCAACGAATCTGTTGAAAAAACCCTTCAATTGAAGATCAAACGAGGCATCATCTCTTCCAAAAAACCCATCACCCTTGAGAAAAAAATCAAAAAAGCCACTCAAGTCGTTGGGAAAAAGTCGCACCGGAACGCAGAACAAAAAATGGCACGTGAAGGGATCACCCTGCTTAAAAACAACAATAAGACCCTCCCTTTCAAGCCTAAAAAGAATGACAAAATCTTGGTCATGGCACCTTACGAAGATCAGACAAAAGCTATGTCTGTCACAATTGACTCTCTGATCAAACAAAAAAAGATCAAGCCTGTACGTATCCAATCATATGCTTTTGCGGAAAAGACCTTCACCAAAGAAACAGCCAAACTCATACAAGGTGCTGAATATGTGATTACTGGCTCTTACGTTGTCCAAAATGACCCAGCTGTGAATGATGGTGTAATTGATGACAATGTACAGGACCCGAAAAAATGGGCGACGGCTTTCCCGCGTGCTGTCATGAAAGAAGCTGCAGCACAAAACAAAAAAATGGTCATCATGAGCCTAAGAAACCCTTACGATGCGGCAAATTTTGAGGAGGCGGATGCCTTACTAGCTGTTTACGGTTTTAAAGGCTACTCAAACGGACAATTTAACCAGCCAAATATTCCTGCTGGGTTAGAAGTCATATTTGGCACTGCATCACCTAAAGGCAAACTGCCTGTAGATATCCCATCTGTCACTCATCAAAATCAAATCCTGTATCCATTCGGCTATGGACTTAACTTGAAAGGGAAACAGATCAAATAGGAGGGATTCTCTTGAAAAAAACAGCAAGCTTCATACTCGCAAGCATTCTCATAATGAGTACATTGACTGCCGCCTCCCCCGCAAACCAAGAACGAACAGATACAAAAGGAAAAAAAGCAACAGTTAAAACAGGGATTGAAACACTGCTCTCAGGCAATCTTTCATGGTTAAAAGGGAAAAGGGTCGGCCTCATTACGAACCCAACTGGTATTGATGCAAATATGAAAAGCAGTGTCGATCTCCTATTTGAGCATCCAAATATCAAGCTTACTGCTCTATATGGACCTGAACATGGTGTGCGCGGAGATGCACAAGCAGGAGAAGGCGTCGAATCCTATACCGATGAAAAAACAGGTCTTCCTGTATACTCTCTCTATGGAAAAACAAGAAAACCAACGCCTGACATGCTTAAAAATGTAGATGTCTTGCTGTTTGATATCCAAGATGTTGGCGCTCGTTATTACACCTATATTTACACGATGGCCTATGCGATGGAGGCTGCGAAAGAAAACAACATTCCCTTTGTTGTCCTAGACCGTCCAAACCCCATTGGCGGACTAAAAGTAGAAGGCCCTGTCTTAGAACCTGAGCACGCTTCTTTTGTAGGGCTCTATCCAATACCATTAAGACATGGGATGACAACTGGTGAACTAGCAACATTCTTTAACAAAGAGTTTCATATCAATGCTGATGTCACAGTCATTAAAATGAAAAATTGGAAGCGTTCCATGACGTTTGAAGACACGAAGCTGCCGTTCGTCCTTCCTTCACCTAATATGCCGACAGTGGATAGTACCTTTGTATATCCCGCCACAGGATTAATTGAAGGCACAAATGTCTCTGAAGGAAGAGGAACAACAAAACCGTTCGAGCTCATTGGCGCTCCATATATCAATAGCAATGAGCTAGCAGATCATTTAAATCAATTAAAACTAAAGGGTGTAAAATTTAGACCTGTATCATTCACCCCCACTTTTTCTAAACATGCAGGGAAGCTATCACACGGTGTGCAGCTATACGTCACAGACCGCTCTTCATTCGAAGCGGTAAAAACAGGGTTATCCATCCTCAAAGCCATACATGATTTATATCCAAAAGACTTTCAGTTCCTTCAAACTGGCAGCTTTGATAAACTCATCGGAAATGGTTGGATCAAAGAAGAAATCAATCAAGGTACTTCTGTCAAACACATCATGAAGCGCTATCATCATGACCTCAAATCATTCGAAAAGAAACGGAAGAAATATCTCATCTATTAATTCGCAAAAAGACCTCCATCTCATAGGATGGAGGTCTTTTCATGATAAAGATTTAGTCACAGCAGGTGCTTTCAGCTCAAAGCGATTGAGTAAGAAACCAAACAAGGCAGCAAGTACTTGCTGAAACAGCATACCAATCACAACAGGGACCGCAACAGCAGGCGGGAAAAAGCTAATAGCAAGCACAGCTCCCGCACTAATATTTCTCATGCCGCCTGTATACACAATGGCCACAATCTCTCCTTGAGTACATTTCATTACCTTTCCAATCAACCACGCAAAAGCATACCCACTCATCGCAATGAAAAAGACAGTCGCTGCTTTGCTAAAAAATGCAGCATCCAGTTCACGCAAATATGGGGCGACAACAGAACTGTTAATCGATACGACAACAAACAAGCCTAATTTTGAAAAGGGAGCCAAGGTCTGACTCAATGTTTTCGTCACCGATGGCTTTGCATACTGACGAACGAGCATCCCTAAAATAGAGGGCAGCACCACCATACCGAACAGCCCTTTCATGATTGCAAACATGTCCATATGGACCTGTGTACCAACGAAGAGTGACAAGCTTACTGGCACAATCAATGGCGAAAGCAACGTATCAATTAAAATAATAGATAACGTTAACCCGACATTTCCTTTATACATCGCCGCCCATATTAAACTAGACACACCTGTCGGAATCACCATCGCAAGCGTCAAACCGGTGATCGTCATGGAATCACCCGCAAAGATCAAATGCCCCGCTGACCATGCATAAAGAGGCATCAGCACATGCAAAATCATAAACGATAAAATCAAAGGCAATGGATGCATCACCGTATGTTTTAAAGATGAAAAAGTAGACGATAAGCTCCCTGAAAATGTCATAATGGCAAATACCCAAGGCACCATAAACGTAAAATCCTTTAAATAAGCCGCTAATAAAACACCAAGTAACACACTAATGGGCGTAATAAGCGGCATCATCCGGCCGAGCACTTGGTTCAAACGCACAAGCATGCCGGCCACCCCCATCCTTCACTTTCTTACCTTTTCTATTGTAACAAACAGAAAGAACTTATTATGAACCATTTACCTGATTCACAAGTTTTCGACTTTGTGTATCCATTCCAACGATGTCTACTTGTACGCCAGCTGCTTGATACTTCTCCTTTATACGTTCTATCGCTGCCACGCCAGATTCATCCCATATACGCGCTTCAGATAAATCAATCACAACGGCTTGGAGATCTGTCCCCTGATGAAACGCCTGAATGAAATCAGTGACAGATGCAAAGAAAATTTGACCTTTAATTCGATAAACCCAAGTCCCTGCTTGTCTTTCTGTAGAGGTAATATGAAGCTTCGATATTTTGGCCACAAAGAATACCGCACTAAGCAGCACACCTGCAAAAACACCTTTTGATAAATCATGAGTTAACACCACCGTCACCACCGTGACAATCATCACAATAGAATCTGTTTTCGGATTCTTTTTTAGCTGCTGAAAGGAACTCCAATCGAATGTCCCAACGGAGACCATGATCATCACAGCCACAAGAGCAGCCATTGGAATTTGAACCACCACATCTCCGAGTACAAAAATCAGTACCATTAGAAATGCACCTGCCACAAAGGTAGAAAGACGGCCACGCCCGCCTGCCTTCGTGTTAATCACTGATTGACCAATCATCGCACAACCAGCCATACCACCAAAGAACCCTGCAACCACATTAGCAATCCCTTGTCCTCTCGCTTCCTTGTTCTTACGACTAGACGTCTCTGTCATATCATCGACAATCTGTGCAGTTAAAAGAGACTCAAGTAAACCAACCATCGCTAGCGCTAAAGAATAAGGAAAAATGATAGCAAGTGTCTCCCAGCTAAACGGTACTTGAGGAATCAGAAAAGCAGGCAAAGAACTAGGAAGCTCTCCCATATCTCCAACCGTTCTCACATCAATATGTCCAAATACAGCAATGATCGTCATGACAATAATGGCAATGAGAGGAGAAGGTATCACTTTTATCACCATCGGCAATAAATAAATAATTAGCAAAGCACCACCCGTCATGATATACATAGCCATAGATTCCCCAACGAAATGCGGAAGCTGAGCCATAAAGATCATAATAGCCAACGCATTCACAAAACCAACCATCACGGACCTCGGAATAAATTTCATCAGACGAGACACTCGGCAAAGTCCAAACACTATTTGAATCAGACCTGTTAAAATTGTAGCCGCAAACAAATACTGCAGTCCGTGATCGGCTACCAAATTAACCATAACTAGAGCCATAGCCCCTGTAGCGGCCGAAATCATACCAGGTCGTCCACCAACAAACGAAATCACAATGGCAATACAAAACGAAGCATACAACCCAATCTTCGGATCAACGCCCGCAATAATCGAAAACGCAATCGCCTCAGGAATTAAAGCGAGAGCCACTAAAATACCCGCAAGCACATCCTGACGCACAAGCCCAAACCATTCTTGCTTTACAAATAAATCTTTCAAACCATCTACTCCTTTTTATATACATACCGTACACGGAAAAGAAGATCAATCAAACCTGGGATGAAGAAAGGAAAATAAAAAATGCTTCACTTTCGGGGAAAAAGAGGAACGTACAGAGTCTTTTGTTAGAGAGGATATCATCACTTTAGTAAGAATATAAGAAAGGAACTAAGGAATCAAGAACAAAAAGAAGGAATGCGTAGAAAATTGATACAAAGCTTCCTTATCAATCGATTTATTCCATTTTCATGAGTCTACTTGTCACTGAGCAAGTTCAACATTTTTAAAACAAACAAAAAAAGCCTTCTCATCATCGAGAAACCTTAAACATTCATCATTATAATTTAGAGGAAAGCTTCCAAGCGGGCTCGAACCGCTGACCTCTTCCTTACCATGGAAGTGCTCTACCTACTGAGCTATGGAAGCATGGCTCCGCAGGTAGGACTCGAACCTACGACCGATCGGTTAACAGCCGATAGCTCTACCACTGAGCTACTGCGGAATGATAAAGTAACTTCTTCCATTGGAAGGATATAAACAAAAAGCTTGGCGGCGTCCTACTCTCACAGGGGGAGACCCCCAACTACCATCGGCGCTGAAGAGCTTAACTTCCGTGTTCGGTATGGGAACGGGTGTGACCTCTTCGCTATCGCCACCAAACCTGATGGAGAGAATGTTCTCTCAAAACTAGATAACAATGTTCAAACTTCACATTAGAATAAAGGTTAAGTCCTCGATCTATTAGTATCTGTCAGCTCCACGTGTCACCACGCTTCCACCTCAGACCTATCAACCTGATCATCTTTCAGGGATCTTACTTCCTTGCGGAATGGGAAATCTCATCTTGAGGGGGGCTTCATGCTTAGATGCTTTCAGCACTTATCCCGTCCGCACATAGCTACCCAGCGATGCCCTTGGCAGAACAACTGGTACACCAGCGGTGCGTCCATCCCGGTCCTCTCGTACTAAGGACAGCTCCTCTCAAATTTCCTGCGCCCGCGACGGATAGGGACCGAACTGTCTCACGACGTTCTGAACCCAGCTCGCGTACCGCTTTAATGGGCGAACAGCCCAACCCTTGGGACCGACTACAGCCCCAGGATGCGATGAGCCGACATCGAGGTGCCAAACCTCCCCGTCGATGTGGACTCTTGGGGGAGATAAGCCTGTTATCCCCGGGGTAGCTTTTATCCGTTGAGCGATGGCCCTTCCATGCGGAACCACCGGATCACTAAGCCCGACTTTCGTCCCTGCTCGACTTGTAGGTCTCGCAGTCAAGCTCCCTTGTGCCTTTACACTCTGCGAATGATTTCCAACCATTCTGAGGGAACCTTTGGGCGCCTCCGTTACATTTTAGGAGGCGACCGCCCCAGTCAAACTGCCCACCTGACACTGTCTCCCTGCCCGATAAGGGCAGCGGGTTAGAAGGTCAATACAGCCAGGGTAGTATCCCACCGATGCCTCCACCGAAGCTAGCGCTCCGGTTTCCAAGGCTCCTACCTATCCTGTACAAGCTGTACCAACATTCAATATCAGGCTGCAGTAAAGCTCCACGGGGTCTTTCCGTCCTGTCGCGGGTAACCTGCATCTTCACAGGTACTATAATTTCACCGAGTCTCTCGTTGAGACAGTGCCCAGATCGTTGCGCCTTTCGTGCGGGTCGGAACTTACCCGACAAGGAATTTCGCTACCTTAGGACCGTTATAGTTACGGCCGCCGTTTACTGGGGCTTCAATTCGCACCTTCGCTTACGCTAAGCGCTCCTCTTAACCTTCCAGCACCGGGCAGGCGTCAGCCCCTATACTTCGCCTTACGGCTTCGCAGAGACCTGTGTTTTTGCTAAACAGTCGCCTGGGCCTATTCACTGCGGCTTCTCGGGGCTTTAACACCCTAAGAAGCACCCCTTCTCCCGAAGTTACGGGGTCATTTTGCCGAGTTCCTTAACGAGAGTTCTCTCGATCACCTTAGGATTCTCTCCTCGCCTACCTGTGTCGGTTTGCGGTACGGGCACCTCTCACCTCGCTAGAGGCTTTTCTTGGCAGTGTGGAATCAGGAACTTCGCTACTAAATTTCGCTCGCCATCACAGCTCAGCCTTCACGGGAAACGGATTTGCCTATTTCCCAGCCTAACTGCTTGGACGCGGATATCCAATACCGCGCTTACCCTATCCTCCTGCGTCCCCCCATTGCTCAAATGGTGAGGAGGTGGTACAGGAATATCAACCTGTTGTCCATCGCCTACGCCTTTCGGCCTCGGCTTAGGTCCCGACTAACCCTGAGCGGACGAGCCTTCCTCAGGAAACCTTAGGCATTCGGTGGACGGGATTCTCACCCGTCTTTCGCTACTCATACCGGCATTCTCACTTCTAAGCGCTCCACCAGTCCTTCCGGTCTGACTTCACAGCACTTAGAACGCTCTCCTACCACTGTTCGTAAGAACAGTCCGCAGCTTCGGTGATACGTTTAGCCCCGGTACATTTTCGGCGCAGAGTCACTCGACCAGTGAGCTATTACGCACTCTTTAAATGGTGGCTGCTTCTAAGCCAACATCCTGGTTGTCTAAGCAACTCCACATCCTTTTCCACTTAACGTATACTTTGGGACCTTAGCTGGCGGTCTGGGCTGTTTCCCTTTCGACTACGGATCTTATCACTCGCAGTCTGACTCCCAAGGATAAGTCATCGGCATTCGGAGTTTGACTGAATTCGGTAACCCGGTAGGGGCCCCTAGTCCAATCAGTGCTCTACCTCCGAGACTCTTACCTTGAGGCTAGCCCTAAAGCTATTTCGGAGAGAACCAGCTATCTCCAGGTTCGATTGGCATTTCACCCCTACCCACACCTCATCCCCGCACTTTTCAACGTGCGTGGGTTCGGGCCTCCATTCAGTGTTACCTGAACTTCACCCTGGACATGGGTAGATCACCTGGTTTCGGGTCTACGACCACGTACTCATGCGCCCTATTCAGACTCGCTTTCGCTGCGGCTCCGCATCTTCTGCTTAACCTTGCACGGGATCGTAACTCGCCGGTTCATTCTACAAAAGGCACGCCATCACCCTTTAACGGGCTCTGACTACTTGTAGGCACACGGTTTCAGGATCTATTTCACTCCCCTTCCGGGGTGCTTTTCACCTTTCCCTCACGGTACTGGTTCACTATCGGTCACTAGGGAGTATTTAGCCTTGGGAGATGGTCCTCCCGGATTCCGACGGAATTTCACGTGTTCCGCCGTACTCAGGATCCACTCTGGAGAGAACAACATTTCAGTTACAGGGCTGTTACCTTCTTTGGCGGGCCTTTCCAGACCTCTTCGCTTATATCGTTCCTTTGTAACTCCGTATAGAGTGTCCTACAACCCCAAGAGGCAAGCCTCTTGGTTTGGGCTGTTCCCGTTTCGCTCGCCGCTACTCAGGGAATCGCATTTGCTTTCTCTTCCTCCGGGTACTTAGATGTTTCAGTTCCCCGGGTATGCCTTCTCATACTCTATGTATTCAAGTATGGATACTACTCCATTACGAGCAGTGGGTTTCCCCATTCGGAAATCTCCGGATCAAAGCTTGCTTACAGCTCCCCGAAGCATATCGGTGTTCGTCCCGTCCTTCATCGGCTCCTAGTGCCAAGGCATCCACCGTGCGCCCTTTCTAACTTAACCATTTCTTACTTTAGAAAGAATCACTATGTGTGATGAACTTTGCATTGCATTCAATGTGAATGTATTACTTATTGTTATCTAGTTTTCAAAGAACAATCCTGTCTCGCTAGAGACATGTTTTGAAGGAATGATCCTTCAAAACTAAACAAGACGAAAACGCACGCTGCTCCATATATCCTTAGAAAGGAGGTGATCCAGCCGCACCTTCCGATACGGCTACCTTGTTACGACTTCACCCCAATCATCTGCCCCACCTTCGGCGGCTGGCTCCATAAAGGTTACCTCACCGACTTCGGGTGTTGCAAACTCTCGTGGTGTGACGGGCGGTGTGTACAAGGCCCGGGAACGTATTCACCGCGGCATGCTGATCCGCGATTACTAGCGATTCCAGCTTCACGCAGTCGAGTTGCAGACTGCGATCCGAACTGAGAACAGATTTATGGGATTGGCTAAACCTTGCGGTCTCGCAGCCCTTTGTTCTGTCCATTGTAGCACGTGTGTAGCCCAGGTCATAAGGGGCATGATGATTTGACGTCATCCCCACCTTCCTCCGGTTTGTCACCGGCAGTCACCTTAGAGTGCCCAACTAAATGCTGGCAACTAAGATCAAGGGTTGCGCTCGTTGCGGGACTTAACCCAACATCTCACGACACGAGCTGACGACAACCATGCACCACCTGTCACTCTGTCCCCGAAGGGAAAGCCCTATCTCTAGGGTTGTCAGAGGATGTCAAGACCTGGTAAGGTTCTTCGCGTTGCTTCGAATTAAACCACATGCTCCACCGCTTGTGCGGGCCCCCGTCAATTCCTTTGAGTTTCAGTCTTGCGACCGTACTCCCCAGGCGGAGTGCTTAATGCGTTAGCTGCAGCACTAAGGGGCGGAAACCCCCTAACACTTAGCACTCATCGTTTACGGCGTGGACTACCAGGGTATCTAATCCTGTTCGCTCCCCACGCTTTCGCTCCTCAGCGTCAGTTACAGACCAGAGAGTCGCCTTCGCCACTGGTGTTCCTCCACATCTCTACGCATTTCACCGCTACACGTGGAATTCCACTCTCCTCTTCTGCACTCAAGTTTCCCAGTTTCCAATGACCCTCCCCGGTTGAGCCGGGGGCTTTCACATCAGACTTAAGAAACCGCCTGCGAGCCCTTTACGCCCAATAATTCCGGACAACGCTTGCCACCTACGTATTACCGCGGCTGCTGGCACGTAGTTAGCCGTGGCTTTCTGGTTAGGTACCGTCAAGGTGCGAGCAGTTACTCTCGCACTTGTTCTTCCCTAACAACAGAGCTTTACGATCCGAAAACCTTCATCACTCACGCGGCGTTGCTCCGTCAGACTTTCGTCCATTGCGGAAGATTCCCTACTGCTGCCTCCCGTAGGAGTCTGGGCCGTGTCTCAGTCCCAGTGTGGCCGATCACCCTCTCAGGTCGGCTACGCATCGTCGCCTTGGTGAGCCATTACCCCACCAACTAGCTAATGCGCCGCGGGTCCATCTGTAAGTGACAGCCGAAACCGTCTTTCATCCTTGAACCATGCGGTTCAAGGAACTATCCGGTATTAGCTCCGGTTTCCCGGAGTTATCCCAGTCTTACAGGCAGGTTACCCACGTGTTACTCACCCGTCCGCCGCTAACATCCGGGAGCAAGCTCCCTTCTGTTCGCTCGACTTGCATGTATTAGGCACGCCGCCAGCGTTCGTCCTGAGCCAGGATCAAACTCTCCGAAAAAGTACAAAACCGAAGTTTTGTTTTTCGTCAGCGTTTGACTGACTACCTATGATATTTCATAGGATTTTTTTATAAAAACTCGAATTAACAGGTACGTTTTGTCTTGTTTAGTTTTCAAAGATCATCTTCGCCGTTCTTAGCGGCTTTAATAATATAACATTTCGCTTCATTTTATGTCAACAACTTTTTTCAAGTTTATTTCCCGAAGCGTTTTGTGTTTGTCACTGTGTGTCAGCGACGATTAATAATATATCACGAAAACATTCTATCGGTCAACGCCTTTTCAAAACTTTTTTTGAAATAGTTTTATTGTGCATCTCAAACCCTTGTCCTGCATACAATCAAGTAACAATCTCGGACAAGTCAGGAGTGTTTGAATTGAGTCGATTATATGTGTTGCCAATTAAACGGCTGAAGCAAGTTGTCATTATTCTTGTAGCAGCCCTTGCAGCTGCAACCTTTTTTTATGTACAAAAGGCACCGCCGCTGTCGGTATTTAAAACAGAACATGGGCCCCGAGCCATTTATAAAGGCGAGACTTCCTCAAAACATGTCTCCCTGACTTTTAATATCGGCTGGGGAGATGAGAAGGCAGTCCCAATTTTAAATGTCCTTCGAGAGCACGATATAAAGAACGCTACTTTCTTTCTGTCTGCTTCTTGGGCCGAGCGTCATCCTGATATCGTCAAACAAATTAGAGAGGACGGCCACCAAATCGGCAGCCTTGGCTATGCTTATAAAAATTATAGCCAGCTTGAAGATAGTGAAATCAAGCAAGATCTTGTCCGGGCACAAAATTCATTTCAAAAGCTTGGACTAGATGACATTCAACTATTAAGACCGCCAACTGGGCAATTTAACGAAAAAGCATTAAAAATTGCCACACAGTACGGTTATACCGTTATCCATTACAGCGTCAATTCACAGGATTGGCTGAATCCAGGCATCGATCAGATTGTTCGGAATGTAAATGATCGAATGAAAAGCGGAGACATTGTTCTCTTCCATGCCTCAGATTCAGCAACCCAAACCGCTCAAGCCTTACCCGCTATTTTGAAACAAATCAAAGAGAAGAATTTAAAAAATGTGACGGTTGGCGAACTGATCTCCAATACCAAAACAAGGTCATCGGAAGTTAAGTAGCTTTCGCCTTTGAAAACCGCGGCATAGCTAATAACTGAAACGCATTACAGCCTAATAGCGGGAATAGCATTAAATACAGCCAGTCCTCTTCGTTAACTCTAAGCGCCGGGAACCATTCTAGCGACGTGATGACAACCATGAGAAACATTGCGGAAACAAATGTTTTCTTAGAGGACTGCTGCTGTTTAAAGTAAGCCACGATCAATGCGAACACACCGATAAAGACAGGCAGCCATAGGTATGGAAGAAATGATTCATTCTCCCCGAAAAGCAAAAACCGCAAGTAAGCTAAATCAAACAGCACAAAGATCACCAGAAACAGCTGAATGGTATTCCATAAAGAATGCGACCGGAAAATCTCTAACGCAAACCGGTGCACCGTCAAAAAGACAACAAACCCCATCTGGCTAATGACACTAAAAATCATCCCCACACCAATGAACCAAAACAACACAGATGCGATTTCTAGAATGTCAAACGATATAAAAAGCTTCTGATATTTCCCCCACTCCAGCGCAAAGCCTACCACGCTTGTAATGACCGCTCCAACAGCTAGCACAGAGAAGAAAAAACGAACTAAATCCCGACTTTTCATTGAATTGATCCAACCCCTATTTTTGTTATGTATAAATTTACGTGAAACATTCATATTAAAAGTAAGACATGTATCGAAAGGAGCCACAGTATGTCAAAAGGCATCTTGCGTATAATGAGCTGTTTTCTCCTTTTATCTCTAACAGCTTGTGCTCCCAAAACCCAATCCTCATCTAATATGGACTATGACGAAACAAAGAAAATGGTCGTCGATATATTGAAGACAGATGACGGTAAAAAGGCCATTCAACAGTTATTAAATGACGAGGCAATGAATGAAGCTTTGGTAATGGATGAACAAACTGTGAAAAAAACGATAGAGAAAACACTGACTTCTGATAAAGGCAAAGAGTTCTGGAAGAAGGTCTTTGAGGATTCTAAATTTGCCGAGACTTTCGCAAAATCCATGCAGCAACAGCATGAAAAGATGTTAAAACAGTTAATGAAGGACCCTGACTATCAGCAATTGATGATGGATATTCTCAAGGATCCCGAAATGGAAAAGAAATACGGTGAACTGGTCAAAAGCAAAGAGTTCAGAAAGCACTTAGAAAAAGTTATTACGGAAACATTAAGCAGTCCTCTCTATAAGAAGAAATTCGAAGATGAGCTGAAAAAAGCAGCATCTGAAAGCAGCAGTGATTCCGGTTCACAAGGAAGCGGCAGTTAAACATCACCCGAGTGGCACAAGGTCCACTCGGGCTTTCATTATGCTTTTACTGCTAATTGTTCAATAACTTTATTCGCAATGTGTTGATACACTTCTCCCGTTGGATGACTCGCATCATAGACGGATGGAGCAAAATCATCTTCATTCCAATCAGGCTGTCTTAAAGGGATCTGACCAAGGACTGATACTCGCAGCTCCTCCGCCAGCTTGTCCCCGCCGCCCTTTCCAAAAACATATTCCTTCTCACCTGTTTTCTTGCTTTCATAGTAGCTCATATTCTCAACGACCCCCAGCACCTCGTGATCTGTTTGCAGTGCCATTGCGCCTGCTCTAGCAGCAACGAAAGCAGCTGTTGGATGCGGTGTTGTAACAATGATTTCTTTACAGCTTGGAAGCATTGTATGAATATCAAGCGCCACATCTCCCGTTCCAGGTGGAAGGTCTAATAGTAAGTAATCTAATTCTCCCCACTCGACTTCGTGGAAGAAGTTATTTAGCATTTTACCAAGCATCGGCCCTCTCCAAATGACCGGTGCATTTTCTTCAACAAAAAAGCCCATTGAAATCACTTTGACACCAAAGCGTTCCACAGGAATAATTTTTTCCCCTTTAACCGTTGGTCTGACGGTGATTCCCATCATATCCGGTACACTAAAGCCATAAATATCTGCATCAATCAGGCCGACTTTTTTCCCTAGACGGGCCAGTGCTACAGCAAGATTGACAGACACGGTGGATTTCCCAACGCCGCCCTTTCCACTCGCAATCGCTAAGAACTCAGGCGGATTTTTAGAGTTGAGCAGGTTTTCTTCCTCATCTTGTGATGGCATAAACCTTTCAAGAGTTTCCTGAGGCAGTTCTTCAAAACGAAGCCCTACTGTGTTAGCGCCCTCTGCTTTCAAAGCTTGTACGATGTCTTGCTGAAGCTTCATCTGCTCAGCAGTGCCCGTTTTGGCAATAGCCACCTTTAAGCTCACATGTTCTTTTTCAGGTTTTAGGCTGATTTCCTTGATGGCATCCAGCTCACCAAGCGGTATATGAAGGAAAGGTTCGTCCATCTTCCCAACTAGTTTTCTCACATCATCTTGTCCGATCATAGCAGAACCTCACCCTTTATTGAATTCGTTTACAATCCAAGTATATCATACATATCCTTACAATGTCTGTCCTGTTTGCCTGCGTTCAAAAGGAAAAAGCCCCTTATTCAGGCGGCTCTTTTTGCTCTGTTAAATATCTTAAAATGCCTTTATAAATGGAGGCGGCTATTTGATCTTGATATTTAGGTGTTGCCAGCTGACCGGCCTCTTTCGGATTGGAGAGAAATCCAATCTCCACAAGAGCTCCTGGCTTTGTGACATTTTGCATTAAATAGATGCCATTGATACGCTTCGCCTTTCGATCTGTGTTTTCAAGATTATTGCGTAATTCATCTTGTATGAACTTCGCTGCCTTTTCATTCTCTTCATATTTTCCGTAAAAAAACGTCTGTGCGCCGCTCCATTTGTTCGATGGGATCGCATTTAAATGAATACTTAAATAGAGATCCGCTTCAGACTCATTGATGGCTTTTACACGGTTTCTTAAATCCTCCGCTTTCTTCCGCGCATATCCCTTTGTATTCTTTGATGATAAATCAGAATCATCCTCGCGGGTCATAAGAACAAGTGCTCCCTGCTCCTGCAAATAGTCACGTATCTTCTTGGATACATCCAGTGCAATCTCTTTTTCAAGCAGTTCTCCTCCTACAGCCCCGCCATCTGGACCGCCATGACCCGGATCTAAATAGATGATCTTGCCGCTCAGAGGCAAGTTCCACGATTTCCACGAATCATCATTTAGAAATTGAAACCTGAATAAGAATAAGAGGACAATAAACCCGATTAAAAACCCTGTCCATTTCAGCTTTCTTTTCATCCCTGTCCCTCCCATACACCATTATTTTATAGATATGGGACAAGGGCTGGAAATATGCTTAGTGCAGCCGAAGCTTATGCCTTTTTTCTGATTCTCGAAAGCCTTCCTGCCACCACATGCTTAAAAAATCCTTCGCAAATGGATACAGACATGACATCTTCCGCTCCATTCGGAACATATTCGCCCACGATTGCAAACACCCTGCTAGCTCCTCAGCCAGCTCATCTTCTTCTTGAACTGATCGCTTCTTTATATCATCGAACGATTCACCGTACTTGCTTGACTCACCGTATCTCCCACCAGCTAAAAAAGCTTCAATGGCGAAATCGATACAGCCATCACTCATAATCCCAGCTGGATCATCTGCAAATGGGAACAGCTTCTTCGTGAATTTCTCAGAAGCGACCGTCACCTGTTGAAGAGACAATGTACGCAACAGCTTCTTTTCAAGCGTGACATCTCGTTTTGTTTTCAATTGATAAAATGAAAGAACCTCTGCCATAGACTGAACTCCTTTTTTCTTTGTATTGTTCGTTGGTTTGAACAAAACATGCAGTTCAGTAAATGGAAATCAATGAGCTAATGGGTTGGAAAATTGTGATAAAATGAACACTTATATAGAAAGAATGAAAAAGGGGCAAAATTCATGAAGAAGTGGATGTATATCCTATTGCTATTAACAGTCGTGTTATCTGGATGCAACAGTAAGGCGACCGAGCAGAAGAGCGACATAAAAGGAATAGAAGACATATCATTAAAACAGCTTTCCAAATACAAAAATTCCTATATTGGAGACAACCGAGCAATTGGCGCTATTTTATCAAATCTTCCAGGTAACGTGATTCGCGAGTATGAAATCATAGATGAAAAAGAGCTAAAAGTGACATATGGCTTGAAAGAAAATGGCAATTATACAGAAGAACAATTTGATACATTTTGGTTTGACAAGAAGGATACCATTGAAAAGAACTACTTATATAACGCATTGGCACTTTTTATTCTTATCGATAATGCTGAGCAAGTGACACTCAAGATAAACTCTAACGACAAACAATCCGTCACGTTTAAAAGACAAGAGCTAGAAAAAAGGCTCCCTCACTCCTTTAAAGAGTACCAAGACGATGTAGCGCTTTGGCAGAAGGAACTGGTTGATGGAGTTGTGAAGTCAAAAGAGAAACGCCAAGATGTATACAAATCGTTTCCCATGCAAAATAAATAAAACAGAGGGCTGTCTCCCTCTGTTTTTTTTTTGATTATTTAGTAAAAGCTTGAATCAATCGTTGTCGAAAGTTTTGATCCACTGCTGCAGTCAGTATAAATTCATTGAATACTTCTCCAACCCAGTGAGAATGATTCGCTTTCGGATCATTGATAAAAAAAGAAATGGATATTGATGATGTATCTGTTTTTCGATATAAAGCACCTGTAAAAACAAACAACGTTGCTCCGCCTTTATACCAAAAATATTGATCTGTTTCCTTTTTCAATGTTTCTCCCAGTACGATTTGACTAAAAAGACTCTTTTCTTCTGTTGTTAACAGCTCGTCATGAAGACGTTTCATAAAATGTGTATATTCATTGGTTGTAGACTTTGTCATCTTTTGCGTCAGTAATGATTGTATACGCCAGCTTAATAAGTTCTTTTTTTTCATTTTTTCTTCTAACGCCTTTTTATGCTTTGGGTCATTTTTCATGATATTAAAAATCTCATTCATTAGAGATTTGTATTGTTCTTCGGATACACCGCTCATTTTCTTGTATGCATCCCGCCGACGATCAGATACATAAGCGGACCACAAAAGCATTGGCGTCAGCGGCATGAGTTCATCATGTTCTGTAAGACCTGCTTGTTTCATCTGATCATTGATCCTTTCTAAATCGAGCAAGTCAATCAAATAATCCGTACAAGCATTCGAACTGAATTGCATCATCCCTTTGGCAACATCTAGTAAAGTTGCATGCTCAGAAAAATCATTGACCTCAAGCCAGTACGTGTGTGCACCACCATCTGTTCTATCAATAAAAAACTTCTCTATATCAGACAATGCCACTTTTTCATCTAGCTTGATGTCACCGCTAGAGACAGTTTTAACAAAATGAAGCAAAACCATTAATTTCACCGTACTTGCAAGTGGTGTTTTTTGATCACCATTCCAATCTAATACCACATCTTCATTTTCAATCATTGTCGCTGATACGTCCTTTTTGTTTTTCGTGACAAATGTCAAAAGATCTTCCTTTGTTTTATTCATTTCTCTTTTATACAGCCAGATTTGAACCACCACGTAAAGTATGACTGCAACTATGACAACTAGACCAACTTTGAGTAACATGTTTCTCCTTTCCAAATAACAGAGGTTTTATATATTTAATATAACAAATATTTGAAATAAAGGCACAAAAAAACAAAGGATTATGAATACCTTTGCTTCTTTGTGTGTTTATTGACGATGAATTTGCAGCTTCATCCCATCATGCGTAGCTTCAAAGCCCAACTTTTCGTAAAAACGGCGTGCATCTGGTCTCTGTTTGTCTGTTGTTAGCTGAATCAGATGACAGCCGCGGTCGCTTGCATGTTGAATAGTCTTTTTTATCAACATCGTGCCAATTCCTTTTCCTCTATGAGTCGAGGCCGTACGAACTCCTTCTATTGAAGCTCTCCATCCTCCTTGATGTGTAAGAAATGGCGTCATGGTCAATTGAAGAACACCGACAGCTTCTTCCTGATCACACGCAACAATGAGTTCAATATTTGGATCAGCATCTATTGAATGAAAGGCTTCAATATAGTTTTCTAATAATGGTTGCGTGTAACGCTCTCTTTTTTGACCTAACATATCATCCGCGAGCATGAAGACGATTTTGTCGAGATCATCCAGCTTGGCTTCTCTGAACGTCAGTTGACTGAACCCCATTGAACACACCTCCTATGAAATTATTGACCAAAATACCATTGGTGTGCGTTCTTATATAAGATGTGATCAGCTGCCTTTTCATCAAAGAGCTGTTGAATCAACTCAACATCACCGTATTCAAATGGACGCTTTGCTCTAGTGGATGGAAGGTCTGTACCAAACATCAGTGCATCAGGATTCGTTTGATAAATGGACGTCAATGCATGTTCAACGTTTAAATCGACTCGTCCAAAACCAGTTGCTTTTACCCGAACCCCTTTATCAACCAGCTTGAGCAAATGCGGCAAACCTTCTTCCGACAAGCCTAAATGATCAATCGAAACGGCTGGCAGCTGTTCAAGCGTAGATGAGATGTCAGGGAGATGCTTAGCGTCTATGTAGAGCTCACTATGCCATCCCGCCAGCTCATACACCCTTCTCGCAAAATAATCGAGCTTCGAAATATCCTCCGAACCGCCCCGCTTCACATTAAAACGTAAAGCCTTCGCCCCATGTTGATCCAAAAGAACAATCTCATCATCAGTTGCCGTAAAAGGTAATTGAGTCACACCGCAAAAAGCTGGACCCAGTTCATCCAGCGCCTTCAACAAATAGCCTTGATCAAAGCCTTGAAATGACCCTGAGACGATGGCTCCACCTACAATCCCCAGATCAGCCGTCTCTCTCCTATAATCATTCACCACATAACTAGGCGGTGTATACCCTTGGTTTTCTTGAATGGGAAAATCAAAATCAATGATATGAAAATGTGCATCAAAGATCCTCATGCGCGCGCCCCTCTTCTGCTTATTTGATCTGATTATATCAATAGCGAAAGCCAAGGGATATTTGGAATGACGAATTACTTCATATCATGAATACTTATCAAGCTTTCCATTCCTCTCGTAAGATGGCATAGTAAAACTCATCCCACCACTCATTTCCTTGTGGTATACATTTTTTAAAATATCCCTCTCTTCTCATCCCCATTTTCTCCATCACTCTCCACGATGGCACATTTTCAGGCTGACAAGTGGCAATGATTCGATGCAAATTCATTGTGCGAAAACCATGATGTAGGACAGCATAAGCCGCTTCAGATGCATAGCCTTTGTTTTGATATGCAGGATTGAAGACCCAGCCAATTTCATATGTGTGCTCACCAAAGTAAGGATGAAATGCGATATGCCCGATACATGTATGATCTTCTTTTAAAAGGACAGCAACATACTTAGCATCTTCATGAGAATTATTTTTGACAAATTCCTTCGCATCTCCTTTAGAAAATACATCTTCCGGAATATACTTCATCACGACCGGATCAGATGTATATGCATAAACATCCTGCCAATCATCATCCGTAAATGGTCGAATGAGACATCTTTCTGTCGTTAGATTCATAGGACAACCTCCATCTTTTTTAACAGAAAACTTCTATACTCATATTTTATACGTATTCAAGAGGAAGAGACCAGTCATGATCTATCACATAAAAAGCACAAAAAAAAGCACCAGCACGAAGCTGATGCTTTTTTTATAAGGTTTGTCTGTAACAAACCTTTGTAAAACGTCCATACAATATAAAATTGATTAACGTTTTGAGAACTGAGGAGCTCTACGTGCGCCTTTAAGACCGTATTTCTTACGCTCTTTCATACGAGGGTCACGAGTAAGAAGTCCAGCACGTTTAAGTGATGTACGGTACTCAGGATCTACTTCTAGAAGAGCACGAGAGATACCGTGACGAATTGCTCCAGCTTGACCAGAGAATCCACCACCGTGAACAGTTACAAGAACATCGTAGCTGTTAGCTGTTTCTGTGATGTTCAAAGGTTGTTTCACGTCTTCGATTAAAGCAGCGAATGGAATGTATTCAGTAATTTCACGATTATTAACGACGATACGGCCTTCACCTGGAACTAAGCGAACGCGCGCTACAGAACTTTTACGACGACCTGTACCGTAATATTGAACCTGTGCCAAATTGTTAACCTCCCTTATAATTAACCGCGAAGTTCGTAAACTTCAGGTTGTTGTGCTTGATGTGGATGCTCAGAACCACGGTACACATTTAATTTTTTGAACATTTGACGGCCTAATGGACCCTTTGGAAGCATACCTTTGATAGCAAGCTCCAACATTTTTTCAGGGTAGTTTGTACGCATCTCAAGAGCAGTTCTTTGTTTCAAACCACCTGGGTGCATTGTGTGACGGTAGTAAATTTTGTCCGTCAATTTCTTACCTGTTAGTTCGATTTTCTCAGCATTGATGATGATGACATGATCACCTGTATCAACGTGTGGTGTATAAGTTGGTTTGTGCTTACCGCGCAAAAGTGATGCTACTTCAGTAGAAAGACGACCTAGAGTCTTGCCTGCCGCATCAACAACTAGCCATTTGCGCTCAATTGTGCTTGCGTTCGCCATTGGTGTTGTACGCATGAGTTTCCCTCCTAAATAAATCAATGAATTTTCCTTGAATCAAATGCTACGTTCTATTTCAAAACACAAGATAAGTCTTCCGGGGCTTATTTGTGGGGTTGAAATACATACCATATGATATCTTATAACTTTCTGCTTCCTGTGTCAAGAACATGTTACACCTGGTTTAGTTGTCATAGAAAACTTCCCATAAATACAGTCCGTGACTAGGCGCAGTCTTGCCTGCCGCTTCGCGATTTCGGGCGGCAAGCATGGCTTTTATCTCATCAGGGTGGAATTTACCAGATCCGATTTCAAGTAACGTTCCAGCGATAATTCGCACCATGTTGTATAAAAAGCCATTTCCTCTCACACGCATTTCAAGCCCGTCTGAGACGTTTTCCCACTCAAGGGTGTAAATCTCCCTCACCTTGTCCTGAACCTCTGTATTGGCCGCACAAAAGCTTGTGAAATCGTGTGTGCCAATGAGGCGCCCAGCAGCTTCTCTCATTTTGACTGCATCCAGCCGGTAAGGAAAGTGGCAGGCATACTGTCTCGTGAACACATTTTGGTGCGTTTCCGTTGAGACCTTATAACGATACTCCTTCGAAACGACACTAAAACGTGCATGAAACGATTCATCCACTTCCTCAGCCTTTAGAACCCTGATGTCATCCGGCAGGAGACTATTGAGGGCAAAAGGCCATCTTTCCATCGGGATCGAGAGCGGCGTGTCGAAATGGATGACCTGCCCCTTCGCATGGACGCCGCTGTCCGTCCGGCCAGAAGCCACAATCGGAATTAGTTCATCCTGTTTATGCATTCTTGCAAGAGCCGACTCGATCTCCGTCTGTACAGTTCGCTGCCCAGGCTGCACCTGATAGCCTTTAAAATGTGTCCCATCGTAGGATACGGTACATTTGACCTTCATCTAGGAATCACCTAATTTCTCAGAAGCACAAGGAGTGCTGTTAACAGGATGAATAAGAGCAGTGTGAACGTGTCTTTCATGCCCCAGACAAGCTGACGGTATTTCGTCCGCCCCTCTCCTCCGCGGTAGCCTCTCGCTTCCATAGCGGTCGCCAGTTCCTCTGCACGCTTAAACGCACTGACGAAAAGTGGAACAAGTAAAGGAACGATGGCTTTCATGCGATCTTTAAGAGGTCCGCTTGTAAAATCAACACCTCTTGCCATTTGTGCCTTCATGATTTTGTCCGTCTCTTCTAGTAAAGTTGGAATAAACCGAAGAGAGATGGACATCATGAGAGCAAGTTCATGAACAGGCAGTTTGATTTTACGGAATGGGTGAAGCAGCTTTTCCATACCGTCTGTCACTTCTATAGGCGTTGTGGTTAACGTCAGAAGTGTCGTCATCATGATGAGATAGACAAAACGGAGAGAAATGAAAATCCCCTGCTTTAGACCTTCTTCATAAATATTTAAAAAACCAAAGTGAAATAGCAAAGCGCCATCCTTAGTCATAAAAATATGCAGAATAAAGGTAAACAGGACAATCCATAGGATCGGCTTCATTCCCTTTAGAATAAAGTATAGCGGCACCTGAGAAACCATCACCACAAGGAGGGTAAAGACACCTAAAAGCCCGTAAGTGATGTAATTATTAGCAAAAAAGACAATAAAGACAAAAAAGAAAATTGATAACAGCTTTGTCCTTGGATCAAGACGATGGACAAAGGATGTACCTGGCACATATTTGCCGATAATCATACTATCCATCATGATGTCGTGTCCTCCTGATAAAGAGCTGTTAAGGCTTCTGCCATTTCATCCATGGTCAGAAGCGGCCTTGGAAACGTAATACCCAGCTTTTCTTCTACAGTCTGCTGGAATTTAATCGTTTCTGGGAGGTCGAGACCAAACGAAGACATGTCTGTACGATTGGCAAACAATTCTCTCGGCGTACCTGTCGCCTTCACCGTTCCTTTATGCATCACAATCATTTGATCCGCATAATGAGCAGCATCCTCCATACTGTGTGTAACCAGAATCGTGGTGAGGTTTGCCTTTTGATGAAGCTCATAGAACATGTCCATGATTTCCTTACGTCCGCGTGGATCTAACCCTGCAGTCGGCTCATCCAGCACAAGCACTTCCGGTTCCATCGCTAGAACACCTGCAATCGCCACACGTCTCATTTGACCGCCGCTTAGTTCAAAGGGAGATCGAGATAATAAGGATTCAGGAAGACCAACCAGCTTCAGCATTTCCTTCGCCTTTGCTTCTGCCTTTTCCTGAGGAACACCGAAATTCATTGGTCCAAAGCAGATATCCTTAAGGATCGTTTCTTCAAAGAGCTGATGCTCAGGAAACTGAAACACGATGCCTACTTTTTTCCGGAGGGACTTTAAATCCTTCTGCTTTTTATTGGCTTGTAAGACGGTATCCCCAAGCGCAATGCTCCCCTTCGTTGGTTTGAGCAAGCCATTTAAATGCTGCAGCAACGTGGACTTGCCAGAGCCTGTATGACCAATGACAGCAACATAGCTGCCCTCTTGGATGGAAGCATTGACATCATACAAAGCGAGACGCTCAAACGGCGTTTTCATTTGATAACGATGCTCTAATTCTTTGATCGTAATGTCCATAGCTCTTTCACCAATCCTTCTTGTGTCAAATGGGCATTTGCAAGCGGTACACCTTGCTGCTTCAATTGTTTGCTCAACCGATAGGAGAATGGCAGATCAAGTCCAATTTGAACTAGCTGTTCGTCTAATTCAAAAACTTCCTCTGGGGTTCCCTCGGCAAATTTTTTCCCGCCATTCATGACAATGACCCGGTCTGCCTTGGCGGCCTCGTCTAAATCATGTGTGATGGAAATGACTGTGACCGTTCCTTGTTCCTTCAGTAGTCTAACAGTCTCTAACACTTCTTCACGGCCAATCGGATCAAGCATCGATGTTGCTTCATCCAAGATCATGATGTCAGGGCTTGCGGCAAGTACGCCTGCAATGGCGACTCTCTGCTTTTGCCCGCCTGATAGATGGTGCGGCTCTTGATCAAGAAACTCCTGCATATTGACCTGTTTGACAGCCCAATCTACACGTTCTATCATCAATTCCCGCTCAACCCCGTTATTTTCTAAACCAAAAGCCACATCATCACGAACCGTTGAGCCAACGAATTGGTTATCTGGGTTTTGAAAGACCATTCCGACCTTTTTGCGGATATCCCAGACACTCTCTTCTTTCAGCTCAATCTCTCCAACCTTGACCGTTCCAGCATCCGGTAAAATGAGCCCATTCAGTACACGGGCAAGTGTGGATTTACCTGAACCGTTATGACCAACAATGGCGAGCCATTCATTTTGATTCACATGCAATGACACTTGATCTAAAGCGGGCTTGTCCGCATCCTTGTGATAACGAAATACAATGTCCTTTACGTCAATTAATGTCTTCCCCATCTCTACCGGACCTCCTCTCAGCTCAACCTCTTCTTTGCTTCTTGCTAAAAAGCCGTAGTATCTAAAAAAGGGCATAGATCCAGTTATGAACTGTCCCGCCCTTTCTTAGATACACGCTATGTGATTAAACTAATTCAATGACAGCCATTGGTGCGCCATCGCCGCGACGAGGTCCAAGCTTCATGATACGAGTGTATCCACCTTGGCGATCTTCGTAGCGAGTTGCAACGTCAGCGAATAATTTTTGAAGTGCATCTTGGTTTGTTTCAGCGTTAGCTACTTCATTACGAATGTAAGCTGCAGCTTGACGGCGAGCATGAAGATCTCCGCGTTTGCCAAGAGTGATCATTTTTTCAACTACAGAGCGAAGTTCTTTCGCACGTGTTTCAGTTGTTTCGATGCGTTCGTTGATGATCAAATCAGTCGTTAGGTCACGAAGCATTGCTTTACGTTGTGCACTAGTGCGTCCTAGCTTTCTGTATGCCATGTGATGTCCCCTCCTTAGTTAGAGAATGCTGTATGAATAAAAAACACACGAAAATCCTAGTTCACAATGAAACTAGTCAATCGTCTTTACGAAGACCCAGTCCAAGTTCTTCTAGTTTCGCTTTCACTTCTTCAAGAGATTTACGTCCAAGGTTACGAACTTTCATCATATCCTCTTCTGTCTTGTTAGCAAGCTCTTGAACAGTATTAATACCCGCACGCTTCAAACAGTTGTAAGAACGAACAGAAAGATCAAGCTCTTCAATTGTCATTTCAAGCACTTTTTCTTTTTGGTCTTCTTCTTTCTCAACCATAATTTCAGCATGCTGAGCTTCGTCAGTTAACCCAACGAAAATATTCAGGTGTTCAGTTAAAATCTTAGAACCTAGAGCGATCGCTTCTTTCGGTCCTGTGCTTCCATCAGTCCATACATCTAGTGTTAATTTATCATAGTTTGTGATTTGCCCAACACGGGTGTTCTCCACTTGATAAGTCACACGAGATACAGGTGTATAGATTGAGTCGATCGGAATCACACCGATTGGCTGATCGTCTCTTTTGTTTGCATCAGCAGGATTATACCCGCGACCTCTTTGTGCAGTTAAGCGAACACGGAAGCTCGCATTCTTGCCAAGAGTTGCGATGTGGAGATCTGGATTTAAGATTTCAATATCGCTGTCGTGTGTAATATCAGCAGCTGTTACAGTACCTTCATCTTGTACATCAATTTCAAGCGTCTTCTCTTCTTCAGAGTAGATTTTGAGTGCAAGCTTTTTAATGTTTAAGATAATCGTTGTAACATCTTCAACCACGCCTTCGATCGTTGAGAATTCGTGTAAGACACCATCTATCTGGATCGATGTTACAGCTGCACCAGGAAGTGAGGATAAAAGGATACGACGAAGGGAGTTCCCTAAAGTGGTACCATATCCACGCTCAAGTGGCTCTACGACAAACTTGCCATACTTGGCATCGTCGCTGATTTCAACCGTTTCGATTTTTGGTTTTTCAATTTCGATCATCTAATAAAACCCTCCTTCAAAACGTCGAAACCTCGAATAGAATCATATGAGATTCCATCCGAAATTCCTCATTGTTTAGTCCCGTATGTGCTCAGGCAACGAGTCGTGTATTCGTCTCATAAATAACTGTATCATAACCCATTATTGACAGGGACACAAAATCTATACAAACAAATTACACGCGGCGACGTTTTGGTGGACGGCATCCGTTATGAGGAACTGGAGTTACGTCTCTGATTGCAGTAACTTCAAGACCTGCAGCTTGAAGTGCACGAATTGCAGCTTCACGACCAGAACCAGGACCTTTAACAGTTACTTCAAGTGTTTTAAGACCATGTTCGATAGAACCTTTAGCAGCAGTTTCAGCAGCCATTTGTGCAGCGAAAGGAGTAGATTTACGAGAACCTCTGAATCCTAATGCACCAGCACTTGACCAAGAAATTGCGTTTCCATGAACATCAGTAATCGTTACAATCGTGTTGTTGAAAGTGGAACGGATATGAGCGATTCCAGCTTCAATATTCTTTTTCACGCGACGTTTACGCGTATTTTGTTTACGAGCAGCAGCCATTCTTTAACTACCTCCTTTACTTATTTTTTCTTGTTAGCTACAGTACGACGCGGACCTTTACGAGTACGCGCGTTGTTTTTTGTGTTTTGTCCACGAACAGGAAGTCCTCTACGATGACGGATTCCGCGGTAGCTTCCGATTTCAATTAGACGCTTAATGTTAAGTGAAACTTCACGACGAAGGTCACCTTCTACTTTAAGTTTGTCAATGATATCACGGATTTTACCAAGTTCGTCTTCAGTTAGATCGCGAACGCGAGTGTCTTCAGAAACACCTGCTTCTTTAAGGACTTGTTGCGCAGTCGTACGACCAATTCCAAAAACATATGTTAAAGAAATGACAACACGTTTATCACGTGGAATATCTACACCAGCAATACGAGCCATGATTTGGGCACCTCCTTGTTATTAGCCTTGTTTTTGTTTATGTTTTGGGTTTTCACAGATCACCATTACTTTTCCTTTTCTGCGAATAACCTTACATTTTTCACAGATAGGTTTAACAGATGGTCTCACTTTCATGTGTTTCCAACCTCCTTCTTCCGGAGTTGCTTTATTTGTAACGGTACGTAATTCTACCACGAGTTAAGTCATATGGAGATAATTCTACCGTAACTTTGTCTCCAGGTAAAATGCGAATGAAGTGCATACGGATTTTTCCTGATACATGAGCCAAAACTGTATGACCATTCTCTAGTTCAACTTTGAACATTGCATTTGGCAAAGTTTCTGCTACAGTACCTTCCACTTCAATTACATCGTCTTTCGCCATTCAAGTGTTCTCCCTTCTTCAAATCAGTAACTTGCTCTCTGACAAATGTCCAAATGAGTTCATCTCAATTGTCCATCTATCACCCGACCTGTTTTGAATATACTGTTCTGAACTTCCGGAGATACGCAACCATAAAGGTTATATGATTGATATTTTTTCTTAGGAGAATGAAATTTACGCTTTTCTCCGTCTGCGATTAGTACATGGCAGCCACCGAACATGCCGATGACACCTGTATACTGATCTTGTTCTTTCCTTTGGACTATACAGACAACCTGCCCGATTTGGGCCTGAAAGGCTTCAGTGAAGACCTAAATCTTAGTCAGTATATCAAAACCTGTATCTGTAATCGCAATCGTATGCTCAAAGTGAGCACACTTTTTCCCATCAACCGTTACAACCGTCCAGTTATCAGCCAATGTTTTCACATATCGGCTGCCTGCGTTCACCATCGGTTCGATGGCCAACACCATTCCAGGTTTTAGCCGCGGGCCTTTGTTGGGCGGACCATAATGAGGAATTTGAGGGTCCTCATGAAGATCCTGTCCGACCCCATGTCCAACATATTCTCTAACAACTGAGAAATTCTCGTTTTCTACATACGTTTGTATGGCATGGGAAATGTTCGACAGACGTTCGCCTGGCTTTGCTTCCTGTAAGCCTTTATATAGAGATTCCTCTGTGACTTCCAGTAGTTTGCGGTCTTCATCGCTGATTACCCCAACTGGATAAGTCCAAGCAGAGTCACCATGATAGCCATTTAACTTCGCGCCAATATCGATACTAATGATGTCACCATCACGTAAAACCCGTTTACCAGGAATACCGTGAACGAGTTCTTCATTCACCGAAACGCAAATGCTCCCGCGAAAACCATTATACCCTTTAAAAGATGGGATTGCACCCTGCTTTGTAATAAAACGTTCGGCAATTTGATCCAATTCTTTTGTCGAAATACCTGGTTTTATATGTTTCTTCAGCTCTTCATGAGTCAGTGCGACAATGCGTCCAGCTTCTCTCATAATCTCAAGCTCGCGAGGAGTTTTACAGATAATCATTTATTTAATCCCCCAAGCAGGTCCTTGATATCTGCATATACATCGTTAATGTGTTTTGCACCATCAATGTTTGCAAGATATCCTTTTTCTGAATAGAAGTTCAGTAAAGGTTCAGTCTGCTTTAAGTTTACTTCAAGTCTAGTCGAAACGGTTTCTGCATTATCATCTGCACGTTGATAAAGCTCGCCTCCACACTTATCGCAAACATTTTCTTTCGCAGGTGGATTGAATACTAAATGATATGTTGCTCCGCAATTTTTGCAAATTCTTCGGCCAGTCAGACGCTCCATCAAAGCATCTTTATCGACTTTAATATTAATGACATAATCAATCGTTCTGCCAAGGTCCTTTAGAATGTCTTCTAAAGCTTCAGCCTGAGCGACTGTTCGCGGAAATCCGTCCAGAAGAAAACCTTGCTCACAATCATTTTTGCCAAGTCTTTCTCTAACAATACCGATTGTGACCTCATCAGGAACAAGCTCTCCTTTATCGATAAAGGATTTTGCTTCGAGCCCAAGTTGTGTCTCCTCTTTCATAGCAGCGCGGAACATATCTCCTGTTGAGATATGAGGGATCCCATAATCATCAACAATTCGTTCTGCCTGAGTACCTTTACCAGCACCCGGAAGCCCCATTAAGACTAAGTTCATTTCGGATTTCCCCTTCCTTACTTAGAGAGGTTGGGCAGGAGCCCAGCCCTCTGTTTTATTTCATAAATCCACGGTAGTTTCGTTTCACTAATTGGCTTTCAAGCTGTTTCATTGTTTCAAGTGCAACACCTACAACAATGAGAAGACTTGTGCCGCCAATTTGTGCAGCGGAAGGTAATCCAGCGAATTGAATGAAAAAGATAGGAAGTATTGAAATCACGGCTAAGAAAATGGCGCCCACAAACGTGAGTCGGTACAAAATGCTCGTAATTCTATCTTGAGTCATTTTCCCTGGACGAACTCCCGGGATATAGCCACCCTGCTTTTGCAGATTTTCAGCCATTTGTTCAGGATTCACTTGGACAAAGGCATAAAAATATGTGAAAGCAACAATCAGTGCTACATAAATCGTCATACCGATTGGCTTAGTATAGTCAAAGTTGTTGGTTATCCAAGTTGTCACATTATTAGTTCCGAAGAACGATGCGACCGTCTGCGGAGTAATAATGAATGAAACGGCAAAGATGACTGGAATCACCCCTGCTGGATTCACTTTCAATGGAAGGTGCGTTGCTTGACTAGCAGACATTTGTGCACGGCCAGTTCCTTTTGAATATTGAATCGCAATCTTTCTCACTGCCATTTGAATGTAAATAACACCGATAACAATGACAAGGATAGCAATGACAATAAGGGCAATTTTCAGGATTTGCATGAACAGCTGTCCATCTCCACCTACAAACTGCTGAGCGTACACTTGTTTTAATGTTTGAGGGATACCTGCGATGATACCGGCAAAGATAATAATCGAAATACCGTTACCAACGCCGTGAGCAGTAATCTGCTCTCCCAGCCACATTAAAAATGCTGTTCCCGCAGTGAGTACGACCGCAATTAAGAGGTACGTTGAAACACCTGGGTTTTCAATCAGCATGCCTCCTGCCATATTATTGAATCCATATGACATTCCTAACGCCTGGATAAAACCTAGAACAATTGTAAAATACCTTGTGAATTGTGCTAATTTTCGGCGGCCAACCTCTCCTTGCTTTGACCACTCAGTGAACTTCGGAACAACATCCATCTGCAAGAGCTGAATGATGATCGAAGCAGTGATATACGGCATAATCCCCATTGCAAGAATGGAGAATTGGAAAAGTGCCCCGCCCCCAAACGTGTTGAGGATCCCGAAAACACTCATTTGATCCTGTGCCTGGAGAACTTCGGCGTTCACATTAGGCACAGGGATGAAAGCACCTATACGAAAGACGATTAACATTAAAAGAGTGAATATAATCTTATTCCGTATATCTTTCACGCGCATAAAATTGGAGATTGTCTTAAACAAGTTAGATCACCTCGGCTGTACCGCCAGCAGCTTCAATCGCTTCTTTAGCAGAAGCAGAGAATTTATTGGCTTTTACAGTTAATTTTTTTTCTAATTTACCGTTGCCAAGAATTTTTACTCCTGCTTTTAACTTGCTTATTGCACCAGTCTCTAGAAGAAGTTCAGGAGTTACTTCCGTTCCTTCGTCAAAACTGTTTAATCTGTCTAAGTTGATTACCGCGTAATCTTTACGGTTGATGTTTGTAAAACCACGTTTTGGAAGACGTTGGAATAAAGGCATCTGACCACCTTCGAAACCAGGGCGTACACCGCCGCCAGAACGAGCGTTTTGACCTTTATGACCTTTACCAGAAGTTTTACCGTTACCTGATCCAATACCACGACCAACACGGTTGCGTTCTTTACGTGAACCTTCTGAAGGCTTCAATTCATGAAGTTTCATTTGGGCACCTCCTTATCGATTAAAAATGTTTTATTGTTCTTTAACAGAAACTAAATGAGACACCTTGTTAATCATGCCGCGGATCGCTGCATTGTCTTCATGAACGACTGTTTGGTTTGTTTTCTTTAGACCAAGAGTACGAACAGTGACACGCTGATCTTCTGGGCGACCGATTACACTGCGTTTGAGGGTAATTTCTAATTTATTTGCCATTATTGTTCCCTCCTTATCCTAACAGGTCTTCTACAGATTTTCCACGAAGCTTCGCAACGTCTTCAGCACGTTTAAGTTCACTTAAACCCTGAAGTGTTGCGCGGATCATGTTGATCGGTGTATTAGAACCTAGAGATTTAGAAAGGATATCAGCTAGACCAGCAAGCTCAAGAACCGCACGCACTGGGCCTCCAGCGATAACTCCTGTACCTTCTGAAGCAGGCTTCAATAGAACGTTTCCTGCACCGAATCGACCGATGATTTCATGTGGAATTGTAGTTCCAACCATTGGTACTTCAATTAAATTCTTTTTCGCATCTTCAACAGCTTTGCGGATCGCTTCTGGTACTTCTTGTGCTTTACCAGTACCGAAACCTACATGACCGTTTTTGTCACCGACAACAACTAAAGCTGCAAAACGGAAACGACGTCCACCTTTAACAACTTTCGCTACGCGGTTAACCGTAACTAAGCGTTCTTCTAACTCTAATTTGCTTTGGTCAATACGACTCATTCGGATGTGTCCCTCCTTCTTTTATTAAAATTTAAGTCCAGCCTCACGAGCAGCTTCAGCTAGAGCTTTTACACGTCCATGATATAAGTATCCTCCGCGGTCAAATACCACGTTAGAAATTCCTTTTTCAACAGCACGTTTTGCAACAAGTTCGCCAACTTTAGTAGCAGCTGCAGCGTCAGAACTATTCTCGATCTTTAACTCTTTATCAAGAGTAGAAGCACTTACAAGTGTTACACCGTTAACATCATCAATTACTTGAGCGTAGATGTTCTTGTTAGAACGGAAAACGTTAAGGCGAGGTCTTTCAGCAGTACCTGAAAGTTTCGCACGAACACGAGCGTGTCTTTTAAGACGAGTAGCGTTTTTGCTAGTTTTCGTAATCATCCGAGTCACTCCTTTCTTCACATTAAGCGATCTTACTTACCAGTTTTTCCTTCTTTACGGCGAACGAATTCACCTTCGTAACGAATTCCTTTACCTTTGTAAGGCTCTGGAGAACGGACAGCGCGGATGTTAGAAGCTAGAGCTCCCACACGCTCTTTATCGATACCTTTAACGACTACTTTCGTTTGAGATGGAACTTCGACTTCAACTCCAGCCTCAGGAACGATTTCAACTGGATGAGAGTATCCAACGTTAAGAACAAGTTTGTTTCCAGATTTAGCTGCACGGTAACCGACACCGATAAGTTCTAAACCTCTTTCGAAACCTTTAGATACACCTTCAACCATGTTTGCAATTAAGCTACGTGTTGTACCATGTAAAGCACGGTGTTCTTTATGATCAGACGGACGGCTTACAGTTAAGACGCTGTCCTCAATTTTAATTTCCATATCAGGGTGAAATGTACGAGTTAGTTCACCTTTTGGTCCCTTTACTGTCACTGTGTTATCGTTGTTTGTCACAGTAACTCCTGAAGGGATCTCGATTAGTTTTTTACCTATACGAGACATACCAAGCACCTCCATTCATCTTAAACTTTTTTTACCATACGTAAGCAAGTACTTCTCCACCAGCTTGTTTAGCACGGGCTTCTTTGTCCGATAAAACACCTTGTGATGTAGAAATAATTGCGATTCCAAGTCCGTTAAGTACACGTGGTACTTCATTTGATTTCGCATATACACGTAAACCAGGTTTACTGATTCTTTTTAGACCAGTGATAACACGTTCGTTGTTTTGGCCATATTTAAGGAACATACGGATAATTCCTTGTTTGCTGTCTTCAACATATTCAACGTCACGGATAAAACCTTCACGCTTTAAGATTTCAGCAATTTCTCTTTTGATTTTTGAAGCCGGTACTTCTAGCTTCTCATGACGTACCATGTTCGCATTGCGAATACGAGTCAGCAAATCTGCAATCGGATCTGTCATAACCATTATTTAATAACCTCCTTCCCATTTATGGGGATTACCAGCTGGCTTTTTTAACGCCAGGAATTTGTCCTTTATATGCAAGTTCGCGGAAACAAATACGGCAAAGTTTAAACTTGCGAATTACTGAATGTGGACGTCCACAACGTTCGCAGCGCGTATACTCTTGAACTTTAAACTTTTGTTTGCGTTGTTGTTTCGCAATCATAGACTTTTTAGCCACGATTTCGCCTCCCTTTCATTGATTATTTCTGGAACGGCATACCTACTTGAGTTAATAACTCACGTGCTTCTTCGTCCGTATTGGCAGTCGTAACGATAACGATATCCATACCGCGGACTTTTGTTACTTTATCGTAATCAATTTCTGGGAAGATTAACTGTTCTTTAATACCAAGCGTGTAGTTTCCACGACCGTCGAAAGATTTCTTAGAAATCCCGCGGAAGTCACGTACACGTGGTAAAGATACAGAAATAAGTTTATCAAGGAAATCGTACATGCGCTCTCCGCGAAGTGTTACTTTCGCACCGATTGGCATTCCTTCACGTAGACGGAATCCAGCAATAGACTTCTTCGCACGAGTAACGACAGGTTTTTGACCAGCGATAAACGTTAATTCTTCAACAGCAGTATCGATTGCTTTAGCGTTTTGAACGGCGTCACCAACACCCATGTTGATCACGATTTTTTCGATTTTTGGCACTTGCATTACTGATTTGTATTCAAACTTAGAAACTAATGCAGGTGTAATTTCTTTTACATACTTTTCTTTAAGGCGGTTCATGAGAAAGACCTCCCTTCCTTATTTACTATTTATCTAGAACTTGCCCAGATTTTTTCGCTACACGGACTTTCTTTCCGTCCTCAACTTTATACCCAACACGTGTCACTTCACCCGTTTTAGGATCAAGCGGCATAACGTTTGATACGTGGATCGGCGCTTCTTGTTCAGAAATTCCGCCCTGAGGGTTAGCTTGGGTTGGTTTAGAGTGTTTTTTCACAAGGTTAATACCTTCTACTAAAACACGGTCATTCTTAGGGAAAGCAGCAAGGATGACTCCTTGTTTACCTTTATCTTTACCAGAGATAACCACTACTTTATCGCCCTTTTTAACATGCATTTAATCGCACCTCCTTGAGTCGCGGATTGTATTCATTAAAGTACTTCTGGTGCTAGAGAAACAATTTTCATATAGTTGTTTTCACGAAGTTCACGTGCTACTGGTCCGAAGATACGAGTTCCACGTGGGCTCTTGTCGTCACGGATAATGACACATGCATTTTCATCAAAGCTGATGTAAGATCCATCGTTTCTGCGAGCTCCGCTCTTTGTACGAACGATAACTGCTTTCACAACTTCACCTTTTTTGACAACGCCTCCTGGTGTTGCTTGTTTAACCGTACAAACAATGACATCACCGATGTTAGCCGTCTTACGTCCAGAGCCACCAAGAACTTTAATCGTTAGTACTTCGCGTGCGCCAGAGTTGTCAGCTACTTTTAAACGAGTCTCCTGTTGAATCATTAATGTTACCTCCTTTCGGAAAAAGAAATCCGAACTTTATTAGATAATAACGGCTTCTTCGACAACTTCAACTAGACGAAAGCGTTTAGTCGCAGATAAAGGACGAGTTTCCATCACCTTTACGATGTCTCCGATTTTTGCTTGGTTGTTTTCATCATGTGCTTTTAACTTTTTAGAGTATCTTACACGTTTGCCATAAAGTGAATGCTTTTTGTATGTTTCAACTACAACAGTGATGGTTTTATCCATTTTGTCAGAAACAACACGACCTTGATACACTTTACGTTGGTTACGTTCGCTCATGTTTGCGGGGCCTCCCCTCTAATTATTATTTATTAGCAGCGATTTCTCTTTGACGAATCACAGTTTTCATGCGTGCGATTGATTTACGCACTTCACGAATGCGAGCAGTGTTTTCAAGCTGCCCAGTCGCTAATTGGAAACGAAGATTGAAAAGTTCTTCTTTAAGAGACTTTACTTTTTGTTCAATTTCAGCAGTGGTAAGGTCACGAATTTCATTAGCTTTCATTTGATTCACCACCAATTTCTTCACGTTTTACGAACTTCGTTTTAATTGGCAATTTGTGAGATGCAAGACGAAGAGCTTCACGAGCAACTTCTTCAGACACACCAGAAATTTCAAATAAAACTTTGCCCGGTTTTACTACAGCTACCCATCCTTCTGGAGCACCTTTACCGGAACCCATGCGGACTTCTAGAGGTTTTGCTGTGTATGGCTTAGAAGGGAAAATTTTAATCCAAACTTTACCGCCACGTTTCATGTAACGAGTCATAGCAATACGAGCAGCTTCGATTTGACGGTTTGTGATCCAAGAAGCTTCTAGAGCTTGGATACCGTACTCACCGAAATGTACTTCAGTACCACCTTTTGCACGACCACGCATTTTTCCACGATGTTCTCTGCGATACTTCACGCGTTTTGGCAATAACATATTATTTTCCTCCTTCCGCAGTATTCTTCTTAGTTGGAAGGACTTCTCCACGATAGATCCATACTTTTACGCCAAGCTTACCATAAGTAGTGTCAGCTTCAGCAGTAGCATAGTCGATGTCAGCACGAAGTGTGTGCAACGGAACAGTACCTTCACTGTAATATTCAGAACGAGCAATATCTGCACCGCCAAGACGACCAGAAACCATTGTTTTGATTCCTTGTGCTCCAGCACGCATTGTGCGTTGGATTGTTTGTTTTTGTGCACGACGGAATGAAATACGATTTTCAAGTTGACGAGCGATGTTTTCAGCAACTAGCTGAGCATCAAGATCTGCTCTTTTGATTTCAAGGATGTTGATGTGTACACGTTTGCCAGTTAGGCTGTTAAGAGCTTTACGAAGTGCTTCAACTTCAGATCCGCCTTTACCAATTACCATACCTGGTTTAGCCGTGTGGATTGTGATATTTACGCGGTTTGCAGCACGTTCGATTTCTACTTTAGAAACAGACGCGTCAGACAAACGCTTGCTGATGAATTCACGGATTTTCAAGTCTTCATGTAAGAAGTCAGCGTAATCTTTTCCTGCGAACCATTTAGATTCCCAATCACGAATGACGCCAATACGAAGACCTACTGGATTTACCTTTTGACCCACGGATTATCCCTCCTTCTTTTCTGATACAACGATTGTAATGTGGCTAGTACGTTTGTTAATTGCGCTCGCACGACCCATAGCACGTGGACGGAATCTCTTAAGTGTTGGACCTTCGTCAACGAATGCTTGTGAAATCACTAGGCTGTTAGCGTCCAACTCGTAGTTGTGCTCAGCGTTTGCGATAGCAGATTTTAATACTTTTTCAATAATTGGTGAAGCAGCCTTAGGTGTAAGGTTTAAGATAGAAACTGCTTCTCCTACTTGCTTACCTCGGATCAGGTCCATTACTAGACGTGCTTTACGAGGAGCAATACGGACTGTTCTTGCGACAGCTTTAGCTTGCATTTAAAAGCCTCCTCTCATTAGCGTCTTGTTTTTTTATCGTCACTAGCATGACCTTTGTAAGTACGGCTTGGTGCGAATTCGCCCAATTTGTGACCTACCATATCTTCAGAAATGAAAACAGGTACATGTTTGCGTCCATCATAGACAGCGATTGTGTGACCGATGAATTGTGGGAAAATTGTAGAACGACGAGACCAAGTTTTTACGACTTGCTTTTTGTCAGTTTCATTCAATTTCTCGACTTTAGCCATCAAATGATCATCAACAAATGGTCCTTTTTTTAAGCTGCGAGCCATTGTGGAACCTCCCTTCGTGATTGAACTACGGTCCTAAATGAACCGTAGACAACCCCGTTACTTGTTTTTACGACGACGTACAATGAATTTATCAGACTTGTTGGTTTTCTTACGAGTCTTGAATCCAAGAGTCGGTTTGCCCCATGGAGACATTGGTGATTTACGTCCGATTGGAGCGCGTCCTTCACCACCACCGTGTGGGTGATCGTTAGGGTTCATTACAGAACCACGAACTGTTGGGCGTACGCCTTTCCAGCGTGAACGTCCAGCTTTACCGATGTTAATTAATTCGTGTTGCTCGTTTCCAACTTGACCGATAGTCGCACGGCAAGCAGAAAGAATCATACGAACTTCTCCTGAGTTCAAACGTACAAGAACGTATTTACCTTCTTTACCAAGAACTTGAGCAGAAGTACCAGCAGAACGAACTAATTGTCCACCTTTACCTGGTTTTAATTCAATGTTATGCACAACTGTACCAACTGGGATGTTGATAAGTGGAAGAGCGTTACCTGGTTTGATGTCAGATTCTGGTCCAGAAGTAACTTCAGTACCAACTTGGATTCCTTTCGGAGCAAGAATGTAACGTTTCTCACCATCTGCATAGTTTACAAGAGCGATGTTCGCTGAACGGTTTGGATCATACTCGATTGTAGCAACGCGTCCAGGTATACCGTCTTTATCACGCTTAAAGTCGATGATACGGTATTGACGTTTATGACCGCCACCTTGATGACGAACAGTCATTCTACCTTGGTTGTTACGTCCGCCTTTTCTGTGAAGCGGCGCAAGCAACGATTTTTCTGGTTTGTCAGTCGTGATTTCAGCAAAATCTGAAGTAGTCATGCCACGACGACCATTACTGGTTGGTTTATACTTTTTAATCGCCATTTTGAATTTCCCTCCTTCTTTTTAAGATTTACGCTTCAAAAATTTCGATTTCTTTGCTGTCAGCAGTTAATTTCACGATCGCTTTTCTGCGACGGCTAGTCATACCAGTGTAGCGTCCAACGCGTTTAGATTTTCCTTTGTAGTTTTGAACGTTGACTTTCTCAACTTTCACTCCAAAGATTTCTTCAACAGCATCTTTCACTTCTGTTTTGTTAGCTCTGACATCAACTTCGAACGTGTACTTCTTCTCTGTCATTAGATCAGCAGAACGTTCAGTAATGATAGGGCGCTTTAGAACATCACGAGGATCTTTCATTATGCAAGTCCCTCCTCTACTTTTTCAACCGCTGCTTTAGTGATCAGAAGTTTCTCGTGGTTGACAACGTCAAGAACGTTGATACCGTTAGCTTCAACAACTGTTACTCCAGGGATGTTACGAGCAGATAAAGCAACTGTTTCGTTTGCATCCGCAGTGACGATCAACGCTTTCTTCTCGACAGATAATCCTTTAAGGATGCCTGCGAATTCTTTCGTTTTCACTGCATCAAGAGTCAGATCTTCAAGAACGATGATGTTGTTGTCGATTACTTTAGAAGACAATACTGACTTGATAGCCAAGCGGCGAACTTTTTTAGGTAATTTATAAGAATAGCTGCGTGGTGTTGGACCGAATACGATACCGCCTCCGCGCCATTGTGGTGAACGGATAGAACCTTGACGAGCACGACCAGTACCCTTCTGTCTCCAAGGCTTACGACCTCCGCCACGTACTTCAGAACGAGTTTTTACTTTGTGAGTTCCTTGACGTAAGGAAGCTCTTTGCATAAGAATAGCATCGAATACTACGCTTTCGTTTGGCTCAATTCCAAACACAGAAGCGTTTAATTCGATTTCACCGTTAGTAGAACCGTTTTGGTTAAATAATGCTACTTTTGGCATGACTTGTTTCCTCCTTTCCTAAGAGAGTTATTTAGATTTAACTGCACTCTTTACAGTTACTAGAGATTTTTTAGCTCCTGGTACATTTCCTTTGATCAATAGAAGATTGCGTTCTGCATCAACTTTAACGATCTCAAGGTTTTGGACAGTGATTTGCTCTCCGCCCATACGACCTGGAAGAAGTTTACCTTTGAATACTCGGTTTGGATCAACAGGTCCCATTGAACCAGGACGACGGTGATAACGTGAACCGTGAGTCATTGGTCCGCGTGATTGTCCGTGGCGCTTGATAGCCCCTTGGAATCCTTTACCTTTTGATGTTCCTGTTACATCTACGATATCTCCATTTGCGAAAATATCAACTTTGACTTCCTGACCAACTTCATACGCATCTAACTCCGCACCGCGTAATTCTTTTACGAAGCGCTTAGGAGCAGTTTCCGCTTTAGCAACGTGGCCCTTCTCTGGTTTGTTAGAAAGCTTTTCACGTTTGTCGTCAAAACCGATTTGGATTGCTTCATAGCCATCCGTGTCAGTAGTCTTCTTTTGAAGAACAACGTTAGCAGCAGCCTCAACAACAGTTACTGGGATAAGATCACCGTTTTCTGCGAATACTTGCGTCATACCAATTTTTCTACCTAAGATTCCTTTGGTCATTAGTCACACCTCCTATAATATGTGTTTTCTATTTGAATTAAAGTTTGATTTCGATATCTACACCAGATGGTAAATCTAAACGCATAAGTGCATCAACTGTTTGTGGAGTTGGATTCACGATGTCGATTAGACGTTTGTGAGTACGCATCTCAAATTGCTCGCGAGAATCTTTGTACTTATGCACCGCACGAAGGATTGTGTAAACTGATTTTTCAGTTGGAAGCGGAATTGGACCAGATACACTAGCACCAGAACGCTTAGCCGTTTCAACAATCTTCTCAGCAGATTGATCAAGAATTCTATGATCATATGCTTTTAAACGAATACGAATTTTTTGTTTTGCCATTATTTTCCCTCCTTTTCGCCTACTTACGTTAGACAGTTCTCCGTGAGAAAAACCTGATCACCTTGCCATGGCAAAGCGGCCGGGTGTGTCAGCAACCTCTCACTTCATCGCAGTCAAAGACCAACATGCACTATTGTATCAAATTGGCCTGCGTGTTGCAATAATAAATCGGATAAATTTATGATTTGCACACTTTTCATATTATACAGGGGTTGAGCCTATAAATCAAGCTTTCCCTGAAGATGATGTACAGCAGTCTTTTTTATGGTACGAATAAATTCTTCTGGTTCTTCTAGATGCGGGGAATGTGCAGATTCTTTAAAGGTGAACCATTCTTTGATTGGTGCTGTTAATTTCTCAACATATGGTTTTGATACAGCAGCTGGTGTAATCATGTCATATTCACCAACGATAAAGTAACAGGGTATTAATATAGTAGAAACTCGGTATTCAATGCTCTCATTCATCAATTCATCCCATAGCATGTCCTGACTAAGCTTCTGTCCTTTCAGGAAATTCCACTTATCTTTGAGCTGATATGTCTTACTAAAAAGAAACCCGCGCAGCATTTGAATCAGCGGCCTCCACTTGTGTGTGAAACCTACGCTTCCGAGCTCTTTATATAGAGAGAACAGAGCATGAGCTGATATTCGTTTCCACGGAGGAGGCGTCAGTAATCGCAAACACCATGTAAACAACCGATTACGATGGTATTTCTTCAAAAGAAGCTCGTACGACACAATATCCTCTTTTAATACATCTACTACCTGACTAATTCCATAATAAGCATGATATAAATCTGGGCGCTTATGTACTGCTTGTATGGCGATTAATGACCCCCATGAATATCCGGCGATGTACAGTTTTGATTGACCTAGATATGAAAGGACCTTCTCTGTGAGTTCAATCGTATCTTCAATAAATTGCTGAATGGTCATGGAGCTATCGGGGAGATTCTTTTGATAGGAAAGTCCCGCACCTCGCTGATCCCAATGAACCACTGTAAAATCCCGATTAAGCCCCTCATGAAACGAATCAATATAACTGATTTGAGCGGAGCCGGGCCCACCGTGTACAAATAATAGAACAGGCTTCGTTTCACTTGTGTGATCTTCTTTGATCATAATCCATTGGTCAACTCCGCCGATTAACCATTTCTTCAAATATGTCTTCGCCATTCCAGTGATCCTCTCGGTTCCATTTAGATTCTATAGCTAATAGTAGCCGTTCTGATCTGGAAAAGCAAAAAAAGAGACCCTTTTGCAAGGAGTCTCTTTTATATGTTTTATTACTTAATGATAGTTGAAACGACGCCAGAACCTACAGTACGTCCACCCTCACGGATAGAGAAACGAGTTCCTTCTTCGATAGCGATAGTAGAGATAAGTTCAACTTCCATCTCAGTGTTATCGCCAGGCATTACCATTTCAGTACCTTCTGGAAGATGTACGATACCAGTTACGTCAGTTGTACGGAAGTAGAACTGCGGACGGTAGTTAGCGAAGAATGGAGTATGACGTCCACCCTCTTCTTTAGAAAGTACATAAACTTCAGCTTTGAAACGGCTATGTGGAGTGATTGTACCTGGTTTAGCAAGTACTTGACCACGTTGGATATCTTCACGAGATACACCACGAAGTAATGCACCGATGTTGTCACCAGCTTCAGCATAGTCAAGAAGCTTACGGAACATTTCAACACCTGTAACAGTTGTTTTACCATTGTCTTCTTGAAGACCGATGATTTCAACTTCGTCGCCGACTTTAACTTGTCCACGCTCAACACGACCAGTAGCAACTGTTCCACGACCAGTGATTGAGAATACGTCCTCAACTGGCATCATGAATGGCTTGTCAGTGTCACGCTCTGGAGTTGGGATGTACTCATCAACCGCGTCCATAAGTTCAAAGATTTTTGCTTCGTAATCAGCATCTCCTTCAAGAGCTTTAAGAGCAGAACCTTTGATAACTGGAACATCGTCACCAGGGAAGTCATAGTCAGAAAGAAGGTCACGAACTTCCATTTCAACAAGTTCAAGTAACTCTTCATCGTCAACCATGTCACATTTGTTAAGGAATACTACGATGTATGGTACACCTACGTTACGAGAAAGTAGGATGTGCTCACGTGTTTGTGGCATTGGACCATCAGCAGCAGATACTACTAAGATCGCGCCGTCCATTTGAGCAGCACCAGTGATCATGTTTTTAACGTAGTCAGCGTGTCCTGGGCAGTCTACGTGTGCATAGTGACGAGTGTCTGTTTCATACTCGACGTGTGAAGTTGAGATTGTGATTCCACGCTCGCGCTCTTCTGGAGCACCATCGATTTGGTCATATCCCATAGCTGATCCTTTACCAGACTTCTTATGAAGAACTGTTGAGATAGCAGCAGTTAGAGTTGTTTTACCATGGTCAACGTGTCCAATTGTACCAATGTTAGCATGCGATTTGGAACGGTCGAATTTTTCTTTAGCCATTCTAAAAATCCTCCTTAAAGGTTCATTGTATTTGGTATAGAGTGATAGAAAGTGAAGAGTTACCTCTCACTTTCTGATCTTCAATAGTAGTTATACTTTAGTTTAAAGGCAAAATCAATTATTCACCTTTATTTTTTTTGATGATTTCTTCACTAATGCTCTTAGGCACTTCTTCGTAGTGATCCATGTGCATAGTGAAAGTACCGCGTCCTTGTGTGTTAGAACGGAGTGAAGTTGCATATCCGAACATTTCAGAAAGTGGAACCATTGCGCGAACAACTTGAGCGTTACCGCGAGCTTCCATACCTTCTACACGTCCACGACGAGATGTGATATCACCCATGATGTCTCCCATGTATTCTTCAGGGATAACGACTTCCACTTTCATCATTGGCTCAAGTAGAACTGGGTTACATTTGCTAACAGCATTTTTCAATGCCATAGATGCAGCAATTTTAAACGCCATTTCGTTCGAGTCAACATCGTGGTAAGATCCATCAAATAATTTAGCTTTGATGTCGATTAATGGGAATCCAGCTAATACACCATTTTCAAGTGAATCTTCAAGACCTGCTTGAATAGCTGGAATGTATTCACGAGGAACAACCCCACCGACGATTGCATTTTGGAATTCGAAGCCTGCGCCTTCTTCGTTTGGTTCGAATTCGATCCAAACGTGTCCGAACTGACCACGTCCACCAGACTGACGTACGAATTTACCTTCAACTTTTGCACCAGAACGGAATGTTTCACGGTACGCAACTTGAGGAGCTCCTACGTTAGCTTCAACCTTGAACTCACGCTTCATACGGTCAACAATGATATCAAGGTGAAGCTCACCCATACCAGAGATGATCGTTTGACCAGTTTCAGGGTTTGTTTGTGTACGGAATGTAGGATCCTCTTCAGCTAGTTTAGCTAAAGCGATACCCATTTTATCTTGGTCAGCCTTTGATTTAGGCTCGATTGCTACATCGATAACTGGCTCTGGGAATTCCATAGACTCAAGGATAACAGTATCTTTCTCGTCACAAAGAGTGTCACCAGTAGATGTATCTTTAAGACCAACAGCTGCTGCGATATCCCCTGCATATACAGTAGAGATTTCTTCACGGCTGTTTGCGTGCATTTGAAGGATACGTCCAACACGCTCACGCTTGTTCTTAGAAGAGTTCTTCACGTATGAACCTGAAGCAAGTGTTCCAGAGTATACGCGGAAGAAAGTTAGTTTCCCAACATAAGGGTCAGTCATAACTTTAAATGCAAGAGCTGCGAATGGTGCGTCATCAGTAGACTCACGAACAACCTCTTCATTTGAATCTGGCAAGATACCTTTGATTGCAGCAACATCAGTTGGTGCAGGAAGGTAATCAAGCACAGCATCAAGTACAAGCTGAACACCTTTGTTTTTGAAAGCAGATCCAACAAGAACTGGGTAGAATTCAACATTCAACGTTCCTTTACGGATTGCAGCTTTCAATTCAGGAATTGTAATTTCTTCACCCTCAAGGTATTTTTCCATAAGCTCTTCATCAAGCTCAGCGACAGCTTCAATAAGGCTGTTGCGAAGCTCTTCAGCTTTGTCTTTATACTCAGCAGGGATTTCTTGTGCATCAGAGCGAGTTCCAAGGTCATCTTCGTAGAAGTATGCTACGTTATCTACAAGGTCGATGATTCCTTCGAATTGATCTTCAGCGCCGATCGGCAATTGAATTGCATGAGCGTTCGCTTGAAGACGATCTCTTAATGTGCTTACAGAGTAAAGGAAGTCCGCACCGGTTTTATCCATTTTGTTAACGAATACGATACGAGGTACTCCGTAAGTTGTTGCTTGGCGCCAAACTGTTTCAGTTTGTGGCTCTACACCTGATTGTGCATCAAGAACTGCTACCGCACCATCAAGTACACGTAAAGAACGTTCAACTTCAACAGTGAAGTCTACGTGTCCTGGTGTATCGATGATGTTTACACGGTAACCTTTCCATTGTGCTGTAGTAGCAGCAGAAGTGATTGTAATACCACGCTCTTGCTCCTGCTCCATCCAGTCCATTTGGGAAGCTCCTTCGTGAGTTTCACCAATTTTATGGATACGACCAGTGTAGTATAAGATACGCTCAGTCGTTGTCGTTTTACCGGCATCGATGTGAGCCATGATACCAATATTACGAGTTTTGTCTAAGGAGAACTCTCTTGCCATTGGGTAATTTCTCCTTCCTTATTAGGGAATAGTTTTTTTAGTTTGGTATAAATCCTACCAGCGGTAGTGAGCGAATGCTTTGTTCGCTTCTGCCATTTTGTGTGTATCTTCACGTTTCTTAACAGCAGCACCAGTGTTGTTAGCTGCGTCAAGGATTTCGTTAGCAAGACGCTCTTCCATCGTTTTTTCTCCACGAAGACGAGCGTAGTTTACTAACCAGCGAAGACCTAAAGTAGTACGACGGTCTGGGCGAACTTCTACAGGAACTTGGTAGTTAGCTCCACCTACACGACGTGCTTTAACTTCAAGAACTGGCATGATGTTTTTCAAGGCTTGTTCGAAAACCTCCATCGCTTCATTACCAGTACGTTCTTTGATGATATCAAATGACTTGTAGAGAATTGTTTGTGACTTTCCTCTTTTACCGTCGATCATCATTTTGTTGATCAAACGAGATACAAGTTTAGAATTGTAAATTGGATCTGGCAATACGTCTCTTTTTGCTACAGGACCTTTACGTGGCATCTGATAGCCTCCCTTCTCATTTAAAAGGATTTCTATCTGTCTCTCATCTCAATATCATTGTCAGCTGCCTGACTCCACTGATCTGATATCAACTTCTAAAAACCCTTATGTTTGTTTGTATTATTTGCTTTGTTTAGGGCGTTTTGTTCCGTATTTAGAACGTCCTTGCATACGACCGTCAACTCCGGCAGTATCAAGCGCACCACGAACGATGTGGTAACGTACACCCGGTAAGTCTTTTACACGTCCGCCACGGATAAGTACTACACTGTGCTCTTGTAGATTATGTCCGATACCAGGAATGTAAGCTGTTACCTCAATCAGGTTAGACAAACGTACACGAGCATATTTACGTAGTGCTGAGTTTGGTTTTTTCGGTGTCATTGTACCGACACGAGTACAAACCCCGCGCTTCTGTGGAGATGTTACGTTAGTGTGCTCTTTTTTGAAACTGTTGTATCCTTTGTTAAGTGCAGGAGACTTTGAGTTTTCAACTTTACTCACGCGTCCTTTGCGTATTAGCTGATTAATTGTAGGCATGTTGTTATTCCTCCCTTCGTTGCTTTTTTTATAACCCACATACCCAGGTGGTTCATTAAAAGGCAAAAAACAATGCTTTTGCATTTACACATGCAAAAACAAAACAAGTACGCTATAACATAATGGCAACAGCTGCTGCCCCAACTTCAATTCCGCAGGCTTTGCCGAGCTTTTTCATGGAATCTACCACTAGAATGTCTACACCCTTCTCTTGCGCTAGTTTTGTTACACTAGCTGTTAAAGCAGGATCAGCATCTTTCGCTACGACGATTTCCTTTACTGAATCTTGTTTCAGAGCTTTTACTGTTTGCTTCGTACCAATAATAATGGATTGGGCCTGTGATACTTTATCATAAGACATCGAATATCCTCCAAAGTAACAGGTTTTATTTTGAGCACCTTGGTTATATTATCATCATGGCAGAAGGATGTCAATATCATATGACAGATTATCTTGACATCCTTCACCATTTTTTGATGATTTTATAGGAATCTCACGAGAAAGATTACTCTACAGGAACCATATCGTCAGACGGCTGCACTTGTGAAACCGGCTTAACTTTACGGTAGTTTGGCATTCCTGTTCCAGCTGGAACAAGTTTACCGATGATAACATTCTCTTTCAAGCCAAGCAGTTCATCACGTTTTCCTTTGATCGCCGCATCTGTTAGGACACGAGTCGTTTCTTGGAAGGATGCTGCAGACAAGAATGAGTCTGTTTCAAGCGATGCTTTTGTAATACCAAGAAGAACTGGGCGGCCTGTTGCAGGGCGCTTGCCTTCGAATAGTACTTTTTTGTTCGCATCAGTGAATTGATGTACATCAAGAAGTGTGCCTGGTAATACATCTGTATCCCCTGCATCAGCGACACGCACTTTACGAAGCATTTGGCGAACCATTACCTCAACGTGCTTATCTCCGATTTCTACCCCTTGCATACGGTATACTTTTTGTACTTCATGAAGCAGATATTCTTGAACAGCTGTCATGTCAGTCACTTTAAGAAGTTCTTTCGGATCGATCGAACCTTCTGTCAGTACTTGACCACGAGTGACTTTGTCACCTTCAACAACTTTCAGACGTGCATTGTAAGGAGCTGTGTAAGAACGAGTTTCAACGTCGCCTTGAACCACAATTTCCTGCTGCTTGTCACGAACATCGTTAATTTCAGCAACGACACCATCAATTTCAGAAATGGTCGCTTGCCCTTTCGGATTACGCGCTTCAAATAGCTCTTGGATACGAGGTAAACCTTGTGTGATATCGTCTCCTGCTACCCCACCGGTGTGGAACGTACGCATTGTAAGCTGTGTTCCTGGCTCACCGATTGATTGAGCAGCGATGATTCCAACTGCTTCACCGACTTCAACGTCAGTACCAGTTGCAAGGTTACGGCCGTAGCATCGTTTACATACACCATGAGGCGTGTTACATGTAAATGCAGAACGGATCCATACTTCCTCAATTCCTGCTTCAACTACTTCAAGTGCTTTATCTTCATCAATTAGTTCGTTTTCGCCAACAATGACTTCGCCCGTTTCAGGATGAACAATTGGTTTTCTTGCAAAACGTCCAATTAGACGTTCTTCAAGTTTCTCAATAATTTCATTTCCTTCTCTAATGGACTTCGCCAAGATACCACGGTCTGTACCGCAATCTGTTTCACGGATGATAACATCCTGTGCAACGTCGACGAGACGACGCGTGAGGTAACCTGAGTCAGCTGTTTTAAGGGCTGTATCGGCAAGACCTTTACGCGCTCCGTGAGTGGAAATAAAGTATTCCAATACGGTTAAACCTTCACGGAAACTAGATTTGATCGGAAGTTCGATAATACGTCCAGCCGGGTTGGCCATCAGACCACGCATACCAGCCAGCTGAGTGAAGTTAGATGCGTTACCACGCGCTCCAGAGTCACTCATCATGTAGATTGGGTTGACTTCATCAAGGGACTTCATCAGTTTACCTTGGATGACATCTTTAGAAGAACTCCAGATCGAAATGACTCTCTCGTAACGCTCTTCTTCAGTAATCAAACCACGTCTGAATTGCTTCATGACGTTATCTACTTTTGCTTGCGCTTCTTCGAGGATCTTCTGTTTATCATCTAATACGACGATATCAGACACCCCAACCGTAATACCCGCTTTAGTAGAGTATTTGAAACCAAGATTTTTCATGCGGTCAAGCATTTTAGATGTCTCAGTGATATGGAATCTCTTAAAGATTTCCGCAATGATTTTACCTAAAATACCTTTTTTGAACGGCGCATTGATTTCTTGTTTCTCGATCGCCGCTTTGACATCTTCACCTTTTTCAAGGAAGAAGCGGTCAGGCGTTTTTTCTTCAATATTGCTCTTTGTCGGCTCATTCATGTAAGGGAATGATTCCGGTAAGATTTCGTTAAAGATCAGTTTTCCAACTGTTGTAATCAACAATTTAGAACGCTGTTCATCAGTGAATGTCACATTCTTCAACGAGTTAGCTGCAACAGCTACACGTGTATGAAGATGCACATACCCATTTTGATAAGCTAGAAGGGCTTCGTTCGTATCTTTGAAAACCATACCTTCTCCGATAGCACCTTTACGCTCAAGTGTAAGGTAGTAGTTACCAAGCACCATATCCTGAGATGGCGTAACAACAGGTTTTCCATCTTTCGGGTTCAAAATGTTTTGAGCAGCAAGCATTAAGATACGAGCTTCAGCTTGAGCCTCAGCAGATAATGGTACGTGAACCGCCATTTGGTCACCGTCAAAGTCAGCGTTGTAGGCTGTACATACAAGTGGATGCAGACGAATTGCGCGTCCTTCCACAAGTGTAGGTTCAAACGCTTGAATACCAAGTCTGTGAAGAGTCGGTGCACGGTTTAGTAAGACTGGGTGCTCGCGAATCACTGATTCTAAAACATCCCATACTTCCGGCTGCACGCGCTCAATTTTACGCTTCGCACTCTTGATGTTGTGAGCTAAACCTTTTTCAACAAGCTCCTTCATCACGAATGGTTTGAATAATTCAAGAGCCATTTCTTTCGGAAGTCCACACTGATACATTTTCAAATGTGGTCCTACGACGATAACGGAACGTCCAGAATAGTCAACACGTTTACCAAGCAAGTTTTGGCGGAAACGTCCTTGTTTCCCTTTCAACATATGAGAAAGAGATTTCAATGGTCTGTTTCCTGGTCCTGTTACTGGTCGGCCTCTACGTCCATTATCAATCAAGGCATCGACAGCTTCTTGAAGCATACGCTTCTCGTTCTGAACGATGATGCTTGGCGCGCCAAGATCTAATAAACGTTTCAGACGATTGTTACGGTTGATGACACGACGATAAAGGTCGTTTAAGTCAGAAGTAGCAAAACGTCCACCATCAAGCTGAACCATTGGACGTAATTCTGGCGGAATAACCGGAAGTACATCAAGAATCATCCATGATGGTTTGTTTCCTGAGTTACGGAAGGCTTCTAGCACTTCAAGGCGTTTAATCGCACGTGTACGACGCTGTCCTTGAGCAGTTTTCAGCTCTTCTTTCAGTGTATCTACTTCTTTGACAAGATCGATATCTTGAAGAAGTTTATTGATTGCTTCTGCACCCATAGCTGCTGAGAATGTATTACCGTATTTATCTAAATAAGCACGGAATTCCTTCTCAGAAAGAAGTTGTTTCTTCTCAAGCGGTGTGTTGCCCGGATCTGTCACAACGTAAGAAGCAAAGTAAATCACTTCTTCTAACGCACGTGGTGACATATCAAGAACAAGACCCATACGGCTTGGGATACCTTTGAAATACCAAATGTGGGAAACTGGGGCAGCCAGTTCAATATGCCCCATTCTCTCACGACGGACTTTTGCCCGTGTTACTTCTACACCACAACGGTCACACACAACACCCTTATAACGAACGCGTTTATACTTTCCACAATGACATTCCCAGTCTTTTTGCGGTCCGAAGATACGTTCACAAAAGAGACCATCTTTTTCAGGTTTCAGTGTACGATAGTTAATCGTTTCAGGCTTTTTCACTTCACCAAAAGACCAAGAACGGATTTTATCAGGTGATGCGAGACCGATGTTCATATACTCAAAATTGTTCACATCTAGCAAGGGGCCTACCTCCCTTTTAATCTTCGGGTTATACCCTAGTCACTTGCTCTAATCGTTTCTGCTATTCTTTTGTGACTGCGTCACGTTCAAGATCGACAGGTGCGAGGTCTGCAGCATCTTCGTCATTAGATAACGCTAATCCGTCTGCTTTCTTCGTTTCCTCATCGTCTTCTAAATCTCTCATTTCTATCTCTTCTTCATCGCCAGATAGGATTTTGACATCCATACCTAAACTTTGAAGTTCTTTGATTAACACTTTGAATGATTCAGGGACACCTGGTTCAGGGACGTTATCCCCTTTGACGATGGCTTCGTATGTTTTCACACGACCCACAACGTCATCCGATTTAACTGTTAAGATCTCTTGAAGTGTGTATGCTGCACCGTAAGCTTCAAGTGCCCATACTTCCATCTCTCCGAAACGCTGACCACCAAACTGTGCTTTACCGCCAAGTGGCTGCTGCGTAACAAGTGAGTATGGACCAGTTGAACGTGCGTGAAGTTTATCGTCAACCATGTGAGCCAGTTTGATCATGTACATGATTCCGACTGATACACGGTTATCGAATGGTTCACCAGTTCGACCGTCATAAAGGACTGTTTTCGCATCACGGGACATACCTGCTTCTTCAAGCGTTTCCCAAACATCTTCCTCACGCGCACCATCAAATACTGGTGACGCAATGTGGATGCCAAGGTAACGTGCAGCCATACCCATATGAAGCTCAAGTACCTGACCGATGTTCATACGAGATGGTACCCCTAGAGGGTTTAACATGATATCAATCGGTGTTCCATCTGGAAGATACGGCATATCTTCTTCTGGAAGGATTTTAGAGATAACCCCTTTGTTACCATGTCGTCCGGCCATTTTGTCACCTTCAGAAATTTTACGCTTCTGAACGATGTATACGCGGACTAACTGGTTAACACCCGGAGGTAATTCATCTCCATCTTCACGGTTAAAGACTTTGACGTCGTGGATAATTCCGCCGCCGCCGTGTGGAACACGTAGAGACGTATCACGTACTTCACGAGCCTTTTCACCGAAGATTGCATGTAATAGACGTTCTTCAGCTGTTAGTTCGGTTACACCTTTAGGCGTTACTTTCCCTACAAGAAGGTCTCCGTCTTTTACTTCTGCACCGATACGGATGATTCCACGCTCGTCAAGGTTGCGTAAAGCATCTTCCCCAACGTTTGGAATATCACGAGTGATTTCTTCCGGTCCAAGCTTTGTATCACGAGCTTCTGATTCATATTCTTCAATATGAATCGACGTGTAGACGTCATCTTTTACAAGGCGCTCACTCATGATGATCGCATCCTCGTAGTTATAACCGTCCCAAGTCATGAAGCCGACCATGACGTTACGTCCTAGAGCCAATTCACCTTTTTCCATTGAAGGACCGTCTGCAAGGATTTCTCCTTTTACGACTTCATCTCCAACACTTACGATTGGACGCTGGTTGTAGCAAGTCCCTTGGTTAGAGCGGACAAATTTCAGCAAGCTGTATTTGTCTAGGTTTCCTTTGACTTGTTGTCCGTCGACATCTTCATAGCGGCGAACCCAAATATTTTTTGCTTCAACACGTTCTACAACACCTGGGTAGCGGCAGATGACAGCAGCACCAGAGTCTTTACCTGATACATACTCCATACCTGTACCAACAATCGGTGATTCCGGCTGCATCAAAGGCACAGCCTGACGTTGCATGTTCGCTCCCATTAGAGCACGGTTAGAGTCATCGTTTTCTAAGAATGGAATACATGCTGTCGCTGCAGAAACAACCTGCTTTGGCGAAACGTCCATGTAGTCAACGCGGTTTCGAGGAACAACGGTGTTTTCCCCTCTGAAACGAGCAATGATATTATCATCGATAAACGAACCATCATCAGCTAGAAGAGCGTTCGCTTGTGCTACTACGTAGTTATCCTCTTCATCAGCAGTTAAGTAGTCGATTCTCGGTGTCACTTTACCTGTTTCAGGATCAACCCTGCGGTAAGGTGTTTCAATAAAGCCGAAACGATTCACTTTTGCAAATGAAGATAGAGAGTTGATCAAACCAATGTTTGGACCCTCTGGTGTTTCAATCGGACACATACGACCATAGTGAGAGTAGTGAACGTCACGAACTTCCATTCCTGCACGCTCACGTGTCAAACCACCAGGCCCAAGCGCTGACAGACGACGTTTGTGCGTCAATTCAGCAAGCGGGTTTGTTTGATCCATGAACTGAGAAAGCTGAGAACTACCAAAGAACTCTTTGATAGAAGCGATCACAGGACGAATATTGATCAGTTGCTGAGGTGTGATCGTGTTTGTGTCTTGGATCGACATTCTTTCACGAACAACACGCTCCATTCTGCTTAAACCAATACGGAATTGGTTTTGCAGAAGCTCACCTACAGAACGCAGGCGACGGTTACCAAGGTGATCGATATCATCTGTGTCACCTACACCATGAAGAAGGTTGAAGAAGTAACTGATCGATGCAATGATGTCAGAAGGCGTGATGTTTTTCACAGCTTCCTCTACGTATGCATTCCCGATCACGTTGATCACTTGCTCGCCTTCTTGATCAGACGGTGCATAAATCTTAATAGATTGAAGTTCTACTTCATCTTCTACTACGCCACCATTTGGATATAGCTTTCTAAATCCGATGCCGTTTTCTAAGTATGGAAGAACTTTATCAAGAACTCTTCTGTCTAAAATTTGACCTTTTTCTGCTAGAATTTCACCTGTTTCAGGGTCAACTAACGTCTCAGCCAATTTTTGATTGAACAGTCTATTTTTAATATGAAGCTTTTTATTAATCTTGTAGCGTCCAACATTTGCCAGGTCATATCTCTTCGGATCGAAGAAGCGAGAGTCTAGCAGGCTTTTCGCATTTTCAACAGTTGGCGGCTCTCCAGGACGGAGGCGCTCGTAGATTTCGAGAAGTGCTTTATCCGCATTCTCTGTATTGTCTTTTTCCAGCGTGTTGCGTAAGTATTCATTCTCGCCAATGAGGTCAAGAATCTCTTGATCAGAGCTGAAGCCGAGAGCACGCAAAAGAACCGTAACCGGCAACTTACGTGTGCGATCGATGCGTACATAGACTACATCCTTCGCATCAGTTTCGTATTCTAACCATGCGCCACGGTTTGGAATGACAGTCGCAGTAAAACCTTTTTTACCGTTTTTGTCTACTTTACCACTGAAATATACACTTGGAGAACGTACTAACTGAGAAACGATTACACGTTCCGCACCGTTAATGATAAAAGTACCTGTGTCTGTCATGATTGGGAAATCACCCATGAACACATCTTGGTCTTTTACTTCTCCAGTTTCTTTGTTAATTAAACGAACTTTTACTCTTAGTGGAGCAGAGTAAGTTACATCACGTTCTTTTGATTCTGCTACAGGATACTTAGGATCCCCTAGGCTGTAATCAATGAATTCAAGAGAAAGGTTACCAGTAAAATCCTCAATTGGGGATATATCTTGAAACATCTCTCTAAGACCCTCATCAAGAAACCACTGATAAGAAGAGGTTTGAATTTCAATGAGATTTGGTAATTCTAACACTTCGCTTATGCGTGCGTAGCTTCTGCGCTGGCGGTGTCGTCCATACTGAACTAGTTGACCTGTCAACTGATTCACCCCTCAAATCATGCGTATTATATGTGTAAAAAGTATTTCAGCCTTTCAAATGTCAGTAAAGAAATACTTTTACAAGACAAAAGAAAAAAGGGTTTCTAAAATAAGAAAACCACATCCAAAAACAAATACCGATTTTATTAGTTTTCCCAAGTATGCATAATTTATACAAAATAGTTGTTTTTTAAGCCTATCAAGCAAAATATACACATTGGCATTTTATAATGTTAACACAGCTAGGAAACTGCGTCAAACTTTTTTAGCTTTGATAATATAGTAGCCCTTTTTTTTCAATACAACTTCGACTTCTCCAAAGAGCTGTTCTAATTTCTCAATCGCAGATGGTCCGCCCTGCTTTTTCTGAATAACCACCCACAACTCACCTTCCGGCAATAAATGATCAGCACTTTTTTCAAAGATTGCATGTACAACTTTCTTCCCTGCCCGTATTGGGGGATTGGTCAGTATAGAGGCAAAAGCAGCTGATGAATGAACATTCGAGAACAAATCACTTTGATAGATGCGGACATTATCAATGCGATTATGTTTAGCGTTTTCCTTTGAAAGTTCGACTGCTCTTTCGTTCACATCAATCATATGAATGGTGCGGCTCGTCATTTCGTTTGCTAACGATAAGCCAATCGGTCCATAACCGCAACCGACATCTAAGACATCGCCACCCACGTCAGGTTCTTTAAAAGCTTCAATTAAAAGCCTCGAACCAAAGTCGACTTCTTTCTTAGAAAACACTCCACTGTCACTTGTAAAAGTATAGGTACGGTTTCTCAAGGTGAAGTCCCATGTCTGTTTATTGCTTTTCACTGATGGCTTTTCCGTATAATAGTGGTCACTCATGGTGAATTGGACCTCCTCTGGATTCAATCGTTTCAGGAGAATAGAAAAGAAAAAGCCCGCCAGTAAAAGCGAGCTTTCCCAAAAGATTAGGCGAAGATTACTTAACTTCTACAGAAGCGCCAACTTCTTCAAGCTTAGCTTTAAGTTCTTCAGCTTCTTCTTTAGCAATACCTTCTTTAAGTGGTTTTGGAGTGTTGTCAACAAGTTCTTTAGCTTCTTTCAAGCCAAGACCAGTGATTTCACGAACCACTTTGATAACTTTGATTTTTTGATCTCCAGCACCAGCAAGTACTAGATCAAAATCAGTTTTTTCTTCAGCAGCAGCACCGCCACCAGCAGCTACAGCTACAGGAGCAGCAGCAGTTACGCCAAATTCTTCTTCGATTGCTTTTACTAAGTCGTTTAACTCAAGTACAGTTGCTTCTTTAACTGAAGCAATGATTTCTTCGATATTTAAAGCCATTTGTAATTCCTCCATTTTAAGTTTTTTACGTCAAGTACGCATTAAGCGCCTTGTTCTTCTTTTTGATCTGCAACTGCTTTAGTAGCAAGAGCAAGGTTACGAACTGGAGCTTGAAGAACGCTAAGCAACATAGATAGTAAGCCTTCGCGAGACGGAAGTTCCGCAAGAGCCTTCACTTCTTCTACAGTCGCTACGTTTCCTTCGATGACACCAGCTTTGATTTCTAAAGCTTCGTGGCTTTTCGCAAATTCGTTGATGATTTTCGCAGGTGCGATAACATCTTCGTTACTGAATGCGATAGCGTTTGGACCTGTTAAGAAATCGTTTAAACCCGTTAGTTCAACTTGTTCAACTGCACGGCGAGTCAAAGTATTTTTGTAAACTTTGAATTCTACGCCAGCGTCACGAAGCTGTTTACGAAGTTCAGTCACTTCAGAAACTGAAAGACCGCGGTAATCTACAATGACAGTAGACATACTATCTTTAAATTTAGAAGTAATTTCATCAACGACAACTTTTTTTGTATCGATTGCATTGCTCATGGTTACACCTCCTGTACATTGTTTGTGTAACACTTATACCGATCAGGCCATCACGTTCCTAACGAACGGTTCTCCATATAAAAAGCCTCCATTAAGACATGGAGGCTGTATATACAAGCATACGTTAACGTAAGACTGTGACATATACACCTCGGCGGGTTAATTAAGCCATAAGGCCCCTGCTGTCTACGGTATAAATGGACATATTCTATTTTACAACATTTTGATATTATCAAAATGATTGTGATAAGTCAAGTTTTATTTTGCAGAGAAAGAAGATGGATCCACTTTCACGCCAGGGCCCATAGTAGATGTAACAGAAACGTTTTTCACGTATACACCTTTAGCCGCTGCAGGTTTTGCTTTAAGGATTGTGTCATAGATTGTTGCAAAGTTCTCAACAAGCTTTTCGTCCTCGAAAGAAACCTTTCCGATTGGCGCGTGGATGTTACCAGCTTTATCAACGCGGTATTCTACTTTACCAGCTTTGATTTCATTGATTGCTTTTTCTACTTCGAATGTAACAGTTCCTGTTTTAGGGTTTGGCATAAGACCTTTTGGTCCAAGTACACGACCGATCTTACCAACTTCACCCATCATGTCAGGTGTCGCAACGATTACATCGAATTCAAACCAACCTTGTTGGATTTTAGTGATGTAATCAGAATCTCCAACGTAGTCTGCTCCAGCAGCTTCTGCTTCTTTTGCTTTTTCGCCTTTAGCGAACACAAGAACGCGTTGAGTTTTACCAGTTCCGTTAGGAAGTACAACTGCACCGCGGATTTGTTGATCGTTTTTACGAGGGTCTACGCCCAAACGAAAAGCAACTTCTACAGTCGCATCAAATTTCGCTGTATTTGCTTTTTTTGTAAGAGAAACAGCTTCAGCTACATCATACGCTTTAGTACGTTCGATCAGCTTAGCAGCTTCTACATACTTTTTACCTTTTTTAGCCATTATAAAAATCCTCCTTATGTGGTTTTAGCGGAATAACCTCCCACGAATAAGGGTTGCGAACTTGTCAAAACCAAACTCGCAACCCAACAAGACAATAAATTAATCTTCGATGACAATACCCATACTGCGTGCAGTACCTTCAACCATGCGCATAGCTGATTCAACGCTAGCAGCGTTTAAGTCAGGCATTTTTGTTTCCGCGATTTCGCGTACTTTATCACGCTTAACAGTTGCCACTTTATTACGGTTAGGTTCACCAGAACCAGACTCAATACCAGCTGCTTTTTTAAGTAAAACTGCAGCAGGTGGAGTTTTAGTAATAAATGTAAATGAACGGTCTTCAAAAACCGAAATTTCAACAGGAATGATAAGACCAGCTTGGTCAGCTGTACGAGCATTAAACTCCTTACAGAATCCCATGATATTAACACCGGCTTGACCTAGTGCAGGTCCAACTGGTGGAGCTGGGTTAGCTTTTCCAGCAGGAATTTGCAATTTAACAACTTTAACTACTTTTTTAGCCACGAGACACACCTCCTTAAAGTCCGTGATGTGGTAATAGGGGAATCCCCCTCCCACTCAACAACTTCATTCTTTATATGAATGACGAAATAACTAGCTAGCGATCTTGAGCGAACTCAAGACGTACCTTTGCTATATTACCACTTCTATACACTCATTTCAAGCTCTTTTGAATTACAATTTATCGATCTGCGTGAACTCAAGTTCCACGGGTGTTTCTCTACCAAACATATTAACGAATACTTTGACTTTGCTTTTATCGTAATCAATCTCTTCAATAGAGCCTGTGAAGTTAGCAAATGGTCCGTCGATGACCTTGACTGTTTCTTTCAATTCAAAGTCGATTTCTGTTTTGCGTTCTTCAAGGCCCATTCTCTTCAGAATGGTTTCAGCTTCGCCTGGCAGCAGCGCTGTCGGCTTCGAGCCTGATCCAGCTGATCCAACGAATCCTGTGACACCTGGTGTATTACGAACAACATACCAAGAGTCGTCAGTCATCACGATTTCCACTAGAACATAGCCAGGGAATACTTTCTTTTTGACAACTTTTTTCTTACCATTTTTAATATCTGTTTCTTCTTCTTCTGGTACGACAACGCGGAAGATCTTATCTTGCATGCCCATTGATTCAACACGCTTTTCCAAGTTCGCTTTTACTTTGTTTTCATAGCCAGAGTACGTATGCACAACATACCAATTCTTTTCCATTTCGTTCAGGACTATTCAGTCCTTCCCTCCCCACATTTCGTAATGTCTATTTGACGAATCTCGAGTACCGGTAAATATTTTCAAGCAATTGAAAAAACCCGTAAAACGGGTTTTTTGGCAAGTCATATTATGATCTATTATAGCACGTTCAGCAGACCATTATTCAAGTATTAATGAATTAATTCGATTAATTGTGAGATTCCTATATCAAGAAAAGAGAAAAAGATTGCAAAGAATACGACTGTTAAAATAACAGTGATTGTGTAACGAATCATTTCGTTTTTCTTTGGCCAGCTGACCTTCTTCATTTCTTTTCCGACACTTTTTAAGAAACTGATAATACGCATTGTAAAAGACCTCCACAGATTAAAGAACGCAAATCTTACTTCGTTTCTAAATGTGTTTTATGTGAATTACAAGTCTTGCAATATTTCTTAACTTCTAATCTTTCAGCTGCTGAAGCATCACTTTTCATTGTCGTATAATTGCGGCTTCCGCAGTCTTTACAGGCTAGAGTAATCTTTTTCCTCATATTTACACCTATTTTCTCGACATCATTTCCTTAGTACCTTATCACAGTGTCGAAAAAGCTGTCAATATAGGTTTGATTAGAGACTAATCTCGCGAAGCTCTAAATATTTCTCTAATTTTCTCTTTACTCTTTGGAGTGCGTTATCAATTGATTTCACATGACGGTTTAAATCTTCAGAAATCTCTTGATAGGATCTGCCATCAAGGTAAAGCACAAGAACCTTTCTTTCCAGCTCGCTTAGTAGTTCACCCATCTTCATTTCGATATCATCAAATTCTTCTTTGCTAATGATTAAATCTTCTGGGTTAAGCGCTTTAGCACCGGAAATGACGTCCAACAATGTTCTGTCTGATTCTTCATCATATATTGGCTTATCTAATGATACATAGGAATTTAACGGGATATGTTTTTGGCGAGTAGCTGTTTTAATTGCGGTGATAATTTGGCGGGTAATACATAATTCTGCAAAAGCCTTAAATGAAGTAAGCTTGTCCTCTCTGAAATCGCGGATAGACTTATAAAGTCCGATCATCCCTTCTTGGACAATATCCTCTCGATCCGCTCCAATCAAGAAATAAGATCTTGCTTTTGCACGTACAAAATTGCGGTATTTCGTTATTAAGTAATCTAGCGCATCACTATCTCCGACATGAACCCTTTCAATGACTTGTTCATCTTCCAACTGGCAAAATTGCTCTCTGATGGATTTATCCTTGCTGTTGTTTAGATTCACTTCGATCCCCCCGACCGCACCTAGATAGAAATATTATACATTAATGGTTGAAATATCGTCAAGCTATTCTAGATTCCCACGCCGCCATTTTTCAAACGTTTTCAATACATCTTCTGACAATTCAATCTTGGATGCTGGTTTATCAGAAGTAATCTTTTTGACTCTCGTTTCAATCTTTCGTTCGATCACTTCAATCTCTCTTAAAAGCTCTCGAGCCGACTTCCGAAGAGCTCCTTGTCCAAAGATTGCCCATTGTTCTGTAAAGTCTGAGGTCGCCACATGAATCTGCGTCCGAATATTATTCAAATCCTGGGCAAGCTTTTCAATCCGCTCATCAGCTGTTTCATTCTCTCTCGTAAAGATGACCTCTACCCGGTGATTGATCCGCTTTTTTTCGATTCCTTTGACCATATGGGCATCGAATACGACAATGACTCGATACCCTGTGTATGCTTGATATTCTGCTAAATTTTGAATCAGTATGTCTCTGGCTTCTTCAAAGCTGTTTTCCTTTAAGTGCTGCAGCCGCGGCCATGCACCTATCATGTTGTATCCATCGACTAAGAGGATGTCCATCTCTATTCTCCTAACGGATAACGTTTTCGATACACTTCATACATCAATAGACTAGCAGCAACTGACGCGTTTAACGAAGTGACCTTTCCGGCCATAGGCAGCTTAATCAGAAAATCACACTTTTCTTTGATCAATCGGCCAATCCCTTTCCCTTCACTGCCAATCACGAGAGCAAGCGGCATCGTGCCATCAAATTGTCTGTAATCCTGTTTGGCAGACGCATCTGTTCCCGCGACCCAGATTCCTCTTTCTTTCATCTCATCAAGAGCTCTTGAAAGATTGGTGACTTTGGCAACAGGAATATGTTCAATTGCTCCAGTGGATGCTTTGGCAACAGTTGTCGTTAAGCCGACCGCTCTCCTTTTCGGAATGACAATCCCGTGTGCACCTACAGCATCTGCTGTACGCATAATGGAACCTAAATTATGTGGGTCTTCAATTTCATCTAAGATCAGAAAGAACGGCTGTTCATTCCGCTGTTCAGCGATTTGATATAAATCGTCTAATTCTGCATATTCATATGCTGCTACTTGTGCAACGATTCCCTGGTGCTGACCTGTAACCATTTGATCAAGCTTTTTCCTCGGAACATACTGAATGGTGATATTTTGTTTTTTTGCGAGTTCAATGACCTGCTGTGCTTGTCCTTTTACAGTGTTTTCTGCCATCCAGAGCTTGTATAACTCCCGATCTGACTTCAGTGTTTCAATCACTGCATTTTTCCCAATCACATAATCATGTTGCTGACTCATTTGTCTTCCTCCCTGACGTTCCGATTTCAATCGCCTGACTAATCAGCTCTTCTAAGCGTTCGTCCTGCTTTTCAATAAATAAATAACCCATGAGCGCTTCAAACGCCGTACTATAACGATACGTTTGAACGTCTGTGTTTTTAGGCACTGTGCCTGATTTTGCATTTCTTCCTCTTTTCAACACCGCTTCTTCTGCTTCAGTGAAAAAGCCTTGCTGCTGAAGCGTAAATAAAATAGCTGCCTGAGATTTAGCTGAAACAATTTTGCTTGCTCGTTTGTGCAGCTCATTTGGTTTTGTCGCCCCCGTTTGGAGGAGGTGATGCCTCACGTAGACTTCAAAAATGGCATCACCCATATAAGCAAGCGCAAGTCCGTTCAATTGTTTACCGTCTTTCAGCTTTTCAAAATTCAACATGACCTATTCTCCTCTTTTCCAGCGAGTACCTTGAGGAGTATCCTCCAATACAATATTCATGCTCTTTAACTGGTCACGAATTTGATCAGATAGCGCAAAATCACGATTTCTTCTAGCCTCATTGCGTTTTTCAATTAACGCTTCTACTTCTTCGTCAAGCGTATGCTTTTCTTCTAATGAGAAGCCAAGGACAGAGGTGATTTCTTGGAACAAGCCGATAAATGCCTTGATCACTTCCTCCGAAGTATGATCATTTTCCATATAATAATTCGCCTGTTTCGCAAGTTCGAATAAAACAGAGATCGCATTTGCCGTATTGAAGTCATCATTCATTTCAGAAATAAACGTCGCTCGCTGCTCTTCAACCTTCGCCAGCCATTCAGCATTATCTTCTGTGATATTCGTGCTGCTTTCAAGGCGATGATGTAAATTAGCATACGACGTTTTGAGCCGGTTAAACGCACTCTTTGTACTCTCTAGTAAGTCCATTGAGTAGTTAATTGGATGACGGTAGTGAACCGACAACATAAAGAATCGAAGTACGTCAGGATCTTGTTCTTTCACAATGTCATGCACGAGCACAAAGTTGCCTAGTGATTTTGACATTTTTTCATTCTCAATATTAATATATCCGTTATGCATCCAATACTTTGCAAAAGGTTTGCCTGTCAAAGCCTCAGATTGAGCGATTTCATTTTCATGGTGAGGGAAGGTTAAATCCTGTCCGCCTGCATGAATATCGATCGTATCACCTAAATATTTTTTAACCATGGCTGAGCATTCGATATGCCAGCCTGGGCGTCCTTCGCCCCACGGGCTATCCCATGAGATTTCTTGGTCCTTTGCGGCCTTCCATAAAGCAAAGTCCAGCGCATCTCGTTTCTTCTCACCTACACGAATACGGGCACCTGTCTTTAGTTCATCAATCGACTGGTGAGAAAGCTTTCCGTAGCCGTCAAATGAGCGTGTGCTGTAATACACGTCACCATCTGCTTCATAGGCGTAGCCCTTTTCAATCAATGTCGCAATAAATGCAATGATATCATCCATATTTTCCGTCACTCGCGGGTGAAGGTCGGCTTTTTTGCAGCCTAGTGCACTGACGTCTTCAAAGTAGGCTTGGATAAAACGGTCAGCAATCGTCGGAACATCTTCTCCGAGTTCATTGGCTGCTTTGATGAGTTTATCATCCACATCTGTAAAGTTTGAGACAAAGTTCACATCATAGCCACTGTATTCTAAATACTTACGTACAGTGTCATAAACAATAGCAGGTCTTGCATTCCCGATATGAATGTAGTTATAAACGGTTGGTCCGCACACATACATCTTGACCTTTCCTGGTTCAAGCGGGACGAATTCTTCTTTCTTACGTGTCAATGTATTATAAATATTGATTGTCATGATTGTTCTTCCTTTCTGCTCAATGAAGCCAGCTCACCTTTTAGCTTTTCCATTTCTCGTTCCAATTCTTTGAAACGATCGGAAATTGGATCTGGCAAATCTTGATGATTGAGATCACGATTAATTTTCTTACCATTTTGAACGACGACTCGCCCAGGTATACCGACAACGGTGGAATGGTCTGGTACGTCCTTTAACACGACCGACCCCGCTCCAATCTTGGCTCCTTTTCCGACAGTAATGGAACCGAGCACTTTTGCACCTGTCGCAATGAGCGCATCGTCTAAAATGGTCGGGTGCCGCTTTCCCTTTTCTTTCCCTGTTCCCCCTAATGTCACGCCTTGGAAAACAGTGACGTTGTCTCCAATTTCACATGTTTCCCCAATCACCACTCCCATACCGTGGTCAATGAAGAAGCGCCTGCCAATGGTTGCCGCAGGGTGAATTTCCACCCCTGTGAAAAACCGGCTGACCTGAGAAATGATTCGAGCAAGAAAGTACAGCTTCCGCTTATAAAATGCATGCGCGATACGATGAGCCCAAATCGCATGAAGCCCTGAATAGGTTAGCACTACTTCAATATAGCTTCTAGCAGCAGGATCTTGATCAAACACAGTATCAATGTCTTCTTTCAGCATTTTGAAAAACACATGCTTCCCCCCGTTCTTCCCCATCAATCTCTCTTCGGACTTGCTCTCTTTTTTGGACAAATAAAAAACGCCTCTGCCATATGACAGAGACGTTTTGAAAACGCGGTTCCACTCTGTTTAGAAAGCCCTCATTTCGCAGCCTTCTCAACTTAATCCCATAACGGAGGGTACCGCCCTTGCATACAAACGTACTCGTGTTCCTCAAGGGTCTTGAGGGTGCATTTCCAACGTCTGCCCATAAGTCTCTTTCAGCCGGTGAAGACTCTTTCTGTGATGGACGAAAACATTGTACTTCTCCCTCGCAACGATTTCCTTATATTTGTTTAATGCGGTTTAATACCGTTTCTTTTCCTAGTAGTTCAATACTTTGCGGAAGTTCTGGGCCATGCGTTTGTCCTGTGACAGCCACACGAATTGGCATGAAGAGTTTCTTGCCTTTATGCCCTGTTTCTTTTTGTACCGCTTTAATAGCAGCCTTGATTTCATCAGGTGTGAAAGATTCAAGTCGTTCAAGCTGACCAGCAAAAGATGCCATGACTTCTGGTACTTGCTCCTCTGCTAGAACTTCCTTCGCCTCTTGATTATACTCAATTTGCTCCTTAAAGAACAACTCTGTTAACTCAACAATTTCTGCTCCATAGCTCAATTGTTCGTGATACAGAGCAATCAGCTTGCGCACCCACGTGTTTTCTTCATCTGACAGCTGCTCACTTACTTTGCCCGCCTTTTGAAGATGTGGAAGTGTTAACGCAACAACCTGATCAAGATCAAGTGCTTTCACGTATTGGTTATTTACCCATTTTAGTTTATGCATATCGAATAGAGCTGGTGACTTAGAAAGTCGTTTTACATCGAAAATGTCGATGAATTGCTCTTTTGTAAACAGTTCTTCTTCGCCCACTGGAGACCATCCAAGTAGTGCAATGAAGTTGAACAGGGCTTCTGGTAAATAGCCTAAGTTTTTATATTGCTCGATGAATTGAATAATAGATTCATCACGCTTGCTTAATTTCTTGCGGTTCTCGTTCACAATCAGCGTCATATGTCCGAATAGCGGAACATCCCAGCCGAATGCGTTGAAGATCATGATTTGTTTAGGCGTATTCGAAATGTGATCCTCTCCGCGGAGAATGTGAGTCATTTTCATCAAATGATCATCTACTGCTACAGCGAAGTTATAAGTCGGCGTACCATCTTTCTTCACAATGACAAAGTCACCGATGCCGTCTGTCTCAAATGAAATATCGCCTTTGACCATGTCGTCAAATTTGATGATTTCTCCTTTTGGCACTCGGAAGCGGATGCTTGGCTCTCTTCCTTCAGCAATTAGCTTGTCCTCTTCTTCTTTTGATAAATGACTGCATTTACCAGAATATCGAGGCATTTCACTGCGGGCGATTTGTGCTTCACGCTCTTCCTCTAGCTCTTCAGCCGTACAATAGCACTTATACGCTAAGTCCTTCTCTAGCAGCTCATCATAATACTTTTTATAAATATCATTTCGCTCTGATTGTCTGTAAGGACCGTAGCCGCCATCTTTATCAATGCTCTCATCCCAATCAATACCGAGCCATTGCAGGTGGCGCAGCTGGCTTTCTTCTCCGCCCTCTACATTACGCTTTTGATCCGTATCTTCGATTCGAATAATAAATTTGCCGCCTTGACTGCGTGCGAACAAATAGTTGAAAAGAGCCGTTCTAGCATTCCCAATATGTAAATGACCAGTTGGACTCGGTGCATAACGAACACGCACTTCATTTCCCATGAGTTTAACTTCCTTTCATCTGCATCATGTTGTCTGACACCAATTTTTTATAAACGTATTTTATCATCAAATCACATTCTCATCAAAATGAGTTTTACTTTTTCTGAAGAAGCACCGTTGCTTGAGAGGCAATTCCTTCGCCTCTTCCTGTAAATCCGAGTTTCTCCGTCGTTGTTGCTTTCACATTCACCTGTGTGACCTCTGCCTCAAGCGCTTCTGCAATCTTCTCACACATTGGTTGAATGTAAGGTGCCATTTTGGGCTTTTGCGCCATAATGGTGCAATCAATATTCACAAGTGTGTAGCCTTTTTCCTTTACTAGTGCCCACACATGCTGCAGTAATTTAAAAGAATCCGCATCCTTAAACTCAGGATCTGTGTCTGGGAAATGTCTGCCGATATCTCCTTCAGCAATCGCACCTAGGCAAGCATCTGCCACTGTGTGAAGCAGTACATCAGCGTCTGAATGCCCAAGCAGCCCCTTTTCATAAGGGATGGTAACCCCGCCGATAATCAAAGGTCTTCCCTCAGTTAATTGATGTACATCAAAGCCTTGTCCTATTCTCAACATGATCTAGTACCCTCTTTCCGCATCCATAATTGCCTTGGCAACCAATAAATCATCCGGTGTCGTCAGCTTAATATTGGTGTAATCTCCTTGGATAATATACACGTTTTCACCATGTAATTGTTCCACAAGACTGGCGTCGTCTGTTCCAAGGAAACCGGTCCGCTCTGCATATTCATGCGCCTCTTTTAAAATAGAATGACGAAAAGCTTGTGGGGTCTGGACTGCCCACAAGCTCTGACGTTCAATGGTTTGTTCCACTTTGCCTTCTTGAACGCGTTTGATTGTGTCTTTCACTGGTACCGCTACAACTGCGGAGCCTTTTTCAATCGCTGCTTTAACGAGCAAGTCAATCTGTGTATGCTTAATAAAAGGCCTTGCCCCATCATGAACAAGCACGATGTCTGCATCTTTCACAGCCTTTAATCCTTCGTATACACTTTGCTGACGTTCTTCGCCGCCGGTAACAAGTGAAACAGGCGTTTGAAAAGCGTGTACCTTGAGTAGCCTTTCAAAGTCTTGACGCTCCTCTTCATTGATCGCTAGGATCATGCGTTTGCATTGAGCATGAGCGTCAAACACCTTTAGTGTATGAATAATGACCGGCATTCTTTTCAGCTCAATAAAAAGCTTATTGCGGCCGGCCTTCATTCGTTTCCCCTGCCCCGCAGCCGGAATAACTACTTCATAATACATGTTCGTTCTCCCTTTAGAGCGCCTTCTCCAGAAGTTTTGGCTTCGCAAAAATCATTCTTCCAGCAGCAGTCTGCAGCACACTTGTGACGAGCACATCGATGTCTTTTCCAATGTAATTGCGTCCTTCTTCGACCACAATCATCGTACCGTCATCTAAGTAAGCAACACCTTGGTTATGCTCTTTCCCATCTTTAATGACCTGTACCTTCATTTCTTCCCCAGGCAGCACAACCGGTTTCACCGCATTGGCTAGATCATTGATGTTTAACACTGCTACTTTTTGAAGTTCGCATACTTTATTTAAATTAAAATCATTTGTCACAACAACACCTGAAGTTAATTTAGCGAGCTTCACAAGCTTGCTATCAACCTCTTGAATGTCTTCAAAGTCACCTTCGTAAATTTCAACTTTGATATCTAATTCTTTTTGGATACGATTTAAAATATCAAGACCTCTTCGGCCTCTATTTCTCTTTAATACATCAGAAGAGTCTGCAATATGCTGTAATTCCTCGAGCACAAATTGAGGAATGACCATGATGCCTTCTAAGAATCCAGTTTGACAAATATCTGCGATTCTTCCATCAATGATAACACTTGTGTCTAAAATTTTCAGCTTTTTATCTTCTATTTCAGGTTCATCATCAGCTGCTCCTTTTTTCTTGGTGACCTTTGCAGATCGGGAGAACAGCCCCATCATTTCATCCTTCTTCTTAAAGCCTACCTGAAATCCAAGGTATCCTAAAAAGAAAGCCAGGAAAATCGGAATAATGGTACCAAAAATATGATATGGGATATTGTTTAGCGGGATCACGTTTACAATAAGATATGCTAGAATAAGTCCAAATACTAATCCGAAACTTCCAGAAATAAGATCAGGAAGAGGCGCCTTTAAGAGAGAATCCTCGATCCATTTCACCCAATTCACCACATAACCTGTGCACCATTTGCCGATGATAAAGAACACAGCGGCTCCTATTAGTGCTGAAGAGTAAGCATTTGTTATGAAAGGTATGTCCTTTACATTTAACAGCAGAAATAACTCTGGAATGATAAAAATCCCTACAACTGCACCAAAAATGATAAAAAACGCCTGAACGATTCTTTTTAACATACCTTCACCTCCTTTATTTTTCATCTGTCAATCCACCCTCACCTGACATTGATATATGTTTAAGTTTCCTATCATGATCAATAGAAAACAAAAGCATCATTAATATACCCATATTCATCCATTTTTAACCGTGTTGAGAGAAAATTTCTCTTCTTAAAGCTGTCGGTCGATATAATGTTTTTCTTGCAGCCTTTTTAATCCTTTTTTTATCTTTTTCGCTCTTACTTCTCCAATTCCTTCTACTTCATCCAAATCTTGTACATCCGCTTCCATAATTCGATCTAACACACCGAACGCTTCAACCACGTTTTCGACGATTGGCATAGGCAGTCTAGGGATTTTGTGAAGCAGTCTGTAACCTCTTGTGTACACATATTCGTCAATATTTGTAGAAGCTGGATAGCCAAGTAACTTGTACAGAATGGAATCATCTAAAAGCTCAAAGCTAGACATATCTTGGAGCTGTTTAAGCAGAACATATGGATCTTTAATCTTTTCTTTCACGTAATCTTTAATAAATAAAGCCGCTTCCTGCTCCATATCTGTAATCAGTTCATTGACTTGCAGACGAATCAAATGTCCTTCTGTTCCAAGCTCTTTGATATACATATTGATTTCATTTTTGATTCTAAGCACCATTTCGTAACGATGCAGGACGGATAATACATCACCAAAGGTCACAAGCTCTTCAAATTCCAGGGCGCTTAACGCAGAAATGGCATGATCTAAAATGGTTTTATATTTCTCAAGTGTTTGTATGGCTTGATTGGCCTTCGTTAAAATAAAGCCAATATCTTTCAGCGTATAACGACGATTCCCTTGGTATAAGGTAATGACGTTCCTCCGTTCAGAAATCGCAATGATTAAACAGCCTGTCTGCTTCGCTACACGTTCAGCAGTTCGGTGCCTCATGCCCGTTTCCGATGAATGAATGGTTGCATCTGGCATGAGCTGTGTATTCGCATACAAGATCTTTTGACCAGAATCGCTTAAAATAATGGCTCCATCCATCTTCGCCAATTCATATAAGTGTGCTGGGGAGAAGGCAGAATTAATATGAAATCCTCCATCGACAACACTTTTTACCTTGTCGTTATAACCAACAACAATAAGCCCGCCAGTATTGGCCCTCAGGACGTTTTCGATCCCAGCCCGAAGAGGTGTCCCTGGTGCCACAAACTGTACGATATCTAAGAGATCGAGTTCTCTCGCTCCTTTTTTCTCTTTTTCCATTTCTATGATCCCCCTAGTGAAATTCGAAGTGCCTCCGCTACATTTTCTACACCGACTAACTCAATCCCTCTCGGCTTTTTCCATCCATCTATATTCGCCTGAGGAATAAACATTCGCTTAAATCCTAGTTTCGCAGCTTCCTGCACACGCTGTTCAATTCTTGATACTCTTCTGACTTCTCCCGTCAGACCGACCTCTCCTATAAAGCAATCCGCTTGATGCGGCGCTGCGTCTTTAAAGCTGGAGGCAATACTGACCGCAATGGCCAAGTCAATTGCTGGTTCGTCAAGCTTCACACCGCCTGCGACCTTTAAATACGCATCCTGGTTTTGCAGCAGCAGTCCAACACGTTTTTCTAAAACCGCCATGAGCAGTGACACTCGATTATGATCAAGACCAGTGGCCATTCTACGCGGATTTCCGAAGCTTGTTGGTGAAATTAGCGCTTGTATCTCGACAAGAACAGGTCTTGTTCCTTCCATTGAGGCAACAACACACGAACCAGATACACCTGCCGAACGTTCTTCTAAGAAAATTTCGGATGGGTTTAATACTTCCGTGAGCCCTTCCTCTCTCATTTCAAAAATCCCTAGTTCATTCGTTGAACCAAATCGGTTTTTCACTGCACGTAAGATACGAAACGTATGATGACGCTCACCTTCAAAATAAAGAACCGTGTCCACCATATGCTCTAAAAGACGTGGACCTGCGATCGAGCCTTCTTTGGTCACGTGACCAACAATAAAAATTGGAATCCCATTTGTCTTGGCAATCTTCATCAGCTGCGCTGTACATTCTCTCACTTGAGATACAGACCCAGGAGCTGACGTAATATCGCTTTGATAAACAGTTTGAATCGAATCCACCACGACAAAAGCGGGTTTCATCTCTTGTATAGCAGACGTTATATACTCCATATCGGTTTCAGCCAAAACATGTAAAGAGGTGCTTTTTATGCCGAGGCGGTCCGCTCTTAACTTCGTTTGTTTAATGGACTCCTCACCGGATATGTATAATACATTCTGATTTTTGTCTGAGAGCTGTGCTGATACTTGTAATAATAATGTGGACTTCCCAATTCCAGGATCTCCGCCAATGAGAACAAGAGAGCCTTTGACAATTCCACTTCCTAATACTCGGTTAAATTCTTCTAAATTCGTTTTGATTCGGGGTTCATCTGATGTTTCAATTGCAGAAATAGGTGAAGGTTTTTGAATGGTTTGGACAGAATGATTAAAAGCGCTTCGACGGTTTACCGGCTCTTTACGAACGACCTCTTCTGTCATACTGTTCCACGTGCCGCAGCCTGGACATTTCCCCATCCATTTGGCTGATTCATAACCGCACGATTGGCATATAAATTTTGATTTTGTCTTAGCCATAGATTGAAGAATACAACTCCTTATACTGGTCAGAAAATAAGTAAAGGGAGGCATACACCTTACTGGTATGCCTCACACTTTTTTCTTACTATATTAGTTAGTAGCAGCCGTCGTTTTTACGACAATTTCTCCATCTTCCACATCTAATACGATTTGTTGACCTTTTTCAATATTACCCTTTAGAAGCTCCTCAGAAAGTCGATCCTCCACATGCTTTTGAATCGCTCTTCTTAACGGACGCGCACCGTACTCAAGGTCTACACCTTCGTCGGCAATCTTCGCTTTTGCTGCTTCTGTCAATTCAATTGAAAGGTCTTGTTCTTTTAATCGTTTCGTCAATTGATCAGACATGAGAGACACGATCTCTTTTAAATGTTTCTTTTCAAGTGAATGGAAGACAATGATTTCATCAATACGGTTGATGAATTCTGGTCTAAACGCACGTTTCAACTCGCCCATCACTTTGCCCTTCATATCTTTGTAATTTTGACCTTCATCCTGCACGTTAAAGCCAACATATTTATTTCGCTTCAGTTCACTAGCTCCAACGTTGGATGTCATGATCAAAATCGTATTTCTAAAGTCAACGGTACGCCCTTTAGAATCCGTCAGACGACCATCTTCTAATACTTGCAGTAAGATGTTGAATACATCTGGATGCGCCTTTTCAATCTCGTCTAAAAGCACAACAGAATAAGGTTTTCTTCTCACTTTTTCAGTCAGTTGTCCGCCTTCTTCATAGCCAACATAGCCTGGAGGTGACCCAACAAGTCTAGATGTAGAATGTTTCTCCATGTATTCAGACATATCGATACGGATCATCGCTTCTTCATCACCAAAAATAGACTCTGCAAGTGCTCTTGCAAGCTCCGTTTTACCAACCCCTGTTGGGCCTAAGAAGATAAAGGAGCCAATTGGACGTTTTGGATCTTTTAGACCAGCACGCGCACGTCTCACAGCTTTTGCTACAGCGACAACCGCTTCATCCTGCCCGATTACACGAGAATGGAGTAATTGTTCCATATTCAGAAGCTTATCTGTTTCTGTTTGGGCAATTTTTGAAACAGGCACTCCCGTCCAGCTAGAGACAACCATTGCGATATCATCCACTGATACCTCTGAATTCTCCTGACCTTGCTTTTCTTTCCAAGATTTCTTTGTGACTTCTACTTTTTCACGTAAACGCTGCTCTGTATCGCGAAGAGAAGCTGCTTTTTCAAATTCCTGACTTTGAACAGCCGCATCCTTTTCCTTGCGTACTTCATCCAATTTTTGCTCTAGTTCTTTTAGGTTAGGCGGTGTTGTGAAAGAACGTAAGCGGACTTTCGAACCTGCCTCATCAATTAAATCAATCGCCTTATCTGGAAGGAAACGATCAGAAATATAACGGTCAGACAGCTTCACCGCCGCCTCAATCGCTTCATCTGTGATGGACACACGGTGATGTGCCTCATAACGATCTCTAAGACCTCTTAAGATTTGAATACTTTCATCAACGGATGGCTGATCTACTTGAATTGGCTGGAAACGTCGTTCAAGCGCAGCATCCTTTTCAATATATTTACGGTACTCATCTAACGTTGTTGCCCCGATACATTGAAGCTCTCCACGTGCTAAGGATGGTTTGAGAATATTAGATGCGTCAATCGCACCTTCTGCTCCGCCAGCACCAATCAGTGTATGAAGCTCATCAATGAAGAGAATGATATTTCCTGCCTGACGAATTTCGTCCATGACTTTTTTCAAACGATCCTCAAATTCACCACGATATTTCGTTCCTGCTACAACGGTTCCCATATCAAGCGTCATCACTCGTTTATCCCGCAGGATTTCAGGCACTTCATTATGAATAATTTGCTGTGCAAGACCTTCAGCGATGGCTGTTTTACCAACACCGGGCTCACCAATCAGCACAGGGTTGTTTTTTGTTCTTCTGCTTAGGACCTCAATGACACGCTGAATTTCTTTGCTTCGTCCAATGACAGGGTCCAAGCTGTCTTCTTTCGCAATCGCTGTTAAATCTCTTGCCAAGCTATCTAATGTTGGTGTATTTGCATTGCTGTTAGAGCCAGCGGCAGATGCACCTGTTTCATTGCTGCCAAGCAGCTGCAGGACTTGCTGACGTGCTTTATTTAAGCTCACTCCGAGGTTATTTAAAACGCGGGCAGCTACACCCTCTCCCTCGCGAATAAGACCTAATAGAATATGTTCTGTCCCTACATAGGAATGACCTAGCTTTCTTGCTTCATCCATTGAAAGCTCAGTGACCTTCTTCGCTCTAGGCGTATAATGAGGAATAGCTTGAGACACCTCTTGCCCTCTTCCAATCAAGCTTTCGACTTCTTTTTGGATTTTATCTGAAACAAGGCCCAGTGCTTCTAACGCTTTTGCGGCAATACCCTCACCCTCGCGTACAAGACCAAGTAAAATGTGTTCAGTACCAATATTCTTATGGCCTAGGCGAATGGCTTCTTCTTGTGCAAGTGCTAATACCTTTTGAGCTCTTTCAGTGAATCTTCCAAACATCATATCGTTTCATCCTCCTGTCCATTCCTCTGCATTTCTAAACGCAGCCTTTCTCTAATAATCGCTGCTCGTTTTATATCTCGTTCATTTGGCTCCAAAGCTCCTCCAGAATATTGTTGAAGAAAGCCAGGCTGTGTCAAAATCATGAGTTCATTCAGTATATTACTTGAAAGCCCCTTAATGATACCTAAATCAATTCCAAGGCGCACATCTGACAAACACTTAGCTGTTTCCTTTGATTCAATCATCCGACAATTGGACAAAATCCCCAAGGAACGGTACACTCTGTCCTCAAGTTCAATTTTAGATGTTTGATATAACGCTTTTCGTGCAGATCGCTCTTGTTCAATGAGCTGAGCGGTCACACTATTTAAATCATCTACAATATCCTCTTCTGATTGACCAAGTGTCATTTGATTTGAAATTTGAAAGATGTTCCCTATTGCTTCGCTGCCTTCACCATAAATTCCTCTGACTACAAGACCTAATTGATTAATCGCCGGAATAATCCGATTCATTTGTCTTGTGAGGGCTAAAGCTGGTAAATGCATCATGACCGAAGCCCTAATACCTGTACCTACATTCGTTGGACAGCTTGTTAAGTATCCTCGCTTTTCAGAAAACGCATAATCCACTTGCTCTTCAATCCAGTCATCTATCTGGTTAGCCGCTTTTAATGCATTGGCTAGTTGGAAGCCTGGGAATAAGCATTGGATTCGAATATGGTCTTCTTCATTCAGCATCACACTGATTTCCTCATTTTCAGAAAGCAAACAACCGCCAAATCTTGATTCTGCTAAGTTTGGGCTGATCAAATGCTTTTCAACAAGTACTCTCTTTGCTAAAGGCTGCGTTTCATTCATTCGAATTAGAACAAAGTTTCCAATGTCCTTCACTTCCTGGCTAGCAAACTTTTGCTCGAATTGCTGGAGAACAGCTTCAGCCTCTTCCTGAGAAAACTGAGTTGGGAAACGAACATGCTCTAGGTTTCGTGCTAGCCTGATTCGACTGCTTAGAACAATGTCACTTTCTGGTCCTTTTTGTTTCATCCATTGACTTAAAGCGTCTTGAATAAAATGCTGGAGCGACATGTTGTTAATCTCCCTCCCTCTGCTGAGATTGCTCATGCTCTAATGCACGAATTTGATCTCGAACTTCCGCTGCTTTTTCGAACTCTTCTTGTTCAATTAACTGCTTCAGCTCTTGCTGCATCAATTCAAGTTTCCGGCGTACATGAAGACTGCCGGCAATCCGTTTAGGCACTTTTCCATTATGGACTGTATTTCCACTATGGACTTTCCGTAAAACAGGGTTCAAATACTGATCAAATGAACGATAGCATTCTGCACAGCCAAAACGGCCTGTTTTTCTGAATTGTTGAAAGGTTAAGCCACACTTAGGACATTGATCCACTTCTCTCGCTTCTTGAAAAATAGATGATCCCTTATTCGCACTTGTGGTAAAGCTAGGATCAATATTCAATAAACCCGATAATAAGTTGTGAATCGAGAAACCTTGGTTTCCACTCATAGCATATGAATCACTGTTTTCTTTTGCACATTGTTCACATATGTGCATTTCTTGTTTTTCTCCATTTATAACTTTCGTAAAGTGAAAAGTGGCTGGTCTCTCATTGCATTCTTGACAAATCAATCTTTTCACCCGCTTTACTTTAATTTCAAAGCATTTAACATCGCTTTCATCATCCGAGCCCGCAATTCATCACGTTCTGGTAAATCAATGTGCAAAACAGAACGGTCCATGACACTGATCATCATCTTTGCTTCTCTTTCAGATAAAATGTTATTTTCGACAAGACGCATGATGATATGATCAGAGGCAGCCTGTGATAAACGATGATATATTTGGGAAATAATATTGTTCAATAAGTCGACTTCATCATTCATTTTGACTTTAATGATGCGGATATAGCCACCGCCGCCACGCTTACTTTCAACGATGTAGCCTCTCTCGCTCGTAAAGCGTGTATTGATAACATAGTTAATTTGTGAAGGTACGCATTGAAACTTATCTGCAATTTCATTGCGCTTAATTTCTAATATTTCTCGACCATTCTGATCCAAGACTTCTTTCAAGTACTGCTCGATGATATCAGAAATATTTTGTGCCACTCCGCCTCCTCCTCCATTGACTTTGACTATATTTGACTTTAATCTTACTATAAATTTTTTCGGTCGATTTTTCAAGATAATCGCTCAACTAAGAATATTATTTCCACATTTATATGGTGTCAAACCTCTCAAAAACACAAAAAAGACCAGTTCCAAATGGAACTGATCCTTAGACAAGCTTGGCGGCGTCCTACTCTCACAGGGGGAGACCCCCAACTACCATCGGCGCTGAAGAGCTTAACTTCCGTGTTCGGTATGGGAACGGGTGTGACCTCTTCGCTATCGCCACCAAACCTGATGGAGAGAATGTTCTCTCAAAACTAGATAACAATGTTCAAACTTCACATTAGAATATAGGTTAAGTCCTCGATCTATTAGTATCTGTCAGCTCCACGTGTCACCACGCTTCCACCTCAGACCTATCAACCTGATCATCTTTCAGGGATCTTACTTCCTTGCGGAATGGGAAATCTCATCTTGAGGGGGGCTTCATGCTTAGATGCTTTCAGCACTTATCCCGTCCGCACATAGCTACCCAGCGATGCCCTTGGCAGAACAACTGGTACACCAGCGGTGCGTCCATCCCGGTCCTCTCGTACTAAGGACAGCTCCTCTCAAATTTCCTGCGCCCGCGACGGATAGGGACCGAACTGTCTCACGACGTTCTGAACCCAGCTCGCGTACCGCTTTAATGGGCGAACAGCCCAACCCTTGGGACCGACTACAGCCCCAGGATGCGATGAGCCGACATCGAGGTGCCAAACCTCCCCGTCGATGTGGACTCTTGGGGGAGATAAGCCTGTTATCCCCGGGGTAGCTTTTATCCGTTGAGCGATGGCCCTTCCATGCGGAACCACCGGATCACTAAGCCCGACTTTCGTCCCTGCTCGACTTGTAGGTCTCGCAGTCAAGCTCCCTTGTGCCTTTACACTCTGCGAATGATTTCCAACCATTCTGAGGGAACCTTTGGGCGCCTCCGTTACATTTTAGGAGGCGACCGCCCCAGTCAAACTGCCCACCTGACACTGTCTCCCTGCCCGATAAGGGCAGCGGGTTAGAAGGTCAATACAGCCAGGGTAGTATCCCACCGATGCCTCCACCGAAGCTAGCGCTCCGGTTTCCAAGGCTCCTACCTATCCTGTACAAGCTGTACCAACATTCAATATCAGGCTGCAGTAAAGCTCCACGGGGTCTTTCCGTCCTGTCGCGGGTAACCTGCATCTTCACAGGTACTATAATTTCACCGAGTCTCTCGTTGAGACAGTGCCCAGATCGTTGCGCCTTTCGTGCGGGTCGGAACTTACCCGACAAGGAATTTCGCTACCTTAGGACCGTTATAGTTACGGCCGCCGTTTACTGGGGCTTCAATTCGCACCTTCGCTTACGCTAAGCGCTCCTCTTAACCTTCCAGCACCGGGCAGGCGTCAGCCCCTATACTTCGCCTTACGGCTTCGCAGAGACCTGTGTTTTTGCTAAACAGTCGCCTGGGCCTATTCACTGCGGCTTCTCGGGGCTTTAACACCCTAAGAAGCACCCCTTCTCCCGAAGTTACGGGGTCATTTTGCCGAGTTCCTTAACGAGAGTTCTCTCGATCACCTTAGGATTCTCTCCTCGCCTACCTGTGTCGGTTTGCGGTACGGGCACCTCTCACCTCGCTAGAGGCTTTTCTTGGCAGTGTGGAATCAGGAACTTCGCTACTAAATTTCGCTCGCCATCACAGCTCAGCCTTCACGGGAAACGGATTTGCCTATTTCCCAGCCTAACTGCTTGGACGCGGATATCCAATACCGCGCTTACCCTATCCTCCTGCGTCCCCCCATTGCTCAAATGGTGAGGAGGTGGTACAGGAATATCAACCTGTTGTCCATCGCCTACGCCTTTCGGCCTCGGCTTAGGTCCCGACTAACCCTGAGCGGACGAGCCTTCCTCAGGAAACCTTAGGCATTCGGTGGACGGGATTCTCACCCGTCTTTCGCTACTCATACCGGCATTCTCACTTCTAAGCGCTCCACCAGTCCTTCCGGTCTGACTTCACAGCACTTAGAACGCTCTCCTACCACTGTTCGTAAGAACAGTCCGCAGCTTCGGTGATACGTTTAGCCCCGGTACATTTTCGGCGCAGAGTCACTCGACCAGTGAGCTATTACGCACTCTTTAAATGGTGGCTGCTTCTAAGCCAACATCCTGGTTGTCTAAGCAACTCCACATCCTTTTCCACTTAACGTATACTTTGGGACCTTAGCTGGCGGTCTGGGCTGTTTCCCTTTCGACTACGGATCTTATCACTCGCAGTCTGACTCCCAAGGATAAGTCATCGGCATTCGGAGTTTGACTGAATTCGGTAACCCGGTAGGGGCCCCTAGTCCAATCAGTGCTCTACCTCCGAGACTCTTACCTTGAGGCTAGCCCTAAAGCTATTTCGGAGAGAACCAGCTATCTCCAGGTTCGATTGGCATTTCACCCCTACCCACACCTCATCCCCGCACTTTTCAACGTGCGTGGGTTCGGGCCTCCATTCAGTGTTACCTGAACTTCACCCTGGACATGGGTAGATCACCTGGTTTCGGGTCTACGACCACGTACTCATGCGCCCTATTCAGACTCGCTTTCGCTGCGGCTCCGCATCTTCTGCTTAACCTTGCACGGGATCGTAACTCGCCGGTTCATTCTACAAAAGGCACGCCATCACCCTTTAACGGGCTCTGACTACTTGTAGGCACACGGTTTCAGGATCTATTTCACTCCCCTTCCGGGGTGCTTTTCACCTTTCCCTCACGGTACTGGTTCACTATCGGTCACTAGGGAGTATTTAGCCTTGGGAGATGGTCCTCCCGGATTCCGACGGAATTTCACGTGTTCCGCCGTACTCAGGATCCACTCTGGAGAGAACAACATTTCAGTTACAGGGCTGTTACCTTCTTTGGCGGGCCTTTCCAGACCTCTTCGCTTATATCGTTCCTTTGTAACTCCGTATAGAGTGTCCTACAACCCCAAGAGGCAAGCCTCTTGGTTTGGGCTGTTCCCGTTTCGCTCGCCGCTACTCAGGGAATCGCATTTGCTTTCTCTTCCTCCGGGTACTTAGATGTTTCAGTTCCCCGGGTATGCCTTCTCATACTCTATGTATTCAAGTATGGATACTACTCCATTACGAGCAGTGGGTTTCCCCATTCGGAAATCTCCGGATCAAAGCTTGCTTACAGCTCCCCGAAGCATATCGGTGTTCGTCCCGTCCTTCATCGGCTCCTAGTGCCAAGGCATCCACCGTGCGCCCTTTCTAACTTAACCATTTCTTACTTTAGAAAGAATCACTATGTGTGATGAACTTTGCATTGCATTCAATGTGAATGTATTACTTATTGTTATCTAGTTTTCAAAGAACAATCCTGTCTCGCTAGAGACATGTCTTGAAGGAATGATCCTTCAAAACTAAACAAGACGAAAACGCACACTGCTCCATATATCCTTAGAAAGGAGGTGATCCAGCCGCACCTTCCGATACGGCTACCTTGTTACGACTTCACCCCAATCATCTGCCCCACCTTCGGCGGCTGGCTCCATAAAGGTTACCTCACCGACTTCGGGTGTTGCAAACTCTCGTGGTGTGACGGGCGGTGTGTACAAGGCCCGGGAACGTATTCACCGCGGCATGCTGATCCGCGATTACTAGCGATTCCAGCTTCACGCAGTCGAGTTGCAGACTGCGATCCGAACTGAGAACAGATTTATGGGATTGGCTAAACCTTGCGGTCTCGCAGCCCTTTGTTCTGTCCATTGTAGCACGTGTGTAGCCCAGGTCATAAGGGGCATGATGATTTGACGTCATCCCCACCTTCCTCCGGTTTGTCACCGGCAGTCACCTTAGAGTGCCCAACTAAATGCTGGCAACTAAGATCAAGGGTTGCGCTCGTTGCGGGACTTAACCCAACATCTCACGACACGAGCTGACGACAACCATGCACCACCTGTCACTCTGTCCCCGAAGGGAAAGCCCTATCTCTAGGGTTGTCAGAGGATGTCAAGACCTGGTAAGGTTCTTCGCGTTGCTTCGAATTAAACCACATGCTCCACCGCTTGTGCGGGCCCCCGTCAATTCCTTTGAGTTTCAGTCTTGCGACCGTACTCCCCAGGCGGAGTGCTTAATGCGTTAGCTGCAGCACTAAGGGGCGGAAACCCCCTAACACTTAGCACTCATCGTTTACGGCGTGGACTACCAGGGTATCTAATCCTGTTCGCTCCCCACGCTTTCGCTCCTCAGCGTCAGTTACAGACCAGAGAGTCGCCTTCGCCACTGGTGTTCCTCCACATCTCTACGCATTTCACCGCTACACGTGGAATTCCACTCTCCTCTTCTGCACTCAAGTTTCCCAGTTTCCAATGACCCTCCCCGGTTGAGCCGGGGGCTTTCACATCAGACTTAAGAAACCGCCTGCGAGCCCTTTACGCCCAATAATTCCGGACAACGCTTGCCACCTACGTATTACCGCGGCTGCTGGCACGTAGTTAGCCGTGGCTTTCTGGTTAGGTACCGTCAAGGTGCGAGCAGTTACTCTCGCACTTGTTCTTCCCTAACAACAGAGCTTTACGATCCGAAAACCTTCATCACTCACGCGGCGTTGCTCCGTCAGACTTTCGTCCATTGCGGAAGATTCCCTACTGCTGCCTCCCGTAGGAGTCTGGGCCGTGTCTCAGTCCCAGTGTGGCCGATCACCCTCTCAGGTCGGCTACGCATCGTCGCCTTGGTGAGCCATTACCCCACCAACTAGCTAATGCGCCGCGGGTCCATCTGTAAGTGACAGCCGAAACCGTCTTTCATCCTTGAACCATGCGGTTCAAGGAACTATCCGGTATTAGCTCCGGTTTCCCGGAGTTATCCCAGTCTTACAGGCAGGTTACCCACGTGTTACTCACCCGTCCGCCGCTAACATCCGGGAGCAAGCTCCCTTCTGTTCGCTCGACTTGCATGTATTAGGCACGCCGCCAGCGTTCGTCCTGAGCCAGGATCAAACTCTCCGAAAAAGTACAAAACCGAAGTTTTGTTTTTCGTCAGCGTTTGACTGACTACCTATGATATTTCATAGGATTTTTTATAAAAACTCGAATTAACAGGTACGTTTTGTCTTGTTTAGTTTTCAAAGATCATATTGGTGGAGCCTAGCGGGATCGAACCGCTGACCTCCTGCGTGCAAGGCAGGCGCTCTCCCAGCTGAGCTAAGGCCCCATAAAGATGGTCGGGAAGACAGGATTCGAACCTGCGACCCCTTGGTCCCAAACCAAGTGCTCTACCAAGCTGAGCTACTTCCCGATCTTAATGGCGCGCCCGAGAGGAGTCGAACCCCTAACCTTTTGATCCGTAGTCAAACGCTCTATCCAATTGAGCTACGGGCGCTTATTTTATAATGCCGAGGGCCGGACTTGAACCGGCACGGTAGTCACCTACCGCAGGATTTTAAGTCCTGTGTGTCTGCCAATTCCACCACCCCGGCGTGGATGGTATAAGCGGAAGACGGGATTCGAACCCGCGACCCCCACCTTGGCAAGGTGGTGTTCTACCACTGAACTACTTCCGCATTACAGGATTTCTTTATTTTATTTGGCAATGCGGGTGAAGGGACTTGAACCCCCACGTCATAAAGACACTAGATCCTAAGTCTAGCGCGTCTGCCAATTCCGCCACACCCGCATGAAACATGGTGAGCCATGAAGGACTCGAACCTTCGACCCTCTGATTAAAAGTCAGATGCTCTACCAACTGAGCTAATGGCTCGCTTTAAAAGCGACTTGTCTATCTTACCATATGAAAGTGGTGCCGGCAAGAGGACTTGAACCCCCAACCTACTGATTACAAGTCAGTTGCTCTACCAGTTGAGCTACACCGGCTTTATCTATCCTAACATTATGTAAGAATAAATATGGTGGAGGATGACGGGCTCGAACCGCCGACCCTCTGCTTGTAAGGCAGATGCTCTCCCAGCTGAGCTAATCCTCCATATTTTGTTGTCATTTCGAATGTCTCTCGATCCGACAAGTAGTATTATATAACGATAAGATATTGTTTGTAAAGACTTTTTTAAAATAATTTTTGAATTAATTTTAACGCTGTTTTTTTCATCTTTTCGTTAAGGCACCTAAAAAAGTTTACCACTTGTCTCATCATTTTAAAAGTCTTTTTTTCATTTTTTTATGTTTTTTTGTTAAAAAGCGCTCTAATAACGCTTCATTGATGTAAAATGACCCTTTTCATGTTTTTTATATGCTTGTTTTATTCAATATATCTTCTCATACAAATCATCTAGAGAAGGGATTCTTTTATTATTTTATTTTTCTGAGAAATCATTTTCATATAAAAATATCAGTAAATGATGCTGTTCTTTACTATCTTCAATATTAAAGTGTTACTGGAGGTAACAAGTTAGTTGTTGATTCTTTCTTGTTCTTACTTAGAACGGGCGTAAAAATTAACTGAAGGTGCTCTATGCTCTTTGGCAATACTCAGTTATCTATAGTGTATCTCTAACAGTCCTCTTTATCTGTTGGCTGCCAAAGAAAATCTTATTGGCTGCTGTCTATGCTTTTGGTCTTCATCCTAAACGAATTGAACAACCTACCCACACAACAGCTGCGTTGTTCAATGAAAATACCTAAAAGTGAACGGAAGAAAAAATTAGCTGGTCGATGAGGCTTGCTACATCATCACTTCTCACTTTACAAAGCAATTTAATAGAAGTAATTTTTTCAAAAACACAAAAAAGACCAGTTCCAAATGGAACTGATCCTTAGACAAGCTTGGCGGCGTCCTACTCTCACAGGGGGAGACCCCCAACTACCATCGGCGCTGAAGAGCTTAACTTCCGTGTTCGGTATGGGAACGGGTGTGACCTCTTCGCTATCGCCACCAAACCTGATGGAGAGAATGTTCTCTCAAAACTAGATAACAATGTTCAAACTTCACATTAGAATATAGGTTAAGTCCTCGATCTATTAGTATCTGTCAGCTCCACGTGTCACCACGCTTCCACCTCAGACCTATCAACCTGATCATCTTTCAGGGATCTTACTTCCTTGCGGAATGGGAAATCTCATCTTGAGGGGGGCTTCATGCTTAGATGCTTTCAGCACTTATCCCGTCCGCACATAGCTACCCAGCGATGCCCTTGGCAGAACAACTGGTACACCAGCGGTGCGTCCATCCCGGTCCTCTCGTACTAAGGACAGCTCCTCTCAAATTTCCTGCGCCCGCGACGGATAGGGACCGAACTGTCTCACGACGTTCTGAACCCAGCTCGCGTACCGCTTTAATGGGCGAACAGCCCAACCCTTGGGACCGACTACAGCCCCAGGATGCGATGAGCCGACATCGAGGTGCCAAACCTCCCCGTCGATGTGGACTCTTGGGGGAGATAAGCCTGTTATCCCCGGGGTAGCTTTTATCCGTTGAGCGATGGCCCTTCCATGCGGAACCACCGGATCACTAAGCCCGACTTTCGTCCCTGCTCGACTTGTAGGTCTCGCAGTCAAGCTCCCTTGTGCCTTTACACTCTGCGAATGATTTCCAACCATTCTGAGGGAACCTTTGGGCGCCTCCGTTACATTTTAGGAGGCGACCGCCCCAGTCAAACTGCCCACCTGACACTGTCTCCCTGCCCGATAAGGGCAGCGGGTTAGAAGGTCAATACAGCCAGGGTAGTATCCCACCGATGCCTCCACCGAAGCTAGCGCTCCGGTTTCCAAGGCTCCTACCTATCCTGTACAAGCTGTACCAACATTCAATATCAGGCTGCAGTAAAGCTCCACGGGGTCTTTCCGTCCTGTCGCGGGTAACCTGCATCTTCACAGGTACTATAATTTCACCGAGTCTCTCGTTGAGACAGTGCCCAGATCGTTGCGCCTTTCGTGCGGGTCGGAACTTACCCGACAAGGAATTTCGCTACCTTAGGACCGTTATAGTTACGGCCGCCGTTTACTGGGGCTTCAATTCGCACCTTCGCTTACGCTAAGCGCTCCTCTTAACCTTCCAGCACCGGGCAGGCGTCAGCCCCTATACTTCGCCTTACGGCTTCGCAGAGACCTGTGTTTTTGCTAAACAGTCGCCTGGGCCTATTCACTGCGGCTTCTCGGGGCTTTAACACCCTAAGAAGCACCCCTTCTCCCGAAGTTACGGGGTCATTTTGCCGAGTTCCTTAACGAGAGTTCTCTCGATCACCTTAGGATTCTCTCCTCGCCTACCTGTGTCGGTTTGCGGTACGGGCACCTCTCACCTCGCTAGAGGCTTTTCTTGGCAGTGTGGAATCAGGAACTTCGCTACTAAATTTCGCTCGCCATCACAGCTCAGCCTTCACGGGAAACGGATTTGCCTATTTCCCAGCCTAACTGCTTGGACGCGGATATCCAATACCGCGCTTACCCTATCCTCCTGCGTCCCCCCATTGCTCAAATGGTGAGGAGGTGGTACAGGAATATCAACCTGTTGTCCATCGCCTACGCCTTTCGGCCTCGGCTTAGGTCCCGACTAACCCTGAGCGGACGAGCCTTCCTCAGGAAACCTTAGGCATTCGGTGGACGGGATTCTCACCCGTCTTTCGCTACTCATACCGGCATTCTCACTTCTAAGCGCTCCACCAGTCCTTCCGGTCTGACTTCACAGCACTTAGAACGCTCTCCTACCACTGTTCGTAAGAACAGTCCGCAGCTTCGGTGATACGTTTAGCCCCGGTACATTTTCGGCGCAGAGTCACTCGACCAGTGAGCTATTACGCACTCTTTAAATGGTGGCTGCTTCTAAGCCAACATCCTGGTTGTCTAAGCAACTCCACATCCTTTTCCACTTAACGTATACTTTGGGACCTTAGCTGGCGGTCTGGGCTGTTTCCCTTTCGACTACGGATCTTATCACTCGCAGTCTGACTCCCAAGGATAAGTCATCGGCATTCGGAGTTTGACTGAATTCGGTAACCCGGTAGGGGCCCCTAGTCCAATCAGTGCTCTACCTCCGAGACTCTTACCTTGAGGCTAGCCCTAAAGCTATTTCGGAGAGAACCAGCTATCTCCAGGTTCGATTGGCATTTCACCCCTACCCACACCTCATCCCCGCACTTTTCAACGTGCGTGGGTTCGGGCCTCCATTCAGTGTTACCTGAACTTCACCCTGGACATGGGTAGATCACCTGGTTTCGGGTCTACGACCACGTACTCATGCGCCCTATTCAGACTCGCTTTCGCTGCGGCTCCGCATCTTCTGCTTAACCTTGCACGGGATCGTAACTCGCCGGTTCATTCTACAAAAGGCACGCCATCACCCTTTAACGGGCTCTGACTACTTGTAGGCACACGGTTTCAGGATCTATTTCACTCCCCTTCCGGGGTGCTTTTCACCTTTCCCTCACGGTACTGGTTCACTATCGGTCACTAGGGAGTATTTAGCCTTGGGAGATGGTCCTCCCGGATTCCGACGGAATTTCACGTGTTCCGCCGTACTCAGGATCCACTCTGGAGAGAACAACATTTCAGTTACAGGGCTGTTACCTTCTTTGGCGGGCCTTTCCAGACCTCTTCGCTTATATCGTTCCTTTGTAACTCCGTATAGAGTGTCCTACAACCCCAAGAGGCAAGCCTCTTGGTTTGGGCTGTTCCCGTTTCGCTCGCCGCTACTCAGGGAATCGCATTTGCTTTCTCTTCCTCCGGGTACTTAGATGTTTCAGTTCCCCGGGTATGCCTTCTCATACTCTATGTATTCAAGTATGGATACTACTCCATTACGAGCAGTGGGTTTCCCCATTCGGAAATCTCCGGATCAAAGCTTGCTTACAGCTCCCCGAAGCATATCGGTGTTCGTCCCGTCCTTCATCGGCTCCTAGTGCCAAGGCATCCACCGTGCGCCCTTTCTAACTTAACCATTTCTTACTTTAGAAAGAATCACTATGTGTGATGAACTTTGCATTGCATTCAATGTGAATGTATTACTTATTGTTATCTAGTTTTCAAAGAACAATCCTGTCTCGCTAGAGACATGTCTTGAAGGAATGATCCTTCAAAACTAAACAAGACGAAAACGCACGCTGCTCCATATATCCTTAGAAAGGAGGTGATCCAGCCGCACCTTCCGATACGGCTACCTTGTTACGACTTCACCCCAATCATCTGCCCCACCTTCGGCGGCTGGCTCCATAAAGGTTACCTCACCGACTTCGGGTGTTGCAAACTCTCGTGGTGTGACGGGCGGTGTGTACAAGGCCCGGGAACGTATTCACCGCGGCATGCTGATCCGCGATTACTAGCGATTCCAGCTTCACGCAGTCGAGTTGCAGACTGCGATCCGAACTGAGAACAGATTTATGGGATTGGCTAAACCTTGCGGTCTCGCAGCCCTTTGTTCTGTCCATTGTAGCACGTGTGTAGCCCAGGTCATAAGGGGCATGATGATTTGACGTCATCCCCACCTTCCTCCGGTTTGTCACCGGCAGTCACCTTAGAGTGCCCAACTAAATGCTGGCAACTAAGATCAAGGGTTGCGCTCGTTGCGGGACTTAACCCAACATCTCACGACACGAGCTGACGACAACCATGCACCACCTGTCACTCTGTCCCCGAAGGGAAAGCCCTATCTCTAGGGTTGTCAGAGGATGTCAAGACCTGGTAAGGTTCTTCGCGTTGCTTCGAATTAAACCACATGCTCCACCGCTTGTGCGGGCCCCCGTCAATTCCTTTGAGTTTCAGTCTTGCGACCGTACTCCCCAGGCGGAGTGCTTAATGCGTTAGCTGCAGCACTAAGGGGCGGAAACCCCCTAACACTTAGCACTCATCGTTTACGGCGTGGACTACCAGGGTATCTAATCCTGTTCGCTCCCCACGCTTTCGCTCCTCAGCGTCAGTTACAGACCAGAGAGTCGCCTTCGCCACTGGTGTTCCTCCACATCTCTACGCATTTCACCGCTACACGTGGAATTCCACTCTCCTCTTCTGCACTCAAGTTTCCCAGTTTCCAATGACCCTCCCCGGTTGAGCCGGGGGCTTTCACATCAGACTTAAGAAACCGCCTGCGAGCCCTTTACGCCCAATAATTCCGGACAACGCTTGCCACCTACGTATTACCGCGGCTGCTGGCACGTAGTTAGCCGTGGCTTTCTGGTTAGGTACCGTCAAGGTGCGAGCAGTTACTCTCGCACTTGTTCTTCCCTAACAACAGAGCTTTACGATCCGAAAACCTTCATCACTCACGCGGCGTTGCTCCGTCAGACTTTCGTCCATTGCGGAAGATTCCCTACTGCTGCCTCCCGTAGGAGTCTGGGCCGTGTCTCAGTCCCAGTGTGGCCGATCACCCTCTCAGGTCGGCTACGCATCGTCGCCTTGGTGAGCCATTACCCCACCAACTAGCTAATGCGCCGCGGGTCCATCTGTAAGTGACAGCCGAAACCGTCTTTCATCCTTGAACCATGCGGTTCAAGGAACTATCCGGTATTAGCTCCGGTTTCCCGGAGTTATCCCAGTCTTACAGGCAGGTTACCCACGTGTTACTCACCCGTCCGCCGCTAACATCCGGGAGCAAGCTCCCTTCTGTTCGCTCGACTTGCATGTATTAGGCACGCCGCCAGCGTTCGTCCTGAGCCAGGATCAAACTCTCCGAAAAAGTACAAAACCGAAGTTTTGTTTTTCGTCAGCGTTTGACTGACTACCTATGATATTTCATAGGATTTTTTTATAAAAACTCGAATTAACAGGTACGTTTTGTCTTGTTTAGTTTTCAAAGATCATTTTCGTTATCGCTCTTAAGCGACTTTAATATCTTAACATTTTGTATCGGTTAAAGTCAAGAAGTTTTTCAATTTCTTTTTTTAACCTCGCTGCTGTTTTGCGGCAACGAATAATAATATACCACCTTGATTCTTTCCTTGCAATAGTTTTTTTAAAAAAAGTTTCATTTTATGAAAAATAAAAAGCGCCATAGTTATAATGGCGCTTTAATTGATGTATTAGCGGTTTCTCATTTGTGGGAAAAGCAGTACATCTCTGATTGATGGAGAATTTGTTAATAGCATGATTAACCGGTCGATACCGATTCCTAGTCCGCCTGTTGGAGGCATACCATATTCTAATGCTTCAACAAAATCATCATCCATTAGATGCGCTTCATCATTTCCTTCTTCACGTTCTTTTAATTGAGCTTCGAAACGTTCTCTTTGATCGATTGGATCATTTAGCTCTGTGAATGCATTAGCATGTTCACGGCGTACGATAAATAGCTCAAAGCGATCTGTGAAGCGAGGGTCTTCAGGATTTTTCTTAGCTAATGGAGAAATCTCCACTGGGTGTCCGTAAATAAATGTAGGCTGTACCAAAGTTTCCTCAACTTTTTGCTCGAAGAACTCATTGATGATATGACCTACTGTCATGTTTTTCGTAATTTCAATTCCGTGATCAGCTGCATGCTGTTGCGCTTCTTCTACGGACATCTCCTGCCAGAAGTCTACACCAGTTGCTTCTTTGACCGCTTCAACCATATGGAGTCTCTTCCATTCAGGCTTGAGGTCAATTTCATCTTCTCCATATTGAATCGTGGTTGTTCCTAGTACCTCTTCGGCAATATGAGCAATCAGGTTTTCGGTTAGGTTCATGATGTCTTTATAATCTGCGTAAGCTTCGTAAAGCTCGATCATAGTGAATTCTGGGTTATGGCGAGTTGATACACCTTCGTTACGGAATACACGGCCAATCTCGTATACTTTCTCTAGGCCACCGACAATGAGGCGTTTTAAGTGCAGTTCAATCGCAATACGCATATAAAGCGGCATATCCAGTGCATTATGATGAGTAATGAAAGGACGTGCTGATGCACCACCAGGGATGCTGTGCATTGTTGGTGTTTCAACTTCTAGGTATCCTTTAGAATCTAAGTATCTTCTCATAGATTGGATGATCTTGCTTCGCATGATGAACGTCTGCTTACTTTCTGGATTTACAATCAGATCAAGGTAACGCTGACGATAACGTTGTTCAACATCTTTAAGTCCATGATATTTATCAGGAAGCGGGCGAAGTGCTTTTGTGAGAACCTCAAAGCTAGTCGCTTTAATAGAAAGTTCTCCTACATTCGTTTTAAATACTGTTCCTGTTACACCGATAATATCGCCTAGGTCTGAGCTTTTGAATAATTCGTAAGCTTCTTCTCCTACACTATCTTTACGAACGTAGATTTGAATTTGTCCTTCTAAATCTTGTATATGCGCAAAGCCAGCTTTCCCTTTTCCGCGCTTAGTCATCATACGTCCAGCGATTGTCACTTGGGCAGACTTTTCTTCTAAGTCTTCTTTAGAAAACTCATCGTATTCAGCAATAATTTGGGCAGATTGATGAGAACGGTCATATCGTTCACCAAATGGATCAATACCCTCTTCTCTCATTTTATTCATTTTGTCACGTCTGACCTGGAATTGGTCATTTAATTCTTCGTTATTAAGCCCTTCATTACTCATTTATATCACTCCATTAATGTATTTTGCAGAGAAAAGCAGAAAAACTGCCAGTACATGCACTAGCAGTGAGCTACAAAAAGAAAGATAGTCTTATCCTACTTTTATACTTTGAAGCTCTTTTGCCTCGGCTTCGATCGTAAAGTTATCAAGAACTTGTACAAGTTCCGCTCTCGTTTCACTCTGATTGATTTGATTTCTCACGTCCGCATTGCCTCGGACACCTTTTAAGTACCATGCTGCGTGCTTTCTCATTTCTCTGACAGCCACATGCTCGCCTTTTAGATCAATGAGTCTGTCTAAGTGAAGCTTGCACACTGACATCTTCTCACGTACGTTTGGCTCTTCTTTCAGTTCACCCGTTTCTAAATAATGAACCGTTCGATAGATCATCCATGGGTTTCCTAGTGCGGCTCTTCCGATCATGACAGCATCTGCACCCGTTTCATCAAGCATACGTTTTGCATCCTGAGGGGTTTTGACATCTCCATTGCCGATGACTGGAATGGAAACAGATTGTTTGACCTCTTTTATAATATCCCAATTCGCTGTTCCTTCGTACATCTGCACACGTGTCCGTCCGTGAAGCGCAACCGCTTGTCCACCTGCTCGTTCAACAGCACGGGCATTGTCGATAGCGAAGATATGATCTTCGTCCCAGCCCATTCTCATTTTCACTGTAACAGGTTTATCTACAGCATCTACAACAGCAGAGACCATTTCATAAATCTTGTTTGGATCAAGCAGCCATTTCGCTCCTGCATCACATTTCGTAATCTTCGGCACAGGACAGCCCATGTTGATATCAATAATGTCCGCTGTGGTATTCTGGTCTACAAACTTTGCCGCTTCAACGAGAGTGTCTTTTTCTCCTCCAAATATCTGAAGGCTCAAAGGCTTTTCCCGTTCATCAATGTATAGCATACCCATTGTTCTTGCATTGTTGATCAGGATCGCCTTATCACTGACCATTTCAGCGCAGACTAAACCTGCTCCAAACTCTTTCACTGTCAGTCTGAAGGCAGAGTTGCACACACCAGCCATAGGCGCGAGCACCACTTTGTTTTTAATGTCGATATCTCCGATTTTAAACATCATTTCCCCTCCTTCCTTCTTCAAGAATTGGCGAAAGTTCTTCCACCGTTATATTTAAAGCATCTGCTATTTGACCAACCAATTGGTTTGTTGGTAATCGATTGCCACGCTCAATTTCTCCTAAGACAGAGACAGAGATGCCCAGTCTTTTCGCGAACCCTTCCTGAGTATACCCTTTTAGCTTTCGGTATGCACGAATTCTTCTACCCCACATGTCTTTTTCCATATGCTTACACCTTCTTGGTCTGTTACGGCATTTATTTGTACTTCGCCGATTTCTGGGCAAATCTCACTCATCGGAACGAGAACGAATAAACGTTCGTACATTCTAGGATGCGGCACTACAAGCTGTTCTGTTTCAATATTTTCACGATTATAAAGTAAAATGTCAAGGTCAGCCGTTCGCGGTCCCCATCTCACTTCTCTTGTTCTGCCTAACTCTTGCTCGATTTTCTGAGTAAGTGCCAGTAATTCATTTGGACGAAGCGAGGTGGAAATTTTCACAGCCATATTTAAAAAGTCATCTTGGTTTTCGTAACCTACAGGTGTTGTTTCATATATAGATGAGATCGATTCTACTTGAACATCTGGATGTTCGTGCAGTTTTTTCACAGCTTCTTTTAAATAGGTTTCCTTTTTCCCTATGTTCGAACCTAAAGCAATGTATGCGGTATTGTTCATGCGCGCGATCTCGTCATTTCAATGGCAACGGACTGATAGTGTCCTGGAATTGGTGGATCTGGTTTGATTACCTTCACTGTACATTCCTGAACTGTCGGAAAATCCTTTAGCACTTGGCTCGCAATTCTTTCTGTCAGTGTTTCAACGAGGTTGACTGGTTCACCCTCTACTATGCTTTTGCAGATTTGGTAGAGCTCCGCATAATTGATGGTCTGATTGAGGTCATCAGTTTGTCCGGCTTTACTTAAATCAAGTGAAGCTGTTAAATCCACACGGAACCGCTGTCCTAATTTATTTTCTTCTGCAAATACGCCATGGTAGCCGTAAAATTCCATTCCATTTACATATACTTTATCGATGATAAGCGCCTCCCTTATTCAGCATGGCATCCATCATTTTTGCCATTCTTGCGATTTCTTTTACATCATGTACGCGAACCATCGCACTGCCTTTTTGAATCCCAAGACAGACCGTGGCCCCCGTTCCTTCAGTACGTTCTTCCGGTGGCAGGTCTAAGACAGCTCCGATGAATCGTTTTCGAGATGTAGCTAAGAGCAGTGGATACCCAAGGTGACAAAAATGTTCGAGCTCATTCATGACCATCAGGTTGTCCTCTTTATTTTTCGCAAACCCTACACCAGGGTCTAATATGATCATGTCATCACGGACACCGGCTTGTTTCGCAATCTGAACACTTTCTTTCAAATCTGCGATCATATCTGAAATCAAATGTGTGTAATTTCGCTCTGGCCGATTGTGCATTAAAATAATCGGCACATTGTGCTTCGCTGCCACATGCGCCATTTGAGGATCTGCCTTCGCTCCCCATACATCATTAATGATGGAAGCTCCGGCTTTCACTGCTTCATCTGCCACATGGGCTTTATACGTATCAATGGAAATCGGTACATCCAATTCTTTCGTGATCTTTTCAATGACGGGAATGACTCTTGAAAGCTCTTCTTGTTCTGAGACAAATGCCGCTCCTGGGCGAGTCGATTCTCCGCCAATATCAATGATATGTGCCCCGTCCTCTATCAGCTGTGCTGCATGAGCCAGCGCTTTATCCACTTGATTAAACTTTCCTCCATCTGAAAAAGAGTCAGGTGTGACATTTAAAATGCCCATGACCAATGTCTTTTCTTCATAACTAAGGGTGTGGTGCTTGGCTTGTATGACTTTAGGCTGCTTTATCACTTGTTGTGTCATTGTGTCCACCTACTCTTTATAATCTAGACGTTCTTTTGTATATTGTGCTCTCAATTTCGTTGAGAAGATCCGGCTGTTTTGGGGAAAGGAGATTTCCCCTATACTTCTGAAAGGCACAACCCCTTGAACAGAATTGGTCATCCATGCCTCATCAGCTGATAGCAAATGGGAGACTGGGTATCGCCCTACTTTTAGTGAAGCCTCCATCGCTTGGAGTGTTTCGATACAATATCGACGAGTGACCCCATTTAAAATGCCTGTATCAAGTGACGGTGTATAAATCACATCGCCTTTTCGCCAAAATACATTGGAGGTAATGCCTTCTGCCACATCATTTTCTTTTGTTAAAAAGATACCTTCTAACTTCGGGTCATTTCCCACTTCTCTTTTTGCAAGCAGGTTGTTCATATAATGGTGAGACTTGAGGCGCCTCGGACCTTCCGGCGTATTTCTCCTCGTTTGAAGAATGACTCCCTGTTTCTCATCTAAAACAGATTCGGGCCGGAATGGAGAGATCATGACAAACACGACAGACTCTTCATAAGGATCTGCAGAAAATCCATTGCCCCTGCCCGCAGAAACATTGAATCGAATTCTCGCATGGCCACCGGCTATTTCGTTTTTATTTAGTAAGGTATGAATGATGTCGAGTACAAATGGTTTCTCTATTGTGGATTCGATGCAAAGGTCATGCAATGATTGATTGAGCCTTTCAAGGTGCCAATCTAACAGAAAGACTTGTCCTGCCAGGCTGGTAAATGTTTCGAATACACCGATGCCATATAGAAAACCATGATCAAAAGGAGAAAGAGTCGCGTCTTTCTCCTCTATATACTGACCGTTCAGATAAATGATCATGCGTTTACTTCATGCCCCTTTTTACGATAGGTTTCAATGAAATTTTTAAGCATTTCTTTTCCGAAGGACGTCATAATCGATTCAGGATGAAACTGTACACTTTCAATTGGTAGCTCTTTATGGCGAATGGCCATGAGCTCGCCTTCCTTTGTGCTGGCTGTTGCGTCAAAGCACTCCGGCAGCGTTTCATTTTTGACAATTAATGAATGATATCTCGTTGCGACAAGCGGATTTTGGAGTCCAGTGAAGACACCTTTTCCGTCATGTTCAATCTCTGACGTTTTACCATGCATTAAGCGCTCAGCACGAACGACATCCCCTCCAAAGACTTGCGCAATGGATTGATGCCCTAGGCATACACCGAAGATCGGAATACTTCCCGCAAAGTGCTTGATTGCCTCCATACTAATTCCCGCTTCATCAGGACTGCATGGCCCTGGAGAAATCATGAGAAAATCTGGCTTGAGTTCTTCGATTTCTTGAATGGTTACTTGATCATTCCGTTTCACGATCAATTCTTCTCCAAGCTCACCTAAATACTGGACCAGGTTGTACGTAAATGAATCATAATTATCAATCATTACTATCATGCTCTGCTCACCTCTAACTCAAAATAGTCTCTTCTTCGCTCAACTGTAATGCTTTTTTTACTGCATAGGCTTTTTTAATCGATTCTTTATATTCGTGCTTTGGTACAGAATCGATGACGATCCCAGCACCCGACTGCATAAAGGCTTTGCCTTCAGTGCAGTACGCCGTACGAATGACGATGTTAAAGTGCATATCTTGATTAAATCCAAACCAGCCTATAGATCCAGTATAAAGCCCACGCCTTGTTGGCTCAAGCTCTTCTATGATTTCCATTGTTCTTACCTTTGGAGCACCTGTAATTGTGCCGCCTGGGAATACGGCTCTCATGACATCTACTGCATCACAATCATCACGCAGTTCCCCTTGTACGTTGGATACAATGTGCATCACATGTGAATATTTCTCAATCGCCATAAATTCGTTCACTCTTACTGAGCCATAAGTGGACACGCGTCCAAGATCATTTCGCTCAAGATCGACGAGCATCACATGCTCCGCGCGTTCTTTTTCATTTTCAATGAGCTCTTTTGCCAGCGCTTGATCCTCAGCATCGTCCTTGCCTCTTGATCTTGTACCCGCAATCGGTCTTGTTTCTAATTGAGTCCCCTTTTTCTTAATCAGCAGCTCTGGAGATCCACAAACAATTTGGAAATCAGGCGTGTGCAAATAAGACATATAAGGAGATGGATTGACTTGACGTAACGTTTTGTATAAATCATAAGGGTGGGTGTGGAGCTGTTCATCTTGTCTGATGGATAAATTCACTTGGAACACATCACCGCTTGTGATATATTGCTTAATCTTCTCTACTGCTTCTCCAAAGGTCTCTTCAGTAAAAGGTGCTGCTGGTACAAATTCTGCAGAAGATTCATAAACAGGTGATTGTGCTGATTCGATTACAGAGCTTGTCCACTTTTGCTTCAAATCTTCAAGTCTTTGATGAGTGACACTCACAGGTTCCGCTCCCTCTGTGTGAGTAATCAGCCACAACATATTTTCCTTATGATCAAAGACTGCAACATCATTAAACACGAGAAAATAAAGATCAGGTGTTTTCAGGTCATCAATGGACAGCATCTTAAAATGCTCGATATATCTAGCATAATCATAGCTTAAAAATCCAATCGCCCCGCCTTGAAAATCAGGGTATTCCTCATTCGTTTCGGTTTGAAGGGTTTGGAACCAATCCGTAAACGCTCTGAATGGATCGCCTTCTTTAAACAGCACCTCATCTTGATAATGGATGGTTGTCATCCCATCTTTCCCCTTCGCTTTAGCGATTGGGTGAATACCAGCAATGCTGTAGGAACCGCCGCGAGCACTTTCAAGCAGAACATGGTGTGTTTCGCCAGCAGTTAGTTGTTCATATCTTTCCAAGAATGCATCTTTCGTAAAAGGAATTTTGATGCCCATCGGCCTGCGTTGTGTCATGTTATCATCCTTTTTCATTTTCATTAATCTTATTGTAATGCAATCCAATTTATTTAGAAAATAGTATTTGCTTTCCATCTACAGATTTCATAAAAAAACCCCAGCAAATGCTGGGGTAATTGGTTTAATCGAACTGATAAAGAGGTGTGCTGAGGTAACGCTCCCCATTACTTGGGATGATTGCGAGAACCTTTTTCCCTTTACCAAGCTTTTTCGCTGTTTGAAGTGCTGCGTAAATAGCTGCTCCTGAAGAAATACCGCCAAGGATTCCTTCCTCTTTCGCTGCTTTTCTTGCAAGCTCAAATGCATCTTCGTTTTTCACTTGGATAATGCCATCATATACTTCCGTGTTTAAGATGGAAGGAATAAAACCTGCTCCAATCCCTTGGATTTTATGCGGGCCCGGCTTTCCGCCTGATAATACAGGAGAATCTGTCGGCTCTACCGCATAAAGCTGAATCGATGGGATGGCTTCTTTTAGGACTTCGCCAGCACCCGTAATTGTGCCGCCCGTACCAACACCTGCAATAAATGCATCAAGCTCGCCGTCAAACTGTTCAAGAATTTCTTTTCCTGTAGTACGACGGTGAATCTCCGCATTGGCTTCGTTGCTAAATTGCTGAGGCATGAAGTAACCGTGCTCTTCTGCTAATTCTTCTGCCTTTTTGATGGCACCTTTCATTCCTTCTGCACCTGGTGTTAATACAAGCTCTGCACCATAAGCACGTAAAAGGTTACGGCGCTCCTGACTCATTGTGTCTGGCATCACTAGAATGGCGTTAATTCCTTTCGCTGCCGCTACCATTGCTAGACCGATACCTGTGTTTCCGCTTGTTGGTTCGATGAGCGTGTCGCCGGCTTTTAAAGTACCTTTCGCTTCAGCATCTTCGATCATCGCTAACGCAATACGATCTTTCACACTGCTGCCCGGGTTCATATATTCAAGCTTCAAGTAGACATCCGCACTGTCTTCATCTACTAAACGGTTTAATTTAACGACTGGTGTATTTCCTATTAGTTCAAAAACTGAATTTGCAATACGAGCCATCACTAACACCTCTATCTCCGAGTAATTTTATTGTATTAATATTAAATTATCAATTTCGAAAAATTTTGTCAATGCTTTTAGTCCTGCTCGCCATCGTAAAACCATGTGACTTTTGCTTCTTTCCACAGAGTTTTGACATTTGCCTTTTCACCTAGATCTTCCATGGCAATCTGCCTTTTGATCTGATTTTTGACTTCTTCATACGAGAAGGAGCGGCCATCTAATTTTTCTTTCAATTGAATAATGGCATACCCGTTTTTGGTCTCGATCGGTTCTTTTGTCCATTCATCTGGCTGAAGCTTTTGAGCTTCCTGTATGTATAGGGCCGGGATACTTTCTTGTTCTTCCGTCACAAACCCAAGATCTCCGCCATATGGAGACGTGTAGCGGTCAATGGAGCGTTCAGCTGCCACCGCCTCGAAGCTAGATCCGCCTTTCAGATCCTTCAAAACATTTTCAGCTTCACCTTTTGTCTTCACGACGATATGACGAATACGGTATGAATCATCATATTGATATAAGTCCTTGTTTTTTTCATAAAAGGATTTCGCTTCTTTTTCAGAAACGACAGCATCTCTCGTTAAAAGCTGCTCTAATAAAATTTGATAACGAATCTGTTCTGTCCAGTCCTTTTCACTCGTATGTCCATCTTCGTAGAAATTATTAGATACCGCCTTAAGCATCAGCAATTCACGATTGATTTCTTTTGAGGACACCTCAAGCTTGTTTTCTTTCGCAAGCTGATTAACCACTTTCTGATTAATCATTTGCTCAAGTGTTGCCTTTCCATAGCGGTCTTCCATCTTCTTTAACCATTCTTGACGTGTCACCTTCTCTTTTCCAATCGACGCAATTTCTTCACCGCTCTTCCCGTTTGAAGAAGCCTGTGACATTTGCGACTTTGTTAATACATATGCAATGACAACGGCATTGATCATAAGCAACACGAGAATAAATGTCCATACCACTCTTGCTTTCAGTCTCATCTTTCGTCTCCTTTCCATTCTAAAAAGAAAACCCGCTGCTTAGAGCTTAGCGGGTTATTTCTTCACGTAGCTCCTCTAGCTCTTCTTTTGTAAATACATACGTTTCGTTACAAAAATGGCATTGAGCTTCTGCTTGTCCTTCTTGTTCAATCATATCGTCAATTTCGGCTTTCCCTAGGCTGATAATGCCATTAGCAAAACGTTCTTTTGAGCAGTTACAAGAAAATTCGACAGGTACAGTTTCTAAAATTTGAGGTTTTTCTCCGAGTACTTCTTCTAAAATTTCTTCTGGTGTCATCCCTTTTTCAATGAGTTTAGAAATGGGTTCAATGGTTGAGAGCCGCTTTTCTAATCTTTCAATGACAGCATCTTCTGTTCCAGGCAGCAATTGAATGATGAAACCGCCAGCTGCGAGAATCGAGTTATCTGGATTGACGAGAACCCCCACACCTACAGAGGAAGGCACTTGCTCAGAAGAGACAAGATAATAAGTGAAGTCATCTCCAATTTCACCTGAGACGATCTCCGTTTGTCCTGTAAAGTGATCTTTCAGTCCGATATCTTTCACAACACTTAACGTTCCAGATGTCCCGACTGCACGTCTAACATCCAGCTTGCCATGTTCATTTAAGTCAAAGTGGACTTGTGGGTTTGAGACATATCCGCGCACTTGGCCCTTTGCGTTTCCATCAGCAATGATGGCACCGATTGGTCCACCGCCTTCAATTTTGACCGTTAGCTTATTTTCGCCTTTCAGCATAGCACCCATCATGACTGTAGCAGTCATAGTTCTGCCAATCGCTGCTGATGCTGTTGGCCATGTATGGTGTCTTCTTTGTGCTTCATTGATTGTATCTGTTGTGTTTGCAGCATATGCTCGGACTTTTCCGTCATATGCTAACGCTTTAACTAAGTAATCCATTCGATTTTAAACCTCCTATAGTACACCGACACGATTACGTTCATAAATGAGTTGAAGTCCTTTTAATGTTAAGAACGGATCGACAACATCAATGCAATCTGATTCATTTCCAATCAATGTCGACAAACCGCCTGTTGCAATGACTTTCGGTGTTTGTTTCGCTTGCTGCTTCATCCGTTTCACTATTCCCTCGACTTGCCCAACATATCCATAAAGGATGCCGGATTGCATCGCACTGATGGTGTTTTTTCCAACAATGTGTTCTGGACGGACAATTTCAATTCTCGGCAGTTTTGCTGCTCTTGTATATAAAGCCTCTGTTGAGATGGTAATACCAGGTGCAATCGCCCCACCCATGTATTGTTTTTGTTCATTGATATAACAGTAGGTTGTCGCTGTACCGAAATCTACGACAATGAGAGGTGCCCCATAAAGGTGAATCGCCGCTACTGCATTCACAATTCGATCAGCCCCGACTTCCTTTGGATTGTCACACATAATGTTTAATCCAGTCTTCATTCCAGGCCCTACAATTTGGGGAGTTATGTGAAAGTACTTCTCGCACATTCTTTCTAATGCAAACATCATTGGCGGGACAACAGACGAGATGATAATTCCTTCTATTTGGTCAAACATTAGCCCGACATAATCAAATAAAGACCTGATGGCCATACCAAATTCATCTTCTGTTTTATGACGGCTTGTTTCAATTCGCCAATGGTAGTTTAGTTCGCCATTATGATAAACACCTAAAACGGTATTTGTGTTCCCTACATCTATCACGAGTAACAACTTCATCACCACTTTGAATAGTTTCTCAAAAAGAGCATTTTTCGACTTTCTATCATACCATACACGAATTGAGTTCTATTTGTAAACAATTCGAAACCGATCCATTCAGGAATTGAAATAAAAAAAGCTGCCGGTGATCCCGGCAGCTTTCACAGAGGGAGATTAGATCTCCTCATCTTCTTCTTTTTTCTTGATGTTCACTTTCACATCATCATTCTTCTCTTCGTCATCTGCGTATACACGCTCTGGAAGCTTTCCAGTTTCGTAAAGAGATTTAATTTGTTCAGCATCTAATGTTTCAACTTCTAGAAGGGCTTGTGCGATAATTTCTAGCTTATCTTTGTTCTCAGTGAGAATTTGTTTCGCACGTTCATAGCTGTCCTTGATGAAACGCTGAATTTCTTGGTCAATCTCGTAAGCAATGGCTTCACTATAATTCGGCTCGTTGTTAAAATCACGGCCTAGGAACACTTGACCACCTTGTGCTTGACCGAACTGAAGCGGACCAAGCTTATCAGACATACCGAACTCAGTAACCATTTTTCTTGCAATGCCTGTTGCACGCTGGAAGTCGTTGTGAGCGCCTGTGCTTACTTCACCAAACGTAATTTCCTCTGCAACACGACCGCCGAGCAAGCCGACAATTTTATCAAGAAGCTCTGGCTTCGTTTGGAAATAACGGTCTTCTCTTGGAAGCATGACCGCATATCCGCCTGCCTGACCACGAGGAACGATCGTTACTTTATGCACCATGTCCGCTTCGTCTAGGATAAGACCAATGACGGTATGACCTGCTTCATGGTAAGCCACGATATTACGTTCTTTCTTCGAAATGACGCGGCTTTTCTTCGCCGGCCCAGCGATGACACGATCAGTCGCTTCGTCGATATCACGCATATCAATTTTCTTTTTGTTATGACGGGCAGCAACAAGTGCTGCTTCGTTTAGTAAGTTCTCAAGATCTGCTCCAGAGAACCCAGGTGTTCTGCTTGCAATGGCTTTCAAGTTCACTGTATCATCAAGCGGTTTGTTTTTCGCATGAACCTTCAGTACTTCTTCACGGCCAATGACATCTGGGCGGTCAACCGTAATTTGACGGTCAAAGCGTCCCGGACGCAGCAATGCAGGATCTAGGATATCTGCACGGTTCGTCGCAGCGATGATAATAATACCTTCGTTCGCACTAAAACCATCCATTTCAACAAGAAGCTGGTTAAGCGTTTGTTCACGCTCGTCATGACCACCGCCAAGACCGGCTCCACGCTGACGACCCACTGCATCAATCTCATCAATAAAGATCAAGCATGGTGCATTCTTTTTCGCATTTTCGAATAAATCACGTACACGTGATGCACCGACACCGACGAACATCTCGACGAAGTCAGAACCACTGATGCTGAAGAAAGGAACGCCTGCTTCTCCTGCAGATGCTCTCGCAAGTAATGTTTTACCTGTACCTGGAGGTCCTACTAGTAAAACCCCTTTAGGAATTCTTGCGCCAAGCTCCGCAAATTTACGTGGATCCTTCAGGAATTCAACCACTTCTACAAGCTCTTGCTTTTCTTCATCTGCACCGGCAACATCTTTAAATTTCACACGTTTCTTCTCTTCTGTGTAAAGCTTCGCCTTACTTTTACCAAAGTTCATAACACGGCTTCCACCGCCCTGAGCTTGGTTCAATAAGAAGAAGAACAGGATAAAGATGATGATGAACGGAATGATGGTTGTCAAAACTTGCAGCCATCCATTTGTTTCAGGTGCGGGTTCTACTTTTACATCTGTATTCTTCAGTGCACTGTAAATCTGGTCAACACCTTGACCATCTGGAACATGGGTAATGAAGTATTCATCTTTCTTCGCGCCATCTAATTGACCACGAATTTCATAAACCCCTCTTACAGGCTGAATGGAGATACTCTCCACTTTTCCCGCACTTAGATTTTGCGAAAATTTGCTGTAAGACATGTTCTCAGGCTTTTGATTAGGGGATCCTAACCAACTGACTACCCCTATCACAAGTAATAAAATAAGTATATAAAAAATCGTATTACGAAAAACCCGATTCATTCCTTACCTCCTCCCACAGTAAGCACAACTATGTTCAATAGTATCATAGAAAATCATTCCAATACAACCAATAACCTCATGTATACGTATGCTGATTAGCCTTCGTAAACAGATGGTTTTAACACTCCAATATACGGGAGGTTTCGGTAACGTTCAGCGAAATCCAATCCATAGCCGACAACAAATGCATCTGGCACTTCAAATCCAACATAATCTGCTTTGATGTCTGCTTTACGACCGCTTGGTTTATCAAGCAATGTCACAATTTTTATGGAGTTTGCTTTACGGTATCGGAAAAGCTCTACCAGATAGCTCAAAGTTAACCCACTGTCGATGATATCTTCCATAATTAAAATATCTCTTCCTTCAACAGAAGTATCTAGATCTTTAATGATCTTTACTTCTCCTGAAGATACGGTAGATTTTCCGTAGCTAGATACATCCATAAAATCAAGTTCTAAATATGTATCAATGTGTTTGATCAGGTCTGCCATAAATGGAAGAGCCCCTTTCAATACACCAATAGCCAGGGGAAATTTACCATCATAATCGCTGGTTAATGTTGCACCCAGTTCCTTCACTTTTTGCTGGATCTCTTCTTCTGAGATCAAAACCTTTTCAATATCTTGTTTCATGCTTTTGCTTGCCCCCTACAAATTTTCATGCTGTCTATATTGTAATACAATGAGATCGCTGTTTGTCATATCAATTTCTTCAAAAACGGATTTTTTCAGACCTGGGATCCAGATGATTTGATGATCCGAGTCAGTGACGATCGGCCAGCTGTCTCTTTCTGCAAGAGGCACTTTTTTATCAATAAATATATCCTTCACCTTTTTTGATCCATTCATCCCTTTAAGTTTAATTCGATCACCATTTTTTCGTGAGCGAATGATCAAAGGGAAACGAACATGATCTTTTTGAAGCAAGAAAAAATGGTTTCCGTTCCGTGCATCCTCCGGAACATGATTTGATACCACAATAGACTGCCCATTTGGAAGGAAAAGCTTCTCTCCAAGTTCGCCCTTTAAGTGAAGAGCATAAGACTGGTCTAGTACAAGCGATCGTTCAAAGGTAAACATACAGTAATCATAAGACTTGACAGCTTGTAAACCTTTTGGCAAATCTAATGATCCAGACGGTTGTTCGGTATGAGATAACCAGTCCAAAGTCCCTAGAATATGCTGGTTTGAAAACGCTGATTGAGTGTTTTCATAAAGATAGTTTAATATTAGTTGAATGCCTCTTCTTTGTAAAGGCAAAGGCAGGTCAAGCAAAGGCTTCGTTTTGATCTTAATTTGCTTAGGCGATTGATTCGTTATCACTTGGTTCATTTGTTCCTTTGTTAATGCCTGCAAGTATTGCTCATCTTCAGTCAGCATATCACTTACAAACTGAAAGCTTTCATGTACATGAGGTGCCTCTTCTTTTAACACGGGAAGAATGTGTCTTCTTACCCGGTTTCTCAAGTAGTCATCTGTGTGATTGCTTTGATCAATGACATAGGGGATATGTTCTTTTTCACAAGCGGTCAGCACGTCATCCTTGGAATATCCAATGAGCGGCCGAATCAGCCATCCACCTTGATAAGGACGTTTTGCTTGGATACCTGCGAGCCCTATTCCAACTGTCCCTCTCACAAGCCTCATCATCATTGTTTCTACTTGGTCGTCCCCATGATGTGCAAGCGCTATAAATTGAGCGTTGTATTGCTCCATCAATTGACGAAAGAAAGCATATCTGCACTCTCTTGCAGCTGCCTGTTTGTTTAAGTGGTTTTCTTTTGCATATTGGGCAACTTGTATGCGGGCCGATTCAAAAGGAATTTCTTGCTCCTTGCAGTGTGCCTCAACAAATGCCAAATCAGCAAAAGATTCTTCTCCTCTGAACATGTGATCTACATGGGCTGCAATCAGCTGAAAGGAATCTTTGCGACGTTTGTTTAGTTCGTGCAGTAAAAGCATGGAATCTGGTCCGCCAGAAACCCCGACAATGACTGTCGTATTTTCAAGGTAAACATCATGTTTTTTCAAAAATGATTCAATTCTATTCACAACTTCCTCCTCACAAAGAGCAGGTAATTTAAAGATATACATATCCTATCACTTTCAGTAGCTCCAAGCAAAGATGAAGCCTGCTTTTTTACAGGTCTATAGCAGGAACAAAACTACATATGCACAGTAAAGAGCAAGTACACTGCACACGATAAGAATAGTTTCAAAAAGCCCACCCGATTTTTTGCGTACTTGTGTTCTTTTTGCTGCTGCAACTCTCGATCGTGAAGTCACATGTTGATTTTGTTGAACAGCGGGCTTTTGCCCGTTTTTTTTCTGTTGCTTCTTTTCTTTTCTTGAAGCGATCAGCTGTCCTTCTTTCAGCATCGCACTCTTCATAGCCGCCGCTGATTGATATTTACCTTGTAGAGCAGCCTTTAACACCCTCTCATATTGCTTTAATAAAGGATGTCCTTCAATGGCTCTGTAAAGCTGCTTTTCTGGTTCTGCCCCTTTTTTGAATTCTTTCTTATACGCACAATTCACCATTACCATGCTTAAGGCAAATAGATCATAGGATGGCTCTGCCTTTCTTGTGCCGAATCCCCAATAGCCTCGATCAAAAAACTCTGTATATTCCTTGATTGCCCTGCCCGCTTTTGTCGTTCCCCCTACATCAATGCACCGAATCGCGGCCGGGGGACCTGACACGATGAGATTATCTGGCTTCAAGTCACCAAATATCCACCCTTCTTGATGTAAATGAGCCAAATTAGATAAAAGCTGAACCATTAAAACGACGATCCACTCATCACCTTTTTGTTTGACAAATTCCAGCAGTAATGGGCCTCTGACATACTCCATCACATAAAAGGAACGCTTTTGAAGCATGCCGGGATAAATCGCATCATCCATATCATAAAAAGAAGGCCCCATGGTTTTCACAGGAGCCTTAGAAAAGGATTTTAATACATTGACTTCAGATGCAATGAGCATACTGTCATCACTCACTTTAAGGGCTACTTGACCATTTGGCGATTCGGCTAGATAGACAATACCGTTCGCCCCTTTTCCTAGCTCTTTTACAATGCGGTAATGATGGTGATGCCATTTCCCTTGAATCACCGTGCCTAACGGAATGTTAGAAGCCGAATTCATCATGCTCTTCCTTTGCTTCAAGCAGCCCTTTACGCGAACGAACTGATTTGAAATGCTGGAGCGCTTCTCGAAGCGCTGGTCCAGTTGGAGTGATTCCTCCTGTGGTCAGTTTCGGGAAAATAGATGATAGTGAATCGAATCGAGGCGTCCAATTCAACACAATTTCAGCATCTGAGTTTTTCCCGGGAAATATACACATCCCAAACTGATTTTCACCAATTCTTGAATTTAAACTAATGGAAAGATCAATGAGTGCTTCTTTAACGGTCGGCAGCTTCGGTTTCATACTTGCACTTGTATCAACAAGCACAAGTACTTGAAGGTGAACTGTCTCTCCTAACTCATCGACTACTTCCATCACTTCCCCGCGCTTATCAGGCGGAAGCTCTTCTATTTCAGTATCTTTGCCAAGTATTTGCTGCAATTCTTTATTCACAACACCTTGTAAGGTTTGTGTCATCGCTTTTTTTGTGACCATTTGTACCGTTTGAGATAACTGCTGGACGTAGACAACTTGATGAATGCCTCCGCCTGCTAGAGCAATCCCCTCAACTTCTTTCATTGCTTCATGATCGTGTCTGTTTTCCTCCATAATGCCAATGACATTGACTGTAATCCCTTGTTCCTTTGCCAATGAGGCAATCGCAAGTGGATCTTCCCCGTGATTTGAGCAGCCATCTGTAATCAATAAGATTTGGTTTACGTGACCTTTTCGCATCTTCATTCCTCCTGGGATCGTAACTGAATGCTTTATATCCCCATCATCGCCAGAAGAATTTCATATTATACGATATTTCAAGAAATCTCTTGTTTCTCAAGATAGAATGTACCCGTCGGAATGGATGCCCATTTTGGAGTATTGTGATCAAGCCTGATGACAACAACCGTCATATCGTCGTCAATTTGACCCGATCTTGTTCGAATGACCTCTTCCATTAATAAATCAGCAATCTCTTGCGGATCTTCTGTTTTAAAGCTTTTCATTTTGCGCTTCACCCAGAGATCATGATTTTCAATATGCTTTGGTCCTTCGAAAATGCCATCACTCATCATAATCAGCAGATCTCCTGCCTTCATCTGTTCACTCACAACCTCCACTTCAAATTCATCAATAATTCCAATCGGTAAGTTGCTTGCTTGTACCTTCATCACCTGATCACCCCGTTTAATAAAGCTGGGTGTTGAACCAATCTTGAGGAACTTACAGCTCGCATCCTGTAAATCAATAATGGATAAATCTAATGTTGAATAGATTTCATCAGTCGTTCGTAAAGATAAAATACTATTAATGGTTTTGATCGCTACTTTTTCATTGATACCTGATGCCAATATTTTTTCTAACAGCTTAATCGTTTCATTGCTTTCAAAATGAGCCCTTGCTCCATTGCCCATTCCATCACTAATAGCTGCGGCATATTTGCCCGCACCCAGCTCCATCATACTGTAGCTGTCTCCAGACACTAATCCTCCGCCTTTTGCTGCATGCGCTACGCCTGTAGCCACTCGATATGATTTTGCAGAACCAAATACAACGTGGCAATAGCCTGTTGGGTGCTCTGCACACTGCTCTGCTTTGACTAAAATCTGTTCTTCTAAAATATCTGAGAGCATAGGGGCGATGATTTTTTCACATTCACCATGCCCTTGGCAATATGGGATTCTCATTTCAATATCGACATTCCCCTGCTCTAAGCTATAAATTTCTACTTGCTGAATTTCAATTCCAAAGTGTTGAAGTGCTTCTATCATCTGCTCTTCTTGAATAAAATGCTGTTCTCTTTCCCGTTTTATTTCCCGGGAAAAATCCTCCATCACTTGTGAAACGCCCATCAGTTGTTCAGCTACCAGTCGTCTGCTGTCTTGGACCTTTTTCTTCAGGGTCTGATTGGCTTTATAGTAAGCGATCTCCTCTTCAATCAATTCCTCGACATGTTTTGATTTTGAGCAGTGCTGGCTAAATTTCTTCTTCAATTTCCGGTTTTGCTCGTAGGTTTTTTCATCAGATTCATGCATAACTTGTTTCATCAGTTCATAGGTTGTATCAAAGTTCTGCACCCAGCATTTATTTTTCTTATAGCACGTTTGACAGGATCGTTCTGTGATCGTACTTAAAAAAAGATCTACATCCTCTTCCTGTTTCTTTTCTTCAGGAATGGATTCGTAAAATGTCGCAAAACTCTCAGACAGCGCATGAAATACATTAGAAAATTGGTCTACCTTTTTTGCTGTCACATCTCGTACTTTCCGGGCGTATTGCTGCTGTTCCTGTACATGCTCTACCGTACCAGGAATATATTTCGCTACCTTAGAGGTCACTGATTGTGGCGTGAGCAAGAAGAGCGCAACCGCAATCAATGATTCATATAGCGTGGTTATGAGTCCTGCTGATCCTTCTCCGTACAAGGAAATAAGTAAGGAACCCACAATTAAGCCAATGGCTGCTCCTGCTTTCTTCCCCTCTTTCAGCAATCCCCCTAATAAACCTGAAAAGGCAAGAAGACTCATCTGATAAAGGTTTCCGATATTAGCGAGACCAAGAATTAATCCAGTGACGACACCCACTGTACAACCAATACTCGCTCCTCCAATAAAAGCAAAGCTCAGCACTACATATCGTGACAAAATATGTTCTGCCTGCATTCCTTGAAATGTGATCCCGGCCAGACCTGTTAAAACTGAGGCAATCAAAATCATAAAACAAATAATTTCTTCAACCTTTAAGGAGTGTTTGATTTTTCTGACTGTAAAAATCGGCAGGCTTTGAAGGAAAATCAGTGTCAAAATGAAAGCAAGTCCTGCTTCGACACCCGCCATGACGTAATCGTAGCTTTGCACAGCACCTTGCTCTAGGTAAACAAATGCTCCTCTGGTGATCAGCATTGACAGCACAATGACAACCGGCAATGTTTTCACTGGGTCTTTGATGATGAAAGAAACCACCTTGGACATCAGAAGGAATACGATCAGCGACGCAAACACAAACAATGCATTTTGAGGTGATATCGTCATAGCTCCAGCAAGTAAAGCGAGACAAGCGAGCATGGACTTATCTCTTTTGATAAGCAGCATGGAGCCAAAGAAAGGCAGAGCAAACGGCATAATTTCAGATAATATAAAGGCTCGTCCTAATAAAAAACCAAGAACGACATAAATAAACCCTTTATAGAAAAAAAGAGAATGCGTATGATGAAGAAACAGGTTTTTCATCTTTTTTAACCCTGTACTGATTCTTTCAAACCCCGCTCCTGTTAAATCAGTTCTTCTTTCTAGTTTTTCCATCTTTTCATCCCCCACCTGATATTCGTTGCTTGTCATTATAGCGAAGGTGAAAAAGAAATTTTGTCAAAAGAAGTTGTCGTTTCCATAAAACGTTCGACGCTTTATTCGTCAAAGAGGCATACTTTCATGAAAGTCGATGTCTTTCATCAGAATTTTACGAAGACACAAAAAAACAGCTTTCCTAAGGAAGGCTGTTTTCGAAGATGACCCGTACGGGATTCGAACCCGTGTTACCGCCGTGAAAGGGCGGTGTCTTAACCGCTTGACCAACGGGCCTTGCTTTTATGTTCTAATCAAAAGGATAGCGGCGGAGGGGATCGAACCCCCGACCTCACGGGTATGAACCGTACGCTCTAGCCAGCTGAGCTACACCGCCATAATGAAAATGCGCTAAGAAGCACAAGATCTATAATACAAAGGAATCGCTTGTCCGTCAATAGGAAGTTTTAAATTAAATGACGAAATCTCAAAAAATGTCGTATGGATCAAGATAAAAAGCACCTGCGGTCAGCAGGTGCTTTGTTGTGAAAGATATATAGAAAGCAGCAACAAGTTAACCTCTTCTTGCTCCGCGTCCCCCACGTTTTGATTCCGTGTTACGTTTTAAAGATGTTAAGCGGTCTTCACTATCTTTTAAGAATTTGTTCATTTTTTGCTCAAACGATTCCTTCGGACGGAAATCATTTCTGCTCGGTCTTGATTGTTGTTGTTGAGGACGATCTTTTGCTTTTTTAATGGACAAGCCGATTTTACCGTCTTTTTCAACGTTAATCACTTTCACTTCAACTTGTTCACCGACTTTTAAATGCTCATTAATATCTTTTACATAGTTATCGGCTACCTCACTGATATGAACGAGACCAGTTGAACCGCCTGGCAACTCCACAAAAGCTCCAAAATTTGTAATGCCCGTAACTTTCCCTTGTAACTTGCTGCCAACTTCAATCGACATAAAAAAAGTGCTCCTCCTTAGACTTATAAAAAAATCTCATTTGTTCAATTATACATAAACTGAATTTTAAGTGTCAACAAGGCTAATCGCTCTTATTGCCCACATCAAAGATTTTTTCGCCTTTTTTGGACATATAATAGTCCCGTCGTGCCAGTTCGAGTACGTATTCCTTGCTTTTCAGCTTTTTAATTTCATCAGAAATATCTTCCTGCTTTGTTTGTAATTGCTTCAATTCTTTTTCGAGTGCAACCTTCTTCTCTTCTTTTTCCTTTAATGAAGACGATTGCGACCAGAGGGCACTTGTCACCAAGACAGCAAACATGAGCACGATCACACCAAACACGGTAAGCCTTCTTAGGAGTCCACGGCGTTTGCGTTTTAAGCGCTGTGCTTGCTGTTCCATTTGTTTTTGATAATCATTTTGAATTTGTGCGATATTTCTTTTTCTCTTGTTCAAGGTTGAAGGCCTCCTCTCTTACTTTGTCCAGAATTGTTTCCATTTCGTTTTGATGGTACCAGATAATTTCTTGGTCCCTTGTAAAATTCCTGCTCCTTTAGAGAAAAACAATCTCATTGATGTTCGCCATTTTTCGGGAATCCGATGAATGATGGTCACATTAAGTAACCAGATGAGCGGATAACAAACAATGGACAGCACCTTCCACACGAGCCGAAACGTAAAATGAACAAGACGTAAGAGCAAGTGGAGCAAGAACATAATAGCACTTATGATTAAGGTCATCAGCCAGCGGATTGGCTGGAAGACGATGGACTTGACCAGCCGTTTCAAGATGAGAGCGGCTTGATACACACACATCACCATAAACTTGAGAATATTCATATACAGCTGTTTCATCAATGCCTGATACATCGAGAAACCTAGTGCAACAGCTAGAAAGATATAAACCCTGAATTCTCCCTCATTTGTCAGCAGCAGAACATAAAAGAATAAGAGTCCCTGTACCAGCCAAAAAAGGAGATCGTGTATGATCAAAAGCCATTTTGCTGTCTTTTCCCGATTCACAAACAGCTTGTACGTATCAAGCGATGCGCCCAGCCAGATGCCCATCGCTACCATCGAAAGCATCGTATAAAACTGGACTGTCAGCGTCATTTAAACAGCTTGCTAAAAAATCCTTTAGCTTTCTCCCCGTGCTGCTCATCTACATAAATTAAGTCAAAGACACGTCCTTTAATCGACACAACGCCTTTTTCGACGTCTAGGTTTTTCATTTGCAGATTTTCTCCACGGATAGCGAGAATCCCCATGACCGTCTCAAGCAGAAATTCTTCATTATCAAAGCTTTCCACCTGTTTGACGCCGGTAATATCTAAATGCTTTCTGTTTCGCATTGTGATATTGTGTTCCGCTTCTGATGACAGCTTCGTGCCTTGAGGTTGATTATAATATTGATTCATTTATACATCCCCCATATCTCATACTTGCATTGTTACTGCATTGTATGTGACAGGAGGATCATTTAGAACAAGCCCTATTCCGCTGTTTTTTCTTCTTTTAGCACAGTATACATGCCAGCGGCTTCTTCTTTTTTCGTTGTGTCCTTTAACTCGTTCACTTGAACCGTCACTAGTTTTTGACCAAAACGGATTTTAAGCTCGTCTCCTTCTTTCACGTCAGAGCTGGCTTTCGCCTGTGTGCCGTTAATAGAAATTCTGCCTTGATCAGCGACTTCTTTTGCCAATGTTCTTCTTTTTATTAAACGAGACACTTTTAAAAATTTATCTAATCTCATGTTTACTCACCTCTTTCTATACGTTTGGCATCGTTCCATAGATCGTCCATTTCCTCTAGCGTTAAATCCTCTAATGAACGTCCCATGTCCTTTGCTTTTTGTTCGATATGCTGAAAACGTCGCATGAATTTTGTGTTGGCGGAAGCGAGCGCCGTTTCAGGCTCTAGCTGATAGAACCTGCCAATGTTGACGAGAACAAACAAAAGATCTCCAAATTCATCTTTCATCTGCTTCGTTGCACTTTCGTCCGGCTTGTCTGCCACTTCAACGAGAAATTCCTGCTTTTCTTCTTCGTATTTGTTCCAAATATCTTTCACATCTGTCCAATCAAAGCCTACTTTGGCGGCTTTCTTTTGGAGCTTATATGCCTTTGTTAGTGCTGGAAGCGTCGCCGGGATGGATTGCAACATGGAGGCTGCCCGCTCCGGTTTCTCCTGCTGCTTGATTTTTTCCCAGTTGACGACCACCTCTTCTGCTTCAGAAACATTTGTGTCGCCAAACACATGGGGATGTCTACGAATCATTTTTTCTGTGACATGCTGGATGACATCATCAATTGAGAAAAAGCCGTCATCTTCACCGATTTGAGCATGAAGTAACACCTGCAGCATCACATCTCCGAGCTCTTCCACCATATGGTCTGGATCATCTTCATCTATCGCTTCAAGCAGTTCATAGCATTCTTCAATTAAATAGGGTTTCAGTGACTCATTGGTTTGTTTTTGATCCCATGGACAGCCGCCCGGACCTCTTAATGTACGGATGACGTCACGGAAGGTGTCAAATTGTTGATAAAGCAGCTTTTCATCTTGAATCGGAGGTACATAAACACTTGTTAAGTTATTTATCGACACATCTCGATCAAGTTCAAATAAAGGAACGGCAGTAATCTGTTCCAGGCTGCTTCCAGCCGCAGTCACAATATAGACTTCAAAATCGTCTGGAAGCTTTTCCATCAGCGTGAGTTTCACATTCGAAGCGGTGATCTGATCATATACCTGACAAATAAGGACATGCTGGGTCAATTTCAGATCGTCCGCTCTCATATCTCCTGCGTCAACGAATTGGAATCCCTCGATTGGGTCGATCTGCAAAGAGTTAAACGTCGCATCTAAAAAGCTTTGTCCACCTGCAACAGACACCTCAATCCCGCGCTCTTGCTGCTGAGAAACTAATAGCTGGACGGTCTTTTCTGCGACAAATGGGTGACCTGGTACTGCGTACACAATCTCCTTTTCAGCAGCCTCTGTAAATAAAATTTCTGTGATTTCCTGATAGACCGAATCAAACTGATCGTGCTTTTCATAAATCTCATCAAAAAAGGTCAGCGATGGAACCTCCTGCATCAACTCTGCGGTCAGCGGATGGTCCTGCGTTCTCATAAATACTTCTTTCGCCTGCTTCAGCTGCTTGTAAACACCGAGCGTCAGCTGATCCATGTCGCCTGCCCCAAGACCGACGACGGTAATCTTACCTGCCATTTTGATTCCCTCTCATCTGTTTAAAATATAAAATCTTTTCTCCTAATGGAATGAGTCTCCATTCCTCGTCCGTAAATACTTCTAGCTTAAGAATACTATATAAAAAGGCGAAACCACCAATAAAAACTGACGTCAGGCTCTCTAAAACGGAAAAAGGACGTTTTTCAAAGGGAATGACCCAAGAAAACAGCGCCTGATACCCTATTAAGACAATGGCCATGAAAGCGGCTGATAAAAGAATTTTCACTGGGAACAGCTCTCTCAACGAAATCCACCCTTTATGTTTCAAATAAACGGCATTGAGCAGAGCGGCAGCAAGAAAACCGCACACGGTTGACCATGCGGCACCGTAGATGCCAAATAGCGGGACCAGTGCAAGCGTAAGTATCCACTTCACCAGCACACTGAGCAGTACCACAACAGCCGGATACACAGTATGCCCGAGCCCTTGAAGTAAAGCTGCTTGCGTAATCGCAATCGATGTAAATGCGATGGAAATACAGAATATTTGCAGCGCATCGGTTCCTAAATCATTACGAAAAAGCATTGTATTAACTGACGAAAGAATACAAATCAGCCCAACTGCTGAACCAATCCCTAAAACCAACGTGGTTTTAAACGATGTCCGTACTTTTTGCCTGATCACTTCATGCTCTCCATTCCTCATGGCCGCTGATAAAAATGGCACAAGAGAAGTCCCGATGCTAATGGCAAACACTGTCCCTAGCTGTAAAAACGGCTGCCCTCGGTCATACACACCTTTTGCCGCCTTTGCCGCGGCTTCACTCAGTCCCTCACTGCGCAGCAACGCATACAGATGAAAAGCATCAATCATTTGCATCCATAAAATGAGCAGTCCGCTGACACAAATCGTCAATGTATACAGCACCAAACTCTTCAAAACATCCTTTTTCCGAAGTGTCGCCTGCTTGACTGCCATACGTGTAGAAGACTGTTTTCGGTAAGTCAGCCAAAGAAAAAGAAGCAGTATAAGCGAGGTCGCACTTCCCGCTATGGAAGAGAAAACTGCACCCGCCCCTGTTTCATAAAGCGAATAGCCATGCTTGACGAAATAGAAGGATAAAACAAGCAGGACGCCTACCCTGATGAGCTGCTCAACCAATTGAGAAACAGCCGTTGGAAGCATCATACCGTCACTCTGAAAAACGCCTCTCAGCATCACGGTAAGCGGCAGAAATAAAAACACGAAAGCACTCATTTGGATAAGCAGGATCAATTGACTGTCCGCCATAAGGCTCGCAATTCTGCCTGCTCCTATGTAAAGACAAAGAAATAAGACTAGGCTCAGTAAGGTGATATAGACCAAGGATACCCGTGTAATGATCTGTCGATTCTCTTCCCCATGGTCACTTAGAAGCTTGGACACCATGACAGGAAACCCTGTGGTGCCGAGCATGATTGCAATACCAAGGAAGGGGTACACTTGCTGATAAATATAAAACCCAGTGTCTCCTACGATGTTCTGGAACGGAACACGATAAACGGCACTTAATATCTTTGATAACAAGCCTGCGATGGTCAAAATCACCGCACCTTGGAAAAGCCAATGCGGCTGATTCACAGCATTTTTCATGGATGACTCCTTTAAAAATGGATCTACAGTTAAACGCACTCATTATATCATACGTGAATGAAAAGCCGTTTCTTTCTAAGGAGTAGACGGCACATTCCTCGTTTTGTTTCATTCCATATAAAAAACGCCGACAAAATCAAAATGATTTCATCGGCATTCTTTTGTTTTATCAAAATGATATACAATTATTAGACCTAGTGTTCCATTTGACGGGCTAAGAAGCCAGCTGCCGTTTCTGCCGCTTTATGCTCCACTTCCCCCATTGAACGCTCTTTAGAAAATAAGACGACGGCGCCAATCGGATCTCCGTTTGCAACAATAGGTGCAATGGTATAAGCAGATACGTCATCATCAATACCATCGACAAGTTGAATTTCTTTTTTGCTTTCTTCTAATACAGAATTACGCTGGTCCATTGTTCGTTCAAGTAAATCACTGATGGATTTATTTAAGTACTCTTTTTTCGAACTGCCGGATACAGCAATATACGTATCTCGATCACAAATCAGAATGGAATGACCCAAACTGTCGAATAATGCATCAGCATATTCCTTCGCAAAGTCTCCTAGCTCACTAATCGGCGAATATTTCTTCAAAATTACTTCTCCATCGCGGTCGACGAAAATCTCAAGTGGATCTCCTTCCCGGATGCGCAATGTTCTGCGAATCTCCTTCGGAATAACCACTCTACCTAGATCATCGATGCGGCGTACAATTCCAGTTGCTTTCATTCACTGCTGCCTCTCTTTCGTTTGATGATGTGTTGGGTGAATGGAACAAAAGCGTCCACTTTATGCAACATTCACCACTTGACCCTGAGATTAGTATCCGTCACATCAAACGTAATATACACGAGAGACAAACAAATTTTTATGAAGATGGAATGGTTTCCTTTTTCACATCTTGAAGACCTCGTAGCATATTCAGAACGATGTCAAGCCATTCCTCCGTCTTCTTACCTTTCGTCTGGACAGAAATAATTAGCTTGCTGCCTTCCATTCCTAGGCCAATATCACGGCCATATTTACTGCCAAGTGCAAATAATTTTTGACCGTCGATGTCACTGCTTGCTTGCTCTTCAAGGGTGAGTCTGACAATGCCTTTCTCCATCTTGATCAATTCGACACGTTCCTGCACTGCGTATACTTTCATCGTCGCAATTGTGAACAAATCCGCCACTTCTTGCGGATATTCACCGAATCGGTCGATCATTTCATCTTGAAGCTCTTTTCGCTCTTCAATTGATCCAATCGCTCTGAACTGTTTATACATCTCGATCTTTTGCTTTCCATCCGAAATGTAAGTGTCAGGGATATAAGCATCGATTTGTAGATCGATTTCCGGTTCGAATTTATCTTGAGCCGTTGTATCGCCTCTTCTTTCTTCAATGGCTTCTTTCAGCATTTGGGAATAGAGGTCGAATCCAACAGAATCAATGAATCCATGCTGCTGTGCACCAAGTAAATTTCCTGCTCCTCGAATCGTTAAATCACGCATCGCAATTTTAAATCCTGACCCGAGCTCTGTGAATTCTTTAATAGCTTGAAGTCTCTTCTCTGCTACTTCAGACAGAACTTTATCTTTTCGATACGTGAAATAAGCATATGCGACACGATTCGAGCGTCCTACTCGTCCTCTTAGCTGGTACAGCTGAGAAAGCCCCATTTTATCCGCATCGTGAACGATGAGCGTGTTCACATTCGGAATATCGACTCCCGTTTCGATGATGGTGGTACTGACCAATACATCTGATTCACCTTCAAGGAAATTGATCATCACTGATTCCAGCTCGTTCTCACTCATTTTCCCATGTGCATAGCTGACTTTCGCATCTGGAACTAGCATAGAGATTTCATCTGCTTTGCGTTCAATATCCTCGACACGGTTGTACAGGAAGTACACTTGACCACCACGTGCTAGTTCTCGCTCTATCGCTTCTCTGACTAAAGCGCCATTGTACTCGACCACATAGGTTTGAACAGGGAAACGGTTTTCAGGCGGTGTTTCAATAACCGATAAATCCCGTACGCCAAGCATAGACATATGCAGCGTACGCGGAATTGGCGTAGCCGTTAATGTCAGAACATCGATATTGGCTTTCATCTGTTTAATTTTCTCTTTATGCGTCACACCAAAACGCTGCTCTTCATCAATAATCAACAGACCTAAGTCCTTATAGACAATATCTTTCGAAAGCAAACGGTGTGTGCCGATCACCATATCTATCGTTCCATTTTTCAAGCCTTTTAACGTTTCGGTTGTTTCTTTTCTTGTACGGAAACGGCTCAGCTGAGCAATTTTGACAGGATAGTCTTGGAATCGGTCCATAATCGTGTCAAAATGCTGCTGCGCTAAGATGGTTGTCGGCACAAGCAGAGCAACTTGCTTCCCGTCAGCAATTGCTTTGAAGGCGGCTCGAATCGCCACTTCTGTTTTTCCATATCCCACATCTCCACAAAGCAGGCGATCCATAGGACGCTCCCGCTCCATGTCTTGTTTGATTTCATGAATCGAACGGATTTGATCATCTGTTTCCTGGTAAGGGAACGCTGATTCGAACTGGCGCTGCATCTCATGATCAGGCGAGAAGGCATACCCTTTACTTGCCTCACGTTCTGCGTACAGCTTAATGAGATCATCTGCGATGTCCTGTACAGATGACTCCACTTTTTTCTTCACACGTTTCCAATCGCTGCCGCCTAGTTTGTACAGCTTTGGTTCTTTACCTTCTGATCCAACATACTTCTGCACCTGATCAATTTGTTCAACCGGTACATAAAGCTTGTCGCTTCCTTGATAATGAATATTTAAATAATCTTTATGAATGCCGCCGATTTCAAGCGTTTCAATTCCTAAATACTTACCGATCCCGTGGTTAATGTGCACCACATAATCGCCGACTTGAAGCTCGGAATAGCTCTTAATTCGCTCTGCATTGGTCAGCTTTTGCTTACGTGCCTGCTTCTTCACACGTTTTTTGAAGAGCTCGCCTTCTGTGATCACGGCAATTTTCGATAACGGCAGTTCAAAGCCTGTTTGTAGCTCACCTTGTAAAATATACACCTGTCCGCTTACAAGCTCTGCGTCCGGCTTGGCAAGAGCAGCTTCAATGTCATAATCATGTAAGACAGAAGACAATTTGTCTGTACGCTCTTCATCCGCACCTAAGAAGACAACCGTGTATTGTTGTTTTTTGTAGCGTTCAATTTCACTTGCGAGCACATTCATCTGCCCGTGGAAATTCTGCATTTGCTTACTCGATACATTGACGATATTTTGCGGATTTGTCTGCTGGACATGTCTCAGGAACAAGGAGTAGTACAGAATCGACCGCGATTGCTGATTGATTAGTTGTTGGAACGGAAAAGAAAGAGATAAATCATGAAGGATGTTGCCTTCTTCAAGCAGACTAATTGTCCAATCAGCTTCTTCCTGCTCAAGCTGTTCTTCCATCTCCTGAATTCTGCTAATTTCATCTAAAATAATAATCGTATCCTGTGAAGTGTAATCTAGCAAACTAGCAGGTTTTTCATAGAAATAGGACAGGTACTTCGTCATTTCCTGTGTCACGATTCCTTCTAGCAGCTTCTCTCGATCAGCAGAAATATGTTGATGCAGCAATTCTTTTTGCTGGTCTGAGTTGAATTTCTTTAAGCTCTTCGCAAGTCCTTGATCAAGCTGTTCAATGGCTCTCACTCGTTCAGGCCCTCTCACAATCAGCTCTTTTGCGGGACCGATTTTAATCTCTTGAAGTGTTTCTAATGAACGCTGTGTATCCGAGTGGAACGTTCGAATTGAATCTACTTCAGTATCAAACAGCTCAATACGAATTGGATGATCTTCCGTTAACGAATAAATATCAATGATTCCTCCGCGCACACTAAAATCTCCGGGCGCAGCAACCATCGACGTCCGGTCATAACCGATTTGTACAAGTTGTTTTGAAAACGCCTCCAAATCAATTTCTTCACCAAGCTTTAAATGGATCTGACTCTCCTTCCAGAGCTCAACTGGCGGAAGCATTCTACGCACCGCAGCAGCCGGGGTGACGATAATGGGGTTTTCTCCATTCGCCAGCCGGTTCAGAACATCTAGACGCTGAGCTCTAAGCTCAGGGCTGGCAACGGCAATTTCTGAAGCAATGAGTTCATTCACAGGATAAAGAAGGACCGAGCGATCTGACATCACACTGGCAAGATCATCTGTGACCTTCTGCGCTTGATATAAGTTGTGAGTCACAATAAACATCGGCCGCTTAAGTTCGTCTGATATAGCGGCTGTAAATAAAGATCTGACGGAGCCTGATAGTCCGGCGAGCAGTTGTTCTTTTAACCCTTCCTTTAGCCCATTAAAAATGGACTGAAAATCATCACTTTGTTTGATAAATGATTGTATATTTTTCATTTGGCTCCTCCTCCCTGCTTGTTTAAAACAGAAAAACGCTTTGGTCTATTATCTACACCAAAGCTTTTTATTGAATAAAGGTATGATACTGATGGTAATCAGGATTTCTTTCGAGCGCCTCTTGGCAATCCTCACAAATGGTTTGTACATGCAAATCACCATTTTCCCTATAAGAAATCATATCGTTTCTTTCCTCATTTGTTAAGTGATGAAATCCAAGTGCTTCACTTTGAACAGCGGATTCATCTAAACTGCCAACCTTTACACCACAGTGCCGGCAGTAATAATGCAAAGCCATACGTGATCCTCCCCTGCTGAGATTTTATGATCAGTATGTGCTTTGCTTATCATTCTTATACCTTCTTGTTAAAATCATTCATCACTTCTAAAAATGGCTTAGTTAAAGCCGCCTCACAAGCTTCGACAGACGCCTGAATGGCTGATGCAATATCAGGCTGCTCCTCTTCAGAAAAGCGTCCTAGCACGTAATCGACGACCTTCATGCCATTTTGAGGACGTCCAATGCCGATACGGAATCGGTCAAACTCAGGTGACCCTAAATGCTGAATCAACGATTTGATTCCATTATGCCCGCCTGCACTCCCTTTTGTACGAAGGCGGATTCGGCCAGTTGGCAAATCAAGATCATCATAGATGACTTTCAACTGTTCAAGGGGAATATCATAGTAATCCATTAGCGGACGCACGCATTCTCCTGATAAGTTCATATATGTAAGCGGCTTTACAAGTAGAACCTTTTGCCCTGAAACAAATCCCGTTCCAAATTGTCCATGGAACTTTGATTGATTTAAAGGGATGTCCCATTTTTTTGATAATTCATCTATTGTCATAAACCCGACATTATGTCTTGTTTTTTCATATTCTTTTCCAGGATTACCTAATCCAACAAATGCAATCATGAAACCATAAACCTCCTTTGTCACAAAGCACACGCCTAAAAAATGAGCCAATAGGATTGCCTCATGTAAAACGTATGAATTCTTTTCATTCTAGCACAAAAGACGCAACCGCGGGAGGGTTACGTCTCTAAATGACCAGTTATTCTCCATCGTTATCCTTTTCTTTAATGGCCTCAGGTTCTTTTGGTTCCTCTTCGCTATCTGGTTCAGGAACCTCTGATTGCTGAGGCGGTAAAATGGATGCCACGACTTCTTCTGGATCGTTATTCACTTGATATGATGACTGAACAGGCAAATCAGCGACTGTTAGGACATCATTCACTTCTAAGTTTGTAATATCTGCTTCTATATGCTGAGGGATATCTTTTGGCTTCGCTGTAATAGATAGTTCAAATAGTGGCTGCTGAAGCACACCGCCATCTTTAACTCCTTTAGATTCGCCAATCAACTGAACAGGTACATCCGCTTCAATTTCACGCTGCAAATCGACTACTTGGAAATCTGCATGGACAAGCTCATTTTTCAGCGGGTCTGTTTGTAATTCTGTGACCATCACGGATTTTGTTTCACCGTTCACGTCTAACGTAATGATTGTATTTTTCCCTTCATCACGTAAGGTCTTTAATAAATCGATACTGTCTAATGAAACAGCCAGGTTGTCTGTATTTTTTCCGTATATGACACCAGGAACGTGTCCTGAATGACGGATTTTTTGCAGTGTGGAACGTTTGAAGTCAGTTCTTTTATTTGCTTTTAAAGTTGCCATATTCAGCACCATCCTATTTCTTTTTTGTCACTACTCTCATAATTACCCATAACCAAATCATTTTAAACCTATTTGCCAAGAATGATGAAAGCAAAAAGACCCCAAGCTTGATGCCTAGGGCCTTTTTCAATCAGAAAATTAGCTGAAAAGGTAGCTCACAGATTCTTCTTCATGTACACGGATGATGGCTTCTGCAAGCAAAGGCCCAACTGAAAGCGGAATGAATTTTCCAACTTTCTTGTCATCAGTTAAGTGAATACTGTTTGTCACAACTAATTCTTTAATTTTAGAGTTTGTGATACGTTCTACTGCTGGTCCAGACAATACTGGGTGAGTACAGCAAGCATAGACTTCAGCCGCTCCATTTTCCACAAGTGCATTTGCAGCAAGTGTAATGGTACCAGCTGTATCAATGATATCATCGATGAGAATCGCCGTTTTGCCTTCAATGTTACCAATGATGTTCATCACTTCAGCAACGTTTGGCTTTGGACGACGTTTGTCGATAATTGCGATTGGTGCTTTCAGGCGATCTGCCATTTTACGCGCACGTGTTACACCACCGTGATCAGGAGATACAACGACGATATCATTCAAGTTTTTCTGTTCGAAATAGTTTGTTAAGATTGGCACAGCCATTAAATTATCGATTGGAATATCAAAGAAACCTTGGATTTGCGGCGCATGAAGATCAAGTGCAATGACACGTGTAGCACCTGCTGTTTCAAGTAAGTTCGCAAAAAGCTTCGCAGTGATCGGCTCACGAGGTTTTGCCTTACGATCTTGACGTGCATATCCGTAATAAGGGATCACAATATTGACCGTTTTCGCAGAAGCGCGTTTTAGTGCGTCTACCATAATGAGCAACTCCATAATGTGCTCATTGACTGGCGCACTAGTGGATTGAATGACATAACAATCACAGCCGCGGATACTTTCTTCAATATTGATTTGGACTTCACCGTCACTAAAGCGTTTAACAGAGCTCTTTCCTACATCAACTCCGATACGATCGGCAATTTCTTTCGCAAGTTCAGGGTTTGAATTCAAAGAGAATATCTTTAAATTCGCATCAGCATAACGATTAGACATGGTAAACCTCCGGGTATTTGGATTATTTTTTATGAATATTTTTCACATAATCTTCTTTATTGACTTGTCTTGCTCTAGCAATAGACAATGCATCCTGCGGTACATCTTCTGTAACCGTTGAACCAGCTGCAACATATGCCCCTTTTCCGACAGTGACTGGTGCCACGAGATTAGAATTACAGCCAATAAATGCGCCATCTTCAATCTTCGTTAAGAATTTGTTCTTCCCATCATAGTTGACTGTAATTGATCCACAGCCAAGGTTTACATCAGTTCCGACCTCTGCATCTCCAATATAGCTGAGATGAGATGCTTTGCTGCGGTCACCGAAAACCGTTTTCTTGATTTCGACAAAATTCCCGATTTTCACTTCATCGCCAATTTTCGACAACGGGCGAATATGAGCAAACGGCCCAATTGTCACATCGACTCCAACCTCACTATCGCAGACGACAGATTGCTTAATCACTGTGCGGTCTCCGACGATGCTGTCAACAATTTCAGTGTTTGGCCCAATAATGGCGTCTGCACCGATTTTCACATTCCCTTTGATGACCGTCCCAGGATAAATCGTTGTATCTTCACCGATCACTGCATCAGGTGAAATATACGTGTTCTCAGGATCAATCAAGGTCACACCATTCTTCATATGCTGATGATTAATACGTCGCTTCATGAATTGCTCTGCTTGTGATAGAGCGATACGATCATTGACTCCAAGTGTTTCTTCAAAATGCGGTGTTTGATATGCCGCTACCGTTTGCCCTTCATTCTTTAAGATTTCAATGACGTCTGGCAAATAGTACTCACCCTGTGCATTTTCATTCGATACTTGCTCAATCACACGGAAGAGATCTTCATTTGAAAAGCAATAGGTCCCTGTATTAATTTCATTCACTTGACGTTCCGCATCATTCGCATCTTTATGCTCCACAATTTTCACAACAGCACCGGTTTCGTCACGAATAATACGACCATAACCTGCCGGGTCTTCCGCACGTGCTGTTAAAATAGTGACTTTCGCTTGATGTTTTTGATGCTCGCTCAACATAGCTTCCATTGTTTCCGCTGTCAATAATGGCGTATCACCACAAATGACAATGGTTGTTCCCTTTTCCTGCGCAAGGAACGACTTTGCTTGTTTGACGGCATGTGCTGTTCCCAGCTGTTCTTCTTGAAGTGCATATTCACTTCTGTCTCCAAGCTGCTCTTTGACGTTCTCTGCTCCATGACCGACAATCGTCACTAGCTTGGTTAAAGAAAGCTTTAACGCTTCATCTGCCACATGCTCGACCATTGGCTTTCCGCAAACTGGATGAAGTACTTTGTATAGCTTTGACTTCATTCTCGTTCCTTTTCCCGCTGCTAAAATCACTGCGAACCGCTTATCCATTGATTGGCCTCCAATATCCCTATTATCCATAGAAAAATATATCCTAAATAAGGATTGATTTCAAGGATACAAGAGGAAGTGCAATAATTTTCTAATGGATGGGAGACATAAGAAACAAGAGAAAAAACGCAAAAAAGACAGCATTTAAAAGAAAACATCCATTTTCTCTTAAAGCTGCCTTTTTAGGTTCACGTATTATTAAGAAGCTCCAGCTTCTTCATATTCAATTGTCTCTTCCTCTTCGCCTAAGCGATGATACTCATTTAAAACAGCATCTTGGATTTTACCCCGAGTGCTTGAATTAATTGGATGTGCAATGTCGCGAAACTCTCCATCAGGCGTGCGTTTGCTAGGCATTGCAACAAACAAGCCATTGTTTCCATCAATCACACGAATATCATGAACAACAAATTCGTGGTCCAGCGTGATGGATGCAATCGCCCTCATGCGACCATCGGTATTCACGCGGCGTAATCTTACGTCAGTAACTTCCACAGTAGTTCACCACCTTTTCCCAATATAAAAGCATTACTTAGGTATTCAACGATTGTGATGATTCTCCTGCTCTTTTTTTAAACTTTTTTTGAAATATCGGGATATTTATACATTTTTTGTCATCTTCGTGACGACGCTTACATTCTCTTCGTGAAAAAAAGACATCATGATGATGTCTTTTCCTGCATAAGATGAAACCAAACGGCTTTCGTTAAGATTGCCTGTTTACTTTACTAATGCAATCACTTCAATTTCTACGAGTGCATCCTTAGGAAGTCTTGCTACTTCCACACAAGAACGAGCTGGCTTATGTGTATGGAAATACTCACCGTACACTTCATTTACTTCTGCGAATTGTTCCATATCTTTGATAAAAACTGTTGCTTTCACGACTGTCTCAAAGGAAGCACCTGCTGCTTCAAGTACGGCCTTAAGATTACGGAACACTTGATGAGTTTGTTCTTTCATATCTCCATTTACAAAGTCTCCAGCTGCCGTTAATGGAATCTGTCCGGAGCTGTAAAACATGTTATTGACAATAATCCCTTGAGAGTAAGGTCCAATGGCTGCTGGTGCGTGTTTGGTTTGAACAACTTTTGTCATATCAATCTCTCCCATTCAACTACATGTTTTCAATTCTTAAGCTTTCGAATGAAAAAACTCGTGGAAATTGCCTTCATTGATCTCAATGATCTTCTGCTTCATATCAATGGTTGAAAGCTTTAAAAGCGATACATATTCATCAACGAGACGTTCATCTACGCCTTCATCTTCTAAAAGAACACCGATCCCTGCAACATTTGCATTAAATTCCTCAAGCAAATTCACCATGCCGTTAATGGTTCCGCCAGCTTTCATAAAGTCATCAATGATCAGGACATTGGATCCTTTATCTAAGCTCCGCTTTGCAAGTGACATGGTTTGAATTCGATTAGACGAACCTGACGCGTAGTTAATACTTACAGTTGATCCTTCAGTTACTTTATTATCTTTTCTAACGATCACAACCGGCACATTTAAATAACCCGCAACCGAATAGGCAATAGGAATACCTTTTGTTGCAACAGTCATGACGACATCAATCGCACGGTCTGCAAAGATGGTCGCAAATAGCTTACCGATTTTCGCAAGGATTGATGGATTACCTAAAACATCGGTTAAATATAAATAACCGCCAGGAAGTACACGTTCAGGAGTCGATAGAGCTTCTCCGATATCGTTTACCACGTCGTCTGCTTCTTTTAGGTGAATCTTTGGAATATATTTCACTCCGCCAGCAGCACCAGGTACAGTAAGCAACGTGCCTATTCCCTGCTGTTCGAAGGTCTGTTTGATAATCGTTAAGTCTTCACTAATGGAGGACTTCGCAGATTGATATCTTTCTGCAAAAAAAGTTAACGGTACTAGTACGTGCGGGTGGGCTAACAAATAATTTGTTAAGTCCACCAATCTGCCGCTTCGACGAAACTTCATGAACTTACCCCCAGAACCCGAATAATTTATGATAAATATAACTTAATATACGGATTTAATCAAGGGCATTTTGTTCGCCGATCATGCGGACAGCGTATACTTGATCACAAAATCCTCTCAGTCCGTTATATATTCTTTGTACCTTCGATTCATATTGAATCAAGCCAAATACTGTAGGGCCGCTTCCACTCATTAAAACAGCGTCAGCACCGAAACGCTTCATCTGCCTTTTGATCATATCTACTTCTGGATACATCTTTAATGTCACAGATTCTAGAACGTTTCCGAGTGAGCCGCACATCTCTTTATAATCTTTCGCTTCAATCGCTTCAATCATACGCTTTACATTCGGGTGGTCTACTTTGCTTGCGTCATATTGTCTATAGACTTCAGCTGTAGATACCCCAATCACCGGCTTCGCTAAAATCACCCAGCAATGCGGCGGTGTCGCAATATGCTTCAGCTTTTCCCCACGTCCTGTCGCTAGTGCTGTGCCTCCGTGTACACAAAAAGACACATCTGAGCCGATCTCCGCTCCAAGCTCAGCTAGTTCATCTAACGTGAGGTTCAACTTCCACAAGCGATTTAAGCCGCGAAGTGCTGCCGCTGCATCACTGCTGCCTCCAGCTAACCCTGCTGCGACTGGAATTGTTTTTGTGATGACAATGGATACCCCTTTTCGAATACCGAACCTTGTTTTAAGTAATTTAGCCGCCTGATAAGCCAAATTACGCTGATCATCTGGCACGAATCGATTATGAGATGATACACGGATTTCATCCTTGTCCAGCTCCGTCAACTCTAGTCGATCTGCAAGGTCTATTGTTGTCATCACCATCTCCACTTCGTGATATCCATCCGGTCTCTTTCCGTGAACATCAAGTGAGAGATTAATTTTTGCCGGTGCTTTTTCTAAAATACGCAAACATTTCACCTACTTCTCCATCTAAACATAAGTATCAATATTGTATCACATTTGATGGATCTGATGAATATAGGCTTTTACGCCGAGCACACTGACTTTTTCATCAAAAAAAGCCAGAGACACCCGAGGTATCCCTGACCGTTTTTCTATCGTTGATTCTCATCCTGAGCCATGTGCTGTTGAGCTAATTCAATGGCACGTTTGACCATATTACCTGCGTCACGCGCACGAATTTCTCCCCAGCCTCCATTTTTGACGGTATCATAAAATCCAAGATCCTTCGCCAGCTCGTATTTGAACTCATCTGACATAATGCCTCGGCGTCTACCCAAACGAAACAGCCCCTTTAGTCGAGAATTCGAATCAGTGCCACTGCTTGTGTGGCTTTCTTATTTTGTATCGAATCCTTTCTTTTACCCCTTTCAAAAAATGGACAGACTCCCATTCACATTCAGAAAAAAAGGCAAAACAAAAAGCAGTAAACAAAAAGTTTACTGCCCATTAATAGGCGACTGAGCTAGCGGTATCATCGAACGTTAATTCGACCGTCTCAGTCAGTATATCTGCATAACTATAAGAAACTCTTTCAAACGAATTCTCATCTTGATCTAATTGAATCACAAATACAGAAGGGTACGTTTCAGCTAAAATGCCCGAACGCTCAATTGTTTTACGGCGGCCCCCGTTAGCCTTTAACGTCAAACGTTTACCTAAGTTACCATCAAGCGATCTTTTGATGTCGGACAAAGTCTTCGCCATTGCATCCACCTCACTGAGATAATTATACAACAACGGCCCGTTTTTGTCAAATAAAAATTAAATTATATCAACGAACACGAGCCATTGTCAACAAAATAATTTTGACAAACTTCTACCTTTTCTTCTCCCTATTTTTCTCAATTTCCGGTGAATTATGTATCCTTTTGCAATTTCTTTTTGAACATAAAAAAAACCAGACTGAAATCAGTCGGGTTATGTCGATTCATGATCTCTTTTATATGGCATACCTACCCTTAGAACGCCCTTCGTCTCGATGCCTCCCAGTCCTTTTTCTCTTGTTAATGTATTTCGGAGCACATCCCACACGTTGATTCGATCTACAAATGGAGTGAAGCTGATCTTCGCAACGATATAGACGGGATCGAGCGCATGGATATTCACACGGGAAGGAGAGCTCGCAAAATTGGCACCTGCTTGGATCAATGATTCGAAATGAGATTGACAGGCACCAGCAAAGATCACAAGCTGATCTAAATGAGGGATCTTCCGTCTGGCTTTTTGAACCGTTTCAACGAAATGACGAGAATGACGATAGGCACCGATATCATGTACGCTGCCCTTTTGCTTGGAATACGCATCATGTCCTGTGATAACCAATATATCTGGTCGATATTGATCAATTAACGAGTCAATCATGCTTGGCATTTTCTTCTCATGGCAATGCACACCGTATACAGGTACACCAATTCGTTCATATACATCCAAGCATTTCTTTAAGTATGAAGCATCTCCATCTAAATGAAGGACCTTTCCAGGCATGTGAAAATACTGCTCCTGATGCTGATATTGTCCAGAAGTATAATACTCTTGTTTTTCCCGCAGCAGCTGATAGTCCTGTCTTAGTAAGTCGAGCGATTCATTGATTTTTCGTTCGTCATTTTTCTCTCTAGTCAGCTGTTCCTCTTTTTGAACCTTGACGAGATCTGACAACTTGGCATCAGCAATCAGCCTCACTTCATTCCCATGCAATATGGCGGTGGCTTCGTGCTGATCGGTCTCATCAATTCGAATGATTCGAAACAAAATATCCATTTGATAGGATGCCCTTGTCACCATATCTCCTATTTGAAATTGCATGCTTTTCACTCCACAATCAGGCTCATATCCTGTTGGTATCGTCTTGCGCTAAATATGTTCGTCTTTCATATGTGCTGTTCTTTCTAGCCTATGCCCGAACAAGCGAAGTGGTGAAAAACAAAAAAAGCCCTTAAGACAGGGCTTCTTGTAAAACATTCGACAAACGGGCAAATTCCTCAATGGATAATGACTCGCCGCGGCGCTTTCCATCAATGTCTGCTGTTTGAAGTGCTTCTTCAATAATTGCTTTATGTTGCTTTCCATCAGGTAAGTTGTTCATGAGATTATTCATCAATGTTTTTCGGCGCTGACCAAAGCTCGCACGAATCAACTGAAAGAAAAACTCATCATTTTCTACTGAGACGGCAGGCGTTTCACGAACGGTCAGCTTGATCACAGCCGAATCAACATTTGGCTGTGGAACGAAAACCGTTTTAGGCACAACCATCACTGTTTTCGCTTCCGTATAGTATTGAACTGCAATAGAAAGCGAATTGTATTCCTTTGATGAAGGGACAGCGGCCATACGATCTGCAACTTCTTTTTGAAGCATGACCACAATCCCTTTCAATGGAAGGTTTTCTTCAAGCAGTTTCATAATAATCGGTGTCGTCACGTAATATGGTAGGTTGGCGACAACCATCACTTCTTTACAGTCAGCAAAATTTTCCTCGATGACCTTTCCCACATCTGCCTTTAATACGTCTTGATGAATGATCGTAACATTATCATATGGAGAAAGTGTATCGTTTAAAATGGGCAATAAACGCTGATCGATTTCAAAAGCGGTGACCTTCTTTGCACGTTTAGCGAGCTGCTCGGTCAATGCACCGATACCAGGCCCGATCTCAATCACGCCGGTCTCATCCGTCACCTCTGCATGATCGACAATACGATCGAGTATATTTGTATCAATTAAAAAGTTCTGCCCTAAGCTCTTTTTAAAGGAGAAACCGTATTTCTTCAGTATTTCCTTCGTTCTGATGGGTGTCGCTATATCTTTATTCATCGGCTTCCTCCTGCATGACGGTCTTTAAGGCCGCAATAAAATCATGTTTGGTTATTTGGAACATGTGAAGGCGCTTATGCAGCTGCTTCGCATTGGTATATCCTATATTTAAAAGCACACCTAGTCGTTCACGGCGGCGTTTCGATGATTCGCCTCCGATAAGGCCTGCGTCAAATAAATCATCTAATGTAATGTCACTTTCCGTTACTTCCATTTCCTCATGGACATGGGCAAGGCATTCTCGAATACTGTCCAAGGAAGCATGCTCGACACCAATTCCTTTGTCCCGCTTCGCCTTCGCAAGATGTTTTGGCAAAAATGCGTGCTTACAGCCAGGAACCGCTTCTGCGATGGTTTTACGGATCTTCTCCCCAGGGAAATCAGGATCAGTTAAAATAATGACCCCTCTCGTCTCCTGAGCAAGACGTACTTGTTGAATAACTGTATCGCCAATGGCTGATCCGTTTGTTTCGATCGTATCTGCATCAACTGCCATCTTCACTCTCGCAGTGTCGTCACGACCTTCCACCACAATGATTTCTTTGATTTTCATGTATTCCTCCGCTTGCAAAAACAAAAAACATTTTTTGGTTAAAAAACGAAACCTTTCATGTTGTTTTTGCGTCTAATTAATTAGAAAACAGTGCTTCTATTATAACCAAAAAAACAGAGGGTGCGCAAAGCCCTCTGTTCATATAAATGATTTGATGTGTTTATTTGAGTACTCTAATTTTCACTCGTTTATTTCCCCATTGATAAGCTGCCGACTTATTCGGGACGAACACATCAATTTTATTCCCTTTTATAGCAGATCCAGTGTCTGATGCAACGGCATATCCATAGCCTTCCACATACACTTTAGAGCCTAGCGGAATGACACTCGGATCAACTGCTATGACCTTTGCACCTGGATTTGATTTTAAATTATAGCCTGTTGACGTTCTGCCCGTACATCCAGCACAGCCCGCTGTATAGGCTGTCGACGCCACATAAAATTCTTTTCCTGACGATTCATTGCTTCTTGAAACGGCAGGTGTCGCTTTAGGCTCTTTTTGGGACTCTTGTGTACCAACGGCCACTAAACGATCCTTGCTATCTTTTTCAGTCACTTCTTTAATTAATTCTTTAGACACCACTTTGCCGTTTTCTTTCACAATGGCATAGTGCTTCTTCAATTTACCTTCTTCACCTTTTTTAAGCACCTTCTCTTTTCCTTTTTCAAGAGAACGATCCTTTTTATGTTTGGTATCAAAAGCAATTTTCTCTTCCACTACATCGGTGACTTTTTCCACCCGAGTGATCTGAATATCTGCGCTTTTTTTAGTTATATGACTATGTAACGCAGGTTTGATCTTATCGTGCTTCTTGAGCTTCAGCTCTTGCTGCTTTAAAAAGTCAGCGACCGTAGTCGAAGTGGTCCACACTTTTTTCTCTTTTCCTCCATCATTTACGCTGACCTCGAAGGCCTGCTGAACCACAAGATCCATATCTTTTTTAATCTTGTCATTCTTTCCTGGAGTTACTTGATCGTGCTTCCCAATATCTATCTTCTCATTCTTCAATAATGCTCCAACCGTCTGATCTGTTGTCCATATCGTTTTCTCTTTCCCATCTAGGGTCAGATGAACCGGTATAGCCGCATCATACACAATGTTCATGTTGTCTTCAATCTTTGTATTTAGACTTGGAGAGATATGATCCTCCGCCTTGGTCTTTATTCCAAGGTCTGAAAGCAGCTGTGCTACTGTCTCTTCATGTGTACGAATTGTCTTCTCTTTACCATTGATTGAAATGGTAATAGACTGCTTAGTGAGCTCATGCGCACCGTAAGCCGTCCCAGTTCCAGCTAAAAGCAAGCAAACAACTAGTAATAAAACCTTGCCTTTTCCTAGCTTTACAGAAAACAGATTTTTCATTTTTTGTACGATGAAAAACGCCTCCTTCTCCTCGGAGAGATTATATAGAGTATCTCAAAACCTGTCAACCCTTCCACCCACTGTACAAAAATGCTCGATTGTACCCCTATTATGGGAGTTTAATGGAAGGAAGGGAAGAAAGACTTATCGACAACTTATCCTATGAAGAGGCGTAAACGTGTAGAACATTTTCGTTATGTTTCACAAATGGACAAGCTTAAACAAGGATTGACATCATATACTGTCAGTTTATACCGAAAACTTTTTTTGCATTTTTTGTGGTCAATTCAGCAAGCTCTTCAAAGCTTATTTCTCGTAACTCCGCAATCTGTTCTGCGATATATTTCACATAACTCGGCTCGTTACGTTTCCCTCTAAATGGCGCTGGCGTTAAGTATGGGCAGTCTGTTTCAATTAAAAGCCGGTCACTTGGTATGTCCTTAACAACTTCCTTCGGTTTTTTTGCATTTTTAAAAGTCACGGGTCCACCGAATGAAATATAAAAGTTCATATCCATACACGCTTTTGCGATTTCTAGGCTGCCAGTAAAGCAATGCATAATCCCACCAACTTCAGCCGCTCCCTCTTCCTTTAAGGTCGTCACGACATCTTCCGTTGCGTCACGATTATGAATAATGATCGGAAGATTCACTTCCTTCGCAAGAGCAATTTGACGTCTAAAGACTTCTTTTTGCACATCTTTAGGCGACTTGTCCCAATAGTAATCCAGACCCATTTCTCCAATTGCAACGACTTTTTCATGTTGAGATAATTCTTTGATCCACAGCAAATCCTCATCTGTCATATCAATGGCATCGACTGGGTGCCAGCCAACGGCTGCATAGATGAAATCATACTCTTCAATTAATTCCATTGCTCTCGTAATTGTCGGGCGATCAAACCCTACCACCACGATTTTTTCGACTTTTTCACTCTTTGCTCTTTCGATCACCTGCTCTAAGTCTTCATTATATTGTTCCGCATTTAAGTGGGCATGTGTATCAAATAACATCGTTGATTGCTCCTTTCGACAATTCTTCCAAAAAACAAAAGGTGTTCGACGAAATGTTACACGTGGAACACCTTTGTTGATTTATAAAATTTTTGTTCCATTTGCTAGAGATTGATCCACTTCAAGAACCTGCAATTTCCCGCCAGTTTCTCCAGTTAAAATCATTCCCTGGGAAATTTCCCCTCTGAGTTTAACTGGTGTGAGATTCGCTACACAGACGAGCTTCTTCCCTACTAATTCCTCAGGTTGATAATGCTTGGCTATCCCTGAAACAATTTGTCTCTTTTCAAATCCAAAATCAAGCTGCAACTTTAGGAGACGATCTGCTTTTTTCACTGGGGCTGCTTCCAGCACCTGTGCAACTCGAAGATCAACTTTTGAGAAATCATCAAATGCAATTTCTGCTCCCAGCTCAGGTAATTCTGTTTCTTCTATTTCTATTTTCTCTTCTTCTATCTTTGGTGCACTTCCCTGCATTTTCTCTTTAATATATGCTACTTCTTCTTCAACCTCTAAACGCGGGAACAAAGGCTCTCCTTTTTGTACCGTCGCTTGTTGAATCGCACCGAAAGATAGAATGCTATCCCAGCTTTTAAGCTTCTCTTCTTCAATGCCAAGCTGGAAGAAGATTTTCTCAGGTGTTTTCGTTAGGAAAGGCGTTAAGAGCACTGCTGTGATGCGCAATGATTCTGCTAAATGATACATAACAGAATGCAGCTCTTTTCGTTTTGTTTCGTCCTTTGCCAGCACCCATGGAGCTGTCTGATCAATGTATTTATTGGTTCTGCTGATTAATGTCCAAACATTTGAGAGAGCCACCGAGAATTCAAGGTTTTCCATCGCTTCTTCATAGGCTTTGACTGTTTGCTCAGCTACTGCTTTAAGCTCCTCATCAAACTCATTAACTGGACCCTTATAGCTGCTTAATGTCCCGTCAAAATATTTTTGTACCATCGCAACTGTACGGTTAAGCAAGTTACCTAAATCATTGGCAAGATCATAGTTTACACGTTCCACGAATCCTTCTGGTGTAAACACACCATCCGCACCAAATGGTACTTCACGAAGGAGGTAATAACGAAGGGCATCAAGACCGTAGCGATCAATTAATGTGACCGGATCTACTACGTTCCCTTTTGATTTAGACATCTTGCCATCTTTCATCAACAGCCAGCCGTGTGCGAAAATTTGTTTCGGCAGCGGCAGATCAAGTGCCATCAGCATAATTGGCCAATAAATCGTATGGAAACGAACAATTTCTTTCCCTACGAGATGCACGTTGGCAGGCCAATATTTTTTATATTTTTCATCCTGATCTGTTCCGTAACCAATCGCAGTTAAATAGTTGAACAACGCATCAATCCATACATAAATGACGTGCTTTGGATTGTTTGGAACTTTAATTCCCCAATCAAAGGTTGTTCTTGATACAGCCAGATCCTCTAAACCTGGTTTAATGAAGTTATTGATCATTTCATTCTTTCTTGATTCAGGCTGAATGAACGTTGGATTCTTTTCGTAATAGTCTAGTAAACGATCCGCATACTTACTCATACGGAAGAAATATGATTCCTCTTTAATTAATTCAACAGGATGTCCGCTGTCAGGGCTTTTCCCGCCAGTGACTTCTCCCTTTTCATTCCGCTCAACATCCACAAGCTGTGTTTCCGTATAGAATGTCTCATCCGGAATACTGTACCAGCCTTCATATTGATCTAAATAAATATCGCCTTGATCAAGCAGCTTTTGAAATACTTGCTCAATGATTTTCGTATGTCTTTTTTCTGTTGTACGGATGAAATCATCATTGGAAATGTCGAGTTTCTTCCATAGTGATTGAATGTCTGCTACGACCGGATCTAAATACTCGATCGGCGTGATGTTTTGTTCTTCAGCTTTTTGCTGAATTTTTTGTCCGTGCTCATCAGTACCCGTTAAATACATCACATCATAGCCTTGAAGACGTTTATAACGAGCCATAGCATCCCCTGCTACTGTCGTATAAGCATGTCCAATATGTAATTTTCCGCTCGGATAGTAAATAGGTGTTGTCAGATAGAACGTTTTTTTCTTTTCCGGCATGTTGGAACCTCCTGCGTGTGTAAATGTCAAAAACTCCCGCCCAATGGACGAGAGCGGTTATTATCATTACATGAAAATGTGTTAGATCCATTTATTAAATTTTGCACTTGTGCTTTCTCTATGATACCATCTTAGCCTTTAAGATCAAGCATATATACATAGAACAAGATGAAATGATCGAAAAAGATGAGTTTTTCGAAAAAAACGACAAACCTGTCGACATTTTGTCGAATATTGGCGTAAGAAATCTATTTCCAGATTTACAATTGTCTAATTTAGGGCAAAAGTCTTGTTAATCTGAACTCGTCATTTCTCATATTTTCATAGAAAAAAACCGCAAAATCCTTATAAACCAGTAGTTTCAAGGTCTTTTGACTTTAAGAGTCATTTTTTACAAACAATAGTAAACAAAATGATTGACGATTTATGGAAACCTTGTTATGCTATGAATGTAAGGAATTTGTCGAATAATGACGAAGATAATATTATATTAAGAATAAGAACTCTTTGGGAGGAGAATGAAGATGAAATCTACAGGTATTGTACGTAAAGTTGACGAATTAGGACGCGTGGTGATTCCAATCGAACTTCGCCGTACTCTAGGAATCGCTGAAAAAGACGCTTTGGAAATTTATGTTGATGATGAAAAAATTATCCTAAAAAAATATAAACCAAACATGACTTGCCAAGTTACAGGTGAAGTATCAGACGATAACCTTAAACTTGCTAATGGTAAATTAGTTCTTAGCCGTGAAGGTGCAGAGCAAATCATTAACGAAATCCAAAACCAACTTCAATCACAAAAATAAGTTTGATATAAAAAAGGTTCTTGCACCGTTTGCAAGAACCTTTCTTTATTGTTCAATATGATAAGCATCGTATATGGTGCGTTTTGGTACACCACGTTCGACGGCTGTACGCTTAATGGCTTCCTTCGACGTTAATCCTTGTTCTATGTAATGGATCACGTGTTCTTTTTCTGATAAGGGCTTCCACCAGGCTTCTTCATTTAGCTCTTCTTCATCTTGATCGTTCCCTTGTACGACAAGACAGAATTCACCTCGGATTTGATTCTCTGCCGCCCATGTCAGCACAGACTCTAAATCTCCACGAACAAACTCTTCAAATTTTTTCGTCAGTTCTCTCGTAATGGCAATTTTCCGGTTGCCCCACACTTCCTTCATCAAAGTCAGCGTTTCTTTTAACCGATGGGGCGCTTCATAGAAAATGATTGTTTCTTGACGCTTCTTCAAAGTTTCAAGCTGTTTTTTCTTTTCTTTTTTTTGTCGGTCGAGAAATCCATAAAAGAAAAATGGCTGCGGTGTAATCCCTGATGCAATGAGTGCTGTAAGTGCAGCATTTGCTCCAGGTAATGGAACGACATAACCGCCGATATTCGTAAAGTCTCGGACCACTTCAGCACCTGGATCAGAAATTGTCGGTAAACCAGCATCGCTCACGAGTGCGATGTTTTTTCCTTCTTTTAACCATTCGATCAACTTGTGACCGCTGCTGTCTTTGTTATGCTCATGATAACTCGTTAATGGCGTATCAATTTCATAAACATGGCAGAGTTTTTTCGTTTGTCTTGTATCCTCTGCGGCAATATAGTCTACATCTTTTAATGTTTGTATGGCTCGAAACGTCATATCTTCTAAATTGCCAATTGGGGTTGGGACGAGATATAGAATGCCCATATCTGATTGACCATCAAAGCTTTTCTGTGTTTTCATGTGCCGCCTCCTTTTCAATACGCATTTCTTCTATATAAAGATCTTTCTTTTTCCGTGTCCACGTTTTGAAACGATATTCTTGCTGCATGGCTTCTCTTTTGGTTGCAAAACATTCATGATAATACAGTTCAACAGGCCGTCTGGCTCTTGTATACTTTGCTCCCTTTCCACTATTGTGGGTCGTCAGTCTTTTTTGTAAATCATTTGTATAACCTGCATATAGACTGCCGTCTGCACATTTCAACACATAGAAATAATGATTATGCTTCTCCATACAGTATCGTCCTGATTTCCTCAGTATACTCTTGATCATCTCCATAAACAAAAAGAGGCGGGAGAATTTTCAGATCTGGTTTTCCATCTTTTATCCCCTCTACTAAGATGGTATTGGCTTCTTTCCCCTGTTTGGGATAAACAAATTGAATTCGTTTTGGCTCAATTCGGTACTTCTTCATCAATTCCACAATCTCAAGCAGTCGTCCCGGCCGATGAACCATCGCCAGCTTCCCTCCTTGCTTCAGCAGCGTGGAAGAAACACGAATGACATCTTCTAATGTACAATGGATTTCATGCCGAGCAATGGCCAAGTATTCATTCTCATTGATTTCTTCTTTAGAAGGCGTCTTAAAATATGGTGGATTACATGTGATGACATCTACTTTGTGATTGCCGTAGCGTGCTGGCATATCATTTAGATCACCATGAATCAGTTCTATCTGCTTTTCAAGTTGATTATACGCCACACTTCTTTTTGCCATATCAAACAACCGTTCTTGAATTTCGACCCCAGTAATGGAGGCCTTAGATCGAGTCGAAAGCAGCAATGGCACAATGCCATTTCCCGTGCAAAGATCAATGATCTCTCCTTTTTGGATGGGCACATACGCAAATTTTGCTAATAACACTGCGTCCAATGAAAAGGCGAAAACCGTTTTACTTTGAATAATTTTCATATCTTCGGCGAGCAAATAATCTAATCGTTCATCTTCTCTTAACGAAACCATGATGTATCCTTTCTTTTCCTGTGAAAAAGGCTTCCGATTCAGCGGAAGCCTTTTCTCATTTTTTATTTAAAAATGACAGACAGAACAAACAGTCCCCCTCTTTACGTATGCTCCCATAATGTACATTGCAAATATGGAAGCCCTCCTGATATAACCGAGCCAGGTTATCATGACCTTCTCCTATATCAGAATGACCTGGTTTCTGAGCAGAATCATTCTCTGTCTCAGACGATTTGTCCCGATCGGACTGATCCAGACGTTCACGCAAGTGCTGATTCTCCATCTGAAGCTGATGATTTTCTTCAATCACTTCACCGATATGATTTTTCAAATCACCTAACTGGCGATAAAGAGAACCGATTTGTTCTTCTAAATTGATCACCGTATCAAATAGTTCCTTTTTATCCAAGGTGGCACACCTCGTTACTCAGTTGTTTGTGCAGATACAACGCCTTCTTGTAATAATTCTTCCCAAGTATATTCTACCACTTTTTCTTGCCCGGTTAATTCAACTTGCAAAATTCGTTCTAAAATGTTGAGCCCTACTACCTTTGCAGAGCCACTAGATGTCTGAATCGTTTCACCGATATCCGGCAATTGTTCTTTCGCTGTTTCATACTCATCATTCTCATATTTCAAGCAGCACATCAAACGACCGCAAAGCCCTGAAATCTTTGTGGGATTTAGCGACAAGTTTTGATCTTTTGCCATCTTAATGGATACTGGTTCAAAATCTCCTAAGAATGTCGAACAGCAAAGCATTCTCCCGCAAGGTCCTATGCCACCCAGCATTTTTGCCTCGTCTCTTACACCAATCTGGCGAAGTTCAATTCTCGTTTTGAAGATCGATGCAAGATCCTTCACTAGCTCACGGAAATCTACTCTTCCATCCGCTGTGAAGTAGAAAATGACCTTATTTCGGTCAAATGTAAATTCAACATCAACCAGCTTCATTTCAAGACCGTGTTCACTTACCTTCTGAAGACATGTATCAAAGGCTGTCATCGCTGCTTCTTTGTTTTCCTCAACGATGAGCCGGTCTCGTTCGTCTGCTACACGAATTACCTTACGCAGAGGAAGAACGACATCGTGTTCATCTACTTTTTTATTAGCGATGACCACTTGTCCGTACTCAACCCCTCTGACCGTCTCTACAATGACACAACTATCATTTTCTATATGAAATCCATTAGGATCGAAATAATAGATTTTGCCCGCTTTTTTAAAGCGAACACCAATTACGTTGTACAAGCTTATCCCTCCTGCAACATCAACACCAATTGCTCCATCAGCCCTTGGGCATTCACGTTGGATTGAAGTCTTTTTTTCGCTTCTAATACAGCAAGGATCTGGTTCGTCACCATCTGCTGTGTGGAATGCAGCGCGTGCTGCTTCATTGTCTGGAATAAGTCTTGATAAATGACTTTATCTTCATTTCCTATTTGAATCGACAATACATCACGATATATAAATAAAAGCATATCCAGACCTGTTTCTTGAAGGTCTTTCTCTTTGAAAAAAGGCATCCATTGATCCTGTATATAAAAAAATGCATGTTCTTTTCGCTGGTGTAAGACTTCATACAATTTTATCACTTTCGCTCTAGACTCTGCAAACTGATCATTTCGACTTAATTCGAGTGCTTCTGCTAAATTGTTGGTTAAATTCGACAAAAGCCTTGCAAGATGCTGAGGTACGCCTTCTTGTAATAGCTGCTGCTCCAAGGATTGTGGCTGCAGCGGCTGAAAACTGAGCATCTGACATCTTGAAATAATCGTATCCAGCATTTTATGCGATTGCTCCGTGATTAAAATTGCCATCGTTTCCCGGTTAGGCTCCTCTAGGAACTTCAATAAACTGTTCGCGGCATTGACCGTCATTTTGTCCGCATGAAGAATGATATACATTTTTCGGTGAGATTCCACACCTGCTTTTGTAAATTCCTCTTGCAATGCCTGTACTTGCGCTTTCTTAATTGATTGACCATCAGGCTGCACGAGATGTAAATCGGGATGGTTTCCTGATTCAATCCTCTTGCAGTTTTGACAGGATTCACACGGTTTCACTCCTGATTTCAAGCAAAAAAAGCTCTTTGCCAAAAGCATCGCAGCATCCTGCTTACCGGTACCTTTTTTTCCTTCAAATAAGTAAGCATGCGCAAGTCGGTCTTTATCAATACTATTAAAAATCAGCCGCATGACGCGCGGCTGCAAATCATTCATGTCATCCCAGCTAATTGCCATGTTATCACTCTCTATGTGTAAAGGTTAATCAATAAACCTTTTATTTCTCCAATACGTTCAAGCAAATCAATAGATGGCTTCTCTTGGTCCATCATATCCTCTGTTAATTCAATCAGCTTTTCATCTAATGCTTTGACTAAAGCGAGTGTACGCGTGTTGCCATAAATGTCAAAGCTTCTTGATGTTTCTATATTTAATCCATTATCGACTGTCTCTTTCACAAAGCGCTTCACAAGACCTTTAAACCTAGCCAAGTCCTTTAAGTTTCGTGACTTTGTCAGCTTTTTACCGAACACTTCGATATCACTTAGCATAACCGTCAGCTGCTCTAAGCGCATTTTGCCGCTTTGCGTCTCCATCGATGCTTTAAAGGAGGCAGATGTTTGGCTTCCTTTAATGCCTTGGAGTTCACGCTTTTCTAAAAGCAGCCGCATATCTTGATTAATTTTCACAGCAACCCATCCTTAGAATTGATGAAATTGTTCAACTGGCAGAATAAAGACAGTAGCTCCACCAACTTCAACCTCAACAGGGTATGGTACATATGAATCTGCGTTACCACCCATTGGAGATACAGGTGCAATCATTTGATCACGTTTACGGCAATTTTCTTTTATAAGCTGTAACGCTTTATCCACTCGGACATCATCACAACCAATGATAAAAGTCGTGTTTCCAGACTTTAAAAACCCACCAGTTGAAGCTAATTTTGTCACGCCGAATTGATGTTCAGTCAATATTTTCAACAACTTGCTGCTATCTTGGTCCTGTACAACGGCAACAATTAATTTCATTTGATTGGCCTCCTTTGTTTTAGGCACAGGTGACATGCCGATGTCTTCCTCTATATTATAACAACGATTGGGAATGAGGTCATATTTGATTTTTCTTTAATGTGTCCTGAATCACTCGAAGTACTTCTTCATAAACATCCTGCATCGGCTGAGAAGCATCCACAACGCGGAATCGTTCTGGTGATTGCGCAATAAGCAGTTCATAGCCTTCTCTAACCAACTGGTGGAAATTCAGCGTCTCCATGTCTAATCGGTTCTTTTCTCTTCCTTGATTGGCGTGAATTCGCTTTAGCCCTTCCTCAGGTGTAATGGAAAAGTAAATCGTCATTTGCGGCATCGTGCCATCAATAGCAAAGTCGTTAATTGATCTGACTTGGTCAATGCCCAGTCCTCTCGCATAGCCTTGATAAGCAAGAGAGCTATCAACAAAACGATCACATAAGACAGTCTCTCCGCGCTGCAATGCCGGTTCTACCTTTTCAGCCAAATGCTGCCTTCTTGCTGCTGCATACAGCAATGCCTCTGTTTTCGCATCCATTTTTGTATTTTTTTCATTTAAAATAACTTCACGGATCTGCTCAGCAATGTCAATGCCGCCCGGCTCGCGTGTCGCCATCACTGCATATCCTTGACGTTCCATTTCTTCGTACACTTTTCGTATCACTGTCGTTTTTCCGGCGCCCTCTGGCCCTTCAAACGTAATAAACATACCGCTCATAGTGTCTCCTCTTCTATATAAACATATAATTTTCTCTGATGAATGACCTGACTTGCTTGAATATGAACCTCGTGACCAAGCAAACGGCTTAACGCCTCAATTTGTTCTATTTCAATGCGCTCTCCCTTAATCATCAAAGGAATACCAGGTGGATAGGGAATAATGGATTCTGCACTCACCCGGCCTGCTGCTTGTTCAAATGGGACAGCCTCTATGTCTTGATTTAGTATATCAGTCTCAATAGATACCGTTTCATTTTGGATATGTTTTTTCCCTTTGAGCAATGAATCACTTTGCTTAAGAGCCTGCTCGATCCGCTTGAAAGGAACGTTTTTCCTCTGTTCTAAGCTAAGTACAAGTAAAACTTGATGTTCGTCCGCAAGCTCTGGATGAACATCCACTGATTCAAGCACCTGTTTTAGTTCGTAACCAGTCAGTCCTTTTGTTGATCGAATGACGCATTTTAAAGGATCGGAATATAGCGAGTCAGGTTCTACCACTTCAAGATAGGTCAAACGGCTGAACTGATCTTTCAGCTCTGTCAGTTCTTTCATAATGACATCCAATGTCGCTTTTCCTTTGATCTCCTCAACATAAGCTCTTGCCACATCTAATGAGGCCATAATTGGATAAGAGGGCGAACTACTTTGAAGCATCGTCAGCAAGGTTTTCAATCGCTTCGCATCGATTCGATCCCCTTGAAGATGAAGATAGGAACCCATCGTCATTGCTGGAAGGGTTTTATGTGCTGATTGTACCACCACGTCCGCTCCATAGGAAAGAGCCGATGGAGGAAAGCCGCCGCCTAATACAAAATGAGCACCATGTGCCTCATCAACCAAAACAACCATACCTGCTTCATGACACATGTGAATTAGCTTTGATAAATCAGCTGCATGTCCGTAGTAATTCGGATAAGTCAAAACGATTACCCGGCAATGAGGATGTCTTGCTATGGCTTTTCTCACTGTATCATCCGTCACATGTGTTGGAACGTGCAAGTGTGCGTCTATCTCAGCGTCTATCAAAATAGGCGTTGCCCCTGCCAGCTCGATCGCATGGAAGACAGACTTATGGCAATTACGCTGGACAAAAATCTCGTCTCCCGTGCGGCATGCTGTCATCACCATCGCCAAATTTCCGACTGTTGTGCCATTCACAAGGAAGAAGCTTTGATCTGAACCATATAGCTTAGTCAATAAATGTTCTGCCTCTTGGATGACCCCTGTCGGATGATGAAGATCATCAAGACCTTCAAGCTCCGTCACATCCAGTTGAAGGATGGAAGCATAGTAAGACCGTGCCTCATCAAAAAAGACATCTCCATTGTGATGTCCTGGAACGTGAAAAGAATAAGGTTTCTTTTCCGCATGCTGTGCTAATGCTGTATATAAAGGTGTTCTCAAACAAATCGACCCTTTTCACTTTAACGATATCTTAATTCTATTATAACGTTCAAACAAGTGAACCGAAAGATGGTTTCTCATTCCTTTATTGGATTCGCCAACTGCTGCTCTGCCTCATACATACTGCTTTTCAATTGAGCTCGCTCTTGGCTTCCATGTTCTTTCACCTGTAACGTTTCCTGTAATGTTTCAGCTAATTGATGTTGAACCTTTTTCAACGTATCTATAGGGGCTAAAGATGCCTCTTCAAGAATCTGCCCCTGCTGTTTCGATACATTTTCATATGTTTTTTCGATTCGGTTCTTAAGAGCTGAATTGGCCCGCTGCTGAATATGCGTTAATGCAATCGACATTTGGTTGATCCATAGAGGAATAGATGCTGAAACAGTTGATTGAATGTGATTGGCCAATGTATGATTCGTATGCTGGATCATCCGAATTTGAGCATTACATTGCAATGCAATTTGCCGGCTTAACAGCAAATCATACTTTCGTTCCTTTAGTCTCTCCACATACTCTTCTTCATTGACTTCTTGACTCATCAATTGCTCCTCTATTGTCCGTTGCGTTTCTGCAAGAGGCTGCTGCTCTATCGTTGACATTTTCGCTTCAACCGCGGCAACCTGCATCGTCATCTCTTGAAAATAAGTTTGATTTTCTTCAAATAAACGCTCTAATAACATATGGTCCGAGATTAATACGCCTCTTGCATAACGAAGCCTTGCTGACAATCTCTCGATCTGTGATTTTGCATGTTGAAAACGTGATATGATCTCCTGAGTAGATCGCTTATCTCGTTGAAACCATTTCAAAAAAATGCCCTGTTTCTTTGGCACTAAATCCTCAGGCTCCACTACATGCAACTGCTGCAAAAAGGCCTCCAGCACGTCTCCTATTTGATCGATATCTTTTTTCTCAACATATTTCATCATCTGTTGTGATTGTTCCAATAGTCGTTCCTGCACACGTGTACCATAGAAAAGGAGCTTTTGCGGGTTGTCAGGGATCTGCTGAGCTCGCTGCACGGCTTCTTTTTTTTCTTCATCAGATAAGGTATCAAACACCCGAAACTGAAGATCTGTATTGGAGGTAGGCGGTGTTATGGCGTGATCTTCCGGTTTCATCGAGTGTTGACTCCTTTCATCTATTTCTTCATCATTTTATCAGCTACTTCAAGCTCAATATGAAGAGCTTCTATATCTCTTCCTAACACTTGCTGCAAATCATTCGTCAATTGCTTTTGCAGCTCTGTCAATGTCACTCGGGTTTGGCTCAATGTCATTTCCAGCTCATGACTACGATTAGGTTGATTATATAAGAGTGCATATTTCTCAGTTAGTTCAACGACAGAATCCAAGCTTTCAAAATAAAAACGCTGTGCATCATAAAATCGATTAGGCTCTTTTTTTGTTATTGTATAGATTCGTCGTGCAAGCCGAAAAACTTCATAATTATGTTTGATTGTTTGTACGTTTTTCACAGCAAATAAAGCTTTTTTTAAACGCACAAGCTTTTGCCCTGCTTCTTTTAAATGCTGTTTGATATATACATAATCACTACGAGACAGTCCGTGTTTCTTTAAAAACAATTGGAAAGCAGTCCATCTGCTCCCTACAAACATCACACCCCACCCAATCATCGCATACAGTATCGATAATCCAGCATGATGATGGAAAACCCCTATACTGACGGTTAAAATCACAAGCGAAAAAAAAGTAGAGAGGATGGCCCATATAAATGTATAAAAGATTGATTTCATGTTTATCGACTCCTATGAATAATCAGGCTCTCTGTTTATCTTATTATGAATTACGGATGATGTCCAAACTAAGTTCCAAAAAACAAGCCCAATCCTTCATAGCTCATAAAAAAAGACCATCTAGTGGTCTATGAATACAAAGGCGGCGTATGAAGATTTTTGAGCTTTCTCACATAATCGGAATAGCTAGGATCCGAGGTCGATGTAGAAATTAACTTTCGCTCACAGTCTCGGCACAAAAACTGATGATATAAATAAATTCCCTTTGTCTTGTTCTCTTCACAAATCAAACAAATCGCTTCTCGCTCTTTTTTGTCCATTGTGACACCTCCACTTATAGCTTCAGTATGCCCTAGCGCTTTCAATTGTATACAAAATTAAGAATGTTTTAGATGGTAGTTTAGTATATGTATCCATGTCAGATCGGGTGTTTGTTCCTTTTCTTAAAAAACAAAAAAGACCAGTTCCTAATGGAACTGATCCTTAGACAAGCTTGGCGGCGTCCTACTCTCACAGGGGGAGACCCCCAACTACCATCGGCGCTGAAGAGCTTAACTTCCGTGTTCGGTATGGGAACGGGTGTGACCTCTTCGCTATCGCCACCAAACCTGATGGAGAGAATGTTCTCTCAAAACTAGATAACAATGTTCAAACTTCACATTAGAATATAGGTTAAGTCCTCGATCTATTAGTATCTGTCAGCTCCACGTGTCACCACGCTTCCACCTCAGACCTATCAACCTGATCATCTTTCAGGGATCTTACTTCCTTGCGGAATGGGAAATCTCATCTTGAGGGGGGCTTCATGCTTAGATGCTTTCAGCACTTATCCCGTCCGCACATAGCTACCCAGCGATGCCCTTGGCAGAACAACTGGTACACCAGCGGTGCGTCCATCCCGGTCCTCTCGTACTAAGGACAGCTCCTCTCAAATTTCCTGCGCCCGCGACGGATAGGGACCGAACTGTCTCACGACGTTCTGAACCCAGCTCGCGTACCGCTTTAATGGGCGAACAGCCCAACCCTTGGGACCGACTACAGCCCCAGGATGCGATGAGCCGACATCGAGGTGCCAAACCTCCCCGTCGATGTGGACTCTTGGGGGAGATAAGCCTGTTATCCCCGGGGTAGCTTTTATCCGTTGAGCGATGGCCCTTCCATGCGGAACCACCGGATCACTAAGCCCGACTTTCGTCCCTGCTCGACTTGTAGGTCTCGCAGTCAAGCTCCCTTGTGCCTTTACACTCTGCGAATGATTTCCAACCATTCTGAGGGAACCTTTGGGCGCCTCCGTTACATTTTAGGAGGCGACCGCCCCAGTCAAACTGCCCACCTGACACTGTCTCCCTGCCCGATAAGGGCAGCGGGTTAGAAGGTCAATACAGCCAGGGTAGTATCCCACCGATGCCTCCACCGAAGCTAGCGCTCCGGTTTCCAAGGCTCCTACCTATCCTGTACAAGCTGTACCAACATTCAATATCAGGCTGCAGTAAAGCTCCACGGGGTCTTTCCGTCCTGTCGCGGGTAACCTGCATCTTCACAGGTACTATAATTTCACCGAGTCTCTCGTTGAGACAGTGCCCAGATCGTTGCGCCTTTCGTGCGGGTCGGAACTTACCCGACAAGGAATTTCGCTACCTTAGGACCGTTATAGTTACGGCCGCCGTTTACTGGGGCTTCAATTCGCACCTTCGCTTACGCTAAGCGCTCCTCTTAACCTTCCAGCACCGGGCAGGCGTCAGCCCCTATACTTCGCCTTACGGCTTCGCAGAGACCTGTGTTTTTGCTAAACAGTCGCCTGGGCCTATTCACTGCGGCTTCTCGGGGCTTTAACACCCTAAGAAGCACCCCTTCTCCCGAAGTTACGGGGTCATTTTGCCGAGTTCCTTAACGAGAGTTCTCTCGATCACCTTAGGATTCTCTCCTCGCCTACCTGTGTCGGTTTGCGGTACGGGCACCTCTCACCTCGCTAGAGGCTTTTCTTGGCAGTGTGGAATCAGGAACTTCGCTACTAAATTTCGCTCGCCATCACAGCTCAGCCTTCACGGGAAACGGATTTGCCTATTTCCCAGCCTAACTGCTTGGACGCGGATATCCAATACCGCGCTTACCCTATCCTCCTGCGTCCCCCCATTGCTCAAATGGTGAGGAGGTGGTACAGGAATATCAACCTGTTGTCCATCGCCTACGCCTTTCGGCCTCGGCTTAGGTCCCGACTAACCCTGAGCGGACGAGCCTTCCTCAGGAAACCTTAGGCATTCGGTGGACGGGATTCTCACCCGTCTTTCGCTACTCATACCGGCATTCTCACTTCTAAGCGCTCCACCAGTCCTTCCGGTCTGACTTCACAGCACTTAGAACGCTCTCCTACCACTGTTCGTAAGAACAGTCCGCAGCTTCGGTGATACGTTTAGCCCCGGTACATTTTCGGCGCAGAGTCACTCGACCAGTGAGCTATTACGCACTCTTTAAATGGTGGCTGCTTCTAAGCCAACATCCTGGTTGTCTAAGCAACTCCACATCCTTTTCCACTTAACGTATACTTTGGGACCTTAGCTGGCGGTCTGGGCTGTTTCCCTTTCGACTACGGATCTTATCACTCGCAGTCTGACTCCCAAGGATAAGTCATCGGCATTCGGAGTTTGACTGAATTCGGTAACCCGGTAGGGGCCCCTAGTCCAATCAGTGCTCTACCTCCGAGACTCTTACCTTGAGGCTAGCCCTAAAGCTATTTCGGAGAGAACCAGCTATCTCCAGGTTCGATTGGCATTTCACCCCTACCCACACCTCATCCCCGCACTTTTCAACGTGCGTGGGTTCGGGCCTCCATTCAGTGTTACCTGAACTTCACCCTGGACATGGGTAGATCACCTGGTTTCGGGTCTACGACCACGTACTCATGCGCCCTATTCAGACTCGCTTTCGCTGCGGCTCCGCATCTTCTGCTTAACCTTGCACGGGATCGTAACTCGCCGGTTCATTCTACAAAAGGCACGCCATCACCCTTTAACGGGCTCTGACTACTTGTAGGCACACGGTTTCAGGATCTATTTCACTCCCCTTCCGGGGTGCTTTTCACCTTTCCCTCACGGTACTGGTTCACTATCGGTCACTAGGGAGTATTTAGCCTTGGGAGATGGTCCTCCCGGATTCCGACGGAATTTCACGTGTTCCGCCGTACTCAGGATCCACTCTGGAGAGAACAACATTTCAGTTACAGGGCTGTTACCTTCTTTGGCGGGCCTTTCCAGACCTCTTCGCTTATATCGTTCCTTTGTAACTCCGTATAGAGTGTCCTACAACCCCAAGAGGCAAGCCTCTTGGTTTGGGCTGTTCCCGTTTCGCTCGCCGCTACTCAGGGAATCGCATTTGCTTTCTCTTCCTCCGGGTACTTAGATGTTTCAGTTCCCCGGGTATGCCTTCTCATACTCTATGTATTCAAGTATGGATACTACTCCATTACGAGCAGTGGGTTTCCCCATTCGGAAATCTCCGGATCAAAGCTTGCTTACAGCTCCCCGAAGCATATCGGTGTTCGTCCCGTCCTTCATCGGCTCCTAGTGCCAAGGCATCCACCGTGCGCCCTTTCTAACTTAACCATTTCTTACTTTAGAAAGAATCACTATGTGTGATGAACTTTGCATTGCATTCAATGTGAATGTATTACTTATTGTTATCTAGTTTTCAAAGAACACGTTGGTGGAGCCTAGCGGGATCGAACCGCTGACCTCCTGCGTGCAAGGCAGGCGCTCTCCCAGCTGAGCTAAGGCCCCGATTTAATAGAAGATGGTGGGCCTGAGTGGACTCGAACCACCGACCTCACGCTTATCAGGCGTGCGCTCTAACCAGCTGAGCTACAGGCCCATCTTTCATATCGAAGATATGATGTTGTAGGATCTTTTGTAAGTTCCTTCAAAACTAAACAAGACGAAAACGCACACTGCTCCATATATCCTTAGAAAGGAGGTGATCCAGCCGCACCTTCCGATACGGCTACCTTGTTACGACTTCACCCCAATCATCTGCCCCACCTTCGGCGGCTGGCTCCATAAAGGTTACCTCACCGACTTCGGGTGTTGCAAACTCTCGTGGTGTGACGGGCGGTGTGTACAAGGCCCGGGAACGTATTCACCGCGGCATGCTGATCCGCGATTACTAGCGATTCCAGCTTCACGCAGTCGAGTTGCAGACTGCGATCCGAACTGAGAACAGATTTATGGGATTGGCTAAACCTTGCGGTCTCGCAGCCCTTTGTTCTGTCCATTGTAGCACGTGTGTAGCCCAGGTCATAAGGGGCATGATGATTTGACGTCATCCCCACCTTCCTCCGGTTTGTCACCGGCAGTCACCTTAGAGTGCCCAACTAAATGCTGGCAACTAAGATCAAGGGTTGCGCTCGTTGCGGGACTTAACCCAACATCTCACGACACGAGCTGACGACAACCATGCACCACCTGTCACTCTGTCCCCGAAGGGAAAGCCCTATCTCTAGGGTTGTCAGAGGATGTCAAGACCTGGTAAGGTTCTTCGCGTTGCTTCGAATTAAACCACATGCTCCACCGCTTGTGCGGGCCCCCGTCAATTCCTTTGAGTTTCAGTCTTGCGACCGTACTCCCCAGGCGGAGTGCTTAATGCGTTAGCTGCAGCACTAAGGGGCGGAAACCCCCTAACACTTAGCACTCATCGTTTACGGCGTGGACTACCAGGGTATCTAATCCTGTTCGCTCCCCACGCTTTCGCTCCTCAGCGTCAGTTACAGACCAGAGAGTCGCCTTCGCCACTGGTGTTCCTCCACATCTCTACGCATTTCACCGCTACACGTGGAATTCCACTCTCCTCTTCTGCACTCAAGTTTCCCAGTTTCCAATGACCCTCCCCGGTTGAGCCGGGGGCTTTCACATCAGACTTAAGAAACCGCCTGCGAGCCCTTTACGCCCAATAATTCCGGACAACGCTTGCCACCTACGTATTACCGCGGCTGCTGGCACGTAGTTAGCCGTGGCTTTCTGGTTAGGTACCGTCAAGGTGCGAGCAGTTACTCTCGCACTTGTTCTTCCCTAACAACAGAGCTTTACGATCCGAAAACCTTCATCACTCACGCGGCGTTGCTCCGTCAGACTTTCGTCCATTGCGGAAGATTCCCTACTGCTGCCTCCCGTAGGAGTCTGGGCCGTGTCTCAGTCCCAGTGTGGCCGATCACCCTCTCAGGTCGGCTACGCATCGTCGCCTTGGTGAGCCATTACCCCACCAACTAGCTAATGCGCCGCGGGTCCATCTGTAAGTGACAGCCGAAACCGTCTTTCATCCTTGAACCATGCGGTTCAAGGAACTATCCGGTATTAGCTCCGGTTTCCCGGAGTTATCCCAGTCTTACAGGCAGGTTACCCACGTGTTACTCACCCGTCCGCCGCTAACATCCGGGAGCAAGCTCCCTTCTGTTCGCTCGACTTGCATGTATTAGGCACGCCGCCAGCGTTCGTCCTGAGCCAGGATCAAACTCTCCGAAAAAGTACAAAACCGAAGTTTTGTTTTTCGTCAGCGTTTGACTGACTACCTATGATATTTCATAGGATTTTTTTATAAAAACTCGAATTAACAGGTACGTTTTGTCTTGTTTAGTTTTCAAAGAACTTGTTTACCGCTTCAGAAGCGACTAGAACATCATACCACATTTAAATTGTTAATGTCAACAACTTTTTTGTTATCATGTTTTTTCGTTTCTTCGTCATCAGCGACGTATATTAATTTACCACCATACAGGATCAAAGTCAACAATATTTTTCATTAAATAATAAATTTTTCTATTACGACTAACGCTGCTACGCCTGGGATGCCCAATAAACCACTGATTCCACTTGTTACAGGGTTAATAGAAACATGTAATCCTAGACTCTCACCAAATAGATTGAGGCAAAATAAAAAAAGAGCACCTGCCACAAACTTAACTCCGATCAGCCCTAACCATTTGAAGGGGTTCGCTTGAACACCTGACATAAACAACAATAGCACAGCTAGCAAAATTGATCCGATCACAATAACAGGTTCCATAATCCTCTCATCTCCTCTTCATAAGAATAGTACAAGCATATGAGAGGACTATATAAAATAGACCTGCTATCTCCAGTTGTTTAAACGTAAATTCCTCTTTTTCGCTTCTCTTAGATAGAAAAAGTACTTCGCTTGAGCAAGCTTTAATTCGAATAGAATGTCCGGTGAAGGCTCAACGCTATTTGCGACAAGCTTTTTTTGTCTGTTCCATTCTTCCTTTTGCTTAAAAAGCTGTTGAATTAATTTCTCATCGAATTCTTTTCGAATTGATTTTCTGCGAAGAAAACCCATGTACCGTACTTCTCCTTCCTACATCTCACGTCTGCCCTCTAGAGCTTTAGACAGTGTGACTTCATCCGCATACTCTAAATCTCCACCTACTGGTAGTCCGTGAGCAATACGAGAGAGTTTAATTCCTGATGGTTTCAACAATCTAGAGATATACATGGCTGTAGCCTCTCCTTCAATGTTTGGATTGGTTGCAAGTATTACCTCTGTCACTTGATCGTCTTGCAATCTTTTTAACAGGTCAGGAATTTTAATATCCTCTGGGCCAATGCCATCCATCGGCGAAATGGCACCATGAAGCACATGATATAAGCCGTTGTATTCTTTCATCTTTTCCATTGCGATCACATCTTTTGGATCTTGCACTACACAGATAACAGATTGATCTCTTCTTGTATCTTCACAAATATAGCAAGGATCTTGATCTGTGATATGGCCGCATACCGAGCAATAAGTTAAATTACGCTTTGCGTTAACAAGCGCCTTCGCGAAATCTAGTACGACATCTTCCTGCATACTAAGAACAAAAAAAGCCAGACGGACCGCAGTTTTTGGTCCGATTCCTGGCAATTTCATAAAGCTGTCAATCAGCTTTGATATTGGTTCAGGATATTGCATCTTCAGTTATTCCTCCTAGAATAAACCTGGCATGTTCATTCCTTTTGTGAATTGACCCATTGTTTCATTTGTTAACTCATCCACTTTTTTCAATGCGTCGTTTGTTGCTGCAAGTACAAGATCTTGAAGCATATCGATATCTTCTGGATCAACAACTTCTTCATTGATTGCTACATCGACAACTTCTTTTTGTCCATTTACTTTTACAGTGACCATACCGCCACCTGCTGTACCTTCAAGGACTTTTTCTGCAAGCTCTTCTTGAGCCTTAGCCATATCCTTTTGCATTTTTTGCATTTGTTTCATCATTTTTTGCATATTTCCCATTCCACCGCGCATATGAACACCACTCTCTTTCATTTTTATTAATCTTTAATTTCAATTAAATCGGTTCCTACTAACTTCTTAGCTTCTGCAATCAACGGATCTTCTTCAGCAGAAGTCCCCTGACCATCTGCCTGTTCATCCGGCTGATGATCTCTTAAAAATTCTTCTCTTATTTTACCCCATTGAGCGTCAGGAACGCCAACTAATTCCACTCTTTTACCTAACATAGACTCTAATAGCTGCTCAAGGTTGGTTCGAACACCACTTTTATCTTCAGCAACCATTTTACAATGTATTTCAAACTTGAATTTTAAAACAAAGGCATGAGTAGCAGCAGCAACTGGTTCACTGTCCGTTAATAGTGCAGCGTGAGACACCTTATTCTGCTGTTTCAAGTGGGCAAGGAGTTCTCCCCATTTGCCTTTAATTTTTTCTAACTCTGGACGTTTTGCTTCTTTTAGAATCTCGTGAATTCGGCCGACAGGTGCACGGTATCCATTTTTGTTACTCGTTTGTGGTCGAGGTGCTTCCTTTTTTTCTTGAGGATGATGAGAATGAGACATTGGCACACCCTCAGCTCTTATCCTAGATAGCTCCTGTTCCAACCTGTCTATTTTATCCGTTAGTGTCGTTAAATCAGCGTTAGCATGAGCTTGCGGTATTCCAGCCGTTGACTGACATAGCTTAACAACAGCTACCTCAAAGAAAATCCTCGGATGATTCGTCCATTTCATTTCTTGGTGACTTTTATTCAGCACTTCAATTGTTTCATATAGAAATTGAGGTGTCACACGATCCGAAAGCGTCACGAAATTTTCATCGACCTTTACCTTTTCAAGGACTCCTTCCAAATCTGGTGCTGTTTTATAAAGCAGCATATCTCTAAAATAAAAAATCATGTCCTCAATTAATTTAGCAGCATCTTTCCCCTGCTGAAGTAATTCATTTAAGGTATCTAACGCCACGGCAATATTTTGATCAAAAATTGCTTCGGCTAGCTGACTAATGAATTGCTGAGAAACAGCTCCTGTAATGAGCAGCGCATCATCAATTGTCAGTTGCTCACCACTAAATGAAATGGCTTGATCTAAGAGGCTTAGTGCATCACGCATACCACCATCAGCTGCACTAGCGATAATCTCGAGCGAGCCCTCTTGTACATTTAGGCTTTCTGCATCTACAATTTTCTGCATTCTTCCAACAATATCTTTTGTCGTAATTCGTTTAAAATCAAATCTCTGACAACGAGATATGATGGTGAGAGGAATCTTATGAGGCTCTGTGGTAGCCAAAATAAAGATACAATGAGCGGGCGGCTCCTCTAACGTTTTAAGAAGGGCATTAAACGCCCCGATAGAGAGCATATGTACTTCATCTATAATATAAACCTTATATGTAACCGCCGAAGGTGCAAACTTCACTTTATCACGTATATCACGGATTTCATCTACGCCGTTGTTTGAGGCAGCATCTATTTCGATCACATCTGAAATCGAGCCGTTTGTAATCCCTTTACAGGCATCACATTCATTACAAGGTTCACTCACAGGTGACTTTTCACAGTTCACTGCCTTCGCAAAGATTTTAGCAGCACTTGTTTTACCTGTTCCTCTAGGACCTGAAAATAAGTAAGCATGAGAAAACTTCTTCTGCAAAAGGGCATTTTGCAACGTTTTTGTGATGTGTTCTTGTCCAACAACATCCTCAAAAACTTGAGGTCTGAACACTCGATACAAAGCTTGATAACTCACAAATACGCCCTCCTCCATTTATCATCTTTTTTATTATACATGATGCACCGATCAATTCAAAAGCACACCTTTATTTTCTAATAAACGAAAATGATGATTTCAACTATAGATTTTCTACTTTCTGTGAATCAAAAACCTGTTTTCTAGATTTTCGAATTGATCTGCCACGCCACTAAGAACACTAGTTCTCATTGTGATTAATAAAAAACAAAAAGACTCAAAAAAGATTTTTTGACTATTTGTATAAAAAAAGCAGCTGAACTATTCTTTAAACAGCAACAAAAAACTCACCTAGATTACCTAGATGAGTTACATTTAATATTGATTTACCGTGCACCTTCTGTCGATTCGCTACCCCAAGCGTTACTTAAACAGTTAGCTCGGCCCAGGCAACCCTGCGGCACATGAGAGGTTTCACTTAATGCTGCTTCCTTCCGGACCTGACATGGTTCATGAATTCCCATTGCGCAGGACCCAGACGTCAACACCACTTATTTAAGGCAGACCTTGAAGTAAACGAACCTTGAGAAGGGATTCGGCCTCGCTAGAGCGGATTGCGAGTACAGGGCACCGCTACCTCCCCGCTTAGCACGGCAAAATGAATATTAAATTGTTAGTGACGCAGACATAAGTATACCTTCTTATAGTCGAAATTGCAAACGACATCCATTCATTTACTTTTAGCTTGTTTCTTTCGCTGACGGAGATTTCGGAAGAACTGACTTAACAGCTCACCACACTCATTTTCAAGTACACCACCAATGACTTCAGACTGATGATTGAACCGTTCATCATCCAGTAAATTCATTAAAGTACCTGCACATCCACCTTTTGGATCGTATGCACCGAAAACGACCTTTTTCACTCTAGAAAGGACAATCGCTCCCGCACACATAGGGCATGGTTCAAGCGTCACATAAAGTACAGCATCTTCTAAACGCCAGCTTCCAGTCGTTTTACACGCTTCATCAATAGCAAGTAATTCTGCATGTGCAATTGAACGCTGCTCTGTTTCCCTTAAATTATGAGCACGGCTCACAATTTGGTCATCTAAAACGATGATGGCACCGATTGGTACTTCTCCTATTTGTTCTGCTTTTAAGGCTTCAGAAATAGCTTCTTGCATAAACTGTTCATCTCTCGTCATAGCACGGCTCTCTTTTCATGTTTTTTAAAAGGATATTGAGGTTAACATATTAGCACAATCTTTTAAAGGGGGTCTTACTTTGCAAAAGCACCAAAAGGCACTGCTTATTATCGACATGATTAATAATTTTGATTTTGAAATGGGACATGTGCTCGCTGATAAAACAGAGCAAATGACCAATAAGATTTTAGCTCTTAAAGATCATGCTTTCAAGGAAAATTGGCCGATCATCTATATCAACGACCACTATGGTCTCTGGAAGGCTGATATTCAAGCTGTGATGGAAACATGCAAGAACGAAAGAAGCGCCCTTATTTTAGAGAGAATGGCACCATCTAAAGATGATTACTTCTTAATTAAACCGAAGCATTCTGCCTTCTATGGAACTGCATTAGAGACACTCTTAAATGAATTAGGTGTACACGACATCATTTTGACCGGAATTGCAGGAAACATTTGCGTTCTGTTCACTGCAAATGACGCATACATGCGAGAATACAACTTAATTGTACCTAAAGATTGTATCGCATCAAATGACAATAGAGACAACGAATATGCTTTAACGATGATGGAGAACGTTCTACTAGCAAAAATCACCACTGCTAAAGAGATCACGAATGAAAATCAAACATGATTTATCCATAACCCTCATAAATTGTTAGCAATAACAAAGGGGGCGTTGACTATTCAAATTTATGTTGTCAAAAGAGGAGATACTTTAAACGAAATTGCCATGCGTTTTAAAACAACAGTCAATGAAATCATCCGTACCAACGATATTGAAACACCAAATCAACTCGTCATTGGACAAACAATTGTCATTCCAATTAGAGGACAATTTTATGAGGTCAAACAAAATGACACACTTTATCAAATTGGAAGACGATTTCAAATTTCAGTGGAAGAGTTGGCACGTGTGAATAGAATACGGCCTGAAGCGATACTTCCTATTCGCTTCTTGCTCTATATTCCTCAAAGACCTAAAAGGAACATTAATTCGAATGCTTACATTGAACCACGAGGAAATCAAGTCAGTGAAAACTTAAAACAAGCAGCTAGAGAGGCCTCTCCATATTTAACGCATTTAGGCGCCTTTAGTTTTCAAGCGCAAAGAGATGGAACACTGAAAGAACCACCGTTAGATCAGCTACCTCAAATAGCCGCTCAGAGCAGAACCGTTTTATCCATGGTGGTGACTAACCTAGAGAATGATAAATTCAGTGATGAACTTGGGCAAATTCTTTTGAATAACCAATCTGTCAAAGCCACATTTTTAAATGAAATCGTTCGTGTTGCAAAAAAGTATCAATTAAAAGAAATCCATTTTGATTTTGAATATTTACGTCCCGCTGATAAAGATGCCTACATTCAATTTTTAAGTGAGGCAACAACCCGCTTCCATCAAGAAGGATGGACAATATCTGTTGCACTTGCCCCTAAAACCAGTAGTCAGCAAAAGGGGAAATGGTATGAAGCTCATGACTATGAAGCCATTGGGAAGATCGTCGATCATGTTGTATTAATGACCTACGAATGGGGATACAGCGGCGGCCCTGCGCAAGCAGTCTCTCCCATTGGACCTGTCCGCCAAGTCATTGAATATGCACTGACCGTTATTCCAGCTAATAAAATTGTTATGGGCCAGAACTTATACGGCTATGATTGGACGCTTCCTTACGTTCAAGGCGGTCCGATTGCTAAAGCTGTCAGTCCCCAACAAGCGATTGCAATTGCTAGAAATAATAATGCCTCCATTCTATATGACGAAACAGCACAAGCACCTTATTTTCGTTATACAGATGCCAATAATAAAGAGCATGAGGTATGGTTCGAAGATGCTAGATCAATTCAAGCAAAGTTCAACCTCATCAAAGAGTTAAACTTGAACGGAATTGCTTATTGGAAATTAGGTCTATCCTTTCCTCAAAATTGGCTCTTATTATCAGATCAATTTAATATTGAAAAAAGAACGACATCGTAATCCGTTCGCTCTATCTCTCAGGTGGGGTATGGTACAATATACATTGGTTTGACAACTTTATAGATAGAGGAGAACGCCTATGTATCCTGCCCCTTTTATTGCAGTGGAAGGCCCGATTGGAGCCGGAAAAACAACTTTGGCTACAATGCTTGCGAAGGAATTTCAATTTCCTTTAGTAAAAGAGATTGTAGAAGAAAATCCATTCTTAGATAAATTTTATGAAGATATGGAACAATGGAGCTTTCAGCTTGAGATGTTCTTTTTATGCAATCGGTTCAAACAATTAGAATCTATTCAAGAAACCTATGTGAATCAACAGCAGCCGATTGTCACTGATTATCATGTCTATAAAAATATGATATTTGCAGAAAGAACATTATCAAAAAAGCACATGGACAAATACAGAAAGATCTATCACCTGCTAACAGATGATCTTCCTAAACCAAATGCCATCATCTATATAAAAGCGAGCCTTCCTACCTTACTTGAAAGAATACAGATGAGAGGACGCTCTTTTGAAGAAGACATTGACCCGGCTTATTTAAAAACACTCATTGAAGATTATGAGCTGGCCATTGAACATTTAAAACAGACTGACCCAGGGCTTCCTATCATTACAATTGAAGGAGATCATACAGACTTCGTTTCCTCACAGCAAGATTACCAGCAAATTGTACAGAACATAAAGGAGCAAGTGCTATGAACAATATCGAAATACCAAAGGATGCAGTGATCACAATCGCCGGGACTGTTGGTGTCGGAAAATCAACTATGACTAAAACAATAGCGGACAAGCTCGGCTTTCAAACCTCTCTTGAAAAAGTAGATGATAACCCATACTTAGAGCCCTTTTATTCAGATTTCCAAAGATGGAGCTTCCATTTACAAGTTTATTTCCTCGCTGAGCGTTTTAAGGAGCAAAAGCGGATTTTTGAATCTGGTGGAGGATATGTGCAAGATCGTTCAATTTATGAGGACACGGGCATTTTCGCAAAAATGCATGCGGACAAAGGTACGATGTCTGAAGTAGATTATGAAACGTATACGAGTCTATTCGATGCGATGGTGATGACACCTTACTTCCCTCACCCTGATGTTCTTATCTATTTACACGGGGATTTAGATCATATTTTACATCGTATTGAGGAACGCGGCAGAGAGATGGAAACTCAAACGGATCGAGCCTATTGGGAGGAAATGTACACGCGATACACGGAATGGATCGAACAATTCGATTTATGTCCAGTGATTAAAATTAACATTGAAGATTACGACTTACTTCATGATGAAAGCTCACTTGAGCCCATTCTTCATGAAATAGCTTCTGTTATTCAAAAAAATCGCTCTAAAACAAAATAAAAAAAACCGCTGCATTTCGCGAATGCAGCGGTTTGACAATTCCAATTTTTATGCTTGCGTTTCAATTCAACTAAGGTAAAAAATCAATATGGCGGAGGAAGAGGGATTCGAACCCCCGCGGGCTTTGACACCCCTGTCGGTTTTCAAGACCGATCCCTTCAGCCGGACTTGGGTATTCCTCCGTATCGACAAGAATTAATATACCATATCGATTTATTTCAAGTCAACACCTTTTCGAAAAAAATTTCAATAAGTTATTTTGGCATGAGAATCTGCCCATAAAAAAGCAGCCATCGACGGCTGCTCTTGATCTATTTTGTATCCTGTCTAATCTCTTCAATAAAATGATTCATCTCTTCTTTAAACTCATTTAATGATTCGATAATTTTCGTAAAGTCTGTCACTTGTTTGGCTTGTTCATTTGTTGAGCTGCTGATTTGTGAGATGTTTTCAGACAAAGTGCCAATGCTGTCTTGGATCTCTTTTAAGAAGGTATTAATGGTTTCAGCCGCTTCCTTTGAGCCATCTGATAATTTACGAACTTCATCAGCTACGACAGCAAATCCTTTTCCATTCTCACCTGCTCTTGCTGCTTCAATTGCAGCATTTAGGCCTAGCAAGTTGGTTTGTCTAGCAATCCCGCCAATGGTTTTGACGACTTCTTCAATATTTGCGGATTTCTCTTCCGCTCTTCCTGCCTGTTCGCTTATTTCTAAACTTGTGGCTGCCAGCTCTTGTGAATGCGCAGCAATTTGCTCGATTCCACTTTGAAGTTCTTTCGCTACATCATTGATATGCTCCATATAACCACTTAGTTTCTTTTCACGATGATGTGAAAATGCCACTAAAAAAGAGCCAATTACTTTTCTATTTTCATCAAAGATCGGGTAACCTTTTACTGCAATTTCATAACCATATAAAGACTCTGGTAAATGACCGTCATATTCTTGTCCTCTTAATGTCGTCGCCACGTTTTGGTCTTCTGGGTTCAATGGGTCTCCAACCTTCATGCCAAAATCTATTGTGTTAGACGGATAGTAACAAAGCACCTTCTCTGTATCAGTGATGCCGAAAAGGATACTTTCATCTAGAACTTTCCTAACTAATTGAGCCATTTCAACATAATAGTCAAGCCTATTCAAGGTTATTCCTTCTTTCCTAGAAGCTTTTAGTATTTCTATCGGCTAAATTTAGGAAAACTGTAGGACTTTTGGGAAAAAGAAATAAGATGCCATAGCGGCATCTTATTTAATTACTTCTTTATTTCCCATATAAGGACGCAGTACTTCAGGAATAATCACAGTACCGTCCTCTTGTTGATAGTTTTCTAAAATGGCCGCCACGGTTCTTCCTACTGCTAAACCAGATCCATTTAATGTGTGCACATGTTCTGGCTTTGCTTTAGGCTCTGGACGGAATCGAATGTTTGCACGTCTTGCTTGGAACGCTTCGAAGTTACTGCAAGAAGAAATTTCACGATACGTATCTTGGCTCGGAATCCATACTTCGATGTCGTATTTTTTCGCAGCCGTGAAGCCTAAATCTCCGGTACACATGCTCATGACACGGTATGGCAGATTTAATAGCTGAAGGACTTTTTCTGCTTGGTTTGTTAGTTTCTCTAATTCTTCATAAGAATCTTCAGGTCTTACAAATTTCACAAGCTCTACCTTATTAAATTGATGCTGACGGATAAGTCCGCGTGTATCTCTGCCGGCAGATCCAGCCTCTGATCTAAAGCAAGCACTGAATGCTGCATAATTGATTGGCAGCTGTTCCCCTTCAAGAATTTCATCACGGTGCATGTTGGTAATAGGTACTTCAGCTGTTGGAATGAGGAAATAATCTTCTTCACGGATTTTAAAGGCATCCTCTTCGAATTTTGGAAGCTGTCCAGTCCCTGTCATGCTTGCTCTATTGACCATGTAAGGTGGAAGCACTTCAGTAAAACCAAACTCATCTACGTGCAAATCGAGCATAAAGTTGTATAGTGCGCGCTCTAAGCGTGCGCCTAGCCCTTTATAAAAAACGAAACGGCTTCCTGTGACTTTTCCTGCACGTTCAAAATCGAGAATGTTTAGTTCATCCGCTACGTCCCAATGTGGCTTTGGCTCAAATGAGAATGCAGGCTGTTTGCCCCATTTTCTCACTTCCACGTTGTCATCTTCTGTTTCCCCAACGGGTACAGTGTCATGAGGGATATTCGGAATAGAGAATAAGATGTGTTGCAAGCTTTCTTCTACTGTTCTTAGCTCATCATCCAGCTTCTTAATCTCATCTCCTACCTCACGCATTTCTTGAATAATGTGATCGGCGTCTTTCTTTTCTCTTTTTAGAACAGCCACTTGCTGTGATACTTCATTTCTTCGGCTCTTTAATTCTTCTGTTTTTCCGATTAGTTCTCTTCTTTTTTGATCCAGCTCACCAAACTTATCAAAATCTGCTAAATCTTCGCCTCGGTGTGCTAATTTTTCTTTGATTTGATCAAAGTCCGTGCGCAGTTGTTTAATATCCAGCATGTGTAACACTCCTTTTTTTATCGAAAAATAAAAAGAGCCCTCATCCCATGAAAGGGACGAGAGCTCTCGCGTTGCCACCCTGATTGAAAACATGCAGAAGCATGCTTTCCTCTTTCCTCTGTAACGGTATCACCGTAAATGCTTACTTTTTCGTGTTTCAGCATTTCGCTCAAGGATGGATTCAGACTGCATCTTTCACCGATTCGCACCAACCATCGGCTCTCTGAGAAAGAGGGGCTTCTTACTATTTCCCGTCAACGCTTTTTCGATCTTTGATTGTGATTTTAATGTACTATAAGTTTTATCTCTTTTCAACCGTTTTATACAGCGAGCTTCGTTTTATAGGACTTCACCATTTCAACAAACAGCTGTGTTAATCGGTGGTCGTCTGTCAGCTCTGGATGAAAAGAACAGCCTAAGATATTGTTTTCCTTCGCCATCACAATCCTGCCATCATATTCGGCCATGATGTCTACACTCTCATCTGCGCTGATAATATGAGGCGCACGGATGAACACTCCCGTAAACGGCGCATCCAGTCCTTTTACTTCTAAATCTGCTTCAAAGCTGTCTACCTGTCTGCCAAATGAATTCCGTGCAACAGATACATGTAACAGTCCAAGATGGGCATCGTCTCGATCTTCTATATGCGTTGCCAGCATAATCAAACCGGCACATGTTCCGAAAATCGGTTTCCCTTCTGCAGCGAACGATTTGATCGGTTCAATGAATTGGTACGTATCCATAAGTCTTCTCATCGTCGTACTTTCTCCACCAGGAATAATAAGACCGTCAACAGATGCTAGCTCTTCTGCTCGTTTGATGATCTTCCCTTCTGCGCCACAGGCTTCAATCGATTGAATATGCTCTCTCACGGCTCCTTGAAGCCCTAGTACACCAATTGTTAGCATGTTCGTTTGCCGCTCCCTTAATTACCAGCCACGCTCTTGCATACGCTCTTCTGGCAATAGATTTGAGATTTCAATTCCTTTCATGGCTGTTCCAAGCTCTTTTGAAAGTTCTGCAATGAGACGGTAATCTGTGAAGTGAGTCGTTGCTTCAACAATGGCTTTTGCAAATTTCGCTGGATTGTCTGATTTAAAAATACCAGATCCAACAAATACACCGTCTGCTCCAAGCTGCATCATTAACGCAGCATCGGCTGGTGTCGCAACGCCTCCCGCTGCAAAGTTAACAACTGGGAGCTTGCCGTCTTTTTTGATTTGAAGCAATAATTCGTACGGTGCTCCTAGGTTCTTCGCTTCTGTCATCAATTCATCTTCACTCATTGCTGCTACTTTACGAATTTGAGCATTGACCTTTCTCATATGACGGACAGCTTCTACAATGTTGCCTGTCCCAGGCTCTCCTTTTGTACGAAGCATAGAAGCGCCTTCTGCAATACGACGGGTTGCTTCACCTAAATCACGGCAACCACAAACGAAAGGTACTGTGTATTCATTTTTATTTAAATGGAACTCCTCATCTGCGGGCGTCAGCACTTCACTCTCATCAATATAATCAACACCAAGTGCTTCAAGAACACGAGCCTCGACGATATGGCCGATACGTGCTTTTGCCATGACTGGAATCGTTACTGCATTTTGTACTTCTTCTACGATTCTTGGGTCTGCCATACGGGCAACACCGCCGGCTGCACGGATATCAGCTGGTACGCGTTCTAGTGCCATAACTGCCACCGCACCTGCTTCTTCTGCAATCTTTGCCTGTTCAGCATTGACGACATCCATAATGACGCCACCCTTTTGCATTTCTGCCATTCCACGTTTCACTCGTTCAGTTCCCTTATTGCTCACAATAGTTTCCTCCCATTTGTCAATTCGATTGATTTACCCCTTTATCATACAAGCGAGACAGTATAACAATAAAGAGAATAGTATAACAATTCAATTAGCCAAAAAAAAAGCTTAAACCCTTGTATATAAACGATTACCTACTAAAAATATGTCATTCTTTCTTTGAAGTGTCATTTACATGCTATAATACAACTATAACAATTCAAATTCATGTATAACAATTTTGCACTCAATGGAGGTTTCTCATGCATATTGATATCCATCGACATTCTGATACATCGCTTTCAAATCAGATTTACTTTTCAATCATTGATCATATCCAATCGGGTTTGCTTCAACAGGGAGATAAGCTGCCAACTGTGCGTGATTTGGCAAAGCAGCTGAATGTGAGTCTTGTCACGGCAGCAAAGGCATACACTCGGCTGAAGGACGACGGATATTTAACGACTGTGCAAGGAAAAGGAACGTTTGTGGATGAGCTGCAAAAGCAGTCAGATGTTCCGGTTCCGTCATCTACCTCTTTTGACTGGCAGTTATCCATTCCGGATTATTTACCACGATCTCAATTTGCTCAGTATCACTATGTCGAAGAAGCGATCAACCTTTCTTCCTCTATGATCGATCCAGGGCTTTTGCCAAACCGGTATTTAGAAAAGGAAATGCAGCATGTCCTAGCCAGACATCCTCAAATCATGTCTAAGTATGGGGAAATTCAAGGGGATCTTCAGCTTCGGCAAGTCATTCAGTCTTTTTTAGAAAAGTTGGATGTGCCTTCTACTCCTGAGAATATCCTTGTAACTAGTGGTTCTCAGCAAGGGCTTGATTTGGTCGCACGTGCGTTTATCGGTCCTGATGATGTAGTTGTCATGGAAGCACCAACCTATCCAGGCGCCATTGATGTCTTTATGGGTAGAGGGGCAAGAATTATTACAGTCCCTGTTGATCATGAAGGAATGAACATGAAGCAGCTTCAAAGCATTTGTGATAAGTATAAACCAAAGCTCATCTACACGATTCCTACTTTTCACAGTCCGACAGGCGCAAGTATGTCAATGAAACGCAGAAAACAACTTCTCTTACTGGCTCAAAGTATTGATTGTCTCATTGTAGAGGATGATCCTTATCGTGAGCTATATTTCGAAAAGAAGCCGCCTGCACCTATTAAAAGTCTGGATCATGATGGACATGTCATTTATTTACGCGGTTTAAGTAAAACACTTGCTCCAGGATGCAGAATTGGGATTATTACTGCTTCAGGCTCGATATTTAATCGTTTATTAGCTGCAAAGGCCAATAATGATTTAGGCAGCCCTCTTCTCACACAAAAAGCCATTCTGCCATTTCTGACTTCAAAGAAAATGATTGATCATACAAAAAAGCTGCGAACCGCCTTGAAGGTGAGACGTGATTTAATGATAGATGTGTTAACGAAGCATGCACCAAAAGATGTGACGTGGCAAAACCCTCAGGGTGGGCTCAATTTATGGCTTAGCTTTCCTTCCTGGGTTGATACACGTGCACTGCTGCATGAGGCACGCAAACAGCAAATCACCTTTCTGCCTGGCTCTGTGTGCTATCCTGGGGAGCCGAAGCAAAACTATATCCGCCTCAGCTTTTCTTATGTGAATGAAAAAGCGCTATCTGAAGGCGTGGAAAAATTATGTGGTATTTTTCAGCAAGCCGTGTCCACTCCTCAAAATCACAAACAATCGCTTTTCTTTTAACGATAAAAAACTGCTCTCATACATAGAGAGCAGTTTTTTATTAGAACCAACCTTTTACTGTGTCAACGATTCCGCCCCAAATGCCAGCGAAGAATCCACCTACACTACGCATTGCAAGGATGAACCAGTTTGCTTTTTCATCGCCTGTTTTCGTTATTAGCTCAACACCTGATTGATCTTTATTCAAATAGCCGTAGTCCTTCTCATCACCTGAATAAGAAGTCGTCAGCATGCCAACCTTCGTTCCTTTTTTCATAGGAGCTTCTAGTTTCGTTTTCTCGATATTTACTTTTGCTTTGAAGCTCTTTTCGTCGCCATTTTTTACTGGCACAGAGAAAGCTTCTTTCGTAACGACAGGTACTTCTTTGTCTTTGCCTTTGTCGACTTCGATGTTTTCATGTCCTTTGATCTGTTGACCTTTTTTGTACATTTCTTTCATTGTGAAGTTTTTAAACGCATAATCGAACAGTTTTTTCGCCACGTCGAAACGTGCTGTATGAAGATTACCTTTTGCATTCAAGATCACTGCGATGACACGCATGTCACCTTGTTTAGCGGTACCTGTGAAGCTAGAACCAGCTGAATCTGTAGAACCTGTCTTTAAGCCGTCTACACCTTCATATTCCTTCACAAGTCCTTTAAGCATGAAGTTCCAGTTAGGCATGTCCATTTCATCGTCTGTGCCTTCTCTGAACTTTGTTTTCGCAATACTTGATGTTTCAAGGATTTCTGGATGGTCTTTGATGAGATGCTGTGCAAGCAATGCCATATCTTTCGCAGATACTTCACTTTCTTCATCAGGACCTGTACCCTTTGGCTGTTTGCCATGTAAGTCTTTATTTTCTAGTCCAGTTGCATTCACGAATTTGTAATTTGTTAAACCTAGTTCTTTCGCTTTTGCATTCATTTTTTCAACGAACTTCGATTCTGATCCAGCAATCACTTCTGCTAAGCCAATTGCTGCTGCATTTGCCGAATAAATAGCCGTTGCTTGATAAAGTTCTTTCACTGTATACGAGCCATCTTTTCTCAAAGGAACGTTTGATAAACTGCGGTCCTGAGAAATTTCGTATACATAATCATCTGGCGTATACGTTTGATCCCATTTCACTTTGCCTTCAGCAATCGCCTCTAGTAATAGATACTCTGTCATCATCTTTGCCATACTTGCAATAGGCAGTCTTTGTTCTGCGTTCTTACTATAAAGGATCTTACCTGTAGAAGCTTCAATTAGGATCGCTGCTTTCGCATTCACATTGAATGGATCTTCAGCTGCTTTTGCTTTGGACATTGGTGTAAATGCTGTCACAATCAATGCCAGAGCAAGGATAGAGACCATAAGCTGTTTCAATATCTTGCTGTTCAATCGTCATACCTCCGTTATCATCTTTTTCGACATATTTCATATATATTTAATCCACAAGGGCTTATTTCAACACAACAGTATAAATTTTATCACAATAAAGACAAAAAAAATAGACAGAGTCATAGACCCTGTCAAATGTAATTTGATTGTCACAATTTATCAAGAAATTGTGTAGTTTGGTGATTCTTTTGTAATTTGTACATCATGTGGATGACTCTCACGAAGCCCTGCACCAGTCATTCGAATGAACTGTGCATCTTCTCTAAGAGAGCGTAAGTCCTGTGTTCCACAATAGCCCATACCAGAGCGGATACCGCCAACGAGTTGATACACTGTATCAACAACTGGTCCTTTGTATGGTGTACGGCCTTCAATACCTTCTGGAACGAATTTTTTATTATCTTCTTGGAAGTAACGATCTTTACTTCCTTTTTCCATTGCAGCGACTGAGCCCATACCGCGATATACTTTGAAGCGTCTACCTTGGAAAATTTCTGTGTCTCCTGGGCTTTCAGATGTACCAGCTAGAAGGCTTCCAAGCATTACAGCATGTCCACCAGATGCTAGAGCTTTTACGATATCACCTGAATATTTAATTCCACCATCTGCAATAATAGCTTTACCGTGTTTTCTTGCTTCTGTTGCACAATCATAGATCGCTGTGATTTGTGGTACACCAACGCCTGCAACAACACGTGTTGTACAAATAGATCCTGGTCCGATACCGACTTTCACAATATCTGCTCCTGCTTCAAACAATGCTTTAGTTGCTTCGGCTGTTGCAACATTACCAGCAATGATATTAAGAGAAGGATATGTTTCACGGATTTTCGATACAGTGTTTAGAACACCTTGTGAATGACCATGTGCCGTATCAATGACAACGACATCCACATTGGCTTCGACTAATTTTCTTACACGAGTCATTGTATCGCCAGTGACACCAACAGCGGCACCAACAATTAAACGGCCATGTGCATCTTTAGAGGAGTTAGGGAATTCGATCACTTTTTCAATATCTTTGATGGTGATGAGACCTTTTAACGTTCCTTCGTCATCTAAAAGAGGTAATTTTTCAATTTTATATTGCTGTAGAATTTTTTCAGCTTCTTCTAGCGTCGTACCTACAGAAGCTGTCACAAGTTCCTCTTTTGTCATCACATCGCTAATCTTCATTGAATAATCCGAAATAAATCGAAGGTCACGGTTCGTAATAATACCGACAAGCTTTTGATCTTCTATGTTATTTACGATTGGTACACCTGAAATACGGTACTTACCCATTAGGTGCTCTGCATCAAATACTTGATGCTCAGGTGTTAAGAAGAATGGATTTGTAATAACGCCGCGCTCTGAACGTTTTACTTTATCCACTTGCTCTGCTTGTTGCTCAATAGACATGTTCTTATGAATGATACCAAGACCACCTTGACGTGCCATTGCAATCGCCATTTGTGATTCAGTCACCGTGTCCATTCCTGCACTGATAATTGGAATGTTTAGTTTTAATGTGCTTGTTAACTCAACTGATAAATCGACATCTCGCGGAAGTACTTCAGACTTAGCTGGAACAAGCAAAACATCGTCAAACGTCAAACCTTCTTTTGAAAATTTACTTTCCCACATTAGTAAATCCCCCTCTTTTCGGCAAAATATTATATGTAGATTATCAACTAGCAAACAGCATGTCAAGGAAGCAACAAACAGTTGCAATTTTTAGAAAATATAAAGAGAGTTGAGGAAGAAGATGAAAAGTTCAGGATGGAAGGATTTAAAACGTTTTTACTCACTCGAAACTTCCCAAAAGTTTCTATATCAACAATATGAGAAACAGAGCATTCAAGATGCAAACCAGCAAGCCTATAAAAACTGTGAACGGTTTATTTATTTTTTAAAGCATGGTCATACGTTCTATGAACAGGCAGCTATCGCTCCACTCGAACTGAAGCCCATTTTATTGTTTTATGGAATGGCTCAGTTGCTAAAGGCATGTTTACTGACAGTTGACCCTCACTATCCTTCTCAAACCTCTGTTTTAGCCCATGGTGTAACATCGAGAAAGAGAAAGAAGCAGCATTACCGTTTTAGTGAAGATGAGGTGAAAATTCAGCGAAATGGACTATGCATGCATGTGTTAAAGCATCTATTTCATTTAAATGGACTTGAAGATGAGCGATTTACGATGATTCATCTCCTTTCAAAGATACCGGAAATGAGTCATATTCTAGAGTTTCAAAAACAGCCCTCTACATTAGTTAAGGTGGAAAAGGCCAATGGGATGATGATTCAAGATCATATTCCATTGCTTTATAACATGTCTGCTGAACGCTTTATTGAATATTTTGAGTTTCATACAAGTTGGAAACTCAGACAGAGAGAAGCGAAAAAGCTGACATTTGATGTATCACTAGAAGAAAATCCAGCGCTCGCCACTCATCTTCATTATGATTTAGAAATGGATCAATGGTATATTCCGTCAACGCGTGATTCCTTTTTAGGGATTCCTGAGGTCATCAGCCATTACTTATTAATGTATAACCTTAGTATGATTGCCCGCTACGAAACTGAATGGTGGTACGAGCTACTCTCTCAATACATTAGTGATGATTACGTCATGATTGAGCGCTACATGGAGATTGCCGAAGAGAAGTTCCCAGCTTATATCATGATGCTATTAGAAGAAAAAACAAAAAAGACCAGTTCCTAATGGAACTGATCCTTAGACAAGCTTGGCGGCGTCCTACTCTCACAGGGGGAGACCCCCAACTACCATCGGCGCTGAAGAGCTTAACTTCCGTGTTCGGTATGGGAACGGGTGTGACCTCTTCGCTATCGCCACCAAACCTGATGGAGAGAATGTTCTCTCAAAACTAGATAACAATGTTCAAACTTCACAATAGAATATAGGTTAAGTCCTCGATCTATTAGTATCTGTCAGCTCCACGTGTCACCACGCTTCCACCTCAGACCTATCAACCTGATCATCTTTCAGGGATCTTACTTCCTTGCGGAATGGGAAATCTCATCTTGAGGGGGGCTTCATGCTTAGATGCTTTCAGCACTTATCCCGTCCGCACATAGCTACCCAGCGATGCCCTTGGCAGAACAACTGGTACACCAGCGGTGCGTCCATCCCGGTCCTCTCGTACTAAGGACAGCTCCTCTCAAATTTCCTGCGCCCGCGACGGATAGGGACCGAACTGTCTCACGACGTTCTGAACCCAGCTCGCGTACCGCTTTAATGGGCGAACAGCCCAACCCTTGGGACCGACTACAGCCCCAGGATGCGATGAGCCGACATCGAGGTGCCAAACCTCCCCGTCGATGTGGACTCTTGGGGGAGATAAGCCTGTTATCCCCGGGGTAGCTTTTATCCGTTGAGCGATGGCCCTTCCATGCGGAACCACCGGATCACTAAGCCCGACTTTCGTCCCTGCTCGACTTGTAGGTCTCGCAGTCAAGCTCCCTTGTGCCTTTACACTCTGCGAATGATTTCCAACCATTCTGAGGGAACCTTTGGGCGCCTCCGTTACATTTTAGGAGGCGACCGCCCCAGTCAAACTGCCCACCTGACACTGTCTCCCTGCCCGATAAGGGCAGCGGGTTAGAAGGTCAATACAGCCAGGGTAGTATCCCACCGATGCCTCCACCGAAGCTAGCGCTCCGGTTTCCAAGGCTCCTACCTATCCTGTACAAGCTGTACCAACATTCAATATCAGGCTGCAGTAAAGCTCCACGGGGTCTTTCCGTCCTGTCGCGGGTAACCTGCATCTTCACAGGTACTATAATTTCACCGAGTCTCTCGTTGAGACAGTGCCCAGATCGTTGCGCCTTTCGTGCGGGTCGGAACTTACCCGACAAGGAATTTCGCTACCTTAGGACCGTTATAGTTACGGCCGCCGTTTACTGGGGCTTCAATTCGCACCTTCGCTTACGCTAAGCGCTCCTCTTAACCTTCCAGCACCGGGCAGGCGTCAGCCCCTATACTTCGCCTTACGGCTTCGCAGAGACCTGTGTTTTTGCTAAACAGTCGCCTGGGCCTATTCACTGCGGCTTCTCGGGGCTTTAACACCCTAAGAAGCACCCCTTCTCCCGAAGTTACGGGGTCATTTTGCCGAGTTCCTTAACGAGAGTTCTCTCGATCACCTTAGGATTCTCTCCTCGCCTACCTGTGTCGGTTTGCGGTACGGGCACCTCTCACCTCGCTAGAGGCTTTTCTTGGCAGTGTGGAATCAGGAACTTCGCTACTAAATTTCGCTCGCCATCACAGCTCAGCCTTCACGGGAAACGGATTTGCCTATTTCCCAGCCTAACTGCTTGGACGCGGATATCCAATACCGCGCTTACCCTATCCTCCTGCGTCCCCCCATTGCTCAAATGGTGAGGAGGTGGTACAGGAATATCAACCTGTTGTCCATCGCCTACGCCTTTCGGCCTCGGCTTAGGTCCCGACTAACCCTGAGCGGACGAGCCTTCCTCAGGAAACCTTAGGCATTCGGTGGACGGGATTCTCACCCGTCTTTCGCTACTCATACCGGCATTCTCACTTCTAAGCGCTCCACCAGTCCTTCCGGTCTGACTTCACAGCACTTAGAACGCTCTCCTACCACTGTTCGTAAGAACAGTCCGCAGCTTCGGTGATACGTTTAGCCCCGGTACATTTTCGGCGCAGAGTCACTCGACCAGTGAGCTATTACGCACTCTTTAAATGGTGGCTGCTTCTAAGCCAACATCCTGGTTGTCTAAGCAACTCCACATCCTTTTCCACTTAACGTATACTTTGGGACCTTAGCTGGCGGTCTGGGCTGTTTCCCTTTCGACTACGGATCTTATCACTCGCAGTCTGACTCCCAAGGATAAGTCATCGGCATTCGGAGTTTGACTGAATTCGGTAACCCGGTAGGGGCCCCTAGTCCAATCAGTGCTCTACCTCCGAGACTCTTACCTTGAGGCTAGCCCTAAAGCTATTTCGGAGAGAACCAGCTATCTCCAGGTTCGATTGGCATTTCACCCCTACCCACACCTCATCCCCGCACTTTTCAACGTGCGTGGGTTCGGGCCTCCATTCAGTGTTACCTGAACTTCACCCTGGACATGGGTAGATCACCTGGTTTCGGGTCTACGACCACGTACTCATGCGCCCTATTCAGACTCGCTTTCGCTGCGGCTCCGCATCTTCTGCTTAACCTTGCACGGGATCGTAACTCGCCGGTTCATTCTACAAAAGGCACGCCATCACCCTTTAACGGGCTCTGACTACTTGTAGGCACACGGTTTCAGGATCTATTTCACTCCCCTTCCGGGGTGCTTTTCACCTTTCCCTCACGGTACTGGTTCACTATCGGTCACTAGGGAGTATTTAGCCTTGGGAGATGGTCCTCCCGGATTCCGACGGAATTTCACGTGTTCCGCCGTACTCAGGATCCACTCTGGAGAGAACAACATTTCAGTTACAGGGCTGTTACCTTCTTTGGCGGGCCTTTCCAGACCTCTTCGCTTATATCGTTCCTTTGTAACTCCGTATAGAGTGTCCTACAACCCCAAGAGGCAAGCCTCTTGGTTTGGGCTGTTCCCGTTTCGCTCGCCGCTACTCAGGGAATCGCATTTGCTTTCTCTTCCTCCGGGTACTTAGATGTTTCAGTTCCCCGGGTATGCCTTCTCATACTCTATGTATTCAAGTATGGATACTACTCCATTACGAGCAGTGGGTTTCCCCATTCGGAAATCTCCGGATCAAAGCTTGCTTACAGCTCCCCGAAGCATATCGGTGTTCGTCCCGTCCTTCATCGGCTCCTAGTGCCAAGGCATCCACCGTGCGCCCTTTCTAACTTAACCATTTCTTACTTTAGAAAGAATCACTATGTGTGATGAACTTTGCATTGCATTCAATGTGAATGTATTACTTATTGTTATCTAGTTTTCAAAGAACACGTTGGTGGAGCCTAGCGGGATCGAACCGCTGACCTCCTGCGTGCAAGGCAGGCGCTCTCCCAGCTGAGCTAAGGCCCCGATTTAATAGAAGATGGTGGGCCTGAGTGGACTCGAACCACCGACCTCACGCTTATCAGGCGTGCGCTCTAACCAGCTGAGCTACAGGCCCATCTTTCATATCGAAGATATGATGTTGTAGGATCTTTTGCAAGTTCCTTCAAAACTAAACAAGACGAAAACGCACACTGCTCCATATATCCTTAGAAAGGAGGTGATCCAGCCGCACCTTCCGATACGGCTACCTTGTTACGACTTCACCCCAATCATCTGCCCCACCTTCGGCGGCTGGCTCCATAAAGGTTACCTCACCGACTTCGGGTGTTGCAAACTCTCGTGGTGTGACGGGCGGTGTGTACAAGGCCCGGGAACGTATTCACCGCGGCATGCTGATCCGCGATTACTAGCGATTCCAGCTTCACGCAGTCGAGTTGCAGACTGCGATCCGAACTGAGAACAGATTTATGGGATTGGCTAAACCTTGCGGTCTCGCAGCCCTTTGTTCTGTCCATTGTAGCACGTGTGTAGCCCAGGTCATAAGGGGCATGATGATTTGACGTCATCCCCACCTTCCTCCGGTTTGTCACCGGCAGTCACCTTAGAGTGCCCAACTAAATGCTGGCAACTAAGATCAAGGGTTGCGCTCGTTGCGGGACTTAACCCAACATCTCACGACACGAGCTGACGACAACCATGCACCACCTGTCACTCTGTCCCCGAAGGGAAAGCCCTATCTCTAGGGTTGTCAGAGGATGTCAAGACCTGGTAAGGTTCTTCGCGTTGCTTCGAATTAAACCACATGCTCCACCGCTTGTGCGGGCCCCCGTCAATTCCTTTGAGTTTCAGTCTTGCGACCGTACTCCCCAGGCGGAGTGCTTAATGCGTTAGCTGCAGCACTAAGGGGCGGAAACCCCCTAACACTTAGCACTCATCGTTTACGGCGTGGACTACCAGGGTATCTAATCCTGTTCGCTCCCCACGCTTTCGCTCCTCAGCGTCAGTTACAGACCAGAGAGTCGCCTTCGCCACTGGTGTTCCTCCACATCTCTACGCATTTCACCGCTACACGTGGAATTCCACTCTCCTCTTCTGCACTCAAGTTTCCCAGTTTCCAATGACCCTCCCCGGTTGAGCCGGGGGCTTTCACATCAGACTTAAGAAACCGCCTGCGAGCCCTTTACGCCCAATAATTCCGGACAACGCTTGCCACCTACGTATTACCGCGGCTGCTGGCACGTAGTTAGCCGTGGCTTTCTGGTTAGGTACCGTCAAGGTGCGAGCAGTTACTCTCGCACTTGTTCTTCCCTAACAACAGAGCTTTACGATCCGAAAACCTTCATCACTCACGCGGCGTTGCTCCGTCAGACTTTCGTCCATTGCGGAAGATTCCCTACTGCTGCCTCCCGTAGGAGTCTGGGCCGTGTCTCAGTCCCAGTGTGGCCGATCACCCTCTCAGGTCGGCTACGCATCGTCGCCTTGGTGAGCCATTACCCCACCAACTAGCTAATGCGCCGCGGGTCCATCTGTAAGTGACAGCCGAAACCGTCTTTCATCCTTGAACCATGCGGTTCAAGGAACTATCCGGTATTAGCTCCGGTTTCCCGGAGTTATCCCAGTCTTACAGGCAGGTTACCCACGTGTTACTCACCCGTCCGCCGCTAACATCCGGGAGCAAGCTCCCTTCTGTTCGCTCGACTTGCATGTATTAGGCACGCCGCCAGCGTTCGTCCTGAGCCAGGATCAAACTCTCCGAAAAAGTACAAAACCGAAGTTTTGTTTTTCGTCAGCGTTTGACTGACTACCTATGATATTACATAGGATTTTTTTATAAAAACTCGAATTAACAGGTACGTTTTGTCTTGTTTAGTTTTCAAAGAACTTGTGTGTCACTCTCTTAAAGCGACCACTTAAATATATCATATATCTCTATCAACAGTCAACATTTTTCTTAAAAAACATTTTGTTTTTCTAAGAAGTTTTTACTGGGGAATGAGATAAAAAATAGAGCCTCTTTTTGCTCTTTTGAAAGATTAACACATATCTATGAAAAAAGCATTATAAATTTCAAAAAAAGTGGTGTTTTTTCAAAAAAATAAAGCCGGTGTAGAACCGGCTTTATTTTTACTCAGATTGCTCTTGATTTGACTCTATATTTTCTACGTTCTCTTCATCATCTTCATCGTCTTCTTGTGATTGTTCAACTAATGCCACTGTTGCGACATGTTCCTCATCACCGAGACGGATTAGGCGAACACCTTGAGTGACTCGACCTGTTGTCGAAATGTCAGAAACGGCCATACGAATGATTACACCGCTTCCTGTAATAATCATCAAGTCTTCTTCGGCTTCAGCATTAGTTGCTTTCACTGTGACAAGTGGGCCGTTATTGTCAGTGATTTTGCACGTTTTAAGACCTTTACCGCCACGACTTTGAACACGGTATTCTTTTTCAGGGGTTAGTTTGCCATATCCTTTTTCAGTTACAATCAATACGTTTGCATCTGGCTCAAGGATTTCCATACCTACGACAATGTCATCTTCGGAAAGTGTGATCCCTTTCACTCCAGCTGCCGTACGTCCCATTTCTCGAACATCAGTCTCGTCAAAACGGATCAGCATTCCCTTTTTCGTTCCAATGATGATTTGTTTTTCTCCATTGGTTAAACGAACAGCCATCAGTTCATCCTCGTCACGAAGGCTAAGTGCAATAAGACCGTTGTTTCGAATGTTAGCGAACTGAGACAATGTCGTCCGTTTTGATACACCGTGTCTTGTTGTAAAGAAGAGATACGAATTTTCATCAAATTCGCTTACAGGAATAATGGCGTTAATCCATTCTCCCTTTTCTACTTCAAGAAGGTTAATGATCGGAATCCCTTTCGCTGTCCGTCCGAATTCAGGAATCTCGTACCCTTTCGCACGATAAACCTTCCCTTTATTAGAGAAGAAAAGAATCGTATCGTGGGTCGATGTTGAAATCAACTGTTCAACGAAATCATCTTCGTTGGTTCCCATTCCTTGGACACCTTTACCGCCTCTTTTTTGACTGCGGTATGTAGACGCTGGGAGACGCTTGATATAACCATTATGCGTCAGCGTAATCACGATGTTCTCGACAGGAATCAAATCTTCGTCTTCAATTGTTTCAATACCCGCTGTCACAATTTCAGTACGACGCGTATCATTGAAGCGTTCTTTAATTTCTGTTAATTCTTCTCTAATGATTTCAAGTACTTTCTCATTGTCTGCTAAAATGGCTTTTAATTCAGCAATCAAATCAACAAGTCCTTTATATTCATCTTCTATCTTTTCTCGTTCTAGACCAGTCAAACGCTGAAGTCGCATATCAAGAATGGCCTGTGCTTGTTTTTCAGACAAGCTATAGTTTTCCATCAAACCATTTCTTGCGATTTCCGCAGTTTGAGAGCCTCTAATTAAAGCAATGACTTCATCTAAGTGATCAAGTGCAATTCTCAGACCTTCTAAAATGTGTGCTCTTGCTTCTGCTTTACGCAGCTCATACGCTGTTCTTCTGCGAATGATCACTTTTTGATGCTCTAGATAATACTCAAGACATTGTTTGAGGGACAAGACTTTCGGCTGTCCATCAACAAGTGCTAATAAGTTGATACCAAATGACGTTTGAAGTGTCGTTTGTTTATAAAGATTGTTTAATAGAACATGGACGTTTGCATCTCTACGCAGTTCAATGACAATACGCATACCATTACGGTCTGATTCATCACGCAAATCTGTAATGCCATCAATCTTTTTATCACGTACAAGATCAGCAATTTTTTCAATTAAACGGGCTTTGTTGACTTGGTAAGGAATCTCATTGATAACAATGCGCTGTTTACCACTAGATGTTTCCTCAATATTCGATTTTGCTCTTAATGTAATAGAGCCGCGCCCTGTTTCATACGCCTTTCGAATACCACTTCGACCAATGATTTGACCTGCTGTTGGGAAATCTGGACCTGGAATGATATCCATAAGCTCCTGTGTGGTCATTTCCGGGTTTTGACTGATAGCCAATACCCCATCAATCACTTCACCTAGTTGGTGCGGTGGAATATTAGTCGCCATGCCTACAGCAATTCCTGTCGCTCCGTTGACCAACAAGTTCGGGAATCTTGCAGGCATCACCATTGGCTCTCTTTCACTGCCGTCATAGTTATCCTGATAATCAATGGTATCCTTAGTGATATCACGGAGGATTTCCATAGAAATCTTCGATAAACGTGCCTCGGTGTAACGCATCGCCGCTGCTCCGTCTCCATCGACTGAACCAAAGTTTCCATGACCATCTACTAACATATAACGATAGTTGAAGTCTTGCGCCATACGAACCATCGCTTCGTATACAGCACTGTCACCATGAGGGTGATACTTACCGATAACTTCCCCGACAATACGTGCAGATTTCTTAAATGGTTTATCACTTGTCATACCTAGGTCATTCATCGCATACAAAATTCTTCGATGCACGGGCTTTAATCCGTCACGCACATCTGGTAATGCACGCGACACAATCACACTCATTGCATAATCTAAAAAAGACGTACGCATTTCCTGACTAATATTCACTTCGCGTACATTTGGTGTATGTTGTTCACTCACTATAAGAACCTCCCTTTACGTATCACATGAAATAAATTATGTGGGAGTAAAATATGTATTTATCTTCACAAGACTATTCTCCATTATATCAATAATCTCGTCTTTATACACATTTATTTACTAGAAAATCAACGAAAACACGGAAAAACAGGACATTGGTTACACGCCCCTATTTCTTGAAAAACAACCTTATTCCAAACAAGAAATAAGGTTGTTCTCAGTAGGGATCTAAATATCGAGGTTTTTCACGTATTGCGCATTTTCTTCGATAAAGTTTCTTCTCGGCTCTACTTTATCTCCCATGAGCATTTCAAATGTCTCATCAGCATCGATTGCATCCTCAAGTGTCACTTGAAGAAGTGTTCTCGCATCCGGATCCATTGTTGTTTCCCAAAGCTGAGAAGCATTCATTTCTCCAAGACCTTTATAACGCTGAAGTCCAGGTTTTGGTGTTTGAGAAAGTGATTTCAACAGCTCATCTAGCTGTTTATCGTTATACACGTACTCAACACGTTTTCCTTGCTGCACTTTATATAAAGGCGGCTGTGCAATATACACATAACCGTTTTCAATGATTTCACGCATGTAGCGATAGAAGAATGTTAAAAGCAGCGTTCGAATGTGCGCTCCATCCACATCGGCATCGGTCATAATCACAACTTTGTGATAGCGAGCTTTCTCTAAATTGAAGTCTTCTCCGATTCCAGTTCCTAACGCTGTAATCATTGAACGAACCTCGTTGTTCGATAGAATTTTATCTAGTCGCGCTTTTTCAACGTTTAGGATCTTCCCTCTTAACGGTAAGATTGCTTGGAAGTGACGATCACGACCTTGCTTAGCAGATCCACCCGCAGAATCTCCCTCTACGATATAGAGTTCAGAGATGGAAGGGTCTTTAGAAGAACAGTCCGCTAGTTTCCCCGGTAAGCTGGAGACTTCCAGTGCACTTTTACGTCTTGTCAGCTCACGTGCCTTTTTGGCAGCCATTCTTGCACGAGCTGCCATCACGCCTTTTTCCACAATTTTCTTTGCAGAATCAGGGTTCTCTAAGAGGAATTTCTCAAGTGCTTCAGAGAAAAGGGAGTCGGTAATGGTTCTTGCTTCTGAGTTCCCAAGCTTTGTCTTCGTTTGTCCTTCGAATTGAGGATCTGGATGTTTGATAGAGATAATGGCTGTTAAGCCTTCTCGCACATCTTCACCGCTCAAATTCGAGTCTCCATCTTTGAATACGCCATTTTTACGAGCATAATCATTGATGACACGCGTCAGACCTGTTTTAAAGCCCGCTTCGTGTGTTCCGCCTTCATACGTGTTGATATTGTTGGCGAAGGAATAGATGTTGCTTGTATAGGAATCGTTATATTGTAATGCCACTTCAACCGTGATTCCGTCTTTTTCACCTTCGATGTAAACAGGTTCTTCATGAACGACTTCTTTTGAGCGATTTAAATGTTCTACATAGCTCTTAATACCGCCTTCGTAGCAGTATTCATTTCGTCGTTCTTTACCTTCGCGTAAGTCTTCAATAATGATGTTTACACCTTTTGTTAAGAAAGCTAACTCACGTACACGGTTAGCAAGTGTGTCGTAATCAAATTCAATGGTTTCAGTAAAAATTTCTGGATCTGGCACAAAATGAGTGGTTGTCCCTGTAACATCTGTTTCACCAATGATCTCTAAATCTCCAGCTGGAACACCGCGTTTGAATTGTTGATAATGAATTTTCCCATCACGATATACGGTCACGTCTAAGGTCGTAGATAACGCATTAACAACAGATGCCCCTACGCCATGCAGACCGCCAGATACTTTATAACCGCTGCCGTCAAATTTACCGCCAGCGTGAAGAACAGTCATAATAACCTCTACAGCAGGACGTCCCATTTTCTCATGAATCCCAACAGGAATTCCGCGGCCATTATCTTTCACTGTAATGCTATTATCCTTTTCAATTTGCACCGTAATATCTGTGCAATACCCAGCTAAAGCCTCATCAATACTGTTGTCGACAATTTCCCATACAAGATGGTGAAGTCCTTTTGCACTGGTTGACCCAATGTACATTCCTGGACGTTTTCTAACAGCTTCTAGTCCTTCAAGCACCTGTATCTGATTTTCATCATAACTATTATGTTGCTGTTCCATTGCCACGTACATTCACCTACACTTTTCTTAAACGATATATTTATATGAATTGAGCTTTTAGACTTCAATTTCAATCACAAATGAAGCACGTTTTTTGAGCGTGCTTGAGGAAAGAGGAGAGTAATAAACAGATTTAGTTGTGACGACGATGGATTTGGGTGTCCCTTGTGATAACGAAATGATTTGTCCTTCTTGTTTTTGAAGAAACTCTTCTACAACAGAAGACGACCTCATTTTGTAATCAACAATTGCGACAATCTCTCGTGTAGAAACAACACAATCATCACCTAAATGAATATACAAGACCCACACCTCATTTATCAGTCAATTACTTTTCCACTGGCTACTCTGAAAATTTCCGCTTCTTTCAAGGTGGCGTGATCGATGCCTTCAACACTTGTTGTGGTGACGAAGGTCTGTACACGTCCCTGAATGGTATGGAGCAAATGAGACTGTCTGTAATCATCAAGTTCAGATAAAACATCATCGAGTAGAAGAATGGGATATTCTCCAATTTCTTCGTGTATCAAGTCGATTTCTGCCAGCTTTAGTGAAAGAGCTGTTGTTCTTTGCTGCCCCTGAGAGCCATATGTCTGAACATCCCGACCATTCACAAAGAAAAGAAGGTCATCTCTGTGAGGTCCCCACAACGTCACTCCTCGGTCTATTTCTCTGTCTCTTAGTTTCTGAAACGATTCTTCATAGCTATTCTTTATTTTCGACAAGTCTGACGCTTCTGATACCTCTATCGCCGTTTGGTATTGGAGCGTGAGTGTTTCTAGCTCTCTAGATATGCCAAAATGCAACGGCTGCGCCCATTTTTCGAGCTGTTTCGTAAAAGTCAGTCGTCTTTTGACAACCTTCGCAGCTGCATCAATCAACTGCTCTGTTAAAACCTCCAGCATCGCTTGATCCGTTTGCCTTCTTGTCTGCAGTTGTTTCAAGTAATGATTCCGCTGAGAGAGAATTTTTTGATAGAGCGATAAATCATGCAAGTAGACAGCAGAAACTTGTCCAATCTCCATATCGAGGAATCTTCTGCGGATTTGCGGGCTGCCCTTTACAAGACTTAAGTCCTCTGGTGCAAACATGATGGTGTTTAGCGCACCAACATAATGACTGAGCTTCTGTTGTTCAATGTGATTGACCTTGCCCTTTTTCCCTTTTTTGGAGATCACGAGCTGCATTGGGAGTGGACCATTTTTTTTAATGACTCTACCTTCTATTTTAGCATAGTCTTGGTCCCATCGGATAAGTTCTTTATCATTTGACGTACGATGCGACTTTGCCATCGACAATACATAGATTGCTTCCATCAAGTTCGTTTTACCTTGGGCATTCTCACCGATCATGACATTCACCTTGTTGTCGAATTGAAGCTCGGTGTGTTCATAGTTTCGGTATGAAGTTAACGCCAGACTTTGAATGTACATGTATTGTCACCCGTTTCTAATTCACAACTTGAAATGTGCCATAACCTTCTATCTCGACAACATCTCCTGGGTATAGTTTGCGTCCCCGTCTATTATCTGGCTCTTGATTAATGAACACCTCATGTTCACTTAAAAACCATTTCGCCATTCCGCCAGATTGGATGACTTCGGCTAATTTCAAAAATTGCCCTAATGTAATCATTTCTTTCTCAATGGTTATAGGATTAGGCATTGTATCGACCTCTTTCAATATCACTAATATCTAATTGTACTAAAAAACAAGACAAGAAGGAAAGGGGGAAAGCGAACTGGGATGAAAGAAAGCATGGTAAACGAGAAGAAAAGCTGCTGTGCACTCACACAGCAGCTATTTTAGATTGAATTAATATGTTCTGACTGGAAGAATCAACTGCAAGATTGAATCATCATTTGGTGTGCGCAACAGGAACGGTCTCATGGCACCAGTGAAACTTACATGAATTTCTGTTCCCTCTAATACTTTTAACGCATCTAGCATATATTTTGGACTAAAGGAGATTTTGAGGTCCTCCCCTTTAATATCATCTGCTTGAACCGTTTCGACTACTTTACCAATTTCAGGTGAATTAGAAGAAATCTCAAGGCTTTGTTCAGGATCAGCTGACAGCTTTACAACATTATTACGTCCCTCTCTTGCCAAAAGTGATGCACGATCAATAGCTTGAAGGAATTCCTTCGTGTTGACCACAACATCTGTTTTACTTTCCTGCGGGATCAGGCGAGCTGTATCTGGATAATTACCATCCAGCAATCTTGAGAAGAACAACACGTTTTGTGCTTTAAAGAGAACTTGCGTTTCTGTAATCACGATGCTCACAAGATCTTGTCCGTCATCAAGGATTCTACTTAGTTCTGTTAAGCTCTTCCCTGGAATGACGACATTGTATGAGCTTTCCTCGTCAATATCCAGCTTCGCTTTTCTTAAAGCAAGACGGTGGCTATCCGTCGCTGTGCATATTAATTCACCTTTTTCCACCTTCCAGTTTACACCTGTCAAGATAGGTCGTGTTTCTGAGGTGGACACTGCAAAAACGGTTTGACGAATTAAGTTTTTAAGTAGATCTGTCGGAATTTGAAATGCATGATGCTCTTCGATTTGCGGAAGATGTGGATATTCCTCAGCATCTAGACCGTTTAAGTTAAATTCCGCTGAACCAGAACGGATGATGGTGAGGTGATTTTGTTCTACTTCAATTTCGACAGTAGCCATTGGCAGTTTCTTCACAATTTCACTAAAGAAGCGGGCCTGAAGCACAATACTCCCTGGACGATCAATCGTGATTACTTCTAAATCTCCATCTCTTTGAGGAATAAAGGATTCAATTGAGATATCAGAGTCGCTTCCTGTGAGAGAAACCCCCTCATCAGATGCAACAATTTTGATCCCTGTCAAAATAGGGATCGTTGTTCTAGAGGATACGGCCTTTAATACATCTTGGACACTTTCGACAAGACGATCTTTTTGAATCGTGAATTTCATAGTGGTCCTCCTAAATTTTCTTAATGACATGTATATATATTTTATTAATAAAAATCGTAGAAGTAATAGTAGGGCTTGTGAATATGTGGATAAGTCGGTAAAAAGAAAGGAAAGACAGCCTATCCACATGTGGACAGACTGTGTATGACTATGTTCTAGTTATTCACATTTTCCCGTACTTATTATATCAGCCAGGTTATTTTAATTGTTCTTTGATTTCTTTCACATGCTGCTGAAGCTGTTCATCCTCAACCATTAATTTCGAAATCTTCTCATGAGCATGAATGACAGTCGTATGATCACGACCTCCAAATTCTTCTCCTATTTTAGGCAGAGAGGAATCGGTCATTTCTCTAGAGAGATACATGGCAATTTGTCTTGGATAAGCAACTGACTTTGTACGTTTCTTCGCTTTGAAATCCTCTAAACGAATATTAAATTGCTGCCCTACAATTCTTTGAATATCTTTAATTGTAATGACCCTTGGCTTCGATGAAGGAATGATGTCCTTTAGCGCCTCAGCTGCTAGATCCGCATTGATGTCTTTATTAATTAAAGAAGAGTAAGCAACGACACGAATCAACGCACCCTCCAGTTCACGAATGTTGCTGTCGATTTGATTGGCAATATAAAGCATGACTTCATTCGGAATGTCTAAGCCCTCTGCTTTTGCCTTTTTTCGTAAAATCGCAATACGCGTTTCTAAATCTGGCGGGGTAATGTCTGTGATTAGGCCCCATTCAAATCGAGAGCGTAATCTGTCTTCAAGTGTCGGAATTTCTTTCGGCGGCCGGTCACTAGAAATGACGATTTGCTTACTTTCTTCGTGAAGTGTGTTGAATGTATGGAAAAACTCTTCTTGTGTTTGTTCTTTTCCTGCTAAAAATTGAATATCATCTATCAAAAGCACATCGACATTCCGATAGCGATTACGGAAATCGACAGCTTTGTTGTCTCGAATTGAGTTGATAAATTCATTTGTAAATTTTTCAGATGATAGATAGACCACTTTGGCTGATGGATTATGGTCGATGACATAATGACCAATCGCATGCATCAAGTGAGTCTTTCCTAAACCAACGCCCCCATAAATAAAGAGCGGATTATATGCTTTTGCTGGTGCTTCCGCAACAGCAAGTGAAGCGGCATGCGCAAATCGGTTGCCTGAACCAATAACAAAAGTATCAAATGTATATTTTGGATTCAGCATATTTTGTGGAATATCGACGGGATCTTCTTTAGATATTTTTTTAATTGGAGACTTTGGCATAGCTTCCACTTCATCTTGATTTTGAGGAATAATAAATTTAATGCTGAGCTCTTCACCTGTCAGTTCGTAGATGGTATCAGCAATTAAGTGGAGATATCTTGATTCGAGCCAGTCTCTAGCAAATTCATTAGGTGCCGTAATTGTGAGCGTATCACCTTGAAGAGAATGGGCTTTTGTCGATTTCATCCATGTCTCAAAACTAGGTTTGCTCAACTTTGTCTCTATTTTTTGAAGTGCTTTATTCCACAGATCCAAAATATTTTCCAT